>NZ_FOYF01000003.1:256720-623529 GCF_900115925.1 Bacillus sp. cl95 | reverse complement strand
TTCTCCAATTTCGGACCATACCAGGTGAAGAAATATTGAAAATGGCAGCTGTGTCATAAGAAGATGTACCCTTTTCGTTCATATAATTGAGTACATTTAGTTTAAATTCCCCAGAATAATTTGTATAGGACTTAATAAATGCTTCCAGACCTTGTTGTTCATAAAGCCTAACCCATCCCCTGATAATGGATTTACTAACTCTTACTTCTTCCGCAATTTTTTCAAAACTTTCATTTCCCTCTAAATACCTTAATACAATTTGTATCTTATCTTCCGCTTTAAATTTGGACACAAAAACACCCCGTAAATGTTAGGTTAGTGTCTAACATTTACGGGGCAGTTCATTTACGGCGGCTTTTTAGCTTAAAATGGAAAACAATTTTTTCTCATTCTCACTAAATCTATAATACTATTATGATATAATTTATCAAAATAGACAGATAGTTTAGGGGAATGAAGATGAGAAAATGGACGGTATTGATTGTATACATAATAATATTTTCATCTATCTATTCCATTTCACATGCTTCTATTGAAGGAATCAAGTTGGTGAATTTCCCTACGAATTCTGATCTGTACAGCATGCTCGAAGAAAATCAGAGTAAATCCGAAATCTCTGAAATTATTTTCTTGCCTGAAGGTTCATTTGACCAAAAGCAAGCGGCACAAATTATCAATAGGCTAAACCACTTGCCAAGGCCCTTATTAGAGAAAGTACAGAAAGAAGGAATCCATGTAAAGTTATTTACGGGCAAGCTGACTGACAATCCTACTGCTAAGCATCTGAAAGGTAAAGTTCCAAGAGGTTATAGAAGTAATGCAACTTGGGACGATGTACCTGGAATCGGTGGTTCAAAGACAGTACTCGTTAAAATAGGATCTAGTGAACAAGGGATGGGTCACGGCTCTGTCAATCTTGAGCTGCATGAATTGGCACATTCCATAGACAGATATGTTTTATTTGGGTTAAAAAATAATAGCCATTTCCTTGAAATCTGGAACGATGAAAAAAACGCATTATTTCCACAGCGTGTATACTTTTTACACTTTCCTGAAGAATATTTTGCTGAAGCTTTTTCAATGTATTTTTTGAATCAAGAAACAAGAAACAATCTGAAGTTAAAGGCGCCAAAGACCTATAATTTTATAAAAAATTTAGATCACCTTTAATAGAATAGTAATGAGACCTCCAATTTGGTAGAATGAAACTTATTTAAATGTCTATAAAGGATGTGTACATTTTGAAACAATATCTCGAGCTATGCGAGCACATTTTAACAACAGGTGAAACGAAAGAGGATCGCACAGGAACAGGGACTGTTAGTACTTTTGGTTATCAGATGCGTTTCGATCTTGAAGAGGGATTCCCAGTAATTACAACCAAAAAACTACATCTAAAATCGATCATTCATGAACTATTATGGTTTTTGAATGGGGATACGAATGTACGTTATCTTCAGGAAAACGGGGTCAAAATCTGGAACGAATGGGCTGATGAAGACGGAGAACTTGGACCTGTTTACGGACATCAATGGCGCTCATGGAATGGTGCAGACGGACAAACCGTCGATCAGATTAGCCAACTCATAAATCAAATCAAAACAAACCCAGATTCACGCAGACTGATTGTAAGTGCATGGAATGTTGCTGATATTGAAAAAATGGCTCTTCCACCCTGTCATTGCTTATTCCAGTTTTATGTGTCTGAAGGCAAACTTTCTTGCCAACTTTACCAAAGGTCTGCCGATGTTTTCCTTGGTGTGCCTTTTAACATCGCTTCTTATGCTTTGTTGACCTTAATGGTAGCGCAGGTATGTGGACTAAAGCCTGGTGAGTTTATTCATACTTTTGGTGATGCACATATTTATCGCAACCATATGGAACAAGTGAAAGAGCAATTGAGCAGAGACCCAAAACCGTTGCCAAAGATGAAAATTAATCCTGAAGTAGATGATATTTTTAGTTTTAAGTACGAAGATTTTGTCCTTGAAGGTTATGATGCGCATCCTCATATTAAAGGTGTGGTGAGTGTATGATTTCGTTTATCTGGGCGATGGATCTAAACCGAGCCATTGGCTTTCAAAACAAACTTCCGTGGCATTTACCTGAAGATTTAAGGTTTTTTAAAAGAGTCACAATGGGGCATCCAGTTGTGATGGGAAGAAAAACTCATGAATCTATTGGTAGATTACTTCCGGGCAGGGAAAACATCGTACTTACAAGAGATCCTCATTTTCAAAGTGATGGCCTTAAAGTCATGCATTCTATTGAAGAGCTTATCCAATACAGTGATCAAACAAATGAAGAAATTTTTGTTATCGGTGGCGCTGAAATTTTTAATGAATTATTTCATGCCGCAGATAAATTATATCTAACGATGATTCATGAAGAATTTCCAGGAGATACACATTTTCCACAATTCCCTTTAGATGAATGGAAGCTTATCTCGAGTGAAAAAGGTATTAGGGACGAAAAAAATCCTTACGATTATGAATTCTTGATTTATGAAAGAAAGATACAACTTTAAGTATGCCGTTAATGCCATTAAGATATGAATAAGATTCGGTGAGTTTTGTGCTCCATGGAGGATTGGTTTTTTGTTAAGGCTAATTATTTGTTTTGTTTATATGGCTGGGTTTTTATTTTACAGCATTCCTAAGTTATTTAGAGTTAAGAAACTAGATCCTAAAATGACTGTTAACGAAAGAGATAGATATCTTCATCAAGTACCGAAGAGTTGGGCTAGAACCTTTATGAAACTTACGGGTTCGAGTGTACACATTGAAGGAGAGTCTTATATTCCAGATGGACCGGTTGTGTTCGTTTGTAATCATGAAGGGAATTTTGATATACCTGTCCTGTTAGGATATATTAATAAGCCTTTTGGGTTTGTATCTAAGATAGAAGTAAAAAAAGTTCCTATTATGTCATCTTGGATGGAAGTCATGAACTGCACTTTTCTAGATCGGAAAAATCGCGATCAAGCATTTAATTCCCTTCGAAAGGGTGTTGAAATCCTTAAGCAAGGCCATTCAACTGTCATTTTCCCTGAAGGAACGAGAAGTAAAGGAGGTCCTATTGGTTTATTTAAACAAGGAGGGTTCCGACTCGCAAAAGATGCCGGTGTTCCAATTGTGCCTATCTCCATTAAGGGAACTTCCAATATTTTCGAGAAAAATGGGCGACTAATTAAGCCTGCTGAAATTCATGTGAAAATAGGTAAACCGATTATTAAACATATACAAAATGACATTGAATTAAGAGAATTGGCAGAATATACAAAGCAAATTATTATAGACAATCTTGATCAAATGAAAAAAGCATCATAAAAAGCATCAGCTTTTGCTGATGCTTTATCTGTAGTTGGACTTTTCAAAAAACGCCATTTACATCGTACTCATCAAGTTTCTTTAGCATGAATCTAAACTGCTGTGGTTGACAGAATTCCTCTTCATGAAAATGTTTCTTGATCCATTCAATTAATTCTTTTGGCGTATTAAAAAACTCTCCACTCGTGTCGCTCTTTCTAATCATGTATCGGCCATTGTCTTCATCAATTGTAATTTCCACAGGCAATGCACCATCAAAACTATCTAGAGAAAATTCCAACTACTCCACATCCTTCTCCGACTTGTTATTCTTACTATATGTACTGATTGATGGTTTTATCAAATAAAACATAACTATAAATTGATAATTCTGATTATTTATTCAAATTGTCTATGCATTGACTTAAATAGCATAAATTGATACATTGTGTAGAGAAGTAATGTAATGAAGAACTACAACGACGAATCTTTTGAAATAACTATATGTTTGTCATTTTATTGTGAACTTTTTATGAACATTTATCTGCTTTTTACTCAAATAAGATTTAAGATATTATAATGTTACTACGTTCATAATGACGTTTATTGAAAGGGATGAAAACTATGTTTTCTAATATCGGTGTACCGGGATTAATATTAATACTTACATTAGCTTTAATTATCTTTGGACCAAAAAAATTACCTGAGATTGGTCGAGCATTTGGCCAAACACTTCGGGAGTTTAAGAAGTCTACACGCGAGTTAACAAACGATGTAATTGAGGATATTGAAGAAGAAAAGAAAAAATTGACTAAATAAGGTGTGAGATAACCAATCTTGCACCTTTTTTCTTGAAAATATAGTAAGCAATGAAAATGGCAGGGGAAAAAAATGGACGATAAGGAACTGAATTTGATTGATCATTTAGACGAATTACGAAAACGGATTTTGATAACACTCGTTACATTCGTATTATTTTTTATTCTTGGATTCATATACGTTGAGGATATTTATAGTTGGTTTGTCCGTGATCTAGAAGTGAAATTAATTGCTCTAGGACCAGGTGATATTATATGGGTGTACTTGATGCTCGCAAGTGTTGTTGCGATTGCAGGAACTATTCCGATTCTAGCATTACAAATCTGGTTATTTGTAAAACCAGCATTAAAACCGAATGAACGAAAGATATCGCTATCGTATGTTCCCGCACTTTTTGTTTTATTTATTGTAGGATTATCTTTTGGATATTTTATCATTTTTCCGATGGTACTTGATTTCGTTGTACACTTGGGTGGAGATATGCTCGTTACCAATTTTACTGCGGAAAACTATTTCCGTTTCGTCATGAATATGACCATTCCTTTTGGAGTATTATTTGAACTTCCTGTTGTCATTATGTTCTTAACATCCCTTGGAATCATTAATCCATTCGTGTTAGCTAAGATTAGAAAGTACGCCTACTTTGTTTTGATTATCATTGCAGTTATCATTACTCCACCAGACTTCATATCTGATTTCCTAGTTACAATTCCACTATTATTCTTATATGAAATCAGTATCAGCTTATCGAAAATTGTGTATAAGCGAAAACTGAAGAATGATCAAGAATGGGTAGAAGAATCAAACGATGATACAGAATTTAATTCTTAAGATAGAACCTTCAAGCACATAGGCTTGAAGGTTTTTCGTTTCCTTGAGAGTACATTATAAAGAACCGAAATTTCTTTATAAAAAACAAAAAAGTGAGAAAAATGGAGCAATTGTAAGAATATTCATGAAAAACGTTCTTTTTAGAGAAAATTTGGTCGATTTTAATGTTTTTCAATAGAATAGCAAATATCATATACTCTATTTAAGGGTTCTTTAAAAAGAACATCCGCATATAATCTTACTTTGAAGAAATTTAGATAAGTGAGGATGGGATGTTCGAAATACTGAACAATTAATGAGGGTGATTGATTGAAAAAAGGAATAAAAATTGTTTCTACAACATTTTTGATATGTGTTGGACTTCTTGTTCTTACAATGGTTTATTATTTTTTCCAATCTAAGGGGAATGTGGAAAAAATTCCGAGTGTGTTTGGATATAAACCCCTATCCATTCTTTCAAATTCGATGCAGCCAAAATTTAATGCCGGTGATGTGATTATCATCAACGTGAATGATGAAGCTGTCGTAAATGATGTGATTACGTACAAACATCCAGATGGAATTCTAGTTACTCACCGCATTATAGACAGCATTGAAAAGGATGGGAAATTATTCTTTAAAACAAAGGGCGATAACAACAATGTAGATGACGGTATCTTAGTTGGTAAATCTGACATTGTTGGTGTACAGGTGTTCGTTATTCCGAATGGTGGGTATGTAGCAAAATTTGTTGCAGGTCCAATAGGTTTTGTTCTATTAATCTTAATCCCACTGCTTGCATTCTTAATTATCGAAATCTTTGAACGTACAGGAATTCTGAATAGAGAAAAACATGTGAACAATTAACAATCATTTTATTAGGGGAAGGGAGCGATGACGGATGAAAACCTAGAAATATCTATGATTCTTCGTCTAAGCAATCATATTTTTATAAGAGGAGAGGGATTTTAGTGAAAAGTTTGAAAAAAGCATTATTAGGTACTGCATTAGCAGGTACACTCGTGGTTGGTGCAAGTTACGGTACATATTCTTGGTTTACTGCTGAACAATCTGCATCTGGGACCATTTCAAACGGAACATTAGCTTTAGGAGAGATGGGTTCACTATTCGCACATGAGAACTTCGCTCCTTCTCAATTATTGATTTCTGAATGGAATACAGTTGAAAACACAGGATCTCTTGATCAAAGACTTCTTGCAACTTTTTCTCACAGCGTTGATAAGGAAGTAAATGTTTCTAAGTACAAAGTTGCATACTTAGCTATTAAATTTAAGGAAAAGGAAGAAGGTGTCCTTAAAGTTAAGGACTGGAAGCTTCGCCTTGGCGGAATCTTAAACGGTACAACAAATCCTGCTAAGACAATGGCTAAAGCAGCTGATAATGCTGACTACGAAGTAGTTGAAGGAGTTTTATCTGATGAGCAAGTTCAAACAATCATGAAAGCTCAAGCGGAAGGCGGCTCTAACAGCAAAGTTATCAAGTTAGGTAATGGAGATAATGGGAAGTTCTGGAACCTTAAGAGTGATGAACAAATTGGAATTATTTTCGGTGTCAAGCTTAGTGAAAAAGCTGGTAACGATTTCCAAGGTGCGAACTATACCGCAGAATTCAAAGTTGAAGCTAAGCAAACTGATGATGGGGCTATGTATCAATCTGAAATCAACGGAACTACTGAAGACTAAAATAATGAAGTAACTAAAGACAGTTGTAAGTTCCCTTACAGCTGTCTTTTCTCTAGGGAGGATTTATGGAAACAAGAAAATCAAAGCATGGGAAACGGCTTAAGAAAAGAAATCGAAAAATGGCATTCGTTTCAAGCTGTTTTGCGGTTTATCTTGGTACAGCCATTATTTATCAAGAACTTCCTGGAACCTTTGCTTGGTTAATGGACAGTTCCGTTGCTAAAGGGCAAATCCACAATGCTACGAGTGAAGAAATGCTACAAATGGCAATTGGCGAGGTAAAATATGAGCCGAATTCCAAGATCAAATCACAAATATCTATAAAAAATAAGTCATTAGTTTCGATTCCTCTCAATATTGAGGTATTGATAAATAAAAAATTAGTAAAAACCTATACAACTGTACTAGACGTGGGTAAGAGTTACACAACTGAACTAATGGAGTCTGAAATTCTTGGAAAAGGTAAAACGTTAACGAATGTACAATATCGTATCGTTGGATTCGAGGGTTACATAGATCAAATCGTTACTGTACCTCTAAACCAAGAAAAACTTAAACCAACATTAGAAACAGAGAAAATCCCTGCTGTAAATGAAAAAGCACCAGACGCTGGAAACGCAACACCATCAACACCTTCTACAGAAAAGGATGCTACTACGGACACCGAAGAAAAACCTGCAGATACTGAAAATACTGATGGAACAACATCTTCGGAAACGAAGCAAGATGATCCAGTTACTGATCAAGAAGGAGAGAATGGCTCAACTGAAACAGGTGGCGATGAATCCACTCCAACTGAACCTACTAATGGTGAAGTTTCTCAACCGGTGACTACAACCCCTTAGAACTTATGTCTCATTTAAACGGAATAAAATAAAGGGAGTATACAATGAAAAGTCATAAAATAGCAATCCTATGTTTCTTTCAATTAGCGTTAGCTTTCTTTGTCCCTTTTTCGATTGCTAGTGCTGAAAGTAGCGAAAAGATTAGTACTTTCCCAGAGAAAGTACTCTTTGAAATAACGGAAATGGCTCCTGGAAGAACAGAGACAAAGGAATTTTCAGTAATAAATAAAAGTGAAGAAGATTTTAATTATTCCACAACCTTCAAAATGAAATCCGGATCAGAAGTTCTATACAAAGAACTTATAGTTGTTGTTTCTGCAGCTGACAAAATTTTGTATTCTGGAAAACTTGTAGACTTGAAGGATTTGAAATCAAGATTCCTAGCAAAAACTGCTTCAGAAAAATTAACATTCCAAGTTAAGGTACCCACTTATTTAGGAAATGAATTTCAAGGATTGGAATGTGAACTAGAACTGAAATTTTTGGCAAAGGGTGACACAGTTGTTTCTGTTCCAGGAAACGGCGAGTTACCTAATACTGCAACAAATATGTTTAATTATCTTGTAACTGGTTTAATCTTTGTAATGGGCGGGGTATTAATTCAGTCTTATAGGTATATAAGAAAAAGAATGAATGTAAACGCATAGAAATAGCCCTGATCGGAAATTGGCGGCACAGGGCTTCTCTCGCCATTCCAATTTAGGCTCTGTTAAATTACAATGTTGATTTTCTGCACTCTGTTGATTGGAGTGGAAGGCGCTTGACTCCTCGAAATTCCTCAATGATGCTATCGCATCATTTCGTGCGATGTAAATTTGAGGATGCTTTCCTTGTGCGAACGCATTTTCTTCGTGCGTGGGTTATTTCGAGGAAGATCATCAATGTCTTGGGGGATTAGCGTTATAGGCGAGATCCCGCAGGAGCATTAGCGACAAGGAGGCTCGGCGAACCCTCCCAAGACGAATTTGCTAATTCGTCCCGGAAAGCAAGCGACTGGAGCGGAAATCAACAGGCAAGATTAACAAAGCCACAATATTAAAGATAAATATATTAAGGAGAGATTCCTTTGTTCAAAAAAACTTGTCCAAGTTGCCATCAACCTTCGTTTAGCAGTTCTGAAAGAGGGACATGGTTATGTCCAATTTGTAATCATGATATGACATTCGTATTCCATCAGAGTGCAGAAAAAAGAAAAGATCAAACAGTAATTTATAACACTCTTACTAATCGTTTTAATACTAAGGAGGAGAAAAAGCAAAATATCAACTTCTATGTGTGAATTTTTTAAATAAATAAAATTAAAAAAGTTCATAAATTATTTATGAAGCTGCGCATAATCAGACACATTTCGTGGTATATCTAATGTATAATATAATCAAACGGGTGAAAAAGAGGATTGATATTTTGCTATTCAAAAGCCTAGAGTTCAAAAATGCTGTTGGACAGAAGGTAAAAGTCATGGATATTCCTGTATTGGAGGAAGATAATCGCTATTTTTTTATAATCCAAGTCCGTTTGCAAAAATTCATTAGATTGATTTATTCTGAGAAGAGCCTGAGGAGAAATTATTCTTTTCGGGAATATTTGAAAAAGGTGCTTAGATGGCCTGATTATGAACAGCTTTTTAAGTCGCAGGAATTAAAGAATAATGCTTAGTTAGAATGAGTACCGATTTTATCGGTGCTCTTTTTTGTGGTTATGGAAATCTAAAATTTCAATTATGGAGGCAGAATTTATTTATTCTTTCTCAAATGGAAATGAAGTGAATTTTTACAATTTATCTGTATTTGTTTTATTCTCCTCGATAGGTCATGTATAATAGTGTAAGCACGATTGAGGAAGTGATCTTTTGAAGAAGATAAAAATTGTGACTGATTCTACAGTCGACTTAAGTGAAGAATTGGTGGAGAAATACGGCCTGGAAATCGTACCCCTTGCAATAACTATTGATGGCGAAACTTTCATGGATAGGATAGACATCAATGCGAAAGATTTTATTAAGCGGATGAGTGAAGCAAATGAGCTTCCAAAAAGTTCTCAGCCTTCAACTGGGGCATTTCTTGAAGTTTATGACCGCTTAGGTGATGAAGGATACGAAATTATCTCTATACATATGACTGGTGGCATGAGTGGGACAGTAAGATCTGCTGAAAGTGCAGCGCAGATGTCTAAATCCAATGTGACGGTTGTTGACTCACGTTACATTTCATTGGCGCTGTCTTTCCAAGTAATCGAAGCTGCTAAAATGGCTAGCGAAGGAAAAGGTACAGATGAAATTCTCGAAAGACTTGACGTCATTCGTTCTAATACAAGACTATTCATAATGGTTGATACTCTTGAGAATTTAGCAAAGGGTGGAAGGATTGGTAAAGGAAGAGCGATGATTGGTTCACTCCTTAACATAAAGCCAATTGCTTCACTTGAAGGTGGAGAATATACACCTGTTGCTAAAGTGAGAAGCCATAGCCAAGTAGTCAAATATCTATCAAAACAAATTGTTGAAGACGTAAAAGGAAAGACGATAAAAGGTGTCGGTCTTGTTCACGCTGAAGGATATGAACTAGCGAGCAAGGTCAAGGAAGAGATAACGAAATTAACTGGATACACTGATATTGATATTTCATATACGACCCCTACCATCAGTACCCACACAGGTGCTGGTACAATTGCTTTAATGTATTATTTCGACTAAGACATATTCAGTGCCGGACCTTTAATGGTTCGGTTTTTGTTTTTATTTTTGGCTCTTAATTAAAAGAATGTTGTTTTTTACATAAGTTTTGTGAAAGCGAGCATCCTTGGCGCGGAAATCAGCTAGCACAATCTTTTTGATAATAGTAACAAAGTTTACTAAAACAGCCTTATTTTTTCTACAAAGGATGAGAGAGTTAGTTCATCAGAAGGAATTATGTTAATTCATGTCGAAATCATCTCTTAATAGATGAAGTCATTGGGAAGGATTTTACATATGCCTATAAAGAATGCTCTTAGGCAATTGCCAGTATATAAAAAGATATTCCTTTTTTCATTCTTTATTTCTTTTTTAATCGTATCTTTTACTGCAAGTTTTATTTATTATTATCAAGCCAAACAACTTGAAACCCAGCTTACTGGACAGGCAGTTGGAGTAGCTAATTTATGGGCGACGACTATACCACGAGATGACATCAAGAAGGGTTTTGAGTTAAAGGATCCGAAGCATCCTGCAGTAAAGAGGCTGAATAAGCTTGTTACGTTAATCAATACGAAGAATTCTGATTATTTGGGTGGTTATTTACTTTCACCTATAAGATTTAAAGATAATAAATTGTTAATTCTAGCTGCATCCAAACATTATGAAGAAATGGAATTTATTAGTTTCTCTAATTATCAACCCGGACCAATATTTCTTGAAGCATTTCAATCTGCTGTCCAACAAAAGAAAGTGATGAGCACTAAGATCTATAAAGACCGTTATGGAGTTTGGATTACAGCATTTTCCCCAATCATGGATGAAAAGCAAAATGTAATTGCCGTTTTGGGTGTAGACGTAGATGCTTCGGTCATGAGGTCTTATAATTGGCAAATGGGTGCATTTATTATCACTGCCTATATACTGATTAATTCGATCGTTTACGCAGCTTTAAGGTGGGGATTAAAAAAGACCTTCGCTCCAGTGAATGAAATCATTACTGGAATAAACGAAGTGAGTAATGGGAATTTTGACGTAAAGCTGCATATAAAGCAACCTTCAGACCTTACAATTCTGAGTGAGCGCTTTAATTTAATGACAAATCACTTATCACAATTATTCAGAAAACTATCTGATACGTATGATGAAATGCAGCCAGGTGAGAAAGGTTTTGAATCAAAAGACCGAATAGAAGCGGCCCTCGGGGAAATGGAGCATATCATGGAAAATACCCGTTTGCAAAAAGAGTTGCAACGGGCTGAAAAAATGAATGCAATTGGTCAATTGGCTGCATCAGTTGCGCACGAAATCAGAAATCCTATGACGGTTGTAAAAGGTTTCTTGCAAATTTTCTTAACTAAAGATCACTTAAATGAAGAAGAGCACATGTACATTCAGTTAATGATAGAAGAAATGAATCGTGCAGAAGTAATTATCAATGAATATTTGTCGATGGCCAAACCAGATTTCGAAAAAATGGAAAAGGTATCTGCAAATGAAATGTCTCTTAAGATAATGGAATTGATGAATACATACGCGATCATGTCTAAGAACATTCAAATGCAATATTCGGCAGTAAAGGAATTACAGATTAGAGCGAATAAGGGTGAACTACAACAGGTCTTAATCAATATGTTAAAGAATGCCATTGAAGCATTGGAGGGTGGAGGTCTTCTCGAACTTAATCTTCATGCACGAGGATCCTATTGTGTGTTTGAAATTAAAGATACCGGCATAGGCATGACTGAAGAAGAATTGTCTAGACTTGGAACAGCCTTCTACTCTCTGAAAGAAAAAGGAACGGGTATCGGTCTAATGGTTTGTTATCAAATTGTCGAGAGAATGAAGGGGAAAATTCACGTAAAAAGTGTGAAGGGCGTGGGTACTAGCTTTGAAATTTACATCCCTTTATGGAGAGAGAATGGCGAAGATAATAAAACAGATATTATTTAAGTCTGTATCCCATACCTTATGATGAGGAGGGGAACTGATGGAAAAAAAGGTTCTTTTATTCAGTGACTTTGGGGTTGACGATTTTGTTGCGGCCATTTACGCATATTTCTCCGAAGAAATCCAGATTGTGGGTGTCGTCGCAGATTATGGAAATGTATCACGGGAGGACGCAATAAGGAATGCTGGATTCTTAAAGGAACTTACTGGGATCAAAGATATCCCAGTACTTGGTGGAGCAGAACTTCCATTGACAGGGGAACAACCCAAATATTATCCTGAGGTTCATGGTTTGGAAGGTTTAGGGCCTATCATTCCACAAACTAAAGTGGATGGTGTTTTTGAGAATTTTGATGAGATTAAGAATCTAATCAATAAGTATGAGAATGAGCTCATTATTGTAAATGTAGGAAGACTTTCTTCTCTCGCAACAGCCTTTATCCTTTATCCGTCGCTTATGAAAAAAATCAAAGATTTTTATATAATGGGTGGGGCTTTTAAGGTTCCTGGAAATGTCACTCCGATGGCAGAGGCAAATTTTTATGGAGATCCATATGCGGCTAACATAGTTATCAATCTTTCGCCAAAACCTGTCTACATTATCCCATTAGATGTAACCAACTCGGCAATTGTAACTCCTGTGATGATTAATGAGTTGCATACGTATTACCAATTGACGAACGATAAAGTAGGTCTCATCATTAAACCTATGGTAGATTACTATTTTAAATTTTATCAGAAAACAAATCCGGCAATTAGTGGAAGCCCTTTGCATGACCTTTTGACATTTTGGGCGGTAAGGGATGAAGCGGAGATCATGTATACCGAAGTACCTGTATGTATTGCGGTGACAAAAGACTGTACCTACGGACAAAGTGCCGCCGACTTTAGAAAGACGAATGGTAAAGTTAATTGGAAGAAGCATCATGTAGCTTTAAAATTCAATTATTCCAAGTTTATTCAATCGTTTTATAAGACAATGAAATATCAAAATGGAAAGTCATCCTGACTCAACGTCGAGGTGACTTTTTTGTTGCAAAAATACATTGAAACCAAAAAATATGTCTCTCAATTGCCTTTCCTCATTGGTCAAGGTTTGTTAAAATAATCAAGTAGAGAAAGGCGGGAGATGAATGAAACAACGTTGGTTAATAATATGTATGGTTTTTCTTGCTTTTATGTTAGTTGGCTGTGGACAAGGAGAAATAAAGGATGCAACAGATTGGCCAATTAAAGATTTTACATATAAGAATCAAGATAATAAAAACTATGGCTTGAAAGATTTAAAGGGTAAGATTTGGGTCGCAGATTTTGTTTTCACAAGTTGCGAAGACGTTTGTTTACCTATGACTGCCAATATGATCAAGTTGCAAGAATTGGTTAAAAAAGAAGGAATTAAAAATGTTGAATTTGTATCTTTTAGTGTAGACCCTGTTGTCGATTCACCAGAAGCATTAAAAAATTATGCTGCTAAATTTAATGTCGATTTCAAGAATTGGAACTTCCTTACTGGTTATACCCAGCAGGAAATTGAGCAGTTTGCTTTGAAAAATTTCAAAGCACTTGTTAAGAAACCGGAACAAGAAGATCAAGTCATTCACGGAACTGATTTTTACCTTATCGATCAAAACGGCACGATTAAGAAATATTATACAGGTTTGGATGAGGTTCCATTTGAAGAAATCATTGAGGATATGAAAACGTTGGAATAGACCTTTAGAAGGTCTATTTTTTTTATGAATGTTTTTACTAAACAGAAAAAGTTTTGAATAACGGTCATAGTGATATAATAACATTAGTTCATGGGGGCGGTGTTGAAAATGAAGTTTCTATTCCCAATCTTAATCATTATTACTTCGATATTAAGTTCATGCAGCCAAATTGGGCAAGCTGAAGAACATAAATACAGAAAGACAAACTTAGTTGTAAAAGAAAAAATACCACTTGATTTTTTTCCTAGAGATATAGATGTAGTAGCTGCTGGCGATTCTTTAACAAAAGGTGTGGGTGATAGTACAGAAAAAGGTGGGTATGTTCCATACCTACAATCTCTTCTTGAAGACCAAAAAGGAATAAAAGGCGTACAAGTTCATAATTATGGCGTAAGTGGACATCGTTCTGACCAAGTTCTTTCGAGGCTTCGATCAAGTGAAGTATCCAATGCAGTGAGTAATGCGGACCTTGTGATTCTCACAGTTGGCGGAAATGACGTAATGAAAGTAATAAAAGATAACTTTACTGATTTGCAAATCTCTAAATTTAAAAAACAAAAAGACAAATATGAAAAAAATCTAACTCAAATCATGAATGAAATAAGGGCAGAGAATGAAAACTCCGTTATTGTCTTAATTGGTCTATATAATCCTTTTACAAAATGGTTTTCCGATGTCCAAGAAATGAATGAGATTATTGAAGACTGGAATTCAACAAGCCAGTCTGTATTGAGTAACTACAGGAACGCATACTTTGTAGAGGTTGATGAACTATTCTCATCGTCATCGAAAGAATTGTTATTTAAAGATTATTTCCATCCCAATAATGAGGGGTATGCATTAATTGCTGACAATGTGTATGACACTCTTCATGAGGTCATCTTAACTGAAAAAGGGGCACAGGCTTTTAGTGCAATTAAAAAGGGGGCAAATAGTGATGAAGAATAGATGGAAAATGGCTTTCTTTTTATTGTTAGGGCTTAATTTAATTGTCATGTTTGTTCTTTTTGCAATGATAAAGGCACCAATTAAGGATCAAAAGCTAGTGAATAAAGAAAATAAAGCTAACTTTGTCTCTTTTCAGGTAGCTTCAAATAAAAAAGATTTGAATTTGCTGATCAATGAGTACCTTCGAAAAGAAGTAGGGGAGAGTCCTGTAGACTACCAAGTCGTACTCGACAAAGAGGTTGAACTTTATGGAACAATCCCATTTTTTAGCGAAGAACTTGATATGAAATTAACTTTCGAACCGGAAGCGCTTGATAATGGTGATCTCATTTTAAAGCAAAAGTCAATTAAAATTGGGAAGATTAACCTTCCCGTATCATATGTTCTAAACTTCATTCGGAAAAACTACAAGCTTCCAAATGGAGTAGCAATTCAGCCAAATGAAGAAAGAATTTACGTTTCAATGGGACAAATTAAGTTGAAGTCAGACACGAAGATAAAAGTTAATGAATTTGACTTAAAGAGCGACCAAATATCGTTTACTTTACTAGTACC
Source organism: Bacillus sp. cl95 (assembly GCF_900115925.1). GTDB lineage: Bacteria > Bacillota > Bacilli > Bacillales > Cytobacillaceae > Neobacillus_A. The sequence continues at coordinate 608,208 of NZ_FOYF01000003.1, read as the reverse complement.
AGTAAAGTAAAGGTTTAGTCTCTTAATAGAATAACCTCAAGAAGAGGCTCCTCTTTTACAAAGCCAACTGCCACAAGAGTATAAGCTTGATCAGGTTTTAATATTATGCTTGGAAAAGATAATACGATATTCTTACTCCCAGTAATTCTAGCTTCGAGTTCAACCGACATGGGAGTCAGTCCTAAATAATCTGTGGTTTGTTCAAATTTCACTTCTGGGAAAACAACATCACCTTTTTTTACGGCAATATCAAATGTAGGGGAGTCGGGTGATAAATGCACAAATCTCAGTTTTGTTTCCTCGACTGGAATATTACGTTGCATAGGTATATCTAAAATTTTGTAACCTTCTGAGTTCTTAACAATGGCAAGTGTATGGTAATTTTCTGGGTGGATGAGAATATCCTTTGTGTCCAACAAATACGTCGTGCTTCTTGAATCGATTACCTCGATATGACAGTGACCATCATCCACTTCGAAATAGTGACTAAGGGTTTTGTATGATGCATCAGTCAGGATTTCTCTTCCATTTAAAAGAATCCGGACATTTAATGACTCAGGGACTGTATATAAAATTCGTACATGAGCTTTTTTTGTATATTCTCTAGTGATCAATTTCGGATGCAGTGTAAATTTGGCCGCTTTTTGTAAATACTTCAAATGCTTAAAGTAATAAAAGATATAGAGATTTGAATTTCTGTATTTAAAGAATGACGAAAGAGAATCATATGAGATTGCTTTATGGATGTAAAAATTCATTTTATTCAATTCTGGCACAATAAACCCCTCCAAACATCACATGATATCGTCTATAAAATATGCTGTGTTCTATAGTTAGTGCAACTTTAATTAATTGTTTATTTAAAAAAGGTTTACTTTTTAAAATTAATTGAATATACTTATATTAACTAATATGAAAGAGGGTGTAGTGTAATGATGAAATTAATTGACCGTAAACTCAGTGTCGTGAATATCTCTTGCACAGCCCTATCGGATTCGGATTACTAAAACCTATTTAAGATTTTAGTTTTTTCGTGCTAATGAACCATGGGTTGTGCGTGCCTATGGTTTTTTATTTTGATTAAATTAGCTGGAGGAAACTAAATGAATTTCTTATCGATGGGATTAACTAATGATTTAAAACAAAACTTTGAAACATTTTTAGAAAAAGATTATATAATCGGCAGAGTTGCTTTAGAACATAAACGCATGTATCGAGTTTGGACTGAGAACGGTGAGCTCCTATGTGAAGTTTCCGGGAAATTCTCTTTTGCTGCGGGTACGCGGGAAGATTATCCCGCTGTTGGTGATTGGGTTATCATCAGTCCGAGAATTGAAGAAGGAAAGGGCACAATTCAGCGAATATTACCTAGAAAAAGTAAATTCTCAAGAAAAGCCGCGGGGGTAACTGCGGAAGAACAAATTATTGCTACTAATATTGATACCGTGTTTCTTGTCAATTCATTAAATGATGACCTTAATTTGAGAAGAATGGAACGATATTTGCTCCTGGCTTGGGAAAGTGGTGCAAATCCGGTAATCATCCTTAGTAAAATGGATTTGTGTATAGATGATTTGCAGGAGAAGATTGCTGAAGTTGAGTCAGTAGCGATTGGAGTTCCTGTTATTTCGTTGAGCTCACAGACGGATGAGGGGATTGAAAAACTGGAGCCTTTTTTACAAGCTGGTAAAACGATTGCTTTATTAGGTTCTTCGGGTGTAGGGAAGTCTACTCTTACAAATAAGTTATTAGGAACTGAAAAACAACTTGTTAAAGGAATACGAGAAGATGATGATAAAGGGCGACATACGACCACACATAGAGAGTTGATTCAATTAGCTAATGGTGCGGTACTAATAGATACACCTGGAATGCGCGAACTTCAACTTTGGGATAGTCCTGTTGGCTTATCAGAAACGTTTACGGATATTGAAGAATTAGCTAACAATTGTCGTTTCCGAGACTGTGAGCATAAAAACGAACCAGGATGTTTTGTTCAGGAATCAATCAAGAACGGAATGTTACCTGTAGAGAGACTTGCAAGTTATAAAAAGCTCTTGAAAGAATTAGCATATATTGAAAGAAAGACAGACAAACGTGCGCAACTTGAAGAAAAGAAACAATGGAAAAACATTCATAAACAAATCAAACATTCAAAAAGATAGTCAAGAGGATCCCCCTTCAAAATTTGAAGGGGTTTTATTTGTATTTTAAGGTGAATTTCAGTTAATCTTTCAATAAGACTTTTAAACCCATTTCGGGTATGGAGGAGTGTCTGACAATGGAAACAAAAAATGAACTTGCAACCTTTGCGGGTGGTTGTTTTTGGTGTATGGTAAAACCATTCGATGAACAGCCAGGTATCCATAAAGTGGTATCAGGTTATACAGGTGGCACAACTAAAAATCCTACTTACAAAGAGGTTTGTTCTGAAAGTACCGGTCATTATGAAGCGGTTCAAATCGCCTTTGATCCAGATATCTTTCCTTATGAGAAATTACTGGAGCTATATTGGCAACAAATTGATCCAACAGATGCAGGAGGACAATTTTTCGACCGTGGAAAATCATATCAAACGGCTATTTTTTATCATAATGAAAATCAGAAGCAACTTGCCGAAGAATCCAAACGACAATTGCAGGAAAGTGGAAGATTTTCCAAACCTATCGTTACACCTATTTTCCCAGCCTCCGAATTTTATGAAGCGGAAGAATACCATCAGCATTATTATAAAAAAAATCCTGCTCATTACGAAGCCTACCACCAAGGATCAGGAAGAGCTTCACACATAAAAAGACATTGGGGTGATAGCGATGCAAAATAAGGATTTGTCTAGACTGAAAAAAGAATTATCTCCAATTCAGTTTGAAGTAACTCAAAACAATGGAACAGAACCGCCATTTCGGAATGATTATTGGAATGAAACAAGAGAAGGAATCTATGTAGATATCGTTTCGGGTGAACCACTGTTTTCATCAAAAGATAAGTTTGATGCAGGTTGTGGCTGGCCAAGTTTTACAAAACCTGTTGAAGAGGAAGAAATCGTAGAAAAGACCGATTTCAGCCATTTTATGATCAGAACAGAAGTGAGAAGTAAGTCGGCTGATTCTCATCTAGGGCATGTTTTTAATGATGGTCCTGGTCCGACAGGATTACGTTATTGCATCAATTCTGCTGCCCTTCGATTTATTCCAAAAGAAGAACTAGAAAAAGAAGGATATCCGCAATTTAAAGACATATTTAACAATGAATAAAAGTCTTAGTCTTGTTTTAATGTGATTTTTAACAAATGATATTGAGCGAAGCCGCTTTACTCATGCGCGAAATTGGCTGACACAATTTCGCGGTGTAAAATATCCTGAAGGCTTAACAGTTAGTCGGTGGAGTTGAGGCGGAAATCATCAGATATCATCAAAAAACAGATACCTACATTGGTATCTGTTTTTTATTACTTACCTTTTGAGGCCATTCCTCCAGATAGAACGAATTTCATTGCATCCTCCGCTTTAACATCTATAATTTCAATGCGTTCCTTTGGAATTAGAAATGTGAATCCAGCCACTTGAAAGGTTTGCGGAATATAGACAGCAACATGCTCTTTCAATGGATGATAAAATTGTTCCAAGTCTTCAGAAGTAATAAAACCGATGTTCTTCATGTCTGAACCTGGCATGGTAACAAGAGCGACCTTCGAAAAAGATTTTTTTTCACCTAGAAATGAATGAACAGTATCTTTTATAACTGAATAAATCGTTTTAACAACTGGAATTCTATCGAGCGTAAAATCGAAGATGTGAATGATCTTTTCAATAATAAATTTAGTAGATAGCCAGCCAATTAATGTAATTAAGATGAGGGTAAGCAATAATCCTATACCAGGAATATAGTCTTCCTTTAACTGAGTTCTTAAGGTATCACCAAGTATACTGTCAAGAAACATAAATGTTTTATAAATGACGAAAATGACTAAAATTATCGGAACAAAAACTAATATTCCGTTAATAAAATTCTTAATTATTGCTTTCATAATGTAACTCCTCTTTATCTTTGTGGTGTTTGAACAATGATGGATGAAATTTTTACCGTACCTGTTTTTACTTCGTTTGAATGTACAAACCTAAGTGTGTGTTCTCCGTTTTTCAATCCGCTCGAAATATATTGGTGTCTCACCCTTTCAAATGGCCACCATGTTGAAAGGGTGGTGCTGAATTTACCGTCTATAAAAACGTCAACCTTGCCTCCATTAGGTGACCTAAGAACAGTAACACCGACCATGGAGCCTGTAAAACGATATTGTAAAGAATCAGAATTCTTAAGACTCGTATAATAAGGTTTTTTATATTGGAAGCCGTTATTAGATTGAATGGACGTAATAAATGTAAATACCTTATCGCTCCCAGTATGTAAAGGTTCAGGAGGATATATTGAAATGGCTCTAGAATTTAGTGAAGCTTTTTCCAATACAGAAAAAATGGATTGAGCATATAAACTGTATCCTTTACCGTTAGGATGAATCCCATCCTTCGTAAGTTCTTTTATACTAAGACCAGAAGCATCGAAGGGGATTCTCATATCAATATGAACTGTTTTGTAATAGTCTGATGTGGTTTTAATGACTTCAGCAAAATTTTGATTGCTAAGACAACTTTCAGTAATCGTAACAATCTCTGAATCAGGATTATGTTCTTTAATCTTTCTAATCAAGAGTTCGTAAAAGTAAGCAAATTGTTTATCACTCATATATTTTCTATCGTTTTCACCAAAGACGATAAAAGCAATGTCGAAATCACTTGGAAGTGATTCTTTCTCCATTTTTACAATACCTTCAAAAGCTGTGGCACCACTTTGCACAATGGAATGTCTGTTAAACTGTACATTGTAGTGTGAACTCAAAAGCTTTTCTAATTGAGAAAACCATGTAAGACTTTCATTCTCGGCTCCTGATCCTCTGCCGATACTATCACCTATTACAACGTAATCAATTTTCTTTCCAGCGGCAAGTTTTTCATAAAACGTCATGTCATTTTGGTTTGAAAATTTTGCTTTGGCCAAGTTACCAGCAAAGAATACCATTGTAAGCAGACATAAACATAATGCTATGTTTATTGAAGTTCTCATCTTCACTTTTGCATTCTGACCCCCAGTTATGTGTTCACTTCTGTTAAATAAAAGTTTAAACGATTAAAGAAGATTTTAGAAGGAGGTAAAAAGAATAATTTTGAAAAATGGCAATACAAAATTTAAACTTACATTGGGCGAATGCACATGCAAGTCAAGCACCTAGTACATATTTTATTTTTGAAACGAATTATCCGAATCATACTGAGGAGTGGAATGTAAATGTATTACGGTAATTGCTGTACTTATGGCTATGGATATCCGGTAGCGGGTGCTGGATTCAACAATTTTGCTCTAATTGTGGTCCTTTTCATCTTGTTGATCATCATTGGTGCTAGCTGCTTCTATAATAACTAGGCTCTTTTCGTAAACTGTGTTGCTTTTACATGCAAAAGTAAAAATCGGCATCTGGATTTTTACGATTTTTTAAGAATTCTTGGTTCAGGAACTTCTCGAAAAGAGCCCCGAAACCATAAAAAATGTGGGAAGAGAGTTTGATCCGATAAGCAACAATCAATGGGAAAACAGCCAATAACTATGAAAACAAAAAAACAGTCAGAGAGTTAATGTTAAACTCTCTGGCTATTTTTTTGATATAGCCATAACTGCAAGTTCTTTGCCCTGTTCACCTTTTTCAGTAAGAAAACTTGTAACAACAGTATTTGAGGGAATTTGTCGACTCTTTTGAAATCTTCGTAGATTAGTATTTTCTATATGAAAATTAACATAATCCGATATTTGTGTTTGTGATTCCGTGTAAACACGAACATTAAATTTAGTTTTTTAAATTATTGTTCGTAAAATAAATTGACTCCATCATTGCTAATCTGCTATATTTACCAATGGGAAGAAATTCGTATGGAGGATTGGAACTTTATGAAAAATAATTATGATGTTATTGTTGTCGGTGCTGGACCGGCTGGAATCTTTACTTGCTATGAAATTACTCAAAAAATGCCTACTGCTAGAGTGCTATTAATTGACAAAGGTCATGATATTTACATGAGAAATTGTCCAATTCTCCAAAAGAAAATTGTGAAGTGTCCCCCTGCTTCTGGGAGAAAGGACTTTGCAGGATGCTTGCCTGCTTGTTCCATTACAAATGGTTTTGGTGGGGCAGGGGCATACTCTGATGGGAAGTTTAACATCACTAGTGAGTTTGGAGGCTGGATGACTGATTATCTACCAGATTCTCAAGTTGTCGAACTCATTAAATATGTTGACGAAATCAATTTAAGTCATGGTGCGACTGAAAGCATTACAGATCCGATGACTGAGAAAGTCCGTGAGATAGAAAGACGAGGATATGCCGCGGGATTAAAATTATTAAGGGCACAGGTCCGTCATTTGGGTACTGAACAAAACCTACAAATCTTGAAAAATATTTTTGAATATTTAAAGACTAAGATAGATATGGTCTTCAAAACGGAAGTAGAAGATATCATTACTGAAAAAAATGAATCAGGTTTTTATGTTGTAGGTGTAAAGGTTGCTGGTGGTGAAGAAATCTTTGCTGATCAAGTAGTCGTTTCTCCTGGGCGTGATGGTTCACAGTGGCTCAAAACGGTAATGAAGAAGAGAAGATTAGGGATGATTAATAATCAAGTCGATATAGGTGTAAGGGTAGAAACATCCAACATTGTGATGCAAGAAATAAACGAACATCTATATGAAGGTAAATTTGTATTTAATACGTCAGTGGGAACAAAAGTAAGGACTTTTTGCAGCAATCCTTCTGGGCACGTTGTTGTCGAAAATCACTCTGGTATCATGCTTGCGAATGGACATGCTTATAAAGACCCGAAACTCGGTAGCCCGAATACAAACTTTGCACTTTTAGTTTCCCATACTTTTTCTGAGCCATTTGATAAACCAAACGAATATGCACATGAAGTATCAAGGCTTGCAAACAGTCTATCCAATGGCGGTATCATTGTTCAAAAATATGGAGATATTCTTAAGGGAAGAAGATCCACTCAAAAAAGGATCAAAGAAGGGTTCTTAGAACCTACATTAAAAGAAGCGGTGCCTGGTGACCTAGGCTTAGTGCTTCCATATAACACATTAAAGAGTTTAATAGAGATGACTGAAGCATTAAATTTGATTACTCCAGGATTGGCATCGGAACATACTCTTTTCTACGGAGTAGAAGCAAAGTTCTACTCGGCACGTCCTAAGCTGAATGATCGCTTTGAAACAGAAATTAATGGATTATATGTTGGTGGAGACGGAGCGGGAATCACACGTGGATTGGCTCAAGCCAGTGCTTGTGGTGTTTGGATTGCCAGGGATATTATTGAAAAGAAAGTTGCTAAAAAGATAGAAAATCCAATATTGGTTTAAACAGATTCGCCGTTAGGCGGATCTGTTTTTTGTTTTACCATGCATAGACTTCACTTCTTAAAAGGCTGTTTTTTTGTCGTGAAGAAGAAAGATTCATAAAAGGTATCATACAATTTAATATACTGACCTTTTTAGGTACATCCCTCATTAAATAAATAAATAGAAAAGCTGAATGATAAATCTGGTTGCAATTCTTAACTCTCAAATTCTTTGAACTTATATAATCAACATCATGCGTTTTATCATTTTGAAACATGAAGGGATTCTTCAATGACAATTTGCATGAATGATGAATAGGAGGGACTTATGGTGATTGAATTGCAGTTGAAAATTAAGGATTGGATAAAAGAAAATCGTGCACGTGGTGCAAGGTTATTACAAAAACTTGTACAGGAGAATAGTACAAGGGAAAACGAAAGTAAAGCCCAAGCAATCATAATAGAAAAATGCCGTAGGCTGGGGATGAGCCTTGATATATGGGAAATCGGTGATGAAGAATTACTACATCATCCTTCTTACCATTGCGACCGAAAAGATTTTAAAGGTAACCCTAATGTGGTTGGAGTTTTGAGAGGTGCAGGTGGAGGGAAATCGATTATTTTAAATGGACATGTAGATGTCGTGCCAGTTGGGGATTACGAACAATGGTCACAAGATCCATTTAGTGGTCATATAGAAGCCGGGAAATTATATGGAAGAGGTTCAACAGATATGAAAGGGGGAACCGTAGCGTTACTAATGGCCATAGAGGCTTTAACGGCACTTGATATCAAGTTAAAGGGTGATATTATTTTTCAAAGTGTAATTGAAGAAGAAAGTGGTGGTGCCGGTACCTTGGCAGCAGTACTTAGAGGCTATAAAGCTGATGGTGCAATTATTCCTGAACCCACTAATATGAAAATATTTCCTATACAACAAGGTTCAATGTGGTTTCGCATAACTGTAAAGGGAAGATCAGCACATGGAGGAACTCGCTACGAAGGGGTAAGTGCCATCGAAAAAGCGATGCTCGTCATTGAAAAACTACGAGTTTTAGAAAGACGAAGAAATAATGCCATTAATGATCCGCTCTTTGATAAAATCCCCATTCCCATAAACATTGGGAAATTCTCAAGTGGTGAATGGCCTTCTTCAGTTCCCGATATAGCCATAATTGAAGGCAGAATGGGTGTTTCACCCGATGAAACGATGGCAGCTGCAGAGAAAGAGTTAGAAAATGAACTTAAATTTTTAGAAGTTGAAGATACATGGTTCATAGATAATCCTCTTCAAATTGAGTGGTTTGGTGGAAGATGGCTTCCAGGAAGTGTCGAAAGGGATCATCCATTGCTTAAAGTACTAGAAGAAAGTTATGTAATAGTTAAACAAGAAGAACCATTACTCGAAGCTTCTCCATGGGGAACGGATGGTGGCATTCTTTCAAGAGTAGGAAAAACTCCTGTTATTGTGTTTGGTCCAGGAGTAACGTCGACTGCTCATGAAACGGATGAATATATTATTTTAGAGGATTTATTTGAAGCAAGTGAAATTATTGCTTTAACGATAGCAAGATGGTGCGAAGTAGCCAGTGACTAATAAAAAAGTTTATTCTTTCATATAGGCTCTTTATGTAAACTTTATTGCTTTCACATGCAAAAGTAAAAATCGGCTTCAGGATTTTTACGATAATTTAAGAATTCTTGGTTCAGGAACTTCTCGAAAAGAGCCCCGAAACCATAAAGAATGCTGGAAGAGATTTTTATCCGAAAAGCAACAATCAATGCGAAAAAAGTCTTCATTTAAGCCTGGCCATAAAATGGTCGGGCCTTTGTGTTATGAGAAGAAGAAGTGAGGTGATAAAATTGCATTTTGGGTATTAAGGATAATTTTTATAAAAATTTTTCAGAAAATGCCAAAAATTCGGCATTTAATGATAGTTTTTCGGCAGTTTTCCATATATTCTAGAAAGGGGGGGATAAAATGGTAAATTATCAAGAAATGACAATGACATCAGAAATTTTAGGAGCAATTTTGAAAAGCATAGATGAGGGAATCCATGTTGTAAACAATGATGGAGTGACCATTTATTATAATGAAGTTGCGGCAAAACATGATGGAATGTTGGTAGATGAAGTATTAGGGAAAAAGCTACTTGATGTATTTCCATCTCTTACTGATAAGACAAGCACTTTATTAAAGGTGATCAAAACAGAAAAGCCGATTTATAACCAACCTCAGTTGTATAAAAATATTCATGGAAGAGATATTGAGACCATCAATACAACGATTCCTATATTAGTTGATAACAAAGTGATTGGGGCAGCTGAGATTGCAAAGGATTATACGAGAATGAAGGTCCTTTCAGAAAGATTATTGGAACTTCAATCGGGGATTCATAATAAGCATTCGATTAACACGGAGAATACTAAGCATACGAAATTCACTTTGAATGATCTGAAGACCGTGAATCCTGAATTTAAGAGTATTAAAGATAAAGCAAACTTATTTGCAAAATCGGATTCTCCCATTCTTGTATATGGAGAAAGTGGTACTGGAAAAGAATTATTCATTCAGGGAATACATCAAAATAGCTTAAGGGCATCTGGTCCATTTATCGCTCAAAATTGTGCTGCAATCCCAGAGACACTTCTTGAAAGCATTCTTTTCGGGACAGCAAAAGGAAGTTATACAGGTGCAGTAGAAAGAAAAGGGCTGTTTGAACTCGCTGATGGTGGAACTTTATTCCTTGATGAATTGCACGCAATGCCCATTGAGTTACAAGCAAAATTATTAAGAGTACTAGAAGATGGTGAAATTCGAAAAATAGGAAGCTCAAAAAGTATTTCTGTAAACGTACGCGTCATTGCAGCAATGAATGAACATCCCCGTAAGGCAATGGAAGGAAATAGATTGAAAGCCGATTTATTTTATCGCTTGAATGTATTTACCTTTTCCTTAATCCCTCTAAGAGAAAGAAAAGAAGATATCCTTTATTTGACTCATTTCTTCATTCAGAAATTCAACAAACAGCTTGGTAAAGAAATTGAAGGGATTGACGAAGAATTAGAATTGGCATTTGTTCGTCATCAGTGGCCAGGCAACGTCCGTGAACTGAAACATACAATTGAATATATGGTAAATATCAGCAGTGAAAAAATCCTAACATCTAACGATTTGCCTATTATGTTTAAACAAATGATGGAAGGAAACCGAGAAACAGCGAACAAGAATTCTTTAAGTTTAAATGACCACCTTAGAGAGTTGGAAATGAATCTCATCAATAAGGCGATAGCTCATTCGGGAGGAAACATAAAAAAAGCCGCTGAACTTCTTGATATTCCAAGACAGACATTACAATATAAGCTCCAAAAATACAGTAAGTAGTGCCGGTTTTTCGGCGGAATTCCCATGTTTGATTGAACAATCTAATTAAATACTCAATGATGTATAGGAGTAAGACCTTCTCATTTATTTGGCACGAAAATTGCATTAATAAAAGTAAGAGAATAGGAGGGGTGTTATGAAATACTCATTATATAAACCGAACAGACATTGGTCCGAGATTGAATTATGGAAGGATGTAACTGAGGAGCAATGGAATGATTGGCTCTGGCAGTTAACGAATACAATTCGAAATCTTGAAGATTTACGTAAAGTAATCAATTTGACACCAGAAGAAGAGGAAGGCGTAAGAATTTCCACTAAAACAATTCCATTAAACATCACACCATATTATGCTTCCTTAATGAATCCGGATGATCCTAGATGTCCTATCAGGATGCAATCGGTTCCTATTTCAAAAGAGATCCATAAGACAAAATACGATTTGGAAGATCCGCTCCATGAGGATGAGGATTCACCGGTACCTGGCTTGACACACCGTTACCCTGACAGGGTTTTATTTTTAGTAACAAATCAATGCTCTATGTATTGCCGTTATTGTACGAGAAGAAGATTTTCTGGTCAAATTGGAATGGGAGTACCTAAAAAACAATTAGATGCTGCTATTGCTTATATAGGAAGCAACCCACAGATCCGTGATGTGCTTATCTCAGGTGGAGATGGTCTTCTTATAAATGATAATATTTTGGAATACATCTTGAAGAATCTTCGTGCAATCGACCATGTAGAAATCATCCGAATTGGAACAAGAGCTCCAGTTGTTTTCCCACAAAGGATCACAGAAAAACTTTGTGACATCTTAAAGAAATATCATCCAATTTGGTTGAACACGCATTTCAATACTTCGATTGAAATTACGGAAGAATCAAAGAAGGCTTGTGAAATGCTTGCCAATTCAGGCGTTCCTGTTGGAAACCAATCCGTTATTCTTGCTGGAATCAATGACAGTGTTCCGATTATGAAAAAACTAATGCACGATCTAGTGAAAATTAGAGTACGACCATATTATATTTACCAGTGTGATCTTTCTGAAGGTATCGGCCATTTCAGGGCTCCTGTTTCAAAAGGTCTGGAAATTATTGAAGGGCTGAGAGGACATACGTCTGGTTATGCGGTTCCAACTTTTGTTGTTGATGCCCCTGGTGGAGGAGGGAAAATATCCCTTCAACCAAATTATTTGATTTCACAAAGTGCCGACAAAGTCGTCTTGAGAAATTTTGAAGGAGTTATTACTTCCTATCCAGAACCTGAGAAATACACCCCTGGAACTGCAGAAGGCTATTTTGCAGAGATTTATCCGGATATGGAGGAGAAGAGAAGTAAGATTGGAATTTCTGGTATCATGACCGACCAACAATTCAATCTAGTTCCAGAAGGATTGACCCGACTCAATCGTCGACAAAACTATTATACAGATCCAGCACATTCTTCTTTAAAAGATAAACGGGAAATCCGTGATGAATTGAAAGAAAAAAAATTTCAAGCTCAGGTTGGAAAAACACTAGAAAAAACGGGAACTGAAACATCAGGCATTACGCATAATCCTTCTCCGACAGGACAGGAGGAATAGATTTGACACAGATTAGATGTGAATGGTGTGAAGCGGAAAAAGTTTCAGAGGTAAAAGATCGGGTATATTGGGAGCTTCCTGATGGATCACGAGCAATTGAGATTACAGAGACACCTTCCGTTTTCTGCGATGAATGCAAAATTTCGTACCAGTCAGAAACTACCGTAAAAGAGATTGAAGACCAACTCTTTCTTATTAATACTAAAAATATTGGGAAGTCCATTTCTTACGCAGAACTGATGACGATTCCAAGATTATTAAAACGAAACTATTTTGATTTTAGTAGTTAAAAAAGCGGAAGGACCGTGAGCAGCAGTTATGGCTTTTGGAAAAACCTCCGTGCTTCTCTAAGCATGACAGGACAGTCATCTATTTTGTGAGAGTCGATTCTAAGTTGAAAACTTGGAAGGTGTTGGAGCTGGAATACGAATAAAAACAACTGATTGTGAACTGCACCTCCATTGTTAGATACAAAACTAACAATGGAGGTGCAGTTTTTAAATGACTAAATTTACATTTGAGGATGAGTTATGGGCAGTAAAGGAATATGAAAAGGAAACATTATCTTTCCGAGATATTGGTAAACAGTTGGGTAATGAAAAGAGGAGGGCGTTAATAATTTGGCTATGGATTAGGGGTGACTAAATGAAGGTCAATATCAGTATTGACACTTTCTAACCATTTTCATTCTTTGTGGTGAAGCGCTTTTTTTTTGCAATTCATGGATGGCTAACGGATGCAAGTTAAATGGTTGTTACAATAATAAAGATAGTACTATTTCGGTGAAATAATTCAAAAAGAGATGCCCTTTTCTGTGATTAAATAAGCCTTATTTCGGAGTATGAGACCCTAAACATATTCTTGCAGAGTCAAAGGAAAAAAGAGTACCCATCTCCTTAAATTAGTATAAAATTCTTTAGCACAATATGTATAGAGAAATTGAAAAAACAAAATTTATTCAAAATATGTCGAAAACCCCCTAAAGTTTTGGATTAAGAACGTAGTTTTTAAGTATAAGGATAAAAGTATACAGGGCGTAATTTTGAGTTATCTCTTGCCTGAAAAATGCCTGGTTTTGGGGGATGAAATGATGGATAAAATCATAGCTTTTTGCAAACTTTTATTTGAACCACCACTATTACTCTATATTTATTCTCCATTATTAGGTGTATTGATAGGAGTTTATATCACTTATAAGTTAACGATTGATCGGGATCGTATAACGGTAGCTAATAATACATATATAACTGCCTATAGATTTATATATATAAAATTATCCACCATAAAAATAAATATAGATATAAAGAAAAAGGAACTAGGAAATAAAAATTTCAGAAAATTAAATAAACAAAGTAAGAAAACCAAAAACATTACCTTAGTTTCAAAACATATATTAGATGTTTCAGACGAGATACATAAACTGATTAAAAAACAGAATCAAGACAACCTCAGTATGGTTGTCATTTCAAGATATTTTGCTTTAGAGCAAATTAAAGAGCAAATTAGGATGGCAGAAATAAGTGTATTGGGAATTGATGAAGACAAAAATATTAGAGAAAGTAGAATCGCGCGTTTATATTATGAATTAGCCTGTACCAAAATCTTATTCGTTCAAGGGATATTAGAAGATATGCAGAAGATGTCAAAAGCGGCAAGGATAAAAGATAAAGAAATGAAAACGACAATTAAGTTTCTGATAAAGACGTGCAGAAATGCAAAGAAAAAAGGGGTATCAAAAATGTACGGTATTGATATTCCAAAGCATTTAAAATTATATAACTTAGAGAATAAATCTGTAGGTTAAAAAGTATTATTTCTTTACCTTAAGGCCAATTTTGACATGTGTGTCAGGTAAGCTGGGTACGATTCCTAGGCTGTCCGACAAAATCTACACAGTATTCGCACAGTGATTCTTCACTTGTGCGTTTTTGTTTTCTGCTGATTTAGATTGATGCAAAAAACTTTTATGTGGAACAACAAAGATACTTCCAATCATTTATTTAGGCTCTTTTCGTAAACTTGTTGTTATGGGAACAAGAAAAAGCCGGCAGTAGGGCTTTCTCTATACTGAAAACAGTAGGGATTTAGCGTTTAGAATTTTATTTTGAGGAAAAGAGCACGAAATATGAATCTATACGTGTTTTTGCTTTAATCGTTGAAGCAACAAACAATGCGAAAACAGCCTTTATTTAACAACTTACTGGATTTCTATCTGACATATGACTTGTGAAATAAAAAAAGCCGCAGGACCCAAAACTGCCCCACAGCTATTATGATATCTTTCTTTTATTTTACTGGACCGGACGATCTTCGAAATCATATTGGACTGGACCAGGAGCAACTCTAGCATTTTGCAATGCTGGAGTATCAGGTCTTGCAATCTGGTAAACAGATGCACCAACAATTTCTGCCGCTTCCTGTAGTTTATTTTTATCGATCTTATCAATCGTGTCAGCTGGAGAGTGGTACCAAGGTTCGAGCGGTGAGTGGATGAACAATGCTGCTGGTATTCCAAGTTCATGGAAAGGCTGGTGGTCACTTCGTCCAAGCTTACCATACGTAAGAATCTCAGAAGCTGCGGTTCTCGCACCTGCAGCCGCACCTAAATCCGTTACGAGGTTTTTCTTCCCATCAATCGTATACATGATTAAACCACCTGCCGGATGGTTAGCACCCGCATCCTTACTTCCAACCATGTCCATTTGGAAATGGGCTACAATTCTATCAGCCTCGTCATTACTTAAAGTACTGGCATAATGATAGGATCCCAAGAGACCTTTTTCTTCCGCACCAAATGTGACAAAACGCAGTTCAGTGTCCGTTGGCATGTTAGCCATTACGCGAGCAAGCTCCAAAACTGCAGATACACCGGATGCATCATCATTGGCTCCTGGGCCATTGTGTACTGAATCATGATGCGCTCCAATCATGACAACCTGTCCGTTATCTTTATTTTTGTTTGGTTTCATCTTAGCGATGACATTGTAAGATGTTTTTTCAACCACGCCTGAACCAGCAACTTTAATAGTGGCATTCAGTGGTTCGTTGGTTATTTTCTCTACCAAGGCTAGGCCTTCAGCTTTTGTAATGGCCACAGCAGGTATGTTTTGTCCGTAAGTAGCCTGTCCAAAAGCATTAGAACTTCCGCTGTTGTTATACATGATAACTCCGATTGCCCCTTTGTTGAGGACATTTTGTATTTTTTCCACGAATGTGATGTCCCCGCGCTCAATCAGAGCAATTTTCCCTTTTACAGCATCCGGAACTGTGCCCGCAAGCGCTTTTCGAACGTAAATAACCTGGCCAGTTACTTCTGCACTATGAGAACCACTAAATACATAAGGATTGAATAATTGGCCATTCACTTCTAGGTAGCCTGAAACATTATCCCTAACTGCCTCATAGATAGGGAACGGCTGCAACTCTGTCTCATATCCATATTGCTCAAACTGACTTTTTATGTAGTTAACGCCTACCAGTTCTCCTTCAGTTCCAGCTTCCCGTGGCTGTAGTGAAAGCTTAGCTACCGTGTTATACATATTATCTGAATTGATCTTCTTGATGATTTTATTGTCAAAAGCAGAATCTGATTGCGCATTTGATGTTGTGCCCGGACCTTGAGCCATAACTCCATGAAAACTGAACACCAATCCAGCAGCTAATATTCCTGTCATTGTCTTTCGATACATGTAACTCCTCCTTAAAATATAATTGCTTGCTAGTAAATTATCAGCTGAATGAAAAATCTGGTAAATGTATATCTATCTACAGAAAGTGACGAAATTCATTCATTTTAATGACTTGTTTCCTGTAAAGCCGCAAATTATTTGTGCAAATCTGTTGGTTATGAGAGAAATATCAGATACAAATAGTAGGTATTGCTCAAGGTAAATTCATAGTAACCCAGGGTATTTTGGTTCATAAAATCTCTTGTAGTTAAACTATTCTAATGATATTAAACAAATCAATAACAAAAATGAAATGAGGTAATATTTCCATATTACTTTTTCAATGTAGTCCCTCTGTGGTAGTTAAATAGTGTAATAATGTGATAGAATATTATTTGGTACTTGGTCATAATAGCAAGGTGTGATACTTAGTAATGAAATTTGGACAGGCTAGGAAACAAAATTCAAGTTTTTAACATTGGGGGATTTACTTTGTTAACAAATGATTTGGACTTTAGACTGGAACCGAGAATCAGAGAATTATATGAGGAACATAAGAAAAGGGCCGATAAAATAGACTGGGGCTATCACGAATATTTGCCGTGGGACAAGGCAATGGATTTCCGCCGTGTACCTTGGGATGAAAGCCAGGTCACACTCCCAGCTTCTGTTATTACGGCAGTTGAAACGGCACTATTAACTGAAGTAAATTTGCCATGGTTTACCTCTTATCTAGATCAGACATTTAAGGGTTCACTCTCCGTAGTAAAAGAGTTTGTCCATACGTGGACAGCGGAAGAAGACCAGCATAGTAATTTGTTAGAGAATTACCTGCTAATAACTAGAAATGTAGAGCCGATGCGCTTGCACCAGCTCCACAAACAGACGGTGGAAAACGGATGGGATCCAGACTTCCATACGCCATTTGAAACGATGGTGTACACTTCGATGCAGGAGCTGGCTACGATGGTGTTCTATTATAATGTGGCAAAAGTAGCAGCCCCACATGACAAAGATTTGGCGAGCCTGCTTCGTCGTCTTGCCAAGGATGAAACTCTGCATTATGCATTTTATCGTGACGTCATTAAGTTCCATCTTCAGCTTGAACCGAATTATTGCTATCACTTGGCGAACGTAATCATGAACTTCCAGATGCCAGGGGCGGTAATGCCTGACTTTGAAAATCGCATGAGCATCATAGCAAAAGAAGCTAATTACGGCCCATTGGAGTATTTTGATCAGGTGCTCGATGTAATTATAGAGTATTGGGATGTTGAAAATCTAAGACCAATTGCTCCACTAGCTGAAAAGGCGAGGCTTGATATTCTCAATTATCACGCACGTCTAAAAAGGGTTAGAGACCGATTTTATAAAAATAAATAAAACATTAGAACCACGGGGAAACCCCCGATGGTTCTTTTTTGAATTTAACAATAAAAAGTCGCATAAATTCCCTAGAATTACTTCTTGATTTATGTATAATCTTTGGAACAAAAAGGTAAGTATAATCAGCACATAACTTCTTTGCTTTAAAAGTCACTGATTAAGTGTTTCAAAAAGATATCAGCTCCAGCTCCAGGCACAATACGAATGGATTCTATTAAGATTTCTGCCTTTTGGAAGATAGCCAGCTAAGTAACTTCGCGGAAAACGAGCATCCTGGAGCAGAAATCAACCTCTACCTTCAATTTTCAATTTGTTAAATCGCAACAAAGTTTACGAAAACAGGCAAATTGAGAGACCTGAGTCCAGTGAAATGCCGGATTCAGGTCCAACAGGCAACCTAAAAAATTTGTCTAACTTTTTTGGTTCAATATCGGTTGTTTTTTTGTTCGGATTGAAAATACGATATGCAATAGTAGACGTTGTAATTACTTTTCGATATATTATTTCTACCATGACTTGTTTAAAGTCGAAATCGATATGAAGAAAGGCGTTTTCTAATGAACAAGACTTTTTATCACTTTCTTATGAAATATAGACATCCTGAACCGAAAGACAAAATTAGTGAGTTTGCCAACCATGCATACTTAGATCACAGCTTTCCGAAAACATCGTTTGATTACGAAGAAGTTAGTTCATACCTCGAACTGAATGGTCATTACCTAGAGAGTATGGTTGTTTTTGACGAAGCATGGAATTTGTATCTTCAGGATGAAAGTCAATAATAGAAAGAACTTGAATCGTTCCGCATTTTTTGCAGAACGATTTTATTTTTTTAAATGACGTATTTTTAAACCATGCATATACTATCGTAATCAAAATTCACGGCGGATCATTGAGAGGATGGAGGAAGAATGGAAAAAAAGAAACTACCGAAATATAAAATCGGTGATACAGTCGTGATTACGATGTATGGAACGGTTGGGAAGGTCACAGAGGTGAAGTGGCTTGACGATCAGTATGTATATGAAGTGAATAAAAGTGAGGGACTCTTCGTGGAATCCGGACTAAAGCTACTGTCCGAATATGAGGGAGACGCAATTGAGACAGAGCAAATCGATATTGAATACAAATATTTCTTTGGCGATTTGGTTCAAGTAAGTGGATATGGTGCCGACCTATTTAAGATAGTAGGTTTTCGTACAGAGATTTGGCGCTATAGAGAAGATGCCTGGGAAGACGTCATTTATGAATTATCTCGGGTTAGTGATGGCGATTGGCTCGAAGCAGGCGAAGAAGAATTGACATTAGTCGCTGATGCTGAGAGTGCCGATACTTTTATTCAAAAATTAGGATTATTGTATTTGATCAACAAACAGCAAAAACCTTTAAAACTTCCAATGCCGCATAACCTTTATCGTAAAGCCGAGCTGGAAGAACTTGAAAGAAAAAAGGAAAAGAAACAATTAATTGATAGTCTGCTTGATATCTATAATGATTATCGAATTCTTTATGAGATGTTTCATGAACAAGAATATCAGCATGTTATGAGGGTCGTAGTAAGAAAGTTGCAAACGATCTTAAATAATGATGGAAAAAGTCACGTTTAAAAACTACCCCGCGATAAGTTGAATGAAAATGAAAATAAAAAAAGGAATACCAAACCATTTTATTCCATTAAAGATACTTTCTGTGAAAGATCCCATCTGCTTAATGATTGCACTGTCATTCTGGTTAACATCCTCGCGAAACAAAGTAATCAATTTTTCCATAGTATAATCTCCTCCTCAAACATTGTGTATTACAAAATATGCTTGTCCACTTCATTTGAGAAGTGAAATGAAGAAAAAATTGGTTGAAGTTTGTTACTAACCGGAAAAAAACATAACTTTTAATAAGTGATTTATACTTTTCCATTTGGATAGCATGAATGTGCTTGATTTATCATACATTCTCTAAAAAGGGGGCGATGCTGTGAGAGAAATGGAAGTATTTATTGATACGGAAGAGATTGCTGAATTTTTCTTTCATGAGCTAATGAAAAGGGGATACGTTCCTACCGAAGAAGAATTAGAGGAAATAGCTGATATAACTTTTGAATACTTGCTTGAAAAGTGCATAATAGATGAGGAAAAGGAAGAAGAATAAATTTTTATCGCGTTGAGGTGGGGAATAACCCGCCTTTTTATTTGAGGATGAAACTTTTTAGTATGATTATCCGTATAGATTAGTATTCAAGAAATGGGAGGGAAAAAGATGTCTTTTTTTGATAAGGTTTTTGCAAGTGTTGGTATAGGATCGGCAACTGTCGATACTAAACTGGAAAAGGCTACTTATTTTACAGGGGAAAATGTAAGAGGTGTAGTGGAAATTAAAGGTGGTAAAACGGAACAAAAGGTGGATGAAATCTATTTATCCCTAAACACGACTTACATAAAGGAATCAGATGATAAAAAATATACAGTCTCAACCGCTATCGAGCGTTTCCGATTGACAGAAGCCTTTACCATTCGGTCTGGTGAGAAGAAAGAAATTCCGTTTTCATTCCAATTACCAGATGATACACCGATATCCCTTGGTCGTACGAAGATCTGGGTGCAAACAGGACTGGATATTAAAAATGCAGTAGATCCAGGAGACAAGGATTTTATTAATGTGATTCCGAATAACCTCATGTCTGCAGTGTTCTCGGCAGTTGATAACCTTGGGTTCCGAATGAGGGAAGCCGACTGTCAAGAAGCTTCCTATAAGCTACGTGGCAGACTTCCATTTGTACAAGAATTTGAATTCATTCCAGTAGCAGGTTCTTTTAGAGGAAAACTGGATGAAATTGAGATTGTTTTCCGTCCATTATCAAATCAATCTACAGAAGTATTATTGCAGATTGACAGACGTGCAAGAGGATTAGGTGGATTCTTATCCGAAGCAATGGAAATGGATGAAACGAATGTAAGGTTTACTGTCTCAAATCCAGATGTAAATGCTATTCAACAACAATTACTATCGGTATTAAATAAATATTCTTAATGGGTAAGGTGGAGTTGAAAAAACTCCACCTTTTTTATGGTTTATGAAAGTCATTAGCTCAATTCATTATTATGACCAGGGCCGTTTTTCCTATTGGCACCTGAATTCTCTTTTGCGTGAGCATTGTGTTCAGCAATAATTTGGTCAGCAGGTATATGATTATTTTTCTTTGGTGAATTCGTTCTGTTTCGATGTTTTTTACCCATGAGAAAACCTCCAATTACTTTAGTGAAGTCTCAAGCAGCCGTTTCCACCAAAAGGAATATTAATTTGGTGGGGCTAAGACTAGAATACCCAAAAGTGAAAAAACAATGTCATTTTTGTAGAAGTGTTTTTTTGAAGGTAATGGTTATGATATAGTGTAGGAGATGGAGCATTTTATAACACGCTTCATAAATGATTGGAGGATTCAAAATGAGCATACATATTGGTGCAAAAGAAAATGAAATTGCGGAAACGGTCCTGCTTCCAGGAGACCCTTTACGAGCAAAATATATTGCAGAAACGTTTCTTGAAGATGCAAAATGTTACAACGAAGTTAGAAATATGTTCGGATACACTGGAACATATAAAGGGAAAAGAATCTCAGTTCAAGGGACTGGAATGGGTGTTCCATCCATTTCAATTTATATCAATGAATTGATGCAAAGCTACAATGTTCAAAACCTAATCCGTGTTGGTACATGTGGAGCTATTCAAAAAGACGTAAAAGTCCGTGATGTAATCTTGGCTATGACTTCTTCAACAGATTCTCAAATGAATAGAGTTATTTTCGGAAATGTTGATTATGCTCCGGCTGCAAACTTTGATTTATTACGTAAAGCTTATGATGCAGGTATTGAAAAGGGCTTAAGCTTAAAAGTAGGGAACATTTTCACTGCTGACACATTCTATAACGATCACGCGGAACATGAAAAATGGGCTAAATATCAAATTTTAGCTATTGAAATGGAAACAACGGCACTTTACACACTTGCTGCAAAATACGGTAGAAATGCATTATCAGTCCTAACAGTAAGTGATCACATCCTAACTGGTGAAGAGACTACTTCAGAAGAAAGACAGCTTACTTTCAACGACATGATTGAAGTAGCGTTAGAAGCTGCCATTAAGGA
The DNA here is from genome assembly GCF_900115925.1 of Bacillus sp. cl95. Lineage (GTDB taxonomy): Bacteria > Bacillota > Bacilli > Bacillales > Cytobacillaceae > Neobacillus_A. Next base: position 586,603 of record NZ_FOYF01000003.1, on the reverse strand, counting down.
ATAAAAATGGACTCGCCTATGGCGAGTTCTTTTTATTTAGGCTATGGCGCGGAAATCAACACGCAAATTTAACAGAGCATTTTAAAAGAAAATTGTTTTATGAAAAAAATAGCAATTAATCCGTGAAATGGGAATGAATTCAAATGAATATCAGCAATGGAATTGTAATTCCTTTATTATTTGAAATTCACGACTATAGTTGAATGGCACAAGAATCAATCAAAAGGTATAATGTGAAATTATAAAGAAATAAATGAAGCATTAAGGTTGGGGATAATATGAAAAAAATAGCCATAATCATCGTTAGTATGATGATTTTAAATGGATGTAGTCAAATCGAAAATATTAAGAAAAAGGTTCCGTTCCTGAATGATCAAGAAAAGAATGGTCAAGAACAGCAGTCGGAATCTGTTAAAGAAAGTGAAGCAAATCAAAATGATACACCTGAGAGTCAGCCAATAACACCGAGCGAAGAACAGAACGTCCTAACGTTGGAATCCTTCTTCTTTAATGAGTTAAAAGAAGTAAATGGAAAAAACATTATTCAAAACCCAGATAATATCTTGGCATTAGTTAATAAACAAGCGGGTTATTTGCCAGCAGATTATATACCAAATGATTTGGTAAGACCAAATGTATTATTTTCATTTGGAGATGAAAAATTAGAGAAAAGTTTCGTCAGACAAGAAGCTGCGAGGGCTTTAGAATCAATGTTTTTAGCAGGAAAGCAAGTCGGTGTGGAACTGATAGCTGTTTCGGGCTATCGTTCATACGATCGCCAACAAACTATTTTCCAAGCTGAAATCGATAAAGTCGGCTTAGAACAAGCTGCACTCGCTGTTGCAATCCCTGGTCAAAGTGAACATCAAACAGGTCTTTCTATGGACATCTCTAGTAAGAGCACGAATCTGGATTTGACTGAAGAGTTCGGGGTAACAAAAGAAGGGAAATGGTTGGCGGAGAATGCTCATAAATTTGGTTATATTCTGAGATACCCAAAAGGGAAAGAAGGAATTACGGGTTATCAATATGAACCATGGCATTTTCGCTATGTAGGAAAAACAGCTGCTGAAATCATCTACAAAAAGAAATGGACTTTAGAGGAATATTTTAATGAAGTGAAGAAAATCTAGCACCTTTTATGCACAAATTTCTAATTTGGTGCTGTATACATGAGAATGCGAACTTTTTTTTGTTATTTTCAATTAAAAGATGTTATTCTAAACAGTAAGAGTTAAACAAATCCATTACATTGTCGGCTTATGAAAGTGGTGAAGTGCTTGGAAGAAGAAAAGGTTGATCGAGAAAAAGAAATGGAAATGGTGCCAAAGAAAACGAATGGCACAGTAAGAATGAAAAGATTTCACTTTATCATGCTTTTATTTTTTGTCGTTATGGTATCTGCTGGAATAACTGCGTTTGCACTTACATTTGGTAATGATAAACCAATGGCCCAGATGTCAGCTAACTTAGAAAGGGCGGAATTCACCAAACTCTATTCTGCTTACGATACTTTAAATAAGGGCTACTTTGAAAAATTGGATCAAGAAAAATTAGTCAATGGTGCCATTAATGGCATGATTGAAGCATTGGATGATCCATACTCTGATTATATGACTGATAAAGAAGCAGAAGGATTTCATCAGAGTATTTCATCTTCTTTTGAAGGAATTGGGGCAGAAATCCAAGAAAAAGATGGGCATATCGTAATCGTTTCCCCATTAAAAGGCTCTCCTGCTGAAAAAGCAGGACTTAAACCAAATGACATGGTTATTTCTGTAGACGGGAAAAGTCTACAGGGTATGAGTTCGACTGAAGCAGTCATGCTGATAAGAGGAAAAAAAGGAACTAAGGTTGAACTATCTATTCAACGTACTGGCACAGAAGGAATTCTTAAGGTTCCAATTATCCGTGATACAATTCCAATTGAAACCGTATATGGGGAAATGATTGGAGATGGTATCGGAAAAGTCCAGATTACTACTTTTTCAAGTAATACTTCTGAAGAGCTTGTGAAAGTTCTTAATGACTTGCAAAAGCAAGGAATGAAAGGGCTTGTATTGGATTTAAGGCAAAATCCTGGAGGCTTACTTGACCAAGCTGTCAATATATCAAGCATGTTTGTACCAAAGGGTAAAGTAGTACTAAAGGTACAAGACAAAGCTGGAAATATTAAAGAGTATCCTTCAAATAATGCAGGAAACCCCGAATTCCCTTTAGTCGTCATAATAGATAAAGGAAGTGCAAGTGCATCCGAGATTCTTGCAGCCGCTGTGAAAGAATCTGCAGGAGTCAAACTTGTCGGTGAAAAGTCCTTCGGTAAAGGTACTGTTCAAACTGCTCAAGACTTTCCTGATGGCTCAAACATTAAGTATACGACTGCAAAATGGCTTACACCTGAGGGGAATTGGATTCACAAAAAGGGGATCAAGCCTGATTACGAAGTAGCGTTGCCTTCGTATGCTAATTTTTCACTGATTAATCCCGAGTTAGAGTTGAAATTAGCTAGTTCGTCAAATGAAGTCAAAATGGCTCAACAGATGCTTAAGGTTGTAGGATTTGATCCTGGCCGTGAGGATGGTTTCTTTGATGAAAAAACTAAAGATGCTGTGATGGCATTCCAAAAGTCTCAAAATATAGAAGCAAACGGTATCCTTAAAGGTGATTCTACACTCAAATTAATGGACTTGATTAGAGTGAAAATTAAAGAAAATGATACGCAGTTGAAAAAAGCTGTGGACGTAATGAAGGAAATGCTTAAATAAAGATTGGGTCCGGACCATTCATCAGATGAATGTCCGGACTTTTTTCGTCCTTAAAACAAAAGCTTTACATATTATTTGAAGACAATTGCAAAATCCTATAAAATGTGTTTTTAGGATGACTCGATAAATATAGCCTTTCTAGTCATTGAGCGGAACCTTTGGTTACTAATGAGGTGAGATTTTGAAACAACATACTTGTTTGGATCATCAATTGTATAAAGAGATTGTCGTAATGGAAGACAAATGTGAAAAAGTAGCCGACCAAATTAGTCATAAGTATTCAACTGCTTTTATAGAAAAAAACCAAAAGTTGATCATAGAAGTTGTTCGAGGGAAAAAAGGTGGATTTGCTTCTCAACAACACGTTTTTGATGAATTTTATGAATCTTATTTGGAGATAGGAATTGAAAATGAGGGGGAATATTATCCTAATGGTTACTTGCCAATATGGAAATGTAAAAGTGAATGGTTTGAGAAAATTGGTTATCTAACTAATCGATCGTTGGAAGAAATTCAAGGGGATATGGAGGCAATTGTTTTAGAAATGATAGAAGGATTATAACGAGTTGAAAGGAAATGAGTATGAAAACGGAAGTATATATATTATCTGGATTTTTAGGAAGCGGAAAAACAACCTTACTAAAGCGATTGCTTGAGGCTGAACGAAATGCCAGCAGGAAAGTAGCCGTAATGATGAATGAATTAGGTAAAGTATCAATTGATTCAAACGCGATTGAAGAAGATGTAGCGTTAAAGGAGTTATTGGGTGGATGTATTTGCTGTACGATTCAGGGACAAGTAGAAGCGCAAATACAAGGTTTGCTAATGGATGCTAAACCAGAGGTCATCTACATAGAAACTACTGGCGCTGCACACCCAGTTGAGGTGCTTGATGCAGTTTTATCTCCACTTTTTGCAGAGAAACTGAATGTGAAGGGTATCATTACGACGATTGATGGTCAAAGATGGCTTCAAAGGAAAAGTCTTTCCCCTCAACTACAACAGCTTGTCCTTGAACAAACGAGAAGCGCTTCTTTGGTCATTGTAAATAAAATGGATGAATTGAGTGATTCAGAACAAGCAAAAATATCTTATGAAATTCAATCCATAAACCCAAATGCAAAGTGTGTATTGACAACCTTTTCAAGTGTTTCCATAAAACTTCTTAAAAATGAGCAGTCATTCGATCAACAAACAATCGAACGCCCAAAAAAGAAGGAGACAACAACTCTAAGTACCTTCGTATACCAGTTTAAGTCAGCGATAAGTCAAACTGACTTTGAAGACTTTTTGAGAGGTTTGCCTGACTCCATTTATCGAATCAAAGGCTATGTAAAATTTAATCATTCTTCACTTCCTTACTTATTTCAATTTTCCTATGGAATGCCCTTGTATATGAAGGAAGATATGAATTTACCGCTTAATCTTGTTTTTATTGGGGAGAATATAGATTGGAACGAAATAAGTTCTAGCCTCAAATCGCTGGAAAGAACAGTCGACAGAGGCACTAACCAATAAATCTTGAAACTGAGTGATAACCTAATGAAGAAATGGATATTTTCGATTTTTGCACTTTGTCTTTTGAATTTAAATCAAGTTGAGGCTAAGACGACTAAACCAGTACGAATGCTTGAGTGGCAGGAAGTAAATCAGTTGCTCCCTAAATACAGTAAATTTATCGTAAAGGATATCGAGACAGGCAAACAATTTCACGTTCAAAGGAGGGCAGGAAGCAATCATGCTGATGTCCAGCCTTTGACATCAAAAGATACAAAAATCATGAAAGAAATATATGGAGGAAAGTGGAGCTGGAAACGTCGTGCCATCCTTATCCTTGATAAGAAATTTAATCTAGCTGCCTCCATGCATGGTATGCCACACGGAGCAGGAGCATTACCGAATAACTTTCCAGGTCATTTTTGCATCCACTTTTATGGTAGTACTACACATCGTACGAACTTTATGGATTTATCACATAAATTGATGATCTTGAAGGCGGCTGGACAGTTGGACCAATATCTTTCAACACCGGATCCATACGAAGTTGTGTCAGCATTTATTACCGGATTTAAACAACAGGACGAAAAGATTGTATCGGCGGTTTCTATTCAAAAAAGAGAATGGGAAGATATTCTGGAAAGGGTAGAAAATGTAAGGATTTCGAATATGCCTATTTTACCTGAGGAAGATTTACGCGACGAATTATCAATGACAATTCCGATTGAGATTGAATGGTACGTAAAAGGAGCTGGAAGAAGGGTTGTCAATTCTGAAATAAATATGGTGAGATTCTCTCATAAAGATTCTTGGAAAATTGATTCAGATACATTTCTTCAAGTTAATAGGCTGAACTAAAACACCTCAAAGAGTGCCTTTGAGGTGTTTTAGTTTTCAATTCATCAAGCTTGTTCTCCAAACTTAATGAACGTTCTTTCATCTTCAATTAGTCCGCATGCAGCACACTGTACTTTCAACTCGGGGCCATTATAGGGTAAGTGGAAAGGCTCAAGACTTTGTTGGTCATATTGTTGTACCACTTCACCAGAATGAGGATCCATCTTAACCGATTGAGAGACTTGTTGGATTAGATTGAACCTGCTTCTATTCGTTTTGCAGTTAGGGCATTTATAGGGAGTGTTCATGGATGCATGTCTCCTTTCATAGCAATTAAAGGTATTTTTTGCATATTCACTCAAAATTATGTAAAAATGAACTATACAAAACATAAAATAGGAGAGTTTTACATGGATAACTGGAATTTCGATGATTTATTAAATCAATACAGACATATATGGAATAATAGAAATTTAATTGCAGATGAAAAAGAAAGTGAAGAAATTTTGAAAGAAGCAATTAAAAGAGAATTGTTAGATGAAAATTCACATCCTAGGGTGAGGAAAAATAGTTTTGAGAAATATTTTTATGCAGTAAAACGCGTGTTGTCCTCACAATTGTCTGAGACGAATAAATTAAAACTAATTGAGTTGCATGACCTATTAATGGATGAACTAAAGTAATAAGCACAAAACGAGGACAGCCCCCAAGAGCGGTCCTCTTGTATTATTCGAAAAAGTTTCCCTCACCAATAGATTTTAAAGATAGATAAATGGAAAGGAGCCCGTTTCGAGCTTCTTTTTTAATCTCTGTATTATTTATGGGATGTGGGAGTGGAATTTTCTTTTCAAACTTCTGATTGCATCTTTCCTTAACATAATAAGTTCTTTGAGGAGATAGGGTATTAAATTCTCCTGATAAAATCAAGTATCCGTCTTTAAGTTGTACCTGAACATCCTCACTATCCATGCCAGGTATTTCTGCTTCTATCACCAGGGAATTTTTGAAAGTGTATAGATCATATTTTGGAGGAGATTCATTTTTGGGAATGCTTAATACTTGATCGTTGCCTTCAATAACTTGCTTCCAGAATAAGTCTGACTGATAGACTTGCGTTAAATCTAACCATGATTTAAGGTTTTTAAAGTTCATTTTTTCAACCTCATTTTAGCTTCGTATCTACTTAATAATTCTCCGTTACGTCGATTTCTGAGAATTGCAGGTCATTGTTTTTAGGAATTCTAACTTCCAGCATCCCATCTTTTAATCTTGCGGTAGCTCCTTTTTTCTTAACAATGGCTGGAAGGACAACTTTGTGTTGATCTGAGTCTTCGGGAATGTTTTCTATAATGACATGGTTTGAAGTGTGGTAAAGCTTTAATTTGTTAATCCAGTCTTCTTGTTTCATTGCAATCCTTACAAATACAAAATCGTGAGTTTCGAAAACCATTGTCTCGATTATTTGATTAGGTGGCGAATGTGAAACAGTAGCATCCGAAAAATTATTTTTGAATGTGGGAGGCGTATGCATTCCTTCCATATTGGGAGGAAACATCTTGCCAACCATGCCTTGCACATATTTTTGAATTTCTTCAGGTTTCATTTGTTGCATCATGTTTTTTGTGTCTTTATTTATAGGGAATAAGTTCCAAGGGAACATCAGGTTTACCTCCTTTCATTTACTTTTTCCGTCAAGGGGCGAAGCCTCGGCATCCTTCATCTATGATTGATATCATTCTATGCGGTTGTATGCCCATAGGTTAATGAATCAATTCATGTATGTTTTGAATGTACTCTATACCATTCATATTTACAGTGAATACCGCCCTCATTATTCTTGCTCGAAAAAAAGGATTGATTATGAACGGAAATAATGGAATGATTTAGTAGTAAGGAATTTACAGTTTTAATTGATTTGTTGGGAAGAAGTTTTAGGAAAGGTTAGAAATTAAATAATGACTCACTATAATATCTTTATAAAAAAATTAATACTTAATTATCTTGTTGGATCTTCCTTAGCGGTTATCGGAGTGGGAGCTTCTTTTATGTTCTCTACTCTTGAACTGACAACAGAAGATGTTAAGATACTCCTGTTTATAATTATTGTTTCATTTAGTGTCATGATCATATTGGAATCATTTGTTTTCTTTATACACTTGCAACCTATAAGGAGTGCCTTTAAGTCGTCATTTCAAGATCAGAAAGCAAACGAGCTGGCATTACATCAATTGTATCGGTTTCCTATCCTGGCGGTAAAGAGAACCCTATTACCACACTTATTTGGATTAAGTGTTCCTGCTATGACTCTGGCGCATTTCTTTATCAAAAATAATAGTTTGTCTTTGCCCTCTGTTTATATTTTCTATGCATTCATTGCAAGCATACTAGTGGCAAGTATGCACGCCTTGTTTGAATTTTATTTGACTACAAATGCAATTCAACCCATCTCAATTTTTCTAAAAGATATTTTACATGATGATGCTCCTTCTATAGCAATGCCGACAAACAGCGGGGTGCGTGTAAAAGTGAAATTCCGCGCATCTGTGTTACTGATTAGTATTTTTCCCATCATTCTCTTTGTGCTAGCGGGTCAAGTGAAACTTGAAAATTTAACAGGTGAAGAAAGCCTTTTGTATTGGAAATGGGCAGGCTTAATCTTGATTGTGACATTTATTTATGCGGTACTTGTATCACGCTTTATGGCCAAGGACATTGAAGAACCTATATCCCATCTTCTCAGAATGATGAAAGATGTTGAAAACCAGAAATATGGATATCTAAAGACAAATGTATATACAGATGAATTTTCTTACTTATTTTCGGGCTTTAATAAAATGATATCTGAAATTCAGCACAGAGAAGAAGAGAACCGACAGCTTCTTGAGAGCTATTTGACTGTATTGTCCGCAGCACTTGATGCAAGAGATCCGTATACCGCTGGTCATTCCATGAGGGTTGCAACATATTCTAAAAGAATTGGAATAAAACTTGATCTTAATGAAGCCGAAGTAGATCGGTTAAATCGTTCCGCACTATTACATGATATAGGCAAAATAGGTGTACCGGATTATGTTTTGTTGAAGGACGGGAAATTGACTGACGAAGAGTATGAACAGATAAAGGCTCATCCTGTAATTGGTGAAAGGATTTTGAAACAAGTTGAACCAGCAGATAAGATGATTGGTTTATTGCCTGGTGTTCGTTCCCATCATGAACGAGTAGACGGGAGAGGCTATCCAGATCGTTTATCTGGAAACAATATTCCTTTGTTCGGTAGGATTATTGCGGTAGCTGATGCATTTGATGCCATGACATCTGACAGGCCTTACCGAAAGGGAATGGAGCCTGGAAAAGCAATTAAGATATTACAAGAAGGAAAGGGAATTCAATGGGATGCTGACATTGTAGATGCTTTTTTGGAAGTATTTGATGAAAAAGCAACGATTTCTGATTCGTCTCTAATTGCACCTGAAAAATATACTAATCAAAGCAGTTTAATCAATTAGATTAACTGCTTATTTTTTGCCTATTCAGAGGAATAGTTCTTCCGAGCTAAACATAATTTGAAAGGGAGGACTGTAAGATAGAGGAGGAATCTTGATGGCATATCAATATTCAAAAGGTTGGTTCATTCAACAACTAAAGCAGAAAGGTCTATCTAAACACCCAATCGAAAGAAAAAAATTGGAGCTATATAAAACCTCTATTATTAGAAATCTATATGTTGAATATTGTGATTCGAACACAAAAGAATAACATAACATTATTATGTAAACCAAACTTCTTAAATTATCATTAAGAAGTTTTTATTTTTATAAATTTGTGAAATGTGCAATTTTTAAGAATGAAATCTAAGTTATTGTTAAAAATAGACCTAAGTCTAAATGAAAAGGTGTGGATAATATGAGCTTTGACTTAAACAGGATAAATCCTAACCAAACTCAGATTTTATTCCATGATGGCAGATTTGAAACAGTAACAGATGAAGAACTCGAGGATTTCTTAAGATGTAGGGGCATGTCATCTGAATTTACTGAGTTAGTAGAGTGAAACCAATTCATAGCGGAACACAGAAAAAAGACTAAATCATATGATTTAGTCTTTTGGAATTTAGATTATGCTTCAAGAAGATGTGATGGTTCTTCATGCATGGAACCATTACGTTTTACATGCAATGTGTATTGGTCTTTGGAAATCTCATAGAGATCATATATTTCAGCATCTGCATTAAGTTGACTATACACTAATGGGCGAGTCTCATTTGCTTTTATAGCATAAGGTAATTTCTCAGCAGCCTTAAGTGAACGAATGTTTACTTTACGTATTCTCATAAAAACGGTTTCGATTCCTAATTGATAAAACAATTCATCAAAAAAGGCATCTTTAGCTGGGTTGTTGTAGCCTTTGCCATGATAGGGCTTGCCTAACCACGTGCCTAAAAATCCGGCACCGTCTTCAATATCAAACAAATTGATAGTCCCAATCGGATTACCCCATTCGTCCAGGATAGTCCTTGAGATCAATTCACCACGCTCTTCAGCCTCAATGGTTTGTTTGGTCATAAATAAGAATTCATCATAGGTATCTGCTTTATGGCGCACGAAAGGGAAGACATCGGGGTGCGTCATCAAGTCAAACAAAACATGGCTTTCGTGAAGATCACGTTTTTTGAGCATGAGTATCCCTCCAATTCTGGGCAGTCCAATTCCATACAAAAGTATAGATCCACCCTCGAAATTTTTTGTGAAGATAAAAAATTTCGGGGTGGGAATCGAACCCACTAGAACCAGTAAACTGGTGGCGCACCATTTGCCTTCCCTATTACATTGTATCTTAAACGTTAAGTATTAATTTTATATTACAAACATATTTTTTTCATATTTGTTTTCTTAACACTTAGAATATCATACAAAAAAATCTTCGAAAAAGAAATAGTTTTTTCGCGGATATTTTCTGCTTTTTTATGCCAAATTTCTACAATCTATTAATTTTCCTGATATACAAATTCTCCGGCAATCATCGTCCATTTAGGCTTGGATAAAAAGTGGAAAGGATGATGGCTCCATAGAACAAGATCGGCATCTTTTCCTTCTTCTATACTTCCAAGTTGATTGTCAACTCTAAGGTTTCTTGCAGGCAGGATGGTAATACCTTCTAAAGCTTTCTGTTCGGATAATCCTTCACGAACGGCAAGGGCAGCACATAAATTTAAATATTGAATTGGTGTATAAGGATGGTCTGTTGTGATGGACACTTCGACACCAACTCTCGTCAATTCATTATATGTTTTCCATGTCTTGTTTTTAAGTTCAATTTTCGACCTTCTTGTGAGAGTCGGACCAACAGAAACTTTTAAATCTAGTCCTGCAAGTTCCTCTGCAATCAGGTGCCCTTCTGTACAGTGTTCAATTCTTAAATCGAGATTAAACTCTTCCGCAAGTCGAATAGCAGTAATAATATCGTCTGCTCTATGCGCATGAACTCTGACGGGAATCTCCTTCTTTAAAGCCATAACCAAAGGTGCATTTCTTAAGAAGTCGGGGTTATTTGCATGTAGCGCATTATAGAAGGCCTCACGGAGCATTCCCATGATCCCCATTCTTGTGATGGAATCATTGTTGCCGTGACTATGAATCCGCTTTGGGTTCTCGCCAAGAGCGATCTTTAACCCAGCTATTTCTTTTACAATCATTTTTTTGATGTTTTTTCCAGCTGTTTTAATTACGGAGGTTGTTCCACCAATGACATTCGCGCTTCCTGGCATGACATGTACGGTAGTAATTCCATATTTCACTGCATCTGAAAAGGCAACGTCGAGCGGGTAAACACCATCAATGGCCCTTATATGGGGACTTAGGGGTTCAACTGTTTCATTCGCATCGTTTCCTGCCCAGCCTGTGCCTTCATCATATAAACCTAAATGTGTGTGGACATCAATAAAGCCTGGGAACAGATATTTATTATTGCAATCAATTATCTTAACCGTTGAATCTATAACCAGATTCTTTCCTATCTTGCTGATTTTACCATTTTCTATCAATAGATCACTATTTAGAATTGGTTCTGAAGTGATTGGATAAATTGTCGCATTCTTTAAGAGTATTGAAGTCATATTAAACCATTCCTCATGTATAAGGTGCAAAAACTTTTCTTTTCATTTTAACAAAGTGATATGGAAACTTTCAATCGAACTAATGTTGAAGGATTGGTTTCTTGCCAATCTTCTTTCTAAACAGTTTATGCAAAATAAAAAGAGATGAAACTTATACCACACCTTAACGTAGTAATAATATAGATTGAATTTTTTAGGAGGCTAAAAAATGCCAAAGAATGATGAAAAATTACTTGCAGCGGCCATTTATGTACTTAATTTCTTTGTTCCAATATTGGGTCCGCTTTTAATCTGGCTCTTCAAGAAGGATGAATCATCTTTTATTGACTATCATGGTCGAGAGTATTTTAACTTTATGATTTCCTACACTGTCTATATGTTTGTGAGTGGACTTCTGACAATTATTGTTATTGGATTCCTTGCATTATGGATTGTTGGAACATTGGCTTTTATTTTCAATATTGTTGCGGCCATTAAAGCATTTGAAGGACAACATTATCGTATGCCACTCGTATTTCGTTTACTTTAGTAGATAGCATCTCTTGTGATCATCGTTGAAAGGCACGAGCACTTAGCTTGTGCCTTTCTTTGTTATCATTCTCCTTAGCCTAAAATTTATTCTAGTAATTTATCATTTAATTTCAATTTTTTTAATAGAATATATTAATTGATTTTGGATAGGGGCTCGTCATATGAAAATAGATCAATACTATAAACAGAGTGCAAATCTTTCATTAAACGCAAGTATTGTTGCATTGTTTCCTATAATTTTCTTTATGGTACTATCTTTATTTGTGTTCCGAAATGAACAACTGTTAATCTTAAATCTGCCTTTTTTTATATATAGTTATTCTAGTTACCAACTGTATTTAAAGCGTAATAAAATGGCATTGGATTCGGCCAACGAGAAATGTAACATGAAAGAATATTATAGATGGATGGATTGTAGGGAGTTTTTGATTCTTCATTCCGAAGAGGAAGAGGACACTATTCTTTTTTTTCAACCTAATGGATATCTTGTAGCTGCTTTAAAACAAAAAAAGGATAAGTTATCTGCTAAAGTGAAAAGCTTGTTGTCGGGTAGCGATCATCCACTTAAATATGAGCTTGTTGATCATGAAGAAACGATATTAAGCACGATAATATTGAAAAAGAGTAAGGGTTTAATGGATATTTATGGTCAGTATCATGAATACTTGGGAAGTTTCCAAAAGGATAAGGATAATTTTTTTCAAGTCGGCAAAAATGCTGAGGTCGTTTCATCAAATGGAAATCAGGTTGGAGTTCTCAATAGTTCCTATTTTTTTATGGATGATCAAATTGTTCGTGATGGTAAAAGATTGGCTCGCTTAAGGAAGGGATGGTTATCCGTAGAATGGAATAAACGTTTTCCCGATCCAAATACACCGGTTTTAACTTTTGATGAAAATTTACTAGATTCAGAAAGATTGGTTTGTGTGAGTATGCTGTTGAAGGAATATTTGTAAAATAATAGACGAATTCTTACAAAATACGGCAAAAAATGAGAGATTGTATTTACAAAATATGCGAAATTCAGCATAATTAAAAATAAGAAAATGTTTTCGTTAGGCGGATTAAAGCTTTATCTGCAAGATAGGGGTAATTTGCCAGTTTTGAATGGGGGATTATCAATGGAGGTTTTTGTAGCCAGGCAGCCAATCTTCACAGTAAATGAGGAAGTTTTTGCCTATGAACTACTATATCGAAGTAGTCAAATCAATCGTTTTTCAGAGATAAATGGTGATGAAGCTACTACTGATGTGATCATAAATTCTTTCATGAATATAGGTATTGATGAACTTTCCAATGGGAAGCCATGCTTCATTAATTTTACGGAAAATTTACTACAACTAAGACTTCCTACATACTTTAGACCCAGTGAAATTGTCGTTGAAATTCTAGAGACAGTGGAGCTCAATCAAGGATTGTTAAATATTTGCAAGGAACTGAAAGAACTCGGTTATCAAATTGCATTGGATGATTTTGTTTTTAATGATAAAAATCCTTATTGTATACCACTTATCCAACATGCTGATATCATTAAAGTGGATTTTAGACAAACAAATGAAAAAATGAGACAAGTAATTGAACTTATTGCCAAGCGGCTTAATAAAAAATTGTTGGCAGAAAAAATTGAAACAAGAGAAGAATTTGAATCTGCCAAGAATGAAGGTTATGACTATTATCAAGGATACTTTTTTTCTCAACCGGTGATTGTATCCACCCATGATGTGCCTTCTTATTTTCAATCATATTATCAAATAATTGCCCATCTTTCCGAGTCCGAACAAAGTATCGACTTGATTACGAAATTGATAGAACAAGATCTCTCACTATCCTACAAATTATTAAAATTGATAAATTCACCTTCATATAGACCTCGGAATAAGATTAATTCTATACGTCAGGCTATTGTTATGCTGGGCCTAATTGAAATTAGAAAATGGATTTATGTACTAGCTGTTAGAGAAACTGCTTCAAATAAGCAAGGATTATCTAGAGAAATGACGAGCATGTGTTTGACTCGTGCCAAAATGTGTGAATATATCGCTGTAAAAATGAACAATCCAGACAATGTGTCTGCCATTTTTATGACAGGAATGTTCTCTATGATGGATACAATGCTAAGTATGCCAATGGAAAAAGTGCTGCATGACTTACCGCTCCAAGAGGATATATGTGATGCCTTAAAAGGAAAGCAAAATCATTATAAGGACGCTTTAGATCTAAGTGTCGCAATTGAAAAAGGTGATTGGGAATCCGTCAATCATCACTGTGAAAAACTTGGACTAATCGAAGAGGATTTGCTTCACTATTACCAAGAAGCAATAAATTGGTCTAATAACTTAATGAAAATGGAAATGGGCAAAGCATAAAGAACCTGACGAAGAAATCGTCAGGCTTTCTTTTTACATTTATAGATAGTATCTTATGTTCATAAGGAAATCACAATGGAGGAATTTAGTGTGGAATATGAATTGATAAAGTGCCATGGATCTGGGAATGACTTCTTATTAATTGATGAAATCAGCCATCCATATTCATTTACAGAAAGTGAAAGAAGTCGTTTGACACAACTATTATGTGACCGTAAAAACGGAATTGGTGCAGATGGAATACTATTTGTTCTAGAAAGTAACCGTGGAGACGCTAGAATGCGTGTTTTTAATGCAGACGGGTCAGAAGCTTCGATGTGCGGAAACGGTCTTAGATGCGTCGCTAGATACGTTTGTGAACTAAAAGGAATAAACAAAGCGGTAGTCGAGACAATGAAAGCGGATTTGAAGGTTGAAAAGAGAGAGGAGATGTATCCTGAAGTTGCTACTTATCAGGTAGAAATATCTCCAGTTTCTTTACAAACGAAAGACTTACCTTTGAATATAGAAAAGACGGAGCTTATGTTTGACAGGATTCCAGGAATTTCAGATTCTGTGGAGTTTTCAGCATTAGCGGTCCCTAATCCGCATTTAGTAGCGATCGTTAAAACCGAACAAGTCATTTCCGATGAACAAAAGAAAATCAGTGAATATCTTAACGGACCAAATGAGTTTTGTCCAGATGGTGTTAATGTGAGTTTTGTAAAAGACTTAAAGCCCGGTCATATATATGTCCGTACTTTCGAAAGAGGAGTAGGCTTTACGAATGCATGTGGGACAGCCATGTCTGCTTCAACACTGGTTACATGTATAAAAGGAATCAATGAATTCGAGAAAGAGGTCAATGTTTATAATAATGGCGGAAAAGTTCAATGTGTGGCTCATAAAGAAGATGGACGTTATCATATTGACTTAATCGGTAATGCGACATATTTATTTAAGTGTACGGTCGATGTCGAAAACTCTATGTCTTCCTATCAAGTGGTCAGGAAGAACGAATTAGAAGAGCAGGGAATTTTCAGTAAGCTTCAAACCGAAGTCCAAACATTATTAAAGGATTGGATGTGAGGATAGAGAAACTCTATCCTCTTTTCTATTTTCTTTCCTCAAGCATTTGTAAGATTTGTGAAAAAGATTGATTTTCCCTTGCTTGTTCATAATTATTAAAGGGATCTCCTACATTCTTGAGCCTTTCAAGGGTGTTTTTTATGTTAAAATCTTCTATCCCCAGTTTTTCCGTTACTTCATTCCAATATAATGGTGTCGCAACACCACCAAAATCATTACCTCTTGCCGAGTATGGCGCGATCAAAGTTTTACCTTCTCCGTGCTGAAGATAATCAATATAAAGCCTTCTGCCTCGATTTTTCTTTAATCTTTCAATCGTAAACGATTCAGGGTCAGACGTTACAAGGAAATCGGCCATAAAACTTGTAAACATACCCGTTTGTTCATAAGTAAATGTCTTTTTTGGCAACGGGATGTAAACCTGAATCCCCTTATTGCCCGATGTCTTAACAAAACTTGTCAAATTCAAGCTATCTAACGTAACTTTCAGTAATTGAGCGGCTTTGATCGCCAGATGAAAAAAATCCGTAGAGGGTGGATCTAAATCAAAGACGATTTCATCAGGTTGATCGGAATTCCCTTCCTGAAAAGGGATGTGCAATTCAATGGCTAACTGATTACCAAGCCAAATGAGTGTTTCTAAGTTATTGCATACAATGTACCTAATCCCTTCATGGCTCATTGATTCGACAAACTCTGGGGCATAATCAGGACAGTTTTTTTGAAAAAAGGCCTCGTCAGTTATGCCATGGGGAAATCGAATGCTTGTTAACAAACGGTTCTTAAGAAATGGAAGCATATATGGTGAAACACCCCGTAGATAGTCTACATAATCAATTTTTTTAATATCAATCTTATGCCATATAGGTTTTTCGGGGTGAGTCATTTCCAATTGCTCAGGCAGATTTTTCTGTTGTCTTTGGAAAACCTCGTATGTACAATCCTCTGGTATTCGATGAAAAAGGAATTGGTGAAAATGAGGTTCTCTAAGTTGATTTTCGAAAATTTCAAGATATTTTACTTGAAGACAAATAGATGGATCTATGTATAGAAAATGGTCGTCTTCACTTTTTTTATTTCCTTTTATTATCTGCAAAAGGGCCTGCTTTTCATCAGGCTTTAGTCCGAAAAGTACTTGACCTATTTTCACGATTCTTTTTTCTTTATAAATAGCAAGGTGGAAATAGCCATTTGACTTTTCATATGCGGTCACAAAGCAATCTACATACTTCCAGTTTTTTGATTTAATCCAATCTAACGATCGTTTTCCTTCTTCCCATGTACTTGTCTTCTTCTTTGATACAATACCTTCACCATCATATAGCTCGATTTTCCCCATTAATTCCGAATAGTCTTCATTAGGTTTCACAAATTGTAAGAGTTGTTCTGAAAAATTGTCAGTATGTAGATGAAAGCCAGCTGCCTGGAAGAACTCCTTCAAAGCTTCTTTTCGCATATCGTAAGGTTTTTCCTTATAAGATTGACCTTTGAGAAGTAAAAGGTCGAATATCATAAGGTGGCATGGACGAGATACGGCATATTCCTCAATAGTCTTTTTAGCTTTTAAGCGCCCTCTTACTTGCAAGGCCGAGAAATCAGCTCGAAAGGGATTACTCAAGCAAACAAGTTCACAGTCAAACATGAAAGGAAGGAAGGGCTTAAGTAATTCTGCATTTTTTTCTAAAAAAAGGCGTATTTCAGGAAAGTTAGAGAGCAAAGACTTCCCATTTCTGCTCATGATTTCGATACCTGTTTCATCCCAAGACAAAATAGCACGAAAGCCGTCGTACTTAACTTCGTGGAAGAAATCGGGAAGATTTGGGATGTTGAATGACAACGTTGGAAGCATGGGTTTCAAACTAAGCCCCTCCCATATAGCGATTTATTCATATTCTTTCTGTAAGAGAGATTTTTAGTCATTTGCCAAATCTTATTGGGCATGAAGGAATTTGCTCGTGGAACAATAATTAAAAAATGGAGGATTCCTATGCATACGATGTGGAAAGGAAGCATTAGCTTCGGGTTAGTGAATATACCAATAAAACTTCATACTGCCACTGAAGACAAAGACGTAAAGTTAAGGACTCTGCATAAAGCCTGTCACGCTCCAATCAAGTATGAGAAGGTTTGTTCTGCCTGTGAAAAAGAGGTGGAGAGTGAGGAGATTGTAAAGGCTTATGAATATACAAAAGGAAAATATGTAGTCTTGGATGTTGAAGACTTAGAAAAATTGAAAAAAGAAAACGAAGACAAAGCCGTAGAAATCATTGATTTTGTAAATATGAATGAAATAGATCCTATCTATTTTGACAGAAGCTATTTTATGTCTCCAAATGATACGGGGGGAAAAGCGTACTCTTTATTAAGAAAGGCGCTTGAAGAAACAAATAAAGTTGGCTTAGCTCGCATTGTCATTCGATCTAAGGAACAAATGGCCGTTATTCGGGTATATCAAAACATACTCATTATGGAAACCATACACTACCCGGATGAAGTTCGATCTGCAGAGGACGTTCCGAATGTGCCTTCTGAAGACAAAGTGACGAAAAATGAATTGGAGACTGCGATGTTGCTCATTGATCAGCTTTCTACCACATTCGATCCATCCAAATATACAGATGAATATCGAAACGCATTGCTTGAATTGATTGAAGAGAAGCGGAAACTCGGAACGGAAACCGCTACAAAAGGAACGAAAGAAATGCCATCAAATGTTACAGATTTAATGGCAGCTTTACAAGCATCGATAGATCGTACAAAACCTTCTAACACGACAACAACAACTGCAAAGAAAAAGGCTCCAAGACCAAAAGCGCCGGTAAAAGCCAAAAAACAAGCATGATCCCTATTTACCGATCTATGATATTCCTAGATCGGTTTTTTTCGTCTTATCGGTGGTAATAAGAAGGAGAAGGGAGAGATAAGTATGATGAAAAACGTAACGAAGAAAAATTTGTTACATATAGGTTCAGTACTATTAATATTAAGTTTTTTCATAAAAGGCTTCATTGAAATTTCAGAAGAACTCAAAGAAAATGAACTGGTTTCTTTTGACCGAACGGTTATCCAATTTGTACAAAACTTTATATCAGATCGCCTTACGGAAGTGATGATATTCATCACTTTCTTAGGTTCTATTAAATGGATTACTTTTGGTGTCATTGTTGGTACATTAATTTTATGGATTCTGAAGAAATATTCTCTAAGTATCTTTCTGGCAGTATCATCCACCTTAGGTGCAGTGTTCAATATACTGCTAAAAAACATCTTTCAAAGAGAAAGACCTGATATTCAGCCACTCATTTCAGAAGTAGGTTTCAGTTTCCCCAGTGGACACTCAATGGGATCTTTCATCTTTTATGGTGCGCTCGCGTTTGTAATCGTCCATTTTGCTAAGAAAAACCTATGGAAATATTTTGGAGTCTTCGTGATGGTTGCTATAATAGCCTTAATAGGGATTAGCCGTGTTTACTTAGGTGTTCATTTTCCGAGTGATATCATTGCAGGTTTTAGTGCAGGAGGAGCATGGTTGACAGTATGTTTTATTGGTTATCACTACTATGAGTTTCGCAAAAATATAAAATCCTAAACGTTTTCATATTAATCATGTTTGAACGGCAAGAGAATAAATTTTACAAATGGATGATTATGCCCAAGAAGCGGGGAGGTAAATTCAATGCAAAAATATATATTGTCCCTTGATCAAGGGACGACAAGTTCAAGAGCGATGCTCTTTAATGAAAACGGGGAAGCGGTACATACATCTCAGAAGGAGTTTACACAGTATTTTCCTCATCCAGGATGGGTAGAGCACAACGCCAACGAGATATGGGGCAGCATTTTATCTGTGATTGCCACTTGTTTGACTGAATCGGGAGTAAGACCTGAACAAATAGCAGGTATCGGGATTACCAACCAAAGGGAAACGACAGTGGTTTGGGATAAGGAAACCGGCGAACCTATTTATCATGCAATTGTCTGGCAATCGAGACAAACAGCAGGAATATGTGAACAACTGAAAAAAGAAGGACTAAATGAAACTTTTAAAAAGAAAACAGGATTGCTTATCGATGCTTACTTTTCAGGAACGAAAGTGAAATGGATACTCGACAATGTGGATGGAGCGCTCGAAAAAGCCAATGATGGTCAATTGTTATTTGGGACGATTGATACTTGGCTCGTATGGAAGCTCTCGGGTGGAAAAAAGCATGTAACAGATTACTCAAACGCGTCAAGGACGTTAATGTTTAACATTCATGATCTTCTGTGGGATGATGAATTGTTGGAACTATTAAACGTTCCTAAATCGATGTTGCCAGAAGTAAGGCCATCATCTGAAATCTACACAGTAACTGCGGCACACCACTTTTTCGGTAAAGAAATTCCTATTAGCGGCATGGCCGGTGATCAGCAGGCAGCACTATTTGGTCAGGCATGTTTCGAAGAAGGGATGACAAAAAATACATATGGGACAGGATGCTTCATGCTCATGAATACAGGCACTAAAGCTGTTCAATCTGAGCATGGCTTATTGACCACAATTGCTTGGGGAGTGGATGGGAAAGTTGAGTATGCTCTAGAAGGTAGCATATTTGTAGCGGGTTCTGCCTTACAGTGGCTCCGAGATGGGTTGAGGATGATAAAGAACGCCAGTGATAGCGAAGATTATGCTGTAAGAGTGCAATCAACCGAAGGGGTATATGTCGTGCCTGCCTTTGTCGGACTCGGAACACCATATTGGGATAGTGAAGTTAGAGGTGCTGTATTCGGCATAACACGTGGAACGAAAAAGGAACATTTCATAAGAGCAACCTTAGAATCGCTTGCCTTTCAGACAAACGATGTCATTTCTGCAATGGAAGCTGACTCCGAAATTAAGTTGAAAACGCTCAAGGTTGATGGTGGGGCAGTAAAGAATAATTTCTTGATGCAATTTCAAAGTGACCTTTTAAGTGTTCCAGTTGAACGTTCAAAAGTGAGTGAAACAACTGCATTAGGAGCTGCCTACTTGGCTGGCCTTGCAGTAGGCTATTGGGAAAGTAAGGAATCGATTAGTAAGCATTGGGCATTAGATAAAAGATTTTCACCTGAAATGAATGAAGAAGATAGAATTTCAATTTCTTCAGGTTGGAAGAAAGCAATCAACGCTGCCATGTGTTTTAAATAAACTATTACTTTCATTCAGTTAGTCGTTTCATTTTTGAATAGAAATGGTATAAGTGAATATTTAATGCAAGGCTGTTTTCGCATTGATTGTTGTTTTCGAATCATTCTTCCAATACGTATTATTATTGGCTTCGGGGCTCTTTTCGATAAGTTCTCCAACCTTATTCGAATAAGAATCGTAAAAATCCAAAAGCCGATTTTTACTTTTGTTTGGTAGAGCAACAAAATTTACGAAAAGAGCCTAATGCAAAAATAAAGACCTGAAATTGTTCGGGTCTTTTTTCACCATAGGAGGTCATACAATGAGCTTTTCTAACTTGAAAAGAAATGAATATATTCGCACCCTGAAAGAAAACCAATATGATGTGTTGATTATAGGTGGAGGCATTACGGGTGCTGGAATAGCGTTGGACGCTGTAACAAGGGGTCTTAAAGTAGCACTTGTCGAAATGCAGGATTTTGCCGCAGGGACTTCAAGCCGTTCTACCAAACTTGTTCATGGCGGTCTTAGATATCTAAAACAATTTGAAGTGAAGATGGTTGCAGAAGTGGGTAAGGAAAGGGAAATCGTATACGAAAATGGACCGCATGTAACTACTCCTGAATGGATGGTTCTCCCGTTACATAAAGGGGGAACTTTCGGGAAATTTAGTACATCCATCGGTTTAAGAGTATATGACTATTTAGCAGGTGTGAAGAAAGAGGAACGGAGAAAAATGCTCTCCTCAAAAGAAACGCTCGACTATGAGCCACTTTTAAAGAGAACCGGGTTAAAGGGTGGTGGCTATTACGTAGAGTATCGAACGGATGATGCCAGACTCACAATAGAAGTGATAAAGGCTGCTCAACTTAATGGAGCTGATGCACTCAATTATGCCAAGGTTGTGAATCTTCTCTATGAGGAAGAAAAGGCAGTTGGAGCTGTGGTAAAGGACAAAGTGAGCGGGGAAGATTTCTCTATTAAAGCTAATGTTGTCGTCAATGCTACTGGACCGTGGGTGGATACGATCCGAGAAAAGGACCACTCAAAAAATGGTAAAAAATTAAGGCTTTCCAAAGGCGTCCATATTGTTATCGATGAATCGAAGTTTCCTTTGCAGCAAGCCATCTATTTTGATACGCCAGATGGACGGATGATATTTGCGATACCCCGGGAAGGAAAAACTTACGTAGGAACGACTGATACTTTTTTTGATAATGACATTGCAAAGCCGGCAATGACGAATCATGATAGAGACTACTTGCTAAAGGCCATAAATTATATGTTCCCGACGGTGGAGTTGAATTCTGAAGACATTGAATCCAGCTGGGCAGGAGTTAGGCCGCTTATATATGAAGAGGGGAAGGATCCTTCAGAAATTTCGAGAAGAGACGAAATTTGGAAGTCACCATCAGGCTTGATTACAATTGCTGGAGGGAAGTTGACTGGTTACCGTAAAATGGCTGAAACAGTTGTCGACATACTTGCAATGAAGCTTCATTCCCCTGGAGTGCGAAGTGAGTGTCAAACCCAGCATTTGCCGATTTCTGGAGGAGATGTAGGTGGGTCAGAGGGGTTTAAACAATATGTGCGAAAAGGAATCCCAGCCGGTGTCAAGGCAGGGTTAACTGAATCAGAAGCAAAGCGATTGGTTGAAAAATACGGATCAAATAGCAAGGTTCTGTTCGAAATAATAGCGGAATCCAGAGATGAACTTCCATCAATTCCGCTTTCTTTATATGCGGAACTTGCTTATAGCATTGCACATGAAATGGTCTTAACCCCTGTTGACTTTTTTTATAGACGTACCGGGTATTTGTTGTTTAATATTCAATTGGTCCAGAAACATAAAGATGATGTTATCGGGTATATGTCAACTCGTTTTGGCTGGAGTGATAGCGAAACAAAAGAAAGGGTAAATGAACTGGAAGCGGAGATTCAAAAATCGATACGGACGGTTGAGGAAACAGATTCTTAAGAGACCTTAAAAGGTCTTTTTTTTTTAGATAAGAAAGTATAAAAATTTAACGGAGATAGCTGTCTAGCTCCAGCGCCCAGCCCCTCGGGGTTGTTTCCTAAAGCCGAAACAACCTTGGTCATAAGCCAAATCGCTACAGATTCGGATTTCCTGCGCGATTCGTCTTATGCCTGTCGGGGCTGAACACAAAGGAAAGCTACTTGGAAATACATCGCAGGCACAAGTGGTCTTTACTTGTGCAGAGGGCGCTTGCGCTTTTCTAATGGATTTCTTTTTTTAAGAAAGAATGAATAACATTTAGGGAAGATGCTTTTGAGAGGAGGAGAGAGAAATGCAAAATATATTGATGTTTGTAGATTCCGGTGTCGATGATTCAATTGCTCTCATGTATGCTTTGTTAAATCCGAAACTGAATGTCGTAGGGGTTGTGAGCGGCTACGGCAACATAACAAAAGAGCAATCCATCATGAATACAGCCTATTTACTGCAACTGGCAGGAAGAGAAGATATCCCGATCATTGCTGGGGTAGCGGGCCCATTATCGGGAGAACCTACAACGTTCTATCCTGAAATTCATGGAAAAGAAGGACTGGGCCCCATTCGGCCTCCATCTAATTTAAAAAATGTGAATGTGTATGACATCGATAAAATCATCCAGATTGTTCAGCAGTATAAAAGGAATCTCATCATTGTTGGCGTAGGTAGACTTACCGATTTGGCATTACCGTTTATCATATATGGAAAAGATGCTTTTAAAGATGTATCAGCGTTTTATATTATGGGGGGAGCATTTTTTGTTCCAGGTAACGTTACTCCAGAAGCAGAGGCAAATTTTTATGCAGACACGATAGCAGCTGATTCTGTTATGGAGAAAGCTAGAAATATCCATTTATACCCATTGAATATTACAAATAAAGCAATCATCACACCTGATGTCATCGAGTTCATAGCAAAAAATAGTACCTCTCCATTTAAAGATCTAATTAAACCTGCCTTCGATTTCTATTTTGAAGCCTATAAGAAACTTGTACCAGGAATTAAAGGGGCTCCGCTTCACGATGTTGTTCCATTGAGTGCATTAACGAATCCAGACATGGTGAAATATATTCCTAAACGGGTTCGAGTAGAGCTATATGGAAAACTGGCGGGAAAAACAATTGCTGACTTTAGACCTAAACCGGAGGAAGTGAAAGGGGAACAGCTAGACTGGATTGGCATGGAAATGGATTTACAGCAATTCATTCTCGATTTTATTGAGATCTTCATGAGCGCAAAGAAAAGATAATTAAAGTTTTTAGAAATTTATAAAAAAGTGGTAGGTTTTTTTATTACGTTTGTCGAAATATTTTATAGACAGATTTTAGGATTATTAATTAAAGGGGTATAATGATGAAGAATGTACTTGTGCTCGGAGGAACGCAATTTTTTGGTAAAAGATTGGTACAACGGTTAATAGAAGAAGGAAACAACGTAACGATTGCCACAAGGGGTATGACAAGTGACCCTTTTGGAGATAAGATCGAAAGATTGATCATCGACAGGGAAGACAAACATAGCTTAGTAGAAGCATTTAAAGTGAGAAAATGGGATGTTGTTTATGATCAAACATGCTACTCACCCTTGGAAGCTCTAGAGGCAGTTGACGCTCTATACGGAAAGGTCCATCGATATATTTTCACTTCAACAATGGCAGTTTATGAGTTTGGTACACAACACAAAGAGGAAGTTTTTAAGGCAGAGGACTTTCATTTTACTTTTAAAGGACGTCGAGAGTATCCAGGCTTCGCAGGGTACCAAGAAGCAAAAAGAGCAGCTGAAAAGGTTTTGAGCGACCAATCCAATATGGAAGTTGTTTGCGTACGTTTTCCACTTGTGATAGGGAAAGATGATTATACAGATAGATTCGGTTTTCATGTAGAAAGAATCATAGATTCTCAACCTATTGGGATTGAAAATCTCAATTTGAGATATAGCTTTATCACCTCTGTAGATGCGGCGGAGTTTTTGCTGGTTATGGGAAATAATGATTATGTAGGCCCGATAAATGCGGGGTGCGAAAAAGACATTTCATTAGCTGAACTCATTCAAAAAATAGAATCAATGGTTGGAAAAGAAGCGATTATCGAACAAAAGAAGACCTCTGTAAATGCATCCCCATACTGCTTGGGGGGATCGTGGAGCATCAATACAAACAGAGCAAAACAACTAGGTTTTCAATTCGCGGATCTTCACGAAACCATCGAAGAGCTCATTTCTTTTTATTCTGCCAAGTCAACTAAAATTTGACGATTTAGGTTTTTCAAGGTAAAATAATAGATATCAACTAAATATCTAATAAACATAATATATAAAAGTCGTAACTGTTAAGACATGCGGGGATTCCTCCCCATAAAAAGCAGGTGCGACTTTTTAATTTTACTAGCTGTTTCAGTCGTTAGAATAAAGGTTATACAATTTCCGGGATAAATCCGGGATTTTTATTTTTTACAGACGGTATGGTTTGAAACTCATGGAGGTGTCTTAGAATGGCATTTGGGAGAAGAAATGAAGAAGAGATAGTAACAGAAGATACAAAGGTTTGGGAATGCGTTTCAGAAACATGTAACTGCTGGATTCGTGACAATTTTAAGAGCAGTGAAACACCTAAGTGCCCGATCTGTAATAGTGACATGAGTTTAACGTCGAAAGAATTGCAAGTCATCGTCAACCACAGCAAAAATTTTATTAAGTAATACTAAAAAAGATGGCAGATACTAAATCTGTCATCTTTTTTTATGTAGAAAAACTGTTATTCTTCATCCTTATGGAATCTGCAGTATTGAATCACTATTTCTTCTTCCTCTTCCTCTAAAGAAAAATCAAAGAACTTTCCTGTTCCTCTTTCGAAAAAATGATATTGTGAGATCTTATCAGTATTTTCATTGACTGTATAAATAAGCTTCAAGCCAACACCATTTTCGGAATATAATTCGTCTTCTTCATCCACTTCGATATCTAGAAAGAACTCATATCGATCCCCAACGAGTAATCCAAATGGATCTTCTAATTTTTCTACAGTATGTCCTGTGATATTCATGAAATTTCATCCTTTACATGTAATGATTTTAGTCCATTTAACTATTATACACTGAATCTTATGAGTCAACACAAATGTACAGTTGTATTTTGCTTTGTTGTAAGAGAAGTTTGCTTAAATGCAATCGAATTAGTAATGATATTTTGAAAGCTGTCATATAAATTGAGTGATTTTGAATGTTTTTGAAAGTTTTTGGTTGATTTATGTAATCGGTTACAGTAAGATGACATTAAGATAAAAAATGAGGTGGTGGAGATATGCTAACTCCAGAACGACATCGTTTAATCCTTCAAATATTAAAAGAAAAAAATATTGTTAAAATACAGGACTTAGTTGATCTGACTGAGACTTCCGAGTCTACGATTCGTCGTGACTTATCGCAGTTAGAAGAGCAAAAACATCTAAAAAGAATCCATGGTGGAGCTGCTAGGCTGCAAGGAAAGCTTCAGGAACCAAGTATGATTGAAAAATCAGCCAAAAACCTTCAAGAAAAAAAGCGAATTGCTCAATATGCAGCCAGCCTGATTGAAGAGGGAGACTGCATATTCTTTGATGCAGGTTCCACCATAAAAGAAATGATTGAGTTCTTACCGGTAAAAGAGATTGTTGTTGTAACAAACGGTTTAATGCATGTAAATGATTTACTGGAAAAGGGCATTCAAACCTATGTGATTGGCGGTTATGCAAAACCAAAAACGAACGCACTCATTGGTAGAGGAGCATTGGCTAGTCTAGAACTCTACCGCTTTGACAAATGTTTTATTGGGGTCAATGGGATCCATTCCCAATATGGATTCACAACACCTGATCAAGAAGAGGCTCTAGTCAAACAAAAAGCCATATCTCAATCCAGGGAAGTATTCGTCTTAGCAGATGAAACAAAGTTCTCAGAAGTTTATTTTGCCAAAATAGCTGACATACATGAAGCAACAATCATTACTAATGAATTAGAAACTGATACACATAATCAGTACGCAGGCAGAACTTCGATAAAGGTTGTGACATCATGATTTATACATTGACACTAAATCCTTCGGTCGATTACGTCGTTATACTCGAAGAAGTGAAGGTAGGCGAATTGAATCGAACTAGTTCAGAAGTGAAGTTTCCAGGCGGAAAAGGGATTAATGTCTCGAGAGTATTGAGCAGGGTAGGAGTGGATAACAAAGCACTAGGATTCCTCGGTGGATTTACAGGTGATTATATTGAAAATCAACTTATATCTGAAGGAGTGCAATCTGAATTTGTCCGTGTGAAAGAAGATACGCGAATCAACATTAAGATAAAGTCGAAAAATGAAACGGAAATCAATGCAACTGGGCCAAAAATTCAGGATGATCAACTCGAAGCTTTAAAAGAACAGATAACGAAATTGACCAATCTTGATGTCCTAGTCATGTCAGGAAGTATCCCTTCAACCATAACGCAGTCAATCTATCTGGAATTTGCCCAAATTTGCAGACAAAATGGCACTGCGTTTGTGGTGGATGTTGGTGGTGACTTACTTGATGCCGTGCTTCCTTTTGAACCATTTCTAATTAAACCAAATCATCATGAATTGGGTGATTTGTTTGGAGTGGAAATTTCATCTGTCCAACAAGTTATTCCTTTAGGGAAAAATCTACTGGAGCGTGGGGCTCAAAATATCATTATCTCTATGGCAGACAAAGGTGCAGTATTCATGAATAACGAAAAAACTTTATTATCATCAGTAGCAAAAGGGAGCGTTGTTAGTTCAGTTGGCGCTGGTGATTCCATGGTTGGCGCATTTTTAGCAGCATCATATACAGAAAGGGAAATCGAAGAAGCCTTTCGATTTAGTGTTGCCGCTGGAAGTGCCACTGCTTTTTCATTGGATCTCTGTACAAAAGAAAAGATAGAAGAGATCTTACCACAGCTTGTGATAAGTGAGATATAGGAGGGGGAAACCGGAATGAAGATTACCGCTTTATTGAGAGAAGAGACTGTCCTCATATCAATGGCTACCAATAAAAAACAAAATGCCATTGAAGAGTTGGCTAATATTTTATATGAAGCAGGAAAACTAAACAATCTTAACGCATTTAAGGAAGCGATCATCAAACGCGAGCAGCAGAGTACAACTGGAATTGGAGAAGGGATTGCCATCCCCCATGCTAAGACTAATGCAGTGAAGGAACCAGCCATCGCATTCGGAAGGTCTGTGAGCGGTGTTGACTATGAATCATTAGACGGCCAACCTGCACATTTGTTCTTCATGATTGCAGCACCAGAAGGAGCCAATAATACTCATTTAGAGGCTTTATCTCGCTTATCGTCCATCTTAATGATCAAAGAGGCACGTCAAAAGTTATTGAATGCAAGATCTAAATCCGAAGTCATTAACATTATCGACAGCTATGATAAAGAAGACGAAACCGAAGACAAAGTTATAGACAAGAAAACGGAAATTGTGGCGGTAACAGCATGTCCAACAGGGATAGCCCACACCTATATGGCAGCGGATTCATTAAGAGCAAAAGCAGCTGAGATGGGTATTACGATTAAGGTTGAAACGAATGGTTCAAGCGGCGCGAAGAATGTCTTGACTGCTGAAGAAATTGCAGAAGCAAAAGCTGTCATCATTGCTGCGGATATCAATGTTGATATGGCAAGATTCAAAGGCAAACATGTGATAAAGGTTGCTGTGGCAGATGGCATACGTCGACCAAAGGAGCTAATTGAAAGAGGATTAAAGCAAGATGCTCCAGTATTTAATGGAGAAGATCATGGTAAAACGGATGCTGATGAAAAGGAAAATCGTGGAGGATTTTATCAGCATTTGATGAATGGTGTTTCCAATATGCTTCCTTTCGTAGTGGGAGGCGGTATCCTGATCGCAATTTCCTTTATGTTTGGGTATAATGCTTTCAAACCAGAAGACCCATCCTATCACCCTATTGCAGAAGCTTTGATGACAATAGGCGGTGGAAATGCCTTTGGTCTGATTATTCCTGTATTAGCTGGATTCATTGCCTTAAGTATAGCCGATAGACCAGGATTTGCTCCTGGTATGGTTGGCGGTATGATGGCAGCAAGTGGTGGGGCAGGATTTTTAGGGGGAATTATCGCCGGTTTCCTCGCAGGATATTTAGTGGTTGGATTGAAAAAAGTATTTGTTGGTTTGCCACAATCTCTAGAAGGAATCAAGACGATTTTGATCTATCCTTTATTAGGAATTGCTCTTACTGGATTTGTTATGCTTTATGTTGTAAACAAGCCTGTTGGACAGCTAAATAGTGCCATTACCGATTGGCTAACAGGTCTTGGAACAGGAAATGCCATTTTATTAGGCATTGTCCTAGGTCTTATGATGGCCGTCGATATGGGAGGACCCGTCAACAAAGCCGCATACGTTTTTGGTACAGGATTACTGGCAAATGGTGTTTACGAGCCAATGGCTGCGGTAATGGCTGCCGGAATGGTTCCACCTCTTGCCGTTGCTCTTGCTACGACTATATTTAGAAATAAATTTACGAAGCAGGAACAAGACGCAGGTAAAGCGTGTTATGTGATGGGACTTTCATTTATAACGGAAGGAGCCATACCTTTTGCAGCAGCCGATCCATTAAGGGTCATTCCATCCATTGTTGTTGGTTCAGCTATAACAGGAGCGCTGTCAATGGCATTTGATATCGGTTTGCGTGCACCTCATGGTGGATTATTCGTTATCCCATTAGTCGAAAATGGTGTGCTTTTGTATGCATTGTCTATTATCATCGGTTCGGTTATTTCAGCAGTTTTAATTGGAATGATAAAGAAACCGATAAAAAACTAAGATAGTTGAAGAGCAGTGAGGAAAATCTCACTGCTCTTTTGTAGCATTTGGACGTATCGCTTTTAGCGTCACGAGGGCAGCAATCAAACTAATGCTGCTTAATAATATGAAAATCCATGTGTGCGAATGCTTTAGTAACACCGCGATGACGGGTGGACCAGCCGCTACTCCTATAAAT
Organism: Bacillus sp. cl95; assembly: GCF_900115925.1. Taxonomy (GTDB): domain Bacteria; phylum Bacillota; class Bacilli; order Bacillales; family Cytobacillaceae; genus Neobacillus_A. The sequence goes on along the minus strand of NZ_FOYF01000003.1, from coordinate 557,253 downwards.
CTCATTGAACTATATAGTGACGTAACTGTACCTCTTTCTTCTTTTTCAATTCCTTCAGTAATTAAGGCATCAAGGCAAGGAAGTCCCGCACCGATTCCTATACCACTAAGGAGAAACATGATGATAATGAACCATAGTTTTATTGAAAAATATAACGCAGCTATGCTTATACAGGATATGACAATTCCTGCAAAGATGAGCCACTTCATCAATACTTTATTTTTTTTGATGATTTTTCCGGTCACAAACGAAGATAGACATAATGCGCCGAGCGGGAGTGCTAAAAACAACCCCTTTTTTATTCCTACAATCCCATATTCTTTCTCGAAAACATCCGTCAAATAAAACAGGACTCCGAAAAGGACAAACATCAAGATTCCACCTACTAAAAAAATGGCGTAAAGCCAGTGTCCCTCCGTCTTAAAGATATGTTTAAGGTTTTGAAAAAACTTCTTAAATGGAATCGGCTCTTGTTCACTCTTTGGGCACTTAACTAAGAGCAACATCAAAATGCATGATATCGCACAGAAAACGGGAAACGAAAAGAAAGGTAGGAACCAAACAATGCCGGCCAAAAAAGCGCCTAATACAGGACTAAGAACTTTCCCTAAAGTGTTGGAAGTTTCGATAATTCCAAGAGTACTGCTCACTTCATCTTCATTTTTGAACATGTCGCCCACAAGTGGCAGTACGATCGGAGCTGCACCAGCAGCACCAACGCCTTGAAGTGCCCTTCCAACAAGGATAATCCAATAGGCATCATTCATCTTCCAGGCTGCCCATCCTGAGACAATTCCTCCTATACCAGCAATGATAAGACTTGGAATGATTACTTTTTTCCTGCCGATATGGTCAGAGAGATAACCCGCAATAGGGATAAGGATAATCGCAACAATAGAATAAACGGTGATAATCATACTCGATTGAAAAGAAGAGATTGATAATTCCTTCTCCATCGATGGTAAAACAGGAATCAACATCGAATTTCCTAATGTCATGACAAGCGGAATAGAAGAAATGGACATGATAGCCCATTTTTGTTCCCCTATACCTTCAGGTTTCCGACTCTTTTGCTTACAGAGGTTTTCCATTTCTTCTTTCAAAGTCTGATACCGCCTTTGTTTTTTCTGCTATCGTTAATATTTGTTTAAGATGAATCAAATAGCAGAGTGAAAATTTTCCAATAAATCAGGAAAAAAGAAATATATTTTGAAAATTTTAATTTTATCATTGACTTATTTTTGCGAAGAGAATATGATAAAAAACAATAATTGAAGATAAAAGCATTGACGAAGAGTAGTAACCCTTACAGAAACTCCAGAGAGCTGATGGTTGGTGAGAATCAGTGTAGATGTAGGTGTGAATGGACTTCCGAGCTTCCAAACCGAACCTGATGGGTGTAGGCTTTGGCGAATATCTCAACGTTACATGAGACATGTATTCAAGCGTTCAAAGGTAGAAGTATGATTTTGTCATGCTTAGCTTTGATTTCAGCTTCGATACAGGTAAGCGGGCTGTTTCATGCAGCCAACGAAGGTGGCACCACGGGTTTCTCGTCCTTTATTGACGGGAGGCCCTTTTTGTATTTAAAAAAGCTGTTTTCGCATTGGATGTTGCTTTTACGAATAAAGCAACAAAACGTATAGATACTTATTTCGTGCTCTTTTCCTCAAAATAAATTTCTAAACGATAGATCCTATGGGTATCAGCATAGAACAAGCCCTAAAGCCGGCTTTTTCTTGTTCCAATAACAACAAAGTTTGTGAAAAGAGCCAATAAAAAAGAATAATGTAAATCGTTGAGCAAGAGGAGTATATATGATTCTTTCGTTTCAGAGAGCCGGGGCAGGTGCGAGCCGGTACGAATGACCATATAGAATGGACTTGCGAGAGGTGTTCTGAATTTTCAGTAGGAATGCACGGGTTTCCACCGTTAAAAGGATAGGATATCGGACAGATAATAGTCCCGTATCCGAAAGAGGGAGCCAATTGGCTCCAATCGAGGTGGCACCGCGGTTAAAGCATCGTCCTCTATATGCACAGTTTTTCTGTGCGTATAGGGGACTTTTTTATTTTGTTTGAAAGGGGCATCATCATGAAAAATCAATTATTAAAAGATTTTCCACTCGTTTTTGAAATCCAGGGAGACCATTTGACACCGATTACCATCATGAAAAAACTAAGTGGCGAAAAGAAATTCTTACTGGAAAGCTCTCACAAGCACCAGGAAAATGGGCGTTTTTCATTTATCGGAGCTGATCCCACAATTGAACTCAAGTCATTTGGGAAAGAGGTTGAAGTTATAAAGGAGGAGGGAGGACGAACAACTTTCATTGGAAACCCACTTGATATTACAAAGGAAATGTTGAGCCATAAAAGAAAGTTGGATTGTAGCGTTCCCTTTGTAGGTGGAGCAGTTGGCTATGTAGGCTATGATATCGCGCGCCACTTTGAGAACATAGGCAATTTGCTAAATGATCCTTTAAACATGCCTGATGTACACCTGATGTTTTATGAAGTAATCATTGCTTTCGATCATTTAGAACAAAAGATTTTAATAATAGGAAATCCCCTTGAAAATTCAACTTTAGAATGCATTGGTAAAAAAATGCAAATGAGGAAAGAGCAAATTGAAGCGCCTTTTACAGAACCTGTGGGAGACGAAAGTGAAAAGGGAAAATTTGTACCTTATATCAGTAAAGAATTATTTATGGAAAGAGTGAAGGAAGCGAAGAAATACATCGAAAGCGGTGACCTATTTCAAATCGTCCTATCGCAACGAATGAAAGCAAAATTCAAAGGTGATCCCTTTCAATTTTATAGAAAACTCCGTATTCAAAACCCTTCCCCATATATGTTCTTTGTGGATTTCGGAGAGTATACACTCGCAGGTTCATCTCCGGAAAGCTTAGTGAAAGTGGAAGGAAGAACGGTTTACACCAATCCTATTGCCGGAACGAAAAAACGTGGACGTGATAAACAAGAAGATGAATTTTTGGAAAATGAATTAAGGACCGACCCAAAAGAAATTGCCGAACACAGAATGTTAGTTGACCTTGGTAGAAATGATCTTGGAAAAGTGTGTGAATTTGGAACAGTTTCCGTTAATAAATACATGCAGGTTGAGAAATTCAAGCATGTGATGCACATAGTCTCAGAGGCACAAGGTCAGTTGAGGGAAGGTTTGAATGCGCTGGATGCTTTGGCTTCTTGCCTACCCGCTGGAACGGTGGCAGGGGCTCCTAAAATTCGTGCCATGCAATTGATCAATGACATAGAAGAAAGCAAAAGGGGTGTTTACGGAGGGGCTATCGGATACATTTCCGCAGATGGGAATATGGACTTTGCTCTCGCCATTCGAACCATGCTCGTAAAGGGAGATGAAGCCTATATACAGGCCGGCGCAGGTATTGTGTATGACTCAGATCCTGAACAAGAGTATGAAGAAACGATAAATAAACTAAGAGGATTTTTGGGGGGGAATTCATGTTAATCCTAATTGATAATTACGATTCGTTTACATTTAATCTTTATCAATACCTTGGTGAATTGGGAGAGAGGATTCAAGTTTATCGCAATGACCAAATCAGTATTGACGATATAACATCATTAAATCCAGAAGCCATCATTCTTTCACCAGGACCAGGAAGACCTGAGAATGCAGGGATTTGTGTAGAGATTATCCAGACTTTTTATAATCGGATTCCTATTTTAGGTATATGTCTTGGTCATCAAGCTATAGGATACACCTTTGGAGGAAACGTGAAGCAAGCAAAAAAAATCATGCATGGGAAGACCTCCCTTATAAGCCACAATGAAGAAAACTTGTTCAGTGGAATTCCTAATCCATTTGAAGTCATGCGCTACCATTCACTGGTCGTTGAAAGCTCCAGGTTACCTGATCATTTGAAATCAATGGCATTCGCTACGGATGATCAAGAAATTATGGCGCTGAAACATGAAACTTATCCTGTTTATGGAGTCCAGTTTCACCCGGAATCTGTCGGTACGATACATGGAAAACAACTTTTAGCCAATTTCTTAAATTTAATAAGGGAGGGAAGTACCAATGAAGGATTATTTGGAAAAATTGTCTGAAGGAGTCTCGATATCGGAAATGGAAATGAAAGAAGCCATTGGCAAGATATTGAATGAAGATATAACAGATAGTGAAATCGCAGCGTTCCTAATGGCACTCAAAACAAAGGGTGAAAGCATGGAAGAAATTACGGGCATCGTGAAGGCTATCAGAGATCATGCGTATCCTTTTAGAAGAAAATTTGAGGGAGTCCTGGATAATTGCGGGACGGGCGGGGATGGATCATCCAGTTTCAACATTAGTACCACTGCAGCATTTGTCATTGCAGGTGCAGGAGTGAAGGTGGCAAAACATGGAAATCGGAGCGTTTCAAGCAAATGCGGCAGTGCGGATGTTCTTATGCATCTTGGAATCGATTGTGAGATGGAACCGGAAATCATTGAATACAATCTCGAAGAAAATGGAATTGCATTTCTTTTTGCTCCCAATGTTCATCCTTTGTTAAAGCGGATTATGAAAGTAAGAAGGGAACTAAGAATACCAACGATATTTAATTTGATTGGTCCACTTACGAACCCAATAAATTTAGATTATCAAGTATTAGGCATTTATCGTCGTGACCTTCTCGACATGTTCGCAAAGGTACTCACTTCCCTTGGAAGGGAACGTGCTGTTGTATTAAACGGAGCAGGGTTTATGGATGAAGCATCCCTGCAGGGAGAAAATCATCTTATCTTTTTGAATCAAGGGAAATTGGAAAAATCGATACTTCATCCGAAGGAAATGGGTTTATCGATTATTAAAAATGACCGTATCAAAGGTGGTGGCCCTCAAGAAAATGCAGAAATCCTTAAGAGAGTCTTAATGGGAGAAAAGGGAGCATTCCTAGATACTGTGCTCTTGAATGCAGCGATTGGGATTTTTGCAGCAGGAAAAACCGAAAGCATTAAAGAGGGAATAGAAGCCGCGAAAGATAGCATTGACTCTGGTGCAGCCTTAGAAAAGCTAAATGTCTTGATTGAGAGTTCGAAAAAAATGAAAAGGGGCGTTAGCTAATGACGTTGATATTAGAGAAAATCATTCGGAAAAAAAGGCAGGAAGTTTTGAATCTCTATGAAACTTTTTTAGCAAATGAAAAAATCGACCCAAGAAGGTCACTTACGGAAAAAATGAAAACAGCTACAGAGATCTCCGTCATCGCAGAGTTTAAGCGTGCATCTCCTTCAAAAGGTGTCATCAATGGACTACTCGACCCAGTCACTCAAGGTTCGTTATATGAGGAAAATGGAGCTGTGGCGATATCTGTTTTGACTGATCAAACTTTTTTTCAAGGATCATTTAATGATCTAAAAGCAATTCGTGAATCAGTCCAAATCCCCATACTTTGTAAGGATTTTATGATTGATGAGATTCAAATTGACGTGGCGGCATCATATGGCGCTGATGTTATCCTCTTGATTGCAGCGGCACTTCCCGAAAGTAAATTGGAGTCTTTGTATTCGTACGCAAAAGCTCAAGGATTGGAAATACTTGTTGAAGTCCATGATGAAGAGGAACTCGAAAGAGCCATTAACCTTGATGCAGAACTCATTGGTATCAACAATCGCAATCTCAAGACTTTTGAGGTGAACCTTGATGTTACAAAGAAGCTTGCACCATTACTTAAAGATTCTGGAGCGATCGTAGTTAGTGAAAGCGGAATACGAAGCCAGCAGGATGTCATGGAAGTTATTCATGCAGGGGCACAAGGGATTTTAGTCGGGGAAACAATGATGTTGAGTGAAAATATTGCTCGGACAATGAAACAACTCCGCCTTCCACTCACACATGGGGCAAGCTTATGAGGATAAAGATTTGCGGCATAATCGACTCGAAAACGGCGATCCATTCAGCCAACTTAGGAGCGGATGCACTTGGATTTGTTTTTGCAAAAAGTAAGAGAATGATAAACGGTGAAAAAGCTCAAGAAATCATTAAGAGATTACCTGCAGATATCATGAAAATTGGTGTTTTTGTTAATGAGAAGATTGATGTGATGGAGAGAATTGCTTCGCAAGCTGGGTTAACGCATTTCCAATTGCATGGTGATGAAAATCCTGATGTATGTAAGACTCTGTCACTGCCAGTGATAAAAGCTTTTAGTATAAAAGAAGAATCCGATTTCGATAGAATGCGAGAATATTCATGTGAGTGTTTCTTACTTGATAGTGCAGTTGGTCCTTATCGTGGGGGAAATGGTACCACGTTTGATTGGAGTCTCATTAGAAAGAGAGGTTTAGATAACAAGAAAATCATCCTTGCTGGTGGGTTGAATGCAGCTAATGTAAAAAAAGGCATTCATGAAGTTGCACCGTGGATGGTAGATGTGAGCAGTGGTGTTGAAACGAAGGGGGTAAAGGATTTTTTTAAGATAGGACAATTTATTCGTGAAGCAAGGGGAGGAAGTTAAAAATGAAATCATATACGTTGCCAGATGCTAAAGGACATTTTGGGATTTTTGGGGGACAGTACATTCCTGAAACACTAATGAAGGCTGTTAAGGAATTAGAGCAGGAATACACAATCGCAAAAAAAGATTCTCTTTTTCAAGAAAGCATAAATAAGCTCTTAAAGAACTATGTAGGGAGAGAAACACCGTTATTTTTTGCAGAAAACTTAACCAAACATGCAGGCGGAGCCGCCATTTATCTTAAAAGAGAAGATTTGAACCATACTGGTGCACACAAAATTAACAATACTATAGGGCAGGCACTGATTGCTGTCAGGATGGGTAAACGGAAAATCGTTGCTGAAACGGGAGCAGGTCAGCATGGCGTCGCAACGGCAACCGTTTGTGCATTATTGAATCTGGATTGTGTGATTTTTATGGGAGAAGAAGACATAAAAAGACAATCGTTAAATGTATTCAGAATGGAGTTGCTCGGTGCGAGGGTGGTAGGCGTGAAATCTGGTAGTGCGACACTTAAAGATGCCGTCAATGAAGCGTTACGATACTGGGTAGCAAATGTGGATGATACACATTACCTTTTAGGGTCAGTCATGGGCCCTCATCCTTTTCCAATGATGGTTCGAGATTTCCAAAGCATTATCGGGAAAGAAACAAAGCAACAATTCCTTGAAAAAGTAGGGAAACTTCCGGATGCAGTCATTGCATGCATTGGTGGAGGCAGTAATGCGATGGGAATGTTTTATCCCTTTATTGAAGATGATTCTGTAAGGTTAATTGGCGTTGAAGCTGCAGGGCAAGGAACGGAAACAGACTTTCATGCTGCTTCTTTAACAAAAGGAAAGCCAGGAGTGTTACATGGTGCAATGATGTACCTACTCCAGGACACTCATGGACAAATCCAAGAAGCACACAGCATATCGGCCGGATTGGATTATCCGGGGGTAGGACCAGAACACAGCTTTTTAAAAGAAACTGGTCGTATTAAATATACTTCCATAACGGACATAGAAGCCCTTGAGGCCTTTCAACTGTTGGCCAAAACAGAGGGAATCATCCCAGCTCTAGAAAGTGCCCATGCCATTGCATATGCGATCAACTATGCGAAAACGAGATCCGTATCAGAAAATGTAGTTGTTTGTTTATCAGGACGTGGAGACAAAGACGTGCATTCTGTTCAGTCAATTTTAAAGGGGGATGAAAAATGAAAAAGCTAGCAAATGTTATGAAAGGCCTAGGGTTAAACAAGGAAAAAGCCTTTGTCCCGTATATCATGGCAGGGGATGGAGGCCTTGAAAGATTAGGAGAAAGGCTTTGTTTTCTCCAAAAGTTAGGTGCTACGGCAATTGAAGTTGGAATTCCATTTTCGGACCCCGTTGCCGATGGACCTATCATTCAACAAGCTGGTTTAAGAGCACTTAATGGTGGAACAAATTTAAAGAGTGTGATGATTGAACTTTTCAAAATTAGAGATTCTTTAAATATCCCTTTAATTATTATGAGTTATCTAAATTCAATATTAGCTTACAACATCGAAGATTTTATTCGTGATTGCGAGGATGCTAGGATTGTGGGGTTGATTATTCCGGATTTACCGTTTGAGGAGGAAGGCATCATCCAATCGCATCTCGAAGACACGGATATTGATCTTATTCGTCTCGTGACGTTAACGACACCGGTAGAAAGAATTGAACAATTCGGGGTTGAAGGAGGATTTCTCTATTGTGTGACCGTGAAAGGAATCACTGGAAAAAGAAAAGAATTTAATGAAGAAGTCTTCGATTTTTTAAATAAAGTAAAACAACGCAGTTCAATCCCTGTCCTTGCTGGATTTGGCATTTCTGATGCTGAACAGGCTAAGTTATTATCCAAGTATTGTGACGGTGTGGTCGTCGGAAGTAAAATAGTGGAAATGTTCCATAAGGGAGATACAGAAGGAATAGAAAACCTTATGTCTACAATTAAGAAAGGGGATGTTTATACCTAAAGATGAACCGTAAAGCAAGCAAGTTTTCAAAACACTTTTTTTCCTATATTATAAGAGGATAGTAATCGGAAGTTATCAAGGACTTCATGATTTGAGGAGTGTTTTTAAGGTGAAAGAAATTACAGTACAAGACGTTCTGAAAAATGGGGAAGCACCGATTTTTGATGTTCGTTCTCCGATAGAATTTAAAGAAGGATCCATTCCTGGAGCCATAAACGTACCGATTTTTACAAATGAGGAACGTCATGAAATTGGGATTATATATAAAAATGAAGGCCAAGATGCAGCAAAATGGAAAGCGATGGAGTTTGTCTCTCCTAAAATACCTTCTATGCTTCAAACAATAAAAGAACATGCAAATCCTAAATATACGCCAATCGTCTATTGCTGGCGCGGAGGAATGAGAAGCAAATCTGTTGTTACTTTCCTTGAATTCGCTGGCCTTTCAGCGAGTAGGTTGATAGGTGGCTACAAGGCATACAGGCAGCATATATTAGAAGAGATTCCTCATATCTTACCAGAAAAAGCGGTGGTACTTCATGGAATGACCGGTGTCGGGAAGACGGAAATTCTGAAAATGCTAGATAGAATAGGGTATCCTATCCTTGACCTTGAACATATGGCTGGGCATCGTGGGTCTATCTTTGGGATGATTGGCATTGGGGAAGGACATAACCAGAAAACCTTCGACTCATTAATATATAGAAAAATTTCTGAGTTAGCTTCATCTGACTTTTTCATTATGGAAGCAGAAAGCAAAAGAATTGGTCGAGTTGTTCAACCCGAGGAATTGATACAGAGAAAATTAGAGGGTATCCATTTCCATATCGAAATGCCGTTTGAAAAAAGGGTTGAACACATTGTTAATGAGTACGTTAAGCCCTTCGAAAAAGAGGATTGGTATCATAGCAAAATTTCTGAAGGCGTTGAGAAAATTTCCAGAAGGATACGAGATAAAGAATTTATGCTGCTTCTTGAAGAGTATCTAAATATTCGTAATTATCCGGATATGATCCGGATTCTATTGGAGAAATATTACGATCCAAGGTATGATCACAAAAGATTGGATTACAATGGGAATTTTTATGTAATATACGCCGAGAGCATTGAAGAAGCAGCAAGTCAAATCGAGACTCATTTAAAGGAACTTGTTAAAACTTCAGTTGTAAAATGACAAAGATGGTGTGAACCATCTTTTTTTATTAGACTTGTAAAAAAAAGACGATACTTTTAATGAATTTACTCGTAAAACACCACACTAAACATAAATAGAGCTTTGATAATAAGACTTTTTGCTCCTAACATAACAAGTGGATGTTGCCGAAAATGTCATTTTAAGAGGGGAAATTGGTGAATTATCGTTAAATTTATTACCATTTGGGTAAAAGTAAAAAGGTTACACATATAGTATCAGTGCTAAGAATTCTATTTTTAGGGGATGGAAGGATGGACAATTCACAAGTAAAACGTTTTTTAGAGGGACAATTTCTGGGGCCAAACCTTGGATATATTCTTGAAATGTATGAAACTTATCAAACAGATCCGGATTTGGTTTCTAATGACCTAAAAGACTATTTTCAAAACTTAGAAGCTAGAAGCAAGTCGTTCAATAGTGAAACGATACCTTCTAATCAGCATTTACAATCAACAGAAAAGATCTTAGCAGCCGTGAAACTTGCTGAACAGATTAGAGTATTTGGTCATTTATCGGCTAAAGTTTCTCCAATCACAAAGCAAAATTATGCTGAACAAGAAATCGATCCTGCATCATTTGGATTATTAAAGGAAGATCTTGAAAAACTTCCTGCCGAACTGTTGTGTGATTTTGCACCTAAAGAAATAAGTACAGGGTGGGACGCGTATCAATTTCTTATAAGAGTATATACGAATTCTATAGCCTATGAGTTTGGTCACATTCACGATGCCGAAGAAAAAAAGTGGCTCCAAGAAAAAGTCGAAACTGGAAGTGTGCTTGCTTCCCTTTCCAAGCAAAAGCGTATAGGCTTATTCAAAAGGCTTGCACAGGTTGAACTGTTTGAAAAGTTCCTGCATCGTACTTTTGTTGGCCAGAAAAGGTTTTCAATCGAAGGCTTGGATAGCATGATTCCTTTAATAGATGAAATCGTAACGGAAGCAGTTCAGGATGGGGCGAAAACGATTAACATCGGGATGGCACATCGCGGACGCTTAAATGTATTGGCCCATGTTCTTTGTAAACCATACGAGAAAATATTTTCGGAATTTCAGCATGCTCCCAACAAAGAACTGGTTCCATCGGAAGGTTCGATTGGAATCAATTATGGTTGGACTGGTGATGTAAAGTATCACCTTGGTTTAGATAGACAAATCAAGGAAGAAAATACCGTAAGAGCTAGATTGACCTTGGCGAATAATCCAAGTCACCTTGAATACGTGGGTGCGGTCGTAGAAGGTTTTACACGTGCAGCGCAAGACGAAAGATCGAGACCAGGTTACCCCCATGAAGAGCCTCAATCAGCACTAGCCATTCTTGTTCATGGAGATGCTGCTTTTCCAGGGGAAGGCATTGTTGCAGAAACTCTAAACTTGAGTAGGCTCAAAGGGTACCGTACTGGGGGGAGTATTCACATAATTGCCAATAATACAATCGGTTTTACAACCGAAGCGATGGATTCAAGATCCACTCGTTATGCAAGTGACTTGGCAAAGGGATATGAGATTCCGATTGTGCATGTGAACGCAGATGATCCTGAGGCATGTCTGGCAGTGGCTAAATTAGCCGCAGAGTACCGGTCTCTTTTTAATAAAGATTTTCTAATCGACTTGATTGGTTACCGAAGATTCGGTCATAACGAAATGGATGAACCGATGACAACTAATCCGCGGATGTACAATCTCATTCATAAACATCCTACGGTAAAAGAAATTTACGGGAAATCACTTAAAGTTGATGGAGTTTTGAACGATAGCCAAGTAAAAGATATAGAAGAAGAAATAACTGGAGTGTTTCAAAAGGCTTTTGATAATGTTTCTGCTAGTGTAAAGGAACCGGAAGTTCATGTTCCTCAATTGCCGGTAACGATCGAGAAAGGCTTCCCAGACCTGGATACAACTGTTCCAACAGAGGTATTGAAACGCATAAATGAAGAACTACTATTCAGACCTGAGAAGTTTCAAGTTTACACGAAGCTTGAACGGATTTTAGGACGAAGAAAAGAAATGTTCGAACAGGGAAAAATAGATTGGGGACATGCAGAGTCATTAGCATTTGCAACGATTCTATCTGAGGGGATACCTATTCGATTGACTGGTCAGGATTCTGAAAGAGGTACATTTGCCCAAAGAAATCTTGTCTTACATGACAGTGTCACAGGAGAAAAATACTCTCCTTTACACCAGCTCTCTACTGCGAAAGCTTCATTTGCCATACATAATAGCCCATTGTCGGAAGGGTCTGTATTAGGTTTTGAGTATGGATATAATATCTATTCCCCGGAGTCACTTGTTATATGGGAAGCGCAGTATGGTGATTTTGCTAATGCCGCTCAGGTAATTTTTGATCAATTTATCGCTGCTGGAAGAGCAAAATGGGGACAAAAGTCAGGCCTGGTAATGCTATTGCCTCATGGATACGAAGGACAAGGACCTGAACATTCAAGTGGTAGATTGGAAAGATTCCTTCAATCCGCTGCGGAAAACAATTGGACGGTTGTAAACCTGACAACTTCGGCACAATACTTTCACCTTCTTCGCCGCCAAGCATTAATGCTAAAAAGAGAAGAAATCAGACCGTTAGTGGTTATGAGTCCTAAAAGCTTACTAAGAAATCCACTGGTATCCTCATCTGGAGTGGAATTAAGTACTGGGAAGTTCAAGGCGATTATTGCTCAACCAGACTCTGGAACTAATTCGGAGATAGTGGAAAGGGTTGTATTGTGTTCAGGGAAGATTGCCATTGATTTAGCAGAAAAAATGAAGGAATATAGCGATTTGAACTGGTTACGAGTTCTGCGCATCGAGGAAATCTATCCGTTTCCTGCAAAAATCTTGGAAAATGAATTTAATAAATACCCAAACCTTCATGAGATTTGCTGGATTCAGGAAGAGCCGAAAAATATGGGCGCTTGGAGTTTCGTGGAACCAAGAATTCAAGAAATGGCTCCAAATGGTATCAAAGTTGAATATATCGGAAGACGACGAAGATCTAGTCCAGCTGAAGGGGACCCAAATGTTCACAAACTTGAACAGGCACAAATGATTTTGAAAGCACTTTCGAAACAATCACAAGGGGGAGAGTAGAATGGCAGAAATCAAAGTACCAGAATTAGCGGAATCTATCACAGAAGGTACCATTGCCCGATGGTTAAAAAACAAGGGTGATAGAGTTGAAAAGGGAGATTATATTGTTGAATTAGAAACAGATAAGGTTAATGTCGAGATAATTTCTGAACAGGCAGGTATTTTAACAGAACTGAATTTTGAGGAGGGTGACACGGTAAAAGTAGGAGAAACGATCGCACTTGTTTCCGAAGGTGGTGAGGAAGCAGAACCAGTTTCCTTACCTTCTAAGGAGGAAAACGAAGAAGACATCAAAAAAGAATCATCGAAAGAATCAAAAAGTGAAGAAGTCGTTTCAAATGATCTTTTTATGGAAAAGACCAAACAACGTCCGATTGCTTCACCAGCAGCAAGAAAACTTGCGCGTGAAAAAGGGATAGATTTGAATGACGTTCAAACAAAGGATCCACTAGGAAGGGTACGTTTACAGGATATTACATCTCTTGAAATTCAAAAAGTAACTCCGCAACCGGAGAAACAAGTAAGTGAACAGGTAGGTCTATCCATTAATACATCAGAATCAGTTAAACCAATCGAACGTGAAAAAATGTCTAGGAGAAGACAAACAATCGCAAAGCGTTTAGTCGAAGTTCAGCAAACAGCAGCAATGCTAACTACATTCAATGAAGTCGATATGTCTGAAATCATGAAACTTAGAAATAAGCGCAAAGATAAATTTTACGCAGAGCATGATGTCAGATTAGGCTTTATGAGCTTTTTTACGAAAGCTGTAGTGGCTGCTTTGAAAAAATATCCTTATCTAAATGCAGAGATTCAGGGAGATGAATTACTAGTTAAGAAGTTCTATGACATTGGAATTGCGGTTGCTGCTCCAGATGGATTAGTGGTCCCTGTTGTTCGTGATGCTGACCGGAAATCGTTCGCAGAGATAGAAACGAGCATTCTTGATTTAGCCAATAAGGCCAAAGTAAATAAACTCTCCATATCTGATTTGCAAGGGGGGACGTTCACAATTACAAATGGTGGTGTTTTTGGGTCATTACTATCAACCCCTATTCTCAATGGACCACAAGTGGGCATACTCGGTATGCATAAAATCCAACTCCGCCCTATAGCGATTGATGAAGAAAGAATGGAGAATAGACCGATGATGTTCCTTGCCCTTTCTTACGATCATCGTATTGTAGATGGTAAAGAGGCAGTAAGTTTTCTTGTGAAAATCAAGGAGCTGTTGGAGGATCCTGATTCATTATTATTGGAGAGTTAATCATATTAAGGATAAAAATAGAGAAGCCGCCGAATGAATTCGGCGGCTTACGTTCAATTATTAGCGGTTTTTGAATGGTCTTAATCCACGACGTTGAATTTCTTCTTTCAAAAATCTTATCCAATCCTTTTCATTTCCTGATTTTAATGCATCCCGATACGATACAACTAACTGTTCGTTACTCATGATTTTCATGCTCTTGAATGCCTCCTCGGAAAAATGGTTTGAATATTCAGTTTTGTTAATTATATAGGTTTTTTAGCTATTTGAAAAGGGATTCGATGAATTTTTTTAAAAAGGTACTTTCGTTCAGATTCAAAAGTTGTCCATTAAGTTATGTTGAAGGAAATGTGCCTAGGAAACAATCATTGGATGAATTATTTGCATGTAAAAAGTCATTGTTCATTATCCTTAATCCATGATATGATCACTTCATTTTTTTTCGTATGTTTCTGAAATTAATCTCTAGACACAATTCAGACAGAGATATAAATCAAAAGTTCTAAAAATATAGAATATTCTTAAATAATTATTTATAATAATGAAAGCGGTTCCTATTTAAGGATGATGAAAGAGCAATTATGGGAGGTTAAGAGAATGAGTGAATTATTGAATACGACAATTGGTAAACTCTTAGAAGAGAAGGCTCGTTTACACCCATCGCATGAAGCTGTGATTTATTCGGACAGAGGATTAAGAATGACCTACCTTGAATTTGAAAATAATTGTCGAAAGGCTGCAAAGGGTTTGATGCATTTAGGTATCAAAAAAGGTGAGCACATTGCTGCATGGTCTTCTAATACTCCTGAGTGGTTGACGGCACAATTTGCAACAGGAAAGATGGGCGCCGTGCTCGTTACCGTAAATACAAATTATCGGAGTTCCGAATTGGAGTACCTTCTAAAGCAATCAGATTCAACATCCATTATCCTTATGGATGTCTTCAAAGATTCCTCATACATAGAAATCATTAATGAAATAGTACCAGAGCTAAAAGATTCGGAGCCTGGTCAACTAAATAGTAGTCGTTTGCCTTTCTTAAAGAACGTCATTGTCCTCGGTGATAAAAAATATCCAGGTACTTACTCTTGGGAAGATATCCTTGAGATGGCTGATCATGTTTCTGACGAAGAACTTGATGAAAGAATACAGTCTACTAATCCAAATGAAGCCATCAATATGCAATACACTTCCGGAACAACAGGGTTTCCTAAGGGTGTAATGCTTACTCACAATAATATCGTCAACAATGCCTACAATATTGCAAGCTGTATGAAACTAACAAAAGAAGATCGTTTATGTATTCCGGTACCATTTTTCCATTGCTTCGGGTGTGTTCTTGGCACTATGGCATGTGTTACGGTTGGTGCAACCATTGTACCTGTGCAGGACTTCAGTCCTAAAGCGGTTCTTCAGACAGTACAGGATGAAAAGTGTACAGGTCTTCACGGAGTACCTACAATGTTCATTGCAGAGTTGAATGATCCAGAATTCAGTAAATATGACCTCTCGACTTTAAGGACGGGAATTATGGCTGGATCCAACTGTCCAATAGAAGTGATGAAAGCGGTCATTGATAGAATGGGTGCTAAAGAAATTACGATTGCTTACGGACAGACGGAAGCATCTCCAGTTATTACTCAAACCCGTACCGATGACCCTATAAGCGTTCGTGTTGAAACGGTTGGCAAAGCTCTGCCGAATGTCGAAGTTAAAATCGTAGAGCCAGGTACGAACCGGGAGCTGCCTTTCGGTGAACAAGGTGAACTATGTACTCGTGGGTATCATGTCATGAAAGGCTACTACAAAAACGATGATGCTACTCGGGAAGCAATTGATGAAGCTGGCTGGCTTCATACAGGAGATTTAGCAGTTATGGACGAAAATGGATATTGCAAAATTACAGGTAGATTGAAAGATATGATCATTAGAGGTGGAGAAAACATTTATCCTCGTGAAATAGAAGAGTTCCTCTATACCCATCCTAAGATTTTAGACGTTCAAGTAGTAGGTGTTCCGGATAAGGTTTATGGTGAAGAAGTTATGGCTTGGATCATATTGAAAGAAGACCAAATCGCAGATGAAGAAGAAATAAGAAATTATTGTAGAGGAAAGATTTCAAAGCATAAGATTCCTCGCTACTTTGAATTCACGAATGCCTACCCAATGACTGCATCCGGAAAGATCCAGAAATTCAAGTTGAGAGAACTTTCAATGGAAAAAATCGAAAACGCAAGTGCATCTATTTGATACTTTTGTTTATGTCCACGAGTAAGCTTGGAGAGGGTGTTGAACATGTGCGATACAGCAGCGGCATTGGAAACACGTCCGTATTCACATCACGATTTTGAAAAAACAGAGTTGACACCAAGTTATAGGGTCGACTTAAGGAACCCCACTTCTAATGGATTAGATCAATTCATAAATGCGAAACTTGTTTATGATTGGTCGCAATTGACTTGGAAGGATATCGGTAAACCATACGAAGTTAAGTCAGTCGCTAAATCGAAAAAGGAATGGGAGCAAACGAATGGGGAAATGTCAGTAAAAACCTCTTGGGAGTTCTTTAATCGTTCATTTCATGAATGGTTTGTCATGGATGTACCTGCAAAAACAATTGAAACAAAACAGCGTATGAAAAAACATCTCTCTCAATTTCATTTTAAAGAAGTAAAAGAAGCGCTTGGTGAGACTATGAGGTTGTCCTTATGGAATTATGCGCATCGTATCGAGGATGGTGTGTGGGATCCAAGAGGAAAACGAGCTCTGTTCCAAGGTTTAGATGTAGAAAAGCCCAGAATCTTGTTTCTTGGAGCAGCAGAAGGATACGAAGCCATGCAACTTTCAGCTATGTATCCTGGCGGCGAGGTCGTTATGGTGGACTATGATGAGTTCTGTAAAACCGACCGTTTCGGTGATTTTCCAGAGAGTTATCCTTTCTTGGGTGTCAGTCGTGCCAGTGGAAGCCCAACAGTATGGTATAAAGACCAAATGAATATCCATTATGTTGTAGATGATATTAGAAATCTTTCTTTTGGAAAAGAATTTGACATTGTCATCAGTGTTGGTCTTCTTGAACATTTCCCTGACGAATATAAGCATGAAGTCATGGATTGGCATCGACGCTTCCTTAAGGAAGGAGGATATGTCATCATGACAACTCCTAGGCACCAATTGAAATCTCGTCTCTTTTACTCGATCATGGCAGATGTCATGAACCATACGTATCGTGAGTTGATGGACATTCGTCAAATGGGACTTTACGTTTATGAAGGTGGATTCGAAATCTTGAGACATGGGTTTATTAAGGTACACAATGGCATTGTTGCCAGACCGCGTTAAATTCATTTTTAAACCTTTCTAGGTGATGTTTGAAACAAGCACCTATCGTGGTATATAAATAGTGCCATCATCTAAGAAAGAGGGTTTACTGAATGAATATACTTTATGATAATGGCCTTTATGAACTTGCCTATGACGATGAAAACTATGAAAACTTACAATTTGTTCGCATGGATACCATTTGTGATGTTACTTATGTAACACTGAAAAATGTCCTGACGGAAGAAATATTAACGTTTGAAAAAGAGAAGATACAAGACCTGAAGAAGAGAACAATGCTCCAAGTTTTTAAGAATCAGCACTTAAATATGGTTGCAGATGAGCACTTATTTTCTATATACTAGGATAAGGTATGAGAAGAAGGAGTGACTCGTAATGATTCATAAGATTTGGGAAGAACGGGAAACTGTAAAAAAAGTAAAGTGCATCCATACAGATGCAACGAAATATATCGTTAACCGTGTTCTTACTGCTGGGCAATTGTATGATGTGAAAAATGAAACAGAAGAGTTCTATTTTATCATCGACAACTCAGGTAAAATCGGCGGCTATTATAAAGACTATTTTCAAGATGCTTAATTTGTAATGCAGAAACTGTCAGTAAAGACTGGCAGTTTTTGTTTTGATTAGGCTTTTTTCGTAAACTTTGTTGTTTTCGAACGCCAAAGTAAAAATCGGCTTCTGGATTTTTACGAATGTTTATAAGTTCTTGTGTCAGGAACTTCTAGAAAAAAGCCCCGAAGCCATAAAGAATTCGGGATGAGAATAGCATTCCTATAAAAACAATCCATGCGAAACAGCCTTTGATTTAAAGATGGGAACAATTAGAACAAGTTACCTAAAGACATTGAAGATTAACGGAGTGTTAGAAATGGTGTATTGGTATGTAGGTATCGGTGGGGTTATTGGAAGTTTACTAAGATATTTAGTGGCAGTATTTTGCACCTCGTGGATGATAGGTGAATTTCCATTCGGGACATTGACTGCAAATTTACTAGGTTCCTTTTTACTCGGCTTTTTGACAATCTTTTTTATGTTTCTGAGCGAGTGGACTGATGGTGTGAAAACAGCTATAACAACAGGGATCATTGGTTCATTTACAACCTTTTCTACATTTAGTGTTGAAATGGTGAAGCTAATTGAAAATGGTCATCTCATTTACGCACTTACATACTTTCTGATCAGTTCTATCGGTGGTTTATTATTAGTAAGTGTAGGTCAAAAACTTGGGTATTATCTTAAGAATAAGCGAGCGGAGGAATTCATTCCATGATGAATTTAGCCATGATTTCAATTGGAGGATTCTTAGGAGCTGTTAGTCGCTTTACGCTTAGCTCTTACGTTAAAAAGAAAAAGCCATCAGCTTTTCCCGTAGGAACACTATTAATAAATTTATTAGGATCTTTTCTGCTTGGAATCTTAGTAGGGATACGTACAGAAGGGTTACTATATTCACTTTTTGGTATTGGTTTTATGGGAGCATTTACGACGTTTTCGACTTTTCAATTAGAAGGTTACCAACTTAAAAAGAAGGAACTTGGGAAATTATTTTATTTATACTTAATTTTGAGCTATGGTGGGGGCCTTCTTCTCGCTTACATGGGAATAATAATGGGAAGAGGAAAATAAAAAGCATCGGAAAAGATTTCCGATGCTTTTTGACTGGTCAACCCTCTAGTGCATTTTCCGTTTTTAATGCCTGCTTGTATAATTTTTGACCAAGCCAAGACTGAATGATGAGGAAGGTTCCACCGACTGCCCAATAAAGAGGCAACGCTGCTGGTGCAGAGAAAGAGAACATTACAATCATAATGGGTGAGAGAAGCCCCATAAATTTCATTTGTTGTTTCTGTTGTTCTGACATGGTAGATTGTGAAACTTTAAATTGCATAAAATAAACGATACCTGCAATGATGGTTATGATGATATCGGAATGACCAAGATTGAACCACAGAAAATTATGAGTGGCAATTTCATGATTATTTCGGATTGCATAATAGAATGCGGTTAGGATCGGCATCTGAATAAGTAGCGGAAGGCAACCCATTGAAAGGGGATTTACTCCATGCTTCTTATACAAGCCCATCATCTGTTGCTGAAGTTCTTGTTGTTTTTTAGGATCCTTTTCCGCTTTTATTTTCTTTTGAATATCATCCATTTCAGGTTTTAAAACATTCATTTTTTCTTTCATTAACATTTGATTTTTATATTGCTTCAACATAAAAGGCAATAAAATCAATCGAATAATTAATGTAATTAGGATAATTGCGAGCCCATAGTTGCCACCGAATAAAGTGGCTGCAAAATGTATCGCGGATGTAAAGGGATCAACCATGTAATGTTGGAAAAATCCATCACTTTTTCCGCCTTGAGACTGACATCCTGTCAGTAATATTGAACTTAATAAAAAGAAGATAACCCCTGTGAATAGTGAACGTTTTGTTTTCATATTTCCTCCTAAAAATCTTGTAGTTAGATAAACACAACTTTGGAGGAAATAGCACTCTCAGGGTCGTCCTGTGAAACTTTAATTTTTTTGCGGATAAATTTAATAATTCTAAGAAGTATTAAGTTAACCGTTGTTAAGTTCTTTTGTTCATAACATTGAGGTGGCTGAATAAGTGACGTGGATTGATCCGAGAATGATTCAATGAAAGAATCACTTAAACTCCATCTCAATAGAAAATTGAACGAAATTCCAAGTAATAAACTAGTATATAACGTCATCATTGTATTGATATCCGTTAATTCAATCATCAGCTCGAACATGTCACTCACCTCTTTTCTATCGATATCCTACATTATAAGCTGAGATTTGTATAATCGCAAAGAAGGGGTAATAACTGATTTTGTCAATAGAATTAACGTATAGCCGAATTTCCAATATATGATTGATGTTTAGTAGGCAATAATAAAGTGAAAGGTAAGCTAAGAAAGGTGAGTGGTTAAGATATTATTATTGAATTTAAGGGAATGGTAGGTGAAGACTTTGCACGAGTATGATTTACATTACATATTTGAATTGATTCTCATATTGATCATGCTGGCAGCTGGAGTAACAGCACTAGCAAAGAAGGTAAAACAACCATATCCTATTGCCCTCGTAATCGTTGGAGCATTAATAGGATTATTCAACGTTCCTATTTTAGAACCAGTAAAATGGTTTATTACTGAAGGAGAAGTCTTTAATTTTGTCATTGTGACATTGTTCTTGCCTGCGCTGTTAGGGGAAGCGGCACTTAAGTTGCCTTTTACACATCTGAGAGAAAACCAAAAACCCATCATGTTTTTGGCATTTGGTGCGACCTTATTATCCTTTATCATTATCGGTTTTTCTGGTTACTTTCTGTTAGAATTATCAATCCCAGTTGCGTTTGTATTCGCGGCACTAATGAGTGCGACTGATCCAGTGAGTGTTCTTTCCATTTTCAAAAGTGTAGGGGTTCAAAAGAGACTTGCCATTGTGATTGAAGGGGAAAGTCTCTTTAATGATGGCTTGGCTGTCGTCCTTTTCAAGATTTCCGCCTTTTATTTACTGATTTATATGGATGCAGGCTGGATCGGATTTGGAATGGGTTTATGGGAATTTGTTAAGGTAATCACATTAGGTTTAATAGTAGGTGGAGCATTAGGTTATGTGTTCTCTCTTTTGACAAGCTTTTTCGATGATTATCCTTTGGAAATTATTTTTAGTATCATTCTTTTTTATGGTTCATTTTTATTGGCTGAAAGTATTCATGCATCCGGTGTTATTGCCGTTGTAACAGCAGCTCTTATCTTGGGGAATTACGGATATAAGATCGGAATGACTCCTACAACAAAGCTCAATATCAATAATTTTTGGGATGTTGCGGCATTATTAAGTAATTCAATCGTGTTTCTCATGGTTGGTCTTGAGATTACTCGAATCAATGTTTTGGATAAGTGGGGAATCATTTTTGCTGCGATCATCATCGTTCTTGTTGCCAGAAGTATAGCCGTCTATATGAGTTTGTACTTTGCTAAGGATTTCCCTGTCTCTTGGAGGCATATTATTAATTGGGGTGGTTTGAAAGGATCGTTGTCAATTGCATTGGTTTTAAGTTTGCCACGAAATTTTGCAGGCAGGGAAGACTTATTAATTCTCGCATTCAGTGTTGTGCTATTTTCATTGCTGGTTCAAGGTTTATCAGTTAAACCATTAATAAAGTTTCTAAAAATAAATCCAAAACCAGAGTCACAAATCGAATACGAAGAAATGCTCGCTCGTTATGAAAGATATTCAAAAGGATTAATGGAAGTAGAAAGGGTGGCTGGACAGCATTTTGTTAGTAAGCCAGTAGCTAAAGATCTCATCAGTGAATACGAGATGGAGAAATCAAAAACGGAAGATGATATGGCGAGGATTCTCGATAGATTGCCACAGTTAAAAGCAGAGCAAAGAAATCATCTGCATTTACATGCACTACATGCGGAACACGAAGCCATTAGCAATTTATTAGCAGAAGATCTAATTTCGGAAGAGACAGGAAATAAGGAGCTCGAATCGATTTATGATAAAATAGTAATACTGAAAAAAGAAGCGGAATAAGAAGAAAGCAGACTTTTGAGAAAAGATTAATCATCTCAAAAGTCTGCTTTTTATTCGGATACAATTTTACATGACTTAGTTAGGAGGGAATATGCAAGCTCTATATTCTCTTCTGTGGGAGGTTCAATATCTTTTAGTGGATACTCGAGCCCAAGAGTTTCCCATTTATAGACTCCTAACTTATGATAAGGCAACACTTCAATCTTTCGCACATTCTTAAGGGTTCCAATAAATTCTCCAAGTTTTTGTAAATCATCTTGATCATCGGTTACAGTAGGGACTAATACATGTCTGATCCACACTGGGACCTGTTTGTTAGATAAATATCGGGCAAATTCAAGAATATGCTCATTTGCCATCCCGGTAAGTCTTATATGCTTTTTGCGATTGATATGTTTCAGGTCTACTAACAACAAATCTGTATATTGAAGAAGTTCATCAAATTGCTCCAAGAAATGGGGTGAATGTGAAAAACATCCGCCAGAAGAATCGATTGTCGTGTGAATGCCTGCTTTTTTACATTCTTTAAACAGTTCAATGAGGAATGGTATTTGCAATAAAGGTTCTCCACCACTTACTGTAATCCCTCCTCCTGATGCTTCAATAAAAGGAAGATAGGAACGCAAATCGTTCATAATGTCAGAAACACTCATTACCTTTCCTTTGCCAATTTCCCACGTATCCGCATTGTGACAGAACTGACATCGGAGGAGACATCCTTGTGTAAAAAGGACATATCGTATCCCAAGTCCATCCACGGTACCGAATGTTTCTATAGAGTGTATGTTTGCGTTCATGTTGACTTCTCCCTTCAATTCAAAAAGAGAGCTTCTTATAAGAAGCGAGAAGCTCTCACCCTATGGTTACATGGATTCATGGAATGTTCGATTGATGACATCCATTTGTTGTTCTCTTGTTAATTTTATAAAGTTAACAGCATAGCCTGAAACGCGAATGGTCAATTGTGGATACAACTCAGGGTGATCCATTGCATCAAGCAAGGTTTCTTTGTTAAAGACGTTCACATTCAAATGGTGGCCTGATTTAATTGCATAACCATCAAGTATGGATACGAGATTGCGAGAACGTGATTCTTCATCTTTTCCAAGTGCATTTGGAACGATGGAGAACGTATTTGATATCCCGTCTAAAGAGTATTGATAAGGAAGCTTCGCTACAGACGAAAGGGAAGCGAGAGTACCTTTTGTATCACGACCATGCATCGGATTGGCGCCAGGGGCAAATGGTTCGCCAGCACGTCTTCCATCAGGTGTGTTTCCCGTTTTCTTTCCATATACGACATTCGAAGTGATCGTTAGAACAGACATAGTATGAAGGGAATTACGGTATGTTTGATGTTTACGTAATTTTTTCATAAATCTTTGTACTAATTCAACTGCGATAAGATCGACTCGGTCGTCATTATTACCGTATTTAGGGAATTCGCCTGTAGTTTCAAAGTCAATGGCAATTCCATTTTCGTCACGGATTACTTTTACTTCTGCAAATTTGATTGCACTTAATGAGTCTGCAACAACACTTAGTCCCGCGATGCCAGTTGCCATCGTACGAAGTATTTCGGAATCATGTAAAGCCATTTCGATTCTTTCATAACTGTATTTGTCATGCATGTAATGGATGATATTTAATGTATTTATATAAAGTTCCGCAAGCCATTCCATCATCTGATCGAACTTCTTCATTACTTCTTCAAAATCCAGAATATCGGAAGTAATAGGAGCAAACTCAGGTCCCACTTGGATCTTCAGTTTTTCGTCAACACCACCGTTAATAGCATAAAGTAATGCTTTTGCAAGGTTTGCACGTGCTCCGAAGAATTGCATTTGCTTGCCAATTTCCATTGCGGAAACGCAACAAGCAATGCCATAATCATCTCCATATTCAGGAAGCATGATATCATCATTTTCATACTGTATTGAACTTGTCTTAATGGACATGTGTGCACAGTATTTCTTGAAGTTTTCTGGAAGCTTGCTAGACCAAAGTACCGTCAAGTTTGGTTCTGGAGCTGGTCCTAAGTTATCTAGCGAATGCAGAAATCTGAAAGAGTTTTTAGTTACAAGCGGGCGGCCGTCCATAGCCATTCCGCCAATAGATTCTGTTACCCATGTAGGGTCTCCACTAAATAATTCATTGTAATCAGGTGTGCGGGCAAATTTTACTAAACGGAGCTTCATGACAAAGTGATCCACAAGTTCTTGGGCTTCGATTTCAGTAAGTACGTTTTCGGAAAGATCACGCTCAATATAAATATCGAGGAAAGTAGAAACGCGGCCTAGACTCATTGCTGCGCCGTTCTGTTCCTTAATGGCAGCAAGATAACCTAAGTAGAGCCATTGGAATGCCTCTCTAGCGTTTTTCGCAGGAGCAGAAATATCAAACCCGTAGCTTACAGCCAACTCTTTCAGTTCCTTAAGTGCTCTGATTTGTTCAGAGATTTCTTCCCGTAGGCGCATTGTATCTTCGGTCATTTTTTTGCTCGTATTTTTTAAGTCAGCTTTCTTTTGTTCGATTAAGAAATCAACGCCATATAGGGCAACACGTCGGTAGTCACCAATGATTCGACCACGGCCATAAGCATCTGGAAGACCTGTGATAATACCCGCTTTACGCGCTAACGCCATTTCTTCTGTGTAAGCATCGAATACGCCTTGATTGTGTGTTTTTCTAAAGTCGGTGAAGATTCTTTCAATTTCACTGCTCATCGTAAATCCATATGATTCACAAGCCGCTTTCGCCATTCTGATCCCGCCAAATGGCTGAAGTGAACGATTGAAAGGTTTATCTGTTTGTACACCTACAACCTTTTCTAAATCTTCGTTTAAATATCCAGGTCCATGAGAAGTAATCGTGGATACTGTCTCAGTATCCATATCTAAGACTCCACCATTTTCGCGTTCAAGCTTAGTTAATTCCATTACTTGATCCCAAAGTAGATTTGTAGCTTCTGTTGCGCCTACTAGGAAAGTATCGTCTCCTTCATATGGAGAAAAATTCTTAAGGATAAAATCTCGAACGTTAATCTCTGATTGCCAAACTCCACTTCTAAAGCCTCTCCAATGTTCCATTTAAATCCACCTCATCGGTTTAAGAATGTATAACAGTTTATCTGCTTTTATCTTACCTTGAGTATAACAGTTGGAATGTGATAAAAATCACTCAAGAGTGGCTGTTTTATGACTGATTTGTTAACATATTGTGAATTAATAAGGTTAGTTTCATTTTTGAATAAAAACAGCAAGACTAAATCGATAATATCCTTTGGGAAAACTGTACTATAAATACTTCGGAAAAAATGGTAACTGTTATATAAAGGTGTGCACAGAATATCCAAAAAAAAGAATCCTGAACAAGTTTATTCAAGATTCTTCTTAAAGTTTTTTTCATGAACTAGTCTACAACGATGTAGGCAATCATTGGCCCACTATGGTCTTTATCAGGATGAAGTTCACAAACAAGTCGATAAACCCCTTCTTTATTGAAAAGGAGTGGAACCTTCGTTTCAGCGCCTCTTTTTACAGTACCTTTAATGTTCGTACCCTCAATGTGGAAGGGATGCTCCATACCATTTACACCATAAATGACGAGGTTAACTTTTTCGTCTTTTTCTACAAAAATGGTTCCTGGATCCCAACGATAAGCCTCAATTTCATTTCCATTTGGCAATTTACCCTTGAATTCTCCTGTTACTAAATGAATTTCCCTAGCATTTTCGGACGGTACGGCATTCGTGACAGGGACGTCAGAACTGTTTTGTAAATACCAAATACCAGCTAATACAAGGCAACAAACAGCCATTAAGAAAATAGTGATGGCCTTCTTTGTCAAAACAAGAAATTGCATAGAAACCCTCCTCGTTTTAAATTGCTAGTCTAGTATATGCAGATGAAGTGGGTGAACTTGTCTATTTTTATTGATTTTTCTGAAACTTAGTTTACAAATATAGAATATATATGAATAATAAACTTGAAGACTATCGGTAGCTGCCTTTCAACAAAGACCATACATACTGCCTGCCATATCATTTAGGAGGTAAAAAATGAAACCGCATACAAAAAGAGTGATTCAGAATTACCATGGTTCCGATCTTCATTCAAAAGGGTGGGTACAAGAAGCGGCAATCAGAATGCTATTGAACAATCTTGATGAAGAAGTAGCGGAAAATCCACAAGATCTTGTCGTATATGGAGGCATCGGTAAAGCGGCAAGGAATTGGGAGTCATTTGATGCAATCATCGCTTCTTTAAAGGAATTGAATAGTGATGAAACCCTGCTTGTTCAATCTGGAAAGCCTGTAGCCATTTTTAAAAGCCATCAAGATGCACCAAGAGTGTTACTGGCGAATTCTAATTTAGTGCCTGCATGGGCAAATTGGGAGACGTTTCATGAGCTAGATCGGAAAGGTTTGATGATGTACGGGCAAATGACAGCAGGTAGCTGGATTTATATCGGAAGTCAAGGCATTGTGCAAGGTACATATGAAACCTTCGCAGAACTTGCCAGACAGCACTATAACGGAAGCTTGAAGCATACCATTACGGTTACAGCAGGATTAGGTGGAATGGGCGGTGCTCAACCACTCGCCGTTACCATGAACGATGGAGTTTGTATTGCAATTGAGGCGGACAAAGAGAAGATTGCACGTAGAATTGAAACAAAATACCTCGATATTATGGCTGATAATTTGGATGAAGCTATTCGTGTTGCAAAAGAGGCGAAATTGAACGGTAAAGCACTGTCGATCGGCTTATTAGGAAATGCGGCTAAAGTTCTACCTGAAATGTTGGAACTTAATTTTATTCCTGAGGTTTTGACTGACCAAACCTCCGCTCATGACCCACTTAATGGTTATATACCAGTTGGGTACTCCATTAAGGAAGCTTCGGTTTTCCGCAATGAAAACCCATCCAATTATGTTAAAGCATCAAAGAAGAGCATGGCCAAACATGTTGATGCGATGCTTGAGTTGCAAAATAGAGGAGCAGTAACATTTGACTATGGCAATAACATTCGTCAAGTAGCAAAAGACGAAGGCGTGGAAAAGGCATTTGATTTCCCAGGCTTTGTACCTGCTTACATTCGTCCGCTTTTCTGTGAAGGAAAAGGGCCATTTAGATGGGTAGCTCTCTCTGGAGATCCTGAAGATATTAGAAAGACAGATGAAGCCATTCTTAGAGAGTTTAAAGACAATGAACACCTATGCAAATGGATTAAGCTTGCTCAAGAACGAATCCAATTCCAAGGGTTGCCATCAAGAATCTGTTGGTTAGGTTACGGTGAGAGGGCAAGATTTGGCAAAATTATCAACGATATGGTTGCAAGCGGTGAACTGAAGGCTCCAATTGTAATTGGTAGAGATCATCTAGATTCAGGGTCTGTAGCCTCTCCAAATCGGGAAACGGAGGCAATGAAGGATGGAAGTGATGCAGTCGCTGATTGGCCAATCCTTAACGCATTAATCAACGCCGTTAATGGAGCGAGTTGGGTATCGGTCCACCATGGCGGTGGGGTAGGAATGGGTTATTCCCTACATGCTGGAATGGTTATTGTTGCAGACGGGACGAAAGAAGCGGAGAACCGTTTAGAGCGCGTCTTAACATCTGATCCAGGAATGGGAATTGTCAGACACGTTGATGCAGGTTATGATTTGGCGATTAAAGCAGCAGAAGACCATGGCATCAAGATTCCGATGAGAAAGTAGGAGGCAGATAATGAAACAGACAGGAAAACCACTATTAATCATAAATTCCTCTCAGCTTATCACGGTGGCAGGGTTTTCTGATTCTCCTGCCGTAAGAGAATCCATGAGTCAATTATCCATCATTTATGAAGGTGCCATTTTTCTTGAAAATGGCATCATTTCTGAATTAGGTACTACTAATGAATTGCTTCAAATACTGAACGATAGGTTAGATGAAATAGAAGTTATTGATGCAACGGGTAAAATTGTCTTGCCAGGATTGGTTGATCCGCACACACATCTTGTTTTCAGCGGTACTCGCGAAGCGGAATTCACGATGAGACTAAAAGGCGCCACCTACATGGAAATCATGAATAATGGTGGAGGCATACATGCCACCACTTCAAAAACAAGGGAAGCTTCTGAAGAAATGCTTTTTGAAGAAAGTAAAAAGCGATTAGAGCGCTTCTTAGAACATGGGGTAACGACTATAGAAGCAAAAAGTGGATACGGGCTTGATTGGGAAACAGAATATAAACAATTAAGAGTTGCCCAATTGCTCAACGAACAGCATCCAGTTGATGTGGTTAGTACCTTTATGGGTGCACATGCAGTTCCAAAAGAATACAAAGAGAATCCCGACGCATATGTAAAGTTAGTATGTGAGGAAATGATTCCAAAAGTGGCCGAAGAAAAGCTAGCAGATTTTAACGATGTTTTCTGTGAGCGGGGGGTTTTCACTCCAGAACAAAGTAGAATTATTTTAGAAGCAGGGAAAAAATATGGTTTAAAACCAAAACTTCATGCAGATGAAATTGAACCTTATGAAGGTGCTGAGTTGGCAGCTGAGCTCAAGGCTGTTTCGGCTGATCATCTTTTAAGAGCATCCGATAGTGGCATCGCTGCCATGGCGGAAGCGGGAGTCATTGGAGTTTTGTTGCCAGGAACGGCTTTCTTTTTAATGACAGAAGCTGCAAAAGGCAGAAAAATGATTGATGCGGGTGTAGCGGTAGCCATCTCTACAGATTGTAACCCTGGTTCTTCTCCAACCGTTTCTACTCCGTTTATCATGAACTTGGCGTGCATGAATATGGGGCTAACTCCGGAAGAAGCCATTACAGCAGTAACAATAAATGCAGCCCATGCTATCGCGAAAAATGAGAGTATCGGAAGTTTGGAAAAAGGGAAAAAAGCAGACGTTGTCATTCTAAATGTACCAAATTATATGCTCCTGCAATATCACTATGGCATGAATCATACCGATATGGTCATAAAGAACGGTGAAATTGTTGTGCGTGAGGGAAAACGATGTTAAATTCGCTCTTAACGCCCCCATCTGTTTATTATCCTGAACCAAAAGCGCAATTTGATTTAAAAGTGAAGGATTGGATTCATCAATACACATGTACGAAAAATGAACTTCTTGGCGAGGAATGGCAAGCCATCTTATTTGGTGTACCTCTTTCGAGATCATCTATAAGCGTGTCTGGAGCATCTGAATTTCCGGAGCACTTTCGCAGGTACTGGAATCAATTTTCAATCTATAACATTGACTATGAAATGGATCTTTCTGAACTAAGAATTCTTGATATAGGCGACGTAAAGATGCACCATACTGACATTGCACAGTCACATTCCAACATTCGGAATGTGATGCAGCAGGTGCTGACTATTTTTAACGGAGCTTTGCCAATTGCGATTGGCGGTGATCATTCGATTACAGCCATGCTTGTAAAAGGGATAAAAGAGATTCATCCGAAAAAGAGAATCGGCATTGTCCAGTTTGATACACATCTAGATTTACGTGACTTAACTGAACATGGACCAACGAACGGAACACCTATTAGAAACCTCATCGAGAGTTCTGTGATAAAGGGACACGATGTGTATAATATTGGCTTGCATGGCTTTTTCAACGCACCATCGTTGATTACTTACGCAAAAGAAAAAGGAGTTAATTACACAACTCTTAAAGAAGCCCGCAAAAAGGGAATAACTCAAACTGTTTCGGCAGCGGTACGGGAGCTAGAGAGTAAAGTGGACGGAATCTATGTAACAATAGATATGGACGTATTAGATATCGGTTTTGCACCAGGTGTTCCAGCTTCAACACCTGGAGGGATGAGGACGGATGAGCTTTTCGAAGCGGTATTTACTGCCGCACAATCGAAAAAGTTAGTTGGCATGGATATTGTTTGTCTTGACCCAACAAGGGACACAGCGGCCTCGCCTACGGTCAAAGCAGGTGTTTACACCTTCCTTACCTTCATAACTGGCCTTTTACAGAACAAATAGAAACTTAAACGTACAATTGCACGATTACGTGAAATTGTGCGTTTTTTCATTTGTTATCTTTTCAGGAGGCTATGTTCCTAAGCTTTGTTGTTTTTGGAACAAGAAAAAGCCGGCATGAGGGATTTTTCTATCCTCATACCACCAGGGAAATTAGCGTTGAGAATTTAGCCTTTCGGGATGTTTTTTATATTAAAAGGGTAAAGGTTTAGGTTCATGGATAAAATAAGTCAGGATAAACCACGCGGATGAACATAATCTTCAATAGAAAGTTGGCAGAGGATGATTTATTTATTTTCTCATAATGACTTGGATGGAATAGGTTGCGGAATATTGGCAAAATTGGCATACAAAGATCGTGTCGAGGTTCGATATAACTCCATCGCAAGGCATGATACTCAAATCCAGCGATTCTTGGAAAAAATGAATAAGAAATCAAGCTTAATCATCACTGACTTAGCAGTAAACGATGAAAATGCCTTAAGAATCACCGAAATGCACAAAAAGGGTCAGGACATCATCTTGATTGACCATCATAAAACCTCGATGAAATTAAATGAATTTCCTTGGGGAAGAGTAAAAGTCGTCCAAGATGATGGGAATTTGACATGTGCAACTTCCTTGCTTTACGAATACTTTCAAGAACAAAACATTTTGAAGCCAACCAAGACCCTTACCGAGTTTGTAGAGCTTGTCCGTCTCTATGATACATGGGAATGGGAGAAACAAGATGTTAAAGAAGCTAAACAACTGAATGATTTATTCTCCATCTATTCTATTGATGAATTTCAAGAACTGATGATGAGTCGGCTGTTACATGAAGAAGGATTCAGTTTTTCCGAATTTGAAGATAAGATACTTAGCATAGAGGAAGAGAAGACACAAAGATATATTAGAAGGAAGAGGCGGGAAATCGTCCAAACCTTTATAAATGATTATTGTGTGGGGGTTGTTCATGCGGATTCTAATCACTCAGAGTTAGGTAATGATCTCGGAAAGACCTTTCAACACTTGGATTATATAGCCATTGTAAACGTTGGAGGAAAGAGAATCAGTTTTAGAACCATACATGATCACATTGATGTTTCAAGTATCGCCGGAGAATACGGCGGTGGGGGTCATGCCAAAGCTTCAGGCTGTTCCATGGACGATGCGGCTTTTAAGAACTTTGTTCAAGATATTTTCCATGAGGACACTTTAATGGCTGATCCAGAACAGAACCAACATAATCTCAAAAAATCTCCTAAAGGAACACTGTTTGAGAATCGTCAAAAAGAACAGTACTTAATTCTTCCATCAGGATCTGAGGAATGGATCATATCAATCAACGGTGAACAAAAACACGAATCTTTTCCAAGCTTTGAAAAAGCTGAAGAATATTTAAAACGTCAGTTCAGTGTATGGTTATCTCGTGATGACTCCTATATAGATTTTATGGCAAAACAAGATATAAGTATAAAACAGAGCTAAACGGTAAAAAAACTGATGACAATAATCATCAGTTTTTTGCGTTTTTTACAACTTTTTTCAATTATATTAAAAAGTAAAGACATCAATAGACTTATTTCATCATTGTGCTAAAATCGTCTTGTAAAGAAAAGTAAAGGACGGACTCTTAACGATGAAATATTTTATTTCCATTTTCAGCATCATTGCGCTTATCACTTATAGCACAACTTTAGTAAAAGCAGAAGAGAAAGACAGTAATAATATTATGTTAACAAGTGAAGCGGCTGTCCTTATGGATGCTGAAACAGGTTCGATTCTTTTTGAAAAGAACTCAGATGCAAAAATGTATCCTGCAAGCTTGACGAAGATCGCAACTGCAATATATGCCATTGAAAAAGGGAAACTTGACGAAAACGTAGTGATAAGTGAAAAGGCTGTAAATACCGAAGGGACAAGTGTTTATTTGGAACCAGGAGAGTTGGTTCCATTAAAGAAACTTGTTCAAGGCATGTTAATCAATTCTGGTAACGATGCTGCAGTTGCCATTGCAGAGTACCTTAATGGGAATGTTGAGGACTTTTCCTTCTCTTTAAATGAATATCTAAAGAATGAAATCGGGGTAGAAAATACTCACTTTACAAATCCAAATGGATTGTTCGGAGAAAATCATTATACAACAGCTAAAGATATGGCCATCATCACCAAATATGCTTTGCAAAATGAAACATTCAGAGAAATTTTCGGAACGAAAGAACTTGTTTGGGATGGTCAGTCGTGGGATACAACCTTGGTTACACATCATAGGTTATTAAAAGGGGAAGTCCCTTTCAAACAGAGAATAACAGGTGGGAAAACGGGTTTCATAGATGAATCAAAACAAACATTAGCAACAACTGCAGAGAATGATGAGATAAACTTGGTTGCTATTGTACTGAAGGCGGATACAAAAAGGAAAATTTATAAAGATACGGTGAAGTTATTAGAATATGGTTTCGCTCATTTTAAAAGCGGAGTGATAAAGGATAACACTATATATAAAAAAAACGGTATCCCTTATCAGGTTTTGGGGGATCAACAAATTACAGAAGAGCTGAATGGAAAGACGAGTAAGACGGTTACTGCTGATGGTGAGTTACAATTGACAACAAACGCAGGGAAAGTTTTACAAACCCTAAAACTAAAAGTAATCAAACCTCCAAAACCGGCAGAAGTGGAAGGTGAATATCAACAAGCTAAGATACTGGCAGACCATTCAATAAATAATATTACAGCATTTATGGGATATTTGTTTATGTGTTTGGCCTTTCTTTTCGTTATCAAGAAAATAAGATTAAGGATGACCAAAACAAGGTAACATCCGAGTAAAAAATTAACCGTCCTGTCGAATACAGGACGGTTAATTTTTTACTAGATTTGTAGCAGCGAGCATGAGAAAGGAAATGAAGATCATTGCTATTACCCATAACCATGCCATCTGCATGTTCCCTGATTCCATGGCTGAATAAATGGCAATTGGAACCGTTTGAGTCTTACCGGGAATATTACCCGCAAACATATAAGTAGCTCCAAACTCGCCTAAAGCCCTTGCAAAACTAAGAATGCCACCACTGATTAAGGATTTCCAAGATAATGGCAGAGTTACTTGAAGGAAAACTTTTGTCGCACTCGCACCATCCACACGGGCAGCTTCTTCAACTTGAGGGTCCACAGATTGAAATCCAACTTTAGCAGATTGATACATTAAAGGGAATGCAACTATGAATGATGCAAGCACCGCGGCCTGAAAAGAGAAAATAATCGGCTCTCCCAAAATAGTTTCAATCAACGGGCTTAAAAAGCTGGAATTTCCAAAAATCATCACTAAAAGAAAACCAATGACTGTTGGTGGAAGCACAATTGGAATCATAAAAAATGATTCTAGAACGGCTTTTCCTTTAAAAGACAAGGTCCCAATAACCTTAGCAAGAATCGTACCTGCCACTAAGACGAATAAAAAAGAAATGATTGCAACTTCTAAAGAAAGATTGATGGGTGTCCAAAATGAGTTCGTTAACATTTCAATCAATCCAATACTTTAAATCCGTATTTTTTGAAAATTTCACTAGCAAAAGCGCTCGTTAAAAAATCATAAAATAAGTTAGCTTCTTTTACATGTTTGGAACTGTTGATTATTCCTGATGGATAGATGATTTGGTCATGAGTTGCAGGATCCGCCTTGGTTATTATCTTAACTTTCTCCGATGATTTCGCTTCAGTCATATAGACGATTCCGGCATCAACATTACCTGTCTCTACATATGTAAGTACTTGGCGTACATCCTTAGCGTAAAGGATTTTCTCTTCAACCTCGTCCCAAATCCCTAACTTCTCAAGAGATTGGCGGGCATACATACCAGCTGGGACAGATTCTGGTGTCCCTATTGCAATCTTCTTAATTGAAGGTGAAGTAAGATCTTCAAATTTATTAAAATTCGCTTTACTTGTCTTATTGCTGATCAAAACTAACTCGTTACTTAATAAATTTTTCTTAGATTGTTTTATTAATAAATCTCTTTTTTCCAATTCGGTAAATTTTTCAGAGGATGCCGATATGAAAATATCAACAGGTGCACCTTGGATGATTTGTTGCTGAAGGGTACCTGAACCAGCTAAATTTAACGAAGTATGGATGTTGGGATGCTTTTTTGTAAATTCCGCTTGAATCTCTGTCAATGCTTCATTAAGGCTTATAGCTGCAGAAATAGTTAGTTCTATAGATTTATCATCGTTTTCTTTATCCCTACTTTTTGTAGAACATGCTGATAACGTAAAAAATAATTGAACACTAACAAATAAAATGAGCAGTTTTTTGAACATTTTCTTTACATCCTTCCAAAACAAACAATTGTTACTCACATGAATTATAACGGAGTAAGAGGGTTCTTAAAAGTAAACTTTTACACAAATTATTAAAATAAATTGAAAGGATAGAGGAAAGCTAAGATTGAAGATGATAGGGCAGGGGGTGTAACGATGTCAAAACGTAAACAAGATCCTTCGACGGCTGGTTTGGGTTCTTCTCAAGTAGAAGGTCAAGGAACAACAACCAATGAGACAGGTACAGTTAGTGCTTCTTCCTCAAGGAAAAAGCAAAAAAGAAGCTAACAATAAGATGAAAAAGGGAATCCACAAATGGATTCCCTCATTTATTTATTGGTACATTGCTGCAATTTGCTTTTGTAAATCCGTGTTTTCAAGGTACTCATCGTAAGTCATTTGCTTATCGACAAGACCAGCAGGAGTCAACTCCATAATACGGTTTGCAACAGTTTGAACAAATTGATGATCGTGTGTTGCGAAGATCATTGAACCTTTGTAAGCCATTAAACCGTTATTTAGTGCTGTAATGGACTCCAAATCCAAGTGGTTCGTTGGCTCGTCTAAAAGCAAGACATTCGATCCACTTAACATCATTTTAGAAAGCATACAACGAACTTTCTCACCACCGGAAAGGACGCTAGCTTTCTTTAATACTTCCTCGCCAGAGAATAGCATTCTTCCTAAGAAACCACGTAAGAAGCTTTCACTCTGATCATTAGGAGAGAATTGACGCAACCAGTCAACAAGGTTTAAATCATTGTTCTCAAAGTACACAGAATTGTCTTTTGGGAAATAAGCCTGGGAAGTTGTAATACCCCATTTATACGTTCCGCTATCTGCTTCTAATTCGCCCATTAAGATCTTAAAGAGAGTAGTCTTAGCAATTTCATTTGATCCTACTAAGGCAATCTTGTCGTCTTTATTCATAATGAAACTGATATTATCTAGCACTTTTACACCATCAACTGTTTTTGTTAAACCTTCAACTCGTAGCAAATCATTTCCGATTTCTCGGTCAGGTGTGAATCCAACATAAGGATAACGACGTGAAGAAGGTCGGATATCATCTAGAGAAATCTTATCAAGCAATTTCTTTCTAGATGTTGCTTGCTTAGATTTAGAAGCATTTGCACTAAATCTAGCGATAAATGCTTGTAATTCTTTGATTTTTTCTTCTTTCTTTTTGTTCGCATCCTGTGTCAAACGTGAAGCGAGTTGACTCGATTCATACCAGAAATCATAGTTACCAACATAAATTTGAATTTTGCTAAAATCTAAATCAGCGATATGAGTACAAACCTTGTTTAGGAAGTGACGGTCATGGGATACAACAATGACTGTATTCTCAAAATTGATCAGGAATTCTTCCAACCATTGAATCGCTTTGATATCCAAGTGGTTAGTAGGCTCATCCAGCAACAGAACATCAGGTTTTCCGAATAATGCTTGTGCAAGCAAGACTTTTACTTTATCTCCACCAGAAAGTTCTTCCATCTTTTTAGTGTGAAGATCTTCTTCAATTCCTAAACCTTTTAGTAGGATTGCAGCCTCTGACTCTGCTTCCCAACCGTTCAATTCGGCGAATTCGCCTTCAAGTTCAGCAGCTTTCATTCCATCCTCATCAGTAAAATCGGCTTTCATGTAAATAGCGTCTTTTTCCTGCATAACTTCATAAAGGCGGGTATGGCCCATGATGACAACCTTCATGACTTCTTCTTGTTCATATTCAAAATGGTTCTGTTTTAGGACTGCCATACGTTCGTTTGGACCCAAATGGACAGAACCGCTTTGGGCTTCGATTTCTCCAGATAGGATCTTTAAGAACGTCGATTTGCCAGCTCCGTTTGCTCCGATTAATCCATAGCAGTTACCAGGAGTGAATTTAATATTTACATCTTCAAATAATTTTCTTTCACCATATCTTAAACCTACATTACTTACAGTAATCATGATAAAATCCTCCAAAATCAAAATATCTAAAGAATTATATCATTTATTATACAAAACTGCCATCTATGGTAAATCTCATAAAATTCAAAAAAAGGTTTTATAGACAATTTTTTGGGAATCAATGAATTAAGCGAAAATTTCCGGGAGAATTTTTTAATAATTTTTTTGATTTTCACACTTTATTCATACTTTTCATGTAAAATATGAATAAGAACGTTGGATAAAAGAAGGTGGATTCATGGCCAAAAAACATCTATCTGATTTAGTCTCCAAACTAAAAGAAGCAGGTATCAAAGCCAGTTTAACAAAACCAAAGTCAAACTACTTGTTGCCTTTACAACAAATGAAGAAGATGCCATCATCTGTGAATTAAGCTGAATAAAATAAAAGAAGCGACCTTTACAGGTTGCTTCTTTTATTTGAATTAATCCAATTCGTTCAATATTTTATCGTATACATCGTTTTTGTTAAAATCCTCACCCATAGGGAATTTTGCAATGTATTTGTTGTTCTGATCAATAAGGAAAGTAAAAGTGCTGTGTACATAAAAACCGTTTCCAGGGTCGCGATACTGGAATTTAAATGTATCAGCTATTTTCTGCACATCGCGTAATTCTTCTTTCATCTTCTCTTTGTCCCCAGTTAGAAAGATCCAGTTACCGTCGTCTTCAATCTCAAAAGAATTCATATAAGTCCTTAATACTTCAGGAGTGTCACGATAAGGGTCAATGCTCACGGTTACAAATTGAACCTTATTTCCAAATAGACCTGCTTTCTGTAAGTCGGCTTTAAGATCATTCATTTTTTGGGTCGTTGTTGGGCAAATATCGGGGCAATGGGTATAGATAAATTCAATAAGCTTAACAGTTTTCTTATTTTGACTAAACTGATATTCTTCATTATTTTGATTAATTAACGTAATATCATTCGGAATTTGAGCTGAAGCATCTCTAATCAAAAAGAAAGATATGCCTCCTAAGATTCCGATAATGACGATCGAACTGCAAATGATATAAATGTTTTTCAAAATAAACGCCTCCCCTTATAAAGATAAATAAAAAAGTAAATAAAAGAAATGGATATAATGTGAACATAGCCCAAATCTTAAAAAAGTTTTCGATGGTAATTACAAAAATACCCTTCTAATTAATTGACTATTCAGGACTTTCATCATAAGATAAGGATGGAAAGAAAATTTATGATAGTAAGGAAGTATGTTGTATGTTAGGTGCCGTTCTTAACTAATCCAGCTAATTGGATAATGCATTTCATCACCGCTTTGTGAATCGACAGTGATTCATAACGCCTATTTTTTCATGGGTGAGAAATGTAGTTAAGAACAACAGCCATCCTAACGTATACTTTCAACGTTCCAGATGCTGTGTACACTTGTATGCGGTATTTTTTGTTTTCTGGTACTTGAAATTAAAATAATGTCAACAGGTCAAGTGACCTGCTTGTAAATTATTTATGTTAGCCGCAATGGACATTGTTCATTGCGGCTTTTTGTCTTTCAAAATAAGGAGGAATTTACGGTGAATCAACACAGTTTTGAAGTATTACAGTATCAAGAAATCAAATCCCAAATTGCTAATTTTGCTTTAACATCTGAAGGTAAGCAAAAAATTATGGACTTACTTCCTTCCACTCATCTAAAACAAATTGAAGCATGGTTAGATGAGGTATCAGAGGCGGTAAATATTTTGAACAAGAGTGCAAGCGTACCAGTTCATGGACTTGAAGGGATGGAAAGATTACTAGGTTCCTTGAATAAAGGTGGCGCTTTACGTACAGAGCAGCTAAGTGGATTGGCGGATTTTCTAGACTGCTGTGAAAAAATGCGAAGATATATGAAGGATAAGGAATTTATTGCGCCGAGAGTGTCTTCATATGTACATTCGATAGAAAATCTGCCTGAACTAGCTTCAGAGATATCCAGGTGCATAAGAAATAGTGCTGTCGATGACTATGCAAGTAAGGAGCTCTTAAAGATTCGAAAACAAATTAGCATAGAGACGGAAAGACTTAAAGAAAGAGTGCAACAATTTGTGCGATCCAATAAATATAAGTCTTATCTTCAAGAAAATGTCGTTAGCCAAAGAAATGGGAGATATGTGATCCCAATCAAAAAGGAATACAGGAACAAAATCAACGGGACCGTACTTGATGCTTCAGCCTCTGGAGCAACCCTGTTCCTTGAACCAACTGAAATAGCCGCTTACCAGGATGAGTTAGAGTGGCTTCGTGCAGATGAAGAAGCAGAGATCCATAAGGTATTGATGTATTTGACAGGGCTAGTTGAGGCCAATGAAGTGCAAATTCGTCTTGCATTCGAAACAATGGTTCACTATGACATACTCTTTGCAAAAGCCAAATACAGCCGTTCCATTGATGGTACAAAGGTAAATGTAAATGAAGGAAATTACTTGAATTTAATCGATGCACATCACCCTCTTATTGGGCAAAAAGCAGTTCCGCTTACCATAGAATTGGGGAATCCTGAAAATGCCCTTGTCATAACGGGGCCAAATACGGGAGGAAAGACAGTGACCATCAAGACGGTCGGTCTGCTTACCTTAATGGTACAAAGTGGTCTTCTTATTCCAGTTGCTAAAGGAAGCAGCATAAGTATTTTTCAAAAAATAATGGTCGACATTGGCGATGGTCAAAGTATAGTCGATAATTTGAGTACATTTAGTTCGAGAATAAAAAATATTATCGGTATTTTGGAGGAAGCAACGCCGAGGACATTAGCATTGCTAGATGAACTAGGATCTGGAACGGATCCTCGGGAAGGAATGGGGCTGGCGACGGCAATTCTTGAGCAACTATATGCAAAGGGAACAACTTTGTTAGCCACCACTCATTATAGCGAGATAAAGGAGTATGCGGAAAGTCATCGTGGTTTTTTGAATGGTTCAATGGAATTCGATTTAGAGACACTAAAGCCTACCTATAAACTTTTGATAGGTAAGGGTGGTGATAGCCAGGCATTTTCAATTGCCATGAAACTAGGAATGCATCCGAAAATTATTGAAAGGGCGCATCAAATCACCTATAAAGAGGAGAAACAATATGTGTCTTCTGATATTGACCCAGAAAGAATCAAGCAGAGAGAGAAACAGGTGATAATAAATAAATACAAAAATCATATCCGGAAGAATGCTAACAAAGCAACTTCGGTCCCTATATTTACTAAAGGGGACAATGTTCAAGTGTATCCTTCTGAAGAATTTGGAATCATATACAGCGGCCCTGATGCTCTTGGCAATTATATCGTACAGGTAAAGGGAGAAAAGCAGTCACATAACCACAAGAGGTTAAAACTCTATATTGCTGCAAAAGAGCTTTATCCTGAAGACTATGATTTTGATATTATTTTCAAGTCGGTTGAGCAGAGAAAATTGAACAAAAGTTTTAGCAAAGGTCATATCGAAGGGGCCGTCATAAATCTGGATGAATAATGATCAAAGCTGTCATCATCTGGTGGCAGCTTATTATCTTTTTAAGTTTATACTTCTGATAAATAGCAAAATTTAACTTTCTCACTTCATAATCATGTTACAATGTATAAGGCTTAAATCAAGACATCAGAGTCGGTTAGCGGGGGAAATAATATGAACACGCAAGTGAAAAGGAATATTAGGAATTTGCAGGCTTTTTATTTATTAGCTTTTTTTGGAGTTGGGAGTTTGTATCCACTTTTAAGCGTCTACTTAAGTGAAGTAGAAAAACTTAATGGTTATCAAATTGGTACGATATTGTCGGTTGGACCCATTGTTATGATATTTTTCCAACCATTATGGGGAATCATGTCCGATATGACAAATGCTCCTGTTAAAGTACTAACCTTAACAACCGCAATGGCAGGCATTTTTGGCCTAGGTTTTTTGTTCTTAAATCACTATTTGTTATTTTTGATCATAGCCATATTGATTTCTGTTTTTCAAAGTGCCATGATACCTGTTTCAGATAGTATTTCATTGAAATATACGAGTAAAGTGAAATACAATTACGGAAACGTACGGCTTTTCGGATCACTGGGGTTTGGTGTGGCGGTCTTTATTATGGGAAGGCTGTCTGACTGGTCTGCCGAAGTAATCTTTTGGGGATTTTTCATCGCTTTATCTTTAGCCGCTATTATGGCAATGCGTTTACCGAAAGAACAAGCAACAGAAAAAAATAAGCTTTTTTCCGGAATGAAAGACCTGTTCAAAATTAGAAAATTTGTCATTTTTTTAGCAGTTACGTTTATGATTTTTGGTCCTAATCTTGCAAACAATTTTTACTTCAGTTTGTTTGTGGAAGATAGAGGAGGAACATATACTGGCATAGGAATTGCCTTTTTGATTGCTGTTTTATCAGAAATCCCATTTATGCGTGCAGCTGGCAAATGGATAAATAAATTTGGGTTACTACAGATAGCTGCATTTGCAGGAACCGTATCTATGATTCGATGGTTTTTCTATTTTATGGAACCTAGTCTATCAGTCGTATATGCATCAGCCGTCGTTCAAGGTGTTTCTTTAGGGTTATTTATTCCAGCCGGTCTTCAATATATTCGTGAAATAACACCCGTTAATATTACTGCTACTGCTGTGACAGTCTATTCAGCTATTGGGAATGGGTTAGGAAATTGGTTTAGCACATTCTTGGGGGGAGTATTATACGAAGAGTTTTCGATTTATGTGGTTTATCTATTTTTTGCAGTTTTGGCCCTCATTGGCGTAGTCCTTTGTTTTTGGTTGATTAAGGAAGAAACAAAGAGTCATTTGATTAATCTACCTATCAAGAATTAAGAAATATTAAGGGTGTTACCTGAAGTGTGCCATAATTTGAGAACATTCTAATAAAATATCTATGCTGCTAGAAAGTGATCCCAGGAATTTCACTGAGGTCACTTTCTTTAATCCTTATTAATAACTCTTACTTTCCTACGAAAATTATTAGCTTCCAAAAATCATTCTTTTTTTGATTCGCTTTTGTTATTTAGATACTGGCTTTTGAAATGTCTATTTCCCTATTATGCCCTGCATTTTTCCAAAGAGTGGTGAGGCTGCTTGCGATTAGGAATTGGGCGAAGTAATAGGTGGTCATGATGAAGACACCAGAATGGGTAATGTCTGAAACGAACATATTCCATGACAGGATTGAATCGGAGATGACGAATAAGATGCTGCCAAAAATAGCTCGAATGTTTCGGGTTTGGATGGCTGAAAGGGCCATCAATGAGATGGCCAGTATGTAGGCAATCACTGGGATGATGAGCATTTGGTTTCCATCGGCTAGTAAGGATGAGATTATCTTAGAACCCATGATGAAGGAGTATAAGAGAATCGGTAAAATAGAGGCAAGCCGCATTCTGTCCATCAAGGACACCTTCAAGAAGCCGCTTAAATAGAATAGGTGGCCGATTAGGAAGGCACCGAGCCCAGCAGTAAATGACACAGCAATGAAGGCATCGCCAAGTATGCAGAAAAACAGGCCCATGATAACTAAGCGATGGGCAGTAATTGATATGGCAGGAAGTCGCGTAAAAGCATAAAAAATGATTAAGATCATCGGAATAAGCTTAAAGACTATTTTTATTCCAAGCGGCTCTTCAGGAATGATGAATATGTATATAACCGCTGTCACGCCAATCATTAGGGGAAGCAAGAACTTATTCATAAAAAATCACGTCCAATGGTTTTTAATTTATTATACATAACCTGTACTATCTATCTATCTATCTATTCTATGTGAAAACTGAATATTCCTTCAAAAAATGAGAAGCCAATACTTTGATTTCGGGATTGTGCCTTAAAAATGAACTATGAAGAAAAAGCATATTTTCAAAGAGTCCTCATGAAATTGGTGAAAGAATCAACTATTTCTAGGGAATAGTTTAATTACAGGAGAGTTTGAAAGGACGATTCAAACACAGTTATGTAAGGTGCCTTTTCCTAATTGTAAATATAAGGTTTAGGAAGTTTTGAAATAAGTTGGTATGATAGTCAAATGAAACGAACTTATAAAAGAACTCATTTTGGTGGTGGAAACAATAAATATTTTTCTTACAGGTTCTACTGGTTTTTTAGGTGGGCGTCTCATACAAAATCTAGTTAATCAGAATCATAACTTATATGTGTTGGTAAGAGATTTAGAAAAGGCAAATAAAATCAAACTTTCTATTAAACAAGAAAAACAAAAACATATCCATTTTCTAAAAGGAGATATTACAAAAGCGAACTGTGGTCTCTCGGATGAGATCATTAGTGAGTTACGAGATAAGGTTGACATCTTTTATCACTTAGCAGCTTTAGTAAAATTCGATTTTGAATTGGAAAAGGAATTATTTGAAATTAATTACCATGGAACGAAACATGCACTGGATTTGGCCGTTAAAGTTAATTCTCAAAAATTTTATTACGTAAGCACAGCCTATACTATTGGAAAGATGGAATATGGCGTAGAAGAGTTGTATCCTATTGATACTCCTACTAACAATCCATATGAAGATAGCAAGATAAAGTCAGAGCATTTGGTTTTCTCCTATAAAGAAAAATTAGATATTTCTATCTTCAGACCGTCAATTATTGTAGGTGATTCCAAAACAGGACAAGCAGACTCTCACTTCACTTTGTACGGTTTCATAAGAGGATTAGAAGTATTCAAAAAGAGGATGGAAAGAAAATCTGATGATCAACATGCGGTCTATCATCTTATTGGCAATAGAGAAGGGACATCAAATCTCGTTCCGGTAGATTACGTTTGTGATGTTTTAACAGTGGCAGTCGAAAAGGCACAAAAGGAAAAAATCTATTTAATTGTAAACACAAACCCACCTACGAATTTCGCTATATTAAAAGGAATAAAAAAAGCTTTGATGTTTGAAAACTTAGCCATTGTAGGAAAGGAATCCAGGGCATTGCTAAGCAAAGAAGAAATCACTCTAAATTCTATGATTAAAGTCTTTGACCAGTATCTAGATCGAAATATCAAATATAAAGATT
The DNA here is from genome assembly GCF_900115925.1 of Bacillus sp. cl95. GTDB lineage: Bacteria > Bacillota > Bacilli > Bacillales > Cytobacillaceae > Neobacillus_A. The sequence continues at coordinate 514,079 of NZ_FOYF01000003.1, read as the reverse complement.
CCAATACAAGGGAACTCATTGAAGATACGAATGTAGAATACTTAAACATGGATAGCAACATGTTAAATACAATTATCCAGGGATATAGATTTACTTAATATTTCAAAAAGGACTCCAAATGGGGTCCTTTCTACTTTTCAGATTCATTGAGTGTTTATTTCAAAGCATAGTTCAACCAATCTATTTTCGCTTTTTCTTTAGGTAACTTGTTGAAGATTTACCAAATTCTTTTTTTAAAAAGAAGGACTTTTGTACATACTAACTTAGAGTTATAAGTTTCACCTCTTTATCTTTTACAGACAGAGTATATACGAAATGGAGGCGGACGTTATATTTTACGGAAAAAGAAACAATGAAGAAAAACTCGAAAATATCCTCGTCGATACTGAAGTATATTCTTGCAGCGATGATAGCTGTATAGGGTGGATGCGGAAGGATTTTGTAACAGATGATTTGAACTGTCCAATGTGTGGGCATGGTATGAATTTAGAAACACGTGAATTGCCAAAAATGTAGGTGGGAAGAAAGGCTGCTGATTGGCAGCCTAATCAAGGTTTTCTTGTGCAAACTGGGCTTCTTGTTCGGTTCTAAAAAGTGCATCATCATCCTCGATTACATGGAAAGTATCATTGATGAAAAGAGCTAATGCTTGAGGATCCTTAGGATGTTGAACAATTTCAGCGGCCCTGATATTTGAGACTGAAGGTACGTGAGGATTGCGATAAATCACATATACTTCATCACCGAGTTTGACTTCGTTCATATCTAAACTATTCATTCAACCGACCTCTTTTCTACATGTTTATTGGTTAGTTTGTCTTAGCAAATATGAATCATTCTTGTTTAATGATGGTAAAAACAAAACACGCTACTTTGAATAGTAGCGTGTTTTGTTGTGCAAAAAATCGTTTTATTAAATGTGAGCTTTTCTTTCAACTATTTGTACTCCGTTGTTGATAGAAAGAATATGTACCAAGTTCAGTATTCAGCAATCTTTCCATCTCTTCTAAGTGAGCCCTAGTTACGACCGGGTCATCCATGTCCCATTTGACGCTATATACAAAGAAATAGTCCTTTATCTGGCGGAAAATAACCGGTGAATTCGGGAAAAAATCGAAAAAAGCTTTAATATTATATTTTTTTGTATAACTCCATTTCTTTAATTTCAACGTTATCATCCTCTGTATTATAACAATAATGGATGTAGTTCAATATGTATATACCCCAATGGAAAATAAAAAAACCGACCAATTGGCCGGCTCTTCTTCTTGCTTTACTCTTCTTTTTTAGATAGACATCTTTCACATTCCATTAAGTATGATTCTGCTTGTTCAAACATGCTTTGACCACACTCCGGGCATTCCTTCTTGGGTAAATTACGGAAAAATTCAACTGGACTTTGTAACATTGATAATTCCTCCTTTATATAATACAGATTATTAACGTTTTATCTGTTATAGTACAGTATAAACATTTTTTTTATAAATGTGTAGACTTTTTTTAAAATTTTTTTGTTTCTGTAAAAAAAGGGCAAGTTTGATTGAGGCTTTGCTCGGGAATTATTTAAAAGAGGGGGAGGGTTAGAATGAAAGCGAAACCAGTTAACATTAGAGATGAAGTGTCAAATGGTGAAGAACCGATAAAGGAAACTGCGAATAAAATATTCGAGATTTTTACAAAGATTGGATACATTTCTAAAGGTTCGATTTACATATTTGCTGGTTTTCTTTCTTTCCTTGCAGCTCTAGGATCGGGAGATAAGCCGTCTGGTACCGAAGGTGTTCTAACTAAAGTTGAAAAAACGCCATTTGGTGAAGTTTTGTTGTGGCTTATTGCAGCAGGGCTTACAGGTTATGTATGTTGGAGAGGTTATCAGATCGTGTTTGCTAATCAAGAAGATGAAGGTGGAGTAAAGGTTTTTTTAAAAAGAGTTGGATATTTTATCAGTGCTTTTATATATGGAATGCTTGCATATAAAGCTGTCAAGATCGCTTTGCATATCCGTGGAGGAGATTTTTCACGTAAATCTGTTGCTGGTCTTGTCCTTCAGCATTCGTATGGAGATTGGTTAGTCGGACTTGTGGGTGCAATTATTATTGGGGTTGGATTCTATGAACTTTATTGTTCCATAAGAGGGAAATTTATTCGAAGGCTTAATACGAGTCAAATGGGTAAAGATGAATTGAAAATAGGAAAAAAAGCAGGTAAATATGGTTTGCTTGCCAGAAGCATCGTTTTGTTTGTCATCGGGTATTTCTTGATACAGACTTCAATAACCATGAATTCGAACAACGCCATCGGGATGGATGGTGCTTTGTTAAAAATAGCGCAGCAACCATATGGGAAATGGCTCTTAGGAATCGTTTCCGGTGGACTGATACTTTATGGATTGTTTGAAATCATTAAAGGAAAAAATCATATACTAGAGGATTAAATAAATAATCCAATTTCAGACAATTATTAACACTTCCCTAAAGATGGACTTTACCTTACAATCGTAGTAGTAAACAAAATAGGAAAGGAAGATGATATCTGACAATGAATGATGTTTTCTTGTCTTTCAACCCCCTTATCATCATAATTGCCATTGTATTATCTTTTATGGCTTCATATACAGCACTCGATATGTTTATTCTCATAAAACATTCTGAAAAGAATAAGAGGTTCCTTTTTGTAGGTGGAACTTTCTCAATGGGTGTAGGTTTTTGGATTATGAACTTTATGGGATTCTTGGCGGGCGACCTTTCAAGATTTGCCCAGTATCAAATTCCAGCGACATTCCTCTCCATTGTAATTGGGATTTCTTTTACAGGTATGGCTTTTTATATGTTAATAAACAAGAAAGTTAAGTTATCCGATTTATTGTTAGGTAGCTTATTTTTGACGCTCTCAGTTTTGTCCATCCATGTCCTTGGTTTGTATGCAATGAATTTAAGCATACAGTTTGACCCTTGGGTATTTGGCTTTTCTGCCCTCATCATTTATGCTTCGTTCCTCGTATCTATATGGATGATTTTCTATTCTAATAACTTCTTATCTGATCATCAGGCATGGTTAAAGCTTGTTAGTTCCATCATTATCACAGGAACTATCGTGGAAGGGCATTTCTTATTAAAACGAGCATCAGCCTTTCTTAATCATGAAGATGCAGCCGTTGGTTATACTCAAAGTCAGGAATCATTTATGGTTTATCTTGTCTTGTTCACTTCAATCTTGATTTTCGGTGGCCTTATTGCTTCGAGTACGATGATCAATAAACGCCTGGCAATTAGTGATACGAATTTGAAAGAAATTAAATGGGCACTGGATGAGTCAGCAATTGTGGCCATAACAGATCCTAAGGGTATTATTACTTATGTAAATGATAAATTTGTCGAGATCTCTAAATATGAAAAAGATGAGATTCATGGCCAAAACCATAATATACTAAACTCAGGATTACATCCAAAAGAGTTTTTCCAAGAGTTGTGGAGAATGATTGGTTCAGGTTATATATGGCGAGGCGAAATTCGAAATAAAGCGAAAGACGGAAGTTTTTATTGGGTTGATACAACGATAGTCCCGTTTATTAATAAAAAGGGAAAACCTTTTCAATATGTTTCAATCCGCTCTGATATTACTGATCGTAAATTAGCTGAGCAAAACTTAATGGAAAGATTGAAGGATATCAAAGATATTCATTTTGCACTTGATCAATCTTCCATTGTAGCAATGACCGATCAAAAAGGGAAAATTACGATTGTAAATGATAAGTTCTGTGAGATATCAAAATATAGCCGAGACGAACTTATCGGCAAAGATCATCGAATCCTAAATTCTGGTTTACACCCTAAAGAGTTCTTCAAGGATCTATGGGAAACAATCCAAAACGGAAACGTTTGGAAAGGTGAAATTAGAAATAAAGCAAAAGACGGGAGCTTTTATTGGGTAGATACAACAATCGTTCCTTTTTTAGATCAAACTGGAAAACCCTATCAATACGTTGCCATCCGTACCGATATTACAGATCGTAAGACTGCGGAAGAGCATTTGAAGGAAACATTGAAAGAGAACATTGATATTAAATTTGCCCTAGATCAATCTTCGATTGTAGCTTTTACAGACGCAAAAGGAATCATTACAGCTGTAAATGACAAGTTTTGTGAGATTTCAAAGTACAGCCGAGAGGAATTGATTGGTAAAGATCATAATATCCTTAATTCTGGCTTCCACTCGAAGGAGTTTTTCAAAGATTTATGGAAAACGATAGGAACAGGTAAGGTTTGGAAAGGCGAAATTAAGAACAAGGCTAAGGATGGATCCTATTACTGGGTCGATACAACCTTGGTTCCCTTCTTAAATGAAGCAAGAAAACCCTATCAATATATTGCAATTAGAAATGATATCACAGAGAGAAAGAAGACGGAGGAAATCCTACACCGTCAAGATAAGCTCGCAGCCGTTGGACAATTGGCTGCAGGAGTAGTACATGAGATCCGAAACCCACTGACTTCCATGAAGGGTTATGCGGAGTTCCTTCAATTAGATGAAAAAGATCCTGAACGGATGGAATTCCTTGATATCATTCTGGATGAAATTGAACGCGTTAATGGGATTGTCGAAGATTTCATGGTGCTAGCAAAGCCGAAAGCAGTCCAATTGGAAGAAAAGAATATAGTGGAAGTCATTCGCAATGTCTTGATGCTTCTTGAGTTTGAAGCCAGGAAAAAACATGTTCGTTTGCATTTTGATAATACAGAAGAAATTGTCCAGGTTGAATGTGATGAGAATCGTCTAAAGCAAGTATTCCTTAATTTTATTAAAAACGGAATAGAAGCCATGCCAAATGGTGGAGACCTGCACGTTAAGACGTCTGTGGTTGATAATAATATCCAGATTTCCATACAGGATACTGGTGTCGGTATTCCAGAAGATAAACTAAAACGAATTGGAGAGCCTTTCTATACAACAAAGCAAAATGGCAATGGACTCGGTTTAATGGTAAGCTTCAAAATTATTGAGAGTCATTTTGGAAAGGTGTATATCGAAAGCGAATTGAATAAAGGTACTACCTTTAACATCGTTCTCCCTACTAAAACAGCTTAGACAAATAAGGAAGACCAATCCGTGTAGCAAAGTGCGGATTGGTCTTTTGTTTGTTAAGCAAAGCGGTAGTAAATGATGATGAATGTTGCTAATACAAATATGAAATTCAAGAATACAAAAATCATTTGATCTAGGACTGACTTGTGCATCGTAATCGGTGGCTTATAAAATGAGACGCCTTCTATGATAAAAATAATCAATATGATGTGAATCATAAAGTGTCCAACGAGTTCAACACCACCAAATAACGTAGTCGTCATCACAAAGATACCTGTTAAGACGAAGGCTAGTAAGCGATTGAGTATCCCCACAACAAGAAGATATCCAACCACGAATTCAATAAAAGCACTTAATATGACGAATGTTGCTGAAGGGAAACCAAATGTAGGAACTCCATGGTTTGCAATAATATCTATAGAAAGTGCCGGATACACCCATTTTTCAACGGCCACCCAACATAATGATAAACCAGTTCCTAAGTATAGGAATGGGAATCCCCAATTCTCAAGTTTTGTACTACCGATGAGAAGAACAAAAATAATTGCAATATAAAATCCATAATCAAGCATATAAAAGATCCCTTGGTGAGCTGTGACAAATGAGAACAATCCAAGTAGGAAGAGCGCTCCAAGTTTTGTTGAATAGTGATGCGGAATCAATAAGAAGACGATAGATGCCCAAGCTAGATAAGTAATGATGCTAGATTCTATATGAATTTCTGGTGCAAATAAACTTCCACTTGTCACTTGGAAAATCAATGCAACGGCTGTCCCGTACTTAAGAATATAGCGAGAGTACTTACGGAAACCCTCTAGCTTCTTATCTATTTTCGCAAGAGGCTCCCATTTCATCACCGCAGGTAGTAGCTGTGGTAATACGGCTAACAATAAAGCTACTAAGATGGAAATGGTCATGAACAAAGGTGAAAGGATTTGTTTAATAGGCTCTTTAACAGGTTCAAGTTTAGTAAACCACTTTACATGTGCACTGATGAATAATGGCGACAATAAAGCAGCAAAAAATATAATGATGGAAGAGAAAATTCTCATGTAGTAAATCCCCTTAAATGTTATTTTATTTACAATAAAAATATAGCATGGATGAAATATAATAAGTATGTGAATCTATGAACATTGTTTGACAGTTTTTAATATGCAGGTAGTGTAAATTAATCATACACTTTCTTGCAGTAAATTAATTGATTAAATGGATATTAAAGGGATTTAAAACCATTAAAAGTAATTAAAAGCCAGTAAAAGTAAATAATAAGATACAAAGTCAGAATTATCTGATTTTTAGACACATAACCGTTAACTGCTTGTCATTCTTGTAATATAATTATAATCTGTCTGTTCTTTGTATATTTCCACCTCATGTTATGATTATCCCTGTTAGCCTAAACAGCTATGGGAGGGAATAAATAATATGAAAAAAACATTTAAGACTATGATTACAGCATTAGCTTTATCAGGTACGGTTGCTGCAAATGTGCAGGCAGAAGAAATTACGATTCAAAAAGGAGATACACTTTGGGGTCTATCTCGTGATCATCAAGTTTCAATTGAAGAGTTGAAAAATTGGAATCAGCTTTCATCGGATTTGATTATTGCAGGAGATACATTGGAGGTTTCACCAAAGGCGCTACATACCGTTAAGAAGGGCGAATCACTTTGGAAAATCGCAAAACAATATAACGTAACTGTTTACAATATTATTCAATGGAACAATTTACAAACGGACGTCATTCAACCAAATCAAATCTTAGAAATTCATGAAGCTACAAAAAAGGTTGAAGCAGTAAAGACACAAGCTCCAGCTACTGCAAAACCAGTACAGCCAGCACAACAAGTGGCTAAACCAGTTGCTCAACCGGCACAGCCAGTAAGCACACCGGCAGCACAGCCAGCTCCAAGCCAACCAGCTACTACTGACACGACAAAAGCTGCTCCAACTGAGGCCGCGAAAAAAGAAATTACCGTTACTGCAACTGCTTATACTGCGTCTTGTGAAGGATGTTCAGGCATTACGGCAACTGGAATTAACCTTAAAGAAAATCCTGACATGAAAGTGATTTCTGTCGATCCAAAGGTTATTCCGCTTGGAAGCAAAGTATATGTAGAAGGTTATGGAAATGCCATTGCAGGTGATACAGGTGGCGCCATCAAAGGTAATAAAATAGATATCTTTATCCCGACCAAAGAAGCAGCACTAGAGTGGGGAACAAGAACTGTGAAAGTTACAATCCTAGAATAGAATAAAATGAAGGGTGTCCCGAGTTGGGACACCCTTTCGTAATTTATATATTCATTATTCTTAAGATGCTTGCAACATTTTACGTTTCACTTCTGAATTCTTTCTTTGGTAATAATAGTAGTTTAAGATAAGCGCAGCCACGTAGAAACCGATAAAGAAGTAGAAAGCAGTAACAGGAGTTCCTGTTGTATTAACAGACCATCCAAATAGTTTTGGGATAAAGAAAGACCCGTAAGCTGCAAATGCTGCCGTGAAGCCTAGAACAGGTGCTGCTTCTTTAGGAACAAAAATGGTTGGGATCATTTGGAACGTAGAACCAGATCCAATACCAGCAGCCAAGAATAATAGTAAGAATGAAGCTAAGAAGCCCGCGAATTGCTTGTCGTTAAGGAAGTAAATAACCCCTGACGCGCCAATACCCATTGTCACTAATACATATGCTGTAACCTTTGCCCCGCCAAATTTATCTGCGATCCATCCACCAACAGGTCTTGCCGCTGCTGCAATGAGAGCGCCAAAGAATGCTAGTGATACATGTTCTGGAAATTGAGATTTTAGCAATAATGGAAATGCTGCAGCATAACCGATAAATGAACCGAAAGTTGCGACATAAAGGAAAGTCATAACCCATGTGTGTTTACGTTTTACGATGACAAATTGTTCTGAAACGGATTGCTTTGCGTTTGGTAGATTATCCATTCCGAAGTATGCAAGGATTGTCATGATTACAATCGGAATGACCCAAATGAATGCAGCATTTTGTAACCATACTTCTTGACCATTTGCTAAGACTTGACCTTTTCCGCTTACAAAAGAAAATGTCGCTGTTGTAATGATCAGAGGTGTTATGAATTGAACAACTGATACACCCATATTTCCTAAACCGCCGTTGATACCAAGTGCAGTTCCTTTTTCTTTTTTAGGAAAAAAGAAGCTAATGTTTGCAAGTGAAGATGAGAAGTTACCACCACCAAGACCACAAAGTGCTGCTAATAGTAACATGATTGAATAGGGTGTTTCAGGATTTTGAACGGCGAATCCGATACCGATGGCAGGGATTGCTAAGAGTCCCGTTGATATGACCGTCCAATTTCGGCCACCAATCGATCCTACAGCGAATGTGTAGACAAAACGAAGCGTTGCGCCAACTAAACCTGGTATGGCAGCCAATGTAAACAGTTGTGCTTCCGTAAATTGAAAACCTATATCGTTTAACCGTACTGCAACCACTGACCAAATTTGCCAGACAATAAAAGCGAGCATTAACGATGGTACTGAAATCCATAAGTTTCTTTGTGCGTGTTTCTTACCTTCCTTTAACCAGAATTTTTCATCTTCTGGATTCCATGTCTTTATTCGAGCCATGATATATTCCTCCTAATGGATCATAAATTGTTTTTCACTAGTGATGTGTTTACAAGTCAATCATAGCTACTCTCGATTTATAGATTTGTGACGTACGTCACAAAAGTGGTGAAGGAATTGTGAACAGAAGGGTTTAGACAAAAAGTTGTAACGATTGAACGGAAGAGTACTTGGTGATGTTTGATTTTACACAGAAAGGGAATGCTAACATAAAATCAAAAGGAGGATTCTTAACCATGTTATGGACAATTTTAGCTGTTCTTTTAGTACTTTGGGTTCTTGGATTGGTTTTCAATATTGCCGGAGGACTTATTCATATCTTGCTTGTGGTTGCAGCAGTGATTTTTCTCTTTAATATGCTTAAAGGAAGAGCAAATAGATAGAGGATTAAAGCAAACTAAAACATCCTTCAGAAACATCTCCTGAAGGATGTTTCTTATTGGAAAAGCAATATTGAGAAAAATACTTGTCCAATGCTGAAAATGTATAAAATTGTTGGAAATTTCCAATATGAAGAGTATATTTAACTTGTATATATGGGCTTGGTTCAAGTCTATGATGCTAAAAACTAAAAAGGGGAAAAAACATGGAATCATCTGCTTTAATTGCTATAGCCGTATTTTTAATTACATATGCATTTATCATCTCTGAAAAAATCCATCGTACAATCATTTCAATGATTGGTGCGGTAGCCTTAATCGCATTTGGAGTATTGGACCAAGAGAGTGCGCTCCATCATATCGATTTCAATACGATAGGACTACTCATTGGAATGATGATAATTGTAGGAATCACAGCCGAGACAGGAGTATTCGAATATATTGCTGTTTGGGGTTCACAAAAAGTAAAAGCACAACCGCTGAAGATTCTCATTGTGTTGAATCTTTTTACTGCCGTTGCCTCTGCTTTCCTTGATAATGTTACGACCGTTCTACTTGTCGTGCCAGTCACTCTAAGTATTACAAAACAACTGAGAGTTAACCCCATACCATTTTTAATATCGGAAATCTTTTCTTCAAATATAGGGGGAACTTCAACCATGATTGGTGATCCTCCGAATATTATGATTGGAAGTGCTGTTAGTGACTTAACATTCCTGGCTTTTATCGATAACCTTGCTATAGTCAGTACCATTATTCTCATCGTAACAATTGCAATTTTCACATTCATATATAGGCACGAATTCAAAACGTCTGATGAATTGAAAAACGTCTTAATGCAAAAGAAAGCAAGCGAAGAAATTCTGGATCCCATCTTATTAAGAAAAAGTCTATTTGCAATTTTTGTTACAATAAGTGGATTTTTTGCACATCAATTTATACATATTGAAACAGCAACAATCGCTCTTTTCGGTGCCTTTTTACTTCTATTGATAACAGGCGAAAAGTACCTTGAGAAAAGCTTGGAAAAAGCTGAATGGACGACACTATTTTTCTTTATCGGCCTATTTGTTATAGTCGGGGGACTCGTTGATACAGGATTGATTGCTCTTGTAGCTAAAAAGGCAATGTCCCTTACGGGTGGAGATTTGAATACGACAACATTGCTCATATTATGGATGAGCGCAATTGTTTCTGCATTTGTGGACAATATTCCATTTGTAGCAACGATGATTCCTCTGGTTAAAGAAATGGGGAATTTAGGTATTACGAATTTAGAACCTTTATGGTGGAGTTTATCTTTAGGTGCCTGTCTAGGTGGGAATGGTACTTTAATAGGTGCAAGTGCCAATCTTGTTGTAGCAGGTATTGCAGCTAGAGAAGGTCATCGTATTTCTTTTATGCAATTTCTCAAAATCGGTTTTCCCTTAATGCTAGTTTCTATTGTCATTTCAACTGTATACGTTTATGTCCGTTATTTAATGTAAAAGGAGCCTCTTAAAATAAATAGGTTAGGGAGAAAAATATGAAAAAGAAAAAGTTTTCTTTGGATCCACCGAAAATATTGGTTTTGGGATTTGCCGCTATTATCTTGATTGGAGCATTTCTACTGACCACATCAATGGCGACAGTAGATGGAAAAGGTCTGACATTCCTAGACGCCCTCTTTACGGCAACTTCGGCTACATGTGTAACGGGACTAGTTGTAGTCGATACAGGAAGTACCTTTACCATATTTGGAGAACTCGTCATTTTGACACTTATACAAGTTGGCGGCCTTGGCTTCATGACCTTCGCCACCTTTTTTGCATTTCTTTTAGGGAAGAGAATTTCCTTGAAAGAAAGAATTCTGCTTCAGGAGTCGTTAAATAATATGTCGATTGAAGGGATCGTTAGGTTAGCCAAAAGGATTATCATTTTTACAGTGCTAATAGAAGCAGTTGGTGGAATATTACTTTCATTTAGATTTTCTTTTGATTACCCGATAGGAAAAGCCATATATTTGGGCTTCTTCCATTCAATCTCAAATTTTAATAATGCGGGTTTTGACTTAATGGGCGAGTTTAAGAGTTTGACCGACTATGCTTCAGACCCTATCGTTACCCTTACTGTTAGTGCACTTATTATCCTTGGAGGAATCGGTTTTATTGTCATGAATGAAGTCTTTGAATATCGTCAAACCAAGAGATTATCGATGCATACGAAGATCGTTTTAGTATCCAGTTCTATATTACTTGTGCTAGGAACAATCCTCATATTTGTATTCGAGTATGACAATTCTAAAACGTTACAACCACTTTCTTTTTTGGGAAAGACGCTTGCATCTATCTATCAATCGGTTACACCACGTACCGCTGGTTCGAATACTTTAAACATCCCTGATTTGACCCATCCAACGCTGTTCTTAATTATTATTCTTATGTTTATTGGAGCTTCTCCCGGATCGACAGGTGGGGGGATTAAGACAACAACATTTGCAACTTTGATGGGAACAGTTTGGTCACAAATACGTGGTAAGGAAGACGTAATCTTCTTCCGCCAGCGTATTGTTTATGAAACAATCTATAAAGCTTTAACTGTAACAACGAGTGGCTTGTTTCTTGTAATCACGATGACCATGCTATTAACCATTACAGAAAAAGGTCAAGATTTTTTCATGATATTATTTGAATCCACTTCTGCTTTTGCCACAGTAGGCTTATCAATGGGTTTAACGCCGGAACTATCTCCACTTGGCAGAATCTTAATCACATTTACGATGTTTGCAGGAAGAGTAGGGCCTTTGACAGTTGCCTTCGCAATCGCCATGAGAAGGAGTCCAGATCCTTTCCGCTATCCTAAAGGGAAAATCATGATTGGATAAAATGAAAAAAGGGTGATTACATGATTAAACAATATGCGGTCATTGGGCTTGGAAGATTTGGTGCGAGTATTGCTTCAAAATTATATGAAGCTGGTCAAGAAGTATTAGGTGTAGATATAGACGAGGATCGTCTAGAGGATGCGAGATCATTTGTAACGCATTCATTAATTGCGGATACGACGGAAATAGAGGCATTAAAATCGATAGGTATCAGAAACTTCGAAACCGTAATAGTGGCGATTGGAAATGACATACAAGCTAGTATTTTAACGGTACTTTTGTTAAAAGAGTTGGGTGTACAAAAGGTTATTGCCAAAGCACTAAGTAAGCACCATGGGAAAGTACTTTACAAAGTTGGGGCCGATTGGGTGATCTTTCCTGAAAGGGATATGGGAGAGAGGGTCGCCCACCAATTACTATCACCAAATGTTCTTAACTTCATTGAGCTCTCAAAAGCGTATAGTGTAGAGGAAATTAAGATTCCCACTTCAATGACTGCTAGAACACTGAGAGATCTTGATTTACGAGCCAAATATAACTTAAGTGTTATTGCTATTCGTCATCATGAAGATATTAATATTTCTCCTTCACCGAATGAAGTGATAAACCATGGAGATGTACTTGTTGTCATAGGTGAAAACAAGGATCTCGAACGTTTTGCTAATTTAGAGTAAACCAATGTTTTAACTGCTGTTTACAGGGAAAAGAAGGGTATACGAAAAAACAAAAGGAGGATTCATTCGAGATGAAATTATCTGAATTGATGACAACAAATGTGGAAGTATGTAACCCCGAAAGCTCTTTGACTGAAGTAGCAGGGAAAATGAAAGAATTAAATGTCGGTGTCATGCCAATCTGTGAACAAGACAAGCTGGTAGGTGTGGTGACAGACAGGGACTTAGTCATCAACGGTCTTGCAAATGAGCTTGAAGCAAAAGCCCAAGTGTCCCAAGTTATGAGTGAAAGCCTCGTTACAGGTCATAAAGAAATGAGTGTTAAAGAAGCAGCCGATTTAATGGCAGAACATCAAATTAGACGTCTCCCAATTGTGGAAGATGAAAGGCTTGTGGGAATCGTTTCACTAGGAGACTTAGCAGTTAATCAGGAAACGAACGATGATGCAGGACAAGCTTTAGAGCAAATTTCTGCCCCAACACAATCCATGCAATAATTAAAAACGGGATACAGCCATTGTTGGCAGTATCCCATTTTTAATGGAGTTTTTGAAGAGCTTCTTCTAATTGTTTACTTCTTTTGGCGTTGCCTTCTGCAAAATTCTCTAGAGAGTTTTTCAAATCTTCATAACCATGAAGTCTCTCTTCTACCATTAAATAATTCCTCATAAGTTCAGTTTCCCTCTCATGACTTTGTTTTAAAATATCTTGTAAGGCTTCTTTAGTAAGGTCATCCTCACGATCGAAGTCACTGTCATAATCTTGTTCATGGTTCATGGATTCACCTCTATCTCCTATTATTATAATTTTATTTCTTTTTTATTCCAATGTGATGAATATTCAAAATTTGGTGATATACTAGATTTATTGTAAATATTCTAAATGTTCTATAAGGAGGATTTCATGTTAGGAATAAGTAGAAATCAGGATGATCGACCACCTATTATCCTGCCCATAACGATTATTTTGTACATAAGCAGTCTTTTTATGCCATTCTTCTTTGTGTTTTTGCTTCAGGGTTTTTTCTTCTTCTCAAGAGAAAATTGGTATTTCACTGCGCCTTTAAGCGCATATCTATCATTTGCTGCGGGCATTATTGTTATTGCTATCAGCTTAACTGTTTATTTAATAGTCAAAGCTCGAACTGAAAAAAGAATTGTTTCACTCATTGTAATGATAGGTTTTTTAGTAAGTATTCCTTTGTTCGTGGCTGGAACGAATAATTATTACTATCTCAACGATAAAGGTATTCATTATCATTATTTATTGAAAATGGACAAAGATGTGTATGCTTGGGATGAGATTTCAAAAGTGAAAGAAGTGTATAAAGTTCGTCAAGGAACCACTTATTTGAAAGAGCTCATATTTTATACGAATGATGGCTCAAGTGTCACACTTCCGAATGATCATAAGTATACTGTAAATCGTTGGAAAGTAACTGAAAAGCTTGAAGAATATTCAGTTGTAATCGAAGGAAATTCTTTGGAGGCAGAAGAAGAATAACTTTCCTAAAGATTTTGAAGTAATTTGGTGAAAAAATAGACAGAAAATTAAAAATATTGTCAGATGTTGCGCTTGCCTGGGGAATAATGAAGACAATAATTAGTTTTATTTCCTAAAAAAATAGTTCTAATTTTTTTGCGGGGATTTCATGAACACTCATTCTACGTAAGTCTTAGTTGATTTGTGACCAACTTTTTAGATAAAAAGAGTTGGTCATTTTTGTTGGAACTTAAATCATAGTCGATAAAATAGAGATAAAAGAATTTGTCGAATCTGGAAGGTGGATAAGTCCAGACACTATATACAAATGATTAATTAAGTATTATGAACACGATTTTATTCGCACATCAGCCCATTCTCGAATAAACATAACATGTAATTAGTAATGGGGAGGTGTGGTAAATGGCGTATTCTTACGTTGTGCTAGGGGATTCCTTATCCGTTGGAGTAGGATCTTCATTCTTTTCACCGGGATTCGTACAAAGGTACAGGAGATTCGCTGAAAAAGCCCTAGATGAGCAAATTTACTTACTTAGTTTTGCTCAGTCCGGTTCCAAAACAGAGGACGTACTTTTGGAAATACAAAAAGAATTTGTTGCAAATCGAGTAAAGGAAGCAGAAATTGTAACGGTAACTGCAGGTGGAAATGACTTGATTGATGCAGCAAGGGAGTTTCTAAATGGCGGTAATGAAAAACAATTGGAGAAAAAATTAAATAATAGCATTGCCAATATGAAAAAAATATTAGAAAACATAACAAATATCAAGAAACATTGTCATCACCCTTACATTGTACGTGTCCTAAATTTATATAATCCTTTTCCCAATATTCCTCTTGCTGATGAAGGGGTGCGGAGATTTAATCGTCTCCTGAAAGGGTTCTCAAATGGGGATACGATTATCGTAGCCGATATTTATAAGATTTTTAAAAATAACGAAGGTGATTTCTTGTCCATTGATGGGGTCCATCCCAACGATAATGGGTATGAACGCATGGCAGAAAAAATTCACAGGTTAGGGTACGGGGGATTGGAGACTGGAATGGAAGAGGAATAGAGAATAACCACAAATCGTTTTTCTAATTCGCCCTATGATATACTATATGAAAAAACAAAGGTGATCATATGAAAAACTTAGGTTCCTTACCGGAAAACATCCCTGCACTCAACATTTTGGATAGTTTAGGTGAAAACATCATTGTTTCCGATAAACAATATAATGTTGTTTGGGTCAACGTCAAAGCTGCCTCGCTCCTTTCACAGGTTGTACCTTTGTTCGGTATTAATGATGTCAGCCAAATTATCGGTATGAACATATCCCGATTTCATAAGGACCCTAGTCACCAAGAAAAAATTATGGAGAAATTGACGGGTACACATAGAGCAAGAATTACGATTAAGAATCATTTTGTCGCCGATATTATAGTAAACCCTGTATACTCTGATGAAGAGATCATTGGTTATGTGGCCTTACTCCAAGATGTGACAACAAAAGCAGAAGAAGAGAAAAGGAAAGAACAACTTATTCAGGACATGTCGATTCCAATTTTAAATATCTGGGATTCTACAATTGCCATTCCTCTATTTGGTTCTTTGGATATTGATCGAGGAGAACTATTGCTATCAAGAGTACTGGATTCATGTACATCAAATGGCAATCAATATGTCCTCGTTGATGTTAGTGGATTAACCGAATATAATGCTGAAACAGCAGCATACATTAAGAAGCTATACGATACGTTAAGACTTGTTGGTGCAGATTGTATCATCGTAGGAATTTCATCCGAATTGGCCGTTAAATTTTCGGAACATAAATTTACATTCTCGACTTTTGCAACAGCTCAACAAGGACTGGAATATATCCTAAATTTCCGAAAATAAATTGAATTGAATTGACATAGTTTATTATGTTAACAAGCAGAGCACGATACTGCTTGTTTTTATTTTGGATTCAAAGAAAGATTGTTTGACGAAATTGTGAACGCAATGTATAGTTCAAAAGATAATTCAATAAAAATATCAAACAGTTTGGATTAAAATAACTGCTTGTAATTCGAAATAAGGAGGTCCTTGTGTTGGAAACCAGTGCATTAACACTGCAAAAAGAAAGTCCGGTCATAGATGAAAATAAGATAGTGCTCATTTGGAGCTTTACGGTCTGGCTAGTGGTTATGAATACAACAATGTTTAACGTTGCACTTCCGAGTGTTTTAGAAGATTTGTCTCTTACATCGGGAGCAGCTTCTTGGATCGTTTCGGGCTATTCCATCGTTTTTGCGATATCCACGCTGACTTTTAGTAGATTATCAGATTATCTGCCTATCTCCAGACTACTTTATATTGGTATCACAATTTTGTCAGTAGCTTCTCTGATCGGCTTTTTTTCAGATGATTTCTATCTATTATTAATATCAAGAATATTGCAGGCGGCTGGTGCCGGTGCAGTGCCTGGTCTTGCGATGGTGCTTGCAAGTCGATATATTCCCGTGTCGCGAAGAGGCAAAGCCATGTCCTTTATTGCTTCTGCTGCATCACTAGGTTTTGGATTGGGTCCTGTAATCGGAGGAGCCATCACGCAGTATTTTGGATGGGAGTATCTATTTATTGTAACGGCAATTGTGATTTTGTTGATACCGCTATTTAATAAATATCTTCCAATCGAGTCTATTGAAAAGGTGAATTTCGACATTCTTGGAGGCTTAGTTACGGGAGTTAGCGTTACAGGACTACTTCTTTTCTTTTCAACATTTTCATACTGGATTTTGCTAATCAGCATTGCACTCCTATTGTTTTTATGGAAGCATATCAATAAAATCGAAATGCCATTTATTCAACCTAAGTTGCTCTTAAATAAGCAATATTTAAAGTTACTTTTCATTGGATTTTCGGCCTTTATAACTCATTTTTCATCATTATTCTTGTTGCCGATTATATTGACACAGGTATTTCATTTAGAACCAGCCAAAGTGGGAATGATTATTTTTCCAGGAGCTATCCTGTCAGCGGTAGCAGCTCAATTTATTGGTAGACTTATAGATCGATTTGGGAACGTTCCGCTGATCATTGGCGGACAATCTCTTTTAATATTGGCTACGCTATTATTTGCTTTATTCTCAAATATCTCTGCTTATCTAATCTTGTTTATTTACATGTTTATGAGTACTGGTTTTTCAGCATTAACATCCAGTATTTCTAACGAAATCTCAAGAATTCTCACAAAAGATGAACTCGGTTCTGGAATGGGGATGGCCCAGTTGATTCAATTTTTTGGAGGGGCTTTTGGAGTGGCATTGACAGGACTGGCATTACATTTTCAAGAAAATTTTTCAACTGCCTTGGTTCATCGAAGTATTTTCTTTGGGACGTTTGGTTTAGTATTTTTGTCGATTTTTGTTTTTTCTTTGTACTTAAGAAGGAAAAAGGGGTTATAGCAGCCAATATATAAAGTACTATCATCTTGCTAGCATTTTGATATAAAGCTTATAGGAGTGTTGTGGTTGGTACAGGACAATAAAATACAATTAAATGTACGTGTGTCGAATGAGACTTCAAAAAAATTAGATGCAATCGTCGAATATTATCAGGAAAATATGAAACTCGGAAGATTATATAAAGGCGATGTACTGATGGATATTATCGAGAAATCGTATGAGCAAATGCTTAAACAAAAAAATGCACTTAAAAAATATTAACCATATTTTACTTTGAAAAATATCATCTCCCTGATAAAAGGTTTAACTTTCTGAAAGAAGGGAACTTTTTAAGTATGAAAGGCTACATGAATTCTCAGGGAGGTAAATATTATGAATCGTAAAAAATTGATGATGACTACTGTTGCACTTGGGACTGCCTATCTACTTAAGGATAAAAAATCTCGTGAGAAACTTATGGGACAATTTCAATCCCTAGCAGGATCCAAGAAAAAATCATAACAAGAAAACACCTTCTAAATTTTGAAGGTGTTTTCTTGTGCATTGGTATTACTTTACAAATGTAAAATAATCATATAATATTATCATTATCAATAATGATAACGAAGGGGTCAGAAAATGAACGAAAGTAAATCAGATTTAATATTGCATCCTGTTCGAATGAGGATTCTTCAGAGCTTAATTAACCAGAGATTATCTGTTCAACAGTTGAAAGAGTTTTTACCCGATGTACCACAAGCAACTTTGTATAGACACCTTAAGAAATTGAGTGATGCAGAAATCATCCACGTTGTAGATGAAATTCCAAATAGAGGTACAGTCGAAAAAATCTACGCCTTACAAGCTGACAATGCTGTAATTTCACCAAATGAAATTGCCAATATGTCGAGTGATGAACACATGACGCTTTTCATTAAGTTCATGGCAAACATTTTGGGAGAGTTTGAAAATTATACAAAACAAGACAATTATAACATTTTGGAGGACGGGGTCTCATTTAGGCAAGCGAATATATACTTAACGGATGAGGAATTTGCTAATGTCACCAAAGAAATGGCAGGTGCATTAACAAAGGTTCTTTATAATAAACCAACAACAGAGAGAAAAAGAAGGACTTTTGCAACAATCATGATCCCAGAACCAAGGGGAGATTAAGGGAGGAAGATAAATGGGCTTAAACATGGGGGGAAATGAAATCACGATTCAAAGTGCAGTTAAGCTTAGTGGAACACTGACACAGCCGAAATCAAATGTTGCGTTTGCTCCGGCAGTCTGTATTATACCTGGTACAGGAAAATTGGATCGGGATGGAAAACTTAACAGCAAGATTAATTTAAGGCTATACAAACAATTGGCAGATGCCCTAACAGAGATGGGCTTTTACACACTCCGCTACGACAAACGAGGAGTAGGTAAAAGTGAGGGGGATTTTCTGAGAACTGGTATGTGGGATTTGGTCGATGATGCCCAAGCGGCAGTCCGATTTCTGAAAAATGTACCAGGGGTTAACCCTCAAGAAATCATCGTGCTCGGTCATAGTGAGGGAAGTACTTTAGGAACGGCCTTAGCGGCCCGTGAGGAACTTGGTGGATTAATTCTTCTTTCAGGCGCAGTCGAAAGAATTTCTGAAGCTCTTGTTCGCCAACGAGAAATCGCAAGAGTGGATATTTTGAATGCTAAAGGATTCCAAGGAACTCTGCTTCGCCTTTTAGGGGTACCTAATAAGATTGAAAAACAAGCCCAAAAATACATTGATAAGGTCATGAAATCAAATAAGGACACATTAAGAATAAGTCTTGTACCCACAAATGCAAAGTGGATGAGGGAACACTTCACCTATAATGTGAGGGAAGATTTACAACGTGTGACATGTCCTGTATTAGCGATAACAGGAGCGCGTGATATCCAGGCGAATCCCGAAGTTCTAAAGGAATTATCCACATATGTTAAAAGTGATAACGAATATCACATTATTGAAAATATGGGTCATAGCTGTAAATTTCAAGAGAAAACATCGAATATGCTGACGGTTAAAAAAGATATTGTAGAAGAGTCAAAGCTTCCTATTCATCCTGATTTGACAAAGACACTTGAAAGATGGTTAAGGGATCGATACTTGAAATCAAATGAACAAATAATTAATCCTGCATAAGTGGGGGAATACTCGATGATTAATGTAATAGTTGAATCCATTAAACATAAAGAAGAAGTCGCAAAAGTAAATACACTTGCTTTTGGTAAAGAAAATGAAGCGGCACTAGTCAATGGAATCAGAAATTCAAAAGAATTCATTCCGGAATTATCCCTGGTCGCAGTCGATGAAAATGATCAAGTTGTAGGACATATATTGTTCAGTAAAATTTATATAACCTCCCATGGTGAAAAATTGGAGTCTGTTGCGCTTGCTCCGATGGCAGTTCTACCGACCCATCAGGGTAAAGGGATTGGTTCAACACTCGTTCAATTCGGTTTGAGAAGATGTGCAGAATTAGGTTATGAGCATGTAATCGTTCTTGGGCATCCTAATTTTTATCCGAAGTTTGGGTTTGAACGAGCGAGTAAGTATGGAATAATGCCGCCTTTTCCAGTGCCAGACGAAGTATTCATGGCAATTGAACTTGTCCCTGGAGGTTTATCTGGTTTTTCTGGAACAGTAGCGTATCCCGGCGCATTTAATAATGTATAGTGGAACTTTGTGTTGAGTGGGGTAAAAAGACGCAAAGCTCTCTAAGATATACGTCATTACTTCCTGAAGATGGAATAAAATAGTAATGATACTATAATGGAGGTTTTGCTATGGCAGTCGTTAAGCACACATCATCCGATATTGATTTACTGGCAAGATTGCTAAGGGCAGAGGCTGAAGCAGAAGGCGTTCAAGGTATGCTGATGGTCGGAAATGTCGGCATTAACCGTATTAGGGCAAATTGTTCGGATTTTAAAGGGCTGCGGACAATACCTCAAATGATTAATCAGCCCCATGCTTTTGAAGCAGTAACGCACAGTTATTTTTATCAAAGAGCGAGAGATAAAGAGAAGAGGCTAGCAAAGAGGGCAATTAACGGAGAAAGATTATGGCCATCCAAATACAGCTTATGGTATTTTAGGCCACCGGGAGATTGTCCTCCAACATGGTATAATCAGCCAAAGGTGGGCCGTTTTAAGCTCCATTGTTTTTATGAACCAACTTCCGAAACGTGCAGTAGCGTGTATAACACATTTTAGATAGAATTTAGTTGCAAGAGAACACCAGCCTAAAAATATTAGGCTGGTGTTATTTGTATATAGAAGATAATGGACAGTTGACCTTATAAATCTTTCATCAATCTTTTCATGATTAGTTCATAGTCATCTTTTGTAATACCAGGTGCGAATTCCTCTGGCAAGTCATCAAGATCTGGAATAGGAGCACCTTCAGGCGTACCGATTCTTACTTCGAGTGGCTGACCATTCTCTGGATTTGTACCTTTCCAAATTTTATTGATATCTCTATAATCTTTCTCACTCCATGTAAAGAGTACATTGCTTAACCCTTGCGCCTCAAACTTTTTGGCGTGATCAAATTTAGAATTACTTATATTAGGAACTGGTAGCATTTTAGTCAAGTCAGTGCCGGTAGCCATTTCTATAGCTTTCGCATAAGCAAGAATATGTGTGCCTCCACGTACGAGGAGATAACCAATCATCTCCCTGGCAACTGGGTGATCGGTCATTTCGTAAACACGCATTTTATGAGTCCGTGCACCTACTTCAAGGAAGAAATTATGAATCAAATCAAGGACGAGGTTTCCGCTGTTGAAGACATTGTCTCCCGTCCAGGCCCTCCCCATTGAATCTCCAGGCAAAGCGGTCTGTGCAGTAGCTATAAAATGATAAGTATTTCGAGCATCTTTTCCGTTTTGTAGTGGAGCAATGTCGGGATCTCCTGGAAAAGTATTTCCTACAGAAAGCAAGTTAATCGCATTTGTTACAAGTTCGACGTGTCCAAATTCTTCTGCAGTAATACTTGCCACCAAATCATAGAAAGGCTTTAATTTTTTCTTGCCGCGGAAGTTAAATGATTGGAACATATAATTATTTAAAGTTGACATCTCTCCAAATTTCCCACCGAGAAGCTCCTGTACTGCAGCGGCTGCGTTCATATCACCGTGAGCCGGAATTGGCAATTCAATTGCCAGTTTATTTATTCGCTTAAACATGTTTTCCCTCCTTTTCAAGCCTTCATGTTTTGTTTAACCAGGAAAAACCCATATGATTTGTTGTGTCCTAATGAAAAATGGTGTGCCGCCGGATTCTACAACAATATGATCAGGCATTACCGTATTTAAATTTCCGTGGACAGAACCTCTCGTCGTCTGCACAGTTACTGTTTTACCGACAATGGTTGTCAGTGTTTGATACACAAAGGGATCATAAAAGCTCATCAAGTTGTTGTTTGTCATCAAAATCCTCCTTTAAGAGTCATTCATTTGAATATATGCCATTTTTTTTAAAACAGTCTAAAGACAAGCCTGTGTTCTTTGAATTTATGGCATAAATAGGCATTTGTTACTTGCAATAACATTCAGAAAATTATATGATTGTGGTAACTTGTTTAGAAACGGAGGTGTAAAGAGATGATTCGTTCTATTTTTGTTCGTGCGCAATGGTTAGAGATTCTCTATTTTTGTCGCGCGATTTTTCATGATGCAGTTGTCAAAGGGGGAAGTCTGCCCTTTTTTCAAAATTGTATATTGAAATTAGAACGATAACACATCTCTTTACCCAATACATTTGGTAAAAGTGAGTGCTGTTTGCACTCTTTTTTCATGTCTTCTTGGCATGGATATTTATACCAAACATCAACCACGGGTATCTTTAGGGATACCTGTGGTTTTTTTTGTGAGAGTTTTACTGAAAAGGAGAATGAAAAATGATCATTTGCAGTGTTAATCATATAGCTAAATCTTTCGGTGGTAATTTGATATTTAAGGATCTTTCATTAGAAATTAATGAAGGGAAAAGAGTTGGTTTGGTTGGTCGCAATGGCTGTGGTAAAACAACTCTTATGCGTCTGCTTGCTGGTGAAGAAACAGTAGATGAAGGAGTCATTCATTGGAAAAAGGGCTTAAAAATTGGTTATTTAGCACAAATACCACATTATGAAAATATGACCGTTAACCAGGTATTGAAAACGGCTTTTCAAGATTTAGTTGAAATCGAAACAAAATTAAAGTCTTTGGAGATAGCCATGAGTTCAGAAATTGAACCCTCAATACTTGAAAGATTAATCAACGAATATGGTAAATTTCAGGATCAGTTCACTTTAAGAGGTGGATATGACATGGACTTCGAATTGGATCGAGTTTCACAAGGGCTAAATATTACTGGATTAAGTGAAAAGCCTTTTATGCTCCTTAGTGGAGGGGAAAAGACGAAAGTTGGCTTGGCATTAAGCTTGTTAAAGAAACCGGAGCTTCTCCTTCTAGATGAACCTACAAACCATCTTGATTTGATGGCGGTTGAATGGCTAGGGACGTTCTTAAAGGAGTACGAGGGAACCATCATTCTCATATCCCATGATCGCTATTTTCTTGATGAAGTTGTAACGAATGTTCTTGATATGGAGGACGGAGAAATTGAACTATACCATACTAACTTCAGTGATTTCGTAAAATCTAAGGAAGAAAAGCTATTGCGAGAATTCCAGGAATATCATGAACAACAGAAAAAAATAAAGAAGATGAAGGAAGCGATTAAACGCCTTCGCGATTGGGCCAATCGTTCCAATCCTCCGAGTTCGGCTCTGCATAAACGTGCTACTAATATGCAACGCGCTTTGGATCGCATGGAAAAACTGGATCGACCAAAATTAGATACGAAGAAAATGCTCATTGATTTTGAAGCAAATGACCGAAGTGGTAAAGATGTGGTTGTCATGAAAGATGTTTCGAAGCGGTTTGGGGATCGGACTCTTTTTGAAGGTGTTGATATACATGTACAGTACAAAGAAAGAGTTGCGATTGTGGGAGAAAACGGTACAGGGAAGTCTACCCTTATCAAACTCATCTTGCATGAAGTGGAAGCTGACAGTGGCATTGTTAAGGTCGGGAGCAATGCAAAAACAGGTTACTTGTCGCAGCATGTATTTCAAGGGGTAAATGATGAAAGGGTCATTGACGTTTTTAGAAGCGCTGTAACGGTTAATGAGGGAGAAGCGAGACATATATTAGCCAAATTCTTGTTTTATGGACCGGCTGTTTTTAGAAAAGTGAATCAGTTAAGTGGTGGCGAAAGAATGAGATTAAGGCTTGCCCAGCTCATGTATTCGGATATAAACTTCCTCATCCTTGATGAGCCGACCAACCATTTAGATATCGATTCATGCGAGGTTCTTGAAGAAGCTCTAGATGGATTTAATGGGACCATTCTGGCTGTTTCTCATGATCGCTATTTCTTAAATAAGTTGTTTAAGAAAACGTATTGGATTCAAAATGGCAATGTTTTAGTGTTTGACGGCAATTATGAATGGGCTAGAAAGAAGTTAGATGAGCGAAATACAAAAATTAGTATCGAAGAGCCTATTAAGAGAGCAGAGCCTAAGACCGTGATAAAAAAGCAAAGGGAGCAAATTGGCAAAGGTGCGGACGAAATTGAAGCCGATTTGGAGAAACTAGAAGCTACGATTCTAAAGCTTCAATTGCTGTTGGAAAAGGAAGCTGAGCTTCAAAAGATACAAGATCTCTACAAGGAACTCGAAGACCTTGAGAAACAGAGAGATGATTTGTACGACCAACTTGATGTTGTAAGTTGAAATCTTGAAAAAAGAAGTTCCGGCTAATGCGCGGAACTTCTTTTTCTTATTTTCTCCCAAAATCTGCTTTGATTTCACCAAATTGTTTCGTTTCCCATTTCAAAATCTTATTCTTGTAGGTATTTTCTTTAAGCCACTTTTCAGCACGATGAATCATGTCCCACACTTCGTCTGTCTTTGCGTTTCTCACTAGGGAGGTATTGGCTTTTTTGTTGCGAACCCACGACATGGCTGTTTGTGAATCAGTGTAAATGGTTGTTTCTAATCCTTGTTTTTTTAACAGGGATAGTGCATGAACGATGGCCAGGAATTCACCAATATTATTCGTTCCAAGAATGGGTCCAAAATGAAAGATGACTTGTCCCGTTTTTGTGGCCACACCTTGGTATTCCATCATGCCAGGATTTCCACTGCAAGCTGCATCTACAGAAATGCTTTCTTCAATATAACTGCCAGGAGCGGTGCTAGCTTTGGACGTTTTAGAGCTAGTGGTACGAGGTGTGGAAGATGGTGCCTTACTGAATGCCTCTTCAGCTTCTTTTTGAGAAGGAAAGGATTTAAATCTGGCACCTTGGTATCCCTTTGTTTGAGCTTCGCATTCAGCCCATGTTTTATATATTCCAGGTTTTCTACCGCTCCATACAACGTAGAATTTCTTTGATGCCATCGAATTCCTCCTTCACTTGGATGGTGATATGTACACTGTCTATCTAATCCATTATACTGATTATTATCTTAAAGGGAACGACTGAGTTGTCTTTTTCAAAAGGAAGATGGTCATGAACAGCACTACACAACTTATTAAAGAATGGCAGAAAGCGTTATTAAACGAAATACTGCATTTAAAAAAATTCGGCAGTAACAAATATTTGATACAAAAAGGAAGACTTTTATCAGACACGGACGGTTATACCTATTATTTCGATACGAGCTTCCATTTAAATATTCCGGTAGGCTCAAACGTTAGAATTGAGTGGGGAAGCGTAAGGGAGCAAGGGAGAATTCTGTCTTCAGAAGGAAGAGGAGTTATCATTGTTTTCGAAAAAACACTTGGCGATTTGATTGGAGAGGCATTCCTTTTTCACGACCCATGGGAACTTCTCGAACAGTTGATTCAAAGATTCGATGATATTAAAAAAAACAAGCAGAAACGCTTGAGGATAAAAAAATTGATGGACCCTTCTATGCCGGCAAAACATCCTGAAAATAACATTAAAAGTAACGCACATGAACTTATTCTCAGGTCGAAATACAATCCCGTCACCTTTGTTTGGGGGCCCCCGGGTACTGGAAAGACTTATACGCTCGCTCGCGTTGCTGCAAATAAATACTTTCAGGGGAAACGCGTTCTCATCCTGTCCCATAGCAATCAAGCGGTTGATGTCATCATAAAGGAAATATCGAATTTCGTTCGGAAGAAGGAGCGCTTTAAAGAAGGGGAAATCCTTCGTTATGGCTCGAATTCCAGCTTTTCTATTAGTGAAGAAGAATCACTTACTACAAGTCAGCTTCTCGAAAAACATGAACCTGACCTCATTCATGAACGTGAAACATTGACAATGGAGCGGAAGGCACTAAAAGAAGATCTATCTCGTTCTTTCAGTAAGAGGGATTCTGACCGTTTGTTAAGTTTGGAAACGAAAATCAGTAAGGTTTTTGAAAAAATAAGAAAACGAGAAAGCGAGTTTGTGTTAGACGCTCAAATCATCGGAACAACCCTTGCTAAGGCTGCGAGTGACGAATCCATTTATGAAAGCGAATTTGATTTAGTGATATTAGACGAAGCGAGTATGGCTTATGTCCCGCAGGCTGCTTTTTCTGCGACTCTAGCCAAACGAGTAATCATTTGCGGTGATTTTAAGCAGTTACCACCAATTGCGTCATCAAGGGATGCATTAGTCAATCAATGGCTAAAAGAAGACATATTCCACCGCGCTGGCGTAGTGGATTGGGTCAACGAAGGTAGATTGCATCCACACTTATTCTTGTTAAAAGAACAGAGAAGAATGCATCCTGATATTTCAGCATTCACGAATGAGCATATTTATGGTGGATTAGTCGGCGACCACCTGAGTGTACAGAAAAGTAGAAATGAAATTGTCTCCCAACGACCTTTCCCTAATCGTGCTTCCATCTTGCTCGATACAAGTTTTAGTGGCACGTATTGTTCTACAGAAAGGACTTCGCATTCAAGAATTAATCCTTGGCAACTGCTGATTAGCTTTCAACTTATCCACGAAGCCTATTTAGAAGGGGCACGTTCAATTGGATATGTCAGTCCATATCGTGCACAAGCTGGACTGATGCAGAAACTGTTAGAGGATTTATACGAGAGTGAGCTGTTGACGGGTGATATCATTGCAGCCACCGTGCACAAGTTTCAAGGAAGTGAACGGGACGTCATGATTTTTGATACAGTTGATTCTTTTCCGATGGAACGTGCAGGAATGCTATTGATCGGGAAGGAAAGTGAGCGTCTAATAAATGTGGCTATCACTAGGACAAAGGGCAAATTTATTCAAGTGTCTGATACAGAATTCATCAAGAAGAATGTGTACCGAAATAAAACCCTTAGACAGCTAGTCGATCATCAAACTGCACTTAAACAAAATGTACTACCAAGTCAAATTGGCAAATGGATCCAAAATCAACATGCCCGGTTGCAATGGGTACATTCATTAAAATTGGATTCAGTTTTTACAGATATTAAGAATGCGAAAAAAGAAGTCATCGTTTCTTTCCCGAAAAATGATGCTCTTCAATTAGAATGGGAAAAAAAGCTGCGAGAACGTAAGCATGGTGTGAAGTTATTAGTGATTTCTAACGGAAAGGTGGATTCCTTAAAGGCAGATAGAGTCTTTGAACAGACGGTACCTTTTCCGTTTATTATCATCGACAGGAGGCTGTTTTGGTTAGGATTGCCACTTGAAGGTGCGAGTAATGTTAAACCACCCTATGTTTCAGCCCGTTTGGATTCTTCTGCAGTGGTTGAGCACTTTCTCAATCAATTAGATTTGGATTAGACGGAAAAACGCCCGTGCTTCTGCACAGGCGTTTGGGTGACCCTTCCGATCCGAACAATGGTTAAGTGTCCCGCAACAAGCGATGTTTCGGAAGGGTCACTACTACTATACCCGTTCCACTGGACAAATATGCCTCTTTTTTTATGATTTGGTTCTTGAAAAAGTGCATTATTTTATTTCTGTGAAAAATCATGTTATGATAGACATTAATTTGATTAAGGAGTTGTTATCAATGACTAAAAAAGGTTACATACAGATGAAAAGTGGCGACAAAATTGAATTCGATCTTTTCCCAAATGAAGCACCGGGAACTGTTGAGAACTTCGAAAAGCTTGCAAAAGAAGGATACTATAACGGGCTAAATTTCCACCGCGTTATCCCTGGTTTCGTAAGCCAAGGCGGATGCCCACATGGTACAGGGACAGGCGGTCCTGGATACCAAATCAAGTGTGAAACTCAAGGTAACCCACATAAGCATGAGCCAGGTTCATTATCTATGGCACATGCTGGTAAAGATACTGGTGGAAGCCAATTCTTTATCGTTCACGAAGCTCAACCACACTTAAACGGTGTTCACACTGTTTTCGGTAAAGTGACTTCTGGTCTTGAAGCTGCGAAGAGCATGAAGAACGGCGACGTTATGGAAAAAGTTGAAGTATACGACGCTTAATAATGTTTTAATTCCTAAAAAGAGCCTTGGGCTCTTTTTTTGTTTAGCAGGGAATTTGAAGTTTCTATGTGGACGAGGACATGAACGTGGAAGTGGACGTTTGTGTCCTTAACTTGAATTTTGCGTTAACATTTTTGAAAACGTAGATTAGCATGAAAAAACAGGCGATTACATTTTTGAAAATGGCGATTAGACGCAAAAAATACGCGATTATATTTGTAAATTTCAGATGCCACGACTATTTGAGTGTAAAATTGCTCTTTTTAGTAAACAGGTATGGGTATATTTTCGTTTTTTCTTCACCATTATCCCCAGTTTAAGCATCCAACCGGGTAATTCTTTAAATCCGAAATGCTTTTAAATGAAAATTCCTCACATTGTAGCCGAAAATCGAATTTTTGCTTGCGAGATTGCATGCTAAACAAAGATGAGTTGTTAAACTCCATGACGCTTTAGCTTTCGAATGCCTTTATCCACTGCTCGTTTGGGTATGTTAAAAGAAACAGTGTGGAAAAGGAGCGGATAGGATGAATCGGGCAGGCAGATATGCTGCCAGTAGTGAGGCAGATGAACTTGAATTGCTTAAGATCATATATGAGCTAACGGAAAAGGAAAGGATGATTATGTGGGTCGAAGGATATATCGACATAGTCATAGAAAAACTTCCTGATTTTGCCAAAGGTATTCTTCTAGATCAAATACGAAAATGGGAAGATACAAAAGAGTATGTAAAGAATCAAATAGAGGAGATTGTCCTCCAGCCTCATTATATTGAAAGCTTAAAAGGCAGTCGAAAAGAGTTCGCCATTAGCGTGCAAACGAATTATCCCCAATATTTGTCGCTGCTTTTCAGTCATTATGATGGGAAACTGAAGGATTTAGACTTTAGAACATTCGTATACAGAAGGAGATACGGTTCAAAGAAAAAGCGATTTTAATTAAAGGATTAAACCCAAAACAAAGGAAGGGGATTCCCAGTAAATCCCCTATTACTTTTTAAACAATGTATACATGATTGGATCTTCCTCAATGAATTGCAGCGCCTTTTGTCTATATTCCTCTACATGCAAGTATGTAAAACGATTAGGTTTGATTTGAGGTGCCATTTTAATCGCTTGTATATATTCTTCCTTATTCAGTGGAATGGTTTGAACGTAGTCAAAAAAACCAGTCCTTGTGAAGATTTTTTGGATTCTCTCTGCACGATGCGCTTGGACGTTCGCCATAATATAAGTGGCAATCCCCACTTGAATGCCGTGCATTTGTGGGGAAGTCGAAATCTTGTCTATAGCATGTGAAATTAAATGTTCTGATCCACTGATAGGAGAACTATTGCCACTAATTACGGTGGAAATACCGCCCATGGTCAGCGAACTGATTAACTCTTTTAGGAAAATGCAACTTCTTATATCAGTCATTGGCGTTCTAATAAAACTATTCACCGCTTTTTTGCTCAACATATGAGCGAACGCATTTACCGTTCCAACTCCGTTATTTTCTTCGAACTCCCAATCATACAAGGCTGTGATGTTAGAAACCAGGTCACCGATGCCAGCCAATAGAAACTGGGTAGGGACCTTTTGGATCACATTAAGATCTGCAATGATTCCATACGGAACTCTTGCCGGCACAGTCGTTTTCTTTCCATTCACAAGGAGTGAACAATTACTGCTCGCAAAACCATCGTTAGATGCTGAAGTAGGAATGCTAATAAATGGTGACCGCTTTAAGAAAGCCGTATATTTGCCGTAATCAATCACCGCACCTCCCCCAATTGCAATGATGGAATCATACGGTTTTATAGAATAAGACAAAGCAACCAATTCATTAATATCAAGATTTGGCTGCATCAGATTCGATTCCACGACCACGCTCTGGAATTGACCCAATAATTTTTCGCGGATAGTTGAGTAACTGAATTCATCGAACAAGATAAAAACCTTTGAAAAGCCATGCTTCATCAAAGTTTCTTCAAGAAGGAAAATGGAGCCTTCACTTATCTGCAAGATGGTTGGGATTGGTATATTGGAAACGGGTGTTGTCATGGTGTCATTCTTCCAATTTCGATTAAATATGCTTCTATTTCCTTGAAATTATCGATAGGTACAAAAGGGATTTTCATTTCACTCAGGATATTTTGCAGTCCTTTTTTTGCAAATGTAATGTCTGCATGTCGGGCTGGATGCGAATCGGGTTCACTGTCGCCAGCGAAGAAAACCTGTTCATATTGCTCTTTTAATTTTAATATCACCTTTGATTTATCAATCCCATATCTCTCTGAGTAATGCCAATGATTCTTATCGATATTCATGTGAACATTCTTATCTTTAAAATAGCCTTCGTTTGAAAAGACTTTAACATTTTCAACGCCATACTTGTGAAGTAAATGGTGAATGTAATAGTCTGTTCCGGCACTTAGAATATAGAAGTCGGCTCCGTTGTTTTGAACTTTTTTTATGAAGTCGGGAACATACTCATCGATTGGAATGGCAAGCGTATCTGCGATAATTTGTTCTTCTTCCTGATGGATGGATTTAAAAATGGTCGCTAGGAAGTCAATGTCTTTCATTTCGCCTGCTTTCCATTTCTTAAATAATTCACGTCCTTCGGGATAGTACTTATCCATCATGATCACATAAAAATCCTCTTTTGAAATGGTACCGTCGAAATCAGATACGAACGCCCACTTTTTCATATTTAAGCCTCCTTAGATATTCGTCTCATCATTAAGATACCCAAACTTACATGTGAGCAGGCGTACGTAAGCATTAGTTTTGGGATATTTGATAGAATAATGATAAGCTAATAAAATAGGACATTGCAAGAATGTGTAAATGGAGGGAAAAACATGCAAGTAAAACCACTTAAGGGAATTCATCACGTTTCGGCGATTACAGCAAATGCAAAAAAGAATTATGAGTTTTATACCAAGGTATTGGGACTTCGCCTTGTTAAAAAAACAGTTAACCAGGATGATACGTCTATGTACCATCTTTTCTATGCTGATGAAAAAGGAAATCCAGGCACAGATTTAACATTTTTTGAAATTCCACATGCAGGGAATACATACAGAGGTACAAACAGCATTAGTACAACTTCTTTACGAGTGAAAAATGATGAAGCATTAAAATTTTGGGAGCAACGTTTCCAAGATTTCAACGTAGAATACGATGCCATTGTAAAAGAAAATGGTCGTGCAACCATAGCTTTCCGAGATTTTGAAGGACAGCAGCTTAAGCTTGTATCTGACGAGAACAATACAGGTGTAAGTGGTGGGAATCCATGGGATAAGAGCCCTGTCCCAGTTGAACAAGGAATCATTGGCCTCGGACCAATTAGATTGACTGTCTCACGAAGTGAAGTAACTGCGAAGATCCTTACATCTGTATTAGGATTCAGTGAATTGAAAAATGAAGATTCTGTTCGTATTTTTACTACAGGTGAAGGCGGGAGCGGAGCGGAAGTATTTTTAGAAGAAAAGTCTGATTTACCGAGAGAAAGACCAGGCCGAGGCAGTGTGCACCATGTGGCATTTAGAGTGGAAGATGAAGAAGAATTGATGAAGTGGGTGAACCTTCTGAATGAGAAAGGAATCCCGAATTCAGGGTTTGTTGAACGTTACTACTTTAAATCTTTATATTTCAGAGAACCCAACGGCATTCTATTCGAATTGGCAACAGATGGACCTGGCTTTGAAGGAGACGAACCATTTGAAACTTTAGGTGAGCGCTTAGCATTGCCACCATATTTCGAAAATCAAAGAGCTCAAATTGAAGCGAATCTTAAACCATTAGAAACGAAAGAATAGGAGGGATTTACATGCAACATGTTTTTCATAAAGGAGAAAAAGACGGACCAATTTTATTGCTTCTCCATGGAACAGGAGGGAATGAGAAAGACCTTATTCCCTTGGTAAACATGATTGCTCCTGGTGCTTCTTATCTTGGAGTTAGGGGCAATGTATTGGAAAATGGGATGCCAAGGTTTTTCCGGAGACTCGCAGAAGGAATTTTCGATGAGGAAGATCTCGTTTTCCGAACGGAAGAATTAAGCGATTTTATCGATGACATGTCACAACAATACGATTTCGATAGAAAGAATGTTGTGGCTGTAGGCTATTCTAATGGCGCCAACATCGCTGCAAGTCTGATGTATCATTTTGAAGATGCTCTAAATGGTGCCATACTATTTCATGCTATGGTGCCTATGCGTGGAATCCAACTGCCTAATCTCGAAAACACACCTGTTTTCATTGGTGCAGGGAAACGTGATCCCCTCATTCCGGCGAATGAAACGAAGGAACTGGTTGAAGCACTGCGAAATGCTTCCTCAATCGTTACAGAGCACTGGGGCGAAGGTGGGCACGAGTTGACGAGAGAAGAAGTTGAGAAAGCAAGAGAATGGTTTGAACAAAACTTTCAATAATCGTGAAATGATTGAGGGAGTCAGAGTTAAATGATCAATACTCTATTTGGAAAAAGCAAATTGAAACGAATGCTTACATTTGTTTGTATGCTGCTCGCTATAAATGTAGGTGTAAGTCAATTCCTCATTAAACAGGCATCATCAGAATGTAGCAAAACAGGCCATGAAGCCATTGTGGATAGGGGCATACTTAGTATCAACTGGTCAGTAACTTGTAAGTAATGGATGAACCGAGAAGGCGTACAGACTTAGTCTGTATGCTTTTTTTATGGAAAAATAAAGCGAAAAGCAAAATTTAGGGAAAACTAATAGTTTCATATTGAAGTTAAATGGTATATACTATATATTAATAAGTATAACACAATTAAGATATAAACATAAAAGTGCTACATATTTGTAAGGTTTGATTAAAGGTGGTGGAGACAATTAAACTGACCAAAAGGCAGGAAGAAATCATCCAAATCGTCAAAGAGGGCGGACCTATCACAGGTAAAGAGATAGCCGAGAAGCTGTCATTAACAAGAGCAACACTTCGACCTGATTTATCTATATTGACGATGGCGGGTAATCTCGATGCAAGACCTCGGGTAGGATACTTCTTGAATGAAGAAAGTGATACAAAAGTTAAGATTGATAAATTCAGAAGTCAATTGGTGAATGAATTCAAAGCGCATCCCATTGTTATTGAGAAATCTCATTCTGTTTATGATGCTATCGTTCAGCTTTTCCTTGAAGACGTTGGGACACTTTATGCAGTTAATCAGTCAGGTCATCTTGCTGGAGTGATTTCCCGAAAGGATCTGCTAAGGGCAGCCTTAGGAAATAAAGATCTTAATGATTTGCCGGTAAGCGTCATCATGACCAGAATGCCCAACATTGTCACAATCACACCTGAAGAAAATCTACTTGATGCTGCAAAAAAGCTGATGCAAAATCGCATTGACTCTTTACCAGTAGTCCGCGCGACTGATGAAGATCCGAATACGTTTGAAGTGATTGGCCGAATTACAAAAACGACGATTACACGAGCATATATTGAGGTATTAGGGCAGTAGCCGAAGTAGGGAGAGTGAGTAACATTTTTAATCAAAGAGAGATTGTTTATGTTGTATCGGATTCAGTTGGGGAAACAGCTGAATTTGTCGTAAAAGCGGTTGCCACTCAGTTCAATGGAGGCAACGTCGATATTAGAAGAAATTCATATGTCGAGGATTTTGATGACATAGAGGATGTCATCATGATGGCTAACCAAAGCCGTTCCATCATTGCGTATACGATTGTTATCCCTACTTTGAAAGCATATTTAGATAAGCGCTCTAAAGAAGAAAACATCGTCGCTGTCGATTTATTAAATCCTCTAATGGATGCGTTTACAAAAAAGTTCAATAAAGATCCTAATCATCAACCAGGGCTAATGAGAAAGCTCGATGAGGAATACTTCCGCAAAGTTGAAGCAATTGAATTTGCCGTAAAGTATGATGATGGACGCGATACTCGTGGGATTATGAAAGCGG
Organism: Bacillus sp. cl95; assembly: GCF_900115925.1. GTDB lineage: Bacteria > Bacillota > Bacilli > Bacillales > Cytobacillaceae > Neobacillus_A. The sequence continues at coordinate 480,101 of NZ_FOYF01000003.1, read as the reverse complement.
ATATCGTCCTAATCGGTGTTTCAAGAACTTCGAAAACACCATTGTCCATGTATTTGGCTCATCAGCGTTTTAAAGTGGCCAATGTTCCTTTAGTTCCAGAAGTGCCGCCACCCGACGAACTGTTCGAAGTGCCGAGGAAGAAATGTGTGGGGTTAATCATCTCACCTGACAAACTTAATGATATACGTAAAGAACGACTTAAGGCGCTTGGCTTAACGTCGCAAGCAAACTATGCAAGTTTTGAGAGAATACTAGAAGAACTAGATTACGCTGAAAAAATCATGAAGCGTGTTGGTTGTCCTGTCATCAATGTTTCCAATAAAGCAGTAGAGGAAACGGCAAGTTTGATACTAGATGTATTAAAAAAGTGAGAGGGGTTTACATATGAAAAAGTTCGTCTACCTATTCAATGAAGGCAATAGCGATATGAAAGAAGTTCTTGGAGGGAAAGGTGCTAACCTAGCCGAGATGACGAGGATCGGATTGCCGGTTCCGTTTGGATTTACGATTTCAACGGAAGCTTGCAATGCTTATTATGGAGCAGGTAAGAAGATTTCAGAAGAAGTAGAGGGACAAATTCTTAATGCATTAGCTAGTTTAGAAGAAAACACAGGAAAACAACTTGGTAATCCTGAAAATCCATTATTGGTAAGCGTAAGATCTGGATCTGTTTTCTCGATGCCGGGCATGATGGATACAGTTCTTAATCTTGGAATGAATGATGAGACGGTTGAGGGCCTTGCTCGCTTAACGGGTAATGCACGTTTTGCTTACGATTCTTACCGACGTTTTATCCAGATGTTCTGTAATGTCGTTCTTGATGTGGATGTATACTATTTTGAGCAATTCCTAGAAGAATACCGTGAGGAAAAGGGTTACTCTAACGATCCGGAATTAACAGCAGAAGACTGGAAAGAAGTGTTGGCGGGGTATAAGAAAATCGTCAAAAAACATACACGTAAAGAGTTCCCACAGAATCCTAAGGAGCAACTATTCTTGTCCGTGAACGCTGTATTCGATTCTTGGAATAATCAGCGCGCCATCGTTTACCGTCGTCTAAATAAAATAGCCGATCACTTAGGAACGGCTGTCAATATTCAAAGTATGGTTTTCGGAAACATGGGCAATGATTCGGGAACTGGCGTAGCTTTCACGCGCAATCCGTCTACTGGTGAGCACAAGCTGTACGGAGAATACTTGATTAATGCACAGGGAGAAGACGTGGTGGCTGGTATCCGTACGCCACAACCAATTCAAACGCTTCAAAATGAAATGCCTGAAGTATTCCAACAATTCGTTGAAACATGTCAGCGCCTAGAAAGCCATTACCTAGACATGCAGGATATTGAGTTCACGGTTGAACGCGGGCAGCTATTCATTCTTCAAACTCGTAATGGAAAAAGAACGGCCCAAGCAGCTATCCGAATTGCAGTTGAAATGGTTGAAGAAGGCATCATTGATAAAAAGAACGCACTTTTACGCGTCGATCCTGATCAGTTAAATCAGTTATTGCACCGCAGAATCGACGATAAATTTGAACGTAAACAACTGGCAAAAGGATTGCCAGCTTCACCGGGTGCTGCCACAGGGCAAGTAGTCTTCGATGCAGATGAAGCAGAAGCATTAAGCAACGATGGCAAAAAAGTCATTCTTGTTCGTCCTGAAACAACACCAGATGATATTCATGGAATCGTTGCCGCTCAAGCAATTGTTACAAGTCGCGGAGGAATGACAAGCCATGCGGCAGTAGTAGCGCGCGGTATGGGTAAAGCATGTATTTGTGGATGTGAAGTGTTGAAAATCGACCTTCGTGCTAAACAGTTCCGTGTTGGTGAAACGGTTGTGAATTATGGAGAGATCATTACAATCGACGGTAGCACAGGGGAAATCATGCTCGGAGAAATCCCAATGATCGAACCTGAACTTTCTGATGAGTTCCAAATGTTACTTGCATGGGCAGATCAAGAGCGAAAAATCGGTGTGCGTGCTAATGCAGACAATCCTGAGGATGCTCAAAAAGCAGTTGAATTCGGCGCAGGAGGAATTGGATTATGCCGTACAGAGCATATGTTTATGGATGCAAAGCGAATTCCAATTGTTCAAAGCATGATTTTGGCAGAAACGTTCGAGGAAAGAAAAGCTGCGCTTGATCAATTATTACCTATGCAACAAGGTGATTTCGAAGGGATTTTTGAAGCGATGGAAGGTCATCCGGTCACTATTCGTTTACTAGACCCTCCACTTCATGAGTTCCTACCAGACAAAGAAGAACTATTGGTAGAAGTGACGAAACTACAAATTCTTCAACCGCAATCGCAAGAGTTGAAATCGAAAGAAGCTTTATTGAAAAAGGTACGTCAACTGGATGAGTTCAATCCAATGCTTGGCCACCGTGGATGCCGTCTGGGAATGATTCATCCAGAAATCTATTTCATGCAAGCAAAAGCGATTTTCTATGCGGCTGCTAAACTTGCAGAAAAGGGAATTGAAGTACAACCAGAAATCATGATCCCATTAGTTGGTCATGTGAACGAACTAAAACAGATGCGACAGCTTGTCATCGATGCAAGTGTACAAGTGAAAGTTGAAACAGGGAGAGAATTCGATTACACAGTTGGTACGATGATTGAAATCCCACGTGCTGCATTAACAGCTGATCAAATTGCTGAAGAAGCAGATTTCTTCTCATTTGGAACGAATGACCTGACTCAAACGACATACGGTTTTAGCCGTGATGACGCAGAAGGGAAATTCTTGCAAAATTACATTGAGAATAAAGTATTGCCAGAAAACCCATTCGCTGTGCTGGACCAAGAAGGTGTAGGAAAACTTGTGGAAATGGGTGTAAAGCTGGGACGACAAACAAAGCCGGAACTTAAGACGGGTATTTGCGGTGAGCACGGTGGAGAGAAGCAATCCATAGATTTCTGTTACAAAATGGGGCTGGACTATGTAAGTTGCTCGCCATACCGTGTACCATTGGCTAGACTTGCTGCAGCTCAAGCGACAATCCGTCATGGAATAAGTAAAGTTGAAAGTGAAAAAGTAACAAACTAACGATTCCTGAAGAAGTAAAGAGCCGCTCATCAGCGGCTCTTTTTATACTTTTCTAAAACGTCCCATGACTTCAATTGCTTTCGTCACATGAACAAATGCACCTGGGTCCATTTGTCGGATCGCGTCCTTCGTTTCAGAGAGCTCATATTTTGTAATAACCGTCGTCAATACCTTCTTTGGAGAATGTGTATACACTCCTTCTGCGTCAGTCATTGTAATTCCACGCTTATGCAATCTAATTAATGCATTGTTTATCTCATTCCACTTTTCAGTCACAATCGTTACCGTTAATTTGACATGATTGGTATGGACAGCATCAACGGTTCGTCCAGAAGCAAAAATGGCGAAAAGCGTGTAAAGAGTCTTATCGATACCGAATACTAAAGCGGATGCTCCCACAATCGCAACATTCATATAGGTGATGAGCATTCCAACAGGCAGGTCTTTTTTTCGGGCCAATATCAGGCTGATTATATCAATACCTCCTGCTGAAGCGCCAAATCTAATCAAAGTACCAACGCCAAAACCAAACATGACGCCACCGACAATACTTGATAGCAGGATATCTTCGCTAAAAGCATTTACAGGGATGATCTTCATGGATACGGATAGTAAAATGACCGAATAGATGGTCAGAATCAAAAATCTTTTACCTAGGTGGAAGAATCCTAGAACAAATAGCGGGATATTGATAGCGAGAATAATCCAGCCAGTATTGATGTGTAAATATTGTTGAATAATGATGGCAATCCCTGCAACTCCTCCAGTAAGAACACGATGCGGGATGAGAAATGAGTTTAAGGCAAAGGCCATAAGTAGTGTGATGGCAGTTAGGACGATGACTTGTTTAAATGTCTGTTTCACTTTGATGCACCCCATCTTTAATTTAAAAGAATATTCCTTTTACAGTTAGAAGTTTAGTAGTGTTTAAGGTCGTTTTCCAGTGGACAATTTGTGACGAATTGTTTTTGCGAATGTGCTTTTTGAAATTCTTGCATTGCAGTAAAAAGCTATACATCTTTTTAGAGATGGACATAATAAGGGTAAAAGATTGTATTAAACTTAATTATTGATTTATCGTGCTGATAGAAGTTAAATTTATTTCCATACCAATTTCATATTGAAAGGGATTTTAAGCAAGCAAACTGAATAATAAAGAGATGTTTAATTTTTTATTACACTAGGAGGTTATCATGGGAAGATTAGTTCATTTTGAAGTTCATGTAAGTGATATGGATCGTGCAAAAAAGTTTTATGGAGAGGTGTTCGGCTGGTCATTTCAAGATTGGAGTGATTTTGCAGGCATGCCTTACTTTGGAGCAGTTACTGGTGATGAGAATGAACCTGGTATCAATGGTGCTTTGATGCAACGTCAAGGTGCGATGCCGGATTCGAACCAAGCTGTAAATGCGTTTGCTTGTACAATGGGAGTGGAAGATTACGATTCAACAGAAGCTAAGATTCTTGAGAATGGTGGCAAGGTTGCTTTGCCGAAGTATGCCCTTCCGGGAATGGCTTGGCAAGGTTACTATATTGATACCGAAGGCAACATATTTGGAATTCATCAACCCGATGTGAATGCCAAATAGAATTGAGAAATAGTTTACCAATAGAAAAAGGGACTCAAATGAGCCCCTTTTTCTTAACTTCGTTTGAACTTTTTATACGCTATATAGACAATAGCGATTATGGCCACAATTAAAAGTAATTTCATAAAACTTTTCCTCCATTATGTAAATAATTCTTCATTTCTCATATTACCCTTAATTTCCTAAATAAAACGGAAAATCTGCTTCAAAATCATTCAACCCTTTTTGGAACTTTTTATCTATAACTTAAAGCGATTTTGGTTGATAATGAGAAGTGGAAGCACCTTTTAAAAATTTGAACCTAAGAATTGAAATTATTAATGGCTTTTTACGATTTGATTATTGCTTTTACGCAAAAGCCAACAAGAGGTATAGATTCTTATTTCGTGTTCTTTTCCTCAATACAAAATTCTAAACGCTAAATTCCTAATGGTTTCAGTATAGAAAAAGCCCTACAGCCGGCTTTTTCTTGTTCCAATAACAATAAAGTTTTCGAAAAGAGCCTAGTTAACAATCCACTGAATAAAATAGATGTGGATGAGGTTAACACCGTGAAATTTAAATCTTCTTCTCATAGGCTCGTCTTATTGCTCTAGATGAGGCTAGATTTAATGCAACTTTCGGCTCAAAAATAATGAGTTAGAAGGTTTTTTCGTTCTTAGAAAGGAATAATAAATAACAATGTACAAACATAATGGAGGAAAGAATGCGGATGGAGTATTTGTTTAAAGTGCATTTGTTTCTAATTGCTGGAACCTTAGGATTAACAATTTGGTTTCCACTTTCTCTTATGTTTCATGTCCCACCTTCGCCAATTGTAATCTCCACTCTCCCTCTAAGTTGGGTATTAATGATCAAAACGAATCCAGTTTGGAAAGTTCTATGGGAGAAATGGACAAATAAGAATTAACGATGTTCATAGAATACCATTTAAATTAAGCTACATAATTTAAATACAGTTGCCATTGTAGGCTATCGGGTTCCCTTCTGGATTACTGTATAGAAAGGGAAGTAATACAAATAGCCATCTAATTCTCATGGGAATTAGATGGCTATTTGTGTTGTTGGTTGAAATCGGGAATAAGTTTGAACTTTGCTTTGACTTTGCGTTAACATTTTTGAAAACGTCGATTAGCATCAAAAAACAGGCGAATACTTTTTAGAAAATGTCAATTAGGTACAAAAAACAGACTGATATATTGTTGAATGCCAATTTTTGTATTTAGAGTTTGTAAGAACCCCTCATAAAAAGAGAAGCTCCTCACAATTAGAATGCATGAAACCGTTAGGAGGATTTCAATTGTTTTTGATCTAATCGATGACTAAAGAAAGTTAGAAGACTAGCTGAAATGGCAACTAATCCTCCAACCCAGGTCACATTCATTAAGTTTCCTTGATGATAAACAAGTCCGCCTAATGCTGAGCCTAATGCAATCCCCACATTACTTGCAACTGGCATCAACGAAGCTGCAAGTCCAGTTGCTTTTGGTTGATATATACGGGCAAGATCTATTAGATAAAGCTGAGTAGATGTTGTTAACATGATGGCCATTAGGGACATTAATCCAATATTAAATAACCCTAGGGTAAAAGTGCTTGTCGTCCAATAAAGACTCATCAAGACAATTGCTTGTACAAAAAAAACAAATCTTAGGCGCCCAATGGGATTGTGGCTGGCAATTTTTCCTGCAAGTATGTTACTGAAAATAGAAATAAAGCCGTATGCAAATAGAATCAAACTAATTGAACTGTTTGGTGCTTCCATCCCTTTCAAAATCGGAACAAGATAAGTGAAAACGGTATATGTGGCTCCAAATCCCAGAGCAGGAATGAAAAAAGCCATTAAAATTCTTGGGTGTGTTAATAAAGCAAACTGATCACGCATCGAACTGCGATTTTGGCTTTTCAGATCAGGTAAAATAAAGAAAGATGCCAAAAATGCAAATCCACCGAAAATAGTCGTCAATATGAAAGTACCATGCCAGTTATACCATTCTGCGATGACAGTGCCTATAGGTACTCCAACCACGTTAGCGAGTGTAAAACCACCGAAAACGAATGATATAGCAAGTCCACGTTTTGCAATCGGCATCGTCTCACTTGCTACAATCATGGCAAGTGAAATCAACACGCCTGTTACAATGGCCGTCAACATCCGAAGTCCAAGGAGCATGATATAACTCGTTGAAATCACGCACAAAGCATTAAATATAATAAAAGAACCAATCAAGAATAACATCCATTTTCGCTTCGGAAAATGACTTGTTGCTGACATTACAATGGGTGTAGCGATGGCAAAAGTAATGGCAAAAGCGGAAACGAGTGTACCAGCTTTGGCATTTGTCATATGAAGACTCGAAGAAATATCTGTTAAGATCCCTACGATAACAAATTCGCTTGTCCCTAAAACAAACGTTAATAAACTTAATGTGAAAATGAGAAGCCAATGTCGCTTTGTTAATTCTGTTGCTTGCATAATTACCTCTTTTCTTAGATGAATGAAAATGTGTTATATGAAAGAAAACAATTCACTTATCATACCATAAAGTATTTTAGAGGATAACCCTTTGAGATGAAAAACCAATGTGTAATTTTTAGTCAGTTAAATGCGACTATTACTAATAAGGAAAATGACACTTATCCAGATTTATCAGTAACTTCATAGTTAAAATCCAGGACTAAATTATGGTAAAATTAAGTAATCTTGCTCATAGTTTTAAGATGAGCGTTATTCTGAAATAGGCTAATAGTTAAATCTTATTTTTATCTAAGCGTCATAAGGAAGTGTAAGACTTGCCAAATCAATTAATGAATAACGATAACATTAAAAAGAAATTAAGTGCTGACTGCGAAAACTGTTTCGGTTTATGCTGTGTAGCATTGCCTTATGCTAAATCTACTGATTTTGCATTGGATAAAGATGGAGGCACTCCTTGTGAAAACTTGCAAACAGATTATCGTTGTCGTATCCACAAAAATCTCAGAAGTGAAGGTTATCGAGGCTGTACGGTTTATGAGTGCTTTGGTGCGGGACAAAAGGTTTCCCAAGTGACATATAAGGGGAAGGGTTGGAGAGAAAATCCCGAGTCCTCTAAGCAAATGTTTGATGTATTTCCTATCATGCAACAACTTCACGAAATGCTGCTTTACCTCAACGAAGCGCTTAGCATAAAAGATACTAGATCAATCCATGCTGATCTTCAAAAGGCTATGGAAGAAATAGACCAATTAACTTATCTAAATCCAGAATCAATCCTAGATCTTGATATGCTTGTCCATAGAGCAAAGGTTAATGACCTGCTTCTAAAAACAAGTGAATTAGTACGTGCAAAAGTAAAGAAAGACAAAAATCATAGAAAAATGAATAGGGGAAGCAATCTCATTGGTGCAAAATTAAGAGGTGTTAATCTTAAAGGATCAAATTTGAGAGGAGCTTTACTCATTGCTGCTGACCTTGGGGAAGCAGACTTGAGTGTATCTGACTTTATTGGTGCAGACTTGCGAGACGCGGACCTAAGGGGGGCAAATCTAATGGGAAGTATTTTTCTAACGCAAGCACAGTTAAATTCGGCAAATGGTGATATTCATACAAAATTACCATATTCCTTAAGTACTCCTAGACATTGGTTATATTAGGTTTTTTAACAGAAATGGCAAGAAGAAATTTCAGAGGAAATGATCATATATTATGAATGAAGGGAGTGTTTTTCATGGCATGGTTATTTATTGCGCTTATTTTCATTATATTAGCCTTAGCTATACTCATAGATAATAACCGTAAGAAAAACAACAACAACCCTCACATAACAATTGACCCTAATACCAAATCTCGAGAAAGTTCAAATTATCTCATGGGCGATAATAAGGATACAGGTGGATTTCAATAATGAAACCTTTCAATAACTAGTACGTATATATAATTGTCATAAGAAAATAAATCAATTTAATAAAAGAATATATCTAAAACACTTGGAGGAGCTTGTCACCAAGGGATAATTATGTCCTTGGTAACAGGCTATTTTTTTATATATTTTAAGTTAAATCAAATTCGAATATACATGAGATTAGGATAAACAAGGACATTTTTTCTAAAATGAAGATTAAGCGAAGAGAGGGCTAGCAATGAAATCAAGGAATAAGCTGTATAGAATGTCAAAGGTGCTTTTTATGGCCTTTATTATCTTTTTAAAAATATATTGGCACAAACTTCGGAGGAAGCCCAAAGTAGAGTGGGAGAAACTTTGGGAGGAAATAGGGAGGCGATTTAGAGATACATTATTTGAATTGGAAGGTTTACTGATTAAGATTGGCCAAATCCTCAGTACTCGTGGAGATTTGTTACCTCAAGCCTTCATTCGTCAAATTGAACATCTTACAGATCATGTTCCCCCTTCAAATTGGAATGAAATCCAGAAAATTTTAGAAAAGGAATGGGGGGATTCCATTAGTGATCACCTTAAATCCATTGAGAAAACAGCCATTGCTTCCGCGTCGATTGGAGAAGTTTATAAAGGAGTATTACAAGATGGAACTCTAGTGGCTATAAAAGTTAAGCGGCCTCATATTGATTCAATCGTACAAACCGATTTCAGGATATTAAGTATTATTATTTGGTTTGCCGATCACTTTGTTCCCATTCCAAAGGGCTTTATTAATTTGAAAGTCCTTTTCAAAGAACTTAAACAAGTGATCGGAAGAGAGCTTGACTATTCGACCGAATTGGAAACTTTACTATACTTCAAAAATCGTTTTAAGGAACTGGATATTGTGCAAATTCCTTGCGTTTACGCGCATCTTAGTACCTCTAATGTACTCGTCATGGAATGGGTGGAGGGCATACGTCTAAGTGACAAGGAAGAGTTGGAAAAATTAGGAGTGAGTGGAGAAGAACTGGCTCAAAAACTTATCACTGTGTTCCTTCCTCAATGGCTTGAGCATGGATTGTTCCATGCCGATCCACATACCGGAAACGTACTTGTATCCAAGGAAGGGAAAATAATCTTACTTGACTTTGGAATGGTAGGAGAAATCACGAAGAGGGACGCCACGTACTTTCAAAGTTTAATTGAAAGCATTCTTTCTAAAAATTATGCCAAAACTGTAGACTGCTTGTATCAATTAGGATTTTTACTTCCAGCAGCAGATTCAAAAACGCTTGAGCGATTATTAGCTGAAATGGGTTCTTTCCAACTCTCACAACTAAAAGAAGTAAATCTGATGGCATTAAAACTAGAAATGAATGATTTAATTCAGGCACTACCAATACAAGTTCCCACTAGATTCGTCTTCTTGGGGCGATCCTTTATTACAATTGAAGGAATAATACGTAATCTAGCTCCAGAGGCTGAGTTAATGGAATTAGGGAAACCTGTATTTATGAATTGGTTAAACAAACAGGGCAATAATAAATGGTCACTGATTTGGACGTGGTTACAATCACAACCAATTTTTAAAATCATTCATTCCATAACAGAGTTTTTAGATACACCAAAAACCTTAACGAACTTAAAAGAAATAGAACAAAGAAGACAATTTCAATTTATGATTTTTGAAAATAACAAAAACCGCTTCTTTCAATTAACAATACTAGGATTTGCAGGAATCGTAGGTGGAATATACGCCTCTCAAACCCTTATCTTAGGGATATCTGCTGCACTAACGGCCACTTCTCTTATTGGGTATATAGTATGTAGTCATAAACTAAAAAAATGGATGAAGTATATGCATGAAGTAAGGAGATAAATATTTAGCAGAGTATACACATAACTCAAAAAACAATGGGAAAAGCCGCATTTCATATATGGGAAATGTGGCTTTTGTTTTAGAAACAATCATTCTTTGGTAAAGTTAGCAGTTGTGATAGAAGAGACAGAATCTATTTGTTTAGCAGCCTATCATCTATATAGTGTATGACATTATTCGTGCATTGTCGTATGTACTTGCTATCATCAAATAATTTACTTAGCATCAACCCTCCTTCAACTACAGCAATGATATAGCTACTTACTTCTTCAGAATTTACATCCTTTCTAAATTCGCCATTATCAATACCTTGTAAAATAATCATGGATAACTTTTTAATGAAAAAATTCATTGCAACTTGAGCACGTTCTTTTAACAGAGGGTGCCCATCATCACTCTCAATTGCTGTATTTAGGATAGGACAACCACCTTCAATCCTGTTGTTTTCGATGATGTCTATGTAAACCATGCATATGGATAACAGTTTTTCTTTTGAGTGGACTGCATTTTCTAATGCATTCGAAAGGAGATTCAAGATTTGTGAAACGGAATATTCAAAGGCAGCAAAAGCAATCTGGTCTTTATTTTCAAAATGATTATAGATTCCGCCTTTCTGTATCCCACAGCGATCAATAATTTCTGATAAAGAGGTCCCCGAATATCCCTTCGTATTAAATAAAACTGCTGATTCTTTAATGATATTTTCTTTGGTCATTTGACCTTTTCGCATGATGGAATCCCCCCTTGAAAAAGTACCGTTTGGTCTCAAAATAACATACAATAATTTGAAAGACAATAAATGTTTCCAAAATTTTCTTGATAAGCGCTAAAGGTATGTTAAATTAAAACAGACCGGTCGGTATTTAAATCTTTGGGAGGGATTTAAATGATTGAAAAAAAGAGGATTACAGTACGGGGAAAAGACACGTATTATCTGGATTACGGGAATTCTGATGCAACAGCAGTTATTTTATTACATGGTTTTCCTGAATCAGCTTTGCTTTGGGGAGAAACCGTCTTGGCTATTCAAAACGCTGGTTACAGGGCTGTTGCTCCGGATTTTCCTGGGTTTGGGCAAAGCGAACCATTCAATGAACCGTCAACTTGGGAGAGGTATATGGATTTTCTCACCGATTTTGTAAATGAGCTTTCTATTGAGCAGTTTCATTTGGTCACACATGACTGGGGAGCGCTTATAGGAACCAGATGGGCTTGTTCTCATTCAGAAAAAGTTCAAAGCTTAATTATTTCTGATGCTACTTTTAGCCCTGACTTTGTATGGCATAAAGATGCCTTGATCATTCGTACTCCTGGTGGAGGAGAGCAATGGCTCGCATATTTAACTAACAAACCAGTTTTTGAAGGTTTTATGAAAAAATCCGTCCCAAATGTTTCATCAGCAATTGTCGAAGATTTCTATGAGTTATTTTCTGATGCAAATAAAAGTAAAATCACTTTAGAGTTATACCGCTCAGGAGATATGAATAAGCTCGAAATCTATCGAGGACGCTTGGCTGAATATCTTACGATGCCGGTCACAATCATTTTCGGGGAGAATGATTCGTACATTCATCCTGAACTTGGACAAAAGTTGAAAAATGAAGAATTGTATCATGCCTCATGTCACATGATCCCAGAAGTCGGTCATTTCACTCCTTTGGAAGCACCAATAGAATTTAATTCACTTCTTATACAACATCTAAAACAGAGCACGGAAACTAAAGAATTGAATTAGTGTCTTAAATAAGAGTTGTAGTTCATCGCACACAAAAAAATCCTCCAATTCTTCGTAATGAAAAAGAGTAAATCGGAGCTGTCAATTGGCAGCTCTTATTTTTGTATGAAACGTTCACTTAGATGGATAAAAAAGGATTTTTATAGGGGATATAGAATGAATATATAGTGAATGTCTAAATGACTAGGAGAAATGATGAGTTCACAAGGCTGCTTTACAATCGTTGTAAATGGTCAGGATCAAATTCTACTTGTAAAGAGAAAGGATTACCCGCTTTGGGATTTCCCAGGTGGCAGACTAGAAGACAACGAAAAACTTGAAGATTGTGCAATTAGAGAGACATACGAAGAGACTGGGTATAAGGTAATCATTGAACAAAAAATCGGGGAATATCACTTTCCGTACTACGACGATATTCAGCATATTTTCAAAGCTAGAATTGTTGGTGGTAAAGCCATTCAGAATGGTGGAGAGACAGCTAAGGTTGAGTGGTTTCATCCTAGAAAAGTCCCTCTGTTCTTGATACCAAATAGGAAACATCAAATACAAGACTTTCTAAATAGTAAAACCAATGTTCAAAGGTCTTTGAAGGTTCCCTTTATGGTTAGACTTTTGAAGAAAAAGTAAGGGGTTAAATTCATCCATCATCGTTAAAGAGGTGACATAGGATGTTTCCACATTAATTTGTAATTACTTCTTTTATTGTAGCTGGTTTTTTCAATAACATTTCGCTCGATTTATGGAGATTACTACATTCATACTGAATTTGACTTTGATTAGACGTGACTGTAAATACGATTGGGGGACAATGTATGATGTTAAACGTACTAGTACCGATATTTATCATGGCCTTCGTTGTTATTTTTGGATACATTTGCGTTAAGGTTTTTAAGGTTCTAAAGAGATAGGAGAAATACAATGAAGCCCAAAATATTTAAGGAGAATAATAGATGGATAAATTAAACATTCGAAAAATGAAAGAGGGGGACAAACATTTCATTCTAGAATTATCTTCCCGATTTACAGAATTTGATTTAATGGAGTGGAGAAATCCTCACAAAATGAAAGAAGCCCAGCTTAAGATAGCAAAAGAGTCAATTAATAATGAAGATCCTGATTCAGATATATTTGTTATTGAGGATGAAATGAATAACTTATTGGGATTCTTACATATGACCAAAAATACTGATTACTTTACGGGTGAAAGCCAAGGTTATGTTTCTTCCATTGCAGTTTCAAAAGATGGAGAGGGAAAAGGGATTGCAAGAAAACTTATGGAAAAAGCAGAAGAATGGTCTAGGAAGAAGGGATATAAGCAACTAACGTTAAATGTATTTAAAAAGAATGAAAGAGCCGTTCACTTATATTCAAAATTAGATTTTGAAGCTGAAATAGTGAAAATGGTAAAAGAGTTAAAATAAGCGGGCTTTAACAAGTTCGCGAATCATTTTAGCCTGTATCTTAGATAGTAACTAAATCTCAGATACAGGCTTTATTTATCTATTTTTATTGTAAGGGAATTGGAATTTTTTATAAAACCAAAGCTTCGTGAAAAATCACATTCTAAGCAAAATTTCCCTACTGCATTAAAAATTAGGGTAAAATGTAGGGACGACTATGCTTGAAGGAGTTTGACATGAAATTAGTATCTTGGAATGTGAATGGGATTAGAGCCTGCGTGAATAAAGGCTTTGTCAATTATTTTAACGAAGTGGACGCCGATATATTTTGTATTCAGGAAACCAAGTGCCAGGAGGATCAGATTCAGCTGGAGTTTGAAGGCTATGAACAGTACTGGAATTGCGCGGTTAAAAAGGGTTATTCGGGTACAGCGATTTTTACAAGAGTAAAGCCATTGTCCGTGAGTTATGGAGTTGGCGAAGATGAATCGGAAGCGGAAGGAAGAATTATTACGCTCGAGTATGAATCGTTTTTCCTTGTAAATGTTTATACGCCAAATTCCCAAAGAGATCTAGCACGACTCGATTACAGACTAGAATGGGAAGAGCGAATTCGCGAGTACTTAATGAAACTCGATGAAAAGAAGCCTGTTATCTTATGCGGAGACTTGAATGTTGCCCATCAGGAAATCGATTTGAAGAATCCTAAGAGCAACCGAAAAAATTCAGGTTTCACCGAAGAAGAACGCGGAAAGATGACCAATCTGCTAGAAAGTGGTTTCATTGATACGTTTAGAGCTTTTTATCCAGAAAAAACGGATGCCTACACATGGTGGTCCTATATGGCCAAGATTCGAGAACGAAATATTGGATGGCGTATCGACTATTTCATCGTTTCTGAAAGGCTGCGCGATTCACTGAAGGACGCTCAAATCCATAGTGAAGTAATGGGAAGCGACCATTGTCCCGTGATGTTGGAATTACGTTAATATTCATTAAAATAAGCTTTCCCAAGGCTAAATGAATGAACGTTATGGGAGGCTTATTTTTGTGTGGAATAAAAATCATACATATTTAGGTGAAGTTTCTTTAATTTCGTCCTTTTTGATGTAAACTAACTAACATAGTGTGTAGGAAGGAGCCGTGTGATGGAACAAATATTGGCTAGTTATGGTGCGGCTGTAAGTCAGACAAAAACAAAAATGTTTGAAGATATTAATCGTTATATGGAAACGGAGGAGACGATCCCTGCGTTTGAACAATACTTAAGGGATCGCTCTGAATATATGGAACAGCTTTGGATGAACGTTTGGCTGAATAAAGTGACAAATGATGTGTCAAAGCAAGAGAAAAAAGAGTATCTCAATATGAAAGGATATGCGACGGCAGGAGTCGATCGTAAGATTATCAATAAATTATTTCGTGATGAGATGCGAATGTTTCAAATGTTTAACGTAAATTCATGGATTTACGTTAAGTTCTCGGAAAATGAAGGTCTGTGGCAGGAAAAATATGAGCAAGCAAGAGCGGCTTATTTTAAGAGAAAAGAGAACGAAAAAATCCTTGTGAAAAAAGGGAATATCCGACAAACGATTGAAAAAGCTGCGAATGCAATGGTGAGTCAGGATCGCCTAGACTATTATTTATACGTGCGTTACTATGCGGCAAAACAGTTGAAGAGCGATCTAGAAAATAACGTAAAATATGATGGCACTATCGATAAGTTAGCACTCGAAGAAAAACTCGAGGAGCTTGGAGCGTTTAATTCAGAGGAATATGATACTGTAGGTGAATTTTTCCAAGAATATACGGGTGGGATACACAAAACACTGAATTGGCGTAAAAGTTATTTTGAATATGAGACATACGAAGAACAATATGAAAAGAATGTCTCAAGCTACCTCTTTGAATTAATACCAGAGAAGCTGCTAGAAACAATACCTTCCGACATCTTGGATGATTATTTAGAAATACATAATGAACCTCTTCATAAGTCTGAAGTTAAGCGAATGATAGCGGACGCGATTGCGGATTATGCTTTCTTCTGCATGGATTTGTTAGGTCAGGAGTATCTGGATGATATGCTTCGTCTAGCAGAGGTACCTTTTGATGTGGAAACTCATCAACAAATCTTGGAGGAAGATCTTCAAAGTCGAGAAGAGCGTGAAGCTTTAAGACAGGCAGAGCTTGAAAGAAGAAAAGCGGAAGAAGCACGAATGCTTGATGATATTTTTGGTCAAGAATACCGTCCGGCTTTTGGCAGGAACATTCAATATTTCTTGCATATTGGAGAGACAAATACAGGAAAGACCCACCATGCCCTTGAGCGCATGAAAGAGGCTGGCAGTGGGATTTATCTAGCTCCGCTTCGCCTTTTGGCGCTTGAAGTTTTCGATAAGTTGAATGCTGATGGTGTTCCATGTTCTTTGAAAACGGGTGAAGAAGAAAAAGAAGTACTTGGTTCACGTCATCTTTCTTGTACGGTCGAGATGTTTCATGAGAAAGAATACTATGAAGTTGTCGTCATCGACGAAGCACAGATGATTGCGGATAAGGACAGAGGTTTTTCTTGGTATAAAGCTATTACAAAAGCCAATGCAAGAGAAGTTCATATTATCGGCAGTAAGAATATAAAAGAGATGATGCTTCAGCTATTGAGTGAGTCTCAGGTTGAAATCAATGAGTACAAACGTGAAGTGCCTTTGCAGGTTGAAAAAGAAGATTTCACATTGAATAATGCGAAAAAAGGCGATGCGCTCGTTTGCTTTTCAAGAAGGCAAGTACTTGAAACGGCTGCACGTTTACAAAATAGTGGTCATACTGTGAGCATGATTTACGGCAGCATGCCTCCTGAAACAAGGAAAAAGCAAATGCAGCAATTTATTAAAGGTGAAACGAAAGTGATTGTGGCAACAGACGCAATCGGAATGGGCTTGAATTTACCGATTCGCCGCATCGTGTTTCTTGAGAATGAAAAATTCGATGGAACAAGAAGACGTCGCTTGACCTCACAAGAAGTAAAGCAAATTGCCGGTAGAGCAGGACGTAAAGGGATTTATGATGTCGGTAAGGTAGCATTTACAAGTGATATTCGATTAATGAGGCAGTTATTAGATCAGGAAGATGTACTCGTCACAACGTTTGCGATTGCTCCGACGAGCGGGGTTTTTGAACGATTCCAGAAATATTTCCGTACTTTGGAAGAATTCTTCGAGCTTTGGGACCAATTTGAGAGCCCAAAAGGTACGAAAAAGGCGAGTCTCTCAGAAGAACGCGAGCTTTATGAACTGGTTAGAGGCACAGAAATAGAAGCTCGTTTATCCATGATGGATCTTTACGGATTTTTACACTTGCCCTTCTCACAAAAAGAATCAGCGTTACAACAGCAATGGTTAGAAACCGTTACGGCGATTGTAAATGGAACAGAATGGCCAGAGCCCATTATCAAAGGCAAAGACCTCGAAGAAATGGAACTTACCTATAAGGCAATCGGGCTGCATTTACTATTCCTTTATCGCTTGGAAAAACAAACAGAAGCAATCTATTGGGAAAGAGTAAGACTCGAAATCAGCGATGGTGTTCATGAACACTTGAATACAGAGGTAAAGAATCTGAAGAAAACGTGCCGAAACTGCGGTAAGAAATTATCATGGGAATCGAGCTTTGCGATTTGCGACGCATGTCATGCAAACAGAGCTCGCAGAAACTATTATCATCGATAGCATCATGAACCCTCCAAACTCGGAGGGTTTCTTCGTTTTCCGACAGTGAGTAGGGGATAATTAGGTTTTGCAAGATTCTTTCTTGATTTTGCAGGAATCCATTGGATTTTTGCAAGAATCCTATCTAGTTTTGCAAGAAAGAGGATACTTTTTGCAAGATAGAAATATTTCATCCAGATATATCCATTTAAAATTAGTTATTTTTATTATTAATGGAATTAAATGTAAATAAATCCTTAGATTTATGCCCTTCGCATGCTCTTGTAGTTGAAAATTCAAATCAGACTTGCCAAAGCCTATAGAAGTCATGATTTAAAAGAGAAAAAACACGAATCCCCAAGCATTTTTCTGGCGAGAATGACAATAAGATATATAAGAGAAAGAAAATGAAGGGTTGGGAGAAGTATTGTCTAAAAAAGTGCTGCTCATTGCAGTAATCTTCCTCGTCTCGAATTTGTCTGCAACGCCTGTACACCAAATTAAAGAACCACAAGTTCAGGCAGCAATCACTGATGGAAATTTGAAATGGCAGCTAGATCAGTATTTAGAAAACGAAAAAGGATTGGATGGTGCGATTGCAGGAATTAGTGTTCGAGATGCTTCATCAGGTAAGGTTATTTATGAACACTTGGCAAATACACGACTACGACCTGCTTCAAACATGAAGTTATTGACGGCCGCAGCAGCATTATCCGTCCTTGGCCCAAAGTATCGATTCTCTACGGAGGTTTATACAACTGGGAAAGTAACTGGAAGTGTCTTAGAGGGTGACTTGTATTTGAAAGGTAAAGGTGATCCTACACTTCTAAAATCCGATTTTGCCAAATTGACCAAAGAGTTAAAAGAAAAGGGAATCACCCAAATTACAGGTAATGTTTTCGCAGACGACAGTTGGTATGATGATGTTCGCCTGCCACTTGATCTTCCTTGGAGTGATGAATTCACCTACTACGGAGCACAGATTTCAGCATTGAGTGCATCGCCAAATGAGGATTATGATGTAGGCTCGGTTGTCGTAGAGGTAACCTCTGGCAATGGAATCGGTAAACCTGGGAACGTCAAAATTACCCCTGATACGGATTATGTGCAAATCATCAACCGTGTAACGACCGTCACTCCAGATGGGAAAAAAGAAGTGAAATTTAAACGTGAGCATGGAAGCAATAAAATCATCATCGAAGGAATGATTCCATACAAAGCAAAACTTGCAAGGGAATGGATTTCCGTTTGGGAACCCACCGGTTATGCTTTAGCTTTATTCAGACAAGCACTTTCAGAAGAAAAAATAAATGTGAACGGTCAATTTCAAAAAGGAGCGGTACCTGATCAAGCTACACTTACTTTAACCCACTCTTCAATGCCACTCTCAGAATTGCTAGTACCTTTCATGAAACTCAGCAATAATGCCCATGCGGAAATCTTAGTGAAGGAGATGGGCAGAGTGGTGAAGGGAGAAGGTAGTTGGGAAAAAGGTTTAGAAGTCATGGAATCGGAGTTGAAAAAGTTAGGAGTGAATACGGAGAACCTTGTTATGAGGGATGGCTCCGGCATTTCTCATGTAAATCTAGTGCCTGCTCAAGAAATTTCCCAACTTCTTTATGATGTTCAAAATAAAGATTGGTTTCCCACTTATTTAAACTCATTACCTGTGGCGGGAATGGAAGAGAAAATGACGGGTGGAACACTAAGAAAACGTATGAAAGAGGCTCCGCTAAGGGGAAATGTAAGGGCTAAGACGGGATCTATCTCAACGGTCAGTACGTTAGCTGGATATGTGAAAACACAGAGTGGAGATGGGGTGGTTTTCTCAATTTTACTCAATAATTTAACCGATGATGATAAAGGGAAAGCCATTGAAGATAATCTCATGAAGATTTTAGTAGAACATAAATAACAAATTCACGTTACGAACATTTGTTCTGTGTGGTTAATTGTGGTATAATAGAGAGGTAATAGAATAGGGTTTCTCAAGGGTGGTCGGTTCATTCCCCTATGAAAGGGGGTGATGCCTAATGACAGTTTTTCAAGCATTGATGTTAGCATTTTCATTTGCGAGCTTAATCGTTGCGGTCCTGTCTTTTCACCAAAAAAAATAACCCACCCTTGAGCCGGCAAGCATAAGTAGTGGGTCATTTCCTCTATTCGCCGATCCCCCTGCGGGAACCGTCTATTGCAGGACCGAACGAACTGTTCGGTCTTTTTAATGTATGCATCTTTATGGTTCTATTATACATAACATTCTTGCAAAAGAAAACATAGTCGACTCCAATTTGCTGAAAAAGAAGACTAAACGATTCATTAACTCTTGTTTTCAAGTGCTATTAATGCCAAACTGAGTTTTTTAAGCCTGATTAATGCCAATCCCAGTATTGGATTTAACAAGGACTTCGTCATACTTCTTAAGATCCGCTTTCTCTTTGGAAAGTAGCGTACCTACATATCCAGCTAAGAATCCTAGTGGAATGGACACAATGCCTGGTGTTGTATAAGGGAAAATTGGATTTCCTACAAAAATTGCTTTTCCAACTTCAGGACTCATTACACTCGGACTGATGAGAACCAAACCTACAGCTGAAACTAGACCAACAATCATTGCCCAAATGGCACCAGTCGTGTTGAACTTTTTCCAGTAAATCGTGTAGATGATCACTGGTAAGTTTGCACTTGCGGCAACCGCAAAAGCAAGAGATACAAGGAATGCTACATTCAGTGTTTGAGCACCTAAAGCGAGAATGATAGATACAATTGATACGCCAACCGCCGCATAACGAGCCATTGCCACTTGTTGCTTCTCTGTCGCTTTGCCCTTTTTAAGGATTTCATTGTAGAAATCATGTGCAAAAGCAGAAGCAGCAGTTAATACAAGTCCTGCCACTACAGCAAGTATGGTTGCGAACGCAACGGCAGAAATGAATGCGAATAGCATATTGCCGCCAAGAGCTTGAGCCAATAGTGGTGCAGCCATATTACCCGCTGCGTTTGCTGCCACGATCTTGTCCGTTCCAACAAAGGCGGCTGCTCCGAATCCGAGGAAAATGGTCATGACATAGAATAAACCAATGATCCAAGTTGCATATACGACCGAAGAACGAGCATCCTTAGCGTTTTTTACCGTAAAGAAGCGGACAAGAATGTGTGGAAGACCTGCAGTTCCTAATACTAGACCCATATTTAAGCTTATCGTATCAAGACCGATTTTATATTTCACACCAGGGTTAAGGAAGCTTTCTCCAAGAGGAGTGGCAGTCTTCATTTGTGCAAACATATCGGTAATGCTGAAGTTGAACTTAGCAAAAACGATGAGGGAGATTAAGAATGTTCCGCCCATTAACAGGACAGCTTTTACAATTTGAACCCAGCTCGTTGCATGCATGCCACCAAAAATGACATAGACCGTCATAAGAACTCCAACAATCAATACAGATGTTGAATACTCCAAGCCTAATAATAATTTTATAAGTGCACCTGCTCCAACTAATTGGGCAATCATATAGAAAATAGAAATAGCCATTGTGTTCATGGCGGCAAATCCACGTACTTTCTTTGCATCGAATCGCGAGGCAATCATGTCTGCGAATGTATACTTGCCAAGGTTTCGTAACGGTTCTGCAACCAAGTAAAGAACAACTAGGTAAGCAACCAAGAAGCCGATGCTATAAAAGAAACCGTCAAAACCAGTGAGTGCCACAGCGCCTGCTATTCCAAGGAATGAAGCGGCGGACATGTAATCTCCAGCGATGGCAAGACCATTTTGCCACCCCGTCAGACCTCCACCTGCTGTATAAAATTCACTCGCGTTTTTCGTTCTTTTCGAAGCGTAATAGGTAATGATCAAAGTAACAAAAACAATCCCTAGAAACATAGAAAATGCAGCCGTATTCACTAGCGATTCCCCCTTTCCTGTACAACTCTTTCAGCCAACTCATCGAATTTGACAGCCCTTTTCGAGTAAAGCATGCACAAAGCCCACGTCATGACAAATTGCATGAAGGCAAATACCCACGCCCAAGTAATATCACCAACGAACTTATGATTAAGAACGGTTGTGTAAGATGTCAAAATCGGTAGGGCAAAATAGAAGCTGAAAAAGAATAACGTTATAGGAATAATGAATTTCTTTTTTTCGGATAACAGCGCTTGAAAAGATGCCGATTGCACGATTGTGCTGTAATCGCTTTCAGTTTTCCGCTTATGTTTTAGAGCTGGCATACTTGTTCCTCCTCTACATAAAAAGCATTTTTTTATCCATAGACAGGTGAAAAAGGGAGACAAAGAATTGTTATACGATCAAAGACCACCACCTTAAATACAGATTTTTCTAAATATTTAAACTTGTCATTCATTATAGTAAAGCAACAGTTTATTTTGCAAGTCTAAAATTTCAAATAAAAGGTAAATCTTTATTTCATTAACAATTTAGCAGGATGAAATGAACAAATTAAGAGAAACTGAATTTTTTTTTCAAACTTTTAAGAGGAATATTGGTTCAGCCAAAAAAAAGAGACTCACTAAAAATAGTCAGTCCAAGTACGCAAGGTGCTTCCTCACGTTATATATCGTATTCAAATGCAGGGACAAGCGTTACTAAAACTATTAATTTATAGTACAAAATAAAGTCAAAGTATACTAATTTTGAGACTTTTTCTATTTGTCTTTTTGAATCATAGCTTTTGCCAAATTAATAAAAGCTTCTACAGCAGGAGATTTTCTTTCAAGAGAGGGAACAGACAATCCTATTGTTCTGAATGTGTTTTCCTCTAATGAAATGATGTTAAGTTCCTTTTCGATCGATAGAATCAATTCAGGTACTATACTTATTCCCAGATTTCTTTTGACCATATTAATGATTGTTTGATTATCACCAATTTCCCAATAAACTTTTGGTTGTAGTTTATTTTTTTTGAAAAGTTCTTTAATCAATTCATCACAACCGGCTTTGGGCATAATAAAAGGCTCATCTGCTATGTTATGAATACTCAACACTTTGTAATTTTTCAATGGATGATTCTCTGGCAAAATGATTTTAAGATGATCATCGAGCAAGGGTATAAAGTCAAGATTCCCGCTAGTTTCTGAAGTTGAAAAACTAACATCAATCACTCCTGATGATAACATTTGCATAAGTTCATTGTAGCCACCTTCATGAAACTCAACCTGAATGGCAGGATAATTAGTTTGGAATTTTTCTATGATGGCAGGTAACAAGTGTGCAGATACACTTGGAAAAGTACCTATTCGAATAGAGCCAACCTTTAAACCATTTAAATTTCCCGCCTCTTGATTCAACAGTTCGGATAGATTGAGTATTTCTCTTACATAGTGAATGATTCTCTCACCTTCAGAAGTCAACGAAATTCCAGAACGGCCCCTATTCAATAAATTTAAACTAAGTTCTACCTCTAAGCCTTTAATAGCATGACTGATTGCAGATTGAGTCATACCAAGTTTATCTCCAGCTTTCGTAAAGCTACCAGTATCAACGATGGTCTCGAAAACCTTGTACTGAAGTAATGTCATACGCATCTATCCTTCGTATTAATATTTTTCATATTTATCATTATAAACATTCATTTGATTAATGTTAAGAACCTGCATATCATTAAATTAAGAAAAGGAGGAGTTAAAATCATGAAAACATTAAATTATTCATTGTTGGATGTATTCACGACTATACCTTTTGGTGGAAATCAATTAGCGGTTTTTGAAGAAGATTCAACATTAACAACAGAAGAAATGCAAATGATTGCAAAAGAATTAAACCTTTCAGAAACAGTATTTATCCGACCGGCAATGGATCCGAGTAAAACAAAAAATTTAAGAATATTTACCCCGCAGGTAGAATTGCCGATGGCTGGACACCCAACAATAGGAGCAGCTTTTTCTTTAGCTAAAAAAGGGTCTATAGAAATGAAGTTAGGACAAAATGATTGGACCTTTGAAGAGGGAGTAGGGGATGTTCAAGTAACGGTTCATAAAAATCAATCCGAAATTACAGAAGTAGAAATGAATCACCCTAATCCTGTTTTTGGTGAAACCTTTCATGGAATTGGAAACATTGCAGAATTACTTTCCCTTACCATTGAAGATATAGATACCAATTTCCCCATCCAAACTGTATCCACCGGCGTACCATTCTTATTTATTCCTGTTCGTACGCTACAAGCGATGAAAAAAATTAACTTTAGAACAGATGTGTGGGAGAAGTTTTTTAGTGATAATCCCCAAACGAATCATATTTTCACATTTACCACAGAAACGGAAATAGAACAATCAACCGTTCACAGTAGGATGTTTGCACCTGCCATGGGTATTTCAGAAGATCCTGCAACAGGAGCGGCAAGTGGCCCATTAGGAGCATATTTAGTGGAACATGGTGTTATTCCACCAACTGAAACGGGGACATATTTTATTAGAAGTGAACAAGGAATGGAAATGGGAAGACCAAGTTTTATAGATATACTGATTAGAAAAAAGGGAAGCGAGTATAAAGAAGTGAAAATTAGCGGGAATTGTGTCATCATCGGGTCTGGGCAACTTCATTTATATTAATTACCAATGAATCCTCGATTAACATTTTTCAAAAAAAAACGCCAATTCATGGCGTTTTTTATCGCTGATTACGGTTTGAGTTATCTGTAAACGTGTCTTTAACATTTTCTGTTGCATTCTTCACGGCCTTAGCAGTTGCATCCACCGCAGTCATTGCTGCATTTTCAGTTGTTTCTAATGCACTATGAACAGCATGAAAAGCAGCTCCGGCCGTTTCTTTAATTCCTTCAGAAACTTGATTGTCTTGTTGATTTGTCATAACGTCACCTCCTAGCAAAAATAGGTTATGTAGATCCCCTCATTTTATACTTTTTTTATAAGACTAAATAAGAACTCAAATGAGTTCTATAAATCCCCTTAGTTTTTTACTATGGTTTAGTTTTGAGGAAATGTAATTTAATAATTTGAAATTGGATGGTGAATTATTCGTACAATTGGCTGGTTAACAACTCCGGTTATTGATTTATACTTATGAAGTTTAAGAAATGATAAATCAATAGAATTAATCACAGGGGTGCAAGCATGGAACTGGGGATATTTTTAGTTGTTATTATTTTAATTAGTTCACTTATTTTTACTCTTTTACTATCCGGTAAAGGGGACGAAGGTTATAGTCAAGCTACAAAGCGAAATACAACCAACTTAACATTGATTTATATTATCGTTATCCTATTTTCGTTAATTGCTGTAGGGGTATACATTAGATGGTTTACTTAAATTTTGGCTCTGTTGAACTTGCCTGTTGATTTTCGCTCCAGCCGCTTCCTTTCCGGTACGAATAATTAAATTCGTCTTGGGGGCGTTCGCCGAGCATCCTCGTCGCTAACGCTCCTGCGGGGTCTCGCCTGTAACGCAAATCCCCCAGGACATTGATGATCTTCCTCGAAAGAACCCACGCACGAAGAAAATGCGATAGCACAAGGAAAGCATCCTTGAATTTAAATCGCACGAAATGATGCGGTAGCATCCTTGAGGAATTTCGAGGAGTCAAGCGCCTTCCGCTTCAATCAACAAAGTGAAAATCAACAATGTACTTTAAATAGCCTAAATTTTTAATTTATGCAGAACGATTCCTATCTTTTATAATTTGATGATAGGTTTACTAAATAACATGGGTATTCTTTATAATGAGCTGGAACAATGTTCCGCTTAATTGCAACGGGAATGAATGACTCAGAACATTAATGGGTAAGGAGGGATTCTATGGATTGGAAACCGGATAGAAAAGCAAAAAAAGCAATATATAAGCAACTTGCTGATCATATTGAAAATGGGATAACCGATGGAACCTTTCCAACAGATAAACCTTTACCACCTGAACGGCAATTAGCAAATCAGCTCAATATAAACAGAAGCACAGTAGTGGCTGCTTATGATGTACTTGTATCAAATGGACTTATTGAAAGAAAAAGAGGAAGCGGAACAAACATATGCAAAGATATTTGGGGAATAACAAAAACTCGAATTCCAAGTTGGAACCGTTATGTAGAAGCAGGTTCCTTCTTGCCCAATTTGCCCGTCATGCAAAGAATTCGCAAAGAAATGGTTGCTCCTAATATTATTAACTTAGCCAGCGGTGAATTATCTGAGGATCTTTTTCCTACAAAATTTTTTCGTGAAATTTCATCAACAAGAACCTTTGCAGGAAGTCTTGGCTATGACCATCCTCAAGGAAATGAAATTTTAAGAAAAACGATTACAGAACATGTTAAAAAATATCGAGGAATTGAGACAAGCCCTGCCTCTATCCTCATTACATCTGGAGCCCAACAAGCTTTACACCTTGTGGTCCAATGTCTCTTGAAGCCTGGGGATGCCATTGCGTTAGAGGATCCCTCATACCATTATGGTCTCACTGTATTTAAATCTGCAGGATTAAGACCTTTTTTCCTACCAGCTGATAAAGAGGGAATAAACCCAGATGATCTGCTTTCTTTGCACAAGAGACATCGAATAAAGATGATATTTTTAAACCCTGCTTTTCAAAACCCAACTGGGGCATACCTCAATAAGGATCGTCGAAAAAAAATATTGGAGATCTCATCTGAGCATGGTATTCCAGTAGTTGAAGATGATCCTTACAGTTTAACATCTTTCACTGGGGAAAGAGCTATTCCGTTAAAGTCTACCGAGTATCACGGGAATGTCTTATATATTAGTTCTCTGTCGAAAATCGTTGCTTCCGGTTTGCGAATTGGGTGGATCATTGCTCCTATACCGGTAATTGAGAGATTATCGGATGCGAAACAACAGGTTGACTTTGGACACGCTAGTTTTAACCAATGGATTGCAAATGATTTCTTAGATTCCGACTTATTTGATGATCATATTAACAACTTAGTAAAACAGCTAGAAAGTAGAAGGAATCAAATTGTAACAAGTCTAGATACTTTTCTAAAGACTGAAGTAAATTTTAATGTTCCACAAGGTGGTATACATTTGTGGTGCAAGCTCAAAAAGGAACATTATGAAGCAAAATTGTTGGAGGAATCCATTAAAAGAGGAGTCATTTATGTTCCCGGATCAACTATGGGCTCTAAAAAGGGATATGTACGATTTACCTTTGCAAGAGAAAATGAAGAAAATATCCATGAGGGAATAAAGAGGTTTTCGGAAGCATTACATTCGATTGGTTAATAAAGTTCAATTTCAAAAAAAGAGGTTTAGTTAATGAACAAAAAGGAAGCCGTTTACTAAAAATTGCGTACTATCGGGCAGAACTTATTAAAACTGGTAATGCTCGAAGGTTTACCAATCCCTAAACCAGTCGGTTAAGCCAAGATCTAGACAAGGTTCTTCTTTAATATCAAAAATCATTAGATTTTCAGTAATCTTATATTGTAGTCCTAAATGGATTATACATGGGAAGTATCCGAGTTTCATTGGCTAAATTACAACTTTAACGCATACCAGAACCATAATGAAAAAGGCCAATCAAAAATTGATAGGTCTTTTTCATTTTTTTATATATTTTGAATACCTCAATGTATTAGGTCGAAAAAGTGTAAATAGCAAAGCAAAGTAGCTAACCTAAATCTTTCTTCTAAAGTGTGCAAAGTTCGACAATAAAATACGAGAATTGATCAATAATAGGATTCTAAAAAGAAGAGGAAAGTGACACCTCCTTCCAATTTTCCGCATGAAATCAAGATTGTCCCCGCCAACCTGTCCGCAAAATCTGAAAGAAAAAGAAAAATGGTATTCGCTAATTTATTACAAATTTTTTCGAGTGATTATGATAGATTCATGAATACAACAAATGGATGTTACATAGTGGTTAGTGTTGGGCTTGCATCATTTTACACAGTGTGTAGTGATTTAACACATGACAGTCTGTAAAATGAGGTTAAGATGCAGAATTTTCTGTAAATAAAATGGTTTGAGGTTGTTATCTGTAAGCGCTTTCTTGTTAGTTTGTAAATCTACATATTCATTTAGGGGGTAAAAGAATGTCAGACAACATTAAAATTGGTTTGATCCAGGCTTCCCATGATGTAGACGGGAATGAACCCGTACAGGTTCATAAAGAAAAGGCGATTGAAAAGCATCTTGATTTAGTAAGAGATGCAGCTAGACAAGGCGCACAAATCATTTGCTTACAAGAAATCTTCTACGGCCCATATTTCTGTGCTGAGCAAAGTACGAAATGGTATGACTCAGCGGAAGAAATCCCAAACGGCCCAACAACGAAATTGTTTCAGGAACTCGCAAAAGAATTAGAAGTCGTTATCGTGCTTCCGATTTATGAGCGCGAGGGAATTGCTACTTATTACAACACAGCCGCAGTGATTGATGCGGATGGAAAATATTTAGGGAAATACCGTAAACAGCATATTCCACATGTTGGGGTAGGGAATCAAGGCTGCGGTTTCTGGGAGAAGTTCTATTTCAAGCCTGGAAATCTAGGATATCCGGTATTCGATACGGCCTATGCTAAAGTGGGCGTCTACATTTGTTACGACCGCCATTTCCCTGAAGGTGCGAGATTACTAGGTTTGAAGGGTGCTGAAATTGTCTTCAATCCTTCAGCGACAGTTGCGGGATTAAGCGAATATCTATGGAAGCTTGAACAGCCTGCTCACGCGGTTGCGAATGGCTATTACCTAGGGGCGATTAACAGAGTAGGTACGGAAGGTCCTTGGAATATGGGCGAGTTCTACGGCCAGTCTTACTTGGTTGACCCACGAGGCAACTTTGTTTCAATGGCGAGCCGTGATCAGACGGAAATCATCATTGGTGAAATGAACAAGAAACTAATTCGCGAAGTCCGCGATACATGGCAATTCTACCGTGATCGCAGACCTGAAACGTACACTGAAATGACAGCACTATTGCCATAAGATATTGATTAGTAGAAGGGGGCCAATGATTGCCCCTTTCTATTTAGTGGTTAGAAGAATACTATCTAGCAAAAGTGCTCGACAGGCGCAGACGCTTTTATTAAAGGGGGTAATTCTTTGGCTAACTTGAAAACACAGAGGATTTCTTGTAGTGTACTTGAACAGAATTTCCAAGAAGTAGACCCAGGTCTTACGAACCGTGAAGCAATGGAAGAAGCGAATCGCTGTCTATATTGCTATGATGCTCCGTGCATCACGGCTTGCCCAACAAGCATAGACATTCCTTCTTTTATTAAAAAAATCGCTTCTGGAAACTTAAAAGGATCAGCCAAAACGATCATGCTTTCCAACCCTGTTGGGGCAAGTTGTTCAAGGGTGTGCCCGACAGAAGAATTGTGCGAAGGGGCATGTGTCCTTAATGATTCCACTCATCCAATCATGATTGGGAAGCTACAAAGATATAGCACGGATTGGGCTATCCGTAATGATCAAACATTGTTTGAAGCAGGAGTCAAAATTGGGAAGTCGGTAGCTGTAATTGGTGCCGGTCCTGCTGGTCTTTCCGCTGCAAGAGAACTTGCTCGATTAGGCTATGACGTGACCATCTATGAAGCGAGTGAAAAAGCAGGCGGTTTGAACACGTATGGAATTGTTTCCTTCCGTCTGCCACAATCCGTTTCTTTTTGGGAAGTGGATCAAGTGAAAAAATTAGACGTGAAAATTGTAACGAATACACGTGTCGGAAAGGACACTTCAGCGAAAGAATTAACGGAAAATTTCGACTATATTATTTTGGCGGCTGGGATGGCAGAAGTACCAAACTTGGGTATCGAAGGTGAAGAGCTCGATGGAGTCCACGATGCGATCGAGTTCGTGAAAGCGACCAAGGGAAGAGAACTTTCGAAAGATTTCATCGGCAAAAAAGTTGTCGTCATCGGCGCGGGAAATACAGCGATTGACGGAGCAACATGTTCTGTCCGTCTTGGTGCGCAGAATGTCAAAATCCTCTATCGTAGAACAGAACAAGAAATGACTGCTTATGATTTTGAGTATGAATTTGCCAAGCAAGATGGCGTGGAATTCCGTTGGCTGACAGCACCGAAAAGAATCATTGGAGATGAAAATGGCAAGGTAACCGGAATCGAATGCTATCAAATGGCATTAGGAGAACCTGATTCTGACGGTCGCAGAAGACCTGTCGCGGTTGAAGGCTCGGAATTTGTCCTTCCTGTTGATGCGGTCATTAAAGCGATCGGACAAAACAGACATCTAGAGTTGATCAAAGCCTTTGATCTGGAAGAAGAGGGCGGAGTGGTTCAAGTAAATAGAGAAACCCTGCAAACGTCCAACCCCAAAATCTTCGCGTGCGGCGATATTATTTTTGGCAAAGGAAAAGGTGAAGCGATGGTTGTCACGGCAGCTCAGCAAGGAAAAGATGCAGCATATGCCATCCATTTGCAAAACGTACCGGTTGGGTCGGTTTAATCGAGGGGGGATGCTCCTGAGAATTTAGAGTGAGGGGGAGAAAAGAAATGGCTGATTTAAGGATTAATCTTGCGGGAATCAAGTCGCCTAATCCGTTTTGGCTTGCATCGGCACCACCGACGAATTCCGGCTACCAAGTCCAACGCGCCTTTGAAGCAGGCTGGGGCGGTGCCGTTTGGAAGACGCTTGGAGATCCGATTATTAATGTTTCATCCCGTTTTGCGGCCGTCAGTTTCAATGGTCAAAAAGTAGCGGGATTCAACAATATCGAATTGATCACCGACAGACCTCTTGAGGTGAATTTAAAAGAGATTTATGAAACGAAAAAGCGCTTCCCGAATCATGCGATTATTGCGTCCTTGATGGTCGAGCCCAAACAGGAGAAATGGCATGAAATCGTCAAGCGTGTCGAAGATGTTGGTGTAGATGGTTTGGAGCTCAACTTCGGATGCCCGCACGGAATGGCCGAGCGCGGAATGGGATCGGCTTCAGGTCAAGTTCCAGAGCTTGTTGAAAAGCAAACGTATTGGGCAAAAGAAATGGCCAAAACACCTGTCATTGTAAAATTAACGCCGAATATTACCGATATTACCGTAACAGCGGAAGCGGCAGTAAAAGGAGGAGCCGATGCCATTTCGATGATCAATACGATCAACAGTTTGGCTGAGGTAGACCTCGATACGTGGAATACCGTTCCACATGTCGGAGGAAAAGGCGCACATGGCGGTTATTGCGGACCTGCAGTTAAACCAATTGCTCTAAATATGGTTGCGGAATGTGCGAGAAGTCCAAGAATCAACGTTCCGATTTCTGGAATCGGCGGCATTTCCAACTGGCAGAACGCTGTTGAATTTATGCTGATGGGTGCAACTGGTGTGCAGATTTGTACAGCGGCCATGCATCATGGTTTCCGCATTGTCGAGGACATGATTGACGGCTTGAACAATTATTTGGATGAAAAAGGACTTGCGTCTGTATCTGAACTCGTTGGCAAATCTGTTAATCGATTTTCAGATTGGGGCAACTTGGACCTCAATTATCAAGTCGTGGCAAAAATCAATACAGAGACATGTATTAACTGCAATAAGTGCCACATCGCATGTGAGGACACGTCTCATCAATGTATTGAGAGACATACAGACCAAAATGGCAAGGCATTTCTTAAGGTAAGAGAAGAAGATTGTGTAGGCTGTAATCTATGTTCGATTGTCTGCCCAGTGGATGGGGCAATCGACATGATCGAAGTACCAAGCGGATTGCCATCGATGACTTGGAACGAAAGGCAGAACGTATTGAATGCGGCAGTTGAATGCAAAACAAATGCAGTTAAGTAAGGAAGGAGTTTTCTTATGAAGAAACTGATTAAAAATGGAACGATTGTTACCGCTTCTGATACTTTTTCAGCTGACGTACTCATAGAGGACGGCAAAATTGCTGCGATTGGTCTAAACCTCTCAGCAACAGGGGCTGAAGTGGTCGATGCAAAGGGATGCTATGTCTTCCCAGGTGGAATTGACCCACACACCCATTTAGATATGCCTTTCGGTGGCACGATTACGAAGGACGATTTTGAAACAGGAACGATGGCGGCCGCTTTCGGAGGCACAACAACCATAATTGATTTCTGTTTAACAAGCAAAGGGGTGCCGTTGTCTGAATCGATTAAAACATGGCACGAAAAGTCAAAGGACAAAGCGGTCATTGATTACGGATTTCATTTGATGATTGGTGAAATCAATGACAAAGTGCTAAATGAACTGCCAAAGGTCATCAATGAAGACGGAATTACATCATTCAAGGTTTTCATGGCCTATAAAAACGTACTGCAGGCTGATGATGAAACATTGTTCCGCACGCTTTTAGCGGCAAAAGAACATGGTGGATTGGTTATGGTGCATGCTGAAAACGGTGATGTCATCGACTTTTTAACAAAAAGAGCTTTGGCAGAAGGTAAGACAGATCCGATTTATCATGCCCTAACAAGACCGCCTGAAGTTGAAGGGGAAGCTACAGGTCGTGCCTCTCAGTTGGCTGGTTTGGCAAACTCACAACTGTATGTGGTTCACGTTTCATGTGGGGATGCCGTTGAACGAATCGCGGAAGCCCGTTTGAAAGGGTTTGACGTATGGGGTGAAACGTGTCCGCAATATTTGGTGCTTGATCAAACAGCATTGGAGAAACCTGATTTTGAAGGTGCCAAGTATGTTTGGTCTCCTCCTCTCCGTGAGAAAAAGCATCAGGAATTATTGTGGAATGCTTTAAAAAGCGGCGCACTGCAAACAATTGGATCTGACCAATGTTCATTTGATTTCAAAGGTCAGAAAGAACTTGGAAGGGGTGATTTCACAAAGATACCAAATGGCGGGCCGATTATCGAGGATCGTTTCTCCATCATGTATTCTGAAGGCGTAAAAAAAGGAAGAATCAGTCTCAACCAATTCGTTGATATTATATCAACTCGCAGTGCCAAACTGTTTGGTTTATTCCCGCAAAAAGGCACGATTGCTGTTGGGTCTGACGCTGACATCGTCATCTTTGATCCAAATATTGAAAGAGAACTAAGTGCTGAAACCCATCACATGGCCGTTGACTATAACGCCTTCGAGGGCATGAAAGTACAGGGTGAACCAGTGAGCGTTCTCTCAAGAGGTGAATTTGTTGTACGCAATAAGCAATTTGTCGGCAAAGCAGGAGCCGGTAAATACTTAAAGCGCAAAAAATACAATGAAAGCTCTGAAGTAAAACAAAGCGAGACCCTTTCCATCTAACGAACATAGACGTTTCCTAACATTATCTCCGGCAATTGCCTGTTCCTCGGGCAGTTGCCCCCTTCATACTCCATATCGTCACATATCAAATCCGCTTGGCTAAAACAAAATGTAATTAGGCTCTGTTGTGAAAATTGAAACGAGGGAGTGTACTAATGAAAAAAAGCCATTTGAAATCTCCGGATTTATACCCAATTCAACAAAAGGACCGTAAAATCACCACGCTTGGTTATTCATTTATGTGGGTAGGAATGGTCGTCGTATTAGCGACCTTTGCTATCGGTGGAGCAGGCGTTATGTCTCTTCCATTGCCATTAGTTATTTTAGGAACCTTAATCGGTAGCCTTGCCATTGGACTCTTTATTTCATTAATCGCCGATATAGGAATCGAACATGGGCTTTCTTTCCCGGTTTATATGAGGGCCCCATTTGGAACGGTCGGAACGCACATCCCTTCAATTACCAGAGGTGTTGCCGCATCGATGTGGTTTGGGATAAACACGTATTTCGGATCGACAGCACTCAATGGAATCTTAGATATATTATTTGGTTTTGATAACTGGTTCGTGTGTTTTGTTATCTTTGCGATTGTTCAGTTGGTTAATACAGCACTAGGGATCAAATCGATCGAACGTTTTGCAGATATGGCTGCGCCAGTAATCCTTTTAATTTCAATCTGGATGTATCTATCACTATCGGACACGGCAGCTGCAAATGGAAGAGACGTTTGGACATGGGTTGAAAATCCCGTAACAGGAGGAGCAGCCTTCTCGGCATTCCTGGTTGTTATCTTCAGTAACATGGGTTTCTGGGCAACCTTAGGTGCTGACATCCCGTCCATCTCCCGTTTCATAAAAGCGCCTGTAAATGAAAAAAATTGGTTTAAACGCAATAAAGGTTCTCTAATTGGTAATCTCGTGGCAATGCCATTAACACAAACTTTCATGATCATCATTGGCGGTGTTTCTTATATCGCCGTCCTTAACTACGATCCGGTCATTGCCTTACAAAAGGCTGCAGGTGGATTTATTTTAGCAGTGTTATTGATCATGATCGTCCTTGCACAATGGTCAACGAATACAGCAGCTAACGTCGTTCCTGCCGCAACGATTTTCTCAAATGTCGGAGGACCAAGATTTCCTTTCTGGGCGGGTGTTGCCACGGCTGGTATCGTAGGAACAATCGTTCAACCATGGGAGTTGTTTGGTGTCATTATACCTATCCTGCTATTTGTCGGAGGAATTCTCTCTGCAATTGTCGGCATTCTCTTTGCAGACTATTACCTTATCCGTAAAAGAAGAGTGAATGTACCAGAACTATATGAAGATCACGGTCAATACCGCTATATGGGTGGAGTAAACTTAAGTGGTTTTATCGCTTGGATCATAGGAGGGGGAGTTTCGTATTTTGTTCCTAACTACTCTTTCATTGTTGGCTTCCTCATCGGGGCAGCTGTGTATTATGTGTTAGCGAAATACTGGTGGTTCCAAAAATACAAACAAGCTGAAATTGAGGATCCTAGTGATGACAAGTATCTTGGCATTTCAGTTGGACGTGATTGGGTCATTGAAGATGAAGCCGCAGAAGTCGTAATCCCAGCTGACCCATCATCCGTTAATCTCCATACATCGTAAATTTTTTAAGCAAAGGGTGGATTAAATGTCAGAATATCAACAATTCCAAAGTGAGCGGGAGAAAATTGATTTTCTCCTGCAAAAAGGGTACGTGATTCATGAAGTGAAAGAACATTTGAATGGCTCTACCGTCGTTTTCTTAAACCCCGCCGATAAGACGCAAGAAGTTCTCGAAGTGGGAACGGCGAATGCGCGTAAATATTTTTCTACTATTCTCTTTACGCAACAAAAACAAAAAGCTTAGAAGGAGGTCCTATGGAATTTTTATTGCGATGCAAGGACAATGCTTATCCGTGTGTAGTGACGATTGATGAAGATAACGGCCGTTACATGATTCGAAAATCGGATTCAAGTGGAGAAGTATTTAATTTTCCAGATGAATTAGTCGCCTGGATTCTTGCAAACTGGGAGCCACAGGACTTTATTTGTGAAGAAGATTTTCACGCAATGGTAAAGGGAATTCAAGAATATATGACAGTGAACCATTAAAGAATGTGTTGCGGTAAAAGGATTGGGTAGAATGCCAATCCTTTTCCTGCAATAGAAGGTCATCGGGTATCTTGTTCTTAGGCGTGAAAGGGAGTTGTGCTATGAAGGACCATTTCCAATTAAGGATTTCTGATATTTTACGTAGAAAGCATTTCGATCAGGTCAAGATTGTAGCAGGGGAAGATGGAATGCAACGCATCGTTAAATGGGTGCATGTCGTTGAGGTAACCAATATCGAAAAACTTCTAAACGGACACGAATTGATTCTCTCAACAGGTGTGGCTTGGAAGGATTCAGAAGGACTGTTTGTCTCTGTCTTAAGACAGTTGATAAAAAATGAAGCGGCAGGACTATGTTTGGAGCTTGGTACATATTTAAGTAAGATCCCCGATGAAGTGGTCAGGATTGCAAATGAACATGGATTCCCAATCATCATTTTTGAAAAAGTCGTACCTTTTGTAGAAATTACCCAAGATATTCACTCCGTCCTTATCAACCAGCAATATCAGCTTATTTCAGATTTAGAAAACTACTCTCAGACTCTAAATAAAAGCTTGCTAGGAACAGAGAGTTATCAGGAAATCTTGCAGTTTTTCCAAGACGAGATAAACATTCCTGTCATCTTTAAGTTAAAAGGGAAAGAGTATGAATACTACCCTGAAATCAATCGGCAACAGCAGAAGAAGCTACTGGGCATCATCCAAGATCAAACAAATCAGGACCAGAAAATATGTGCCTATGTTCCGATTCATTTATTCGGACAGGAGTTTGCTGAATTACATATTGTGGCAAACGATTATTACATCAGTGATTATGAATTGATGATCATGGACCGGACAAGTACGGCGTTGGCCCAGCATCTTCTGCGTGATTTATTTGTAGAAGAAAAGAAGCGGGTTGAAGAATTCGAATGGCTGAATGGCTGGCTAGAAGGCGAATATCGATCCGATCTGTTGTATGAAAAATTAGCAGAACACGATATGACAAGCAAAATAAATGAGGGACTCGTTCTGATCTGTAAATATTCGAATGTAAAAGGGAAAATGAATCAAGATGCAACCTACTTGAAGCTCCTTTTTCGCTCAATTTTAGAGCAGCAGGGGTTTGCAGTCTTCTTGGTTGAAAAAAGAAACCAAATTGTCTTTATTTTACTGAATCAGCGGGTGAAGAAGAATTACAAGGAAAGAGTCATCAAAGCAATTGAAACGATCAAAGCATCTGATTTTATCAAAAAACAGCCAAGCAGCTTATATGTTGGTGTAGGGAAAATCGTCCACAAAATAACTGAGTTACATAAAAGTTACGAAACAGCCAAAGAAACGATCCGCATCCAAGACAAAATGACAAAGAACGAAACGTATCATTTCTATGAAGATTTGCATCTCTACCGTCTGATTAGCATGATGAATCACCATATTGATTTACATGAAATTGTCGGAGAATACTTGGAGCCCGTGATTCAATACGATCACAAACATAACGGCAAACTGTTAGAAACTCTGAAGGTTTTCCTGGAGTGCAATGGTTCTAAACAAGAAACAGCCAATAAGC
Organism: Bacillus sp. cl95; assembly: GCF_900115925.1. Taxonomy (GTDB): domain Bacteria; phylum Bacillota; class Bacilli; order Bacillales; family Cytobacillaceae; genus Neobacillus_A. Next base: position 444,040 of record NZ_FOYF01000003.1, on the reverse strand, counting down.
TGTTCATCGTCAGGCAGACACTCTATCACCGCCTAAAAAAACTGGAAAGTTTATTAGGTAAGGATTTCATGGACCATGAAAAGAGAATAGCCATTGAGTTTATGCTTCTCGTCGATGACTATTTATCGAGTTCCATTGAAAACCGAAAGTACAATGCTAAGTGAAGATGAGGTGTTTGTTAGAACGTTAATAAATGTCGTGTGAAAACCCATCATCATTTTACACTTTGTCTAATGATTGACATTCTCACTTAAAGGATAATAGAAGTACGTACCCAGAATATTGAAATTGTATTGAAATTGTATGGTAGCATCCTTTGGATGATTCATAAAGTATTAATCTATCAAACTCAAGATCGAGAAGGAGGATTTTGCAATGACTGTGATTAAGAATGATATCTCCGTATTAAAGAACTTTGTGAATGGTGAATGGGTTGAATCAAGCAGCACGCAATCACTTGAGGTGCCGAACCCGGCTACTAATGAAATTCTGGCGAAGGTTCCGATTTCGACGAAAGAGGATGTGAATAAAGCAGTTGCGGCAGCAAAAGAGGCATTTAAGACTTGGAAGAACGTGCCCGTCCCGAAAAGAGCTAGAATTCTATTTAAATATCATAACCTTTTAACCGAGCAACATGAAGAATTGGCAAAGTTGATCGTGCAGGAAAATGGTAAGGCTTACAAAGAAGCCTACGGCGAAGTTCAACGCGGCATCGAATGTGTTGAGTTTGCTTCAGGTGCACCGACGCTTATGATGGGTGAATCCTTATCAGGAATTGCCGAAGAAATCGACTCTGAAATGTTCCGTTATCCACTTGGAGTGGTAGGGGGAATCACACCTTTCAATTTCCCGATGATGGTCCCTCTTTGGATGTTCCCTCTTGCGGTAGCATGTGGAAACACATTCGTCTTGAAGCCATCTGAACGCACGCCGATTTTAGCTAATAGATTGGCAGAATTGTTCTTCAAAGCAGGAGCTCCGGCTGGTGTGTTAAACGTCGTCCATGGTGCGCATGATGTCGTTAATGCATTGTTAGAAAATGAAGATATCGCCGCCATTTCATTCGTAGGCTCACAGCCTGTTGCCAAATACGTGTATGAGCAAGCTGCTTCTCGTGGTAAACGCGTTCAAGCTCTTTCTGGCGCAAAAAACCATCATATTGTGATGCCGGATGCAGATCCTGAAAAAGCGGTGCAGCAAATCATCAGCTCTACTTTTGGTAGCGCGGGTCAACGTTGTATGGCGTGTAGCGCAGTCGTCATTGTAGGGGAAAACGAAACTTTCGTTAAAGCGCTGAAAGACAAGGCAGATGAATTGAAAGTCGGAAACGGCATGGATGATACCGTCTTATTGACACCTGTTATCCGTAAAGAACACCGCGATAAGGTGCTTGGCTATATTGAAAAAGGAATTTTAGAAGGTGCCGATTTAATCAGAGACGGCCGTCGTGAAATGCATGATAATCCAGAAGGAAACTTCTTAGGTCCAACATTATTCGATCATGTGAAACCTGACATGACAATTGCGAAAGAAGAAATTTTCGCACCAGTGTTGAGCATCCTTCGTGCGAAAGACTTGGATGAAGGTCTCGAATTCCTCAGAAAATCAAGATACGGAAACGGTGCAACAATCTATACTAATAACGCCAAAGCAGTGCGTACATTCCGTGAAGAAGCAGATGCAGGCATGCTTGGAGTTAATGTTGGCGTTCCAGCGACGATGGCTTTCTTCCCGTTCTCAGGGTGGAAGGATTCCTTCTATGGAGACCTTCATGTGAACGGAAAAGATGGTGTGAACTTCTTTACTCGTAAAAAAATGATTACTTCCAGATTCGAAAACTAAATGGTGGCAAGGGAGGAGAACACTTTGGTTAGTATCAGCCGCACAGAAAACCTGCAAAAGCAGGATGAACAATACGTTTGGCACTCCATGAAGCCTTACAATCCAGATGCGACTCTTGTTGCCGAAAAAGCGCAAGGGTCCTGGATTACCGATGCTGATGGAAACCGATACTTGGACGCGATGGCAGGATTGTGGTGTGTGAATGTTGGCTACGGAAGAGAAGAGCTCGCGCAAGCTGCCTATGAACAGTTGAAGGAAATGGCGTATTTTCCACTAACGCAAAGTCATATCCCAGCCATTAAGCTTGCTGAGAAGTTGAACGAAATGCTTGGCGGAGGCTATGTGATCTTTTTCTCCAATAGTGGATCTGAAGCAAACGAAACCGCCTTCAAAATTGCCAGACAGTATCATCAGCAAAAAGGTGAGCATGGCCGCTATAAAATCGTTTCCAGATACAGAGCGTATCATGGGAACTCAATGGGAGCATTAGCAGCGACTGGCCAAGCGCAAAGGAAATACAAATATGAACCCCTTGCACCTGGATTTATTCACATTGCCCCTCCTGATACTTATCGTGATGATTGCAGTGCAGCCAATCCCTCAGAAATCGGTTCCGTTAAGGACATCGACCGTGTGATGACTTGGGAATTAAGCGAGACCATTGCGGCGATGATTATGGAACCAATCATTACGGGTGGTGGAGTCTTAACTCCTCCGAAAGGATACATGAAAGCAGCAAAAGAAGTTTGTGAAAAACACGGAGCATTGCTGATTTCTGATGAAGTTATCTGCGGATTTGGTCGTACTGGTAAAGCTTTTGGATACATGCACGAAGATGTCAAACCAGATATTATCACAATGGCTAAAGGAATAACGAGTGCGTATTTACCTTTATCTGCAACAGCCGTTCGTAAGGAGATTTATGAGGAATTTAAAGGTAGTGATGACTATGATTTCTTCCGTCATGTCAATACATTCGGAGGAAATCCTGCCGCCTGTGCCCTCGCATTGAAAAATATCGAGATCATGGAAAACGAGAAACTGTTTGAGCGATCAGCCGAACTCGGCGAGAAAGTTCTAAACGATTTAAAAATTCTTCTGCAAGCTCATCCGCTTGTTGGTGACGTTCGCGGGAAAGGCTTGCTAATTGGTCTTGAATTGGTGAAGGACAAAACGACAAAAGACCCTTTAGAAACTGACCTGGTGAACAAAGTAATCGGCTTTTGTAAACAGAAAGGGTTGATTATCGGCAAGAACGGATTCACCGTCGCAGGCTTTAACAATGTCCTAACGATTTCACCTCCATTGAACATTGAGGAAGAAGATTTAGATTTTGTCGTAAAGACGCTTGTGGATTCGCTTGATCAAATTAAATAAGATACAGAGAGCTCCTTGCCATGCAAGGGGCTTTATTTGTAATTAAGAGTGCAATTATCAAAGGTTTGGCAGGGATAAGGTTGAACTTTGTCGTATCTTAAGAGAGGAAGATACATCAAGGGGATGTTAGGATGCTGATTGAAAAACTATTATTAAATGTTCTAATCATTTTAATGCCGAATTTTATTATGAACGTTTTCTTTGAAAATAGGAAAATGGGGGAGTCACCGTATGTAATAGGTGCTTTACACGGAATTACCCTGTTTCTCTGCATGATTTTTTCATTTTACGATTATGGTCTCTTTTGGGATTTAAGATATGTCCCTTCGATACTTGGATCATTGCAAGGGGGACCCATCGCTGGTGTTATCGTATTTCTTTCCTATATTCTGACAAGAACTTATCTAGGCGGAGACGCCCTTTGGTTTGGTATTTTAAGTGGAGTCTTGGCATTTATCGTCCCTTTTATTTATTCACGGAAATTTTGGAAATACGATAGCAAGAAAAGAATTAAGATGAGCGTGCTGATTACTTTATGGCCTTCATTTGTGATGCTATTCATTTTACTCATTTATATTTTTTCAGCGAATTTAAGCTTTGATGATAGCTGCGAAATCATCATGAATGTCTTATTGTTTGGAGCGATTCAGATTGCATCCGTTTGGTTCGCATCAGTATTGAATGAGATATATGTGGAACGCAAAAATATGAAAAAAGAAATACAAAAGGCAGAAAAGTTAAACACGTTAGGAGAACTTGCCGCATCCATTGCCCATGAAATCAGAAATCCACTCACAGTCGTGAAAGGATTCTTACAACTCATGCATAACCAAGAGAAGGAACCAAACTTTCAATATATATCGTTAGTATTGAGCGAACTAAACAGAGCTGAATCGATTATCGATGATTATCTGAATTTTGCAAAGCCACAGTTTGATAAAATAGAGCGTATTCATCTCTCAGAATCTATTCGAAATGTACATTATCTCTTACAAGCCATGGCCACGAAAGAAGGGGTTGAACTGGAATGCGAACTTGAGGAAGCTGTCTATGTACACACAGACCGCAGCCAGTTGAAACAAGTACTTGTAAATCTCATAAAGAATGCCATTGAAGCAACTCCTGCGAACGGTAAAGTGAGTATTAAGCTGGAGAAACTTTCAGAAAAAATTGTTGTTACGATATCAGATAGCGGCAAGGGGATGGACCCCGAACAACTAGAACGAATAGGCACTCTATTTTACACAACAAAAGACAGAGGAACCGGTTTAGGAACTTCTGTTTCATTAAGAATCATCGAAAAAATGAACGGAACGATTACCTACAAAAGTGAACTTGGTAAGGGGACTGAAGTAGTAATCATGCTTCGAGATAAGAAATCTACTAAAGAGTAAGTTTATGAATCTCAATTTTTGTATTAAGAAAACGTATGCACAAAGAAAGTGGTGAAAGAATGAGAGTCATTTCTTTATGTCCAAGTAACACCGAATTGATGGAGTACTTAGGGTTATCACATATGCTAGTTGGAGTAGATGACTTTTCAGATTGGCCCGAATCCATTGCCCATCTACCCAACTTAGGCCCGGACTTATCCATCAATATGGACCTTGTAGAAGAACTGAAACCAGACTTAGTGCTGGCATCCCTTAGTGTACCGGGGATGGAGAAAAATGTGGATGCCCTAGTTGAACGGGGAATTCCTCATATTGTCTTAAATCCTGCCTCACTTCAGGATATTGAAAATGACTTAGTCAAAACTGGAGAAGCAGTGGGCGAGAAGGAACGAGGGATTGAGGCTGCGAATGAGTTTCGTGAGCGTTTAAATAAGCTGAAGAAACTTTGTGCGCAGTCTCCCAGTAGACCAAAACTCTATTGGGAATGGTGGCCAAAACCGATCTTTACTCCAGGCAAACACAATTGGTTGACGGATATATCTGAAGCAGCAGGAGCGGAGAATACTTTTGCTGATGTGGAATTGGCAAGTGTACAGACGGATTGGGAAGACGTAGTGAAACGAAAACCGGATTATATTTGCTTGGCATGGGTCGGTGTCAGGAAGGAAAAGGTTCAGGAGAATATTGTTTTGAAACGTCCTGGTTTTGAGGAGTTAGGCTTGCCAAGTGAAGAGCGAATACTGATTCTTGAAGAAGAGTTGTACTGTAGACCTTCACCTAGATTGTTGGATGGGTTGGAGAAGTTGATAGGATTGATTCATGGGAAGAGTTAAAAATGATTGTTTGAATGTAAGGGACCTGTCCCCTAGTGCGCATGTGTCAAATAACTAATGGCCTGTCCCTCATTCCGTTGAAGTCTTAATGGAATGTAGGACTGGCCTTTATGTGATTTTATCTGTGTTGGTCCACAAGAATCTGATTTCCATCTGGATCTTCTATTGTAAAATATGCGGGTCCTTCACTTGATTCATTTGCTTCAGTTAGCATTTTGATTCCTTTTTCTTTAAGTTGTTTTTGAATTTCTCGAATGTCTGTAAACGACTCGAGATTTTCGGCATTTTCATTCCATCCCGGATTAAATGTCATGATGTTTTGTTCAAACATCCCTTGGAATAGTCCAATAATGCAATTTTCATTCTTCATAATAAGCCAATTCTGGGTAATATCTCCGCCAAAAACTTGAAACCCGAGGTTTTCGTAAAAAGATTTGGAGATTTCAATGTCTTTAACATTTAAACTTACAGAAAATGCGCCAAGTTTCATTTTTTTACCACCTTTTTAATGATTAAGATTCAGATATTGTTAGCAATATGGAAAACTTTACATATTAAAAGTATAATTGAGTTCTACTAAATAAACAATCTTGAGTAAGGGGTATGACTCGCAGTGCGTAATGGGGGACAGGCTCTGAATTTAGGTGAGTTGTATAAAGAGTGGGAGAAAATGAAGACAATACTAAAAGCTACTTTAATATCTTTACTAGTATTAACGGCATGCTCAAATGAAGCATCGCTTCCAACAAAAGAGGAACCCAAGAAAAAATCTGAGGAAAACATTTTAATAACGGATGACGGAAGGATCACTTTTAAGGTATTCAATACTGTGAAGGCACCGAAATCAACTGTAGACTCCATAAAAAAAGGAACTCTCAACCGCCTATAATAATATACATCAGTATATCGATACGGGCTATGTTCCATCCCAACGAATAAATGTCTTTCTTTTGGAGGGAGATCAACCATCATGGGGGCTCAGGTCCGAAATTAAGTTGTACTCAATTAGAAAAGGGCAATATCCCCTTGTTCATGAATTAACACATTCTTTATTAGGGTATGGCGATAACTTTGATTCAAGTAAAGGGTATATCACCCAAGAGGGATTCGCAATATTTATGGAAAACAAATACGGCAAGCAGGAATATCCTGTCCATAAAGTCATGAAGAATTTTGTCATGTCTCAAAAAACGATTCCTTTACATAAATTAGTCAGTGTCGAAAGTGATGATGCTTTATTTCGTACACCAATAGTGGAGTTCAAAGATTTGAGTCTCCAATGGATGAGTTATACACACGCCGGGTCATTTGTCACATATTTAATCGAAACTTATGGATTAGAAAAATTTGAAAAGGTATATAACCAAAGCAGTCTGGACAAAAAATTCCAAGAAATTTATGGGAAAACGACTGAAGAGTTAGAAAAAGAGTGGTTACTGTTTATTGACGAGAATTATGAAGAACTAGATACTGAAGACAAAATGAAAATAGATTACTTTTATGAAAAGATTTCGGCAGTCGATTTAATTGATAAAGAAATTTTCAAAAGATCATAAGATGGTGTATGTCCCTTAGTCCGTTAAAGTTTTTGTGGAATAGGGAACAGGCATTGCTTTCAAATATTGAATAGGAGTGTTCCTTGATGACAGATAGTAGAAAGAATCGTAAGGTTGATGGGTTTTTAAGAAAAACTAAACAGTGGAAAGAAGAATTTGAGGCATTGAGAAATATAGTTCTTGACTGTGAGTTGACCGAAGATATTAAGTGGATGCATCCTTGTTACATGTTTGAGAACAAAAACATCGTTTTAATACATGGATTTAAAGAATATTGTGCGCTTCTTTTTCACAAAGGTGCCTTGTTAAAGGATACTCATGGAATTCTAATCCAACAAACGGAGAATGTACAGGCGGCACGTCAGATTCGGTTCACCAATGTCCAAGAAATAATTAATATGGAACCCATTATAAAGGCCTATATTCATGAAGCCATTGAAGTTGAAAAAGCCGGTTTGGAAGTAGAATTCAAAAAGACAACAGAATACATAATTCCTGAAGAACTTCAAAATAAATTTGATGAAATGCCTGACTTAAAAACTGCTTTTGAAGCATTGACTCCAGGACGTCAAAGAGCATACCTCCTTCATTTCTCTCAAGCCAAACAATCCAAAACTAGAGTGTCTAGGATTGAAAAATATGTGCAGCAGATTCTCAATGGTAAGGGTTTAAGTGATTAGGATATTCTATGAGAAAGACGGAAAGGCTAAGTTCTTATAAAGTTGTTGTTTTAACTATCGAGGGCTGTTTTGAATTTGTAAACTCACCAGGGGCCTTTGGTGTTTTCGCACTCAACACATGTTGAGTGTGTGGCGAAGATTGTTCTTGCATAATATGGGAGCCTTATCCATTCGTGGATAAGGCTCTTTTTGTAGCGATAATTTCACTAATTGAAGTGGTATTTCGGTTCTCGAGTGATACGCAGGAACCGTCCCCATGTCTCATGATGCTAAGGTATAAATCAAACATTTGAAAAGCCTTCATATTTTTTAAATTTGAGGAGTTAAGATTTATTTAACATATTATGTGGGAAAACTATCCTATACTGACTTTGAGGAGTGAGAGGATGTTCGTGAAAGGGAACATTATTGCAGGTGAATTTGATTCGACTATCAATGAATTTTCCTTACAGAAAGTTAAGGATTTCGAAACAGAGTCGGTCCTTAATGAAGACCAGTTAATTAATATTTATCATTATTTAAAAAAACATCAGCATGAAGAGGATGGGCAAATTATTACTTTATACGATCAAATGCTTGTACGCTTAGCACAGAATGAAGTTAACCAGTTAATTGTCGATTTAGAGAAAGTAATGTCCTTGTATCACTGATACATATAAGAGTATTTTGTACGTACTAAAGAAGCAGACCCCACTGGATCTGCTTCGTTTTATGATGGATTTGTTGACCATAATCCAGCTGTTTTAATGAATACTCTTGGATTAAATTTTAAACTAGCCACGACTAATTCTGCAAGGTCTTCTGGGTGCATAACGTTTTCTTCATTGCCTTTAACAAGATTTGTATCAATGGCTAAATCTGTAACGACCGTACTTGGTGTTAAAGCAGTAACACGGACATTATGTTTTCTTACTTCTAGCATAAGTGATTCTGTTAGCCCTAAAACAGCGAATTTAGAAGCACTGTAAGCACTTGTAACAGGAGCACCTTTTTGGCCAGCAGATGAAGAGATATTGATGATATCTCCTGATTTTCTTTCGATCATTCCTGGTAATACTGCTCTTGTTACATTATACACACCCATTAAATTGACTTGGATGATTTTTTCCCATTCTTCTGGTGTTAGATCAAGGAACCCACCAAATTTAGCAACACCAGCATTGTTGATTAGGATATCAATTGGTCCTAAGTCTGATTTGATATGTTCAACAGCATGGGTAACGGATTCAAGATCTGTCACATCTGCTGTTGCTGCAGAAACCTTTACATCAAATTGTGCTAGTTCAGCAGCTACCTTTTCTAGATTAGACATATTTAAGCCGATTAGGCCTAAATGAACGCCTTCTTTTGCTAAGGCGATAGCAGTAGCACGTCCAATGCCTCTTCCTGCGCCAGTAACTATTGCAGTTTTTCCATTTAAAGAAATCATTTTATCACTCCTAAAATTTTTACAAATTGAAGTAGTTAATTCTAACAGAAAGACCGCAATCTTGCATGGAAACAGCTTGCGGTCTTTCCTATTTAGAACTCGAGGAATAATATATTTATTCTAAATTGGCGTGTCTACCGTACATCTTATTGGTATCCAAACCTTTTTTCTCCATGAACCGAAGAATCACAGCGTCGTAAAATAGTAAAAGTGTTTGCTCAAATAATGAGCCCATTGGTTGAATCGTCTTAAAATCATTCGCCGACTGATCTTTAGGTGAGCCAGGCAACTTAATTGTGATATCTGCTAATTGTCCAATAGTGGACTCAGGGAAAATGGTTACAGCTGCAATCGTCCCACCGATGCTTTTTGCTTTCTCAGCCATGGAAACTAAACCTTTTGTTTCTCCTGAACCTGATCCAATGATTAAGATGTCATCTTTTTCAAAGTTAGGGGCTACTGTTTCGCCAATCACATAGGCATCAATCCCCATGTGCATCATTCGCATGGCGAATGATTTGGCCATAAATCCAGATCTACCTGCGCCTGCAACAAAGATTTTTTTTGATTCAAGAATCCCATTTACTAATTTTTCAGCTTCATCATTCGAAATTAAATCTACAGAGCGATTTAACTCTTTTATGATATCAGCTAGGTATTGAGTTGTATTCATGATCTGAATTACCCTTGATTAATCATTTGTTGCATTTTGGCAGCAGCAGCTTTTTTATCAGCTTGTCCAGTTATCCCGCCACCTACAATGACAAGGTCTGGTTGTACTTTGATGACTTCTGGAAGTGTTTCTAATTTAATACCGCCTGCGATTGCAGTTTTAGCATTTTTTACAACACTTTTGATAGTTTGTAAATCTTCAAATGAGTTCTTTCCAACAGCTTGAAGATCGTAGCCAGTGTGCACACAAATATAATCAACACCCATAGCGTCCACTTCTTTTGCACGTCCAGCAAGATCTTTTACAGCAATCATATCAACAAGGATTTTTTTACCTTGTTTTTTCGCTTCTTCAACAGCACCTTTAATAGACATATCTTCAGCAGTTCCAAGAATTGTGACGATATCAGCACCTGCTTCAGAAGCTTTCATTACTTCATAACCAGCTGCATCCATGATTTTTAGGTCTGCTAATACCTTTAAGTTAGGAAATGCTTTTTTAACTGCTTTTACAGCATGAAGACCTTCGTTAATTACAACCGGTGTACCGATTTCAACGATATCAATATGTTCCTCTACTTCTTTTACCAGCTCAATTGCTTCTGGGATATTTACTAAATCTAATGCTAATTGTAATTCCATCTGTATTCACTCCTATAATTTTTTTATTGTTGTACAGTGATAATATCTACAAAGGGTAATAATACTTTTACAGTAATATTATCCTTATAGTGCATTTTCTGTACCTGCCAGCAATAAAGGATATCATGTTCTCTCGCTGAACAATTGCAAGTATACAACGTATATAATAACAATAAAAGTACGCACTTTTATTTTACATAGTGATAAAAAGTATACTATGAGACAAACCGCTTATATAGTCTTACTATTAACTTTAAAAGAAACAATGCACCATTTCGCATGACCTATTTTCTGTATAAGTTGCTTGATAATTGCCCAAATTGTCATTGTAGATGTTGTTTATAAAAATCTCTTATTAATAAAGACATTTCTAGCTGGGGGATTGAATGAATAAATTTTTTAACTATATTCTTTTAACAGTAGGAGCGGCTATTGTAGCAATGGTATTAGAAATGATATTAGTGCCAAATGGGCTGGTAGATGATGGGGTAACTGCCTTATCAATTATGGCAAATGCCATGTGGGGCTTACGCCAAAAGCTTCAACACATAAAGAATAATGTTCTCAACAAATTTATACATATTTTTTTGTGGCCAGGGAGAGGATGCTCATCCTGGCTTTTTAATTTGTTTAACACAAAAATCGATGAGTTTATTTCCTTTAGTATACATTTTGTTATTATGTTATTTTTTTATCACTATTTAAATAAAAAGTGCGTACTTCCATTTAAAAAATATAGGTTTTATACTTACATCTTGTTGCAAGATTGGATTCACGAAATACTGTGGTTATTGATCAGTCATCTGATCTTCCGCATTCAGTTTACTACATTGAAAGGGTGATAGTATGTTCGGGTTACATGCAAAGCATTACAAAGTTTGTTCAAGATGCCTAACCTTCACATCGAATAATGCTTATTGTCCAAAATGTGGTCATTCGCATTTTAGGGACATCATTATTACGGTCCAATCAGGTTCAAATAAAAATATGGCTAAGCCAGGGGTTGGCTATCAAGAGTGAAGCAGTTTTTTAATAAATGCATAAGTGAAATTTTTATTTTTGGAGGTATGTAAAATGGAGGCAATGACATTTGTCTTATTTGGGGCGACAGGGGACTTAGCAAAAAGAAAAATCTTCCCGGCTCTATATAATTTATTTTTGGATCAAAAATCACCTCTGCCCATCTCAATTATTGGGGTGGGCAGAGGAGATTTATCAGATACTGATTTCCAAAACCATGTGAAAGATTCCTTAAAAACATTTTCTAGACGATTACTAAATGACGATTCAAACCTTGAAATGTTTATCCGTGCCTTTCGGTATAGCCATGTAGATGCTATCAAGGCTGAAGGATATAAAGGATTACTTGAACTCGTTAAAAAACGTGAAGAAGAATTGAATATTCCAGAAAATCGTATGTTCTACCTATCTGTTGCTCCAGAGTTTTTTAATGTGATTGCTTACAACATTAAAGAGAGTGGTCTAGGTTCTACTATAGGTTGGAAACGTCTAATTATCGAAAAACCGTTTGGACATGACTTAAAATCAGCTCAAGAATTAAACGATAAACTAAGTAAAGCTTTTGATGAAGAAGAAATTTTTCGCATCGACCACTATCTTGGAAAGCCGATGGTACAAAACCTGGAAGCGTTAGGGTTTGCAAATCCAGTGCTTCAAGCATTATGGAACAACCAATACATTGCAAATGTGCAAATTACTGCAAGCGAAACAGTTGGGGTTGAAGAGAGAGCTGGTTATTATGATCAAGCTGGGGCTATTCGCGACATGTTTCAAAATCATATGCTGCAAATGTTGATGATGACAGCAATGCAACTGCCAAAACAAATTAGTGCAGAAGAGATCCGCAATGAAAAGAGAAAAGTAATAGAATCACTTCGTCCATTAAAGAAAGAGGATGTGGTGAATCATGTGATTCGAGGTCAATATGGTCCTGGTGAAATCCAAGGTAAACCAGTTGTTGGGTATACAGGAGAACCTGAAGTTGCGCCTTCTTCTTTAAACGACACATTTGTGGCTGCCCGTCTATGTGTGGATAATGATTTTTGGAATGGGGTTCCTTTCTATATCCGTACAGGAAAAAGAATGACAGAGAAATCCACCCGAATTGTGATTGAATTCAAAAATACTTTAAAGGATTTGTATAGGACTCAAGAAGAAGAAACTGCGCCAAATCTTTTAGTGATTGAAATCAATCCAAACGAAAGTGTTTCATTACAATTAAATAGTAAAAACCCATTAAACAATGGGAAAATCGAACCAGTCAATGTTGATTTTTCTGCTAAGCAAGCAGATGTTCCTGAAGCGTATGAGCTTTTAATTTACGACGCAATGCGTGGCGACTCAACGTTCTTTGCACATTGGAAAGAAGTGGAGTTGTCTTGGAAATGGGTACAGCCTATCTTAGAGGCTTTTGAGGAAAATACAATTCCCCTTCAATTATATCCATCAGGGTCAATGGGACCAGATGCTTCCCATCAATTATTGGCGGAGGAAGGATATAAATGGTGGTAGTAATAAAAGATGAGAATATTTGTAGATTATTAAGGAGGAAATGAACATGAAAGTTGGATTAATTGGATTAGGAAAAATGGGATTAAACTTAGGTCAAAATTTAATTGATAACAAGCACGAAGTAGTAGCTTTCGATGTAAACGGAAGTGCCGTTGAAGAAATGAAGAAATACGGTGCTCAAGGTACATCTGATTTAAAAGAACTTGTTGAATCATTAGAAAAACCAAGAGTTGTATGGATTATGGTTCCGCATGCTGTGGTAGATTCAGTAATTGATGAAATGACACCATTATTAGGCACTGGAGATATCGTAATTGAAGCTGGGAATTCTCACTATAAGGAATCCATTCGCCGATATAACCAGCTAAAGGAAGTAGGAATTCACTTTATGGATGCCGGTACTTCTGGTGGAATGGAAGGTGCTCGTAATGGAGCATTTTATATGATTGGTGGAGACCCTGAAGCCTGGAGCATTGTGGAACCTATTTTCAAGGATACAGCTGTCGAAAACGGATTTATCTATGCTGGTATAGCAGGGAGCGGTCATTTCTTAAAAATGGTTCACAATGGAATTGAATACGGTATGATGGCAGCGATTGGTGAAGGATTCGAGGTATTAGAAAAAAGCAAGTTCGATTTTGACTACGAAAAAGTGGCTAGAGTGTGGAATAACGGCTCAGTTATTCGTTCATGGCTCATGGAGTTGACTGAACGTGCATTTTCAAAAGATGCAAAGCTAGATGAAATTAAAGGGATTATGCACTCTTCTGGTGAAGGGAAATGGACAGTTGAAACAGCTTTAGATTTACAAGCAGCCACTCCTGTTATCGCAATGTCTCTTTTGATGCGTTACCGTTCATTAGACAGCGATACTTTTACAGGTAAAGTGGTAGCTGCATTAAGATACGAGTTTGGTGGACATGTTGTTGAAAAAAACTAATAGAATTACAACTGTCACATTTAATAGAAAAAGAGTCAATAAAAATAGGTGAAGAAAAATAGCTCATTATTTGTGAAATGGTAATGAAAACAATGAATATGATGGTTGAAAAGGATGTGAAGTTCATGAATGTATTAGATGCAAAAATGATAAATACTCAGTATGGTATAGAAACTTATCTAGATCTATTGAAAAACGTTGAAGTGAAAGACATTCAATATATTACAGAGACAGCTTCTTTTTACGAAATCACTATAGGTGTAGAGTATTTTCGGTTAAGAAATGAAAATTATTATAATAGTGAAAAAAGATATTTTAAGATGCGAATGAATTCTGATTTAAATGCTATTACTATAATAGAAACAAAAGGAGAAAGTTTATTTGCTGTGAAAAATGAATTTGAAAGATCCGCAACAAAGGAACTGATTGGAGAGTGGCTAATAAAAAGCAATGCTTTCAGAAAAGTTCTTAATGATTTGATAGCTGAAAAGAAAATGGAAAACGTCAAAACTGAGGAAAATATAATAGGAAAAATAAGGTTCCTGGAGAAATTACTTGAAATCACAACAGAAGACATTTTAAGTGCTCGTGTTGAGAGATCTCATTAACCATTAAAATGATAGAAAATTTATTTGGAGTATGTTTTTTAGAAAAGTTAAATAGGGAATCCCAAATGGTATGAATTCCCTATTTAACTTTTGCTTCTATTTCTGTAATGCATCTTCCAATCAAGAAAATTTGTTTAACTTTTCCAATCATATAAGATTCCCTAATAAACATGAGTAAGAAAACGATAATATATTTATCTTGCCAGGAACATTTAACAAATAAAATTGATGTAAATGGCTATTCTAATCTGTAATAGCTAGGAGGGATGATAAAATGGAACAAGTTAATCACCATACTAAAATTAATGCATCAGAATATGCTGTCATTTGGTCACAATATGTTAATGACAGTTTGTCACGATGTATTCTTCGCTATTTGTTACATGATGTAAAGGATGAAGATATTCGCGATTTACTGGAATTTGCCTTAGAATTATCAGAAACTCATTTAGAAAAAACGAAGCAATTCTTATCCTTAGAAAATCTTCCAATTCCAATAGGCTTTACAGACGAAGATGTCACAGTAGACGCTCCTAGTTTATTTACTGATACATTTAAGATTGTTTATTTACATATTATGACAATTCACGGTTTGACGAGATATGCTGGTGCCACAAGTGTTTGTATACGAGAGGATGTTAGAAAATACTTTATTGAATGTACTTCGCAATCATTGGAACTATATGATAGGGTAACTAGTGTTTCCTTAAATAAGGGAATTATTAACAAACCTCCTACTTTAAACAATCAACAAAAGATTGATTTTGTTAGGAAGCAAAATTATTTAACTGGTTGGTTTGGGAAACGTAGACCTATTAACGCAATTGAAATCAGTGGTGTGCATCTTAATATGCAGAAAACAATGGTGAAAATGGTATTGGAGTTAGGATTCAGTCAAGTTTGTCAATCTAAAGAAGTACGAGATTATATGGAACGTGCTCGTAAGCTTTGTATTAAACACTTTGATATTCTAAGTTCAATGTTAAAAGAGGAGAATCTTCATGTTCCAAAGTTATTTGAAACAGAAGTAACAGATTCAACAGTTCCACCCTTTTCAGATAAACTTATGCTATTTCATATAGCGACACTGCTTTCTGCAGCAATTGCTTATTATAGTGAGGCATTATCAATGGGACAAAGAAGAGACTTAACGGCAGATTACGCACGAATGAATAGCGAAATTGCCTTAATTGCTGAAGATGGTATAAATCTATTAATAGAAAAGGGATGGATGGAACAACCTCCCTCTGCCACTGATCATGAAAGTTTGGCAAAGAATTAGATCAATGATAATTATGCTTTATGAAAAAGAAAGGACCTAGTTATGATGGGTGTCAAAATGGTTGATAAAAAAATAGTCGGTGAAAAAGCAGCAGAGTTTGTTAAAGATGGCATGGTTGTAGGGCTTGGTACGGGTTCGACAGTTTTTTATACCATACAAAAGCTTGGTCAGCTAGTGAAGGAAGGCCTTTCCATTAAAGGTATTCCAACTTCTGTTCAAACGGAAGAATTGGCTAAAGAATTAGGCATTCCACTTACAAGCTTTAGTGAAATAGAAAGTATAGATATTGCTATTGATGGAGCAGATGAAGTCAATTCAGAATTAGAACTAATCAAAGGTGGTGGCGGCGCACTTTTAAGAGAGAAAATCATAGCGAGAGGAGCTAAAACATTTATTGTTGTAGCAGATTCATCTAAAAGGGTAGAGAAATTAGGTGCGTTTCGATTGCCTGTAGAAGTTATTACGTTCGGTTATGAAATGACAGAAAAACATATTAGAGCCATTGGTTTAGTCCCGGAAATTCGATTAAACGGTGAAACTCCGTTTATTACTGATAATGGGAACTATATTTTTGACTGCCAAATTCCTGAGCAAGTTCAGCCTGAAATGTTAGAACGAATGCTTAACATGATACCGGGAGTAGTTGAAAATGGGTTGTTTGTTGGAATGACTGACTTAGTTATCACTCTGGATCCAGAAAAAAATGTTGTCATGTTAAGAAAGTAATTATCTTTAGAGAGAGACTTTGGGTCCCTCTCTATTGTTTTATTAAATCTTTACTATGATTCTACCTCTTGCTTGTCCTTTTGAAATAGTAGGTAAGGTTTCAGGTAAATCTTCAAGTGTAATTTCTTTATTCACAGTTTCAGAAAGAGTAGAAGGTTTTAAATCGGTTTCCATTCGATTCCAAAAAAATTCCTATGGCCGTAATCAACCATCAATGCTTTAAATTGTTCCATCATTCTTTAACTTCTTTCTTGAACAACACAATAGAATTATATATTCATTGCTAATAAATATGTATGGAATAATATTACAAGTACATACTTTTATTTTATATAGTGAAAAAAGTATACTGTGGGTTATAATAAATTTGGAGGTGAAGTGAAATGTCACGAATGCAGGATAAGATGTTTAATTGTGAAAAAGAATTAACTCTTTCCGTTATCGGTGGTAAATGGAAGATGCTTATACTATGGCATTTAGGAAAAGAGGGAACGAAGCGATTTGGTGAACTGAAAGCTCTTATACCAGGGATCACGCAAAGAATGCTAGTTAATCAATTGCGAGAACTGGAAGAAGACTTGATTGTAAACCGCGAAGTCTATCCCGTGGTTCCTCCAAAAGTAGAATACTCCCTTACTGAACAAGGAAGAAGCTTGATGCCGATTCTCGATGCAATGTATAACTGGGGGAAAGATTATATGGAAACTGCTGGGTTGAATCCTTTAGTACGACAAGAGTCGATTAGGTAAATTTTAACTGGTGATTTAAGGTTGACTCCGGCCAAGGGGGCAACCTCTTTTCATGATAATTTAATAATTATTTTTAGTATTTTGTAATGCCTCAAAATAAAGCTGATAATTAACTTTTATTTTCATTTTTCCCCAAGCCGCTAACCATACCTTTTCGCGATGGGTTTGGAAAACTAACTGAACCAACTCATCCTTATTGTAAACCAAATAGATGGTTAAATATTAAAGAAAAGAATTATTTCGCTCTATAAGCATCTATGGTAATGATTCGGAAAAATTCTAGAATCTTTTAATTAGGTAAACACCACTACACCATTCTAACTGCGATCACCATCCAACCCACGTGGAAGCAGTCACTAAACTTGTATTAAAAGAAGGCAACTGCCCCTTCTGGGAGTTGCCTTCACAAGCAAAAATCGGCCGTTTTTTAAAGGGAGCCGATTTTTTTAAAAAGAAGATTTTACAATGTTAATTCAAATTGTTTGGAATAGAGGTGTGAATAGGCTCCATCATTAGTAAGTAACGCATCGTGTGTTCCTTCCTCCACAATACCTTCCTCCGTCAATACAATGATCCTCTGTGCATTCCGGATTGTGGAAAGGCGATGGGCTATGGCGATGGTTGTACGCCCCTTTGCAAGCATTTCCATTGATTCCTTGATGATACTTTCACTCTCGTTATCCAGTGCACTCGTTGCTTCATCTAGAATAAGAATTGGAGGATTCTTAAGGAAAACGCGGGCGATGCTAAGACGCTGCTTTTGTCCGCCCGACAGCCTGACTCCTCGCTGGCCAATTTCGGAATGGTAACCGTCTGACAGTTTCATGATAAAGTCATGTGCATTAGCACACTTGGCTGCAGCGATAATATCCTCATCACTCGCTTCAGGATTTCCGTAGCGGATATTTTCCATCACCGTTCCTGCAAATAGGTAAACATCCTGCTGAACGATCCCTATGTTCTTTCTTAATGAATAGAGGTCGATATCACGGACATCGATTCCGTCCAGCATTACCTTGCCGTCTGACACATCATAAAAGCGGGGGATGAGCGAGCAGAATGTCGTTTTTCCTGCACCAGACGGGCCAACCAAGGCAACATACTCTCCTGGCTGTATTTTCAGTAACATATTATCAAGGACATGGTTCAAATGGTCTTCGTACCGGAAATGAACATGCTTAAACTCAATTTCGCCACGGACTTGCCTTAGTGTAACTGCATTCGGTTTGTTTTCGATTGCGGGCTGTAGATTCATTATTTCCGTAAAGCGTTGGAAGCCGGTGATTCCTTCCTGGAATAGCGTGCTCATTTGAGCCATTTTTTGAATTGGTTCAAGCATAAAGTTTATATACAGCATAAAAGTGATCAAATCTGCTAAATCCAATGTATTTTTCAAGATGCTTGAGCTTCCGAAGATGATTACCGCAATCGTTATCAACTGGATGAGCGTTTGTAATCCATTGTAAAAGTTAGCCTCTGTCTTATAGAAGCTGATCCTACTTTCAAGGAAACGGCTATTTTCGCGGTTGAACTTCCCTATTTCTACCTGCTCATTGGCAAAAGATTTAACAACCCGGATGCCAGCCAGACTATCCTCAACCTGGGCATTTACGTCTCCAATTCTTTCTTTGTTTCTTATTAATGCCTTGTTTTCAATCTTATTGAAATATAAAGTAAAGAATCCCAGAATTGGCAAAAAGGAGAATACGACAATCGTTAATTGTGCGTTAATAAAGAACAAGATGAAAAAAGCTCCGATAAACCGGACGAGATATTTAAGGTAATCTTCAGGCCCGTGATGGTAAAGCTCAGAAAGGAAAAGTAGGTCGTTTGTTATCCTAGACATAAGCTGTCCGGTCTTTTCCTTGTCGAAAAAGCTGAACGAAAGTTTTTGCATATGCTCAAACAAGTCGCTACGCAGATCGCTTTCCATGCGCGCTCCCAATTCATGACCCTTGTAGTCCACAAAGTAGTTTGCGAGATTCTGGATTGCGGTTAAGACAAGCATTAGCCCGCCGATCCAATAAACTTTATTTAATGCTGTTAATAGGTCCCCCTCCAGTACATCCTTCGTAATATACCGGACGAGCAACGGAAATAACAAGGACAATGCAGATACCAAAAAGGCACATGTCAAAATGGACAAAAACAATTTAAGATACGGCTTATAATATGAAAAAAATTTTTTGACTGGAAAATCCATGAGATACCCCTTTATGTGTTATTTAAATAAACACATATAAGGGGGTACACCGTTACAATTTAAGAAGTGTTTCCCCCTTATATATTTGCACGGTTTTGTTCATCATTTTTTTCATGTAAAATTCCTCCTCGATCGTTGATATGAAAATTATAAAGGATTGATATATATAAAGTACAGAATATTTAAATAATTCTTCTTTCCTATGGCCATGTTGAGGATATGGAACTTGTCCTAAAACGAATAGACGATAATTTTAAGAAGAATGACTTTCCAAAGAAACGGATAAATAAATAAACTCCCCACCATCTCTCAAGTGTTGCCACATACACTCTACACATTTGGAGTGTGAGAACAAAAAAGTGATTGACTCAAGTCTTTCGGCCCCAAACACTAGTATCAAACAAACCTGATAATTAAAATAGAATTAGCTTGTTGATCTATAAGTCATTACATGAAAGTTTTAGTTTTGGATTCTTACCTAATCAATAAACCAGCACAAGAAACCCGCTCTTCACCAATAAGGAGCGGGTTCGTTTTTTTGATTGATTAAATTCTAGGCATAGAAAGTGCAAAAAGTCACCCGGCACTGTCTACTTCGTTTTTTTCCATGATGTTAGAAATCAATACATTTTAAAGTGTTATGGCAAAATGCGGCTTGCTATAGTGGCTTACTCCGCTTCCACCTACGATTACTTTTCCATCCTTATGGAATATTAGTAGTTTGCGAGAGCCATCTATGAGTAAAACTTCTACTTCTGCGTGATCTGATTTAGCTATATAAATGACATAGCCACTTTGGGAAAGAGTTGTTCTCCAATTTCTATCAAACTCTGATCTTACCACTCGGTTGGTTTTCCCAACGCCCTGAACTTGGGTTTTTCAATTTAATTCCCTCCTATGAATAGGGTAGGATATCCATTCACTTCTTTATAGGTGTTACTATCGCATTTTATTCAAAGTTGGTGAATTTGCATGGACAACCAATATGGATTCTGAAAATCTTTTGAGTTTAATGGAGGAATAGGACTTTGTTTCTGTGAAACAAGTTAAGAAAGTAAAAAAAACCCGTTCACCATCAATGATGAACGGCTTTGAATCTAGTTAGAGGATGGTGTGTTTTCCGGCACTTTCCAAAGAAGCACACCACCTATCACAAATAGTATGATTAAACTGAACACACCGCTGCTTGTATTTCCGGTGATGTGCGCTGTGACCCCGACAAGGAAAGGTCCGAGAATTGCTGCGAATTTATAAAAGATATTATAAAAGCCAAAGAATTCATTTGCGGATTCTTTTGGAACGAGTCTTGCGAAGTATGCACGGCTTAATGCTTGAATTCCTCCTTGAGAGGACGCGACCATCATCGCTAGAATCCAGAAATCAAGCGTCGTTTCTAAGAAAAAGGCATAAATACAAATCGTAATATAAACTCCGATTCCGACGAGAAGCATCTTTTTCCCCGAGTAGATTTCTGAAAGCTTTCCGTATAGGATTGAACATGGTGCAGCGACAACCTGTGTTGCAAATAAGATAATTAATAAGTTCGTTGAATCAATTCCTAAATCTGATCCATAAGCTGTTGACATTGTGATGATTGTATCGACGCCATCGATGTAAAAGAAATAGGCGAGCAAGAAAAGGAAAAGGGCACGATGTGCTTTGATATTTTTCAATGTCTTAAGCATTCGTTTAAAGCTGTGCTGGATGGGATTTGCAACTCGTTCCACGTAGTAGACCTGTTCGACATTTTTTAGCATTGGGATGGTAAATAGGCCCCACCACAGAGCAACGATTCCAAATGCTAACTGACTTGCGACACCGACAGTAAACGGAAGAATTTCCTTTTGAGATAAAATGATAAGCGCGATTGAGATGATAAAAGGGATTGTACTTCCGATGTATCCCATAGCAAAGCCACGAGCAGAGATCCGGTTCATCCGTTCTTCACTTGTTACATCGACCAGGAAGGCATCATAAAAAATATTAGCCCCTGCGAAGCCGACGACGGTGACCATATAGCAGATTAAGAGAATCAGCCATTGCTGAGACGGAATTATCGACAGCAACACTGTGAAAATGAGTCCTAATGATAGAAAAAATGTAAAAAAGCGTTTTTTGAATCCTTGGTAATCGCCAATGGTGCCTAAGATTGGGGCAAATAGGGATATAAGTAAAGTAGCAAAGGAATTTGCGTAACCCCAGTATGCCGTTGAAGTTGAAGCAGCGATGCCAGCCTCAGTTGCTGCGGCTTTAAAATATAATGGGAAAATTGCGGTCGTGATGATGAGGGTATAGGCAGAGTTTGCCCAATCGTAAAACACCCAGCCATTTTCTTGTCGGGAAAGCTTTTTCATTTGTTCATCTCCTTTTCTGTGAATATCTCTTTCTTAGCTTGAGAAAAAACAATGGTGAAAAGGGAGGAATTTTACGACAAATCCAATAAATCCTCGATTACCTTGCCATCGGTTTCGCCAAGGCTGACCCCAAGAAGTTTGGCGAAGATAGGGCCCTCATCTACGAGATGCATTCCTTTAATCACTGCATTTGAGCGGATTCCTTTTCCAGCTGCCATAAAGATGGTTGAATAATCTTCTTTTTCAGGTGAATAACCGTGTGTAGCCATTGTGTATTTTTTATCAGATTTAATGTCTTGAGGAGTTATCTTTTTTACGTAATCACCCTCGAAATCTTCTAAGAAGTAATAGCCTTTGCGAGCTTCAATCATGAATGAACATTCCGGATCAGCTCCTTTACTCGCTGCCTGTTCCCCCGTCAGAATTCGCTCAATTCCATTTTTCTCATCGCAATGGAGTTCTTCTAAGATGTTCTTCACTTTCAAGATCGTATCACTGTCATTCTTGTTTTTAACATAAATATATGCGGAGCCATCACAACTTTTGCAGTAGGCCTGCCAATCTTTTAATTTGCCTTTTTCATTTACGGTTATCAAGCCGTGTTGATGAAATAAGACATTGATGTGTAGGGCGTGATTTTCATCCAAAGCACTATGGTCACCTAGCAAAACTAAAGTGCTATTCTCAGAGATTCCAGCCTCCTCGATGGCTTCCGTGATCCGTCCGAGACGATGGTCGTGCCTATGAAGGGCTTCAGTTGCTTCTGTCGATGAAAACCCATGATAGTGACGCATCGAATCTAAATCTGTGAAATGGACCAGTAGTAGATTTGGTTTCTTTGTTTTTATCGTATGTACGGTTGATTCAAGAACGAAGTCATCGAGTTCCGGTTGCATAATTCCTCTTCGTAACTTACCGAATCGTCGATTAAGATCGATTTGATAGAAAGGACTTCCGTTCATTAACGAGACGAGTATTTGATTTTGCCAAGGGCGGTTTGGGAAAATTTCAGGCATGTTGTAGTCAATATTCGCTTTTGCTGTAACAGGCCATAACAGGGCTGCCGTTGTCATTCCGGCTTTTTTTACTTCGTCATAAACAGTCGTACCCTTGATGGCTTGTCTATGCCAATTCCAATCAGGCGATAACCAACCCGGCTGAAGGAGTGTGTTATTGATGACTCCGTGACGGACAGGATAATTCCCAGTAATAATGGATGTATGACAAGGGTAGGTGACAGATGGATAAATGCTTTTGACTTGTGGGGCGAGAGCCGCTTTCTTCATGAATTTTTTAAAATGAGGCAGTTCTTGCAATATAGGCAGATCTAAAGCAGATAAACAATCGAAAGAAATGACGATGAGATGGTCAGTCAGGCGTTTCATGAAAATAACCTCCAGTTAGTATGATACTATTGTACATTAGAAATCAGACAATTTTATACAATTTTTTTAACTGGAGGTTGTTGAAATCCTACAACTTGAAAAAGTCCTCGAAGCTATCGAGTTGGTTGTTTTGTTTTTCCAAAGCGAGAGAAGCACCTAGTAATTCACATGAACACA
This sequence comes from Bacillus sp. cl95, assembly GCF_900115925.1. GTDB lineage: Bacteria > Bacillota > Bacilli > Bacillales > Cytobacillaceae > Neobacillus_A. The sequence goes on along the minus strand of NZ_FOYF01000003.1, from coordinate 420,659 downwards.
ACAAGAACAATAAGAAAAATCCTATCATTGTTTACCACTCCTTTACGTTTGTTTAGAATATAAAGTATGAAACGCGTTACATAGCAAGCGATTTACGATGAGGAAGTGCAATTATGAGTAATATCCGTGACATTGCGAGATTGGCAAATGTGTCCGTTGCAACAGTATCAAGGGTTTTGAACGATCACCCGTATGTGAGGGAAGATAAACGGGAAGCGGTTTTAAAAGCGATGGAAGAACTTAATTACCAGATCAATATCAATGCTGTTCATCTGGCGAAAGGAAAAACGGACATCATTGGTGTCGTGATTCCATATATCAATCATCCGTATTTTAGTACCATTTTAGAGGGGATTGCTGAGGAAGCCCAGAAGTCAGGATTAAAGCTGATGATCATTCAAACCGACTACACGGCGGAAAAAGAACTGGAAGCACTCGATATGCTGAAGCTAAAGCAAGTAGATTCACTGATTATTACTTCTAGAAGCATCGATCTTGAAGTGGTTCAAGACTATCTAGCTTATGGTAAAATTGTGCTTTTTGAAGAAATTGGTGATGAGCGATTTTCATCGGTTTTTATTAATCATTACGAAGCTTTTCAGGAAGGAATGAAGCTTCTGATTGATAGCGGGCACCGTCAGATCGGCTATTGTGTAGGAAGGCATAAAGGCACAAGCAGTTCGAAAAGAAAACAAGCCTATCAAGATGCACTAAAGGAAGTAGGCGTAGAAGTATCGGAGGAATGGACTTTTGGTGAATGCCTTTTTTTAGAAGATGGAAAGAAGGTCATTGAAAAAATGCAATCGCTAGATTCTCAACCGACAGCCTTGATTGTGACAAACGACATGGTCGCAGCCGGTGTCTTTTTAGAAGCGCAAAGAGCAGGTTTGACTTATTTAGCTATATTAGGTTTTGAAAATCATCCTATTTCAGAAGCACTTGGGATCTCAACGATTTCTCTTCCGTTAAAAGAAATGGGGCGTATGGCTTTAAGGTTCAGTACTACTAACGAGGAAACAAACACGAACAAAGAACTTTCATATGAAGTGATAAGAAGAAACACGGTATAAACGAGATGACAAATTCAAAAGTAGGGGGAAATCAACTGATTTCACCTAATTTTTTTGTATTGAAAACGTTTTTTATGAAATCATCAGGAAAAAAGAATGAAGAATCATATTTGAAGGACATTAAATACAAGGAAATAAGTAGAATGGGGGAGTTAATAAATGAATTTCTTACGAGCTGTTAGTATCATTCTTATTTCAGCCATTTTTATACTACCGTCATTGTCTTTATACTATTTGTTAGGGGATAATCAATATTTGTTTATGTACGTCTTACCTTTAGGGATGATAGTCATAAATGTTTTTCATATTATGATCATCATTAAATTAGTATCTACATTTCAAATCGGTAAATGGAGATATCTCTTTTATGTTCCCTTTATCAATGGCATAACTTATTTCCTACTTATCCAACCAATCATATCAACTTTAAATATACCAATGATACAGGATTCGGAAGACTATGGATTAGGACTCCTGTTGATCGCTTATCTACCATTGCATTGGATCGTTTTTATTATTGGCTTTCTGAGGGGAAATTCTAAAAAGAAAAGCATCAACAATAAAGTTTAAAACTAAGTTCAAGCGAAAAGGAAAGCTTTATCCTTTAAGTTTTTGGCCATTTCCAAAAGGTAAAGGGAAACAGAATAAAAGAAAGCTAACCAATATCAGTCACCAGAATAGAGGAGGCTGATTTTTGGTTTAGCTTTTCTTTTTTGTTTTGTTACTGGTAAAACGCAAAACCGCTCCCAATCCCTTAATTTTGAAAAAACACACGACTTACAATGTCCTCCACTGTGCGAATACGCATCTCAAGGAATTCTTTTTCGTCCAATGCTCTTTCATAAAATTTAGATATGGCACTTCGATGGGAATAGAAGAAGTAACAAGCACCCAAAAGGGAAACTAAATAATCGACCGGTTCTTCAACTTCTCTGATTTCCTTCTTGGCTACTCCTTCAAGGTATAATGCCATACTCATTTGAAAAAATAGGTTTTGTTCGTACAGTTTGTCAAAGATAGCATTGCTTTTATAAACAGCTTGATCCATGATTTTGATAAATTGCGGGTTATGATGAAGAAAAGTTGTGAAGTGCCTGATCAAAAGTAACATTTTTTCCCTTACTGTTAATGATGTGGGCAATTGCATTTCTTTAGGTGCTGCTTTAGCAAACAAATAGTTGATCGATGCGACGTAAAGTTCTTCTTTACTTTTGAAATGGTAATAGATAAGTGCTTTATTTACGCCTGCCTCGATTGCAATCCGGTCGACTCGCGCCCCGTCATAACTCTTATCAGCAAATTCGACTAATGCAGACTCCAAAATCTTCGCTTTACCTGTAACGTTTTCTGTCATGTCTTTTTCTCTTCCTTTTGATTAAATATGATTCACTTGCATATTCGAATTTTTCTTACTAATCATTTCAGTAACTGCCCAAGCACTATCATATGATGGCAATGCCAATCCACCACGACCAGCTGTAGAGTCTCCGACAAAAAAGAGGGATTCTACACACTTGCTTTTAAAGGGAAGGAATTGATTTCCGGTATGCCTTGCGATCCCATTTACCATAGCCCTATTGATTATTCTTGTTCCTACTATGTGCTCTCTCCATCCTGGATAAGCATGATCAAGAATTCTTTCTATCGATTTTTTGGACTTCTCCGCATGTTGATCATCTTGTTGCTCATCTTTGGTTAGAAATTTTAAACAGGAGAGCAATTGCCCGTTATTTGTAACCGATGAAGGAACATTTAAGGTGTAATCATTAATATAAACATTATCGTCCAAATCCAAGATGTTGGTGATATCTCTTCTTAAAGATTTAGAAAGCATTAAATCGTAAACATATACAAATTGTGGTGTTTGCTTCAGGATGGGGGAGAGTTCATTTATGAGTGGATCATAATTAACAATTTTCTCTAAGAAGTGAGGAGGCAAATTTATTATAACTGTATCTGTGGTTAATGTTTGATCATTGGTTTTAACTCCGACTATCTTTCCTTCATTTATTACAAGATCCTGGACCTTACAACCTAAATGTATTGTTCCATTATGTTTCATGATTTGTTCCTTTAATTTTTCCAATAATTCTTGATAGCTAGCATAAGCAAGTGGTTGCAATGTTGAATATTCACAGTTTGCAAGTTCGACAAATGCATTCATAGAATAACAATCCAGGGCTCCATCATACACACTTAGAGTAGCATACGCCTTGATTACCTTTGCAACAGAGGGATCTTTGATATTTTGATTGATCCAACTTTCAACAGTTAGATATTCGTCGAAGATAGGCTTTGCCTTGACCATTTGGATAAATTTCTTAAAAAATACAAAATGATTTATCACCCCATTAATAGCTGGTGAAGTCAGTGAGGCTGGCCCTAAGGGTGACGAAACGACCTTGCCGTTATTAAATAACTTAAATTTCGAAAGACTCATTTTGTTATATTTTAAGTGAATGTTGAGTTCTTTGAAAATGCTGCTTACTGGATGTGCTTTTGGTGCCAAGATGGCATGAGCCCCATAACTTAAGGTAAAGCCGTCCTTTTTTAATACGTGTGACCGCCCCCCTAAAATAGGAGATCTTTCAACTACGGTTACTTGATGTCCTCTTCCTGCCAACAAACCGGCAGTAAATAAACCACCTAACCCAGCTCCAACCACAATGACCTTTTTCATAAGAATCACCTCATGGATTATTTTTCCTATTTCCAATTTAGACTAACTAGTTAGTTTAGTCAATAGGCAACATTCTAATTGGGTGCTGAGATATGGGGAACGAAAATATCGCATAAATTGGACGATTTTATAATATGAATATATTAGTACAATGAAGATTAGTTGATACCGAAATAAACCTAGATAAGAGCAAGCTTTGAACAGTAATCCTTTACACAAATGAATGTTTTCAATTGTTAGAAGACAAAAATGTTGTCTTTTTCCAACAAAAAATGCATGGGTCCGGGAAGGATTCATGCATTTTTTATTGAAAATAAGGGAATTGGACAATAATGCAACTGCACTATCATAAGAATAATAGGGGGAATAGTAGTGGATGAAAAATCCATTTTAGACAAACTGATTGATCAAACACGAAAAAAATTAACTCCTATGGTAGTAATGATGTGTGGAGTAGCAGGTTCAGGAAAGACTACATTTGCTCAACAGTTAGAAAAGGAAGGGTTTGTGCGCCTTTCTATAGATGAAGAAATATGGACTACTAATGGACGATACGGCATTGATTTTTCAGTGGAAATGTATGAGAAATACAAGGAAGATGCTGAAGCAAAATTGCGTGATCAGTTGGTAAGTTTAATTCAAAATAAACAAAATGTCGTAGTGGACTTCAGTTTTTGGCAGCGTTCAAAAAGGCAGGAGTATAAACAGCTTATTGAATACTCTGGCGGAGAGTGGATACTTATTTATTTGAAAGTTCATCCAAATGATTTACGCGAGAGACTTAAAATACGAAGCAAACGGTTTGATGCTAATGCGGCTTTTACAATTACAGATGAAATTCTAACTTCCTTCTTGAATGGCTTCGAAGTACCAGTAGGTGAAGGGGAAATCTTGATCGAACAATAAAGAAGTATTTTACTTTGAAATAATGTAGACGGTTGTGCTACTGCATTAACGATAGTTTCCTTTTCTTACACAAGTAGCAGGCAGTATGTGAAAGAATGTTTAACTTCTAAACTGTAAGATTTCAAGGAAATGCTGATGCATTTAATGAAGTTAGATGATGGATTCAAATTGGGGCGGAGAAGAAAGATGCAAATATTATTGATTCGTCACGGAGAATCAGAAGATGACTTTTTAGAGGAAAATTACAGTGGTTCACTGATTTGTCCCTAACTCCAAAGGGACTGAAACAAGTAGAGAAAATGTCACAAAGAGTTTTGAAAGAGTTCCCACCTGATGTTATATGGAGTAGTACATTAAGAAGAGCAAGTGAAACTGCTGAGAATTTATCAAAGACGATCGGATGTTCTGTTAAATACATGGATAATTTAAGAGAACAACAGGAAACTGAAAGTGAATTAGAGTTTAGGTTACGCGGGGAAACCGTTCTTTCAACTATAAAACAAAATAGTGATGCATTTAATAGAATTGTAGTAATTTCTCATGGGGGAATGATAACTAAAATGATTGAAAGCTTCCTTCAATTACCGACCCAAAATAATAAATGGTTCCACACAAATAATACAGGAATTCATTTCTTGGAATATTATAAAGGCCATCAAATCATTAAATTTGCCAATAGTACATCTCACTTAGACTAAAAATGAAAGGTTTTAGTTAGGCACTTTTTTAAGTTCCGCAATTCACGGAGTTTTGAATAGTATTCTGACATGTCATGATTGATTTGATTTATAGGGCGTGGACTCTTGAATCTTGATTATAAACACTATTTTGGAGAATAGGAATGTAGTTTTCAGAAGTGAATATAATCTTTTAATAGTAATGGAAGATTTAAATATGCTGAAGCAATTTTAAATATCCAGAATTTCTGTTATATCCGAAGATGAGTATCTTAATATAGTATACGAAACGACATATAATGAATGTATTTATATAGAGAGTGGCAAAATGGTATCCAAAATTCATATTCAGGCCTAATAGGAGAAAATAGAAGCGCTCATAAAATGTTGAGTGATCTATCCCTTTCTTTTGTAAAGTGGGTTTTCTTATCGCATTATTGGGAAAGCATGTAAATAGGAGGGATATATATGACAAATGTTAATTTAGCAATCGTGTACTACAGTTCTACGGGTACCAACTACAAATTGGCAAAATGGGCAGAAGAAGGAGCTAAGGCTGCGGGAGCAGAGGTGAAAGTACTAAAAGTTCCAGAAACAGCGCCACAGTCTGCCATAGATTCAAATGAGGCGTGGAAAAATCATCTTCAAGAAACGAAGGATGTCCCGGAAGTGAGTCATGGTGATTTGGAGTGGGCCGATGCGATTGTCTTTAGCGTCCCGACACGTTTTGGGAACATGCCAGCCCAGATGAAAAGCTTTCTTGATACAACAGGAGGACTCTGGTTTAACGGGAAACTAGTGAACAAAGTCGTAAGTGCGATGACTTCCGCACAAAATCCTCACGGCGGTCAGGAGGCAACGATTCTTTCCCTATATACAACGATGTATCATTGGGGTGCTATTGTTGCAGCCCCAGGTTATACCGATCCTGTGACATTTGCTGCTGGCGGAAATCCATATGGGACGAGTGTTTCGGTAGACCAAAATGGTAAAATGGTTGAAGATGTTCAAACGGCAGTTAAGCATCAAGCTAAGCGAACGGTAACTATAGCGGAAATGGTGAAAAAAGCGAATCAATAATTATCAAACTGACCGAGGAAAACTTCGGTCAGTTTTTTTAACGCTTTTTAATTTCAATATTCGAAAAATAGAAGTAACATAGATACTAGAGATATTTTAGGGGAGTGATGGTATGAAGGCGGTCGTGCATGAAGGACAAACAGGATTATCGGGATTAGTTTTTCGAGAGATTGAGGAGCAAAAAATTGGCTTTGGTGAAGTCAGAGTAAAACTTAAATCGGCAGGGCTGAATCATAGAGATCTATTTGTACTAAATCGACATACACCAGATCAAGGTTCACTTATCATTGGATCGGACGGAGCAGGCGTAGTGGATGAAGTCGGAGAAGGTGTAACGAATATTGCGGTTGGGGACGAAGTCATGATTAATCCTGGTCTTGGCTGGAAGGAAAAAACCGATGCTCCACCACAAGGCTTTGAGATTTTAGGACATCCTTTCCATGGTACGTTTGCTGAAAAAGTAGTAGTACCTGCAGACAATGTTGTGGCTAAACCTACATATTTAACATGGGAAGAAGCAGGAGTCCTTTCTTTGGCGGCTTTAACCGCGTATCGGGCTTTAATTACTAGAGGAAAAGTTCAAGCTGGCATGAAAGTGTTAGTACCTGGCATTGGCAGTGGTGTGGCAACTTTCATCCTTCAAATGGCGAAAGCCGAGGGAGCAACTGTTTATGTGACCTCTCGTTCGAAAGAAAAATGTGAAAGTGCACTTGAAATGGGTGCTGATAAAGCCTTCGATAGCAATGAAGATTGGGCAGAAGCACTTAATGGCGAAAAAATGGATCTCGTCATTGAATCCGTAGGTGCTGCTACATTCAACAAATCACTTGAACAGGTACGACCTGGCGGCACGATTGTCACTTTTGGAGCGTCAGCGGGGGATGATGTACAAATTAATCTTCGAGCTTTCTTCTATGGTCAACTTAACCTCCTTGGCTCTACCCTCGGTAGCGGGGAAGAGTACAAAGAAATGGTCGTATTTATGGAAAAGCATCAAATTAGACCTGTTGTAGATAAGATGTATCCTATTGAAGATTTTGCAGCAGCTTTTGAAAAAATGAACAAAGCAGAACAATTAGGTAAAATAGGATTTTACATTGAAGATTAGGATTACCGGAAGACAGTCTCGGCTAATAAGCGAGACTGTTTTTTTAGTTCAAATTTTTAGAAAAAACTAAAAATTGATTGTGTAAAGACATTCAGCGTGGTTTAATTAAATAAACTGAGTAGTCATTTTAAAAATGGGAGGCAATGAAATGATAAATATTAAACGCTTATCTGAATGTAGTGTTGATAAAGCGGTGAAAGCTTGGAATGTAGGATTCGAAGGTTATTTCTTTGATGCGACTACGAACGCGGATGCTTTTCTTAACCGTATGGTCATGGAAGGATTATCCACCAAACTCTCGGTCGTTGCCTTTCATGATCAAGAACCAATTGGCATTGTTCTAAGTGGCATCCGTGAAGTGAATGGAGAAAAAATTGCCTGGAACGGTGGGACTGGAGTAGCCAAGGATTTTAGAAAAAAGGGTGTAGGAAAACTTATGATGGAAGCGTCTTTTACGATTTATCGTGAGGAAGGCGTGAAATTAGCTACGCTAGAAGCCATCAGTGAAAATGAAAATGCTATCAAATTGTACGAGAGCATTGGATATCAAATCGTTGATGAATTAGAATATTTGGAGATGAACGGAAGCCAAGATGAAAGCCCATTTGGTTTGTCAGTAGAATATAAGTTGCAAAGACTTCTGCCACAACAGGCTGGATTATTGTCTTTTTATAAAGGGGGAAATCCTTGGCAAACCCAGTGGCAAAGTGCAAAGGGTGGGGAAGCTATTACTTTAGTAGATGAATCAGGGATAGAAGCAGGGTACGCCTATTACCGCAGATCACTTGATGAAAAAGGAAATCATGTGGCGACTGTTCTTTTTCAATGTGAAGCAAACCCGGAATGTAAAGACCCTGCAAGTATTATAGAAAGTTTACTTCATCATGTCTTTGGAAACTGCAGCGAATCGATCAAGCGTGTTGTGCCAAATATGCCGGTTAAGAAAAGTAAAGAAACCTCAGAAACTCTCAAATCTTTCGGATTCAAACCTACCGTTAAGCAAGTCATGATGGTGAAGGAAATGTCTAATTAGAGATAAAATAGGTCGTAATAATCATGTAATTTTTACCAAGAGAAATTTGTCGAATCCAACGAATCCCCTAGTAGAATAGGGGATTCATTGTTTTGTATATTTATGTATAGAGTATGCATTGGTTATGCATTGCCAATTTTCCGTTGAAATACAGAGTGATATTGATATAATAATTATTAACGAGACCTATTCCAACTCTAATATTTTATTATTCTAATAGAATACATATGATTTCTGATCATTATATTAATAACTCACTACGATAATGGCAAACTCGTTGAAAGGCGAGGACGCAAAGCTATGGGTCTAAGGGTGTTCACCTATGACTGCCAGGTTGCCGAATAGGATAAGAGTAAACTTAGACTATTCTTTAAAGAATGGTCTTTTTTTATTGTATTTTAAGTTTCATAAGTATGAAGTTGTGGTAACGAAGACGAATAAATAGGCAATGACGATGATTGATCTAAAAGTGGTTAAGCGGACAGGGGCGAACAAAATGTTGAAAAAAGCGAAGCAACTAACATTAAATAGAGTCCTGACGACCCTTACTAAATTATTTGATAAATCACCAGGAAGATTGCAATCAAAAATGGAAGATGAACATAAGGTAATTCTCCAAGGTCAAGGAGAACTTTGTGAAAGAACGCAGCAGGATCTTTATCAAACCCTACGGAAACAGCCAGGAATGACGTTCAAGTTTGTTAAGCAAGGAAATAAGTTCGTCTATACCCTTTGTGACGGGGAGTTGTTATATCAACTAGGACAGACCCCATCAAGTGTGGTTGGTAAGGACGTAAGAGAAGTAAAATCAAGAGAAAATGTCCTTTACTCCCTTCAACACTATTTAAAAGCATGGGAGGGTGAAGATATTGTCCAGTATGAAGAATTTCAAAACGGGATCACTTATATGACTTCACTAAGACCAATCAAAAATAATGGAGTTGTTAAAGAAGTAATCGGATTTTCAATGGATATTAGTGATCGAAAAGTGATTGAAGCCGAAATCAAACATATGGCTTACCATGATGATTTGACGGATCTTCCTAACCGCCGTCAGTTCATGGATCACATTTTTCGAAAAACAAAAAGAGGCATGAAATCTCAACAAGAGTTTTCCATTCTGTTGATAGATCTTGATAATTTTAAGCAAGTAAATGATTCGATCGGTCATGCCATTGGGGATGATCTTCTAAAAGCGGCTGTCATCAGGTTAAAGAAATGTGTGGCATCCAAAGGAATGATTGCTAGATTAGGCGGGGACGAGTTTGCTGTTTTGTTGGATAAAGTGAATGGTAAAAGCATGATGCATTTTGCAAATGAAGTGGCTGAAACCATTATCCAGGAATTTGCAACATCTATCGACATTCAAGAATATGAGTTATTTGTGACTACCAGCATTGGAATTGGTTGCTTTCCTGTAGATGGTAAATGCATGGATGAGCTATTAAAAAATGCAGAAATGGCTATGTATGCAGCAAAATCAAAAGGAAAAAACAACTATCAGCATTTTGATTCTGAGCTAAATAAGCAACTTAGAATAAGGTTGGATCTAGAAAATGGTTTGCGAAGAGCGATTGAAAACGACGAATTCAAAATAAAGTATCAGCCAAAAATGGATAGCTTTAACAACAGTCTGACAGGTGTTGAAGCACTCCTGCGTTGGAATCATCCTGAGCTTGGTGCAGTCCCTCCTACTACGTTTATTCCGCTGGCAGAAGAGACCGGACTTATCATTCCTATTGGCGAATGGGTGCTACACAAGGCATGTAGCACTCTAAAATGCTGGCATGATTCTGGTTTTGAAAATATAAAAATGGCAGTGAATCTTTCAGGGAAGCAATTAAATCAGAAAAATTTTGTGGGAATGGTTAAGAATATTCTCGAGGAAACAGGTGTTAAGCCTGAATCTCTAGAACTTGAGATCACAGAAAGCATGACGCTAGATGTCGAATGGGCATTTAAAATACTGAAAGATTTGAAGTCAATAGGAATCAAGTTATCTATGGATGACTTCGGCACCGGGTATAGTTCTCTAAATTATCTCAAGAATTTTCCAATCGATACTTTAAAAATCGACCGGTCTTTTGTAATGGAGTGTACGACGAATGAAAAAGATGCTGCAATGGTAAAGACTATTATTAAAATGGCTCATCATCTTGATTTAAGAGTTGTTGCAGAAGGTGTAGAGACTAGCGAACATCTAACATTTTTAATAGATCATGAATGTGATGAAGCCCAAGGTTATCTTTTTTCAGAACCAATAGATGCAAGTGAAATAGAAAAGCGTTTTTTGAAAAATGTCAGTGCTAATGAAAACATGAGATAGACAGTGATGAACGTATATGCTACATTGCAGTTAAACCTTACAATGGAGCGGACTATGAAAAAAGTAACCATGAAAGACATTGCACTTGAAGCGAATGTATCAGTCGCAACAGTGAGTTATATCATTAATAATGTTAAGACTCAGACCATTCCTCAAGAAACGAGGGAGCGTGTTCTTGAGATTGTAAAAAGGCTCAATTATGTCCCGAACCTTGCAGCCAGATCGCTGGTGAAGCAAAAGACAGGTTTAATGGGGATTTTGGTAAATCGAGAAGAGAATCAAGGATTTTGGAGAAGGTTTCATTACGCGGACTTTATCAGTGAGCTCGAAGGCTTGCTTGCCAAGAAAGGCTACCATGTGTTGCTCTATAGTCTTGATGCTGAGAATCCTAACCCGCAAATCATCCTAGAGAGAAAGTTGGATGGTGTATTTTTGATCGATCCAAGTGAAGAATCTTTCCATAATATTTCAAGGCAATTTCCACTCGTACCATTAGTTGTCATTGATAGTCACATTGATGATCCATTGTTCTTTAAAGTGCTGCCAGATTTCAAAAGCGCAATGGCAAACGCTATTCAATTTTCAACAGATAGAGAATTTGTTCTCGTCGTGGAAAAATACAATAATCTCGGAATTATAAAGACTCTGTATCGTGAATCAGGACTTGAACCAGATAATATTTTTACTATGAGCAATGAAGCGGACTTGAAACATTTCTTAAGCATTCATAAAGGGAAAAAGGTAATAGCGGTTAATGAGTTTATCGGAGTCGTTGTTGCAAAATATGCTGAAACTAAGGACATGATTGTCATATGTACTTCAGGTTGTCCAGAGATACTCCCTATGGCCTGTGATAAAATTACTTTTACAAGAACAAAAGCAGTAATAGCAGAAGACATCATGGCTAAAATACTGGAAGATGATCAAGTAGACAAACTAGATAAGTTCGTGTATTTGGTTCCAAGTGAATAATTGTTCAAAAAGCTTGTGTTAAGGCACAGGTTTTTTATTTTGCCAAGAAACGCTTACTAAGGTTGTTAGCTGATTTAAACAAATACTATATTCCAAAAAGCAAAACGACGTCTATCATTTGAAAGTACATATAAATATTCAAAGTGATAAAAATAACGAGAATTTTTAGAAGATGGGTAGGGGAAGGATTATATGGGAATTTTCCAAAAAGAATAAACTGGGGCTACAAAAAACACTTAGAAATATTTTCTAAGTGTTTGGCCTTTAATTTAAATCAAACCTTTAGCTGGTATTGGTCTGAGAGGATAAGATCATCTTCCATTAGAACATATGGATGGGTTTCCATCAAAATCGTTTTAAGGTGATCTGGCATTTTTTCTGCTTCGTATGCACAAATCAAAGGAAACGAAAGCTGATTTACAGCTTCGTCTACTATCTTTTCAAAATCATTAATTAAGTGCAGTGGATCTTCCATTGAGGCCCACTCAACATGTGCCCATGAACGAAAAGGAATGTTATTTTTTACGTATGGCTGTACCGTTTTATTAAAGTATTCAGTGATTGAAGGAGGATGGTAACTGCCACTTGAGTAATAGAAATCGAAGTTGTTAACATAGTGAACGAATTCCATTTGATCTTCTGTTAACTGTGAAACGAGTGCTTTATGAATAATACGGTAAAAACGTTCATTTTCAATGAGAATAATGTAATCACCTGACACAATGCCATCTTTTATATAATTGACAACCTGTTCAATGTAATTTTGTATTCCACGATAGGAATACAACACATGAACACTTCTCTGGTCTTCAAACAACTGGTTCATTTTGCTTTTCAAGTGATCACCCCTCTATTTTGAATTGTTTCATTTTTCCATATTTTTGTAAAGTGCTAAATGGTGGTATTTGGATAGGAAAAGGGTCTAACTGGGGATCCTCTTTAGGTTAGGGATTGATTTCCATATATCAATTAATACTAAAAAGTACACTTTGCATTGCGTTTGCCTATTGAAGATATGAACGTCTTAAAGTGAAGACTTTACTAACATATCCTAAATCTCCAAAGATTCCTCTCGTTCCTGTATTTTTCATGTACTTTGCACAATAGTCTTGACCATTTTAACCCTATTTGAAGTAATCTGTCTAATTAACTTTACGACATATATAGCTAAATATGAAAAATTACTATTTTAAGGACAGGATTCTGTTCATACTAAGTTTTAAAAGCTTCTTTCTTTTTAGTTTTGCTAAATGAACATAAAAGGAGTGGGTAGAAATCGAAAAATTCATCATCAATTATCATAGCGGTTTTTCTAAAGAAATAAGTGTCAATGACCTGCAAGAAGCAAAAGAGATCGCCAAAGAGGGCATGACATACACGAAAGAAAAAGTAACAATTGAAACCTCAAATGGTGAAATTCTTACCTCCTCAAAGTGGTCTAAAGGTGAGGCGCAAAAGAATGACTTTATTCTTAAGCAGGTAAGTATCGGCTATTACCAAAATTGGAGCGACGAGTTGTGTGATTGATCTAAAACTTGTTGAATCAAAAAGGAGTGATATCATGCCACGAAAATCTTCTCCAATCAATGAGAAGTCCGATGAGAAAACAATTGAATCACAAAACGAAAAAAACGAGGATGAAATCGAGAAGCTAAATCACATGTTAGCAGCTGTCTTAAATTATATTTCTGATGAAGAAGTAGAAGTAATCGATATGGAATACCTTTTGGATCATACGGAAGGACTTCAAGTGTGGTGGGATCAATATCAAGAAAGCAACAGGATAGTAATAGAGGAAGAAATCAAAAAATCTTTAGGGGAACTTTCTTTGAAAGAACTTGAAAAGATTCGAGAACAAATTAAAGAAAAACAGGAGTGAATGGAAATAAATCGAGCTTATTTAATACAGCTTTTGTCCATTGTAGAATGTATTACTTCAATATCATCTGCATTCCATCCAGGAATGCTTTTTTGATTTAAGTTAAATGAATACTAGATTTGGCACACTTTCATTAATTTTAAACCCCTCAACAAAATCTATTTGTAATCATGAATTTCTAAAGTTTCATAGACAGATAAAATTATCTTGTGATACACTTTACTTAAACGTTTAAGTGAATAGGCGGTGTTTATATGATTGAAAAATTCGAGGTCACGATTACCCCTTTCCAAAGGCAACGGTTAGTAAGGATTTATGTGCCTAATGATTATCACCAGAGCAATAAAGTTTATCCAGTGTTGTACATGCACGATGGTCAAAATCTTTATTTTGATGAAGAAGCTGGTTATGGAATGTCGTGGCGCATTGCAGATTATCTTGATCAAACAGGAATGGATTTAATTGTTGTTGGTATTGATTGTGCACCAGGAGAAATACGATTAGACGAATATGGACCATGGCCAAATCATGAGCTGTGGAGAAATCTTAATTTAGAAGAGCGTGTGCTTGGTGGGCAAGGTATAGAATATGTAGACTACTTAGTGAATGTACTTAAGCCCTTAATTGATGAGAAATACCGTACAGTCCCCGAGGATTCTAGTATGGCTGGGAGCTCGATGGGCGGCTTAATTTCCACTTATGCTGCTTGTAAATACCCACACATTTTCCGAAAGGTAGCTTCTTTCTCATCAGCCTACTGGTTTAACCAGTTAGAGATTGAAAATTTTATAAGGGAAAGCGACTTAAGTATGATTGAGAAATTTTACATGGACGTTGGCACGAAAGAGGAATCAGGATCGATTTCGCATCAAATGTATATCGATTCCAGTCAAGCGGTATACACGATTATCAAAGATAAAGTGAAGGATTGTCGTTTTGATATCTTAGAAGGTGCTGTTCATAACGAATTAGAGTGGAGAAAAAGAGTGGGTCCAGTATTTGAGTATTTTTTTAGCATCGCAACTTAAACGATTAAGTAAATAAAGACAAAATATGAGGTGTTCAACATGTTAAAAGAAGCTATTTATCACCGACCAAAAGGGAATTTTGCCTACGCAATTGACACTAAAACTGTTCAAATTCGGCTGAGAACGAAAAAGGATGATGTGACGGAAGTTGCACTGTTATGGGGAGATCCTTTTACTTGGGAGCAAACAGAAGACGGAACTTGGCAGTGGAAAGTAAATGGAAAAACCGTCATGAAAAAATTGAGAAGTACGACGCTTTTTGATTATTGGACAGCGGATTTACAGCCTGAATACCGCCGCTTGAAATATGGTTTTGAAATTCACTCTGGTGAAGAAAAAGTTGTGTTTACTGAAAAAGGATTTTTTGAAGCGGACCGTGAAGCAAAAGAGTATATCGCAGGTTTCTTTACCTTCCCATTCATTAATCCTGAAGATATTTTCCAAGCTCCAGCATGGGTAAAGGAGACAGTATGGTATCAAATTTTCCCTGAACGATTCGCAAATGGAAATCCAACGACAGACCAAGAAGGTACGTTGGCTTGGGGAAGTCAAAAGCCAGAGTGGGACAATTTTTTTGGTGGAGATTTACAAGGTATTATTGATCACATCGATCATCTTGCCTCGTTAGGAATCAATGGCATCTACTTGACGCCGATTTTCAAGGCGCCATCCAACCATAAGTACGACACAATCGACTATATGGAAATCGACCCGCATTTTGGAGATAAAGAGACATTCAAAAAACTCGTTGAAGTTTGTCATGCAAACGGCATTAAAGTGATGTTGGATGCTGTGTTCAATCATAGTGGCTTCTATTTCCCACCGTTTCAGGATGTGCTTGAACATGGAGAGGCATCAAAGTATAAAGATTGGTTTTATTTAAGAGAATTCCCGATTGTGAGTAAGCCTGTTCCAAACTATGACACTTTTGCTTTTGAACCTAAAATGCCAAAACTAAATACTTCAAATCCTGAACTTCGCGAATATTTATTGGAAGTTGGACGTTACTGGGTAAGAGAGTTTGATATTGACGGGTGGCGCCTTGATGTGGCGAACGAAGTTTCACATGAATTTTGGCGTGAGTTCCGAAAAGAAGTTAAAGCGATTAAACCAGATGCTTATATTTTGGGTGAAATCTGGCATGATGCTATGCCTTGGCTTCAAGGTGATCAGTTCGACGCTGTCATGAACTATCCATATACAAATGCAGCGATTCAGTTTTTCGGTGAAAGTAAAATCACGAAACAGCAGTTTATCGATGAAACGACAGAAGCTCTACTCATGTATCCAGATAATGTAACTGAGGTAGCCTTCAATTTGCTCGGAAGCCATGATACGCCACGTATTTTACACGTTAGTGGTGAAGACAAATTGAAAGTGAAGCAGTTGTTTACTTTCTTACTCTCCTCACCGGGAACACCGTGCATTTATTATGGAGATGAAATTGGGCTTACGGGCGCAGGAGATCCAGACTGCCGCAGATGTATGCCTTGGAACAAAGAAGAACAAGATCAAGACATGCTCCAATATATGACAAGATTGATTCAGTTACGAAAAACCGTTCCTGCCTTTGGAAATGATGGGACGTTAACATTCGTCGAGAATGCTGCTGATGATAACTACTTGATGTATACGAAACATAATGACAAAGAAACACTGTTGTTTATTTTTAACCATAGCGATGAAAACATTGTCGTTCCGGTTCCTGCAGGCTTAAAAGAACGCAACTTTGAATCATTGCTGAATGATGAATGGCAAGTCAACGAATCAGGATTTATATTAGCAGCTCGAGGTGTAGTGGTAGCTGTTGTTAAATAAGTATTTTGCTCGTTCAAATGCCTCAGGTTATTGTACTGAGGCATTTGTTTTAAGGGATAGATAATGAAGGGAAAGGATCATAGATGATAGAACAAATTCAAACATCCGCTTCTTTTTCCGCCAAACCGTTAAGGAAAAACAAGACATTCTCCTTTATGCTGTCAGGTTATACTTTATCGATATTCGGAGACTGTTTTCATAGTATTGCGCTGAATATCTGGATTTTACAAAACACAGGCAGCGCTAAACTAATGTCTGCTGTCATGATTACTTCAATGGTTATGAGTTTCCTTTTTGGATCAGTAGCAGGAACAATTGCGGATCGTGTAGACCGCAGGAAATTGATGTGGATGACGGATTTGATTAGTGGTGTTTTAGTATTAGGAGTAGCGATAACGATGATTCTTCCGAACGTATCATTCATGGTCTTGTTGCTGCTTACGGCTTTAAATAGTTTTGTAAGGCTTTTTCAATACCCTGCATTACAGTCGTCATTAACAGACATTGTTGGGAAAGAAAACATTCAAAAGGCAACAGGTGCAATGGGTGTGGCAGACAATATCGCCAGAATCAGTGGTCTTGCAATTGGTGGGGTGGCTGTGGCAACTTTTGGAGGAGCTGCAGCGGTGATCTTTAACGGTATTTCATACTTTTTATGTTCGATTCTCATTTTGTTAGGTGGAGCTTTTCCAACCTCACGAAATCTTTCAGTTGAAAAAAAGACATTTAAAGAAGATTTCGTTTCAGGACTCATCTTTATTTGGAAACACAGGTTTACTCGGGCCGTCATGATCCTATCCCCTTTATTGGGTATGTTCTTTGTTTCATTTCTTATGTTGACACAAGTTGCAGCGGTGAAAGTGTGGAAGGCAACACCGATGGAATTTGGGCTACTCGAAGCCTGTATACCAACTGGCTATTTGGCTGGGGCAGGAATCATCATGTATTTAGGAAAGAGAGTGAAAAGGAGAGGAATCTGGATTATCGGAAGTATGATTCTAATGGCGCCACTCTTTATGATTATTTCTATACTAAAATCTCCTTTCCCAGCCATACCGATTATTTTTGTCATTGGCATGCTTTTTGCTTTCTCGACCTTTTTGATTCAAGTCATTATGAGGGAAGAAGTGGAATCTGACCTTCAAGGAAGACTATTTGGTACTCTTGGATCTATCTCAAGCATAGCTCCGCCTGTTGCGTTAGCTTTGTTCTCCTTCTTTACAGATTTGTATGGTTCTCCTACGATGCTTTTAGTGAATGGAGTAATCTTGCTATTGACCGGAATTTTGAGCGGTTTATTTCTGAAAGTGATCCTCTATGTGGAATAGCTAGAAAGCAAACATTGTTTTGCTTTCTTTTTTAATCAATTGCTGAGTTACCTAAAAGTAAAGAAAAGGAAATTGACTATTTGTTTATGTTGGATTAAAATTATCTTGAATTCGAGATATTTTTTATTGAAGTCAATTTTAAGGAGTGTGTAGCTATGTTGAAAAAATCATTAGGTATTCATCATATAACAGCCATTGTTGGCCATCCTCAAGAAAATGTTGATTTTTACGCAGGTGTTTTAGGATTAAGACTAGTAAAGCAAACCGTGAACTTCGATGATCCGGGAACGTATCATTTATATTTTGGTAACGAAGGCGGTCAACCTGGTACCATTATTACGTTTTTCCCATGGGCCGACGCTTATCCTGGGAAAATTGGTGACGGACAAGTTGGGGTAACATCTTATGCTGTTCCAACTGGATCCCTAGGTTTTTGGGAACAGAGGTTAAAGGATTTTAACATTGAGTATGTAAAACAAGTACGTTTTCATGAAGATGTTCTGCAATTTAAGGATCCTCATGGCCTTCAGCTTGAATTGGTTGCAAGAGAAGATGGGGAAAAAAATGCGTGGGATTTTGCAGGTGTTCATCGTGATGTTGCCATAAAAGGATTTGCGGGTGCAACGCTATTTTCTGCCAAACCTGAACAAACTTCCGTGCTACTAGAAACCGTTATGGGATTAGAAAAAGTCGCAGAAGAGGGAGAATATATCCGATTTATAGCTACAGGTAATATAGGGAACATCATTGACCTGAAACGTGTAGCAACAGGCCGTGGACAAATGGGTGTAGGGACTGTGCATCATATTGCATGGCGAGCATTGGATGATGTGGATCAGCTCGATTGGAAGAAGCATGTTGAAGGTTATGGGTATGGGGTAACCCCCGTTCAAGATCGTAACTACTTTAATGCGATTTACTTCAGGGAGCATGGAGAAATTCTATTTGAAATTGCCACAGATCCGCCAGGTTTTGCGCATGATGAATCTTTCGAAACGATGGGTGAAAAATTAATGCTGCCTTCACAGTATGAACCACATCGTGGACAAATTGAGGACATCTTAATACCGATTGAAGTAAGGAATCTTCATAAATAATATAAAAGCCTCGATGCTATAGTCAGCGTCGAGGTTTTCTATCGTTTCCTTTAGCTTTCTAAGTAACGATACAAAGTAGACTTAATACCCGTTTTTCTTTAATTTCTGCTAAAGTGTTTCTTGCTTTCATACATCGCAATGGCTCGTTGGACATTTTCGTCTGGTTTTCTTGGTCTCCCGGTAGCACCGCCTTGTTCTTTTGCTTCCGTGATTCCTTTTTTCGTCTTTTCACTTATGACATCACTTTGAAAATCAACAAGTTTCGTTAAAATTTCTGCAAATGCATACCCATTAGGATTGCTTGTATCGATGGATTCATGATTGGAAATTAAACTTGCCAAACTGTAACCTTTATTTATGGACTTTTTTGTGTACAACTCAATTTCCTCATTATATACTAATGACTGAAATCGGCTATTTTCTATATGATTACTTTTTGAATATAGGGGTAATTTACATGCAAGAATGGCTAATAGGAAGGGGAAACATGATGAACATTACAGATCAAGCCCGTGATTTGCTGCTGCAAGTTCTGAAAGAACAAGACAAAAGTGGAATAAGAGTCTATTTCGCAGGCTATGGCTGAGGACAGCCACAGATTGGACTGGCTCTGGATGAGCCTGAAGCAGATGACAAAGTAGTGAAAATCAATGAAATTCAGGTTGCAATTGATCCGAACATTGAAATCTATCTTGAAAATTTAACATTAGAATACGATCAGGAACGCAATGGACTGATGTTGACTGGTCGAGACAGCGATTGCTGTTAAGAATACAAGTGGCCCTAATTCATTTTAGGGTCCTTTTTTTGGGGTATTTTTATAGTAATTATATTATTATTTAATCAGTTACAATACTTTCTTAGAGAAATGAAATGTGTTACTATATTCCTATGTTGATAGACCTATTTTGAAAGAAGGAAATTATATGATTAAAGAATGGAACAGATGTAAAGACGAGGAACAATTCTGTCCTATTTCTCTCAAAAAGTACGGAAAGCTTTTTTGGCCATTATTTCTCATTAGTAGTATCGGGGTAATTATTGTCAATTTCTATTTCGATTCATCCTTTTTACTGTCGTTATATGCTTATCCTGTTGTTTTGATTTCATTGATGCGTATCCCGGCACCTTTATTTTATGGACTAGGATCACTATTGTTGGGAACCCTGTATTTTGTTAAACCTTTAAGTACTAGTTTGACATTATACATTATGGCCTATGCGGTACTGATGCTTATTGTTCGCCGGGTTGTCACTGTTTCACAAATGAATTTCAGTAAGAAAAATGAACAAGAAGAATTATTGGTTAACACTGTGTTTTCACTAGCTAAGACGATTGACGCTCGTGATTCTTACACAGCTTTCCATTCCAGTAATGTAGCGGATTATGCTAAAAAAATCGCGAAAACGATGGGTCTCTCACAAGTAGAAATTGATTCAATCTACTTGGCAGGTTTATTGCATGATATCGGCAAAATCAGCATGCCTGATGCCATTCTCCAGAAGGACGGTCGTTTAACAGATGAAGAGTACGGAATCATGAAGAAACACCCAGAAGAAGGATACCATATCATTAAGGATATCAAGAGACTTCGTGATCTCGGTATCACAGATATAGTCCGTTATCATCATGAACGTCCGGATGGTATGGGATATCCACTAGGTTTAAAAGGAAAAGAAATCCCAGTTGGAGCGAGAATTCTCGGTGTTGCAGATGCTTTTGATGCGATGACAACGAATCGCTCTTATCGTCAAAAGCTAGCGATTGAAACTGCAGCAGGAGAGTTAAGACGGAATATTGGTACCCAGTTCGATCCTGAATCAGCGGAAGCTTTTCTTACCATTTTGATGAAAGAAGGGAAATTGCAGGAAGAAACAAAAGTTCAGTCAGGTGTCTATGCTATGGCCAACTAGAGATTAGATTTTATGAAGTGAGCACTTCCTTTGTGAAGTGCCTCTTTTTTTTGCCGTTTTTATGTTCAAGAATCGCAAAAATAAATGATTGTGGTTTCCTTATGTCACCATTCTGTCATTTCTTAATCAAATGAATTGAAAAATTAAGATTTATCATAGCGAAAAGTACATTCTTAAAGTAGACTTATAATTGATAAAGGTTATCATTCTCTTTTAGAATGGTTTAAAGTTAAAAGGAATGTTTTAAATTCCATCGAGAGGTTAGGGGGAATGGCTATGCTTCTTTCTCAATTAAAAAAGGGCGAAAAAGCCAAGATTGTTGACTTATCATCATTAACTGAAACAGTTAGAAGGCGTTTGTTGGATTTAGGGATCAGTGAGGGATCTGAAGTTTGTCTACAATGTAAAATGCCGTTTAAAGGACCTTGCATGGTCGAAAACTGCGGCCAATCATTAGGCATTCGCTTGCAAGATGCATTCCATATTAAGGTGGAAAAACCGTGTTAAATATTGCTCTAATAGGGAATCCGAATACAGGAAAGACCTCACTTTTTAATAACCTCACAGGCACCTATCAATATGTCGGTAACTGGAGTGGTGTTACTGTCGAGAAAAAAGTGGGAGTCATAAAAAATAAGCGTGGAAATCTCATAGATTTGCCTGGAATATATTCGTTAAGTCCTCTTTCAAAGGACGAAGCGGTGGTTTCTAACTTCTTTGTATCCGAGCCATTTGATGGCATCATCAATATCGTTGACGCTTCTCAAATTGAGCGGAATTTAATGCTTACTCTTCAGTTATTGGAGTTTGAAAAGCCTACCATTATTGGATTGAACATGACGGATGTAGCGAAGCGAAGAGGTATGACGATAGATGATGTAAAGTTATCCGAATTATTGGATGTTCCTGTCGTCCCCGTAATTGCTCGAACAGGAAAAGGTACTAGTACAATTAATGAACTGATCACAGATAAGCCGGCAAAATCATATTTCAAGATTAATTATGGGAATGTGATTGAGGATAGTATTGAATCCATTGCAAAACTTCTGCCATCTTCACTTTCTATTCCAAAGAGATGGACAGCCATTCAACTTTTGGAAGGAAACGATGAGGTTAAAAAATATATTGCTTCATTCAAGAATGCAAAAGAAATTAACCTTTTCTTAGAACAAATCAATGATAAATTACGTAGTGAGCATGGTGTGGAAAGTGCTGCAAGATGGATTTATCTTGTAAGAAAAGATTATATCAGCCAAATTATCCAAGATTCAGTTATTCAAGAACAAGATGTGCAACCAACGGTAACTGAAAAAATCGACCGTTTCACCACTCATCCGATATTAGGGATCCCCATTTTCTTGGCGACGATGTTCTTGATGTTTAAGCTTACATTTGACTGGGTAGGGTTACCTCTATCTGATCTATTAGATGGATTTTTATCAGGAACGATTACCAATTGGCTAACAAGCGGATTATCAGCGATGAATGCTTCTAACTTTATTAAGGCTGTTGTACTTGACGGGATTGTAGCTGGTGTGGGTGGAGTTCTCGTCTTCGTACCGCAAATATTTATGTTGTTTTTAATTATATCGTTTCTTGAGGATTCAGGATATATGTCTCGTGCAGCGCTAGTGATGGACCGTACGATGGAAATGGTCGGACTTAATGGGAAAGCGTTCATTCCAATGATCATTGGATTTGGATGCAATGTACCAGGAGTTATGGCAGCAAGGACCATCGAAACGCCAAGGGAACGTTTATTGACCATTCTATTGACACCTTTAATGTCTTGTTCTGCTAGATTACCAGTTTATGCACTGTTTGTAGGAGCATTTTTTGCAAAATATCAGGCGCTTGTTGTGTTTTCTTTGTATGTACTCGGAATTGTGGTTGCATTAGTCTTAGCGAAAATCTTTTCTTTAACCATCTTAAAAGGTGAATTTTCTTTATTCGTGGTTGAATTGCCACCGTACCGCATGCCACAGGGAAAAGCTTTGTTCCGCAGTACATGGGATAAGGGTAAAGGTTTCATTAAAAAAGCGGGAACATTTATTTTTGGTGGATCGGTGCTCATTTGGTTCCTTTCTTACGCAGGACCAAGCGGATTTGCTGTTCCGATGGATGATAGTTTCCTCGCTATGATTGGTGGAGTGTTAGCACCGATTCTTGCACCATTAGGCTTCGGCTCATGGCAAGCGGGCGCTTCTTTATTAACAGGGTTTTTGGCGAAAGAGGTAGTTGTATCAGCCATGAACATCATTTATCATGTTCCAAATGCTGATACACTGCAAGGGTTATTGGCTACTGAGTTTTCAGCCCTTTCCGCATTTAGCTTTATGGTGTTTGTTTTGTTATATGTACCATGTTTGGCAACTGTAGCTACGATTCGCAAAGAGTCGGGCTCAACGAAGTGGACTTATTTCTCAGTTGCATATGCACTTGTGATTGCCTACATGTTGTCGTTAGTGATTTATCAAGTGGGAAGACTCTTAGGGTACTAAAGGAGGAGGACTGACCTATGGTTTTGAATATTGTGTTAGGCTCTCTTATTTTTGGATATGCAGGATGGTCTATTTACCGACATGTCCAAAAGAGCAAACAAGGAAAATGTTCGGCATGTTCTTTAGCAAATAATTGCGAATCAAAGTGTGATTCTGCTTCCTAAATAAGTAAAAGAAGATAAGCTATTTAAAGCAGCTTATCTTCTTTTTTTGCCTGTTATGGAAAAGTGGAAATTGAAGGAAATAGAAAGACGATTGGCTTGGCAAACAAAAGAATGTTTATCCTGTCCACTCCTAATCCGAAATTATCTTATGTAATCATGTGGCTTTGGTTGACTATTTTCATTCATAATCGAAGTGACAATGTGTAGTGAATCCCATTCTCCACCTGAAAATTTTGTGATGGGGTATTTTTTTTGAAAAAGCTTGTTCCGGATTACTTCAGCTGAGTTCCCTTGTTTTTGCAAAGTTAATACCTCTTGTTGTATGGATAGTAAATTGTCTCTTTTTCGTCTAAGCGCTTCGCGGCCGTCTTTGAGAAGCCCTGCATGGCTGCAAAAAACATCTTGAAAATCATAAGTTAATACTCGCTCTAATGAGTCAATGATTGTAGGAATACTTTCTTCTTTTAATGCTACTTTTATCCGCTCACTAACAAAAAGATCCCCCGTAAATAATTGACCGGATTCCTTATTTAAGAAGGCTTTGTGATCATAAGCATGTCCAGGGGTATCAATAACATCCCACGTTGCATTTCTAGAAAAAAACTTTGTAGGCATCGATTTCGCATGAAATGGCTTTCGTCTTCCCCAAAAGAGTTGCCGATATAAAGGATAATCTGCTCGTTTGGAGCAATAATCTATTGTTTTATCATTTAAGTAGATTGGTAGTTTCTTTGTCTTTTCAACATAGGCGGCACAGCCTGTATGATCTTCATGAAAATGAGTAAGCATAACTTGATCAAAATCTGCACTATCAATAAACGCTTCAAAATATTTATGTAAGGATTGCGCTCCAGTATCAATCAATACACCATCAACTAAATAGCTATACACATTCAATGAAACACCTTTGAATTTAATTACTCCATCTAAGTAGGAAACGCCATTTTTTTCACCTAAGAATGAATTTTTCTTCAAAAACATGCTCCTCATCACCGTCCTGTTAAACCAAAATATACCATATTCATGAATGGAAATGAAATAAGTAAGGATGATAGAAAGGTAATTTTAGCTAAAGATTGATCGACTTGAGGAATTTTGACCTCTAGTAACTTCAAATGCTTGAATTGGACCGTCTAGTTTCAGAAGACATTTAGTTAAAGGAAATGCTGTGGCTCATTCAAATCTGTCATATATATGATTCTTTTACATCTCTTATATAGAGGTGTTTTTTTTATGAAAAGGCTATTGAAGAACATCGTTGCTTTTCTGTCTTTCATTAATTGGAGCGTAAATCAACATGCACATATAAAAAAGGCTATGAAAAAGAATCTCATTTGGTCATTTATTGTTTTGTTACTGATTGTTTCGATGTATGAAGTGATATTTCGAACAAGAACTGTCACTTATATGGGTGAAGATATGAATTGGTTCATTGAAATTAACTCTAAATTAGTAGGCCTTAATGGCAGTTATCGTATTAAAGTTCGATATAAAGGAAAGGAACATATACAAGATGTAGATTTCAAGATTAATCCTTACTATGAATTACGGTTTTCCTCGTTTAATAAAAATAATTACTATTATTGGGATTGCAAGGATGACTGTGGTTATTATGATAAAAATTCAAAACTCAGGCTTTTCATTTTTTGGGTAGGTAACAATTCAGAAGAAAAAATGGCAATCATTGATTTAAAGAAGATCATCAAATAGTATGATTCTAAAAGGTGTTTAGCTTTAGTTAAAATACAGACAATAGTATGATGGTAAGAAGAGTAAAGGAGTTGATTTATCGATGCGTTTAGAAGGCAAAAAAGTTATAAGTTTGGTTCATCATGAATTCGAAGATCTCGAACTTTGGTACCCAATTCTGCGCTTAAGGGAAGAAGGGGCAATCGTTCATCTTGCAGGCGAACAAGCAAAAGAAAAGTATATCGGGAAATATGGAGTACCAGCTGAATCCGATTTTTCCTATGGAGATATTAGCGGGGAAGATTATGATGCTATTCTTGTTCCAGGTGGATGGGCTCCAGATAAGATTCGCCGGTTTCCAGAAGTGTTAAGTCTACTTCATCATATGGAAGAAAAACAAAAGCCCATAGGACAAATTTGCCATGCTGGATGGGTGCTGATCTCAGCAAAAATCCTTCATGGTAAAAAAGTAACAAGTACACCTGGTATCAAAGACGATATGGAAAATGCTGGAGCAACTTGGATAGACGAGCCTGTAGTGGTGGATGGACATCTTGTCTCAAGTCGTCGCCCACCAGATCTACCGGATTATTTGCGTGAGTTTATAAGAGTATTGGAAAGTAAATAGAGTGTTACCTATAAGGGTATCGGTTATGTCGATAAGTGTCGACATATCGATATCCCTTGTTTTTGTATTGATATATTGAAAAATCGTATCGATAAATGGTCATATCAAATTGATAAACCGCATTTATGTATTGATAAAATTAATTAAAGCATCCTGGAAAGTCAAAATACCCCTTACTCAAAGTCCTTTTTCAAGGATAGAACCACCTCCAAAAGGACAAAATGTAAAAAAGTCTGATCATAGGTGGAAATAATGAAAATGTTGTGTATTGATGGCGGGGGTATACGAGGTGTATTCGCCATCGCCATTTTGCAAGCGATAGAAGAGGAATTGCAAGAGCCAATTGGCAATTTATTCGACGTGATTGCTGGAACCAGTACGGGATCAATCATTGCCGCATCTGCCGCTCTAGAGACAAAAATGAAGGATGTTATGGACAGTTACAAAGCTTATGGTGAAAAAATTTTCATTAGAAAAGCAACTGTTGGCTTCTTCAAAAGTGTATACAGTGACAAATACTTACGGGCTCTATTAGAAAAGGCATTTAAAGACGTTACACTACAAGACGTAAAGAAACCTTTACTCATTCCTGCAGTTGATATTACACATGGCAGGCCATATGTACATCGTTCCAACTATAAAGAACATCCGGGTGACAAACTATTCATCCACCTTTGGGACGCCATATTATCATCCTGTTCAGCACCAGTCTACTTTCCACCCAATAACGTAAATAACGATTTCTTATCGATTGATGGGGGCTTGTGGGCAAATAATCCTTCCCTCGTCTGCATTACAGAGGCACTCAGTTTTTTCAAAAGCGAATTAAGAGACATACATATTCTTTCGATTGGTACAGGGAAACAGCATATTGATTTTCATATTGAAAAAAATAAAAATTGGGGAATCAAAAAATGGCTGCCTTTTCACCTTCCATCTATGAAAGTTACACCAAAACTGATCGATTTGGCAGTTGATCTCTCATCTGAATCTGTTTCTTACTATTGCAAAAGACTTCTAGGGAGTAACTACCTACGAATCAATAAAGAACTGGGAGAAGAGGTTCCGTTTGATGAAGTCGAGTACATGGATAAGCTCACTGAATTGGGGAAGCAAGTCTTTTCTGAACAAAAACAAGAGATATTAGACTTTATTCATAGACACAACAAAATGTAATGCTATGATAAGAGGGACATGCATGCATGAAACTTCCTAAAAAAGGGAAGAAAAAGGGAAGATAATCTTTTCATGAAAGGGAGATGAACATGGAAAAAATCGAAGTTGGCGAAGTATTTACAATTAGCGATGAAAATGATGTTGAACAGGAAGTTGAAGTTCTAGGTGTGATGGAGATTGAGGCATCAACATTTGTAGCTGTCGCTTTTTCTGAAGACGTAAAACAAGAAACAGATGAAGATATTGATATCTTCTTTTTGAAAGTGGACGAAGACGGAGATTTCTCTGCGATCGAAAGCGATGAGGAATTTGATAAGGTTTCAGAGGCCTTTGATCAATTAATGGATGAAGATGAGTAAATAGAAATAGAGAGGGCAACAAGCCCTCTCTATTTTTTTACCGATAAACGTTTTTGTTCATTGGCTTCAGTAATAAAATTAGAAATCGCAGCGGTTAAGCTATGTTTCCCAGTTGCATCATGACCTGCTTCCCAAAGCATCATTCCACCAAATCCATTTTCTAGCGCAAGATTGGTCTTCTTTTGCATGGTTACACGGCCGTTATAATGATAGGTGGTACCGTTCATAACTACTGTGTCACGACTTGCATTTTCTTCACCTTTATTCACAATGGCTGCAAATGAAACCTGTTTGATTTTAGGGTTTTCAGGTTGTCCATAGAAAGGAACGCCTAGAACAAGTTTCTCTTTGGATAACTTGTGTTCATCGAAGTAAGTTGCCCAATACTTAACGACTTTTTCAGTGAATGGATAAGGAGAAAGGTTTGAAGCATTGTATCCATCATCCCACTGACCGTCGTATGCCATGATATTCACATGGTCAACATCGTTGAACATAGAGGGCTCATAAACTACAAAACCTGATTCAGAAAGTGTAACTGCGTGAATTTTTGCGTAAACTGCAATCGAAAGTTCTTTTCCTTTTGGATGAAGCTTGTTGCTCAATTCCTTTGTAAAAGCGGCCAAATTTTGAGCATCAGCTTTTGAATGAGGATGTTCAAAATCAATATCAATCCCATCAAGGTTTTCGCGCTCAGCGATAGTGTATAGTTCATTGGCTAACTTTGTTCTTGAAGTAGGATTGCTCATTGCTTCTTTGAAATACCCATACGATTCTCCACCGTCGATATGAAACCAGCCTCCAACGGCAAGAATGGCTTTCTTGTCATTTTTATGTGCATTCGCAACAATGGCTCGTAAATTTTTTATCGCTAAATCACCATTTAATTTGATGCTTCCATCTTTCAATGGATGAGCAAATGAAAAAATAATATGTGATAAATGATTATAATCAACTTGTGCAGGATCGCGAAAGTCTTGTACATAACCGATCAGAACATTGTCTATAGGTTCTGTCCACTTAGGTACTAGTTTTTCATATTGTTTTTTTGATGAATGTGGATTGGGTTGCGTCTGAATGGATGTATTTTTCTGCTTTCCTTCTATATAAAACATTCCAGATAAAAAGCCTCCGAAAAAGGTAACGATGATTACCAGTACGCGGAGGACATTGCGTTTTCTCATATAGTGCCAGCCTCCTTATTACATACCTAAGCATTGTAACAGATAAAGAGCGTTGTTAGAGGTGGTAATATCAGCCTGTTAGAGGATTTTGTTCTTTTTAAAGAAACGATTCATGGTAGAGGAATTCCAAGGAAGTTTACATTTCTTATGGAAATAAGGTAAGATGTAAAGGAATGAAAGTAAAGTTCTAGTGGAATTCTATTGTTTGTTTGTTCTTTATTAAGAAATAATTGTTGTTCTAAAATACTTCCATTTATATAAAGGGGCTATTTTGAAGTGACTAAATTATTTATTTACTTAGCACTGGTTAATTTAATTGATGGTATTGTTACTTTTATCGGCCTTCATCTAAATGTAATAACAGAGGCTAATCATTTAATGGCTGTCGTTTATGATAATAGCCCTTTCTTATTTATGCTTATTAAAATTTTTTTATCCGCTTGTTTACTGGTTTTTGTCTTTAAAATAAAACTTAACAGAACGAAACTTCTCCTCAGTCTCGTCATGTTTGCTTCTGTGGCATACTCATTTACACTTTCATTACATGTTTATTGGATACTGCTTTATTTGTAGGTTCAGCTATAGAATAATGTAGGTACTTCATTGAATTGAAAACTAGAATATAGACTGATTATTAGAAAAAGGAGGAGCTTAAAATGGGAGGAAGAGTATCTATCATTTTTCGGGAACCTCTAGGTGAATGGGGTTTAAGAGGTGATCCTTATATTTGGAGCGAGTTAGAAACACATTTTTCTAAGATGTTTTTACCTTGTTCAGAGGAACACTTTCTTAAGGAAGTGTATTTTGCGTTCGAGCAATTTACAGGCAGCAAGCTGGGTTTGAAAGATTACATCCTTACTCCTCGTTACGATCATGGAGGAATGTCTGGTGGGATGGTTTGTTCAACATTTTGGTTAAAAAGAGCAATTCCCTTATTAATTAAACGCTTGCGTCAAATCAATGAAGTGAGTTAACAACTTAATTTGTCATTATAATAATCAAGTGTTCTTATTAAACCATACACGCATTTGTTTTTTTGTTGATAGATATTCCGTTTATCTTCCTTATTGTGATTAATACTTAAATATCTTCATGGTTCTTTGAAAATCTTAAACAAAGAATTCAAGATAATAGTGTTGACAATATACCCTATAAGGTATTATGATGTTCAATGTAAGTTAAGTTAATCGAAAGCCTTTAGGAGGTTTGTGATGTCGTGGTTCGTAACGGGTTTGATTTGTTTCGCCGTTGGTCATCCGATTTATCAGAGATACTATCCAGTTCGAGGCGTGGAATGTAAAGAAATAAGTTCAACAATCCAATCCTCAACAGAAGTTATTGATCTGAGGGACTATAACCTTTCATATAAGAATCCAGTAACAAACGCTAAGAATATTCCAATTGCATACTTGCACAGATTCATACATGAAATACGTGCTAAGGAAGTTCATATTATTGTCGATAATCATTTTGACAAGAATATGGGGATTCGCTTGCTTAAGAAAAAAGGGATTAAAGTGTCTGGGTATACGATTATGAATTCCCATAATAAACAAATGGATATAACATCTGTCTGCAAAAATTGAAGTTGAAAAGAGTTGTTGACACAAGATTTGATTCGGATTATTATATACCCTGTGGGGTAAATAATATATCTGCTATTTTTTTAAAACTCAACATACCCTAATGGGTAATTGTTGTAATAGGGGGAAATAAGAAATGGAAACTAAAAAGACAACAATTGTATTATTCAGTGGCGATTACGATAAAGCAATGGCAGCTTATATTATTGCAAATGGTGCAGCTGCATATGATCATGAAGTGACAATCTTCCATACTTTCTGGGGTTTGAATGCACTTCGTAAAGATGAGCACGTTCCAGTTAAAAAAGGTTTCATGGAAAAGATGTTTGGGAAAATGATGCCAAGAGGCGCAGACAAAATGGGTCTTTCAAAGATGAATTTCGCAGGTATGGGACCTAAAATGATTAAAGATGTGATGAAGAAGCATAATGCGTTAACTCTTCCACAATTAATTGAGATGGCTCAAGAGCAAGACATTAAGCTTGTAGCTTGTACAATGACAATGGACTTATTAGGTCTTCAACAAGAAGAATTACTAAACAATATCGAATATGCTGGTGTAGCAGCTTATTTAGCTGATGCAGAAGATGGCAACGTAAACCTATTTATCTAATGGTATTCTTCCTCTTTGTTTGAGGGAGAATAGCTTTACCTGAGCATAGAGATAAATAAATGAAGGTACATTCTTATTGACTTTAAGGAGGATTTACTGATGAAAGAAATTACAACTAAAGAATTAGAAACGCTTCTTAATGAAGGGAAAAAACTTGATATCATCGATGTTCGTGAAACGAGCGAAGTTGCTGAAGGCAAAATCCCTGGAGCAGTGAACATTCCTTTGGGATTAGTAGAATTCCGCATGAATGAGCTTGATAAATCTAAAGAATACATCATGGTTTGCCGTTCGGGTGGACGAAGCGGTCGTGCTTCACAGTTCCTTGAAAGCCAAGGCTACAAAGTGATCAATATGACTGGCGGAATGCTAGCTTGGGAAGGTAAGACTGAGTAAATTTTTTTGAAAAGTTGAATACCCTAATACGTATACATGGGAGGCATTTATAATGGAAAACATTAAAGCAAATCTTGTATTGGATGCAAAAGGACTAGCTTGTCCTATGCCAATCGTTAAAACGAAAAAAGCAATTGCCGGATTAGAAGCTGGTCAAGTACTTGAAATTCAAGCAACAGATAAAGGTTCTAAAGCGGATTTGAAAGCTTGGGCAGAAAGCACTGGTCATCAATATTTAGGAACAATTGAAGATGGTACGGTTCTTACACACTATTTACGTAAAGCTTCTGGAGAAGATACTGTAGAAAGAAAGCACCCGCATGTCATCCAAAATGATGAACTTGAAAAGAAGCTTCAATCAGGTGACCAATTTGTTCTTCTTGACGTAAGGGAATCAGCGGAATTTGCTTTCAGTCATATTCCAAATGCAGTTTCTATACCACTAGGTGAATTAGAAGAGCGTATGAACGAACTTAATCAAGATGCTGAAGTTTATGTAGTTTGCCGTACAGGAAGCAGAAGCGACCTAGCAGCACAAAAGTTATCTGAAAAAGGCTTTGGAAAAGTATTCAATGTTTTACCGGGCATGACTCAATGGAACGGTACAACTGAATCCATCACGAAGTAATAAATTAACCGTAGTGTAATAATCATTAAAATTTTTTGAGATTAAATATACTGTAGGGGGTAAAAGTTATGGCAGTTACAGCAATGAAAGCAAGTGAAGTAGCAAAGAGAGTAATCAATAAAGCTGATCTATTTGTTCTTGATGTTAGAAACGAAAACGATTTTCAAGATTGGAAAATTGAAAGCGAAAACTTTCAATATGTAAATATTCCTTACTTCGACTTGTTGGATGGCGTAGAAGAAATTCTTGGTCAGATCCCTACTGAAAAAGAAGTACTAGTTGTTTGTGCCAAAGAAGGGTCATCCATCATGATAGCTGAAATGCTTTCTGATGAAGGACATGACGTTTCTTACTTAGCAGGCGGTATGAAAGCTTGGAGCGAACATTTGGAACCAGTTAAAGTAGGAGAACTTGCCGGTGATGCTTCACTTTACCAATTTGTAAGACTTGGAAAAGGTTGTCTTTCTTACATGGTCCTTTCAAACGGAGAAGCAGCTCTTATCGATGCAACACGTATGACTGATGTTTATACTGATTTTGCTGAAGCGAATGGTGTGAAAATTACTCACGTATTTGACACTCACCTTCACGCTGACCACATTTCTGGTGGAAGAAAAATTGCTGAAGCCACAGGTGCAACTTACTGGTTACCTCCTAAAGACGCAGAGGAAGTTACTTTTGAATACCAAGCATTAGAAGATGGAAACCTTGTGAAAATCGGAAACACAACAATTGATATTCACGCGTTATACTCTCCAGGTCATACAATTGGATCCACTTCATTCGTGGTAGGTGAGAAATATTTATTATCAGGCGACATCCTGTTCATCGACTCAATCGGACGTCCGGATCTTGCTGGAATGGCTGAAGATTGGGTAGGCGATTTACGCGAATCACTATATAAGCGTTACAGAGAACTTTCTGGCGAACTAGTCGTATTACCGGCTCACTTTATGATTATTGATGAACTTAATGAAGACGGCAGTGTTTCAGAGAAGTTAAGCACATTATTTGCTCAAAACCATGGTTTAAATATTGAAGACGAAAATGAATTCAGAAAATTGGTGACAGAGAACTTGCCTCCACAACCAAATGCATACCAAGAAATTCGTGAAACGAATATGGGTAAAATCAACCCAGATGAAGAAAAGCAACGTGAGATGGAAATCGGACCTAATCGATGTGCAGTGCGATAACTTAAATAATAAATAATAGGAGTGTTGAAAATGAACGTAGATAGAATTTTAGACGCAAAAGGTTTGGCTTGCCCAATGCCAATCGTTAAGACAAAAAAAGCAATGAATGAAATGGAATCTGGTCAAGTACTAGAAATCCTAGCAACAGATAAAGGCGCAAAGAATGATTTAGCTGCTTGGTCAAAATCAGGCGGACACGAATTGTTGGATTCTACTGAAGAAAACGGTGTTTTCAAATTCTGGATTAAAAAAGGGTAATGAATAATAGGAACCATGTTTTGGTTCCTATTATTTTTAAGTAAGGCTCTTTTCGTAACCGTTGTTGTTTTCACACTTAAATGTAAAAATCGGCTTCTGGATTTTTACGAATTTTTATGAATTCTTGGTTCAGGAACTTCTGGAAAAGAACCACGAAGTCGTAAAGAATGCGGGGGAAGAGTCCCATAATAAAAGCAACAATCATTGCGAAATCAGCCTTAAGTATAGGCGTTTTTAAAAGGGGGAGAAACGAATGGATCTTACTTTTATTATTACCATATTTCTTATCGGTTTTATTGGTTCATATATTTCAGGAATGCTAGGAATTGGCGGTTCCATAATTAAATATCCAATGTTGCTATATATTCCACCTATGCTTGGAGTTGCGGCTTTTTCAGCGCATGAGGTTTCGGGTATCAGTGCCGTACAAGTGTTTTTTGCGACAATTGGTGGAGTTTGGGCGTATCGAAAAGGCGGATACTTAAACAAGAATTTGATTATCTATATGGGTTCCAGTATCCTTATCGGTAGCTTTATTGGCGGATTCGGATCCAAGATGATGTCTGAAGCTGGAATCAATATAGTTTACGGTACTTTAGCTTTAATTGCAGCTGTAATGATGTTTATACCAAAGAAGGGAATCGATGATATTCCCCTTGATCAAGTAAAGTTTAATAAGTGGCTTGCGGCAATATTGGCGTTGATAGTAGGAATCGGTTCAGGGATTGTGGGAGCTGCTGGAGCATTCTTATTGGTGCCAATTATGCTTGTAGTATTAAAGATTCCTACAAGAATGACCATTGCCACTTCATTAGCGATTACTTTCATCTCTTCTATAGGATCTACTGTTGGGAAAGTCACGACAGGACAGGTTGACTATTATCCTGCGTTAATTATGGTCGTTGCCAGTCTCATTGCTTCTCCGCTGGGTGCTATAGCAGGTAAAAAAATGAACACAAAAATACTTCAAATCATCTTAGCCGTGCTTATTGCAGGAACAACTATCAAGATTTGGATGGATATTTTATAAGCATAAAAGAGGAAATCGATATGGTTTCCTCTTTTTTATAGATTCGTTTAACATCAATAAAAGAGTTGATAATCGGAACAAATGATCTAGGCGATATTCCTTCTAACTCTTCAAAAGTACTCGAAAAACTTGATGACTTGCTAGCGAGTCAGAAAATCTGATATAGTAGATAAGTTAATTCAAAAGTTATACGTAATTTTAGAAAGATGTAAGGTGATTAGAATGGAACAAAATTATCAAGTATTACTTTATTATAAATATGTTAATATCGACAATCCTGAGGAGTATGCTAAAACGCATAAACAAGTCTGTGATGATATCGGCCTAAAAGGACGAATTCTCATCTCAGCCGAAGGTATTAATGGGACCGTTTCAGGGACGGTAGAACAAACAGAAGCTTACATGAAATATATGCAGGAAAGCCCTTATTTTAAAGACACAATCTTTAAGATTGACGAAGCAACTGAACATGCATTCAAGAAGATGAAGGTTCGTTATCGTAAGGAACTGGTAACGTTACGACTTGAGGATGACGTCGATCCAAATAAGGTTACAGGAAAGCATTTGAAACCGAAGGAGTTCTTTGAGGCAATGCAGCGCGAAGATACTGTGGTTATCGATGCTCGTAATGATTATGAATATGACCTAGGACATTTCCGTGGATCTGTAAGACCTGACATCCGTAACTTCCGTGACTTACCACAATGGATTCGCGAAAATAAACAAGAATTCGAAGGTAAAAAGATTTTAACTTACTGCACAGGCGGAATCCGTTGTGAAAAATTCTCTGGATGGATGCTTCAAGAAGGTTTTGAAGACGTTTCGCAATTAGAAGGCGGAATTGTTACTTATGGTAAAGATCCAGAAGTACAAGGCGATTTATGGGATGGCCAGCTGTATGTATTCGATGAAAGAATCAGCGTTCCTGTTAACCGTAAGGAGCATGTAATCGTTGGTAAGGATTATTACACAGGTGAACCATGCGAGCGCTATGTAAACTGTGCTAATCCTGAATGTAATGACAAAATCTTATGTTCCGAAGAAAACGAACATAAATACTTGCGCAGCTGTTCTCATGAGTGCCGTGTACACCCACGCAATCGCTACATTGCCCAGCACGGTTTAAGTGAAGAAGAAGTTCGCGAAAGAATGAATGTAATTGCTGAGGAAGTAACTCAATAATTTATAATAGTATGCTGATGTGATATGTATGCACATCAGCTTTTTTGTTTTTAATAGAAGCGGTCCCTGATATTCTTGTCCATTTTATGAATAAAATAGCGGTTGTCCCTAAATGCTGTTTTAGTATGCTAATCTAGCGTTAGCCAGTCATATGGTTGGCTAAAAATTATTAGGAGGATCATGATGGGACTAGACATGTTTCTTTTTGAAGTGCCTAAAATAGGTGAGATGACGTGTGAAGAGGTTTTGTCAGTTCATGTGGAATTAGGAAGATTGAAATCTGAAAAAAATGAGCTTTATGAGCAAGTGAAGCCTTACGTTAAGAACTTTGTAAAATACGGCCATAAGTGGAAAAGCCTCCTGACGGAAGTAGCTTATTGGAGGAAAGCTAATCAGATTCATCATTGGTTCGTGGAAAATGTACAAGAAGGTGTAGACCCAAGTGATCCTTATGAGGTTAGTCGTGAACAACTGGTAGGACTCCATCAACTTTGTATAAAAGTTATTGATACGAAACAAGCCCCCGCTTTATTACCTACTCAACCAGGTTTCTTCTTCGGAAGTACCGATTACGACGACTATTATTATTTAGATGTTGAGTATACGAAATCCATTACCGAAATTCTCCTTAATACCTTCAATTTCGATACCCACTATTTAGTTTACCAAAGCTCCTGGTAAAATCTCCATTATCTTACTATCATATTGATTTTTCTGCCTTTAAATAACCTATCAATTAGCAAAATAAATAACCATGAAATTAGCACAAAAAAAGCTTGAGGTAAATTAAAAGAATCTCAAGCTTTTTTGTGTGTAGTACTTATTGAATCAAAGGTTCTATAAGAAGAAAAATTAAGTCCAATCATTCATATGCTCAGAAATGAATTTAATATCATTTTGATAATGTTCAAGGTGACCTTCATCTATCATCTTTTGAAAAGCAAGGTCACCTTCACTCGCTTTTCTTCTAATTGTTTTACACAATCCTTCTAATCGCAATAGTACCATTTCTATATAATTTTCATCAAAGCCTTCTCCGTAAGAATCAAAAAACAATTTAACTCTGTTTTTTAAACGGTAGGCATCTTGAAATGAATCGTAATAGACTCTTCCACCTTTTTCAGTAAGAAAAAATCTACTTAGTGGAACACAAGTATAAAGAGCATAAGCTATGTCCCAAAGTCGTGGACCAGGTCCAGCTACATCAAAATCAATAATACCTATTGGTCTTTCATTTTGAAAAATAATGTTGTATATTGCAAAGTCGTTATGGCACAATACCTCCGCATTTTGTGGGGTATTATCTAATGATTGCCAACTGTCATCAAATAAAAAGTCGCTTACTGAATCATGATAGAGACGAAGCATTTTTGCAATTTCATGTAATACATCATCTGACCACATATAATCCTTTAAAGATAGTTGCCAGCTTCTCCTTCGATAAATGATAATACTTCTCGTCCTTTTTCATCGATACCAAGATATTTAGGTGAATAATCGTATCCTTTTTTATCAAGATGTTTTAACAGTGCATGAATATTTTTGCTATTTGACTTTAGTTCCCGACTAACTGTATTACCTGTCCTATATACTTTTGAGACGTTACCACCAGCTAACAATTCCTCATTTGAACGCTTTGGCATATATACCTCCTTTTCTTGTTCCGCAATCCTGCCCCCTCCGTTGAATAATATAGTTTTCAAAATATTTATTTATTTTAACCTAAAATGGTATTAGCCCATTGCTTTTCTCACAACAGCGCCGAATTAACATAACGAATAACATTGGATTTAATACCCTTTGTTCGCACGATGACAACAGCACTTTACTATTTGTGGTGTAAATTACTATGCTATTTTGAGTACGCTTCTTTACAAATGTTGATATACCAACGAAAAAAGCATGCCAATTACTATGCTAATTCATATGCTATTTATAATGTTTCTCCACAAAAAAGGAACTACTTATTCAAAACAGTTCCTCTTTTGTATTTAACATTTACATATCATAAGAGTATTTCCATCAGGATCTTTAAAGTTAAAATAATGTCCATGTTCAATTTCTGTTATCAGTTCAACATTTTTGCTTTTCATATATTGGTAAGCTTCTTCAATATTTTCGGAATTGAAGTGGAACTTTGGAACTTCACTGATATTAGCCTTTGAAAATATTTTGCTGTCTAATACAAGGTTTGTTCCTTTCATTGGGATGACATATATATGACCGAATTGGATTTCTCCATCCGTGGATAATCCCAATATGTCACAATACCAATCTCGAGCGGATTCAATGTTGCATACTGGGATAAATATCGTCCCAATTTCATTCAAAATAGGTGACTTTTTCATAAAATTCCTCCAATTCATTCATATCCTCAAATAAATATTCGATTCTAATGATTTATATCCTGCAAAAATGCTGTCACTCCTATAAAATGGTAAAGTGTATAAAGTGTTTTTATTAGGGGGGGAATTCAATGAGAGTTGGATTACTACGTCATTTTGAAGTGAAAAGGGGTTACCCATCTGGCCTTGTTACTTCAGAAGAGTTGATGAATTGGGTCAAAGAATACGATGAATCAGAAGTGATGGAAAAAGAGATTGATTTATGCAATATAGAGTGGATGAAATGTTATTCAAGCGATTTGCCAAGAGCATCTACGACTGCGAGAAAGGCGTTTAATGGTGAAATCGTTTATATAAATGAATTGCGCGAATTAAGTTTGAGTCCAATACTTAGATTCAATATAAAGCTTCCTTTGACTATACACCTTATACTTATAAGATTGGCTTGGTTTTTTAATCATTCTTCACAACCTGTAAGCAAGAAGGAAGTAATTCAAAAAATAAATGATATCCTCGACAGAATCATTGGTGATGAAAAGGAAGATGTTCTCATTGTGGGTCACGGAGGGGTAATGATATTTATGAGAAAGGAATTAATAAAAAGAGGATTTGTAGGTCCAAAATTCAATCGGCCAGAGAACGCTAAATTATATGTTTACGAGAACAAAAGAAGTTAACTTTCCGAAACACTAAATTTTAGTAGAATGATTTGAACAAGAGAGCACTACATAGTGAAGGTGATTTAGTTGAAGAAGCGTAAACTCAAAATTTCAAATGGAATCTCAGATCAACGAATGAGGATTGTTTTTGGTTTTATGATCATAATGGTCATATTTTTGCTCATTGCAGGAATATTTATCTTTACTAATTTTTTATTTCAATTAACGGATATTAATACTATTGAAGTGAATTATCGAGTATTTTTATTGGAATCGTTTGCAACCGGTTCACTCATTTTGACAGGATTGACACTATGTGCAATGTTCTTATATTTAATAATTGTGATCGTTTTTAGAAATCCACAAAAAGTTTCAAAAAATACCGTATTGAAATTCAGCCTTGGTGGGATTTTTGTCCTCCTGTTAACTGGAGGACTCATTTATTATGGTGGATCGTTTACATATGATTGTGTTTTGGACATGAAGGATTACTCAAATGGTGATTGGAAGGAAGAAGAGCTATTAGTAAAAAATGTTGAGTATATGGAAGATGGGGATTATATTATTGAAGCGGATCATCGTGAATTTTTTGTATTTGGGCTTCCCATAACAATAACGGAAGGAGAAACTTATCGTTTCACTTTTTTGGATAGAACCAGTCATGTTTTGAAGATTGAGAAGCTCAAATAAATCATTATGAAGGAGTCAGCCACTAGGGATTAGTGACTGACTCCTTTTTTTAGTTTAAAGACTAAATCTCGATAATAATAGGGAGAATCATTGGTTTTCTTCGCGTATGCTTGAATAAATATTGCCCAACACTTTTCTTAATATTTTGTTTCATGACATTCCACTGACGAATATTGTCTTCTTGTAATTCGTTTATTGTAGATTTTGCAATTCGATTAATGTCTTTTAGAATATTTTCTGAATCTTTGACATAGACGAATCCGCGACTAATGGTATCAGGACCTTGAATAATCTTTCCGTCCCTTTTGCTTAATGTTAATACAATCACGAGCATACCATCTTCCGAAAGTTGTTTGCGGTCACGGAGTACAACGTCTCCTACGTTCCCAACGCCACCACCGTCCACATAAGTATCTCCTGCGGGAATATTCCTTGTCTGTACGGCAACCGATTTTTCGATATCAACGACATCACCATTATTGATGATAAAAGTATTTCCTTTTTCCACTCCCACGGATTCAGCAAGAAGTTGATGATGGTGGAGCATTCGATATTCCCCGTGAATCGGAATGAAATATGTCGGTTTCATTAGTGTAAGCATCAGTTTTAGGTCTTCCTGATAACCGTGTCCAGATACATGCATTCCTGTAGTGCTTCCAGATCCGTAAATGACCTTTGCGCCGAGTTGGAATAAGTTATCGATGATTTTCGATACGTCGCGCTCATTACCAGGAATCGGTGATGCAGCTAAGATGACTGTATCTCCAGGATAAATGATAACATCGCGATAATTTCCACTTGCAAGACGTGCGAGGGCGGCCATTGGTTCACCCTGACTTCCGGTACACAGAATGGCTACTTTTTCCGGAGGAAATGATTCAATTTGATGCGCCTCAATCAACATTCCTTCAGGAACAGTCAGATATCCTCTTTCGATTGCTACCGAAACAACATTAACCATACTTCTTCCTAGTAAGGCCAGCTTTCGATTCGTCTTCATGGCTGCATCCACTACCTGTTGGACACGGTTCACATTCGAGGCAAAGGTAGAGACGAAAACTTTGGCGTCAGCTTTCATGAATGCCTCATCCATATGTTCACTGACCATTCTTTCTGTCGGTGTTAGACCGGAGCGTTCAGCATTCGTACTTTCGGATAATAAAACTAAAACGCCTTGATTCCCGATCTCAGCCATTCTATGGATATCGGAATATTGGTTATTTGCAGGTGTTAAATCAAATTTAAAGTCACCTGTATGAACAATATTCCCTTCAGGTGTATGAAAAACAATTCCCAAACAATCTGGAATGCTATGGCTCACTTTGAAAAAGGATACTTTGATTTCACCTAATTCCAGTTTCGAGTCAGAGTCTACTGTAATGAGTTTTGTATCTCTTTTCAGACGATGGTCATCCAACTTTAATTCAATCAGACCTAAAGTGAATCGCGTCGCATAAATAGGGACATTCAATTTTTTCAAAAAGTAAGGAATGCCTCCGATATGGTCTTCATGACCATGTGTGACAATCATAGCTCTAATCCTGTCCTGGTTTTCTTCCAAATATGTCATATCAGGAATGATTAAATCGATTCCCAATAAACTCTCGTCTGGAAATTTCCCTCCACAATCAATGATCACGATATCGTCACCATATTGAACAACATACATGTTTTTCCCAATTTCATTTATGCCGCCTAATGCAAAAATCGATAATGTATTTTCGGTAGATCTCAATTGTGTATCCTCCCCAGTCAAAATAGATAATTTTATTATCCCCATTTATGTAGTCATTATTTTAAATACCACCCAAGATTTAGTTAATAAGTATGAACTAATACTCTTTTCTAGGGATTGATGAATTCATTGCCTTTGGTGAGAATCGATTTTCTCGGTTAATCTAGCATGCTTCAGGAAATAATGGTAGATATAGAAAATAATTCAGTCGATTTTTATATGAGATTTATCATTTTTTCTAGCAATACCATTGCAAAGCATAGATGGAGAGTGATCCAAATTGCTAAAGACAATCTTGTCCTATATGCCTGACTATATCGTGTTCATCCAAACTATCATTACGTTTTTAGTTCCATTGGGATTAACCAAATTCTTTAAGTGGGTTCATTCAATAGAGAAAGAGTGATTCGTGTGAAGTGGCGGAAATCAATAGACAGACATAAGCCCAAACAAGAAACAGGAACGAAAGAAACCATATCTCAAACTAATCACAATTCTCGAATGCTTACAGGTGTATTTAAGAATGATTTAGAGTTGATTCGAAATGAAATTGGACATAATTCAGATGTGAATTTTCGCGAATTTCACCTAGGGCAAACAAATGTTCTTGCTACGGTAGTTTTTATAGATGGATTAGCAGATACAGATTTGATTCAAGAACAAATTATGCGTGGATTGATGTTTGACTTTACAAATGAAACCAAAGACTCCATTCAAGATTACATGAAAAAGCAACCCCTCTCTGTTAGTAACATAAGGGAGATTCAGAAGCTGAAAGAGTTAACTTCAGGGGTCATGTTTGGTTCCGTTGCATTATTGGTGGAGGGTTATACTGGGGCTTTCCTCTTAGGGGAAGCGAAAGCAAAAACTAGAGCAATGGAAGAGCCACCTTCGGAAGCGCTAGTTCGTGGTCCTCGTTTAGGCTTTATTGAAAACTTAAGTGATAATACAGCCCTTTTAAGAAGGTATGGTAAGGATCAAAACTTAACCATTATCAACTTTCAAGTCGGGGAAAGATCAAAAAAAGAACTTGTTATTACTTACATGAAAGATATCGCAAATGATGATTTGATAGAAGAAGTTAAGGAAAGAATCAGTAAAATCAATATTGACGATGTCCCTGAATCAGGTTATGTCGAACAATTAATTGAAGATAATTATTTAAGTCCGTTTCCGCAAGTGCAAAGTACAGAACGGCCAGATCGTGTAATGAGTGCCTTAATGGAAGGCAGGGTAGCCATTCTTTTAGATGGATCTCCTTTTGCCTTAATCGTACCGGTGACCTTTAATATGCTCTTGCAGTCACCCGAAGATTATTATGAACGGTGGCTAGCCGGGACATTAATTCGACTTTTACGTTATTTTGCAGCTTTTGCAGCTTTATTTGCACCTTCATTATATATTTCTTTTATTTCTTTTCATCAAGGCTTAATCCCGACTACTCTTACTTTTTCAATTGCAGCAACGAGAGAAGGTGTTCCTTTTCCACCACTTATTGAAGCAATGATAATGGAAGTGTCTATTGAGGTATTAAGAGAAGCGGGACTCCGCTTGCCGAAACCAATTGGTCAATCACTTGGAATTGTCGGCGGTTTAATTATCGGAGAAGCAGCAGTGCAAGCGGGAATTGTCAGTCCAATTATGGTCATCGTTGTGGCAGTAACGGCCATATCTTCCTTTACACTCCCGCAATATAATGTAGGGATTGCTTTAAGAATGCTGCGATTTGTTGCGATGTTATTTGCTAGTGTATTTGGACTGTATGGAGTCATTTTATTTTTCCTTTTGCTTTGCAGCCATTTGGTAAAATTAAAGAGTTTTGGTATACCATATGTGAGCCCAGCGGTTCCATATCGGTTGAGTGATTGGAAGGACTTCATGATCCGAGTTCCACTTTCAATTATGAAACGACGTCCAAAGATGTTACACCCTAAAGATTCTGTTAGAAAGAGGTAGCGGAACGAAAGGATTTGACTACTATGAATACCAATCCTATAGATCGAATAACGACATCGCAAGCTGTCATGTTTATC
Source organism: Bacillus sp. cl95 (assembly GCF_900115925.1). Lineage (GTDB taxonomy): Bacteria > Bacillota > Bacilli > Bacillales > Cytobacillaceae > Neobacillus_A. Next base: position 377,695 of record NZ_FOYF01000003.1, on the reverse strand, counting down.
TCAAATTTTATATTTGGTGCAGGGATCTTGACCTTACCTAGAATAACAACGGAAAAAATAAAAACGCCTGATTCTTGGATCGCAGTCATAGTTAGTGGGATATTTATCATGTTTATGGTGTTTTTAATTTTTAAATTATGCCAAAGATACCCAAGCGAAACATTCTATCAATTTAATCAAAAACTTATTGGCAAATGGTTAGGGTCTTTGCTCAGTCTTATTGTAGTAGCATATTACATTGGACTTTCTGCTTTTGAGGTTCGAGCTATGGCAGAGACCACAAGATTATTTTTGTTACAGGGTACTCCTACATGGGCTGTAATGATGCCGTTTCTTTGGATTGGTTTCTACTTGGTAATGGGGGGTATCAATTCAATTGCACGTATGTTAGAGATTATTTTTCCGATAACGGTTCTCTTCTTTCTAGTAGTTATGTTTCTAGGAATAAGTATATTTGAAGTTGATAATATTCGACCAGTATTAGGGATGGGTGTTATGCCGGTTGTTAAAGGGCTCACGACGACATCGCTATCTTTTGCAGGCTTCGAAATTATCCTCATCATTTTTATGTTTATGAAAGAAAAAAATAAACCAAAAAGATTAGTATTACTTGGTGTAGGAGGGCCTATCATCTTCTATACCATTACAGTGGTAATGGTCATAGGTGCATTATCTATAGACGGAGTTTTATCACAAACTTGGCCCGTACTAACTTTTGTTCGAAGTTTTGAAATTAAGGGTCTCCTATTTGAACGCTTTGATTCACTCCTTCTAGTGATATGGATTATGCAAATTTTTGCTACCTATATCATTGCACTTTTTGCTGCAGTACTAGGTTTGGCTCAGGTTTTTGGAAAAAGTCCCCACCCATTTATTTATGTTTCAGTACCTGTCATTTATTTCATTGCCATGATTCCAAAGAATATCAATGGTGTATTCAAAATGGGAGGAATGATCGGGAATTTTGCTTTTTACTTGTTTTGTTTTATACCCATTTTACTTTTGTTAATCTCAATGGTGAAGGAAAGAAAACATGCAAAAATATAACCAAACTCGACCATATCACCTTGTTTTAATAATTGCTCTTGTCATTTTCCTGCTTACAGGTTGCTGGAGTAGTAAGCCGATTGATGATCTTAATTTCATAACAGGGTCAGCTATTGATAAGGATGGAGATGGGAAATTAAGAAGCACTCTCCAATATGTAATCCCAAAAGCGATAGGGAATAACTCAAGCGCGCCGACACCACAAAAACCATATATAAATGTGTCTGAAAATGGGATTGCATTAGAACCTACAGGATGGGAAACGACATTAAAGAGGGAAGGCATCATTTTTGGTTCTCATCAAAAAACGGTCATTATAGGTGAAGCATTAGCAAGAGAACGAAATTTGAGAGAATTTACGGATTTGTACTTTCGGGATATAGATATAAGAGGCAGTACGCTTATTTTTATATCGAAAGGGCCAGCCGATCAAGTTCTTGAAACGAAAGAACCAGGCGTTATTCCTGCATTACGCATCGTAGAAATTGCGAATCAGGAGCTGACTACACGAATATTGAGACATACTTCTTTAATGAAGATATGGGGGACAATGAATTCAGGGACCAGTTTTCTCTTGCAGCGACTCGATTCTTCCAAAGGTGAAGTGGAGTTTATTGGAGCTGCCATTATTCACGGTAAAACAAATAAAATGGTCGGGTCTTTGAATAAGAAAGAGGTTGAAGGTATTTCTTGGATAACAGGAGAAGGAAAGGGGGGTGCTGTAAAAGCCTATGAAAAAGCAGGTGAAAGGGCAACATACTATGAAATAGAGACAATGAAGAGCAAGATACAGCCACATGTGAAAGGAAACAGGATTTCATTCACAGTAAAGATTGAATCTGAGGGAAGAATTGCTGAATATTGGAATCCTTATTTAAAACCTGCGTTTAAGAATAAGAATGTAAAACATATTGAAAAAGCTGCCGAAAAAGAAGTGAAACGATTGGTAGAGACCGTCACAAAAAAGATGCAAAAAGGGTACAAAGTTGATGTTGCGGGATTTGGCAACCAATTACGAATTAAGTACCCAAAGGTTTGGGAAGATGTGAGAAAGGATTGGGATAAGGAATTTAGTGAGATTCCCATAACATATGATGTCAATATAACGATAAAGGATTACGGTATGATTGGATCGAAGAAGAATGAATGATAGGAAAATGATTAGGTTTAGGGGATAGGCTTATTTCCCCTAAACTTTTATTTGATTTATGCATGCAAAAGGCTGGTAGGAAACCAGCCAGGACGATTGAATATGGATATGAAATACGTACATATTTTTAACGATTATTCTTTTGTTCGATGGAAATCCCCTTTTTAACTAAAAGCTTATTGTGTAACTTTGATAGAATTAGCAAAGCCACAATAGAGCCTATAAATGTTAGCGACATGTCCCATTGAGAATCCCAATTATCACCTTGCGTTCCTAAAAACTGTTTAGAAGCCTTTCCACCTTTGGAGACTTTGGATGCTAGCCATTCGATAATCTCATATAAAGCGCCAATCGCTAGTGCAAAGCTTAAAGTAACCGAAGTTAGCCACGGCCCTTTTTTAAGTGGTGTCATACGTATGAATATTTCTCTAATGACAATTGCAGATAATCCTTTTAGGAAGTGTCCTACCCGATCATAATGATTCCGCTTTAACTCAAAATAATCTTTTATCCAACTAAAGAGCGGCACTTTAGAATATGTATAATGTGCACCGATGAACATCCATATCGAAAGAATTGCAATGATGAAATACGATAGCGTCGTCAGGCGAAACTTATTATATAGGAGGATTGCAGTGATCAGAACCACTACAGCAGGAAGTGCTTCCAAAGACCATATGAGGTAACCTTCTGGCTTTATTAATGACCAGATGAATACGGAAGTTACGATTAAAAGTAATACTAAATGAATTCGTTTACTATTCCTCAATACATTCACTCCATTGGACTATGGATTTAGATCTAGAGATATGTGTTTCTAAGAGATAGATTAAGGTTAATTTTGATTGGGAGAGTAATTACGCCATTACCTCGGTTGTTTTATATATTATCTTTCCTTTAAAGAATTAATTTATAACTAATTGTTTTAGCTGCACTTAATTTAATTCCATACTGGTATGAATAAAGTGACTGTTTACCATGTTGAGTTAGAAAAATCGGAAACTGAAAAGATAATTTAAAAAACCAGTGTGGTATTCCACTCTGGTTTTTTAATAAAGGAAAGCGACTTCTTCTTATATAAATAGTGAATTATGACAAAGCATTCAGCGGTAAATTCAACCGTTTGTTGAAGTAAGGCTGGCTTCAAACCTATCAATAACATGAAGAAATCTCTCAGCTTCACGGAAAACATGATCTGCAAGAAGGGGATGAATATTGCTCTTTATTCTGCATGCTTCAATTAAATCTCTCGCGGTCTTCTTAAAGTCCCTTAGAGAGGCTACTGACACCCGGTTTTGATCAAGAAATTGATCTAATATTGGTTTAGTTTCAGATTGAGGACGCATGTGATCTAAGTCCATCGCTTGATAAAGCAGTTGATCAAAGTCATGGCTGAATTCCCTTGCTTGTTCAACTAGCTTTCTTTCAGAAGGATCAAGTAGATGACCGATAAATTTTGAGTGGTCTGCCATAATTTTTAGAAAGAAAACATTTTCTTTTATAATTGCCTCCGGTAAGGGTTTCAATTTTCCCGCATTTAATTCTTTCAAGCGTTTAGCGAAATAAGCTGCCTCCCTACTTGTATGGTCAATTAATAATGCGTAATTGTTGGATCTAATTTTACACTGCAATGTTAGACCGAGAACTTTTCTTTTATAAGCCCAAATAGAAACGGCTGCTTGGTAAACTTGATTATTAAACTTAATAATTTGCTGAGGATCAGAGTTTACATTGAAATTACTTAGTTCTTCTTCAATTCTTTGAAATACTGGAATGAATTGCTTTGCTTCTTCTATCAATTGTTTATCATCATAACTAAAACCGAGACTTAAGAATAACGCATGTTCCTTCATAATCCTTGACCAAAAACGAATTTCATCTAAGGATTGGGATACAAATGAATTAGACATCGTTTCACCCCTTTATTTAACTCATATTCTTTAATTAATATTCACTAAGAAATTTTTATATGTAGTCTTTAGGTTCATTTTAAGAAATGACAATGAAATTATTTCAGAAAGAAACTTCGCTTGAATTTCAATGAATTGGACTACTATTCATGTTAGTACTCTTTCTTCGTTTTACGGTATTTGCAAATCTCCAATAAAATAGGCTTTTGTATTAGTAGCAATACCCACCCATTTCACATATTTTGTTGGGGAGTATTAAATACATTAGAAGTTATATTTTCAATTAAGCTCTTTAATTGAAGTTTTAAAGGGTTTATAGGGCTTGTTTTTATACTACAGGAGGTTACAAAAATGAATGATTTTCAAAGAGAACTCCAAATGCTGAACTTAGGGGATTACCAAGCAACTCAGGCAGTTTCTTGGGATCCAAACCAGTACTATACAGATCAGGATCGCCAGTTTATCGGTGTTGGTACAATTGGTGGTTTTAGTTGTTTTAATTGTTTTAATTGTTTTAGCTGTTTCAATTGTTTTAACTGCTCAAATTGTTTCCGTTGTTTCAGCTGCTTTGGTTGTTCATCTTGTGGAGGCAATTGTGGTGGACACCGTTGTGGAGGCAATTGCGGTGGTGGAGGCCGCTGTGGTGGTAATTGTGGCGGTGGCGGTCGCTGTAAGCGCTAATAATTTTAGGTTTCGAACAAAATTTCGGTTAACTCAAGAAGAGCCCCTACTTATGGTAGAAGGGCTTTTCTCTTTATCGTTGAACATATGGGACAAATTGCGTTACATAGAATAATAGGGATGAGAATCATGAACAATGAGAGCTACGTCTAAGGAGGTACGAAATGGAAAAGCTTAACCCTTCTATGCGTCTGAAAGTAAAAAGGGACATGTTTTTTCTCCCAGATGAAAATAGGGGTGTATATTTTCGGAATAACTTAAGTTCTTTTCGAATGGAAGGAAGTATGATTGAAAAGTGGGTTGAAAAGCTGATTCCTATGTTCAATGGGGAAAATACCTTGGAGTATTTGACAAATGGTTTGCCGGAAGCTTACAGAGATAGGGTGTATGAAATTGCCGGAACACTATATCGGAATGGATTTGTTAAAGATGTAAGCCAAGATCGTCCACATCATTTGAAAGAAAAGATTCTTGAAAAATATGCATCTCAAATTGAATTTGTTGATAATCTTGTAGATTCTGGAGCTTACCGTTTCCAAGAATATCGCCAGTCTAAGGTATTGGCAATTGGCTCTGGTCCATTTTTAGTATCTTTAGTTTCTTCTTTGTTAGAATCGGGTTTACCGAATTTCAAAGTACTCATCACAGAAACTGTTCCGACCAATAGAAAGAGGTTGAAGGAACTTGTGGCACATGCTCGTAAAACAGACGCTGAGGTATTCGTAGAGGAAATGGTCTTAAAGGAAGACCGGGCGAGTTACTGGAGGGAAATTGTGAAACCGTTTGATTCGATACTATATGTTTCAGAAGGAAGTGATGTGGAGGAACTGCGAAATCTTCATGTTATTTGTAAAGAATTAAAGAAAGTGTTTCTCCCCTCAGTATGCATAGAGCAAATGGGGATGGCGGGGCCGTTAGTGAGACCAGACTCAGACGCGTGTTGGGAGTCTGCTTGGCGCCGTATGCACCAATCCGTTCTCTCAAATCATGAGCCATCATCAGGCTTCTCTCCTATAGCCGGTGCTATGTTAGCTAATTTGATCGTGTTTGACTTGTATAAAGACATTACTGGAGTAAAGGATCGGGAACAGAAGAATCAATTTTTTCTGCTTAACTTGGAAACGATGGAAGGAAATTGGCACTCGTTCTTGCCTCACCCACTTGTAACAGGACTACCTTCAGCTAATTTGGTCGAAGATTTCGAGAGATTGCTTGAACGCGATTCAGGTAATGGGGAGTCAGATAAATTACTCCTTTACTTCAACGAGTTAACATCTAAGCAAACCGGGATTTTTCATATATGGGAGGAAGGAGATTTAAAGCAATTGCCATTGGCTCAGTGTCGAGTTCAAGTAGTTGACCCATTGTCAGATGGCCCAACCAAGCTGTTGCAGGAGATCGTCATTACAGGACTAACCCATGAGGAGGCAAGAAGAGAAGCAGGATTAACTGGTATTGAAGCGTATGTATCACGTCTTGTCGATATCCTAGATACCCCTGTACCTTTTATGACGGGAGCAGAGAGGATTATTCAATTGCGAGAATTTGTTGGGCTTGGAGCAGGTAAAACATTTGTGGAAAGTGTTTACCGAGGATTGCAAAGCTGTTTGGCAGATGATTTGAGGGAAGAGAAGGCAAATCCTAAGTATACGGTCTCTCGCGTACATTTGAATACTGTAGAGGATGAGCGATGCAATTTTTATTTGCAATCACTGGCAACAATGCTGGAAAAACCGATTGTTGGTTTAGGGAAGGATGTATCAGGGTTCCCAGTTGTATGGATCGGTACGAGTGACGGGTGGTTTGGTAGTGTGGATTTGAATATTACGATGGCCTTACGAAGATCTTTGCAACAGGCACTTTTTAAACTGCAAAACAACGAAAATCCCTTCACTTCACGTGCTTTGACTGTACCGTCTGTACTTCTTGACGAAAAGGTAACTAGAAGCCTTGATATCCCTGAATGTAAAGCAAGGATTCAAACTGAAATCTTGTTGGATGCTATAGAAGTCTTGGAGAGGAATGGTAAGAAACTAGCAGTCTATGAATTAGGGCTCGAGCCTTTTTTAAAAGAGGAAATGGCAGGAGTCTTTGCCGTATGTGTTCGCGGGGAGGGATTAGGGTGAGTGATCTCGTCTTGATAGTCGGAAAAGGGGTGTTGACTGACCTCTTATGTGAGGAACTGTCATCTCGATACATGGTCGTTCGCCAGTCTGATCTTGAGTCAATCTTGCAGGTGAAAGCTGATTTGGCTTTGGTTTTAAATGATTCTTGGAATCCCTCTATTCATATAAAAGCAGAAGAAGTGTTTAGGGCAACTAATACCCCTTGGCTGAGAGGCTTTGTTTCATTCGGAGAGGGTGTGATAGGACCATTGGTACGCCCCAATTCGCCAGGGTGCTCTCAATGTGCAGATTTGCGTCGACATATGACTGGAAACGATCGTAAAGAGATGTGGCAGATGCAAAAAAATTTAGAAGCTGACCGTGGAGTGCGACAGGAAGCATGGGCCTCGCGTACAGGAATTTTACAAATAGCGTACCTTCTCACGGCGGAGGTACAAAGAATCTTAAGCGGCGAAAAGGTTTTTTCTGAAGGACATATATGCCTCATCAGTCTAAAAACTTTAAAGAGTTCATGGCATCCCTTTTTGCCAGTCCCATTATGTTCGGTTTGTAGTCGATTACCGAAAGATACTTCATCTTTGGCACGCATATCCCTGAAGGCTAGTCCAAAAGTCAGCGCTGACAGTTACCGAAGCCGTTCGCTGGATGAATTGAATAAAGTTCTGGTAAAAGATTATCTAGATCATCGTACAGGGCTTTTGAATGGAAAAATGTATAATCTTGTTCCACCATTTGCAGATGTGAGTGTTAATTTGCCTTTGTTCGATGGGGACGAAGGGACAGCAGGACGGACTAACTCCTATGCGGTAAGTGAGTTGACTGCAATATTGGAAGGTCTGGAGCGGTACTGCGGAATTCAGCCAAGGGGGAAACAAACAGTAGTTTATGATAGTTACACTAATTTGAAAGATTATGCATTAGATCCTATTAGCGTTGGTGTACACGAAAAAGAACAATATCAGCGGCAGGGTTTTCCTTTTAAGGAATTTAATCTTGATCACCCTATGAACTGGGTGTGGGGATATTCTTTTTTGCAAGAGCGTTCAATATTGGTTCCAGAGTTACTCGCCTATTACAGCTTAGGCTGTGGGTCTAGCGGATTTGTCTATGAAACTTCCAACGGATGTGCGTTAGGCGGAAGCCTTGAAGAGTCCATTTTCTACGGGATTATGGAAGTGGTGGAGCGTGATTCATTTCTGATGACTTGGTACTCGCGGATGAATCTCCCTCGACTTGATCCATCTTCAGCTAAAGACGAAGAGTTACAGTTAATGATTGAGAGGATGCGAGCCGTTGCTGGATATGATCTATATCTCTATAACTCAACGATGGAGAACGGCATTCCGAGTATCATGGCATTGGCGAAAAACAGAAAGCAAAAGGGATTGAATCTCATTTGTGCAGCGGGCGCTCATCTTGACCCAGTTCGCGCAGTGAAGAGTGCCATTCATGAGTTGGCTGGCATGATGCTGACACTAGATGATAAGTTTGAGGCAAACCGCGAGGAGTATGAGCAAATGTTTTATGATTCTTCTCGGGTGCGACAGATGGATGATCATGGCATGCTGTATGGCTTGCAGGAAGCAGAAGAACGCTTTAAATTCTTAATGGAAGATGATCGTCCGATGCGCACATTTGATGAGGAATTTAATTGGAAGTCAAAACATACAGACCTAACAGATGATCTAAAGGACCTCATTCAAGTTTTTCGAGGACTGGACATGGATGTCATTGTGGTTGATCAATCGACATCGGAGACGATTCGAAACGGACTGTATTGTGTGAAAGTCCTTATTCCGGGCATGCTGCCAATGACTTTTGGTCATCATCTTACCCGTGTTTCAGGACTAGATAGAGTGTTAGAGGTACCTAAGCAATTAGGATATAGGAAAGAAACATTAACGGTTGATGAACTCAATCCGTATCCGCATCCCTTCCCATAAGCGGTGACTAGGAGGTAGGAGGATGAGTCTAGAGGAATTTTTGCACAATCTACAATTTGATATCGACAAAGCAAACGTGTCAAACTGGGAAGTCGATTGGGAAGACTCACCGCTTCCATATAAGCTCTATCGTGGATTACCTGTCGTTCCATTATCTCTGGATATACCGCTGACATTGGAAGTTTCGGAACTTCCGGCAAAACCAAATCTACGTAAAGTGGGTCATTTCCTCTGGTATGTGTACGGAATCACTCAATTGAGTCAATCGATCTTTTCGTCAGATTCAGCTGAACAAAAAACGGAACTCATGCAGTCTTTTCGGAGATTTGCTCCTTCTGGTGGTGGATTGTATCCAAACGAATTATACGTGTATTTAAAGGTAGAGGATTTGCCAACTGGGGTATATCATTATGATGTGGCGCACCACAGACTGGTATTGTTGCGGGAAGGCAATTACGATTCATATATTAACAGAGCTCTTGGTAATCGCTGTGACGTGCCTTCTTGTTTTGGAACTGTTTTTGTATCGACCATGTTTTGGAAGAATTTCTTTAAGTACAACAATTTCTCCTATCGTCTCCAGGGGTTGGATACTGGTGTGCTGATGGGACAGTTATTAGAAGTAGCGAAACGATTTGGCTTTGCTGCGGGGGTATACTACCAATTTCTTGACGAGGCAATGAACCATTTGATTGGAATCTCAGAAAATGATGAGAGTGTTTATTCTGTTATCCCGCTTTCTGTGGAACCAACGAATTGGTCCACAAACGGCAGTGAAAAAGACGGATTTGTCACTTCAGCTGAACTGTGCCGAGAGTTGATAGCAATTAAGACAAAGCATTACGTCCGTTCACAGAGAATGAAAGATTATCCGATGTTAATCAAAATGAATGTAGCGTCCATGATGGATTCACCAAGACTTTTTCGGCGTATAGAGGGAAAAGAGCCGAGAGTTAATGATGGAGAATTAATACCTCTTCCTCATGTGAAATCCACGCAGTATGATTTGGCTTCCGTCTGCCGTAAGCGATTCTCTCCGGACATGGATTTTGTTTTGGGAAGGATAAGTCAATCACAATTGGCGAATCTGCTCCAAGAAGTACTAGCTACCTTCTCTTATAGGAATGACTTGGATGAAATACCTTTTTGTCACAAACCTCGTGTTTCACTATATGGCTGTCTGTATAATGTTGAAGGCATTGCTAATGGTGCATATTACTATGACAGCAGAGAACATTCGTTACAACAGATATTACCTGGTGATCATAGGGTCTCGTTACAAAAAGGAATGAGTATGGATAATGTGAATTTGTACCAAGTGCCATTATGTCTCCATTTAGCGGGAACCAGAGACTACTCAAAAATGGCTCTTGGTTTAAGAGGATATCGAATACAACAAATGGAAGCCGGTATGCTTGTGCAAAGGTTACTTTTAACTGCCTCTGCATTAGGGTTAGGAGGACATCCACTTCTTGGTTTTGATACAATACAAAGTGATGAAATTTATAACTTGGGGCAACAAGGTAAAACTAGCTTGATTCAAATTCCGATCGGTCCTTACCGAAATCGCCCTTGGATGAAGGGAAGTTTACTAAGTTGAGGAATAATATAATACAGTAAGGATCTGCTAAAACTCATTGTTGATTTTGAAAAATTGTTGATTGGAGCGGAAAGGAAGCTCCTAGAACAGAAATCAGCTGGCAAGTATAACAGAGCTTAATTTAAAAAGGTTGATGCTCCCATTAGTAGGAACATCAACCTTGATACTTTTAAAAACTTCTAATATTCCTCAACAGTTGCGATATACGGTAAATTCCTATATCTCTGCGCAAAGTCAATTCCATATCCGACAATGAATTCGTCAGGAATGACAAATCCTACGTAGTCAACCTTCATATCTACTTTTCTTCTCTCTGGCTTATCTAAAAGGGTACAAATCTTAATGTTTTTCGGCTTATGTAATTGTAAATGATCACGTAAGAAATGTAATGTAAGACCGCTATCTATAATATCTTCAATAACAACTACATTCTTATCTGTAATATTCGCGTCCAAATCCTTTAATAGCTTAACCTTACCAGTGGTCTCCGTTTGGTCACTATAGCTAGAAATGGAGATGAAATCGACTTTGACATCGCCTTTCAATTCCCTAATTAAATCGGCTGCAAATACAAAAGATCCTTTTAAAACAATAACTAAGACAATTGGTTCATTGTTGAAATCTTTTTCAATCTCTTTCGCTAATTCTTTCACACGCTTCGAAATTTCAGTTTCTGATATCATTGTGTCTTTGATTCTGTATGGCACGTGGAAACCTTCTTTCTAATTGATTTTGTGGAAAAGAGAATTAAATCCAAAGATAAGTTTAGTCTATTTTTTCATGAAGGACAATTATTATGGGTGAATAACAAAAAGAAAGGGAGTCAGGATGTGAAAAAGCTAATCTCTATTTCACTGATGATTATTTTATCTATCCTCTATTTTAGGGCTTGTAACCATGGAAATGAAAACCAAGAGGATGTTAAAAATAATCCTACTATCATCGACAAAGATGCAGAGAAAGAAAAAAGTGATATACCGCCAAAACTCTATGAAAATGATGCATTTAAGGAAGTTACAATTGTTGAAAATAACGAAAATCTAGTCATTAAGGGAAAAGCAAGAGTATTTGAAGGCGTCTTTCATTACGCGGTAGTTGTTGGGAAAGAAATATTAAAGGAAGAGTACTATCAAACAGACGGTGCGCCTGCATGGGGTGAATTCTCAATTACCATATCTAAGGAACTTGTTGTAAATGAAGGAACCAAGTTAGAATTGTTCACTTATTCGGCCAAAGATGGATCAGAGACAGATGTTTTGGAAATCCCATTGAAGAGCGAGTAATGGTTTCAAAATCCGCATATATTCTTAGATACGAGTTCTCCAAAACATTTAGAGGACTCTTTTTTGTGCGGAAAAGCTTAACATTTTCAATCTCCTTGCTTGATATTTTTTAATATACATTCGAAGGAAGACTTAGACTTCGTCTTCCACTACTAATTTTAGAAGTGATTGATAAAGGTCAGTTATTCGGACATATTAACACGCGACTATTTACCTATTAATCAAATTTAAAGAGGATTTAATCGGCTATACACCGAAAAGAATAGATGTAAATCATCTTGAAAAAGTTATTTCACAAAAGTAGGTGTAGCATAATGGAGAAGCACAAAATTTTATCAATTTTAGAAAAAGAATTAGTGATTGCCCTTGGATGTACGGAGCCTGTTGCGATTGCATTGGCGGCAGCAACGGCAAAAAGCTATGCAAAGGGACAGATTAAAGAGCTAAGTCTAAAAGTTAGTGGGAATATTATAAAAAATGCTAAAGCGGTCGGCATTCCTGGAATGTCTTCTACTGGTTTAGATTTCGCAGCTGCCCTTGGAGCAGTAGCTGGAGATCCAAATAAGAAACTCGAAGTATTAAATGGACTTACCTTCGAAGATGAGCACGCAGCACTCAAGCTTATTGAGGAAGGAAAAGTTGAATGTAGTCAAGCCGATACACCGAAAAGACTATATATTGAAGTGACTCTCAAGACGAAAGAGAATACTTCTAAAGTGATTATTTCTGATAATCATAGTAATATCACATTAATCGAGGTTGATGGTAAGGTTTTATACCAGGGTGGATGTGAGAATATAGGCATTCAATCTGACAAAGAGGACTTAATAACTCTCACAATAGATGAAATATATGATTGGGTTCAAATGGTAGATGTCAGCTTCTTGTCTTTAGTAAAAAAGAGTATCGACCTAAATAGAATCATTGGAAGGGAAGGCCTTGTGGGAGATTATGGCTTAAATGTAGGAAAAACAATTAAAGAAAATGTAAAAAGAGGAATTCTATCTGATGATATTGCAACTGCTGCAATGTCTTTAGCTGCCGCGGGATCAGACGCTAGAATGGCAGGTTCAACGCTACCGGTAATGGCTAACACCGGAAGTGGAAACCAAGGGATAGCAGTAACACTTCCAGTTGTTGCTGTGGCAGAGAAACTACAAGTTTCCGAAGAAAAGATGATTCGGGCAGTCGCTCTTAGTCATCTTATCACGATACATATAAAATCTAAATTTGGTCGTCTTTCTGCTTTATGCGGTGTAACTGCTGCAGGAATGGGGGCCAGTGGTGCAATCGTTTATTTACTGGATGGTCATCTACAACAAATTAAAGCTTCCATCCAAAATACAATTGGAAACGTTTCAGGAATGATTTGCGATGGGGCCAAAGCTGGCTGTGCCATGAAAGTCTCCACGTGTTCAAATGTTGCGGTTCAATCAGCACTGTTGGCACTAAACAATCAAGAAATTAAATCTACTGATGGATTCATTCATGATGACGTGGAGAAAAGTATTGAAAGCTTTTGTAAGCTCGGAAATGAAGGAACAAGGCAAACAGACAAGTTAATTTTGAAATTAATGATGGAAAAATAATTGAAAGAAATAACAAAAGAATTTTTCGCTGGATATTTCTTATAGCAGAGCCTTTCGGAAAATATCACAATGATTAAACAGAACCAGAATTTTAGAAAAGAGGAATCAACTGGAAAGTCAAACATGGAAGGGCTATGTTATAATTCTATTATTATATTTTTTAAGGGGAAGTAGCAGATGCGCAATAATGGTTTGACTTCTATGAATAAGGAATGGAACGATGAAATATCAAATAAACGAAATGTCGCCACCTTCCTTAACGACTTAAGATTACTCTTTAAAGGACCCGTACTAATCGCCAATGTTTTGCCTGTTTTTACCGGCTTTTGGTTAGCTGTCCATTTTAGTGGATCCTCAATTATTGGTTACTTGGATTTATTTTGGCTGACAATGGTCGGAAGCACGTTGGTTATGGCAGGTGCCCTTGCAATAAATAACTGGTACGATGTGGATATAGACTCTATTATGAACCGTACAAAAAATCGACCTACGGTTACAGGTCATTTTTCCTTAAAAACCGTCCTCATCATTGGACTTCTTCTGACTATATTCGGCCTTACTCTTCTGATGTTTGTTTCCATGGAATCAGCAATCTATGCATTCATAGGCTGGTTCACTTATGTAGTCTTATACACAGTTTGGTCAAAGCGGAGATACAGCTTAAATACTGTGATTGGAAGTGTGTCAGGTGCTGTATCACCTTTAATTGGCTGGGCGGCGATCCAGTCGAGCTTCCAATTGGTTCCGATCATCCTATTTCTTATCTTGTTTATCTGGCAAATGCCACATACTTTCGCGATTGCAATAAGAAAATATGATGATTATAAAGCTGCTAATGTAGCCATGCTACCTGTTGTTTATGGATTATCCGTTACCAAGCGACAGATTTTTGTTTATACCGTCTGCCTGTTACCATTACCGTTCTATTTAATATCACTTGGTACGACATTTATTGTCATAGCATCTCTTTTGAATGTGGCTGGAGTAATTGTTTCCTTGCTTGGCTTCTTTGCAAAAGATGATATGAAGTGGGCAAGGTTGGTTTTTCTGTTTTCGGTTAATTATATTATGGTGCTTTTTTTATCAATGGTACTGGTTACATTGCCAGTATTTAAGTAATATGTAATGAATTCAGTCGTCTCGTTGTTTTGTTCTCAAAACAACGGGACGGCTTTTTTATACTCTGTTAACATACCTGTTCGGTTACAGGCATAGGAATCTGTTGTTTTCACCTTTTACTAACTTCTCTTTCTTTTACCCCTCCCACGCCATAACTTCCAAGGATTTGATTATTCACAAATTTGTCAAATTTGAATTCTCATCATTTTTCGCGATTCTTTCCTTATTTTTTCACTCAATTTGAGACAGTGAGTAATCAGTAAACATTAGTAATAGCGCGTTTCGGTCGGTCATAATCAGAAATACTTCTCCATTTTTCGAAACTTTCATTTATCCTTACTGGAAAAAAGATGAATTTAGGTGTGATGCAGTTCACTTAACTGATAATCATTCGCATTTATGATGAGGGTAAGAAAAGTTAAGGGGGCTGGTTGATCAATGGGATCCTCAAAAGTTAACAGCATGAAGAAGTCGGGCAAGAAAAATGAATCATCCATGATGGGGACTTTCATATCCTTAGGGGTAGTTTTAGGAGTTATCCTCATTACGTATTTTGTACTATTCGGCCTGTTTATGGCCAGAGTTTAGGGGGAGAGAGAACATGCATCGTTCAGAAAAGGTTTGGCTTGCATTGAGTTTCGGAATCATCATGATTTTTATGTTAATAACAGGATATCAAACCTTCGCTTTGCAAATGGGGCCACCGAGCAATTTGGAAACAATTGATCCGCAAAAGGTTGACCAAATTGCTCCGTTTGATAAGCCAGGAATTAAACAAGTAGGAGAAAAAGAATATGAAGTGGATATGACGCTCCAAATATTCAGCTTTAACCCAGGGAATATAGAAGTGCCTGCTGGATCAAAGGTCACTTTTATCATGACCTCAAAAGATGTCGTGCATGGTTTTGAAGTGGCAGGAACCAACCTAAACACAATGGTAGTTCCGGGACACATTCAAAAAATTACTCAGGTGTTTGATACGCCAGGAAGCTATTTGGTTCTTTGTAATGAGTATTGCGGTGCGGGTCATCAAGCAATGAGTACAACTATAACAGTGAAGTAAGGAGGGGTGGAAAATGAATAAAGTTACAGCGCAAACTTTTAAAGAAAAAACAAAGAAAGCATTTGGGTTAAATCCTAAGGATGCCACCCTAAGCAAATCCTATATATTTGTCGCATTCACAGC
This sequence comes from Bacillus sp. cl95, assembly GCF_900115925.1. Taxonomy (GTDB): domain Bacteria; phylum Bacillota; class Bacilli; order Bacillales; family Cytobacillaceae; genus Neobacillus_A. The sequence goes on along the minus strand of NZ_FOYF01000003.1, from coordinate 362,061 downwards.
ATTGCTACTGGGTGGTTTCTTAGGATTGTTACAAGGATTAAATCGTGCAGGATTATTGGAATTACCCGCGTGGTTCAATTATTATCAAGTACTTACAGCACACGGGATATTACTAATTCTTGTCTTAACCGCTTTCTTTACAATTGGCTATTTCTACGCAGCACTCTCCAATGACCTCGGAGGATTGCTTCCAAAGGTAAGAAAAATAGCGTGGATCGGGTTTGGGATGAAAATCGTTGGCTTTGTAATAGCCGTTATTCCAATATTATTGAATCAAGCTTCTGTTATGTTTACTTTTTACCCGCCAATGGCAGCGTCACCATGGTTTTATATTGGCCTGGTATTTATCGTCCTAGGTGTTTGGATGTGTGCTTTCGGGTCGTTTATCCAAGTGGCTGAATGGAGGAAGAAGCATAAAGGGCAGCACGTTCCCATTCTTTCATATTTTGCTACTGGCGTATTCATTCTTTTGTTCTTCAGCTCTATTCCTGTAGCTATTGAGGTTTTCATGATCATACCATGGGCGTTTGGCTGGATGAAAACCATTAATGTTATGCTTTCCCGGACATTATTTTGGGCTTTTGGACATACTCTGGTAAATATTTGGTACTTAACTGCCGTTTCTGCATGGTATGTCGTAATACCAAAATTAATAGGTGGCAAACGTTGGAGCGATACTCTGACGCGCGTCGTAATCATATCCTTGGTTGTAATGAACATAACAGGAGGCTTCCATCATCAAATTGTTGACCCAGGAATTTCTGAAGCAGTCAAATTTATGCACGTATTCATGAGTCTAGCGATTGGTTTTCCTTCGTTGATGACTGCATTTGCGCTATTCGCCGTCTTTGAAAGAACTGCGAGAAACAATGGGGAAAAAGGGCTTATCGGATGGTATAAAAAAATGCCTTGGGGCGATGTCCGCTTTCTAGCTCCATTCATTGCGATGGTAGCATTTATTCCTGCTGGTGCAGGTGGTATTGTCCAAAGTACGAACCAACTAAACCAGGTTGTCCATAATACTATGTGGGTAACAGGCCATTTCCATTTGACACTAGGGATGACGGTAGCAATGACGTTCTTTGGAATCAGTTATTGGCTCGTTCCGCATCTATCAAACAGAGTACTCACACCTACAATGAACAGATTGGGCATATTCCAGACTGTAATATGGACTGTAGGAATGAGCCTGATGGCTTTTGCGATGCATAGTGTTGGATTGTTGGGTTCACCTAGGAGAACTTCTTTCTCCACTTACGGTGACCACGCAACAGCACTAGGATGGGACCCTTATTTAGCAATGCTGGGCATAGGCGGCACCTTGTTGATGGTAGGTGTTATTCTACAAGTTTATGCCGTCATCAATATGATGTTTTTTGCACCAAAGGGTGAAACTGAATTCCCAATTGCTGAAACCGAAGAGGAAAGCTCAAAAACTCCTTATTGGACAGAAAGATGGGGAATTTGGATTGTAGTGATGCTTGTACTGGTTGGAATGGCTTATGTAATCCCATTAACAGAGTTCATTTTTAATGCACCTCCTGGATCTCCACCATTTAAAACCTGGTAGGAACGTAGAACGATTTATAAAAAGAAGTCGAAAAGCAAAGGGGACCAATCATTGATAGAAACCAAAAGAGAGATAGCTTTAATGTAGGGCTATCTCTCTTTTTTTATTAAGGCTCTTTTCGTAAACATTGTTGTTAGAACGACATTAGGGAAGTGATCTTCATGATCAAAATTGGCCGCAATACGCAGGCTAGCATCCTTGTTTTATTGTTTGGTCTGTTATTATTCTATTTTGGTACAGACGGATTCCGTGCATTTACTGCCGAAGCTGCAAGAGTTGCACGGCTTGAAGTGGATAAACCAAAATTCCCTGATGTCACAATTGAAGATAGTAAAGGAAGAACTTATTCTATCTCTGAATTTAAAGGGAAGTATGTATTTATTACCTTTCTTTATACTTCTTGTGGATCCGTATGTCCTGAATTGGAAATGAATATGTCAAAAGTCTATGACGAATTACCAAGCGAGGCTTTAGGCAGAAAGATTGTATTTTTGAGCATAAGCTTTGACCCGGATAGAGATGATCCGGTAACTCTTGACAAGTATAAGGATATGTTCAAAAGTGATGGGGAAACGTGGCGGATGGCTAGAATCAAGGATAAAAGGGAGTTAGAAGCTTTGTTGAAAGAGTTTGGTGTTATCGTAATTCCTGATGGAAGTGGTAATTTCACTCACAACTCTGCATTTTACTTAGTTAATCGAAACGGCTATTTGGCAGATGTGATGGATTATGAAAAGACGGATGCAGCAGCGCAAAAAATCAAAAGCATACTTGAAAAGGGGGATTGACAGTGAAACAGGCATTATATGGTTTGCTGTTATTTGTGGTCTTAAGTCTTCCGCCAGTTGCTGATTTTTTGGAGTCTATCATGATCATGCATATGCACATGCAAATGCCGTTATTGGTCATTTCGGGAATCTTAATAGCACGTTTTTTTCAAATTAAATTCCCCGGGTTTTTCGAAAAGTGGAATGGAAATGGTGTTCCTGGAATGATGTTATTCATCATCATCATATCCTATTGGATGTTGCCAAGGGCAATGGATGAGGCTCTCAATCTTCCTATGGTGGAAGTTTTCAAGTTTATCAGTCTGCCATTTCTAGCAGGGGTTCCTTTAAGGGACAGTTGGGTAAAATTATCAAGCAATCTTAAAAATATGACTATTGTACTCTTTGCCGTCATGTTTATCGGAATGGGATGGTTATTTATCATGGCAACTGATAATTTGTGCAATAGCTACCTTGTCATGGATCAAATCATCCTTGGTTGGGGCTACATCACAATGGCCATCTGCCTTATTATCTATCTTTGTTACTGTTTCTTCATTGACCCTTCGGATTATGAATGATGAGTCAAGCACTGTTTCAGGACAGTTTTGTATAAAATGAAAGTGTAATCAAAACACATTTAAGAATAGCGTAGTGTGTTAATGATTGAAGATCGTAACTGTGAAGTATTATCATTAGCGAAAACCATTGGAGACCAGGTCATTTGATTTGGTCTTTTTCTAACGATTCATTATTGTATCTATGATGATAAAAGCTGATAAAAATATAAAAAAGGGGAATGACTTTTTCTGTTTTTATCGACAAACAGAACTTGTTACTAGTATTTTTGTCGCAGACGGATTTGTGGCTCGTAATTTTCAACAAATTGGATTTGCAAAAAAAGAAATTGAACTTCTGGTAGAGATTAGAAATGAATTAGGTTCCTATCACCGATCACAGTTTCTTCACAAGCTATATTAAGGATAAGCATATTTAAGTTGAACACAAATACTGACCATTCAAAACTAACGAATAACTTACCGACATAGCAAGATATAATATTGATTTATAAACGAAATATTTTATATTATGTAAAAATCAGTTTCGTATAATAATTTTTAAAAAACCTTGACCTCAACTTAGGTTTAGGCTGTATCTTTTTAATATAAAAATTGGAGGAATCATATGACAAAATTTGCTTTTGTAACAGGTGCTAATAAAGGTATTGGATATGAAATTGTGCGTAAATTAGCTGAAAAAAATTATCATGTATTTTTAGGAGCACGCAATGCTGAACTTGGACAAAAAGCCGTGCAATCCTTGGGCATTTCAAATGTTTCGTTTGTTCCAGTTGATATCTCAGACACACAATCGATTCAAAACTCCAAAAATAAAATCCTTGAAGTAACGGACCACTTAGATTTATTGATTAATAACGCTGGAATTGCACTTGATTTTGGTGTTTTACCTAGTGAATTAAAACTAGAAACACTACGGCAAGAATTTGATGTTAACTTTTTTGGAACATTCCAAATCATTCAAGCCTTCTTACCTTTAGTGAAAAAATCTCAGGGTGGGAAAATTGTTAACGTAACGACAGATATGGCTTCACAAACAATGTTCGCGAATGGCGATATTCCTCAACTCAATATATTGGGCTATAATTCATCAAAAACGGCTGTTAATTCATTAACATTAGCATTTGGTACAGAATTTGGTACGGATGGACCTGAAATTTTAGGTGTTACACCTGGTTTTACAACTACGGATCTTAATAATAATGCTCCAGGTGGTAAAACAACTGCTGAAGGTGCACAAATCATTGTTAAATATGCTTTAAGCGATACAAACTATAATGGTAAAATCCTCGATAAAAACGGGATTATTCCTTGGTAATCACCAAGGTAAAATACTATGAACTATACCATTGGACAAGTTGCAAAAATGTATCATTTATCCATTTCTCAATTACGTTACTATGATAATCAAGGAATGTTACCTTTTCTAAAAGGAACTGAAAATGGAAATCGAGTTTTTGACGAGGATGCACTTAAATTTCTAGAAATGATCTTATGTTTAAAAAATACTGGAATGCAAAGAGATTAAACAATTTATTGAACAGACAATGAATGGGAGTGATACCATCCCACAACGATTAAAAATGATGAAACAACACGAAATCACTGTTTTACAACAAATTACGTGATACTGAAGAAAATCTAAAAAAAATTCAACAAAAAATTGCAAGATTAGAACATGAAATGATAAAAAATCATTATGAAAATTAACTAATTTGGGATTCTGCATTTTTTCTAAACACACTTTGAAAAGTGAAATTAAATCCTGAACCAAAAAATTGCTATAGTTACAGGGGTTTACGTGGTATTAGCGTGCAATAGCCCATAGGCTTTCTCAGAATGGCAACACTGTTGTGATAAATTACTTGATTAATAAACAAATGGCTGAAGAAGTTTTCGAAAGTATAAATCATAACGGCGGAATAGCATGTTCCTTCAAAGTAGATGTTAGTAAGGTCGGAATTCGCTAAAGAACTTAGACCAAAAAATATTTCAGTAGGGTGATATTTAGAAAAATTAACTATTTTATACCTTAATTTAAGCAGAGAGGATGTTTAATATGAAGAAAAGAATGCTTGGAAAATCTGAATTAGAGGTTTCATCTCTTGGTTTAGGCTGTATGGGTATGTCTGATTTTTACAGCGGACGAAATGATGATCAATCAGTAAAAACCATTCATCGTGCCATCGAACTGGGCATCAATTTCCTTGATACAGCGGATATGTACGGCCCTGGCCAAAATGAAAACTTAGTTGGTCAAGCTATTAAAAATCGACGTGATCAAGTTATTGTTGCAACAAAGTTTGGAGTTGTAAGAGGAGAAGATGGATCATTTTTAGGAGTTAATGGCCATCCAGACTACGTAAAACAAGCTTGTGATGCAAGTTTAGCCCGTTTAGGTGTAGATTATATTGATCTTTATTATCAGCATAGAGTAGATCCTAATGTTCCAATTGAAGAAACAATTGGTGCGATGTCTGAATTAGTTCAAGAGGGAAAAGTACGCTACCTTGGCATGTCTGAAGTAGCTCCTCAAACGATCCGCCGTGCTCATTCGGTACATGAAATAACAGCCATTCAGACGGAATATTCACTATGGAGCCGAGATGTCGAAGACGAAATTTTACCTGTTATCCGTGAGCTTGGAATTGGATTTGTAGCCTACAGTCCTTTAGGAAGAGGCTTTTTAACAGGGCAAATTCAAACATTTGAAGACTTGGCAGAAAATGATTATCGTCGCTTTTCTCCTCGTTTTCAAGGAGAAAACTTTACAAAAAATTTAGATCTTGTGAATCAAATTAAAGAATTAGCAAGAGAAAAAGATTGTCAGCCTTCACAGCTGGCACTTGCTTGGATTCTGTCTCAAGGTGATGATATTGTCCCGATTCCAGGAACAAAACGAATTCAATATCTAGAAGAAAATATTGGAGCCCTTAAAATTCAATTATCAAAAGAAGACCTTCGCCGCATTAATGAAGTAGCTCCAAAAGGTGTGGCAGCAGGAGAACGTTATCCGGATATGAACAGCGTTAATTTGTAATGAGGTTTCTCAATTAAAATAATCCAATAATTAAAAATAACCTTAGGGTGATTCTTGCTATCCTAAGGTTATTTTTATGTTTATAAAGAGTAAAAAAGATATTTGTCATCATTCATGACGCTAAGTTATGACAGTAGGTGAATTCTTTTCAGGTTTTATCTATGTAGGTAAATTCTATTCAAAAAAATTTCAGTGGTATTTAAGCAGTAATCATGGTTATTGCTTTGGAACCCATAAAAGGGAGGAATGTAGGCTGATTCTCTTCATTAATGTAGGTAGATTGTCTTCAACGGACAAGGGGGCGGATATGTAGACGGCCATATTTTGTTTCAATTATTCAGTTTACATAATATATATTCTAGGAAGTTGTATATATAGAATCAAATATCGTCTCAATAATAAAGTAAACTTAAGATAGTGAGACGAAATAGAATTTTTCAGCTGAGATCATGTTTTTTCATTTGCTTAGATTATCAACATGTATCTAAATTTCAAATCTATATGAGTCATTATTTGATTCATAAAATTTTTAACCAATTTGTAACTCTGGTTTGAACATCAGTTTCGTTTATATGTAAATTAATAGTTGTATATCGCTTTAGTTTTAACCATAAAAAAACCAATTACTTAATGTTTTACACATCAGCAATTGGTAAATCTGATTATTAGCTTGTTAAAATGTTTTCTATTTCAGTTAACATAATAACCTTATGTACATTAATTTCCTTTACATTATCATTCCATTAATTTCAAAAAATATAATTACCACTATCTTGATCAATAAATAATCGTTTTCTACAACCAGCTAAAAATTATTATGTAGGCTAATACATATTAAAAATTTCAAAACAGCCATTCATTCGACATTAGGACCTAATCTATTTCCTCCTCTTCCCTTCACTTCTTAGGCTTGGGGAATAATGCCCTTAAGTAACAAGATAAAAAGGAGTAACCCTACTGTTAAAAAGACAATTGAACCTAGCAATACGGGGTTTAAGCGCCATTTTAAGCTTTCTCTATTCATTAAAACTCCGGTTTGTGCGCTTGCTTGAGAGTCAATAAAACGGGTGTAAGCCCCACCGCTACTTGAGAACCAGAAAATAATTACTGTGAATGCCAATCCCGTAAAAAACATCACTTCTACGAATCTTACATGAAAATATTTTGCGATCAACCATGTAAGAATACTTTCCACACCGACAGTTAATGCGATTAACAATGCTTTTTTCACGATAAACACCTCCCTATAATTGGAAAACTCCCTTTCTATCATTATATCAAATAATAAATGCAGTAAAATACAGAATATTTCAAAACTAAAAGGCACAGGCGAATTAGACCTGTGCTAATGGTTGCTGCTGAACGGCATTCATTAAGTGTTGTCGCGGTGTACCAAAGTAAATGACTTGATTATATTGCGGGAATACCGATTCAAAATGAATGTAGATTGGAGAATCAAGTAGCCAAGGGAAATACGAGTAAATTGTTTGATCACCATAAACAATCGCTTTTAGTGCCAATTCAAGTTCCCTTTTAAAAATCATAAAGCGTACATGAGAATAACGTTCATCAAATTCGCCGCCACTAATATATACGCGACCACAAAGTGTGAATATCCCCATTCTCGGGATCCATTCTGCTAATACTTCATCACGGAACTTAGGATTAATCGCCTTATAATCGTATTGACAACCTATTGCCAGAAAAAGCTGACCTGTCGTATCAGAGTGGGTTAGCGTATACTTACGGGAATCAATTGGCCGGAATGGCGTTGCTGGTGCTAAATAAGTAACACTTAGTTTAGATGGATCAAATACACTCATGACAAGGATTTCCCCCTCTCAAGCATAATGATGCTTACCATAGTATATGGTAGGAAGGGAATTCCGTGACAAACGCCTATTTTAAATGTATCAACTAAGTTACAAACTATTTCAGGGTGTAAACCTTCGTTCTTTTGAGCTTCCATTGTCCCTCAGTATAAAACCATGAAGACTCTACTTTAGCTATGGAATCAGATGTTGTGATACCGCTAATTAGCTGCACTCCCTTCAATCCTAGTTGATTTCCTTCAATCATGACTGGAGTGAGTGAGGAAAATCTATTGACAATCAATTCTGTTGGTTCATTCAGCTTTCCATTTAAGTATAAGCCGGATTGGTCATATTCTTGTTTCCTGTTTTTTAAATCAAAAGTAAATACGTCACTTGTAGGTTTTATGACAGCTTTGGCTTGATATCCATCTTGAAAGGATGTGTCGATATTCAGTACCTGAGGAACGGATAGGTCTGTCGGTCTAAAATCCTTTAGGGTGTAAAGGATATAATTCGAAGAACCACTACTGCCACCTGTTGAAACGTTGAGCAATACATCTAGAATTCCATCGTGATTAAGATCGGCAAACGATAGTCCAGGTTCAATTCCCGTTCCAGCATTGATACGCAATTTTTCATCACGAGAATTGACTACTTCAAGGAAGATGTTTTTAAAGTATGGATCTTCTTTTTTATTTTTGATTCCCTGTAGTGTTAGTTCTTCTGGCTTGCCATCCCCGGTAACATCAATGAAACGTTCCGAAATGATGACGGTTTTTTCTGCTTCCTCCATGGCAAAAACGGCTGTCATGGCTGAGAGTGAAATGAAGAAGAAAGCTGCAAAAGCAAATAAGTGTTCTTTTCTCATCTTTATCCCTCCGGAATTTAAGTAATCTTATATTGTCCATTTATGGAAAAAAGATGTATTTTCGGAGGGGCTTTCCAGAGCAAAATTCGGAAGTGTCCTGTTTAGCGCTTCAAGAAACGACCCCGAGGGGCTGGGTGCTGGAGCTGGATTAAATGGAACTTGTAAAAAGTTATACGCATCCTACAATTTCATAAATTCCTAGACCAGAAAAAATCCCCCTAACTCAATGGTCAGGAGGATACTCGTTATTCATTTGTAGATTGTTCTGTTTTCCAGATCAGTGATGCTTTGCCACTGTCACCTTCATCAATAAGGAATGAACCATTGGAATAGCGGTCACTAAACTTTAATTCCGATACTTTAAAGGTCTCACTTACACCTTTTTCGGTTTGAATCGTGATTTCATCTGTTTCGTTTGAAATATCAAACCCAATAACACGGTGTGGATTTGCTTTGAGCTCTCTAAGCATTACGACACCTCGTTTAGCACGGGATGATTTTTCAAATTCTTTTAGTTTCATCTTCTTGACAGAACCACGTTGGGTCACAATGACAACTGATGGCTTTTGGTCTGGATTTACGATTTTTCCACCGACAATATAGTCAGCGTCCTTAAGATTCATACCTTTTACGCCTGCAGCTCTTGCTCCAACAATGCTAACTTCTTCTTCATGGAACCATAACGCATAACCATAATGAGTTGTCATAAAGATATCCTGCTTGCCATCTGTCAAGTGAACATCGACCACTTTATCGCTATCTTTTAGGTTAACCGCAACAAGAGGCTTAGAGTAACGTTGAGCTTTATAATACTTTAGCTCTGTTTTCTTAACCATACCGTTTTTCGTAACAAATAATAGGAATGATTCAGCGTCAAAGTCTTTGATTGGCATAACCTTGATAATTTCATCATCACGGTCAATTGGTATGATATTAGCGATATGCTGACCAAGGTCTTTCCAACGGATATCAGGAAGCTCGTGCACTGGACAATACAAATAGTTACCCTTGCTAGTAAATAACAAGACAACGTCCTTTGTATTTACATCCACTTGAGCGAGCAAGCGGTCAGAGTCTTTCATCGCCAAGTCTTGGCCGTTAGAAGCCGCAAAGGAGCGCTGACTTGTACGTTTCACGTAACCTTCCTTGGTAACGGTAACGATGACATCTTCACTCGCTACCATAACTTCTAGGTTGATCTTGATTTCCTCAATTTCAGCCTGGATTTGTGAACGACGATCGTCTGCAAAGCGCTTTTTCAAATCTTTCAAGTCTTTTTTGATGACAGAAAGAAGTTTCTTTTCACTGTCTAAAATCGCAGTAAGTTCTTCAATTTTCTTTGCCAATTCTTCAGCTTCTGCTCTCAGTGCCGTAATATCCGTATTTGTTAAACGATATAACTGCAAGGAAACGATTGCTTCTGATTGTGCTTCAGTAAACTCAAACTTAGCAATCAAATTATCTTTTGCATCGCGTTTATCTTTAGAAGCTCGGATTGTCGCAATCACTTCATCTAGTATCGATAAGGCTTTCATTAAGCCTTCGACGATATGCTGACGTTCACGAGCTTTATTTAGTTCAAATTGTGATCTTCTTGTGATAACTTCCTTTTGGTGATCAATATAGGCATCAAGAAGTTCTCTTAGCCCCATAAGTACAGGTCGTTTTTTGTGAATAGCGACCATATTAAAATTATAGGCTACTTGTAAATCACTGTTTTTATAAAGGAAGTTCAATACTCCAGCTGCATCTGCATCTTTCTTTAGTTCGATGACGATACGAAGGCCAGTACGGTCAGTCTCATCACGCACCTCAGAAATCCCCTCAAGCTTACGGTCGACTCTAAACTCATCCATTTTTCTGACGAGGTTTGCTTTGTTTACTTCGAATGGAATTTCAGTGATGACGATTTGCTGCTTACCACCGCGAACATCTTCAATATCAGCTTTTGCACGGATAATGATTTTCCCTTTACCTGTTTCGTATGCCTTTTTGATTCCGTCAACACCTTGGATAATTCCGCCTGTTGGGAAATCTGGCCCTTTGATAACAGTCATTAGTTCATCAACTGTAGAGTCTGGGTGGTCCATACGCATAATCACACCATCAATGATTTCACCAAGGTGATGTGGAGGAATTTCTGTTGCATAACCAGCAGAGATACCAGTTGAACCGTTGGCTAGCAAGTTCGGGAACATAGCTGGTAACACAGTAGGTTCTTGAGAAGTATCGTCAAAGTTAGGAATGAAATCAACTGTCTTCTTTTCAATATCACGTAATAGTTCTGCTGCGATGGCTGATAAACGAGCTTCTGTATAACGCATCGCTGCAGGTGGATCTCCATCTACGCTACCGTTGTTACCGTGCATTTGAATCAGGACGTTTCTTACTTTCCAGTCCTGACTCATCCGAACCATTGCATCGTAAACGGATGTGTCACCATGCGGATGATAGTTACCGATTACGTTACCGACGGTCTTTGCAGATTTTCTGTAACCTTTGTCATTTGTATTGCCTTCGACATGCATGGCATAAAGAATACGACGTTGTACAGGTTTTAATCCATCACGGGCATCAGGTAATGCCCGTTCTTGAATAATATACTTACTATATCGTCCGAAACGGTCGCCTAAAACATCTTCTAGAGGCAGGTCCCGGAATTTTTCCTGTGAACTCATTCCTCATTTCCCCCTTCAGCAACCGTAATGTTTTCATTTTCAAGAATGTTCGATTCTTCCTCAAGTCCGAATGCCACATTTGATTCAATCCATTTACGACGTGGCTCAACTTTATCACCCATCAATGTCGTAACGCGTCGTTCCGCTCTTGCAGCGTCATCAATTTTCACACGAATTAGAGTGCGTGTTTCAGGATCCATTGTCGTTTCCCATAATTGATCTGCGTTCATTTCACCAAGACCCTTATAGCGCTGGATCATATAGCCTTTGCCAATCTTCTTGATTGCACCTGCAAGCTCTTCATCACTCCAAGCGTATTCAATCACTTCCTTTTTACCGGCACCTTTACTCACCTTATACAAAGGAGGAAGTGCGATGAAAACCTTTCCTGCTTCAAGAAGCGGTTTCATATATCGGTAAAAGAAAGTTAGTAGAAGCACTTGGATGTGCGCTCCATCTGTATCGGCATCGGTCATAATGATGACTTTATCGTAGTTACAGTCTTCAACAGTGAAATCTGCTCCGACCCCTGAACCGATTGCATGAATGATGGTATTGATTTCTTCATTCTTAAAAATATCCTGCAGTTTCGCTTTTTCGGTATTGATAACTTTACCTCGAAGTGGAAGGACTGCTTGGAAACGTCTGTCACGACCTTGTTTTGCAGATCCGCCCGCTGAATCTCCCTCTACGAGATAGATTTCATTTTTCAAAGGATTACGAGATTGCGCAGGAGTTAATTTACCTGATAGAACGGTGTCTGAACGCTTACGTTTTTTGCCGTTTCTAGCATCGTCTCTAGCTTTACGAGCTGCTTCACGTGCCTGATACGCCTTAATTGCTTTCTTGATAAGCAATGAGCTAGTTTCAGGATTTTCTTCCAGGAAATAAGATAAATGCTCTGTCACAACGGAATCAACCGCAGAACGAGCTTCACTTGTTCCTAACTTTCCTTTTGTCTGTCCTTCGAACTGCAATAGCTCTTCAGGTATACGAACGGAAATGATGGCTGATAATCCTTCACGGATATCCGCTCCATCAAGATTCTTATCTTTTTCTTTCAATAATCCTACTTTACGAGCATATTCATTAAAAGCTCTAGTCATAGCCGTTTTTGAACCTACTTCGTGTGTTCCTCCATCTTTTGTCCTTACATTATTAACGAATGAAAGGATATTTTCAGAGTAACCATCATTGAATTGGAAAGCGAATTCTAACTCAATTCCATTCTGATTCCCTTCAAAGCTGACGACGTGATGAAGAGTATCTTTTTCTTCATTCAAGTATTCCACAAATGCTTCAATTCCGGTTTCGTAGTGAAAAACGTCACGCGCATCATGACGTTCGTCGATCAGTTCAATCTTGAACCCTTTTAATAGAAATGCAGATTCTCTTAACCGTTCGCATAATGTCTCATAGTTATATGTCGTAACAGAGAATATGGACCTATCAGGTTTAAAATGAATCGTCGTACCTGTTTGATTCGTCTTCCCAATTTTTTCGAGAGTTGTAACGGGCTTACCACCATTTTCAAATCGCTGTTCATATACAAAACCGTCACGTTTAATCGTAACGACTAGCCATTCTGATAAGGCGTTTACAACTGAGGCACCAACACCGTGCAAACCACCACTCGTTTTGTATCCACCTTGTCCAAATTTACCACCTGCATGGAGAACGGTTAGGATGACTTCTGGAGTTGGTTTACCCATTTTATGCATTCCAGTAGGCATTCCACGACCTTTATCCTGGACGCTAATGGAGTTATCTTTGTGTATTTTTACAATGATCTGATTACCATATCCGGCGAGTGCTTCGTCAACGGAATTGTCTACAATCTCGTAGACGAGGTGATGAAGACCTCTTGTATCGGTACTTCCTATATACATACCGGGACGTTTCCGTACGGCCTCTAGTCCTTCAAGAACTTGGATGGCATCATCATTGTATTCAAATTGTTGCTGATTTGTTGCCACGAAATTACCCCTTTCATACCTTGCAAAAAGCGAAGCCTTCTCTTACATTAAGTTAAACGTTCGATTATGAATTCGTCAATAGAGGAAAAAATCCTTTAATCTCACAAGGAACAAACGTTCTTGTTTTCTATTGTATCATACGCACTTGTGGCGTCTATGCTTAATTGTAGCGTTTTATTCAGATTTGGCAAATGAGTTTAAAGGAAAAAAACAAAAAATTGGTGAAAATGACCAAAAATGTGGAGAGAAGGCTGAAGAAAATAAAAAGCCATGGAAACCAACGGATTCCATGGCAAACTTGTTATCTTGTAAGAGCGAGTTCAACCTTGATACAGCGATCCATTACGACTGTGTAACCTTTGTCCTTAAGAAATTTGTATGCTTCTTCGTTCATTAAGCCTTGTTGAGCCCAAAACACGTCTGCATCAATTTCATCAAAGTCTCGGGCAACTTCAGGCAAGAATTCGGATCGTCTGAACACATTGACAATATCTACATGTCCTTTAACGTCTTTTAAAGTTGGTACGGCTCTAACGCCAAGGGCTTCGTCAATAGATGGGTTCACCGGTATAATTTCATATCCCGCTCTTTGCATAGCTGCAGAAACCATATAAGATGTTCTGTCCGGATCATTACTTAGACCTACAACAGCTATTCTTTTTGCTTTTTTTAAGAGAACACCTAGTTCTTCTCTCGTTGGGTTTGTAATTGGCATCATATACTCTCCTTTTCATTTCTGAATGGCAAAGCATTTGTACTACCTTTATTTTAGCCTTATTTCCGAGAAAACTCTAATAAGAACCCTTAACGCTGTCCAGAATGATAAACTGTAAGATAGTCGATAAAAAAACCGACAATTGCCGGTTTTCAAAAATTTATTTTTTTGTCACATCTTTTTGTTCATCAAGCCTAAGCGCAACCCATGCAGTTTCGTCAGCAAAGTAACGAGACCAAGTTGCTATGCCTGCTAAACTGTATTTCTTCGATAACTCCGCTCGTTTACCTAATGACAATTCATCTTCTATCCAAATTTTATAAGTGATTTTCTCTTGTTCCGAGTAGAATTCAACATAATTTTGTCCGCTCGCATCATCATAAACCGGAGTAATTCCTTTCGAGGCAATCCACTCCTTTGCCTTGGACATGGATAAGGCTTCAGAAGTTACTTTTACCTGACCATCTTCCAGTTGTTCTTCTTTCCAAAGTCTCGTATAAAGGGGAACACCGAGAATCAAGCGTTCATTTGGGACAACTTGAAGCAATTTTTGCAAATGTTCTTCTACCCATGGCAGACTTGCGACACTTCCTGCTACAGGTGATGAACCCCAATGTTCATCGTATGCCATGACAACCATGTAATCAACTATTTTTGAGAGTTCATCTCGTTCGTAAAAAGCTGACCAGTTCCCGCTCCCAGATATAAAAGTGATATCCATTGATACCGTTAGTCCTGCAGCATGTAAATAGGGTGTTGCTTCTCTTAATAACTGTGTAACGAATGGACCATCTTTTACAGCCACGTTCTCAATGTCAAAATTAATACCGTCAAGTTCGTACATTTGTGCAAAATGTAAAAGCTGACGAATGATCGTTTGTCTAGTTTCGAAGTCCTTAAAAGCCTCATGGGTCATTTCTGGGTTGAAGTCGTTTGAAAATAACCCCCAAACTTGATACCCTCGACCCTTAGCCCATTTCGAGTAATCCAGGGAAGCTAAGTTCGCAATGCCGCCCTGTTTATTATTTAATTTAAACCAAGTTGGTGAAACAACGTTTACTCCCGACATTTCAGAAATTAAAGCATGATTCGGATTTTTAGTGTAAACTGCTTCCCATGTCAAGTGGATTGGTCCGTTGATTTTTGTGAGTTTAGCAGGAGTATCAGGATGCTCAATGCTAATGGTTATTTCTCCTTTCTTATCAACATATTCTTTTTGAAGATATCCAGCAATTCCATTTGATTTTCTGACAAAATAAAAGTCTCCGGTTTCATTTTCAATTGTAATCTCTTCTTTATAAGAGCTATTAGCAACGTAAGGAGATTGAAGGGTTGGCTCACTTCTGAGTCTCAACAATTCTAAATTGACTTCTTTTCCATTGACTAAGGCATTTGTCGTCTTTTCTCCTGATTGTTGTATAAGTATTGCGCCAGTTTCTTTTAATTGCTTATATTGAATGGGATAAAAGCTCAGTAATGGGTCAATAGCAATATACCATTCCTGGTCCTTAAATTTTGCGATTGGTATTTGTATATCGACTGGCTTTGCGTTCACATAATAGGTGAGTGATTCTACAGGCATTTGGATCACTTTATCTTTTGTGGTGACAATGATTGAACTGGATTTTTGATCTACGATAATGGATTTATCGAGTTTATTAGTTAGAAACGATACAGGGATATACACCGTTTCGCCTTCAACGAATGCGTTTCCCACTTGTTTTCCTTTATATAAAATGGGACTTTTACCTGTAAAGTATGCCGTTTTTTCAGTTGAAGCAAAAGGATATAAGATAGTGAGTAGGAGAGATATGGATAAAGCGACAAAGATGATGGCCCCTCCTATCACCCAGCCTGTATTCGATTTCTTTCTTGTATATTCTATGTTTGCCATTCGTTTCCCCCTCCCAATCTATCGTACGAAAATAAGCAGGAATTGGAAAGAGGAAAATGTCCTTTTCATTGTCCTTAATTGCTGAAATCTATGGAATCTATCTCTTTCGTTTCACCTGTATTTCTGCAAACAAAAAAGGACGGAAAATTCCGCCCTTTTTATGGGATTACTTCACTAGTCTTACTAGCATATGGGAAAGCATGTGTTTTTCTTCTTCAGTTCCCACTTTCCAAAGTTCCTGTAACAACTGTTCTTCGCTGTTTTGAGGAGATTCTTTCTTAGCCAAGAAGTCACCGACTTTTTGGGCTGCGTTTGCAAGTTGTTCTTCATCCATGCCCAATTTTTCACCAAGACTTACTTTCTTACCTAGGTAGCTTTTGAACTCTTCGAAATCTCCGAGAACTTCTTTGTTTTTTAACACTTCGTTTTCAAGTTTTTGATCGTTTAGTTTTTCCATTGTTACCACTCCTTTATTGTAAGTTACAATTAATAGATTCCCGTATTTAAAATCGGTAAACCCGTGGCAGCACATTCAATGTGAGATAGATTTTATCCGCGATTAGAAAATTCAGACAAAAACTATTTGGACGACTATGGCGTTTTTACGAATAAATGGTACAATAGAAGAACTGATTTCAATTTTGAAGGAGAAGTTTTACATGACAGAAATTATTATTATTATCGGGATAGCTTATTTGCTCGGGTCCATTCCTTCTGGTCTCATAATCGGGAAAGTTTTCTATAAGACCGATATTCGCGAGCATGGCAGCGGAAACCTTGGTGGCACAAATACATTCAGGACATTAGGTGTAAAAGCGGGAATGGCAGTAACCATAATGGACATTTTAAAAGGCACGTTAGCTGCTGCGCTTCCGTTTATCTTTGGAGCAGATCTGCATCCTTTGATCGCCGGTATGGTTGCAGTTATTGGTCATATGTATCCTGTATTTGCTGGTTTTCGAGGAGGAAAAGCTGTTGCAACTTCCGGTGGAGTTTTGCTTTTCTATGAGCCACTAATGTTTGTATCAATTCTTGTTATCTTTTTTATTTGTCTCTACATAACAAAGTACGTCTCACTTTCATCAATGTTAGTTGGTGTAGCTGCAGTCCTGTATGCTGTTGTTTTTAAGGATGTTAAGGATATACCTCTTATTATTATCGTTAGCATACTTGCCTTTTTTGTATTTTACCGTCATCGAGCGAATATAAAGAGAATTTTAGATAAAACTGAACCAAAAATTAAATGGCTATAAAAGACCTATTTAGGTTTTTTATAGCCATTTTTTTAGTGACGTTTTATACCAAAGTCTTTAAGGGCTTGTTCAAGATTATTGTAAACTTTTATGTTATTGAATTTAATACCAAGTCCAACGATAGAACTGGCTAGTTCTGGCCGCATTCCGGTAATGGAAACTTCCACTCCAGTTAAGTTCAAAGCAGAGATTACTTTAAACAATTCCTGTGCCACCATCGTGTCTACAACTAAAACTCCTGATAAATCAATAATCAGGCAGTCTACATCCTTTTGAGAACTTTCATTAAGAGTGTGTTCCATTAGGATTTTGGCCCGATGTGTGTCGATATCACCTACAAGCGGCAAGACGGCAATCCCATCGGTAATAGAGATAACAGGGGTACTTAATTCATCAATCATTTCTTCCTGTGCTTTTAATCGTCCGTTCGTATAAAGGAAGTAGGAATGAGTAAATTGCTGAATCATTTCATCGAATGCATTGTTTATGGTCTTACACCATTCAAATGCTTGGCTAAAAGGAACTTGATCACTCACGCTCAAAATGGATTTTTCGTAATAAGTCAGAAATATCCCCCTAAACACTTTGAACTGCTCCATGGAACGATTTATGGGTGTATAAAGGCTAGCCCTCTTTTCCCCAGTTATCGCTCCCCAATTTTTTAATTCCTCTACTGATTCATTCACAATCTTTGAAGCTATATATTGAATGAGTTCTCTATTACTTTTTCTTAACTCCTCCACCCTCTCCATGGGCATGTGGTTGGAATAGATTGAATAATCTTCTTCACGATTACGAAGAGAAAGCCATTGATCAGTCATTTCTTGAGCGTGTTCTAATATATATGTTTTCAAGGTTTGAGAAGTAATTTTCATGCCTCTTTTCCCCTTTGCTAATGTTGTGAGACGGTGCAATATACCATTATTTTTTTCTATCGGAAAATACAACGATTTTATGTTTACCCACGCTAAAAAGGGCCTAAACCTAATCTTTGATTTTTTTTTGTGAAATAAGAAATTTAAAGAAACTAATTGAGGTGATTTCCCTTATTATTTAGATTTTCTTCCTGTGAAAAATAATAATCTACAGCAATTGGAGTTTTTAACCGAATTAGTCATAAATTTGTTTCACCTTAGAATTTTTATAAGGAAATCTTTATACACTATAACTATAAATATGGATATTACTTTAAGGAGGACAAGGTTAGAATGGAATCTTCGGAGCAACAAGGGCAAATATTCTCTTTTTCTACAGATATAGCGGAGGATCGTGATGAATTTATGGTCGAAATTTTTGGTTCCTCAAATTCTCTGGATAAGAATACCAACTTGCCTGTTACCATAACGAAGAATTTTGATGAACTGCTGAGGTTCATTGACGGTCTCGAAGAAAACTAACTTAATTAGAACTGTATCTTTTTTGATCAATAAATAAAAGCGGTCCATTTTGGATCCGCTTTTATATTTTTAGGAGCTGGAATTTTCCTTGTCCTAATACATCGCGTACATAATCTAATTTGGTATGAGAGAAATAAGGGAAATCTCTTTCGTCAATGAGAATTTTAATATCATTGAACTCAAATATTTGATCCTGAGAAAGTGGCCGCTCTTCCAGAGACAGCTTTAAGGAAGGTCCACCTCAACCAATGCCGATGGACACCCTTGCGAACAATTGTTCTGTCGGGTGTTTTTTCTCATTTTTAATGGTTTTGGAAAGAATATCGTAAGCGTTTCCGCTAATTTTAAACATCCTGCATCCTTCCTTTCATTATTTGTGAAATTTTTAATCAAATTACTTCATAAATATATTATAGTAGTTATAGATAGACAAAGAAATTGCTTATTCGACAAGAACAAGGGGTTGCATATGAAAACTAAAAAAATTTTTTCATTATTGATTATTTCTACTGTCCTCATCCTTTTTACTGTTTCATTATTCCTCCTGCTTTATCAAAAAAATACAGCAAGTGCAAAAATTTATTCTGCGGCTCCCCACTCTTCTCGTAACACGAATATCGAAAGTAGAGGTCTTACCGAGAAGCTGACGATAGGGGCCATTGGAGATATCTTGATTCATGATTGGGTGTATGAAGATGCCTTTAAGAATGGAAAATACGATTTTAAACCTATGCTTACCGAAGTAAAGCCTTTGCTTCAGTCACCTGATATTCTCGTTGCAAATCAAGAAACAGTTTTAGGTGGAGCAGAACTCGGTGTTTCAAGCTATCCCATGTTCAATAGCCCTACTGAAGTTGGAGACGCATTTGTGGATGCTGGAGTTGACATTGTTACGAATGCTAATAATCACTCACTTGATAAGGGTGAAAGAGGAGTCCAATCTGCTATTCGCTATTATGAAAAAAAGGGATTGCCTTATGTGGGAAGTTTCAAAAATTTTGAGGATCAACAAAAACTGAGAATCATTCGTAAGAACGGAATAAAACTTGCCTTTCTTTCCTACACATATGGGACAAATGGTATTCCAGTTCCTGAAGGAAAAGGATACTTGGTGAATCTTATTGATCGCGAAAAAATGAAAAATGAAATTCATCGTGCCCGTAAAGAGGCGGATGTCGTCATTATGGCTTTGCATTGGGGGAATGAATATCAACGAGTACCTACTAACGAACAAAAAGAATTAGGACAATTCGTTATTGACGAAGGTGTAGATATCATTTTCGGACATCACCCACACGTACTGCAACCTATGGAATGGGCTGAAGCAGCGGATGGAAGAAAAGCTTTTATCGTCTACTCTTTAGGGAATTTCCTGTCTGGGCAAATGCGTGATTACAAAGATATCGGCGGTATTGCAACCTTGGAAATTACGAAAACTATCTCTAAAAATGAGAGAAAGATTGAACTTTCTAATCCGGTATTTATTCCAACTTATGTGGAAAACAAGAACTTAAAGAATTATAGAGTGCTTCCACTCGAAAAAGCAGGTTCCGTAGGTGCAGTAAACGCAACGGTAAAAAACAATGAAATACTAGACCACATGCTGCAATGGCTCCCATAATGGGGGCTTTTTTTATTTAGACGTGGTCATAACTCCCCTCAGTCTAATGTACTCGCATTAACCCCGTTTATCTTTTATAATATAGGTAGGTGCTTTTAGGAAGGAGATACTTATGAATATTATTGTCAGCAACGAAGCAGCAAATTGGTATCAAAATGAAATTGGTTTAAAAGAAGGAGATTTTGTTCGTTTTTTCGTTCGTTACGGAGGTTGTAGCACAGTCCAAAAAGGGTTCTCGCTTGGTGTGGAAAAAGAAGCTCCAATAGGATTGGGAGCTCAAACTGTTGTAGACGGAATCACTTATTATATAGAAGAAAAAGATTTATGGTACTTTGATGGACATGATTTAGAAGTGAATTTTAATAATAAGTTTGAAGAACCTGAATTTAATTATCAAAAGTAAAAGAACGATTTTTCTAAGGGGAAAAAATGAAAGAGTCAAAAGAGGATTTATATTTCGTCCGATTTAAGAAAAAAGTATATTTTTGGATATTACCTTTCCTCATTAGTGCTACATTTCTAGGATGGCTCTTTGATGGTATCAATAATAAGAACGATTTCGTGATGTATTATATGTTTCCGGCATTGGATATATGGTTGCTATTTGTCCTCTTCATTTTGATATTTAAAGACAAATATTTGCCGAAGATGGAAATTATCACGATGATGATCATTAGTATCGTATATTTAAGTTGGTTAGCCGATCTTATGATATTCAATAGGAAGACACTAGAAGCTAGTGGCGGATTAGGTGAAATCACAAACTGGATTCCTTTATACTATATTTTCATTTTTCTTGTTTTCAGTCGACGTATTGCCTTGATGGTTGCAGGAAGTATTTTTTTTATGTCCTGTATGATTGGGGTTATTTCTATTATTACGTTTTCAGACGTAATTAATCATCAGGCGGTCGATACGCTGTTCCAATTTTATTTATCAAATGCGGTCTATGTATTTGCACTTTATTTTTTACAGCATTTGAAAGAAGCTTATATTCATAAACAGACGATGGATGTCATGGCCAATACTGATTTTTTGACGGGTATGCCAAATCGCAGGATGCTAGAAGAGACGTTACACCATTTCCTCGATCATCCGAATAAGAGTTTCTCGATTATCTTGTTTGATATTGACCGGTTCAAATGTATAAATGATACTTATGGTCATGCAGCGGGAGATACAATATTGAAGGAACTTTCTTCTTTGATTAGTGGAAAAATGAGTCAAGGTGATGTGTTTGGTAGATGGGGCGGCGAAGAGTTTTTGGTCATCCTTCCACATATGAATAGCAATGATGCTGCTAGCTTCGCTGAGACGTTGAGGAAATCAGTTGAAAACAATGAATTTACAGAAGTTGATAAAGTAACCGTGAGCTTCGGTGTCACTCAATATAGTGAGAATGACCAAGCTCGTCATCTCTTAAAAAGAGCCGATATAGCATTGTACAACGCTAAAGATAAGGGACGTAACCAAGTCCAGGTACAATAAGAATTGGCTTGGCGTTGGAGCTAGACAAAAGGAAAAATGAAAGAAGCTGATCAACCGATCAGCTTCTTTTTTGTAGATGAAATCATCCTATAGCATTCAGGTATTCATGATCACCAAAGGTGTTTTTGTAATCCTTCTGCAATCAGTATTTCTTTCTGACGAGAACCAAGTAAATCAAAATGAGGATAGCCTTGTCGGTGATGAATCCATTCCTTTTCTAAACCATATTGTTGTCCCCATTTGATTAACTTTACAAGGTCCTTACACCCTACCTTCGTGACCGTCCTAGCATCTGGGAAGCGGTCATCAACCCAATAGTGGGTAAGAAAAGCGATTTCCCCACTTTCAACCCGTCTCTTCCACTCCATAAGTTCTTCCCTTTTGATCCCAAATGCCATTATTATCACCTCGGTTAAGCAGTTGGTTTTTTATTCTTTTCGTACGCTTCATGCCATTCTGGATACAATTTTCTAAAGGAAATGGGACGAAAGCTTTCTTTTTTGACACAAACATGGCTAGAAAAGCCTGTGACTGCTACTTCACCTTGATTATCTAAAATCTCGTAGCCGTATTTTGAACGAAACCCATCGTATTCTTCAATCCAGGTTTTGACCGTAGCTGTTTCCCCGTATCTCAATGGTTTTTTGTAAGATGCTTGGATATCGAGAACAGGAGAAATAATTCCATCCTTCTCCATCTCGGCGTAATTGAACCCTAATTCTTTAATTAAACTGGTTCTTCCGAGTTCCATCCATACTAAATAATTGGCGTGGTAGACTACTCCCATTTGGTCAGTTTCTGCGTATCGAACTTCTACTTCTTTTTTAGAGATTAACATGATTTTCCCCACTCCCCATTTTAGACAATGCTATTTCTGCATCTGTTTTATTTATGATGAATGCTTCTTCGTTCATTACATATGGATCAACTGAATTGTCTGAACTCATCATTCTGACGGCTTGTACTTGAATCATTTCATCAAGCAAGTTTGCCGCAAATCGTCCATTCCCCTCCGTTTTTGTCGTTTGGAACGCTTGTAACAGGAAAGATTGAGCTTCTTCACTCATTTCATATTCAAAACGGCGGCTGTGTTCAAGTGTAATTGCTAAAATTTCATTAGCAGAGTAATCAGGGAAATTAAAGAACTTCTTGAAACGCGATTTCAAACCTGGATTACTTAATAGGAGTTCTTCCATTTCCTTTGGATAGCCAGCTAAAATGACAACAAGATTATCATTATGCTTAGTCATCTCATCCACAAGAGTATCTACGACTTCCTTACCAAAATCCGCTTTCGAATCAGCAAGTAACGAATAGGCTTCGTCGATGAATAATACTCCACCTAATGCTTCTTTGATTTTTTTCTTTGTTTTCAGGGCGGTTTGCCCTATATAACCGGCAACAAAATCAGCTCTGCTTGTCACAATCAGATGTCCTCTCTTAAGGACTCCGCATTCTTTTAGGAATTCGGCATAAATTTTTGCAACTGTAGTCTTCCCTGTACCAGGGTTACCACTGAATACCGAATGTAGTTGAATAGGAACACTCGGTAAGCCTCTTTCTTTACGCCATTGTTGCATCTTAATGAAAGAAACTAGTGTATTCATCTCATCCTTAATTTGTTTCAAGCCAATTAAAGAACGTAGCTTTTCAGCAGGAAGTATGGCATCCGTATCTGTAAAGCAGGCAAAATCATCTTTTTCTAAAAAGGTAAATTCAATCAAATTCTCTTTTTCAAGATCAGATTTTGCTCCTTTTTTGAAGATGGCATCCAAAACAAGATTTTTGACCGTACGGGCATTCCCAAATGTATCATCTACTCGTTCTCGCTCAATTAAGTCGTTCAGTGCCATTTTTGCATCATCTGTCAAAATATAGTCATTCTCTTTAGCCATTTGAACCGCAATTTGCACGAGCTCTTCGTTTGAATAATCATCTAGATGGATCATATTTGATTGCGGAAAGCGGCTTCGAAGTCCAGGATTCGTATCAAGGAATTGTCGCATTTCTTCCGTATAACCAGCTAAAATGACGGCGAATTTTCCTCCGTATTCTTGACTCGTCATAAGTGATACAAGCGTATCAATCGCAGTCTGGCCATAATCTGTAGACGTTTGCCCTTCGCGTTTTAGACTATATGCTTCATCAATAAACAAAACACCACCGATTGATTTCTCAACCAGTGCCCGAACGTTTTCCTCTGTTTGTCCAACGAAAGCACCTACTAGTTTAGTACGATCAGCTTCGACCACATGTTCATGAGGTAAGACTCCAAGTTCATTGTAGATTTTCGCAAGCAATCTCGCTAAGCTTGTTTTGCCCGTTCCGGGGTTACCGGTAAGCACCATATTTAAGCTAATTTCGTCTTTAATTTGATAGCCTATCTCTTTACGTTTTTTCTGGAATTTCAAAAATCGGTAAAAATCCTCTACCCTTGCCTTTACCGTATTCATACCAATCATTTGTTCAAGTTCTGTTAACGCACTATTATCGGTTGTTTCTTCTTCATTTTCAGCAAAGAGAGACTTCCACTCCATCTTAAGTTTTTCAAGGTTCTCTAAATGTCTTTTTAAATCTTGAAAATGTACCGATGTATGAAAAACGCCAATAATGGATTGTTCATATTCTTCAGTTGCTTTTAACAATAAGCTTGTTTCTTCAATCACTTCTTCTAAAAGGGAAGCTAATCGTGAAAACTTCAGTTGAGATGTTGCAGTATGGTTTTTGGAGGGATATTGTTGTTCTTCAGCTAATTCCAAAAACTCTCGGCAGATTCTTATGTAATCTTCAGCAACTTTCTTTTTGGCAGTACGGTTGTCTGTTTCTCGAATCAAAGGGAAACTCAAACCTGAAAGGAGATCCTTTTTCGTATTCCATTTCAATTCTTCCAGATACTGAGCCGCTCTTTCATTTTGTGGATCGAGTTTTAGGGCTTTATCCATCCAACTCCTGGCTAAGGAATCTTCTTTCAGTTTGCTTCGAGACAATGCGAGCAGATAATAAGCCTTTGACAGCTCAACAGGATAGCTTTTTTCATCCCTTTCTCGAATAAATGCAAATATCTCCGCTTCACTTTTCAATTGGCCATTTATGGATAACTCACTTTCCCACTTAGGAAATGGTGATTCCACTTTGCTTTGACGTTGTTCCAATTTCATCACTTCTTTAACTTAATTTACTTCCATTATACTAACACATTCAGAGCTGTTTTTTAAAAGGAATGCAATCAAACTAAGGAAAATGGTCAGTAGTAAAATCCTTTTTTTAGATCCGAATTTTGCTCAACCTAATCCAAGGCATGAAAAAACGCGGAAGTTTCTCCGCGCTTACAGATTCGATTATTGATGTGCTTCGTCTTGAATTTCCGCACGCATCTCTGTGATACTTTCACGTCTGCGTTCGTTCTTTGCTTCAATTTGGCTACGTTGCCCTTCATTCTCTGCAAGAGACAATGATTGTTCTGCTTTACGGATGTTATCGTCTGTATTCTGGATCATCGCTTGAAGTTTTTCAACATTGTCACTGCGATCATCAGGATTTGGTTGATTATTATAAGTCATCATTCATTCCTCCTTTTTCTGTTACAGATATAGTTTGTAACTTTTGCAAGAAAATATGATGGAAATTACTCTCATTGAATAAGTGAAACCCCGCGTGCCGGGGGAAGATACGCGGGGTTTCTTATGATTCATATGTTCTTATTCACCTTTTGTTTGGATGACTTGGGCATGCTTGCCTGAAGTATCAGCCATTTGCTTTCCTTTATTCCCATGGCCAGTACGAGGCTGTGTTCCTATATGTTCAGGCACAAAATGTTTGCTGTCTTTTTTTGGATTTCCCATTTGATTATCCCTCCTCACCTTCATTTTGTCCTGAGGGATTCAAAATCATGAATGGAAATCAAAGTAAGAATTATTCGGCTCTTCCAAGTCGCTTCTCTTCAAGACGCTCTTCAATCTTGTCCATTGCTGCCTGGTCTTTCAATAATTGGCGCTTATTTTCTAAAACAAGCTCTGCGAAAGAACGTTTACGAGGCTTTCTCATGGTATCACCTTCCTTATCCACTATTCTAACAATAGTAATGCCCAATAACCGCTCTAATTATTACAACTTTTCGAAAATTTAATCGTATTTTAACTTTTTATATTTATAAGTAATTTAATAATTGAAAATGAAACATCATTTGACTTGATATAAAGTCTTAATGAATGATTGAACATAATAAAAAACATCGGCTCGGCCGATGTTTTAAAGTTCTTCCAGATATTCTTCCATTGCTTCAAGCGGCATTGCTCCAGTAAACTTTTCCCGGATAATCCCTTTTTTATCGATAAAGTAAGTAGTTGGAATAGAAATCACTTTATACTTTGTATTAATGCTGTCGTCCTCATCTAATAGAATAGGAAATGTAAGTCCCATTTCGTCTACAAAACCTTGGACATCAAGTTGGGGATCAATATTTATTGCCAGAATTTCATAATCCTTGTGTCCTTGCTCGTAGTGCTTTTGCATGTCCGGCATTTCTGCTTTACAAGGAGGACACCAAGTGGCCCAGAAATTTAACATTACTTTTTTACCTTTGTAATCAGAAAGTTTGACCGTTTCCCCAGTTAATGTCTTAACTTCAAAGTCAGGAGCCTTTGAACCGATAGCGATACCTGTACTGTTATTTACCGGTTCTTCTTTCTTCTCCATTGCCTGTACAATAGCCACTGTTATTAACACAATCAGGGCAACTGCGGCCAATACCTTTTTAATCATGCCGCTCCTCCTTTGAACTCAATAAATATATCTAAAGGTATTTTACACTATATTATTAGTTGAAATAAAGTTCTGATAAGTATGTATGTAAGCATAAATGTGACAAAATACGTAACTAATAAAAGAAGCGAATTCGGCCATTGTAACTTTTTAGATTTCATTATGAAATAGATTAGCGCTATAAATGTTGCTAGAACTTGCCCCTTCAGTCCTCCCCAAAAGAATATGATTCCTAGCGGATTATCAAATATAATACTTGGCCTAAAAAAGATTACGCTCAATTTAAAGGTTAGGATCCATAGTAGTAAACTGTTAAGAAGGGTTTCGGTAACCTGTTTTTGAATATGTTTATCTTTCTTAGTCATGTGCTCAAGGGTAAAGTATGTAACGGTAAAAGCGATGGCAGCATAAAGCCATTCATAGCGTATTGTAAGAAAGCCTATCTGAAAGGCGTCCAAAATTCTCCCCTCCTTTTAAATATATCACATACGTTATAAGGTATATTAATTTCGCTTCCTATGCAATTTAAATGGCTTAAAAAGAGTTGGAATCTTTTTATTATCATAATTATTCGATAATTTGATACGATGATAAAGAATAAGAAATGTTGGGAGTGAGGAAATGAAAATTCTTGTACTTGGTGGAAGTCGATTTTTAGGAAGAGCTTTTATCGAAGAAGCTCAAAAACGTGGACATGAAATCAGCATTTTTAATCGGGGGAATCAAAATGAAAACCTTAAAAATGTTGAAATTCTCATTGGTGATCGAAATGGTGATTTATCAGCTCTAAAGGATAGAAAATGGGATACTGTATTGGATACTAGCGGGTTCATACCGAGGTCTGTTAGAGAATCTACACAGCTACTCAAAAACAATGTGAAGCATTATACGTTTATTTCCAGTATTTCTGTTTATCGTGATTGGATTCCGGTCGGATTGGATGAAGATTACCCACTTCAAACAATGTCTAGCGACCAGGCGGATGAACTAACCAAGGACTCAACAGGTCAATTTTATGAATATTATGGAGCGTTCAAGGCCCTTTGTGAACAAGAAGCAGAAAAGAGTATGCCGGGACGGGTGCTAAAGGTTAGGGCTGGACAGCTCGTTGGTAAAAATGATTATACGGATAGATTCCCTTATTGGATACATCGTGTTGCTAAAGGTGGAACCGTGTTAGCTCCAGGTAATCCTCACCGTCCCATTCAGTACATAGACAATAGAGATATGGCATTATGGATTCTAAATGCCATGGAAAAACAAATCGTAGGCAGCTTTAATGTAACCGGTCCAGATCATCCTGTAACCATGCAGGAGTTTCTTCAAAGTATTAAGTCCGTTACAGGCAGTGACGCTGAATTTGTATGGGCTGATGAAAAATTCTTAATGGATCATGGTGTTGCTCCATGGACTGAAATGCCATTATGGGTACCTGAGCTCTTTGCTTTGACAACTGGGGAGGATGAACCCTGGAAAGGTACCTTTTCTATAAACATTTCCAAAGCTTTGGAAACAGGACTCCATTTTAGATCACTTAATGAAACAATTAAGGAAATCTATCACTGGCAATGTAAAAGAAATCTTACCGAAAATGACTGGAAGGCAGGGATTTCTGCTGAAAGAGAACGACAGTTACTCGAAGCCTACCTCACGCAAGTATCGAATCTCTAGAAGAAAATGAGCCATCTAAATAAGATGGCTCTTCCATTACCCAATGCTTTTCTTGTCTTCAAGCAGTTTTTTAAATTCTTGATCAAGAGCAGCATATCGCTCGTCGTTTTGATCGATCAGTGAAAGCTCACCTAGTATGGCAGAAAGTTTGTTTTCAATGATCATCATTCTTTCCTTCTTTTCACTTTCACTGTGTACATTTCTTTTCATTTTGTTTTCTTTCCATTCTGACAGCCCTGATTCTACTCTGTATATCTTACCATCCTCAAATGTCAGTAACTGATTACAAACCTTATCGATAAAATAATGGTCGTGAGATACGATGATGAGAGTACCTTCATATTCGCAAAGCGTGGATTCTAGTTGTTCACGGCTGGGTAAGTCGAGATGATTTGTTGGTTCATCCAAAATTAATACATCATAATCTTTCAGTAATAATTCAACGAGTTTTACCTTCGTGCGCTCTCCGAGACTAAGTTGAGAAATCTTCTTTTGAAGCTTATTAGAGTCTATCCCCATATGGGCTAACATTGTGCGTGCTTTTTGTATATCTTCAATTTTTGTCAGAGATAATGAATCAATCGGAGTTAGGTTCTCGGGCAAATCTAGTACGTCTTGACTCAAATAGGCGACTTTGAGTGATTCACTTACCCACATCTCACCTCGTGAAAGTTCTTGTTGTTGCAAGATAATTCCCAATAAAGTGGATTTTCCACAACCGTTTTCTCCTATTAATGCAACTCGATCGCCTTGTTTGATATAAAAATGACTTTCAACAAATAAGGTCTTGCTTCCAAATGCTTTAGTAATCCCCTTAGCTTCGACAATTCTTTTCCCTCTTTTACCTTGTGTTGAGAATTCAAAAGCAACCGCTTTGTCTTCCTTCGGTTTTTCAATCTTCCGTTTATCCAGTTCCTGCTGCAATCGTTTCATTTTCGATTTTATTTGTTTATCCATTTTTTTTGCCTTTACCCGATGAAATTCTTTATAGCCGATTTGGCGTCTTTCTGATGCAGACCCCTGTTTGGTAGATTGTATGTGTGCTGAAATTGACCATCGTTTGAGTCTATCCATTTGGTTTTCAATTTGCATTTTTTTGTGCTGTTGCACTTCATATTGGTGTAATTGTGCTTCATAATTCTTTTGTTTTTCGATTTTATATTCACTATAGTTTCCTTGATATTCGATGAGTTTGCCGTTTTCGATTTCGATAATCTTTGAAGAGGTTTGGTCCAAAAAGTGGCGATCGTGCGAAATCATTAGCACAGATCCAGAGAAGGCTTTAATTTCATGAATCAACCATTCCATACCTTTCATATCCAGATGATTGGTCGGTTCATCAAGTATGAGCAAATCAGGTGTAGAAGACCACAAATCAGCAAGGGAAAGTTTTAGTTTTTCTCCACCACTGAGATTTTTTAATTTTTCTTCATTCCATTGGTGTGTTTTTAATAAACCAAGTTGGCTCGTCATATATGAGAAATTCTGTTTATCCTGCAAGATATTTTCAGATTGAAGGACGATATCCGTGGACTGCATGAGATAACCAATTTTACAGGGGTTCTTTTTCATAAAAGATCCATTCTCAGCATCTATCGAACCGAATATAAGTTTAGCTAACGTCGTTTTACCAGCTCCATTGTATCCGACAAGACCAATCTTTTCGCCAGGATAAATTTCTAGATTTATTTTGTCCAGTATTTTCTTTTCAGCAAAGCTTAAGCTTACTTCATGTAACTTAATGTAAGGCGAGATATTATCCCTATTAAACATAAAAAAACCTCCTACAGAACCTGTAGAGGTGAACAAGCAGCCTTTGGGAAGACAAAAAGAAAAATCGTTTCGTCGCAGAAAATGAACGAAAAAAAGCTTTGCCATTACGCAACGATTTGATGTTTTCTAAAAAAGGGCAGACTTATCCTATTCTTCAGGTTCGAAATTTTAAAATATTCGAATTAACCTAGAAAAATAAGATTAGTACTTCATTCCCTTTTACTCAGTCCTTCCATTTCAGTTAATCATTAGTTTAGGATTTATTGGAAAAATTGTCAATATATATTGAAAAACTCCTTGGCGATGTGCCAAGGAGTACTCTTAAATAGATTATGCTTTAAGTTTTTCACGAAGAACCATTGGAAGAATTCCACCGTGACGGTAGTAGTCGATTTCAACTTCAGAGTCAAAACGAACAAGTACTTCAAACTCGGTTACTTTTCCGTCTTCTGCAGTTGCAGTAACTTTAACCATGTCACGCGGTCTTACAGTCTCATCAATTTGAACATCGATTGTTTCCTTACCAGTCAATCCAAGAGTATCAGCACTTTCTCCATCCTTGAATTGTAATGGTAACACACCCATTAATACAAGGTTTGAACGGTGGATACGCTCAAAGCTTTCAGCGATAACAGTCTTAATACCTAGTAGGTTTGTTCCTTTTGCAGCCCAGTCACGGGATGAACCCATTCCGTAGTCTTTTCCTGCAAATACGATTAATCCAGTACCTTGATCTTTGTACTTCATGCAAGCATCATAGATTGATGTAACTTCACCAGTTGGCCAGAATGTAGTGTAACCACCCTCGGTACCTGGAGCAACTTGGTTACGAATACGGATATTTGCAAACGTTCCACGCATCATTACTTCGTGATTACCACGGCGTGATCCATAAGAGTTGAAATCACGTGGCTCAACGCCTTTTTCACGTAAGTATTTGCCTGCTGGAGTATCTTTGCCGATTGCTCCTGCTGGTGAG
Organism: Bacillus sp. cl95; assembly: GCF_900115925.1. Lineage (GTDB taxonomy): Bacteria > Bacillota > Bacilli > Bacillales > Cytobacillaceae > Neobacillus_A. The sequence goes on along the minus strand of NZ_FOYF01000003.1, from coordinate 331,218 downwards.
ATGTGGTCAGTTGTTACAGAATCACCAAATTTAGCAACTACACGTAAACCAGAAAGCGGCTTAACTTCATCAGGGTTTGGTTGTAAACCTTCGAAGAAAGGCGGGTTTGCAATGTAAGTTGAATCTTCATCAAAAGTATAAAGTGGGTCATTGCCAGTTTGGATTTCATTCCAACGCTCGTTATCGGAGAACACATGCTCATATTCTCTGCGGAATAATTCAGGCGTTACCGTTTGCTTAACCACTTCATTTACTTCAGCAGTTGATGGCCAGATGTCCTTGAAGAATACATCGTTACCATTCTTATCTTTACCGATAGCGTCATTTTGAAGGTCGATGTTTACCGTACCAGCTAATGCGTATGCAACTACTAAAGGTGGAGATGCTAAGTAGTTAGCTTTAACTAGCGGATGGATACGTCCTTCAAAGTTACGGTTACCAGATAATACAGAAGTTACGAGTAAGTCACCTTCTGCTACTGATTTTTCAATTTCTTCTCTTAATGGACCGGAGTTACCGATACATGTCGTACATCCATAACCAACCAAGTTGAAGCCTAGTTGCTCTAGGAATGGAAGTAGGCCAGAATCACGAAGGTATCCCGTAACTACTTTTGAACCAGGTGCTAAAGAAGTCTTAACAAACTTAGGAACTTCCATTCCAAGTTCTACAGCTTTCTTAGCAACAAGTCCTGCTCCAACTAGTACATAAGGGTTTGATGTGTTTGTACAGCTTGTAATCGCAGCAATTGCAACTGCACCAGTCTTCATAACAGTTTGGTCGCCGTTATGGAAAGAAACTGTTACTTCTTTGTCGATTTCTTTAGCAGTTAAACCAAAACCTTGGTTACCTTGTGGTGCTGTAAGAGCATCGTTGAACGATTTCTTCATATCAGAAAGTGGAATTAAATCTTGTGGACGCTTAGGACCTGAAAGATTTGCTTCGATGACTGAAAGATCGATTTCAACAACTGCAGTATAAGTTGGTTCAATAGAAGGATCGAAGAATAACCCGTTTTCTTTGCTGTATTTTTCAACAACTTGGATATGTTCTTCTTCACGTCCTGTTAAACGAAGGTATTCAAGTGATTCGGAATCAACTGGGAAGAATCCGCAAGTTGCACCGTATTCAGGAGCCATGTTAGCTACTGTTGCACGGTCAGCAAGTGGAAGGCTAGAAACACCAGGGCCGTAGAATTCAACAAACTTGCCTACAACGCCTTTGCTTCTAAGTACTTGAGTTACTTTAAGAGCAAGGTCAGTTGCAGTTGAACCGTTTGGTAGTGCACCAGTTAGCTTTACCCCTACTACTTCAGGAACTGGGAAGTATGATGGCTGTCCAAGCATTCCTGCTTCTGCTTCAATACCACCTACACCCCATCCAAGGACACCAATACCATTGATCATCGTTGTATGAGAGTCAGTACCTACTAAAGTATCTGGATAAACTTCAAATCCACCGTCTGCAGTTGGTTCAGCGTGAACAACGTCAGCTAAGAATTCAAGGTTAACCTGATGCACGATTCCTGTAGCTGGCGGAACTGCACGGTAGTTATTGAATGCTTTTTGAGCCCAGCTCAAGAACTGATAGCGTTCTGTATTACGTTCAAATTCAAGTTGCATGTTTACATCTAATGAATCAGGTGTTCCGTATTTATCAACCTGTACGGAGTGGTCAATTACAAGGTCAACTGTTTTTTCAGGATTGATTTTATCAGGATCTCCACCCATATCTGCCATTGCTTTTCTTAATGAAGCAAGGTCAACTACTGCTGGTACTCCTGTAAAGTCTTGTAGGATAACACGAGAAGGTTTGAATGGTACGTCTACTTCCTTTACTTCAGACGTTCCCCATTTTGCTAAGTTTTCAACATGTTCTTTCGTGATAACACGACCGTCCATTTGACGAAGAACAGATTCAAGCAATACTTTAATGGAATAAGGCAGGTTTGATACTTTGCCTGCACCCGCTTCTTCTAAAGCGCTTAAGCGATAGTAATGATAGCGTTTACCGTTCAGGTCAAATGAACTCTTTGCATTAAATAAATCGGTTTTTGCCATTTTCTTGTACCCCCAATTTCGTCATAAACCATACAAAAAAACTTGTATGTCGAAAAGTGTGAATATTCCCATCCATCTCAACTTTTCTTACAATTCCAATCTTAATATAATCTGCTACATAAGTAAATAACAAGAAAGTTATTGTCTTTGATAAGTTTCACTTATGTTATTACAGTTATCCACTATGTATAGGAGTAATACCCTTATATGATTAGATATTCTAAAAAGGCATATCCATTGATATTTAACCATAAAATTATCTTAGTAAACCAATAATTGAATAATTATCTTGAAAAAGATGGAATATAAGACACACGAGGGGGTGACGACAAATGGCGAAGAAAAAAGCGAATCATGCAATAGATGGAGCGAATGCTGCAAACGCACAGGGACAAGGTGTAGGATTTAATCAGGAGTTCTCTTCTGAGCTATCTGAGCTTCAAAAACAAAACAACAAAAAGCGCAAGAAAAACCAATAATTGAAGAATGATCGTCATAAAGCAAACCCGGTTTTATCTATCCGGGTTTGCTTTTTTGTCTTGGTATAAATGATGCATCTATTCAACTTGGTTGACTTCTGTCACCATGTTTTGAAGATCCTGTTGGAATTGTTGAAGTTGTGCTCGTTGATGCTCAGAAGCAACTTCTAAGGCATTTTCAATTTGAGCATAAGCCTCATTTACTTCTTGTTTAAGATGCTTCAATTGATGACCATATGCACCGCTATCTTTCACAATTTCAAAATAAAGCTCTTGAGCATCCTCCAACCCTTGTTGTGCGGCTTGGAATGCTTGTTGCTTGTTTTTGTTGTATGGCATGTTTTCACATCCTTCCTGAATCCATGTACAGTTAAATTACGCTATTTTATAAAAAATATTCAGCATAAAAATGAATTTGAAATCGCATCCTAACAGTCAGGAGGGATGAAAAAATGAACAAAAACGACAGTAAAGATATGCGCAAAAATGCTCCTAAGGGTAATGAATCAGGACAACCTCAGCCATTGAGTGGTTCTCATAAAGTGAAAAATAGAAACCATTCCCGCCAGAAGCACAATTCGCATCACGATATGTAAAAAGAGCTTAATCTTTGTTTAGTGTAGTAACTTGATAAAATAACGTTGAGATTATAAAGATGAAAACATAGAGCCATGCATTTTTGCATGGCTCTTCTCAAATATGCTGTAAATCGCTCGATGCCTACGATAAGTCTTGGAGAGCCTCGAGAATGATGATTTCTTCTTCATCTGTAACAGTCCTTAAATCGAGCAGTAATTCATCCTTTTGTATTCGTCCTACAATGGATGTTTTCTGCCCTTTCCTTAATTTCATTGCCATTTGTTCAGCGGTAAGTCCTTTATGCTTTAACGCTGCAATGAATGTTTCCAACTCCACTTCGGGCATTGTCCCTCCACCAACTTGACTGTAGCTCACATCAATCCTTGCATCAATCAGTGGATTAATATCCCTTAGTCTCTGTATAAAGTACTCTGTTCTTTCTTTCATTTCATTCTTATCAGTTAGAAGGTCTCGGAGTGTTGGAATCTGTCTAAGTCCCTTCTCTCCTTTAAGATAATCAAGCAATGTTCCTTCTAATGCAGCCAAGGTCATCTTATCAACACGCAAAACGCGAGCAAGCTGATGTTTCTTTAAGCGGTCAATCCATTTCTTTTTCCCCGCAATTATTCCTGCTTGAGGACCTCCAAGCAATTTGTCTCCACTAAATGAAATGATGTCAGCACCAGCATCAAGTATCTCCTTAACGACCGGCTCATCCCCAATACCGTGTTTGCGGAAATCGTAAAGAGCTCCACTTCCTAAATCTTCATAAAAAATTAAACCATGCTGATTTGCTAAACTTGCTATTTCTTCTGTCTCGACTGTTTTTGTAAATCCGATGGTTTTGAAATTACTTGTGTGCACCTTCATGATCATGGCTGTTTCAGGAGAAATGGCGTTCTCATAATCATACAAATGAGTCTTATTTGTTGTACCAACTTCCACCATTTTAGCACCGCTCTCTTCCATAATAGATGAGATTCGGAATGAACCGCCAATTTCCACGAGCTGACCACGTGAAACAATAACTTCTTTTTCTTTGGCGAGAGCATTGAGGATTAAGTAAACGGCAGCAGCATTATTGTTGACTACCATTGCGGATTCAGCACCGGTTAACTGCTTTAGGATGGCCTCAATATGGCTGTGTCTTGATCCCCTTTTTCCTTCAGCTATCTCATATTCCAGGTTAGAGTATGACTGTGCCGTTTCAATTACATGTTTCATGGCATTATTGCTCAATCTTGCTCTCCCAAGATTCGTATGTAAAATCGTCCCTGTGGCATTGATGACAGGTTTAAGTGTGTAGGTGTGTTCATTACTCGTTTTTGACTCTAATAACGTAAAAATATCGATTAGGAATTCTTCAGTTCCGGGCAGTGATCCGTCCCAACAGTTTTCCAAGATAAGTTCCCTTACCTCCGTAAGTGTCTGTTTCAACTTCTCAGTCGCGATTATGTTATCAAGCTGGTTATTACTTGTATATGTTAAAAAACGTGAGTCTTTTTGGAATTCATGTACAGGCGGTATGGAGCGAAGCCATTCTTTCATTGGATTACCTCTTCTCTTTCAAAATACAACATCATTATAGCACTTTCACAATTTTTCATGAAATGAATAAAATAAACCAAGCAAGGGGGTTATCATTATGTCATCGAACAGCGAAGAAGCGTTCATTGACCAAAAAAGTATGGAAAAATGGTTGGAAAATTTCTTTTTGGATCCTTTGACCACGTACCTTGATCATTCGCAATTCCGGATTGATCTTTTTGAAACTGACACGCATCTTATTGTTGAGGCCCTTTTAAGTGATTATCATTCATCGGAAGTGTCCGTTTATATAGAAAAGCAAAAGCTTATTATCACAGCAGCAAAGCTTTCGTTAACTTCCTATAAAAAAAGCCAAGTGAGAAATCGAACTGTAGAGTTTCCTTTCCTCATTATAACTAAAAAAGTTGAGGCTGCTTTTAGAGAAGGAGTATTAGAAGTGTCTATTAGCAAAAAGGAGTTAGGCTTAGGAAAGGACTGTTTTATCACTCTTCCTTGAATTTCGCTTTACTTCTTTTTGTTGTTTAGTTTACATAATAATCTTATTGTAACTTTAAAAAGCTGTCCCTATTGGAAACAGCCTTCTGATTAATTTGCTTCAATCAACTCAATTATTTCTTCTGTCTGTGGGAATATCCCTGTATCTTTTTTCGAGTAAATTAATTTTCCATTTACCGAAACCTCAAAAATCCCACCAGAGCCTGGAATAAGATTTAGTTTAGGGATATTTCGGTTAAAATGTGTAAACAATTCTTCCGCGAGACTCGCGGCTTTTGGTGCGTAGTTTCACATCATACAAAATTCAACAGTTACTTCATATTGCTTCATGCTATTTCCCCCAACTTAAAAAGATATTTATTCCATTTTATTATAAAAAAGAATGATTTTCAAAATATTGATTCAAAAACCTGGCTCTGGACTCACCATAGTCTTTAATATGTACAATTTGAAAGGATTTTTGTACAAATACTTAGGTTTTTAATTTAATTTTTTTCATTTGTACCCAATTTTCCGAGATTTCTGGCCAGTTTCACAAAATGTACCTAAACTACGTTCAATTAGCAACATCGCGCCAAAATAAAAAGACCCGCAAACAGCGGGTACTTTATTGAAATATTAATTTTGTTTTAGTTTCTCAAGCATATCTGCTGTCATTTTTGCAAGGTCATATTCTGCTTTGAAACCCCATTCCTCTTTTGCAGCTGTTGCGTCGATTGAATTTGGCCAGCTATCTGCAATCGCCTGACGAATAGGATCAACTGCATAGTTTATTTCAAAACCAGGAATATGCTGGCTGATTGATGCTGCAATTTCTTCTGGATCGAAACTCATTGCCGTTACGTTAAAGGAATTTCGGTGCACTAACTTAGAAGCGTCAGCTTCCATAAGGTCAACGATGGCATTTAGAGCGTCTGGCATGTACATCATATCCATGTAAGTTCCTTTATCAATGTAAGAGGTGTATTTACCATTTTTGATCGCTTCATAATAAATTTCTACTGCATAATCTGTCGTACCACCACCAGGAGGAGTTACATAAGAAATTAAGCCCGGAAAGCGTAGTCCTCTCGTATCTAATCCAAATTTGTGGAAGTAGTAATCAGATAACAATTCACCTGCTACCTTATTAACTCCATACATCGTTGTTGGACGTTGAATCGTGTCCTGTGGAGTCTGATCCTTTGGTGTGGAAGGACCGAAAGCACCGATTGAGCTTGGTGTAAAGAATTGAGCATTGACTTCTCTCGCGGTTTCTAGTGCATTCATCAATCCACCCATATTAAGATTCCAAGCAAAAATTGGGTTCTTTTCAGCTGTAGCAGATAAGAGTGCAGCGAGGTGCATCACAGTATCCACCTGGTGCTTTTTAGCGATTTCCACCATTGTCTTCATATCTGTTACATCTACGATTTCAAATGGACCGTTTTGGGCTGCTTCACTCTCATTTTGGCGAATATCTGTTGCAACAACGTTATCTGTTCCGTAAATTTCTCTTAATTTTAGGGTAAGTTCTGACCCAATTTGGCCAAGTGCGCCAGTTATCATAATTTTCTTCATGTTCCGATTCCTCCAAAAACAATACGTCTTTTAATTGATAATTCCTAAATCTTTACCGACTTTCTCATATATTGCAATTGCTTGATCAAGCATTTCTTTTGTATGTGCTGCAGTAGGCATGTTTCTTACGCGTCCTGTACCACTTGGAACAGTTGGAAAAACGATCGATTTTGCATAAACGCCTTCCTCGTTCAAACGAGTACTGAATTGTTGCGTCAGTTTTTCATCGCCAATGATACATGGTGTAATTGGCGTTTCACTGTTACCAATATTAAAGCCTAATTGCTTTAGACCTTTCTTCAGGTAATCACCATTTTCCCAAAGGCGTTTGTTAAGTTCTGTGCTTTCCATCAAAATTTCGATGGATGCAATACTAGCAGCAACATCTGCAGGTGTTAATGATGTAGAAAATAAGAATGGACGACTGCGGACTTTCAGCCAGTCAATCAGGTTCTTCTTCCCTGCAACATACCCTCCAACAACGCCAATGGCTTTTGATAGAGTACCAATTTGGAAATCGATTTTATCAGAAAGACCGAAGTGCTTAACTGTTCCGGCACCATCACCCAATACACCTGAACCATGTGCGTCATCGACATAAGTGATTAAGTCGAATTCTTCTGCAATAGCGACTATTTCAGGAAGCAATGCAATATCACCATCCATTGAGAAAACGCCGTCAGTGATGACCATGATTTTATTGTATTGTCCAGATTCTTTTGCTTCCTTCGCTTTTGCTCTTAAGTCTTCCATATCTGAGTGGTTAAAACGAATAATCTTTGCTCTTGATAAACGGCAACCATCTATTATGGAAGCGTGGTTAAGTTCATCCGAAAGAATGGCATCGTTTTTGTCCATAACAGCAGAAATGGCAGCCATGTTGCAGTTAAAACCTGACTGATAAGCGATGGCAGCTTCTGTGTGTTTAAATTCTGCCAGTTTTTCTTCAAGTTTTGTATGAAGTTCAAGTGTTCCGTTAATGGTTCGGACTGCACCAGCACCAACTCCAAACTTCTCAATCGCTTGATTTGCTGCTTTCTTTAAACGGTCATCAGTTGCCAATCCCAAATAATTGTTTGAGGACAAGTTAATAAGTTCTCTTCCTTTTACCTTAATGATTGGTCCGTTTGCACTTTGTAGTGGGTCAATCACGTTATATAGACCTTTTTCTTTTAAATCGTTAAGATTATCTGTCAAAAATTTCTCTAACCCCATGCTAGACATAAATCCATCCTCCTTGAACATCGTAAATGTAAACGTAACGAAAACAATTGTTTTTTCAGTGCGGACACTTTAAGTTGGTAAAAATAGCCTTGTAATGGCTTTCCTTAATAAATAATGTAACATATTTTTTAGAGTTGTACATACATAGAGGACATTCTTTTTTTAGAACCCATTCTATTATTAGAATGTCCAATCGTAAACATGTGAATGATTATTATCGATGAAAAGTGTAAGGATTTTAAAAATGAAATAAAATAGGTCAGATAATAACGTTGCCATTATTAGGCATCGCATATCTGACCTCACGTTTTATAAGTTATAAGTTTCATCATCTGCCGAGTATTTTCTCCCTTGATTGCGTTGTGTTTTTCTTCCATCATGCGCTTTTTTTGTACTTAGAACGGTCACTGATAGCTTTTAGAATGAAGATTTTGTCTTGTAATGTTAATGCCTGCCAGCTTCCAACTCGAATTTTCATATTTTTCACTCCTCTTTTTGGTCTGTTATTTGTCGCTTTTAATTGAAATTACATTCAAAATGATGTTTATCGTCTTTTCATGAAGTGTATATGTTTAGGTTGTTTCTTTAATTCATTTATACCAATAAATCATCTGATTGAAACAACATAAATTCCTACAAATTATGACGAAAAACACTCCTATTCCCTACTGTTTACAGGGTTTAGGAGTGTTATGTGAAGAAGCGTGGATAAACCTGTCTAGGAAAGCGACCATTTCCCTTGTTAGTGTCGAAAGGTTTTTAAAATTTTTTTCAAAAAAGAGTCACAACTAGGTTTATATTTGGCTCTGTTAAAGTTTAAGGTTGATTATTAAACAATGTTAACTGGAGTGGATGACACGAAGACTCCTCGAAAATCCGCCATTATGCTATCGCATAATATCGTGCGATGTAAATTCAGGGGAGAATTCCTTGTGCTATCGCATTTTCTTCGTGCGTGGGTTCATTCAAGGAAGCCATTCAATGTCCCGCGGCAAGCAAAGTGCCTGGAGCGAAAATATACAGGCACATTTAACAGAGCTAATTATTTTTGTACTGAAGGTCATTCCATGACTGAGCCAGAGCTTTAATTCCCGACTCGATCTCCTCTAAACTTAAACCACCGAAACCAAGCATGATCATATTGTTCGTTTCAGTTTTCATCCAAAATTTATCTGTGTTATAGATGATGACGTTTTTCCTCCGTGCTTGTTTTGAGAATTCCTTATAATTCAAATGAGGGAATTCGAGTAATAGATGGAGTCCAGCCTTTTGTCCAATTACTTTGACATTACTGTCAAAATATTTATGTATGCTCTTGATGAGAATATCATGTTTATCGTGATAAACCTTACGCATCTTCCGGATGTGTCTATCAAAGTATCCTTTTTGCATAAAATGAAAGATGGCTTCTTGTATGATTGGTGAAACTGCTTGGTTATGGTGGGATAAATATTGTTCGTGTTTCTTTGTTAGTTCTGATGGCAAGACGACATAACTCATGCGTGCTGCAGGGAGAAATGCTTTGGAAAACGTCCCTGCATAGATAACGCGTGAATTTGTGTCTAGCGATTTTAGTGACGGTACCGGCTGTCCTTGGTAGCGGAATTCAGAATCGTAATCATCTTCAATGATATAACTGTCGGTCTCTAAAGCCCATTGTAATAATCGCATACGTTTCGTTATCGGAAGAATCATGCCAAGCGGAAATTGATGTGATGGCGTAACATAACAAACTTTTGCGTCGCTCTTCTCAAGTACTTCCATGTTTATTCCGTCATCATCTAAACTGACCGGATATATGTCACTCCCGAAGTTTTGAAAGATATTTCTAACCCCATCATAGCCTGGATTCTCAAAAGCGATTCTCTTTCCTCTTAAATCTAGTAATTGACCAATCATCGTCATCGATGATTGAGTTCCTGCACATAGGATAATGTCTTCATGTGAACATTGAACGCCACGTGATCTGAAAAGGTAATCAGCTATCTCCATCCGTAACCCTTCGTGTCCCTTTTTATTACCGTATGAAAAAGTGGATTGTTTGTAGTCGGTGAGCACTTCATTTACACACTTCTTCCACTGTTTATGCGGGAACTTATCAAGATCAATGTCGCCATATTGAAAGTCAATCATCTCACTACTCAAGTTTTCCTTTACTATTTTCACCTCTGTTTTGATTTTCTTCGGTTTTAAATCGTGGCCCTCCAAATCAGTGACAATGAATCCACTCTTTGGTTTGCTTTCAATATATCCCTCTGCTAATAGTTGCTGATAAGCAATTTCAACTGTGTTTCTGCTGATGTTTAAGCTTGTGGCAAGCTGCCTGATTGATGGTAATTTGCCTCCAGCCCCAAGGTTTCCTAATTCGATCTGATTCCGAAAATAAAGATATAGTTGATTGTAAATCGGCAAAGAATGCTGTCTATCAATAAGTGGTATGATGTCCATTGATCCTCCAACTGACCCCAATTAAAATGTGAAAACTGTCACTTTTGGTGAGTCCAAATGTATTTTAAGATGATTTTAACATGAATACTTAGGGGGATATATAGTGAAGAATCAGATTAGACAATCTAAATTGGAAGTAAACGATCAAACGAAGATTGAAACATTCTTAGCAAGTATGAAAACGGGTTATTTAGGCTTATCTGATGAAGGATCTCCATACGTAATTCCGCTTAATTTCGTTTATTACATGGGGGATATCTTCATTCATGGTGCATCGGAAGGACGTAAGGTGGATATCATTCGTGACAATCCTAGCGCATGTTTTACTGTAAGTGAAGATATGGGGACAATGACCAATCCCGTTCCGGCTAAAACAGATACAGCTTACATGAGTGTAATGCTATTCGGAGAGATTGAGTATATTTCAGACTTGGTTACAGCGACAGTCATTATGCAAAAAATGTTGGATAAATATGTTCCTGGCTATTATAACCAACCTTTGGCAAGCTCACATGTGGATAAATACAGGTCCTCATTAGGAAGTAAAACTGCAGTCTTTAGGTTGAAAACACTACATGTTTCAGCAAAGGAGAATCCAGTTCAAATGGGAGCGAAATTTTACAACGGTAAAAAGGTACATCACGACTGATGTTTCTAAAAGAATCCATATCCATTTAGTATGAATGTAAATGTAAGATTTGTTTCCCCATCCCCCTTCAGTATGCTGTAGGGGGATATTTTCTGTGGGTTGTTGCTTGCAAAAGTTATGGCTTTTATGAAAGAATTACTAAATGCGTGTATTTCATTTTTATTCGGTGAAATATATTTGTAAAAATACATATTTGGAGGCAATAATGATGAAAAAATGGATTATCGGCATACTTATGGCATTATTCCTTATTTCGATGACAGCCTGTTCACAAAAAGAGGAAGTTAAAAATAAAGAAACAAAGCAGGAAGTTTTGAAAATAGGAGCGATACCTGATCAAAACGCAGCTGATCTTAATCGAAGCATGGATAAAGTGGCTGAGTATCTTGCTAAGGAAACAGGAATGAAAGTCGAATTTGTTCCATCTGTTGATTATGCGGCTCTTGTAACTGCATTTGAACGAGGTGAGATTCATTTGGCGTGGTTTGGTGGATTGACAGGCGTGCAAGCGCACAATCTTGTTCCTGAAGCAGAAGCAATTGCTCAGAGACCACGGGATGCAGAATTTCATTCAGTTTTCATCGCGGCTAAGGATTCTGGAATTACAGAGTTGGAAGATTTAAAAGGTAAAACTTTCACGTTTGGAAGTGAAAGCTCTACATCAGGCCATTTGATGCCGCGTTTCTTTTTGAATGAAAAAGGAATCGATCCCAAAAAAGACTTCGAAGGTCAGCCGAATTTCTCAGGTTCACACGATACTACTTATAAACTGGTAGAGTCAGGTGCATTCCAAGCGGGTGCCTTAAATGAAGCAGTTTGGGAAGCGGCCGTTGCCGAAAAGAAAGTAGATACTTCAAAAGTAGATGTATTTTATACAACACCTGCTTATTATGATTATCACTGGATGATTAATAAAATAGACAAAGATACTAAATCCAGTGTCAAAAAAGCTCTATTAGAAATGGATAGTGAACAAAAGGAAATTCTTGATTTCTTCCAAACAGACAAATTCATTGAAACAAAAAATGAGAACTATAAAGCAATTGAAAAGGTCGCTAAAGAATTAGAGATCATTAAGTAGGAGCTAAAATTCATGTCTTCAGACTCTATGATTGATGTAAAACAAATAACAAAACACTTTGAGCGGAAGATAGCACTATCTTCCCTTTCTTTTACCCTTAAAAAGGGAGAAATGGTTGCCTTGATCGGACCGAGTGGAGCCGGAAAAACGACTCTATTGAATTCTCTAGCTGGTCTTGTTGACCTGGACACTGGCAGTTTGAAAATAGATGGGAAACAGATAAAAGAATATCGTAGCGGTAAAGAGTTCGCTAAAAAGGTTGGCGTGATACGGCAACAGTTTGACCTCGTTGGACAGCTAGCGGTCATTCATAATGTCTTAGCCGGCCGACTTTCTGATTGGGGATTTTTCAAATCAGTCTTCTCTCTCCTCGTTCCACAAGATAAGAAAATAGCGCATGATGCCTTGGAACGAGTCGGACTTGGTGACAAGTTATTTGAGCAAACCACTAATCTTTCAGGTGGAGAGCAGCAAAGGGTTGCCTTAGCTAGATTAATTGTACAAGGACCAGAAATTGTCTTAGCAGATGAACCTGTAGCGTCACTTGATCCTGCAAGGGCTGAGGATGTACTAAAGTTACTAACGAAACTTGCGCAAGAAGAACAGCAGACGCTCGTTGCAAGTCTTCATTCAGTTGAGTATGCCAAGAAGTATTTTACAAGAATCATTGCCTTACGGGATGGTAAAATTTTATTCGACCTCCCTTCTTCCGATGTCAATGATTCGCATTTGAAACAGCTCTATCTATTAAAGGAGACTGTTTAGATGGGCAGGGTCGGGAAAGTTTTTAATTTGCATAAACGCTCTATCCTGACGTTGATGCTGTTCTTAGTGTTTGTTTGGAGCCTGCTTTTTGTAAGATGGAATTCGAACCTGATTCATCCTGGTGGCAGTATGATGATAGGTGAAATTGTGGAAGGATTTTTTCATCCTAACCTTGAAAAGGACATTATCGCAATAGCATTTGAATCATCTTGGATAACACTCGCCTATGCCGCAGCAGGTATGACTTTTGCCATTGTATATGCTTTTATTGCTGGTGTACTTGCGTCAGGTGTATTGTTTTCAGGTAAGGTAGCCAACTACTCTTCAAGGATATTTTTCAGAGGAATCTTAGGTTTTACAAGAGCCATTCATGAACTTGTTTGGGCATGGTTATTTGTTGCAGCCATCGGTCTTTCCCCTTTTGCTGCTATCTTTGCTTTAGCCATCCCATACGGAGGCATTCTAGGAAGAGTTTTCGCAGACATGTTAAACGATGTTCCAACTGCGCCGATTTTAGCACTTAAGAATGCAGGAGCTTCAAGGCTGCAATGCTTGTTCTATGGCTATATCCCCCTCGTAAGAGCAGATATGATTAGTTATACGATGTATAGATTCGAATGCGCCATCCGCTCTTCTGCGATTATGAGTTTTGTCGGTTTGGGCGGTTTAGGCTATCAAATCCAATTATCGCTGGCTGATCTGAAGTATAATGAAGTTTGGACTTTTGTTTTCTTTTTGATTCTCCTCGTCCTTTTAGTGGATCTATGGAGTCTGTTGATTAGAAAGGGTTTAATGGAACAAAAAATACATATGAGGATTGGCAGAATTTCGGTTTGGTTCTCTGTGATAATCATGACTTTATCATGGTGGTATATTTACGTGTACGAATCGGCAAATCTCAGTGGATTGTTTACAGACCGCAACTTGCAATTTGCCCAGAAGTTTTTTACTGGATTGTTAGGGTTAAACGAGGAAAATCCAGCATTTACAAACCGGGAAAGCTGGGAGATGGCTCTTAATCTAACATTTGATACGCTTATCATGAGTATTATGGCAATAGGTATCGCTGCCCTCTTCTCCATCGTTACGGTCATTCCTGCGTCAAGAAATGTTGCTGATGGATCTCTTACCTCTTCGAAGCGGTGGTATAACTGGCCAATCTATGTGCTGATTCGAATTTCGTACGTTTTTTCAAGAGCAGTACCAGAGTTAGTATGGGCACTTCTGATTGTCTTTATCTTAAAACCAGGATTATTGCCCGGTGCTATCGCTCTTGCTCTCCATAATATTGGGATTTTAGGTAAGCTTTGGGCTGAAACCATTGAAAACATTGATGCTCGTCCGATTCGAAATCTTGCTTCCTCGGGAGCGTCGAAGTGGCAACAACTTTTTTACGGTGTGATCCCAGCCGTTATGCCAAAGTTTCTGACTTATCTCCTATATCGTTGGGAAGTGATTATGAGAACGACCATTGTGGTCGGTTTCGTAGGTGCGGGTGGTCTTGGATTACAGTTTAAACTTAGCATGAGCTTTTTCCATTATAGCGAAATCACGTTAATTCTTACTTGTTATCTTTTATTAGTTATCCTAGCTGATCTAATTTCGGAGACTGCTCGTAAAACGGTAAAGTAGCATGATATTGAAACAGCGCACCCCTATGAAGGTGTGCGCTGTTTCTTTTTTAATCCTGGAACCACTCTTCCTTCAAAACTCCCATTTTGATAGAATCATAGTATTCTCCATTATATTGCCTGCATTTTCGCATTCTACCTTCAAGAATCATTCCGAGCTTTTCAGCAGCCTTCATCATGCGATGATTGCCTGACCAAGTTGTAAGTCCAATACGATGGATAGGCATAACCTCAAAGAGATGATCTATCCACAATTTTAGTGCTTCCGTACCATACCCGCCACTCCAATACTCAGGTTCATATATCACTATTCCAACCTCAAGCCATTGTGAAGGCTCGTGCTCCCAGTAATATGAAACGATACCGATAATATGTCCATCAGCAATAATAACCATGCGGGGTTCAATATGATGCTTGATTTTATTGAGCATTTCCGTTTCGTAAGTCTCAAAATCCATATACTTTAAAGGAAAATAAGGTGCATCCCATTTTTTCCATTCAGGATTTTCTTGACCGTAAATAAACTCCCAAACGGTTCTTAAATCTTCTTTTTCAAGAAATCGAAGAGAAACTTTTTCTCCTTGGAGCATATAAACAACTCCCTTCTTAAGCTTGATTCATTTTAACGAGTGAAAGCAAATCTACAATCATTTTTGCGCTTTCACCGTTATCGTCCTTTTGCGCCGAAAATTCCGTTACTTCTATTCCCTTCACACGTGGGTCACTGAAGATGTTGTTGAACAGTTCCAATGCTTCATTACGATTAAGGCCCGTTTGGCTCGGCGAATAGGCAGAAGGCATAATGCTTTCGTGAAGTACATCTACATCAAGATGGACAAGGATTTTATTATCGGAGGGAATTGATGCCAAGTGACTTTTTATTTTTCCCACTATTCCTTCATGTTTCAATTCTGCCAATGGCAGGATATTGATTCCACAGTCGTTCTCACTTAAAGTGTGAGGACCTATGATAGAAATCGATTGTGGTGGAGTAGGTTCTTCTGTCCACCACACTTTCTTGTCTTGTGTTAGGAACCAAAGCCCCATACCTGCTGCTCCTATGCAAGCATCTCCACGAGGATGAACGGTATCGACATGTCCGTCTACAACGAGTAAATGACTATTTTCACCATATGTCTTTTTGAAGGCAGTAAACGTACCTACCTCAATACTGCAATCGCCGCCTAAAATCATTGTAAAAGCATCGTTTGAAAATAAGGTTTCTGTTTGATTTACGGTCGCTTCCCAGATCATTCTAGGTGAAGGCCAATTCCTTACAGGCCCAACATTGTGGCGTAGCATCTCATCGCTGGAAACAATGTTTCCGAAGTCTTCCACTTTCCACCCTGCTTCAACGAGTCTATCCATAAGACCTGCTTCTCTAATTGCATAAGGTGACCACTCAGTGCCTTTAAATAAAGCTCCCGCTGAACTGGGGATTCCGAATATATGTATCTTGTTCATTATCTTTTCCACTCCCTTCACTTCTCTACATTTCTATGATAAATAAACAAACATAAACTTACAAATATATTAAAATATAGTAAAATGTTGTTAAATATTTTAAAGTAAAGTGTTGTGAAATCATGTACAAAATAATGATTGTTGAAGATGATCCTAAAATCAGTAGCATTTTGTTTGATCATTTGAGCAAATGGGGATTTAACCCTCATATCACTCAAAACTATGAGAGGATTGCTGAAGAGTTTACGGTTATCAATCCCCACATCGTTTTACTGGATATCAATCTGCCCTTCTATGATGGATTTTACTGGTGCCAAAAAATTCGTCAGCAATCAAACGTGCCGATTGTTTTTATCTCATCACGATCGGAAAATATGGATATCGTCTTGGCCATGAATATGGGTGGAGATGACTACATTCAAAAACCGTTTTCCCTGGAAGTATTAATGGCGAAGGTAAATGCATTGTTAAGAAGGCAATATTCTTATAGATCTACTGAAAAAGACACTCTCGTTTGCAATAGTTTTGTGCTGAACTTGGATCGCAGCACCCTTTCTTTCGACTCAGGAGAAATAAATTTAACGAAAAATGAATTTCAAATTTTGTACATATTGTTTAAAAAGCAGGGTCAGATTGTATCCAGGGAGGAAATCATGCAAGCTTTGTGGCAGGATGAAAACTTCATCGATGACAATACCCTTACCGTTAACATTGCTCGACTTCGCCGCAAAATAACTGATAGTGGTTCAATTGATCCCATTACCACGAAAAAACGACAGGGGTATATGATTTCATGACATTCAAAGCATATGTATCTGATCAAAAAAGGCTCATTGCCATGTTTGTTTTTATGATGATTTTTGTGGGTACAACCATATTTTCTGATCCATACTTCGTTCTCGAAGATTCAAATATTGCATACCTCTTTATAGGTTGTACACTTATTTTCCTGCTCTACTTAATGATTTCTTTTAATGTAAAGAGAAATCAGCTCAAAAAGTTCTCTGAAAATATGACTTATGAAACGAACGAACAAAGAGTTTACTTTCATTGCATGATGGAGCAACAAGATGTCCTAAAAGAAAGAATTTTATTTTTTCAAGAGGAACAAAAAGAACAACTTGAATATATGACTACTTGGTTTCATGAAATAAAAAATCCGTTGGCTGTTTCAAAGTTGATTATTGAAACGAATGGGCAACCTACCTCCTTGCTTGAAGAGATCAATCGCATTGAGTCATATGTCGATCAAGCCTTGTATTTTTCTCGTTTAAGCGAATTTAATAAAGATTATTTGATACAGGAAATTTCAGTACCAAAAATCATTAAGGACCTACTGAAGGCAGAATCAAACCTATTCATTTCCAAAAAAATCACTCTCGTCTTTGATGCCAAGAAAATGAAAGTATTAAGTGATCAGAAAGCACTTAGCTATGTAATAAAGCAGATATTATTGAATTCCATAAAATACACAGACCAAAACGGAACAATCAAGATTTCATTATGTCCGGAGAACAAGTACATAAGCATTTGGGATAATGGGATAGGAATATCTTCTACAGACTTGCCGAGAGTGTTTGAAAAGGGGTTTACTGGAAAGAATGGACGTTTAACACGCGGTGCAACCGGAATGGGATTGTACCTGTCGAATAAAATGGCAGAAAAGTTGGGACATAAGATTTCGATTACCTCCGAGTATGGAGAATTTACTGAAGTACGTGTTCACTTCCCTGACCTGGAAAATTATTATTTACTATGAAACTACATAATGTCGCTTTAAAGTGAAAGAAGCATCGCTGAGGATGCTTCTTTCTTATTGTTGTGCCATTCTTTGTTTCTTTAATTCGAAGTAAGCATCCATGACCCTTCGACCGATTTCATAGTTCGCTGTGTGGCCACTTTCACCCTCGTATGCCCATGGAACCATAACAGACATGGCTACTTCAGGATTCTTAAATGGTGCATATCCAATCAAACTCAAATTCATCACGGGTGGTGGTTCTTTGTAATTCTTTCTTTCAGGCCCATCATAAAACGCCTGCGCTGTTCCAGTTTTTCCTGCTGGAGAATATAAAGCATTTCCAAATCTTCTGTATGCTGTCCCTCCTGGTGTTTGCATAACTTGGCGGAAACCTTCTTGCACGGTTTCAAGCCAACCTTCCTGCAATTCGATTCGATTCAAGATATTAGGCTTGAAGTCCTGAACAATTCTCCCGATTTCATTTGTCGCTGAAGCCGGTTCTCGTATTTCTTTCACAATTCTTGGTTGAACGCGATAACCATCATTCGCAATGGTCGAAACATACTGAGCTAACTGCATGGGGGTGTATGTATCGTATTGTCCAATGGATAAGTCCAATAATAAACCAGTTAATCTTGAAGGGCCTTTAAATCCAATTTGTTCATTTGGTAAATCAATACCAGTACGAATGCCGAGTCCGAACTGACTAAAAGAATCTCTGATAATATCAAATGCTTTCTTATTTATCGGTAACGGCTGATTATATTGATAATGTCCTTCACCAATTCGAATGGCCGTTTCAAACATATAGACGTTAGATGAAACACGAAGTGCGCCAATTGGATTAAGTGTACCTAAACGGTTGCTGTAGGAGCCCTTTTCAGGTGTATCCAATATCTTGATAGGCCTATCATGAAATTTAGTGTTGGTATTAATCACACCTGTTTTTAGTCCTGTAAGAATGGTAGCGCCCTTTACCGTAGATCCAACATTGTATGATGAAGAAATGGTACCTAATGCATAATCTTCGATTTCCATTTTTCCAGTTTCCTTATTCCTGACGATTTGTTTACCAGCCATTGTCAATACTTCCCCGGTTCGTGGATCCATTAACACGACGAAAGAGCGATCTAATAACTTTGTTCTGCCACCCTGCTTTACTCTTAACAATTCTTCTTCGATGATTTTCTCCACAGCAAGTTGGAGATCCATATCGATTGTTAGAACGAGATCGTTGCCGCTTTTACCTTCTGATACGACTTCAGTGGAAATCACTTTTCCGCCTTTATCTGTAATATTTTTAACCTTCTTTTTACTTCCATGAAGGACATCTTCATATTGCATTTCTATGTAACTCTTCCCCACTCTTTCATTAAGGCTATATCCTCTAGCTACATAGTAATCTAACTTTTCTTTTGGCAGTCCTTCGCTTGAATCAGTAACTTTTCCAAGGACTGTTTTAAGTGTTTTATCATAATGATAGGACCTTTCCCAGTCTGTCGTCGTATCAACTCCTGGCAGATATTCCAGGTTTTCACTCACTATTGCAAATTCCTCATCTGTAACATTTTCATTCTTAACAATTTGTGGAGTAAGGGCGTAACCACTACTAATAATGCTATAGATCGCAATGATTTCAAGGTCTTGATTTGTTAGTTCCCCAAGATCTGTTTCAGTTATTCTCTCAAGCTTGATTTTATAAACTTTCTGGTCAAATTTCTTTCCTTCAAGCTTCTTTTTCCATTCTTTTAATTCAGCCTTTGAAATTTTCGCTTCTGCTTTCTCAGGATTCAATAAAAGCCAATAGTCTTTTTTGTCTCGTTCTTGCACTTTATCTGCCTTAACTTCGATGAGAGTGGCAAGACGTTTTGCTATTTCAAGCATTTCACTTTGTTTGACTCCATAGTTGGTATATGTAATCGCATTCTTTGAAACATTTCCAACAATCACTTTCCCATTACGGTCATACATTTTGCCTCTTGGCACTGGGTAACTGACGATGATATCTTCTGTTCTTGCAACCTCACGCGCAAAATCCTCTCCTTGGACCATTTGGACAACCCCAAGTCTAACTACTAAAACTGAAAAAAGGAGAAAAACACAAAAGAATAATATATTGACACGAAGTGGTGTGTGCGGTTTCTTTTTCACCGGATTTGCGTTCATTCTCTATCCCCCTTAGAACTTTACAAAGTTTGCCATTTTAGTATAACATTTCTATCATTTTAATGGTTTGAAATTTTTCTCCATTGGAGTAATTTTTCGACTAAAAAAAAAACCCGCAGGTTGCGGGTTTAATTTCGTCTTTGTTGCAGTATTTTTAAATAATTTTGAACCGTCAATACATAATAACCGAAGTAGATAGCGACATAGGCGCAGACACTAGTTAAGAAAGGAATAGTTGCGCTCATACCTATAAAGTTAGAAAGTGCATTTATGAGTACAGCACTGTGCAAAATGGCAATCACTAAGGGCAACAAAAATACCAAAAGTATTTGGAGGCGAATGGATTTTCTTAAGTCTTTCGGTTTCATTCCCAACTTAGTCATGATGACGAATCGGTCTTGATCTGCGTTCGCTTCCGTTAGTTGTTTAAAAAAGATCATACTGCCTGTTGCCAGTAAAAATACTAGCCCTAGAAATCCTGAAAGGAAAATAAGTAGGCCATATGTTTCCTTTAACTTTTGATATCCATTAAAGAAATTTGAATAAAGATAAGGTTCTTCTGACAATGTCTTCTCAAGCATTCTAGCATCAATCTTTTCACTTAGAGATTCAGAGTCCTTTTGGTTCTTAATTTTAAAGAGAAACGCAGTTGATGCTGGAATTTCTTTTTCTACACTACTGTAGAAATCATTGCTCACAACAAGCGGAAAAAAATACTGACCTTGATTCAATAATGTAAAAGACTTATAAGCTTTTATCTTAAGATTCTCTCCATTATCGATTATTTTTACATTTTTATTAGTATATGGATCGGCATGGACATCCAAGTTTCCGTCGTAGAATGCAATGGCATCGTTATTGTCCAGTTTCAAATCCATATGAATATCTCTAGCATCGAGCATATTTTTAAATGTTTTTTCAGAAATAAGGATGGTTTGGAACCATTCAGGAACCCTTCCAATTTTTGAAACATCTGCCTTTACAGAAAGATACTCCATCTTTAATTCGTACAAAACTTTGTGCTGAGGATATGAATTAATTAAGTTTTTTATTTCATTCTTTGTTTCTTCATTTCCTTTGATTACATAACTCACCGGAAATTGTTCATCTGAAATCTTATTAGTTTGATAGTAAAGATTATACGATGTACTCATGGCAAATAATGTGAAAGTACTTAGTATTGTAATAATGGTTAGCATGACAACATTGCTCTTAATACGGTATAAAATTTGACTGATACTGATAAGATTGGAACCGCGATAATATGTTCCTTTTTCCTTCTTTAAAATCTGCAGGAAAAAAAGGACGGTCGTACTCAAAAAGAGATAAGTTCCTACGATTAGTGATATGACGCATACAAGGATTTTTGCTCCACCAGTTAAACCCAAGGCTGTTGCATCAGAGTCCAAAACTAGCCAATAACCTATGCTAATCAATAACACGCCTAACACGCTTTTTATTACTGAAGGAAATAGTACTCTCTCTCCTTTTCTATCAGCTTGAAATAATTCCGATAGGGAAAAACGATAGATTAATCGGTATGACTGTACGGAAGAGATGAGCGTTATGATAAGAAACAGTACTGACGTAAAAATAAGTGCCCGTAGCGAGAAACTTAAACCTACTATGACTTTTACTCCCATTAATTTCAAAATAATCATTGTGAACAACTTGGAAAGAAAGATACCCCCGATGATTCCAATAAAAAGAGCGATTGAACCTATAATCAAGTTTTCAAAGAATAGGAGTACGGCTATACGTTCCTTTGGCATCCCGAAGAGTGCATACAAGCCTATTTCTTTTTTGCGCTTTCTTGTAAAAAATGCGTTGGAATAGAAGATAAAGACTGCTGCAAATAAAATGAGGACAAACGACGCTGCATTTAAGGCAGACTCGACTTTATCTACTGTTCCAAGTGAATCTAAAAGATTTTGATTATATTGAAGTGATTTAAAAGTGAAAAAAATCAAAATGGAGATAATCATCGAATTTACGTAAAGGTAATAATCTTTCAGATTCTTTCTAATATTCTTCTTGGCAATGTCAGTTAAAGTCATGTTGCCCTCCCCCAAGGGTTGCAAGAATATCTAATATTTGTTGGAAAAATAGCTTCCTAGAAAGATCACCCTTATGAATTTCAGTGAAAATACTTCCATCCTTAATAAAAAGAATACGGCTACAAAAACTGGCTGCATATGAATCATGCGTAACCATCAAAATCGTAGAATGGTGTTCCTCGTTCAAATGAGACATTGTTTGCAAAAGCTGATAGGAAGATTTTGAATCAAGTGCACCTGTGGGTTCATCTGCAAAAATAATAGATGGATGATTAGCGATGGCTCTGCAGACTGCTGTTCGTTGTTGTTGCCCTCCAGAAATTTCATAAGGATATTTATTCATGATTGAAGTTAATTCAAACTGATTTGTGAGTTCTTCGATTCTTCTCTCGATAGCTTTTGCTGTAAAATTTGAAAACGCCATCGGCAGCAAAATATTTTCCTTGACGGTCAGAGTATCCAATAAATGATAATCTTGAAAAATAAATCCTAATTTATTTCTTCTAAAATCCGATAAATCATCTTCGTTCAAATTAGTAAACTCATGTCCATCTATTTCAATTGATCCGTTTGTAGGAGTATCAATGCTAGAAAGGATATTTAAAAGTGTGGATTTTCCAGACCCAGATGGCCCCATTATCCCAAGGAATTCCCCACGTTGAATTTGTAAATCAATCTCTTTAACCACTTTAAGTGAATTTGCTTTAGTTCCAAATGTTTTACTTAATGATTTGGCGCGTAATATAGCCGTCATGTTTTTCCCTCCAAAACCTGTTATCTCTGTACTTCCACTATAGTCAAAGAAGGAAAACCTTACCATAACATATCCTTACTATTTTGGTTTTTAAACTTACATTTTTGTCATGTTGAATTTTGTAGGTAATCCCTCTGATAAAATTGACACGTTTAATTGTGGTTGTGATATTATTACTATTTAGATGGCATTATCCTATATCTATCATTGATCACTTACATAATCGATAGTACAGTGTACCTGTCCATGAAACTTTCCTTTGAATTGTAATAAGAGGTGAATATTTGTTGAACACAAAAAAAGCTTTACCCGTTCTATTCTTAGTTATGTTCCTTGTAATGGTCGGATTTGGAATTATCATTCCCGTGCTACCTTTCTATGCGGAAAATATTGGCGCCAATCCAACCGAACTTGGACTCTTAATGGCTGTGTATTCCCTGATGCAGCTGATTTTTGCTCCAATGTGGGGTAGAATATCTGATCGAATTGGTCGTAAACCGGTTATTTTAATTGGTATTACAGGACTTGCACTTTCCTTTTTCTTAATGGCCATTTCGGATCAGTTATGGATGTTATTTGCGGCTCGAATTATTGGCGGCTTCCTTTCGTCAGCCAATATGCCGACAACGATGGCCTATGTAGCCGACATTACCACACCTGAAAATCGTGCCAAAGGAATGGGGATCATAGGTGCTTCCATTGGTCTAGGTTTTATCTTTGGACCAGCTATTGGTGGAGTTTTCTCAAAAACAAGCTTAAGCCTACCTTTTTATCTTGCTTGTGCCTCTTCTGTATTGACTATTTTCTTGGTGGCCTTTTTCTTGAAAGAATCCTTACTAAAAGAAAAACGCATACAAAAAGGATCTGAAAAAGAATCCCGCTGGCAAGCGTTTGGTGGTACAATCAGTATCTTGTTTTTCTTACAAATGTTCATTTCGTTATCGCTCTCTGGCCTCGAAGCAACATTTGCTTATTATGCTGCGAAAAAAGCTGGCCTTGATTCTGCTCATCTTGGGTATATTTTCATGATCATGGGCTTTGCTGGAGCGTTTGTACAAGGTGGTCTCGTTGGCAGGTTGACGAAGAGATTTGGTGAAGGAACGGTCATTCAAGGTGGAATCGTTGTTTCGGCAATTGGTTTCCTTTTGATTTTACTAGTAAAAGACTTTACGACAGCTGCTATCTTCCTAACGATTTTCGGAATTGGAAATGGTGTAATACGCCCGAGCGTCTCCGCACTACTCACGAAGACATCAACTGCTGGGCATGGGAGCACAACGGGATTGTTAAGTTCTTTTGACTCTCTAGGAAGAATCATTGGTCCCCCACTTGGCGGTTTATTATTTTCAATCGGAGCAGGCCTACCGTATGTATCCGGTGCGATACTCAGCATCATCGCTTTCATGTTGTTCCAAATGTACCGTGTGAAAATTCGAGCTCAAGTTCGTGTATGATAGATGGAAGAATCGCTGACCAAATGGTTGGCGATTTTTTTTGGTCTAGGAAATTTTAAAATAAATTAATGTGGATAACTTCCTACGTTTTTCTAATAATCCAGCTCCAGCGCCCAGCCAGTTTTCATCAATGAATATGCATCTTCGAATATCTTGCGGAAAGCATGATCTTTAGGTGATGATTGGAGCAGCTCGGGGTTGTTTCCTAAAGCCGAAACAACCTTAATTGTTTTCTAAAGCCAAAACAATTTTGGTCATAAGCCAAATCACTTCAGAAATCAGGACAAGGAACGCTTCGGCAGCATCATCATCGCACGAAGAAAAGGCGATAGCACAAGGAAAGCTTCCATGAATTCACATCGCACGAAATGATGCGATAGCATCATGAGGATTTTCGAGGATGAACTGCGTGTTTCGTCTTATGCCTGTCGGGGCTAAACACAAAGGAAAGCAACTTTGAAAAACATCGCAGGCACAAGTGCTCTTTACTTGCGCCTTTTGTTCCTTGGAAGATCGTCAGGGGTATTTCCGGGTATATAGGCTAAATGAGAAGGTTTATCGACGTGGTTTTTAGAAATATCGATATGAAAATCAAGGATATCAATATGATATTTGAATATATCGATGCCATTTTAAAAGATATCGACGAGTTGACAAATTCCGACATCTTCAATACTGATGGAGGTATTCGAGAAAAATGAAATTGATTAAAATGAAAAAGACGCCTGAATAATCAGGCGTCTTTGATGCGTTTGCGGCAAGGAACCGAACGGCCACATCCGTTCGTGCACGAAGGCGCGTCCCTTGTCTTATGCAAATTAGCTCATCGCTTAATCAATATAACATCGTTCTATCAAAAAGACAAGATGAATATATTGGGTTTTTTATTTTGAGACTGCTGCGTTTGTGTGATCAAGTGTCACAGTCTTGTTCATTCTCCATTGCACATATAGGAGAATCGGTGCTCCACATACTGAAAGCAATGCGAGAAGTCCGAACACAAGCATAGGTTTCTCATAGCCAAAACTGTCTAAAAGTAATCCTCCTATGGCCGGACCCAAAACATTCCCGAATTGCATAAAACCCATGGCACCAAAATAAGTCCCTCTCATCCCAGGCTTCGCAATTGTATCCATGAACATATCTGTCATCGTAAACATAAGTACTTCCCCAATAGTAAAAATCACCATCATGATCATCCACATGGGAGCTGTATCACTTATTCCCATTCCAAGTAAGCTAACGACTGTAACGATATTTCCTATTACGATGGAAATGAGCGGTGAATATTTTTTTCCGATTTTTAAAAGAGGATACTGTAAAGTGATAACTACAATTGCATTTAAAGCCATCAAGATTGAAAATAATTTAGCCCCGTCTTCAATTTTAGAGGTGTTTGATAAGAACTGTGGAAGCGTGGAACTGAATTGGGCATAACCAGCCACAACCAGAATGAGTCCAATAATGGACCATAATAATATTCGGTCATTCTTCGTGATAAGGAACGCTTCTTTAACGGTCACTCGCTTCTTAGGATCTTGCACATTATTGGAAACATAAGTCGAATTTTTAAATGTAAGTATCAAGGATATTCCGTAAATGGCATACACTGCTGCTGCAATGAAAAATGGAAATGTCGTCTTCGAGGACCCAAGGTAATATCCTAGGATGGGTCCGAAAATAACCCCTATGTTAATCGCTGTATAACGTAGGTTAAAAATACTGAGCCTATTCTCTTTTTTCGTCAAGTCTGCTAATAAAGCTCGTGACGTGGGTTCAAAAATGGATTTACAAAAACCATTCATGGCATTCACAACGAAAAATCCGGCAACGGTTTGAACAGTACCGAACCCAATAAACACAGCTGTCCACATGAAAATAGAAATATAAAGGATGATTTTTCTACCAAATCGGTCAGATAAGTAACCGCCGAAAAAGCTTGTTCCAATACCAACAAGTGAGCTAATGGCTATAATCAATCCTGTTTGCGAAGGCGAGACTCCCTTCACATTGGTGAGATAAATGGCGAGAAACGGAATGCTCATACTCGTCGCCATCCGACCGAACAAGGTTCCGATAAGGACATTCCATATCAACGGGTGAATCTGTTTCATATTTTTCATATTAATCTCCTGAACAATTAAGAATTATCAGCTTATTTTACCCCTAAATAATGGAACTGGCAAATCGGATTTTTTCTTTGAAATGCAAAATTGTCATGAAAAAGTCGAATTTTCAACGTTTACATTTTAGAATTTAAGAGTTTTAGTTCAAATGAGAAAAAATTAGGATATAATGAAGTGGTTTGCTTTAGGCACTTTTCGTAAACTTTGTTGTAATTGGAATAAGAAAAAGCCGGCTTTAGGGCATTTTCATAATTCGCCCCGCGGAAAGCGAGCATCCTGTAGCGGAAATCAACAGGTTGGTTTAACAGAGCCTTGTTTAAAACAAGTAGGACGTGTAAATATAAGAAAATAACCGTTTCCGGAAATACAAACTATTGTAAAGGAATTACCATACATGCTTAAAAAGAAAATCGCCTGGATTACAGATAGTACTGCTTACGTTACAGAAGAATTAAAAAATAATCCTGATGTCTACGTGATGCCTCTCGAAATCATCTTTGGTAGTGAAGCCTTTGAGGATGGAATCGATTTATCGACAGACGAGCTTTATTCTAGAATTAGAAAAGAAAAAGAAATCCCAAAAACCTCACAGCCTGCATCAGGCAAGTTCTTAAACCTTTTTGAAAAACTGAAGCAAGAGTATGAAGGTGCTATTGCCATCCACGTTTCTTCAAAGCTTAGCGGCACACTTTCGAGCTGTAAGACTGGTGCTGAAATGGCCGAATTTAAGCTTGAAACTGTCGATTCCAAATCTATGTCCTATGCCATTACAACTCTCCTAAATAAAGGGATCGAACTGGCGAATGAAGGCAATGAACTGGAAGGAATTGCGGAATATTTACGCAAAGAAGCTGATCGCTCACAAAACTATATTTTATTAGGCAATCTTGAGCAATTTTATAAAGGTGGCAGAATGAGCGGCACACAATTCTTGCTTGGCAGTATTTTAAAAATAAAGCCGGTCATTCGAATTCATCAGGGTGAGTTCGAACTTTATGAAAAGGTGCGCTCGGAAAAGAAAGCATTCAATCGTTTGGTTGAGCTTTTTGATGAAGCCTATCAAAAGAATGAAGTAAAGGAAATCCAAATCATGCACGGGAATGTTATTGATAAAGCAAAAGAAATGGAAGCCTTATTTAAAACAGCTTATCCGGAAATTAAGGTTGTCATCGGCGAAATTAGTTCGACGATTGCTGTTCACGCTGGCGAAGGTACACTGGCGATTATTTGGCACAATCTATAAGAACAAAAGGCGCTGGAGCTGGATTATTAGAAAATGGTAGAAAGTTATCCACATTGTTTTATTTTATAATTTCATAGACTAGCACAAAACAAGAGCTCGAGATTCTTCCCGAGCTCTTTGTCTTATTCATTCCAAGTGAACATGTATTGATTGTCTTCAATCTTCCCTGCACTTTTGACTATTTTCAGAGGATGGAAAGTGTCGATCATGACAGCAAGTTCTAAAGTCTCTTTCTTGCCGATGCTTGCTTCCGTTTTGCCAGGATGTGGTCCATGAGGAATGCCACTAGGATGCAAAGTGATTGAACCCTCGTGAACCCCTTTCCTGCTCATAAAGTTGCCTTCCACATAATAGAGCAGTTCATCGGAATTAACGTTGCTGTGATAATATGGCGCTGGAATGGCCTCTGGATGATAGTCGTACAGTCTTGGTACAAATGAGCAAACCACGAAGTTATGTCCTTCAAATGTTTGATGGACTGGAGGCGGCTGGTGAATCCTCCCAGTAATTGGTTCGAAATCGCTGATATTGAATGCCCATGGATAAAGGTATCCATCCCAACCAACAACATCGAGAGGATGATGTCCAAGGACATGGGAGTGAATGTGACCGCGAGATTTCGTTAAAACTTCGAATTCCCCTTTTTCATCAAAAACCTCTAGCTTTTCTGGACCGCGAATATCCCTTTCACAAAATGGGCTATGTTCAAGAAGTTGACCATATTCATTTCTATAGCGGCGCGGAGTTGTAATCTGACTGAAAGATTCAATGAAAAGAATCTTCGTTGCAACATCCTGATTAGGTAGTACACGATATATCGTACCAATCGGCAGGATTACATAATCTCCTGGCTTATAGGTAATGCTGCCGAACATCGTCTCAATCTTTCCAGAGCCATGGTGAATGAACAACATTTCATCGCCATCACCATTACGATAATAGCTTTTCATTGCTTCTGTCACATTCGCAGTACCAATCAGTAAATCGCTATTTCCAAGCAGGTACTCCCTACTAGCTAGTGCATCGCCTTTTTTAGCAATTTTATTTGTAAGGAAGTGTCTATGCATTAACGGAGATTGATCTTCGTATTGCGGTAGATAGGAACCAACGAGTTCCGCTTTTCTTACCTCAGTTGGCATATAGTGGTGATAAAGAATGGATTGAGTTCCGGAAAAGCCCCTCGTTCCCATTACCTGTTCACGGTATAAGCTGCCATCTTCTTTTTTGAACATCGTGTGCCGCTTGCGCGGGATGTCTCCAAGTTGTTTATAATACATACTTTCACCTCATACAATGCGATTTCTTAAAACACCAAGTTTCTCTATTTCCAATTCGACTTCATCCCCTGGTTGCAGCCAGCGATGAATATCTTCACCAAGTTCAAGGATGCACCCTGTTCCAACCGTTCCTGAACCAATAAGTTCTCCAGGATAAAGGGTGACATCAGCAGAAGCCCTGGCAATCATTTCAGCAAAGGAATAATGCAAATCGCTCATGTTCCCGACCGAAAGAAGCTGACCGTTAACGCGAGCTGTCATTTTCAAATCGAATCCTTTATCTTTTTGAAACGAATCGAGTTCATCTTTCGTTAAGATATAGGGGCCAATCGACGTGGAGAAGTCCTTCCCTTTGGCTGGACCGAGTCCAACCTTCATTTCTTGCCGTTGTAAGTCGCGGGCGCTCCAATCGTTTAAGATGCAGTATCCAAATATATGACGTTCTGCATCAGCAACTTGAATATCCCTGCCTTTCTTTCCAATGACACATCCAACTTCCAATTCATAATCTAGCCATTCACATTGGTCTGGCCTCTTAATCTCTTCTTCTGTTCCTTTAATGGCAAGATGATTGGAAAAATAAAAGACAGGAATTTCGTACCATTCTGGGATCATTTCCAATCCCCGGTTCGCACGAGCCGTTTTGACATGCTGCTCAAAAGCATAAAAGTCTCTGAAACTCTTAGGAAATGGTAAAGGTGCAAGTAGTGTGACCTTCTCTAATGGATAAACACCTTTCATGGAGATTCCTTCTGCTTCAAGTTCAGTGATCTTTGTTAAATAAACGTCGTTATGCTCAAGGAAAGCAAGCATATTTTCTGGCAACTCACCTTTACTTGCTTCGTGCATATCTACGGCATAATGCGTGTTGTGTATCCAGCCGGCTCTTACATCGCCGTTTTCTTTTTGAAAAGTAATAAGTTTCATTCAATCACCTTGGCTTATTTTGTATTTTCCGAAGGATTAATCACTCGTTTGAGTTTTCCGAACCAATTCAAACATAGCGTCCAATGGCTTTGTAAAGGAATGGCCAGCCATCCGTCCAATTGGGTTTAGACCTTCCGTCAGAATCCGTCCGCTATCATAGAGGTCATCGTGGACATGGAAATGAACGACTTTTCCAATGACGAGACTTCCCGAACCAGCTTTGTCTCCGAAATGAAGCACTTGGTAAAGTTCACACTCAATATGAACAAGCGATTCTGCAATTCTTGGTGCACGTACCTTCATACTAGGGAGTTTCGTAAGACCGGCCTTTTCAAACTCATCCACTTCTGGCTTGAACTCCGGTGCGCACTCGTTCATTTGCTCTAAGATCGATTCACTGACGATATTAATCACGAATTCTTTCGTTTTTTCAATATTAACGAGAGTATCCTTTTTGGCACCATCTGTTCCCCTGCGCATCGGCGAAAAACAAACGAGCATGGGGTCGGCACAAATGGCGGTAAAAAAACTGAATGGTGCTGCATTTGCTATTGCCTTTTCATCAATGGTAGAAACAAATGCAATCGGTCTTGGTAAAATCGATCCGACCAGTAGTTTGTAGGCATCTTGCCATGGAAGTGAAGCTGGGCTGATATCCATTCTCCTTCACCTTCCTTTCTTAAATAGTTTCTGTTTTCGTATTGATTGTTGTTGACGAATTATTCAGCCAATCGTATTACGATTAGCTTCGGGTCTCTTTTCGAAATGTTCTTGAACCTATATTCGAATGAATCGTAAAATTCCAGAAGACGATTTTCACTTTTGTATGTGAAAGCAACAAAGTCTACGAAAAGAGCCTAAATATTGAAAAGGGAGAAAATATCCCCCTTTGTGTTCTTGAAATGATTTATTTAAACCTTAAAGACAAGCTATCTTATAAATTCCCTCGTCTTTCTTGTTCGCGTTCAATGGATTCAAAGAGTGCCTTGAAGTTTCCTTCTCCAAATCCGCGTGCACCTTTGCGTTGGATTACCTCAATAAATAGTGTCGGACGATCGACGATTGGTTTTGTGAAGATTTGTAATAAGTATCCCTCGTCGTCACGATCCACGAGGATGTTTAACTCTTGTAATTTTGCAATCTCTTCATCTATCTTTCCGACACGCTCACTTAGAGCTTCATAGTATGAGCTTGGAGTCGATAAGAATTCTACTCCGTTTTTGCGAAGCGTAGTAACGGTAGAGATGATATCTTCCGTAAGGATTGCAAGGTGCTGTACTCCAGGGCCATTATAGAACTCAAGGTATTCTTGAATTTGTGATTTGCGTTTTCCTAGCGCAGGTTCGTTGATCGGGAATTTGATTCTGCCGCCATTGTGCATCACCTTTGACATGAGTGCAGAGTATTCTGTCGTAATATCTTTATCGGTGAAATGCTTCATTTCAGTAAAGCCCATTACGTTGGCATAATAGTTGACCCATTCTTCCATTCTCTCAACATTCCCAACGACATGATCGACGGCAATGAAACCTGCATCTTCTACTGGTAAGCTCATTTCATGCTTTTGGAAACCTGGAATAAAGATCCCTTTGTAATCTTTACGCTCGATAAGTGTATGGATCGTGTCACCGTAAGTTCCGATTACCGCCTTCTTAACAGTGCCGTGCTCATCTTTTAGTTCGATTGGAGGCATAATGGCAATTGCTCCACGTTCAACAGCTCCGTTATAAGCTTTTTCGACGTCTTTGACAGTGAGGGCAATATCCTTCACTCCATCACCATGTTTTTTTACAAAAGTTGAAACTCTGCTATCTTCTACTAAGGAACCAGTGATAACCAGACGGATTTTTCGTTGTTGTAAAACATAGGATACAGTCTCACGGTTACCTGTTTCTAGTCCGGAATAAGCCACAGGCTTAAAACCGAAGGAAGTACAGAAAAAGTGACATGCCTGCTTTGCGTTTCCTGTATAAATCTCCAAATAATCAACTTCTTGTACCGGAAAAATCTCCTCGACTGTTTTGTTTGATTCTAAAGCTTTTTCTTGCATGATAATTCCTCCCTTTTATATGTCAAATTCCTAATTATCTATGATTCATTATTTCGCGTAATTTAGCCGGGGCAACATGTATGGCTTTGCCATTTAAATGTTCGGCTGCTTCAAGTAAGGATTCATTAATGCTTGGGTGTGGATAGAGCGGAAAGGTCATATCTTCAATACGTGCACATAATTCCATGGCCAATGTTCCACTTGTAATCAATTCAATGGCTCCTTCTCCCATCATGTGAATCCCAAGAATGAGTTCCGTTTCGGCATCGGCAACGATTTTTACAAAGCCTTCCCTTTTGCCCATAAGACTCGCATATCCATTTGCCGTAAGCGAAAATTGTCCAGTAAGCACTTTGTGCCCATGTTCTATCGCCGCTTCTTCGGTCAGACCGACACTCGCAATTGGTGGGACGGTATGAACAACTCGTGGTAGAAAGGTAAGATCAAACTCACTCATTTCACCGCAAAGTGACTCTGCGGCCACCTTACTTTGCTTAATCGCTTTGACGGCAAGCGATGGACCATGGGTGATATCCCCGATTGCAGCGATGTGAGAAAGTATAGTCCTGCATTGCTGGTCAATGATGACAAATCCATTCTCATCGGTATTGATTCCAATCCTGTCAATTCCAAGGTCGTCTGTGTTTGGCTTCATTTTGGCTGAGAAAAATAAATGAGTGGCATCTAGTAATCTCTCTTCGCCATTGACAACGTACTTCACAGCGATCCCAGTAGATGAATTGTGTGAAACGGACAAGATTTCTGCACTCTTCACGAGTTGGATTTTATTTTTTTTCAATAACCTCTTAATCTCTCGGTTCAAGGAAGAATCGAAGGAGAAATCGTCTTTTTCTGGTAGCATGACAGTTACATAAGAACCGAAGATTCTATAGCTTATCGCCATTTCTAGAGAGAGTGCGTCATCCCCGTAAATTACGAGATGATCTGGTATCTCACTTAAATTGGCTATATGCCAACTGTCCAAGATTCGTATGTTGTCTATTTTTATAGCAGGATGGCTGATGGGTGATCCACCAGTAGCAATGACGGCATTTTTAAACTGGTAGATTTCATAACTATTCGTCTGCTCTACGCCAATCCTGTTTTCAGAGAGGAAAAACGCATTTCCATATATGATTTCGATTTTGTTCGCTTTACACAGGGCTTTAATGCCATCCACAAGTCTGTTGATGACATTTTCCTTCTGCATAAGACGTTTCTCATGATTGACACGTAGTGCTTCCTGCTCGAAACCAAATTCTTCGTATTTTTGCAAGTCAGTCCAAGCGCTTGCGGCTCTTGTAAGGTGTTTGGACGGAATGCAGCCTTTGTTAAGGCATATTCCCCCTAGCCGATCCCTTTCGATTAGAGTGACCGTTCGACCTAGTTGTGCCGCCCTGATGGCCGCCGAATACCCCCCAGGCCCACCCCCGATGACAATGAAGTCATGTTCATGTGCCATTTCACCAACGACCATTTATATCAACTCCAATAAAAGGCTATTCGGATTGCTTATTAATTGACTGAAGCGGTTCGTAAAGCGTACCGCTGTGGCTCCATCAACCACTCGATGATCAAAAGACATCGACAAATTCATCATCGAACGAATGATAATTTCATCGTTATCAGTTACAACAGGCATCTTCCTTGTTTTATGGAAGGATACAAGCGCGACTTGTGGATGCTGGATAATGGGTGTTGCACCAATACTGCCTCCAAGTGGGCCGACATTGCTGATGGTAAAAGTACCGCCACTCAAATCTTTTACGTTAAGTTGATTTTCAAGGGCTCTATTTGTGAGTTCCTTCATCTCCGAATGGATACTTAGTAATGACTTCTTCTCGATATTTCGTAAAACGGGAACGACTAAACCATCTTCACAGTCGACGGCGATCCCGATGTTATGTTCGGCAAGAAGTTCAATCTCTTCTTCTTCCTCAAATAAGCGAGCATTAAAAATCGGAAAGTCCTTCAAGCAAATCGATAGTGCTTTGATAAAAAAGGCTGTTGCGGAAACGTCTCGGTCAAAACTTTTCCAACCTTTACGGATATCAATTAGTTCAGTAACATCTACTTCTTCGAAATGGGTACAATGCGGTATCGTATAAACAGATTTTTGCATAGCTTTTGCAATCTGTTTTCTGCGTCCCCTAAAAGGCACTTTATTAGAGCTCGATGGCAATTTATTTTCCTTCGGTACATTTACGACCTTATCTTCGCTTAATGGAACAGGTTCAGCCTTTCTTATCGCAGGCATTGAAATTATTGGTTTGTTAGTAGCCGAATCCTTTTGAATGAAACGATAAACATCTTCATCCGTAATTCTTCCTGCTGGACCGCTTCCTTCGATCATTTCAATTTTAATGAAATTGTCTCTGGCAATTTTTCGCGTGTAAGGTGATGCAATTATCCTATGCGTTGTGGAATTGGCAATCATTACTTGGGTAGCTTCAGTTTTTTTCAGACCTTCTACTGTCTCTAAAATAAGCAAAGTAGTGCCAACTTTTACAGTAGAACCTGGTTTAACCCTAAACTCTTTCACAATTCCTGCGCATGGAGAGGGTATTTCTGCGGTCATCTTATCCGTAATGACTTCGACGAGAGGATCATCGGCTTTCACCCGATCTCCTGGTTTGACAAGGAAACAACTGATGTCAGCTTCCGTCATCCCTTCGCCGATGTCATGCAGTTTCACTTCCATTTTCTCCACTCCTAAAAACGCATGATTTTTTCAATTGCTGAAATCACTCGAGCTGTAGTCGGCAGATAATGATCTTCAAATCCAAAGTATGGTACCGGTGTATCAAAACCGGCGACGCGTTCAGCAGGTGCTTTTTGGTAGAGGAAAGATGTGTCATTGATTATCGCTAGAACATCATTGCCAACACCGCCGGTGGCGTGCGCTTCATGCACGATAACTGTCCTTCCAGTCTTTTGGACCGATTCGGAAATGATATCTTTATCTAGTGGATAAAGTGTCCTTAAGTCGATTACTTCACAACTTACGCCTTTTTCAGCCATCTTTTCGGCAGCGCACAGGGTAATGGGAACCATCGCTCCCCATGTTATGAGCGTAACGTCCTCTCCTTCTATCAGCTTTTTCCCTTTACCGATTGGAACAATGTATTTTTCTTCAGGTACTTCTTCCCGGATGGAACGGTAGCATCGCATTGGTTCCAGGAATAGCACGGGATCAGGATCTTCAATCGCTGCGATTAATAACCCTTTTGCATCGTATGGAGAAGAAGGACAGACGACCTTTAAGCCTGGCATATGAGTAAAAAGAGCTTCAGTACTGTCACAATGGATTTCAGGAGCTCTAACTCCTGCGCCATACGGAGCCCGAATAACCATCGGGACACTGTAATGCCCCATTGTTCGCATTCGGAGACGGGACGCATGTGTCATGATTTGTTCATAAGCTGGATAAATGAACCCTAGAAATTGAATTTCTACGATAGGAATAAAGCCGTTGACTGCCATCCCAATACTGGCACCTACAAAACCTGCCTCACTAAGTGGTGTGTCAATCACTCGGTTTTCACCAAATTCTGCTTGAAGGCCGTCGGTAGCCCGAAAAACTCCGCCGTTTTTGCCAATATCTTCCCCTAGCAAAACGACACGGTCATTTTCCTTCAACATGACATGCATCGCATCGGTAATCGCCTGTACATATGTTTTTGTCGTTGTTTTGGTGTCTGTACTCATGAACGCTCACCTCCGATGAACTGCAAATAGGCATCC
Source organism: Bacillus sp. cl95 (assembly GCF_900115925.1). Taxonomy (GTDB): domain Bacteria; phylum Bacillota; class Bacilli; order Bacillales; family Cytobacillaceae; genus Neobacillus_A. The sequence continues at coordinate 295,696 of NZ_FOYF01000003.1, read as the reverse complement.
TTTTGTTCTTGAATTTGCCAAGTCGGTTTTTCAAAAACGTAATCAAAGATATCTGCTGGATTTGCAGGCGGAAAGTTTTCCATATCGGAAACGGCCTGTTCAATCTCGCTTGTGCATTCTTCTTCAATGTTTTGCACCCATGCTGCATCGAAGAAGCCTTCATTTTTCATATACCTTTCCACCCTTAGAATTGGATCGAACTCTCTTTGAAGAAGACTGTCGGCCTGATTTCTATACTTCGAAGGATCATCTGCAGTCGTATGGGCACCATACCGCCATGTAACAGCTTCAATGAGGGTTGGTCCTTCCCCGTTCCTCGCTCTTTCCAACGCCTTCATTGTTTCGACATATACAGCGAATACGTCATTTCCATCCACTCTTACTCCAGGAATATCATAGGCCAATGCCTTTTGAGCGATTGTTCTGCTGTTCATTTGTTTATGGATTGGAACGGAAATGGCGTAGCGATTATTCTGGTTAAAAAAGACGACAGGTGCTTTTACTACAGAGGCAAAATTCAATCCTTCGTGAAAGTCTCCTTCAGATGTTGCGCCATCACCGAAATAAGCAATGGAAGCATTCTTACTACCTTTTAATTTTTCGGCAAAAGCAGCTCCTGCAGCATGCGGTATTTGAGTCGCAATCGGAATTCCTGGTGGAAAGATGTTCTTCCCTGCAGGGGGCACACAACCTTCATTTCGACCATTCCAGAAAAGGAGGATGTTTCTCAATGAATGTCCAAAAACCATTGCCGCACCATGGTCACGGTAAGTTGGGAACATCCAGTCCGGACTATTTAAAGCTAGTGCGCTTCCAACTTGTGAAGCTTCCTGCCCTTCGAAAGGAGCATAAGTTCCAATCCTGCCTTGGCGTTGCAAAGAAATGGCCTTTCGGTCAAACGCACGTATGCGCACCAAATGCCTGTAAAATTCATTTGTTTTTTCAGGAGTCATTACTTCTTGGAACTCTTCCGTAACGACGTTCCCGTTTTGATCGATTATCTGAAAAATGGGGAATTGACTTTCCACTTATCTCACCCTTTGTTATGGTTCGTGTATTTGTGGTTGGCTCTGGTAATCTTGCATGTTGATTTCCGTTCCAATCAACAAATTTACTTAAATTTACCTTCTTTTTCAGAAATTCTGGCAGAAAGAACTAAAAGCCAACTTATACGAAAATTTGCATGATCAAATAATGAAATTTCGGCTTAATTATTTCTTTATTCGTGGATATAAGATTAATTCATTATACCCATATGGGGTTTGGTACCTTTTTTATGCTTCTGTTTTTTGACCGTAATCTCCATTTTCAAAAATGTTATCGCCTGTTTTTTAATGGTAATCAACGTTTTCAAAAATATATTCGCTTAGTTCAAATTCAGCTTTTAGAAAAATCATGAAATCTGAGAAAACCCCGTGGATTTTCTTAAGAAATATGCTCTGTTAATTTTCGCTCCAGTCGCTTGCTTTACGAGGAGTCAAGCGTCCTCCGCTCCATCAACAAAATGCAGAAAATCAGGCATGTACTCTAAGATAGTTTTATGGTTAATGTATGCAGGCATAGCCTTATTTTTAATCCAACAATGGATTAGTTTCTTACAGCCCATTTCGGACGTTTCATATGAGAGAAGAAGCTGTTTCGACGTGTTCCTGCATCAACTTTTCTTTCGCAAAATAAATTGGCTGCATCCACGGTTGTCATGCTGTGTCCTTCAGCATATCGATACACATCAAGCAAAGAAGTGTAAATAGCTTTCGTTTTACGAAGTACTCTTTCTTTATTGGGTGTATACAGTTCATCAGCTACTTGGATTAGTCCGCCTGCATTTACAATATAATCTGGAGCATAAAGGATTCCTTTAGCCTGCAGCAAATGTCCATGTCGGGTTTCACGCAACTGATTATTAGCGGATCCTGCAACCGCATTAACCTTTAATTCCGAGATGGTATCATCATTAATGATCCCTCCCAATGCGCATGGAACGAATACATTAGCGGGAACGGAATAGATTTCATCCTTGTTTACGGCCTTGACACCTGCACCAAGTGATTTTCCTTTTGCGAGCAAACGCTCAATGGCCTGTTCATTAATATCCGTCACATAAAGATCAGCACCTGCTTCAAGTAGTCTTTCAGCTACTTTCATGCCAACTTTTCCAAGACCTTGAATGGAGTAACTTCTGCCTCCTAAGTCATCTGAACCCCAGACGGCTTGATTGGTAGCCTGAATTCCATAAATCACTCCCATAGCTGTTGGAACCGATGAGTCTCCACTTCCGCCGTACTCTTCATCTACCCCTACAATGCAATTTGTTTCTCTCATGGCGTGGACAAAGTCATCTGGAGTTGTGCCCATATCTGTCCCTGTATAAAATCGACCATTCAGAGATTCTACAAATTGTCCAAAAGCCCGGAAAAGCTCAGGACTTTTATCTTTAGCGGGATCACCAATGATTACCGCTTTTCCGCCCCCAAAGTCTACATCTGATGCTGCGCATTTATAGGTCATTCCTCTAGAAAGTCTAAGGACGTCTTCCAATGCATCATCAACACTTTGATAAGGAAACATTCGGCATCCACCAAGGGCAGGTCCTAGTCTTGTACTATGGATGGCAATAATCGCCTTAAGTCCTGTCGCTTCGTCATTACAAAAAACGACCTGTTCGTGTTCCCTGATTTTATCGAACATATCCATATGTGTTTTCTCCTTTGTACTAGTTGTTAGCGCTTTCATATTATCAAAAAAACCTCCCTGACAATTGCTGCATACGACTGCAAGTTTTTGTATTTCTTCTTGAAAGTATGAATCTATGGAATCGAGAATTTTAGTTTATGACAAATTAAAATATATTCTTTGAATTCGGAACTCATACAGGTTTTTTTGTTCCCTCATTAAGTAAGCAAAGCGCGATCACTTGCCATTTGTGAGCCTCTAATTCTTTGAAACTCCTGTAATAATCCCTCTATAGACAATTTTGATTTTTCCTGTTCGTCTACTTCTAGAATAATTTGACCTTTATCCATCATAATCAGCCTGTTTCCAAGCTCGAGGGCTTGTTGCATATTGTGCGTAACCATTAAGGTGGTCAACTGATATTTTCCAACGATTTGACGGGTCAAATTTGTAATCAATTCGGCTCTGGCGGGGTCTAATGCAGCAGTATGCTCATCCAAAAGAAGAATAGATGGTTCGGTAAATGTCGCCATCAGCAAGGACAGTGCTTGCCTTTCGCCACCAGATAACAAGCCAACTTTTGCGTTCAAGCGATTTTCAAGCCCAAGATGAAGGGTTTCTAAAGCTTCTTGAAAAAAATCTTTTCTCTTCTTTGTCACGCCACGTCTTAATGTACGGGCTTTATTACGTGAATACGCCATTGCTAGATTTTCTTCAATGGTCATGGAAGGAGCGGTACCGGCCATTGGATCTTGGAAAACCCTACCTATCAACTTGGCTCTCTTATGTTCCGGCATGAATGTGACATTCTTTTCGTCAAGAAATACTTCACCCATATCAGGAAAAAGTACACCGGAAATCAAGTTCATTAGAGTCGATTTTCCAGCCCCGTTACTTCCGATAACTGTTACAAAATCACCAGGTTTTAACGTCAAGTTAAGATGATCAAGAGCGATTTTTTCATCAGGAGTGCCTTCGTTGAAAACTTTGTGGATATTACTTAACCGCAGCATGACCATCACCCTTTCCGTTTAAGAGATTTAATCTTTCTGCATTTCGTTGAGCCTTCCGTTTCTTTTCTTTAAAATGGTCAAGCGTTTTTGGAAGAATCAGGGCAAGAATCACGATAGTTGCCGTAATAAGTTTCATATCACCAGGATTGAGGAATTCAAATCTTAAAGCCAGTGTAACAACAATTCGGTAAATGATTGCCCCACCTATTACAGCAAGAGTTGTACGGGCGATGGTCTTTGTTCCAAACAGTGCTTCTCCAATGATGACGGAAGCAAGACCAATGATAATCATACCGATGCCCATCCCTACATCCGCGTAACCACCTTGTTGGGCAATCAATGCCCCTGAAACGGCGACCATGGAGTTGGAAATACCAAGTCCGAGGATGACCATCAAATTTGTGTTAGCGGATAAGCTACGTATCATTCGTTTATTATCACCGGTTGCTCTTAATGCAAGACCCAGTTCAGTTGTTAAGAACCAATCGGTTAAGAATTTCCCTATAAATGTTACGATCATCATAAATAGTAGAATTCCCCAAGTTCTTGGCAGACTATCACCAAGACCTACAGCATTTAGTAAGCCATTAAAAAATGAATCAATACCTGTTTTTTCTGTAAAGTTGCTTACAGAAGTCATCATCGTGTCGGTATTTAATAAAGGTACATTTGATTTTCCCATGATCCTCAAGTTGATTGAATAGAGAGCAATCATCATTAGAATACCGGATAATAAGGCATTTATTTTTCCAACGGTATGTAAGATCCCTGTCAGGCATCCTGCTACAAATCCGACAACAATCGCTGTTGCTGTCGCCACAAATGGATTTACTCCACTGACAATCATCGTAGATGCCACTGCCGCACCTGTAACAAAACTGCCATCAACGGTTAAGTCGGGGAAATCGAGTATGCGGAAAGACAAATATACACCTAGTGCCATAATTGCATAAATAATACCTGATTCAAATGCTCCAAAAATGGCTGTAAACATCTACTTCATCCCCTTCGTTAGAAAAGCGTAAGCGCCCTGTTCAGCCCCGACAGGCATAAGACGAAGCGCGCAGGAAATCCTGATTTCTGGAGCGATTTGGCTTATGACCGAGGTTGTTTCGGCTTCTGGAAACAACCCCGAGGGGCTGGGCGCTGGAGCTAGACAGTAATTCCTGTTTAAGATTTAATCCTTTCCCTTTCTTATTTGGGAACATAATTTTTATATCTACCTCAACATAAGGAAAAGGCAGAGGTGAGAAAAGATCTCACCAATGCCTTTCATTTTATTCTCCGTCAAAGAACTCAGCAAAGCTGCTCCATGCTTCTTGAACTTCAACGCCTTGGGATGCGGCAGCTTTCTTGTTAATAACAAGTTTCAAGCTTTGAGGCAGTGCGACAGGAATCTCAGAAGGTTTCTTTCCTTTGAGGATTTCAGCTGCCATTTCACCAGTCTCATAACCTAGGTCGAAATAGTTGAAACCACTAGCTGCTATAGCTCCGCGTTTCATAGAATCAAGTTCCCCTACAAATAAAGGCAACTTTTTGTCGTTTGCAACGGATATGACAGACTCAAGGGCGGATACAACTGTGTTATCCGTTGGGATGTAGATGGCGTCTACCCTGCCTGCTAAAGATTCTGCAGCCTGTTTTACCTCTGCTGAAGTGGATACAGAAACTTCAACAAGCTTTGCCCCTTTTTCTTCAGCTAATTTTTTAACGGCTTCCACTTGAACGACAGAGTTTTGTTCTCCTGAGTTATATACGACTCCAATCTTTTTTGCTTTGATTTCGTCTGTGATAAAATGAATAGTTTTCGCAGTAGCATCTGGATGGTTGTCAGTTGTACCAGTAATGTTTTCTCCCGGTTGATCAAATGCTTTCACTAGTCCGGCACCTACCGGATCTGTTACAGAAGTAAATACGATGGGGATATCTTTTGTGGCGTTAAGTGCGCTGACGGCACTTGGAGTTGCGTTTGCAAAGATGAGATCGACTTTGTCACCCACAAAGTTATTGGCGATGGTTTGTGTGTTGTTCATATCTGCTTGTGCATTTTGAACATCGAACTTTACGTTCTCTCCCTCTTTGAATCCATTATCAGCAAGAGCTTTTTTGAAGCCTTCTGTTGCTGCATCGAGAGATGGATGTTCTGCAAATTGCGTAATCCCAATCGTGTAGGTTTTCTCTGCTTTTTCTTTTTCACCTGACGATCCGGTTTTTTCATTCGTGCCGCAACCTGCGAGTAAGAGCAAACTAGCCAGCACGATCGAACATGAGCGTACATACTTTTTCATCAACAATAATCCCCCTTTTAAATATGAAGATAAGCATGAAAATGAACCTCTTATGTAATCGCTAATAGATGCACATATGATATTTACTATGAACACCGTAAATATAACGTTATACTATCATTCTATTGTTTAATACGTCAAGAATATTCTAAATTTTAAATATATTAAGAAAGCAAAAATGATCCAATTAACCCATTTTTATAGTTGAAGATAAACCGTTTCCATAATAAAAATAACCCCCAGCTATTGCTGAGGGCTATTCAAAACGAACTTTTTGCTTGGCTATTTCAACCATCTCTTCTAATAGCTCTGCCACCGTTGGAATGTCCTTTATTAATCCGGAAATTTGGCCTCCATTCATGAAGCCTTTCTCACCATTGCCTTCTAGTGCGCCAATCCGATGTACATCTTCTGTCGTTAATGCTTGAAAATCATCCGCGTTGATGCCGAATTTTTCGACAGATAGTAAATGGTCCGCATATTCAGTTCTCATGACCCTTCGAATTTTTCCGACTGATCGTCCGACAATTACGGTGCCTGTATCATCTGAAGCTATCAATTTTTGTTTATATTCATCATGAAAGGGTGCTTCTTTTGTTGCAATGAAGCGTGTTCCCATTTGAATTCCTTTCGCGCCTAAAACAAGCATAGCGGCTAACCCCCTGCCATCAGCAATTCCGCCAGCTGCAACAACAGGTATTTGAACCGCATCAACAACCTGTGGAATAAGCGTGAGAGTAGTAGTTTCAATGGGTGAATTGATCCCAGCTGCTTCATATCCTTCTGCTACAATGACATCAACACCTGCACTTTCAGCTTTTATGGCCTGACGGACAGAAGCGACAACAGATATGACTTTAACACCATGCTCATGCAATTTACCGATGTAAGGAGCTGGATTCCCAGCAGATAATGAAACGACCTGCACATGATGCTTTACGACGAGTTTTAAGAGTTCTATTACATGAGGTGAAACACTTAAGGCGATATTGAGAGCAAACGGTTTGGAAGTAAGAGTCTTCGTTTCAATGATGATTCTCTCAACTTGCTCTGGTGACATCGTTCCTGCCCCAATGGTCCCTAAACCTCCAGCCTCTGATACAGCTGCTGTTAGTTGAGAATTGCTTATATTTCCCATTCCGCCTTGAAAAATAGGATATTTAATATTTAATAGTGTAGTTAATTCATTCATATGTACCCTCCTTTATTCTAGGATATAAGGGTGGCCGAGCACATCATAATTCTTGTCCTTTGCATCAATTTCGTTTCCTTCCTGAAAAACTTCTTCAAAAAATCGGGAAGCTGGTGCAGCAAGTTCCTTGTAATATTCACTGAACAACGATGATGCAGGGCTTCCGAGCCATTGTTCAGGTAATAGCTCTTCAGGTAGGCCTGGATCATAGAATAGAAATTTACGATATTCATGGACAAGTTTAGCCCTCTCAACAAAACATTCCGCATCGCTCATTTGACCTTTACTAATTTTATTCTTGGCAATGATGTATTTTTGACTATACTCACTGATAAAGTCTTGATATTTCGCATTAATTTCATTGAGGTTCCAACTTTTTTCGACGATGCGGTAATTCTCGTGTGGACCATCGTAGGTGGCAACGAAAAAATCAATATAGTCTTTAATATCATACTTCTCAATCAGGTCATAAACTTGTTTCTCTAGATTATTAGCAGAAATCCAACAGCTATTTGACATAGAACCAAAACCGCTCCATACAAGTTCCTTTCGTAGTTCGTCCCTAACCGTGCGGATTTCTTCAGGGATGGAATACATCAAAATGCGCCATTTACCATCCCATTCATCCGGCTTCAGTTTAAAAATACGCTTGGCAGCTTCTTCAATTCGCTTGATTCCACGACCTGTCAAAGAGTAAAAGCTCTTATTGCCAATTTTATCGGCTTGCACCCATCCTTGCTTATTCATTCTTGAAATGGCTGCCCTTACCGACTGATCATTATGACCGAATTCGTGTAAGAGTTTGATGAGACTGCCAATCCAGATTCTATTTCCATAATGCGAAATATAGTCGCCATATAAAGTGAATATCATTGATCTCGTATTCATTATTCCGTCCATCCTCTTTCTAATTGTAAAAACCATCTCCTATTTTACTAGATTCCTGCCAATTGGTGAGAATGTTTTTTGAAAAGGCTCTTTTCTTAAATAATTTTGTTATTGGAACAAGAAAAAGCCGGCTGTAGGGCTTTTTCTAATTACATTCCATTAGAAATTTAGCAATAGAATATTATATTAAGGAAAAGAGCACGAAATAAACATCCATACGTGTTGTTCCATTTTTCGTAATAGCAACAGTCAATGCGAAAACAGCATTGAACAATTATAAAATTTTAAGTTATTCACCTTTGAAAATCGGTCTGCGCTTTTGGCTGAAGGCTTCTAGTGCTTCTAAACGATCTCGCGTTGGGATGGTTAGTTCATAGGCTGATTGCTCGATGTTTAGAGCAGATTTCATGTCATTGCCAGCCCCTTGTTGTATCGCAAATTTCGCCTGTTTGATGGCGATAGGTGCATTTTTCATTATCTCATCCGCAAGCTTTTCACATGCAGGAATAAGGCTTTGCTGTGAAACGACTTTTGTAAGAATCCCGCAATGAAAGGCTTCAAGGGCAGTAATTTTACGCGCTGTAAAAATAAGTTCTTTTGCCCGCATCTCTCCTATTAGTCTCGTAAGCCTTTGCGTACCTCCTGCACCAGGGATAATTCCCCAACTTGTTTCTGTTAATCCTAGCTTGGCAGTTTCTGCAGCAATCTTAAAATCACACGCTAACACCAATTCGAAACCGCCACCGAATGCATAACCATTAATAGCGGCAATCGTAGGCATCGGTAGGTCGGCTATCTTATCAAAAACGGTGCGAATCTTTAATACATTCCTGCGAACTTCCGTTTCATTAAGTGTTTTCCTTTCTTTTAAATCTGCACCAGCACTAAAAGCTTTATCCCCTGAACCCGTGATGATGACGATTCTCGTTTCGCGGTCGGTGCGTAGTTGGTCTACGATTTCCTCCAATTCTAGTAAAAATGCATAGTTGAAGCAGTTCATAGCTTCCTGCCGGTTTAGCGTAATCTTAGTGATTCCATTCCGTTTGTCATATTGGACATACTTCATGCTTGCTACTCCCCCATTCATCTATTTGCTAACATTTTCTACAATAGTAGCGATTCCTTGTCCTACACCTACACACATCGTAGCCAACCCATAACGCGCGTCTTTTCTTTTCATGTCATGTACAAGGGATGTTAAGATCCGTGCTCCGCTGGCACCCAATGGATGACCAAAGGCGATGGCCCCGCCATTGACATTCACCTTATCTGTTGAAAGACCAAGTTCATGAATGCAGGCTAGTGACTGTGATGCAAATGCTTCATTCAGTTCTATCAAATCCAAATTTTCTATTGAAAGTTTGCCTCTTTCCAGTGCCTTTTTCACTGCATAAATAGGGCCAACTCCCATGATGGATGGTTCTAGGCCGCAAACCGCAGAAACGGTGTATTTTGCTAAAGGTTTCAAACGGAGATGTTCAGCTTTTTCTTTACTCATCAACAATAATGCGGAAGCACCGTCATTCACTCCGGAGGCATTGCCGGCAGTAACTGTCCCGTCTTGAAAAAGCGGTTTAAGCTTGGCAAGTTTTTCGAGCGTGGCATCCGTGCGTGGGTGTTCGTCACGATCAAACACATTGATATTGCCTTTTCTATCTGTAATCTTTACTGGAATCAATTCGTCTCTGAAAAGGTTGGCTTCAACGGCACGTTTGGCACGCATTTGACTTTCGTAAGCAAAAGCGTCTTGAGCTTCTCTGGAGATCTTATATTGTCTTGCTACATTTTCCGCTGTTTCAGGCATGCTGTCTGTTCCATACATTTCTTGAAGCTTCTTATTGATAAACCTCCACCCAATGGTTGTATCAATCAATTCCATACTTCCGCGTGGATAATCCGAAGACGGCTTCCCCATAACAAATGGAGCCCTCGTCATGCTTTCAGTGCCTCCGGCAATGAAGATATCACCTTCACCTGCAAGGATGGCTCTTGCCGCATAATTCACGGCATCTAAACCAGAACCGCAGAGACGGTTAATCGTTGTCGCAGCAACTTCAACTGGTAAGCCCGCGAGTAAAGCGCTCATTCTCGCTACATTTCGATTATCTTCTCCTGCCTGATTGGCATTTCCCATCACTACTTCTTCAATTTCAGCGGGATTTAGGCTTGGATTACGTTGCAATAATGACTTTATAACAATTGCACCAAGATCGTCCGGTCGAACGTCTTTTAATGACCCCTTATATTTTCCGATTGGGGTGCGCACAGCATCAACAATCACAACTTCACGCATCACTCCACCTCCATACCATACTCATAAACGCCACGACCTGTTTTTCTTCCTAGGCGGCCGGCCTTAACATACTGTTCTAATAATGGGGCCGGTCGATATTTTTCACCTAATTTTTCGTGAAGGTATTTCAGGTTGTTTAGACGCGTATCAAGTCCAACGAGATCACCAAGTTCAAAGGGGCCCATCGGATAATTCAAACCGAGCTTAATCGCCTTATCAATATCTTTCGCGCTTGCCACGCCTTCTTGAAGCATATAGAAGGCTTCGTTTCCAACAAGGGCACTGATGCGGCTCGTCACAAAGCCAGGGAATTCGTTGATTATCACAGTTTCTTTCCCCATTTGAGTCGCTGCTTTTTGAACGAGCAGGGTCGTCTCTTCACTCGTTTCAAGCCCTCTTATGATTTCAACCAGTTTCATTTTGGGCACTGGATTAAAGAAATGCATGGCAATGACTCGGTCAGGACGCTTCGTAAAGGAGCCAATCTCGGTTGGGCTCATCGTTGAAGTATTAGTGGCAAAAACACAATGATCGCTAGCGTAATGATCAATCGTTTCAAATATTCCCTTCTTGATTGATAAAACCTCAGGCACCGCCTCAATGATTAAATCTGCTTCTGATGCCGCACTTTGTAAATGTGTCGAATATGTAAGTCTGTTCATTGACTCAGAATGCCTTTTAGGTGAGATTTTCCCTTTAGCAACTGCTTTTTCAAACGATGCTTGGATAGTCGTTCGGGCATTTTCAAGCTGTGTTTCTTGAATATCCACCAATGTTGTATGAAATCCCCCTGCAGCGCTTACATAGGCAATTCCTCTTCCCATAACACCTGAACCAATAACGAGGATGTTTTTCATTTATTAACCTCCATTTACGTACTGTTTAACAGAATAATATAAGACGAGCACCCGATAATCATGAGTGCTCGCAAAGTTCTATAATACAAATGGGTTAAGTGGACGATTGTTTATCGGGAATGGTCACCATTTAGCAGCCTTTAAAGTTAGGCTTTCTTTTTTCTAAAAATGATTGTACGCCTTCCTGATAATCCTCTGTCGCACCAGCAATTCGTTGTCCTTGAGCGTCTTTCTCCAAAAAGTCTTCAATGCTTGATTCCCAACTCGCCTTTAGGTTCCGTTTAATCAGACCGATCGCTTTGGTAGGCATCGATGCTAATCTTTCAGCAAACTTGGTTACTCCTTCATCGAATTCTTCTGTTGAAAAAACTTTTGTGATTAGTCCGAGCTCTTTGGCTTCCTGAGCAGATACCTTTTCACCGAGGACAGCAAGTTCTAGTGCTTTTGCATGGCCAACGATACGGGGCAGATAATATAGATTTCCTGCATCAGGAATCAGACCCACATGAATAAAGGCTTGAAGGATACTGGCTTTTTCGGAAGCAATTCGGAAATCGCAAGCAAGAGCAAGGCTCAGGCCTGCTCCAGCAGCCACGCCATTAATGGCAGCAATGATCGGTTTCTCGCATTTTTCCATCTCAAGCACCATTGGGTTGTATCGGGTACGAAGGATTTCCCCAAAGTCTCTTTCGTCTTCTACATCACTTAAATCCTGTCCGGAGCAAAATGCCCTGCCTTCACCGGTAATAACAATGGCACGTACTTCGCGATTTCGAGAGGCTTCTTTGAAAGCAAGTTGAACATCCTTATTTAATCTTGCTGTGAAGGCGTTTAATTTGTCAGGACGGTTAAGCGTAAGCCAGGCAACCTTTCCACGGACCTCATATTTAACGGTATCGAACAAAGTATGTACCCCCTTTATCTCTCTATTTTATCGCCCTTTAAATTCAGGTCTGCGTTTCTCTTTGAAGGCTCTCATCCCTTCTTTTTGATCTTCTGTAGAAAAAAGTAATGAGAAGTTTTTCCGTTCATATTGCATTCCTTCATAAAGAGAAGCGTCAATTGCTTTTAACACCGATTCTTTTATGAATCGGATGGCAATCGGTGGCTGCTTTGCAATCGATTCAGCAAATTTGACCGTTTCTTCCATTAACAATTCTGGAGCGATCATTCGGTTGATGATTCCGAAACGCTCCGCTTCAACGGCAGATATTCTTTTACCAGTGAAAATCCATTCCAGTGCCTTTGTTTTTCCGGCAAGCTTTGTGATTCTTTGTGTACCGCCTGCTCCTGGCATGACTCCTAGTAAAACTTCAGGAAACCCAAATTCGGTTCCTTCAGCTGCAAAGAGTAAGTCACAGCATAGGGCAAGTTCAAAAGCACCACCAAGAGCGAATCCGTGAACAGCTCCGATTATTGGTTTTTTAATCCATGCAAGTCGATCCCAATCGGTAAATTGGTTAAGCAGTTCAAGGTCTACTGCACTCGCATCAGCCATTTCATCTATATCGGCACCAGCCGCAAAGCAACGCCCGTTTCCGCTTAAAACAATCACTCGTACAGATTCATCTCGATCAAAGCTCTCCATCGTTTCAAGAATCTCTGCAATCATTTGGCGATTCAAGGCATTCAATACTTTGGGACGATTCAATTTAATAAAGCCGATTGCCCCTTCGGTAGTAACCTCAATACAAGTAAATTCCTTATTCATTCACTTCCTCACCGATCATTAGCGTAATAAGGTCACCCGCAAATGACATCGCATCTTTACCCGAAGCTTTTGCTTCATCCGTTTTCATTGCTGCTTTGAAAGAGGCCATGTCGTCATAAAACATTTCACACATCAAATAATATTCACTTTGACCACCCATCGGACTGCCAATCATTTTTGTGACTTCCATTTTGCGAAGCCCTGGAATTTTAGCTGTTAGAGGTCCGTGTGTACCATAGTAATATTCATCAAATTTTTCTTTATCTTCAGGGTGTTTGTATAGCGCTACCATTTTAATCATTTTCTCATCTCCTAAAATATGAATATATGATTGAGGCCTACATCAAGGTAGAAATAGGCTTCATTGCTTCAAAGGGGTTTTTACACGATTTACAGTATAGAATACTTCTGCAAGCCGTTGGACCAAATAGGTTCTCAAGGGTGGTATAAGTGGAATCACAATAAGGACAATCCACCTGCCATTCGCCATTTTCTCCGATATAACGAGGAGGTGGCGCGATACCAAACTCCTTCAATTTCTCACGACCCTCATCTGAAATTCGGTCGGAAGTCCATGGAGGATAGTGATGAAACTGAACATCAACATGCGTAACCAAGTTTGTGGAAAGTAAAGCTATTTCAACGTTTTTCTTAATAATGTCTAATGCTGGGCAACCCATAAAAGTCGGTAACATGTGAATCGCGAATGATTCTCCTAAATCTTCAATATCCTTAATCATTCCTAATTCGACGATGGATACACTATCAATCTCAGGATCTTTCACAGAGTGAAGCGCTTTCATGAGAGTAACCATTCGTTCTTGTGAAACTTTTTCTTCCATAGGTGTCATACATTCACCTCATTCATGATTACCAAACCGCTCCCTGATCGAGGCTGTAGACTTCACTTAATGTCGATAATGCCGTAGTTAAGGCCTCAGTATGCTGTCGATCTCGACCATTGCCATTTTTCATTTCCATCGAAAATGATGTAGGTAGGCTGACGGATTCAAAGGTTTGCTTAAGTAGCATTGTAAATCGTTGCTTTAATGCTTCTTCATGATCAATAAGGGCGAACTTTACCATGTCCTGCCCAGCTGGTCCAAGTGTCAATACACCCTCAAAATCTTCAAAGACGATTCTCACGGCTTCTTCCATCCGTGTCCTCGCTTCCCCACCAGCGTTTACTAACTGAACAAACCATGTTTTCCAGTGCAGTAAATGATAGTAAAGTTCGAGATTCACTTTTACAGCTGCTTCACTTAACGGTTGATATGAAGAATTCTTTAAACTTTCAACCCTTACCTTCTTGGCAGTTGCATAAAAATACTGTCTAACCACGGCAAATGCCCAATCATAGCGAGGTTCCTTTAAGTAATGACCAGGACCATTAACTGCCTCAAGCAGAACCGCATTCCTTCGTTCTGTTGCAGGTCTTGCATGTGCTAACGCATCAACAGAACCTTCCCCTAAATCAGAGAGCAATTGATAAAACATCGCAGCATGCCCCATCGTATCCTGACTGATGGACGAAAAGGCCACATCCTCTTCTATATGGGGAGCTAATCCAAGCCATTCGGAGCCACGAAAAGCCAAGATGAAATCATCATCGGCAAGTTGATAAAGTAACTCCGTTAAGGCTTTGTGATATCGTTCGTTTTTGCCTGCTTCTAAAGCATTTGTGATGATCATGGCTTCTGCTCTCCTCCCCATGACATGATTTCTTGTTCATCTAGCATGCCCTGTTCGTATTCACGCCATTTTTTCTTTAAATATCCATAGCCTTTTGTCGTTCGATAATCTTTATTATCTAGGCGGACTAAAGATTCCTTTTCTTCCAATGTAAGTTTTCTGATATCTTTACGTTTAACGACCCAAATATCTGCAACCGTTTCGCGCCTCATAAAATTTTCCTGAGCCATGACGAGTGCGAGCTCATGATTTGGGGCCAACAAAGAAAATTGGTAAATTAAAGAGGCATTGTCCGTCTTGCGGCTGAACACCTCGAATTCTTGATAAAAGCCTTCACTTCCCAAAAGATTTTCCACCTTCCCCTTAGGTTTTGCTAAGTGCTTCTCTTACCCATTCATTCGTTTCATATGAAATTTTTCGTAACCTTAGTCGATCCTGTGATTTCGGACCGTTGTTTTTCACGATTTGCTTAAACCTGTTCCAGTCTGGTTGTTCATAAACCCATTTTTTTGATTGCTCATCAAAATGCATGGTTGGATCTGGCAACTTTAAACCGAGAGATAGAACACGAGGAATATACTTGTTGAAAAAATCCTGACGAAGCTGTTCATTCGTTTTGGTGCGAATTTTATACTTAATCGTAATGTCTTGTTTTGAAGTACCGGTTGTACTAGCGTCAGCAGGACCAAAGAACATCAACAAAGCTTCCCACCAACGGTTCAAGGAATCCTGAATCATGTCCCTTTGCATCGGTGTTCCTTCCGCCAAAGCCATAATGATGGCTTCACCATGTTGAGCATGAAATACTTCTTCAGCACAGATCCTTTTTAATACACGAGCATAAGGTCCATACGAAGCATCAAGCATGTTCGTTTGGGAGATAATCGCAGCCCCATCTACAAGCCAGCCGATCAGTCCTGCATCAGCCCATGTTGGTGCTTCCATGTGGAAGACGTTATGGAATTTCAAATCTCCATTGAATAAATCCTGCATGATATCTTCGCGGTTACGTCCTAGTGGTTTCATGAGGTCTTCTGTGACTCGGAGTAGTAATTGTCCATGGCCCATTTCATCTTGTACTTTGGCCATAATGCCCAGTTTTCTGCGGAGCGAAGGTGCTTTTGGAACCCATTCCTTTTCAGGAAGCGCACCCATAATCTCACTAATTCCATGCATGGAAATAAGCTTGATTAATGTCAGCCGATACTCATCGGGCATCCAATCGTCTGCTTCGATTTTTTCGCCGGCGTTAATACGGTTCATAAATTGCTGGTGTTTCTCTTCATCGGTAGTTTGATATAAAGACATATATTCGTTCATTTCACCGCCTCCTGAGAAATACTTAAGTAGGAAAATTTGTATAACGAATAATTACCGTGATGTTATATATGTGTCATACATTTATCATTAACATAGCGTGATAATAGTGAAAAGTCAATTATTTTTCAGAAAATTTATTTTATTCTTATTAATTATGAATATACGATAAAATAAAGCATAGATAAGTTCATCCGGAGGTTGAAAATGAAAATCTACGAAACAAGGGATTCTGTATTGATCGCTGCCTTAAATCAGCATGTTCAAGACGTACATGTCGAACTTTTTCCAGAGTACTTTAAGCCGTTCAATTTCACCGAAGTTAGTGAGTTTTTTGCTAAAATCATTGAAAATCCTGCTTTTACTTTTCTGGTTTTAGAAGAGGATAATATCTCTCAAGGATATGTGTGGTTAGAACATAAGAAATTTGCAGAGAATGCTTTTAAGAAGGCATATGAAACGCTTTATGTCCATCAAATCAGTATTAATGAAGCTTCGAGGAGCAAAGGCTTCGGTTCCATCTTACTGGAACATATTTACGAATTTGCTCGTCAAAAAAATATCGGTACAGTAGAGCTCGACTATTGGTGCGATAATGGTGGTGCAAAGAAATTTTATGAAAGACAGGGTTTTATAAAGTATCGTGAAGTAGTGTATAGGAATGTCTTCTAAAAATAGCAAGCCTCTCGATACCTGCACTTGCATATGTTTTTTAGGCTTTCGGGTGTAGGTTCGTTCCCTTAAAGATCATCAATGTCCTGGGTGATTAGCGATACAGGCAAGGCAAACGCCATAGAAGAATTTGTCATGCTCCTGGAAACAAGCGACTGGAGCGGAATTCACATCAGGCAGTTTAACTGAGATATAATTTGATATTCACTCCGCTTCTCATGTGATTTCAAGTATAATGAACAATAGTCAGATTTTGCATATGATATTTCTTTGGAGAGAATCTTATATAGTAAGTCGGATAATACTTAAAAACGAGGTACCCACATGAGTAATAAAAGCTTTGAAGATTACAATTTAAGTCCTGAGATCACTCGCGCACTTTCAGTGTTAAAATACGATGCGCCCACAGAGGTTCAAGAGCAAGTCATCCCCTTGGCCCTTGAAAATCAAGACCTTGTCGTAAAATCACAAACAGGAAGCGGAAAAACGGCATCGTTCGGAATCCCAATTTGTGAGATGGTAGACTGGGAAGAAAAGTATCCACAAGCCCTAATCCTAACACCAACAAGGGAGCTGGCAGCTCAGGTCCGTGAAGATGTTACAAATATCGGCAGATTTAAAAGAATCAAAGCAATGGCTGTCTATGGAAAGGAACCATTTGCGAAACAAAAAGAAGAGCTTAAACAAAAAACGCATGTTGTCGTGGGGACACCAGGACGTGTCATGGATCATATCGAAAGAGAAACGCTCGTTTTGGATAGAGTTAAATACTTAATTATTGATGAAGCAGATGAAATGCTCAATATGGGCTTTATCGACATCGTGGAAGCGATTATAGAGGAACTACCTTCCGATCGTGTAACGATGGTATTTTCGGCCACTCTCCCTAAAGATGTTGAAAAATTATGCCATCAATATATGAAAGAACCACATCAAATTGAAATTGCTTCTACTGGTGTTACAACGAATACGATCGAACACAGTTTAATGAATATAAAAGATGATGATAAATTGGAAGTTCTTAAGGCTGTTACGGTAGTTGAAAATCCAGACAGCTGCATCATCTTTTGCAGAACGAAAGAAAACGTGGACAAAGTGTATAACGAATTGGAAGAATCCAATTATTCTTGTGAAAGACTTCATGGAGGATTGGATCAAGAAGACCGCTTTGCTGTAATGGATGGGTTCAAATTAGGTAATTTCCGTTACCTTGTAGCAACCGACGTTGCTGCAAGAGGAATTGACATTGATAATGTTACACTGGTTATCAACTATGATGTTCCTATGGAAAAAGAAAGCTATGTCCACCGTACAGGCAGAACAGGTCGAGCTGGCAATAAAGGAAAAGCGATAACATTTTCAACTTCTTATGAAGAAAAATACGTAAGAGCGATTGAAAGATATATCGGGTTTGAGATTAATGTAACTGAGCCCCCATCTAAACGTGAAGTTGAACAAGGATTGGCTGAATTCGAAGAAAAAATCAGTGGACGTCGCGTTGTGCGAAACAATAAAACGGCTAGAATCAATCAAGATATCACTAAACTTCACTTCAGCGGCGGCAAAAAGAAGAAAATACGCGCAGTTGACTTTGTTGGCACCATTGCGAAGATTCCAGGTGTGACCGCTGATGATATTGGAATTATAACGATTCAGGAAACTATGTCGTACGTAGATATTCTCAATGGAAAAGGTTCATTGGTTTTGCAGGCAATGGAAAACACAACAATCAAAGGTAAGAAACTGAAAGTAAGCAAGGCAATCAAATAAGATTACTTTTCTAAGGACGGTTATGTTTGAACATAATCGTCCTTTCCTATTCCAATTTTTAATCCCCTCCTACCTTAATTCCAAACTATTGACCTATAATTTTTTCGAAAAAAAGGTTTAACTTTCTGATTTCCATAATCCACCAGGCTGATTAATACCTATTACCTATTTAATCCCATCTATTATCTCTTATAATGTTAGTAGAGTCAGAAAGGAGCGGTAAAGTGAAGTCTAATTCTAAATTGACAAACAAGTTCATACCTTTAATTATAATTTCAATGTTAATCATAGCAGCAATCTCTTGGGTGATTCATAGTCTAGATGATTCGGTCAAAATTCCCTTTTCAGCCATGGAAAATAAAATTCAAAGCGAGGATGGAAAGCCCGTGACCTTACAAGAACAATCTAATGGCCAACTGACGCTTAAGACAAGCGAAGGTGAATTCGTCTCTCAAGTCCCTCCTAATAGCCAAGTGATAGACAAGCTAGTTGAAAAATACAATGTGGATTATTCCTTTACAAATAGTAGCCGTTTAGGAAAATGGATTACAGGAGGACTGATTGTTTCTCTGGCAGCAGCAGCGTTTGCGTTGCAAAAATCAAAGGGCGGAATTGGAATTACAAATTCCATGAAAAATAGCTTAGCAAAAGCGCGCCCACTCCCTCCTATAACTCTTGCAGATGTTGGTGGGATCCAGGATGAAATGAAAGAAGAAATTTTGCAAACCCTATCCATCATAAAAGAACCTGAACGAGCAGCAAAGTTAGGGATTAAAGCACCAAAAGGAATCCTATTATATGGCCCTCCGGGAACCGGGAAAACGTTGCTGGCTCAAGCTATTGCTAATGAAATTAAGGCCAATTTCTTTTCAGCAAGCGGATCTGCTTTTAACGAATTGTTCGTAGGTGTCGGGGCTTCACGTGTCCGCAGCTTATTCCAAAATGCGCGTAAACAAGGTCCCGCAGTCATTTTTATAGATGAAGTGGATGCACTTGCGGCTAGAAGAAAAGCGCACGGCGGCGAAGAAGCAGAGAAAACATTAACAGAATTGCTAGTTCAATTGGATGGGGGCCATTCAAATGACGGTATTCTATTTATTGCTGCAACAAATAGAAAAGATATGTTAGACGAAGCGTTCTTAAGACCAGGAAGGATTGATTTCTCTTTCCAAGTCCCTCTCCCTGATGCAAAAGGACGCCGTGAAATCATCGATATTCATACAAAAGGAAAGCAGCTTGCGAGTGACGTATTTTCTTCCCTTGATCAATTAGCAGAAAGCACTTCAGGTTTCTCAGGAGCAGACTTAAGTTCCCTTTTTGAAACCGCTAGCAGACGTGCAGTCCGAAACGGACAAGAACACATCCAAAAAAGCGATCTTGATTATGCTCTTGATCGCACGATACTTGGCAGCACATCTAGAGAATTGCAAGATCCAGATACAAAACGTCGAGTCGCAATCCATGAAGCAGGCCATGCTATCGTGGCTGCAGTCACAAAACCTGGTTCGGTCCGTAAAGCAACGATCATACCTCGTGGCGAAGCGCTAGGATATGTTGCACCTATTCCGAAAGAATTGCATCTCTCTACGACGAGTGACCTGCTCGATCGAGTTGCCATGATCCTAGCTGGAGGCGTAGCAGAAAGAATGTTCCTTGGTGAGCACAGCATTGGAGTAAGCGGTGACGTCAAACAGGCAAAACAGTTAATTGAGCAAATGGTCGATACAGGACTATTGCAAGAAGGCTTCAGCCTAACTTTCAATAAAGATGACAAAGAGCTTAAAATGCAATCCCTTTTCCAAGAAGCGTTGGAGAAGGCCGAAACCCTTATCTCTAGCCGTGAAGAACAATTTATTAAACTAGTCGATGCCCTTCTGAAAAAAGAAACACTCGAGGGTACCGAAGTTCAAGAAATTGTTAGTCATCAAGATTTCATTGATATTGATGAATTAGTACTGGCATAGAAGGTAAACGAAAGTATGCGTAATTAGACAGTCTTAAATTCATGTCCTAAACTTCCCACAATGATATGAAAGGCCTGATCCTCCAATGTTGAGGAATCAGGCCTTTTTATGTATCAGAATCCTTTTCACCTTTTCGTTTCAAGTATCTTAAAGGGTTAAAATATCGGCGATACTTCTTAATCACGTCTTTCCCCAGAATAAAGCCACCGATCCAAAAAATGATTTCTGCAGATATGGCTAATACCGTTGTCATCATAACCTTCATCTTTACTGTTATCGGCAAAAAGGGCAAAACAGGAATCATGAAGAAAAGTAAGGTTGAAAGAATGATAAGTACAATTCCTAAGCGACGTTTAGAATCCATGTTCAACCTTTTGTTGAAGGTAGTGTACATCTTGCCCGATAGTTTTTTCGAATTTTTCATTCTTGAAAACTGCACATGCTTCTTCATCAATACCGTATCCTGTACTGAAACCATATTGTTGCAGTGCTTTTATCAGGTGAGGTTTTTGATTTTCCTCGGTATAATGAACTCCGATACACAACTCTTTTAATAATCCTATGCCATCAATATAATCTATCGTTTTATTTTTAGATTCTTCAGGAGAAATAAAGCTTTTTTCCAGTATGATTAAAGCTCCAGCAGAACAGCCTGCTACTGGGACTCCTTCATTATATTGTTTCATAATCATTTCTTTTACAGGAGAATTTACATAATGATTGTGATAAAGGTATGTATCACCGCCACCAATGTAGATGCCTGTAGCATTCTTAAGGATTTCCTCAGTCTTTTTATTATCAAGGATTGAATTTCCATCTGGTATGATAATGTCATAACGTGAAATGCCTAATTCTTCCCACACCGTTGTGTAAACAGGTAAAAATTTTTCCCATTTAGCAGTGTTCATAATTAGTAAAGCGATTCTTGCTTCTGAACCACCGGCTTTTTCGACAAATTCTCGATTTGCCTCTTTTAAGGACGGATTGCCTCCAAATAAGTAGATATAGCGTTCGTTCAACCAAGTTCTCCCCCTTAATAAAATTTGCATTATGTTTAAATATTCTGTCAATATAACAAGAAATCCTTCTTTTTATGTCCCTTTTACTCCCTAGTAAAGAATTTACTTGTAACCCCACCCTTTTCACGAACTAAATTCATTAGGCTCTTTTCGTAAACTTTGTTGTTTTCACAAGCAAAAGTAAAAATCGGCTTCTGGATTTTTACGATTTTTAATGAATTCTTAGTTCAGCATCTTCTCGAAAAGGGCCCCGAAGCCATAAAGAATGCGGGATGAAAGTGCATCCGAAAAGCAACAATCAGTGCGAAAACAGCTATTCATTAAAGGCATTTAAACAAAAAACGCCTGGATACTATAATCCAAGCGTTCATTCTTACTTAGTTTCTATTTGTTTTATGACTCGAGCTGGGTTTCCCCCTACAACAACGTTATCGGGTACATCCTTAACGACGATAGCGCCGGAGGCAACAACCACGTTGTTCCCAATTTTCACTCCAGGATTGATGACGGCCCTTCCTCCAATCCAAACATTATCACCGATCAAAACAGGTTTACCGAACTCTGCACCTGAAATGCGTTCGATTGGATCAATAGGATGCGTGGCCGTATAGATGTGCACGCCTGGTGCCATGAAACAATTCATTCCGATTCTCACTTCACAGACATCCAATATCACACAGTCAAAATTAGCGTAAAAATTTTCGCCCACATGAATGTTATATCCGTAATCACATCTAAAGGTTGGCTCTATATAAAGTTGATTACCAGTGGAACCGAAAAGTTGTTTAAGCAGTTGTGTGCGATTTTCATAGTCTGTTTCTTTAGTGGCATTATACTCCCGTGTCATTCGTCTTGCTTTTTCACGTTCTCTGACCAGTTGTTCATCTCCAGCTAAATATAACTCCCCAGAAATCATTTTTTCTTTTTCAGTCATCATGTAAGATTTCCTCGTTCTTTATATTTTCTATCACATCTGTCCCCTGAAAAAATAAGGGCTGCTTTGATTGGTGAAATATGTTTTAAGACCATCACCAAAATTCTTAACTTTTAGATCGGCTTCTTCAGGGCTCATCCATCTTACTTCGGCGATTTCATCTGGGAAGAGAATTTCAATCTTCCCTCCAGTTACTCTTGCTGAAAACGTGAAGAATATCGTGTGGTGTCCACTTTTTTGGAAAAATGCTTCGTTAATGGACAAGAGTTCTCTGGGTACAACTTCAAAACCTGTCTCCTCTTTCACTTCACGTATTAAGGCTTCAGTAAGTGTTTCTCCTGCCTCGACTGCGCCACCTGGCAGGGTAAAATCGTATCCGTTTTCTCGATGATTTTGTACAACCAGGATTTCATCGTTCTCATTTTGAATAAATGCATATACAACGTCTACTCTTTTCATCATCATTTCCATTCTTTAAGTTTATTGATTACATTTTCTTTGAATTTTGTGATCAGTGTCGGTTCACCTTTAACAGCTTTTTGCTTATGCCATTCGTTGTAGCTTGCGACTCCAATTAAGATGGAGCCTGCAATAAGCAGATAGGCCCACCACGGCATATTCCCCCAAAATGGACGAGTTTGTAGAAATACATTTAATAGAAGCACTCCAGCTCCAACAAAGAAATACGATTTTACACGTATGAACATACCGGCAAGCATAGAGGTTAGTGATAATGTTCCGAGAATGATCGCATCATATATCGTCGAACTTGCTAGACCATCTTGAATGAGGAGTAATGCAACGATAATAAGTATTGCCCATTGAAGTCTGCTCGTAAAAGCTTCATAAGAACCCTTTAAGATTTTCTTGATAAAAATAACAACCAGTACGAAAGGCAATACATAGATTTCTCTTTCAAATAATTCTGGAAGTTCCAACTCCATCATTAGACCGTAATAGGGCTGAAGTAAAAATATTATAGATGCCACCGGCACAAATATCCGCCATTTTGGATTCACTCTATTTTGCTGAAGCCATATAGCGAGTGAAATGAGCAGACCCGGTAAGGGTACCGTCCATAACATTTCAGTTTCGAACCTGTACAGACATAAGAAATACAAAAGCGACACAACTGTATAAAAATCGATGTTCAGAAGTGATTTTCCTGCTTCCTTATAAATCAAATGCTTGTATAAGAGCTTACCTGTAAAGAGTATTAGGATTCCTAGTCCTGCAAGTAGAGCAATGGACCATTGATTACTCCATCCTTCGTAAATTGTAAATTCCAATGCAACTTTCCATAGTAAGACCAGAGGAATCCATGTGAAAATGTCCCATTTTACTTTTTGTAGGTGGAATAGAACAATCATGGTGTATAAAAGGAACGCTAGATAATCCGGTCCTTCCTTAGGAAAACCTATTAAAAATGAACTCATACCTAGAATCGAAAATGGTACGTAATAATACGGAATTCTCTTTCTGAAAGGATCCTTTGACCATAACCATAGAACTAAGATTAGGATACTTGTAATAAGGAAGGCATATGGAGTTTCAAAATAAAAATACAATCTTTCAAGCCCTGTTGCAATGGTTAAGAATAGGCTTGTAAACGCTGCATATAGGAATATTTTCTTTTGCCATTCCTTTGATGACAGCTTCATGCTCATTGCATAAATAAGGATGGCCGTTAAGAAATTAAATTCCGCTTTGTCAAATGACTCCAATATTGAAAATGCTAATGCCATAGGATAAAAGATGTGAGCAGTCCATGAAAATGCTCGGTAAATATACTTTTCTTTTTCATGAAATAGAAAAGCAACCGCAAATAGTAAGACACCTACACCAGTGTAATGGATGAATTCCAGTTTATCGGTCTCATTGATCGCTTCCCAGATTGAAAAATAAGCAAGTAAAGTAGTAATACTGATCATAAATGGTACAACTTGAAGTCGTAGCCTGATATATAAAAGGCTAAACATCAAGATTCCACCGCTTAAAATCAAAGGTTGTATCCAATCGTTTTCTGTGGGCAGGATGTACGATGCAAGAATGCTTAAGAGATAGAATCCGTTGGCAACTAGAAAGCTTGCCCTTGAAATTGTTTGCTCCCCTAGTTTGCTCCAAGCAAAACTCATGATGAAGACAAATAGTGATGCCAAGGCTAAATGAATGTCCTCAGTAAAGCCCTGGAATAAATATCGCTGATAAGAGTGCAAATATTGTCCAATAGAAGCGATGGTTAGGCCAGAAGCAACTGGGATAGTCCAAATGGCAACTTGAGTATACAATTTCCTTTTTTCAACCTTTAGGATGATAAACGACGACAGCGCGAATAAGCCAAACATCATCCCAAGTGCCAACCAGCTTTCTTCGAGTTCAGCAAGTAGAATAGCCAGGATCATGATACCGATTGAAACATCGCGTGAACTATTGCGGATAAACTCTAATAATTTTGCACCTTTATTTGTTCCGACAATCAGTAACAGAACAAACCCTGCCAAAAACATTTGTAAAGCATAGTGAATGTCCATTAAATTAACATCTACAAGCGCAAAACCTTCAAAGAAAGCAGTGAAAAGGAAAATGGAACTTAAGTACATAAATAAATGCTTTTTATGAACATTTGTTAAGTAGATAAAGTTCAATGCAATAATGAAGTAAGCAACCATTAAAATAAATGATGCCTCACCCATCTTCATTAAGATACCTTCAAGGCTGATATATATGAATGCCAATCCGGACACCACAGCACTCGTGTATTGAAATGCTTTGTTAAGTTGAAATGAATCTTTTAGAAGGTTTGGAAGCAACATAAATCCAAAGGCAACCAGTGCATAAATCAGCGGTCCAGCCATATCAAGTATACTGTTTTCAATCAATTGATAAACACCATATACGATCATAGCGCTGAAAACAAAATGGAATTCCTTTTTTCCACTGACGAACATCATCGATAAATAGATAACTGCCGTTAATAGTAAGTTTACGCTATATAAAATGTGATTGTCGTACACAAATAGCATAAATAAGGTTGATAACACCAAATTGATTTGAGAAAAATGAACCATTTCTTTTGAAAACAAGGTATATTGACTTCTGCTTTTTAGCCAATGATACACATAGATCACCAAGCCATTGAAAAGCATGATACCCAAATAAAAATAGTCGAGCGGTAATGAAAAACCGGCTAACAAGAATGCTGACCCAACGCTAATGGAAATATATGTGAACCAAACAAACAATCTAGATTGCAATTTAGTAGAGAAATAGAGATAGGCAATGGCAGGTACAAAACTTCCCAGAACCCCCAAAAAGTACTTCCCTTCCCCTTGAATAGATAAATAGCTTCCCAGAAGACCAAACCAGCCTAGTGAAAGTATAAATATGGGTAAAAATAAACTTCCTAGTACAGTAAAAGCGAATCCAGTCTTTTCAATATTCAACACTTTTTTACTTAAAAAGGCAAGCAAGAAAAATAAGGCAGAAACAGCTGCAATTGCCCCACTTTTCATGAAAGGCGTCATCGTTTCCCAATTACTCGTAGCTACAAAAAGTCCGCCGATTAGAAGTAGAATGACCCCAATATTAAGCGACCATGTGATGTTTCTCTCTCTTAACTCTTCTGGAGAGAGTGTCTTCTTAACCACCTGCGGCTTTTGGATTGGTTTATTAACGGAAACAGATTCTTGTTTTATAGGAGTGTGTACTTCTTCCTTTTCTAATTTTTCTTCAGCCATGAGATCTAAATGATATTGATGATGTGCTCTGGCCACTTCATCTGTTATGGCAGCTGAGAGATAACCTTCTTCTTTAAGCGTATTTAAATCTTGACGGAATTGACGTCTACGCTCTTCTCTATAAGCCCCGGCCATAATATCCCCACTTTCAAATGATAAAATTTTCCTTCTTTAGTGTAATTTTACACTAAAAATTCAAAAAATCAATTAGTTTTCCATTAATTTATGATGCTAAATAGGAATTAGGAATGAAGAAGGATAAACTTCTCCGATTGTCGAAATATTACGGATAGACATATGAAGGAGGAAATCAAATGCAAGAATCAACAAAAGAATACTTTAAGAAAAATCGGCAAGCTCACCTAGATGAATTATTTCAATGGCTATCCATCCCGAGTATTAGTGCTCTACCCGATCATGTCAATGATATGAAAAGCGGTGCGGATTGGGCAGTTAATGCCTTAAAAAGTGCAGGCATAGAAAATGTAGAAGTAATGCCTACCAAAGGACACCCTGCGGTCTATGGTGAATGGCTAAATGCACCTGGCAAACCGACTGTGTTAATCTATGGTCATTATGATGTACAACCAGTCGATCCAGTTGAATTGTGGACATCTCCTCCGTTTGAACCGGAAATTCGTGATGAAAAGCTGTATGCACGTGGTGCAAGTGATGATAAGGGTCAAGTTTTCATGCACATTAAAGCAGTTGAAGGTATTTTACAAACAACCGGAACTCTTCCCTTGAATTTCAAGTTTTTGATTGAGGGTGAAGAAGAGATCGGAAGTCCGAACCTCCCTCCTTTTGTTGAAGAAAACAAGGACAAATTGGCGGCAGATGTCATTGTCATTTCGGATTCAAGTTTACTCGAACGCGGCAAGCCTACAATCTGTTATGGGTTGAGAGGTTTGTGCGGACTCCAAATTGACATCAAAGGTGCAAGCAGCGACTTGCATTCCGGTTTATATGGGGGTGCCGTTCATAATCCCATTCACGCCCTTGTCAAAATTGTTGATAGTTTTCATAATGAAGACGGCAAAGTAACTGTAGAAGGCTTTTATGACGATGTATTAGAACTAACATCTGACGAAAAAGCTGCCTTTGAAGCCTTAAACATGGATGACGAAAAGTTAAGAAAGCAGCTTGGCGTGCCTGCTCTTTTTGGAGAGAAGGGCTTCACCCCTACAGAACGAGTTTGGGCTCGTCCGACACTTGAAATAAACGGGATTTATGGTGGGTTCCAAGGTGATGGAATTAAAACGGTCATCCCTTCAGAAGCACACGCAAAAGTTACATGTCGTCTCGTCCCAAATCAAGATCCAGACGTAATCGCTGATCTTTTGAAAAAGCATGTTCAGGAAAGCCTTCCAAAAGGCGTTACTGTAGAGGTTACTTTATTTGATAAGGGTGCACCTTATGTAACTCCATTTGACCACCCTGCCATTCAAGCAGCTGGAAGAGCATATGAAAAGGTATATGGAGTGCCTGCTGCATTCACGAGAGGCGGAGGCTCAATCCCAATCGTGGCGGCATTTGATCAGATACTTAAATTGCCAGTAGTGTTAATGGGATTCGGTTTACCTGACGAGAATTTCCATGCCCCTGATGAACATTTCAATCTCGAGAACTTCGATAAAGGTTTACTTACATTATGTGAGTATTGGGAAGAACTCGCAGGTACACTTTAAGAAAATTGACGGTCCACTGTGGTGGGCTGTTTTCTTTTGCTGGAATTTCTTTTTCTTTGACTCTGTTAAAGCTTATGGTTGATTTTTGAACAAAGTTGATTGGTCCGAAGTGCCTGGAGCGGAAATCAACACCAGAATATAACAGAGCCTTTTCTTTTATGTTATAATGAATCACTAAAACATAATTATTTTGGAGGCAACATGCTTACATTTGAAGAAAAATTAGCGATTATTGAATCTTTCCCGCAACTTGACCGAAAAGACGTTTCACTAAAGAGAGTTAACTTCCACTTAGAAGAAAATAATAGTGAAAAGAAAAATATCGTATATCACCTACATCCAAATGGAAATGGATTTGTCTATGCCGGTTACTTGAAAGGCTACAAAAAAGATGACAAAGGCATGGTCAATATTCGTGATTTCTCAGAAGAAGAGTTACGTACCCTTCTTGAAAAAACAATCCGAACATTAACATGGGTTGAAGAAGAAGTCGAGGAAGAGCCTTCACTAATAGATCAAAACGAAGGTGAACGCTGGGTTGACTCAGAAAACCATACTTTGATCTTAATGAATGAAGATGATACTTGGAACATTTATGCAGGAGTAAATTTAGATGCCACCTTCTTCACTTATGAAGAAGCAGAAGAATACTTACACGAAGAAGGATTCAAGAAAGCTTAGTTTTGTTTGAAAAGGCTCATGCAATTCGATTGCATGAGCCTTTCTTAAGCCTATTTCGGTGTTCTTCACAACCATACCTAAATCTTAAGTACACAATTAGACGCAAATTCACTACCCTCAAACAAGAGCTAACCCCTAATAATTTTAAAATCCTGCCATTCGGTTGGCAGTAATTGTTGGTATTTAGATTGTAAAAAACGGTCATCAACAAGGACAATGGTTCCGTAATCATTTTCAGAACGAATAAGACGACCACCTGCTTGTAAAACCTTATTCATGCCAGGATATACATAAGCATAATCAAAACCATTCTTCCCAGTTTTGGTAAAGTGTTGTTTCATGATGTTTCTCTCAAGACCAATTTGCGGTAGGCCCACCCCCACAACGACCACTCCATTTAATCGATTGCCTACTAGGTCCACTCCTTCAGAAAAAATGCCGCCCAGCACAGCAAAACCGATTAAGCTTTCAGTTGTCTCAGCTTCAAAATTTCGTAAGAAACATTCTTTTTGTTCCTCCGTCATTTGCCTTTCTTGCACAATTGACTTCAAATGAGGATGCTCCATCTGAAAACTTTCATAGACGTCCATCAAATATGCATACGAAGGGAAAAAGACCAGGTGATTTCCCTTTCTTTCTCCAACAAGGTCACTTACGACTTTTACAATCGCTCCCTTTGTGCTCTCTCGGTCGTGAAATCTTGTCGATAGTGGGTAAACATAAACATCCGACTGTTCAGGAGAGAAGGGTGAAGGAATAGCAAGGGTATAATCATCAAAGTCTGCTCCAAGCATCTCCTTAAAATAATCCAGTGGAGTAAAGGTCGCTGAAAAATAAACTTTGGATCGAAATCCTTTCCCAAACTGTCTTAATAATTCTGAAGGATCAAGGCAGAATAATTTGATTTTAACTTCGCTCTTTTCTGCCTCATAATAAGTAACAAATCGCTCATCAAAGAGTTTGGCAGTTTTTTCAAAGTCTTGTGCAGAGTAATAACAATCCAACAATGATGTATGATGATCTCCAGCTTGATTCAAAAGCTCCTTTTCCGCTACGATAATAAATTGCTTGATAAGCAGCAAAAAATCTTCCGGTAGTTCATTGACTATTAAGTTTTTCTCTTCCACCATTCCCTTTCTTGTCGCTAAAAGATAGTCATTAATCAATTTAGAACTGTTAGAGACTTCTTTGTTGACGACCTTAAATTGCCTGTAAATATCAAGGAATGCGGACTTAAAGAGCTCTGCTGAATACATATTTTGTGCACGATCAACAAGATTATGGGCCTCATCGATCAATAAGGCTGTCCTTTTTTTGTGTTCGTCGAAAAACCTTTTTAATGAAACTCGCGGATCAAACACATAATTATAATCACAAATGACTGCATCACTTGAATAGGCAAGGTCCAGTGAAAATTCAAAAGGACATACTTGATGTTTTTTTGAATATTGTTCAATCACATCTCGAGTCATATTCGTTTCGTTGGATAATATATCAAGAATTGCACCATTAATTCGATCGTAATAACCTTCCGCAAACGGACAAGAGTCGGGATTGCATTTCACCTCATCCATCAAGCACATCTTCTCTTTTGCCGTCAATGTTACGCTATGTAAGATGAGGCCTTTACGTTTCATAAACGCAAAAGCTTCCTCGGCTGCTTGCCTAGTTATCGTTTTGGCAGTCAAATAAAAGAACTTTTGTAAATGTCCTTCTCCAATGGCTTTTACAGATGGAAACGTTGTAGAAATGGTTTTGCCAATGCCAGTTGGCGCCTTTGCAAAAATATTTTTACTATCTACGATGCTTTTATAAACAGCCCCAGCAAGCTTCCTCTGCCCTTCTCGATATGTTTCGAATGGGAAAGTAAGAATCTCAATGCTTTCGTTTCGGGCTCTGACGTGATGAAGTTTCATTTGTGCAAATGGCGCGTAAGCTTCAACCGTTTCCATAATAAAATGCTTTAATTCATCAAAGGTAAATCGTTTAATAAAACGACTTATCTCTTCAGTATCAATTTGGTAATAGGTAAGTTGAACGGATAAGGACTGGAGCCCTTTTTCTAAACAATATATGTATGCGTAGCATTTTGCTTGAGCCCAGTGAACACCATATGAATCCTCTTCTAAAAGTCCAAGATCTCCTGATGTTGATTTTATCTCATCAATGATGACCCCATCTTCAGATTGAAGGATGCCATCACAGCGTCCTTCAATCTTAAAATTAATGTCTTCAAATAAAATGGTAATCTCCAAATATACCTCATGATGATCATGCTCGCCATATGATTTTTGAATTTTTTGATGCGCTTTTGTTCCTTCGGTCATGGATGTGGTAGTTCGAAATCGCGAATCAATGCTACCGCTACTAAATACGTATTCCACGAGCGTTCTAACCGATATTTTGATTTCTTCCGTCATCCTATACACTTCACTTCTTGTCATTTTTACTCCATTATATTACACAATTCTTTAACCACGTTAGTATTTTCATTTTAGAATGACGCAAGAACTTAACGTGGCCTTTACATGGGCTTAAACTTTTTTGGATAAAATAAAAGAGTGAAGATACAAGATCTCCACTCTTTCACAAATTAAGGTTGATTCGGTGACTTAGGTTCTTTTAAGTCTACCGCCTTTTTAATATACTCGATTTCCTTCGGATTCACTGGTGTAAATCCATCTGGCTTGTAGAAACGAAGTAAATCCTTGTAGACAATGTTATCCGACATTTCAAGGTCATTCTTTACCTTGTTAGATAGTTCTGAGCAAGAGCCTTTTTCAAGGAGTTCCCCAGATTCTGTGTTATAGCAATTTCCCTTAACTTGAGTGACTTCAGCAGAAGTAAAATCGCCATTACGGAAAGCTACAAATTTACGGTGTTCAGGTGATAAGATATCTGAACCCATTTCCATATAATCCTTTGTATCAATTCCTAACAAGTGTAGAACTGTTGGACGTACGTCAACTTGACCGCCGTATTCGTGCTTTTGTCCACCTTCAACACCAGGAACATGAATGAACAACGGGATACGTTGTAACTTAACATTTGTAGTCGGTGAAATCTCTTCCTCACCCATAACTTCTGCCATTGCATCATTATGATTTTCAGAAATACCGTAGTGATCTCCGTACATTACTACAATGGTATTGTCATATAGTCCTGAAGCCTTCAAACTATCGAAGAATTGTTTAATGGCTTGGTCCATATAGTTAGCAGATTGGAAGTATTGGTTAACTACTTCATCATCAGTTTGTGCTGCTGGGAAATCAGTATCGCCTTCATCCATTTTGAATGGGTGATGGTTAGATAAAGTGATGAATTTTGCATAGAATGGTTGCTTCATGCCTTGAAGCAACGGCATAGATTCTGAGAAGAACGGCTTATCTTTCATTCCGTAGTTCTTAGTGTTTTCTTCTGTCATGCTGTAGTACTCTGCGTCAAAGAACTGGTTATATCCAAGTGCTTTATACATCACATTACGGTTCCAGAAAGTTTTATAGTTACCGTGAAACGCTGCTGAAGAATAGTTGCCATTATTTTTCAAAATTGCAGGCATTGCCTGGTAAGTGTTTTGTGCTTTATTTACAAAGACTGATCCTTGAGACATTGGATACAGTGAATTTTCCATAAGGAATTCAGCGTCAGATGTTTTACCTTGCCCTGTTTGATGGAAAACATTATCAAAGTAGAATGTGTTTTTATCATGTGTCAAAGAGTTTAGAAAAGGTGTTACTTCTTGTCCGTTTAACTTATAGTCAATGATAAATGTTTGTAATGACTCTAAGGACACATAAATAACGTTCATTCCTTTTGCTTTTCCAAAGTATTCATGGTTAGGTTCAGCGTAGTGTGCTTTACGATAGTTCTCAACTTCAGTAATATCACTGCTATCTGCCATCGCTCTCTGACTAGATGAACGCGCATTTTGAATCACATCATAAATCGTGAAGTTATAAGCACCAAGGTATTTCACAAGGTAGTTGCGGTCAAAGGAACGTGTCAAAAGTTCAGGACGGTCCTTTTCTGCAAGTGCAAGGTTGAAGAAAAATGTTGCAACTGCAGCTACCACAATAAATTTAAATGATTTTCTGCTGTTTTCACGCGCAATTCGTACACCTTTGATAGCAAGTACAATCAAAAGGATGGTGTCTGTAAAGTAGAAAATATCGAATACCGACATTAATGAGAATACACTGTCACCTAGCTGACCAGCATTCGTTTTTAATTGCGTCAACACCGGTACGGTAATGAAGTCACTAAAGAATCGGTAGTAAACGACATTCGCGTACAGCAAGAATGATAGTAAAAAGTTGATGGTGATCATGACGACGTTTTGAACGCGATTCTTGAACAGAAGCGCAAATCCAAAGAACAATAAGGTCGAGCTGATCGGATTAATAAATAGTAAGAAATGTTGTAGGCCATTATCAATGCCAAGATTAAATTCGATTTGATATGCTGCATAAGTTTTTAACCAAAAAAGAACGACCGCGATATAAAACAGAGTCAAGTTACGATTCTTAAGTTCTTTCGGTAAATTTTTTAGTATTTTCATATGATCTCCTTCTACTTACCATTTCCGTAAGTTAAACGAACAAAATATACTTTAACACACATCTCGCAAAAAGAAAATGAAAAAGACTGCCAAAAAAACTGGCAGCTTTCGACAAATCTGGATGCGTAAATTGTTAATACTTTTCTAAAATTTGAAGTAATTGCTCGTTTTTGATTCCCCTTACTTCTACTGGTGATATGTCATATTTTTTTAATAAATGAAAGACTTCATTTAGCTCTAATTGAGTGTGCTTTTTTTCCAAGTAACCCTTAAATAGTGAATTGATTTCAGCAGGCAAGAATGCAGCTTGGGATTCATATTTCTTCTTTACATCCTCGTGTGAGTGGTCTAAGTTACATGTGCTCATTGTCCTACTTCCTTCCTATATATATGCAAAAAATACAATTACGATATTACTATTTTCATTTCTTCGTTTCTTTTCTTTAGGTACACATATAGGAAAACAAAGAAAATGGCACTGGATGCCCGAAGAATTGTCGAGGTGGTCATTGCCACTTCCATACTTGTTACTTCTAATAAATATACCCCAAATTGTGGAGCAATAAATCCTATGATAGCTAGGACAATATTATACTTAGCAATATATGTGCTTCTGTTATTTTCATTCGTTACTTCGAGCAATTGGTTAAATAAAATCAGGACCGTTCCAGAGACAAATAAACCTGAAAAGGCGTTAACAAAAATAAGGTAAATCAAGTTTGTAGACATGATTGTCATAATTGGCGCGGTTGCCATGCCTAATGAAACCAAAATCATCATTTTTGCATTGCTATGCTTATCGGCCATCTTCCCCCACCATTTGAAGCTAGCGATTTGAGCGACCTGATTGGCAACTGTGAACAAGCTGATCCATAGACCTGTTGCCATGGCGTATTTTATTTGATAAATACTAAAAAGGGACCATGCCATTTGCCAGCCAAAGTTGAAGAACAATCCGCATATGACAAAGAAGATAAAAGGTTTGTCTTTAAAAATGGTAACATCCAACTTAAATTCAATTGTTTTTTTTGAAGGCTGGGTTTTCTTGCTAGAAACATGTTTCGTTAAGAAATATACCTCCACAATTCCAAAGATAAACGCGACCGAAAACAGAAGTTGATAAGGTATTGGATTACTCTTCGCAAACATTTGCAAAAGTATGCCAATTAAGAATGTCACTGCCATACCAACCATTGTCAAAATCCGATTTCTCTCACTGAAAAAACCACTTCGACGTTCATCTGGGATAAGATCGCCAATGAAGGACTGCCAGCTTAGATTGGCAAACGATCCCGGGAAATTCATCAACCCTACTAGAATAACAAAAGTCCATGCCCTGTAATCAGTTGGGACAAGCATAACGAAAGCCATCAAAAACAAGAAGAATCTTGTGAAAAAGATGGAATATGCCGTGAACTGTTTCTTATCTTCATATTTTTCGATGATGATAGAACATAAAATCATGGCAAACATGCCAATAAATTGAGGTAAAGAGCTAATGAGACCAACTTGATAATTGGATGCACCGAGTACACCAATAGCAAATAGGGCGAAATAATTGTTACTTATATTCATGACTACAGTTGAAGCTATGCCATTTCTTATGCTGTATTTTTCATTTAATCGATTAATGTGAGATTCGGATTTCACGTGCTCATCTTCTTTCAAATGGGTATTTTCAAAGGTGTAAAAAAGCTTCGCTACCCTAAATATTAGGTTCAATTGATATCATAAACCCGTAAGTGCTTACCTGCAATAGGATTCTTGCAAAATACATGCAAAAATTTTTCGTGTTTTTTCTACTTTTTTGAAATTTACAGACTTTTAGATGAATGTTAGCAAAAAAAGGAGAAATTCCCCTTCATATTTATAGCATTTTTATTAAGCCATTTGACCTCTAGAATTAAGTTAAGAACTATTTTGGAGGGATTAATAATGTCGGTAAATACACTGTCCGCATGTGAAAAGTCTACAATTAAGAACAAGAGTTTAACAATGCTCTTGTTAACGAGCCTAGTATTAACCATAGGCAACAAAGTATATGAGATTGTACTACCGCTTATGATGTATCACCTTACTTCTTCCCCTATTGCGATGACGACAATGAGGACAGCCGAACTCCTACCCAATTTTCTTTTTGGAGTGTTTATTGGTGTTCTCGTTGATCGTGTCAATAAGAAGAAATGGGTTCTCACTATGACGGCCATTCAGGCTGTTCTGCTTTTTATAATGGCATTCTTGTTTAAAACAGAAAATACAACAATGTATCTTTATTACATGATTGGATTCTTGTTAATGACGTTTAATTATGGTTATTTTAATGCACAAGTCAGTATAACTAAATTAAGTGTGCCCACGAGCCAACTAACTTCCGCCAACGCAAAATTCAATATGATAGAAACTATGGTTAGTGTTATGGGGCCTGCATTATCAGGACTTATGTTCATATTTTCGGATATTTCAAATGGAATCTTATTTTCTGGGATAGCCTACATGGTTTGTGTAGTATTATTGTCTCAAATTCAGCTGTCATCTGAACCTTTAAAGCCAAAAGAAAAATTCGTTAACGAACTAGAAGATGGTTGGAAGGCATTTATTGGGAACGAAATTCTGTGGAAAGTAACGATTTTCATCATTTTCATTAATTGTTCTATGATAGTGGTCAGTACAACGGTTATCTTCTTTGCTATGGATGAACTAAAACTATCCTCTTCAATGCTTGCGATTGTGCTATCTTTCTCAGGAATTGGAGGAGGTTTAGGGAGTTTATATGTTTCGAAACTGAGAATGAAGTATGGAATTGGAGCTGTGTTGGGTTTTTCATTTTTGTTAAGTGCTTTAGCGTACTTGCTTTTGTTTTCATTTCCAAATGTGCCTATTCTTTGTCTATCTTTGTTCGTTAATGGGATGTCGATTTGTTTTTACGTTGTCACATCGTATACAATTCGTCACGAGCAGACTCCATCACATCTGATTGGAAGAATTGCAGGCATTACTGGTACCCTATACCGTGTATGTATGCCCATTGCGATGTATTTTGCAGGGCCTGCAATGGTTAAATGGGGATCAGAAGCCATTTTTCTTACCGCAGCTGCATGGAATATAATTATTTTCCTCGTCTACAAATGGTCGACAATATGGGGCTTAAAATAGAATAAGATCTGTCAGTTGAAAAAATATTTTGGATATGAAACTAAAAAATCCGTACTGGTTGATTTTCTCATCAAACAGTACGGAATTCCATTTTATATGGTCATTTTTTTGTTAAAAAAGCTTGATAAAAAGGGAGAAGGGGAATTAAAGTCACTATTCTACTCCAATTTTCAGCGCCGAGAAAATATAAAGAAGGAAGTAATAACGCAAGCCCGCTAATACAGTAAGCAACCCATGATTTTGTTAACAAGCCTTTTATGTAGAAAAGAAGGGAAACGATAATCAATACCCAAAAAATCAATCCGATGCTTTCCCCCACAATAATTTCCTCCTTATCCCTCTGAATCAGCTTCTTGATCAAACCAAATTTCTTTAAAGTCTACCCAACCTTTTTCGTTTATTTTTACCCCTTTTAGACTTGGGTGTGAACTTGTTGCGACACTCTTGTGAACAAGAAACGTCAACAGTGATTCATTTTTCAACAATTGTTCAATTCCCTTTACCCTTTGGTTTCGGACATTTATATCTGGGATACTCATGATATTCCTAATTTCGATATCAATCTTTTCCTTTGAAATTTCATCCAGATGATTATGAATGAAACTATAACCTGATTGCATGAGTTCTATAAACTGCACTTCTCCTTCACCCAAAACAGCTTCAAAGAGAATCATATCAGCTTTATTTTGAACATCGGGATTTTGCATATCTTGCCAAGAAAGAATGATGGGCTCTATATTTATTCCATGGGTACGAAGCTGTGCAGATATCCACTTTGCATCATCCTCATGTCGTTTGTATGTATAAAGGGATAAGGATTCTCCATTGTATTTTGTTTGCTTAAGATTCTCTTTTCCGTCAATAATTGAAAAATCCCTATCTGTAAGAGTTGTTTTCAATTTTAGCTCGAAGCTTTCGGCAGGAGAAAATCGAGGTTCACCTAAATCAAACAATAATTGACGACGATCAATAAAGTAACTGATTGCCTTTCTTAAAAAAAGTTCTTTAAGTGGGCCGTTCTTATTTAAATTAAAAGTTAAAACCACGCAGCCTGCAAGAAAGCTTTCTTGTTCTTGCCAACCCGCTTCTCTTTTCGTTAGTTCTTCACCTGTTCGTACTTGCAACATCAAGTCTTTAAGTTCGCCATTTTCTTCTGATTGGGGTATATGCAAAAGCTCAACAATATCAATATGGGGTCTGCCAAAATAATATTGCTGAAACGCTGATAGCCTGCATTTCCCTGGATGATATTCTTTTACCATGTAGCTTCCACTCCCAATAGGATCTTGTTTAGATTTCGATACAATGGAGGTCGGAATATAGGCAAGGAACTGAGGGAAAATGCAGTTTGGATTTTTAAGTTTAAAAACGATTGAGTAATTGTTTTTACGGTTAATTGAAACAATATTTTCAACGATCCATTGTTGGAGTGGATGTTTTTCTTTTAGACGATTGAATGTATATATAACATCTTGGGATGTGAGATCGTTTCCATCATGAAAAAGAATCCCTTTCCTCAAATAGAAAGTCCACACCGTGTAATCATCATTTACTTTCCAATTATGAGCTATTTTTGCAGTAACCTCGTTACGCTCAGCATCATAGTCCACGAGTCGGTCAAATATTTGTTTCACCATGTGGGAATCAAGGCGGTAAAAGCATTTTGCGGGGTCTAAGGTATTAATGTCTCGATAAATGGGCAGTCTTATCATCTCTTTGATTTCGTGCTCACTTTTACTAATGGTGTAACCAAATAGACTGCCCACCCATTCAATAAGTTGAGTGGAAGTATGGATCGAACCATACTCTTTCACTAGTTTGAATCCTTCTTCAATTTTGCCTGATGCAGCAAGCGACTTGGCTTCATCTAAAACGACGTCCTCAAGAGATCTTAAGAAAACAATGGTAGATGCATTACCTCTACCAACTCCCCCTTGATACTCAAGTAATTTTGCTTCGATCATTTTTGAAATGATATTTTTAGCATTGCGCGGCGTGCAGAACAGCAGATTAGCTATTTTTGTGATGGTGATAGAAATAGCTTGGTGATTTGGCACAGCGGAAAACTCTTTTCTTAAAGTCAAATAATCTTGTTTCAATCTACTCATTTTGGTTCCTCTTTTATAGTTAATTTCATAATTTTAATCGGGGAAATGTCTTCCTGATTTGGTGCGGCTTTTTTTTGTAAAAAATCCCGCAATGATGGTGATGATACCTCCAATAAATAAGAGGAAATGGAAAGCCATTAGACTCGCAACACCCTCTAATGCGTTCCATTCACCGAAAAATGGAACGAGAACAGGATAAGCAATGATCGAAAAAATAGTCAATCCTATACCCACAATCAAACGTATTCTTTTATTTTGTGAAGTTAACCTTAGACATAGGCTCGTAATCACAATGGCAAGAATGGTTAAGAAAATTAATAACATTTCTATTCCCCTCCTTACGCCTATTTTATCATCAATCCTCATAGTTTTGGAAAAAACATCCTTTTTAAATATTTGGCTATGTTAAAGTACAATTTTGATTTTTTGCACTTTGTTGATTGGAGCGGAGGGCGCTTGACTCCTGGGGGATTAGCGTTACAGGCGAGACCCCGCAGGAGCGATAGCGACGAGGAGGCTCGACGAACGCCCCCAAGACGAATTTGCTCTTGAAAAAGCCGGCATTAGGGCTTTTTCAAAAATTCGTATCGGAAAGCAAGCGACTGGAGCAAAAATCACCCCATAGATTTTATTTGTTAGAAAGTAACATGGGTTACGAAAACAGCAATTCTTAAAATAAATACACAGAAAAGACATGCTCTATATGCATATGGCATATATTTGGAGAAAAAGGGCGTATAGCGGACTTGATAGGAGGAAGTGAAAGTG
>NZ_FOYF01000003.1:0-256710 GCF_900115925.1 Bacillus sp. cl95 | reverse complement strand
GTTGATTGGAGCGGAGGGCGCTTGACTCCTGGGGGATTAGCGTTACAGGCGAGACCCCGCAGGAGCGATAGCGACGAGGAGGCTCGACGAACGCCCCCCGGAAAGCAAGCGTCTGGAGCGGAAATCAACAGGCAAGTTTAACAGAGTCAAATATTCTTATAACAAAAAACAGGAATTCTGATTGAATCCCTGTAAAGAATAAATATTTAATTACTAATTGACTTTCGATATTGATATTGCTGCCATTGAAATCTTATAAAACAACCTATACAAAAGCCAAGGATAGCCACAAATGCTGCGGCCGCTACCATTGCAGAGAAAATGTACCCTGAAATGTTCCACCCTAATGAAAAACTGCCTAAAGACAGCCCTAAACAAAGCACGGCAATCATTTGATTGAATTGTTGTTGATTCCAATCCTCTTGAAAATATGATTGAGGCTCTTTTCTTAAGAGCAACGCTCCAAATTTAATCACTGGATTGAACTTAAAGACTAGACCAAATATTCCTGCTAATAGAGGTACCATCAGGAAGTAGTGGGACCCACTGAACCATGTAATCAATACGGATATTACGATAAACCATTGGTTTAATAACACTAAAGGTTTTGGGATAGTACGGTGATTATTTTGCATTTCAATTCCCACCTTACTTATAGGTATTATTGGTTATTTGTATTTTACTCTCAAATTACATTTTTGTGAAGCTTTATTTCCAAATAAAAAGAAGACCTCATATGGTCTTCTAGGGTTATTGCGTATCGTTATGTTTGGGGTATTTTCCAACAACATGAATAGCATTAATGATGCGTTTGTTGATCCATTTACGATTTTCTTCTGTATTTAGTTGCTCAAAAATCATTTTTCGTCCATGGTCTGTTGTAACGTAATGACTTGGCAAATTATTTAAGCTAATCGCAATAATATCATTTCTGCATTTCTTACATTGACAAAAAGTTTGATAATCAGGGCTGACCATCAGAATCGTCACAAGGGTTGTCACGATTTCTTCCATTACATTTGTATAATCTTTATCCATTTCTCTCCCACTTCCGGTAACTTTGAACATTAGATCATGGTGATTTTTTATCGGGATATTGATTAGTATATCTAAAAGTTTGCTTTTTTAACAGATACTATTCTCCCAAAAGGATAATTTCCCGACTGTTGTAAAAACTAAAATGACAACATTGAAGGAGGAATTCCTAATGAATTCAAACAGATTAAAACAGATCCTTTCTTCACCGGCTGAAATTGATGTTAAATATAACGGTGCATCAGTATGGATTGACCAATTAAATGAAGATGGACAAACAGCAACTGTTCACTTACGTGGCTCACATGAAAATAAAACTACCGTAGCAGTTTCCGATTTAGAGGAAGCTTGAGAAGTGGCTGCCAATTGGCAGCTTTTTTCTTTAGATAGGTTGTTTCTATTACCTAATACTATTAAGCTAGATCGTAATGCAAAATATGTTGTAAGCCGATTGATCCTTCTCTTTTAGCTCCTCTATCTACAAATCCCACCTTCTCATAAAGAGCCTTCGCAGCTTTGTTCTTCATGTTTACAGCTAGCACGATTTCATTTATGAATGAGAAATTTTCCCTCACAAATGCTGGTAAAAGTTGCATCGATTTTTTCCCAAATCCCTGTCCTTGTGCGTTTAGATCGATAGAGAATGCTCGCAGGAGAATCGCATCCTTGTTACTTGTAAATGGAAGTATGCCTACACCTTTATGTAAAACGAAAAAGCCAACAGGCTTATCTCCACCAGTTATAACCACAGGGTAACGCTCGGAATCTTCAAGTGTTGTTTTCAAGATATCGCTTGGCATCCCAGTGAATTTTTTTTGCTCATCTGGCAAATGAAATTGCAACAATGTATCAAGATGCTCAGGTTTAAAAAAATGTAAGCCAACATTTTTTCGGTCAGTTACTTCCATGCTTCAACAACTCCTTAAGCTTTTCACTTATGAAAGTATTCTTTAAAGGAGTGTCATTTTCCTTCTAAATTTGGAGGCCCCCTTATTCACAGAAATGATTATCGCGTAATTTTCACTAAGCTGAGTGTGTCTAATTTGGTTTAGTTTTATCTCAAAAAGGAATAATAGGGTAGATAAAATATTAAGAGGAGATGAAAAAAATGGATAATCTGCAACTCCGCCAAGAAGTGGTTAAAGTCTTAGATGAAAGCAAAGTAGGAACTCTATCCACTGTACAAAATAACAAACCACATTCTCGATATATGACTTTTTTTCATGAAGATCTTACGCTTTATACCCCTACTAGCAAAGAAACTCACAAAGCTGAAGAGATTTCCAATAATCCGAATGTACATATCCTTCTAGGCTATGCAGGAGATGAATATGGGGATGCTTACGTAGAAGTGGAAGGTACAGCAAAACTGAATGACACTGAAGAGTTGAAGAAAAAATTGTGGAATGAACATTTCGAGAAATGGTTTGAAGGTCCGGAAGATCCTAACTATGTAGTATTGGAAATTAAGCCTTTATTAGTTCGACTGATGAATAAAGAAGATAAAGAGCCTCAGACCCTACAGCTATAGAATAACCCTCCTGATCAAAGGATCAGGAGGGTATTTTAATCCCATTTAAAAACATAGCTTGCTGTGATAAATGCGACAATCAACCAACCAGTTAAAATCGAGAATTCAGGCAACAGGCTCATAAAAGGTGTGCCTAAGTTCATGGTCTCTCTTAGTGCATGACTTAAGTGGGAGATCGGTAGTAGGTTCACAAACGGTTGAATCAAATCAGGCATATTTTTAATGGGGAAAAACACCCCGCCCAAGAACATCATTGGAAACGTTAAAAATCCTGCAATGGGTCCTACACTCTCCGGTGTTTTGGCAAGTCCGGCAATAATAAATCCAATAGCCATAAAAGCTAGTGTACCAAGAACCACTAGGCTGATCACTACAAGCCATGACCCTTTAATGGTCAAATCGAAAACCAGATTGGCGATTAATAGTAACAGTAAGGCTTGGGAGCCATTCAATACGAGTCTTGCCGTAATTTGAGCCGCAATGAAAGTGGATGCTTTCAGCCTCGTACCTTGCATTCTCCGAAGAATTCCTCTTTCTCTCCATGAAGAAATTTGTCCAGCCACTCCATTCATATTATTGCTCATGATACTTAAAGCGACCATCCCGGGGACAAGAAAATCAATATAGCGCAAATTGACTGCCTGAACGCCAATTGATTCAACTTTTAGCAAGGGCTCATATTGCAGTGTGGCTTTACTGACTCCGTCAATGACTTGAGAAACGACGGTAATGGCCAACTGCGATGCAGCCATATTCGTTTCGTTAAAATAGACAGGTACATTCATAGGTTCAGCAGATGGATCATTATTTAAATGCTCTGCGTATCCTTTTGGAATTTCCAATACTAATTGGATGTCGCCGCTTTTTACTGCTTCAATGGCTTTGTCCTTCGTATTGTACTTTTCCACTTCAATGTCGCCTGCTTTTTTGAATGATTGAATAAGTTCCTTTGATTGAACGGTTTGATCCTTATCTAATACTCCTATGGCCAGTGAAACATTGTTACCGTTACCTAGGAAGGATCCGAGCGTCAACATTAACACGATTGGAAAAAATAAAGTCCAGAACAAAACTTGTTTATTGCGCCAAAAAATACGTAACTGTGCCAAGGTTAAATGCCAATATGCTTTCATTCTTCACGCAGCCTCCTTCCGGTCATATGGATGAAGACATCTTCTAATGTAGCCGTTCTCGTTCTTAAATCGGAAAACTGAATATCCGAATTTGAAGAAAATGTTATAAGATCCGTCAATGTTTCTTGGAGATGATCGGTGTACAATGTATACACATCTTCTCGAATTCCCACCTGTTTTACACTGGCCAATTCCAAGAGTGTTTCTTCACTTAATTGACCAATACTTTTGAATTCAACGGCACTGTCCGATTGCAAACTTTTTACGAGACCATCAGGAGTATCAAGGGCAATCAGATTACCTCTATCCATGATGCCGATACGATCACATAACACATGTGCCTCATCCATATAATGAGTGGATAAAACAACGGTCTTTCCTCTTGCCTTTAGATTCAGAACGATATCCCATAATGTCCTTCTAGCCTGTGGATCTAATCCTGTTGTTGGCTCATCGAGAAAAATGATTTGTGGATCGTGGATTAGAGCAAGTGCAATAGCTAGTCGTTGCTTTTGTCCGCCTGATAGTCCTTTAACTCGATCATTTTTCTTTTCGGTCAGGATCATTTCATCGATTAAATCGGGAATCGATAAATGTGTCGGATAGAAGCTGGCATACATTTCAATGATTTCCTTAACGGTAAGCAATTCAAATAGTGAAGTTGACTGTAACTGAATACCAATCACGTCTTTTATTTGTTTTTGCTCTTTAATTAAATCAAAACCTGCAAGTTCCGCTGTACCACTATCTGGCTTTCTTAACCCTACCAACATTTCAATGGTGGTCGTCTTCCCTGCCCCATTCGGTCCGAGAAGGCCGAAAACTTCACCTTTTTGAACGGTGAACTCAACCCCGTTCACGGCAGTAAAATCGCCGTATTTTTTGACAAGGTTCTTAACAATGATCAAAACTTTAACCTCGCTTCCAATTATGCTGTAAAATCAGCATTACACTCTATAGTGGTCTGCTTTCCAGTTTTGTATTTCATTTTTGATCTCGGCTGGTTTCAGATTCTTTTCTACTGCTTTTTTACAAAGTGCAGGAAACTCTTCATCCGATGCAAAACGTAAAGCAATGATTTGCTTCATAGCCAATCTTGGATCAAGGGTAGTGTTTGTGAGTAGGTAATGTCTGAAGTTTTCCTCGGAACGGATGACGCGATCTTGTACCTTCATCGAATAAACACGGACTAAAACGAATAATAGCAAGATGCTTACCGCACCTGTAAGAATGACACCGGCTCCCAAAGTTCCGCTGTTGTTTTTTAACGCGAGAATCAAGTTGATGATGGAACCAACTAGTGTAAATAGGACAAACAAAGTACCGACAT
Source organism: Bacillus sp. cl95 (assembly GCF_900115925.1). Classification (GTDB taxonomy): domain Bacteria; phylum Bacillota; class Bacilli; order Bacillales; family Cytobacillaceae; genus Neobacillus_A. Next base: position 251,681 of record NZ_FOYF01000003.1, on the reverse strand, counting down.
AATGATACGGAGGATGGATTCTTGCATGATTCTTTAAATTTTGATCTTTCATATGTATCTCCTTTTTAATTAGAATAGATATATTATATAGGAACACTTTGAAACCGACTATTTTTAAGTTTATTAATTTTTTTGAAATAGGTTTGAATCTTTTTTAAAGAGGTATATAAGTAAGGCAACACCAAAAACAAAACGGAAGGGACTGGTCGACTTGATTGAGTTAACGGCGACTTCAAGGTTAGTGTATGGTATTGCGAAAGAAGTTTCATTTGCTAGGAGGACAGTGGGAACACTTGTCATGAACCGATATACTTAATATCGACTTCACCCCATGCTTTTGATAACTTCACAGATCCAATAGATGGACTGAAAAAAGGTGCGAACCAAATGGTTTGCACCTTTTTTCGTGTTTATAGAAGTTTGAACGTATCTGTCGGAGCATCCTTCATCAGTGGACTCATTGAGCCGATAGCAATCAAGTTTAACTTATGCATCGCTCTCGTACAAGCTGTGTAAAATAGTTTACGTTCGCTTTCTTCCATATAATTTTGACTTCCATATAAAATGACGGCATCAAATTCAATCCCCTTCGCAAGGTAGGCGGGTATGATTGTGATTCCCTTTTCATATGAAAGCGTACCCTTTTCCACGAGCATCATTGGAACGTGATCCTTTAGAGCATCAAATAGATGCTTGCTTTCTTTTTCTGTGCGACAAATGATAGCAATCGTCTTATGACCTTCTAACTTAGCTTCTTCAATAAGCGAAAGGACAAGTTTCTTTTGTTCATAATTGTTGATAACGATATTTAATGTTGGTTTTTCCCCGCTTCTGTTAAAAGGTTCGATTTGTTCTCCACCTGCTATTAAAGCTCTGGTAAATTCAACAATTTCCTTTGTTGAACGGTACGTTCTCATCAAGTGATATATTTGAGTTTCATCTGCCGAGAATAATTCAGAACCATCATTTAAGATTGTTGGTGAATCAGTCGCACCTGAATAGATTGCCTGATTGATATCTCCAAGCAAAGTCATTTTACTGAATGGAAATAATCTTTTTATATAAGCGAATTGGAATGGCGTATAATCCTGTGCTTCATCTATGAAAACGTGTCGTACACTAGTATTCGATTTACGACCTTCAATCAAATCCTGCATATATAGAAACGGAGTAGTGTCCTCATAACGCATCAAGATTCCATTCCAGTTTTCAAGGGTAAATTCATCGATTTCCTTTAGATGGTCGTTAATGTTTTGTTTGAAAAGTTGCTTGTAGATTTCACTATGATCAATAAACTGCAGCTTTTTTACTTTTGAAGTGATTGGTTTAAAACGTTTATTCACAAGGATAGCGGCCAACCATTCCTGCTCAGCTTCAAAATCATCGAAAGATTTGTCAGTAAATCGTTCTTTCTTTTGTAGTTCCTGATAAGCTACCAAATAATCTTCCTTATCAAGTAATTGAATTTCTTCCTCTACCCAATCCTTCTTTTTTTCTAATTTTGCTTTCTTTTTTAATTCCTTTAAAAGCCAATTCTTTACAAGTTCGATTCTATTTGCAATGGAATAACTGGAATCATACTCGTAAAATTTCTTGCTAATCTCTTCTGCTGATACAAGAAGATTTTTTCTGAAAGTAATATCCTTAAATAAGATACCTTTATTTGATAGTTGATGGACATATTCATCAATTCTATCCTTAAATGCGAGTCCAGCTTTATAACGAATACTTTTAAGCCTCAACGAGTAGTCTCTTTCACCATAGTTAGAAAGTAAATATTCCATTTCCTCGAACCTGTCTTCTAATTCAAAGATTTGACTTAGTCGATGATTCAAATATTCCTGGTAAGTGGACTGCTGCATGTTTTCTTCACCAAGTTCTGGTAGTACCGTGCTGACATAGCTATTAAAGAGCGGATTTGGTGAGAATAACATGATATTTTCCGATTTAAGCGTTTCTCTATAACGGTAAAGTAAATATGCTACTCTCTGAAGGGCAGCTGAAGTTTTTCCGCCACCCGCTACTCCTTGTACGATAATGTATTTCTTATTTTCATTACGGATGATCTGATTTTGTTCTCTTTGGATGGTAGCAACGATACTTTTCATTTGTGTATTAGCTGATGAGCCAAGTACTTCTTGAAGAATCTCATCGCCGATTGTTACATTTGTATCAAACATGCCTTTAATCTTTGAGTTTCTGATGATGAACTGTCTTTTCAGATTCATTTCACCATCCACTCTACCACCTGGAGTCTCATACATAGCTGGTCCTGGAGAATAATCATAATACATACTTGAAACAGGCGCGCGCCAATCGTAAATCAAGAAGTTTTCATCTTTAGAATCCATGAAAGAGGTGATTCCTAAGTAGAGTTGATCAGTGGAGCTTTCACCTGTTTCGTGAAAATCGATTCGTCCGAAGTATGGTGAAGATTTCAGTCTTGAAAGGGTTTTTTCTTGTTGATGAATTTGTCCGTGACTTCTTTCACGCTCTGATAACAGTTCTGCTATTTGCTTAATGCTTGCGTGTGTCTCAATGGCGTCATCCATATCATCGAGGTTTATGGTGACGTCTTCCCAAAAGGTCTTGCGGAGTTCTTTCACATCGGATCTTACTTTGCCGGAGTGTTGATGTAATTTTTCCATTTTATGATTGATTTCTTTTACAATAAGATCGACTCGTTCTTGTTCTAATTGCCAATCCTTGCTTGTATTTTCACTCATTCCATCACTCTCCAAATTTAAGTATCAGTTTGTTTGACATAGGATGCATAATGTGTTAATGTTATAATAGGTTATCTTTATTGATATTTATTATAACTATTTGTAGACCAATACATATCTTATCATGCACTTTCATTAATGGCAAGTGTGTTTTTTTATGAAAAAATTAAGCATTCACGGTTACTCGCCGCGAATGCTTTTTCTTATGGGATCAATATGATCTTCCCGGTACTCTGCCTGCTTTCAAGGAATTGATGAGCTTCTTCCCCTTTACTTAATGGATATACTTTCGGTTCAGATAGACGGATTCCACCTTGGATAATCCAGCTGAAAAGTTCGATTGAACGTTTTACTCTTTCTTCCTTTGAAGTAAGTACGTTCCATAAATCTCCGCCTGTCAGCGTTTTAGATGTATCCATCAACATGCGAGGGTCAATATGAACCGGATCTCCTCCTGCCATTCCGTAGAAAACGACAGTACCTCCAACCCTTGTAGCTTTAAAGCTTTCCATAATCGTACTTCCCACTGATTCGTATACAACGTCCACTCCTTTATTGGAGGTTAGTTCCAACACTTTTTCAGTCCAATTATCATCGTAAAGGATGACATGTTCTGCTCCAGCTTGAAGTACTTTTTCTGCTTTTTGTTGTGAAGAAGTCAGTCCAATTACTTTTCCACCGAGTAGGTTGATGATTTGAACGAGCAGTTGTCCTACTCCACCAGCTGCAGCATGCACTAGTGCAATATCACCGCTTTTAATAGTATAGCTGTCTCTTGTTAAGTATTGAGCAGTCAAGCCCTGAAGCATTAAGGATGCAGCAGTTTCAAATGATACTTCATCTGGCAAAGGAATTATTTTTTCAAATGGAACAGCGACAAGTTCAGCATTCGCAAACGGAACATCCGCGAAAGCGATTCGATCGCCGACCTGTACTTCTTCAACACCCGATCCGATTGCCTCAACAACCCCTGCGCCTTCGTATCCACAAATATAAGGAGGATTACCTGCAAGATGATAATTCCCTTTACGTCGATAGATATCGGCATAATTTAGACCAATCGCTTTCATTCTAACAAGTATTTCATTTTCATTTATAGATGGATCAGGAATCTCTACATATTTCAATACTTCCGGTCCGCCAAATTTTTCAAAAACCAATGCTTTCATGATGTACCTCAATCCATTAATTTATTTTCAATTAACATGTTACCTATCCTTCAAAAGGAATGCAAAGAATGTGTTAACAGCAGTTAATGTTAAAATTATCTAATTTTTATGTTATCTTTTAATAGATGTCATAACACATTGGGGGAAGTATGAGTAAAACCAAAAATTCAACACAAGAATTACAAAAATACATAAAAGCTTTGGAAGACAGGAATTATTTTAATGGCAGTATATTGGTTGCTTACAAAGGAGAAGTTTTGCTATCAAAAGGAATTGGGATGGCCAACTTTGAGCATGAAGTCCAAAATGAGAGTAAAACAAAATTTAGAATCGGTTCTCTTTCAAAAGCATTTACAAGCATGGCAATCATGCAATTGCATGAAAGAGGTTTACTGAATGTTCATGAAAAGGTTGAAAACTACCTGCCTGATTTCCCTAATAGCGAAAAATTTACGATTCATCATCTTCTTACGCATACTGCTGGATTGTTTAATCATGCAGCCACAATGGAGTTTTGGGAAGTGACGATGCGGACCCGGTCAAAATCTATCCAACATACGATTGATTTGTTTAAGGATAAGAATTTGATCTCTGAGCCAGGTACCACATTTCATTACAGCAATTCCGGCTACGTCCTTTTGACTGCCATTATTGAAAAAGTATCTGGAAAATCGTATGGAGTATTCGTACAACAAAATATTTTTGATATGGTGGGTATGAAGAATACCACTTATTATGACGGAAGAAAGGTTTTAAAAAATCTAGCAAGTGGATATAGTGTCTGGGAGGAACCCATTCATGCGGAATACGAAGATATTACTCACGCATATGGAGCTTACGGACATGTTTCAACTGTTGAGGATTTGTACCTTTGGGATCAAGCTTTAAAAACAGAGATTTTGGCGAAGAGAGAAACTATCCAACAAATCTTTACTTCACACAACTCGGATTATGGTGGCTATGGATGGCATGTAACCGAAATCGAAATAGGCTGTAAGAGCCGAAAGTTCTCTGGTCATTTAGGTGATACAGGCGGTTTTATAAATTATATCGGCCGTTTCACGGAAGATGATTTAACGGTTATTGCTCTGAGTAATGTCAGTCTTACTCCGGTTGAGAACATTTGTTTGGATATCTCTAAAATGATGTTTGGTGAAATAATTGAAATACCTGCAAAGATTGAAATAGCTGCACTTTCAGAAAAGGAAGTTGAATTGGTTTGTGGAGAATACTTAACCGAACAAAATGAGAAACTGACGATAACATCTGATAATGGTAAGTTGTATATAACAATGCCAAAAAGATATGGCGTTATTTTTAAGTATGAAATTTTTCCTATCAATGTACAACCTGATCAAATTGAGTTTGTTACAGACTTCTTGAATGAAAAACTCCTAGTTGAATCTAAATCGCTTGAACATATTGATGTAAATCAATCCAAAACCATTGCACAAAAAGCATAAATGACGAAGGAACGCCACTTTTGAAATGGCGTTCCTTTATTAGTTCTTTAGCTAGGGGTATATCATGGGCAATATGCGGATTGAGAACGTTTATCAATATGGATTCTTGATATATCAATATGAAAATGAAGGATATCGATATAAAAACTCCTTTTATCGATACGAATTGCCGATATATCGATCTGGCGACACACTTCGACACTCAAAATACCCAATTAGGTATGAAACCTTTATTAGACTAAAAGAAATGAACTACTTTGTAGCAAACTTTAATTCAAGATTTCTTTCCATATATTCCTCCACCTATCTTGATCATCTTGGCTATGTTTATCGAAAGCTGTTCTATGTATTTTCCTGCATGCAAAATAGATTCTTCCATTGGAATAATCCCTGGAACAATGCTAAAAACAGCATCAATTCCATACTCATTTAGTTTTTCATAGTCATTTCCGATACTCCCTACAATTGCAAGAACAGGAATATCATATTGTTTGGCAATATTGGCAACTCCGACTGGCGTTTTTCCGTGTAGTGACTGAGCATCCATTTTCCCCTCACCTGTGATGACAAGGTCTGCATCTTTGACTATTTCATTCAACTGAGTTGCCTGTATGACAATCTCAATGCCTGGTTTCAGTTCTACATTTAGAAAAGCCAGGAGTCCACCTCCAAGGCCGCCAGCCGCACCAGAACCAGGAAGGTAACTTATTTGTTTTCCAAGATCCTTTTCGACAATTCTTGCAAATTGACAAAGGTTGGAATCGAGTTGTTTTACCATTTCAGGTGTGGCTCCTTTTTGAGGGCCAAATATGGCTGATGCTCCTTTTTCTCCTATTAAGGGATAATTTACATCACAAGCAACTTCTATTTTTACTTCGGAAAGTCGGGAATCTATTCCTGATACGTCAATTGCAGCAAGTTCTCCGAGAGCTCTACCTCCCCAGCCAATTTCCTCACCCTGCTTATTAACTAGCCGAGCCCCCAATGCTTGTGCCATTCCAGCTCCTCCATCGTTTGTTGCACTTCCACCTATTCCAACAATAATCTTCTTCACCCCAAACTCAAGCGCTGCTAAAATTAATTCGCCGGTGCCATACGTTGTCGTAAGTAAAGGATTTCTTTTATCAGCTGGAACAAGCTGCAATCCAGAGGCAGCTGCCATCTCAATAATAGCTGTATTCCCATCACCCAATAAGCCGAAAAATGCGTTGACTGGCTTACCTAATGGACCTGTTACCTTCCTGAAAATAATCTTGCCTCCAGTTGAATCTACAAGTGCCTTTACTGTACCTTCCCCACCATCAGCCACTGGCACCTTAACGATTTCCGCTTCCGGGAACACTTTCAGAAACCCCTTTTCTATCGCTGAAGAGACATCGGAACTTGCTATGCTTTCTTTAAAAGAATCTGGAGCAATCACGATTTTCATCTTAAAACTCCTCTCTTGATACAAAATAAAGCCCATCAAGGATGGGCTATGCTTATTTTTTGAGTATGATAGATTCAGATTTTTGCCCCCACTGCAACTGATACACTTCAAAAATAACTCCATATAAGAATGAAACGAGAAACATTGATCCAATCATATCTAATAAATAGTGTTGCTTCACAAACAAGGTAGAAATGATGATCGAGGAGCCCATAACGGGTATAAACAGTTTATGGAAGACATGCTTACGTTTAATATGAAGACTGCCCATCATGATGGCGAAAGTGGTCAACACATGAATGCTCGGAAAACAGTTATAGGGTTGATCATTAGCATAAATTAATGCAACAAGATCAATAAAAATGCTGTCACCTTGAAGTTGCGGCCTTGGAACAGTCGTCTGGAAGGAAAAATAAATCACAAAGCAAACGAGTTCCCCCACGACAATCGTAGTGAGTGTTTTTAGATATACGTTCTTGTCTTTAAAACAAAAATAGACGAGATATCCAAAGATAAAAACATACCAAAAAATATAAGGCAAAATAAACAACGGTACAAAAGGAATCCCAGAATCAAGTCCAGTAGATACGGTTACTGCGTTTCGTGAGTGAATATTTAAAAGTTGATACAAGTATCCCAATACTGGCATGATAAGCAGAAATAATAAATAAGGAGCATTTCTAACTCTCTCTCTCATTCTTGCTCCTCCCCCTAATAAATAATAGTATTATATACCCAATATTAAAGACGACTTAACATGGGAAAAGTTTTCACTTTTACCTAAAATTTTTTTTCTACATGAAAAAACCTCTACTAATAAACTGTATACGTTAAAAACGCAACTGTCTACTAGTAGAGGCCTATATTTCCAAGTTTTTCTATAATTCTATTTTATGATCAAGTAAAAAATCGATTTGTATCACTGGATTCAAATAAAGCGGTGCATCCTCAGCGAGATCACGCGTGCAATCCAATAAATGATCAATGTCTTGAAAACCATCCATCTGATTCATCACATACCTCCGTTCACCTTTCCAAGTAAGAGGAAAGCTTTACTAAAGGATTCGCATGGCACCAAATGGTTCTGGGGGTCGTTCAAAAATCATTTGATCTTAGACGCCTCTTTTATTACCCCAAATCAATGTATGCAACTGAGGTAACACCCTAACTTGTTGGAAATCAGGATCAGCCATTACTTTATCGATCAACTCTTCAAATTTGATTAATAGATTCGTAGCCAATGAGTTCGTTTCTGCTGTAACAGCGTCACCATTCCCTACTTGTAAAATAAGTGGCATTTGAGGGTAACGTTGATGAACATTTTTTGCATATTGCAAATCAATTTCATCAAAAATGACAATTTTAATACTAGCGTTAGGGTGATTCATCTCTGTTAAGCGAGTAACAATATCATCAAGGATAGCAAAGTCCGTGACCATGTTCGAACTAGGCGGTTTTGGGGAAAGTGTTAAATCATCAATGTTTTCGAACCAATCCTGCCACTTGCTACCTTGTGTTTCAAGCGCACATTTCACATTTTGTGATTTTAAAAGTTGGATAAATTCAGCAAGATTTTTCAGTAACGCAGGATTTCCCCCTGAAATGGTAACGTGCGAAAAGTTACCCGCAGCTAATTCTTGCAAACCTGCCCAAATTTCCTCGGCAGTCATTTGTACAATTTCGTCTTTCGCAGAACCGTCCCAAGTAAAGGCAGAATCACACCATGAACACGAGTAATCACAGCCTGCAGTTCGTACAAACATCGTTTTCTGGCCAATCACCATTCCCTCACCTTGAATAGTTGGACCGAAAATTTCTAATACTGGTATCTTACTCAATCTCCATCCATTCCCTTCTAGCTTCAGCATAGCTTGTTGGAGTCTCGAATAATCGTACAAATTCAACCCTTGCACCGTCGTATTGTTGCTTTCGATCTTCCTTATTTAGTGCTTCATGCATTTTTTCATATATCCAAACAACCATGTTTTCAGCGGTTGTGTTCATTGGAGGAAGTGTTTCATTCAGGTAACGATGATCCAAATGAATTTCAATTTCGTTTTTCCAGATGTCTTTAATGTCACCGAAATCCATCATGAGTCCAGTTTCATCCACAAACCCACTAATCCCGAATATAACGGTGTACGTGTGTCCATGAAGGTTCTTGCATTTGCCTTCATAGCAATGCAAATGATGGGCAGCATCAAAAGTGAATTCCTTGCTTACCAATACACGTTTATGATGATATTTTAGCTGATTACGATTAATATCTTGGTCAATTTTTTGCAGGTTCTCTACAATCTTAAATCCGTACACTGGTTACGCTTCCTTTCCTGCAAGATATTGTTCCAAACCATTTTTACGCAAAATACATGCCGGACATGTTCCACAGCCATCAGCAATGACGCCGTTGTAACATGTAAGAGTTTTGTAGCGGACAAAGTCCAAGGCATTTAATTGATCTGCGAGTTCCCAAGTCTGAGCCTTATCAAGCCACATGAGTGGGGTGTGAATGACAAACTGCTCATCCATGGAAAGATTCAAAGTAACGTTTAAAGATTTAACAAATACGTCTCGACAATCCGGGTAGCCGCTGAAGTCTGTTTCACAAACGCCTGTGATAATGTGGCGTGCACCAATTTGTTTTGCCATGATTGCTGCAAAAGAAAGGAACACCAAATTACGTCCGGGTACAAAAGTTGATGGAAGCTCTCCTTCTTCGTGTGTAATATCGATGTCGTCTCTGGTTAAAGCATTGGGAGCTAATTGATTCAATAAACTCATATCTAAGACAGTATGTTTAACACCCAATTCATGGGCAATATTTTCTGCCACATCTATTTCAAGTTTATGCCTTTGGTTATAATTGAAAGTAACAGCTTCTACCTCTTTGAACTCTTTAAGCGCCCAAAAAAGACAAGTAGTGCTGTCCTGTCCACCGCTAAATACGACTATTGCTTTTTCATTTTTCATACTATTTCTCCTGACCAGGTAAAATATAAACGGCCATATCCTAAGGATATAGCCGTAATCGATTACCTTAGTTTTTTATAGAGGGTTTTGCTATAACCTCTTCATTCAATTTTCTTCACTAACCATACCATATAATGATATAAATGTAACGAGAAAAAAGGAAATAGCATTTAAGTGGGAATTTTCAAAAAATCTCACTCGAATATCGTGATAAATGGCAATGTGACAATCACAGCAGATAAAACAAAGACGGCGAATGCACCGAGTTTATTTTTCTCTTTCCATAATGTCCACGAAAATCCAACGGTATATAGAAATACACAAAGAAAGATAAAACCGAAGAGAATATTCACATTAATCCCTCATTTGCTTCAAACTTGGCACTCTTGTTTGTTTCCCAAATTCACTAAATTCTACGGTAACCTTTACATTGACGTCTGCATCGGGATAGGATTTCATCCAGTCAAATTTTTTATATTCTTCCAGTGTCTTAAACAGTTTCCTAGAGTATTGAGAAATCATAAACGGTGATCCTTTATACTTTTGTTGTGTCTTTACGATAAATCCCTCCATTTTATTGCTTATTTCCTTTTCTAAGTGCTTACGCAATATTTTTTTCTTTTTTTCATCTTTAGCGTAGTTGACCATGCTCGGATCGGACAAAATATCAACATATAAAGGAATGTGAATATTGATCTTCAACTTCCCTTTAACAATTTTCATGTCAAATCGGTTAGGTTGCGTCTTGATAACTCTGGCAGCTATGCGAAACCTCTCATTGAATGGGTCTGGATAAGTAGTCAAAACATCGGAAATATCAGCTGTTTCGTCAATAATCAGAGCCATTCTCGTGTCCTCGCCATTTAGTTTACCAATCATCCTTCCTTCTTTAAAAATCGCAGACCCCATAAATTGGGTTTGATTCGTACTGCCTTTTGTATCTATTTGTCCGGCAAGAAATTCATCTTCATTACCGCTAGACTTATATTCCTTAGTTGTAGTTGTATACATAGCTAAATATAAATCGGCATCTATTTCAGATATCTTAAAGAAACGCTGTAAATCAGAATCAGGAATCAGACCCGCTTCAATCCCCCGATTAGTCATGAATTGAAAATATTTGTGTGGTCGCGTTTCCATTTTGGGTTTATTGTTCTTAAAATATAGACTTGCTTTCTCTTTTGAAACAGCAAGGTGGACATCCCTTCGAATCTCTCTGTCCTTTGCTGCATCATAAATCCATCTAATAAAATCTTTATCTTTTGCAAATTCTTCAGAAACGACGATAATTCTCATCAAGTCGTAAGTGATAGCCCTTGCCACCAAGGCATTAGCCGAATTTCTTGCTGTTATTAAGTCATTGGCTGTAATCGTAATGACTTCCTGTGGAGGCTCATTGGATGAACCTCCACCTTGCTGTGAACCCACTTCCGGATTAGCAATGAGAAAGGTAATTTCCAACATATCTTTTATTTTTGATTTATCCATGCCGATTCCTATGACGTAGGCTCTCTCTTCCACTTCCGTTTTGTCCCAGCATCCCGTTAAGGAAAACAAGATAGTAAACAATATTAAGATGCTAAGAAGTGTTCGTAGATTGGTCACGTTTGAATTCTCCTTTTAATTTTGCAGTCAGCCATAAGAGGATTGGTAAGGAAAAAAACATAGGACTAATGATATTAAGAAGCTTGTCCCGAATAACAAAAGTTGTGAATGTTGGTGAACTTGGTAATAAGCCGAGTAAAAGAAAGAGCGTAGCTAAAGTTGGAATCAATAATTCAAACTTCTGAATTTTAAAGATACCGCCAAATAGGATGGCACTTAAATATAAGTAGGCGGCAAATCGTACAAATGTGGCGATCAACCATATCGGGAAAAATAATGTTTCAATGTTCGTTAAGAATTTTCCAATTGAAATATATCTAATCGTTTCGTGAAAAGGATAATTGAGCATTTGAACAGGGATATAATCAAACATGAGTAAATATAGAAGAAAGGATAGGCTTAACTCGAAGACGAGAAAGCCAAGAGTAATCCAAGTCCCTTTTTTATAAGCTTTAATGGATTTTACATATGGTGCAATCAAAGCTAGAAAGAATAAATCTGCGAAAATTGATATCTTGAGTCCACTTTCCTTTACAATCTCCCACTTACCTGGACCCCAAATAGGAAAAATATTATTAAAAGTTCCTTCTTTAATCGTAAGCATGAATGCAATGAACAATAGTAATTTTACATAAAAGAGAAGTAACCACGATACGGACGCTATATTACCTATCCCCTTCTTTGCACCGTATACACAAACTATCATCAAAATAGAATAGATTACGATCGTCGGTGTTTTCGTAAAATACATGGTGCCTATAATGTCCGCATAACTTCTTGAATCAAAGACAATGGCGGAAGAACCTATCACCCAAAGACCAAAAGACAGAAAAAATCCAAAAAAACGACCGAACAATTGCAAATGTATATCATGTAAGTTCTTTCCAGGGAAAATACTCATTACTTTTAATAGAAAGTAAATGGGGATAATTGAAATGACACCTGTGAGAAATGGAACCATCCAGGCTGCATTTTCCACACGATCAAAAATAATGGTCGGAGTGTCATCAGATAATTTCGCCCCAATCATTAGCATTCCCATCGCCACAAATTGTCTAGTTGAAATTGTCGCTTGATTCTGTTCCATATTTTTATCCTCTGCCTTTTTTCACAATGTCCTTAGGCTTTAAATAACCAGGCCGCAATCGTTCACTTGTTATTAATTTTCTGAAAATCGTGTCTCCTGAAGAAATGAACCCCGGCGATTTAGGGGCAAGATAGGGCACACCAAATGATTTGATTGAAACAAGATAAAACACTCCGACGATAAACATCGCTGTCATTCCGTAAATTCCGAACATGCCTGCTGAAAAAATGAACATGAATTTGGTTAATCTTGCGGCATAGTTCATGCTAATATCGCTCACTGAAAAAGAACTTAAACCACCTAATGCAACTACGATAATCACGATTGGACTGATAATGTTCGCCTGCACCGCTGCCTGTCCAAGAATCAAAGCTCCAACAATACCAATTGTGGGACCAATCGGACTTGGTACTCGAAGTCCGGCTTCACGAATTAACTCGAAGGCAAATTCCATCATGAGAATTTCAATAAACACAGGAAATGGAACCTTTTCTCGAGTCGAAGAAATCGCCAATAATAAGTCTGGCGGAATCATTTCAGCATGGTAATTCGTAATGGAAATATAGATGGATGAAGTGAACAATGCGATACATAAAGCGGCCAATCTCAGTGCCCTCGTGGCATTTCCGTAAGGAAAACGCAAATAATGTTCTTCTGAGGTATGAAAAAATGACCAGAAAGTTGCTGGTAAAACAAGTGATGACGGTGCGTTATCCATTAGCAGAACAATGTGACCGTCCTCTAGAAATGAGGTTGCTCGATCTGGACGTTCTGTATATAAAAGTGTTGGGAAAAGCGAATATTTTCGATCTTCAATGTATTGTTCTAGCAAGCTAATATTTTGAATAGCGTCTGCATCGATTTCACTTAGGCGTTTCTTCACATCTTTCAGCAATTCATCATTTACTAAATCTTTGATATAAACGATAAAGACATCATTGTGAGATCTCTTCGAAACGGTAATCGATTCGACCACTAAATTTTCATTGCGGATTTTCTTTCTGATTAGAGAAATATTGACTGCTGCCTTCTCAATAAAGGACTCTTTAGGTCCTTTTAGAATCACTTCATCTTCAGCTACACCGATGGAGCGCGCTTGGAAGTCAGCTGTATCCATTACATAAGCAACAGCTTTGTCTTCTAGAAAAAGTACCGTGTTACCTCTGTTTACTTCTGTTAAAACATCTTTGATGAACTTTAATTCACTCAGCGTTTGAGATTGAATCACTTGATTCATTTCAATTGAGGAATCGGTATTCAGAAGAAGCGGCTTGATTACCCTTTCTTCCATGTCTTTTGTATCTGATATGGTACTGATGAATAACACAGCAGCTTTTTTATTGATGGCTGGTATTACAAACTCTCGTATTTTGGCATCCCGGTTGTCAGGGATGCTATATAATTTTTGAAATGTTTTCAGTGTTTCTTCAATATCACCATTCAATTCTTTTTCTTTTAGAGCAATGATTTCGTTGGAAGGCACTTCTGTATAGGGTGTATTTCTAGGTGTAAGCATGTTGAGTAGTTTCTTGAACACAGGTTATTTTCCCTCCTCTTCTTCATTCTTCCAATTAATAAAAAAATTACTCAAAGTAAATGAAACTTTAGGGAATCTTATTCGTAAAGTAAAACGTGAAAATAAATGGAGAGTGAGGCTGATACGATGTTTGGAAAAGTAGCTTCCGATTTACTCGGATTAAGTGATGTAGGAGCTGTAATAAAGCCGCAGGATTACGATAAGGTGGATGCAGACGATTACATCATGCATGAAGACCAGGAAAAAATATATTTTCTAATCAAATCTAAAACCGATGAGTACTGCTTTACAAATAAAGCTCTATTACATCTTGATGGAACGAGTGCTGTTAGTAAAAAACGCACACTTCGTCGTTATTCTTATTACACAAATAAAATTTCCGGTGTTACATTAGAAACGGCGGGTACAGTCGATCTTGATGTGGAAATAAAGTTCACAATAGGTTCTGAAGTTTTCTCCATCGATGTACATAAAAAGCACCTCGAGGAACTTAAAGACCTATACAAGTCGCTGATCCGCATTCAAGAAATGTCTTTTGAAAATGAAATTACATTAGACTTTGCCCAACAAAGCCTAAACATGGCCTCGACAACTTTAAGCAGAGTATCCAGTCAAGAGACACAACTAGTTGATCAGTTCAAAGAAATCAACAAAGTCGCTTTCAACTGGCTTGTTCAGACGAAAAATCAATACACCGTTAAAGATTATGGTTTTGTATTCGATAAGTATATTAATAATTAATAAATAGACCCTCTAGCTTTTGCTAGAGGGTCTATTCATCCCTTTTTAACAAATAATTCATCACTTATGGAACAGTCGACGTATTGGTTTGTAAGTGATTTTGTCCATGTGCAAAACTCGTTTAAAGTTTCAATGAAGGCTGGAGCAGGGGCACTTTTGATTTCGCTCCAGGATTGAAATTTTTCTGAAAGGGCAAATCCATGATTCGTCTTAGGGATAATCCTAATTTGATACGGGACCTGAACGTTTGATAACATTTTTCTTGCTAGAGGTTCATTTTTCTCCAATGGTACGCTAATATCATTTTCTGCGAAAATCATAAATATAGGAGTCTTGATTTCAGGAACGATGGTACGTGCATCATAATCAATGATATAACTCAGATAGCCCATTCTCTTCAAACTGGAAAACTTTTTATATATATTAAAAATGCAGGTTAATAGTTTACCACCTATGCCTATCAGTATTGGATTTACATTTTTACCTGTCCACATTAGTGTTTGGCTATCCACTATTTGTTCAATAACACTATATACTGGACCGGCAGTACTCAAAGCAGAAGTAATTTCATTTGGATATTTGGCTGCAAGCAGTTGCACAATCCAGCCACCCTGACTTTGACCGGCAACACTAATTTTGTCTGAAATGATATCTTCTCTCGTTTTCATGGACTGAATAACGTCATAAATGTCATCTGCCCTTCCTTCAAACGTTTGTTTCATCCAAGTTCCGCCTGAACCCTCAACCCCTCGTTTTTCAACTAAAAGAAATGCAAAACCATTGGCAACACACACCGAGGCAATCGTTCGGCATAAATAAAAGTTCTCATGCTCCCAGTCAATCTTATAAGTTTCTCCGCCAGATCCCATCACAAAAACCACGAGTGGATAAGGTCCGTTCCCTTTTGGTTTAAGTAAATTCCCCTCCAAAGACACTCCATCTCTCACTTCGAAATTAAGTTTCTCCCCTATTTGTACCTTTGCCAATCCGATCACTACTTTCAATCCTATATATCAATATGATATATCATACCGCTTTTGAAGGGAACATAAATGGATAAATTTAGTTGATTTTTTTCATCCGAGGATGCTCACCTCCTGTCCAAGTTGAATTTGTCCTTGTCTGTGGAACGCGAACTTCTGGAGCGAACATCACCCATTCATTTCAAGTTGTTGAATAGCAACAAAGTTTAAAAGATCCTTTTGTTAAAGTCTAAATTAATTTGTAACACCTTTTACACCTTTTTTTGTCAGACACTTCATATACTTTATAGTTGAACTTTTGCAAGATAAGGGGATGATAATATGAAGACCTTTTGGGGAGTAGACTCGGCTGCCAAAGTAACAAAGGATTTATATGAATGCGTTCAAACAAACTTTGGAAAGCCGTTATATTGGGGTAGATATTTGACACCTGTACCAAACAAAGCTGAAGGACTTACACGGGATGAAATCAGAATTTTAAAAAATAATGGGACAAAAATCTTGCCAATATACAGTAATTTCACACGTGCTACAGGCGATCGTGAAGGCAGAATTGTCGCTCGTAATATGATATTTTCCGCTAAAAGGCTTGGTATTCCTAAAGGAAAAATTCTGTTTGCGAATATCGAAAGATTTTTTGAGGTGGATGACGACTGGATTCGTGCTTACGTAGCTGTCATGTTTAACAGTGATTATAAGGCTGGTATATACTTCGATCCGATTAAACCATATTTTAACAAGGCATATTGCGAGGCTGTCGTTAAGGATGATCAAATTGCAAATCAACTAGTGCTGTGGAGTGCAAGGCCAGAGACCGGAATTTCAAGAGCGAGAAACGCACCAAAATTTAGGCCATCTAAACCTAACTGCCAGTCCAATGTTTGGGGATGGCAATACGGACGCGATGCAAAAGATTGTCCTATTGATACGAATCTCGTTAATACAAAACTCTACGAAATGCTTTGGTAGACAGAAGATTGATGCCTTCAAAATAGCATCGCCGAAACGTCATGCTATTTTGAAGGCGTACAGATTAGATAACTTCCTTCATATCAAAGTGTCTTTCGAGCTTTCTTTTTACTCGTTGCAACGCATTATCAATTGATTTGACATGTGTGTTCAATTCCTTAGAAATTTCCACATATGAATGACCATCCATATATAGATGGAGTACATTTCTTTCTAATTCACTTAATCTTTGAGCAATTTTCTTTTCCATATCTTCAGACAATTCTTTATTGATAATAAGCGTTTCCGGGTCCATAGAATGATTTTCGGAAAGTAAATCCAACAAAGTAAGCTGAGAGTCTTCCTCATATAGCGGCTTGTCCAAAGAAACAGAGGAATTCAGAGGAATGTGCTTTAACCTTGTGGAAGTTTTTACGGCAGAAATGATTTGTCTTGTAATACACAATTCTGCAAATGCTTTAAAGGAAGTCATTTTATCAAATTTGAAGTTGCGGATTGCACCATATAATCCGATCATTCCTTCTTGAAATATATCTTCACGGTCCCCGCCCATCAAAAAATACTTGCTTGCCTTCGCTCTTACAAAGCTCCGATACTTATGTATCAAATATTCAGATGAATGTTCGTCCCCATTTTTCACTAACTCAACTAATACTTCATCTCTCAAATGATCATAAGGAATAATATTGATGTCCACGCTCACTTAATTACCTCCAGCCCATTCTGATGTGATAGATTTTGTAGAAACAGTCGCTTTCGGTTCAGTCATTACCAGAAGCATATTCATATACTACCTCACTATTGATAGCGATTTCATCCGCAAATATCGACGCTCAGTGGCTATACTTACCGTTATTGGTAAAATATTCTGAAAATCACCCAAAATCTTGTCGAATTCTGTCAATATAAAGAGAAATCTTTTGGGAGGATAAATTGTCATTAATCCTGACAGATTTAGTATGAATAGTAACACATCATCTGATATAATAAGCAATGTTGTTTTTTTAGAAAAAGGAGAAATAAAATGAATACATTACAAAAAATTAGCCCTTCCTTCGATCCTTGGGAAGCATATATGGATATTGAGCAATTCGGAAAACCTACATTAACAAACGTCGAATTCACCACGACTACGTTATGTAATATGCGTTGTGAGCACTGTGCCGTTGGTTACACACTTTCACCTAAAGATCCTACAGCATTGCCGATCGATTTAATCTTGAAACGTTTGGATGAAATTCCTCGCCTTCGCTCTTTAAGTATTACCGGAGGAGAGCCTATGCTTTCCAATACTTCTGTGAAAAATTACGTCGTTCCATTGCTGAAATACGCACATGAACGAGGCGTCCGTACTCAAATGAACTCCAATTTGACGCTTGATTTAGGAAAATATGAAGCAATTTTACCGTATCTGGATGTCCTTCATATTTCACATAACTGGGGAACGCTAGAAGATTTTGTTGAAGGCGGTTTTGCTCGGATGGATGTAAAACCTTCTGCAAAACAGCGCTCCAAATATTTTGATAGAATGATTGAAAACAGTCGAGAACTCGTAAAAGCTGGCTTGATGGTTTCTGCTGAAACGATGTTAAATAAGCGTACTTTCCCCCATTTGGCTAAAATTCACAAACAAATTGTTGAAGAAATGCACTGTCAACGTCACGAAGTACATCCCATGTATCCCAGTGATTTTGCCAGTAATTTAGAAACTCTTTCACTATCAGAAATCCGCCAAGCCATCCACCATTTACTAGATGTACGCGATGAAAATGTGTGGATGTTGTTTGGTACGTTACCTTTTTATCCATGTAACAAGGATGAAAAAGACCTAGAACTACTTAAGAGACTATATCGCAGCAAGAATGTAACGGTGAGAAATGATCCTGATGGTCGCTCACGTCTAAACGTAAACATATTTAACGGTGATATCATTGTGACGGATTTTGGTGACACCCCTGCATTAGGTAATATCCAAACTTCCAGTCTGCCAGAAGCATTCGATACTTGGCAAAACACAGCAATTTCCAAGGAACTAAGTTGTCATTGTCCTGCAGTAGCCTGTCTTGGTCCAAACATTCTCGTTAAGGACAGCTATTATAAGGAAATCGATTTTACAACTCTTACTGCAAGAATTTCCAAATAAATGCGTGCAGCTTAGCTCAAATATGGGCTAAGCTTTTTCATTTGTCGTGAGCATAATTTATACTTGCGTAAGACTTTTAAGGTAAAATCTTCATATACATGAAAAACTCTCAAAAAAATGTTCTTAAACAGGTTTCGTTTTATATTAGAATGGGAAATATTTAATCGGGCTTTTATTTAATTTGAATAGAAATAGGAATGTAGAAAACTCCCTTTGGAGCAATGTGGTGGATGAAGGAGAATATCATGTCGATTGTAATCGTGGACGACAATCATGTAAATCTATACTTAATCGAAAAAATACTAAATCGGGCTGGTTATACAGAATACATATCTCTTACGTCTGCACAGGAACTTTTTGATTATCTTCAACTGGATAGTCCTTATCCTCAGCCAATATCTGTTGACGTCATTTTAATGGATATCATGATGCCTGGAATTGACGGAATTGAAGCTTGTAAACGACTTCAGCAGTACGCTCATCTGAGAGATATTCCCGTCATATTTGTAACGGCATTGGAAGATACAAACAAAGTCGTTGAAGCACTCGACGTCGGTGGAATTGATTACATCATGAAACCGATCAATAAAGTTGAATTATTAGCACGTATTCGCGTTGGTTTAAGACTTAAATATGAAAAAGATTGGCATAGAGAACAAGAGGAAAAAATCCGTAACGAGCTAGATTTATCCATGCAAATTCAAAGCAGTCTTTTGAGCGAAACCGTTAATTCTGAAAAGCTCCTGATAAAGGCTTCGCATTTACCTGCTAATAAGCTTGCAGGTGACATGTATTATTGGCATCAAATCGATGAGCATCGTTATGGCATCATATTGCTCGATATGATGGGACATGGAATCTCTGCTTCCCTTGTTTGTATGTTCATTTCCTCCGTGTTGCGTGATGCCATTCGTACACACATCGAACCAGAGGCAGTAATCAAAGAACTTAACCGTTGGATGTCCTTTATCAATAAGCAAGAAACGATGATGCAATACTACTTTACAGCGATTTATCTTGTTATAGACACTAAAGAGAAAAAGGTTGAGTATGTAAATGCTGGTCACCCTCCTGGATATGCTCTAATTGATGAAAAACAAGTCGCAACTTTAACGAAAGGCTCTTGTGCTGTCGGTTTCTTTCCCGAAATGCTGAAAATAGAAAAATCAACAATCCATTACAAGGATAGTTTGCAGCTTATCCTTCTCACTGATGGAATCGTCGAGACTTTAGAAGAAAAACAGGAAGACGGGTTGAACTACTTGATGAAAACGGCGACTACACCATGGAAAGGCCTTAAATCCGGAGAACCGATTGATTATGTCCTCCCAGAAAGTCTACAAAAGCATCAACCAGATGATATGTGTGTGTTGGTTGTGCAAGCTAAGTAAAAAAGGCTGACTCAAATGGTCGTTGAAACGATCTCTTGAGTCAGTTTTTTTATTCTGAGGACTTTTTTGGTGGTCTTTAAAAGTATTAGAGGTAAATGTAGAGGGGATTCCCCCTATTAATCTGTTTTTTCTCACTTATGTAGTACTTTTCTACTACTCTCGTAGGTGGATTTGTTATTCATCTTGCCTATGAAGTACTTTTGCACAGCTCGAGAGTGTGTGTTTTGCTATTCCCTTGTCCAATTTACAAAAGGATAAATAATGACTCTATAGAAATGTGTTGTTGTTATTAAATTTGGTTTTGTGAATAAAACCCTTTTAGTTTGAATGAAGCGTGCATCTTGAAGCTGACATCAACCACTACCAAATTTGATAAATTGCAATATAAGATTATGAAAACACAAAAAAGCATGAGAACCGCCTAATCAGGCAGTTTTCATGCTTATTTTTTCTGATAAATACGATATTGATGATCAAAATCCTCATAAAAACTAGACAGTTTGTAAGGTCGTAGCGTTTCCTTTTGTCCCAGACAGAGAAATCCTTTTGATGAAAGACTATCATAGAAAAGTTGGTTCACTTTTTGCTGTAATTCTGGATTAAAGTAAATCAATACGTTACGGCACACAATGACATGAAATTCATTAAAGGAGTGGTCCGTAACCAAATTGTGTTGGGCAAAAACAACATTTTCAAGCAAGCGTTCGTCTAAAATAGCCTTTTCGCTATCAGTAGTATAGTATTCAGAAAAAGCACTCGTACCACCAGCTTGAATGTAGTTCTTTGTATAGGATTGCATTTTCTTCAAATCGATTGAACCTGTTTTGGCCTTGTTAAGAACATGTTCATTCATGTCTGTTGCGTAGATATTCGTCTTTTCGTAGAGCCCTTCCTCTTTTAACAGAATAGCCATTGAAAACACTTCTTCTCCAGTCGAACAACCTGCGTGCCATATCCTAACTTCCGGCAAAGATTTAAGATACGGCACCACATTTTCTCGGAATGATGCAAAAAACAATGGATCTCTAAACATTTCAGTAACATTTATTGAAAAATCATTCAATAATTTATCAGCAAATCCTTCTTCATGTAATGTTTTTACAATCAAAGAACTAATAGATGGAAGACGTTCCTGCTGCATTCGAAATTGGATTCTCCGTGAGATCGAAGAGCGCATATACTCTTGAAAATCGAAACCTGTGATCCGATACAAAGCTTGCAGTAATAAGTCTGTTTCCAATTCTTCTATTTCATGTTGATTCAAAAACCGTCTCATGATCTCACACCCTTTCTTGCTCGTTATTCTTTAGTTGGGTGTGCCAGCCATACTCTTAGCACAGAAAGAAGTTGTTCGAGCTGCAGTGGTTTACTGATGTAATCTGATGCTCCTGCTTCTAGACACTTTTCACGGTCGCCTTTCATCGCTTTTGCTGTCAAAGCAATGATTGGTAATTCAACAAAATGTGGCATCACACGAATGCGTCTCATTGTCTCGTAACCATCCATACCTGGCATCATAATATCCATTAACACTACATCAATATCTTCTGTCTTTTGAAGAATATCTAAACAGCTTTTACCATCTTGTACCGCAATGATATCCATGCCCTCTTTTTCAAGCGCATGCTGAAGAGCGAAAATGTTTCGATTATCATCATCTACCACTAAGACTTTCTTATTTCTTAATAGATTGGATGGTAAAGCTGGTAAGTCGACAGTAGGAGTCATTTCTGCCTTTACAGGAGAGAAATTTGTTTCGTCCAACTCTACTTCATTTTCAATAACTGTCACTGCTACCTCTTGATTAGCAATGATTGTATCTTCGTTCTTTTCCATTCCATCAGGGAGGTTTGGAATTCTCAATGTAAAGGTACTGCCTTTTCCTTCTACACTCTCAGCAAAGATATACCCGCCTAGAAGTTTAGCAAACTCTCTACAAATAGATAATCCCAATCCAGTACCGCCATATTTTCTCATAGTCGCCCCATCAACTTGCTGGAACGCTTCAAAAATTAATTCTTGCTGATCTTCTGCAATTCCGATACCTGAATCGGTTACGGCAATTTCTATCCAACTACCTTCTTTAGCGGATGGCCACTTTTGCTTTACCACATCCAATGATGGTTGACTGATAGAAACTTCTACTGCACCTTTTTCAGTAAACTTAAAGGCATTTGATAACAAGTTTTTAATAATTTGTTGCAGCCTTTGTTCATCTGTATAAAAAATTTCTGGTACATTTTCTGATTTCTTGATATTTAGCTGTATACCTTTACTATCAGCTATGTGTTGGAAATTCCTGTGTAGTAAACCCGGTAGTTCGCTTAAGTTCATTTCTCCAAATACAACATCAAGCTTTCCTACTTCTACCTTTGATAAGTCTAAAATATCATTGATCAACGATAATAAATCTTTACCAGAAGTATTGATGACACGAGCAAACTCTTTCTGTTCTTCGTTCATATCCTCATCAGCCATCATATCGGATAAGATGAGAATACTATTTAAAGGCGTTCTCAGTTCATGTGACATGTTAGCTAAGAACTCGGATTTATACTTGGATGCTAGTTTAAGCTGAACAGCCTGCTTTTCTAAAAATGCCTTTGTTTTTTCAAGTTCCGCTGTTTTCGCTTCAGCATCACGATTTCTTTCCTCAAGCTGCTCATTAATCATGCGCATTTCTTCAGATTGTGACTGAAGCTCTTCTGATTGTGCTTGAAGTTCTTCAGATTGGGTTTGCAATTCTTCAGATTGAGTTTGCAATTCCTCTGCTTGAACTTGGGTCTCGCGTAGTAATCTTTCAATTTCCATACGACCTTGAACACTATTAATCGTTAATCCTAATGTATCAAGTGATAAAGTGAGGAGTTGTTCTTGTTTAGGACAAAATTCAGTCAATGTCGCAAGTTCAATGACTCCAACTACATCATTTTCAAAAAGAACAGGTGCAATCAGGATACTATTCGGCTTTACCTCTCCTAGTCCTGTTTTGATTAATTTGTACTGATTTGGAACTTCTTCAATCAGAAGTTGTTTCTTTTCCAAGACGGCTTGTCCAATGAGGCCTTCACCGACTCTGAATTCGAGTCTGCCTAGGTCTGTGTTATCATCGGCGTATGTTGCGTGCTTTCTGTATACCACTTTATTCCCATCAGTTTGCTTCAAGTAAAAGGCAGCTGATGACGCGTCAACCATCGGCGCTATTTTAGAAACAAAACGAGTAGTGAGAATATCTATATCCTCTATACGTTGATACATCGTTGCTAATTCTGCTAATCTCGTTTGAATCCAAGTTTGACTTTCAATCTCTGAAGTATAGTTCTTTTCTTTTTCATTATAAGTTTCAAGCGAGTGTGCCATTTCGTTGAAAGCGACTGCGATTTCACCAATTTCATCTTTTGAATTGACAGATGCTCTTGGAATGGAAGATAGTTGCTCGTAATCAACTGATTTCATCACGCTTGAAATCCCTTTGAGTTGTGTAGTGGTACTTCTAACCACCCAATAACCAGTAACAACTATCCCAAAAATAGAAACAAAGACTGCTAGAGCAATAAAAAAGTTCATTTCTTCATATGTCTCGTTTGCATCTTTAAAGGCGTCAACCATTAGAGATTCTTGATAAGACTTGAACGAATTAATATTTTTTAACAGTTTTGCTTTTGTCTCGTTTTGTTCTTCTAATAATTTAGCTCGTTCTAGATTATTAGAAGCATCCTGTGAAAGACGAAAGATTTCCTTTTCGATTGTCATATAATTTCGATGTTGTTCAATGACATCATTTAAAAAGACTTTTGATTTTGGTTTATTCAGAATTGCATAAAGTGATTGTGACTTTTGAATGATTTCTTGATGATAATCTTGTGATTTATCATATAAATTTTGGATTTGAGTTTGGTCAGATACACCCTCTCCGAAAGCGAGCGTATTATTTTGATCAATTTGATAGAATAACTGTCTGATTTCCGTAGCCATGTTCACTTTAGCATAGCGGTCCTCAACCATTTCGAGCATTTTCTCTTTCATATTGCCAACCATAAATAATGTGCTGGCGACCAAAACAATCATAAACACAAAAATGAGCCCAAAACCAGTGAGCTGTTTCTGCTTAAATCCCATTCTCATTCCTTCTTTCATATAAAACAAATTATCTCGATTTCTTGTTTCTTCCTATTATTCTATCATGTGCCATCTCATAGTGCTATTTTTGAGTGTTTTAAATGCGTAGGAGGGTATATGTCTCCTTATAATTTTACACTAAATTTAAGATTTTTTCCTCATCATCTTTTATCTATTCAATTTACATCAAAAGAAAAGCCTCATTTTGAGGTAAAGATCCCGAAATAAGTATCTATACGTGTTGTTGCATTATTCGTAAAAGCAACATTCAATGCAAAAAACAGCTAAAGACAAAAAGAAAGACTTGAGACACCTTACATTTCTCAAGTCTTTTTATGAAAGGAAAATCGTAACACAAATCTTATAAATTAAACAAGAATCAAAATAATGGGATTAGCAAAGTCTAAATTTATGTCCATAGTCCCAACTCAATTTATATACTCTTTCGATAAACATATTCATCCTCAGGTGCTCCTACTGTTTTCCATTCCTTGACCTTAATCATTGGAATCGTAGCTTTAAAAGGTTGATAATAAACATTGGAAATCTCACCTTTTACTTCAATCCAGTTGTCATTTTTAAGCTTTACTCCTTCGGGCATATCAACAAGCATCCCAAATACTCCTGAATCAGCGATACAATGTATAATACCGAAACGAAAAATGAATAACTGATTTTTCTCGACGGTTTCAGCATCATTGAACACAAAACCTTTCATTTCAATTTCTTTTCCAAGGAATTCACCAGGAAAATTGTAGATGGTTTCCATCGTATTCATGTAATTGCCGTCCGTTATTTCAATCTTCTCTTTGCTCAAATACTTATTTTTTTCTTTTTTCATCAGCTTATCGTAAGCCTCTGCCCCATAATAAACACTTGTATCAGGGCGCAAGAATTGTTGCTGAGCGTACGGATCAGCTTCTCCTTCTTCATAAATAGGGAAATGAAAGCCTTTTGCTTTCACAATATTCGAATCCAAAGTTGCTACAGGGAAAAACAAGCCACTAATGATGGGGAAAACAAAAAGAGGATAAACATAAAGTTTTTTGTACCATTTTTGTTCATCATCATGGCTATGATCACAACAATCTACACCACATTCTGTTACTGCGTGATCTTCCTTGGCAACAATAATGATTTGCACGATGGCGAGCAAACCTAAGGCAATCATGGCACTAAAAGAAAGATAAGCATACTTCATATTGATGTACTTGCTTATATCCCCGCTCGTGTGTAAATGCATGATAAAATATGTAAAGCCAATTAATATGAGACCTCGAAACATTTACCCACCACCTATATCAATAAAGAATATACAAAGACCAGTATGGCCGTTAATGAAATAATCATCAGCACCAGTTTAGTTTGGAATGTCCCTAACATCATCAAAACGTTCTTAATATCAATCATAGGACCAAAAACTAAGAATGCTACAAGAGACCCAGTTGAAAAAGTACTTCTAAATGAGGATGCGATAAATGCATCTGCTTCAGAACATAGTGATAATACAAACGCCAAGGTCATCATGACTACTGAGGAGGATGCTTCCCCTTGTCCAATTGCCACAAGGGTGGCCGTTTTTAAATAAGTCTGTGCGGCTGCAGCAATCAAGGCACCAATAATCAAATACTTGCCCATAGAAAAAAACTCATCAATGGCATGTTGCAATGTTTGCCATATTTTTTTCCTTATGGATAAAACCGGATGATGGTGATGATGATGATGGACTTCTTTCGTTTTGAGAGGATTTCCTTTAAAAAAGTAAGCAATAATCAATCCAACTAAAACGGAAACAATTACTGCTCCCAGTGCACGATACAACGCCATTCTCCAGTCACTTCCAAAAGCAACATATGTCGAAAAAAGCACCACTGGATTTATGATCGGCCCCGTCAGCATAAAAGCAATTCCGGCTGAAATAGGTACACCTTTACCTACTAGTCGTTTTACTATTGGAACGATTCCACATTCACATGCGGGAAAAAGTGCTCCTAAAAATGTTCCGAAAAGTACAGCCAAAATAGGGTTTTTTGGCATGATTTTCGCAATTTTTTCTTCTGTGACAAACATTTGAATAATACCGGCAATAAATACTCCGATAATAACAAAAGGTAGTGATTCAATAAGAATAGAGATAAACACTGTGTTCATTTGATAAAAAGAATTAGGCAAAAAAATCATCACTTTCCTTTGACTTTGGACAATGTCCATAGAAAATAATATACGATATTGATTTCACTTCGTCCACTTTGATACAAATCGTCTATTTACGAAAAAATAAAGGCACTTCTCTTAAATGTGAAAGCAAAACATAGCATCAATAAGACAGTTGATTGTAGCGTAAGGTGCGAGACTCCAGCGGCAGCAGCGACACGGATAAGCCCCTAGGGAAAGCGAGCATCCTGGAGCGGAATCATTCACTAATTTCTATTTGTTTAATGTCATCAACACAGATTACATATACAGTAAATAAAAAAGACCGCATAAGCAGTCTGATAAACGCTTTGATTATTCGTTTGTTTCAGATTCTCTCTCTGCTTTAATCATTTCCGCCTCTTCAGCTACGGTAATTCTCGTGATTTGATCATGGAGAAAATGAAAACTTTCATCCAATACTTCTCTTGTAGGCAAATTTTGTCCATCCTTCATTTAAATCACCACACTTTTAACTATTAAAAAGGTCTGACGGGACTCGAACCCGTAAACTGCACAACAGAGAACGATTTTCTCTATCGGCTGCTCTGACCATTGAGCTACAGACCTCTATTCATAACGTTCCCAAGTTGGTGCAAAATATTACTGGTGGTGATGGTTTCTATAGGATGCATGTTTGGGTATATAGTTCTTGCTACTACATTCAATAATTAGGGAGTTAATCATGAAAAAACAAAGAATTGAATTTTTATTTGTCATCGTCTTAGCAGCAGCTCTATATATCGTATTTTTTACTGATTACAATTATGTTGTTAAAGGCATTTCTATCGGTATTTATGCAATCATTATCCTCATCAGTATGTATTCCCTGATATTAGAGAACAGATCATCCCATCACACATTGTTATGGATGTACGTGTTGCTCTGTTTTCCGCTAATTGGTTATTTATTCTATCTCTATTCAGGTCAACTCTATTTAAAAGGTTACCTTTTTAAAAGCAAAAGGAGTTATGACCGTGAAGAATGGCAAAAATTGCTCCGCAAGGATTCATCAACAGATCTGACATTTCTACAGGACAATCAACAGGAATTTGCTACGTACGCGAGTCGTGCATCTTTTACTACACCAAACACTGCATCTCAATCGACCATTTTAAAAAATGGGAAAGAAACATTTGATCAAATAAAGAAACAACTGCAGGAAGCAGAATCTTTTATTCATATGGAATATTATATTTTCCGTTCTGATCGACTCGGTGAAGAAATTGTCGAGATCCTTATTGAAAAAGCAAAAGCTGGTGTAGAAGTTCTTTTCATGTTTGACGCAGCCGGCAGTCTTAAATTGGGAAGTGCATTGATCAAGAAAATGATTGATGCAGGAATAAAAGCTTATCCATTTTCTCCACTTAAACTCGGTTTTGTTAATCAAAAATTCAATTTTAGAAACCACCGAAAAATCGTTGTCATAGATGGGAAAGTTGGATTTGTTGGCGGCTTAAACGTTGGAATCGAATATCTCGGCGAAGACGAAAATTTTGGATTTTGGAGAGATACCCATGTCATGTTAGAGGGTGAAGCCGTAAACACTCTTCATCACGTATTCTTGCTCGACTGGGAATATGTCAGTGGCGAGGATGTCATCGGTCGTTATGAAACTGTTTCTTCTCCGTTCGAAGAAGGTACTAATGGTGCAGTTCAAGTTGTGGCAAGTGGCCCTGACACTCAGCAAGGAATCATGGGGGATTATTATTTTTCCATGATGATGAACGCCAAACAATCTATTTGGATTGCTACGCCCTATTTTGTACCTGACGAAGCCATTCGAACTGCCTTGAGGGTTGCAGCTACAAAAGGTATTGAGGTCAGAATCCTCGTACCTGAAAAAAATGATAGCATCTTAACAGAGTATGCGACCAGATCTTATTTTCCAGAATTGTTGAGATGCGGTGCTGAAATCTACATGTATCAAAAAGGATTTTTGCATCAGAAGATAATCATTGTTGATGGAAATCTAGCCTCGATTGGAACGGCCAACATGGATATGAGAAGTTTCCATTTAAACTTTGAAGTGAACGTGTTCTTATATGGGACAACTTCCATTCGAGATCTTGTAGCACAATTTGAAGAAGATCTAAAGGATAGCGTAAGGATACGTCCTGTCGAATATTACAAAAGAAGTTTTTGGATGCGCACGAAAGAATCATTTGCCCGCTTGTTTTCTGGTGTATTGTAACAATTGACCCAAAAATTGCATTATACTTAGAACAGAAAAACGCTCCGAACTTGAAAAAGCTCAGAGCGTTTCTTATTAATGTCTTATTCAACTAAAGCCGTTATATAAAGAATGATTTTTGCACGTTTTAATCGTAAATAAGGAAACAAAGACAGCCTTTTTTCTAACTTTGTTTATTAGTGTAACTAAACTACTAGTTAGTTCCTAGATTCCATCTTTCCAATGAATATTTTTTGGTGACTGCAAACCCGAAATACTGATATTTAATGGTCATACTTTCTATTGGTTCTTCATCATACTCAACTCTAATTCCATAATGAATAGGTGTCATTTCTTTTCTTTTAATTGCTTCTTTCATTTCCTGATTCGTTAACCTTGGTTCAATGAGTTCTGAGTCGATCTTCATAAATTTAATCAAGGGATTATTAGTCCCACTTTGTACTAATTGTTGTGTATCATAACTAATCCCCAATGCTAATCCTTTAGGATGATTCTTATTATTTAAAGTGAATTCCTCTATGGTTACGCTCTTAAGACCTTTGTTATAAATGTGAAAAACAACATCATTTTTTCCATCTTCCTTTATTGAAATAGAAACACCATCAATACAAATAGGATTACTAAATTTAGCGAATGTAATAAAAACCAAAACTGAAAATATTAGAATCAAAGATATGATGCTCAATTTCTTTTTCAAAATCTCCACCCCACAAAACACACTTTTAATTACAAAAATATTCCATTGGCCCTCCGTGAATTCCTTTAATTTATATTTTTTATGTATAGAACTCCACCCTTAGTTACAAAAAATAGACCGTCTTTTGACGATCTATGCAAACTACCTAAAGCCGACGTTAATTTAAGTGAAACACTTCACAATCTTTCTTGTGGAATAGAAAAAAGGGTAACCATCAAATTGAGGAATCACCCGTAAATTTCAAACAACTATTCCCATCCTTTTGTAGTTTTGGATAGAAATTGTTTTAATAAAGTAGCACGCTGACTTTCTGATATAGCATCAACCGATAAAACTTTTTCAAGCTTTCTCTTTATTAAATCTGTCAAAAACTTTCAGATCATTAACGAATGATACAGAAACTTAAATAAGAAGAAGCAGTCCAATTCATTTGCGAATTGAACTGCTAATGGATCTGCGAATTTATTTTTACTCAAAAACACCTGTTAGTTTATGAAGCGTGGAGGCTTTAGTGTAAGTGATTATTCATTAATATTTTTCAAATAAAAATAAGCTTTAATCATGAAATACGAAAAATCTTCCGGTAAAAGTTCCTTTATGGCTTTAAGTTTATCGGATTTCGCTTCTTCCACTGCTTTTTCAATTAATTGAGTTTCCTCTTCAGACAAGAATGATTTCCAATCAACAGTCATTCCTTCATCTGAACATTTGAAAAGATGATTTTCGACTGTGACCAATGACAAGTCCCTTTCGTCTGCAATCTCTTGTAATAGTTTACCCTCTGAATATAGTTCGTAAGTTGTAATGTGAGACGGGATTTTTTCAGTTTCTAAAGAATTCTGATCCTGTTTGATCACTTCCCTAACCACCAATTTCTCTTCATTGACATCAGGATGAAGTTGAAGGAAAGTTTGAATTACCTCTAAGAATCTGTCCCCGTATAATTCTTGTTTATGCTTACCTACACCCTTGACCTTTAACATTTCTTCTCTTGTCGAAGGTCTTTGCGCACACATGTCCTGTAAGCTCGTATCTGAAAAAATAACAAACGGAGGAACCTTCTTCTGGTCAGCCATTTGTTTTCTTAGTGCACGTAATTCTTCGAATAGAGGATCGCTTTTAGATATTGCTTTTGCTTTCATTTCTTCTTTTCTCGTGACGGTGCCATTCCCCATTAAGACCGCTTTACCTTCCGGAGTGAGATAAATCGTTGGGAATTGACCGTGTTCAATCCCAATTAAATCTTTTGTCACCAAGTAATCGATAAAATCGCTCACATCTTTTGCGCTACGCTCTTTCATAATGCCATACGTACTTAAAGTGTGAAAATTGAATTGAGTGATTGTTTTGCTTTTTGAACCAGTCAATACTTTGGCAACAGCCGCTTTTCCATACCTTTGTCCCATCCTAATGATGCAAGAAAGTACCATTTGCGCATCTCTTGTGACATCTACCGTTTCACGTTGGTCAGTACAGTTGCTGCAACGTCCGCATGGGCCTGGCGAAGCTTCGTTGAAATACTCTACAATCCAGCTTTGCAAGCAATTTTCAGTGTGACAGTAACCAACCATTTGGTGAAGTTTTTCAATTTCCATCGGCATGCGGGATGGGTCAGTACCTTGGTCAATAAGGAAGCGATGAATTTGCGTATCGTGGGATGCATACAGAAGTAAACAAGCACTATCTAAACCATCTCTCCCTGCTCTCCCCGCTTCTTGATAATAGCTCTCCATATTACGCGGCATTTGATAATGGATTACGTAACGAACATTAGACTTGTCGATACCCATCCCGAATGCGGATGTTGCTACCATCAAGGGTGTTTCATCCAGAAGAAAATCGTTCTGCTCACCTAATCGATCGCCATCGCTCATCCCTGCGTGATAACGGGCCACCTTAAGTCCTGCTTTTTTCAGTTGAAGGTGCAGCTGATCAACCTGTTTACGAGTCGCTGCATAGATAATGCCAGATTCATGAATGTTCTTTTTAACATAATCCATTAAGAACTGGTCACGGTCTTGGCCCTTAATGACGGAAAAAGAAAGGTTCTTTCTCTCAAAACTCGTAACTACTTCATTTTGATCATCAATATGAAGTGCTTCTGAAATGTCGCGCCTTACAATTGGAGTTGCCGTGGCAGTTAAAGCCAATATGATTGGTTTCGTATGTATATGATTAAGAATATCGGATATATATCGATAACTTGGGCGGAAATCGTGTCCCCATTGTGAAATACAATGCGCTTCATCTACAGCGATGAGCGGAATTTCGAGATTGCCCAATTGTGCTAAAAACGATCCGGACTCAAGACGTTCTGGCGAAATATATAATAACTTGTACTTACCTTCACGCGCCGCCTGCATTCTTTCCTGTAATTCAGTTCCACTTAACGAACTATTGATATAGGCTGCCGAAATTCCCAGTTGTGTTAGCGTATCAACCTGATCCTTCATGAGTGAGATTAGCGGAGAAATAACAATGGTCGTACCTGAAAACACTAACGCTGGCACCTGATAACATAGTGATTTACCACCACCTGTCGGCATGACGCAAAGAGTATTTTCCCCATCTAATACACGCTCAATGGTCTTTTTTTGCCCTTCGCGGAATTCTTCATATCCAAAGTAATTTTTCAATACTTCTTTTGCTTGTCCGAACATTTGTTACACCTGCCTTTTTATAAAAACACTGCCACCTTTTAGTTCATTTTTCTATCTTCATACGCATGTCTAAAATACAAAAACAGTGGCAATGCACATGACAGACCAATTGTAAGATTAAGAATCAAACAAATCCACCATTCCTTTATTTTATACTTTTTCACTTCGTTGTACATGAAAAGCCAAAAAACAATACATGAAATAAAGAAATCGGTCGCGAAGAAAGAAGAAATGGTGTTGGCAAACAAGTAATCACCTAGTAATTTTAAATTTAAACCGTTTACCATAATGAAGTTGATAAAAAAATAATAAGGCAAGATTGCTCCAATTACTGTAAGTAGTATATATACTCTTTTCATATTTGCCTCCTGGTTCTATTGGATATTTTATCCTATCACAATATATTTCTTTTTGAGAATATAAGAATGTTAGGCTCTTATTGTTACTGAAGTTCCGTTTGGTACAAGGCTTGCAAGTTCTAGTACATCCTTGTTATATAGACGAATACATCCCTTTGATACAGCTTTTCCTATCGAGGAAGGATTGTTTGTTCCGTGAATACCGTAACCTGCCCTTGAGAGCGAAAGCCACATTGCACCAAAAGGTCCACCAGGATTCGGTTCACGATTTACAATGACATATTCTCCAAGTGGTGTGACAGTCAGCATCTTCCCTATCGCAATCGGATAGCTTTTCATGACTTGATTATTCTTTGTTAGTGTAAGTCGTCGTGCTCCAAGGGAAACGATTATTTTATAGGGAATGCTAGAAGGTTCCCTCAACCCGGGTATGACGATTTGCTGACCGATTAAAATATAATTTGGGTTAGTTATTTGAGGATTAGCTGCAAGAAGCTTCCCAAAAGGTATACGATAGTTTGTGCTAATGAGCGCAAGCGTTTCACCGGGTTTCACATAATGCATCAAGATAATCACACCTTTTTTCTTCTAGATTATGCCGTTCAATTGATATGGCGACTTTATCATGGATATCATTATTTTATTTTTCAAAAAACTATTGTCTTCTTAATATCGATTCGATTATTATCTAATTAGACGCAAATCAAATTAGATGGGTGATTGTATGTTTCAAGTACTAAAATTAGAAAAATCTTATCGAAGACTTCTAACAGCGGGTTTAATTAATGGAGTTGGTGATCGATTCAGTCAAGTTGCCTTGTTGGCCTTAATCCTTCAAATGACTGGTTCTGGTTTGTCGGTTGGAATTACGATGGCATTAAGATTATTACCTTTCCTGTTTTTTGGACCATTCAGCAGTGTAGTGGCAGAAAAAATCTCAAGGAAGAAATTAATGATCATCACTGACTTTGCAAGGGCACTAGTCGCACTTTCCTTCCTTTTTATTGATTCTGAAGCAGATTTATGGATTGCCTACGTCGGTTCATTTTTGTTAGCGAGTGGCGAAGCTCTCTATTCACCTGCCAGAAAATCAAGTATTCCAGCCATCGTGGAAAGAATTCATTTGAAACAAGTTAACTCTTGGGAACAAGTAATGTTAGGCTTTGTCTTAATTATAGGGGCTTTCACCGGAGGAGTAGTTTCGTATATCTTTGGCGCACAAGCTGCCTTCCTTGTTAATGTCGCATCGTTTATTTTGGCAGGATGGATTATTTCGGGAATAGATTCACTTGAAAGTAAGGGAAATGTTCATGATTCTGGTAAGGAACAATCGGTTGCTTCTTTAAAACCATTAAAAACAAAGTTCTTCCCTACCGTACTAATATCTTCTTTCTTACTCATGCTCATTTCTTTTGAAATGGTTGTAGCATCTATCAACGGAATAGAAAATGTTTTACTTAGCGTCTATGCTGTCGAAACCTTCAAAGCCGGTGACCTTGGTGTGGGTATCTTGTACAGTGTTTTAGGAACAGGGTTTGTTATTAGCCCTTTAATCACAAAATATATCAATCGCCACTTCCTTGCAATTGCCTTTGTTTGCATTGCCTTGGAAGGAGTCTTCTTGAGCATCATCAGCCAGACCGGTTCATTTGCGATAGTAGTTGTGCTATTCGGGACACTGACGATCTTCGGAGGTGTTGGAAACACCCTACTTGACACGGTTGCAATGGAAACCATTCCTTCAAAACTTCACGGAGCTTATTTCAGCTTCTCAGCAACCATTGCCAATACATGTATCGGTTTATCCATGTTCATGACCGGGGTCTTGCTCGAATTCTTCACCCCAAGACAAATGGGCTTAGCAGGTGGATTACTTTACATCGGTTGTGGAGCGGTATTCTTTTTTTGGGCAATGAGGATGAATGTCGGGAAAGAACGAGAGAATTTGGCGGAGCGCGCGGTTGGGTGATACGGTGTGGTGTGATGAATCAATATGTCACACCTTTTTTTGTTTCAAAACAATACGTATAAGTACGACCTTTATTTACTCCGGTACTTTTAAGTGATAATTTTTGAAGTAGGTTAGTCGCAATAATTGCGGATGGTAATTGCATAAAGTTACGAAATTGAGAGTTATTGATACTATTTCCCATCAAAAGAAAGTAATCAATGACCGCTTGTACATGACCATCTCTGTTTTGGTTAGCACATTGGTAGCAAACCCAGAACCCTTTTATATATTTCATTGGAATTTTCTTGCACTTGGAACATTGTACTCCAGTAATGATTTCATCAGGCTTTATTCCGTAAGAATCTAAGATTTTGTTTTCTCTTGGAGTATGAGCCTTCAATAGTCTTTTTGTGATTTTTTTAATTTCTTTTTTATCCATTACTTCAGTGAATTGCGTATCCATTTCATAAATGAGATCAAGTAATGATCCAATTGGACAAACCTTTTTATCTAACGATTTGGTTTCTTTTGTAGTTCGGAAAATTGAATTAGAATTTGCATTAACGACAACAAATTCACCTGGATAATTAAGCTGAGGGATATATTTTCTTAACTGAAGTGTTTGTTGGGCAGCCTGTGACACTGCATTACGAAAAGCATCTTCGTCACCCCTATAATTGCGAAGAAATTGTTTGAAGTATGGATCAAAAGTGAGGATTCCAGAAATGTTCTTAACTTCAACGTTAAGGAAGTAACTCTTTGTGAGGATGAGGGCATCTATTTGAAAGAAGTGTTCTTTAAAAGGTAACCTTAAATCTAGCAAAATATCATATTTTTCTTCATCAAGTAAGCTAAATGGATAATCAAGTTTAAGTTCCCCTTCGAAACCTGCCTTTCTTTTTAAAAAATCACGTTCAATTTTGGCTTTTTTAGGATGAGATTGTGGCAATCTTCGAAATAATGCTTCCGTTGCCCTCAAATGGATAGGAAAATCACGATGTTTTACTATCAAAATATTACACCCCCTAAATAAATTTCTAGAATTCCAGGTAATGATAATCTTTATCAATATGATTTTGCAATATATCAATATGAAACCACGGTTTATCTATATGATTTTTCATTATATCGATATGAAATGAGCATATATCGATATGTCGACAACAATCGACACCTCTTCCTCAGAACCTCCTACTTCCTCACCAATTATTCTACCACCCTACACCCAATTTGCCCCTAAAGTTCACCAATTCTACACAAATCTAAAGAGTAGGCCCCCCGTAAAGGGGCCTACTCCATCTACTAATTACAACTAAACTCCTTTAAACGCAGCGCGGTACACATTAGCAAGTTCTGTTACGAGTGGTAGCTTCGGATTGGCAGTTGTACATTGATCTTCAAACGCACGTTCAGCCAAGAAATCAACGCGGCTTTCGAAGGTCGCTTTGTCGACGCCGTTCGCTTCGATGCTCATCGGGATATCCAACTCTTTTGCAAGTTTCACTACCGCTTTGATGAGGCTTTCTACTCCTTCTTCAACTGTATTAGCAGGGAGTCCAAGTGCGATAGCAATTTCTGCATAACGGCGATCCGCGATAAAGTGTTCGTATTTAGGGAATGCTGCAAATTTCTTCGGCTTAGTCGCATTGTAGCGAATCACATGTGGCATCAAAATCGTATTAGCGCGACCATGTGCAATATGGAATTCTGCTCCCAATTTATGTGCCAAGCTATGATTGATTCCAAGGAATGCATTAGCAAATGCCATACCAGCAATCGTAGATGCGTTATGCATTTTCTCGCGTGCAAGCTCGTCGCTTCCGTTTCGGTATGCTCGTGGCAAGTATTCAAATACGAGCTGGATCGCCTTGATGGCTAATCCATCCGTATAATCGTTGGCCATAATGCTCACATACGCTTCAATCGCATGTGTCAGAACATCCATTCCCGTATCAGCAGTTACGACTTTTGGTACAGTCATGACAAATTGCGGGTCAATGATTGCTACATCTGGCGTCAATTCATAGTCAGCCAAAGGATACTTGATGTTCGCTTCCTTGTCTGTAATTACTGCGAATGACGTAACTTCAGAACCAGTGCCTGATGTAGTCGGTATAGCCACGAACTTCGCTCTGTCTCCGAGTTTTGGATACTTAACGATACGTTTACGGATATCAAGAAACTTTTGTTTCAGTCCAAAGAATTCAGCATCTGGATGTTCATAAAACAACCACATACCTTTTGCCGCATCCATCGCAGATCCCCCACCCAATGCGATGATCACATCCGGTTGGAAGTTTGCCATCATTTCTGCACCCTTCATAACCGTTTCGATAGATGGATCTGGCTCAACATTGGAGAAGATTTCACAATGTACATAGTCTGGTCGTTTGCGTAAGTAATATAGAACTTTGTCGACGTACCCAAGTTTCACCATACCTGGATCGGTAACGATAAGAGCTTTTGAAATGTTCGGCATTTTTGTTAAGTATTGCGTAGAATTCTTTTCAAAATAAACTTTAGGTGGCACCTTAAACCATTGCATATTTACAGCTCTTTTCGCCATTTTCTTGATGTTCACAAGGTGGATGGCACCAACGTTTGTAGATACAGAGTTACCTCCGAAAGTACCACAGCCCAGTGTTAATGAAGGCATGAAAGCATTATATATATCCCCGATAGCTCCCTGAGAAGATGGTGCATTAACGATAATTCGTCCAGCTTTCATTCTTTTTCCGAAAGCATTCATCACTTCTTCATTGGTAGAATGTAAGACGGCAGAGTGTCCAAGTCCACCGAAGTCTAGCATTTGTTCAGCACGTGTTAAGCCTTCTTCTAAACTCTTAACTTTGTAACAAGCAAGAACTGGGCTTAATTTTTCACGTGAAAGTGGATATTGCGGTCCAACGCCCTTCAATTCGGCAACCAGTATTTTACTTTCTTCTGGTACAATAACTCCAGCCATTGCAGCTATCTTATATGCTGGCATCCCTACGATATCCGCGTTTACTGCACAGGAATGTTCATTGATTACAAGCTTTTCAACTTTTGCTCTCTCTTCTTCACTTAAGAAATAACAGCCTTGAGCAATCATCGTTGCTTTTACTTCATCGTAAACTTCTTTATCGATGATGACGGCTTGTTCTGAAGCACAAATCATACCGTTGTCAAAGGTTTTTGATAAAATAAGATCGTTCACTGAACGCTTAATATTTGCGGATTTTTCAATATAGCACGGTACGTTACCTGGTCCAACGCCGAGTGCTGGCTTACCGGAACTGTAAGCTGATTTCACCATTCCAGCACCGCCTGTAGCAAGAATGAGTGATATTTTCGGATGATTCATCAAGAGCTGAGTAGCTGCAAGCGATGGTTTTTCAATCCATTGGATACAGTTTTCAGGAGCACCGGCTCTTACAGCTGCATCGCGTAAAATTCTTGCTGCTTCACTGCTACATTTTTGAGCAGATGGATGAAAAGCAAAGATGATAGGATTACGAGTTTTAATGGAAATCAGTGATTTGAACATGGTTGTTGAAGTAGGATTCGTAACTGGTGTTACACCTGCAATAACTCCTACAGGTTCCGAGATATGCACGATTCCTTCCTGTTCATTTTCATCAATGATGCCTACTGTTTTATCATACTTAATGTTGTGGTAAACATATTCCGTAGCAAACATGTTCTTGATGATCTTGTCTTCATATACACCACGCTTTGTTTCTTCAATTGCAAGCTTCGCAAGCGGCATATGTTGGTCCAATCCTGCAAGAGCCATTTCTTTCACAATTTCATCGATCATTTCTTGCGTAAAACCTTGAAATTCTTTTAATGCCTTAAGTCCGTTTTCAACTAAAAGTTCAATCATAACCTCTTCAGTTTGTTTATCTTTTGATACCTTTTCAACAACAGCCATCTTTATTACCTCCATCTTCCTACTCATATATTGTGAAACATTTCACATAATATCATAAAAATTAATAGCTTTTTGCATTACTCACAAACAGGGTTTCGAGGGATTTTTTCAAAGGAAATGTCAGTAAACTTATTGGAACAACGCTTCACCTTGATCACAAAATTTACAGTCCAGATGTAAGTAGGAATTAGATCATCACCTGTAAACATCATTGATTCAAATTCGTCACCGACCGTTTCTTCAAATGTTTGTAAAGAGTAAGTTTCGGCATCTGTTGAGAAAGGCCTCCATTCACATACCATCATTTTGATCACTCCCTTGTGTCTTTCTGATTTAAGAATATCACACAAAATGAATAATAGTTTGTGAAATATTGAACAATCTTTGACGATTTTTAAATTCATTAAAACCCTTTAATCATTGTTGATTTATCACGACAAAAAGTACCAAAAGACAAAATTTTATGAAAGCGTTTTCAAATATAATATTATATTGAAATAATAAAAATATCTTTGCTATTGATTTGCTAGCACATTGATATTAAACGATAGCAATGTGCGACATCTTCCCTATTACACCCTGCTCAAGCCTTTTCCCCAAGATTCATTGCCATTGAATTATATTTCACTTTAAGGTGTTCTTCAATCCCATAATGCCCAGCTACACGACCTAATCCACTTTCTTTGTATCCGCCAAAAGGAGCTTGCACTACGTTTCTCATTTCATGCCACCTCCGTAGTTTTTGGTAGTCTTTTTTTGGAAATTCAAGCACTCTTATGTTGTTTTTCTATCAATATACATACTGATAAAAAAACCGGGCAATAAATATGCCCGGATTCTTAGATGATCATGTAGGTCATGGATGTCTGTAGAGGTTTTCAGAGGGTATTTTTCTATGAGATTGGTTTGGTTGTAGTTATATCAATACGATTTTGAGATATATCAATAAGAAATCAGCATATATCGATACGATTTTGCTTTTTATCGATATCATACTCTCATATATCCATATGTCGACATCAATCGAGACTCCCATTACCTCTCCTAGTATAAGAAACCACCTACTTAACAGCTACAATCCCTCTACCAAATACGTCGCTACTTTCTCGCCAATCAAATTGAGCGCCGTGCGGCCATCATCCGTCACAACTAATTCATCAATCAAGACGGCAACATAAGCAATTTTCCCGTCAAACTCAATCAAAGCACAATCATGTGATACTCCAGGCAGTTCGCCTGTTTTGTTTGCGACTTTTACCTTTTCTAAATCGATCCGTGCGGGAAGTTTATTCTGAAATTGTTGCAGGGACATAATTCTGAGAAACTCCGCTCGCCCCACTTCTGAAAGGAAACTCTCTTCATTCACCTTCTTGAGACAAGAAACCATATCGCCGGAAGTCGTAACGTTTTCACGTCCTTGTTGAGCAGCTCCAAAGTCCATCATTTTACGATTTAATGCAGTATCCACTAAACCAAGATCCTTGCAGCATCGATTAATCGAATCAAAACCAAGAAGTTCGATCACCTGGTTGGTTGCGGTATTGTCAGAGATGATAATCATAAGCGTCAGTAAATCAGAATATGTAAATTCAATAGAATCAGAAAGTGCTTGAATGACCCCGGCCCCTCCGACTTTACTGTCATTAGTGATGACAAACTTATCATTTAAAGAATAGATTCCCTGCTCAACTTGTCTCAAAGCTTCTATTAAGATTATCACTTTTATCAAACTCGCAGACTTATAAACCTCACGGCCGCCCAGTTCCCAACTTGTCCCACAGATATCAATGCTTAAGCTAGCTCTTCCTGGACAATTGTTGACAATCTCTAGCAACTCCACCTGCAACTGATTCATTATCTTACTCCACCAGTAAGCATCAATTCACGATTGCCATTTAACTCTTTATTATATAAATGGCAAGCAACATAGTGCTCTTTCTCTACTTCTTGCCACTCTGGCTTATGTGTCGCGCAGACATCCATGGCATATGGACAGCGCGTTCTGAATACGCAACCGCTCGGAGGATTGATTGGACTTGGTAATTCCCCTTTTAAAATAATACGTTCGCGCTTGTCTTCTACATCCGGATCAGGGATTGGTATTGCTGACAGGAGTGCTTCTGTGTACGGATGCAAAGGTTTTTTATAAAGTTGATGGCTTACTGTTAACTCAACAAGATGCCCTAAATACATAACGCCAATCCGGTCGCTGATTTGCTTTACCATTGAAAGGTCATGAGCGACGAATAGGTATGTTAAGCCTTTTTCCTTTTGTAAACGTTTCATCAAATTCACGACCTGTGCCTGCACGGATACATCTAATGCAGAAATAGGCTCATCCGCGATGATAAAATCTGGGTCGAGTGCTAGCGCGCGAGCAATTCCAATGCGCTGACGCTGTCCACCGCTGAATTCATGCGGATAACGATTAGCGTGATCACGATTTAAGCCTACGTCTTCCAAAAGTTGATATACGCGTTCAAGTCGCTCATTTTTATCTGGATATAATCCGTTCACTTCCATAGGTTCTGCAATGATTTCTCTTACCGTTGCACGCGGATTTAAAGACGCATATGGATCTTGGAAAATCATTTGCATCTTCTGATGAAATTTTGCTTTTTCTTTTTCTGAAAGCTCATGAACGTTTTTGCCATCAAAGATGACTTCACCGTCAGTGCGGTCATACAAACCGATGATGGTTCTGCCGGCTGTGGATTTTCCACAACCGGATTCACCAACAAGTCCAAACGTTTCACCCTTATATATGTTAAAAGAAATTCCGTCTACAGCTTGTAGTATTTCATTTTTCCCAAGAAAGAAATGCTTCTTTAAATTTTTGACTTCTAATAATGCCTTTTTTTCCATTTTCAGTCCCCCGTCTTTTGCCAGTAGCGTCTTGCTGCGCATAATTCCTTCTCATAATCCATGCCTATAATCGGCGTGATTTCGATGTCCTTACCTGTTTTTGGAGAATGCAGCAGTTTGCCATCACCATAATAGATTCCGACATGATGTACATTTCCTTTTCCTTCTTCATATGCGAAAAATAAAAGATCTCCAGGTTCTAATTCATCCAATTTAACTGCCACACCGGCCTTTGCCTGATCGTGGGCATCTCGCGGAATAATATAACCATTGGCTTTGCACATGGTGTAACTGAAACCAGAGCAATCAAAACCGTAGCTGCTCATTCCACCCCACAAATAAGCTAATCCAAGAAATTGCTCACCTGCAGCTACGATATCGTCTCCATTTCCTTTCGCTCGTAATTCAAGAGATTGAGAGATTCTTACATCATGTAGCTGTAAAATGCCTTTACCTTCAGGTGTTTTTACTAACACCCTTTCTTTCTCAATCTCCAATACTGGTAATACCGTTTCATAGCTTAATTCAAGTAAAGCTTCCATATTCTCTGAAAATAGAATCGCCTGTTTGCTCGTGATCGCTGCAACAGGTACAGTTGCAAGATCCCAGTCGGGCTGTTCAAAGAGTTGAACAGAAGGAATCCAACCTGGATAGCCGCGTTCGTCTTTAGATGAAGGTTGTTCAAGAACAATGACATGTGACCAGCCTTCATTTTCCTCTAGTAAAAGAACTTCTTGACCGTATAAAACTTGTGTCTGTACTCTGTTTCCATCGCACAAATCAAGTAAAGTATCATAGTTTAATCCTTTTAACCAAACGTCGACTTTGGAAGGATTAGAAATAGCAGCTTCGTCTATTTCACGAGCAGAATCTTGTTTAGTCCAAACAGTCGCTACTGGGACATTCACAATCATTTTTTTATTGGGCATGCGTAACTCCTCCTTCAAAGTGGACAGCTTGAATACCTAAGC
Organism: Bacillus sp. cl95; assembly: GCF_900115925.1. Classification (GTDB taxonomy): domain Bacteria; phylum Bacillota; class Bacilli; order Bacillales; family Cytobacillaceae; genus Neobacillus_A. The sequence goes on along the minus strand of NZ_FOYF01000003.1, from coordinate 209,543 downwards.
CGGGTGATTTAGGGAAAGAAATGTCACATCCATTATATTGAATACCGCCATCAATGATGTCTTTCGCCAGCATCAGGGGTGCGTCGAAATCGAAACGTGTCACATTCTTTTTGCTCGCTGCGAAATGAGCAGCTGCAGTGATGCCCAGTTTTGTCTCAATCATGCTGCCTACCATACATTCAACGCCACATAATTCAGCCATTGTATTAATGGCTTGAGCGTTATAGATTCCACCTGCTTTCATCAACTTAATGTTAATCAAATCGGCACTTCTAGTCTTTAATACCTGAAAAGCCTGTTTAGGGGTAAAAACACTTTCATCTGCCATAATCAAAGTTTCAACTGCATCAGTAACGGCTTTTAAACCCTCAATATCATCTGCTTTTACTGGTTGTTCAATCAGTTCAATGTCCAGTCCACTATCTTCCATTTTACTGATTGCTCTAATCGCATCTTTCGGACTCCAGCCTTGATTAGCATCCAGCCTTAACTTGACGTCATATCCAACTCGCCTTCTAATCTCATGGATTCTAGCAATGTCGTCCTTCACTTCACCAATACCTACTTTTATTTTCAGCACGTTGAAGCCATTTTTCACATATTCAGTGGCGTCTTCTCCCATCTCCTCGGGATCATTCACACTTACGGTAAAATCGGTTTCAATTTCATTTCGATAGCCACCAAGGAATTGATAAAGTGGCAACTTTGTCTGCTGTGAAAGGCAATCATATAAGGCCATGTCAACTGCGGCCTTGGCGCTCGAATTACCGACAAGAATTGTTTTTAACCCTTGAAAAATAGCTTCATAGCTTAACAGTTCTTTTTTTATCAAAAAGGGCTTTATTACCTGATGAATCGATGACTCAATGGATCCCAGGCTGTCACCAGTAATAACATGAGTGGGTGGTGCTTCTCCCCAACCAACAATTCCATTATCGCAACTGATCTTCACAAAAATCGATTCAGCAGTATATACCGTTCTTAAAGCTGTCTTAAATGGTTTCGTAAGCGGTACAGCAACACGGAACGTTTCTAAATTGATAATATTCATAATGCCCTCCCTATCTGATGCCACTTTCAATCGTAATCGTTTTTGCATAAGTGTCCAAAGAAGCTTTGACACCGAAAGGAACGGAGAAGTGTGGGTTACAATGCCCCATCTTAAATCCGCTTAATGCAGGTTTATTAGCGACTTTCACATAATACTCTAAGACTTCATCAAGTGAGAGTGTCAGTTCTCGTTGAGGTTCACACGCATGAAAATCCCCAATAATCAGCCCTGCAGCATCTTCTAGTTTTCCTGCCATATGTAATTGGTTGAGCATGCGGTCGATGGAACGAGGTTCTTCATTAATGTCTTCGATCAACAAAAGCTTTCCTTTTGTATCAATCTCAAAAGGCGTCCCAATGGTTGTAGCCAGCAAACAAAGATTGCCACCGACTAACTCCCCCGTTACAACTCCATCTTGCATGCTGACTAGTGGCGCATGTTGTTCGCTATATACGATATTCATAGGTTCAAATAACTGGCTAAAATATTGCTTTGATAGTGGGTCTACGTCTGCTTTACCGATATCCGATGCTAGCATGGGTCCGTGAAAAGTGACTAAACCTGTAGTTTGCCTAATGGCTGTATGTAAAAAAGTGATATCGCTGTATCCCCAAAGGATTTTAGGATTTTCTTTAATGATTTCATAGTTAATAGAAGTAGCCAGACGTCCAGTACCATAACCACCACAAGCAGAAAAGATAGCTTTAACTTCCTTATCAAGAAACATTTCATGCAAGTCTGCTAATCTTTCTTCGTCTGATCCTGCCAAATATCCATATTGATTCTTTATGTATTTTCCTAGTTTAACTTTTAAGCCAAGTTCATTTTCTAAAAAAGCAATCCCACGCAGTAAATTTTCTTGATTAGGAGGACTTGCAGGGGCAATCACTCCAACTGTATCTCCCTTTTTTAACCGTTGCGGTTTTGTGAGCATAGGTAAACCTCCCCATTCTATAAGGCATCTATATATATCTAGAGAAAAAGGGATGTTCGAGCGAACACCCCTTTTCTTTTAATAACGTTACTTCTTATCTGCCCATTTCAATTCTAAGTAACCAACTGGGTGACGTACAATGCCGCTAACTGCGTCATTTAGTAAGTACACTTGGTTATAGAAGTGAATTGGGATAATTGGCGATTCTTCAAATAATAGTTTTTCAGCGTTGTACATGATATCGAAGCGTTTCTTTTCGTCTGATTCATTTTTCGCTGCCTTGATCATGTCATCATATTCCTTATTTCCCCATCCAGTACGGTTCATAGAATGTCCTGTTTGGAAGTTTTCAAGGAAGTTGATTGGATCTGCATAGTCAGCAAGGAATGAACTACGAGACATTTGAAGCTTAAGACCTTTTTGTTCTGCTAAGAAAGCAGATGATTCTAAATTAGCAAGCTTTACATCAACACCAAGGTTTTCCTTGAACATTTGTTGAAGTGCTTCAGCGATTTTCTTGTGCGTATCGTCAGTGCTATAAGTTAAAGTTACTTCCGGAAGTTTGTCATAACCTTCTTCTTCCATACCTTTTTTCAATAATTCTTTCGCCTTAGAAGCGTCAGTCTTAACTAAGTCGCCATTTGTTTTACGGAAATCCTTGCCATTTGCATCATTTAATCCATAAGATACGAAACCATAAGCTGGTTTTTCTTGATTCTTTGTGACGAAGTCAACCATTTGCTTTTGGTCTACTGCCATTGCAAATGCTTTTCGGATATTTGTGTTTTGGAAAGGTTCCATTGTTACGTTTAAGCGATAGAAGTATTCACCTGCTTGGTCTTCTACTTTAACAGCACCTTCGCCAAACAGCTTTTCACTTAAATCAGCAGGCACATCGGATTGATCGAGTTTACCAGTTTGGTACATTTGATACTCAGTATTTGTGTCGTCGATCATAGCCCAATCGATTTTATCAAGCTTAACGTTTTTAGCATCCCAATACTTATCGTTTTTCTCCATGACCATGCTGCTGTCATGTTCCCATTTCGTTAAGTTGAAAGGACCATTACCAACAAATGTTGCTGCTTCAGCAAACCAAGTTGGGTTTTCTTTTGCAACCTTTTCATTCACTGGGAAGAATGAAGGGTTAGTAATAACACTTAAGAAAAATGCTTGAGGACTTGTTAATGTTACTTCAAGTGTTTTTGCATCAACTGCTTTGATTTTCACATCATCAGCCGAACCAGTACCTGAGTTGTACGCTTCAGCTCCTTCAATGAAATAGGCAAGGAATGCAGCGCTAGAACCCACTGCAGGATCTAACATTCTCTTCCATCCAAAAACGAAATCATTTGCAGTTACATCGTCACCGTTAGACCATTTTGCGTCATTACGGATATGGAAAGTATATGTCTTTCCATCTTCAGATACATCCCATTTTTCAGCTGTAGCTGCTTCTGGCTCGTGGTTTTTCCCTAAACGAGTCAAACCTTCCATTAAGTTGTTCAATGCATTCCAAGAAACGGCATCGAAACCGATAGAAGGATCGAATGAAGTTGGCTCTTGGCCATTGTTCAGGTAAAGGACTTTTTCTTCTGTTTTACCTTCTTTTTTCTTGTCACCTGGTTCTTCTTTGCCAGCATCTTTGTTGGCTGTACATGCTGCCATTACAAAAACAAGCAATGCTGACATGAATACTGTTAAAAACTTTTTCATGTTTTTTCCCCCTTGTTCGTTTTGTTTTCATCTATGAAATAGTTGAAACCATATGTTTAGCACGTTCATCCTGCAACCAGCAGTCGACGTGGTGTTCCTTGCTTAAGTGAGTTTTAAACGGGTAAACACGGTCGCAAACTTCCATCGCATAACTGCACCTTGCTGCGAAAGGACAACCAGTAGGAGGAGCGAATAAGTCAGGCGGTGAACCTGGAATGGGTATCAACTCTGCCTCTTCCACATCCAAACGTGGAACCGAATTTAATAATCCCCTCGTATATGGATGCTGTGGTTGATAAAAAATTTCACGACGTGTACCTGACTCGACAATCTTTCCTGCATACATGACAGCGATACGGTCTGCAACTTGTGCCACGACACCCAAGTCATGTGTGATTAAGATAATCGATACATTCGTTTTCTTTTGAATATCTTTGAAAAGCTCTAAAATCTGCGCCTGAATGGTCACGTCCAGTGCTGTTGTCGGTTCATCAGCGATCAACACTTCTGGCTGACAGACAAGCGCCATTGCGATGACAATCCTTTGTCTCATCCCACCACTGAACTGATGCGGGAATTGCTTTAAACGAGCTTCGGGACTAGGAATGCCTACTAATGTAAGCATTTCAATCGCCACTTTTTGCGCTTCCGTTTTAGAAACTTTCTCATGCTGCATAATACCTTCCATGATCTGATCGCCAATCGTCAAAGTGGGATTAAGCGCAGTCATTGGATCCTGAAATATCATAGAAATATCGGCACCTCGTATTTTACGAAGCTCAGGTTCTTTCAATTTTGTGAGGTCTTTACCTTTAAAAAGGATTTCTCCTGTTTTAATTTTTCCAGGAGGATTTGGAATTAGGCGCATGATACTTTGTGATGTAACACTTTTACCACAGCCGGATTCACCAACAATCGCCAGTGTTTCTCCTTTAAATAGATCGAAAGTGACACCGCGCACTGCTTGAACTTCGCCTCCATACGTAGAAAATGAAACGTGGAGGTCTTTCACCTGTAGTACTTTTTCCATGATGATTACCTCCTTAGCTTCGGATCAAGCGCATCCTGCAAGCCATCACCTAATACGTTAAATGCGAACATGGTCATAGAAATGAAAAATGCCGGGAAGAACAATCTCCACCAATAACCAGATAAGATAACCGATAAGGAGTCTGAAGCCATGCTTCCCCAACTTGCGTGAGGTGCTTGAATTCCCAGACCCAGAAAGCTAAGAAAAGCTTCAGCAAAAATAGCAGCTGGAACGGTTAACGTGATTTGGACAATAATCGGTCCCATCGTATTCGGTAGCAAGTTCTTTCTGATGATTCGTGCTGTTTTTGTACCAAATGTTTTGGATGCTAAAATAAACTCGTAATTTTTAATCTGCATGACTTGCCCACGCACAATTCGGGCCATTCCAATCCAACCAGTTATGGATAATGCAACGATGATCGTTGACAACCCTGGTCCCATAACAACTGCAAGTAAGATAACAATAAGCAAGTACGGAATTCCATAAAGAATTTCAACTACCCTCATCATGACATTGTCAGTGCGTCCACCCTTATAGCCGGCAATTCCGCCGTAGATGACTCCTACAAGAAAATCAATGAGTGCAGCCGTAACCCCTACAAATAAAGAAACGCGCGCACCATACCAAGTTCGAGTGAATACGTCTCTCCCTAAATCATCCGTGCCAAACCAGTATGTAGAGGATGGAGGTAAGTTCTGTTTCATCAATGACTGATGTCCCACGCTATGAGGTGAGATGATTGGTCCAATGATGGCCATGACCACAAGGAAAATTAAGAAGACTAACCCTGACATCGCCAATTTATTTTTTACAAGCCGTCTCCAGGAATCTTGCCAATAAGACAAACTCGGTCTAACGACTGCTTCAGCCGCTTTGCTATCTTTTGCTTTAGGTGCAAACCATTCGTCGGGAATATCAGGTGCAATATTGGGTTCGTGATGTTTGTGCAGCTCCATTATCTCCCCTCCTTCTTATGGATCTTAATACGTGGATCAAGAATCCCGTAAGCAATGTCCACCAAAAATAACATGATGATCAATACGGTACTATAGAAAACAGTCGTTCCCATGATGACTGGGTAATCACGATTACTGATACTGTCAACGAAGTATTTGCCCATCCCAGGAATCGCAAAGATCTTTTCGATCACAAAGGTACCTGTCAAAATGCTCGCCGCGAGTGTTCCTAATACTGTCACAACTGGCAGCAATGCATTTTTTAGAGCGTGCTTAAATACAATTTTGACTGGAGAAAGACCTTTTGCTTTTGCTGTCCGGATATAATCCTGCGTCAGTACTTCGAGCATGCTCGAGCGAGTGAGTCGGGCGATAATCGCCATCGGTCCCGTTGCAAGCGCCAGTGTTGGCAACACCATATGCATTGGACTTGTCCAAGTAGCTGCCGGAAATATCTGCCAGTTAACGGCCAACTGTTGAATCAGCAATGTTGCCATGACAAAGCTCGGAACTGAAATTCCAATTACGGCGATCGACATCGCTAAATAATCGATAATCCCGTTATGACGTAATGCTGCGATAATTCCGAGGGCAATCCCTGATAAAACGGCCACAATCAAAGTAATCATCCCTAATTCAAATGAAACGGGGAATCCTCTTCCAAGCATGTCATTTACTGTCTGTGATGGCTTTTTAATCGATGGACCAAAATCAAGTGTCACGACACCCTTTAAATAATTGAAATATTGAACGGGAAGCGGCTTATCAAGTTGATAATAGGCTTCAAGATTTTTCTGAACCGTTTCGTTCGTATTTCTTTCCTGATTAAATGGAGAGCCGGGAATCGTGTGCATTAGAACAAAAGTAAGCGTTACAATCAACCATAGTGTCACAACCATGGCGAGGAAACGTTTTAAGAAATATGTATTCATGTTTGGCACTCCCTACAAAGTTATCTTATGTTTAGCAGAATGTTGTCCGCATTGCCAATTCCGTCATGACAAGCATAGCTTGATAAGCTTCTAAAATGTTCTTTGCTTGATAACGGACGATTGTCGTTCCTTCTTCGATTTCAGTGCCTGGCATTAAATTTGCCCACTCTGCCTCACCATAATTGGTGAATTCAATGCGAAGAATTGGATGATCTGGTGGCGTAAGCGGTTTCACATTTTGGTAGTTTTGTAGAGCTAAAGCCGTTTTTTCACGGAGTAGCTGGCCAGCTTTTATAGGTGTCAGTGATTTTACGGCAGATCGTGAAATCGTTTCTTTTACAATAGCCGTCGTGACGTTGGGAATAAGTGCTTCTGCCTCTTGTGCGGCTTTATCATCTCCTGCAACCATGATGACTGGTACTCCATAATAACCAGCTACATAAGCATTAAAGCCTAATTCTCCTACTTCCACATCGTTTATGTACATCTTTCTTGCTCCCCAGATCATCGTGTGTGACATAACACCTTTCTGAGAGGCACGTGCATGATATCCAACAAATATTGCTCCAGTAAATGAAGTATCCAAACCTTGCACCATGGAGAACGGTTTCACATCTCCGGTAATCAGTTGTGTTTCTGGGTGAAGTCGTTCAATTAGAAGATTATTCATTTTTGAATGACTGTCATTGACGACCACTTCTTTACAACCTTCATCAAATGCCGACGTGATTACATAGTTCGCTTCATCGGTCATAATAATACGGCTTCTTTCATAATTATGCTGATTGGAATCGACGTGGGTATAATCAGCCAACCCCGTGATGCCTTCCATATCAACAGACATGTATAACTTCATCAACTGTCCTCCTAAAATTTATAATTATCTTAATATTATAAGTTATGAAAATTAGATTATCAAATATTTCCTTATTCGAAATAGTTATTTAGTAGAATAAGAGCATGAAAAATTAGTAAACTCTCATACTTTATCACCAAAAAAGACCCAACATCCTCATCGGATGTCGGGTCTATAGTTAGCATATTGCCAAGCGAAAAAGGGAGAATAGTACTGTGGACGAATAAAATGATCGTAGTATGTTTGGATATATATAGGCGGTACCTGATAACCTCCTACTTGAACTTTAAATGGATATTTAGGATAGTAAACCATTTATGCCCTCTCCACATCTTTTCCAATAACCTATGTTAAAAGAGAATCATTTGTTCTTCTTTATTAAACTGTATAACTCTTTTAATTTAGGTCCCTTTTAAGGAAAATGAATTTTTATTAAAAGAAAACGGAGTCAGCATTAATTGTTTAAGTTACATTAGCGTCCTTTATGATCTGTGCAAGAGCGTTTAGGGCAATCTTTGTTTCAGCAATCACCGCTTTGTTAACTATCTCGGTATGCGGATTATAATTTTCCCTTAAATTGCTATCGGCATAACCATCAATAGCTAAGATTGCACCTGCTCTTACACCCCTTAATGCCGCAATCACAAACAGGGCCGCATTTTCCATTTCAACTGCTAAGATTCCCGCTCTTTTGTAAATTTCATGTGGGAATTCCAAAACTCCAGAATAAAAAGCGTCCAGAGTAAGTGTAATGCCTTCATGTATAAGCATCTCCTTACTGAATTCACTCCCAGCTTTTGAAAGTGCCTCGATGATGCACCGATCAGCCACCGCAGGAAAGCCTTGTGGTACAAGCTGACTTGTTAGTCCATCACATCTTGCTGAAGCTGTACTAATCACTAAACTCCCAGGTATTATTTTATCCTGATAAGAACCGGCAGTACCGACTCTTATTAATGTTTCTACACCGCCCTGTATCAGTTCTTCGAAACATACAGCAGCACCAGGTGCACCAACCCCGTGGCTCACAACGCCTATTTCAACACCGTTCCAAGTTCCAGAATAGGTATGATATTCTCGATTTTGAGCTATTTGTTTATGATTCTCAAGTTGAGAGGCGATTGATTTCGCCCTTGCTGGATCCCCACAAACAATACATCCTTTTGGCAATAATATTGATTCTACTTTTAGATTAGGTAGTGTATTAGTCATAGTCTTTCCTCTCCCATTCATCCTCGGGAATCGGAAGTTCTTCGCCCGAAAATCGCTCTTCAAGAAAAGGATCCGCATTTAGGTGGAAACCATTTTGTTCCCAAAAGCCAGGATGATTTTTGTTCACAAACTCAAAACCGCGAAGCCACTTTACACTTTTCCAAAAATAGAGATGCGGTACAACAAGTCGAAGTGGCCAGCCGTGCTTATCTGTTAAGGGCTTACCTTCGAATGAATGGGCAAGAAGCACATCGTCTCTGTTTAAGTCACTTAATTTTACGTTGGCTGTATAGTTGTGGTCAGCATGAATCATTACAAATTCACTTTTAGGTGTGACTCCTATTTCTTTAAGAAAATCCACGAATTTCACACCTGTAAAAGTGTTATCAAACCGTGACCATCTCGTCACGCAGTGAATATCACAAGTTACGGTTGATTGCGGCATTTTTAAAATATCGTCATAAGTAAGAGTGATATTCTCGCTAACAGCACCAAAAATCCTTAGATTCCACTGATTCATCTCATATGAAGGTACATCACCTTCGTGTAAAATAGGGAACCTTTCAGTTAGAACCTGTCCAGGCGGCAAACGTTTTGCCAATTCCTCTGGCAGATTATTAGTAGGTACCTTTGTTTTTTTTATACGTTCTGCTTTATTACCCATAGCATCCTCCCTTAGTTTGGTATGACTATTTAATAAAAATATTTACGTTTTTAAATAAGTATCAATTGAATATTCACTTTTCATTGACTATCTTGCACTTTGTTGGCCGCTGTGCAGTGAAGACATGCCACGGTCACGCAGAAAGAACATCGCAATGATTGTAATGACATATGGAAGCATGGCCGTGAATTGAGTTGGCATCGAAAATCCCTGCATTCGAATCGACACGGCATCCATAAAACCGAACAATAGACTTGATCCTACTATCCCAATAGGATGGGACTGACCTAGCATCATGGCAACTAATGCGATAAATCCTCTTCCTGCCGTCATGCCTTCCGAAAACATCGTCACCTGACCTAGTGACAATTGAGCACCAGCAAGTCCACAAAGGATACCGCAAAGAATGACAGCACTATACTGAATGGCTGTTGTTTTCAAGGCTATGCTTCGGCTCGCAACCGCGTTCATACCGACAGCTAAAAACCTGAATCCAAGTACTGAATGGTATAAAAATATGTATAGTAGAATTGCAACTAAAAATGAAATATATACGAGTGGGGATTGCCCGGAAAGAACCTCTCCAACAAAAGAGATGTCTTTTATGAAAGGAATTTCCCATTTTTGCAAACCTTGCATTTCCTTATCATAAAATGCACCCTTAACGTTGAACACCGTTCTTAAGGCAAATGTTGTTAAACCGATGCCTAGAAAATTAATGGCAATACCCGCAACAATTTGATTAGCTTTTAACCGAATGGTTGTAAAACCAAATAATAATCCGAGCAAGGCAGACATCAAGGCTGCTAATAATACTCCCAAGGTTGTACTTCCTGTAAAATGAGTTCCTGCAATTGCGGAAAACGCACCCACAATGATAAATCCTTCCAATCCTACATTGAAAATTCCTACACGTGTACAAATGGCACCTCCAAGGGCTGCAAGCATTATCGGAGCAACCATTCTAAGCATGGAACTAAAAAGTGAAACATCAAACAGTTCCATCTGCCTTCACTCCTTTCTCTTTTGCTTTCCACCATTTATAAGTGAATTTCATAGAAACAAATAGGATAAGAACGGCTTGTATAACCCCAGCAATCTCAAGAGGAACTTCAGTGTTTCGCTCCATACCCATGGCTCCAGTCTGGAGTGCTGCAAGCATAATAGATGTAACAATAATCCCAATCGGATTGGAGTTTGCAAGTAAAGTAGCCATAACACCCGTCCAGGCGAAGCCTGGTCCTGTAAGTGCACCATCTACAAAACGATATTGACTTCCCAACACTTCAACCGTACCAGCTAACCCTGCGAACCCGCCACTCCAAAGCATGCTGTACAACAGTACTTTGGTTTTATGTATTCCCCCATAAGTAGCAAAAAAAGAATTATAGCCTAGCATTTTTACCTCATATCCCATAATCGTAAAGCGAAAGATCACAAACATAAGCAAAGCTGCCACAATCGCAATGATAAAACCAACATGCAAAGTCATACCTGGAAATAGCTTAGGCAGCCATACATCTTGTTCAATCATAGGTGTCTGCGCGAGAGCGGCTGAACCTGTCTTATCTTGAAAAGGTCCACCTACAAGGTAACTTGCAAGTAAAATAGCTATGTAGTTAAATAGAAGCGTAGAAATCAATAGTTGTACTTTAAATTTTACTTCCAGCCATCCTGCTAATAATGACCAGAATCCTCCTGCCAAAAATCCACCAATAAGGGCAGCGATGATTTTCACAAGTGCCGGACCAGGCATATAAAGAGCAGCTAGTGCGGCACCTACAGCACCAAGGACCATTTGTCCTTCTGCACCTAAGTTAAAAACGCCTGCTCGAAAAGCTAGGGCAACTCCAAGTGAAATAAGAATAATAGGAGTGGCACGCGCAAAAGTTGAAGTTATAAAGTAGAAATTACCGAAAGCCCCCTTCCACATTTCCATATACGTGGAAATCACGGATTCTCCTACAATAGTAATTGCGATTGCACCTGTAAGAAGCCCGACGAATACCGCAATAATCGGCTGCGCTAATGAACTAAATAGTTGCTGCAGTTTTAGTTGAACTGTCATTTGATTTTCCTCCCGCCATTAAAACACTCAAGCGTTCTTCAGTTGCTTCATGCCTAGGGAACTCTCCCACTATTTCACCCTCATACATGACCAATATCCGATCACTTAGACTGAGAATTTCCGATAACTCAGACGATACAAGAAGTACTCCATCCCCTCGGTTCCTTTTATCAAGCAGTGTGGAATGTATCTTCTCCATGGCACCGATATCAACCCCTCGAGTAGGTTCAGCTGCCAACAAAAGTGGCGATTCCTGTGCCAGTTCACGTGCAACAATTAATTTTTGTAAATTACCTCCAGACAAATTCCCAGATTTCTCTTTTAAAGAAGAGGTCTTTACCTCAAAGAAATCAATCCAGTCTTGTACTACAGAACGAAAAACTTTATTTTGAATAAATGAAAAACGGTGATAAGGCCTTTTTCGATAGTGACCCATTATTGCTACTTCCTCGACTGTTGCCTCTTTGGCTGCCCCCCACAAATAGCGGTCTTCAGGAATATGTGCCAATCCGCTCTCTCTGACATTTTCGACCGATAAGTTCAATTGTTCCTTACCACTAAGTAAAACTGAACCGCTTGTTGCCGACAGTACTCCAGAAATGATTTGCAGTAATTCAGATTGCCCGTTCCCTGATACACCTGCAATACCCAAAATTTCTCCATGATGGACAGTTAAATTGACACTATTTAATTTGGGATTACTTCCAATTTTTTCGAGTGTGAGATTTTTGACCTGTAGCAGTTCTTTACCTTTCGTTTTTTCCCGGACGCCAGTTTTACTGAGTTCCCTGCCAACCATACATCGTGCTAGTTCTTCCACATTCGTTTGATCCTTGTTGAAGACCCCGGTTACCTTTCCATTTCTTAAAACCGTAATGCGGTCTGCTACAGACATCACTTCATTCAATTTGTGGGTAATCAAGATTATACTTTTACCTTGTTGAGCCAAATGGCGTATGGTTTCGAGTAGCCCATTCACCTCAAGTGGAGTTAAAACAGCAGTGGGTTCATCTAATATAATGATTTCCGCACCTTGATGAAGAACTTTTAGTATTTCTATCCTCTGTTGTTCACCAACCGAACATTTGACAGTTTTTAATTCTGGATTGACTTTTATACCGTATTTGTTGCTTAATTTATTGACAGTTTCTATCGCTTCTTTTCTTCTAAAGAACCCAAATTTTTTAGGTTCATGGCCAATTACAATGTTTTCACTTACCGTAAAGTCAGGAAATAGCATAAAATGTTGATGGACCATACCAATTCCATGTTTTATCGCATCATCTGGCCCATCAAATGAAACGTTTTGTCCATTAACCAATATTTCTCCTGAACTAGGCACTTCCATACCGTAAAGCATTCGCATAAGGGTAGTCTTTCCAGCTCCATTTTCTCCAACGATGGCATGAACTTCACCCTTTTTTAATGCAATCGATACATCTTCATTTGCATAAAAATTGCCGTATTTTTTCGACATGCTTTTCATTTCCATACGTATGTCCATTCATTTCGCCTCCCCTTAAAAAGATGGAAACCGACTGCAAAAACAGTCGGCATTCAAATTTTTAGTTTGCAAGTGGATTCTTCACTTCTCTTTTTCCAGATTTTATTTCTTCAGCAATGGCTTTTACTTGATCAACTACTCCTTGCCCAATAAAAGCGTTTAGAGGCGTTTCACTGTCTCTTGTCACATGTGTTAAACCAACACCATCTTCTTTTAACCCATATTCCACAACGCCAGTTTTAAAATTCCCGTTTGTAAATGACTTAATGGTTTCATAGGCAGCAGTGTCTGTACCTTTTAGCTGTGATAAAACAATATGTTCAGGATCAATTGTTGTACGATCTACATCTTGACCAGCTGTGTAAAAGCCCTTTTCCTTTGCTGCTTCAAAAACACCCAAATCTCCAACTGCTGCTGCTCCAGCGATAAAATCAGCCCCTTTTGATGATTGAAGCAAAGCCAATTCCTTCGCCTTTGCTGGATCTGTAAAACCGCCTACGAAATTTAACAAGAATTCAGCATCAGGATTTGTATCTTTTAACCCTTGTTCAAAAGCAACTGTCCATTTTTTTAATAGAGGAATATCCATCGCAGCGACCATTCCAACTTTATCCGTTTTTGTTGACAATCCTGCTGCCGCACCAAGTAAATACGCCGCTTCGTATTCTCGGAAAGTTACACTTTGTACGTTAGGTAGATCAATGACAGTATCTATGATGGCAAATTGTTGATTTGGATTTTCTGTTGCCACTTTTTTCAGTGCATCTTCAGACTCAAATGAAGAAGTGATAATCAGATCGTACTGTTCAGCAACCGCAACTCTCAAATTTTGCTCAATCGCGGCATGGTCAGTGGATTCGATTGTTTTCAACTCTACTCCAAATTCATTCGCAGCTTTTTTTGCTCCCTCATCCATCTGTTGAAAAAATGGATTCACCCCTATTTTCTCTGGCAAAATTAAGGCAATCTTCTTTGAATCTTTCTTAGAACCATTTTTAGCAACTTTCTCTGTTTTTTCTGCAGAACAACCTACCAATAAAATTGAAATAATCGCAAAAATCCAAACAAATTTTTTCATTAAATCAAAACCCCCTGTTTTTGTTTTTTTGACTTATACTCATTAAATTACTAAATAAATACGGATAATTCAACATAAAACAGAACATTAATAATTATTTTTATTTTAACGTTCGTGTTTTTTGTTCTTTTGCAACAAAAAAACTCTTCCTGAAATTAAGGAAGAGTTTAAAATATGAGTTCGACTCTTCCTTATCTTTCAGAACAATATGTTCTGCTGGAATTGGCACCATACTATAAAAAATAGCGGTTGCCGGGCGTCATAGGGCCAGTCCCTCTGCCTCTCTCGATAAGGATAAAAAATTATTAAATTTATAAGGTTAAAGTAATTTTAGCGAATATTTTAAATTTTGCAAGCCTTTCCGATAAAATTTAATTAATTATTTAGAAATAATCTGATTATATAAACTGTAAAAATGGTATAATCGAACTACGAAAATGCTCGAAAAGTGACGAAATAGGAGAACTGCACTATGAAACGCCTCAACTTAACTTTTGTCATCGTTATGCTTATATTGTTTTTATTAGGGATAGAAATTGCGTTAAATAAATATAAGAAAACTATGATGGATCAAATCGAAACGCAAACAAGGCTAGAACTGAAGGAGAAAGCACAAACCCTTCAATCGGAAATCTATCAAGATTTCATTCTCATTAATGGAATGGAAGCCTATATCACAAATGACTTTTTGAAAAATGAAACACCTGAACAGGTAAATCAGTTTCTTTCAAAAATCTATGATGGAACAAACCAAAGAGTTCAAAGTATCGTTATTGCTCCTAAAGGGGTTTATGAGTACGTCTATCCTTTTAAAGGAAATGAAAAGTTGATTAATCATAATATTCTTCAAGATAAACGGCCTATTATCATCGACGAGCTAAAAAGAGCTAACAAAACCAAAGAAATTATCATAAGTCAGCCTTATGAACTCTTACAAGGGAAAACTGGAATAGTTGCCCGCAAGGCTATTTTTCAAGATGGTTCACTATGGGGTTATGTCAATATTGGACTCAGTTTGTCCCATATTCTCTCTCAAGCAGGTATCTCGGCTGAAAATTCAAGCCTAAATGTCACGATACGCCTACCTGGTCAAGAGCCGTTTTGGGGAAATAAGGAACTTTTTTACAAGGATAATAAAATTATGCAAGAAATCCGCTTACTTGATGGAGTATGGGAAATTGCAGCCTCTCCTATTCCGAGTAAAATGGATGAATTAAATAAACAGTTAATGGCCTATCGCATGATTGGATATTTTATTTCCCTATTGGTGGTTACTATTTTCATCATTCTTTTTACAGAAAGAGAAAGATTAAATAAATTAGTAGTCTCACGAACCAAGGATTTAAACAAGGCACACCATCAATTATCAGAGGTTATTGAAGAAATGAAGGCTAGTGAAAATGAACTAGTTGAAAGGAATCAACAACTCGCGAAACATGCTGTGGCATTGGAAGATTCTGAAAAGAAACTTACTCACCTCGCATTTTATGATCAGTTGACGGGAATTGCCAATAGAATGTATTTTACAAAAGTGTTGGATGAGTGTTTAAACGAAGACGATAGAGATGGAGCGATTATTTATTTCGATTTGGATAATTTCAAGATGGTTAATGACACATATGGTCATGAAACTGGCGACATTCTTCTTAAAAGCGTCTCAACCCGAATTTCTGATGCAAATCTGCCTGTGACCATATTTGCAAGACTTGGTGGTGATGAATTCGGCATCGTTGTAAATGATACCGACAAAACTGGGGCGAAGAATATCGCAAAGGACATTTTACGTTTGTTCCACTCCCCTTTTCAATTGCCGGAAAAGCTTCATTATATGAATACAAGTATCGGAATAAGCTTATTTGATGGGCAAAATCGTGATTTCAAAACTTTGCTTAAACATGCGGATATTACGATGTATAACGCTAAACGTTCTGGTGGAAATAAGATTCGTGTGTTCCATCCAGACATGAATAAAGATGCGAATATGAAAATCGAGTTAAGTAACGATTTAAGGCAAGCGATAAAAAATGATGAGCTCATCCTTCACTACCAGCCTCAAGTGGATAGCCGTTCAGGAAATATTATTGGGGTTGAGGCGCTTGTCAGATGGAACCATCCTACTAAAGGGCTCCTATCCCCTGCCGGATTCATTGATGTAGCAGAAGAAACAGGATTGATCATTGAATTGGGAGAATGGGTTTTACGAAAAGCTTGTACAGATATCGGCGCGATGATCGACAGCGGTCTGCCACTTATACCGCTTGCGATCAACTTATCGGCAAAGCAATTTCAAGACGAGGGTCTTGTTGAAAAAATGAAACAAATCTTGTTTGAGACAAAATTCCCTCCTCATCTGCTGGAATTTGAAATTACAGAGAGCACAGCCATGAAAGATGAACAACTTGTCATTCTTGATGAGATCAAGCAACTTGGCATCAATATTTCTATCGATGATTTTGGAACTCATTATTCGTCACTCAGTTATCTGAAACGATTCCCAATAAATAAGGTGAAAATTGATCGTTCCTTTATTAGAGGTATTAAGGAGGATGACCGTAACTTAGCAATACTAAGGGCCATCATTAATGTGGCAAGAGACTTGGGAATTGATACAATTGCAGAAGGAGTCGAAACGACTGAGGAAGTTCAGATCTTGAGCGACTACGACTGTTATCACCTTCAAGGTTTCCTATATTACAAACCACTGCCAATAAGCGATTTAATCAATAGCTTACAAGTAAAAAAAGAAAAGCCTGTCTCCATTTAAAATGAGGCAGGCTTTTCTTTTGCTTAGGCTCTTTTGTAAACTTTGTTGTTATTGGAACAAGAAAAAGCCGGCAGTAGGGTTTTTTCTATACTAAAACCAGACGATATTTTGCGTTTAGAATTTAATTTTGAGGAAAAGAGCACGAAAAAAGACTCTATTCGTGTTTTTGCTCTAATCGTAAAAGCAACAATGTAGGCGAGAACAGCCTTTGGTTAATCTTTATTCAAGAGTGACTCCCCTGCTATACCAGGATTCGTCATTTCATATGGATCGAGAATCAAGTCTAATTCTTTTTCTGAGAGAACATCGTATTTCAAGCAAAGTTCACGAACAGATTTACCCGTAAGAATCGCTTCACGTGCAATACGTGCTACAGGCTCATATCCAAGATGCGGATTAACCGCTGTAATGATACCAACACTGCGCTCGACATCCTGTCTTAATTTCTCTTGATTTGCTTCGATACCCTTGAGGCAATTGTCAGTGAAGACTCGGAATGCATTATTCATGATGCTGATAGATTGAATCAAATTGAATACAAGAACCGGTTCCATGACATTCAATTCAAGTTGTCCAGCTTCTGATGCAAGACAGATTGTATGGTCGTTACCGATTACCTGAAAGGCCACTTGGTTGATCAATTCAGGCATAACAGGATTTACTTTACCAGGCATAATTGAAGAACCAGGCTGACGCGCTGGCAATGAGATCTCGTTGAATCCAACGCGAGGGCCGGATGCCATCAGACGAAGATCATTTGCGATCTTAGACATATTCATCATACACACCTTAAGAGCAGCTGAAACTTCAGTGTAGGCATCCGTGTTTTGAGTTGCGTCTACAAGATGTTCAGCGTTAACAAGTGGGAACCCTGTAATCTCGCGAAGATGGTCGACAACGCGTTTGATATACTTTGGATTGGCATTCAAGCCTGTACCAACAGCCGTTGCTCCCATATTTACTTCATATAAATGCTCTCTTGTATTCTTTATTCTTTTTATGTCACGTTGCAATACACGACGGTACGCCTCAAATTCCTGACCAAGCCTGATCGGAACAGCATCCTGTAAATGCGTGCGTCCCATCTTGATGATATGATCGAATTCCTTCGCTTTTTCTGCAAAAATATCATGCATATGTTCCATCGTACCAAGCAATGTTTCCAGCAAAGTGAGTGTTGAAATATGTATAGCTGTCGGAAACGCATCGTTGGTAGACTGCGCCATATTGACGTGTGAGTTAGGGCTTAAGTGATAATAGTCCCCTTTTTCTTTTCCCATGATTTCAAGGCCACGGTTAGCGATTACTTCATTTGTATTCATATTAATTGACGTTCCTGCCCCACCTTGGATGGGATCGACAATAAAATATTCATGCCACATGCCTTCAATTATTTCATCAGCAGCCTTTACAATGGCATCCCCTAAACCTTCATATAATCTGCCCACTTCAACATTCGCAAGTGCTGCAGCTTTTTTAACCATTGCCATCGCGCGAATCAATTCGCCATGAATGCGATAACCTGTGATTGGAAAGTTTTCCACTGCTCTAAGCGTCTGAATCCCGTAGTATGCGTTCGCTGCCACTTCCTTCGATCCAAGGAAGTCTTTCTCGATTCTAACGTTTGCGTTTTCCATAAAAATCCCCCGAGTGTTCTTTTAATTAGGCTCTTTTCGTAAACTTTCTTGTTATTGGATTAATGCTACTAGAAAATTAGCGTTTAGAATTTCATATTGAGGAAAAGAGCGCGAAATAAGAATCTAAACGTGTCGTTACATTATTCCGTACAAGCAACAATCAATGCGAAAACAGCTTTTAATAATAGTTGTCCCATACCATCATAAAAGAATTCCTTTAGGATTTGCAAATAAATTCTTTTCAGGAAAGTAATAACGACGCCCTTTCTTATTGCCTTCATACGGCAGATTCAGAGCAACGATGTGTTTTGATGATATATTTCCAGTCGGAAAATGAAAGAAACGGCGATATTCTGCATTTGTTATGGTAGGCCCAAAGATCAAGAAATAGTCTTCGAGCGCCTCGAGGTATCGCTCAGTTGACATCTTTCTGCACTTCCCGAAATACCATTTACCTCGCTGATAATGCATTGGTGCAATATCACACTTGGGACAAAAAATTCCCGTAGTTATTTCTTCCCGATCAATTTTAAATCTTTCAAGTACATCCGGGGAAAAAGGTTCATGACAGCTTAAAAGCTTTTTGGTTAATTTCTTCATATCTTGTAGTGATAAAACTTCTTTAGGATATTTTTGAAAAATCTCATCCAACCTTGATTCAATCGCAAAGGAATGACATATTTTCTTATATACCTCTTCATTTCCAGGCGTTACCTTATATATGGTTCGATGGTTGCTAATTACTACAAGGCTTTCAATAGTCAGAGGAGGAAGTTTCTTTGATTTAACCCACTTTTGAAATTGGGTTACTTGAGAGAATGCTTGTGTGAGAGGGTCTCTAAACGTTATTTCCTGATTGTCTAGTTTGCGAGAAAATTGATTTGTTCGTGGATCAAAAAGTAAGCTTCCAGCGTAGTTTTTTGTTTCAAGAATGATGGCAAAAGAAGATGTAAGTAGAAGAAAATCTAACTGAAAATAATCTGAGCCGTTTCGAAGTCTCAAGTCATGAAAAATCATGTATTTTTCTTCATCGATTCGATTAAGAAAATAGTACAGTGATTCTTCACCGTGATATCCTGCCATTCTCATGTTGAGTTCTTTTAGAATATCTTTTCTTTTAGGATGATCTTCAGGGATTCGCCTTGCCAGTGAGGATAATTTACGGATAATGATGGGTACTTCAAGAGGTTTTTCTATCAATTTGATCACTCCTTTCTTATTTATGGAAGGATTCAATATTCTACAGTCCTTATCCTGCAAAAATTTTGGCCGTATGTGAACGTTGTTTGACAAAACGAGCCCATTGATAAACATAAATTTCCATTTTGGTAACTTAGTAGCAGTTGCGCTGAAAATTTCAGCCTGTTTTTTGACCGTTTCTGCCATTTTCACAGGCCTAATCGCTCGATTTTTCAGCCTTTCTGCCATTTTCAAAAATCTTAACTCGTTTGTCACGCCAAAGACAAACAAACTGACTCCAAGCAATCAAAATACGCCTACCTACCAACTCCTAGCGCCTAAAAGAACAAAAGGCGCAAGCGCCCTGTTTAGCCCCGACAGGCATAAGACGAATCACGCAGTTCATCCTCGAAAAGGCTATCGCCTTTTCTTCGTGCGATGATGATGCTGCCGAAGCGTTCCTTGTCCTGATTTCTGAAGTGATTTGGCTTATGACCAAAATTGTTTTGGCTTTAGAAAACAATTAAAGTTGTTTCGGCTTTAGGAAACAACCCCGAGGGGCTGGGCGCTGGAGCTGGATTATTAGACAAACGTAGAAAGTTATCCACATTAATTTATTTTATACTCTCCTAGACCACAAAAAAAGCCTGCCCCTATAAAGGAGCAGACAATTTCTCAATGAACAACTCTTGCATTTCTTTTAGTGCTTCGTGATATGGGTAATCGTCATAAACAGTTTGAAGTGTAACTCCATCGAGTATCGACCAAAACATTTCTGCATACAATCGCGCATTGAGTTCTTTTTTCACATCACCTTTTGATTGACCATCCTCAATGATGTCTGCAACCAAATCAATAAAGTATTGTTGGCGACGTTTTTTCAAATAAGCGAGAAGCTCTTCACTTCTAGAAGAATGAAGTTTAAATTCATAATGAACCAGCACATTTGCCTTATTCTTTTCAGCAAAAGGCTCAAAGTCTAAATAAGTGCCAAAAAGATACCTAATTTTCTCCACCGCAGTCGAATACTTAGAGATTTCCTCGAGCAAACGTTGATTAGTCTCAGTCGTATTATCCACCATTAAAGACAAATATATTTCATCTTTGCTTTTAAAGTAGTTGTAAATGGAGCCTTTGCTAATTCCGGAATGAGCGACGATATCGTCAATCGTTGCTGCTTGGAAACCTTTTTTGGCGAAACAAGCCAAAGCACTATCAAGGATTTCCCTCTTTTTCTTTTCTTTGTACTCATCTGAAACAATTGGCGCCATTTGGTGACCCCCTGCGTCTATTATTCTTATAAATTATAAACGTTGCTATATTTATTTTCCAGATAATCTACTAAATAAGACGCATTCAAGTCCTCACCTGTCACTTTAACAATAAGTTCATTCGGTGAATATAACTTACCGAATTGGTGAATTTTTTCGCGTAGCCAGCCTTGAATCTTTGTAAAATCACCTTTTTCAAGCTGTTCATAAAAGTCTGGAATCTCTTTTAATATCGTATTCAGAATTTGCGCGGCATAAAGATTTCCGAGTGAATACGATGGGAAGTATCCGATTCCCCCAAACGACCAGTGAACGTCTTGTAATACACCTTCACGGTCAGTTTCAGGACGGACTCCGAGGTATTCTTCCATTTTATCGTTCCATACATTTGGCAAATCCTTAGGTTCTATTTCTCCAGCCATTAACGCTTTTTCAATTTCATAACGAAGCATAATATGCAAATTGTAAGTAAGTTCATCTGCTTCCACACGAATGTAAGAAGGTTGAACCGCGTTTACTGCCCGATAGAATTCTTCCACAGTTACAGCCTCTAAATGCTCAGGGAAAGTTTTTTGCAACGGCGGGTAAAAGTACTTCCAAAATTCAAGACTGCGTCCGACCATATTTTCCAAGAATCTTGATTGCGATTCATGAATCCCAAATGATGTACCTGTTTGAAGCACCGTTCCTTCATAATCAGCAGAAATATTTTGCTCATAGATCCCATGTCCTGCCTCATGAATGGTACCGAATAAAGCAGAACGGACATTATGCTCCAAGTATCTAGTAGTGATTCGAACATCTCCAGGATTTACCGTTTGTGCAAATGGATGTACCGTTTCATCCAAGCGTCCTGCCTCCATATCAAAACCAATGATCGGAAGGATGTAACGGTTAAACTCTTTTTGTTTTTCAATAGCATATGAGTTTTCAAATATTTCCACTGCAGGCTTATAACCAGAATTTCTAATCTTTTCTAAAAGATTTACACTGGATTCTCGTAAATTTGCAAATAACGGATCCAAAGTCGCCACTCTTAAACCTGGCTCATACTCAGCCAGCATCGCATCGTATGGATGGTTCTCATAACCATAATACTCAGCAAACTGTTTCTTAATCGCCACAATTTTTTCAAGATAGGGCAGAAAAACTTGGAAATCATTTTTTTCACGAGCAGATTCCCATGCTTCATTTGCATCCGAAGTAAGAACAGAATATTCCTTATAAAGGTCTGTCGGAATGCTTTTTGATTTATCATAAAACTCTTTACGTTCACGAATTTGAGCTTTTGTCACATCATCAAGAGTTGATAATGCTTCCTCAGTACCCAACTCAGCCAGCAATTGCCCCATTTCTTCCGACACCATTAGTTTGAATTCTTCAGTGCGAAGTGTTCCCATTGCCTTTGCAAATGCTGCACGACCTTTTTTAGGTGCCATCACTTTCTGATCCCAATCAAGCAATCCACCGATTGAACCAAAATGTGAAATTTTTTCATCCAATGCTTTAAACTGTTCTAAAGCTTTTTGCAACGAAATCGCTACCATGAATGAATCCCCCTTTTTTATAAAACGACTAGTAAGTTTATTTTATATGGATGATTTTTAAAATGCAACAATTTTCAAATAACTATAATCAAGTTTACCATAATATTAATATGGAAATAGGGAAGCTATTGTTAACCTCTTTAAAATTTAAGTTGACACCAATAATATTCCATACTATTCTAAAAAAGTATAAATACACAACTGGGGGAAATGAAATTGAACAGAAAACTGAAACCGCTTGATTTAACTCTTGCTGCAATGTTTGTCGCCTTGATGGCTATTGGCTCTAACATCACGAGCATCGTTCCATTTTTAGTCGTTGGCGGTGTGCCGATCACACTTCAAACTTTCTTTGCCATCCTTGCAGGGCTTATTCTTGGTAGCCGCTTGGGCGCAATTTCTATGATTGTTTATGCTCTAGTAGGTTTAGTAGGAGTACCTGTATTCGCTCAATTTAGTGGTGGTTTTTCTATTATTCTTAAGCCAACTTTTGGATTTATTCTTTCATTTATCTTAATGGCTTATATCTGTGGTAAAATGGTAGAAAAAAATAGAAGCTTAACAAACTTTATCATTGCAGCTTTAGTGGGATTTGTGATCAACTATGTTGTTGGTACAAACTGGATGTATTTTGCCTATAAATTTTGGTCAGCAGCTCCAGAAGGCTTTACTTACAAAATGGCATGGGCGTGGATGGTCGTTCCGTTACCAAAAGACGTTATTTTATCAGTGCTTGCCGGAGTATTTGCACACCGAATGGATAAGACAGTCCTATCTAAGGGACAGTTCAAGCACCTAAGAAAAACAGCTTAATAGAATCTTTGACACAGTTCCTATTCGGAACTGTGTTTTTTTATTCCCCTTTCTCCCCTACCCTCTGAAAATGACGATTCCTCCCGTAAAGTTTGGCGGTTTTTCGGACAATACTACTTGTTTTGATAGCTTTTGTCAGGAGGCAGGAAATCGCCTAACCACAAGTTGAATTAATAGATTTATAGGAACAGATCATGCAGCTGACTTCCGAAGAATTCGTAACCATCTTCCGAAAGATTCGCAACTATATCCAAATTAGAAAGGGTTGGAACAATGAAGACAGAATCATTTATGCTGACTTACACCATTCAAGAGGTTTCAAAGAGAATCAAGGTACCTGATGGCACTATCCGCCAATGGGAAAAAGATTTGAAAGGTGTCCTTCATATCCCTAGAACGAAACAAGGAACTCGATATTATACAGAAGTGGAAATTCATTTACTTGAAGCCATTAAACAAATGCGTGAAAAAAACCTGGGTAAGACAATGATTCGGGAATTGATTCAAAAACATCTTGAACAAGGTTCGCAAGCTACTTCTGAATCCTTCGGAACCTCTCTTTCAGTGATTCCACAAGAAAAAGCCGTCGAAGCAACACCAGCAAAAAATGTGTTGAGTGCTGAGGAATTAACAGAAATGATGGAGATATTTACACAAAAACTTGTTGCTACGATGAGTCAAGAAATGCGTACGATTTTACGCAAAGAGATTACCGAGGAAGTGAAAAAGGAAATTTCAAAAGGATCACTGAACACCGTGAAGTACCTTTCTGATTCCCTTTACAAGTCCTCAGAAAAGACTAAAGCAGAAATGCGAGGATTTACTAACACAGTTGTGAAAGCTTCGGAACGAACTTCCGAAACGCTCGTAACCTTGGCAAACCGGGTAGCGAACAGTTCAAAGATAAGTTCCGAACAGATTTCATTGATATCTCAGCAAGTTGATCTTGCTGCTGAAAGCACCAACACAGAGTTAAAAGAAATGGCCAACTATTTATCCGTTAAAGGACAGGAAGTAAATGTTCTAGCAGAGACACTTCACAAGGACAGAGAATTCTATTTAGAAACCATTAATCAGGAACGTGAAGCGCATCGAAAAGAAATTTTACAAAGAGAAAAAGCTTTCCAGGACCTTGTCGCAAATTTCAGAGAAGCGGCAGCTGCCAAGAAATCTAAAGGATGGAAATTCTGGTCCTAATTAGGCTTCCTTGAATGTTTTTATGTTTAATCAGCCAATACTGCCAATCACTCTCGCCAAGGTAAAAAGACAATGGGCACTTCCGAAAAGGAGGAATTGGAATGAATACGAACCAGGTTGCTGAGTTGTTAGGTGTTTCCTCTAGTACTGTCAAACGCTGGGTGAAACAATTAGGACTGCAGATGGAGCGAAACGAGCGGGGTCATTATTCTTTTACGAATGATGATTTAGAAACACTAAAGAAAATTCATGAACAAATACAGAATGGTGCTATTCTTCAAGAAATTACTGAAATTCCTGTAAAGAAGAAACGAGTAGCGGTAGTAAAAAGATCTTCCTCAGTTCCTATGATAGATACAACGATAATCGGCAAGCTAAATGAACTTGAAACGAGGATCAACCAAAAGGCCGATTCAGTCGCCTCCTATCAGCTTCTCCAACACAGAAGCGATATCGAAGAGTTACAGGCACAAGTGGAAATGTTAACAGCAAAACTTGAAATCTTAGAAGCGCACATGAATGTAGCAGCAGCTTCCGAGGATTCTCTTCTAGTTAAGGATAGCGTGATTCCACTTACTAAAAGAAAACGAAGAAAACATATTTTCAGTATGTTGTTTGGATTCTAACCATTGATAAGAGGCCCATCGCTTGGGCCTCTCACTTTACCTAACGTCCTCCTTATCCTTATCAAAATCAGCGTTTGTTCTTTCTACTATCTCTTCTAATTCTCCCGTGTCCCCCTTTGCATTAATGATTTCAAATATTTGATTTAATCCTTCACTAGTTTGGTCTTTTTCTCTTTTCATCCAATACCCTCCTACCATCTTTACCTTTATCTTTTTCAAAGCTATTGCTAAGTATGTTTTAGATAAGGCTGTTTTCGCATTGATTGTTCTTTTCGGATGCTACATTCATCTCGCATTCTTTATGGCTTCTGGCTCTTTTCGTGAAGTTTCTGAACTAAGAATTCAAAATAAGTCGTAAAAAAATTCAAGAAGCCGATTTTTACTTTTGCTTGTGAAAACAACGTTAATGAAAAGAGCCTTAGATAAAAAAGAATCTAGTTGAGGTGACTAGATTCTCTTCTTAACATCTTCCCTTAACAATTCAATCATCCGTTCGGATAAGTTTGCCGGAAGAGTCTTCCCATCCTTAAAAACCCAGCTATTCACCATCTCTAGATCAGCTTTCTTAAAGGTAATGCTATAATCTTGATTTTGATGAGTAAAGTCTGCCGTTACAAATTCTTCATTATGAAAATCGTCATCAATAATCATGCTATTAATTTCAAATGGCTTCACAGTTACACCCCTTTTTATATAGGGTGGACCTTATGATGAAGTTTATTCCTAATTTTTACATAGGCTCTGTTGGTTATTTCTTGAGCATCGCTAACTTCTTGTTGACTACTGTGATTTCCTTCTCGACCTCATAGAGATTTTTTTGCATCCGATCCCTGCGAGCCGTAAGTACACCTAGCTGTTGCTTTAGTTCTTCTTTAGTTTCGGTCATTAGACTCTTGTCCTCCATTGATTTTTCAAAATAGATCCCGTCCTTCACGGAGTCGATACCATTGTAGTCTCCCTCGAAGGTGGTTAATTATAAAGAAGAAGGACTTCCTTTTTTTCCAGGAAATCCTTTAATAATTTATGTACAGCTATTCAGCTCTCGGTAATCTAATGGGAAATTTTCTCATAAAAGATAACATTACTTAATGGAAGGCTCTGTTAATGTTTAATGTTAATTTTTCGATAAAATGTTAGGAAACCATTTTTTTGGTTCCCCAATTCTCAATAAACCAGCCTTTTATTTATTTAATAAAGATAGTCGTTTTAAATGGGCATACTCATTGTAATGGTTCTATTTTTGAATCCCAATTTTTCATACAGTCTAATAGCTTGATTTCCACAATATACGCTTAAACGAACCTCTGAAAATCCATCTTGTTTAAGATGTTCGATACCAGTCTTCATCAATCGTTTTGAAATTCCATTCCCTCTAAATTCTGCTAACACAAACAATTCATAAATAAATCCATATATCTTTTCAGTAAATTGATCTTTACTTGTTCCTATAAGAATCCAACCCATTAGATTATCGCCTTCAGTTGCTATTAAATAATAGCTTCCTTTCTGCAATAATGGTTCAATAACTTGTTTGACTTTTTCATCTGACGGTTTTACCTCGCCTAATGTACCATCGAATAATGCTTGTGGTGAAAGTGATAAAACCTTTTTATATTCCGAATCGTTTGGTTTCCTTATTTCCATAAATGGAGTTCTCCTCTCCCAATATTTTTAAGCCGATTGCGCGTTAATGACTTTTCTTAGCACTGAACTTAGATAGACGTAAACTATACGATCCGTAATGCCATTATTTTGAGCAAAAGACCTAATTCCATATCCGACTTCCACCTGATTTTCTGCATCGGGTTTCCCTTTAAATCCAATATCTCCAAGAACAGTTTTAGTCTTTTTATCTAGGACAAGCCATACACCCCAACCTAAAAGGCTAGGATCATACTTCAGTTCTTTTACAAACATCTGGATGTGCGGACCAATCTCTTCACCATGCAAATATTCATTCACTGTTTCTTCTGTGAATGGGATTAATCTCAACCTATCAGTAAGTAATTCCATCTTACTTCTCCTTTAATGGCTCAAATAAATATGCAAAAATCTCCGGCACACGCTCACGCCATGCCTTTTCATTATGTTCCGCACCTTCTGCAATGACGAAACGGGAATCGCCTACTTTGTCTTTAAACAAATCATAAACTGTTCTACTAGACTCTATAAATCTTTGATTCCGTGATTCATCAGCAATTTCTTTCGTCCCAATATCAAGATAAAATTTATTGATAGCTGATAAGTCACTCTCTTCAATTAACTTTTCAATCTCATCTTGATTAAACCAATAAGCAGATGAAATGGAAGCAATTTTTTTAAATATATGAGGGTATTCACAAGCTGCATAGGTTGAAATCAAGCCACCCATTGAACTCCCGGCCATTGATGTATCTTCTGGAATTGTTCTGTAAGTACGATCAATGAGGGGCTTAAGCTCTGAAACGATATAGTCGATATATTGCTTCCCTTCTCCGCCAAAAACCCTGTCTACATTCAACATTTCTTTGCCAACCGTTACATTTGGCCATGGAGCATATTCATCCAGACGTACTTCTCCATCACAATCGATACCAACGACAATCAAATCTAATCCGCTCTTGTCGAGGTAGTGTTGAATACCCCAACAGGTGCCGAAAGAAGCATCTTCATCTCGAAATAGATTTTGTCCGTCATGCATATAAAGGACAGGATACTTCTTATCAGATGTTTTGTAATCGAGCGGTAAGTATACCCTTATCGTACGTTCACGATTAAATGGTGTAATCACTACCTTAAATAGTTCCTGCATGTTTTTTCATCTCCAATTCAATCAAAGCCTCTTTAATAATTAAACTAATTATACTATTTCCTTAGAAATTTCAGCTATAATATTCTTTATTTGTTAAAATAAGTAAACAAATAGAATCTGAAAGGTTGTGGTTCAACTGTTAAAGAAGATATCCTTTTATTCCTCGATATTAAAACAAGAAAGAATAATTCGCATTTATCTTCCAAATAACTATGAGCAAGCAAATGAAGAATATCCTGTTCTATATATGCACGATGGTCAGAATGTCTTTAATGATGAGGAAGCTATCAAGGGGAACTCATTAAGATTGGAAGACTATCTGAATCAAAATGCATTAAAGGTGATTGTCGTCGCAATCGACTTGAACCTAGAGGAGCGAATGAATGAATATTGCCCTTGGGTGATCGGAGAATATAGCGAAAGGTTAACTGGAGAACCAAGTTCACTTGGTGGAAAAGGAAAACAGTATATAGAATTTATTGTATCTGAGCTTATACCATATATAGAACAACAATACCGGACGAATAAAGCATATTCAGCAATGGCTGGAATATCGTTAGGTGGTCTTATCGCTACGTACGCGGCTTGCACATATCCAAACCTATTTAAAAACATTTCCGTCTTCTCATCGGCATTCTTCCGTAATCAAGAAGAAATTGAGGTACTATTGAGGGAAAGTGATTTGTCTTCCATTGAAAGTTTTTACATGGACTGCGGGACGAAAGAATCTGCAAATAATGAGGAAATCAGTAATGGATTTTTAGCATCTAATCAAGCTATATATGAAATTATCAATCAGAAACTCCCTCAGACAAACTTTAGTATCATCACAGATGGTGAACACAACTATGACGCTTTTAGAGAGCGAGTCCCAGCACTGTTTCATTTCCTATCAAATTAGCGATATCAGATGAAAAAGGCTCTTTATTCAGATTCAACTTCCTTTAGATGAATTGAAAAATCAAAAGTCTTTGAACATACAATATTCATCTTCTTATATCTGTTCAATGTTCCTAATCTTGTTAAATAATCCGAGTATGAATTGAACCAATCATAAACAGAAAAAAAACCGTTCTGGTATGAATCCTGAACGGTCTTTTTCTGCAGTTCATTTCAAATGAACCCATTCATTGCCCAATGTTTATTTCTTCATTTTGCTTTGTACTAATAGCTTCGATTCCCCACTCTTTTCCCATTTTTCAACCTGTGCGATGGCTTGTTGAGGCGAAAACCCTTTGCCCACTAGTACACCTGCTAAAATGTACTCTTGGAACAAGTGAGTCAAATTTATTCCTTCATTGACTTCTTTCAATGCTTCGTCCAATAGTGGTTGGATATACTGCACCCATTGATCGGGTATTGATGGATTTGGTTGTGAAGGATGACCTCCATTTGGATAGTTGAACATAAATATACCTCCTAGAACAATTACGATATGTTATGAGGCTTATGGAAATTCGTTGCACGTCTACAAAAGTACATGTTCTAGTGCTAATCACGAATCCAAGCTATTATCTGTTCATCTTCTGTTCATATATAACGTTTAATCTATGTATAACAAAGATGTTTGGAGGAGTTAATATGAACATTGCCTGGAAAGAAATGAAGAAAAATAAAGTAAGGTTCCTGATTTTAGCTTCAATCATAATTCTGGTTAGCTTATTGACGTTTATCATCTCTGGATTAGCGAATGGATTATCTCAAGATAATGCAGCATTAATTAAAGATCTGCCAAACGGTCAATTTTTCATGAATGCAAATGCAGACGACACCCATAATCTATCGAGAATCGATAACAGTACCCAAGAGGAAATGTTAAATGAACAAAAAGATGCGGTAGCTTTTTCAATTCAGTTGGGCTTTTTGAATGATAGGAATGAGAAACAAAGAAGCGTCGCTTTTGTAACTTCAACTGATTCCAATTTGTTTGAAAACGTTAAAGACGGAGAAATCATACTAGATCGATCAATGGAAGATGCAGGCATAAAAGTCGGAGATATCTTAACCAACAATCAATTTAGTGGTCAATTTATAGTAAGAGGTTTCGTTGATCAAAAGAAATACAGTCATTCACCCGTCGCTTATATTAACATAGAGAATTACAAAGAAATTTACCGCGATGATGAAATGCAGCTGCTTTTTATACCAGGAGGAAAGAAAACACAAGTTTTCCCCGAATTACAATCATATACAAAGAAAGAGTTTCTCCAAACTATTCCTAGTTATAGCGCAGAACAGTTATCCCTTAATATGATTGTTTGGTTTCTAGTCGTCATTAGCGGAATGTTATTCGCCATCTTCTTTTATATGATGAATGTTCAAAAGATAGCGTTGTTCGGCATCTTAAAAGCGATTGGTGTGAAAACAAGTGCGTTGTTCAAGATGATGTGGACACAAATGCTTTTGATTACAACCTTCGCACTTGTCTTATCTGTTGCATTAAGTCAAATTTTTAATATTCTTGCACCTAAAGGAATGCCCTTCAGTCTAACCCTTGAAACAACCATAGAATTGTCGATCGTCTTTGTGATTATCGGTTTTATAGGATCTACCCTTTCGGGTGTTCAAATTAAAAAAGTTGAGCCTTTACAAGCCATTCAACAAGGAGAGATTTAAAATGACCTTTTTTTCAATGAATGAAGTAACAAAAACATTTACAAATGGTGAAGTAAAGGAAGAAATCTTAAAAGGAATAAATCTTACTCTTAGAGAAGGCGAAATTACAGCATTGGTTGGTGCCTCAGGATCTGGCAAAAGTACCCTCCTTACGATTGCAGCGGGACTTCAATCTGCAACAGAAGGTCAAATAGTATTTGAAGGAGAAAATATGAGTATCTTAAGTCAAGAGCAAATTCGTAAAATACGTGCACGAAAATTTGGCTTCGTATTTCAATTTGCACATCTCGTTCCTTTTCTCACAGTAGAGGAACAATTGATGCTCATGCTGGATGTTTCAGGAATAAAATTAAAGAAAAATGAACCAAAGAAAGAAATTGAGAGAGTTTTAAAATTAGTCGAAATGGAACATAAGAGGAACGCCTACCCAGCTTCATTGTCAGGCGGGGAAAAACAGCGTGTCGCAATTGCTCGCGCAATCATCCATAAACCAAAAATTCTCTTTGCAGATGAACCGACTGCAAGCTTGGATTCAAAAAGATCTAAAGACGTAATGTCACTAATTAGTAGCCTTACTAAAACTTTGAACATAACTACCTTAATGGTTACCCATGACCTAGAAATGCTTGCTTATGCAGATCATATTATTAACATGAATGATGGACTTGTTTCATGAGTAGAAATTTTAACCTTTCAGGAACTTCTTAAAGCTCATGAAAACATTTTTACTACATGCCCTGATAGATTGTGCAGGGCTATTTTTTTGTATTAATATTTAATAGACATGTTTAATTGGTTTGTAGGCAAATGATCAATATACAGGAGTAAATACGATGACAAACATTCTTATTGTAGATGACGATATCAATATTCTTAAATTACTAGGTATTCAATTAACCGACGCAGGTTATCAAGTATTCGGTGCAAAAGACGGTATCGAAGCCTTGAAGATCCTAAAAAAGGAACGATGTAATTTAGCGGTTGTAGATGTCATGATGCCTTATATAGATGGGTATGCTTTGACGAGAGAGATTCGGAAGCAATATGACATACCAGTAATCCTTTTAACGGCTAAGAATCAAATCGAGGATAAAGAGGAAGGTTTTCAATCTGGGACGGATGATTATCTTATTAAACCATTTGAACCGAAAGAATTAATCTTCCGAATCAAAGCTTTGCTCCGGAGATACGATAGCCAATCTGATGAAAGCACAATCCGCATAGGAGATACAATCATAAACAAAAAAAGCTATGAAGTAAAAATTGGCGACCGAACCATCCTTTTACCTTTGAAGGAATTTGAACTTTTGAATCTGTTATTTTCAAATCCTGCGCAAGTGTTTTCTAGAGATCAATTAATCGGGCAAATTTGGGGGTTAGACTATGAAGGCGATGACCGAACAGTAGATGTTCATATCAAAAGATTAAGAGAACGTTTTTCTAAATTATCAGATGATTTTCAAATCAAGACAGTACGTGGAGTGGGATATCTATTGGAGGTTAAACGCCGTTGAAATCTCTTTATGTAAAATTTGTAGTAGTTACGATAGGAATTATGTTTCTAAGTGGTATCTTAGCTTTTTTTATCTCCAACACCTATTACCAACAAAAATTGAAGCCTTTTAATGATCAAAAAAATACAAAAATTGCATTAGATATTGCCGTTTTTGTTGAAAATCATCCTGATGTCAACTTAAATGAGTATTTAGAAAACATTTCAGCCATCGGATATCAAATTTACTTAGTAGACCCTTTAGGGAAAGAATCTTATTTTGGCGCACCATTCAGGGACAATTCTCTCCCTTCTTCTACTAAACAGTATGTTTTGAATGGTGATATTTATCATGGCATTCTTCATTTTCCGGAACACACATTTGTAACAGGTTTCTTTGCAAATGAATTGAAGAATTCGATAGGTATCCCATTGACACATAACGGAAAAGATTTCGCACTATTTCTTAGACCGGATATTAAGCTTCTATTTAATGAAATGCATCTATTATTCGGGTGGCTTCTCACATTAGCTATTACTTTGAGTATTGTGATGGTTGTATTCAGTACGAAATACTTAGTAAAACCAATATCAAGACTAACCAACGCAACCAAATCACTTGCGAACGGAAACTTTAATGTAGTACTGGATATAAATCGTCGTGACGAATTGGGGGAACTGTCACATAGTTTCTTACAAATGGCGAAGAAATTGGAACAGATGGATGAGATGAGGAAGGAATTCATCTCAAACATTTCACATGATATACAGTCACCTCTTTCCAACATAAAAGGATACACGAACCTACTGGATAATGAATCAATGAGTCTTGAAGAAAGATCTCAGTACGTCTCCATCATTAATGGTGAAATTAAAAGACTTTCAACATTAACGAAACAATTATTACTTCTTGCCTCATTAGATCGAAATAATGAGTTGATGGTAAAAAAGCGATTCAATGTCGATCAGCAAATAAAAGAGTTAATCAGAAATTATCAATGGCTAATAAGTGAAAAGGAAATAATGATTTCCTACACCCTGCCTGAGACTAGCATCCTGGGTGATCCATCTTTACTAAATACCATTTGGGATAACTTATTATCGAATGCCATCAAGTATAATAAACCTCAAGGAAATATAGACATTTCCATTGTAGAAAGCAAAGAATCGATCAAAGTGACTTTTAAGGATACAGGAATTGGACTAGATAAAACAGAATTAGGAAGGATTTTTGAACGCTTTTATCGGGCTGATAGAGCGCGTACACGGACAATCGAGGGGACAGGACTCGGTCTTTCCATTGTAGATACCATTGTCAAATTGCATGATGGAAACATCATCGTTCATAGTAAAGCAGAAGAAGGAACTACTTTTGTTGTTGAATTGCCTGTTAGATAATTTGATATTGGATCATAGAAACTAAAAGCAGTGATTTCTATAGCGAAAACACTGCTTCTAATGTTTTTTTTTGCAATTGAATAATCACTTATTGAGTGCAGATATTCTAGCTTTAGCTTTATATTTCAAGAAATCCTCCTTGAAAAAAGCGTGCAACACACAAGGAACCTTTTCCTTTTTCTCGAGCGTTTCTAATTCTTGTGGATAAAGGTCTTGGACGTTTAATGTAATGTATGGGAGTTTTTCTTGGGCTTTCTGTGAACGGATGTTTTCGGCGCGGGCACCTGCAAACACCCTTTCTAAACCAAGTTGTTCAAAAGCAATCTCGAGAATTTGCTCCTTTGCTTCTTGGTTATACCCCTTACCCCAGTAGTCCTTCCCTAACCAACTACCTAAGTGACAGCTACGTTTGTCATGATTAATACTCATGAGTGTCGTTAAACCTATTGGTTCAAGCCTATCGTCAAGGATTACCCTGCTGACAGCTCTGCCCTCTTTTTCTTCGTTTATAATATGAGTGATAAACCATTTCGTTTCTTCTACGGAATCGTCCTTAAAGCTTAAGTGATGATTAACTTCCTCATCCGAAGACAATTGAAAGATTCTTTCTGCAAAATCCAGGCTGTGAGGAACTAAGTTCACCATTTTAAAATCACCCTTTTTGAGTTAAGAATTTAAACTGTAACATTACTAGATTGCTGGCTTACAACTTGTTTATTTCTCTTTAATAGACCAATTCCATTAGCAATAAACCAGATAGGCATAACCACTAGTCCCCCTAATCCCATTCCAATCATGACAAGCAGAGATATACCTGTTACATTGCCAATAACGGTCAAAATAAAACAAGCCCCAGCTACGACTCCTAAACCGGATAAGATTTTTTTAGAACTGTGTTTGTATGTGATGATACCAACAGTTAGAACCCATAATCCTACAAACCCAAAATCTAACCAACCTTGTGGGCTTAATTCAACTAGTCCTACCCACGACATGACAATTGTATCAAGCGTCTCTCCACCCTTGGCCATTGCCTCATGACTAAGTTCATGATCGATGCCAATTTGGCGGAAATTGTTCAAGGCAAGGACCGAAAATCCGATGATGGCCATAATCTTTGAATAGGAATACCACTCGCTTTTAGAGGTGAATGCTTCTAAACTATTTGAAACTGCAAGTACAACCATGATTCCAAGTACACCCAATATAGCGAGTATGTAATGGACCGCGATCAGTTGATTCATATATGTCACATGATCAACGACTGGATTAGCTCCAGGTGGAGAAAGGAGAACAATAATAACCGTTAAAAAGTACAATAATCCTACAATAACCGAAGAAATTCCACCTAGTTTTGTTTTTTTCATATAATTCTCCTAAAAAACTAATTAAATAATTAAATAAGTCCAAAGTTTACAATCTCACTCTTTGCTGGCCCATAAGCCACAAACTCCTTTCAATAATGCTATATTGAACTTAAAAATAGAATATTTTACTAATTTAGTCAATATGTAAATTTTTTGGAAAACTTAAACGATTTTTCTTCTTTTCGTGACATATGAAACACATCCACACTCTAATTAGAACCAACGGTATATTTTTTGACACTATCTAAAATTAAAGTGCGTACTTCACGATATTCATTCCAGGAATTACACTTATTTCTGTACCAATGATGCTGAAAATAGAAACATGTAAATCTTGAGTAAAATTTGAAGTTAACAGCCATAATATACGAATGTCCGAATTGAACAGAAAGACCGCAGGGTTGTTGAGGTCTTTCTGTTCATACTTATTAAGATTTAAAGGAGTGATAGAGTGATTTCACTTAATGGAAAGACTGCGGTAATAACGGGAGCTGGTCGCGGAATCGGACGTGCTACTGCGATTGCTTTAGCAAAAGAAGGTGTAAACCTTGGATTACTTGGTCTTAACATGTCCAATCTTGAGAAAGTGATTAGCGAACTAGCAGAATTTGATGTGAATGTTTCGGCTGCAGTAGCTGATGTTTCCGATTTAGAATCGGTTAAACATGCTGTAGAACATATCAAATCCGATTTAGGTTCGATTGAGATTCTTATTAATAACGCAGGAATCGCCAAATTTGGTGGCTTTCTTGATTTGGAACCTGAAGAATGGGAAAAAATCATTCGCGTAAACTTGATGGGCGTATATAACGTAACGAGAGCTGTATTACCTGACATGATTGCACAAAAATCTGGGGATATTGTGAATGTTTCTTCTTCCGCAGGTCAAAAAGGAGCACCTGTCACCAGTGCATATAGCGCATCCAAATTTGCTGTTCTTGGTCTTTCAGAGTCGCTCATGCTTGAGGTGAGGAAACATAATATTCGAGTTATGGCACTAACTCCGAGCACCGTGGCGACTGATTTAGCGATTGAAACCAATTTAATCTCTGGCAATCCTGAAAATGTCATGCAACCAGAGGATTTAGCTGATCTTGTCGTTGCAGGATTAAAACTTAATCCAAGAGTTGTGATGAAGACTGCTGGATTGTGGTCCACAAATCCATAGAATAATTCCGCCAATACCCGTCATCACAAAAGATATTTGTGGGTATTGGCACTTCTTGTTTCATTAGCCTTATCCTCAATTATTTCCCCTCGTAAATTTAGTCATCTTCACTTTCTTTGAGTATAGTTCATAACCTTTTATGGGAATATAAGGACAGATGTATGGAAAGAGATTCCATAAAAAATTCTTCAACATGGAAAGTTGTTGAAATAGAAATGCAAGATAAACCCATAACCTCTAGTCAGTTTGGAGTATTGGTCATCATTTATACAATTGGAACTTCGATCTTAATAACACCAGCGGGCTTAGCAGCTGGTGCGAAACAAAGCGCATGGCTACCTGCATGTCTTGGATTAGGGATAGGGCTCTTCATGATATTTTTTCTTGATTATTTAGGAAAACAATTTCCGAAGTTGGATTTTGTGCAAATGTGCGAGCAGATCCTAGGGAAATGGACAGGAAAAATAATTGCACTTGCTTTTGTGTTCTTCACATTTATCGGTGGTGCAACCACGTTATCCTGGGTTGTAGGAAATTTTATGGTTACACAAGTATTTGCAGAAACGCCCATTTTAGCTATCAATATTCCCTTTGTGATATGCGTGATTTATGGAGCGCGTATTGGAATTCAAGCAATGTCTAGATGTGCAGAAATTTATTTACCGTGGATATTCCTTCTCTTTTTATTTCTAATCATATTTTCATTTAAGGATTTTCACATAAAAAATCTGCTTCCCGTTTTCGAAGTAGAAATAAAGCCTTTGACTCGTACCACTTTATCTTTTATGAGTGTATCTTCTATGCCATTAGTGGTGATGTTAATGATTTTCCCTAATATCTCTAACCCTTCATCATCTAAAAAAGCCTTCCTAATTGGTCATTCTATTGGGGGTATACTACTAATAATTACTACAATCGTGACCATATTGGTTTTTGGTGCAGGTTTTACAGCCATGCAATCCTACCCAAGTTATGCTCTAGCAAAGAGAATTACTGTAGGACAATTCCTTTCGAGGATTGAAATCATCATGGCAATCATTTGGATCATCACGATATATTACAAATGCACCATATACTTTTATGCTTCTGTAAAAGGACTCTCGAAGATATTAGAATTACGGAATGATAAATTTCTTTCTATACCACTTGGTATGATTATGGGAGCCCTATCGCCAGGAATCTATCGGGATACGGTATATGCAGCCAAATGGGATGTGGAGACATGGATACCCTTCGCATTTACCATGGGCATCCTATTACCAGTGTTCTTATTAGCCGTACACATGTGTAAAAACAAACTCAAACGTAATCCGTCTCAATAAATATCAAAAAACCGACGTTCTTCAAATTTGAAGTGCGTCGGTTTAATGTTCAATAACCTCAATTAGTGTAGCGGAAATCAACCAGTAGACCAATCATAATAGGATTCTTCTGCTCTTTATTCTTCCCTCCACCTTTTTCTTTAGTTGTCGATGATGTAGAAACTACAAGCTGAGGCAAAAACGATCATGAAACTAAGTACGAACATAAATGGCAAAAACCTGCGTTTTTTCTTCACCTCTGTTACCCCCTCATTCACTTTTAAATCGTTTACAGCTTTGACCTTATCTTAAAAAAAGGAACTTACAGAGAAGTTACAATATATCAATTAGGCATTAATCGTTGGGTGACCAAGGAATCCTCATCTTTTAAACACAAATAATAAAGCTGCAAAACCAATATGGTTAAACAGCTAATGGTGAAGGGAACCAACATTTTTCATAAATTTTGTAATGAATAAAGTCTCAGTAATTTGTAGTTCCCCAATGTTCCTAAAACCATTGTTTAAATAAAAACGAACGGCAGGTTCATTTTTACTTCCTGTTGACACGATGATGGTATGAACATCTTCTATCTCAGCTTCTACAAAATTCATTAGTTGCTTTGCGATTCCTTTTCTAAAATGATCAGGATGCACAATCAATCGATGTATGTCTATTACACCTTCTTGGATTTTTAAAGATAGCGCGCCTACCAACATTTCCTTCTCATAATAACCAAAGAATGTCTCTCCGCATTTTTGCAACGTTTCAACAGAATCTTTTAAAGCTGGGATATCATAACAATCAATTAACTTCGCTTCGACAGTATAGGAAGGGATTTGCAAGGCTAAGACTTCTTTAGCCGAAACGGGATTTGAAATAACTATTCTTAAGATCAAAACTTTTCTCCATTTTCATAAAGATTTTTATCGAAAGTTTTTTCATAAACTTTGGGAAAAATAGAAACACTAGCTAATACTTATTTCCTCCATAAAAGTTCATTGATCGAAGGAGTACATCATGCATTTAATACTAACTTTTATTCTTGTTTTTATTGTGATCAAAAAAGGAAATTGGAAAGAATGGAACAAATACATTCTGACAATACATTATGTTGTCATCAGCAATTTACTTTATAACGTTTTATGCCATGATTATTATCTTTGGCAATATAGGCCTGATTCCTTTTTCCCAAAATCACATGTCATCATTGATTTAACTTATACATTCATTAATCTACCAGCCATTACATTATTATTTTTAACATTTTATCCTTTTTCTGCAGCCCGTTCCGAACGCTTCATCTATTTTAGCAAATGGGTTGTCGGCTCCTTTATTGTGGGTTTTCCCTTCTACTGGTTTGGAAGACTTGACCTTCATCACGGTTACGAATATTGGATGGATTTTCTTTTCTATACATTAATGTATTGCATGATTCGTCTACACTTCACTCGTCCAATTGCTACTTATGGGATTTCACTTTTGGCAATTGTTTTTCTAATGATGGTATTTAAGGTCCCTGTAGAATAATGTGCAAAACGATACATTGATGAAGGAGCTCCAATATGAATGTTCCCACTTTTGATGATGTGCTAAGAGCTCGTGAACTCCATAGAGATCTTGCTTATCAGCATTGGATTTCGGATGAGTTTCTAACCTGGAAATGGTGGTTTTTACTCGCTTTTTCAATATTGCCGTGGGTTTTATGGGTCTTATTTAGGGATAAGAAAAGAACATATGAAATCCTTAGCTATGGATTACTATGGGCCTCAATTGCAGCCCTTTGTGATATCATTGGATCCAATTTAATATTGTGGTCCTATCCAGATAAACTGTTCCCGATGGCCCCACCTTTAATTCCTGCTGATTTAGCTGTCATCCCTGTTTCTTTCATGTTTGTTTATCAGTACACCAAACATTGGAAAAGCTACATTATTTGCTCTTTATTAGTCTCAGCAATTTTCTCTTTTCTAATTGAAACGATTTTCATCAAATGGGATATGTTCGCGGTACATTATTGGCATCACATGTTCTCGTTCATTGGCTTCTCTATTCTTTCAGGCATCATCTATTGGACAATTAAGAAACTCGATCCATCTGAAAAAGAATAACTACATTTCCAATTCTTCAAACATTTCAAGTGGACCTGCTTCTAGAACCATCCGATGCATTTCTTTTGTTGCATCAAGTGGTTTCACACCCATTTCGTCCATTAGGACTTGGCAACATTTTCGGTACCATTTAACACTTTGTGGTCTATTGTTTTTCATGTAATAGCAATACATGAGTAATCGATAGGCTTCTTCCCATGTGTTATCTTTCTCTAGAATTCTTTCACACCAATAAATAGCATTGTTGTAATCTCTAGAGCGAATACTTACTTGTGCCAGCTTTTCAGCTCCTCTTAAATAAATGACAAGAAGTCGTTCCCTTTCATTTATACACCAATCCTCAAAGCGTCTTTCAGGTAGATAGTCACCGGAGTAGAGCTTCATCCCTCGTTCTAGAAATGCTTTTGCGTTTTGCGGATTCAACTCATCTAATCCTGCTTGTACCCAATGCTCAAAATCCTTTGTATCTAATAAATAAACAGAATCAGGATTCAACCCATAACCAGTGCCCAGTCTTTTAATGAAAAAAGACTGAGATCTTGCTTTTCTTCCAGGCTCCAATACACTATTTAAAGCGTTCAATACTAGAGGTTTTCTTCTAAATCTATTTTACTTAATTGTGAACAAGCATTGACTAAATCAATTATTTTTTTGAAAGTGGACCAATTCGAATAGACACTAAAAAAATGCGGTCTTATAATATAGAAAATCATATTGAAAACTGAAGAAAAAGAAGGGATTTATACGCGTAGTTTAGGCAGATTTGAAGCATACAGCTTCCAGAATTTTCGTAAAGATTTACTCTCCGGTTTAATAGTGGGGATTATCGCAATTCCACTTGGGATGGCTTTTGCCATTGCCTCGGGTGTGAAACCAGAATACGGCATTTACACAACGATTATTGCAGGTATTTTAACCTCTCTATTGGGAGGTTCTAAGTATCAGATAGGCGGTCCTACGGGAGCTTTCGTGCCAATCTTATTAGGTATTGTCATGACATACGGTTATGAGAACCTTTTGATCGCAGGTATGTTGGCGGGTTTCATGCTCGTACTGATGGGGATTTTTAAACTCGGTAATTTGATTAAATTTATTCCGCGTCCAGTGACCATAGGATTTACGTCAGGCATTGCAGTCATTATTT
This sequence comes from Bacillus sp. cl95, assembly GCF_900115925.1. GTDB lineage: Bacteria > Bacillota > Bacilli > Bacillales > Cytobacillaceae > Neobacillus_A. Next base: position 169,117 of record NZ_FOYF01000003.1, on the reverse strand, counting down.
TCAGCGGACAAATCGCCAACTTTTTAGGTTTAACGGGAATTGAAAAACACGAGGATTTTCTATCAAACATGAAAGAACTATTTGTCCACATAGATACCCTAAGTCTCTACAGCATAATGACAGCAGCTATTTGTTTCACCTTTATCTTCCTAACAGCTAAGTTTCTACCTAAAATACCTGGTCCATTAATGGGGCTCATTGCATCAAGCCTGATCACAGCTTTGTTTTACCCAGGCGAAGTTGCAACCATTCAATCCACTTTCGGGAGTATTCCAAGCAGCTTGCCGAATTTCGCTTTTCCTGATATCACTTTAGAAAAAATACAGCAATTACTTGCGCCTGCTTTTGTCATTGCGATGCTAGGTGGAATTGAATCTTTATTATCGGCAGTTGTCGCAGATGGCATGACTGGAAGCAGACATAACAGCAACCGAGAACTGGTAGGTCAAGGAATTGCCAATATCATAACCCCTCTATTTGGAGGAATCCCTGCAACAGGGGCAATAGCACGGACAGCAACCAATATTAAAAATGGTGCAACTTCTCCAATGTCTGGAATTATTCATGGCGTCGTCGTACTCATTGTCTTATTGCTCTTGGCACCATTAGCTTCCCATATTCCTTTAGCGAGTATGGCTCCAGTTTTGATGCTAGTAGCCTGGAATATGAGTGAAAGACAAGAATTTACCCATATTTTAAAAATGAAATCAAGTGAGTCAATCGTGTTAAGCGTTACCTTTCTGTTAACAGTCTTTACAGATTTGACAACGGCTGTGGAAGCAGGATTAGTATTATCCATCCTTCTATTTGTGAAAAGAATGGGTGACAACCATACGGTTTCAAAGGTTTTGCCTGACCCTTCAGACAGACATCATAAAGTACGTTCACATGTTGTAAATCAAGGTCACGATTGTCCGCAAATAAGCATCTTCACCGTTGAAGGTCCCCTTTTCTTTGGAGTTGCGAACATGTTTGAACAAAGGATAATGGATACCATTAATCATCGACCAAAGACATTAATATTACGTATGGGTAAAGTTCCATATATGGATACAACGGGGGAATCGTATTTAACAAAGATTGTTCACCATTTCCAGAAGCAAGGAGGAACACTTCTGATTTCAGGTCTTCAGCACCAACCAGAAAGGATTCTGAAAAAGACAGATTTGTTTGAAACGATTGGTCAGAATCATTTCTTTGACCATACCGGTGACGCTATAGATTATGCTTTGTCCCATCTAGATCAACACAAATGCATGGGCTGTAAACATTTTGCTTTTGAGGAATGTTCGATTTTATCTGGAGAGACTTGTAATGAAATCGAAATGAGTAAGAAACCTCTTACCACTCATACGGTGTAACGGAAAAGGAGCAAACATTTGCTCCTTTTTTAGTTATTAGTTTTTACGAGCATTATCCTTTGTTTGAAACACTGATTCAAGCCATTGTGATGATTCTTTCACATTAACCCCCAACGAGCTCAACTTTAGCAATGAAGCTTTCTTCTTCTGATCACTGGCTCCTGCTACTGCATCCGAGATGACAACGACTGAAAAATCATTCCTTAAGCATCCTTTTGCAGTCGCGAGTACACATCCCTCCGCATAAACACCAACAATAATGACCTCTCGAATTTGTAGACTATGCAAATAGGAAACTAGCTTTTTATTACTTAATGCGTCTCCTTTATGTTTTGAAAAATAGATATTGTTTATGACGTTGAGCCGTTGATCTAATTCCGCACCCTGTTCACCTTTTGTAGCCGCATGGCTTCTAAAAAAATTCGAAATGAATTGACTTTTTCTAAATTCATTTCCTACATATACCACAGGTGTATGGTGACTTTTAGCATGCTTAATCAAACTATTAACCTTTTCTAGCATTGGTTCGATTTGGTGTTTGGCTACAAGAAACTTTCCATTTTCACTTATAAAATCTTTTTGCATATCAAGTACAAGCAATGCGGTTTCTATGTTGACCAACTCTCCTCGCAATGAATTATTCAACAACTGCATCCTCTAAGAATGTGATACATCCTTTTGTGGCATCCAGCTCAACTTTTATTCCAATAGGGAAAACATGAGATGGAAACGTATGTCCGATATCCACATTCGTTAAAATAGGAAAGTTCTTTTCTCCAATTACTTCTAGCAGTAGCTCCTCAAACGAAAACGGCGCATCCAAACATTTAAAATGTTCATGTTTACCAACAATCAGACCTTTTATTTTATCGAAAACTCCCGCAAGTTTAAGCATGCTTAGGTAACGCTCCTGATTCGCCATGTCTTTAAATGAGTCCTCAATGAACAGGATGCAGTCTGTCAAATCAGGGAAGAATTCAGAACTCATAAATCCAGACATGGTATTCATATTCCCACCAATGAGTTTACCTGTTGTTTTACCTTCCCTAACGCATTTCCAGCCATCATTTTCTTGCATATGTTTTGCTCTGGTTGGATTCTTCCAATCTATCATTTCTTCTGTCCATTCATGGGGAATCTCAAGGGCATATGGTGCTCTTTTCTTAAGCAGAACGATATTCTCAAAGTACTCCCTGCCTTTAGGCAGCATTTCTGGAAACTCACCAAAAGAAGGAACAATCGCAGGACCATAAAAAGTCGTCATACCCGTCTTCGTATATAATCCTAATAATAAAGCGGTGACATCACTATAACCCATAACGATTTTGGGATTTCTCTTAAAATATTCATAATCCAGATAAGGCAATAGAGAGTTAGAATTGTTTCCACCGATCGTACTAATGATGGCCTTTATTTCATCATTCCGAAAGAAATCATTGATTTCTTCCACCCGCTCCATGATGGTAGCTGAACGGTATCCTTCACTAAGTTTTGAGCATTTCCCTTCTACCACATCAAAACCTAGTTTTCTAAGATACACTAAGCCTCTTTGGTATCTTTCTTGAAACATTACGGGTGCAGGCGTTGAAGGCGTGATGATACCTATTTTATCGCCAATCCTCAGTTTGTTGGGTTTCATATTATAAATCTCCTTTAATTACTCTCAGAATTGATTTTTTCAGCAATCTCTTTCAATTTTTCTGCGCGAGATACTATGAAGCATTTCATATATTTTTCTAAAAATAATTTGTCTACCAAAACCCCAATTGGCCCAAATGGGGACTTATAGTTAAATTGATCAATCATAATCGTTCCATCAGCTTCTTCTATAAAAAGACGCGTGTGATCGAAGGATTGAAATGCACCTTTTACCATTACATCTACGAATCTATAGGGTTTCTCCATCAGAATAACCTTAGCAGTCAATTTTTTTCTAACTCCTAAATGAACTGCTTCCCAGGTGACAGAATCCCCTTCTTCAAGCAATCCAGAAGTCACACCGCCAACCGCTTTTTCCTTTGTTTTAGAAGTAGTTTGTGTATGTAAATCGACATCTCTAGCTAAATCGAAGCACAACTCTATTGGAGCATTGATGTATTGTCTGTGCTCTATCATTGGCATCGATATTCTCCTTACTATTGACTTCTATCAAACATATTTTACCAGTATGAATATGGAATTGAAATAAATACTTGTGGTAGAAATTTCCCAAAACATAAAGGAGGCCCTCTATAACTAGAGAGCCCCACGGTATACAGCACATCGAGAATTATTCCTCATAAATCATTTTTTTCGTCATGCCACCGTCTATGATAATATTTTGCCCATTGATGAAATTATTCTCTGGATCCGCTAGATAGAGGCAAGCCTTAGCGATATCTTCAGGTTTGCCAACTCGGTTCGACCAATGCTGGGAATGGTCTTTCTCTGTCAATTCATCGTAATTTTCAGTTTGAATCCAGCCAGGACTAACACAATTCACGGTAATACCTTTAGTATGCAATGAGGCGGCTAAAGAGTGAGTAAGAGCCACAATCCCACCTTTGGACGCTGAGTAGGATTCGGAATTTGGTTCGGACATAAATGCCCTGGTTGAAGCCATATTGATGATTCTTCCACCTTCTGTCATCCTCTTACCCGCTTCCCTCGAAGCAATGAATACACTACGCAGATTCGTAGAAATCACGTCATCCCATTCATCAACAGACAGTTCCAAAAGGGACTTAAAAAGTACTTTCCCTGCATTATTCACTAAGATATCAATTTTTCCGAACTGCTGAATTACCATATCCATAAGAGAAATGATTTCCTTTTCTTCTTTAACATCTGTCTGAAAAAAGTAAGCTTTCCCACCATCTTGAGCAATGTTCATTTGAACTTTTATGCCTCTTTCTTCATTAACATCAGCTATAACAACGATGGCACCCTGTTTAGCAAACGATTTAGCAATGCCTTCGCCGATTCCTTGTGACGCTCCAGTAACAATAACCGTTTGATTGTTAAACTTTCCTGACACTGAGATTCATCCTTTCTTTTTTGCCTTATTATGTTTTACCTTTGTTTATAAATCCTTAATCCACCAGACAAGAAGATGCTCATAGTGTATATAAGTAGGAACAATCATAAAAGTATTTAGCTTATTCTAGATTTCCTTTGATAAATTATCTTAACTTCAAGACTTTTTATTTTGATACACGAAGAATTCTTGTTAAAATCATTTCATTGGGGAACCTGATAATATCTACCCTTTAGAATTCAAATGAGAAAGAAGAGACAAATATGTCAAAAAAACAATTACATGATATAAAGTATTCGGTCCTTGATCTCTCACCAATTAAGCAAGGATTTACGGCAGCTGATGCTTTAAAAAATACATTAGATGTGGCTCAACATACAGAAAAATGGGGATACAATCGCTTCTGGCTGGCTGAGCATCACGGAATGCCGGGGATTGCAAGTTCCGCTACGTCTGTTGTGATTGGCCATGTCGCTGCAGGCACAAACACCATTCGTGTGGGTTCAGGTGGCATTATGCTTCCAAACCATGCACCATTAGTCATCGCCGAGCAATTCGGTACTCTTGAGTCTCTTTTCCCTGGTCGAATCGACCTTGGTTTAGGTCGTGCACCAGGAACCGATCATATCACTGCGCAAGCATTGCGACGGGATCGTCGAAGTGATGGCCATGATTTCCCTGAACAACTAGATGAACTTCGCGAATACTTTAATCCAACTGGTAACTCTCCAGTTCGTGCTATTCCTGGAGAAGGACTTAACGTTCCGATTTGGTTGTTAGGTTCAAGTGGGTTCAGTGCACAGTTAGCTGGACAACTGGGATTGCCATTCTCTTTTGCAAGTCATTTTTCACCAGAAAATACGTTACCTGCTTTAAAATTATACCGTCAAAACTTCCGTCCATCTGAATTACTCGAGGAGCCGTATGTAATGGTCGGTGTGAATGTAATTGCAGCCGATACAGATGAAAAAGCGAAGTGGCTTTCCACTTCCATGCAGCAACAATTCCTGCAACTGTTGAGAAATACGCCTGGACAGTTGCAGCCACCTGTAGAAAACATAAGAGAAATTGCTAGCGAATACGAATTGTCTCTTCTAGATGGTCGTCTCGGATCTTCAATCGTAGGAAGTCCAGAAACCGTTAAGGAAAAGCTGCAAAATTTCTTAGATGAAACGCAAGCTGATGAAATGATCATCAATTCTAGTATTTTTGACCACCAAGAACGATTGAATTCATTTAAGATTGTTGCCGATGCCTTTCAAAATTAGATAAAAGGAGCTTATCCAATGGGATGAGCTCCTTTTTGTATCACCTCAAAAATGTGTTCAAAATGATTTGACGGGATTTCTTACATTTTTGACGTGAATTTTTGAATATATGACGGGTTTTTTAGATATTTGACGGGATTTTGCCTAAATATGCTTGGAACTGAATTTTCCAAAAATTAACCACATTCCCATTAGAAAAAATAATCGAACTTATAACAGATAAGTTCGCCTAGTTCGCTAATTATTTCTCACTTTCAAGAATCGCTTTAATTTTCTTTAGATCCTTTTGATTTGTCTTTTTCATCATTAGAGACATAACTGGAGAGAAAAATATTGAGAAACCACTAGGAATTCCTTTATTGCGTAAAGTCATTTTTGTACGATTTACATCGACAGATTCCCAGGTATATGTTGTTTCCATCGGAAAAGGTCCTTGAGCTGTTTGCATAGTCAGCCTTACTCCAGGTAAATAATCAACAATCTCATAAATATAGGCAAGCTCTTTACCTAGATATTCCGCCTTAAAAGCAATTTTCGAACCGACAGTTAACGGTTTAGGCGTTTTCCATTCTGAGGATTTAATATTGACATACCATTCAGGCGCTGTATCAGGATTTGCAGCGTAATCTGATACCTTCGATTTTGGACAATCAATGATGATTTCAGTTAGAACGTCTACCAAAATTAAAGTCCCTCACTTTTTTCAATATAAGTTTTTAGATTTTGTTGTAGCAGTTCGTTCCAACCATGTTTGTGTGCTTCCTCCCAATGCGGCTCTAGAAAGCCAATAGCTTCATGCGACAATTTTAAGACAGTAGCATTCCCGACTGTTTCCAATCTATAAGAGTAATAGCTGTTTACAGCACCTTTCATTCCTAAAATACCATTTAGTCGAATTTCTTCGTTTTCCTTTAGATAAGTAATTGTCCCCCAAACAGCACCTTCCCCATTACCCCAATCTTCAAAGAAAAGTCCGTTTATTTTTGGATCAATACTGAGTTTCGATTCATTCTCTCCTAAACGGAAAGTCCACCATTTATCAATTTCTGCGGTCAAAGCTTTATACACAGTTTCTCTTGAAGCCTCAATTGTAATTTCTTGTTCAATTTGAAATGAATCAATTTTCATTTTTTTCATATCCCTCTCTCCCTTTTCCAATTTCTCAGCCTCATCTCTTAAATTTAGTAATGATGCGGCTAAATTTGACTGATATTTAGAAACCCAGCATTCAGGTAATTTAGACGCGTTCTTCCTTTCCTTCGAACAATCACTAGACCACAGTCCTCGAGTATTTGTAAATGTTTCATGACGGCATACCTAGAAACATTAAACTTATTACTTAAGTCTCCTGTGGTCAAAGGCCCTGTTTTTAGGAAATCCAATATCTCAACCCGTGAAGGATGAGACAATGCTTTAAATATGTCAGCCAGAACTACACTATTCATTCTCACCATCTCTTTGTATAATTTTAATATGTGACCTAAAGGTAACAAATCGTGAACAGTTTGGTCAATCCATTGTATGAACCATGTACTTAATATAAATGCTGCTTCTATTTTTATGAAAAAAAAAGAAGCTTATCACTTTTGATATGCTCCTTCCAAAATCATTCTTTATCTGTTGTTTCATGAGCCTTTAGTTCATAGTTACCATCTTTGCTTTTGGCTCTCTACTTCCAATAATCCGCCATCAATTCTGATGACCAATTTGGCTGAAAGACTTCTTCTCTTGGCAAAAATTCTTTCATGACTGGCTTTAAATCAACGACTGGTGTCCCATCAATGGCATCAAGTCCTACTACAGTCAGAAGTCTTCCTTCATGTTTTAAAACTTTCACAATTGTCGCACCTAATTTATTTGGACGGTTCTTTCCTCTTTGTGCGAAAATCCCTATCTCAGGCCAGTCTTGATTATTTCTCGGGTGTCGTGCACCGTATTCAACTTTATCATCCGAAACCCGATCAAAAACATAAAATACTTCTACATGTGAGAAGCTCTCAATTCCATCCAAACTACGCTCATCAATATCCGAATCTAGTTCGATAACTGAGATTACCTCTCCCCAAAAATCATCAGCAATTTCTTTACGGTCATTTTTCACGGTTGCAATTGGTTTAAGAGTAAACATGATCATTCCCCCTATCTTATAAGAAAATTTTAGCACCATATATCTAAAGTTCATATAATCAACTTTTTATTGAACAATATAAGAAATTCTTATAGACGAAAAGCAAACATCAATATTTTTTTCCCAATCACTCTATTAAAAATAGTATCTTTTTAATATATCTAAAAATTCAGAATAATGCTATCATACCTATTAACATCAAGAGCTTGCTAACTATCTTTTATTCTAGGAGGGAGAAATATGGAAAACTATGTACATTTGATCCCGTACGAATTGGTAGAGCAGCTGGAAATGGTGAATGAAATACCACAAGGAGTTGAAATCATTCAAGCTCCAGAAATCTGGAACGAAACAAGAGGTAAAGGGATTACAGTAGCGGTTCTGGATACTGGATGCGACACGGACCATCCCGATTTAAAGGATCGCATCATCGCCGGAAGAAATTTTACAACGGATGACGACGGAGATCCTGAAAAATTTGAGGATTATAACGGGCATGGAACTCATGTCGCAGGAACAATTGCTGCAAGTATGAACCTTACAGGTGTTGCGGGAGTAGCGCCAGAGGCGAGTCTCTTAATCTTAAAGGTTTTGGGTAAGAATGGTTCTGGAAAGTATGACTGGATCATCAAAGCCATTCGCTTCGCCATTGAACAAAAAGTAGATATCATCAGTATGTCGTTAGGAGGACCTTCCGACGTCAAAGAACTACATGATGTGATCATAGAGGCTGTGAATGCACAAATCCTTGTTGTATGTGCTGCAGGGAATGAAGGCGACGGCAATGATTCAACAGATGAGTTGGGCTATCCTGGTTGTTATAATGAAGTCATCTGCGTTGGTGCTATCGACCTTGAACGACATTCTTCAGACTTTACGAACTCCAACAACCAAGTAGATGTTGTTGCACCTGGAGAAAAAGTAACCTCAACCTACCTAAATGGGAAGTATGCGACACTGAGCGGAACATCTATGGCAACACCCCATGTGGCCGGATCCTTAGCTTTGTTAAAGGTACTGTCTAATTCAAACTTTCAACGTGAACTAACTGAGCCTGAATTGTACGCTCAGTTAATCAAAAGGACCGTACCACTAGGAAATTCGCCTAAAATCGAGGGTAATGGCCTCGTTTACTTAACACTACCAGAACACGTAAAAAAAGTATTCGACCAGGACGTTGTGCGAGCATTGGTTAACTCATAAAATTAAACCGAGAAAGCATCGGCATCTTGCTGATGCTTTTTCGGTTCCTCATGTTGCTTATTGGTAATTTCGAAGGATTTCCTGAAGCTTTAAGGCGAGTCCCATGCTCCCCTCCACTTTCAGTCCACCAGTCATGAATGCAATCGTTGTATTAAGTTCACCTTTGAGAAGCTTTGAAAAGTTTTCTTCTGTAAGCTTCAAAGTTACATTTGGTTCAGCAGAAATCGATTCATCGATTTCAACTCTCCCAGCTTGAAGCTTAATTTGCAATGAACAATTTGGTAAATCGACTTGAAAAACGCGATCCTTTTCATGTTCAATATGGACGGGATAAGCATTCATTTTTTCTGCAAGATTTTGAAGTTCTGATGTTACCGACATAAATTCCCCCCTAGTTAGTACTAGAGTAGTTAATTCCATCCCCTCCCATAAAAACCCTTTTAAAGCATTCTAGAAATTTTCCCAATATCATCTGATGATGAACAAATAAAGCAAAATTCATTTTAGTTGATTTTTGTTTTTACTATGTCGATAATGTTTATAGGAATTGTTTTCCTTTTAAAAGACATATCTTTTATGGAGAAATACCATATATCATTACTTTTTCAAACCCAAGAGGAGAGTGTCATTGATGGAAACAGAATATTACAAAGCAGCTGACGTGACTGCATTCATTACTGAAAACAAAGAACAATTTGAGAAAAAGCTTTTATCAGAAGCCGTTAATGTGGCCTCAAAAATTCAAGAGATTTTACTAAAAGGAAATATAGATTTGTTGAAGAACGCAGGGAAATTATCCCAATACGTCATTAATCAAAAAGAAGAAGAACTTGTCGCTTTTGCAGAAATTGAAGGGATTGCATGGGCTCATCATTCATTATCACTCTCTTTTAAATTGGAGTGGGTTCAAGCCATTAGAAGAACGCTTTGGCATTTCCTTTATCAATTTGATAAATTGAATAACGCCAATACAAAGCGTGAGGAGTTCTTCGCATTAGAAAAGAAAATTAATGATAGAATCGATCAATTTTTAAACACTTTCTTCATTAGTTTTTCGAGTTATAAAGATGAATTACTTAATACCCAAAGACAAATGGTTGAGCATCTTTCCGTTCCAATCATCCCTATAAGCCCTTCTGTCGCAGTCCTTCCATTGATAGGGATTATGGACTCTTACCGTATGAGAATCATCGAAGAAAAAGTACTAATGGATATTGCAAAACTCAAGGTGCAAACTTTGATTTTTGACTTATCAGGTATTGCAGAGATGGAAATGAACGATATTGACCACTTCCAAAAAGTATTAAGAGGCGTAGCTATGATGGGAGCAAAACCTATAATCACCGGCTTACGTCCAGAACTTGTCAGAACCATGATTCATACAGGTATCGCTTTTGAAAAAGCAGCGGTTAAAGGAACTTTACAAGAGTCATTGAAGAATTTATTAAGTTAAAAGAATGAGCAAAACCCCCTTATTTTGAGGGGGTTTTACATTTATTATAGGATTGCTCAATGAATCTTTTCCTTTTCCAATTCATCCAGATAATGGACAGCGGAAAGTAATTTGATTCCTCTCAGCTTAGGTATCTGCAATTTCACGATCTTTAGAGCTTCCTCTATATGCCCATATGTTCGTTTTTCTTCAGCTTCTATCAAAATCCGATATGTTTCATTATTGATTTTTGGTAAGCACTCTCGATATGTATCATAGTCTCTTTCTTCAAGGGCAATGGCTGCACGATAATACCATTTCACATAATTGTCTTTCATCTCAGAGATGGCTTGTTTTGCTTCATCATAGCGCTTTTGTTTAGAAAATATCATCACTTCACCAATTCGGCGATGTACTTTTGATTTCACTTTCATCAACGGTCTTTCTGCGCTTTCCAGATCATCGTGAAAAATATGATATAAAAACTGAAGATAAGCTTGTTTGGAATTTTTTAGATAAAGGACCATCTTTTCTGTATCTTTTCCAAATAACAGTGGATTTCTTTGTAAAAGTAGAATATAAAATCCACAAAACAAGATGATTCCCGTGATCCAGGGTGAAATGTTAAAAAACCCTAAAACAAATGCTACTAAAAATAATAATACATAATAAAGAAAAATCATCCCATGTCCTCTATTCTCTTTTATCTTTCTAATCTAAATATGCCCTTTTTCAAGCCAAACCAACAAAACCAAAGTGACTGAAGCATGAAAAAAATTCCCCAGACTTGAGCTGGTATGAAAATGGTAGAGTGTGCCAAACCTGTTGCATCCCCCGCAGAAGCAGGTTGGATGAAGCTTAGAAGTAAAATTTCAAAAGATGAAGTAAGGGACTCAACAAGTAGGACTGCAGCAATCAAAAGTAAAACGGATTGATTAAAGTTCTGTGGTGCTTTCCATACCATCAGTAAAAAACCAGCACCAAATGTAATCAACCAGAATATCCCATAAAAATTCCGTACCCAAAACACTAAATTCATAAAAATAAATCCGAGTAAAATAAACATAAGAAGCTTGTATTTCCGTTTACCAATCAACCAGAAACAAATGAAAGCAAAAAAGGAGGAAAAAACATAACCGGCAATTCCTGTGAAGAACCCCCCGAACCACGAAGTATGCGTGGTATATGTTACCCCTTCAGTATTCACAAATAACCCAATCTTTTGTACATCTCCTCCAATTAAGGCAATAAGGGCATGTCCTGACTCATGAATCAACGTATTAATAACACCGACATAATTGCCGAGTATCGGAATGTTAACGAGTATCACCGCCAGCGAAACAAATAGAAAAAATTTCATACTTGTGTTGGTCCTTAGTAGTTTCAAGTACTTCCCCTCTTCCTTCCTAACAAATAACTTATCCCCTTCATACGTTTTACAGGTTAAGAAGTTTCAAAATAATATAAAGCTGATTTTCTTCTATCTTTATTATGATGCAGTACATGCATCAAATATTTCTTGATAAAGAGTATTCCATTTGTGGTGATACTGAGAGACTAGATTTGGATCTATTAGAATTCGTTGTGTAGATTCATATTGTGCATCAAATCCATGTAATTGATCAACCGACATTTTATAAAACACCTGATATCCCACCTTAGGATATTTACCATCTTCTATCCAATCATTATTATCACTGTGGTCCACAATGATATAACCTAAAAGTTCACAATGACCCTCTACATACGCTTCTTCTAAAGTTTCTCGTTTGAAGCATGCTTCTGGTTCTTCTCCTAATTCAATATGACCTCCTGGAAAATCCCAACCTCTATCCTTTAAATCGACCAATACCAACTTATCTTCTTGAACTACCCCCACTTACTCACTAACGTTCCTTGAAGTGGGGGATTCCTAAGTACAGGGTTCTATCGTACCTTAATTCATTAGGCTATCCCTGTCGTTCCGACAGTTAGAAGTCTTATGGCTTCGTTCTTTAGATTTTGTCCTGCGTTAATATCTCTTTGGTGATGTGAGTCACAAGAAGGACATTCCCACTCACGCAAATTGAGGTTCTTAACGTCTTTATTTTGGTATCCACAACACGAACATAGTTGGGAGCTGGCAAATGTTTTTGATACGACCACCACTTGTTTGCCGTACCATTTTGCCTTGTACTCTACCATCGTTCTGAATTGTGACCATGATACTTCGCTAATTGCTTTAGCGAGTTTGTGATTTTTCAACAAATTCGTTACTTGCAAATCTTCGATTCCTACAACATCGTGATTTTTGATGATGTAGGTGGAGATTTTTTGCAAGTAGTCGGCTCTTGCATTCGTAATGCGTTCGTGGATCCTTGCCACTTTGACACGTTGTTTATGCCAATTAGATGAACCTTTTGTACGTCTGGAAAGAATACGTTGTGTTTTTGCTAACTTTTCTTCTAAAGTGCGAAACCACTTTGGATTAGAAAATACTTCACCTGTGCTTAGAATTGCAAAATCTTTCAGCCCAAGATCTACTCCAACAGAAGAACCTGTCTTTGCAAATGGTTGAATTTCAACTTCTGCAAGAAGGGAAACAAAGTATTTACCACTGGAATTTCGTCTTACCGTAGCAGAGAGAATACGACCTTCTGCTTCACGACTTTTCGCAAAGCGAACCATACCGAGTTTAGGTAATTTGATTTTGTTGCCTTTGATGGCAATATTTCCGTTTGTCTGCTTGGTTGTGTAGGATTGCACTCTGTTCTTCTTTGACTTGTAACGTGGGACAGCGTTCTGCCCTTTGAAAAATCGAGAAAACGCATCTGCGAGATGTTTCAGCGTGGATTGTAACGAGATACTATCTACTTCTTGCAACCATGTTAACTCCTTCTTTAGATGTGTTAATTCTGCTGAACATGAGTTGTAAGTCAAACCTTTACCTGTTTCATTGTAAGTGTCATTCCACCGTGCTAAAAAGCGATTGAATACAAACCGACTACACCCAATCGTTTTCGCAATTAAAACTTCTTGTTCTTTATTTGGATAGATACGAAATTTATATGCTTTGTTCACTAACACTGGTACTCACCCCCTCGCTTTAATACGAATGTATGTTCTCATTATATCATAAGGGGAATATTTTGGCTAACGCCAACCGACATTTATCTCCCCCTTATCGTTGGGCATAGCCCTTCACACGATTGAAGAGGGAGTCTTCTGTCGGAAAATGATAAAAACAAATGCCGTGAACACTTGTAATCTTAACTCTATCTGGAAGCTGAGTACTAGCTTTCCATGTTAACATCACCCTTGATTGTCCCCAGTCTACAAATATAGTTTTCATATTATCTATACACCTCAAAAAATGAACTTACCTGGTAAAGAGCTTAAATAATCCATCCATTCAATACCATCCCGATATTGATGACAATATGAAGAAGGATTGCTGGATAAATACTGTTGGATTTTAACACTACTATGGAGTAAAAAAGTCCCCCAAAAGCAAAAAGCAAACTAAATATAAGAGGAATTCCGATGGAAATATGGTAAAGACCAAAACCAAGACTCGTTATGATGATTGCATAAAAAGAAGAAACATATTCTCTTAGACCAGAAAGTAAGATTCCTCTCCAAATGAACTCTTCAAGAGTAGCATTTATGAAAGAAAAGAATAATGCAAAAAGCAATACTGAATCTATATCGGTCTCTTTTAAGAAAAATGGAGGTATTAGAATAGTGAAGGAAAATAAAAAAGAAATTAATAAAAAATACGATAGCCTAATAGAATGGAAAGGCAATGAAATTCTTCTAGACCATTCTGGTATTTTTGTGAAAAATGTGATTCTCCGCTTGTTCAAGATTTGAGAAAAGATCATAGCCAAAATAATGATAATAAGCAGACAGCGATTAAGCAGGATTATTAACTCTTTTGTGATTTCCAAGTCTCCTAATTGGTTGCTAGCAATCTGAAAGAATAGGAAACCCACGAGAAAAGAGTTCAGTAATGAAGACAATAATCGATATTCTTTATGAAAAATATAGTAAATGGAGTTCATTAAAATAGTGAAAAGAGCAAAAATCCACATTTCTAATGAAGTCACTATAATACCGATGAGAAAGGTCAGTGAGACTAATGATAAAAAAATCTTTTCTTGTATGCGTATGAGAAATCCTCTCCTCCCATTAGATATTTTGAACATAATATCTTTTCCTTATTTTAACATAACTCTTCATTAGATTAAGTTAAAAGAGTTTTCTATTTGTCATTTTTGGGGCCACTCTAGTGCGGTTTGGTTTCTAAATACAAAAAAACCGAGAATAAACCCTTAGGTTTTGTATTCTCGGTTGGAATGGCATATATCCATACATCTATTCACGATTAGTTTAGCCTGCTTGCTTACTCTCTTCTCCAGCCTTCACATTCTTCAAGACATTGATCGCAAACAGGATAATACCAATGATTAGTACTGTAGATCCAACTGCTACTGGAATGTGACCGTTTTCATTTCCAGAAACAAGTAGTGCTAGCCCGACCATCATGATTGGTAAACAAATGTTGTGAATCCAGAAATGCACTTTCGCTAATGTGGTTTCAGCTGCTTTAGGAAATACAACATAAATAAGTCCGAAAAGGGTCATAGCCGTCCACCCAAGTAAATTGATATGGACATGGACCGGAGTGAAAGTGAAAACTTCATTCATCGACATGTACATCCCTAGACACACACCAACGACAAAATACACGACGGAAATCTTAATAAACTTCACGCCCATTGTTTCCTCCTCCTTCATCTTAGGAAATAAGTCCTTTCACTAATAAATATGTGAAAAATTAGTAAATAAGACCTGATTTAGTTGGAAGAAGGATAGGGGAAACAGGGATTAGACTTTATTTAATATCGCCTATTTATTTTCATTAGTTTCAGTTGAGATTTGCCAAGATACCCCAAATTTGTCGGTTAGTTGACCGTATAATGGACTCCAGAAAGTTTCCTGAAGTGGCATTGTTACTTGTCCGCCATCTTCTAATTTACCGAAGACTTCTCTAGCTTTTTCAACGTTTGAAATCATAATAGCAATCGTTACATTTGTTCCAACTTGGTGTGGTTGACCTGGAAATGTATCAGATATCATTAAATATGTACTACCCACTTTTAAGTTTGCATGCATAATGCGGTCTTTTGCCTCTGTTGGAATCGGATATTCAGGACTCTCAGGCATTTCACCAAAAGTTTGAATACCAATTACTTCTGCATTTAATGCGTTTTCATAAAACTTTACTGCTTCCTGTCCGTTACCATTTGTAACCAAATAAGGATAAATAGCTAATACCATGAGAACACCTCTTCATTTTATTTTTCGAACAAAAAGAGAACTTATGTTCGTTTTTATTTTACCATGCCATTCGAATTTTTGCAAGAATCTTAAGAATAAATTTTCTGAACTTTCACACCAGAACATAATTTCCTCACTTCTCCAATTATTAACGGTCACTAATTACTTCATACCTGTCTATTGAACAAAAAAGTAGTATGGTTTCAATGCGAGACCATACTACTTTTCCACGTAATATTAACGAAATCTTTCTTCTTTAAAAGGGTTGGCAGCCATTGAATAACCAAACTCCTCCCAAAATCCTTCTTCATCTTCCTTCATGAATTTGATACCTGAAACCCACTTGCTCCCTTTCCATAGATAAAAGGTTTCCGGTGGTATGTAACGCACTGGATAGCCATGCTTTGGATCAATATTTTGCCAATCGTTTTTGGCATCTTTCCAACGAAAAACAAATAATGAATCGTCTCCCATAAGTGGCTCAAGCGGAAGATTGGCTGAATAACCGAAACGATCACCATTATAATATCCATAAATCTTCACATACTTTACATCATCTTTGAGCTTCACAAGCTTCAATAACTCACTTAGCGCAATCCCCTCAAACGTGGTTCCAAATTTTGACCAAGTCGTTACACAATGCATATTGATCGTCGAAACACTTTTAGGAAGTTCCATGAATTGGTCGTATGAGAGTGTTACTTCTTCCTCGACTTCACCAAATAAGAGAAAGGTCCAATATGTTCTATTAAATGAATAAACATCACCTTTATGAAGAATCGGCCACTTTTCCGTTTCAAATTGTCCAGGTGGCAATATTTTTGTCATTCCCTCCACCCACTCTCAACTTTTAAAATTATCTTAATGATAAAAAGCCGAAGAGGCAAGCCAGAATATTCTAAAACAAACAATATATTGATGGAATGTGCCAAGAGGAAACTCAATTCCCCCAGATAGAGATCAGCTAATAGAAAATTATTCTCTCAATGGACTGTTTTCAATAACCAACTTTCACATAGATTCCGGCATAGTGGAAATTTTCCTCTAAGCCCATTTCTTCTTCATTTACTTTTTTATTTATACACCCGATTGTTGAAAATAATTTCAAAATTTCTTTTTTAATTCTTTTTCGATAAACAAAATAGGAATTAACAAACAAATCACTCCTACCCCTAAATTTATCAACGTAATAACATCCAAAGAAAAAGGCAAAATCAATAGAAACAGATTCCCGATTGGAATTAAACTGATACCTATTCGGAGGGAATACTTCCCTAACAATTGTTGTGCATAATCCCAAGCTTCTTGAGAAGACATAGAACGTTGAGTACGATAGCCATAAAAAAAATTAATTTGTTTTGGAGCTTTCAATTTAATAAATACTCCAATAATAATCATTAGGATTGGAATTAAATAAATGGTGAAATATGAAATAACAATTTCCACCCCATCACTCCCTCTAGAATTGTTACTATATCTTTTATATTCAATGTTTGGATAGCTTAAATTCAAATATTATTAAACACTCCTACTACCTTTGTTGAATAACAAATTTTCAAAATCTTTATTTTTAGCTTATCATAAAAGTACTGATTACCTTAAAAAAATCCATCATATTCAGGATTAATACATTTCCCTAATCACACATAATTCCCATACCCTCCAATAATTATTTCTGCCCTTGTTAACATATATGTAAATGAATATAAGATTTAGCAACAAAAATTTAGATTATCGTTGATATAACACTAAAAAACGCACTGTGAAATCCAGTGCGTTTTGATTTGATATTTACTTGTTTGCATCTCTGAAGTAAACCCGTTACGACATATGTCAGTGGTTTCAAATGATTACACTTCGATCAATTCTAGATTTTTCACCCTCCAGCAGTAGCGACAATATAATCAATGGTGGATGGCAATTCCAATTCAGGCTCCGCACTGCAATATTGTTTCACACTTCCGTGCCCCCCAAGAAAAATAGGTTGTTGGAAGCCGCTAAGCGTTGATCTTCTGAGTTTGATTTCTGTATCTTCCTGATAAAAAGTGACTTTTGTAAGTTCATTGGGTTGTTTATACATGCTGCCTTCTCCTTTCTATTTTTCAGACTATGATAAAGTACATTGTTGATTTTCTGCAGTTCGTTGATTGGAGTGGAAGGCGCTTGACTCCTGGGGGATTAGCGTTACAGACGAGACCCCGCAGGAGCGATAGCAACGAGGAGGCTCGGCGAACGCCCCCAAGACGAATTTGCTCTTGAAAAAGCCGGCATTAGGGTTTTTCAAAAATTCGTACCGGAAAGCAAGCGACGGGAGCGGAAATCAACAGACAATTTTTACATAGCTATTTTTAAAAATCGAATGACTCTCATGTTACCTCTTTCTATTTCCGCTCCTAATAGATTTAAACGGGATTCTATGGAATGAAATGAACTTGTAATATTACTGACAAACTCTCATAATTAATTAACAAGAAGAATAAGAGGGGGTTATGAACGTGATTAGATTATTAAGGGCTGACGATGCAGCTGCCTACCAGAAGCTTAGGCTTGAAGCCTTAAAAAATCATCCAGAAGCCTTCGCAGCAAGCTTTGAAGAAGAAAATGAATTCAGTTTAGAAGTTTTTGAGAGTAGACTGTCTTCAGAAAACGTTTATACTTTTGGAGCTTTTGATGGCACTGAACTATTTGGTGTGGTAACACTCGTGCCTGAACAGAAGAAAAAACTAGAACATCGGGTCAACCTCGTGGCCATGTACGTATCACCTGAAAAGCGTGGCCTCTCTTTTGGCAGGAGACTCGTGGAAGCCGCGATTTCGAAAGCTCAATCACTCGTTGGTATCAAACAAATTCATCTTGGCGTTACTTCATCCAATGAAACGGCAAAGAAACTATATACCTCATTAGGATTTACGATTTATGGTCGAGAAATAAACTCTTTGAAAATTGAAGACCAATTTTTTGACCTTGAATTAATGGTTTTATTTTTGAAGAAATAGATTTTACATCGTGTCTGTCTGCTGACAGGCACATTTTTTTCATACAGACTTAATTGACCTTTACATTCACAACTCCTTAACTCTAAAACTATGAATCACTGTTTCACCTTTTTCCAAACAAGCGAAACCATACATACCATAAGAAAACGTATTATCTTCAAAATTCAATATCCTTTCCCCATTAATACAGAACTCAATCTCTACACCTTTGCAATTAACCTGAAACTCGTATGACTTATGGTGATCCCACAGAAAAGGAATACTTTTCAGTCTGCGAAATCCAAAGTCATTCATTATTAACGATACTTTGTCTTTGCCATCAAAACCGACTAGATATTGGCGTTGGATGCCCGGAGCACGCACAATTAAAAGATGGCTATGACCTGATGTTGGCTCAATAAGAACGTCAAGCCTCACATCTTTTGTATAGTAATTTCCCGTAAACGAATAACACTCATCTTCACAAATACACCTTAAAGAGTTTCCTTGTAACATCCACTTTCCCTTATGATGTGAAAAGGGCGTAACACTAAGGAACTCCTGAAATTGCTTTGAAAAATCAATCGTGTATTTCGCTTGACCATAGATGTGAAAATTATCTATATAGAGCGTTCCTAAGGCTCGACTGTTTAGGCGAGATGGACTTTCGACCATATAACCAATTTCATCGATAACAGCTCCTTTCGTATCCGGAATCACAAACGTGATATCATTCCAGGTTCGATCTGCAAGCTTAATCGTATGCAGCATCATGTCCTTTTTAGTAAAAGTATTTCTGACATAGGGAGTGATTAATATATCTGCTCCTTGCCATTTATCCAAATAAATCGTCGCCTCGACAATCTGTCCACTATACGCTTGCGGTGAAAAAACAGGTTTGTACTTCTCATCACTGAAGTCTGACGAGCGATAAAACGGCTTATAGAAGATTTTACTTCTATTCCCTTCTACCATTCGGTCAAAAATCACTTCAAGTGACCCTTCCCCGATTGTGTCACAATGACGAATCAGCGTTTTAAATGCATTATTTGTACGAAACCCATGGGTCGAACCTGGTAAATCGAAATTGAAGTAAATTTCTCCACGCTTCACTGACTCCTGCAGCTTTTTTGGAGTTTTTTCTCCAGCAAGTCGGTACCCAAGAAGTACCACTTCTTTTGAAAAAGTAGGAAGATCGACGATATTCAAATAGCCAGCCACACTTGAGGTAATCACGCAATCATTGATCGGCTTCCTATAATGTTCAGGAATCTTTTCAATCCCATTTAAAACCCCAACGATGGAACCTACACTTCCTGCGTTACAATCGGTATCCCAACCACACATCGTTGCGATTTCAATAGTTCTCGCAAAATCACCTTCTCCGTATAGAAGTGCCAATACACAAACTCCAGCATTGGGAATGATGTGACAAACGCCAGTGTATTTGTCATAACCCCAATTCTCGTGCAAAAAAGTTAGACATGCCCGAAATTCATGAGGATTCTTCTGATGAAACCCCCTTACTGCATGAACAACTTGCGCATAAGTTGAATCTTTTGGAATCACAGATAACCCTGTTTGTAAAATCTCACTAATGGATGTTGCTTGAAAAGCTTTAGAAATACACGCTGCGATAAATCGAGCCCCGTATACCCCGTTTCTGTCATGGGATACAGAGGCTGCTTTTCCAGCATATTCCGCCGCTTTATCAATACGATTTGGGAACAGCCATCCCCATGTGTCAATAAAGATTTGCCCACCAATTTGTTCGGCCATGATTTCGCCATTCGTTACAATGGATCCCGATTTCGGAGCAGGGATGCCTTTTACAAGATTAGTATAGGCACGATGCTCTGTGCTGATATCTGCACCACCCCACCAAATCATACCAATGCCTTCCCGGCAATAATTGAGCCATGCTTTTGCCACATCACTTGGCTCGAGCTCACGATCGACTGCATCGTCATAGAGAGCTCTCATAAAGAAGACAGGTCCGTTAACATCATCATCAGCTGAAAATGTTTTATACTCTTTCAAATACCCTTTCACATCTCCAAAAATCCGTTGAATTCTATCTGCCGTCCATTCCGTGGGCTCTACCGGGGCACCTAGTCTAATGCCCGCATTCATTCCAAGAAAACCGGCATATACTTTATCCAAATAGTTTTCGACAATCAACTGATCACCTCCAATCATTTGACTTGGAAAATGCTGTTCTTTACCAAAGATCAACTGTATAATATAGGTAAAAAATACCATAAGGAGGGAGATAATGACTTTTAAGAGTTTATTAGTTACCTTAAGTGCCCTCGTGCTCACAACTGGAACTTTATACTTAATAGGACACACCTTTACTATTCCAGCTTTGATGTTTAGCTATGAATCAAGTAATAGCACAGCAGGTTTCGATATGACAGCCGGTTCCTTCTTACCTTTAATCATAGGGCTAATTGTAAGTTTCTTCGCTGAAAAATTTTATTCACATAAGCTCGCTAAAAACTAGAGTATCGTCCTTCTTTTTTCGTGAAGGAGAATATCCTTTATCATCATTTCCTCTGCGAGGTTTGTAAAATCCGTAGCAATTTTTGAAAAATCCATGCGGTTGTGATTCTCAAGAATAAGTATATCTTCAGCTTTAATGACTTTATCGCCGTACATGGCACCCAAAATAGCACCGATCATCACGCCAATCGAATCGGTATCGCGGCCAGAATTGATGCCATCGTATAGGGACTGATAGTAATCTCCATCATTGAACACGATAAACGCGAGTGCGAGCGGGAGTTCTTCTATAGAGAATAATCGGTTGGGAGTATAGTGATTGGAAGCAACGCCAACTTTTTGGATATGACGATGGACATCATTTTTCATGGGAGAATAGGTTGAAATGGCTGAGTGGAGAACATGTATCACTTCATCCATTTCAGCTTTTTTTGTGCGAAGTTCAATTGCAGCTCTAGTCAGGTCTTTTATGGCTTCTTTTGTTCCATCCTTGGCATGTAAAATAGCCGTTTTCACAATTTCTTCAATCGTAGCCCCTGGCTCTAACGCCTTTGCCACACAGGCCGCAAAGACACCAGCCGCTTCTAAACCATAGCTGCACTGATGTCCAGAGGCAAACAGGATGGCCTCGTTATACGCCGATCTCGCATCACCTGCATTGACAATACCCACGGGAGCCATATACATGGCGGCTCCACAGTTGACCATATTGCCTAAACCGCCTTCCCTTGGTTCGCAATTGGCGAGGACATGACGAATATAAATATATTTTTCAGGGTAAAAAAGCCGGTCAATCAGAAATGTTTCCTTATCCAATTCGGGAATGTAAGTTTTCTTAAATGCTATTTCTTTTACAAAATCTTTACTCATATCATATGCATCCAAATGACGTCTTAGGCGTAAATAAACATTCACAAGCGCATTTGTCATGAGCGTATCGTCCGTGACAATTCCATGTCCCCGTCTTTTCCCAAGGGTCACATCTTCTCCTAATCCTGCTTTATACCATTCCGTTCGTAATGATTCAACTCTCTCATAGCTTTTTTTAATCTCATCATAACTTAGCTTTTCTACGGGTGCTCCAAGTGCATCTCCAAGCGCTACTGAAATCAAGACACCTTTTACTTTTTCTGAAAAAGTAACGATTCAAAACGCCCCCTCTTTCAAGAACTAGCATAGAACTGAAGAACCTCTTCTCTTGTCGGCATCCCCGCTTGTGCACCTTTCTTCTTTACCGAAAGTCCTGCCGCAATATTTGCAAATTGAATACTTTCCCGCAATTCTTTTCCCTCGGCAAGTGCAGCCGCAAAGGCTCCGGAAAAAGTATCACCTGCACCTGTCGTATCTACCGCTTCAACTTTTAAAGCTGGAACACAAACAATTTTCTGGCCGTCTGAATAGAAAACACCTGCCGTACCTTTTGTAATCAACAACTGATTGGGATGAGTAAAAAGCAAATCTTCCATTTTATCAACCGAATTCATGACAACTTTAAATTCGTGCTCATTAGGCGTCACATAAGTGATTTTCTCAAGTAATTCTGCCTGAATGGTTTGTGCTGGTGCCGGATTCAGTACGATTATTTTTCCATGATCAGCAAGCTTCGGAACCAAATATTCAAGCATACTGACGGGTGTCTCTAGCTGGAAAACGAAAATATCATGCTTAATCATTTCATTAAACATTCTTTCAACATATTCCCTGTCAGTACATTGATTTGCGCCTGGGACTACAAGTATCCGATTTTCAGACTTACTCAATTCGATAAAAGCGGAACCGGTCGCGATGTTCTTCACACTTTGTACAAATGAAATGTCGACAAACTCTTTTTCCATTTTCTTTTTAAAAATATCGCCTGCATCATCATCTCCAATGCTCCCAAACAATGTGACGTCTGCCCCGAGCCTCCCTGCCGCAACCGCTTGATTGGCTCCTTTGCCTCCAAGAGCAGTAAATGACTTCTTAGCGAGAACAGTTTCACCCACATTCGGGAACACGTCAGTTTCAATGAAATAATCCATATTGATACTTCCAATAACCGCGATTTTCTTCATGTCATTCATCACCTAATCCACTTCAATATTCATTAATGGCGCATGCTGTTGCGCTCCATAAACATCACGGTCTCCTACAGTTCCAGAAGAAACATTTCTCAGAATAGTAATCTTTATTCCAAGCGCCTGGTCAAAAAACACAAGATGCCGAACTTCTTCTCGTGAAACTCTATATAGATTACAAATGGTTTCGAAATTTATTTTATCCGATTTCTTCACCCGCTGATAATTATCTTCGTGATCAAACAGAATATCCATCGTCAGCTCAAAAGGACCTGAATTTTTGCTTCGTAATACTTTTGCCAGTTCAAATAATCTGGTCATCTTTCCCTCCAGTCAAATACTCAATTTGAAAAGGAGAATCTTGAATCTCCATTAAATGATAAACCGAAAATTCATAAACTGGTCCAAAATCAATATCACTCGGCGCAAACGGAAAGGCTAGATTACCTGCGGTAGATTTTCTATTTTCATATCCAAAATGCAGGAGTGTCGATCTTGCTGTTGCACAGATGCTCGAAGCAAGCTCCTGAGTTTTGGCAACCACTTCAAGTACAACACCTACTTCATGACCTGAAAAGGAAGCCGGTTCACGTTCCCCAAGGACTCCGTTCATGCCATAATTAATAAAATTTATCTTGTAATCTTCCTTATGAATTTCTGGATAGTATTTATGGACTTGCACGATTACTTCATTTTCTACCACTGTTAGAGAATCTAGAAGTATCGGATCACGAATTCCAGCGATCGTAAACGTTCGATAAGCGACACGCCGAGCGCCTTCTAACTTAATCTGATAAACTTCATTTTTGATGAATCTGCTCTTTGTTACTTCTACTACACCATTTTCTTTTTCAATAAATTCACAGTTTTCGAGATCAAGGGTAAACCCTGGTCCTCTAAGCAGAAACGGATGTTCTTTTTCATAAAAAGTATGTGCAGCCACACTAACAGCTGTACATTTCCGCTCTGGATTGAGTGCTCTCACTATGAATGATTGGTCTTCGATGATTCCTAGCATACAATCCTTGGTCGTTCCAGGTTCCGCACAGAGGGCTCCACATTCTAATATTTTACCAAGGTGATAGGCAAGTGCAGGATCCTTGCCGTGAAAAATTCCAATTGCTGCAAAAGGAGATGGATCATAAGCACGCCCGCAAATGATAATTTCAGCTCCATTTTCTAAAGCTTTGACGATTGGTTCATGTCCCATTTGCGCTACAACACCATTTGTTTGAGTAATTGTCAGTTCATTAAGATGTGGAACATTTGGGCTAAGCGGAATTACTTTTCCTCGCTTATTAGCATTCAACACCATTTCATTGGGGATGTCTGCCCATATAACCGCCATTTTTGCAGAAAGATGTTGCTCCTTTAGTATTTCTTGGATTATTTCTAAAGTCCACTTTACGTGTGGGCGAGCTCCAGCTCCACCTGCCGAACCTATGATAATAGGGATCTTATTCCTCAGTCCGTTCACCAAAATATGCTGTAAGTCCTTCTTGGTTGCCCTCCTACTTACAATACCCACACCGGCTCCGAGTTTATGTGGTCCCGCATCAGTCGAGCCAGCGTCTACTACGATCGCATGTGGTTCATGAGCCATTCCCTCTAAAAAAGAACTCTCGGGAAATCCATAACCTAGCATGCCACATGGTGCCAAGATTTTGATTGGTTGACCCACCCGCTCACCTCCTTTCTACAATTTATGTATGAATACACCGTTTCATAGCTATTCTTTTTGTAATGGACAGCTACAGTTCCTACTTTATTCTAATAAATAGGAAAGGTAATTTTATCCAACACCAAGATTTGAGTTTGTCCTTGTTTTATGGTGGTATATAAAGAATGTAACGCCAATACCAATTGAAGGGACTGGGAAGCGATGATTCGAACAGCAGCGACTTCGGAATTTGGCAGTTCAAGGGAAGGTACTTTTGCTCTCAGGGCGAAAGCGACACTGGTGTTCAACCGATGGACTCAAGATCGATAAGACCCCAGAAGCAATAAGCACTCCCCCCCAATTCCTATTTAAGGAATGAAGAAAAGCGTGAACCTATAGGTTTACGCTTTTTTTCATGTTTGTTTTATAAATTTTCCCCAAAATATAGTTGCAAAACTGACACTGGTGTCATTATAATAAAAGTGACAAGGATGTCAGTTTTATTTTGGAGGTACAGCGTATGTCACCAAAGCTTTCTCAATCTGAAAAAGAAAAACGTCGGAAGCATATTATCGACTCAGCTATTGAAGTATTTAAACTCAAAGGTTTTGAAGCTGCAACCATGAAGGATATTGTCGATCAAACTGGAAACAGCCGTGGATGGGTCTACCTTTATTTTTCCAGTGTAGAAGAAATTTTTGAAGCTATGATCAATGACATAGACAATGAAACCATTGACGAACTAGGCCATTTCATTACTTTGGATATTCCTGTCTGGGAATCGATTGGCACGCTGTTTGAAATGCTTGAAAAGCAGTTGTATGAAGAAGAAAATACCCTATACGTCGCGATTTATGAGTATTTCATAGGTGGTTACCGAGAGCCAAAGCGACGTGATTTTCTTAAAGCGAGATACAACCGTCAGAATCGAATTCTCATGAAGCTTTTAGAAAAAGGCGTGAACAACGGAGAATTCAGGTCGGACACACCGATTTTGGTACTCGAGAAATTGCTTATGAGCTTCTGGGAAGGTTTAATTCTTCATAGTACAGGAGTTGGAGTGGAAAACTTGTATGTGAAAGAGCAGTTCGCCCTTATGAAAAAGATGTTGGCAAGTGTAGTATTTGAAGAAGTTCGGGGAGGAAATGATAATGGGGATTTTTAAAAACGAAATATTTTCGAAGCTATTTGCGGCAGCCTTTGCATCACAACTTGGTTCCACCGTCGGAAATATGGCATTTGCCTTTTACTTGTTAGACCGTTTTAGCAATCAACCATCATACGCTACGATTGCTGAAATGATGTATTCACTACCAATACTTTGTGTTTTCTTTCTTGTAGGTGTGGCCGCAGACCGTTTTGACCGCAAGAAAATTGCTGAAAACTCAGACTGGATTCGCGCTGGCCTAACTTTAGGTTTAATCGGAGCGATATATGCAGATTTATTGTTTCTCACATTTTTCATCTTGTTTATCAGAAGCGCTGTTTCGAAATTCTTTGCACCAGCAGAAATGAGCATCCTCCAGGGAGTCCTTGATAAGGAACAATACATGCAAGCATCAGGTATCAACCAGGCTGTCATGGGTATATTCATGCTCTTTGGTGTCGGGCTAGGCGCACTATCTTATCATTATGTAGGAATTCTTGGCTCCATCACCGTAGATCTTCTCAGCTTTATCATCTCAGGAATCCTCATTCGTAGCTGTAACATTCCACTAGAAGTAAGACTTCCGAACGGAAAAACCAGATTGAAAAAATTAAACGTTAAATTTGTCCTCTCTGATTTTGCCCAAGGCTTCAAATATATCTTCAACTTCAAATTATTACGTTCAATCGTTTTAGGTTTTCTCGTTTTTGGACTCATTAACGGCGGCTTTGCGGTATTGCCACTCTTTACAATGAAATATAAATTGGCACCAAACGATTACGAAAAATATGCGAGTTTATTTTCAGTTTTCTTAGGTATTGGATTTATTGCCGGTAGTGCGATTGCCAATACACTTATTCAAAAAATCAAAAAGCATCGCGTCATCATTTGGGGTCTGATTTTAACAGGAGGTTTCACCGTTCTGCTTGGAATGATTAGCAATCCGTGGATCTATTTCGCAATCATTTTGTTCATGGGTATTGTAATTGCTCCCGTAAACGTCGCTTTATCAGGGTGGATGACCGAGCTGGTCGATCCAAAATTCATGGGCCGCGTCTCTGGTTGGGTCGACCCACTCATGATGTTCGCTCAGTCATTGGCACTAGGCTTGATTGCTGTTTTGTTCCCTGCCTTCTTTACGGTTGACGCCATGTATTATGGTATTGGAGCACTCATGGTTGGTGTTGGTGCATATTATTTACTTGTACTTCCGCAGTTTGTGAATCAACAGGCTTCAATTTCACCTGTGAATGCGCCTGTTGCAGAAGAAGCATAGGTTTTGTTTCATGGCTTTGTGACATTGGCGTGTCAGGCGCGAGTAGACTCGAGATTTGCGCGAGTAAAATGTCAATTTACACAAGTAAACCGTGCAGTTACAAGAGTAAACCGTACATTCACACGAGTAAAGTTATGTTGCCATTCCCACAAGAAATAACGCGCTGGCCATCAGCGCGTTATTTCTTATCCAAACACTGTATTTCCGGCGTCATTCTTATTTGTTTCCAACTGCCATCACTTCCCTTTCGAAATTGAGCGATTTCCACATCGGTTCCATTCGTCAATTCAAAGAAAATGAAAGTATAATCCGCGCCATCTGTACCGTGAAAGTAAATATTTTTAACATATCCGTTCTGAACCATAGCATAATTCTTCTTAATTAATTTGCGCCACCAACCGTACTTCACACCGACAACTGCTTCCGCATCATGATCCCAACCATGATACGGTGCACAAAGAAAATCTTCTGGAAACTTCTCTATATTTGTAATTCGATAACCTAAGGGAGTCTTTGCAAGTTTAATAAACCCATAGTAATACCCAAAATACTCAGCTTGCTTACCTGACATGCCTTCGATGGTTTCGATTTCATAAAAATATTTAATCCCACGCCTACCGTCTGGAATGCGCTTTAGCTTAATCAGACTTGTGTGACCAATCCCCGAAAACGAAGCCAAATATTCATTATAGCTTAATCTCTGTTTATACTCCTCTGATAAAAAGTTATACGCAATCGGAAAGGGCAAACGTGCCTCGCCAATGGAACCACAAGCACGCAAATCGAAATTCTCAGCTTCCCGCAAAATGCTAAAATAGTTCAACACAGTTTCTTCAGGTGTTGCAGTCAATTCAAGTGGAAGCACGATTTCATTAGGAACCTTCTCATAAAATGGCAAGAAAAATTCAGATGTTCTTAGTCTGGTGTTCAATGCAGGCAGACAGGAAGGTCGAAAATGTTTTTCTCTTGTTTCCACGTTCATCACCCCATTTTTCAGTTTATTTGAGAAACTGAAATGGGTGCCAATGGATTATGTGTTTCCTTTTTGTTGAAAAATGGTATAATAAAATCATAATAAGGCATAAATTAAAAAAAGCCGAACATGTTGCTGCATGTTCGGCCATACAATAGATGGTCCCTCTAAGGGGATCGGCTATTTTTAGGGGATAATCCACCTGAGCCGTTAACTCAAGGGTGGATTATTTTTTTTGGTTAAACGACAGGACTGCAACGATGAGGCTTGTAAACGCAAACATTGCCATCAAAGATTCGAAAACTGTCATACGGCATCACCCCCTTTCAAGCGGGATGAGCCGACCACCCTTGAGAAAACCGATTCTATTGTTCTTCCATTATATCACGAACATACATTTCTTTCCTCTATCAAAAGTAGTGATTCATCTTTGCCATCACATCTTTTAATACTTCCACAGACTTGAGAGAATCATCTTCATACTCCATACTATGATTCACATCAGCGATAAGCAGCGCTTCAATATTATCTTTTTCAGACACCTTCTCAAATCTCTCTTTTATAAAATAAGGATCTTGATCACCGATTAAACAGAGTGCAGATTGATGGCTTTGTACCATGCTTTCATACACAATATCTCTACTTAATAATGGAGTCATCCATACCGCCTTCGCTTCACGAAATTCTGGTCGTTGCAACTCCGAGCCCAATCCAATCGTTCCAATCGATTTTGCCACCAAACCATATTCTTCGTAATTCGTTTCACTTAATACCTTATCAATTACCGTCTTAACATCAAATTGGATGGCTTCCACGATATCCTCATAAGTAAAGGTATCATATGCCTGAGAGTTATATTGATAATTGATATGAAGGACATCATACGATTTATTTAGTAAAATGCCTGTCGTATAGTGAAGTAATGGTGCCTGAACGGTGTATCCCGCCCCCGGCATAATGATACCAAGTTTCCTAGATTCCTCTGATTTCTTTAGAAGGACATACGAGATACTCATATCCTGATAACCTATAACACTACCCTTTTCTACGCGCACAGCACAGACACCCTCTTTTTACCATTTTTACAATTATCTCACAAATATTTCCTTTTGTAATGTCCTAAAGTCATGAGCGGGAAAAGGTAACGATAACTATGATAGTGGATATATAATCCGCCAGCCATCCCTTGACCAACTGGATATTCTGCCGTCCAATCGTTCTTAGAAAGATTAAGCAATAAATACTCCATCCCCGCTTGAATTTCTTTTGTGGGATGATCGGAAACTGCCATTAAGCTATCAAGTGCCCATGCAGTATGAGTTAGATTACTAGCACCGAGTGGGACATATTTTTTCTGAATATCGCTATGACACGATTCACCCCAGCCCCCGTCCGGATTCTGAACTTTCTTTATCCATTCAACCGCCTTCATAACACTACTATTAGTAGATGAAACACCGACTGCCCTCAGTCCGGTCAAAGCCGCCCATGTACCGTAAAGATAACAAATCCCCCACCGGCCATACCAGGATCCATCCTCTTCTTGATGATCGATTAACCATTGAACTGCCTTCTTAATAGAAGAATGGGTTTTTGAAAGATTCGTATAAGTTCCAAGAAACTCAAGTGTCCTTCCCGTTAGATCTGCACATGTTGGATCTGAAAGGAGGAATTCTCCCTTTTCTACGGGAATAAATTGCAGCAGTTTACTATTTTTATTTCTCTCAAAGGCTGGCCAGCCACCATCCGCATTTTGCATGGAAAACAACCATTTTAACCCGCGGTCCCAGGCAATCTTATAACTTGGCTTTTCATGCACTCTTTTCGCGAGGGCTCTTAATGCCGCAGTCGTGTCATCCACATCGGGATTCATTGTATTCACGTCCGAAAAACCCCATCCACCTGGCACACCATCACGGTTATCTTCGACCCAATCTCCATACTTCACGTGTTGATGTTGCAAAAGATAACGATTCGCGCTCTTAATCATCCGATCTTTCGGGGATACCCCCGCAGATTGAAGAGCTGTGCTTATCAGACCCGTATTCCACACGGATGCAGTTGTAAATTGAAGATGAGTTCTCCCTTTAATCGTTGTTTTCATTGGTATTAACCCTTTTATCGCATGTAAGATCAAAGGGTCATTCTTTTTAAACCCTAGCGAAAGCAACGCGAAGATCATCAAGAATGTCGAACTGAAATAACTATATAAAGTCCCATCAGGCTCAATACGCTCTATTATATATTGCTTTGCGCGTGCGGTCGCAAGCTCGTTAAGCTGTTCGGGTAATCCCACCAAACTCTGGATTCCTTTTTTTATAAAAGAAGTGATGGAGCGCCATTCATCAAAATGCTCTTCCCTTACTTGATGCAAGGACAATTCGGCTAGATTAGGACTTTTTTCCGTCACGAAGCGAGGTTTCCGATCTGCAAGAATCATCATGGGACAAAGGTTCACACGTCCATACACAGAAAAACTGTAAAAGTTCAGCGGGAATGACTGTGGCAACAATATCATTTCGATGGGAATAGGAAACAAAGTCGGCCATGACAATTGACCAGTCAGGCTTAATAGCATTTTAGTAAACATATTCGCTTTGTCCAAACCGCCGTTTGCTAAAATGAACTTTCTTGCAGCCACAAGCCGAAGATCATTTTTATCAAAATACCCGGAATAGCGAAGTGCGTAATAAGCGTCAATTGTGGCAGTCAGATTCCCATCACCTTCGTCGTGGAAAAGTTTCCACGCTCCGTTTTTCTCTTGCTTGGAGATCATGCGATCAGAAAGCTCGCGCACCAAAATTTCATCATTTATCTCCAGTGTCCTCAATAAGATAATCATATACGCGTCCGTTGATATTCCCGTTTCAAAAGCATAATTCCAGGAACCATTGGGAGACTGATCCTGCCTTAATTTTTCTCTAATCCTATTGATAGCACCTTCTATATTCTCCTTCACCCCGTCCACCCTCTCCCAATTTCTTTACTAAACATTCATATTCTCAGGTTACCCAGAGCATTCATCAAGGAGGGGGTCACAATCTTCTGGAAAAATAAAGATCCGTTACCGAAACCACTTTTGGAAATCAAGAAATTTTTAATAGGCAAAAAGGTACCTTTACAGCTCACCAACGAGGAACAACAATTAGTTTGTGAAATCCGCGAAAAGACAGCTGAATGGAACCTAAATAATGTGACCCGCACAAGGGCTTACCTTGATTATTATAAAAGTCACCCAGAAATCCATTGGGCATTTCTTGCTCATATGGTCTCTCGAAACGGTGGCTGGAACATGACAGATTTGCGCGGAGAATTTTTAGAAAGGTTGATGAGTGAAAAAGAGCGTGTGACTTTTTTTACCTTCTTAGAGCGGGCAAACTGGCTTATTTTTCAAGACGCCTATCCACAACTACTCCTTTACGAACACTCCTTAAATAAGCAAAAGAATCTCTTTCATCTCCTTCCACATCTTGGAGTTTCGGTATTTATGGAGGCCGTTTGGAACTATACATGGGATTATCCCGATTCTGCAATATTAACGGCCTCTTTGATTGTGAATGAGCAAAACTATATCGAAAAACGATTGATTCATTCTGATTCATTTAGCAATATCTCGGATTCACTTGCTTTTATGATGCAGGATGTGCTGTCACTCAATCATGTGATATTCCCCACCTATGAACAATTATTAGGTATGACGGTACATCACTTTGAAAATTTGAACGAAAGAATCAATATCGGAAAAAAATTATATCTTCTGCTATTTGAAAATGTTGGGGTGTTGAATAGAGTTTATAAGTGGGCGATAGACCACCCTCACACAGGTTCACGAAAAGATTACTCGCCACATCTATTTAATTCGGTAAAAGAACTTCTGCCTTTCAGCTATTATTTGCCTCGACTACACGAATGCCAAATACGGACCGGTGCAGCTAGATTTTATAGTCCTATGCTAGAATTTGCTTGGAAAAATCAAAAGCATTCAGATGCAGAGAGTGGTGATTGGTACGTGGATTGGCGCGTTGTACACCTTTTGAAGAAATGTGAGGATAAAATAGATGGCAACATTCAGAGTGATTATTGTAAAACACTTCATCAACTCGAGCTGGCTACCCTCGCTAAGAAAGCGATCGGTTTACTGGCATAAAGTCCGAATTTCCCCACCTTGCACAAGTAGTCAGTATGTACAATAACACACAAAAAAAGCGTTTGGATTCAAACGCTTTTTTTGCGGTAACAGGACTTATCTATTACATATTTAATATAGCTTGTTGTACAGTTCCAAAGGTTTGGAAGGAAGAAAAATCAATACCTGCACTTATAATGCTTACAGCCAATTCAGGTCTAATACCAGTAAACATTGTATTTACTCCAATAAGGCCCAAAACATCATTAATGGTAAATATTCTCCTTGCTACATCACTATCAATCTTTGCTATTCCCGAAAAATCGATAATGAGACAATTCGTATTTAATTCGTTAACCTTAGGAATGACACTGTTCATAATATGTTCATACCTATCCAAGTCAATTTCCCCAATTAAAGGAAGTATAGCCAGACCATTTTGAAGAGGTACAATGGGTGAAGACAACTCAGTAATAATCTTTTGATTTTTCTTATTATTTTCATTAGCTAGTCTTTCACGATCAATCATCGTTTCCGTAATACTTAAATCAAGCAGATAACTGAGACGGTTATTCACTTGAACAACTTCCTCGAGAGAAAGACCTTCATTCTTAGAAATTTTGGTAAGCATCTCAGTTAAGTGAAGTCGAGTATCTGCATAAGGTTTTATGAGCCTCGAGATATCATCGAAACTAAAATCATATTCCGTTTGATCTGTATTTTTCTTATGCCACTCAATAAATTTCTCTCTTACTGTCTCATTAGATAGATACAACGAATTCCCTAAGAACACTAAAAATTCTTTATTGGTGTTTATTGATTTTTCTACAATTTCAATTGGCAACTCAATCTCTAGTTTCCCTAAATTATAATCAACAATTTCTTTACTAATTGATTCAGCATTTTGAACCAAAAATTGGGCATAGCTTTCAATTGGATTCACTGTTTCAGCTCCTAAGTCGTATATCTATGAAATCATATATGAAGCTATATAAGTTGAATAACATATCAATAGAATGACAACAAACTAGTTTGTAAACTCTCTCATTCTAAATTATACCATCTTTTTAGACGCAAATATTTTACTTCGCCAAAAAGTTTTATAAATCCTGATTTTTCTTATTATTATCCAGCTGGAGCTGCACACCCTTCCATAATAAAACCCCTGTTAGATTACAGGGGTTTTTTTTATGATTGATTAATGCTTGTTACATATTGAATATGAGGATGTATATGAAATCAGTATCCATTTCATTAATAATTTTTTTTAGCTAATGCCCCCGTTTGTCCCAAAGGCGAAAGAACGTAAGCCCATTAAAAAGACAGCCGTCCAGTGAAATATCAGTATGTTTAGTTAAGCGAAAGTGTTTCTATATATATGTCAGCATATCGTTTGTTTATTTGATTTTCTCAGCCAACTCTAAAATAATTCCCTCAGGACCACGAACGTAGCATAACTTATAACTTTCTTCATATTGCTGTATTTCACTAAAGATTTCCGTGCCTTTCTTTTTCAATTTTGCAACAATAGCTTCAATATTTTCAACAGCAAAGCAAATATGTCGGATACCCAGCGTATTTGCCAAAGGTTTCTGAATATCTGTTTCATCTGACGGCGTATAAAATTTGACTAGCTCTATCCATGCCTGACCATCTGGCATCCCCAATCCTACACATGCCGTTTTAACATTATTAAGCCCAACTATTCGGTCCAACTGTTCTCCATCCAATTCCCATTCCGCTTGCACTTCAAGTCCTAAATCAAGAAAAAACGCTTTAGCCTCTGAAAGATCATTTACGTTTATACTCACATGATCTATTCTATTGATCTTCATATCTCATACCTCCTTGAGATCAAGTGCTCATCCCAGAATTATTCAACAAACTTATTGCAAATTCCTGTCACGATTTTTAAATAAGCACTATACAGCGAATTTTGATAAGCATAAACTATCGTAAGTATCTGTCATTTCAACCTCGTTCCCATATTAATATATAAAGGAATCCGGGAGGTTTCAATTATCAACATTTAGCTTTAACACAGCCAAAAAAAAAGAAACAAGATGAATGTATTCATGAAAAATTAAGATACAGCTTCGTAATAAATGAAGACTAGGAAAGCAACTCTTTATGAGATACTTTACCTGAATGATCTCCTACTTCCAATGACTAAACATTTAATACATATTTAATACTGTTCTTCCAATTTCCCATTCATGTAATCCTCAATTAGAAATCTAGTCTTAGAAATTTTGTTCAAATCGCTCTTTCGAAATTCCAATGAGTTCTCTTGCAATCTTTTTAAGAGATGGTTTGAACAATATATCCACGCTTCGTCCTATTTTTCCCTGGTAAAATGGTTTGATCATTACAGCTTCATTACGAATATTTTTTGAAACCATTCTTGGCAGGATCGATGAACCGAGCCCACTTGAAACGAAAGAAACGATGGATTCATTTGTCTCCAACTCGATCGCAAGCTTATAATTCAAATCATGAGTTTTACAATAATCTTCAAAAAATGTCCTGATATCACATGGGTGCTTATGGAGAATCAAGTTTTTCTTGATAAATTCCTCCATGCAAACCTCTGAGCCTTCTTCCCCATCAACGGAAGCGCCTATAAGCGCATCATACGGTTCCCAAAACAAATTTTCCAAAATTATATTCCGATTTGGGGATGCATCTTGAACGAACACAAAATCAGCATGATTATTTTCTATAAGTTGGACAAGGTCTTCCGTCGTATCTCTAATGAATAATTCAACTTTGTATTTATTGTTCAATTCATTTACAATGGCTGGCAGAAAAAAACTGCCTATACTTGGTAAAGCACCAAGCTTTAGAGTATTTTTTTCCGAAAAACGGTCCATTTCAGCTGATAATTCTTCTGCAGACTTCAATAATTGGGTTGCCTTGTGATAGAGGTGTCGGCCTGCTTCTGTTAATTCATTGCCAGTGGTTTTTCTAAGCAACAACTCACAATTCAGGTCCTTTTCTAGTTGACCAAGCTGTTTTGACAAGGCGGGTTGGGAAATATACAGTTTCTTAGCAGCTGAAGTCATGCTGCCTGCATCGATCACACTAACAAAATACTTTAAATGCATGAGCTTTAGCATAAAGGATTCAATCCCTTTTCCATATTATTAGTAAATTCTACCACAAACTTTCAAGGAGAATCATAAGTTTAAGTCTAAAATGACAGAAGTTAATAGAAAAAACGAGATAAAGCGAATTGCCTTATCTCGTTAGAATTCATAACTATGCTCTTTTATTAACTGGTGCATACCTTTTTGGGAATAACTCTGCAGGATTGACGCTTACCAATAAGGAAGAAAAGATAACGATCACCATTCCAAACCATTGTAAAAGACTTAGATGTTCACCTAAGAAAATAGCTGATAGAACGACAGCAAACACTGGTTCGAGCATGCTCAAAATGGAAGCTTTCGTTGCACCTACCATTTGAAGCCCTTCAAAGAAAAAGAAGAATGGTAATACAGTAGATATTAAGGCTAGGGACAGAATAATTCCCCATCCTGATACCGTTTCCGGTAAAGAAATCGCTGAAGATTGAAAACCCATTGCAAATAGACCAACTGATGCGAACAAACTGATATACATCGATTTAAGTAATGAATCATCATTTGCTGTATATTTATTACTGATTAAGACGAAAAAAGCATACAGGATGGCTGATGAGAAAGCGTACAATGTACCTCTCATGTTAAAACCATCACTGATTTGCATGACCAGTATGAGCCCTATTCCAGCGGCCACTAAGGAGAAGCCCTTTTGAAAGGTTAATACTTCTTTACCGAGCAAGATCGATAAAAGCATGACAATAGCTGGATATGTATATAAAACTAGGACAGCTACTGGTACTGAAACCAATTTAAATGACTCATATAAGAGAGTTGACATCGCAGCATATCCAATCATACCAAGCAGTACAAATAGCAGGGTTTGCTTTACATTTACTTTAAAAGAAATCTTACGAACGAATAAAAAAGCGGCAAATATCAACGCCGCTATCAGGAAACGAAATGACAAGAGTGTGTCAGTGTTTATTCCTTGTGAAGATGCAATGGTCGCGATCATTCCCATTGCTCCGAACCCAAGTGCTGATATTAAAACGAATAATGTTCCTTTAATCTGGCTGTTCAATTTTCTCACCTTATTTAACCCTATAATTTTGTGTGTTCAAAGACTGTTTTTTTAATAAAATAATATTCATCTAGTAATCTAGAATTTCTCCATCCATAGGGACGACTATGTGAGATAACTCTTTATTTTCAATGTATTCATTCAATTGTTTCCTTGTGAGAAGGCAATGGTTCCACGATTCCATGTGTACCACAACAATGGACGCTTCTGAATAAGATTCTCTTACAAGCGATATATCTTTCGGGCCCATTGTTATGGGGTCACCTTGTAAGAATTGTGCCTCTCCTCCATTAAGAATTATAACAGATGGATGGTATTCAAGAATAGCTTCATTTACATCATTACACCAAATCGTATCACCTGCAAGATAAAGAGTCTTCTCACCTTCACCTTCTAGAACAAAGCCTGAAACTGGCCCCATCTTTTCACCAATTTTCCCTGTGCCATGTTCTCCCTTCGTCCTGCTTATCCTTATTCCATTCCATTTTAAGCTCTTCTCAATAGGTGTAACTTGAGTAAATTGAAGCTCGCGTATTTTACCTTCATCTTCAGGCTGACAAATGATTTGAATTTCCTTTGGTAAATGAATAATAGCTGCATCATCAAAATGATCTCGATGTAAATGCGAGATTATAACTGCGTCTATTCCCTCAAGGATCGATTCCACTGAAACTGGCAGATCAACCAATGGATTCCTAAACTCATTTGCAGAATTGGCAACAGCCGGCAATGTGCTTTTTATGCTGAACATCGGGTCTACCAAGAATGTTCTATTTTTGTAATTGATTTTTAAAGTTGCATGTCTAATCAGTTGTACCTTCATCTCATTCACTCCCTTGATCTACCTATCTAAATTCATCATATCAACCTTTCATTGATTGTGGAAATACCATTAAGATATATATGTATAACCAAAAGTTATGAAGAAATCTTTCGGTAAGAAATCCTGCCAAGTTCAAATAGTACCTCGGAACGTAAAAGAGCAGTGCACATCGTTAAATGGCACTGCTCTTTACATATCTTAATTAAGATTACCAAACAAATAATCCAACAAGCATGGCGCTCAGTAATGATACACCAATACCGCTGACAAGCAATTTCCAAACATTTTTACCGATGATCGATGAATTCTCTTCACCGAGGATGCTATTAAAGGTACCGTAAATCATACCTACTGTACTGAAGTTCGCAAATGATGTTAAGAAAGTTGTCGCAACAGCAATCGTATGAGGATCTAAATCATTTAGCTTGTCCTTTAAGTCCATCATGGCTACGAATTCGTTTGTTGCAAGCTTAATACCCATTAATTGAGCTACATACATAGCATCTGATCCTGTCAAACCAAGCAAGAAGGCAAATGGACTAAAGATGACAGAGAAGATTTTTTGAACAGTCAGACCATCCACAAAGAACCCTAAGATTCCGTTTAAGCAAGCCGTAACAGCTACATAACCAATGACCATTGCTAAGATAACAATGACCATATTCATTCCAACCATCATACTGTTTGAAATGGTTGAAAAGAAGTCCTTGCGTTCTTCTTTAGGAGGAACGTAAACAATGTCTTCCTCTTTGCTTACGTCTATCGGGTTAAGCATGCTAGCTAATAGCAAAGCATTCAAACAGTTAAGTGGGATGGCTGCAAATACATATTCAGCAGGAACCATCGTGAGATAGGCTCCAATGATGGATCCACTGATACTGCTCATACTCATTAAACCAAATGTTAGCAAACGATGTTGTTGCAACACGACCATCTGTTGGCGAATTACAGCAAGTGCTTCTGTATTACCAAGGAACATCATCTGAATCGAGAAAAAACTTTCAAGTTTCGGCAGACCAGAAATCTTCGAAATCACCCATCCAACCTTATCGATAATCCAAGTAAGGATTCCGAAATACGATAAGATATCGAAGAATGTGATGATAAAGATGATTGGCAACAACGCACTAAAGAAGAAATCAACGTGTTCATTTGCCATTGCAGATGGAAAAACGAATGAAATCCCTTCGTTAGCACACGCAATGAGCCACGTGAAGAATGCGGCGATTTGATTGATTGTCCATGAACCAAACTTTGTTCCAAGCATGAACCAGGTGATTAATACTTCCACAATTAGCAAGATGGCAATCGATTTCCACTTTATTTTCTTTTTCGTTGGAGAAAGCAGGAATACTCCGCCGATAACAACGAAAACGCCAAGTAAATTTAACAAAAATTGCATGGTCTCATCTCCTGTTGATATGTAATCTTTCCTAAAATAAAAGCCCCTATTCTTTCAAACCTTCGGCCACAGGACAGAAAGTATGAAGAATAAGGGCATTTAAAGAGATGAAAAAATCAATCAAAATAAACACAAATATTTTCAATCATACTTCCCTGTAGTCTGGCATCCGGCTGCCAGGTAGAAACAATCAGACCATTTTCACTGATATTATACAAGGATAATAGCGATGTAATTTTCGGAATAAAAAACATTCTATATGACAATTATCTTCTGTACAATCCCTATGCTAAATGTTCTAATCTTTTCATTTTTATGGGATATTTGAAAATTGGGAAGTCCGTTTATTTTTAGCAAATATCTCATCAAAGTTCATCTATGGTATAATTTTAAAAAAATGCAAGGAGTACATCATGATCCCGATTACGATTGAAAAATTTGTACAAATGTATATGAAAAGCAACAAAGGCGAAAACAAAGATTTGTTTATGGAAGAGCTGAAAGCATGTGTCACTGATAAGAAAAATGGAGTGAAATGCATTCAATGTAAGAAGCCGATTTGGGCGATTGGTTCTGCCATCAGCGGCTCCCATTTATGTTTTAAATGTACGACTGGTGAAACAGATGATTCCGAAGACTATGAAATTGATTCGGTTTGCAAGCGCTAATGTTTATATACCCCACCTTAATGTGGGGTATTTTTGTTTGTGGCCGCTAAATCTCGAAATCTGCTGTACCTCTTATCAAATACCAATTTCACCATACCAGTGGGACCATTTCGTTGTTTAGCAATGTCAACAATGATTACTTCACTTTTGTAGTTCGACTTCATTTCATTCTCTTCGCGGCTTAACAACAAAATAACATCGGCATCTTGTTCGATACTACCAGAATCCCTCAAGTCGGACATTTTGGGTTGCTTATCTGCTCTTTGCTCCACCCCTCTTGAAAGTTGAGAAAGCAAAACAATAGGCACTTCATATTGGCGAGCAATCTGTTTTAACTCACGAGTTACGCTACCAATGGCGAGGTCATGTCGTTCATACCTTTTTGTGATTGTTAATAATTGAAGGTAATCAATGATTACTAAATGACTTTTTGTTGGATACTCACGTTTAGTCTTTTGAATTCGAGCACGAATATCTGACAGAGTCTGTCGAGGTTCATCATGAACGAGCATGTTCCACTTATCGTATATACCAAGAGCGTTAGTCGCCCTTTTTTGGTCTGTTTCACTAAAAAAGCGATACGGGTTCTTCCATTTGAAACTATCGATATTGGTAAGGTCACTGAGCATTCTTTTAGCAAGTTGTTTTTCAGGCATTTCTAAAGAAAAGAAATCAACGACACCTTGTTCTTTACAACAAGTCATCGCAAAATTTAGAGCTAATGCGGTTTTCCCAACGGAAGGTCTTGCTGCAATAACGATGAGATCACTTCGTTGCCAACCATTCATCATGCTATTTAGATCCTTAAACCCACAATTGATTCCAGACATACTGCCATGATCCTCGTACATTTCGTCAAACATTTGGAACAAAACATCTCTTTTTCCTTCTCTTTTGACCTTTCCTATTTCTTGTGTGTAAATATAGGATTGATAAAAATCCTCGGCTTTTTCAATAGTCTGGTCATTTAGGAAATTTACTGCTGCCGTCCGAAGCACCCTCAGTTTGTAATCTTCCAAAACAATGTTTTGATAGTGTTCAATATTTTGGGTAGTAGGGCATGCTCCTGCAATATCAGTGAGAAATTTCACCCCACCAATGGATTCGATATGATTTCCAAGCTTTTTGGTTAACATTACAAAATCAATGGGTTTCCCTGCTAGTTGCAGTTCCTTCATATTCTTATAAATCAATTGGTTACGTTTTTGTGTAAAATGGAATGGCTCCAGAATCATTTCATGAATGATGTTTGGATCAAGAAAGATAGCACCAAGCAACATACACTCTGCTTCAAATAGTGGATCCTCTTGATATAGGACCGTAAAATTGTTTAAATCATGTTCCATATCTTCCATACCACCATTCATAGCTATATCACCTTCCTTTCTTGAAAGAATGCCTAGACTAAAAATCAGTTCAACATATATCCATTTTCGTATTAAAAGAGTTAAAATGAATGAAAACACTTAAAATGAGGGCTAAGGATGAGAAAAACGGCAATCGTCACGGGGGCGTCGAGTGGGTTTGGTTTACTTATTGCAATCGAGTTAGCAAAATTAAATTTCCGAGTGATCGCCTGTATGAGGAATATGGAAAAATCACCATTGTTGCTTCAGAAAGCTTCCGAATTTGGATGTGAAAAGAACATAGAAGTCTTTCCATTAGATGTTAGATCTGAAGACTCAATAGTCAGTTTGAGAAGGAAATTACAAGAGTTAGATTCAGTAGATGTACTCGTAAACAATGCTGGTTATGCACACGGTGGGTTTTGTGAAGAAATTACAGTTCAAGATTACCGATCACAGTTTGAAACCAATGTGTTTGGGCTAATCAGTGTGACTCAATGCGTACTACCATTGATGCGTAAAAACAATTTTGGACGAATCATTAACATGAGTAGCATCAGCGGAAAGTTTGGGTTTCCAGGTTTATCTGCCTATACGTCTTCAAAACATGCAATCGAAGGTTTTAGTGAAAGCCTAAGGCTTGAAGTAAAGCCATTTGGTATTGATGTTACGCTAATAGAGCCGGGATCATATCGCACCAATATTTGGTCAAGTATCGATACGACTGAAATCAATGAAAAC
Source organism: Bacillus sp. cl95 (assembly GCF_900115925.1). Lineage (GTDB taxonomy): Bacteria > Bacillota > Bacilli > Bacillales > Cytobacillaceae > Neobacillus_A. Next base: position 127,521 of record NZ_FOYF01000003.1, on the reverse strand, counting down.
TCACCATATCACAAATATATGTCAGGAATCCTCAATGAAATCAATGGTAGTAAAAACAAACATGGCGATCCGCTTGATGTGGCGAAGCTCGTGGCAAAAATCGCATCACAAAAGAAAAGGCCTAAATTGAGATATCCCATCGGTAAAGGCGTTATTCAAACTCTCTTGATGAAGAAATTCGTCCCATGGGAGACAATTGAAAAAGCTGTACTCAAGAAGTTCAAATAAGTGTCTGGAGCTTTGGAATTTAGCGCGATGCTAGTGTATAAAAGCATGTTTCAAAGCTCCTAAATATAAGCGTTATATTAGGTGGTTTTTTTCGAACTTTAACTTTCTTAACTCACGACTATGATCCGCCAATTTCAAATTGGTGTCTCTAAGTTCTTGCTCGAAAAAACGATGTTCTTTATCGTTTTGCTCAAATTTGTGGTCCGATTCATTTCGCAAGTTCACTAATTCTGCGTTTGTTTTTTCAACGGCCTCAAGCGAAGCCTTCAACATCATTTTTGCTTCGTCCTGACCTATTTTTAAGTACTTCACTCCTTCTTCTAAATGTTCGAATCGAGCATCCATCTGGTCAAACCGTTCATCCATTTTTTCAAAGCGAGCATCCACTTGATCAAACCGCGCATCTACCTTTTCAAAGCGAGCGTCCACATGATCAAAGCGCGTATCTATCTTTTCAAAGCGGCCTTCCATTTGATCAAAACGCTGATCAAATTTTTCATTCATTTTTTCCATTTCGCTTAAGACTTGATTGATTGTAGAATCCATGAAAATGTCCTCCGTTTCAATTTAATCTTACCTACCTTCATCATTAAATTATCATTCCCTTTTTATCACCTCCTAAATCAAATTCTCACCTAAAAACAAGAACATTTGTTCTTGTTTATATTATATTCTCTTTACAGCCAAAAGTCTATCCAACCTAAAAAAATTTCTATGAGTAATTTATCTTTCCTTGCACAAAATATGGTCGAAGCAAATCGAAAGGAGGGAAAATCATGTCAAACAAAAGAAACAATCGCCCAGAAATCAAAAAGCAAACTACTGAAACAGAACACTCAAGCGAAATCAACATCCGCAGCGAAATAACACAAAAAGACTTAGCTGCAAAAAAGAAAAATGGGCAAGGTAAATAGCCACGACATTCATTTTATTTGAACACTGGCAAGCGCGGACGAAAAAAATCCCAAAGCTATTTGCTTTGGGATTCCAAAATCAATATGGATGGTGTTCGCCACCATCCTATTTGAACCAGCCTTTTTCCTTCGATTGGCGGATCGCTTCAATTCGGTTGGTGACTTCTAATTTATCTAAGATTGTAGAAATATAATTGCGCACAGTACCTGTGGTTAAACTAAGCTGACTAGCGATTTCCTTCGTGTTTCGCCCATCTGCCACGAGCTCGAGCACATCCATTTCACGTTCAGTTAGCGGATTTTCCTCGCTGTACATATCATCCATCAATTCAGGAGCATAAATTCGTTTCCCTGCGATGACGCTTCGAATCGAGCTGGCTAACTCTTCACTCGGACTATCCTTCAATAAATATCCGCGGACCCCAGCCTTTAATGCTCGCTGAAAGTATCCTGATCGGGCAAAGGTAGTTAAGATGATGACCTTGCAGTCCATGTCTTTTAATTCTTCTGCTGCTTCAAGTCCCGTCTTACCTGGCATCTCAATATCCATAATGCAAATATCTGGCTGTAGCTTGTGTACAAGTTCAATTGCCTCTTGACCATCGCTTGCCTGCCCCACTACTTCCATATCATCTTCAAGACTAAGCAGAGACCCCAATGCTCCAAGCAACATTCGCTGATCTTCTGCAATTACGATTCGAATCATCTAAGCTCCTCCCCTATCAGACAGCCTTACCACATTCGGTACTTTTATCACTAACATCGTGCCATCCTTCACCAATATCTCTAGACTGCCATTGACGAATTCAAGCCTTTCTTTCATTCCTAACAAACCGCTTCCCTTGTTAAAATCAATCCCTGCAACAGCCTTATTGCCATTATCTTTTACAGTCAGCACGCTTTCGCTATCTGACTGATCATAATAAATAGAACACTCTGTGGCCCCACTATGTTTGACGATATTCGTCACCGCTTCTTTTAAACACATACTAAGGATATTTTCCGTTAATAGTGAAACATTGGTGAGATTAAAATCAGGCTCAGTAACCAATTCGATCTGTGCAGCCTTTAAAATTTGCTTAACATGAACCAATTCCTCCACCAGACGAATCCCGCGCATGTGGGCAACCATTTTTCGCACTTCATTTAGTGCGGTTCTTGCCGTTTGCTGTACATCATATAGTTCATCACGAGCCCGTTCTGGATCTTTATGAATAAGCTTTCTTGCTAAATCACTTTTTAAGCCAATTAAGGAAAGCTTTTGTCCCAAAGTATCATGAAGATCTCTAGCGATTCTTTGCCGCTCCTCAAGTTTGACTAGTTCAGAGATTCGCTTATTCGCGTCCTCGAGCTTTTCTTGGAGCTGACCACGTTCTGTTTTATGACGGATACTGAACGGTAGCAAAATGATGCTGATCCAAATGACAACGACCATTGGCAATTGTCTCAAAAAAAGTTCTTCTTTCCAGACGATATTCAAATTGATTGCAGCTGAAGTACCGAAAAGATGAATGAAATAGAGAGTTAAAAAGGCAACTCGATCTTTCACATTTCCAATCAGGTAGGCAAGGAAAAATGCAAAATATACATAGCTAAACTGAATGGTGGTCGCAATAGAGATTCCTATTAAAATACATGTCCATAAATAGACCGTCCACCCTTTAGATACAAAAGCCAACCAATAGATGAGGAAGAATATAAGCGTCAGGAATATGCCCACGAAGATTTCAATGGTCGTAGCCGACTGTTGAAAAATAAAATAAAACGGCAACATGACAAGAATTGTCCATATGTAAGGAGAAATCCCTGTACTTTTTAAATGAATCCAGTAGCTTCTAAACATCACAATACCTCATTCAAGTTATTGACTTTATTTTACCATAAGAAGGAATAGAAAAGCGCAAGCGCCCTGCATAGCCCCGACAGGCATAAGACGAAGCGCGCAGGAAATCCTGATTTCTGGAGCGATTTGGCTTATGACCCCGAGGGGCTGGGCGCTGGAGCTAGACAGTTATCTCTGTTGAATGTTTCATACAATATTACATAAGAATCAAATACTCCCCTTATGGCTAGGCAATAAGGGGAGTTTCAAATTAATGTTCAGTGTTAACACTACTTGTTACATTATTTCTAGAAAGTGTCTTTACGTGTTTGAAGCCAACAAAGTTTTTGCTCTCTTCATCCCATAGGCGGAATTTAAGAGAAGTTAAACTCGAAAGCAAAGTAATGGTTGGTACATTTTGCAATGGAGCTGTGTTCTTATGCGCTGCTTCAAGCATATAGTTCGGTACACGCGGGCTCAAATGGTGTACATGGTGGAAACCGATATTTCCTGTCAACCATTGAAGCAGTTTCGGCAACTTGTAAAAAGAACTTCCCTCAACAGCCGCTTTCACGTATTCCCAATTCTTATCTTCTTCGAAATAAGAATCTTCAAATGTATGTTGTACATAGAACATCCAGATACCAGCTGCACCAGAAATCCAGAAAATTGGACCTTGTACAAGCAAGAAATTCTGCCAACCAATTAGTGCACTCATCAATGCGATGACACCAACGATTAATGCATTTGCTAAATAAGTGTTAAGGCGTTCACTCTTACGTGCACCTTTACGATTAAAGCGATTAAGGATCAAGAAAACCCAAATTGGACCTAAAACAAACATTACGATTGGATTGCGGTACAAACGGTAACCAAGCTTTTGCATTGACGATAATGCTAAATACTCATCAACTGTTAGCGTCCAAATATCACCTGTACCACGCTTGTCTAAATTACCACTCGTTGCATGGTGAACGGAATGATCATGAGCCCATTGCTCATATGGGAATACGGTTAGAACACCAGTGATCATACCAAGAACTTTGTTAGCTTTACGATTTTTAAAGAAAGAATGGTGGCAGCAGTCATGGAAAATGATGAAAGTACGGATCAAGAATCCACCTGCAACAACAGAAATCGCTAATGTCAGTAAGTAAGAAACCTCTAAGCTCTTATAAGCAAGGAACCAAAGTACAAAGAATGGCCCTAATGTATTAACAATTTGCCAAATACTCGCCTTCAAGGATGCTTGTTCATAAGGGGCTACCTGTTTCTTCAATGTTTTTGTGTTTTGTTCAATCATAATAAGATTAAATTCCCCTTCCATGGAGTTATTAATTTGAATTATAGGTTAATCAAAAACCTCTTCCTAGTAGCAGGTATCATATCTTTCATATGACAAATGTCATATTGTGTTGGAAAATGGGACTTTTATTGGGGCTCTGTTAAACACACTGTTGATAATTCTATAGGAGGGAATCCGCGAGACTCCTGCGGAAAAACGAGCTGGAAAGACCCCACAGCGAGGAACGAGCGAGGAGGCTTGCCAGTTCGTCCGCGGAAAGGGAGTGGATTCCCCCACGCTTACTAATAAGAAAACAATACTAAACATTAACAAATCCTCTATTTAAAAAAACAAGAGAATTTCATAACGATGATGAAAGGAATGTTGACTAAGGGCCATAATTGGAAGAAATACTATTGGTTAAAAAGGTGATGCCAAAAATGAACTTACCAATAATCCATACGAATATTTGGGATGCTGTGATTGCTGTCCCTGTTGTCATGTTGTTGACTCAAATGGTGAAAGTCTTTTTCAAAGTGAAGAAAGTATTTATCCCTTCAATTGCTCTTATCATTGGTCTTCTTATTTCAATATTCATCAGTCATCCAGGCAAATTGGCAGCAGGTATTTTGATGGGATGGCTTTATGGTTATGCAGCCGTTGGCTCCTATGCCTCATTAAAAACGACTCTTATTACTTATCGAAATAAGAAATAAATGAAGCAAAACAAAATCGTAAAACAAAAACAAACAATAAACTCAATTATCTCCCATACGAAAAATGTCAAATGCAGTTAGGAATTGTCATATATGAAATAGGATTTACCGAAAAATAGTATATGACAGAGTTGTAAAAATTAATCAATTTCTGTTTCTTGAAGAAAAATTCCCACAAAAAAGGGCCAACTAAGGCCCTTGGGTATATTTCATTCTTATTTCAAGTCTTTTTAGTGACCAAGTACTAAATCATTTTTATACTCCATCAACCAACAATCTTGATATTCTCCTTCATGCAGTTCACGTTTAGAAAGAATTTTCACCTTTTTAAATCCACACTTTTCATAACACCTTATGGCTCTCTTATTTCTGATCTGGGGATCCAACACCACTCGATCCGCGTTCTTATGATCCGTCAAATAGTTAACCATTAATGTAACAAGTAAGGTCCCTATCCCTTTATTCCAATAATCGACTTCACCAATGAACTGGTCTGTCCCATATATATTGTCATCGGCATAACCATATACTTTTTTCGTTTCGTCATCTATTAAGTAAAATTGAATATATCCTATCATTACTCCGTCAAACTCCACCATGCATCTTACTTCATCATCGTCCGCAGAATAAAATATTTCGTTAACCTTCTCTAGATTAAAAGGATTGTCTCTACCTTCATAATACTCAAGAACAGCTGGGTCAGAAAGCCAACGTGCTAGTACAACATTATCTTTTTCTTCTAATTTGCGTATTCTTAATGGACCTATTTGGAATACCAAATTCGCTCTCCCCTTACTCCTTTATCAAGAGTTGTGCTTGCTTGACACACACTCCAATAAGAAATTTCCCTGATTGGATGGTTTGGACTCAACTAGAATCCCCTGTTTATCAGTTGCAAAATTTTGTCTTTTATTTTCAGGTTGTTTCAACCAATAACGAACTCCTTTGCCAGCTAAAGGTTCATCGTTGTAGCGGGGAATGACATGCAGATGGCAATGAAAAATTGATTGGTTAGAAACTTCTCCGACATTCCAACCTAGTGTATAACCATCCGGAGAATACTTCTCATCAAGGTATTCTTTAGCATCATGTAATAGGTCATACGTATCGTTCCATTCTTCTTTTGTTAGTTCAAACACATTTACATGATGTTTCTTTGGCACAATAACACCGCAGCCTTCTAATACATCTTGTTGCTTATCATGCTGTAGAAAATAGCCATTCTCATTTTCAAAAACGATATTTTGATAAATGTCTGAATTTGGATTACAAAAAGGGCAATTTACATCAAAAGCCATGCTCCTTTCGTTTAAGACACAACAGATTTACACTGTCTCATAACTTTAAACCTGTGTTAGTAAACCTAACAAACCTAATGATTCTTGTTTGTAAATCCCATATACTCTGATTAATAAACGACAGAAGGGATTGAATGAAGCATGGCGATACTAAGGAAAATGGTCGAAAAAAAACGGGATGATTACTTAAGACAGTTGATAGAATCAGGTTCATTTGTCCAATGGAAAGCATCAAAAGATTACACCCTGACCGAGATTAAGGAAGAATACAAAAAGTGGAAAGCAGGTCATTAAGGAATATCTCATAAGGTGGTTACGGATATCATCACTGTTCTTTACTAGTAAGATTTTGTCACTATATATTCGAGACTTTTTATAAAAACTTGGTTTTTCCACTTCTTCAAATAATCTATTCCACTTGAACATCTTGATAAAAATTTGAAATGTTGGTCTATAATTTGATTTCTCTATCCTAAGTCTCTGTAAAATAAATCTCTTTATAATTCGGTATATTCGAATTGAGTAATCTTTGTCAAGGAAAACAATCAATTCCGCATGATGAAAGCAATCAAGTACCCATTCATCATTATGAACCCCTTCAATAATCCAAGCATTAGAATGTAGAATAGAATTCAAATATTCTTTTCTTTCTTCTTCAGTTCTCCTAATATCACCTGACTTATTCCTTATCCACATAACATTATCTAATTCAAAAAATGGAATATTTAACTCCGTGGATAATTTTCTTGCCAGTGTTGTTTTCCCGCTGCCTACCGAGCCAATAATATGTATTTTGTTTGGAACATTTTTCTTCAAGCAAATCCTCCATCTTACCAATCAATTACTTTTCCATCTATTTCTACAGGGTAAACAAGTTTTCCTTTTTCTTCTATAAAAAGATAAGTGCTATCTGCTTAAGTTCACACAATTGTAAAAATAAACCAAACAAAAACTTCTGAACCAAGTTTAAAATATAAAGTGAAAAGGGTATAATATAGCCGAAGCGGTGCATACAATAAAAAGGGCCAAACATGCTGGTAACATGTAAGGCCAAAGAATAGTCGGTTTCCTTTTGGGTGATCGGTAATTCGGTGAACAATAATCCACCTGAGCGTCTAACTCAAGGGTGGATTATTTTTTTTGAAATGACAGCAAAGAAATAACTAAGCTTGCGAACGCAACCATAATCATTAAGGCTTCGAAAACTGTCATCCAGCATCACGCCCTTTCAATTGGGAATGTGCCGACCACCCTTGAGAAACTCGTCCTATTGTATAACAATTATACCATTATTAGGAAAGAAAAAGTAGAACATACGCTTCATTTATCTCTTAAATAAGTTGGGAAAACCATTTGGGATAAAAACGACCCTTGATTACTGGTTATGAAGGTATATTATTCTAGTATCAAAAATGTCAATCAAGCTAAAGTTGGATTAATTTTGAACATTTCTCTTTATAATAAGTCAGAAGTGTCAACACCTTCAAAAATCCTTTTAAGAATTTCCCAATTATAAGGGGTTATTTTTTTTGCCTAAATGCTAGAATAGCCACAACGAGACTGCCAAATGCAAGCATAGAAGTAAGAACTTCAGAAATCGTCAAATAGCAACATCCCCCTACTGAATGTTAACTCTCCCTTTTATATATTATTATTAGATATTTTCAAGAAAAATCCTTCTAAAGAATGAAAGGTTATCACCGGAAAGTGATAGCCTTTTCAATGTTATTGCTAACTTCATGAAAATCATGTGGCTTGTTTTTAATGTGATCAAATCGATTAAAAATATCTCAAATCTATTTTTTAGACTCAGTAATTCTAATTTAGCAGTCAGAGGCTTTACTTTAGAGTAAGCCCTTTTTATTGTTGCTTTAAAAATAAATGTGGTCTTAGAATAAAAGACAGTTGACTGGAAAAATATAGTTATTATATAATATGTGTAAGACACAACATATGTATAGTGCACGTATTTATTTTAGTTTATTTTAGGACGGTGAACAAAATGAATCAAACAGATATTTTAGAGCTACGTAGCAAAGTTCAAAAATTTATTCGTTTATTTGGCTTGCTAGAGCAAACCGTTACTCCCTGTGGATTTAAATTATCTCCTTCTCAAGTATTCGCATTACAAGAATTAGAAGATAACACATTAACAATTGGTGATTTGGCAGACAAATTGCTTTTAGAACGTAGTTCCGTAAGCCGTTTGGTTGATGCTTTGGTGAAAGGTGGTTTTGTCAACAGATCATTGAATGAAGAAAACCGCCGAGAGGTATTATTGTCATTGACTGAAAAAGGAATGAGATCAGTACAACAAGTAAAAGAAAGGTCAATTGAATATTACCGCTCTATATTGAATGAGGTTTCGGAAGTTGAACAACAGCAAATATTGTGTGGATTTAATTTATTTACTAATGCCTTATCAAAGAAAGGAAGCAATACTAATGAACTCTAATATCAAGCAAGCCACCACCTCCATATCCTCAATCCTATTATCTTTTCTTGCGTCATCTCATCACTGGATTCACATAGGAATTCTCTTATTATTAGGTGGAAGTACAAATGCGATGACTACAATGTCCGGAGTCATTTGGGTTCGTCGAATCATGATTATCATGACCTTAGCAACAATGATTTTCTCTATTTATCGCTTGTTTAAACATCGCTGCAAGGAATTTTGGATAAATGCTTTAACTGTTTTATCCGTAGCAATATCATTATTTTTTGTTTCATATACGCTGATGAATTTTGGCTGGTAAAACATATGAAAACGACCAGACAAAACTGGTCGTTTTCTTATGTTGTTTACTCAATTTCAGTGTTATTTCATCTATCGAACTTGTCTCTTAATCTGAATGGAAGTGATAAACCCTATTTACTGTGCACCAATTACCAAAATTTACTTTTTCCAGGTTTTACTTTTCCATTTTTTGGACGGAATATTTCTATCTTGCAAAAAGTTAAATCAATCTTGCGAAACTCGAACGGATTCTTGCAAAAACAACCTGAAATCTTGCGAAAAATGCCATCTATCTTGCAAAAACCCAAATACCCTTACATAAAATGGAAAATCCTATTTAATTCACTTGATTCACACCTTGTTTCTCTTCTTTCCTTTCAGCTACAATCCCATCCAGGTATCGTGTATACTCAGATTCTCCTGAATACGATAAACAAAGATATTGTTTCGCACGCGTCATGCCAATATAAAGCAATGACACTTCCCTTTCTTTGTCCTCTTCGAGTGGAAACGGCATGGAATCAACATTCACGATAAAAACAGCTTGGAAATCGAGTCCCTTACTACTATCAATCGTACTAATCTTCACGCGACCATCTTCTTTTTCAAAAGTCCGTTTAGATCCATCATTTTCAGTAATCCAGAAATAAGGGATATTTTGATCCTTTAATGACCGCTGAATTACATCAATAATGGGTTGCTTATGGGTGCGTTTGACGCGATATAAGATTAACATTTCATGCAGCGGAACTTTCTTCTCTTCATGAAGATTTTTGATTTGTCTTGAGACTAGACGCATTTCATCATAAAAACTTTTGGCTTTTACAATGGCAGGTTCAGGACCTTTTCTTTTCGTACTTTGTGGAGCAATGATCTCCCCTTCAATTTCACGGTTAACCACCTTATTCTTAAACAGTGAATGTTTCCGGTAAAAATCCCATGCAAACTTGACGATTTGCGCCGTATTTCGGTAATTGATTGACAAAACTTTTGAGCGTCCTTGAAAGCTTAACCCCGTATCTTGAAGATAAGACCTTTTCCGTTTATAGATCGATTGTGCGCGGTCCTCTACCAACAACAATGATTGTGTTTTTTCATCTATTAAAAGACTCACCAACTTAAGCCAATCCGCTTCAAAGTCCTGCCCTTCATCAATGAGGATGGCATCGTATGTCGGCAAAATCGCTTCATTGCTTTCAAGTTTCCCGATCATGTCAGGGATTTGTTGTTCCCTAATTTTCAAATCATTCTTTAACCAAGAATGAAAATTACGCACTTGAATGTTTTGATTCTGAACAACTTTATCTGCGGTATTACCGCTAAAATCAAAATCGAACAAATCCTCTGGTTCATTCAACATATGTGTCACCATTTGATGAATCGCATTAGCCAGTGAAATATTATAACAAAGGATAAGAATTTTCCAATCAGGATTTTGTTTGAGAAGCATCTTCGCACGGCTAGCCAAAATGATCGTCTTTCCGCTTCCTGCCACACCACGAATTAACCGATTTTTATCTCCAATTTGCTTGGCGAGATTCTCCTGATGAATGTCCATCGTTTTTACATCATGCAGTGATAATAGGAGTTGGTCCTGATACGGAACCGGTGCCTTAAACTCAGCACTGATCCGCACTTCAGGAAACAAATGATAACGGATGGAATTTATATCTTCATGCGTTAATGGTTCCTTCAGGCGGTAAGGAACGATAAACATATTTAGAATTTTCTCCATCAGGACTTCTTCGGAGAATTCCTCTTTTTCCGGATCAATCTCATCCCTTGTTAAACTAAGACTTGGTTCAATGACAGAATAGAGGCCATCTTGAACCATGTCCCTTGATAATAACCTTGTAAACACGACACCATGTCCATAAGGAAATTTTAGTTGAAATTTATATTTACCATCAAGCTGCACAAGTAACTTATCTTTCTTCAATACATCTACCACATGAAACATATTTTCCCGTGCCTGTTTCATTGGACTCTTTACGATCGCTGTTTCACCAGTAGATGTCACTAAATGCCATTCTTCATGATTCAGTTGTAGCAGTGTATTTTTTGTGTAGTCCTTTACTTCGAGAATAACAATTCCAAGGTCTGGACCAATAATGACAAAGTCTGGCCTCCTCCCTTGGATCTCGGGCTCATAATATACGATATAGTCATCTGGAAGATAGTTTTTAAGTGTTCTGAACAACAATCGTTCACCAGCTGTTGCGGAAGACCTAATACTATCTGGAATTGTGATTGCCATAAAAACGCTCCAAATTCTTTCATTTTCTCCATTATACTACAATTTTCTAAGGAATCCCAAAAAGTTACAGGAAAACTCACACTAGGATATAAAACCTATTCTTTTTACAGATTCCACCAACATTCACCATTCTTCTGCTATAATAAAGGATATGTAACTAGTAGAGAAAGCGGTGTTAACACTTGTTTAAGAGATTATTAGAATTTCTTTTTGGTTCAAAACCTGTACAAGATGTCTCCATAAGCCAAACTGTACAAACTGTTGCTTCCGATGATGAATATTCACTAACAAAAAAACAAACAGAGTACGCACTCAAATTAATCAAGCGCTTAGAAGGTGAATATGAACTTGCCGTCGATCCTTCTGAATTAAAAGTGAAAGATCTCAATAGACTAATTGCCCACAATCGATTCAAGAACAAAGGCACACTGGTTAACCTAGCTAAAAAAGGTGTTTTAAGAAAAGCGCAGTAATGATAAGAATCCCTAATTCCAGAAAGGAGTTAGGGATTTTTTTCGCGTTGCGCATATACAGTGAACAAAACTTCTACAAAAAATATACAAATTGGTGTTTAAGGACTTGCATACATGTGTAAAGTTAAACATAACCTATACAAAGTATATACAAAGGAGTGATAATCTTGAAAACGTTAAACGTGCTTTCTTTGGTATTATTAATTGTTGGTGGCTTGAATTGGCTATTGGTTGGACTGTTTGAAAAGGATTTAGTGGGTGGACTATTTGGAGGTATGGACAGTGTCATTTCAAAAATCGTTTATATCCTAGTTGGTTTGGCAGCCATCTATGCACTAAGATTGATTCCAAAAGTGAAGCAAGAATAGATTATTCCCACATTCAAAACCCCTCTTCTTAAATTGAAGAGGGGTTAAATGCTATATGAAGGGCTACCCTTTTGGCTTGTCGAGTGCTTGATAAGCTAATTGATACTTTCCACCAGCAGCAACCTCTGAATGATACAATGCCTTCATGGCATTGTTCTTCTCAAGACCGTGCTCTACCTTCAACGCCTTTAAGCGTGTATGCAATTCTTTGTTTTCTCTAATCAGTTGGTTCATTTGGGACTTGATATATTTCATGTGTTAAGTAACTCCCTTCGGTTATCCAAACAGTATACCATGAATTTCTGAAACAAAGGACATGATGTTCATTGAGGGCTCAATAAACGTTTTTTATTTTCTATTTTCCGCAAAATCCCCATCGGTATATACGTGATACCAAAAACAAACAATGCAGCAATCTCAAGGTTAATATAATACATAATCCCACTACCGAAAAAAGATAATATGGTTTTTGCATCTGTTGGAGCTGCTAAATAGAAAAAGTTCGTATCTAGCAGTATATTCAAAATGAAAATAGGTACGGCGACAATGTTTACAATGATATAAGTGTAAAGGATGGCTTTGGGAGGAACTCTATACCCTTCAAAGAGGATAAAATATAAGGCGGCAATTGGAATGGCTGAATGGTGAAGGAAATATTCGATAAAGTGAAAATGAGGAAATACGTAGGTCATTTCAGGTGTAACCATGGCTAAGATGGCAGGAAGCGTACCGATAAAATATAGCACATAAAAGCCTTTCACATTCTTCTTTAAAAATAAGTACATCGCCAAAAAAGAACTCATCGAACACATGTGGAGTGGAAGATCACCAACGTCCCATTGACCGGTTAAGATACGCCATAAATGCGAGGAAATTTCACAGACTGGCAAAGTCCAAAAGATGGTCCACTTTAAGGCATTCTGGTGGGCCTTTAGTTTTTTCCTAAAATAAATTAAACAGAAACAAACACCAAAGAATATACCTAGCGTGATCAAATGCTCCGTAGAAAACAATTCAAAACCTTGCATTCCTGTAACAGAAAACATGATGTCATCACCTCTCGCTGTACATTGAAATGCTGTTATCTATAAGTGTATTCACCGAATTAACATTTAAGACGAATTTGTAAGGAAACGAGCAGTATGTTACAACTATAAAAGTTAGATGCCTCTAAGTTCTCCTTGTCCCCTCTCTTCATATTCTTTTACAGAAAAGCTGAAGGTTTTGAACCGCCTCTAGTAAAAAAAAACAACAAAACGCGAAAATTGTAATATAATCAAAAAGTACTATTATTATCCAATACATAAGTGAGGGAGATTTTCTTGAGGATATTCTTATCGACTCCGAATCGTGCACTAAATACCTTATTAGCACCGATTATATTCTGGTATTACTTTTTTACTTTTCGAGGAATTCATAAGATCAGGCAAATAGGAGATTTGCTGATGTTTACGATTCAAAGTCATTTATTGTATTTCTTTGTTTCTTTAGGAATGTATAATTATTTTGAATTGGAGGATTATGTTCCCACTATTTCTTTAATGTTCTTGACCGTTAACGTAATATTACAATATTACTTAGGTTACAAGTTTAGGAGAATTTATAAAGTTTTAGTAGACGATGAATTTTCGCAAGAAAGCAACAATGTACCAATTCTACGAGCTGTTGGTTATGCGGTAGATAGAGTGTTTTTGAATTTTATTTACTTTATTTTATTTATCTTTTCTACCATTGGCTCAATATCGTCTCTCATAGAGGGACATCCAGTTGGTCTTGTTTTAGTCCTTTCTTCAATTGTTTTTTTTCCTTTTATTAAGGCGCAGTGTGTTAAAAGGAGATCTCAGAGGAACCGAATATGAAAAAGACGTTGAAAGGCATTACCAGTTAGTAAAGCATCTAAAGATGCTGCAACTTTGCTTGAACCATTTACTAAATAAATGCACTTCTCTGAAAAAGGTCAAATATAGATAAAGAGTTGACACATAAAAATAATGTACCAACTCTTTTTGATTAATCAAGACATCTTGTATGGATCTTTTAGGACCCACTTATTCCCAACTCTCTCTATAAAACTCCTCACAACCTTAACAGGCTACTTTTACTTTCATTTTGAGTGAAACTCAGTTCCTTTGTTAATCCCCAACTATCTTCGGCACCCAAAAATCCGTAATTCCATTATCTATTGAATATGAATAAAGTTCCTCTATTTTCTTATTGGAATAAACCTTCATATCCTCTCTTAAAAAAAATGCTTGGTCTTTCATTAGCATTTCGTTTCGATCAATCAATAGATAAAGAAAGTTTTCATTTGCAAGTTTATCGCTTTTGGATAAATTGCAAGCACTACAAGATATGACCAAGTTCCAAAGTTGGTCTGCCTGAACGAAACTCCAAGGAATAAAGTGGTCAACGTGGGAAGATTCTTTTTTCTTTATACATTTCCCACAGTAAAAGCATTTCCCATCATAAAAGGAACACAGAATTTGATAAAACGAATCCAAAGAAGATCGTTTTGAAACATTTTCAACCTTCGTCAGAAGGTTGGTAGTATCTCCAAATTCGTTAAACTTCTCCAAAAATAGAGCTAATTGATAATTGGTCAAATAGTTTAAGACCCGTTGAAATCTCTGCATAAAAGAATAAAAGGCAGGATTGAAACGAATGAATTCTTTCTTATTATCAAAGTCATAAATTGTACTTCCAGTATCCCCGTAAATAGCACCCATTACGTTTAACTTACATGCCCTTTTTACCCGATTAATGATTTGTAATTGTAATTCATCCGAAAGACGGTCAAAGACTAATGTATTTGGGATTTGATTCTTTTCCTGTATCTGTAAAAGTATTTTTTGAACTTCTGATCTCTTTCCTACCATATTTATCTGGTTAAGATTGTGATGAACAACAAGATTCCAATAAATTCTCGCAAAACTTCCAAATAGATTAAGATAATTGAGTTCCAACTTGTCATTTACGTTATACAGGTTCTCTAAAAGCGACTTAATCAAAACAAACTTGTATGTAGTTGAGTTTCGGGACTTACTTGAAAAGATAAAATTAAAATGTCCCCAAATTTCTTTATCGGTCAAGAAGGAAACCCTCATTTCACCGACTTGAAGTTTATGACTCATGTTTCCTCCAAATGAATTCGATTAGGTGAATTTCTTTTCTTAATCATCCACTTCTTTTAAGAAGATACCTTTTTTAAAGCCTCCTCGGCTTTTAGCTTTTTGCTTACGAATTTCTTCTACTTTTTCAATTGTGCTCCCATGGTATACCGCCAAGGCATGTATAACTTCCAAAACATCAGCGAGTTCCTCCAAAGCACTTTCAGTCGTAACCGCGTCCATATATTCTTGTAGTTCTTCAAAGCTCTTTTTCTTTAACTCATTTATGTATTCTTCATCTCTAATGATCTTCGACGCATATTTCTTACCGTTAGCATCAATTATTTGAGGAATATTATCTCGAACAAGTTTATTATATCGTGGCATCTTGTTACCTCCTTTATGTTTCACTTAGGACTTGAATGAAACATAAACTTCATGTGGTATGCGGATATCAATGGGAACGACAAAAGAAAGGCAAGATACGTTTAATTGTTATACAAATCATTTTGGGGTTAACAGAATCCATTACGATCAAGATTTAGTTTAAATAAAACTGTCTGAAAAAATAAAAAAGAAGTATGTTATTAAACTATTCTTTAATAAAAAAAACTACTAATTTAATGAAAAAAAACTAGTCTATTCTTAAAAATAGTTACGCTCAACCTTCATCTAATCGGTTATATTTTTCATCTTCTCGATATTATATCCGATTTCAAATAAGTCTGATGGTGACACATCTAAATAAATGCAAATTTTAGCAATTAGTCTCGCAGGTATTTGTCTTTTATCCATTTGTTTATTGTTTATCAGATCATTTATTGTTGATCTTCTTTCATTTATATCATGAGAAAGTTTATTTGCAGAAATATTTTTTCTTGATAACAATTCTCTTAAATTACAAATAAGCAGTACATTATCCATTTCCACCATATTATTTTATGCCTTCTTTCGTAAACATATTTAATAACAACTGAATTATTATCGTTCTAAATATTGTAATTATATTATTTTTATGATATTATAACCATAATATGAACGTTTATCGTTCAAACAAACGTTCCCTTTATATTTATTAGTTATGAAAGTTTTACTATTCTTCATATTAACAAAAATGCTATTTAAATCGAAGGGATATTTTTACCTTTAATTTTTATTTGACTTTAGATAATTTAAATCAAAAAAGCTTTTACTCTGAGGTAATCATTATATTTAATATATTGTATCTTTTTCTAATTTTAATTAAATGATATTTATAATCTTTAACCTTTTTAAGCATTTTTTTGCTTGAAAGAGGTATCTAGTTTTTTTAAGTTTCTTTTTATATAGTCCTAACATAAATCTAATAAAATCCAGAAATATATAGAAGGAGAGATGATTCATTTATGTTATTATTAAAAAGTGTATTTTTTTGTCGAATCTTAACCTTTAGTAAGGAGGTAAAATATGGAAGAGTTCTTAAATAAGACTCATAAAACAGACTGTTCACAGGGATTCCAAGATTTGTACAACAACTATGGATCCTGTATTGACCTAATAATTGCCGATCCTCCTTACGTTGTTTCGAAGGAATCTAATTTTCATACTATGAAAGATCGAAAAAAACAAAGAACAGGGACAAGCTTTGGAGATTGGGATGTAGAATTTGATAATGCTGATTGGATATTAAATTCGTTTAAAGTATTAAAGGACGGCGGATCATTGATCGTATTTAACGACTTTAAGAAAGCATCTCTAATTAATGATATAGCAACAAATGCAGGATTTTCTTATAAAGATACTATCATTTGGCAGAAGACTAACCCTATGCCAAGGAATAGAGATAGAAGATATATTCCAAATATAGAAATGATCCAGTGGTATGTAAAAAAGGGAAAATGGGCGTTTAATCGTCAAAATCCTAAATACGAGGGCAGCATCTTATCTTACCCTTCTGAAAGTGGCGGAGGGTTCAAACGATATCATCCTACTCAAAAACCTGTAAAATTGTTAGAACATCTTATTCGGATACACAGCAATGAGAATGATTTAGTTCTTGATCCCTTTATGGGATCCGGTACAACTGCTGTAGCAAGCATAAATATGAATCGCTCATTTATAGGTTTCGAAATTAATTCCGAATACGTAGAAATTTCAAATATGAGAACAGAAAATATTCAAATGACATTTATAGAGTCTTAATCTTACCCTACATCATATATTAAAATTAGGAAGCGAACTCTGTATTAGCTCATATTTTAATATGGGCTCTTTTTTGATTAGCTTTCCCTATAAAGGAGCAGTTTGTTAATGGCAACAACAATTAAAAAATCAGTATACATTAAATCTCCCTTGAATTACACAGGAGGGAAATACAAATTATTAAATCAAATATTACCTATGTTCCCTAAAGAAATAAATAAGTTTGTAGATCTTTTCTGTGGTGGCAGCAATGTCGGGGTAAATGTGAATGCTAATCAAATAATTTGTAATGATAATATCAACTATCTAATTAATCTTTTTAATGAATTTCAAGAGCTACCTCTTGAACAAACAATTAGTCATATCGAAAATCGTATAGTTGAATACAACTTGAGTAAGGAAAATCAAGAAGGCTATTTAGCTTTACGTGAATTTTACAATAAAGAACGAATAGTTTTAGATTTGTATGTTCTTGTGTGTTACTCCTTTAACCATGTTATTCGTTTTAATAAGAAACATGAATTCAATACTCCCTTTGGAAAGAACAGGAGCCATTTTAGTCCTTCACTTAAGCAAAAACTTATTGATTTCATAAAGGCAATTAAGGATAAAAATATTCTTTTCACAAATGAAGATTTTGAAATTTCGTTAATGAATTTCAATCAAGATGATTTTTTCTATTGTGATCCTCCTTACTTAATAAGCCAAGGAGTTTATAATGATGGAAAAAGAGGTTTCGAAGGTTGGTCTACAGAGCACGAAACAAGGCTCCTTGCATTCTTAGATAATTTGAATCGAAGAAATATCAAGTTTGCACTATCAAATGTGTTTGAAAACAAAGGGTTACGAAATGAAGTTTTGATTGAGTGGTGTGAAGCCAATAATTTTTTTGTAACCCCTATTAATTCAAGTTATGGAAATAGTAATTATCAAAGAAAAGACAGAGATGCGTCTTTAGAAGTTCTTATCACTAACTACGACACTAGGGGTATTTAAAGTGAGATACATTGGAACCAAAACATTATTAATCGACAATATACAAAGCGTTATTGAAAAAAACATACCTTACGCTTCATCGTTTCTTGATATTTTTTCAGGTACCGCAACAGTCGCGAGAAATTTTAAAAACAAATATCAAACTTATTCAAATGATCAATTGTATTTTTCATTTGTATTACAAAAAGCAACTATAGAAAACGATTCTATCCCAAGTTTTGAAGGACTTAAATCACTAAATATAAATGATCCTTTCTCATATTTAGACAATTTCCCATTGGAAAATTATTCATTTACCAAGGAAAATTCGTTCATATGGAAAAATTATTCTCCTCATGAAGATTGTGATAGAATGTACTTTTCTATAGAAAATGCAAAAAGAATTGACTTTATAAGAAACGAAATTGAAAAATGGTACATTAATGATTTAATACTCGAAAATGAATATTATTATTTGTTAGCAGGATTAATTGAAGCGGTCCCTTATATTTCAAATATATCAGGAACTTTTGGTGCATACTTAAAACATTGGGATAAAAGAGCACTTAAACCATTAGAAATGGTTAGACTCCCAGTAACCACCAACAATAAATTAAATATATGTTTTAACAAGGATGCAAACCAATTAATTAGAGAAATAGAAGGGGATATTTTATACATTGATCCTCCATACAATACAAGACAGTATCTACCTAACTATCACCTTTTAGAAACAATCGCAAAATATGACTATCCAGAGATTTATGGTGTAACAGGTTTAAGACCTTATAAAGACGTAAAATCTAAATATTGTAATAAAAAAGATGTTATAACAGAATTTTCAGACCTAATTGAAAATGCTAAATTCAAATATATTGTTGTAAGTTATAGTAATGAAGGAATTATGGACGAGAAAGTTATTGTCGACATACTTAATACTTATTGCGACTCAGATACTGTAAAAGTATATAAAATTCCATATCGAAGATATAAGGGTAAGCTTTCTTCAAAGGAACACAATTTACATGAGTTAATATTTTTTGCAAAAAAAGAATCAAGTTAATCTACTTTTCCATTTTTCAAATATGTAGAGGGGATCAGATGATTCCCTTTCAAAAAATAATTAGATCAAAGAAGGAATTCTGGATCATCAATTATCTGAAATTAGCTCGATAAGTGGTCTAAGATATTAGTTATCGGTTATTCAGAAAACCACATTATCAAAAGTTTTATCCCTTGGTACAGTAAACTACACACTTCCCCTTCCCCTTCCTAATATTTAAGCTCTTACATCATAACTATTTACTCATTGTAATTCGTCCAGTTAAGTTTATTAACACATATCCTAACAAATGAATATATTCAAGATAAAAGTAAATTGAACAAATACCATGTTTTTTTATAAAAAAATCCTCTTCGGTAAACAATAATACAGTAATAAAAACAGGTAGGTGATTTTATTGGTATTATTAGACATACTTAAAGATCCATTTTTTGAAACTAGATATAAAGCTGTTTTAAAGATACCTCCAACTGAAAATGATCTTTTTAAGACAATAATGATTATTTTGAATAAAATAAATGATTGTAAGGAATTAAGTTTAGATGATTTTGAAACCTGGTTTTATAGTAATTATTCTATGAGTAAAAACCGTTGTTATAATACCTGGAAAACACTTGAAAGAGCCAATCTTATAAGAAAAACACCAAAAAAAGGACTAGCTTTAACAATAGATGGAGAAAAATGTATATCACTTGTAGACATTGAGAAAATAAAGATTAACATCATGAAAAATTTTTCCGATTCATTTATCGGAATATTCGAATTTTTGTATCTTTGTTCAAGTTATAATAGTGGAACCAGACAACAACGACAACACTATTTATTTCAAACATGGTACTCAAATTATGAATCTTCCTTTGATACAAAAAGGTCTTTAAAATCCAGTAAACATCAGTTTGATATTATTAAGCTTTATCTTGAATCATTAGGTATGATTCAATTACAAAGTGGATTACTAATACCTAACATACACATGATAAACAAGATTCTTGATAATTATCAATGAAAATAAAACTTAGTGGTTACGAACTGAAAAATCAAAAAAAAATATTAATACATATAGTTGTAAATTATCGCTTCTAAGTCTTCAACTTTTTGGACAGAATAGGGATGGAGAGGTTCTGTTCTCAAATGGAAAAGAAACATTCTCCTTAGGCATTTTCGCAAGGATTGCTAGGTCGAGGCATACTGGACATAATTTGGTAACCCTTCCAGTATGTCTTGATACTGCTTGATTGTGTATTGTAATCCACATCAGGTGTCGGTAGGGAGGATGATTCTTTAATCCCATTTTCTTTTTGTTACCAGATGCCCTTTCTATCTTCTTCTAAATCTCATTTTATTTTCCCAATTTAACTTGATTGAAGTATTTCTCAAATAGAATTTCCAAAACAAGTTTTATTACATAATATACCATTTAATAATTATGTAGTATTATATAATTATTAAACTTATAGAGGATACGTGATAAAGAATGATCTTAAGAAAAAAATACATACTTGAAGATGAATTGATAAAAGAAGCATTAGATTATGCCGAAATTTCAAAAGAATTCACATCAAATAAGCATGATTTCCATGCTGGAGGCTTATCTAATAAAAAGCAAAAAATGTTTGAAGGAAAATTAGGTGAGAAAATCTTCAAAAAATTTCTCCTCGAAAATAATATTATTTTCGAGGAAGATAGAACCAGTCACCAGGAAGCTGACCTATTTGACTTTATAATATCTAATAAGATAACGGTAGATGTTAAAACAAGAACAAAATCCTACCATACTAGAACCTTAGAACTTGTAGAACAGTTTAATAATAAACCTAAGGACATATATGTATCTGTGAGAATATTTGATGATCTGAAAAGTGGGCACCTAATTGGATGGTTCGCAAAGGAAGATGTTCTCAGAATTAACCGAATTGAAAATCATGGATATCTAGATAATTACACAATGTATGATAGTGATTTGAGTAGTATGAACAATCTTTGGGATCTTGTTTTAAAACACAACAAACGATAGTATTTATCTGCTACATTTTATTAGGTTATGTAGCGATTGAATCTATTAGAAAAAAAGCATTGGGCCAAATTTCCCAATGCTTTTTTGCATTATTCTCATATAACTTATTAATATTCAAAAATTTATTAAAGCTCTCTAATATCATCATAGAAAAAGGAAAAACAATCATCAATTTTTCTTTCTTTCGAACTTAAATTCTTCTAGAGTGAGCTTATTGTGAGATTAGATGACTTCCTATATTGCCAGAAACTAGAAAAACAATTCCTACTATTAGAATACAATTTCGTCATTCTTGAATTTCTTACCCACTTCTTCAAGTGTTAAGCTACCTTCTTTAATTTTTTCACCTCCTAATAACAACTGTTCAACACTCATAACTGCACCTTGACATTTTGTAAGGTGGCTTACGCGCTCTAATTGCTTTCTATAGTCTCCTTGGAAGAAACCACTCACGAATAAGAATTTGAAATCCGTGATAGATGTTGGATATATTTCCCACCACTCATTTGGGTTAATAACTTGGCTACGTTTATTGTTCTCATCAACATAACGTTGCATTTCATCTGCTTGTGAAATGGGTAAACGATAACCATCTTTGTAAGCTTTCGTATCGAGTATAATTCCGTGGTTTAATACTAGACCGTCAGTGAATAACGCCCCATCAGGTTTACGACTACCACCTAAATGTTTTCCTCGATATCCGTATATTTTTTTGAAAAACTCTACGACTTTGAATTCTAGTAAACGATTTTGCTTTGAATCCTGAGCAATCTCGATAAGTTCGATATATTCATGTGGTACGTGCCTCAACTTATGACGTAATTCCGATTTCTTAATTTCCATTGCACCTTTGACCAAAAACTTAGTGACACCTAACTGAGGAATAATGAATGGTTGAATTGTATCTTTTAATTGGAAACCACTCCTAGTCATTTCGATGAAAATACCCGTGTTTATTAGACCGTTGATGTCGTTTTGGATTGTCTCCTCAAGTTCATCGAACCCCAATCCTCTTAATTTCGTTTGTAATTGAACTGTTGTTAACGGAGAGTTGCTTTTCATAAGCAGGTCCAGAGTGTAGGCTCGTCTTGTACGGACATATACTCTATCAGTGATGTTAGTAGCTAACATTTCCCAATATACACGTTTTGGTACTCGTATATGTTTGCTACCGCCTTTTGCTCTACGTATAACATCGAGGCCTTCTTTTGTAATTTTGTAAGAATGGGAAATATACTCATTACGTGTATGACCACCAACTGTCGGTACAACAAAATCTTTTCTTGGTTGCGTTACTAACCCCATCTTAGAGAGCCAGCCTGCAATCATGCGGGCATATTTATCTGCTGAACCTTCCCAATCTGAACGAATAGAACTCTTAATATTAGATGGTGATGAAGGTGCAGTTGCTAAGGAATCCAAGAACAAGTCTTGTGGTAATGATGTAAAACCACTCTCACCGTTAAAGCCTAGCTGTTTACCTAATTCGAACTTTGTTAAATGATCGCCTTTTTCCAGTAATGTCAAAATTCGTATTGCCGGTGGATATGATGATAACGCTTCGATTAGGATTGCTTTTTCTTTTGAAGAATTATCGCTTGAAATGGAATAAGCTTTTCCTGTATCTGTAAGATAAAATGCGTCTTTGGAATGTTCGTATTCAATGAAGCCTAAAGCATGAGCCCAACGAACGAACCCGTCTGCTGACCAGTTATCAATGTATCCTTTTTTGTTACCTTGGTCTAGTATTGTCGCCTGAATGATGGCATCACACGGGGCATTTGCTCGGATGGAAGTACCCGTACCTACTAACTCTTTGTATGTATACAGATTATCTGAGCGATTCATTGCTTTTACCAGTGTGTCACGAACCCCTTTATCTTTTACAAGATTAGGAATTTTGTGGTCTTTTACCTCTTTATAAACTTTGGAATCCTTATCAAAAACCTGAACGGTACGTTTAAGATTCTCGAACTTTCCTGGATTTTGCACCCAACCAAAAGTTCTGATTACACGTTTTTCCTTCATCTAAGTCACCTCATTTTTCTTTATCTAAATATTAACATATTTAGAAGAAAAAATCTGTTGATCTATGACAAAGGGTTTAGTACTTTATGAGTATTCTTCACTCTCTCCACGACTTCTACAGCGACTTGAGTTTATCTTTTTCTGGTTGGAATTTATCAAGTGAAGTAGAAATTTCATACATTGAGTATCATTCTACGAAATAAGTCTAAACCTAGATGCAGGCTTTTGTACCAGAAGTTCACGATGGAATTCTTTTGATTCTTGTTAACAATTCTAAAATAAAAGTATTTGATGAAGAGTTTTGACTGAGTGAAACAACTAAGTGACAGGGTTCTATCTGAATTTAGCCAAAACAGTCTCTATTAATTTATGTATGCTTCATAGGTCAAATCAATTAGAGCATTTTTTATTGCTTCCTCAGCAGTTTTACCATGTCTTTGCAATATGTGATATCTCCAAGGTGGTTTGTCATCACATAAGATTACAAAAGCTATGAATTTATAGTCTTCTATTTTAAAAATATTAATTTCCACTATATCCCTGAATTCATTCATTACAATTTTAATACCTAATTCAACATCTTCCTCCAAGACCAACAAGAACATCACACCTCCTCAAAAGATATATTCTTTTCTTAATTAAATTAACCTTTAATTAATTGTTGTGATTTTGTGACAATAAAGAACTTTAATATAGTGCCTGGCTCCAAGTACGTTAACGCTTTAACTCATCAGGGTTCTGCCTCTCTATCCTAAAAAAATCAATCGGGTATTACCCAGGTTATTAATTTATATAGTGAATAAAGCTTTTCTATTTTATGACTTGCAATTCGAACAATACTATCTTTGGTCATAAGGTTTTGATCATTAGGATTCATATGAAAAATACAAAAAGACTCAAATCCCTCATCATCATATTTTTTATAGAATTCAATAAACTCATTTGGATCCTCATAATCAAAACTAAATGATTTGATTGACTTATCAGTCTTAGGATCAAATACATGCCAAACAAATTTTTCTCCGTTTAACTTTGTTACTTCGTAAATTATTTTTTCTTTAAGTCGTTCAATATTTCGCTTTAAGTAATCCCTATCGATAGCTCCATTTGCTGTAGCATGAAATAGGCCCACTTGAACACCGTCACCGACGAGGGATACTTGTATACATGCGTGTTTTATAAAACTTTCATATCTTTCTGCAGGACTACCTTTAAGTATTGCATTTTTCTTGTCTTTACCATATCGCACACAAATCCAGGACAGTCGATTGTGGTTATAATCGGATCGAATGATTTGAGAAGTAATAAATTCTGGGTTTCTTCCCGATGCCCAGTGATTGTGTAAATTATATTGTTTCACGTTATTCTTTAAATGATTGTTAATTTCAAGTAATTTTTTACGAACATTGTCTCTTCTCCTATTAATGATTGGACCATCTTGATATTGGTGTTTTGGAAATAATGTCTCATAATCCTGATAGTTAAAAAACCATCCATCTAAGTCATAATCGGATTCCTTAAATAGATCTTTTTCGTCTACAAATATTTCATTAATTTTCCTACTTATCTCAAGATTAGCATTAGTTAATTTCTCTAGTTCTTGATCAATTCCTTTATATTTACTAATGAGTTCCTTTGTTACCTTGTCGGAAGCAATTTTACAATGGTTAATAAAATTTTCTAACCGAGAAACATTAGTTGAGCTAAACTCATGTGTTAATTCAAGATTGTCCTCTAACCCTCCACGAGTAAAATTTGCTGATCCATGATAAACATAAATTCTTTCTGAAGTGTAAAACATAAATACTTTAGCATGTAATTTGTCCTGATGAACTATATATACATTAGCAATATCTAATAATCCTTCTAAAAGCTTACCTGGATTATTCATACTAAATTCCTTAGATAGGTATATATTGATTTTATCTTTTGGTAGATTATTATTATTTTTTAGTTCTTTAATAAGGATAAGTCCGTAATTTGAGAAAAAAGCTGTTATGATATTTATCTTAGTTACATTCAAATTCAGAACTGTTTCTTTAATATATCCCTTTTTCCATACCCAATTACTTATTCCTAGTCTCTCCATAAAAGGCTCACCTCTGTAATTATGTACTTAACCTTAACCAATTATAGCATTGTTATAAATTTATACGAAAATTCTTTAAATTCAAAAATAAACTTCTTTGCTTATAGATTTTCTCTAAATCGTTGGTATCACAAAGGACATGGAATAACATAATAAACTTCTTTTGTAAAAATGTGTGTAATGAAATCAAATCTTACCTTATTATTCGCTAAAAAAACACCTTAAACATTGATACATCAACATTTTAAGGTGTTTACTGTTTTCTCAAATGGACTTACCTTTTCATAAGTAAGGGTGGTCTGAACGAACCGATGCCTATGTAGCTGTTGAATCTTTGTGTTTCAACAGTTACATAGGTACCATTAAGAAAGGTATTAACATTTTCTTACAGTAATAAGTAAGATTCATAACCCTTTATTTTATTTCTCTCACTCCACCAAACTCACAAACTTCCCATACTCCTTATTAAACCCTAGTTCTATCGTTCCTGTTGGACCATTTCGATGTTTGGCGAAGATGATTTCCATCATGTTTTTCTGGGTGGATTCTTTATCGTAATAATCATCGCGATAGAGGAAGGCGATGAGGTCGGCGTCTTGTTCGATTTGGCCGCTTTCTCTTAGGTCTGAGAGGATGGGTCGTTTGTCGAAGCGACTTTCTACTCCTCGGCTGAGCTGGGACAGAGCGATCACGACTACATTCAGTTCTCTAGCCATTGTTTTGATCGCCCTGCTGATCTCGCTGATTTCTGCTTGGCGGTTTTGGTTATTTTTCGAATCGCTTTCGATCAGTTGCAGATAATCGATGATGACGAGGATTCTTTTGTCCTTCTTGTACTCTCTGCGCGCCTTCCGTACTTTAGACCAAATGTACGGAATGTCCATTCCGGCTTTGTCGAAGATATGAAGATTGACTTTTGATAGGTATCCAAGTGTTTCGGAGAAATTTCGCCAGTCATCGTCTCCAAACTCTCTTCTTGGATTCTTCATTTTGAAACTATCAATCCTTGCTGTAAAACCAGTGATACGTTTCAGAAGTTGCTTTTTGGACATTTCTAGCGAAAAGAATAAGCTCACGTCCTCTTTGGCAGCCTGCATCGCTAGATTGAGTGCAAAGGCCGTTTTCCCCATACTTGGACGAGCTCCTACAATCATCAGGTCTGATTCCTGAAAACCACCTGTTAGGCGGTCTAAATGCTTAAATCCAGAGGGGATGCCGATGATATCACCTAAGTCCTTCTCGCACTCTTCAAAAAGATTTACTAGTGCTGGTGTGATATCCCCGTTTTCCTCATCGACTTTGTCATCGTCAACCGCCATGAGTTCATGAATACTCTCATTTAGGGTTTTATTGATTTCAGAGTTTTTTGCGCTTTCAATGATTTTTGCAGCGATTTGAACGGCTTTTCTTTTTTTATCGTATTCCCTGACCATATTTTCGTAAAAGTGAAAGTTTGCGGTGGTTGGCACACTGCCAGCTAGGTCTGTTATATAACTGACTCCACCCAGCCTTTGGATGTTCCTGTTGCCTAGTTCTTCGCAAACAGTGATGGGATCTATCGGTCTTCCTTTTTCGTCAAGATGTCTAATTGCTGTGTATAAGAGTCTTAGTTTCGGAGAATATAGGTGTTCAGGACGAATCGTACATTCTTTAACCAACTCATTGTCTAAGAAGAAAGCACCCACTACCGCTGCTTCTGCTTCTAAATTAAACGGTGCATTGCCACTCATTTATTGCTCCTCCTTGGAGATACCCAAAACAACTCTCATACTCGCAAGCGCTTGATCCATGACTTCTTTGCTAGCAGTAGTAGGCTGCTTGTGAATCAACCGCTTTGTTTCATTCACGTTAGGAGTGGTTGAGAACGATTGTAACGGTGCCGCAAATTCCATGAGGCTCGGAGGGTACTTAGACATTCTTATGTGGTCTAACAATCGTTTTTCCACTTTTTCAAGTGAATCCTTCTTGAGGATTTCATGCCAAGCATTAATGACGTCTTGGTTCACTTTGAAGGAATTGTATATGTTCTGTATTTTTACTAATAGGCGATAGGTCTCTTCTTTAGTCATCTAAGTCAAAATCCTCCGCTCTAAATGATTTCTGGACGACCTTTTGATTGAGATACGCTTCAAATTTTGTTCCGAATAAGGTGGTTGGCCTTAGAAATTTACACAGATGTGGTAGATGCTGCCATTCTTCGGTCTTTATATCAATGACCCTTTTAAAATCATCTAAAGTAAACCCTTCCCTCATCCTAGCCCTAATGATTTTACGGTTTTTTGGTGTTCTAGATTTGTAGACTGCATTTGTTTTTTCGTTGAGGTAGGAAATGACTTCATCGACTATAATGTTTTTCTCTGTAGTAATCTCTGAAGTACTCTCTGGTATTGCTTTGGTCAAGCTTCCTTCCTCCATAGTGCATTCTGACGTATTAGATACTTCATTTTGACCAAAGGAAAGTTCCATCTCGGCATTTTCTAATTCTTCAACTTTTTGATAATTAATCGTATACCATTTCGTCTTATCCATCTTGGAGGAATTCCAATTCGCTGAGATGAGAAAACCCTGTTTCTCTAGTGAGCGGATGGTTCGCATAATCGTACTTTCTGACCAAAACGGGAGCTGGTTTTGCCATTCCTTATAGGTGTTGTAAATCCACTTTTTCCCTTCAATTATATGAGTGCTTGAACTCACCCAATAATGAATTTGTTGCAGCATCAACGCTTCGTTGAATCCAATTTTCACTGCCAATTCTGGAATTACCATCAATGGCTTTCCGCTGATCAATAACTTGTTCATCCTACCTTCCTCCTCATCGAATATCCATTTTCGTACTACTTTGTTTTCGGCAATCACCAAGATGATAATAACGAACCAATCATATTGCCCTTTCACCTTTTATATAAGAAGAAATCAACGAAAAGGACAGGGTAAGAGGAAATATTTTTTATGAAAAAGGAATTGTTGTGAACGGATGGTTCAGATTAAGACACTAATCGAGAACGTAAGGAGGTCTGGAACACTTGATGTAACCTATGATAAACTCGTATTATCAGAATCTTCCGATTTAATAGCAAAAAGATATTTTTTGGAACCACCTACAAAATGGAGAGAAATGAGGAATTCGTTTGGAACAAAGTATCCAAATCACTTATTCACCGCCAAAACATATCGTTTCAGCGGCAACAATTGTCATCAATGAACAACAAGAAATTCTTTTAATCAAAGGGCCTAGACGAGGATGGGAAATGCCAGGTGGACAAGTTGAAGAAGGCGAGTCATTGAAAGATGCGGCTATAAGAGAAACAAAAGAAGAGTCAGGGATTGATATCGAGGTAATAAAATTTTGTGGAATATTTCAAAATGTGAAAGATTCAATTTGTAATACGCTGTTCTTAGCTAAGCCAATTGGTGGCCAACTAACCACTACTCCAGAGAGTTTAGAAGTTGGTTTCTTCCCTATTGAGCAAGCATTGGAAATGGTCACGTTTTTGAATTTCAGGCAAAGAATTGAATACAGTTTGGATAAGGATACACAGCCATTTTATATAGAGTTTTAAAATTCTAAATTTAGCCTCTAACGAGTTCTATATCCCACTTATAAGGAAATACATAAACGAACACTTCTCTCTAATTGGTGGTTTCGGTGCTCATGTGTGTGAATTTAATTAGAAAGTAGTATCTTTAACCCCAATAAAGAAATAAACGAATCTCTTTTCGCAGATTCACCCCCCAGTTGAAGAAGGACAATAACCAATTTTAGTTATCATCCTTTTGGTATTTCCTGGACAATGTCGTTGTAATATGCAGCAATTGACTTTGATTTCGTTAGTGTTCTTCTAAAAATAAATCGGTAAGATCAACCTCTGTTTATTCATAATACTATCAAATAGTTGTACTGGAATTTATCACCAACTAGTATTCCCTTATTTCCATTTAAAATCTAAATAGCGAACAGTCACAGTGACTGTTCGCTAATAGAATTCTACAATTCTTCTACTTATATATTTTTATTAGTTGCGCTACACTATTAACTTCCGATTCATCATATTCAAACTAATAATTTCCTGCTCCAACTTCACATTATTTTCTAACATGTAATTAACTGTATGCTCATATAAATCCATCTCTTTTAATTCTTTAAGTCTGGCTATATCATTTTCTGTAAGGCCATGCAAGCATGACTCATACTCTTCATTCTTAAGTTCATCAGAAGACATATAAAACATAGCAAAATCAATTCCTGTAATCTCACATAAATTATGATGTATCCAGAAACCACCTGCATCAATGTCTCCAAAGTGCATAAACTTTGTATCTGGATTTGTGTCAAGAATCAGTTTAATAAATTCGCGCTGATATCTGTTAGCATATCCTCCAAGATTAAAGGTGACTGTATCATCATCTTTGTATCTCAGGAATGATGTTCTATTCTCAATTGTCATAAACTTCGAAGCACATATTTTTACAGATTGAATTTGCTTAAGATCTGAAGCCATGATTTCTATTCCTTCAGAAAAACCACTAAGATCCATATCTTTGTCAGAAATGGTAATCACCACATTTCCTTTAATACTAAGTTTCTGAGGCTCTTTATATATGTGATAATCCACCAGAATTTCATCAATAAGCTCATTTTCTTCAATAGTTCTATCTGAATACTTGCGTAATAAAGTACACACCGGATGCATTGTTACTTTCTCAAAGAACTTTGAATCACCATAAACTTTCATTGAAACTTCTCTGATGAATAAATCCGTCTGGTTATTTTCTATGAACGAAATTGCTTTGAAAACATTATCAAGTTCTTCATAATTCTTTGGAATCTTTCTATTATCAATGCTCTTCAATAATAGTGCACATTCTTTTTCACATATAGGAGAGGCATTCTTGTAACAATCAACCAAAAATTGTAACTGTTCAATCTGCATATGCTTTGACACATAACCATACTTATCACTTAGGTATTTCTCAATATCGAGAATTCTTTCATCAACAAGATAAATACTCTGTAACTGAGTTCCAAAGGTTTCTGTGGTGCTATAAGTAAAGCCTTTCTCCGTCAACTCATTTACCGCTTGATTCAACCTGGATATCTCTTCAAAATCCCCATCATTAGCATTATACTTTTTATATAATTTTTCAGGTTTTACCTGCGTTCTCCTATTCGTTTTGTTATCTCCAGAATCCTTCTTACTTTTCCGATAATTATCAACTAAATATGTGAGGATTTTCTCTCCGTATTCCATCGCTACACTCCCTTGTGCATTTCAACAATTCCTATCTCCATCAAATCTACCTGGGTTCTAAGAACAGGTAAAACAACTTCACATTCATTACCAATCAGCTCTGTCTTATCAGGAGCACAGAAAATCATCTGAAGATTCTGCTCCTTCATAAATCCAAGCATGATTTTTACATTAGTTGGGTCCATTTTTGCAAATGGCTCATCTATGAATACTAGTCTTGTTGAATTAAGCTTATCATTGTAAATCATTAATAATGCTGATAACAAAATAAGCATGTATGGAATTTGAACTTCAGCACCAGAATTATAACCAGTTTGTTTTGAAAGCTTGGCTGACCTAAGAACATCATTTGTAAGTAAGATTTCGTATGTCATATAATTTCGATAATCTGCATAATGCTCAATCTGATTCTTATCGTTACTCCCCACAATTCGGTTAATAATCTTCCGTATCTCCTTTTCAAGCTCTACTCCCTTATCATCTGAATAGGATGCCATTGCATCAAAAGTCATCTGACTTGATGTAGTTCCGAGTTCCTCGCGTTCTTTTAAGAAATTAGCATATTCAAGGATTTTTCCATAATCAGAACCATCCTTAACGTACTTAACATCAAATGCATATTTCGACTTGAATTTCAGTCTTGCTAATTCCGCATTTATTAACTTCAGATCATCTCTTGCTGCTTCACAGGACTTCAACACAGTAAGTACAAACTCATTCTTAAATATTTCTTCATATCGTCTGGTTTGTTCTTTTAACTTCTCCTGTATCTCCTGCAAATCATCCATCCAGATTCTAGATTTTCTTGACTCATATACAGCTCTGGATTTATCAGACATTGGTAACTGATTATCTTCAGTTCTAACTGCATTGTATGCAGCTTGAGCTCCTGTAAGCTTATCCCCTGCTTCTCTAAGAGAACGTTCTGAACGCGCTCTATCCTTTAATACACCACCAGCACTGCCTGGACCATTTGCAATATGCTTTTCGTAATCTTCAATAGCCTTTGTATATACTACATTATTAGTCATTTCAAATTCTATCAAATCACTCTCTATACTTGTGATACTCTCATTCTTTTCTTTCAGCCTGTTTTCGTTTATCCTATATTCCGTCTGCATAGCAGATCTGTTGTCACGAACTGCATCCTGTTCTCTATTCATAGCCTCAAGATTTTGCTCGAGTCTATAGACTTGCTCAGCAAGTTCCATATACTCTTGGTTATTCTTTTGAGCGTCTTTCAAACGTTCTAATTCATCCTTTTTTTTAGCACAATCCATTAATACTTCATCATACAATCTGCAGGCATCGAAATTATTCTCACCAAAGAACTCCATAGCTGTATCTAGATATGACTTATTTGATTCTTCCTGCTGCAATCGCTCATGAGATTCCTTGTATTCAGCAGATAAAGCTTCCAGTGCTTTTTTAGCTTTTATTCTGTTTAACTCAATTGTTTCCTGTCCTAAACAGTAAAACCCTATCTTATCGAAGCGCAGGAAGAAACTATCCATTGCAACGGATACTCTTCCATCTTTTGATATAGCGTTCTCGTAATTTTTCACCTTGTCCTTTGTGGTTGCATGAAAACGCCCAAGTTGGTAATCAAAATATTGCTTTGCAACCCGATTCTTTACTTCAATAAATTGAACAACTGAATCCTCTTCAGGTGTTATCACTTTTTTCATTAAAAGCTTTGTATTGAATAAATGCGCATACCTGTTTTTTGATGCATTAAGTACATCATCTGCAATGTCATAATATTCCGGCTCAACCAAAATAGTATATCTTCGTCTTCCAAGATAGCTTTCAATTGCATCTCGCCATAACTCATCTGTCAAACCAATTACATACTCACATGCAAAACAAGCTTCAGATGGTATGCCTCTTTTTCCAAATTCTTTATTAATTTCATTCTTTAATGCGACATAATCAGGTATTTGTGAAAATGTTGTCTTCTTTGAATCACAATCATCAATAACCTGTTGCCACTTTAATTGCTGTCTTCCATTTTCTTTCAATTCATCCTTAATTCTGGTTATTTCAGCTAAGATCTCATCCCTATGATCTTTGATTTTCTTTAAAAGATAATCAACACTACTTTCTTTTTGAATCTTTGAGAAATTATCCAAAGTTAATGAAGACAATACATCCTGGTGTTCAATTGCCAGGTTTTTTTCATAAAACCAGGATAACAGTTGACTTACTCTAGTCTGGAATTCAATAAGAGCGGTCTTTTCATTTTCAAGTTTCTCTTTTTCATCCTGTGCATTCTGCAAAGCCTGCTCAGCCTCTTCAATTGCTTTCGCACAGTCCATAGAATTCAAATTATCTTTCGCTTTATTGTAAGCTGCACGAAGTTCTTTTTCACGGTCAGCAATTGCTTTAAGCTTTTTCTCATCTTCCTCAATCTGTCTATTAGCCATGTCCATATTTCTTATAGCTTCTTCAATGTCTTTTTTGCACTTCAATAATTTTCTATATGCAATCTTCACATCATCCGAAAGGATGACATTTCTAGCATTTTGCAAGCCGTCAAAAAGCTTGATTATATCGCTAAGTTCTTTAATTTCAGCGTCAATAGTAGCAAAATTCTTATTCAAAGTATCAATATTATTTTTGGCTTCTACCAGCTTTGAGAAATCAACCTTCTTTTCCTCTAATACACTTTCTCTGATAAACTGATCAATCTTAGCATTTGGATCATAAGACATAATGCTACGAAGTTTTCTTCGGAAAGATGCTAACTGCTGCTCATTCAAGCGAAGTCCTGTTCGCTGCATAAATTTGAGTACGCCCTCTTTTACATCCATCATTTTTACACCCAGAACTTTCTGCAATTCTGATGTACTATATGGAATGACCTGTCCGTTATCTTCGTATGTATGAGCAATGTTCTCAAGTTTCTTATTCTCTACTACATATCTTCTGGTTAAAAATCCATTCCCAGAGTCTGTATCTATTACTGTTCCTAGGATAAAACTCTTTCCAAGCTCCACCTCCGCCATTTCAAGCACAATATGTGTATAAACATTTGGCATCTGTTCTGCAGGTCTCATAAAGGTGGCTGCAGTGGCATCAAGCAGACCTCGTGTATATGAAGTCACCGTTCTGCTTCCTTTATTCTCTGTAGATTTATTAAAGACTGTATCCCCGTACAATGCATATTTTATGGCATCCAACAAAACTGATTTACCATTTCCATTCTTACCCGCAATTAAAGTGAAGATGCCTATAGGAACAGTAATCTGGCTGAATCCATACCAGTTGATCAATCGAATTGATTTCAATCTGATCATTCCACATCCTCCTCATCTTCATCACTATCTGTATTATGTTCTTCCAGGTCATCTTCTGTCTGGTTGTTCTTCATGTATTCCGCAGAAACTGTCTGGAATTGTGCAATATCCCAACCAAACTGTAATGACGGATACAATGTGATAATAGCATCTTCCGACTTATCCTTTGGATCATAATCAACCAGATCATATTTCTTAAAAATCTTCATAGCTGCTGATAACTTTTTACTATCCATGTCTACTTCATATGCTTTGACTTTATCAATAAGATCACCAAGCATTACAACATTCTCATCACTATAACCCAGGTTCTCCAGATATACTTCCCAAAGCACAAGCAGTAGATGGTATTGCTCTGTTGTGAAAGATACAACATTTGCTCGTTTTAATCCTACTGCTTCTTCATCAGCCTCATGAGGCTTAAGCATTGCAATTCTTACATTTGTATCTACTAATACATCAAATCCAATCATACGCAAGTAATCTGAAACATCCTGCCTATTTGATTCTCTTGATATAAATGCATACAACTTATCATCCTTGTCACCAACAATGAACGTTGAATCCAACAACTTACGAATGCAACGCTTGAACAATATGTTATTTTCTTCTTTTACAGAAATGTTTAATTTGATATCACTCATTTAATTCTTCCTCTTAATTCGTATATTGCTTATCGTTGCAACTTCTGTTTCTATAGTTCCTTCCAAGAATTCAACCCCATATGGAAAATCTCCAGCCCCAGAATATATAATACTGGCTGCTACCATCATGGCATCATCTCTGGTTTTGACCAACGTCTCATCCGGTATTAAACTTGCCTTACCTTCAAGTAAGTTATCAAAGTAACTTATTGCTTCCTTCACGCTGTACCTATCTGGATATTCGTATAACAATTCCTTAGTAAGTCTTGCTTTTTCTTCATCTGATAATGAACTGGTAATAATAGCTCCACTCTTTGTATTCGGTTTGCGTTTCTTTCGACGTTCAATTGATTTTCTTCCAACATATTTGTATGACTGCAAGCCAAAACACTTGGAAATAGAATCAATAATATCCTTCTTTTCATTCGGATCAAAATCCTTAATTGTCATCAGCAAGTCATTTAAATAGGTCTGCATATTAACATTATTGCTTAAGACCATAAGAATTCTTGTAGAATACAAGCTGTAATAGTTATTAATTTTCTTATCTATGTAATCTATCTCTTTGACATAATCATAGCTGATAAAACTTTGCACTTCAGAAAGCTGGCTATCTACTATTTCACGAGATGCGATTTCGGTTGCGTTATTTATTTTTTGATATTCCTTAATCATATTTTCATAGACTTCCGTATTGGTAATGTGTCTAAGCATTTTCTCGATTTCAGAAATATATCCGGGTATTAAACCATCCTTCTTTATGAAAAAATAATCATTAAAGAAAGACTCCATCATTTCATCTTTGATAAGGAACTGTCCTAATTCATTGGTCTCTGTCATTTTTATGATTATGCGCATAATAGACCTAATGCTATCTTTAAGCACCAACAGTTCATTTTTTAAGTCTGAAACACTATCCGATACTGGTACCAGAATATTGGAATATGGTCTATGAGTTCTGCCATGGTCTATAAATGCAGAATGTAAAATATCATAAATTGAGAAAATATGGTTAGTCAAAGCCGCACTTGTATCACGATTAAAAATTCTCTCAATCGAATCAATCATCTTCCTACAATAAGGCGTAACAGTAGCAATATTGTCACCATTTCTTCCAATCTCGCGTTCTGAAATCCACCCACAATATCTGAAATATCTTAGGATTGCACTAGCATTTTCAACTTCTGATTTCTTACTGCTAATATTCTCATCAGCATTCCCAGCGTTATCTTCTTCTTCCATAGTGTAAGAATAGTTACGGAGATACAAAATTAAGATGTCTCTAGCGTCCGTCTCATAAAGAAGAGGAACTGACTTTGACTTTTCTATGAGCTGTAAAATGCATTCATAATATATCCTTTTATTTTTACAACAAAGCGGATTAAAAAAACGATCGTATTCCACATTATCAAACAGAATCATATTTCTCCCCCTCTCATATACCTAATTCGTATTGCACTACTGAGAATCAAAACATACAGTATTCAATACAGATTTCTGCTTTAAATAGTTGAATCTGATTATACTGATGGTATAGGGAAAATTACCCATATAATATAATATCATTTTAGATTTATTAAATATAATTAAATTTACTAGAATTACTTTTATTCATATTTTAAAGCCTACAAAACCGATATAGAAACGAGAGAATCATCTAATGATGACTCTCCCACTCCTAATTGTTATTCTTCAATTACCTCTCTATTGAGCCTAGGTAAGTTGCAATTGTCTTATTCGAGCTTATAGTGGTCCTTTACTGGCTATCAAATCGTTTATTTCACTTTCGAAAATTTCTCTAGCTTTTAAAAACTTCATATATTTATGTATGGTTCATTCCGATTAATCCCCAAAAACTTAAATGTGATACCAAGCCAATTCACGAATTTGGACCGACTGTTGAAAGCCTACCACCGATAAAATAAAATCTCCATTAAAGGACATTCGTTCATAATAGAAATTAATTGTTGCGCATTATGGGTCAAATACGACGAAACGACCACCCTAAAAGAGTGGTCGCCTTTAACGGAGATTACTTAGTTACCAGTATCCTTGTACTGTGTAGCAAGAGTCTCACATTAATGATATACCAGTTACATTGATTCTACATATGTATACCACCTTCATTATTATACTTTCAGGTTATATATCCACTCATTACCAATGGCGACCACTAGCGATAACCGTCTCTCATTGTTGAACATACTTCGATTAGTTGACATAATGAACATACCGAAAACACGATGAAAGGATTAGACGAATGAAAAACGATTTCTTGGATCGGCTCAATATATACCATAAAGAACTTATACTTACCAACAGAATAAAGATGGACGGCGATGATCCTTATGTCAGACGTAAAAACTCCAACGAATGGATAAAAGCAAAAGTGTACAATGGAGATAACATCAGCTGCCCCACCTCCCTTAGAACAAGCTTACCCCTAGCGAATACTCGATTTATGTTTGCTCATCCTGGTCCTTATACCATTGATAAACTCGTCCAGTTAGCGTTTGATGGAGAACTGTTAAAATTTTATGGCAACGTAAGAGGATTCTGGACAGAGCAAACCAGAGAAATGTATTTAAAGTTGCTTCTAAAGCACAATATCACCTTAAGTGAACATTTCATCAAAGACACTCATACAGCCTTTTATAAAAGCATACAAAAAGCATACAAAGGAAGCAGGAAGTACCGCCAATTCCTCTTAGAAATGGGGGTAGATCCTGACGAAGTGAGCGGGATGAAAAATGTAGGCAAGTTCTTGAATGAAGGAAGACATATAGAAGTTAAAATCATTGAAATGCTTGAAGAGTTATCAGCACCATTAGAATATGGACAT
Source organism: Bacillus sp. cl95 (assembly GCF_900115925.1). Classification (GTDB taxonomy): domain Bacteria; phylum Bacillota; class Bacilli; order Bacillales; family Cytobacillaceae; genus Neobacillus_A. Next base: position 89,929 of record NZ_FOYF01000003.1, on the reverse strand, counting down.
CGGGTTGATAACTTAATTCCAGACTTATATGACCCACATAAAAATGAAGCCATCGATATTAAAAGGCACATTAAGACAGGAATTAAAAAAGAGGTAGAAAAATACATTGATGCCTTTTCGAAAGTCACAGTCATTCATTTAATAGGAAGCAGAACAACAGAAAGTAACAATGCCGGCATTAGACGTGTAAGTATTTTCAAATGGATTAGAGAGCAAGAATTCTTCCTTTCATTAGAAGATAAACAGCAAGATACAACAATCAAATGTTTGGATAATCTGGTTGCGGACATTAACAAAAAACAGGCAGAACAGGACCGTATGGACTTCCACAGAAAGTTAGTGGAACGGATCATTGAACTCGATAAGGCCGGTTACAACAATCGTGAAATAAGCGAGGAAGTTGGATTCACTTATAAATACATCAACCGAATATTGGTTGGAAAATCCCTAAGAGAATATAGCGGAGATTATCCAGATATTTATAACGCAAGACAAGAGGAAGACAAAAGAAATGCCAGTAAAGTAATACCAAATGTAGTGAAGGAATTTACTCTAGGAGGAATGAAGGTCAGGGATATATCAACAAAGTTAGGTATCAGTAGAGACATGGTTAAATATCACCTTGCGAATCTAGGACTTAATGAAAAGGTTATTCTTAAAAAGCGGAACGACCGTCTCATTAAGTATTTCAATACCACGACCGAACATAAAAATCTTAAAGAAAAGTTCACGTGGATTGTAGAGCAGCTAATTGACGATTACCCTCATATAAAGTTCGGGGCTGTAAAGACATTCTATTATTCATATAAAGAAGAACACAAGAACGGGCAAACCTAATTACCCGTTTTTTCTAATAAAATATGGTCAATTCTTGTTCGACTTTCAAATCATTCACCGATTGAGCAAGATTTTCAATCCCTCTCCTTCAAAATAATATTTTTTTATTACAATTCGAAAAATCATATCATGCCCTTTTGTTACAACTCGCATTTTAATAAAATAACCCCATCCTTTTTATAGGCTTAGTTCTCCTCCAACGCCAGGATCCAAATTCCATTCGGTATCTATCGCGGTCGAAGCTGGACTCCAACGTTTCAGAGATTCAAGTAATTTGAAATAAAATAGCCATTTTTTATTTACATTAGACAAGATAATGGAAGTGAAAAAACTAAAAGTAAAGAATACTACTTTAGCACCCAGAAGATAAAGGACTGTGTTCAAATTTATAAATTATATTAATCATAGTTGCGCAGTATGGGTCTACTGTGAAGTAATTGTGTACTATTTCTACAATCCTAAGATAATCTTTTGTGTGAAAAATGTGTAAAACGACTTCAAAACCTACCTTTTTCAACCGTTTTCCGCCAAAACATATCGTTTCAGCGGCGACGATTGTCCTCAACGATCAACAGGAAATTCTTTTAATCAAAGGTCCTAGACGAGGTTGGGAAATGCCAGGTGGACAAGTTGAAGAAGGCGAGTAATTGAAAGATGCGGCAATAAGGGAAACGAAAGAGGAGTCAGGGATTGATATTGAGGTTATAAAATTTTATGGAATATTTCAAAATGTGAAAGAATCGATTTGTAATACGCTGTTCTTAGCAAAGCCAGTTGGAGGCCAATTAACCACTGCTCCAGAGAGTTTAGAAGTAGCTTTCTTCCCTATTGAGCAAGCCTTGGAAATGGTCACGTTTTTGAATTTCAGACAAAGAATTGAATACAGTTTGGATAAGGATGCACAGCCATTTTATATAGAATTTTAAACACTTATATAGAACAAGGGAACTCATGGAGGTCCCTTGTTTTTTTTGAAAAACAAAAAAACAGACCCTATTAATAGGGTCTGTTTCGAATGTGTTGTTTAAAATTAAGCTTTACGAACGTTAGTAGCTTGTGGTCCACGTTGACCTTGTTCTACTTCGAAAGTTACTGCTTGGCCTTCGTCTAAAGTCTTGAAGCCTTCAGTTTGGATAGCTGAGAAATGTACGAATACATCGTCTCCGCCTTCGCGCTCGATGAATCCAAATCCTTTTTCTGCGTTAAACCATTTTACTTTACCTTGTTCCATGTGTGTTTCCTCCTGCGTGTGCTAGTTGCACACTTGTGGTACTATTCTTGCTCAATAGTTCAAGATCGAAAGTTTAGTCACTTACCAATTCTTGCCGAACAAAAATAATTCTTCTAAAGAATAACAGATTACCTATATATGTGCAAGAGAACCATTCACCTATGACATAATCACTAGTTTTAACGACAATTGGTGATCGAACCTATTTCCATAAATGTTGATACATAGTATAATCTTATATTGTGACCTAAATTCAAAAATGATTAAAAAATATAGATGTTTTTATAAAAGCTGATGAAATGAGTGTGAACATATGAGTATCTTAACTGTAAAAGACCTTAGCCACGGTTTTGGTGATCGTGCTATTTTTGATAATGTTTCTTTCCGTCTCTTAAGAGGCGAGCATATCGCATTAATTGGTGCAAATGGTGAAGGGAAATCTACCTTCATGAATATCATCACAGGACAATTGCAGCCTGATGATGGAAAAGTGGAATGGTCTAGAAATCAACGTGTTGGTTATCTTGATCAACATGCTGTTTTACAAAAAGGATTTACGATCCGTGACGTATTAAAGACTGCCTTTCAATACCTATTTGATATTGAAACAAACATTAATGATATTTACGGAAAAATGGGTGACGTTACACCAGAAGAAATGGATAAGTTATTAGAAGAAGTTGGCACTTTGCAAGACATGTTAACAAATAACGACTTCTATGTTATTGATGCAAAAGTTGAGGAAGTTGCTCGCGGACTTGGTCTAGATGAGGTTGGACTAGACAAAGACGTTCATGACTTGAGTGGTGGACAAAGAACGAAGGTCTTATTGGCAAAGCTTTTGCTTGAAAAGCCAGACATTCTTCTACTGGATGAGCCTACGAACTATTTAGATGAACAACATATCGAATGGTTACGACGTTACCTTCAAGAATATGAGAATGCATTCGTTTTGATTTCACATGACATCCCCTTCCTTAATAGCGTTGTAAATGTCATTTATCACTTGGAAAATCAAGAATTGAATCGTTATGTTGGTGACTACAATAACTTCCTTGCTATTTATGAAGCAAAGAAGCAACAGGTAGAAGCTGCTTATAAAAGACAGCAAGCAGAAATTTCGAACTTAAAAGATTTTGTTGCGCGTAATAAAGCAAGGGCAGCTACTGCTAACCTTGCGATGTCCAGACAGAAAAAACTTGATAAGATGGACATTATTGAGATCGCAGCGGAAAGACCAAAGCCTGAATTCAACTTTAAGGAAGCAAGAACTTCTGGTAAATTGATTTTTGAAACGAAAGAATTAGTCATTGGTTACGACGAACCACTATCAAGACCGTTAAATCTAACGATGGAACGTGGTCAGAAGATCGCTTTAGTTGGAGCGAATGGTATCGGTAAGACGACCCTTCTTCGCAGCATCCTTGGAGAAATCAAGCCAATTTCCGGGTCAGTTGAACGCGGCGAATACCAGTTTGTAGGCTATTTCGAACAAGAAGTAAAAAGCGAGAATTCAAACACATGTATCGATGAAATATGGAATGAGTTCCCTCATTTAAGTCAAGCTGAAGTTCGTGCCGCACTAGCAAAATGTGGACTTACACGCAAACACATTGAGAGTAAGATCTCCGTTTTAAGTGGTGGAGAAAAAGCGAAAGTAAGACTTTGTAAGCTGATGAACCGCGAAAGCAATGTCCTTGTATTCGATGAGCCTACGAATCACTTGGATGTAGACGCTAAGGAAGAGCTGAAGCGTGCATTGAAAGCCTATAAAGGCAGCATTTTGCTTATCTCCCATGAACCTGAATTTTATCAAGCAGTTGTGAATGAAGTTTGGAACGTTGAGTCTTGGACAACTAAATCACTATAATTTTTCATTGGAAAAAGCCTCCGGAATAATCTAATGGATTCCGTTTCGAGGTGCGTTTTATAAAAAACACACCAAAATAACAGTCAGTTTGACATCATAAATGGCATATTAAAAAGTAAAACTCGCCCCATAAATGGCGAGTTTTCTTTATGCTGAATAGTGGCTCTTCATAAACTAAAGCCCCGTTACTTTTAGTACATTTCTTCGCATACTTAACTTTTATTTCATAAATACTGTTCAGTTTTTTCAAAAAGATATTCGCTTTCCATGTGTAGAAAATAAATTTGGAGCGGATAGATTATTGATTTGACTAATCCCTTAATGGTGTATTTACCCTTACAGGCGTTTAAATTGTTTACTGGCGAAGAAGTAAGCGATGACCATGATGCCGACGCACCAGGCAAGCGCAATCCAGATATCGTTACCGACAGACCCTTCATACAAGAGGGCACGAATCGCATTCACGATTGAAGTCACGGGCTGGTTCTCAGCGAACGTACGGACAATTTTAGGCATGGTTTCGGTAGGGACAAAGGCCGAACTGATAAACGGCAGGAAAATTAGCGGATACGAGTAAGCTGTCGCCCCTTCCATAGACCCCGCTGTTAATCCGGGAATGACCGCTAGCCATGTAAGCGCGAGAGTAAAAAGCCCGAGTATCCCAGCTACCGAGAGCCAATTCAGGATATCAGCGCTTGAACGGAACCCCATCAAAATGGCGACGAGGATAACCACAACGACAGTAAGTGCATTGGAAACAAGCGAGGTCAACACGTGAGCCCATAATACCGACGAGCGCTTGATAGGCATCGTAATGAAACGCGCCATCAGCCCGCTCCTGACATCGTTAAACAGCCGCAAGGAAGTGTAAGCGCCCCCGGATGCGATAGCCATCAATAAGATTCCCGGCAATAAATAATTGACGTAGTTGTCAGTTCCCGTCTCTATGGCGCCGCCAAATACGTAAACAAATAGCAGCATCATCATAATTGGAGTAATCGCTACAGTGATAATCGTATCCGGGCTGCGCATGACGTTGCGCATTAAACGTCCTAGTAATACCCCTGTTTTGCTTTTCATTTACATCTCCTCCTTTTTGCCGATGATCGCGAGGAAAATTTCCTCCAATGTTGGCTGCTTCTCGATATACTCCACTTTCGCTGGCGGGAACATCTCTTTAAGTTCTTTAAGGGTACCGGTTGTGATGATTTTTCCGCCATGCAGGATGGCGATATGGTCCGCCAGTTGTTCGGCTTCCTCCAGATACTGAGTCGTTAGCAAGATGGTCGTGCCTCCGCCGGCAAGCTCCTTGACGGTATCCCAGACTTCAATCCGCGCTTCGGGGTCAAGCCCTGTTGTCGGTTCGTCGAGAAAAATGACTTCTGGCGTACCAATCAAGCTCATGGCGATGTCAAGCCGGCGCTTCATCCCACCGGAATACTTATCGGCCCGGCGGTTGGCCGCATCGGTCAGGCTGAATCTTACAAGCAGATCGTCAGCGACTTGAGAGGGATTGGAAACTCCCCGCAACTTGGCGATCATCATCAGGTTTTCCCTTCCTGTGAGCATGCCGTCTAATGCAGCGAATTGCCCTGTCAGGCTGATGCTTTGGCGAACATGATCCGGTTGACGCTGGACGTCAAAGCCGCAAATACCGACTTCGCCGCCATCGGGCTTCATAAGCGTCGAGAGGATGTTGACCGTCGTCGTCTTGCCCGCTCCATTTGAGCCAAGTAGTGCGAAAATTTCGCCACGCTGCACCTCAAAATCCACCCCCTTTAAGACTTCCTTTCCTTTAAAGGATTTTTTTAACCCTTTTACAGAAATCGCTGTATTGCTCATACTTTTTTCCTCCTTATAATTAGCCCAGCAAGGCGCTAGATTGGCTATACCTCACTACTCTGTCTGACTGATATTCTGTATTACTTACTACTAAGGTAAAAATATAACTGAATAGTGAAGGGAACAATTTCATTTGTAACCAGCTATTCAGTCGAATTTATCTATTGAATTTACTTTTTTCCAATCGCTTCATGATACGCTGATTTAAATACTTACGATACTTGTCGACATAGCTTTTAGCGGTAGCCACTAGTTTGTCGGAAAGGAAGCCAAGTCGTTCCCAGTGACGGTTTGCGTGGTTAGAGTCGATGCTAGGTGAAACTTTACTTGGAATTTACCATTAGCCACGACCAATCGTATCGTTCAACTTCTTGCGATATTTGTCCTTCCAAGTTTGCTCATCCTTCACCAAGTCGTCGCAAAAAGCAGCCACGTCCTCGCCCGTAAGGTCGGTGACTTTCTTGCCTTCCGCTGCGCCTTCCTCGAAGAGGTCAAGAATGCCGACAAAGATTCGGCTACTGTCCTTCCAGTCAGTGGGACCACCACCAGCTGTCCACAAATATTTTTGGATAGCTTTGTAAGCGTTGCGGTACTCACTTGGAAGTGCCTTCGCACGTGCCTCCATCGCCCTCCATTCCCGCTTGTCATCTATACTTCCGATAATTTTTTCAAAAATATTCATTTTACTTCTCTCCTTTTGATTTTATTTTAGTCTTAAGTTCGTTAATTTTACTTGAGATGAAATCCCATTTTTTCCAAAAAACCTCAAGTTGCTCTTGACCTGCTGCGTTGAGTGTGTAAAATTTTCTCGGCGGTCCCATAGTGGATGGCTTTTTCTCGATGTCCACCAGATTGTTTTTCTCAAGCCGCATTGTAATCGTATAAACTGTGCCTTCAACCACATCTGTGAAGCCAAGTTCTCGTAGCTGTTGCGTGATTTCATAGCCGTAAGTTTCGCCACGGCTGATGATTTCAAGCACACAACCCTCAAGCACCCCTTTCAGCATTTCCGTGATATTTTCCATTCTTTACCTCCATTTATATTTCACTTATATTTTTTCAGTACTCTGTAACACAGGTATTTTGTGTTACTTATATTCAGTATTACTGACTACTAGTATATAGTATTACCGAATAGCTACAATTGTCAATAAAACTTTTCGTCAAAAGAGCCCTTTTACGACTTCAAAGGTGTTCTAATCAAATTTGACAGCTTAGACTTTAGCCAGACACGTGATTATTTTCAAGAAGAGCAAAAAAATTAAAAATAATTGGTGAAAGGCTTGACCAAGAACTCTCTCATTTTCGTGGACTTGATTAACATGTTAAAGTGACCAAATTGATGATTAGTAATACAAACGGTCTCGACTTCGCAAAAAAGGTGGCGACTATTATGTTATAAACACATTGAGTCAGTTAATTGTGTGTAGAGATCGCCATATATTTGGTATCTATCCTACTGGCCAAAATGAAATCAAAATAAAAACTTAAGCACGAACAAAAGTAAAACGTCCTGTATCAATTTACAGGACGTTTCGGGATGAAAAAAATATTGATGGAGCCTCGGGAAAAGTTCTTCATTCAGGTTTATAAGAACAAATCTCTATCATGAAACCCGAGAAATGTTATTCATCATGGCTATGAAGTACAAATCTCTTTCATATAACCAGCAAAATGTTCTTCATCAAGGTTTTGAAACAAAACTTTCTCATGTAAACAGATACGAATCACCAGATTATACAGACAACCATGCCTTTTTCAACCAATTTTCAAACTCATTACCCTTTTCACCTTCGTACGCATCATAAACATCGAGTCTCATTTTCTTTAACTTCTCTGCAAACTCTTCATATGAATGGCCTTCAGGTAGGCTCTTTTTCACGCGTTTGAAAATTTTCGTTGCATCCTTAACCAATTCCCCTTTTTTCTTTGGAGGTAATTGAACATCTTCCCCAAAGGCTTGGAGCTTATGGAATGCATTCTTTTGTATTTTATAAACAGGATCGTTCATCATTCTAGATTTTAGGATATCGATCGTCTGTTTGCTCTTCCACTTTCCAAGTTCATCAATGGCATCAAATCGGTCTCTCCAACTAGATGTACGACTTGCCGCTTTTTTTAATTCCTCGTAATTCTCAGGTAACTCACTTTTCACTTCTTTATTATTCAACAACATTAACTCCCTTTATAGATAATCTAAAATCATGCCTTACAATTGTAACACTTTATTCTACCGTGCATACCCTGTTTTACACGTCGTGCACAATAAATGTTCTTTTTCTATGTAATTCATCATTTCGTTAAATAGATGATGGCCGAACATGTACAGGGAAAACCACATGACACACAATCGAAACCTTCTTTAAGGCTGTCTTCCTTCCAGTACTCATCAATTTCTAAAATCTCACTGAAACCAAATTCATATAATAGCCTTCCAATATTGACGATTCCATTTGGTTTTTTCCATGCTTCTACTACAATTCCCTTGATTTCTTTCCTTTCAAATTCATGAACGGTCCGTTCCACTAATGAGTGTGCAATGCCCATTTTACGACAGTGAGGATTCACAACCACCACATTTAGCAATCCGAAACAAGATTCATTTGAATGACTCGTAATGATACTAGGATCAATCCCTAATTCTTCACACAACTCATTTACAGACTTTATGTCGTTAAGGATGACTCCAACAATCTTATCATCTTTCGTCATAACGAAGCCAAAATTATCCCCATCAAGATATTTTGTTAATTGTTCTTGATTGAAGTAACCCTCACCCAAAGAACCATCAATTAATTGGATGATATTCGGAAAATCTTCTCTTTTTATGTTTCTAATCCTTCTCATATGACCCGCCTAAATTAAATTCTTTCTATACGAATAAATGTAGTACCTTTTGTAGTATAGGACTTATTTAATAGAATCAAACTCAATAATCTTCTGCAATTTTTCAACCATGACGACACATCTACTATCGCCTATTTTATAAATGTACATTTTCTTACCTTTTTCTTGTACGAGCTTCTTGAACTCAAGCTCGCCCTCTAGTTGATGTTTTTGTTTGATATCCAACAGTTTCTTATGTATTTGTTCCTGAGATGGTGCCATTTTAGATGCAATCTTAATTGGTGTTAATAACCCTTTTATTCTAAAAGTCACTAATGTCACTGTATCCACGTTATTCATCTCCTTATGGAAGAAATTCGACGTAAGATGTTATTTCCCTTTTGAAAGTCGTTGTTATTCGGCATTTTTATATAGAAAAACCCCAGTCATCATGAATGACTGAGGTCGTAGATACTCTATTGTTCACTATTGTTTACTTACAAAGGTTTTCGGCATGACCACAGCGATGACTTCCCCACGCGCACATTGGGTATCTTCTGCAAACACCTCAACATCCATTTTCCATTTTTTCGGATGAATTTCTTCGATTGTTCCGATTGCTTTTAATGGGGTGCCGTGTGCTGTTGGTTTCAGAAATTCTGTTTTAAGAGATGCTGTTACAAATCTTGGTGGTTCTGCGCCATCCCCTGGCTCGTGGCCATTTTTTCTATGTAGTGCTAGAGCTGCTGATCCTGTGCCATGACAATCGATTAAAGAAGCAACAATGCCTCCGTACACGAAACCTGGTAGTGCAATATGTTCTGCTTTCGGCGTATAAACGGTTACCGTTTGATCGCCTAGCCATCCTGTGCGAAAATGATGACCTTCTTCATTCATTCTGCCGCAACCATAACACCAGGCAAAATCATCTGGATATTCATCCTGAATTGCCTTGATTACTTGCTCCTCCACCTTGATTCCTCCCTTAAATGGTTCCTGGATAAACCCGACCTAGCATGTCATCCTTATCTAATCCAGCATCCTCTGTTGCGGAAAAGTCGTCTTCATTCACTACATATTGTTTAAAAAGATAAGCAATCTTATCTCGCAAATCATTTACTAATGAAAAATCCGATTCATGAGCAAGACTTTCTATGATATTCGTATAATACCACTCTTGTTGCTCTCTCCCTCGGTTGAATCGATTCCAGACTTTATCTCCAAACTGTTCGTAATCATTGATGATGGATTGGATATTGTGAAGTTTATCCGCACAAGCTACTACTCTTATTTCTTCGGGAGCGTTTTTTAAGTACTCGATTGTATGTGTTTTTCTTTCTTCCCAGGAAAGAGATTTATCGGGTTCCGAACAGCCTTCAACAATGGAAGCAATTCTTTCACCAAACAATTCTCTTATTTCATTCAAAGTAACCGTCGTATCTTCGACCGTATCGTGTAAAATTCCAGCTGCGATGATTTCTTCTGAATATCCTGCCTTCATTAACATCATACCGACAGCGACTGGATGAGTGATGTACGGGATCGTGGTGTCTTTCCGATATTGTCCTTCGTGTGATTGACTTGCCACTTGTAGAGCTTTTTCAATTAATTCCAAAGGTCATCCTCCCTTGATCAAAATACTCTTTTATTCTACCACTATTATCCATTATTCAAAAAGGGAATAATGACTTCTGAAAAAGAAACAAGAGTATAATATGAAAAATCGCTCATTTCCAGCTAACTTGACTCCCAAATGGTATCTACTTCGAAACATAATCATCTTATCCTTCATACAATAATCCATAGATTCTTTTAGGAGGTTTAACAATGAATAATATACAAATAACATCCGACAACGATCACCAAGGACGCTTAACCCTTCATCCCAAAGCAGCAAAGGCCTTGCAGATAGACGATTCACAGAAGGGATTAATTAGATTTGGAATACGCGCCGTTCCAATAGATGTCTATCTTTCTGCAAATCTTCCTTTGGACAAGATAAGATTATCCTCAGACCTTATAAGAGAATTAGGAATCTCTCTAAATTGCCGTTTTGATATTGTGCAAAATGACAATGAAATTATAATCGGTCCATATATTGGAATACTTGCTGGATCAAATGAAATCTCCGTAAATAAACGCCTTGAAACACTATTGGATTATTTACATCATTACGAAAAAGATATTAGGGGTGCCGTTCTTGTTTTCTCTTTAGAAAATGTGGACAAAGCTAAGCTTATTATGAAAGGACATCTTTATAATCCATCCACAAACCTATGGGACGAAGGTACTTTTCCCTATCCTTCCTCCATAATGATTAAGACAGGAACTGTTAGTTCTAAATGGGTCAAGCACTTTAAATCCGTCATCGGTGACTCCGTCTTTAATGATTTCTACTTCAATAAATGGGACATTCACAAAACTTTGGAAGCTTCCTCCTATCTTAAGAACTATCTTCCCGTTTCGACTCTTTATTCATCTCCTCATGATATTTATTCATTTCTTAAGCATTCTCCAAGTATGATTGTCAAATCCATAAATGCCTCCAAAGGGTCCTCTATCTATAAGATTTCCGTTGACGAGAAGGATCTTGTGATCACCTACCCCAAAACCGGACAAATAGACAAAATCCATTTAAAAAACAAAGATAAAGGTTATTCCCTGTTTAAAAGATATTTCGCAAAAAATGAGTTTATGATTCAAGAAGCATTAGAGTTGATCACCTATCAAGAGCGCACCATTGATTTTCGTGTGATTGTTATCAAAAATCAAAATGCGCATTGGCAGGTAATGGGGATATTTGCGAGACATGGCCAGCCAGGAAACATTCTTAGCAACCTTTCTCCAATAGTAAAATCAGGCGAGGAAACAATTAAAGAAGTCCTAAAGCTTAACGACTTGGATAACAAATTGTTAATACAGGCAATTTCCGAAATAGCTATAGAGTCTGTTAAAGCAATCGATCACACAGGTGTCCATTTTGGAAATACTGGTGTAGATATCGCAATTGATAAGGAGGGAAATCTACGGATTATTGAAATTCAGCATTGCAATCCTTCGCATAATATCGCTATTAAAGCGGGCTTTCCTGAGCTGTATTATGAGATTCTCAAAACGAATATGCGATATGCAAAAAGACTTGCTGGTTTCCTAAAATAAATTATCGGTAATAAAGCAGAGAGACTTCCTACTGGAAATCTCTCTTTCTATATAAAAGTATAGGTATTATCAGCTACAATTTTCAATTTTAGAATGAAACTTTCATCTGAAATTTTTTATATAGGTCGTCTTGTAGCTTTTTGGAATATTCTGCACTAACCACGCTTTTTGCTCCACGAAGAATTTCCATTGCGTAATATTCTGATGGTGCCGTTTCAGGCTTTTTATTCACGACTAAAAAGGTTAATACATTCGCATAACATACACCTTCTATATGGATCTCAATAAAAGCTGGACGGTATATTTTTAAATAGACACCTTCGCGGAGAAACAGATATTTCAGCGCTTTTTGATTGATTTCATATACCTTTCCTTCAACCTGTTCATCACTTTCTATAAGATCGGCGCATCCACCATCAGAGGTGGTATGTGTGTAAGCTAATTTTAACTTTTCAACAATCCCTCGCCCTTTAATGTCAGTAAATAGATGCTCCACCTTTTTTCGTCGAAACTCTTCCGTATCCATGCATGAGCCATATGCGAAATAAAATAGCTTTTCTTTTCGTAGATACCTATGACATTTCCAATCACCGAATGATACTTTTTGAAAGTTTTCCATTTGGGATTTATCATAGTTATAAACAAAAGCTTCAAAGGTACCAAAATCGGATTGGATATCCCGTTTCACTCTCATAGGATGAATGGATTTATTCTGACTTCTTGCATGTAGGTCAATTGCTATTATTTGCTCTTTAGTCACCTCATAAAGTTCACCATAGACCCTTTCCGATGAATCAAATATCATCAGCGGGTATGCCATTCCACTGTCATATAATTTTCCTGTAGTCCAACTTAGCCTCGCAACACACTTTGCATCCTTTAATAGATAATGGTCTGGTTCATTCACTCTCAATAATCCATATACAAATAGTAGAATTCTATCCATTTGCCTCTTCTCCATTCAAAATTCATCATGAAATCATAAAAAAAGATTAAGAGCACTGAGGCTCTTAATCACTATATGCATACTCCTTTTTTTCGCATGGATAACTATCAATGAACAATTGAAAAAGTTGATTCAACGATCAGATCCACCTTTTGAACCCTTCTTTTGGCACTTTCACTAAATTTATATTAATATGATGTAGAATATATTTTAAATGCTCACATGATGAATTTGTTTATAGATTTAAAAAGTGGAGGATATTTATTGATTACACTCATAAAACCGTTATTGGTTAACATAACAATATTGTTTTCATTTACATTCAACGCGAACTTGTTTTTTCCTTTTCAAGCAAAAAATACGATTTCTTTAAAGAAGAGATTTAGCTATGGCTTAATAGGAATGATGGTGGCCCTTTTCTGCATGTTTTATCCGATTGAAACATTGGGTGAAACCCATTTCGATTTTCGAATGATTGTTATCATGATTCTCACTTTATATGGAGGATGGCTGCCGGGAATCATGGTACTGGCTGTCGTATCAATCTATCGCTATTTTATTGGAGGGGATTTTCAAGAGGTTGGAATTCTCGTTTCCATTTTGGCCTTCATCATCGCTTTCCTTTTTAGAGGATTGTTTTTAAAATCAAAAATTAAAATGTTATCAGGCACAATGGTTGTGGTTAGTTATTTCTTAACTTACATTACCATCCTCTATCTTACGGTTCGCTTTTTGGATCTTTCATTCTATTTGATTTATTTTTCAGCATTTTATGTGACCGCTATTGCATTGATTTATGTAATCGAAAGATTAATCCGCATCAATAAACAAATGGAAGAGATGGTTTATCTCGATAAACTGAACATGGTTGGTCAAATGGCTGCCTCTATTGCACACGAAATCAGAAATCCGCTTACAACCGTTCGAGGATTCATCCAATTCCTTAGTAAGGATACAAAGGATGAGCAATTCCAAAAGTTTTCTCCTATTATCATGGAAGAACTTGATCGCACTAATAAGATCATTACGGATTATTTAAATGTAGCCAAGCAAGCGCCATTTAATCTTTCGAATATTCCAATCACTCAACTGGTAGACGACTGTGTACAATTAATGCGACCATTCGCCTCTTATTCGAATGTCATCATAGATTTTGAAAAAAGCGGCAATTGGTATGTTCATGGTGATGAACATTATTTGAAACAGGCCATTATGAATGTCATAAAAAACGGTATTGAATCCATTCACGATCAAGGAACAGTAAAAATTGATATACAACCAAGTTTTAATGATACGATTACCATCACTGTTCAAGATAATGGGTGTGGTATGGACGCTGAACAGTTGAAGAATATAGGACTGCCCTTTTACACAACGAAAACGATGGGTACAGGACTGGGTAGCATGATTACCAATAAAATTGTCAGGGAATTGAACGGTTCGATAGAATATGAAAGTGAAGTAGGCACTGGGACAACCGTGAAAATTACACTTGAAGAAATAGAGGTTCCGAAAGCATAATGATTTCTTCCTGCAATACAGAAAAACGAATCCTCTTAGAAAGATGGATTCGTTTTTCTGTAGAAATGGGGCGGTGCGGCGCAGCTTAAAAAGGCCTTGAAACTTAATGAACTAAATAGGACCTTTCATTCATTAAACGAGTTTAGTGCTAGCTCTGCTCCCACCGCCATATTCTATTTGTTCCTGCAAAGACAAGTCCATTTCCATACTTGGGTTGGGAGACATATCTCATGTTCGTTTTTTATGGAGAAAAATTCTTGTATCCCTTAGAGACCTACCTCAGTTTTCCTCACCCAACCAATGGATTTCGTTTCATTCAGGTGATGAAAGTATAATTGATCATCCGTTTCAGTTACACCAGTGATATTTGGATAGACGCCATTTGAATCTTGTAGGTCTGTTAAGATCTTCCCCGATTCATCAATAGCGATGACGTGCATATACCCAGCACCTTTTGGCAACAAGAAATGCGGCAATCTCATAGCTACGGCACGCATCCATGGTTTATCTGCACTTAAGTCCAGAAAGGCATTACGCGGATTGACTAAACCTATCCAAATCCTCCCGTCTTGACCTCTTGTCATATTATCAGGCAATCCCGGTAAATTCTCGATTAAAACGTGCGCACCATTTTGTTGTTCATTTGCACTAAGATTCCTCGCCTCTACATCCACTTTCCAAATACGGTACTTTCCCGTTTCATTGAGAAAGATGTGCTGTTTATCTTTGCTCAGCGTGATTCCGTTCGCAAAGCTCAAGTCCTTTATGAGGACACGCGTTTCTTTCGTAGCTGGATCAAATTCTAATAATCTTCCTGAGCTGCTATTAGCTAAGATATCAATTTCTCCTGCCTTACCTACGTCCCCGATTTTATTGACATTCACTTTTTGTGAGGCATCGGTAAAATAGATCTTACCATTTTGCGCGACGGCAACAGCATCGGCAAATTGAATAGGACTGTCATCTACGGAATCTGTTAATAGCTCAATCTTTGCTTCATTTTCATGATTGATCACTCTTAGTAAACCACCATGGTCACCATACATGGGATCAGCCACAATGATGGCTCCTTCAGAATCAAAATCGAATCCAAGTGGGCGGCCTTTTGTAGTTATTACCTCTTCCATTTCTGAACCATCATGACGCATACGGATGATTTCCCCACCCTTCATGGCAGCGTAGAGCCAATCAGATTGGTAAACCATATACTCAGGTTCAGCGTAATCTCCTATATCAATAAAACTCAACTCTGCTAATTTATTATTCTTTTTAAAAGGACCCTGATACCCTTCAGACTTAGGAGTATCCCACGCAACAGGCTTGATCGCAACAGGCCAGAAAGCCAGATAAAGAGTTAAAATGAATAGCAAACCAAGCATGATAGATAAAATGGGGTTACCTCTTTTCTTCATTCACTTATTCCTTCCTATATTTTCTGATTAAGCGAAGATCCTTTCCACGATTTCCAAATACCTTCGTCTCACCAACTCTTCATCAACGTTTAGAATCTCTTTATCTTTCATCACCCATTTACCATCGACCATAACGTGTTGGATGAATTCGCTCTTCATGTTCGTCAATAAATTATGTAGATAGTTGGTGAAGTTCCCTTTTTGGACCAGTGGCTGCAGTGCTGCGTCTTTTTTGATAAAAACAAGATCCGCTTTATATCCTTCCTTGATTTGACCGATTTCGTTGTGGAGCTGATAAGCGCATGCCCCATTCACGGTTGCCATTTTAAAAATAGCCTCTGCGGAGAATTCGCTGACATCCGTGTTCAGTTTTAATAAATAGTAAGCCATACGCATGACTTCCCACATATCTGTATGCGCATAATCCGTACCTAAGCACACATTTACCTTTCTTCTGAGCATTTCTTTTACATTTGCCTGTCCTGCACCGCTCCATAAATTAGAGATTGGGCAATGTACGACCGAGCTTTCGGCATCCGCAGCAAGTTCCATATCATTCTCTGACATATGTACACCATGGAATAGGATTGTTTTATGATCGAGTAGTCCATATTCTTTGTAGAGCTCTACACTAGATTTGTTAAAACTAGAATAGACAAGATCTTTCCTCCAACCATTTTCCATGCAATGTGTCATAAAAATAGAATCATAGTTCTTTTTATTTTTTACACATTCAAGAAGTGTTTCTTCTGTTATGTCCTCTTCTTCCAATAAATGCGCACCGTAAGATACATTTCCATCCTTCCGGCTAAGTAACTCTGGGAATCTCGCATAAGTGTCGACCATTCCACGTATTCCCAACTTATTGATGGCTTGCGCCAATAGGGCAGGATCATTTCCAGGGTCAGAATCACTCACGAAGGTTACTCCGTTCTTAATCATGTCCACATAGCTTTGTTGGCCGATCCATACAAATTCTTCATCTAATAGGTTGGTATCAAGATATTCGAACAAATGATTTTGAAGTCTCCCTTGTTCTGAGTCGTTGCACCAATCTTGAATCTTCATTTCTTTCATAAGTCCTTTTGCGATCGAAGAATAACTATGGAAGTGGGCATTGATTAGTCCTGGAATCACAAGATATTCACTGCAGTCAAACACTTCACTGTCATTTGATTCCACTGTATTTAGGTGGATACTTCCTTCATTTATCGCGATTTCACCTTTTTCAAATTTCATTTCACTATTTAGGTACGTTACGTTTTTTAAAAGCATCGGAGTTTCCCCTTCTATTTGGTTGTATATTCCATACTATAGCATTTTTCCCAAGCATTATGGAATGTGAGAAACGACAAATATATCCATCTCGCAATTTGCTAGATTTACAAATTATAGTAATTCCCTATCTCATTTTATATATTGAGTTTTTATGTTTGATTTTATCTCTTTTATGTTCGGAGAATTCAATACTGTCCACTCTTTTGATAAAAGCATTAATCTTCTCAATATCCTGTATTTCCTTTTGTGTTTGATCACTGGCGGTTTCATTTTTATTTACACCTTGTATATAAAGAAGTTTATATTCATTTTTAGGGATTCTATTTTCTCAGAACCACAGCCACTTAGAATATTAATACTAAAAATTAATGTAACAACTAATTTCAAGAAATTCATATTATCTCCCTCTTATTCAACAATCCTGCTTTGTTATTCGAATAAGTAAAAGCCGGCTAAATTGCAGGCGGACCTTATACTATAGGACCCATTAACCACCCAATAAGTTCAATAACGGCGCTTCACCACTTTGAATTAAAATCTATATTGATACTGACCTTAATCCAGTCACCCCTAATCCAGCACAATTTATTACGCTCTCCTCTTTTTTGAATATTGAGCAGGGTTTTCTTCAGTATTTTCAATTTTCCATTTTTATAGAAACTTATTTTCATTGTAGTTGAAGAAGAAAATATGCTCTACCTCATTTGAAGTAAAGCATCCTTTATTTCAACAGGCATTCTCTTTTCTATTGCGTAACATGTTCGAACTGCACACTAATTTATTCTTAAACTCTTACTTTATTATTTACCAGACTACCAAAAAGTATATATTTACCAAAACTAAAAAAAATGTAAATTAGATAGATTTATCTTAATTTTAGTAAGATGTTTGTCCAATCCTTTTTTCTAATTCAAAATAAACTGTCATTGTAACTTATTTTTAAAAAAAGGAGAGGTAAAGGGAATGAGACACGAAGAATGTGAAGATTGTAGAAAGAAAATTGAAAGTAAACATCGTTGCAAAGGATGCGCATGTGATCAATTTAGAAAATTATCAACAAATACAGAAGTAGATTTATTTTTATCAGGTGGGACTATCCTTGAAGATCTCGTTTTTGTAAATTTTGATGAAAAAAATTGCTGTGCTTTCTTCAATTCTGAGAGAGAAGGAGGACAACTTATCGTTGTTGATTGTCAGTTTGTCCAAGCTATTGGATTCGAATCTGATTAAATGATATAGAGGGGGATTCTTACATGCTTTAGAATCCCTCTCTTTTTTATTTAATTTCGCAGTTTGAGTCAACTGCGCCATAAAGACTTATAGATTTCACCCGCTTTTATTCAACTAACCTCCCGTTAGCACAATATAAAAAGGGGATCGCCGCAGCCTTACGAGTTCCCTTTTAAGGTGCAAAATTTAATTCCACAATACATTTTCAGCGTGAATTCACACATGAATTTACGTTTTATATTTCCTTGGTATTACTGCACTCTTTGGTATTTCAAGCAGAAATTCGCATACTATTTCTCGAATATGAAAATGTTAATGCTATGCTCAATACGCCTTAACAATCCTTCGTACTTTCTACAACTTCTGTTTGCCATACAATTCATGGGATAATGTGAAGCCTACACCAGCTCTAAGATTGGGGATTGCCGATAAACAATTTACGATGAAGGATATTATTTTTTTCAGTAGGTTCTGTTATCTTTCGTTGTTGATTTACTTTATAAAACTATTTGGAAGTTTCGTTGAACAAGTTGTAAATTTAACATTCTAAAGTAAGAGTATTTCTTTGTAATGAGAAATGCTTTTTATTTTCGTCAAAATTAAAAACATAATGCAATAACAACAATAATATAATAAAAAACAACATGAATTTATTGTAAAACGATAAATCATATGATAAAATCATGTTGTCATTAAATATGTGAGGTGTTTTAAATGAATGTAAAACCAGGTTCAACCACTTTCTTAAAGGTAATAATTTTTCTGATTGGAATTGCAGTGCTTGCAGTGTGTATATTTTTGTTGCCTGAAGCAGCCAGAAGAGATGCGATAGAGCGTCCAGGTGATTATTCGCTATATCCACTTTTGGTATGTGCATATGGAATATGTATTACGTTTTCTGTAGCGTTGTATCAAGTATTTAAACTTTTAACCTATATCGAAAAGAACAATGCTTTCTCTGAGTTATCTCTTCAATCTTTGAAGGTAATAAAAAAATGTGCTTTTACTGTCATTTTCTTCATTTTGTTAGCAATAGTTTATTTAAGGGTGCATGCTCAATTCACAGGTGATGATGCAGCAGGTCCAATATCTCTAGGTCTAATGGGGGTTTTAGCAACAAGCGTCGTCGTAGCTTTTGTGACCGTTCTTCAAAAACCTATAATGAATTTCTTGGATTCACAGCCAAAAAACAATTAACATTTTGAAATATACGAGAGGTGTTTTTTATGAAGATAGCAACCACATTATTTTTGAAGATAGCTGTTATTCTAATTGGAATTCCGGTTCTCGCTTTGTGCCTATTTCTGGTTCCTGAACTGGCAGATGCGGTAGCGGATTTCTTAGGGGTTCATTCCATAAAATATATCATTTTCATTCTTTTATATGGAGGGGCATTACCTTTTTACTTCGCCCTTTATCAAGCTTTTAAACTGTTAAGTTATATTGACAAGAACATTGCTTTCTCTGAATTGTCTGTTCGAGCTTTAATGAGAATCAAATACTGCGCCATTTCCATCTGTAGTTTGCATGTCTTAGGTTTGCCGCTCTATTATCTCGTGGCAGATAAAGACGATGCCCCAGGTCTCATATTTGTTGGAATGATCATTCCTTTTGCTTCGTTGGTTATCGCCGTTTTTGCTGCTGTTCTCCAAAGGATTTTGCAAGAAGCGATTAACATAAAATCAGAAAATGATTTGACGGTCTGAGGTGGAGGATATGGCAATTATTATTAATATTGATGTGATGTTAGCAAAACGAAAAATGAGCGTAACGGAGCTTTCGGAGAGGGTTGGAATTACGATGGCGAACCTTTCCATTCTGAAAAATGGCAAAGCAAAAGCGGTTCGTTTTTCAACATTAGAAGCGATATGTAAGACTTTGGATTGTCAGCCGGGTGATATTTTAGAGTACAAAAGTGACGAAGACACTCAATAAAAACAGACAACAAATTTCTTCAACCAACAGGATTAGGTAGTGAATTTAAGATGAAGGGATAGCGATTAAGCTATCCCTTCTCTGCGTTTATTGATGTTATTTAATAAAAGAATTCCATTGAGAGTTGCATTGATATTAGTGACAAAAAATGTGATGTGATTTGCAAGGTTTGAACCTCAAAAGGGAAACCGTTAGCCGCACTCATCCCATCATAGAGAACCTCCCAGAACAAAAGGTCTCTATACACACTAATCATTGAACTCCATGTTATTCTTTTCCGCTAAACTCTAAAATATCTAAACCTTCGGATGCCTCTGGTGCTTCAAAAAATTTAGTAACATGAATAAACACCGCTTCTGTGTCAAAAGCTGCTCTTTCGGGTTGTTCGTTGCGCCTTTGTGCAATTTGACGTAAGCATTGCTCGTTATTTAAATTAAGGAAAATTAGTTAATGGCTAGCATTGACCTCTGACGCCATATCCAAAAACCACTTTCGCAGTTTTTGAGTGTTAGCAGGAAAATCCATCACTACATCTGTACCGACACTTAATATGTTCTGGACATGCTTTTTCACCAACGGCTTGAGCTGCGCTGAGAATTTTAGATAGTCCTCAAATGATGCAATCTGATTGGGATAAAGAGATGAAAGCCATTCATCCTCAGACAACAGTACCGCATGTTTATCTATCGCCAATTGTTTTGATTTAGTTGATTTTCCAGCTCCCATTTTTCCACACAAAAAGTATAGCGTCCCCAATTGTTTCATATTTTTAAACCCCTCGCGCTTATTTTAGTTTAAACTTTTTACTTCGTTAGTTCCCGTAGACATTCTCCTCTTATTGATATTTAGACCTTAAGAATTATATCCAATTTACTTATTCTACCAATTTCATCTGTATTCCTTCTTTAATAAATCTGCCCGTTTCTTGAATAAAGACAGCAGATTTTTTATCTTAATATATATTCGATTTAACCTTCGTCTAATCCCTTTTCGCCAAAATTGGTAAGTCTTTTAACCAGTGAATTAACATACAAAAACACAGTGTGACAGAAATTATTATCATCTATCTAAAACCTATGCAATTGAGTGCTAATTCCAACATAAAAACCCAATAAACGTTGATATAACAACAAAAAGAAGCTAGCTCATTCATATGCGAATTAGCTAGCAATTTGCATTACTTTTTTCGGTTTTGTACTCCAAAAGAGAACTCATTGGCGCCATTTGGATCTTGTAGGTCTGGTAAGATTTTACCGGATTCATCAGTAGATCCCAAGCTTTTCTTACTTGTTTTTTACATCTACTAATTCGAAACGCTCACAAACCAACATCATATCTTCAGAGAATTTAAGTCCCAAATTACTTAACCCTTTAGCAAAGAATTTTTCGTGAGCTTCTTTCCAATATTGATAAGTTCTATCTCCTTCACCTTCTGCAATAGCGAATTCCTCTGGAACCTCATTCATCGGCATTATTTTAACATCCACTGTTTTAATAATCGCTAAAGGTTCATTTTTACTATTTAAGATAATGCTATAATCTTCAACGGAGGGCAGTGGCTCGTTTTCGATTTCATAAAAAATTAGTCCTGAACAAGTGGCTGATTTTACACCATCTATTACTAATTGAGCCAAATGATCTGGATCAGCTCCGAATTGCCACGCACTTACTGTTTTTGGTTTTTCTTGACTTTGAGACTTCCAAAATTCATCCCAATATATTTGTGATGATTCATTCATATATTTCTCTCCCTAAACAGAATAATAGGCAAACTACCTAAATTATATCAAACAAATCAAAATCCATCTCGGAAAAACCGGGCATCTGAGCAGGAGTTCGTTTCTTCCATCTCCTAATTAGAAGGTGAGCAAAAATTAATATATGTACGTCAGATAGTCAAAACATATCGAGCGAACTTTGGATTAAAGTTAGCGTAAATATAACTTTCCATTCACCTCTTGGATTCATTAAACGTCTTTCAAGCATGGACAATTTTCTTCTCATTTGTTGGATAAAGGCTTTTTCCTAGAAGATAAGCCACTAAGCCTCATAGATTAACAAATATAGTAAAATCACATAACATTTGGTATATTGAGATTAATCAACACTTCATAAACAAAGGGGATATACCATGTTAACTTATGTTTTTCTAGGAATCTTCGTCTTTTATGTCCTGCTTTCTCTTTTCATGTTACCCTTCTCCTACCGTCATTTGGTGGCACTAAAAGAAATGGAAGCGAAAAACAAGTTAAAAGGAAAAACACAAGGTGAAATGTATGATCGCATGAACGCCGGAGAATTGATGCTTCATGAAAATGCGCAGGGCAATCCCATTTTCCTGCTGACCAATATTCTTGCCTCCATTATGTATCGGGTAAAACATCCAAAAAACTAATATGAGATAGTGGGGCAAAACAATTGTCTACTTTTTTGCCCAAAAAAAGAGTGACCGCCAAAGTCACTCTCTTGAACCTATTCTTCATTTTTCCCAATTCCAGCAAATTTGTAGGTCCCATCCTTTTTCTTCGTAATCTTCTTATTACTTTTCTGATCCACATAAAAAGTAATTCCATTCTCACTTCTCTCTGATATCGTTCTGCATAGATCAGCTGCTTGATTCTTTTTCGCGATAAAAGATGAATAGCGACAGTCCACAATCATGGAGTGTCCAAAGTTGAAATAGACTTTTGTTTTTCTACCGAACGGTTCGACTTTGACGATATGATTGTACATGAACCAGATAGCGTCATGGTTATCCCGTCCGGACTTCACTGTAAACATGCATAGCCCTTTTTGAAGACTAACTATAATCGGACATTTATATGAATGTGATAGAATGTCTTTAGAAAAACTCGATGCCGCGTGGAAATTGGATCCATAATAGATAATGGATTCTTTTATAATATTCATTGGCGATTTATGGATTAGAAAGTTTTCGCTTCCAACGACGACACGGGAACAAAGGTTACCATGGTAGTCTAATTCCCCTCCTAATAAAACGGTCATTTCATCAATTAGATATTTTTTTGATAAATCCATGCTTTTCTCTCCTTGTCATCTATATGATTTCGTTCCAATAGAGAGTATACTTATGATAGGTTGGTATACTCCGACCGAAGCGCCTCTGGATTGTGTCGGCCAAGACTTTCTTCTAGAGGCTTTCTTTATTTCCCCTTTCATCATCGCATCCGATTAGATTAAGCAAATTTAGTTGTTTATCCATCCTACTAACTTCTGCTTCCATTGCTTCAAAAAGTTCCCACACCTGAAATCTTGTCTCCATTTTTTCAAGACCTCCCATTCTCTCCTGAAGGATTTGTTCACGTTCTGCACAGGAAGCGTTTTCATACTTGTGATTCACAAATTGCGCTATAGCTACTATATTCGTGAAATGATCACATAAACTGCTTAATGTAGTATTCCTAGCACACATTTCATTTAGAGTATTCTTCCAATAGTGGATTAGTTGGACGTATTCCTCACGGCGGAGACATGGTTTAAAACTGGCATTTTTATCACCTTGAATAAGCTTTCCGGTTACGAATATGTTCACAATCTTTTTTAGTTGCGACAATGACATCGCTTTCTTTGTACCTTCATTCCCTCCTTCTGCATCCACCTTGAATAAGTAGTTAGAAATCCAATTGATGTAGGTATCCTTACTTAGCAAAATTTTATTTGATCTTGTCATTTTCTTTTTATGCAAGTCAATGTAAAGCTGAGATTGCTCTTTTTCTGAAAGGCCTTCGTAGATCTGGATTGGAATTCTGCAATTTTGCATCAGATAATAAATATTCCAACCAATTTTTGCTCTTCCTTTTCTTTCACTAAGGATCGATTTTTCCATGATTTCAGCCAAATGCTGAAACGCTTTGAGACGATGAGACCCATCGATGATGGAAATTTTCCCGTCTACCCAATGCTCTAAATTTCCACTTTCCAAATTTGCAACCATGGGTGAAAAAAATAGTTGCTGTTTTTCCGCATTCATAAATAAGGAATGTGTAATTGCTTTGACACGTGAGGGTGTGACCTGTTTGGTAATCACCCGTCCTTCTCTGACACAGTCTGTTAGTTCCTGTATGGTTACGCAAAATAAAGTCTTTCTTTTTTGATGCTGAAGATGTATGGCCATGTGTGGGTGGTCCTCCTAATCGATTGGCACGCCAAACTCTAGGACAGTTAGTCGTTGGTGGTGGGCGTAATAGTAGTGACACTAATCACGAAGATGAAATCATGCTGCTTAACATGTTTTTCTTTTAGAAGATCTTTAGTGGTTTGTCATTGTGGTATTTACATAGTTTGTTATATGCGTAGGATCTCTTTACCTCCTTTTCAAACGTGACTTTTTTCCTACGAATTATTATAGTCACATAATGGTAATTGAAGTAAAGTTATTTTTATATAGTAATTTTAAGTCAGAAAATTAGGAGATTTTTTGGGTATTATACTACGTTGACAAGATTGAATAATTTCGTATAATAGATGCTTTTCTCGATTTTTCACCATTTTCGTAAGCTTAAAAGCTAGCATTTCACCTTTTTCTCTTAAAAAGTTTTGTAAAAAGCGATTTTAATCACATAACATTTTGTAAAAATAAAAATTTCACGTTTTCGCAACAATTAGTTTCCCAATTACTCGTTACATCTAATATTTTATTTTCATCTCTGTATGATCTGTAAAAATAAAATAAACCTTCTCGATGAAGGTTTATCATTCATTTCAGCTAGATTATTTAAAATATTTATCTTCTTGATATGTATCAAATTTCTCGGCCCAAAGGTGTTCTCATTGCATATTCAAATTCGCTTTTTATCTTAAACAAGCATAGAGTATAGATGGGAAGGAATTTAATTTTTGTCGCTAACTATAAGGTGTAACCATTTGGTGGTAGAAGTCGAGGAGTTACGTATTTTTATCAGGCAGTTAGAATATTTAATGAATGAGTACCTTGCATGCAAGGAAAACAGCATAAAACGATTAATAATCGACGATATTTACCTTATTAGTAGAACGATCTCTGAAAATTAAAAGAAAGGTTGTTTGGAGACATGTTAAATTCCTTCCCTAATTTAGAAGAATTCTCTCCTTTTTACAAAGGTACTAAAAAAGATTAGCCATTGCTCTAATACTGTGCTATACTAAAATTACCATTAACTTTACTTGTACCATTACCCTGCTTGTTCGCGCTAGCAGGGTTTTTTTGTTTTCGGATTTTTAGGTAAGTAGTTTTCCTTTTATTTGTAAAAGTGTCTCACCAATATATAAAACAAGTAAGCGCTATCTCAGCATTTTGGCCCCTGTTTATGATGAAATTAACCTTATTTGACTTATGATGGCATATGAAATTTAAGACATTACGAAAAATAGTCAAATTTCGAAGATGAGCGGAGTATAAAAAGTGATATGTAATGTCTTTTTTCACCCTTTAATTAAGAATGGAGGTTATCGGAGAACTTCTATTTGTGTAACTGTATGGTTCATTTGTGTAACTGTACACTTTATTTGTGTAATTTAACGTTTTATTTGTGTAAAACCAGGTTTCTTTTGTGAATGCCTCTTTCAGACAAAAAAACAGACCCACGAATGAGTCTGTTTTATATATGTTGGCTAAAATTAAGCTTTACGCACGTTAGTAGCTTGTGGTCCACGTTGACCTTGTTCTACTTCAAAAGTAACTTCTTGACCTTCGTCTAAAGATTTGAAACCTTCGCTTTGGATAGCTGAGAAGTGAACGAATACGTCGTCTCCTGCTTCACGTTCGATGAATCCAAAACCTTTTTCTGCGTTAAACCATTTTACTTTACCTTGTTCCATTTGTGTTTCCTCCTCGTGTGCTTTTGCACACATTGTGTTACTATCCTTGCTCAAATCTTCAAGACAGAAAGTTGAATCACTAACCAATCCTTCACGAACAAACAAAAATAATTCTTACTTAGAATAACATACATTGTTTAATAGTGCAACATAAGTTCCAGAAAGGATTAGAAACAAAGGAAATTCAGTATGACATTCGTTCATCTCCTTCCATTATAGGTTAAATATTATCAACAGATTCTTTTTCCTTCTTTATAGAGTACCCATGGACAGCTTAAAAGTTGGGAAATAATAGCATTGTTGGAATTTGAAACTATGACGCTCAAAATTGTGTTAAGCTTTTAGAGTAACAAATAAAGGGCATTTCGACTTTTCTTAGTCACTCCCTAATGATGTGGGAGGATAAACAATGAAGAAAATATCTGTTTTCCTAGATGACTATCGAATTGCTCCAGATGGATACGTTTTAGCAGAAACGATTGACGAGTGTTTGGAGCTATTGCATAAGTTTGAAATTGAACATCTTTCTTTAGACCATGATTTGGTAGATCGTTATAGAAACGGATTCATGCTGGTACAAAGGATGATCAGAGATAAATTATTCGCAGACCGCATAACCATTCACTCTGCTAATGCAGTAGGTGGAAAAGCCATGTATAAATCCTTGCTGCAAGCCCAAAAAGACTCTCTTATTCCCTCAACAACCATTATATCCCTTAGGCCCCTGCCCCTTGATTCTATTCCCATTTCCATGATTGATCATTATCTCAAAACAAAAATCCTAGCCAGATCATAAATTATGTATGGACAACTCCTTCATTTTGAAGAGTTGTCCTTTTCTATGATTATTAAAAGTGCTTTTTCTTTCCTGCTTGCTCTTATATAATAGATTTAGAAATTTCGACAAATACAGACAAAGAAATTGTCGATCAGGGAGAAAGAGTTATGACTATTAGTTTACGTTCCTATTTTGCATTCATTTTTTCAGCTTTTATCATTATTTTTACGGCTGTCATCAGTATCGTCATTAGTAAAGAATCCGGCCAAAACTCAGAAGAGCAGATAAGCGCTTCACTTAACGAGAAAGCGAATCAGCTTGCCGATCAATTAGATTATTTTATGTGGTCAAGATATGGAGAAATCACCGTTTTAAGTCATTTAGATACGATACAAAATCCTCAAGATATTGAAGAAGTAAGTGACTTGGTGAATGAACTAAAAGCCAACATCCCTTCTTATTCATGGCTTGGCTATACAGATACAAGAGGAATGGTCCGGGCCTCAACCGACAACATCCTTTTGGGGGCAGATATATCAGAGCGTCCAGTTTTTAAGAATGCTACTGACAAAACTTTTATCGGCGATGTGCATGATGCGGTTTTGTTGGCCAAGTTGTTGCCGAATCCAAGTGGTGAACCGCTGCAATTCGTTGACATCAGTTCCCCTATCTATAATGAAGAAGGCAATTTCCAGGGTGTACTTGCCGCTCACTTTAGCTGGGAATGGGCGAACGAAGTAAAGAAATCTATCATAAAACCTATCCAACAAAAAGAAGAACAACTCGATGTTTTCATTGTGAGCAAAAAAGATAACACGGTGATTTTAGGTCCAAAAGACATGGTTGGAAAGCCGCTCCACATGGAATCCGTTATGAAAGCACAACAAGGAAAGAGTCACTGGAAGTTAGAGAAATGGCCTGACGGCAAGCATTATTTAACCGGATATGCTTTGGCTGACGGTTTTTTAAACTATCCCGGTCTTGAATGGTCTGTCCTTATCAGACAACCTGAAGATATCGCCTTTAAGAGCGTGAAAGATTTGAGAAACAAAGTGATCTTAATCGGATTTCTCTTTGCCTTCCTTTTCGCTATAATAGGATGGTTTTTAGCAAGAATGATTTCTAATCCACTGAAGCAATTGGCTTTAACAGCTGAAAAATTAAGAAACGGTGAAAGAGTCGAAGTTCCCATAAAAGAAGGAATTACCGACATCAAAATCCTTTCTACTTCGTTAAGTGAGCTCATTTCCACTTTGACTCAAACAGAATCTGATCTTGATAAAATGGAATCCTTGGCTCAACTAGATAAGTTAACTGGACTGCCTAATCGCTTATCACTCGAAGAATATCTGAAAAAGAAGAAAGCTGAATTTGATGAAAATCAAAATCCGTACGCAATTTTATACATAGACCTTGATGGATTTAAAAGTGTAAATGACACGTTTGGTCATCATCATGGCGATGTTTTGTTACAAGCTGTTGCGAACCGTCTAAAGCGATGCATTCGCAGCCACGAATTTGTATTTCGGTTGGGTGGAGACGAGTTTGTTATTTTACTAGAAACTTTTTCGGAACCTACTCAAGAAAATATTAAACTCGTAGCAAACCGTATCATTGCCGCCTTAAATGAACCTTTTCATATTGAAGGCAGTATGGTGAACATCGGCTGTAGTATTGGGTGTGCCTTGTGGCCAACAGATGATATCGAGCTTTATCAGGTGGTGCGATATGCCGATCAAGCTTTATATGTATCAAAAGAAAACGGCAAGAATCAGCTGACTTTTTACAAAAATACTTTATAGCACACAAAAAACATTGGGCAGTCATGTCCAATGTTTTTTTATTTTATCTATTCTTCTTTCTTTTTCGAAAGTACAGAATGGCAAGTATCGGAGGTAATACATAAATGACGATGATCATTCCACAAAGCCAAGCAACCGAATATATAAATCCTGCTGTACTACAATCTTCAATTCCACAAAGTGTCCTTCTAAAGCCTTGTTCTGAAGCCTCCGCAACAAATCCCAAGATTCCAAAAAGTGCGAAGCCGATCGCATAAAAGAGCCAAACTAATATAAGAAAAATAACAAGGAATTTTTTCCCCAACATGTTATTCACCTCTTGTTTAATATTCCCATATAAATCGATGAAATACGAAGTGCACGTTCAAACAAGCTTTCGTTATTAAGATAATAATGAAACCGCATAAGATTATCCGATTTAATAATAATAAGCGAAGATAATTTCTTATCCTTCGCTTATTTAATATTCAATTTTCATAGCAACCATAAAGGATTTATGCTTTGCTTTTTTTCTTCTTGGGCACTTTTACTGGCAGTGTCTCCACCCAAGATAATGACTTATTCAACCACTCTTTGACAAGATCGGGATGGTTTCTCCATTGTTCAGGAAGTACTACATACTCCTTCATTTTCCTTCCAGGCATGGGAGAAAATTCTACTGCCCCATCTTCTTCTAATAATAGAAGACGGTCATTTTCTGGAAGTCTTACAAAAATTTGATTTCCAAATAATCCAGCGAACATATTTCCATTCATAAAACTTGCGAGATTACCGAACATTGGCTTCACTGTAACGCGAGGTTCAACCGGTATAACCGAAGCAAAAAATTCTTTCGATTCATCATTAGGACGTGGCATCGTCATAAATACTTCCCCTTTCATTCCTACAACAACAATATTTTTTCACTGATAAAAACTGATATATATTTTGATGTACATAAACTTAAGTTGACACTTAATTAAGTGAACGCTACAATAATAACATGATTGAAAAAGTGTTACAAGCCATAACAGTACCTAGACGGAGAGAAATACTATCCCTCGTTCGTGATGGAGAGCTTACCTCCACCGCTATCGCATCTCATTTTGAGATTTCAGCGCCTGCAGTATCCCAGCACCTCAAGGTTCTAGAAGAATCAGGACTTGTCGTGGTTCGGAAAGAAGGAACAAAACGGTATTATCGCATTAGGAGGGAAGGTTTTTCCGATTTGAAACAGTACATTGACCGTTTTTGGGATGATAGTTTGCTGCTCTTGAAAGAAGCTGCCGAAGAGGAAGAAAGGAAAAAGAATGAATTCAAATCCGAGTGAAAAAATTGTAAAGGAAATTTATATTGAGGCTCAGCCAGAGACATTGTTTGCATTTTTTGTCGATCCTGAAAAAATGGTTCGTTGGATGGGGAGACAGATTCTCCTAGAACCAAAAATTGGAGGGAAATACCGAATTGATGTTAACGGTTCTGACATTGCCATGGGTGAGTATCTCGAAATGGTTCCCAACGAAAAAATCGTTATGACATGGGGTTGGGAAAAATCTAAACTTGTCCCACCTGGTTCAAGTACAGTAGAATTTTCACTTACTCCGAAAGACAATGGAACCTTATTAACATTGACACACTACGACCTACCTGTTGAAGAAATAGCTTCTCACCAACAAGGTTGGACTCATTACACAATAAGATTACAAACTTTAGCAGAAGGACGAGATCCTGGTGTGGATCCATGGTCTGTCAAAGCGATGCATTAATTTTCGAAAAAAATTCAAACCGAAAAATGGAGGATTAATCATGACAAATACAATTCATCAAGAAGTTGTTATCCCTGCAAGCCCATCTAAAGTCTATCAAGCACTCACTGATTCCGAGCAGTTCAGTACAGTTACAGGCGGTGCCCCAACCGAGATTAGTAAAGAAGAAGGCGGAATGTTTTCTTGCTTCGGAGGAATGATCTTAGGTCGTCATATCGAGCTAGTTCCTAATCAAAGAATTGTGCAAGCTTGGCGTGTTGCCAATTGGGAACCTGGTGTGTTTTCAATAGCAAAATTTGAACTTAAAGAGCAAGGCTCTGATACCCTAATCATTTTTGACCATATTGGTTTCCCAGAAGAACAAGGTGATCATCTTTCTGTCGGTTGGGGAGATAACTACTGGAAACCTTTGGAGAAATTCTTGGGTTAATTTTATTACAAAAACTACTTACTTATAAAACTCTCCTTCCAAGGGGAGTTTTTTCTAATTAGAGTGCCGGATTACTTCCTCTTGTCACGTCGCGATAATTTGATTTTAATAAACATAATTTCCCCTTTCATAAAACTTCATTACCATGAATACTTTCCCTGTTTTTACACATAATGTGAAAAACGTTATTGAGGTAATCTATGCGAGCTAATTCTACTCCCGAAAATCACTGGTTGAAAGAGTTATTGAAGTCAAATGATTTTGTAGATGATCCTACATCACTGGAAAAGAATGAACCCTTTTGGATTTCTTATTATCGGACTCTTATCAATGTAGAAACCTTACATAGAGACTTATTACCCTATCTACATAATGAGTTTACGTTAATACAGTTAAGAAGCGAAATACCGATTCAAGGAATTGTATTAACGAAGGATCCGAAAGAAATACACGAGAAAATACTAAAGGGCCATGTGGCTGTTCGAAGGCAGGAATTAGACGTAGAATGTTTGCTCGTCGATATTGCAAACAACCAATTTAGGACCGTTGGGCTCCCTACCATGGAATCTACCGCGTTGGGTCCTCAAGTGGGATTTATTGAAGAATTAGACATGAATGTAAATTTAATTAGGAAACGGCTTCCTGTACCTGAACTTCTTACAAAAGAGTTGACCGTTGGAGATTTGTCCAAAACAAAGGTAGCCATTTTGTACATGGATGGAATCGCAGACAAGGAAATCGTGAACACAACCATCCAAAGAATTCAAAATATCCGGTATGATCATATCTCTGATAGTTCCTATATTACATCGATGATAGATGACAATCCGAATACGCTCTTTTCGCAGTCCATTGTTACGGAAAGGAGCGACAGAGTAGTTGCAGGATTAACAGAAGGCAAAATTGTTATTGTTGTCGATGGTTCACCCAATGTCATCATCCTTCCTATCACATTAATTGAATCACTCAATGCCATTGAAGATTATAGCTATCCATGGATCATAGGGAGTTTTTATCGAATATTGAGATTTTTGTCATTCTTTATTGCTGTATTAATCACTCCTTTGTATGTCGCAATTCTTACTTATCACTATGAATTGATACCAAGAAAACTACTAGAAACTCTTGTATCATCAACAGCTGCGGTACCTTTCCCTCCATTTTTTGAAGTCTTATTTTTAGAATTAATCATTGAGTTAGTTAAAGAAGCGGGTACTCGACTTCCAGTCAAAGTAGCTCAAACACTAGGAATCATTGGCGGAATTGTCATTGGACAGGCAGTTGTTGAAGCAGCATTAACAAGTAACGTCTTACTCATCTTAGTTGGTCTTAGTACCCTTTCATCATTTGCAACACCGATATATAAAGTCGGAAATACACTTAGATTTATAAAATTCCCTATGATTGTCTTGGCGCAGTTTATGGGATTATTAGGAATTAGTATAGGTTGCATATTTGCTGCTACTCATATGTTGAGAATTTCATCTTTTGGAACTCCCTTTATTGGTCTTTATCCTTTGCGGAAAACGGCTTTCCAGGATTTATGGATTCGACTTCCATTTTCAAAGCAAACTGATAATCCCATTAACTTAAGACCAGAAAGAAAAAAGAAATCTACTAGCATTCCTAAACATCCAAAACGCAAAACGGATTTTAGTGAATAATTAAGGAGGGCATTCTATGCAAGTCGACATACGTTACCAGGTTTCTCCTTATATATTATTTTTTATCATCTATAGTTCCCAAGTCGGTGTAGGAATACTGGGATTTCAGAGAAGCATTGCAAAAGAAGCCGGATATGATGCTTGGATTAGTGTGCTTTTAGCTGGCTGTGTTGCTCAGGTTTTAATATGGATTATGTACAAGTTGGTTAGTAAAGCAAATGGAGATATCGTTGCGATTCAAAAAAATATTTTCGGTAAATATTTGGGCGGATTCATTAATGTTCTATTCATGATTTATTATGGACTAGCTAGCATATCGGTTTTAAGGTCCTATATTGAAATTGTCCAAGTATGGATGTTTCCAACCCTGCCAACATGGTGTTTAGCTATCATTATCATGACTCTAAGTTATTATATCATTTCAGGTGGCTTTCGAATTGTTGCAGGAATATGCTTTATTTCTGTTATTCTTCCAATCGTTACATTAGTAAGTTTGAATTACTTTCCACTAAGATATGCTCATATTGATAATTTACTGCCAATCATGAATCATTCACTTTCGGATATCCTAAATGGAATAAAAGCTTCCATTTATACTATTGCT
The DNA here is from genome assembly GCF_900115925.1 of Bacillus sp. cl95. Taxonomy (GTDB): domain Bacteria; phylum Bacillota; class Bacilli; order Bacillales; family Cytobacillaceae; genus Neobacillus_A. The sequence continues at coordinate 57,002 of NZ_FOYF01000003.1, read as the reverse complement.
GGATTTGAGATTTTGCTTATGGTGTATCCATTTATCAACAAAAGGAAATCTCCTCAGAAATTTGCGCATTTAGCAATCCTAGCTACGACATTACTATATACATTGTCCGCAATTATTGCCTTCTTGTTTTATAGCGAAAAGCAATTAAGTGTTACGATTTGGCCAGAGTTTTCAATGACAAAGGTGATTCATTTTTCTTTCTTGGAAAGATTTGAATATATTTATATATCATTTTACATGCTTACCATCACTTCTCTCATTTCTTTATTACTTTGGGCATCGAGCAGAGGTTTCAAGTTAATTTTTCGGACAAAACAGAAGTATCCTCTTCTCATCCTTTGTTTGATAGATGTCGTTTTCTGCCAACTTCTTTCGGATCGAAGCCTCATTATCAAATATTTAAATTTGGTCAGTCAAATAAATTTTTGGATGTTTTATGTTTATATTCCTTTACTATTTATTCTTTATTTAATTTTGAAAAGAGGTCAAGTTAATAGTGAAATTTAGAATGTCCTTAACATTTTTTTTAGTTACTTTACTAACGGGATGTAGTTTCCTTCCCTCATTTGTCGTAAATGAACTCAATTTCATTCAAGGTTATGGTTATGATTTGACAGAAAAAGATAATCTTGAAGGGACCTATGTTTATCCTGTATTTAAGGGAGGAAAAGAACCTCCGAAGTTTGAAACGATTACTGGTCATGGGGATACTAGTAAAGAAGTTCGCCAGGAAACAAATGGTAAAGTTCGATTTCCACTCGTTAGTGGACAAATACGTCTCTTATTATTTGGCAAATCCCTTGCTGCAAAAGGAATCTTTCCTGTAGTAGATACCATTAATCGAGATCCCGCTATTGGTACTCTTAGCAAAATGGCAATTGTAGATGGAAAAACCAAGGACCTCCTTCTACTGAAAACACAACAAAATGAAAATATGGCATTATATATCCAAGATTTACTCGAACAAAATATGACGAATGGCAATATACCACACACTGATTTCAATACATTTATGTACCAATATTCCAAAGAAGGACTGGATCCCTACTTACCTATTTTAAAAAAGGAAGGTGACGATCTCATTATTTCCAGCATTGCCCTACTCAAGGACGATAAAATTAAGACTGAAATACCAAAACATTATCATTTTATCTTCAAAAACTTAGTTGAAAAGGGTAACCATGGTATGCAACAATTCACAATGAAAAACGATGATAAAGTTGTGATCGAAATCATCCATTCAAAGCCCAAATATAGGGTACAAATTCACAATGGAAAACCAACCTTTAACATTCAGTTGAAAATCAAGGCTCGACTTCAGCAGTATTCATCTACTAAACCTTCCCCATTCCCAAAGATAATAAATAAAATTACTAAACAGATTGAAGGACAACTTGAAAAGCAAGGGAGAACCATCATAAATAAATTTAAGATAAATGACGTGGATCCGCTAGGATTAGGTTCAAAATACAAAGCACAAGATAGGAAATTCCGGTTAAAGACATGGAAAGAAGATTATCCAAATGCAAAAGTCAACTTGAAAGTTGATGTGAAATTGGTTCAAACAGGGATCCTTGACTAACAGAACAGTTGTACACAAAAAAGCAATCCATTCCCAAAATGGGAATGGATGCTTTTTTAGATTTGATATGAAGTCGCCCGTTATTTTCGTCTTTCGAATTTGAGGAAGGCCTATTATAGCTCTTTATAATAGAAAACTGTAGAGTGGAGTTCCCCATCTGCTGATTTTGCATAATGAGGAATCCGCCCAGCTTCAATGTAATTAAATGACTGATAAAGATTGTTTGAAGGGTCACCTTCCCGTGTATCCAACACGATTAGCGAAATATTTTCACTCTTTGCGCGTTTTTCAGCATTTTCCATCAGTATTTTCCCGATTCCCATTCGTCTGAAATCGGGAGAAGTCATCAATTTAGCGATTTCTGCTCTATGTTTGCCGTTCTCCTTCGAACTCATGTGGAGTTGAATACTTCCGGCAAGCTCATCATTAACGGTTGCAATGAATAAAATCACTTCAGGTTTTAAAACAGAATCCCAATATTGATTGGCTTCTGTCAGGTCCAGTGGTGGCAAGAAGCCGACTGAAGCTCCATCTTCTACAACCTTGATTAATAGTTCAGAAAGCTTTTCACGGTAATCATTTGTGGACTTTAATTCAATAATCTTCAAATTCTCTTTCATTTCTTCACCTCATTGTTTATTTCACTGTGTAATAAGTTCAATGACATTCATTGGACTTAAGATTAGATAGACTCCTAGAAGAGTAATGATAATCATACCTATAAAGCTAAGATTTATTTTCTTCAGTTAGGCTCACCCTTCCCAATTGAAAATCCTTCAAATAGACGACCTCCGTGTGGTTCAAGGACTGCCTCTACTAGTTTCACGACGAGTTCTATTTCCCCATGTTTATAAAATGTATCGAATGCATGAAAGTACTCTTCAGCAAATGGTTGATCAAATTCCCTTAATGATCGCATCATCCATTTTGAAGCCCCGATCCAATGCCCATTCGTTCTTAACACAAATTCATGTACAAGATCTGCCAGCGTATTCGCAATGAAAATGCTTTCGGCACGGTTATTCGATCCTATCAAATCATCCAAGGCATCGGTGATGAAATAACGTTTGATACGAATCGTTTCTTCTGACCATTTTGCAGGACCTTCTGCTAAAATTTCATCGGCTTCCTTTTTGATGTCATCAATGATTTTATGACCCTTCAAGATGATTCCTTCCGAAACCATTCGGAGCATAGATGGTCGTGCTCTTTCATAATCGGTCTTACATATTTGCTTATAAGATTGAAAGTTATGGGCAAAAATCTCTATTGGCCAACCGAAAGCCATCAATGATTCACGGTATGAATCAGCTAGAATATCGTCAAATATGATGATATCTAGGTCAGATGTTTCGGTCTCCTCTCCCCTTACAACACTCCCCGACAATAAAGCCGCCTGACATTGTGGAAAGTGTTTTGTAACAAACATTTGAGCTGCCTCTTTAGCTGGAGCTTTTTCAAACTCTTTCATTTTTGTTTCCTCCAAAAATAATCCTTTTTTTGTAATTCGCTATGAAACCATGAATTCCTTTTTCTTTGGCAAAGACTTCCCTACTCGAATATCCATCGACGGTAGGTTAAAATGATTAACGAGGTGACACAGAATGAATAAGTTATTAGACCACATTGGAATTGCAGTTCGTGATATCGAGAGCAGCATTCGCTTTTATGAAAGTGTTATGAACGGGAAACTTATTGACCGCTATGTTAGTGAAGCAAAAGGAGTTGAAAGTGAGGTCGCCATAATCGATATAAATGGTGAAAGGACTGAGCTATTGGCACCGACAAACAACACCACGTCCCCAATTGCACGCTTCTTGAAACAAAAAGGTAAAGGAGTTCATCACGTTGCTTATCGTGTAGATGATCTGGAAGCAGCCATTGCTGAGTTGCATGAGCAAGGTATTCGTACACTTGAAGACACACTCCGTATCAACAAACACGGTAGACGTCTTATCTATTTGAATCCAGCAGACACAGAGGGTACGATTATTGAGTTTTGTGATTATCCTAGTTAATAAAACAAAAGCCGGATCAATGGAAAGCAATTATAAACATGTATAAAAGCAGTGATGTGAGACCCACTGCTTTTAGCATGATTTAGGAGAGATAAAACCAAACAGTGGCCGATCTGTAGCGAATAAGTGCTTTAGCTACGAAATCGAAGATCAATTAGCAAAAGCATATGAGAAATTTTTCTTCATCTGGGGTATGAATAACAAATCCCCTTCGTAATACCTGTGAAATGTTCCTCATCTGGTTTAGAAGAACATTTCCTGAATTACCCTTTTGGGTTCTTTAACAAAAAGAACATTATCCTTTTCGGACAATGCTCCATTGGTGGAAACATGAATCTATAGTTTGTTACCTGTTTTATGAAAAATAAGAAGCCTAATTAACTCACCTAAAATATAACCTGACATTGTTACAATGAAAATTGTTAAAAAAGTAATTGGAATTTTTTCTATTAGAATAATTACCCAGCCAAAATACATTACTAATAGTTCCAGCAAGTTATCCCGAATTCTTTTAAAGATCATCCCATTTCTCCCTCTCCAAAATCCAATCATATAATTAGGCTCTTTTCGCAAACATTTCATTTAGGATAGTATTTTTAGAAAAAAAGACGCACTTAGCTCAGTAAGTGTTGTTGCTTTATGAAAAGCAACATTAAATACGAAAAAGCCAATATCTATACCTATTCAATTCAGAGAGATAAATTCTTGTTGTTCTAATCACTCTTAATACAAAAAATGCCCTTATTCATATTCTACAACCTTGGAATACCATTCCCAATACAAATGACCTTCAGAAATAATCATTCTTTCTAGCCAAGTTTTTAAATCACAACTAAAATCAATTGTTTCAATACCAATCAAAAGCACATTCTCTTTATCTGAATGATTAAATTTTGAATGATCAATTAAGATAGGCCCAATATCTGTTACATAGCCGATAGGATAGCAATTCTGCTTATAATAGGTGCTGTGATAGTAATAAAGCATCTTATCATATTCATGGATCATTTCTTCTAAGGAATATAGACAAAATGCATTACCATATTCATAGGTGAAGAATTCGGCACCATTATGTAGTAACAAAAATTCTTTATAATTTGTTGGCAGATTCAACCCGTTTTCCATAATAAGGTTTTCTAATTTTTCAATTGCAATTGGGTTTTTGAACACAAAACCCTTCTTGGGATAAATTCCAAATCTACATTGTACATGTAATAAACTATTTTCATCTAATCGCGTTTTCAATGTTTCTAAGATATTAGCAATTGAGAACTCCTTCAATCATATACACCTCTTCATTGAAATGGACATCTAATAGTGGTGGTAGTTAAAAGAAAATCGTTCGCAAATATGAAACTGTACTAATCTATTACTTCAACAAAAATTGACATTACTCCTTCTTGGACAATGTCCTTCACTAGAAGGTTATTTTTCTAAAATCAAAAAATCTTTTGTTTTCTTAAACTTTATTGTTTTTAGATAGGGCATTAGAAAATTAGATTTATAGTATAATAATGGAAAAGGAGGTTGAAGAAATCTATGAAGAAGAACTATACAGTAGCTTTTGTTATGCTTTTTGTCGCATCAATTACAAGTGGATTCGCATTAAAGAATGTTTTTGACTATTCAATGATAGTTGGATTTGGTTTAGGAATAGTTTTCCTTTTATGCTCTGTTTTTTTCGCAGGTAGGAGTCAAAAGGATTCAAAGGCACAGTAAAAATAGTTGCTGTGTTTTTTCTTTATTAAGATACTTTTCTAAAATTATGAACAGTAATCTTGTTTGATTTTTGACACGCTAAAATAAGCATTTGTTCTACCTGCTTTTCAAAGGTCAAATGCTTGCCTATTTAGAGCCAACGGAACCAATATAATTAGTTATCCAGATAACTGTCGCAACACCTTGAAAACGCCTAATCAAAGTCTCTAAACGACTATAGAAACGTATTTTCATGGTAGATGATTAAGCACTTATGCTTTTTTACTTCTCAAACTAAATCCAATCACTTACCTTGATTCTCCAAATCATATGATCATACCCTTCGTCCCAAAAATCCTTCAACAAGAAATCAGGTGGTCCAAATTTCTTTTTCCAGATTTTTTGTGCACTAATATATCCACTATCTAAACAAAATTCTTCTATGCCTTTACTGTGTAAAGTAAAATACATTTTATTTAATAGCAAATTCCCTACCCCAATCCTCTGGTGGTCAGGATGAACAAATACTGTACCTACTTCAATGAGCTCTTTGAAAGCATTGTTTGTACAATCACTAATGAGTTCACTTGCTGGGCCGAATTCAATTGAACCAATAATTTTTTCACCATCTAAAGCAATCAAAAAATATCGTTTTTCACCATTGCTTTCAAAATCACTTTCTAAGTATTTTTCCTTAATTTTAATTTCCTCATTAATATCATCCAACTTCTCCCCTAAACCTTCCTTAGTAAACGTATCAATAATCACCATTCTAAAAAATTCATTTAACTGTTTAATGTCCTCCATTCTTGGCCTTCTTATGTCCACATTATTCACCGAAACCCCTCCCAACTTCTATTCACTTCGAAACAATATTTCAGTAATCCTCAGTGCTGCGAAAAATAACAGCTTTAACGAGGCACTTATTTTATATCCTGTTATCAACATTTATGTTTAACATAGCCATTAAAAAAATAAAATGACGTATGCCATTTCATACGTCATTTTATTTTATTTAGAAGGAACCAAAACCGGAATCCTTTAAATGAAAATAGTGTCACCTTTAATTATGATTGTTGGGCAAGTTCAATGATTTCTTTCAGTTCATTTGTAAACCCCTTAACTGCTTTATCAGCATACACAGTTACAGGCACCCCAAGGAAACCATATTGCTCGACTTCTACTTGAAACTGCGAGTTATCCGCAATATTTCTTTCCTCAAAAGGGATTTCAGCTTGAGTTAAGACTTGCTTGACCAAAGTACACTCTATACAGTCATTCGTGGAATATACAATCACTTGTTTTTGCATTCTATAAATCTCCTATCATTGCCAAAGCACCGGTTTTGTTACCATGAACCAAAGCATGATCATTAATAATGTAAGATAAATCCATATAGCCCTTTTTAGTTTATGTACTAAAACATCCCTATCGACATTCTGTTCTCCGAATTGACGGATGGTTGGCGTAAATGCCCGTGCCAAGAATAATAAAGAACACACGAGGATGATGATCGTCATTAAGATCCAAGGTGTTGTCCATGTCCAATGCCCAGCTAAAATAAGGCCTACGCCGGATGCCACAAGGACATGTCCGGCATGTTTGGCCAATCTTACGGAAAAGCGAAACGTATCTAAGTATGCTTGAGTGACGTCTCCTACAGTCGTTTTCATTTTTCTTACAAGAGACAGAAGAAGGAAAAACGGCCCAACCGAGATAATCACACTCGCAACATGTATGTACAAAAGCAAACTATACAACATCTTCAATGTAAAGCCTACTATTCTTGAACGGCACGGAACTCATGCACCCAAACGCGCATTTGTGGTAACCATGGCATGCCAGGGTGTAGGGACAAAATCGATTGTTTGTAATCTTCGACTGAAGAGAATCCTTCTTGACGAGCGTGTTCATCTGTTAACTCACCAAGTGATTGAGAGTATACCTTCTCCACAACAAAATCTTTGCCATTTAAAGTCATGATTTCGCCAACATCTGCATAACGCCCATTACGACGCGTCGCTGTTTTTTCTCCATTCAATACTTTTTGAACGTCTTCTTCAAGCGTAACCATTCTGTCCACTGAACAAGTTTTTGGAGGCAATGCTTTTTGATCATGTTGATTTTCCATTGTAAAACCACCTTTTATTTTCGATAAACAATACTTTATCATACATTCTTTCCAGAATCATCTATTTGAAAAATTTGAAACCTCCGCGCTGTTCGTCACGAAGGTCTCATGCTTTACTTATGGGATGGATGTAATTCTAATAACTTTTCTGCTACGGCATTCGTGAGCTCTTCTCCTGTTTTAGGTAGCGAGTTTTTTAGAACCGCATTCATGACGGAACCAAGAGCGCCGGCTGCTGTCAGCTCAAGATATCCTGTCATCTTTGTTCTGGAAGCTGTTATGGCTTCGGCTTCGAAATACCCATCACCAGATACGTTTTCATTTATTCCTTTTAGAGAAAACGTAACTTTTGTGGATTCAATCCACTCATTGATCGTAATCAGCATTTCTATTTTCTTTTTTAGAATTCCTACAGATTCTTTAAAAGCCCATTTCGATTGCCGTTCACTTAACTTTTCATGGCTTATGTACCCTGGCACTAATGGCGCCCAATGATCCATATCCTTCACAAAGTTCCAAACGTCAGCAATCGGAAGCTCCAACGTGACTTGATGTTTTCCCGACGGCATGGAAATCCCTCCTTGATGTTCATTACTTTGCAATATATGACGGAAAGCATTCTTTTAGAATAACAACCATACGGATAGATGTTTCAATTTGGGAAATGGCACCATTTTCAAGAAAATTAGAGAATAAGAGAGTTTTCAAAGGAAATAACAGCATCTCTGTCGAATAAATAAGACAAAGGGGTTGACCCAATGATGAATAAGGCTGGATTACTAAAAATCATTCACAATGCAAACCGTGGTAATTTTTTTTCAACAGAGATTCCTAAAGGTTCAAACGCAGATGAAAAGTCAATTGTAGATTTAGCTGGAGAGTTAGAAAGTGAAGGAAAGATTAAAATTAGAGAATGTATTCAAAGAGAATACTCTGTTTTTCTACATGGTATCATCAAGTATGCACCCAAGTGATTGGGTGTTTTTTTATTTGACCGTTCCATGTTCTTCAAAAATTCCTCGAAAATCAATAAACCAACGTTTTACGCCTAATTTCTCTTCCGATTTGTGATAGATTGCTCAGAATACAAATAACCTTTATAAGAATGGAATCCATTCTCCATCTCATCATGGAGGTGAAGTATGAAGCTCACCAAATTTGTTGATGAATTACCCCTTCTTCCAATCCTTAAACCAAAGTCAAAAAATCAACATTATACTTATTATGAAGTGCAAATGAACGAGTTTAAGCAAAAACTCCATCGTGATTTAGGGGAAACAACCGTATGGGGCTATGAAGGAAGCTATCCTGGACCAACCATTGAAGTGGAAAGCGGCGAAAAAGTTTTTGTTAAGTGGATGAATCATCTACCCACAAAACATCTCTTCCCTTTCGACCATACGGTGCATGGTGCCCATTCAGATGTTCCAGAAGTGCGCACCGTCGTACATGTACATGGAGCAAGTGTCGAATCGGAAAGCGACGGATACCCTGAGGCTTGGTTTACAAACTATTTTGAACGAGTGGGTCCTTATTTTAAAAAACAAATTTATCAGTATGATAATAAAATGCACTCTTGTACCCTTTGGTATCATGATCATGCACTTGGTATTACAAGACTCAATGTTTACGCAGGCTTGGCAGGCTTTTACATGGTTAGAGATGATCATGAACGATCATTAAATTTGCCAAGCGGTAAGTTCGAGGTACCACTCATGATTCAGGACAAAACATTTAATCAAGATGGATCCCTTTATTATCCGAAGCAGCCAGAAAAACCGGTACCAGGATTAAAGACTTCCATTGTTCCTGAATTTATTGGAGAAACCATTTTAGTAAATGGTAAAGCCTATCCTTATTTACGAGTTGAAACACGTAAATATCGTTTCAGAATACTCAATGCCTCTAACACAAGGTTTTACCGAATATATCTCGATTCACACCAACTAATGTATCAGATTGCCACGGATGGTGGATTGATGGAACAACCGATTGGGATAAGGGAAATATTGTTGGCACCAGCTGAGAGGGTCGAGGTGATTATTGATTTTTCCAATCTTGAAGGCAAAAGGATCATCATGAAGAACGATGCACCTGCTCCCTTCCCATCAGGTAATCCAGTGAATGAAAATACAGATACCGTGATGCAATTTAGAGTCAATCTTCCCCTATCAAGTATCGATACAAGTGTTATTCCTGCCTTCCTGACACGTCACCCAAAGCTATACGAACATTCAGCTACAAGAAAAAGATACCTGACATTAAATAATGATAAGGATCAGTACGGTCGTGAAGTCATGCTCCTAGATAATAAACACTGGGATGATCCGATCACAGAAGATCCTAAATTGGGATCAACCGAAATATGGTATCTGATTAATTTAACATCCGATACGCATCCCATTCATCTCCATTTAATTGATTTCCAGATATTGGACCGTACAGATTTTGACAACGAAAAGTTTAATAAGGAAAGGATTATTCATTACACTGGACCCGCCATGCACCCTGAACCTCAAGAGCGGGGATTAAAAGATACTGTAAGAGCTAATCCGCATCAGGTAACTCGGATTATGATGAAGTTTGGCCCTTATACCGGATTGTATGTGTGGCACTGTCATATTCTAGAGCATGAGGACTATGAAATGATGAGACCGTATATCGTGATCCGCTAATATTTCAATTCAGAACTTTTACCATTTTTCGCGTATCATGCTCCCCAGAAGTACACCATAAATCAGATGTCCAACCAACCATAGGAGGAAAGCATACATATCTGTGAAAGCAGGTGTTCTCTCCGATAATAAAGTGGTTGGATAGAGGATGATTCCAACTGCAACGCTTACAAAGATGGTGAATGTGATTTTTTCTCTATTTCCCCACCCTTTACTTTGTATGATATATAAAATAACTATGCTTAGAAGAATAGAAATGATAAGGTGCAAGCTGAACTCAAACGTTTCTGATCGTCTAAAAGATTGGAGTATCGGCACATAGTCGACGTTTAGTAGTAATGTATAGACTTTAATCTCGGTTACTGTCTGAGCGAACTTAAAAAATAGACCTAGGAAGATTCCTGATACCACACCTGCCATTGTAGCTTGCAAAATATGCTTTTTCGACATTTCTCCACACTCCCAAGACAAGAAGATTGCCCGAGAGTCGAGCAATCTTCTATCCTCTATTATCGTTTTACATCTTCCAAAATAGCTTCTACACTTCCTCTTCTCTCGATTAAACGTAAAACCCTTCGCAACTCGTTTGCACGTGAGAATACTCCTTTTAAAAGTTTTGTCACACGATAGCAAGCAGCAACATCCAAACACTCATCTTCTGTATGCTCATTTCTATAGCCTGCTGATACATTCACGCTTTGAATTCCATGTGATGCCCAAATCCTTGTGTCGCTACTACCGCCAGGAGTGCATTTCCATTCCGCTAATCCTTCTTGTGTTGCGGTTGTTTCAAAGAATTCTCCGTAACATGGATCACAAAACGGGATATATCCTCCACATGAGACGACAATGTCTGATGAACCGCGACGGTCGACCACGATGGCCGCATCTGTTCCCCACAAGAAATATTCGTCAACACCTTGCGCGCCTACAAGTCCACATTCTTCTTTTACGGTAAAAATATACTTCACCTTGCCGTTAAAATCGGAAGTATGGAGAAGGTGTTCCGCCATATGAACGAGTACCGCCACTCCAGCCCGGTCATCGGCACCAAGAATACCTTCACTGCTGGACCAGATATGATTATTTTTAAGAATGCTGCGATTTGGCTCTAATTCATAGGCAATATCCAAGTGAGCATTCAGAAGAATCGTCGGCCCGATTCCAGTTTTGTATGTTTTTTCAGCAAGAAGATTACCATTTCGATCCACTGCTATTTTATCAACAAGTGGCTCCATTTTCTTTTTAACAAAATCACGTACTTTACCCTCATGGCCACTCACACCTGGAATTGACAGCAATTCTTCTAGCAACTTATAAAACATTTGCTCTTTGATAAAATTAAAGCCTTTTTCCAGCCACGCTTCTTGAACGAAGCTCATTTTTTCAGCAGTTGCAAGCAATTCTGTACGATTTTGATGGAAGGAAACACTGTAATGGTTAGCTCTTTCGCGAGTATGAACATGTTTTACCCCAAGTGCGAGCAGCATTTGCGTGAGTTCCTCCATGTCTCTTCCTTTTTGAATCATGACATATGCAGCATTTCTCTCATGCCCATCACAAGAACCCATTGTATGAAAACCAAGACGATTTAGCTGACGGACGATACCGGCAATATACGTATCTAGTTCTCGAACCTTTGGTGCATCGATGCCAGGACGGAACCAGAGCCCTTCTCCACGACCACGATATTTAAAATCAATGGCTTTGATCCATTCTTGTTCGCTCAATGGTGCATCGTGAATGACAAGCTTACTTCCTTGATATGAAAAATTCACTTGTGCTTTTGCTAGGCATTCGATTAAGAAGTCCATATTCTCGATTGTTTCATTCTTTGTTTGAAAAACGTTCGTCTTTTCTTCCGTTAACATCCACCCATACTGTACCAACAATTGATTCCAAGTTTTCATTGTCCATCATCTCCCTTTCGACTACTGAAATCAGTATCTCAAAAAGGCGATGACAGCCCTGTCATCGGCTGTCACTCTTGGAAAAACGGGTCGTCACTGCGATGGATAATGGTGTAAGGTAAAGTCCCGTTGTAATAGTATCCTGTCTGATTGTTCTTACGTTTACTCTCGATTACCTGTAAGGGCAACTCGATGCAATTAAGCTTTTGCCTCAGCCTGCGCATATTCTGAATATACGTATTATCTTCTATTTCACCGTTCGTAAGCCGGTTTGTGAGTATGTCTCGGAAGTGTTCTTTGTTTAGCGGATTCTCAGAATCACTTTTCAAAAAGAATTGGTAAAGGAACTCAGCTTGATTAGGTGTCAAACTTACTTCTTTACCATTAAAGCAAGCTGTTGTTTCGCGATCTCCAAAATATAGAACGATATGATGATAGGTTTGAGAATCTACTAAAAGATCACACTCCTCTTTTGAAGCAGGACGAGCGGAATCTTTTGTGATAATTTTAAAGGCGTTCGAACTCAAATACTGTTCGTTTTGATTAATGAGATGATACAAAGGCGATTTTTCTAGATTAGGAACCTTGCCTAGATCGGCAAGACTTGATAGTTTCTCTATTTCCGCTTGCGTTTGTTGTGCAAAATGTAAAGCGCTATTGGTTAAATACAGGTGTGAATTATACAATTGTTGATTACTCAACTTAAACACTTCACTTTGTGTTTTCTTTTGCTTTGAAATAGCTTTTTGAAAATGATCTAATGCACCCGTATAATTTCTAGCTTTATATGCTAGAAATCCTAACCGATAATGGGCTGCTGGGTTATCACGATCATATCGAAGAGCTTGTCTCAACGTATGTTCAGCCAACCTATCATCTTTTTGATACTCAGTCTTTAAATAGGTCCCGTACTTAACAAGGTAAAGAATGAGATCCTTCTTAATTTTATCCAAACTCGGGGTATATTCACTGTCAGGATCAGATTCAATCTTACGATAGAGCGCTTCATAAATATTTACAAGCCGGTGATACCCCTGACCCTCATTTTCAGAAATAGCCTGTCTGAAATCATCCTCCATATCTAGTAATTCTTCGATTGATTTATCTTCAAATCTCAAGCTAACACCACTTTCTTTCACAAGGAATTTTGTGCAAATTTTGGTCAAAAAATTCATTTGGAAATTAAATTTAATAACTGTAGAAATTATAAGTTATGCAAAATTCACATAATAAAAACGCTTAGATGAACAAGCGTTTTACCATTTATTTTTATTCGTACTTCTGTAAACATAATCAGCATTTTTATCGGATGTCCATTCACTAATAAAATAAGCTAAAGCCATAAAGAATCCGCTTAATCCCATAGCAAGTTTGTAATGTCCTAAAAAAAACAGTACAAATGCTCCAATAATACTTGCTATCATAATAATCAATACCCAATTCTTAATTTTCTCTTTGATTTTATCATCCAATTGAGCAACCTCCTAAATTAGCAGTCCCTCTCTTCTTCCCTTTTACAATTGATGTGTGCAATGAGGACAATGCCCACCAGGTGTTTTTCTCGCTAGCTTCCCACACATATCACAAACAATCGGTCGGGAGTCAGTGAAATTATTTAAGAAAATCCTCAATCCATATGCAAAAATACCTCCTACTACTGCAATGATTAAAATCGTTACCCACATCGGGATACTTTCCATGACTAAACCTCTCTTTGTGTTCGACTTTTATAGTATTCATACTGCAAATCCCACATTAAAGTTTCAAAATTTTGTAACTTTTATTCTCTGAGATTTTTTATTTGTGTGTCTGTACGGTTCATTTGTGTAACTGTACAGTTTATTCGTGTAAATCGGAGATTCATTCGTGTGAATCTCGTTTCTATTTGTGACTGTCACTCCAAAGACACAAACACCCGCCAAACCACCCCAAACCAAACCAACCCCACCGCAAAACCCCAAAACAAAAACCACTTGCTCAGCAAGTGGTTTCAAATATCTTACTTTTCTTCATTGAACCAAAGTGGATCTTCGTTGTCCTCTTCACCATTGTAATTGATGAAAATTTCTTCCCCCGCTTTGATATCTGTATAAGCGAAGAAATCAAATTTATGGTTATCGAAGTCGATTTCATACGTTGCATTTGGTTTGTATGAGTGGTTAAATAACATCCCATAGCCTAATAAAATGGCTGTATGATTGATTCCATACTCAAATGCATAGTCAGCCAAGGCTGTTTTTTCGATATGTTCGTGTTGGTCGTTTGGATAGGATAAAACTGGCGCTTCGTGAATAAGTTCGCCTTTCTTGATGTCGCGTGTGGCAAAAACGCCTCTATTAAATTCTCCCGCACTAATTTCTGATTTTTTCACTTCAATCATTTAAGTCACCTATTGTCTTTCGTAAAGTAGTTGTGTTACTAGCATGACAGTAGATGAGCAGTAAATCAACCTAAACACCCTAAATTTTGTGTTTTTTCATTGAACAAAACTTTCCAACAGATGGAACTATTCCACTTTTATAGAAAAAGCATAGCTGCCTCCGCCCTGTTTCCAATGTGCCATTATGTGATAAACATAGAGACCTTTTTCCGATGGTGCTGTGAAAGTCTCATGATTCATGTCGATTCCTTCAACTTCATCTTCATTCAGCCATTTTTCTACTTCCAACGTTCCATCTATAGGTTCTCTATCAAAATTGATCATGATCGTTGAATTCGGTTCAACGACAACTGCATTTTTCTTATTTCCCATATGGTAAACGGACGTATATGCTTTATCCACGCATCCTGCACGTAATAGACCATCCCAGCAATACGAGCCTTCTGTTGTCTGAACACTTTTTTGAGCAACTGTCACTGTAGGTTCTGGTGGCCTAGTTCCGATTTGAAAAGCATAGATGCCAAGGGCAATCACACTTAGTAAAATAAGGCTCGCGAGCAATCTTTTCATTTAAATATTCCCCCTCCACCAAATAGACGACGAATATCCAAAAATTGTTTCACAGCTATTCGCCTATTTCTTGAGCAAATTCGCTTTAACCTCAGACACAACATCATCGATAAAAGTGCTTAACTCACCTACAAACGTCTTTACGCCATGCACATGATAAAAGGTAGAGGTGGTTTCAAGATCAAGAATGTCTGTTCCATTTGAGTACAAGTAAACAGGGATACCTAAACCCAGAGCGATTCCAAACTCAATATGGCTTCCCTTGCCTGCGGGAGTGAGGACAATGAGAAAATCGCAGTCCATGACCGACCGTTTTTCATCTTCTCCTATCCTCCTTAACTCTACTAATGTTTCGGCCCGATTCTTCTGAGTCCAATCATAAGTTTGAACCCATCCGTGCCGATTCAATTTCCCTGCAACTTCTCTAACAGCCTGTATATTTGCAAAACTGGACGCTATGTAATATTTCATTACAATTATTAATCTACTAACCTTTTCAACATATGAATATCAAGTGGCTCTTTTTCAAATAATTCCTTGTCAACCTCAGAAGTAATACGAGATCCACATGACTGATAAAACCCAACAGCAGACTGTGTCTCTGTTGAAGAGATATAGAGATATTTAGCGCCTCTTTCTATGGCCTTTTTGCTCAAAAAGTCGATAATCGTGCGCGCGATCCCTTTTCTTCGGTATCCATTCGAAACATACATTAAATCTATTTGAAGTTGATCCATTTCTTTGCCACGGAATTTGTGAGCCAACACTCCGAAACCCACCATTTTATCACCATCAAAGGCACCATAAGCGGTTCCTCCATTTGAAAGTTCATATTCGAAACGAGAAATCATTTCTTGATAGTCTTTTTCCTGCCAATTTGGACACTCATGTCCTGCCTGTTGTGCTTCAAGGACACCATCCTTCATGCTATAAACAGCTTCTATCGTTTCGGAACGGTCTATATCTCTGATTTTTTCAGAGTCTTCGATATTAATATTTTTAAAAGTAATCATAATGCCTCCAACAATAAATAAAAATTGTAATCTAAGGGTTATTTTACCATAAATAGCGGTTTTAAAGATATTTCACGTCCAAAAAAGGCAGCCAAAAGCTGCCTTTTAAGTTTACTAGAATCCTAACCTCTCTCTAAGTGAGGTAATATGGGCCGTATGATGCCTTCCATGCCAGGAATATATTCCGATATTCTTCCATAATGGTATTTCACCAGAGGCAGGATGAATAAACGTCCTATTCAGTTCCTTTGTTGTTAGAGAGCGCAATAAATGACTCCATCTAATATGTAAGGAATCAAGCATGACAAGTGAGTTTTCAATAGGCATATTGTAATCTGTTAGTTCTGCCCATCTCGCCTCGTCATACGGCTTTATAACAGGGTTATCCTCGGTCAATGCGAATTTAAACCTCGTAAAGGCATTTAAGTGACTATCCACAACATGATGAACCACTTGTCTTACCGTCCATCCCTCGGGGCGATATTGCAAATCTAATTGTTCTTCAGTTAAGCCTGATACAGCTTCTCTCATAAGCTTTGGCAAACTGGCAATATCATTCTTCCAACCTTCAACCACTTCAGAATCCAATTCCCCTACGTAATGAAATTCTCCTATTGGATAACGTAAATCCATATTTATTTCCTCCTCTTATAATTCGTTTCTTTCTATATAATATGTAACATAATAGACTTGCATTCTTTAAACCCACTTTGCGCCCAGAAATTGTCGTTTATTATCATATTCTGCTATTTCCCACGCAATTCCTTCTATTTTCTTTAATTTCTGGCTACTTTAAGTAGCTAGAGCTCTGTTGAATAAAACACCTCTGATTATTTTCCGCTTACATTACCACTTCTGATTTCCAACTAACAATTCTACCCTATTTAGGTAATCCCACATATAAATGGTATGTTCCAAAATGCAAGCAATAAGCATCAAAAATTTTCAACTGTTAACAAAATCCTTACCAAATTTGTCACATTTAATTTTGTTTTTCTGTGATAACATCATAGACATAGTGTTAATTGAAAATTTGAAGGACTTCCCTACGGAAGTTTGTGAACAACTGAACATTACTTTGTGATGTAATTCACAATATGTTTTCTCATGTAAAAGGAGCTGAATTCATTGAAGTTAAACAAGTTTGGACTTTCACTTATGGCGTTCATTCCACTCTTATTTCTTAGTGGCTGTGAAACCAATATGGTCGTGTTTGAACCCCAAGGTCCAGCAGCAAGGGCGATTTTGGATCTTATCAACTGGTCACTAATATGGATGTTGTTAATAGTGGTCTTTGTTTTTGGATTATTTGGGTACATTGTTTGGAAATATCGTGAAAGAAAAGATAATTTAGATTATGAGCCACCTGAAGAACACGGTAGTACTCTTCTTGAAATTATCTGGACGGGTATTCCGATTCTTATCGTTATTGCTTTAACGATTCCAACTGTTAAGACTCTTTATTCATTAGAAGAAGTTCCAAAAGGATATGAAGATAAGGAACCTATCACGATCAATGTTACGTCTGCTGACTGGAAATGGATCTTCAGTTATCCCGAAGAAGGTATTGAAACTGTCAACTATGTGAACATCCCGGAAGATCGACCTGTTCACTTTAAACTGACTTCTGCAAGTACGATGCAATCATTCTGGATTCCGGCTCTTGGCGGTCAAAAATACACCATGGGTAAAATGGAAACTGACATGTATCTTGTAGCTGACAACCCAGGTTCTTACGAAGGAAGAAATACAAACTTCAACGGTAAAGGCTATGCTGATATGCAATTTGAAGTACTTTCTCAAACTCAAAAAGATTTTGATGAGTGGGTAAAGGAAGTACAAAAGACAGCTCCAAAGCTTTCTGAAAAGAAATATGAACAATTGCTCGAACCAAACAATTTAGGACGTTTAACTTTCTCTAACACTCATTTAGAGTATGTAGACCATTCGAAGATGGATTCAAAGACATACACGAATCCTGATATGTATGAAACGCATGGTTACAGAGGAAAAACTTTTGAAGAAGAAGATAATTATAAAAATAAAGACGCTTCAGGACATATGAATCATGACGAACACATGGATATGGATATGGATATGGAACATGATGAGACTGAAGAAGCTTCTGGAGGTGACCACCATGGGCATTAAATGGGACGGATTTTTTATTACAGGTGATCCTTTAATACTAGGTTCACAGATTGCTATTGTGCTCACGATGCTGGG
This sequence comes from Bacillus sp. cl95, assembly GCF_900115925.1. Taxonomy (GTDB): domain Bacteria; phylum Bacillota; class Bacilli; order Bacillales; family Cytobacillaceae; genus Neobacillus_A. The sequence continues at coordinate 38,799 of NZ_FOYF01000003.1, read as the reverse complement.
TATCGTTGCTGGTGTTACTTTTATGAAAAAATGGAAGTGGCTTTGGACAGAATGGCTGACGACAGTTGATCATAAACGTATTGGAATTATGTACATTATTGCTGCCGTATTGATGTTTTTCCGTGGTGGAATTGACGGGTTACTCATGAAGGCACAAACAGCTGGGCCTGATATGAAACTCTTAGACGCTCAGCATTATAATGAAGTTTTCACAACTCATGGCGTTATCATGATTTTATTCATGGCTATGCCATTCTTGATTGGATTAATGAACGTCGTTATCCCGCTTCAAATTGGAGCAAGAGACGTTGCCTTTCCACAATTGAACGCACTAAGTTTCTGGTTGTTCTTTAGTGGAGCTATGCTTTTCAACATTTCGTTTGTTATCGGTGGTTCACCTGACGCTGGTTGGACTGCGTACTTCCCTCTTGCTGGTAAAGAATACAGCCCGGGAATTGGAAATAACTATTACGCGGTCGCCCTTCAGATTGCCGGGATTGGTACTCTGATGACAGGGATTAACTTCATCGTTACGATTTTGAAAATGCGTACTAAAGGCATGACATTGATGAAAATGCCAATGTTCACATGGACATCTTTCATTACTTCTATTATTATCGTGGCTGCGTTTCCTATCTTCACGGTTGCGCTTGCGTTAATGACTTTTGATCGTTTGTATGGAACACATTTCTTCACGTTGTCTGCAGGCGGAATGGATATGCTTTGGGCAAACTTATTCTGGCTATGGGGACATCCTGAAGTATATATCGTTGCATTACCTGCTTTCGGTATTTTCTCAGAGGTTATTGCGACATTCTCACGTAAATCATTGTTTGGTTATAAAACAATGGTAGGTTCTATCGTTGGTATCGCCATCTTAAGTATGCTCGTTTGGGTTCACCACTTTTTCACAATGGGTGCAGGACCTGCAGTCAACTCGTTCTTCTCGATTTCGACAATGGCTATCGCAGTTCCAACCGGTGTCAAAGTATTTAACTGGCTATTCACTATGCGTAAAGGCCGTATCAAACTCGCTAGTCCGATGCTTTGGGCATTAGCGTTCGTTCCATGTTTTACAATTGGTGGAGTTACAGGGGTAATGCTTGCAATGGGTGCTGCTGACTATCAGTACCACAACACATTGTTCCTTGTTGCTCACTTCCATTACGTATTGATTCCAGGTGTCGTATTCGCGGTATTTGCTGGTCTTTACTACTGGTGGCCAAAAATGTTCGGCTTTATGCTGAATGAAAAATTAGGTAAATGGCATTTTTGGTTATTCGTGATTGGTTTTAACGTAACATTCTTGCCAATGTTCTTCTTAGGATTAGACGGTGCTGTAAGACGTGCTTACACATATTCAGCTGAATCAGGATTCGCACCATTGTTCATGGTTTCAGCTCTTGGATCAGTTATCTTAGCAGCTGGTTTTGCAGTATTCTGCTACAACATTTACTGGAGCATCCGTTATGCGGACCGCAACATTTCAAGCGACCCTTGGGATGCTAGAACTTTGGAATGGGCAACTGCCTCCCCTGTTCAGCATTACAACTTTGCTAAATTGCCTGAAGTTAAGACACTTGATGCATTCTGGCACATGAAAAAAACAAACGAGGGCTTAACGCTTTCTGACAATGAAATTGAAGAAATCCATATGCCAAGCAACTCTGGCCTACCATTCATGATGTGTGTGGCGTTTGGAATCGTCGGCTTCTTCCTTGTATTTGAATGGCATTTGGCAGCCGCTATTGGTGCAATCGCCATTGTTGCTGGCTTGATCATCCGTTCATTCGATTATAATGATGGTTACCATGTCCACGTCGATGAAATAAGTGAAACAGAAAAAGCATGGAGAAATGTTGAAGGAGAGGTGAATAATCATGTCAGCTAATGTGAATACGTCGTTACCACTTGAGTATCAAACGGAACAAAGCCGCATGAATATTCTTGGATTCTGGATCTTCCTTGGTGCTGAGATCATCCTTTTCGCTACTTTATTCAGCGTTTACGCCGTGCTTTCTCAGCGTTATGCTGGCGGTCCTACACATCAGGACCTGATAGAAGTAAAAGGCGTCATGATTCAAACGTTATTGTTATTGACAAGTAGTTTCACAATGGGATTAGCTATCTTTGAAATGCGACGCAACAACTTAAAGGGCTTACTGACTTGGTTTGTCCTTACCCTCCTTCTTGGAGCTGGATTCTTGTTCATGGAAATCCATGAGTTCATCACATACGTCCATGAAGGTGCAACCATGCAAACAAGTGCCTTCCTATCAAGCTTTTTCGTATTACTTGGGACTCACGGAGCCCACGTTACACTCGGTATTGGCTGGGCGACGATGATTATCATTCAGCTTGTTAAAAGAGGTTTGACTCCAGTTACAGCTCGTAAGACTTTCATCATCGGCTTGTACTGGCACTTCCTTGATGTCGTCTGGATTTTCATCTTCACATTCGTGTACTTGAAAGGATTGGTGTCTTAAATGGAAAAGAAAGCATATCCAGTAAGTCATATCATTGGTTTTGTATTTTCATTGATTATGACTTTTGCTGCTGCAGGTGTGGCGCTTAAGACGAATCTTTCCTTCAAAACGATCATGTGGATTATCGGGACATTGGCTGTACTACAAGCTGGTCTACAACTTACGATGTTCATGCACGTGAGTGAAGGCGAAGACAGCAAAACGAACACTGTCAATATGATTTACGCTATCTTTACTGCCATTTGTATCGTGGCAGGTACGATTTGGGTCATGTCATTCGGCATGCACGATCATATGTAAATTGAAAAGCGTGAGGACTTCTAATGGAGGTCCTCACTTTTTTGTGGTTTCATTACGATGGAATGACGATAATTTTGCGAAAGGCATCTGAAACTTCGTTCAATTTGTCAGGATCTCTAGCAAGGGTGCAAAAATTCATTAAACTAGTAATCTAACTCCCCATAAACGTGAGGACTCATAATTGGTCCATTTGAAATCGTCATTTAGGAACAATCTCCTTACATAAATAGGTAAAAATTTAATAATTTAGTAAAAATTACACAACTAGCTTCCCCTCCGCGTTATAAATCTTTCCAATTTGGCTATTCATCGATCCAATTTTAGACTTCATTTGTCCAATTTCCGCAAACATTCTCTTAGTTTCACAAAAAGTACATAAACGAAAGAAAAGGATACCCTTTTCAGGTACCCTCCCATCCTTTATTCCTTTACCAGCGAACTTCGATAGCTATCAATCTTATTTAATAGTTTCAGCCGTAAATTATTAAGCCAATCTGGATGATCCTGAGATTCTTCAACATTAACGGACCGTATGATTTTCGCAAACAAAACTAACTTGTGCATTCTTATGAATCCATGGATATCACTAAATAAGTTCACATCTAAGTCTGTTTGAGTTTTATATCCTTCAATAAATTTTACAAAAGAAGGATTACTTAAATCTACTTGTTCTTCAAATAAATCTCTGACTGCATTTGCAATATCGGCCATATACCAAGAGCATGCACTTTCATCGAAATCTAAAGCACTAAAGCTTCCCTCATTCCAACGCAAATTATCCATTTCAAAATCATAATGGATATATCCGTAATGGTGAACCGATTTCTCCAGTCCATTTGCCCATTTTCGAACTGACTGTAGTTCATTAAGCACAACTATGTCGTCGCTTTCTAGTTGTTGTTGAACAGTTTCCAAGTGATTTTCCCAAGTTTGTCTATTGAGTTGAAAATCTTTCGGCATCTTTTTCAGGACAGCATGAAGCTTCCCTAATGCTTCGCCCCAAGCATGAAATTGATCGTCATTTAGGTCATCCGTTTCAAGCTGTTGACCTGGTAACTCATCAAATACTACGGCATGAAATGTACCCTGTTTGGTTTCAATTGTTTCAACAAAATTTCCTTTTAGCGACTTTACAGGTTGAACGACATTTAGCTCTTTACCGTTTAAGTATAGAAGAATATTCATTTCAGATTGAAGGCTAGCCACATCTCGTTCACTAGAATCATTGAACCTCAGATACCTCGTTTTCCCTTTACTTTTAAAAATAAAGATAAAGTTAGCTGATGCACGTAAATAGTAAACTGTGCCTTTATCATATTCCCAATTTTGGAGTATCTCTTCAGCTAAAGAACTTCTCCATTCGTGATCAACCGTATCAACCACTTTTTTCATCGTACTCAATTTCATCATGGTATTGTGCCTCCCCTTAAAAATTTGAAAATACCAAATGAAATGAAATAGTTGTAATCCCCCACCAGTCAAAAGACAAAAAACCACAGGGTGATTCCTTAACCCTGTGGTTCAAAGTGTTTGGTTAAATAACGAAAGTTAACTAAACTAATCCGTTAGAGTGAGAATAAACACATATCATTTCCAAGGTTATTTCCATTGAATTTTGCATTAAAGATTCTCACTCCCTTCATATCAATTAAGAAAATATTACCACTTTTTCTATAAAACTGTCAATTAAAAAAAGGCTCCCCTCTAGTTCCTTAAGAGTCACCCCTAAAATATTCATACATCATTTAGCTTCCAAATTTGGTCACCAATTGCGTTTAGTTCTGTTCCAATACGATAAAGCAAGTATGAAATCACAATTAAGCATCCTATATGAAGAATTCTGTAAATAGAGAATTTCCTGTTATTTTGATATTTCCTCTGACATCATTCTTTGACAAAACTTTCTCAAAAAAAGACCACCGGCATGCGGAGGTCTTAGATTGCTACTCATTCTTATCTTTTGATTCATCCCCGTGCTTAACACCTTTGCTCACGTAAGGTTTTGCACTTTTCTTCTTATTTGCACCAGCAGCCCAACGATTCCAGCCCTTTTTCCCTGTTCCTCTACCTGTGCCGCCGCCTTTAGATGAAGTTTTTGCTTTAGCTTTCGTCATAAGATCACTCCATTTGTTGCTTCATTGATTTCATTTTTGACAAACCATAATGAAATATACCATAACATATTAGAGTCAGTATTGAAACAACAATATCCGTTTTCGTTCATCATTTCCCTTGATTTCTAAATGGCTCAAATACATTTTGTACCCATTCACGAAAGACGTCGTCTGCTTCTTCATCGGTTTTCACGCATTTGATGAAAACGCCTAGATTTTCATCAAAATGAGGTTCGAAAATTGTCAAAAAACTTTGTCGTTCAGACTCATTCATAAATTCATTGAAAAACAAATCCATAGAACCGTCTAACCTAACCCATGCTATCCCCTCAATAAAAGGTGTAAACTTATCCTCATAATTATCTACGTGCAAATGATTGCCATTATAATTACTAGAGTGAAAATAGGTTTCATTTTTCATAGACTACCTACCTTTACACTTAAAGTTTCAAGCAAAACACTTGTTGGGCATAGGCATTTTCATACCCTATCTTTTTGTAAAACTCGTGTGCTTCCAGTCTATGTTCACGCGAGCGCAACCGCATTTCCTGCCACCCATTATTTTTGGCCCAGTCCTCACATTTTCTCATGAGTTTTTCACCAATGCCTTGTCTTCTTGCATGTTCATCGACAACCAAGCCACCAATTTCTGCATACTCCAGTTCTATCAAGCATTTCCCATAAACATGTGCCCATCCTAGAATCATTTCTTCTTTCTCGAAGACAAACACTCCATGATCCCGATGGTTTAACAATCGCTCTAGACGTGATTCTACCTGTTCTTTTGTTACAGGATATCCCAATTGAATGGAAAGATTCATGATTTCCTTGGCATCAGTCATTTTTGCACTTCTGATCATCGTTGAACACATCCTTTCTTAAAAATAAACAACAACTAAAGCATAAAGAACTTTTCAACCTTTTTAAGTGACTCCGGCGTACATACACGCGAAAAATGACTTCTTAATTTCTCTTTTGCATTGTCTAGATTCCAGTCCATGGCTACGTCATTCTTTTCCATCCAATGAGACATCGTTTCAAAAGAAGTGCTGCTCCATCCGTTCTTTTCTCCATTAGCATCTTGTTTTTCTTTAATTCCTGAAATCGTGATATCTAAGGTTCCTTGAAGTTCGACTAGAGCTTGATCAAAGGCTTTTTTCTTCTCTTTATTCTTCATTCCTGCTTCAGCTCGTAATATACGTGTATCGATACCTTCGTTTTCTTTAATCAAATGGTACAAGTTCATTGCCTCTTTTGAAATCAGACCGTTTTTGTAACGATCATTTACAGAATCTTGGCGCCCTAAAACAGCCCTTACACAAGGAAGCAATTCGCGGGATATTAAAATCGACTTTTTCTTAAGAAATTTCCCATAAGCTGCTACTCCATCTGCCGCAAACTTGGTACGCCATGTCCAAGGGTCAAATTCTGTGTCAGAATGCCAGCTTTCCTTAGATGTCATACTATTTAAAGAAGGATATTCCGGAAGCAAATCAGCTAAAGGCAATAACCCTATTTCTTCAATTACTTTGATTGCTTCTTGATAGGTAATAATTTTGTAATCTTTCATTTGGACACCTCATTTTCTCAAAACTATGTAACTTATACATTTAATGATTCGCTATGCCTAACAAATATCCTTTTCTTTTAAAACCCTCTCCATAACCATTTTCAACATGAAAAGAGACTGACATTCAAGTGATATCAGTCTCTTTTTACTCTATTCCATTTTTTGATCAGATCCAGTCTTAATCACTTTTATATCACTATCATCTTCATTTTCCACCAAATGCTTCAACATAGACAATTTATTGCTCCAGAATTTTTCATAGTAGGCAAGCCACTGATGCAACTCTTCTAATGGTTCTGGTTGCAAATGATAAATCTTTTCTCGTCCTAACTTCTTTCCGCTAATTAACTTAGCCTCGGTTAGGATATGAAGATGTTTGACGATTGCGGTGCGACTGATTGAAAAATGCTCTGTAATTTTCGATATCGGCATTTCTTCGACTGAAAGTAATCGTAGGACCTCTCGACGAGTTGGGTCGGCAATTGCCTGAAATACATCATACTTTTCGGCAGAGGAAGACACTTACGCTTCCACAACCTTTTTAAGTCGCTCATTCACAATATTGACCCATCCACTGTCCATGCGATCGCGGATGACAGAGTTTTTCTCTCTCGCTTTCTCGCTAATTGCATCTGGATGCTTCCATCCTCCGTGAATGAGCGTGAATTCAGTCTGTTTGCCCATTTCTTTTAAAAGAAATGTCACAACCCATCCGTCCGTGTCCCATATAAAAGAAATTTTATGCGGCTCTTCGACTTCTACCACCTTACAAGGAGACGGCCCAAATGGAGACTGAATGTGGAATTCGTGACCGACAACAGGCTTAAAATCATTCGGCATAAGCCATGCTGACATGCCTTCAGATGTAGATACCTTATCCCATACTTTCTGAATTGGTGCGTTGAATACTGCAGTTTGTTTAATATCTTGTAGAGTTTCCAAATTACATTCTCCTTTATTTTAAAAATAACACCTTTTGGTTTCATTTTCATATTATAACACCTTTTGGTTATATGTCAATCATAAAAAATCTACCCTCCTAGGCATTATACCCATTAGGATAGCTCCTTAATTTATTCAGTAGCTAATTCTTGCTCTTCAGTTGCTTCCTCATCCTTTTTGTCTCGGTTAATTCGGCTCTTACCAACAGATAAGGCAACCAGAATACCGATACCGATGAAGATCAACCCTGTTAAGAAGACACTTGAGAATGAATTTGCCCACACGTTTTTGATTGTACTGATTAAAGGCGTTTTTAACTCTTTTGGGAATGGTAACAATTCAGGTTTAATCAAAATCCCAAACATCGCATCTGTCTTCTTCCCGATTTCTTCGAGAGCTTTGGCTAAGACTGGATTAGATTCATCGCTAGCAGCTGCTTTGATTTTGTCAGCAAGGGAATGGTTCATTACCGCATTCAAGATTGTAATCCCAATCGTACCACCAATAGAGCGGAAGAAAGTTGACGCTGATGTCACTTCACCTAGTTGGTGTTTAGGGAACTCGTTTTGCACCGCAATCATTAATGTCGGCATTACTAGACCCATACCAAATCCAAGCACTACCATATAGACATAGGCTGTATATTCATTTGAATCGACGCCCATTGTACTCATTAAGAGGAATCCGATAAAAGTAATCACCATACCGGAAGTCAAGACGGTACGGAAGTTGAATTTCAACAATAATCTACCACCGATAATACTTGCAGCAATTAACGCGATCATCATGGGAGTCATCGTTGAACCTGCTTTTGTCGGGCTAACGCCAAGAATTCCTTGCATAAACATAGGAACAAACATGATCGCCCCGAACATGCCAAGACCTAGTAAGAAGCCTAGTACATTTGTTGTGGCAAAAACTCTATTCTTGAAGAGGTCAAGACTTAAAATCGGTTCCACCGCTCGTTTTTCAACATATAAGAACAGTGCCAACAAGACAATAAAACCTCCGAATAGCATGTAGCTTGTTGTTGAAGCCCAAGCAAACTTATCTCCGCCAAACGTAAGTCCTAACAATAAAAGAATAACTGCTGGAATCAAAGTAAATATCCCAAGGAAATCGATATTGACTTTGCCTTTACTTCTAATTGTCTCGTTTCTCATACCGATTACGATCATAGCTGTTGAAAGCAAACCAAAAGGCACATTAATTAAAAAGATCCAGTGCCAGCTGATATGGTCAACCATCAAACCACCGATAAATGGTCCGATAACCGAGCTTAAGCCGTAAATCCCACCAAATACTCCTTGCCATTTTGCACGTTGTTCAGCAGTGAAAATATCACCGATAATCGTTTGTGTAAGAGGCATGATCATACCTCCGCCAATCCCTTGTAAGCCTCTATAGAAAACAAGTTGTTCCATAGAATCAGCCGTACCACAAAGGGCAGAACCTAAAATAAAGATAAGGTTACCTAAAAGATACAATTTTCTTCGCCCATATAAATCCGAAAGCTTACCTACAATCGGCACAACTGTCGTTGACGTAATAAGATAGGCTGTCGTTACCCAGGCAAATATCGAGAATCCATTTAAATCAGCAATAATGGTTGGCATTGCTGTTCCGACAATGGTCTGCTCCAGGGCACTAAAAAACATACCGATAATCAAGCCGGTAAGTATAAGTTTTGTGTTTAAAGGTTTTTGTTGTTGTACTTCCATATTCACTTCTCCTTATAAAAGCTGAACGTTCATGATCTCAGCGAATCGTTCTCTCTCATTTTTAATTCGTTGGATTCCTTTCAAATTAGCAAGCATCCCTTGTATCATCAGTTTTTGCGGATATTCTTTTTTTACTTCATTCATGAGAAATTCTATAATCTGAGTTATTTCCTCTTCAGAAATATCTAGATGTGGTTCCAAAGAGAGTAATTGCTTCATTTTTTCTAGCAATTCCTTTGCTTCCTCCACTTTTTCTTCCTTTTCTGTCCACGGTTTAAGAAGTTTTTCCATCTTCTTTTTATCTAAAATGGGTTGGTAGTCACTTTTCATCAAGCCCTTAATGACATCGTCATAACGCTCCATCAGATAATCAGCGAAAACTGCAGTCTCTACAGGTTCTGTTTTCCAAACAAATGTCCTCAAGAAGGATTGCTTAATCCCTTCACAAATGGTCACGGCATCCGCCACATAAGGCTCAATCTCAGGGCCATAGACTTTTATTAGATATTGCTCATACCATTTGCACATCTCAAAGTAGTTTTTCCGCATAAAAATCTGTAAGCCTTTGATAATGGAAGCATTCTGCTCACGAAAATGCATTTTCATAAATGGTTGATGGGATATAAAATTTTCAATCTGAACCTTTAATTGCTCTTTCATCCTTGCTTTTGGAGGCAATTCTTCACTTACTTTTTGCATTTCTGACCGCATTTTTTCACTGTAGTAATGAAATATCTCGATAATCAAGTCGTCTTTTGAAGGAAAATAAGTATAAAATCCACCTTTGGAGATACTTAAGGCACTGGCAATTTCTTGAACAGACGTTTCATGATAGCCTTTCATCGCAAACATTTCAATTGCCTTCTCAATGATCTCCACACGCTTACTACTCCTCAACATATCACCCCTTTGACCACCTGGTCATTCAATAAAAGTTATTATATAAGGTATATGACCAGTCAGTCAAACGTTTTTTGAATAACTCCTTCCATTTTATTTTGAAGACATTTTGATCTTATTTAATGAAACAGAAAACAACAAGAACCTTTAGGATTCGGAATAAAAGTGATTTCCACCAATCGAATGTACCAATTTTGCCAAGTCTTTTACCCGAGATTCCCATAGGATTTACAACATGTTTACCAATGGGATCATTTAAGAAACTGCATCTCTTTTTGTACTAATCATCAACTTTTTTCTATAACTTTAATAAATAAAAGTGCAACCAGCTATGGTCGCACCTTATGATCAGAATTGATTAATTTAAGTTCCTTTTCAGATTTACCCGATTCAGGACAAAGTGAAAGTAAATCTGCGTTAACCGCATATGTAAATGTATCCTTTGTTTTTATTTCTTTCTTGTCATTGATAATTAATTTATCATATTTTAAAGAAATTTTTATTAGATGGGTATACGTTCCGTCGTTTTCAGTAGGCTTAAGCTGCTTTATCCAAACATGAATTCCTTCTGGTTTTAGCTCTCCCCAATTTATGGAGTCTGCATGATATTTATTATGATAATAATCGACTAAGCTATGACGCATCCATACCTGCATGGTGTCATATATGAACATCTTTGTAGCTTGGTCCTTCACTTCATATCTATCTCCTCCTACTGCTGTAACTTTAGCAGCCGAAGCATTACCCGCAATTAAGAAAAATACCGAGACTAACATAATCACTACTTTATTCATCGCAACAACTCCCATATCTTAATATGACTAGTGTTGCCTAAATTGTGCAATTGATGCCAGAGGGAACGAGGAGCGTATGCACAAAGATAGAGTATTTCTTTTTATTTTCCGCTAACTTTTCAGATGTTTGACGAGCTGGATTAGTTTTAAAGTCTTCATATTTTTCCAAGTCCTTTTCAAATTTGCTCTAACTTATGTTCAAACTCATTTGAGTTACTTTTTATTACTATTTTATTCGGTAATAACCTCTGCAAAAAACGGTGTTCTTGGGTTTAATTGCAATGAGAAATGAATTAATGATATCTGAAGAAGAAATCAAAGTGTTGATCCAACTTACAAATAATAGGATTAATTTGATATTTCCTAATACATAAAACGAAATAATAACTGGCACAACCGATAACACAATAAAGGGCAAGCTCATAAAAAACCAGAATCTAACTTTTGAGAGAATTGCATTTGTATGTAGCCAAAAAAATATACCGCTAAACGTTAGGCTAATATCACCTTTTTTGTTTATGACCAAAATGTGTAGACATTCGTGAATGATGAAGACAAGGATACCTATTATAATGAGTAAAAATATATTAATATTAGTGAATCCTATAGTAAAGAAATGTGGTATCAGAAAAATGATTATCTGAAGTAGGTATACAAACTTCATATAATGTTTTCGATACCAATTAATTTGTATGAAAGGAGTCCATTCTGACAAATCCATACTAGTCTGTTGTAAGTGTCGAAACCAAATTATCATAGGTCTTCACCTCCCTCATTTAAACTAATACATTTTTAAAGCGTTGTTCTATTAAAACGCTCTGCTCCTAAGCACGATAAGAAAAACGTTTAGTTTAACTCACCTATGGGTTAGGCAATTCTTCTGTCATTTCATATAAAGTGTTTATTAAATTCTTTTTCCTTCTTCTAAGACCTCTAATTTTCTTCTTAGATTCATTATCGTATTTCCACCGATACATATTTTTCAACACCTTTGTTTATTAAGGCTTAATCAACTAAGCTCAATTTGGCTTAATAAGAAGTTCAACAAAAAAGGCCGTTAATCCTTCTTGGATCAAACGTACCCGTAGTTGAGTAAGACAGCTTTTTTAAATTGGCAGACTCATAGTAACTGTTCTTATGTAAAATCCTAATTTTTCATACAGTTTAATTGCTTGGTTTCCTGCAAATACACTTAAACGAACTTCGGAATATCCTTCTTTCTTTAGATGTTCAATACCTTTTTCCATCAACTGTTTTGAAATCCCATTTCCGCTAAATTCATCTAAAACACATAATTCATAGATAAAACCGTACTTATTATCTGTAAATGGGTCTTTGCTTGTCCCGATTAAAATCCTAATTCATATTTTTTCTATACAACAAATGAAATTTAAACTGTCCCTTTCTTGAATAAGAAAAAAGCTTTACTCTTTCTAGAAGTAAAGCACCCAGGTAGTAGAAAAAGTATCCATTATTTATTTTTTACGAGGGATAGTTAATGTCTTCCAATAACCTGATTTTAAAATTTTTGCTGCATAAATTATTTGCCCAATATGATAAGAATAGTGGTACATTTGGCGTTCAATAGCTTCGATAACTGAATGGGGTTCATTTCGGATGGTTATTATTTTTAAGAGTTGTTCATCTTCAATACGATTCAATGCGTCAAAAAAGGTATCCCAGCCAAATTCCCACAGTTCCATTATCTGTTCTTTGGTTTGAATATCTCCCACAAATTCATCATCTCGATTTCGGTAGGGTTTTTCTCCATCTGTTGTAAGGAAATCAGTCCACCGAGAAACCATATTACCACTCATATGTTTCACAAAGATCGCGACACTATTAGACTCTTCATTCGGAGCCCAAAATAATTCGCTTTCGGTTAATTGTTCTAAGGCTTTTTCAGCGGTAACTTTAGCATCCATAAATCGTTGGATAACTGTTTTTAAATATTCGCTACCTATATTCATAGAATCACCTCACCATAAGATCCTTATTTTACCGTGTGTCCTTACAATTATTTTCGTATTAATTAACGTAATGTATAAATATAAATCTACTAAGTTTGAACACTTCTTTTGGAACAAGCTAAAGGACTGCCCTATTAACCAAAATTTTAACCAATCATTACTTTAGATTTGTTACTTTTAAAGCATTGCCTAAAAATTAATTCTCTTTATCATTAATCAGGATAAGTTTCCTTCAGAAATTTAATGGATTGTAAGATTAATTCTTTCAATACTTCCACATCAATGTCCGCTATCTTGTTGATATATACACAGGCTTTTCCCGTTGTATATTTCCCGAACTGCTGTAATAATTCTTCCCTTTTCGGTTCACCTGGTGCAAAATACAGACTGATTTTTGCCTTGCGCGGTGAGAAGCCAACGAGTGGTGCATCACCTTCATGTCCAGAGGCGTATTTATAATGATACGATCCGAAGCCAATGATACTAGGTCCCCACATCTTCGCTTCAAAACCCGTAACCTCAGTAAAAATGTCCAAAAGTTTATAAGCATCTTCTCGTTTTTTCGGGTTGTCGACCGATTCAATAAATTCAATGACACTGCTATCTGTTTCTTTTGTTTTAAGTTCATACATGACTTTTTTCTCCTTTTTGTAATAAAACCCCATTCTAACGTCGCAATCTCCCAACCAAATATCTTCGAATAAGACTTTGCTTCCTTTCGAATTGTTAAAATACAATTTTAAGAATGTTTGATTGGATATTGTCATTGTTTTTGATATAGTCCTCATGGAGAAGCCCATAAACCGCACAGTCCTTATACAGTTTCTTAGCGTTTCGAATCATATGCTTGATGGTTCCTTCTTGTTTCATCCCTACTTTAGCCATGATGACTCCAGAGGCTGGATTATCTGTGTTATGTGCAGCAGATATCTTGTGAATATTCATTTGCTTAAAGCCAAATTCTACGATTGCTTTCAAAGCTTCAGTGCCATACCCTTTGTTCCACCAGTGAAATCCGAGTGAATAGCCCACGTTACAGTTTTCCGTCAGCATGTCAAAATTGTAGAAATCAATACAACCTATTAGTACGCCACTTTCTTTCAATTGAATTCCCCAATAGCAAAAATCTTGTTTTTCATAATTACTGACAATCTCAGCAACCCTCATGTTTGTCTCAGAAATTGACTTGTGTGCACCTTTAATGAGATTGTCCATTACCCTCTCGTCCGAAAGCCAATGATCATATACACTTTTTGCATCAGTGAGATCTAATTTTCTTAATATTAAGCGCTCGGTTTCTATTGTAGGGGTTCCCATATATTTAATCATGTAATCACCTTCAACTCTTTTATTAATTGTGAAGAACATTATAGAAGTCCTTTTCTACCTCCTCCTATAGAAATCCTTCTTTCCTTTGCTCAAAATCAGAAAAAGCTGACATATTGACTACTCCAGTTTAAGATGAAATTATTATATAATTTATAAATAAGGAATGGTTGAAAAGTGACGGAGCAAAAGACAATTTCCATACGTGAGTTGAATAGTCAAGAAGAATGGAAAAAGGCATTTCCAGTGATGAATCAATTGAGGACTCATTTAGATGAGGCAAGTTATCTTCAGTTAGTTGAAGAAGCAACAAATAAGGAAGATTATAAGATGGCTGCACTATTTGAAAATGAAAACATCGTTGCCTTATTGGCTTTATGCCCATGATCACCTTATACAATGGCAAATTCATTTGGGTCAGCGACCTGGTGACCGATGCAAATATCCGATCAAATGGACATGGTGCTGCCCTTCTAAACTATGTTGAAAAATGGGCAAAGAAAAATGGTTATGATATTGTTTCGCTTTCATCTGGGTTGCAACGTGTGGATGCCCATCGTTTTTATGAAGAAAAGATGAACTATGACAAAACTAGCTATGTGTTCCTAAAAAGGCTTTAAGAATGCAATATTAGTCAATAAAAGAAAAAAGACATTCGCGTGAAGGTCTTTTTTCTTTTCTAATTCATTTTCATATGCTAAAGTAACAAGTTTATTTTCCCACGAGTACCTACTGTCTTTCCCTTAAACTGAATTATTCACGTAGGTCATCATATAATCGTTTTTTTACTAATTGGAAATTTCTTGAGTGATACTAGAAAATCATTCGTTTGCAAGTCAATACTGATATCCAAGGGATCATTTTTCTGTTTATATTCATCACTATCAAGAGTAGGTTACAATTCGATTTTATCTGAAGATAATTCCCACGCTTAATAAAAAGTCATTGAGCAAGATCCGACCGCCATTGGTGATAAGTAGGTTACGCAAAATGCTGCCAAACAAGTGTTAAATTTTCTAAATCACATTTTATTAGAAGCGATTTCCCTCTGTCCTGGGGGGTGAAAAGTTCATGTATACTCCCCACTTTTCCTCTCAATATTAAACAAGCAATTCTCAGTCTCGTCTGAAGTCGTATGTATCCTGTGGAACCGTTAATTCATGCCCATTAATAACAACTGTATCTTCATCCTTCCATTCAATTTGCGCATACTCTTCGTGATAATTCCAATAAATATTTTTAGCCCTTCTATTCTCCTTATTAAAGATAAGTTCCCCACGAACGGCATAATCTGTTGTAGCTCCACCGTTTGAAACATATGCTTTTACTGTATAAGTCCCATCTGGGGAATCTGCTCTTGTCTGATAATCGCCCTTCGGTAACCGATTCATGTCAAAAAATGCCCAATAGACACCGTAAGCTACTACTAAAATGATGATTAAGGGAATGAAAACGATTTTTTTCTTCAATTTATTTCCTCCTGTATTTGCAGTTACTATTATTATGACCAAACCAAGGGAGCTCCTCTTTTCAAACAATGATAATTGAAACTTAAGTGATTTTAATCCGTCTATATTTTTATATCATAGGCTCTTTTTAAATTCCTGCGCAAAGAGAGCGGACTCCTGTAATTTTTAACTTAAATGTAGTTTAACAGAGCAAATGATTAAAATAAGGAGAATGAATCATGAGAAAAACTTTTATTCTAATTGCTTTTCTATTCATCGTATTGCTTGGATTCATCGGTTCAAGTGACCAAGAAGATGACATTGGCAAGGGTGCTTTTGACACTATCGGTATCATTAAAGAAATTGACACCGAAGGAAGAAGGATTTTGATCAAAAGCCAAGAAGACGGGTTAATTTGGATAACACTAAGTGCATTTGATAACATTTCAAGATATCAAGAAGGTAAAGAAGTTGTCATTTGGATAAGCGGAGGTATTGCCGAATCTTATCCTGCACAAGCAAAGGCGAGGAATATCGAATTTACAACTCCAAATCAATAAAACTATCATGACTTCTAGACATCTGAAAGCCCCTATTTTTTATTAGCGATCCTAATTGATAGAAACTCACGTAACCTCACATCATCCCAATCATACATTTTCAACAATTCTTGATAAGGATCGCCTTCTATTTCTAAGAATGTTGCAAAAGCTGGTTCCGTTTTTAACCCGTTAGCCCTAAGATGCCTGATATATTTCTTTTCATCTTCATCGAGAAGATTTAAGATTTGGTGCTCGATTTTCATATGTTTGTAGCCATTTTGATGGATTGTTGGAATAGCTTGTGCAAATATTTCAATCGGCCAATCATCAATCTTAAAATTAATTGTTATGGATTGGATTCCATTAACCATTTCACTTAATATTTTGAAATCACTAGCTAAATGAAAATGGGATTCTACTAGTTTTTTAAACCCTTTAAAGTCATGCACTTCGCAAATGATGTCAATATCACTTTCAAGGATATCTATATCAATAGGAATAGTCCCTACTAAAATAGGATCAAAATCTCTTAATATCTCCATGACATTCATTTTGATTAGAAGTTGATAAACTTCAACCTGTCGAGAATTTCCTTGGGCTAAATAGTCTATATACTCAAAATCTATCTCGGATTCTTCCCTCACATCTTTACACCTCAAATCGGACTTATCCATAAACCTTTCTATAATCCTCTTTTAGTATGTTTTCGATCGTTCCCCTTATTTCGGTACCGATATTCCTATATTTCAACCTGAAATACAAAGTCTTTATGAAGGAATTGAATGTGGTTTTCTTCCTGAAGTAGAAAATGCTGAACCCTTCCTCTTTTCTAATTTCTGCTAGTTTAAGCGATATGCCGATTAACCAGTTTGATAATAAACTATCATTTAGTCCTATTTCTAACAGAGCTTCAATAGGAGTGATTAATCGTTCATCTTCTTCATTAAAGTATGCTTGTCCATTCGTAAGACATTTTTCAATTGTTCGGAGGCTTTTCTCTGCCATATCCATGTGAAATAAAGGATGGCGAATGGCCTCATCTAAAAGATCTGCGCCATGTGCCACTGCGTGAGCCCACCCTTTACCTTCAACATGCCCTCTAGTATCAACTTCATTTTGAAGATATGTCAGACCACTTTCAATTGCTTGTTTAATTAAGATGTCAGACAGGCTTTGTTGTTCACGATCTTTATACAGAATTAATGCAATAACTGATGCAGAAAATGATCTTGTAAAAACTGAATCTGTATCTTTTTCACCAATTTTGAAGAATAGATGTTGGTCATCTAACAGAGTTACTAACAAATTCGATAGTTGACTTTCAGTTAAATAACCGTCGTTTATTAGCTTACAAAATGTACCGTAAATAAGCTTGTCACGTAATTCAGAATCTGGAGAGCCAATTTGGTCCACCATTCTTCTTAACAAACTATCAAGTTCCAAGAAGTTTTCATCACTCAAATCTAATTTCAATAAATCCTCTTTCAGAGACAAGCACATCACCTCCAATAATAATTGCGATGTTTATACTTTAACATATTTTACCTATTGAACGGTATCATCGCTATTTTGAAACTCAAAGATTGATTTTATTTATCTTTCAACAATGGAGCAATGACATCCATCCGGTTTGTCCAAATGATACCGTCAAACTCTTCCGGCAATCGTTCTAAATCTTCCTTTTTATCAAAGCCTTCAGAAAACCCGCCATCTCCTGCCACTATGATAGTCCTTGTTCCTACTGATTCCATTCGTTCAAGAAATTTTCCTGACCATCCACCATCCCCATAACCACGGGCCAATTTTTTCAGGAATATGGAGCTGAGTGTTTTTATAAGCGTTCGGTACGTATCCTGTCCAACCAACAGCAAGGTATGGAATTAAACAACTTTTCATTGTTTCTTTTGACATCACTCGAATTTGTGGCAATTCTTTTTTCAAAGTGGCAATCGGTTGGTCTCCACCATAAACAGAAAAATAAGCTAGCTCTGTTTCAGTAAATTTCTTTAAATAAGCTGCCAATAGTTTACCTTCCTCTGGATCATCGCTTTTAACATGAATCAGCAACGACTTATTCGGAAAATGAGTTAATACTTCATCTAACTCAGGCATCAGTCCCACACCTTTACCTCTAAAAGGAAACGTTTTACCGTTGTCTGCCGTGTATCCGTAACCAACATCCAATTTCTTTAATTCAGCCATGGTAAAATCCCTAGTCACACCTTTTCCTTCTGTTCTACACTCAAGCGTCCAGTCGTGAAATACAGCGAACTTTCCATCCTTTGTCGGATGTATGTCGAGTTCGACGATATCAGCTCCCGCCTCAAATGCAGCCTCCATGGACGGGATCGTATTTTCAATATAGGGATGTTCTGGCTCGTAAATTCGTTCGGCCGTACAAGTTTCTCCTGTAATTCCTTCCATTGAAAAAGTTTGTGAAACGCCCCTGTGTGCAAATAATAGTGGTTTATCTGTACTTTCTTTCGTAAACATGGAAGTATTATTTAAGAAAATAAATATGATAAGTACCAATAAAAAAATAGAGATCTTCTTCATAACTTTCTTGAACTTTTTCATGAGTCCTCCCATAACACGTACTAAGCACATAGTAGCATATTTGAATGCAACGAAAAACGGTATCCCCATTAAGAGATACCGTTTTAATAGTTTCAATTTGTTTGCAGAACATTAGGTATGTATGGTTGTTTATTATCTTCCTTACGACTTACTTCTTCAATTTTGTTTACGAACATTTGGAATACTTTGCGCTTTTCATCTAAATCCTTGATTTCTTCCTTTAATTCATGGTACTTTTCTTCGAACGGACGATGGTAAAGATCGCGAATATTCTCAATCAACTCTTCATTTACCGTCGATTGAATGACTTGCTTCGTAATCCCATACTTATACATGTACAATTTCAGTTCCTGTTTTACCTTATCATATTCTTCATCGATTGCGCTTAACAGTTCCGAGATTTCCTGTTTCCACTCTTCTAGCGATTTTTGAATGTAAGATTCCACAAACCCGCCCCCTATCAACATTCTCTATTATAAAAGTAAAGTATTTCTTCTATTACCATTATATCAATGAAAGATTACGAGAATTTTTCGATAGAGTTACAATGTTTATCAATTATGGTGAGCTTGTCATCAGGGTGAAATATATTAGTTATATTATGGTCTTTTTTCGACTGGCTCCATTACACCAACCAAATGATACGGTTGATTCAATTGTATCGCTTTGATTACACCAGAACTAATTTCCTCATTTGTTAACCAACGTGAGCTTTCATTTTCTATCATGAACCCTAGCTGTACCTGACTGTAATGACATAACTCGGGAATTTCTAAATTCGCACGTACATCAGCTGCATCACGACCGCTATTTAATACATGTCTCAACTTCCATTCCTTTAGATAACCAGAATTTTGAACCATAATCGCTTCCAAAGCTCTTTGCGCGTCGCTCCTTACCCAAGCCACAATCAAATCGAAAGCTCCATCTTGTTGAATGGCTAGATCTAATTTCTCTTGCAAATCTTCTTCGTTTCGATAGTTAACAAGAATAGGCTTAATTCGAGAATTCTTATGCAAAAGTTGGTTCATTTTACGAGCATCACGACCGATCACAGAAACGAAGTATCCATTCTTTGCAAGCCATTCCACTACATCTGCCAACATTCCTGTCCCGCCTACTACAAGTGCATGTTTCACGATTCGAATCCTCCCCAAATAAAAAGCAGTGCTCTTTTTAGAAAGTCACTGCTTGATTGTATTCCTATACAATTTGTTGAGATTTTTTATATACAAATGAAGATTGACTGCGCACCTGGCGATTTTTCCCGCTCACTTCTTCCATCATTTGGATGAACACGCAAAATCCCAAGGTTAAGATGGCTGACACCATTATGCTTAAACTAACTGCGAAGGTGTAGTCTTGCCTAATACCGCTCTCAGTAAATCCGTATAAAAATAAAGCCATTCCAAAAAGCCAAAAGATAACGGTTACATTTTTAATCATCTTTAAAGGTTTTGCTTGATTTGTATTCATCGTTTCATCCCCTTTAAGATAATTTTATCTCCGTTCACAAATTTGTCAAACTTTTTTTGAAATATCTGTTTACAAATATGAAATACCAACTAATTCATTTAAAACAAAATTACACCAGCAAATTATTCATGATGTGTGGTTGTATGAATATGATAGATGTTTTGTATCGCACCAAACCTATTCAAACTTTGTTCGAATTTCATTCCAGCGTTAAGTAGGACCTGACAAGATGCCCTATTTGCCGCTTGTGTTTCCGCAATCAATTCTCTCCATTTCAACTCTTCACCTGTATATCTAATCAATCGTTTAACCAATTCGGTTGCTAAGCCTTGTCCCCAGTAATCAGGAAGGATCTGATAGGAAATTTCCATTCTATCCCCATCATGGTGTTCATTTAATGAAACCAAACCAATGAACGCATTCGTTTCTTTCAGCCTGACACACCAATGGTACATTCTGCTTTTGTTCTCCAACATATCCTTGAAACCATCTAAGAATACTTTTTCTGTTACCGTACCTCCTAAAAACTCTCTTACCCGTGGATTCATATATAATTTTTTTACATCTTCAAAATCATTATTTTGTACATTTAAAAATTTGCATCGTATCGATTCAATCATCTAGACCTCCAAACCACTAGGAAATTAGCGTTTAGAACTTCATATTTAGGAAAAGAGCACGAAATAAGAATTTATACGTGTTGTTGCTTTAATCGGAGAAGAAACAATTTATGAGAAAACAGCCTTTAAAAAAAGAATGGTTTCCATTCTCCATGCGCAAGATAAGAAAAACAAAAATTGGGTGGTATAACTATGAAACATCTATTAATCCTGATCTTAATGACCATTTTCACGTTCTTTACAAATCCGGTTTATGAAATAAACGCGGAGACCACTTCAACACACGAACCAGTGAGAGGCATTTATGTAACGGCTTCACATACTCGTGACCCTTATTTCAACGATCTGCTTTCACTCGTGAAGAAAACGGATTTGAATGCGATGGTCATCGATGTCAAAGATGATCATGGGAATTTAACTTTTGTACCCGCTAAACATTCACCCTATCACGGAATGAGCCATCCTTATATCCGGGATGTGAACAAACTCATTCAAACACTTAATCAAAATCAAATCTATTCCATTGCCCGAGTTGTTGTGTTTAAGGATAATGTTCTGGCTCGGTCAAACCCTAGTTTGTCTTTTAAGACGAATACCTCTGTTTGGAAAAATGCTCGTGGAGATTCTTTTACGAATCCCTTTTTAAAAAATGTTTGGGAATACAATGTCGGAGTTGCTATTGAAGCGGCGAAAGCTGGCTTTAAGGAAATTCAATTTGATTATGTGAGATTTCCTGAGAAGTTCGAGAGGTTTGAAAGCAGTTTGACCTATTCGGATGGGGAATTCACTAACGCACGCACTGATGGTGGACAAAGCCGAATTGCAGCGGTTACCTCTTTTGTTAAATACGCTTCTGAAAAATTAAAACCTTATCATGTAAAAGTGTCCGTTGATGTTTTTGGCAATGCAACCGTCATTCCAGAGGCAAGAGGTATTGGTCAAAATTTTTCAAAGATCTCACAACACGTAGACGTGATTTCAGCCATGATTTACCCTAGCCACTGGAGTCCGATGTTTGGCATCCAGAAGCCAGATAAAGAGCCTTACCGATTGGTAAAAGAATATGCAAAACTTGAAAATAAACGACTCCAAGCAGTTCGCAATCGACCACAATCCCGTCCGTGGATTCAAGATTTCACAGCAAGTTGGCTCGGTAACGGAAACTACAAAGTTTACGGCAAAAAGGAAATAGAAGATCAGATTAACGGTTTGCGGTCAGAAGGAATACATGACTTCCTCCTTTGGAACGCTGCCAATAAATATACACCTAATGTTGATTACACCCCTTTCTAGTGAGGGGTGTTATTTTGAAAGTCTAAGATATAATTCATTTCCTTTAGAAATCTGTAAAAATCCATAAATAGTCGCCCCTTCTAACTTTCCTGTTAAATTATGATTATTTTCATAAAATTAAAATTGACTATCTCCCTTGTTTATCAGGGTTATAGATGATTCCCTTACCCAAAACGCATGGTACATCTACCCTATTTAGCTCATTTACCATTATTGGATTCCTCCATTCATCCCTCCATTCATCTGCAAATGATCTATCTTTCTAGTTTACTTCAACAAAAAAGAGAATTTATCCTGCTCTGATCAACATCCCCGTTCACTGAATAAGGAACAATCAAAGGACTTTCATGATATAATTATGAAAGACAATTGCTTGAACAAACAAAATAACATAATTATTCAGAAAATTAAATCTTTTTAGGAGTCGGTAAAGTTGACAATGGATACTGAAAAAACAATTTGTAAAGAACAAACAATTTTCAATCACATTGGAAATAAAATCAAAACAGAAGATAGAGAAATTAATATCATTGCTAGATTAGAAGAACCACTAGTCGCAATTTTGGGAAATGTTTTGAGTGACGAAGAATGTGACGAACTTATTAGAATGTCAAAAGACAAATTGCATCGTTCTAAAATTGGCATTACACACAAAGTAAATGATATAAGAACGAGTAGTAGTATGCATTTTCAAGAAAATGAAAATGACATTATTACCAGAATTGAAAAAAGAATATCATCTATCATGAATATACCGATTGAGCATGGGGATGGCATTCAAATTCTTAAATATACTCCTGGCCAAGAGTATAAAGCTCATTTTGATTTTTTTACATCTTCAAGTAAAGCAACAAAAAATAATAGAATTAGCACAATCGTCATGTACTTAAATGATGTGGAGCATGGAGGAGAAACATTTTTTCCTAAACTAAATTTTTCAGTATCCCCACAAAAGGGAATGGCGGTGTATTTCGAATATTTCTATACCGATCAAAACATAAACGAATTAACTTTACATGGTGGAGCGCCAGTGAGAACTGGAGAAAAATGGGTTGCTACCCAATGGATGAGAAGACAAAAATCGAATCAATAATTTAATTGATTGATAGAACTAACGAGTCGTTTTACAACTACATCACGGTTAGACAAAAGAACTCTAAGCTTTTCAAATGATTCTGGAAGTGTTCCTATCAAGAGCATAGTATAAAAACAGCTGCCAATATGGCAACTCCGAATAATAGCATTTTACTTTGTATTGGCCTAGAAAATGAATGTATTTCATCCTAAAGGGGAAGTTTTGATTCAAGAGTCCCTTTAGGAGTCCACCATGTGTACCATACTAGACTCAGTTACCTTGGAAAATATAATATTCCTAGTGAAAGCATCTTTCCTAAGATCTACCCTTTTCTCATAAGGCATCCCGTTCTGAACAACCACCTTCCCCTAATCGTTCCAACCTATATTATGAGAGAAACTCATGCAGAATCTTGTGAAAATACACAAGAATCTTGCATCACACCATACCAGCCCAGCCCACGTCCTTTAAACAAAAACAAAATAAAGACACTCAAACAAAGTTTGAGTGCCATTTCTTCATAATCAAACTACTTCTTTCATTTCAACAGCAGCAAATTTATGCTTTTGGATATGAATGAGCCGCCATGCGAGTGCAATTCCCGCTGCCACAAGTCCAACTGTTAAACCGATCCAATAACCCGTTGCCCCTAAGTCCGTCTTATGTGCAAGGAAATAACCGACTGGCAAACAAATTAGCCAATAAGCAAATAATGTCATTACAAAAGGAATGTTTACATCTTTATAACCTCTCAATGCGCCAAGTGCAGTGACTTGGATGGCATCTGCAATCTGGAAGAACAATCCAAAGATTAGAAATTGTGCTGTTAATATAATTACCTCAGGGTCGTTTGAATATAATCCCGCTACTTCTTCCTTAAAGAGGACGATCAATAGACCAGATACTCCTCCGATTAATACTGACAATCCAATTCCGAGCCAGCTATACGTTTTCGCATCCTTATACCGCTTGGCTCCCACTTCAAAACCAACCAAAACCGTTTGCGCCATCGAAATGCTCATTGGAATCATGTAAATGAATGCGACAATATTTAATGCAGATTGATAAGCGGCAATCGTCGTAATACTAAATGCGCTCATGAGAATGGTTACAAGGGCAAAAATACTCGTTTCACAAAAGACGGATAATCCCATCGGTACGCCAATCTTTAGAATTTCACGGCACTCCGTCCACTTGAAGACCTTAAATTGCTTCAGTTGAACGTAATTCACAAATGGCTCTTTTGTCATAACGATATAGGCTGTAATACCAGCAATCACAAAGTATGTGAACGATGTTGCATAACCAGCTCCCCCACCCCCTAACTCAGGAAAGCCCCACTTTCCAAAAATTAAAACATAATTGAGGAAAAAGTTAACCGGTAGTGCTAAGAGTAAGACGACCATGACTACCCTTGTTTTTCCTAATGCATATATGAACGACCTTAGTGCATTGAAAATGAATAATGGGATAATTCCGTAGCTTAGTCCTACCAAGAAGTCATGTGCAGTTTCCCTCACACTTGGGGCCAACTTCATTGAATCTAATAGTGGATTTAGGAATAGAGCGCCCGCTCCTATTACCAAAACACCAATCAATAATGCCAGGTAGATTCCATGTGTCAAAACCGAAGACACTTCTTTTATCTTCTTTTCACCAAAACGCTGTGCAGCGATAGGAGATACCGCTAAAAGGATTCCGCTTAGCCCTGTAAAAATGGGCGACCAAATGGAGGAACCAATCGCAACTCCCGCTAAATCCGAAGCGTTATACTTGCCTGACATAATCGTATTGAAAAATACCATGGAAAACATCCCAAGTTGAGTAATCAGAATGGGGATCAAAAGAAATAGGATTTGCTTAATTTTTTGTCGTAAAGTAAACGTTTCGTACATGAGTGTTACTCCTTGTTAAAAAAAATAAACGCAAGAATCATTATATGCTATTTCTTGTAAAAGTGCCTCTTTTTTCTACCGTTTCCTCATATGATGAACAATGCCCGAATAAAATGATGGCAAAAGACAACTGAGGTGTAACATGGAATCCATCATTTTCCCATTAATCCTATCAGGGCCGATTATTAGAAGGACCGATATATCGGCTATAACGATATGGATAGCAACAAGTCGGCCAGTCAACATTAAGGGACAATTATATAAACTTCTTAATGAGGTCAATCATGACGAACCTCATGAGATCGCCACTGTTACAGAAGCAAAATCGATTTCAGCTGGGAAAAATCTTTTCATCCACCTGCTTACATTGAAACCAAAAGAGAAGCCCTTTCCCACAAATCACTTACTAGGTTACAATCTCCATTTTTATGAAAAAGAACGTCATTTTGATTTAGGTACACTGGGGTTGTTGAATCCAGCGATCGAGCGAAGTATCGTTTATGGGCAACTTCCCTATCCTTCCTTCTTCATTAAGGATAAACGTTCGAATCAACATCACATTTCTTATGGTTCTTGTCGAAAGCCGCATGGAGAAGGCGAAGATACACTGCCGAACGTTGATTTCCTTTTAGAACAATATCACAATGATCTTTCCAAAAGACCCGAAGCGTTATTCCTCATGGGGGATCAAATTTATGCGGACGATGTAGCGGATCCGCTGTTTCAACTCATTCGATTCTACTCAAAAGCAATCATTGGAGATAAAGAAGACCTCACTGAATTAGACGAACGTCTTTCCCTCCAACCGTTTAGAAAATCGCTCGAACAAATAAATGGTCGGTCATTCATCATGGAGCACTTATGTGAATTCACCTCTACTCATTCAAGCAATCACTTGATGAGGTGGAGCGAATTTGCCGTCATGTATTTGCTTAGTTGGGGACCTCAGCTTTGGGAAATCTCCAGAAAGCTTGGAATACAATCTTCATTCAATGATGCCATGATCAACAAGGAAATCTATTTTGTTTTCCCTGACGTAACACCCTTCCATAAAAAACATAAACTTGAAAAGCTTCAGCTTCAGAAACGCTTCGAGCATCAGCAAGAATCTCTCATCACTTTCCAGCTTGATACATATAAAGTTCGCAGACTCTTCGCTAATATACCTGTCTATATGATTTTTGACGATCATGACATCACAGACGATTGGAACCTCTCTCATGACTGGAAAAAGAAGGTATGGGATTCTCCGCTTGGAAGACATGTTGTGTCAAATGGACTCGACGCCTACTGGATGTTCCAAGGTTGGGGAAATAATCCAGAGGTATTTGAGGATGATTTTTTTCACACAGTGAAAGAATTTCATGAGGCAGAGGAAACGACAAAGGACCGTGAAACGTGGACGAAAGTTCTTTGGGAATATGAAAATTGGCATTTTGTTGCTCCAACTAATCCACCCACTGTTTTTCTTGATACAAGGACACAGCGTCTTTACGAATGGAATCCTCGCCCCATTATGATAGGCGGTAAAATAGAAGAAACCGTGGCAAGTCCGCACCTGTTAAAACCTCAAGCCTGGGAAAATGTACACCGTCTACTTTTGGAAGCGGGGTTTAAACACAATACTCCTCTAATTGTCGTTTCACCAGCCCCCGTTTATGGACTGGGTCTCATTGAAACGGTATTGGATCGATATGTTTACCCACTAAGGACAATCGGCATCGACATGCAAAATATTCTCGACTTCGAGGCCTGGAAATACAACGGTAAGGGATTTACCACTTTTCTTCAGCAAATTGGGAGTTGGAACCCCGAATACTGTATCATCCTTTCTGGTGATGTTCATTCTGCATCCGCTGTTTCTGCGAATATTACATTTTCAAATGGTGAACTTCTGAAAATCCATCAGTTTACGAGTAGCCCTACCAAAAATATAAGTTATTCAGGTATTGGTGGATTGTTAATAAAGACTTTCCTAATGCGCAATGAATTCAGAAGGAAGAAAGACTCCATTCATCGTTTTTGTACGAAGGATTATCATATTCTGAACGGAGACCCACAAGAGCTTCCGACTAGATGGACTGACGCTATCACCTACCATCCTGTGACAAAAGGGTCACTGATTGATACACAAAACAATATTGGACTACTAACCATCACCTCAAAAGGTGAAATACACAATCAACTTTTTCATAGGATGAAAGATTGATAGGACAGCTGCTTTCGTTCTCATGAAATTGATTAAAACTTGAGATTCCCCTGCCATATGATGTTCATTATATAAAGCTTAATAAACAGACCATCATTTTGGATGGTCTGTTTATTTGTTTAAAGAAGAAGGTTGCCATGCAACTATTGAAAGAATCTCATAATTTTTCTCCATTGGTTGCAATGACGTCTTTATACCAGAAAAAAGACTTCTTCTTTCTCCTTTCTAACGTTCCACTGCCATCGTCATGTTTATTAACATAAATATACCCATAACGTTTGGAGAACTCACCTGTCGACATACTCACCATATCAATGCAGCCCCAGCTTGTATAGCCCATTAATTCGACACCATCTTCAATTGACTCGCCCATTGCCTTAATATGCTCTCGAAGATAGTCAATTCGATAGTCATCATTGATCGTGCCATCTTCTTCTATTCTGTCATAAGCTCCTAGCCCATTTTCAACAACAAATAGTGGCTTCTGGTAGCGATCATATAATTTATTTAAGCTAATACGTAGTCCTACTGGGTCAATTTCCCAACCCCAGTCGCTTGCTTCTAAGAACGGATTTCTTATTCCTCCGATAATATTACCTTGTGTCGCATCCGCATCTGTCTTCACATTCTTCTCTGTCCGGGACATATAATAACTAAATCCAATATAATCTACAGTGCCTTTCTTTATTAAGTCTAGGTCACCATCTTGAATCTCCAATTCGATACGATGCTCATTAAAGTATCTCTTCATATAAGCTGGATACTCACCTCGTACTTGCACATCCGCACAGAAATAATTGAAAAGCTGTTCTTCCTGAAGAGCATACATGACGTTTTCTGGATTGCTGTCAAAGGAATATACAGGCGCAAATAGAATCATACATCCAATTTGGGAGTTCGGAATGATTTCATGACAAGCTTTTACCGCAATGGCGCTTGCAACAAATTGATGATGGTATGCTTGAAATGTAGGCTGGTATTTATCTTCTTCTTTTTGAATTGAAAAACCAAGACCTTGAATCGGCATCACCAAGCTGCTATTTATCTCATTAAAAGTCATCCACAGCTTCACTTTATTTTTATAACGCTTGAAAATCGTTTTTACATATCTTTCAAAGAACGTCACTACTTGACGGTTTCGCCAACCGCCATATTCTTTTACTAAATGTAGGGGCATTTCATAGTGAGAAATGGTTACGACTGGTTCAATCCCATGCTTAAGCAATTCATCAAAAACACGATCGTAAAAAGCCAGTCCTTCTTCATTTGCCTCTAACTCATCTCCATTTGGAAAAATTCGAGTCCAGGCAATCGACATGCGGAAAGCCTTGAAGCCCATTTCTGCAAATAATGCTATATCTTCCTTATACCGATGATAGAAATCAATCGCTTCATGATTGGGATAGTAGTGTTGATCACTTTGGATTTCAAAATCAAAACCTGGATTCATTAATATATCATACCGCTCTTTTCCACCTGGAAGAACGTCTGCAATATTTAATCCCTTATTCCCTTCATTAAATCCACCTTCAATTTGATTGGCAGCAGTAGCCCCTCCCCATAAAAAACCTTCAGGGAAATGATAACTTTTCATTGGGTTTACCTCCAGAAATTTATTCCATCATTAATATTTGTTTATCCTGTAAATTTATTAACTTCTCTACTTGTTTAAATACACACAAAGACTATAGAAGAATCATACTACGTTTAGGAGCTTAGTAAATGAATGAAGGGTATCTAGTTTTTATTACCCAAAAAAGGTATTTGTTTCACGAATGTAACACTATGTTTCGCTAAAAAAATTGTGTTAAAATGTGGTTATCAACTTTTCAGCTGAAGGAGAAAGTGAATCGATGTTTTCAAACGAAATAATCGCTTCTTTTAATGAATTAGAAACTTCTTTATATAACTATATAAGTCAAAACAAAGATAAAGTGGCTTACATGCGAATTCGTGAACTTGCAGATGAAACTCATGTATCAACAGCAACCATCTTGCGGTTTTGCAGAAAACTAAATTGTGAGGGTTTTTCCGAATTTAAAGTAAAGCTTAAATTGGACTTAAAAGAGAGTAAGAAGACGCTTATAAAAAGTTCTCAACAATCTGTAGTCGAATTTTTTGAGAGATCTTTAAAAGGTGATTTGGAAGAAAAAATGAAAGAGGCTGCAAGTCTCGTAACAAAGGCAGATAATGTTATTTTTATTGGAATCGGAAGCTCCGGAATTCTTGCTGAATATGGTGCAAGATATTTTTCAAGCTTAGGTAAATTTTCGTTATATATTAAAGATCCTCACTTTCCTATTCACTCTAAACTACGACATAATAGCGTAACCATTGCTTTATCTGTCTCAGGAGAAAATCATTTTACCGTCACTCATCTTAACCAACTTAAGCAAGAAGGAAGTAAAATCGTTAGTATCACAAACAATAAACTCTCCACCGTTGCAAAAATCTCGGATATAAACATTCCCTATTACGTAACAGAAGAATTTTTCGAAGAATCTAATATTACTACACAAGTACCTGTTGTCTATATCTTAGAATCTATGGCTCGGGAAATATATAAACTAAATCAATTGGCTGAAAATTAATGAAAAATAGGAAAAAGGTTCAGAATTCCCAATTTCTGAACCTTTTTCCTATTTATCGTCTCTTATTGGCATACCATATTCTTTTGGATGTTAATAACATCTTCAGCTCATGTTTCTAATTTGGATTTATTGAGTTAAGCATTTTTTTCGTATCACTTGATGACAACATTCCCCACATATTGAGCACTTCCTCTATCCGTACGAAGTTCTACGTCAATCACGTACACACCTTTATCTTTTGGAAAATAAAAGGAACGATAATCATTTAGATTCAATTTTACTTTCTCATCATTCTTCCATACTGAAACACTTAATTCTTCAACAACAAAGTCTTCACTGTCAAACAGTAAATCAACCTGTTGCCCAGAACTAAAGTTCAATTGTTTCCGTTCTCTTGCAAATGCTAGAATATTTTCCGTATGTTTTTCAATTTGTTCACCATTTTCTCCTCTCCAATCAATATTTACTTCTTCTAAATCTACTGATTGGACACTATCGGTGTTTGAAAGGGTAACAGTAGGAGGAGTAAAATCATAATCCTCTGCGATGCACCCTGTTAATGAAAAAAAGAAAAGCAAACCAATAAATAATGTTAATGCACCTTTCATATATCCCACCTCCGCACGTATCTTTCAAGTAAATCTTGATTCGTTTACCCTTACTCCCATTTAGGGTTATTACATACCCAATGTGACTTTCGTTAATTATGCACTGACCTTACTTTCACTCCGCTCCTCAACTGCCCTGTTTTTTTGTGAGGATAGCACTACACCCAAAAGGACAATGACTCCCCCGGCAATTTGGTACCATAATAAATCTTCTTTTGTAAAAATCGTAGCAAAAAGGGTTGCAAATACCGGAAGCAAATTAATAAAGATACCTGATTTTGCGGCTCCGATTTTAGAAACGCCTGTATTCCAGGAAATGAAAGCAACGATAGAAGCAAAGAAGCCAACATAACCTAGGATCAATAAGCTTTCCGGATTAAAAATGACCGCTGCGTCAGTCTGCATGATTTCTAGTAGACTTAATGGGAATAGAATGAGAATCCCAACAAATGAAGTGGCATACAACGTAGAGAATGCTGGCAAGTTTTTAGAGTTCTTCTTTATTACAATAGAATAAATGCTCCAGTTTACAACAGCAACCAAAACAAATAAATCCCCAGGATTGAACTTGAACCCCTGCAATGTTTCAAATGATCCTTTTGAAAGAATGAAAACAATTCCTATTACTGATAATAATAAACCTGTTCCCTGTAACAATGAAAGTCTTTCTTTTAACATAAAAAATGAAAAAATGGCAATGAACAAAGGCGTGGTTGAGTTCACAATGGATGCATTTATGGATGTTGTGAAGTTCAATGAAAAATAAATGATCGTGTTATATCCGGCAACTCCAGTGACACTTAGTAAAAGGACAATCCATTTGTGTCTCCAAAGAACTTTGAAGTCTTTAAGCATAGGCTTGACCATAAAAGGAGTCAAAAATAAAAAAGCAACTGACCATCTCAAAATTGAAAATGTGATAGGAGGAAAATACTCTGTCCCTACTCTTCCAATTACAAAATTCCCTCCCCAAATTACATTGGCAAGAACGAGCAGGAAGTATGCAGATTGATTCTTTTCTAAGTGTTTCATTAAATTCACTCCTTTCTATCGACACAGGTTATGGAAGGAATATATTTATTTATATATTAACAAATTCCTTGATAATAGTTGGAATTTTGAGTTATCTTTTTTCCGAAATCTAACCTAGCCTAATGTAAAAAGAGAGCCGCCATATGGCAGCTCTGATGTTTTCCTAATCTAAAGTATGTTATCCGCTGAAACAAGCAAATCTAATTAATTTCAGTCAAAACAAAAAATTTGCTTGTGGAGTTACATTATACAATTTATTCAATCCTTCAACCGCACTACTTTTCAGGAATTTCACATCCATTGTCATCACATATGACTCCGTCTTGTTCATTTAGAACGGTGATTTCATCCTCTGCGATGATTTTTTGCAGTGCCTGTACAAAAACCTCTGTTGGTTGTGCACCAGTAAGGGCATATTTTTTATTGATCAGGTAGAATGGAACACCTGTTATACGATACTGTTGGGCAGTTTGCTCATCTGCACGAACGACGTCAGCCATTTCATCACTTGAAAGCATCTGTTGGACAGCTTCCCGGTTCAAGCCTACTTCTACTGCCAACTCCGTTAATGTCTCATGCTTTCCAATATGTTTGGATTCGGTGAAATGCGCACGCAAAATTCGTTCTGTCATCTCTTTCATTAATCCTTGCGTTTTAGCATACATCGTCAAACGGTGTGCATCGAATGTGTTGGTTAAAACTAAGGTGTCCATTTGAAAATCCAACCCAGCTTCTTTTGCCATTTGCACCACGTTTTGAGCATTTGCCTTTGCTTGAGCTAAACTCATCCCATATTTCTTAGCCAATTTTTCGTAAATATTTTCATTTATATCCCGTTCCATCGTTGGATCCAACTCGAAGCATCTATAAGTGACTTCAACTTCAATCGGATGGTTAATCTGCTTAATGGCGTCCTCCAGACGCCTTTTGCCAATATAGCAGAATGGTCAAGCAAAGTCGGTCCACATTTCAATATGCATATTTTATCCCTCCATTACTTTGTTCCCTTATAGTATAGGGGTTGAATTCTTATTTTACACGCGATTTGATTCAGACCATTGTATATTCAAAAGAGAGATTCCTGTTAATCCCACTTCACGTTCATTATGATGTAACAATTAAATCCCCTTATTTTTAACTTTGCCACCATTTCCTCATTGCTATCACCTACATTATCTCTTGACCAATATATAGCAATATCTTGATTAGGTCTTTTTCGTTGGACCCACGATGAATTGCATTTAGCTAAAAATACTTTAGCTAATATCTATGAACCTAAACAGGGGTCGAACATTTAATAATTTTCCTGTAGAGGTTACAAAAGCGCTTTTGAAGAATTTTGCCTTAAAAATCATTACAGTGATTCTCAAGATTTAAGGCATTTCGATTTAAATCACTTCTCAAGAATATACATGAGCTACATAAATTCAGGTATATTGTAGCTTTTTGTTTTGAGTTGATATTAATAAAGTACTGGTTAATTATTTTATAAAATTAACTGAAAAATTGACACTTTACTGTTAATAACAGCATACTGTTATTAACAGTAGAACACTAAAATTGGAGGGTATATCATGAAACATTCTGGCAGACATACAGGTGCTTTTCTATTGCTGTTTTTAACAGAGCGGGATAACTATGGAGGAAAACTTCTTCAAAAGTGTCAGGAAGAGCTCCCCATTAACCCCATAGATAGTGCGATATTATATCGCACACTAAAAAAATTAGAGCAAGAAGGAGCTATTGAGTCTTATCTTGATACAACAAGTCAAGATAAACCGATAAGGATGTACAAAATCACTGCAGTAGGAAAAAGAAAATTAGAAGATTTTCATATGGATATAGAGGAAAAAATAAAAAACTTATCGTTTTTCATAGAGAAGTATAAAGAATGGGGACCTCAAAAAAATGATTAGTGGAATAATACTATATTTTATTGCCACTATTTATTTAGTTATATCCTTCATAAAAGACAAATCCAAAACAAAAGCAGCCTTATTAAATGCATGGAAGATGTTTCGCAATGTCTTACCGGATTTATTAGCTATCATGCTTTTTGTCGGGCTAACATTGTCTTTATTGTCACCGGCCCTTATTTCTTCAATTATTGGCGAAAATTCCGGATTACTAGGTATCACTTATTCAACAATACTTGGTTCAATTGCTTTAGTTCCAAGCTTTGTTGTCTTTCCTCTCGGACGTACATTAGTTCAAAATGGTGCTGCACTTCCACAGGTAGCGGTATTAATGTCGACATTAATGTCTGTAGGACTTGTTACTTTATCCATGGAACAAAAAACATTTGGACGAAGTTTTGCATGTGCTCGTAATGCTTCAGCTATCATAATGTCTCTTCTATTTGCATTAATTGTTTGGATGGTGATGACATGAAAAAAATAAAAAGATATCGTTTATTTTTGATATTATTATTAGGTTTGTTTCTTATCGCATTCGTAAATCAATCAATTGCTGTGAAAACAGTTCATTTAACTAGTAAAAGTATTTTGGATATGCTATTTCTGCTTCCTCCTATATTTCTATTAGTAGGTTTATTAGACCAGTGGGTAAAGAAGGAATCACTGATTCGATATATGGGTGAGAATTCAGGTATTTACGGTATCATCTTCACCCTATTATTAGCAACGGTGGCTGCGGGCCCTCTTTATATAGCCTTTCCAATTGCAGTACTTTTATTGAAAAAAGGAGCCAGTATCCGATATATTGTGTTTTTCTTAGGCGCATGGTCGACAGTGAAATTACCCGTTCTAGTATATGAATTCACTTCATTTGGTTCCAAATTCACACTTATTCATATTTGCTTTGGCCTTGGATTTTACTATTTAACGGGAATTGTTTTTGAAAAAATATTTGATAAACAAAAGTTATTAAAATATGACATTACTAAGGATGTATAGATTTTATCTATACGTTCTTAGTAAAAATCTTGAGAGTATCCACTTAATCTTGACTTAATTCTAGAATTCCTAATGAATACTCTTCCTCCCTCTATCCCATCTACTACTGCACCAACACGAATAAATTCAAAAATAACCTTAACTTTGTCATAACCTCCATACATCAAACTTCAGATAATGTTCTTTATTTTGATGATTGGATTGGAAGGCTCTTTACACCAATTAATGCAAATGCATTTTTTCGTGTTTAAGTATTCCCGGAAAGCAACTGGCAAGTCAAACAAAGTCTAGGGAATTAATGAGGGTATATTTATTAAATAAACGTTAATCCTCTTGGATCAACGGAACCTTAGCATTACATCAACAATATCCTACATTAGAACACGCCATTTTCATTAGGAGAATTCTCCGGTATGGGCTGACCCACATCCCATAATTCGACAATGAAGTTGTTATGGAAGCGGAAGATATGGACCACTGCTACCCCAAGGTCATCTTGCTTTTGTTTTACATGGGAGTGAACCGCAACATTATCCCCCTCTTCAATGACACGTTTTACTTCAAGTATTTTGTTAGGATTCTTGGCGGCGTTCTCTTCCATTGCCAGCATAAGAGAGTCAGCATCTCCCTGGAAAAAGGGATTATGATGGCGAAAATCCGGACTAATGTACCTACGGTATGCTTCGCGCACTTCCCCCGACGCAACCAGTTGTAAAAACGACACAGCCTTTTCTTTTAGTGAATTTTTCATTGTAAATCATCCCTTCTTAAAAGTGTTAACCTTGCTATGTAATTTATCTAACTAACTTTCTAAGCTACAAGCCATGTTACGTTATATATCATTTGTTATATTGCTAGCTTTAATGGTATTTATTTGTGTAACTAAGTAATTAAACTAAACTGCACAGTTTAGTTTACCAGGAAAAGGGATCGCCACAACCACCTCACACTTTCACTTAAGCCCCCTACAGTTTAACAATGTTTCACATACTATCAACACTAAAAACCTTCTTATAGAAGAACATTATCAAAAACTATTTCCCTGTGTCTTTCCATGGTAAGAATATGAATATACCTAATAAGCAAGAAAGCAACATTAATATAATGGAAGGCAGTCCTGCTAAAGAATATGACCAATCTGTAGAGAAAAGTTCCCAACTATAATAAAAAAAAATGATAATAAAAACAGACAGAACCAACAAACTCAATAACGTTTGTTACTTCATATTACACCTCAAATAAAAAAAATATTTGTAAAAAATTATTTATTATTTTTTTTATTCAAATACCTTCTTCCACTATACTTCCCTTTATTTTAATAAAAAAAGACACCAATATCTTGGCACTCGTTCTTCAACTGTTGCACCCTATAATTTAAGTGCATTATTTCACAATGTATACCTTCAAGGGGATTAAGGTAAACATAATCTACTTTTAAAACTTATTCGTGTTAGCTTTCCAAGTTTTATTTCCAATCCATACTCCCAATAAACTAAATATTATTATGGACATTATATATGATGAGATAACATACGGAATATAGGATAAGAGTATTCTATTAAGCACAAACACTTGAACTGTTGCAAGTAGTAATGAAAAAACTACATATAGTAATAATATGTTTAATACATATCTTTTTTTTCCTTTGGATTTTATTCTATTCCATCTTTCTTTTTGTTTATCAACTTTACTCACTTGAATCACAGTCCCCCTTACCCTATTAGAATTTTATTAAATCATCATTGTTGAAACAACACTATACCCCTTTACAATTCCTTTATAAAAATAATTCTACAAATTTGTCGTTTAACCTCCTTGCACTAAACTGCCCGTTTGTTTAATAAGATAATTCCACAAAAATAGCGTTAAGCCTTCTGGATCAACGCCCCCGTTGCACAATAAGGAATATCTTATTTTTCACCTTTTAAGTCGCCGTACTCGTCAACAATACTATTCAACTGGCGTAATGTTGAGGTTAAATAACTTTGTTCACTTTCAAACTCATAATGTAGAATATTCTCTTGGTGTGCTACTTCTTGAAAATATCCTTGAATGTTTATCTGACCAAGCCTATTAAAATTAAGTTCGATTTTCAGATTATTCTCTGATTCTAAAAAGGTAACACTACCTTTTAATTCGTTATAACATTTCTTCAACCGAATGAAGAACTGATATACCTGACCAGTTGAAAACCATATTTCAGCATCTTTAACATAATAATTTCCACTCTTTATGTCGATTTTGCCTTTAACATCATAACCACCCAAATAACTTGTTTCATTAGGAAAACCATACACTTCGTTTAATTCAATTTGTATGAATCCTTCTTTACCAGCAATTATAAAATTATTCACTTTTATCACTCATTTCAAACAAAACATCAATGTAAGGATACCAAAATCACCCAAAACATTACAGTTCCTTCTTCAACTAAACTGAACCGTTTGTCTAAAGGGAATAAGTTAAGCTATATTCTCAGCAATCTTTTTCAATTCTTTTGCACGAGTGGCAATAAATACACTCATATACTTCTCTAAAAACAACTTATCTGCTACAACCCCGATAATACCAAGTGGCGACTTATACTCGAATGTATCGATCATTATTGTTCCGTCTGTTTGTTCGAAAAACTGGTGGGTATGAACAAAAGATTGAAAAGCTCCTTTTACCATAACATCGACAAATTTATGAGGCTTTTCCATTATAGTCACTTTGGCAGTCAGCCTTTGTTTAACCCCAAAGTGAATTGCTTCCCAGGTAACTGTATCACCCTGTTCCAATAATCCCTCTGTAATACCACCAACAGCTCTTTCCTTGGTTTCAGAAGTAGTTTGAATATGTATATCTACGTTCCTTGCCAGGTCAAAACAGAGTTCAATGGGAGCTTTGATAAATTGTCTATTCTTAATAACAGGCATACATATCCCTCTCTATTAAACCATTATCCCTTCTTCAGCTATCCTGCATCTTTTATTTAATAAGGAATTCAACAAAAAAGGCGGTTAATCCTTCTGGATCAACGCACCTATTGCTTGCTTACAAGTATAAGACCATATGTCAGTTCAAAAATCCGCAACAACCCAAAATGGTGAAGCTAAATTAAAACGTAAATAGGTTAATTGTCGTTCGATATCATTCTCTCTACTTACATTATACAACTATTAATAAATAATTTATAGACTACTCTTTTTGTAATTCCAATAATATACTGTTATACACAAATCTAAAAATATAAGAGGGGTATCAGTATGAATGACAAAAAAGATTTCTTAGATAATGGTCCTTTTTTTCATGGTACTAAAGCAGAATTAAAAATTGGAGATTTATTAGAACCACTACACTTATCAAATTACCAAGATAAAAAATCTAACTATATATACTTTACTGCAACATTGGATGCTGCTAAATGGGGTGCTGAATTAGCAACATCTAATTCAAAAGAAAGAATTTTTATTGTACAACCATTAGGTGATTTTGAAAATGATCCGAACTTAACTGACAAAAGATTTCCTGGCAACCCAACACGTTCTTATAGGTCTAAATCTCCTTTGAAAATAGTAGCAGAATTAGGTTCATGGGAAAGGCATTCCGATGAAGAAATAAATCATATGCTTGCATCTTTAAAAAAGTTACGTGAACAAGGAAAAGCTGTAATATACGATTAATCCTTAAAAAGGTAATGCCTTAAGAGAACCAATTCAATTTGCTTTTCCGATTGGTTTTCGCTTTCGGCTATTGCACCAAAGGCGTGCAATAGCCGGTTCTTGAATGTTGAACTAAGCCATGTTTCATCAACTAAACTGCCCGTTACTCGAATAAGAAAAAGGCTTTACTCCTTATGGAAGTAAAGCCCCCGTTAGTTTAAGTACAATATTTCACAATCTTTCCTGGACAATAAAGAAAAAAGGTGACTTCCTTCCTTATCATACTGAATTAAAATGTGATCTTGATGGAGAATAAATAAAGAATTTGAGTCGCCTGTACTGACTTCCGAAACTTTTAGTTTTTCTTAAACATGCCATTTGTAATCAACTTGCATTTAGCACCATGCTGACCGAAATGCAACATTTTTATTGGTATGAAAAGGTTTACTGAAGGGAAAAATAAGATTTGGAGGTGTAATGCAATGAATACCCAGAATGGTGAACCCAAACTGACATCAGGTGAGATTGCGGCTTTATGGACACAGTATTTGAATGACACTGCAGGACTTTGCTTCAATAAATATATGTTAGAGCATCTAAAGGATCCAGAAATTAAAGGCATTTTTGAATATGCTATTTCTTTAGGTCAGGACCATATTCAAAAAATTAAGAAGTTTTTAAGGGCGGAAAATTTTCCTATTCCTATTGGATTCACCGATAATGATGTCATGATGAATTCTGAACCGCTTTT
>NZ_FOYF01000005.1 GCF_900115925.1 Bacillus sp. cl95 | reverse complement strand
TTTGTTGACATTTTTGTTTGTTTAGTTTTCAAGGAACAATTTTGTTTATCGCTCAGAAGCGACTTTATCAATATACCATGTATCGTATATTGAGTCAACATTTTTTTTATTTCTTTTAATCAAGAAACATGTGTGATAACTTGCTGACTTGAATGATTATATCAGCCTATAACAGTCAAAGCAAGACCTTTTAAATAATAAGTTAATTATGAAAACTAGCCATGCTACATAACTAATAAAATGTCCTCAATAAAGCAGTATAATTTTTAAAAATGGATTTTTCACTTGGCTATCAGTCCCTCCATTTCAATTAACATAGTGCGAAGAACAAAAAATGCCTAGCTCTCCTTTAATGATAGGAAAATCTAAAAAGCAGATCTTCAAACATCATTTCCAAAGGAGAACTAGACATTAGCTAAGCAAGAGTTTCTTCTATGAAGATTTGTCTATTACGATCAAGTGGAAGAACATCACCATTGTCTTCTAGCTTTAACAGAGGGCGGGTAGGTGCCTTTTCATCAATGAATAGCACTTCAGCAATTTGTCCATTGGATAACTTCACTTTGTCTCCGACAGTATAATTTACAATTGCCGACTTTAAAGCAGTAAGGCAATGTAGATCAAACTTCCCAAAATTATCTTCCATAATCAATTCAATTGCCTTATAAGGCGATTGCTTTGTACGGAAAGTTCTTTCCGAAGTCATTGCATGAAATGTATCGGCAACAGCGATAATCTTAGCTATTGGATGTATTTTCTGCTCTCTCTCGCCCATTGGATAACCACTGCCATCAAGACGTTCGTGATGCTGCAATATAGCAATTTTCATCTCTTTTCGGATGACAGGAATATTTTGAATGAGTTTATAGCTGTGTAACGGATGATTTTTCACTTCTTCATACTCACTCAGGGTTAAGGAACTTGTTTTTTTGAAAATACTTGGATTGATTTTTGCCATACCGCAATCAGCTAGACATCCTGCAAGGGCAATTTGCACCCAATCACCTTTAGGATATTGCAGCTTAATCGCAATAAAGCCGCTTATCATACCTACGGCTACAGCATGATGGTATAAATAGTCTTCTCTCGTAGAAAGATGATATAGGTTAAGTATTTCACGAGGAGACTTCTCCATTTTTTCCAATAGGGGCATTAGGATGTTTCTAACTTTATTTATATCTATAGGTAATCCAGACTGCCATGATATGAATTCTTTCTTATAACCATTTACGGCCTGCAAGAATAAGTCCGTCATTCCGAGTTCAACTTTTTTCGCTTCTGCTAATGACAACAATTCATGGTTTTCAATTATCTCATTCGGAATGAAAGGCATTCCTGTGATAAGTGTTTTTTCGACATTCACATCTACTATCTTAAAAACATTTAAGATTTCAATTAATTCTTCGTTAAGTACTGTCTTTTTTGCAATGATTGGCCGATTTGTCCATGAGTATACATCTTCAACTAGAATACAGCCTTCTTGAAGTTCACCAATTTTTACACGCAAAGAAGCCACCCCGATAATATTACGATTTACTCTTATATCGGCTCTATTTGAATAAATTGTTAATATTCGACTAGAATCCGCTCAAAAAAGAGGAACACATCATGCGTCCCTCTTCTTAAATTTCTACTCTTCTCCGTTACTTTCTTCTGTTTGTGCCGATTCACCATCAGTTTGCGGAGTCGATTCTTCATTTGTTTCTTCAGTAATCTCTTCGATTTTTTCATCTTCTTTTTCCACAATAGCAACAGTTGCCACATACTCATTTTCGCTTTCTTCTAATCGAATAAGCTTAACGCCGATTGTGCTTCTGCCCATAGTAGAAATTCCGTCAACTGCCATACGAATTAGAACACCGCCTGTAGTGATAAGCATGATATCTTCTTCACCAGTAACAGCCTTCATGGAAACGAGATTACCATTTTTCTCAGTAATGTTACACGTTTTAATTCCCTTACCGCCTCTACCTTGAACACGATATTCAGCAGCTGGTGTACGCTTTCCGAAACCATTCTTTGTTACTACAAGAATATCGGTATTATCTTCAAGGACTTCCATTCCAACTACTTCATCATCATGATCAAGGGTTATACCTTTTACCCCAGTTGCCGTACGGCCCATAGAACGAACATCTGTTTCTGGGAAACGAATTAACATACCTTTCTTCGTTCCGATGATGATTTCCTTTGATCCGTCGGTTAAGCGAACAGAAATCAATTCATCTTCTTCACGAAGATTTAAAGCAATAAGACCGTTATTACGGATATTTGCAAAAGAAGTCAGTGGTGAACGCTTAGAAATCCCTTCTTTTGTTGTAAAGAATAGGGACCAGTCATCCACAAACTCTTCTACAGGAATGATTGCTTTAACATATTCGCCTTTTTCGATGCCAAGAAGATTGATGATTGGTATCCCTTTAGCTGTGCGGCTAAATTCAGGAATCTCATAACCTTTAGAGCGATATACTTTCCCTTTATTCGTAAAGAAGAGAATAGTATCATGCGTCGAAGTTGGAATTAAGTGTTCAACGAAGTCATCTTCATTTGTACCCATTCCTTGAATTCCACGCCCACCGCGTTTTTGAGCACGGTATGTCGAAACTGGTAGACGCTTGATATAACCGTTATGCGTAAGCGTAAGAACAATGTTCTCTCTCGGAATCAAATCTTCATCCTCGAGATGCTCTAAGCCGCCGCTTACGATTTCTGTACGACGTTTATCGTTAAAGCGCTCTTTAATTTCCGATAATTCTTCACGGATAATTTCAAGCACTTTTTCATCGTCAGCCAAGATCGCTTTCAATTCAGCAATTAGTTTTACTAGGGCTTGATACTCTTCTTCAATTTTCTCGCGCTCTAGTCCTGTTAAGCGTTGAAGACGCATATCCAAGATAGCTTGAGCTTGCTTATCTGACAATTCAAAGTTCGTCATTAAGCCTTCACGAGCAATTTCGGTTGTTTGTGAGCTTCGGATTAAGGCAATAACCTCATCAAGATGATCAAGTGCTTTTCTTAATCCTTCTAAGATATGAGCTCGAGCTTCAGCTTTACGCAACTCAAACTCTGTTCTTCTTCTGATAACAACCTTTTGATGGTCAATGTAGTGGACTAAGCATTGCTTTAAGTTCAAAACTTTTGGCTGTCCATCTACGAGCGCAAGCAGGTTGATACCGAAGCTAGTTTGAAGTGCAGTTTGCTTATATAAGTTGTTTAATAGGACGTTTGCATTCGCGTCTCTTCTAACTTCCATGAAGATACGCATACCGTTACGGTCAGATTCATCACGTA
This sequence comes from Bacillus sp. cl95, assembly GCF_900115925.1. Taxonomy (GTDB): domain Bacteria; phylum Bacillota; class Bacilli; order Bacillales; family Cytobacillaceae; genus Neobacillus_A. The sequence goes on along the minus strand of NZ_FOYF01000005.1, from coordinate 351,674 downwards.
GATCAGTAATGCCGTCAATTTTCTTATCGCGTACAAGCTCAGCGATTTTTTCAATAAGCTTTGCTTTGTTTACTTGATATGGAAGCTCATGAACAATGATGACTTCACGTCCATTTGCCTTTTCCTGAATCTCAACTTTTGCACGTAGAGTAATAGAACCTCTGCCCGTTTCATAAGCTTTACGAATTCCGCTTCTTCCTAGAATTAATCCGGAAGTAGGGAAGTCTGGGCCGGGGATAAACTCCATTAATTCCTGCACTGTTAAATCTGGTTCCTTAGTTAAAGCGAGGACACCATCAATGATTTCACCGAGCTGATGGGGTGGAATGTTAGTTGCCATCCCAACTGCGATACCTGATGTTCCGTTTACTAGTAAGTTAGGGAAACGAGCTGGCATTACAATTGGTTCTCTTTCAGCACCATCATAGTTATCCTGATAATCTATCGTATCTTTGTTGATATCACGTAGCAATTCCATTGAAATCTTTGACATACGAGCTTCTGTATATCGCATTGCTGCAGCTGCATCGCCATCGACGGATCCAAAGTTCCCGTGGCCATCAACGAGCATATAACGGTAGTTGAAATCCTGTGCCATCCTTACCATTGTGTCATAAACGGCAGAGTCACCATGTGGATGATACTTACCAATTACTTCACCAACGATACGGGCAGACTTTTTAAAAGGCTTATCAGAGTGCATACCTAAGTCATGCATTGCGTATAAGATACGTCGATGTACAGGTTTTAAACCATCACGCACATCTGGAAGGGCACGGGAAACGATAACACTCATTGCGTAGTCAAGGAAAGATGAACGCATCTCCTGACTAATATTAATCTCTTTTACTCGTGAATTAGGCGTATCGGACATACCAGTATTACCTCCTCAAAAGAAAAGCGCAAGTGCCTGTTAAGCCTTAAGGGGCTAGGCGCTAGAGCTAGACCATTATCTGCATAAAAACGAAAAACTATTATTCTTAGAACGTTCAAGTCAAAAATAAACAAGGCTGCCTTACTGATTATGTAAAGCAGGATAGACATGCAATATCTATCCTGTTCATTGTTTAAATATCGAGATTTTTAACGTACAAGGCGTTCTCTTCGATAAAATTACGTCGTGGTTCAACTTTGTCACCCATCAGGATTTCAAACGTTTCATCCGCTTCGATTGCATCTTCCAATGTCACTTGAAGAAGTGTTCTTGTTTCAGGATTCATGGTTGTTTCCCAAAGTTGGTCAGGGTTCATTTCTCCAAGACCCTTATAACGCTGAATGCCTGGCTTAGGAGCACTTGGAAGTTGAGCTAGAATTTCATCCAATTGCTTTGGATTATATGCATATTCGATTCGCTTACCCTGCTGGATTTTATATAAAGGCGGTTGGGCAATATAGATATAGCCTGATTCAATGATTTTGCGCATGTAACGGTAGAAGAACGTTAAAATTAAAGTTCTAATATGCGCACCATCAACATCAGCATCAGTCATGATAACAATTTTATGATAACGGGCTTTTGCAAGATCGAAGTCTTCGGCAATACCAGTACCGATAGCAGTAATGATTGCACGTACTTCATTGTTAGAAAGAATTTTATCAAGACGAGATTTTTCAACGTTCAAGATTTTCCCACGTAATGGCAGGATTGCTTGGAAATGTCGATCACGACCTTGCTTAGCTGAACCACCGGCAGAGTCTCCCTCTACCACATAAATTTCGCTGATGGAAGGATCCTTTGAAGAACAGTCTGCAAGTTTACCAGGCAGGCTTGAGATTTCCAATGCACTTTTGCGACGCGTAAGTTCACGCGCTTTCTTAGCAGCAAGTCTTGCTCTTGCAGCCATCAAGCCTTTTTCAACAATTTTTCTCGCAACAACAGGATTCTCAAGAAGGAAGGCTTCAAAACGTTCAGCAAATACTGTATCAGTTATAGCTCTGACTTCAGAGTTTCCTAACTTCGTTTTCGTCTGACCTTCAAATTGTGGATCCGGATGTTTAACGGATACAACGGCTACCAATCCTTCACGTACATCATCGCCTGAGAGGTTGGAATCACTCTCTTTAAAAATATTACTTTTTCTGGCGTAATCATTGATTACACGAGTTAACGCAGTCTTAAAACCGAACTCATGCGTTCCGCCTTCATACGTATGAATATTGTTCGCATAGGAATAAATATGCCCTGTATAGCCATCATTGTATTGAAGGGCTACCTCTACAGCAATACCTTCTTTTTCACCCTCCATGTAGATAGGTTCCTCATGAAGAACTTCCTTCGTACGGTTCAAATGTTCTACGTATGACTTGATTCCGCCCTCATAGTAGTATTCATTCTGTTTATTATTCTCTGTACGCTTATCCTGAATAGTGATTTTCAGACCACGATTCAAGAAAGCTAGCTCACGGATACGATTTGCCAGAATGTCAAATTCATATTCCAATGTTTCTGTGAATATCTCACAGTCAGGAACAAAATGCGTGATCGTACCTGTGACATCTGTTTCACCGATCACTTTTAAGTCGGCGCTTGGAACGCCTCTTTCAAATTTTTGATAGTGGATTTTCCCATCACGATGTACAAATACTTCAAGTACAGTTGAAAGGGCATTAACTACCGAAGCACCAACTCCATGAAGCCCCCCAGACACTTTATACCCGCCGCCGCCGAATTTACCGCCAGCATGAAGGACAGTCATAATGACCTCAACTGCAGGACGACCCATTTTCTCATGAATCCCAACTGGAATCCCACGGCCATTATCCTTAACAGTAATGCTGTTATCTTCTTCAATGGTTACGTTAATTTCATCACAATAACCTGCGAGTGCTTCATCGATACTGTTATCGACTATTTCCCAAACAAGGTGATGAAGACCTTTTGAACTCGTTGAACCGATATACATGCCTGGGCGTTTACGGACTGCTTCTAGACCTTCTAGTACCTGTATCTGATTTTCATCATAAGCCTGTTCTTGAATTGCCTTTTGCTCCATTGTCATGCCGATCACCTACACTTTCATTTACTTGCTCGTATTCATCTATTGTTAAGGCTGCTTTCGCATTGATTGTTGCTTTTCGGATGGTTCTCTCATCCCGAATTCTTTATGGCATCGTGGCTCTTTTCGAGAAGTTTGAACCAAGATTCCATAACAAATCGTAAAAATCCAGAAGCCAATTTTTACTTTCGCGTGTTAAAGTAACAAATTTTACGAAGAGCCATAGTTAAAGAAAAAGATTATTATTGTTGGTAAGGTACTTATAAGTTTAAAATTCTTGCAGCATCATGTGACTTGACCGTTTCTTCAATGTCCCTGATGAAAGGGGAGACAGATATACCTTATCAAGAGTGATTACAACCGATTTAAAATGGCCTTTTGCTAAATTGATGGCTGTATTTTCTTTACGTTTCAAAAACTCTTCAGCCATTGTTGAAGAGTTAAAACTATCTTTGTCTAAAATTGCGATAATATCTTTTGTTTGGATGAGGATTTCTTCACCTAAATGGATATACATGCAAATGCCACCTCAATCATTTTTCCGGATTGTGCCTGCTTCAACTTGAAATGTAGTTGCTTCCTTTAGCGTTTGATGATTAATGCCATTAATACTTGTCGTCGTAACAAAGGTTTGAACTTTCCCTTGAATGGTATTAAGCAAATGTGACTGACGGTAGTCATCTAATTCAGAAAGTACATCATCAAGAAGCAAGATGGGATACTCACCGATTTCAGATTGAATCAATTCAATTTCGGCAAGTTTGACTGATAGGGCAGTGGTTCTCTGTTGTCCTTGTGATCCAAATGTTTGGACATCACGCCCATTCACATGAAAAATAAGGTCGTCACGGTGTGGGCCGAACATCGTAACTCCTCGTTCGATTTCCCGCTTTTTCGTTTTAGCAAATTTTTCTTCAAAGCACAGTACCATTTTCGACAACTCTTGGTCTTCTAATACGTCAACGGACGGTTTATAGACAACTTTTAGCGTTTCTAATCCTCTAGAAATGCCTTGGTGAATAGGTTGTGCCCAATTTTCAAGCAATCTTAGAAATTCAAAGCGTTTGACAGTAATTTTGACCGCTGCCTGAATGAACTGCTCTGTTAAGATTTCTAACATAGTGTGGTCTGTTTGTTTGTTTATTTGCAGCATCTTCAAGTAATGATTCCGCTGCAGGAGTATTTTTTGATATTGACTTATATCATGCAGATAAACAGCCGACACTTGGCCAATTTCCATATCGACAAATCTTCTTCTAATCTGAGGGCTTCCTTTTACAAGGTTGAGGTCTTCAGGCGCAAACATAACGACATTCATGTTGCCGACATATTGGCTCAGCTTTTGCTGTTCGATATGATTACACTTGGCTTTTTTTCCTTTTTTGGAAATGACTAACTGCATCGGCACTGAACCATACAGTTTTTTTACCCTACCTTCTATTTTAGCATAATCTTCATCCCAGCGAATAAGTTCTTTATCATTCGATGTTCGATGAGATTTTGCCATTGCAAGAACATAAATCGATTCCATAACATTTGTCTTTCCTTGTGCATTCTCTCCTAGAAAAACATTCACGTTATTTCCGAAATCAAGACTTAATTCTTGGTAGTTACGATAATTCCTTAACGCTAATTCCTCAATGTACATACAGTTACATCCTTTAGCTATTGGATAATCGAAAACTCCCCAAAATCCTTAATGCAAATTTTGTCGCCGTCCCGAAGTTTTCTTCCTCTTCGCTGATCTTGTTCATTATTGATAAAAACTTCATACTCACTTAAAAACCATTTTGCCATTCCACCCGTTTGAATCAGGTCTGCTGCCTTTAAAAATTGGCCTAAAGTTATATACTCAGTATCAATCTTAATTTTCGTCGCCATTTTTTCACTCTTTCTTCAAAAAGTTTCTAATACTTTATTTTACTAAATAATCGTGTCCGTTACAAAGAAAAGATAAAAAGTCGCCATTTTATTGGCGACTCTATTAGTCTTAGTACGTTCTTACAGGCAAAATCAGCTGTAGAATAGATTCATCATGTAATGGACGAATGAGGAAGGGGCGCATAGCTCCAGTGAAACTCACTCGAATATCTGTTCCTTCTAACGCTTTTAATGCATCCATCATATATTTTGCGCTAAAAGAAATCTTTAATTCTTCTCCCTCTATTGACTGACTTTGTACCTCTTCGACAACTTTCCCAATTTCAGGAGTATTTGAAGAGATTTCAACTATTCCGCCTTCAAGTGTAGAGAATTTAACCACGTTATTACGTCCTTCACGTGCTAACAATGAAGCACGATCAATCGCTTGTAAAAATTCTTTTGTATTTACGACTACTTCAGTTTTGCTCTCATTGGGAATCAGTCTAGTTGTATCTGGATAATTTCCTTCAAGCAATCTTGAGAAGAATAATAGATGCTTGGCTTTAAACAAAACTTGATTTTCTGTAATGACGATTTCAACCAATTCGTTGTTATCATCGAGAATTTTACTTAATTCATTCAAACTTTTACCTGGAATGACAACATTGTATGATGCATTGTTGCCTGTTTCGATTGCCGCTTTTCTTAATGCTAGTCGATGGCTATCTGTTGCAATACAGGTTAATTCCTCGTTTTCTACCTTCCAGTTTACACCTGTCAAGATGGGGCGTGTTTCTGACGTGGACACTCCGAAAACAGTTTGACGAATCATCGCTTTTAAAAGGTCAGTAGGAATTCTAAAAATGTTGTCTTCTTCAATATGTGGAAGATGAGGATATTCTTCTGCATCTAAACCATTTAGATTGAATTCAGATTTTCCAGATCGAATGACAGTTTGCAAGTTGCCTTGAACTTCCATTTCAACCGTGTCTGTAGGTAATTTCTTAACAATCTCACTAAAAAATTTAGCTTGTAGGACGATAGATCCTGCTTGTTTGATTTCAACAATTTCATCCCCGGATTCTTCTTTAGGAATGAAAGATTCGATTGAAATATCAGAATCACTACCAGTTAGAGTTACTCCATCTTGGGTCGCGACGATTTTAATACCTGTCAAAATTGGAATAGTAGTTCTGGAAGTTACAGCTTTCATGACATCTTGCACGCTTTGAACCAAACGGTCTCGTTGAATGATAAATCTCATTTTTAATCCTCCATTTTGAGCATAAATTCACCTTAATGACATATACTAATATGTTTTAAAAATATAGTAGAAGTAATAGTAGGGCCTGTGATTATGTGGATAAGTCGTATTTTGAAAGGAAACACAGCCTATCCACATGTGGACAGACTGTGTGCAAACAAGAGTAAGTTATTCACATAATTCTAGACTTTTAATATTTCATGTAATTCTTTAACTTGTCTTTGTAATTGAGCATCTGTTGCAAGCAGCTTTGATATTTTTTCATGAGCATGGATGACCGTCGTGTGATCTCGACCGCCGAATTCTTCACCGATTTTTGGCAAGGAATGATCTGTTAGCTCACGTGATAGATACATAGCGATTTGTCTTGGGAATGCAACAGATTTTGTTCGCTTTTTTGCTTTAAAATCCTCTAATTTGATATGGAATTGTTCCCCGACAACTTTTTGAATCTCATGTATAGTAACAACTTTCGGCTTTGAACTAGGAATGATGTCCTTCAAGGCTTCGGCTGCTAGATCCGCATTTATATCTTTATTAATTAAGGAAGAGTAGGCAACAACCCGGATAAGTGCACCTTCAAGCTCACGAATATTCGAATCAATTTGATTGGCAATATAGAGCATCACTTCATTTGGAATATCTAGGCCCTCTGCTTTCGCCTTTTTACGTAAGATGGCAATCCTGGTTTCCAAATCTGGCGGCGTAATATCCGTGATAAGGCCCCATTCAAAGCGAGAACGCAAACGATCTTCCAAAGTAGGTATTTCTTTTGGTGGTCGGTCACTCGAGATAACAATTTGTTTACTTTCTTCATGAAGCGTATTAAATGTATGGAAAAATTCTTCTTGAGTTTGTTCTTTTCCAGCCAAGAATTGAATATCGTCAATAAGTAGCACATCAACGTTTCGATACTTATTTCTAAAATCAACAGCCTTATTATCCCTAATTGAGTTGATGAACTCATTGGTGAATTTCTCTGATGACAAATAGACGACTTTAGCGGAGGGGTTATGGTCAATAACATAATGGCCAATTGCATGCATTAAGTGCGTTTTTCCTAGACCTACGCCCCCGTATATAAATAGCGGATTATATGCTTTTGCAGGAGCTTCCGCGACAGCAAGGGATGCCGCATGTGCAAAGCGGTTTCCAGATCCAATAACAAACGTATCGAACGTATATTTTGGATTGAGCATATTTAGCGGCAATTCGATCTGCTCATCATCTTTTTTAGATTTTTTCGGTTGTGCCGGTAAGTCTAGTGGTTCTTCGTTCTGATTTTGAGGAATGATAAATTTAACGGCTAATTCCTCACCAGTTATCTCATATAAGATGCCTGAAATAAGCTGAGAATACCGTTCTTCCAGCCAATCACGGGCAAATTCATTCGGTGCGGTAATGATTAATAAATCCCCTTGAAGAGAATGAGCTTTCGTCGATTTCAGCCATGTATCAAAACTTGGCTTACTTATTTTCTTTTCTATATTCGAAAGAGCCGCATTCCACAAATCCGCGATATTTTCCAAGTGGTATCCCTCCTTTTTCTGGTTTTATTATCAAAAACAGCTAGGTTGTACAGCTTGTACAACGCACTATTCATAAAAATACGAATTAATGAATGTGGAAAAACATATAATAAGGAAGTAAAATGGAGTTTCGACATTATCCACTACTTGTGGACAAGGTTTTACAAAGAGTTAGAATAACCTGTCCACAAGATATCCACAATCTGTGGATATTGTATATGAGAAAGAAGAGTTATCCAGAGTGAAAACATAAATATAATATCAAATATTTATAAGTGGCGCAATGGTTTTTGTTAGTTTATCCACAAGTCTCCTATTATGGGGATTTAAATTGTCCACAACGATTTTTTATGTGAAAAACTTGTCAATATGTAGTGTGGATAATAAAAAATGTGTCGATTTTTTATCCACAGGCTGATGTTTGTCGAATTTGAACTAAGATCAACTAACCAAACATCTTTAAGAAGTATCACTGGAAGATTTGTGAAACCGTTGAAGGGGAGTTGACAATTTAGAGGGTACATCTCTATAATAAATAAGACTGTCTTTAACAGCTATTCCTCAGGGAGGTGTAATATAATGAAACGTACTTACCAACCAAAGAAACGTAAACACAGTAAGGTTCACGGATTCCGCAGCCGCATGAGCTCAGCTAACGGACGTAAAGTTTTAGCTCGTCGCCGTCTAAAAGGAAGAAAAGTATTATCAGCTTAGGCCACTGAACTATCTCAGTGGTCTTTTTTCTCTTTCTCTGGATGATATGATTGAAATAAAGAAGCCCTTTTCTTGAAGGGTGACCTGACAGAAGGTGTTTAAAATGAAGAAAGAATTGCGGATCAAAAAGAATAAAGAGTTCCAGGAAGTCTTTAATAAAGGTCGTTCTGTAGCAAATCGTCAATTCGTGCTGTATCTTTTGCCAAAAAGCGAGCAAACTGATTTTCGCATTGGACTTTCCGTAAGTAAAAAAATAGGCAATGCTGTAATGCGAAATCAAATTAAGAGATATATTCGTCAATCCGTCTTGGAATTAAAGACTCAATTACAAGATGGTAATGATTATGTCATTATCGCTCGAAAGCCTTTGGCTGAAATGGACTTTTTTGAAGTGAAGAAAAGTTTGACGCATGTATTAAAAGTGGCAAAGGTTTTGAAAAAAGACAGACCAGGACATAATGGATAGGGATTTCTCTATTAATTTTTCGCAAGACTGAAAATTTGAAAGCACTTCCTATATAAAAGTGATAAAATACACTTGATTGCTCTCTCATTTTTATAATGAGAGAAGTTTTACATAAAAAAGTCGGTCTATTAAGTAGTATGAAAATATAAGTGAATAGATTGAAGGAGGAAAGTACGCTTGAAAAAGAAAATATTTCTAGTCATTACCTTGATCTCATTAATGCTGCTATTATCCGGCTGTACCGAGATTAAGCAACCTATCACTTCTGAAAGTGAAGGGTTTTGGAATGAATATATTGTTTATCCCCTCTCACTATTGATAACTAAAGCGGCTGAAATATTAGGAGGAAACTTTGGATTATCGATTATCTTTGTTACCATTCTTATTCGTTTAGCGATTTTACCACTTATGATCAAACAAACTAAAAACTCAAAAGCAATGCAGGCGCTCCAACCGGAAATGCAAAAATTGCGTGAAAAGTATAGTTCTAAAGATCAAAAGACACAGCAGAAACTTCAGCAAGAAACAATGGCATTATTTCAGCAAAATGGTGTGAATCCTTTAGCTGGATGTTTCCCATTACTAGTTCAGATGCCGATTTTGATCGGATTTTATCATGCAATCTCCAGAACAAGAGAAATTTCTGAACACAGTTTCCTTTGGTTCGATCTTGGAGACAAAGATCCATATTATATTCTGCCGATTGTGGCAGGTATCACAACGTTCATCCAACAGAAGTTAATGATGGCAGGTACTGAAAACCAAAATCCGCAAATGGCCATGATGCTTTGGATGATGCCGATTATGATTGTTATTTTCGCATTTAATTTCCCAGCTGCACTTTCACTTTATTGGGTAGTGGGGAACTTATTTATGATAGTTCAAACATATCTTATTAAAGGGCCGGAGTTGAAAAAAGCTTCAGCATCCGGTAACGCGGGAGGAGCAAAGAAGTGAAACAGGTAACTGCTACCGGACAAACAGTCGAAGAAGCAGTAGAATCAGCTTTAGCTCAACTAAACACAACCAAAGACCGCACAGAAATTACGATCATCGATGAAGGCAAAAAAGGCATTTTCGGGATTTTCGGATCCCGTCCTGCCATCATTAAGGCAACAGTGAAAATTGATGCAATCGAAGAAGCGAAAAGCTTTCTACTTCAAGTCAGTGAAAAAATGGGAGTACCGATCCAGATTGAAATCCAACGAGAGGGTAAGCAAGTAAACTTTACCTTAACTGGCGATAAGATAGCCTTACTCATTGGGAAAAGAGGACAAACACTTAATTCCTTGCAATACTTGACACAGCTTGTTGTAAACCGTTTTTCAGATCAATATTTGACTGTAATCCTAGATGCTGAGGATTATCGAAAAAGAAGAAGCGACACGCTAGTGATTTTAGCACAGCGCCTGGCTCAAAAAGCATTGAAATCTGGTAAAAGTGTGACATTGGAGCCAATGCCTTCTTATGAAAGAAAAGTGATTCATACTGCGCTTGTAGGAAATAAGCGAGTAAAAACATTTTCTGATGGCTCGGAACCACATCGACACATTGTTATAACACCAGTAAAATCTTAAATATCGTCTAGCAAGTACCTTATCCCTCGGATAGGGTATTTTTTTATTTCAGCTATGTTAAAGTTCAGTGTTGTTACTTTATAAACAACGTTGATTGGAGTGGAAGGCTCTTGACTCCTCGAAAATCCTCATGATGCTATCGCATCATTTCGTGCGATGTGAATACATGGAAGCTTTCCTTGTGCTACCGCCTTTTCTTCGTGCGTGGGTTCTTTCGAGGAAGTTCATCAATGTCCTAGGGGAGTAGCGTACAGGCGAGACCCCCAGGAGCGTTAGCGACGAGGAGGCTCGGCGAACGCCCCCAAGACGAATTTTTCCATGAAAAAGTCGGTATTAAGGTTTTTCATAATTCGTCCAGGAAAGCAAGCGAATGGAACGGAAATCAACAGACTCGTTTAACAGAGGCTTCAGTTTAAGCAAGCCTTCTTTTTAAAGAACGAGTGAAGAGTTAGTGATTTTATCTATGCCATCTCAAAAATTATTTCCCAAGATTAAAGGTTAATGGAAGCTTGCTTTATTGTTATTCACATGTGGATAAGTTAAAATGTAACTAGTTGATTTTTTCGGGTTGTGGATAATTCCCCGTACCTGGTAAGATGTCCTTTTTTAAAGGTATATCTTGTGATATTCTATTAATTTGGGAAAGACACATATAGATGATGGAATTGAAAAAGAACATAGATGATTTTTCGTGAAGAGAGGTGAAAGTAATGGAATTTGATACAATTGCAGCCATTTCGACTCCAATGGGTGAAGGGGCCATTGCCATCGTCCGCTTAAGTGGTGATGAGGCATTTAGCATTGCTGACAAACTTTTCAAGGGTGTGGGAGGAAAACGTCTTATTGACGTAGCTTCGCATACAATTCACTACGGGCATTTGGTTGATCCAAAGAAAGATGAGATAGTCGAAGAAGTAATGGTTTCTGTGATGAAGGGTCCAAAGACATTTACAAAAGAAGATGTTGTGGAGATCAACTGTCACGGTGGAATCGTTTCGGTAAACCGTGTGCTTCAACTTGTCTTGAATAACGGTGCTCGGCTAGCTGAACCAGGAGAATTCACAAAACGCGCTTTTCTAAATGGACGGATTGACCTTTCTCAGGCTGAGGCAGTAATGGATTTAATCAGAGCAAAGACAGACAGGGCAATGAATGTTGCGCTTGGTCAAATGGAAGGACGCCTTTCAAAGCTGATTAATAGATTGCGACAGGAAATCCTTGAAACGCTCGCCCATGTGGAAGTGAATATCGATTATCCAGAGTATGATGATGTCGAAGAAATGACTCACAATCTTTTACTTTCAAAGGCTTCTAACGTAAGAGAAGAAATAAAAAAACTATTACAAACATCAGAGCAGGGGAAAATCCTAAGAGAAGGATTATCTACGGTAATTGTTGGTCGACCTAATGTAGGGAAATCCTCTTTACTCAACAGCCTTGTGCATGAAAATAAGGCAATTGTAACGGATATACCTGGGACTACTCGTGATGTCATTGAAGAATACGTGAATGTTCGCGGAGTACCATTACGTTTATTGGATACAGCAGGAATAAGGGAAACCGAAGATATTGTCGAACGAATTGGTGTCGAACGGTCTCGGCAAGTTTTGAAGGAAGCTGACTTGTTGCTTCTTGTACTTAACTATTCGGATGAATTGACCGTTGAGGATGAAAATTTATTTAAAGCAGTCGAGGGGATGGATGTCATCGTCATCATCAATAAGACAGACCTTCCTCAAAAAATAGATTTAAATCGAGTAAACGAATTGGCGAATGCCCACAAAATTGTGACGACTTCGTTATTAGAAGATCGTGGCGTCGATGAACTTGAAGAAGCTATTTCTTCATTATTCTTCGCTGGATCACTTGAAGCAGGTGATATGACGTATGTTTCTAATAGCCGCCATATTGCCCTTTTAAATCAAGCGTTGAATTCCATTGAAGAAGCGATCTATGGTGTAGAATCAGGAATTCCAATTGATATTGTTCAAATAGATTTTACTAGAACATGGGAATTGCTCGGTGAAATCATCGGGGAAAGCGTTCATGAAAGTTTAATTGACCAGTTGTTCTCTCAATTTTGCCTCGGAAAATAAAGTATATAAGGGTAGTTATCGTAGAATAGCTATTTTTATCCTGAAAAGGAGATTGCAAAATGTCATACGAAGCAGGAAATTATGACGTCATCGTCATTGGTGCCGGACATGCAGGGTGTGAAGCAGGACTGGCGTCGGCACGTTTAGGTGCCAAAACGTTAATGATTACGATCAATCTTGATATGGTTGCGTTTATGCCATGTAATCCATCTGTCGGTGGACCCGCAAAGGGGATTGTCGTAAGGGAAATTGATGCCCTTGGCGGTGAGATGGGTAAAAATATAGATAAAACCCATATTCAAATGAGAATGCTGAATACAGGAAAAGGTCCTGCAGTAAGAGCGTTGAGAGCTCAAGCGGACAAGTTCTTGTATCAACATGAAATGAAAAAGACCATTGAAGATGAGCCAAATATGACTTTGATTCAAGGTTTGGTCGAAGAACTAATTATTGAAGACGGTATTTGCACTGGTGTCATCACAAAAACAGGAGCCATTTATCGTTCTAAAACAGTCGTTATCACTACGGGGACTTTCCTACGCGGAGAAATTATTATCGGTGACCTTAAGTATTCAAGCGGTCCTAATAATCAGCAGCCATCTATCAAGCTCTCAGAGCATCTGGAAAAATTGGGCTTTGATCTTGTTCGATTCAAGACTGGAACACCTCCACGCGTGAACAGTTTAACGATTGATTACAGCAAGACTGAAATTCAACCTGGTGATGAAATACCGCGAGCTTTTTCATATGAAACAACAAAATTCATTACAGACCAACTACCATGTTGGTTGACATATACAAATGAGCATACGCATCAACTCATTGATGACAACCTGCATCGTTCCCCTATGTATTCCGGAATGATCAAAGGAACAGGTCCTCGTTATTGTCCGTCGATCGAGGATAAGGTCGTGCGATTCAATGATAAGCCTCGTCACCAAATATTCCTTGAGCCAGAAGGAAGAAATACTCAAGAAGTGTATGTGCAGGGATTATCGACAAGTCTTCCTGAGGACGTACAACAACAAATCTTAAAAACCATTCCTGGTTTAGAGAACGTACAGATGATGAGATCAGGATATGCGATTGAATATGATGCCATCGTTCCAACTCAATTGTGGCCAACGCTTGAAACAAAGATTGTCCCTCGCCTTTACACGGCAGGACAAATTAACGGCACATCCGGATACGAAGAAGCTGCCGGACAAGGTTTAATCGCGGGAATCAATGCAGCGCTTAAAGCTTTAGACAAAGAGGAAATGATTCTAGGTAGAGCAGATGCCTATATGGGTGTGCTAGTAGATGATTTGATCACTAAGGGAACGGAAGAACCTTACCGATTGCTTACTTCGAGAGCTGAATATCGTTTATTGCTTAGACACGATAATGCAGATTTGCGTCTAACTGAAATTGGACATCGCATTGGATTAATCAAAGAAGAACGATATGAGAAGTTTTTGAAAAAGAAAGCTGCTATTGAAGATGAAATCTCAAGATTAAAAACAGTGATGATCAGACCTACTGAAGACGTACAAGCACTTATTCGTTCAGCTGAAGGAAGCGAGCTAAAAGACGGAATACGCGCTGCTGATTTACTAAGACGTCCAGAAATGAACTATAAGCACATTGAAAAGATTGTTCCGAGCGAGACGCCAATCGATGAAGATGTGAAAGAACAGGTTGAAATTCAAATCAAGTATGAAGGTTATATTGAAAAAGCATTACAGCAAGTAGAACGTCTTAAGAAAATGGAAGACAAGAAGATTCCTGCAAATATCGATTACGATGCAATCACAGGTATTGCCACTGAAGCGCGCCAAAAGCTCAAGCAAGTTCGCCCATTATCGATTGCACAGGCATCACGTATTTCAGGTGTGAATCCAGCAGATATCTCCATTCTTCTCGTTTATATTGAACAAGGCAAGATCGCTAAAATTAACAGTGAATCACACCTTGCGTAAAATGGAGGAACGATTTTAAGATGAATATTGAACAGTTTAAGGGTATGCTTGCCGAAAAGGGTATTACTTTAAGTGACACCCAAATTCAGCAATTTGAAGATTATTATGAAACACTTGTTGAGTGGAATGAAAAAATGAATCTGACAGCTATCACTGAAAAAAGTGATGTCTATTTGAAACATTTTTATGACTCCATCTCAGCTTCATTTTACTTTGATTTTTCGAAACCACTAAGTGTTTGTGATGTCGGAGCGGGAGCAGGTTTTCCTAGCATTCCGCTAAAAATTGTATTTCCTCATTTGCACATAACCATTGTAGATTCGTTGAATAAGCGAATTACTTTCCTGGAGCATTTGGCAAATAAGCTTGGATTATCAGATGTTCGCTTTGTCCATGATCGAGCAGAGACGTTTGGTGTCAAAGCCGAGTTCAGAGAGAAATTTGACTTGGTTACAGCCAGAGCAGTTGCAAGAATGTCTGTTTTAAGTGAACTTTGTTTGCCACTTACAAAAGTTGGCGGTCATTTTGTAGCTATGAAAGCAGCTAACGCAGGCGAAGAATTGGCTGACGGTCAGAAAGCAATTGCCGTTCTTGGCGGCAAATTAGAGGAACAATTTTCTTTTGTTTTACCAATTGAAGAGAGCGAGCGGAGCATCCTTGTAGTCAAAAAGGAAAAGTCGACGCCGAAAAAGTACCCGCGCAAACCGGGAACGCCGAACAAACAACCTATTGAATAAGCTTTGAACTAATCATAATCAGTAGGCAGGAATTCTAGTATTTTATAGAGAATAAGTATTAGGGAGTTTCGTAAAGGTGGTGTAGGGTGATGAAGCATTCTTTTTCACGCTTTTTTGGCCTGGGCGAAAGGGAAGAAAAACTTGAAATCGAACATAATTCAGATGCCGATATAGAAAAGACAGAAAAGACGAGTGAAATTGAAGAAGTAAAGAGAATTCCAATCGTCAAGATTGTTCCTAATCGTTTTCAGCCGCGTACAGTTTTTGATGATGAGAAGATTGAAGAATTATCCCGTACAATCCATATTCATGGCATTATTCAGCCAATTGTTGTTCGGGAGTTTGATCATGACCAATTTGAAATCATTGCCGGGGAGCGTCGTTGGCGTGCAATGAAGAAACTTGGTTGGGAAGAAGTTCCAGCTATTGTAAAGAACATGGATGACACTGAAACAGCTTCTGTTGCACTGATTGAAAATCTTCAACGTGAGGAATTATCTCCTATTGAAGAAGCAGTTGCATACGGTAAGTTATTGGAACTCCATAATTTGACACAGGAAGCACTGGCGCAAAGATTGGGTAAAGGCCAGTCAACTGTTGCTAATAAATTGCGACTTCTTAAGTTGCCCCAACCTGTACAGGATGCATTACTGAATAAGCAGATTACTGAGCGTCATGCCCGTTCGCTTATTCCGCTGAAAAATCCAGAAAAACAGGTAAAGCTTTTAGAAGAAGTTATTGAGAAAAACTTGAATGTTAAACAGACGGAAGAGCGTGTTGTAAAGTTACTGCAAACTCCTGATCAGGCTCCGAAGCCGAAGAGAAAAGCATTTAGCAAGGATATGCGTATTGCCGTCAATACAATCAGACAGTCATTAACAATGGTATCTGATAGCGGAATCAATCTTAACGCTGAAGAAGAAGAATTTGATGAGTTTTATCAGTTCACCATACGTATTCCAAAGAAAAAGTAAAGGAAGCCATTTTTGGCTTCTTTTTTTTGATAGGTTGACTCAAGGGGTTAGGCGGCTCTATCTTCTTCTCCTCACCAGCCTAGTCAAATCATCTATTATTAAACAAAATACCTTTTCTTGCGTCTGACAATATTTTTTAGAAAAAAACCAACTCTATTACGATTCATGATAAAATAGATAGCATGATTGTTAGAATTTGAGAATTGAAGGTAGGTGACATCGTGGGCAAAATCCTTGCTATCGCGAATCAAAAAGGTGGAGTCGGCAAAACGACAACCTCTGTCAACCTAGGCGCCTGCTTAGCTTTCATAGGTAAGAAGGTACTTCTTGTGGACATAGATCCCCAAGGCAATGCCACTAGTGGGATTGGTATTGAGAAAGCAGAAGTCGACCAATGTATATATGATGTGCTAGTAGATGACGTAGAGGCAAAAAGTGTGATCAAATCAACTGCGGTTGAAAATTTATATGCCATTCCTGCGACTATTCAGTTAGCAGGAGCTGAAATCGAGCTTGTTCCGACCATATCACGTGAAGTTAGATTAAAGCGTGCTCTTGAAGAAGTAAAAGGTGAGTATGATTATGTCATCATCGACTGTCCACCTTCATTAGGATTGCTGACTCTCAATGCTTTTACCGCTTCTGATGCGGTATTGATCCCTGTACAGTGCGAATATTATGCACTTGAAGGTTTGAGCCAGTTACTGAATACAGTACGTCTAGTCCAGAAACACTTGAACCAAGATTTGAAAATCGAGGGTGTCTTACTTACGATGCTAGATGCTAGAACAAATTTAGGTATTCAAGTTATTGAAGAAGTTAAAAAGTATTTTCAAGATAAAGTATATAAAACGATCATTCCTAGAAATGTTCGTTTAAGTGAGGCGCCAAGTCATGGCGAGCCTATCATTACGTACGATCCGAAATCCCGCGGTGCTGAAGTTTACTTAGAACTGGCAAAGGAAGTGATTTCGAATGGCTAAAGGTCTTGGAAAAGGGTTGAATGCTTTTTTCTCCAACATGGAGGCAAGCAAAGAAGAAGCAGTTCAAGAAATTCAGCTAAAACAACTTCGTCCTAATCCATATCAGCCAAGGAAGTTTTTTCAAACCGAAGCAATTGAAGAATTAAAACAGTCCATCATTGAACACGGTATCCTGCAACCCATAGTAGTAAGGAAGTCAATTAAAGGATACGAAATCGTTGTTGGGGAACGTAGATTCAGAGCTGCCAAAGAAGCTAAGCTTCAAACAATTCCAGCTGTTGTGAGGGAACTCAATGAGCAACAAATGATGGAATTGGCTGTTCTTGAAAACCTTCAACGCGAGGATCTAAATCCTATTGAAGAAGGTCTTGCCTATCAAACTCTTATGGAAAAGCTAAAGCTGACTCAAGAAGAGGTGGCTAAGCGATTAGGCAAAAGTAGACCGCATATTGCAAATCACATTAGATTGTTATCGTTACCTGCTAAAATCCAGGAATTAATCTCGAACGGTTCGATTACAATGGGACATGGCCGTGCATTACTTGGACTTCGTCAAAAAAATAAGCTTTCTTTCATCGTTGAAAAAACGATTAAGGAGCACTTAAATGTACGTCAACTCGAGAGACTCATTCAAGAATTCAATGAAAATGTTTCACGTGAAACAAAAAAGCCTGTGAAGAAAAAAGATATCTTTATTCAAGAGCAAGAGCTATTTTTACGTGAAAAGTTTGGTACGAGTGTCCATATTAAGCAAAAAGATAAAGATAAGGGTAAAATTGAAATTGAATTTTTCTCTAATGAAGACTTAAATAGGATTCTTGAATTGTTGGACAAAGAGTCTATAAAGTAAGCCATCTTATAGATGGTTTTTTTTATATAATAAAGATTAACTTTTTTAACGGAGATAATTGTCTAGCTCCATTTCACAGCCAGTTTTCATCAATGAATATGCTTCTTAGAATATCTTGCGGAAAGCATGACCTTTAGGTGATGATTGGAGCAGCTCGGGGTTGTTTCCAGAAGCCGAAACAACCTCGGTCATAAGCCAAATCGCTCCAGAAATCAGGGGTTCCTGCGCGCTTCGTCTTATGCCTGTCGGAGCTAATCAGGGCGCTTGCGCTTTTCTAAGTTAGAATAGTATTAGATGTTTGTGTAGAAAACAGTTAAAGGTGGATGTTAATGTTTTTAATGGGGACGATCGTCAATGGTTTACTGATTATTGTTGGAACCCTTTTAGGAAAGTTGTTGCATCGTATTCCGGAGAGTATGAAAACTACCGTCATGTATGCAATAGGTTTATCCGTGATTGTTTTGGGATTACAAATGGGGTTGAAGAGTGAGAACTTTCTTATTGTAATATTAAGTCTGGTTATTGGTGCTGTATTGGGTGAGATCCTTTCTCTTGAAGACAAACTCAATCAAGTAGGATTATGGCTTGAAAAAAAGGTCGGAAACAGTGGCGGTGAAGGCAGTATTTCTCAAGGGTTCGTAACCGCTACACTTATTTTCGTAATTGGTGCAATGGCTATAATTGGAGCACTTGATAGTGGAATTCGTGGAGACCACGATGTCCTTTACACTAAATCGATCATAGATGGTTTTACAGCACTTATCCTTACTACAACTCTTGGAATAGGGGTCATTTTTTCGGCCATTCCGGTTATGCTTTATCAAGGATTGATTGCCCTTTTTGCTACAAAAATTGATCAATTTGTTCCACAAGTTCTTATGGACCAATTTATTGTAGAAATGACAGCTACAGGAGGCGTCATGATTTTTGCAATTGGATTAAATTTAACTGGACTGACAAAGATCAAAGTTGCTAATTTACTTCCAGGAATCATTGTCACAGGCCTAATTGTCTTTGCAATGTATCAGTTCAAACAATATATTTAAATAATAAACCGGAAGTTTTTAGCTTCCGGTTTTGTTTGATTTCTAATAATAAGGCTCTTTTCGTAAACTTTGTTGTTATTGGATTGAACCCATTAGAAATTTAGCTTATAGAATTTCATATTGATGAAAAGAGCACGAAATAAGAATCCATACGTGTTGTTGCCTTTTTCGTAAAGCAACAATCTATGCGAAAACAGCCAATAATAAAGTTAAAACGCTGAAATCTTATAGCCTGCCTTTTTAGCGGAAATTTAATTCGTTTGTTCCTGTTCTTGATTCCAGTTTAAATCAGACCAAGGTGCTTTCGTTGGATAATGTGTACTTGCCATGTGAATGCCGTTAGCAATGGTTTTAGCCATCTTCATAACTAAGCTGAGCCTAGTATTTTGAAGTACAAAAAACTCCATAAATCCACTGACATTGACGATTCCTGTTATATGCATATCGCCTACAGGTGGAAGATCTTTGTTAACGCCTGCCCCAGGCTTCACCGGTCCGCTACCAAGTTGTATCGTACCCACACTCTTAAAACGTCCTAGACAAGCATCGATCCCAATAATAAATGGGTGGAAATGCTTCTGCTTAATCTCTTTTAATTTTTCATCGAGATTGACGGCATGGATTGGATCCTCTAATGTCCCATATACGTAAAATGGACTTTCAGGTTTTTCAGCGAGCAGTGTCCCCACTAGGGGTCCTAATGAATCACCTGTGGAGCGATCTGTTCCAATGCAGACAACGACGATGGGACGGTTAGTCATGACTGGCATTAGAGAAATCAACTCTGTTGCAAGCTGGCCGTTAGCATGAAGTTCATCATGAATTATTCTCGAGCTGCGCTGCTTGTCAAAAAAGCCTGATTTAAGATTCATTAAGTCCACTCCTCGTTTTTTTTGCTTATATATCAACAATTGCCTTAACAGTATAGGAAGATATTGTGTTATGTATACATACCTGTAAAAGGAATTGCATAAACAAGGTAATTAAAAGTACTCATTTTTTTGATAAAAAAAGGTACTAAATACTTATACGGATTCTAGTTTTGGTTCCCAAGATTATTTGTTAAAATAGAGTGACTCTGCTAAGGTTTAGTGTAGAGAATTTTGATGTTTTTTTATAATTAGAGAAGGTGATAAAATGGGTTCTATAGAAAGTGTTATTCATAAACTAGGTGAAAAATTCCTAAATGAAGATACATGGGTGGCAATTGGTGAAAGTTTAATCAAAATCATCGTCATCTTAATTTTGGCTGGGATTATGATTCGCATTGGCAAACTCATGATTCACAATATCTTTAAAGTAAGGAGCAAGTCTCCTCTAAGAACATCTGAGCGTCGTGAAAATACGATGATGAGATTGCTTGATAATGTTTTATCATACGTTGTTTACTTCATTGCGTTTATGATGATTCTTTCGGCAATGACAATTGACGTAAAAGCATTGCTTGCTGGAGCGGGTATCCTCGGGTTGGCTGTTGGTTTTGGAGCGCAAAGTTTAGTAAAAGACGTCATTACAGGATTTTTCATAATTTTTGAGGATCAGTTTTCTGTAGGAGATTTTATCCGTATTGGACAATTTGAAGGTAATGTGGAAGAAATTGGATTAAGAACGACGAAAATTAAAAATTGGACTGGGGAAGTTCACATTTTTCCTAATGGCAGCATCGTCGAAGTAACAAACTTCTCTTTACATAATAGTATGGCCGTCGTTGATGTAGGGATATCGTATGAAGGGGATATCGAAAAGGCAGAGAGGGTAATCAAAGAATTTCTTGAAACGCTTCCTGAAAAGTATGAGGAAATCGTCAAAACACCTGAATTGCTTGGTATTCAAAGCTTCGGACCTTCGGAAGTAGTCTTAAGAATCGTGGCGGAAACCTTACCAATGAGACATTTCTTTATTAGTAGAATGATTCGCAGAGAGATTAAAGTCTGCATGGATGAACATGGCATTGAAATCCCTTATCCGCGCATTGTGATGTATTCGCGCCAAGGTGAAAATCAAGCTAACGAGCCTAAAAAACTCGGATCTGAATAGGAGGCAAACAAACGGTGGAACAGAAAGAATTCGGATTGAATGATGTGGTGGAAATGAAAAAACCTCACCCATGTGGAGCAAACCGCTGGAAGATTATCCGTCTTGGCATGGACATTCGCATAAAGTGTGAAGGTTGTGCACATAGTGTTCTGATTCCTCGCAGGGAATTCTCAAGAAAAATGAAAAAGATTTTAGTGAAGCATGAAGAATAATTCATGCTTCTTTTTTTTGTTTTGTGATACTATTTTTATTAAGAAAAATAGAGGGATTAGGGGGGAATGACGTGGCGAAAGTATATCAGTCTGCATGTCCATTGAATTGTTGGGATAGTTGTGGATTTCATGTAACAGTCGAGGATGGTAAAGTTCAAAAAGTCGAAGGAGATCCTGACCACCCAATCACCAAAGGGAAAATTTGTGGCAGAGGTCGAATGCTTGAAACACGTACAAATTCACTTCAGCGTCTTTTATATCCGATGAAAAAAGTGAACGGGCAGTTCATTCAAGTATCATGGAAGCAAGCATTAGATGAAATTGCTGCTATCATGGCGGACATTAAAGAACAATATGGGTCAACTGCGATCTTACACAGTCACGATTATGCTAATAACGGTATTCTGAAAAACATAGATAAGCGTTTCTTCAATGCCTATGGAGGAGTTACAGAATTAATCGGTTCTCTATGTTGGGGAGCGGGAATTGAAGCCCAAAAGTGGGATTTTGGAGACTCCTATAGCCATCATCCAGACGATGTTTTAAACAGTAAAAACATCGTTATTTGGGGAAGAAATGTTGCCAGGACCAATATGCATTTTTATCAAAAACTACAGGAAGCCAAGAAGAATGGCTCTAAAATATTTGTCATTGATCCAATCTATAATGCCACTGCAAAACTTGCTGATGAGTATATTTCCATTAAGCCTGGAATGGACGGGATCTTAGCGATAGGCATTATGAAAGTGTTATTGGAATCAGGGTTACAAGATTCACATTTTATTGAGAATTTCACACAAGGTTTTGAAGACCTCATCACGTTATTAAATGATGTTTCATTTGAGGATGTCTGTCAGATGACAGAAATCCCTTTAGAAACCGTCAGGAAACTTGCAGAAATTTATGCTGAAAAACCTGTTTCCACTCACTTAGGATTAGGAATGCAAAGATATGAAAATGGCGGAAATACAATACGTCTTCTTGATGCATTAGTGGCGATAAGCGGAAATATCGGAATAGCAGGTGGAGGTTCTAACTACGGTAATCTTCAAGTAGGTCAGAGCTTTGCTTTTGATGAATTGACACTTACAACAAGAAAAGAAAATAGTCGCACTTTTACCATGATGAAGCAGGCAGAAGGAATATTAAATAGTGTAAACCCAAAGATCCAAATGGTTTTTGTAACTTGCGGTAATCCACTCGTCCAAGTGCCTGATTCAAATAAAATAAGAAAAGCTTTTGAAGATGTGCCGCATCTTGTTGTCGTAGATCAGTTCATGACAGATACTGCTGAAATGGCAGATTATGTATTGCCAACGACAACTGCATTTGAAGAAGAGGATTTTTATTACGCATCTATGTATCATCATTATGTGAATTATGGGCCAAAACTAGTGGAAGCACCTGGAGAGGCGAAATCGGATTTATGGATATGGTCTGAACTTGCTAAGCGCTTGGGGTTCGAGGAAGACTTTGAGTTCTCAAGGGATGAGTATATGAAGATGAGTTTAAAGCCACTTGAAAAGCATGGGATACATTTGGAACAACTTCGTAAGGACGGTCATATCGAATTACCTGTTGAAAAGATACCTTGGAGCGGTCACCATTTTAGGACGCCGAGCGGAAAATACGAATTCACAGCTCAGCTTGGATTTGTGAAAGGACAAAATGGGAAATTAACCGCTGCCACGCCTTCTGAGTCGAAGTGGACAAATCCCTCGCTTGCTGAAAGGTATCCTTATACATTCTTGACGATTCACCCGCTAAGGTCGAATCATTCGCAGCATTACCATATTCTTAAGCCAGAACCAAAGGTGAAAATTGAAGTAGCGGAAAACATTGCGAGTAAGCTTGGATTGCAAGAAGGTGACATGGCTAGAGTTTGGAACGAACGGGGAGAAATTAAGGGCACAATTTCCTTATTGAAAAAAGCGCATCCTAATACAATTAACGTTGATGAGGGAATTTGGAGCCGTTTTGGGGGTTCTGTCAATTTGTTGACACCGGATGGCGAATCTGATAATGGTCTCGGAAGCGTTTTATATGATTGTCTCGTAAATATTGAAAAGATATAAACATTAAGGTTGTCTCAACAGTGCCTTGCACAATGTTGAGGCAACTTTTTTATAGATGTGGATAACTTTCTACGATTTTCTATTAATCCAGCTCCAGCGCCCAGCCCCTCGGGGTTGTTTCCAAAATCCGAAACAACCTCGGTCATAGCCAAATCACTCCAGAAATAAGGACAAGGAACGCTTCGGCAGCATCATCATCGCACGAAGAAAAGGCGATAGCCTTTTCGAGGATGAACTGCGTGATTCGTCTTATGCCTGTCGGGGCTGAACAGGGCGCTTGCGCCTTTTGTTCTTGGAAACAATTTGTTATGTAGTGTTCTGAATAGCTATTTGGAATTTGTATGCTTGTCTTTTCAAGAACATGTATCTATAATTGTGAGAGGATTTTCAATTACTTTTGAACGAATGAATGATGCTATAGATGAGCGTAGTTGAAATAATATTGATCACTAAAAGGAGTGACTAAACATGGCTTTAACAGCTGGTATCGTTGGATTACCGAACGTAGGTAAGTCGACCTTATTTAACGCAATTACCCAAGCAGGTGCTGAATCGGCTAACTATCCGTTCTGTACGATCGACCCGAACGTTGGAGTGGTAGAGGTTCCAGACTACCGTCTAAATAAATTAACTGAACTTGTTCAACCTAAGAAAACAGTACCAACGACTTTCGAATTTACGGACATCGCTGGAATTGTTAAGGGTGCAAGTAAAGGGGAAGGTCTAGGAAATAAGTTTCTTTCTCATATCAGACAAGTAGATGCTATTTGCCAGGTTGTTCGCTGTTTCGCGGATGACAACATCACCCATGTATCTGGTAAAGTAGATCCTATTTCTGATATTGAAACGATTAACCTTGAACTAATCCTGGCTGACCTTGAATCGGTGGAAAAAAGAATCGGCCGTGTTGAAAAGCTGGCAAAACAAAAAGATAAAGAAGCGACATTTGAATTTGAAGTTCTTTCCATGCTTCGCGATGCTTTTGAAGAGGAAAAGCCTGCTCGTGCAGTTGAGTTTACGGAAGAACAAATGAAAATCGTAAAACACCTTCATTTATTAACGATCAAACCAACTCTCTATGTTGCCAATGTAGGCGAAGATGACGTGGCAGATCCTACTGATAATGAGTATGTGAAGCTAGTTCGTGAATTTGCTGCAAAAGAAAACGCGGAAGTAATCGTGGTTTGCGCAAAAATCGAATCTGAAATTGCAGAACTTGAAGGGGAAGAAAAGGAAATGTTCCTTCAAGAACTTGGTATTGAAGAATCTGGTCTTGATCAATTAATTCGCACAGCTTATAGCTTGCTTGGATTAGGAACTTATTTTACTGCAGGTGTACAAGAAGTTCGCGCTTGGACGTTCCGTAAAGGAATGAAGGCTCCTCAATGTGCAGGAATCATCCACACGGATTTTGAAAGAGGGTTTATCCGCGCTGAAACGGTATTTTTCGATGACTTGCTAGCAGCAGGGAATATGACTGCAGCTAAGGAAGCCGGAAAAGTTCGACTTGAAGGTAAAGAATACGAAGTTAAAGACGGAGATGTTATCCACTTCCGCTTTAACGTTTAAGATAATGGCTCTGTTATGGAATGGTCCGACGTTGAACTTAGAAGCGCAGGCACTTTTCACTATAACAGGGCTTTTCTTTCTAGGGACGTTGCTTTATAGACAAACCTGTGCTATAATTTGAACTTGTGAGTAATGGAAATTGCTCCTTGCCCGTTTATGGGCCGTCCAGACCAAAAGGAGGTGACAGTGATGAATAAGTACGAAATCATGTACATCATCCGCCCAAACATTGAAGATGAAGCTAAAAAAGCTCTAGTTGAGCGTTTTAACACAATCTTAACTGACAATGGTGCGGAAACTGCTACAACGAAAGATTGGGGAAAACGCCGTCTTGCATACGAAATCAATGATTTCCGCGATGGTTTCTACCAACTAGTTGATGTTCAATCTGATGCAGCTGCGGTTGAAGAATTCACTCGTTTAGCTAAGATCAGCGAAGACATCATTCGTTATATCGTAATCAAACAAGAAGCTTAATTTACAATTTAGATAAATTCTTCTGTTCTATGTTTCACGTGGAACATAATTCAGGGAGAAGGAGTTGGTTCTGATGATGAATCGTGTCGTTCTAGTCGGTCGTTTAACGAAGGATCCAGAATTACGATATACACCAAACGGCGTTGCTGTTGCTACTTTTACTTTAGCAGTTAATCGTCCATTTTCTAGTCAGTCAGGTGAGCGTGAAGCAGACTTTATTAATTGTGTTGTTTGGCGTAAACCAGCTGAGAATGTGGCAAACTTCTTGAAAAAAGGTAGTCTTGCAGGAGTAGATGGACGTGTTCAAACACGTAACTACGAAGGACAAGATGGCAAGCGCGTATATGTTACTGAGATTTTGGCGGAAAGTGTACAATTCCTTGAACCTAAAAACTCTTCTGGTGACAGAGGCGACAATGGTTCATACGGTGCTCCACAAGGTAATCCTTTTGGAAACAGCAATCAGAATCAACGCCAAAACAACAACAACAACAATCAAGGTTATACTCGCGTGGATGAAGATCCATTTGCAGGCAGTGGTCAAATTGACATCTCTGATGATGATTTGCCATTCTAACCTATAACTTTAACGTTATATCAAAATAAAATTTGAGGGGAGGAAATATCCATGGCAATGGGAGGACGCAAAGGCGGTCGCGCTAAGCGCCGTAAAGTGTGCTACTTCACAGCACACGGAATCACTAACATCGATTATAAAGATGTAGATCTTCTTAAAAAGTTCATCTCTGAGCGCGGTAAGATTTTACCACGTCGTGTAACAGGTACTCACGCTAAGTACCAACGCAAATTAACAATTGCGATCAAGCGTGCACGTATGATGGCTCTTTTACCATACGTTTCAGGTGAATAATTGTAATAACAAGACAGTAGGGTGAGCCTTGCTGTCTTTTTATTTTTTTAAAATAGATGAATCTCCATAATCAAGAAAACTAATTTTTAGACCTATGACTAGCTTGCTTAATACGTTCCTTTTTTTCTGAAGGCTCTGTAAATGTACAATGTTGCTTTCTACACTTTTTTGATTAGAGCGGAGGGCGCTTGACTCCTGGGGATTAGCGTTACAGGCGAGATCCCGCAGGAGCGATAGCGACGAGGAGGCTCGACGAACGCTCCCAAGACGAATTCGTTCATGAAAAAGCCGGCATTAGGGCTTTTTCATAATTCGTACCGGAAAGCAAGCGTCTGGAGCGGAAATCGGCAGGCGAGTTTATCTGAGCCTTTCAGAAAAGTTGAATCGGTAATTGTTTGGGGCTAGAATAGGATTAAGACAATGCTATGTTCATGTCAAGAATATTAGAAAAGATTAAGCATATACGTATAAATGGTTTACTTAAAAGCTTGTCCTTTTCTATAGAGGTGAAGAAATGAGAAACATACATAAACTAACTGAAGGTGCTATCATTTTAGCGGTTTTTTCTGTTTTACTTCTGTTAACAATTTTTGTTCCGATTGTCGGTATTGCAACAAACCTTTTCCTGGCACTTCCTTTCATGTTGTTTGCAGCAAAAAATGATGGTAAAAGCACACTTGTCTTTTTAGTTAGTGCCATTTTGATATCATTTATTGTTGGAAATATTTTGGCTCTGCCATTGGCACTTACCTTTGGGTCAGCAGGGGCAATGATGGGTTACCTAATCCATAAACAAAAGAGCAGAACAACTATTTTCTTAGCGGGTTCATTTGCTGTCCTTATTAATGTTGTTTTACAGTATGCCTTCTCAATCGTTTTTTTTCAGATTGATTTTATTCAAGAATCAATCAACATCCTTCAGCAATCCATGAATCAGTCATTTAAGGCATTAGAAGCAATGGGGCAGGTTGAAGGACTCGATAAGATTAAAGCACAGTTTGATAGTGGTATGAAAATGATGAAATTCTTGACGCCAAGTCTTTTCTTGATGGCTTCATTCTTTCTTGTATTCCTCATTCAACTCGTCTCCATTCCCATTATCAAAAGGTTTGGAGTAAAGGTCGGAGGCTGGAGAAAAGTCTCAGAAATTTCATTGCCAAAAAGTTTTTTATGGTACTACCTTTTAACTATGTTTGCTACGATGATCATGAATCCTGAAGAAGGGACATATTGGTTTTGGGCATTAATTAACCTGTCATATATGCTTCAGTTTATGATGATTTTCCAAGGGATTACGTTTATTTTCTTTTTTGCAGAAAAGAAAGGTGCTCCTAAGGCACTTCCGATTGTCATTACCATATTTTCTTTAGCTCTCCCATTTCTACTTTCTATTGTAAGAATTTTAGGTATAATTGACTTAGGTTTTGGCTTGAGAAGCCAGATGGAAAAAAGAAGTTAACACTACTGTTTGGGAGTGAAAACATGCCTACGTATTTAGAAAAGCGCTCTATCCGCTACCCATTTTATGGACTGATGGGCGTTACAGTGGTGCTTCTTGGCATTTTAGCTTTATACAATTGGCTTATTAGCCTCATCGGAGTCTTGCTCGTTGTTCTTCCTGCTTATTTCTTGGTGAAATTAGAACAAAAGCAACGAAAAGATACAGAGGAGTACATTTCAACACTTTCCTACCGAGTAAAAAGAGTTGGCGAAGAAGCGCTAATGGAAATGCCAATTGGGATCATGCTAATCAATGACGATTATTATATCGAGTGGACGAATCCTTATTTGGCAACTTGCTTTGATGAAGATACTTTGGTCGGAAGATCATTGTATGATGTGGCTGACTCATTGATTCCTTTAATAAAGCAAGAAGCGGAAACAGAAATCCTGACTTTGCATGATCGCAAATTCCGTGTTATTCATAAAAGAGAAGAGCGCTTAATTTACTTCTTGGATGTTACTGAACAAACAGAAATCGAAAAACTTTATGAAAATGAACGCACTGTTATTGCTACTATCTTTTTGGATAACTATGATGAACTTACGCAAGGTATGGATGACCAAATGCGCAGCAGTATTAACAATCTTGTTACTTCCATTTTAAATAAATGGGCACAAGATAATGGTGTATTCCTTAAGCGTGTTTCATCTGAGCGCTTCATTGCGGTTTTCAACGAACATATCCTGCAAATATTAGAGAAAAATAAGTTCTCAATTCTTGATGAAGTAAGGGAAACAACTGCTAAACAAAACGTATCTTTGACGTTAAGTATTGGAGTTGGAGCAGGAGTTTCTTCTCTTACTGAGCTCGGTTCACTTGCTCAATCAAGCCTTGATCTGGCGTTAGGTCGCGGTGGTGACCAAGCAGCAATCAAGCAAACTAATGGGAAAGTTAAGTTCTTTGGTGGAAAGACTAATCCTATTGAGAAGCGTACCAGAGTGAGAGCCAGGGTCATTTCTCATGCCCTTAAGGAACTTGTCATTGAAAGCGATAAAGTCATCGTGATGGGTCATAAGAACCCTGATATGGATGCAATTGGTTCTGCGATAGGTATCAATAAAGTGGCTCAAATGAATCAACGTGATGCTTATATTGTCGTTAACTTCCAGGAAATTGATACAGGCGTTAAAAGGTTGATGGAAGAGATTCAACAACATGAAGAGTTATACAGTCGTTTTATCAGCCCTGAACAAGCTTTAGAAATGACAACAGATGACACATTACTTGTCATTGTAGATACTCATAAGCCATCATTGGTCATTGATGAAAGACTTCTAAACAGGATTGAAAACGTCGTTGTCATTGACCACCATCGCCGCGGGGAGGATTTCATTCAAAATCCACTACTGGTTTATATGGAGCCATATGCTTCATCTACAGCAGAACTGGTGACTGAACTTCTTGAATACCAACCAAAGCGTGGGAAAATTGATATGCTTGAGGCAACTGCGCTTCTTGCAGGTATCATTGTCGATACTAAGAGTTTTACACTTAGAACAGGTGCCAGAACATTCGATGCAGCTTCTTATCTAAGAGCACAAGGAGCGGATACAGTTCTCGTTCAAAAATTCCTCAAAGAAGATGTTCATACCTACATAAAGAGGGCAAAATTGATCGAGTCTGTTACTTTTTATCGTGAAGGACTGGCTATTGCAAAAGGTGGAGAAGACCAAGTACACGATCAAGTCCTGATCGCCCAAGCAGCTGATACGTTATTAACGATGGATGGGGTAATTGCCTCATTTGTTATTTCAAGAAGAAGCGAAGATACAATCGGCATTAGTGCGAGGTCATTAGGTGCACTGAATGTCCAAGTAATCATGGAGAATCTAGAAGGCGGAGGCCACCTTACAAATGCAGCGACCCAAATTAAAGGATCGAGTATTGAAGAAGTGGAACAACGCTTAATAAGAGCAATTGATGATTATTATGAGGGAGGAAAAAAAGAATGAAGGTCATTTTCTTAAAAGACGTTAAAGGAAAAGGCAAAAAAGGTGAAATTAAGAATGTTGCAGACGGATACGCACATAATTTCCTCATTAAACAGGGATTAGCGGTCGAAGCAAACAACACAAATACAAGCACGCTTGAAAACCAAAAGAAAAAAGAGCAAAAGGCAGCTGCAGAAGAGTTGGCAGAGGCTAAGAAGCTAAAAGATGAATTAGAGAAAGTAACGGTTGAATTATCTGCTAAGTCTGGTGAGGGCGGAAGATTATTTGGCTCGATTACAACAAAACAAATCGCTGAAGAGCTTCAAAAGAAGCATGGTATCAAGATTGACAAGCGCAAAATGGAATTAGAAGATGCAATTCGTTCTCTTGGTGTTACAAATGTACCTGTTAAGCTTCATCACGAAGTTTTAGCTACATTGAAAGTACATGTAAAAGAAGTAAACTAAATTTGGCAGTTTCTTTCTAATGCAAACATGATAAAATAAAAGAGTTGAAAAAATGTGATCGGTATTGAACTGGTCACTTTTTTTTATAAACCATACAGCATCATCCTCGAATAGGAGGTTTTCATAAATGAGTGATATCATGGCTGATCGTTTACCGCCACAAAATATAGAAGCCGAACAAGCCGTCTTAGGAGCTATTTTTCTTGAACCATCGGCCCTTACACTGGCATCGGAAATACTAATCCCGGAAGACTTCTACAGGGCTGCTCATCAAAAGATCTATAATACGATGTTAAAGCTTAGCGACCTTGGTAAAGCCGTTGACTTGATTACGGTCACAGAAGATTTGGCGGCGACAAATCTTTTAGAAGATACGGGTGGAGTTAGTTATTTAAGTGAACTGGCTGCATCTGTCCCAACTGCAGCTAATATTGAGTATTATGCTAAGATCGTTGAAGAAAAATCATTACTTCGTCGCTTAATCCGAACAGCTACAGGCATCGCCCAGGATAGTTATTCTAGAGAGGACGAAGTGGAAGCACTTTTGGGAGAAGCGGAAAAAAGTATCCTAGAGGTTGCCCAACGTAAAAATGCTGGAGCATTCCACAATATTAAAGACGTTTTAGTTCGAACATATGACAATATTGAAGTGATGCATAACCGTGTTGGGGATATTACGGGTATTGCTACAGGCTTTAGAGATCTTGATAAAATGACAGCAGGATTCCAACGCAATGATTTGATTATTGTTGGTGCACGTCCTTCAGTTGGTAAAACAGCCTTCGCCCTAAACATTGCCCAAAACGTTGCTGTAAAAACAGGCGAAAATGTCGCTATCTTCAGTTTGGAGATGGGTGCCGAGCAGCTTGTCATGCGTATGCTTTGCGCAGAAGGAAATATTGATGCACAACGACTTCGTACGGGCTCATTGACGGATGATGACTGGGGCAAACTGACAATGGCGATGGGAAGCCTCTCCAATGCAGGAATATACATTGATGACACCCCTGGAGTGCGCATCAGTGATATCCGTTCAAAATGTCGCCGTTTGGCGCAAGAGCATGGTTTAGGCATGATCCTGATTGATTACTTGCAGCTTATCTTAGGAAGCGGCCGTTCCGGTGAAAACCGTCAGCAGGAAGTATCTGAGATTTCACGTTCCTTAAAACAATTGGCGCGTGAGCTAAAGGTTCCAGTTATCGCACTTTCTCAGCTTTCCCGTGGTGTTGAACAACGTCAGGACAAGCGTCCGATGATGTCAGATATCCGTGAATCAGGAAGTATCGAGCAGGATGCCGATATCGTAGCATTCTTATACCGTGAAGATTACTATGATAAAGAGTCCGAGAATAAAAATATCATTGAAATCATTATTGCGAAGCAACGTAATGGTCCGGTAGGAAGCGTTCAGCTTGCTTTCGTAAAAGAATATAATAAGTTCGTTAACTTGGAGACCAGGTATGATGATTCAGCCATTCCTCCAGGAGCATAAAGGGATTAGCCTGCAAAAAGGCTGATCCCTTTTTTATGTAGTCCTGAAAAAGGAGGGAGTTGTGCAATGGGGGAATAAGTGCCAATCTAGCATTGATGAAAGCAATCTAAAGGAAAATATTAATCTACGAACAAAATAGTATATTAGTAGTAAAATGTTCGTGTTTTATTGACTTTCAACCACTATAATTGGTACACTAAACGATGGAAATAAGATTTTTATTGGATGTTTACTTTAGTGGAGGTGCTTTTATGTCATCAGTAGTAGTAGTTGGAACACAATGGGGAGACGAAGGAAAAGGGAAGATTACCGATTTTCTTTCTGAAAATGCTGAAGTAATTGCTCGTTATCAAGGTGGTAACAACGCAGGACATACAATTAAATTTGATGGTGAAACATATAAGTTACATTTGATTCCTTCTGGGATTTTTTATAGTGATAAGATCTGTGTAATTGGCAACGGGATGGTTGTCGATCCTAAAGCTCTTTTAAAAGAATTAGCTTACCTACATGAAAGAGGTATTTCAACTGATAACCTGCGCATTAGCAATCGTGCCCATGTCATCCTTCCATACCACTTAAAGCAAGATGAAGTAGAAGAAGAACGTAAAGGCGCAAATAAGATTGGTACGACGAAAAAAGGCATTGGTCCAGCTTATATGGATAAAGCAGCTCGTATTGGAATTCGAATTGCTGACTTATTAGACCGTGAAGTTTTTGAGGAAAAACTTGAAAGAAATCTTGAAGAAAAGAATCGTCTGTTCGAACGCATGTATGAAACAGAAGGTTTTAAGAAAGAGGATATCTTCGAAGACTATTACGAATATGGTCAACAGATTAAGCAATATGTGTGTGATACGTCTGTTGTTCTAAATGACGCACTTGATGAAGGCCGTAGAGTATTGTTTGAAGGAGCGCAAGGAGTAATGCTTGATATCGATCAAGGAACTTATCCTTTTGTTACTTCTTCCAATCCTGTTGCTGGTGGCGTTACAATTGGTTCCGGTGTAGGTCCTTCAAAAATTAAGCATGTTGTAGGTGTGTCTAAGGCCTATACAACACGTGTTGGCGACGGACCCTTCCCAACAGAGCTGAATAATGAAATCGGTCACCAGATTAGAGAAGTGGGCCGTGAATACGGGACAACAACAGGAAGACCACGTCGTGTAGGATGGTTTGATAGCGTAGTTGTGCGTCATGCCCGTCGAGTGAGTGGAATTACAGACCTTTCTTTGAACTCAATCGATGTTTTGACAGGGATTGAAACATTGAAGATTTGTGTTGCTTACCGTTACAACGGAGAAATCATCGAAGAATTTCCAGCAAGCTTAAAGGTTCTATCAGAATGTGAACCGGTATATGAAGAATTTGAAGGTTGGACGGAAGATATTACTGGATGCAAATCGTTAGACGAACTGCCAGTTAATGCGCGTCATTACTTGGAGCGCCTAGCACAGTTAACTGGAATTCCATTATCCATCTTCTCTGTAGGACCTGATCGTTCTCAAACAAATATCGTACGCAGTCCGTGGCGCCAAAGCTAACTTTAGCAAAGATGAAGCTCTCGATTTTGAGAGCTTTATTTATTTTAAAAATATTTTTAAAAAAAGCATTGCAAGAAATTTGTCGATTGTGTTAATATAAAAAGCGTCGTCACGAAAGACGTTTTAAAACGTTTAAAGTAATAATAACTTTATACGAGCCATTAGCTCAGTTGGTAGAGCATCTGACTTTTAATCAGAGGGTCGAAGGTTCGAGTCCTTCATGGCTCACCATTTACTCAATGGCCCCTTGGTCAAGCGGTTAAGACACCGCCCTTTCACGGCGGTAACACGGGTTCGAATCCCGTAGGGGTCACTTGATAGTATTCAGTTAAATTTAATCTGGTCCCGTGGTGTAGCGACGAGCGATACTACCAGAAGTCACTACGAGTTGTCTCGACGAATTTGCTCCTTAGAAAAACTAGCAGAGGAAGAGACAGTTAATTAGTAACTTTGAGAATGAACAAAATTTTATAACTTAACATGGTCCCGTGGTGTAGCGGTTAACATGCCTGCCTGTCACGCAGGAGATCGCCGGTTCGATCCCGGTCGGGACCGCCATTTATTTGGCTCAGTAGCTCAGTCGGTAGAGCAAAGGACTGAAAATCCTTGTGTCGGCGGTTCGATTCCGTCCTGAGCCATCCCAAAGAAAGCCTCAACTTGCTAGACAAGTTGGGGCTTTCTTTTTGAATTTATATAGTTTGTAACACAATTGTAATATTATATACATATTTTCACATTTAATATTTGTTAATATGACACGGCCAGCGTCCTAATTGGTGAATCGTGTCGAATGGCTTCATATCAAGGTTTTGAGCGTATTTCCCTATAGGTAATTATCTGAAAAATAAGAAATTTTACCCTTATAATTGGAATTATATTCCCACATTATCGCAAGAGAATGTCAGTTATTATACAATTTTGTTACATTATAGAGCATCTTAATTATTTTGACCTAAATTGTGATAAAGTATATATTGCTAGATTAAGAATTTTTGCAAGAGTTAATAGATAGATAGACCTATAGAAGAGAATGTTTCTGTCGTCTGGGGAGGATTGACAATGGCGTATTTAAGAGAAAAGCTAGACATGCTAAAAAATAAATCAAAAAATACATTGATTTCACCGCTTAAAAAAGCCGTCTTCACAGCGGCAGCAGCAGTAACCTTATCGTTCGGTGCTGTTTCAGGAGCGTCAGCGGATAACTCAAAATTAACGACTGTATATTATGTTTATTTGAATGATACATATATCGGTACAGTTTCTAATAAAGCAGTAGTAGAACATGTAGTCGACAAAAAGATAGAGGCTGTCGAAGGTTCTTATAAGGACTTGAACTTATCTGTAGGTTCACAGTTAAAATACGTTCCAGAACAGGTCTTTAGATCAACAGCTAACAATCAAGATGTTGTAAATAAGCTTGAAAGAGATCTTCATCTTCAAGCGGATGCTGCGGCTATTTCTGTTGATGGTGATTCTGTAGTTTACGTACAAGACAAAGCAATGGCAGAAGAAGTCTTGAAAAATATCAAATTAAAATATGTTACAGCAGAGCAACTTGCAGAATTAGAAGCAAGAAAAGCGTCACCTACTAAAGTATTACCACAATTAAAAGAAAATGAAACTCGTCTATTAGACGTTCGTTTCTCTAAAAACGTTTCAGTTTTAGATGGAAAAGTAGAACCAACTAAAATTCTTTCTGTAAAAGACGCGGTTGCTTTTTTACTAAAAGGAACTTTAGAAGAGAAAAAGTATAAAGTAAAAGAAGGCGATGTACTTGGTACAATCGCATCCGCACATGATTTAAGAATGGAACAACTTCTTACTCTCAATCCTGGATTGAAAGAAGATTCAGTGATCGATATTGGTAAAGAAGTGAATGTTACAGAATTAAAGCCTTATGTCCATGTCATTGTCGACAAGGAAATTTTCCAAAAAGAAAAAATCGCTTTTGAAAATGAAGTAGTTGAAGATGCTACAATGTTTAAAGGCGATAAAAAGGTGAAACAAGAAGGTAAGGACGGAATGCGTGCAGTTACGTACGTAATTTCTGAACAAAACGGTACAGTAGTGAAAAAGACAGCTGCTAAAGAAGAAATTCTTGAGCAACCTGTAAACAATATTGTTATCAAGGGTACAAAAGTAGTTCCGTCTCGAGGAGATGGCAAATTCTCATGGCCAACAGTTGGCGGCTACATTTCAAGTCAAATGGGATACCGTTGGGGTAAAAAACACAAGGGTATTGATATCGCAAGACCAAGTGACAGAACGATTAAGACTGTTGATAATGGGGTAGTTGTATCTGCAGGCTGGGACGGCGGTTATGGAAATAAGATCGTCATCGACCACCAAAACGGCTTACGCACAGTTTACGCGCATTTAGCATCTATCGATGTAAGTGCAGGACAAACGGTTCCTAAAGGTACGAAAATCGGTGTAATGGGAACTACAGGTGATTCAACAGGCATCCATTTACACTTTGAAGTTTATAAAAACGGCAGTCTAGTAAATCCAATGGGTTATTTGAAATAAAAAAGATATGAGAAATTCCTCTAGTGATCGCTAGAGGAATTTTATTTTTTACAAATCATGAAGTATAGTTTCTCGAAAGCGTTGGTATTCTTTCTAAAAGGTGAATTAGGAAGTGGAAAGTGGTAAAGTAAAAAGGAGAACCTATGGATAAATACAACTTTGTAAAAGTAAAAATAAAAAACTAATTGGTGAAGGAGAAATGTTATGGAAAAAAAGATTTTGGTAGTGGATGATGAAAAACCAATTGCAGACATTCTGCAGTTCAATTTAAAAAAAGAGGGCTTTGACGTTTACTGTGCATATGATGGAAACGCAGCAATTACGATGGTGGAAGAAATTCAACCTGATCTTATTTTACTTGATATAATGCTTCCAATGAGGGACGGTATGGAAGTTTGCCGAGAAGTACGTAAGAAGTACGACATGCCCATCATTATGCTCACAGCTAAAGATTCGGAAATCGATAAAGTATTAGGTCTTGAATTAGGCGCGGATGACTATGTAACAAAGCCTTTTAGTACCCGAGAACTAATTGCCCGTGTGAAGGCTAATTTACGAAGACAACAAGTTGCTGTTCCAGTAGGGACAGAAGATGAAACAAATGAAATTGAAGTTGGTTCTTTAACGATCCATCCAGACGCATATGTTGTTTCTAAACGTGGAGAAACGATTGAATTGACACACCGTGAGTTTGAGTTGCTACATTACTTAGCCAAGCATATCGGACAAGTAATGACACGTGAGCACCTTCTTCAAACGGTTTGGGGATATGACTACTACGGAGATGTCAGAACTGTCGATGTAACCGTAAGAAGATTGCGTGAAAAGATTGAGGATAGTCCGAGCCATCCAACATGGATTGTTACAAGAAGAGGAGTAGGGTATTACCTGCGCAATCCAGAACAGGAGTAATCAGCTTCATGAAAAAAGTAGGTTTTTTTAGTTCGATCCATTTAAAATTTGTGATCATTTATATTTTGTTGATTCTAGTTGCTATGCAAATCATCGGTGTCTACTTTGTCCGTCAACTTGAAGAAACATTAAGGACCAATTTCCAGACTTCCTTAAAAGAGCGCGTCAACATGCTCGCTTATAACGTAGTGGAAGAAATGGAGAAACAAAGAACACCTGAAGACCCTTTGCTGGAAGATGAAATCAAGAAAATACTGAGAGATGTGGATACGGCCTCAGCGGACATCGATGAAGTCAGAGTTATTGATGACAGTACGCTGAAAATATTAGGAACATCTGACCCCAATAATCAAGGAGTCGTCGGGCAAAGGACAACGGAATTGATGGTCAAAAGGTCACTTGTTATGGAAGAAGAACAAGATGATGTTTTGATAGATCCTCAAACAGGACAAAGAATCTGGGTATTATCGTATCCAATCAAGTCTGAACGCAAGGTAGTGGGATCTATATATTTAGTCGCAAAAATCGAGAATGTTTTTGCACAGATGAATACAATTAACCGGATCTTTGCAACGGGGACAGGTATAGCGCTTTTGATTACAGCAATTTTGGGTGTCCTATTAGCCCAAACCATTACCAGACCGATTTCTGATATGCGTAAACAGGCGTTAGCCATGTCAAAAGGCAACTTTTCAAGAAAAGTAAAAGTTTATGGTTACGACGAAATTGGCACGCTTGCCATTACATTCAATAATTTGACCAAAAAGCTGCAAGAAGCCCAAGCTACTACAGAAGGCGAACGTCGAAAGCTTTCTTCGGTTCTTTCATATATGAATGACGGTGTGATTGCGACGGATAGAAAAGGCAGGGTTATTTTAATCAACGAGCCGGCTGCTAAGATGTTGGATGTTTCACGTGAAACAGTCCTCTCTCAGCCAATTGTTTCTTTGCTCGATTTAAGCGATACCTATACATTTGATGATTTGCTTGAAATAAATGATTCACTGATCCTGGATTATAGTACAAAAAACAATCCCTATATCTTAAGAGCAAATCTGTCCGTTATTCAAAAAGAGACAGGCTTCGTTAACGGTCTAATTACCGTATTGCATGATATAACGGAGCAAGAGAAGATTGATATGGAGAGACGGGAATTCGTAGCCAACGTTTCTCATGAATTAAGGACGCCATTAACCACCATGAGGAGTTATTTGGAGGCTCTTGCAGAGGGTGCATGGAGAGACGAAGAGATTGCACCGAACTTTCTCGAAGTCACTCAGAATGAGACAGAACGTATGATCAGGCTCGTGAACGATTTATTACAGCTTTCTAAAATGGATAGCAAAGATTATAGACTTTCAAAGGAGTGGGTCGAATTCGTTGAATTCTTCGACCGCATCATTGATCGTTTTGAATTAACAAAAGAACAGAATGTTATTTTCAGTCGCAAGCTACCAAAAGAGACGTTTTTTGTGGAAATTGATGAAGATAAGTTGACTCAAGTACTCTACAATATTATCTCCAATGCCCTTAAATATTCTCCGGAAGGCGGACTGATTACGTTTTCTGTAAAAGAACGTGATGGTCAAATTATCGTTAGCATTTCGGATGAAGGTGTTGGGATTCCGAAAGACAATTTAGATAAGATATTTGATCGTTTCTACCGGGTAGATAAGGCACGTACACGGAAGTTGGGTGGTACAGGCCTTGGCCTAGCAATAGCCAAAGAA
This sequence comes from Bacillus sp. cl95, assembly GCF_900115925.1. Lineage (GTDB taxonomy): Bacteria > Bacillota > Bacilli > Bacillales > Cytobacillaceae > Neobacillus_A. Next base: position 313,268 of record NZ_FOYF01000005.1, on the reverse strand, counting down.
ATGGTCAATGCTCATGGCGGAAATATCTGGGCCAATAGTGTAGAAGGAAAAGGTACTGAGATTTCTTTTACGCTCCCTTACGACCGTGCTGAAGAGGATGAGTGGTCATGAGATACGAAAATATTAAATCTGGTGTTTTAATTGCCTTAGTTTTAATCAGTGCCATCTTAACTTGGAATCTTTGGACCTATCAACCTAATCATGAAAAATTAAACAATGCTAATTACATTGAAGAAGTTGAGATTGGCGAAAAGAAGGATATCAAGAAAATAATCAGGCCAGACCGCATTCTTTATCATGTGAAGGATCAGCATTATGGAACTTCTAATAGCAATGATATTGATAAAGTAATGAGGGAAATGGGCAGTTGGGTCTTTTATGATGTTGAAAACGATACCGAACATGTTCAAAATTTCAAAGAATTGGTTCATGGAAAAGGAAAAGTTGAAATTGTTTATCCTGAAGGTGTCCCAATAGAATTGTATAAAGGTGTCTTGGATTTTGAGGAGAAAAAGCTTCCAAATTTTGAATTTGATCGCATCGTAATGGATGTAGAGAATCTTCCGAAAGATAGTGGCACAGTCTATTTTGTTTCTTATAAAAATAGAGAAGTATATAAGGCTAGAGTCACTCCTTCATTCTTGAATGATTTTCATAGGGATTTTTATAAAAACGTGGATCAGCTTCCACGCTTTCAAGCATTTGATACGGAGAAACGTGTCATTTACCTTCCGGAAGAAGCTACGGTTATGGTGAAATATAAGTATTTGCCGCATAACCTTAATTCAGAAGAGTTCAAGGAAGCACTTTTTAACGATCCAAGCTCTGTGAAAAAGAGCATTGTGCAAGATGGTGAGGAATATGCAGACGTGTCTAGTTTGATGAATATTGATTATCGAGACAATATGCTGCTTTATGTGAATCCAGGAGAATCTAGTGATTACATTGCACGTCCCTACGATTTACTGAAGCAAAGTATCGATTTTATCAATGAACACGGAGGCTGGACAGATGGATACCGTTTTGTCAGCATGGATGAAATCAATCAAAAAGTGACGTTCCGACTTTTTAGTATTGAAGGCTATCCAGTATTTAATGAGCGGGGAATGTCTGAAATTACAGAAGTTTGGGGACGAAATGAAATCAATAAATATATTCGACCTAATTTTGAATTAGGGTTTCCACTTCGAACGGAAATGAGCAGTGTGACTTTGCCGTCTGGAAAGGAAGTTCTCGAATATTTACAGAAACGCGAGGGTTTTAAGCCTCATCTATTGGAAGAATTAATCTTGGGCTATCGAATGGACAGAGTGACGGAAGAACAAAGATTAATCGTGCTAGAGCCGACCTGGTTTTATCGTTATGATAAGGCGTGGGGACAGATTTCGCAGGAAGATTTGGGAGGTCTGAAGCGTGGATTGGAGTAAAATCAAAACCATCTTTATACTTACATTTCTTGTCCTCGACGTCTATTTGATGTACCAATATTTGATCATACGGGATGCAAATAAATATGAGATAATATATGAGGCTTCATTTGAGGAGAAGTTAAAGGCCGATGAAATTGAATATGTGGCCTTTCCTAAACAACCTATTAAGGATCAGTACGTGAGTGCGAAACCTAAAGCCTTTGGTAAAGATGAAGTGGCTAAATTAAAGGGACAAACTGTTTCGGTTGTGGAAGGAAATCTACTAACGTCAATTTTTGATAAGCCTATACCACTAACCTCGAAAAACGAGCAGGCTGAATGGGCAAAAATCTTAAAGGAGTATATTCTCAAGGGCGAAGATTATCGTTTATGGGAAATTTCCGAGAAAAAAGATAGTGTCACTTTTTATCAGCATTACAAGGATAAACCTTTTTATAAAAACATAAGTGGACGTTTGGTGTTTAAGCTTGATAGTGAAAAGAAGGTTGTTTCTTACGAGCAGACATATCTTGAAGGTATTGAAGAGCTCACTGGGAAAGACGAAGTATTATCACCACTAAAAGCGATTGAAACACTTCACCAAAAAGGATTGCTGAAGCCAAAGAGCAAGGTGACTAAAATTGAGCTAGGTTATTCTACAGCTGTGCAGTTGGCAGCCTCTCAAGTGCTGACACCAACGTGGCTATTTGTCGTTAATGATAAGGACAGATTGTTTGTAAATGCGTTTGATGGTCAGATCATCGAGTTTAACAGCAATGAAACTAAACAAACGGAGTGAAATGTTATGTCTTTGCAGCTTAGCGTGCTTGCTAGCGGGAGTACGGGAAATGCCATATACGTTGAAGACGGAGAGCATTCCTTTCTTGTAGATGCCGGCTTAAGCGGTAAGCAAATGGAAGCTTTGTTTCAAAATATCAATCGTGATATGAGTAAGCTATCGGGTATTTTTGTTACGCATGAGCATAGCGATCATATTAAGGGAGTAGGCATTGTCGCTCGTAAATATAAGCTTCCAATCTATGCGAATGAAAAAACGTGGCATGCCATGGAACCACTTATTGGAACCATTCCTACTGAACAAAAATTTATTTTTTCTACTGAAACTGTCAAAAGCTTTGGCAGTACTGATATAGAATCATTCGGAGTATCACATGATGCAGCAGAGCCGATGTTTTATGTGTTTCATCGAGACGGCAAGAAGTTGGTCTTAATTACAGATACAGGCTATGTAAGTGATCGCATGAAAGGAATTATTTCTAATGCGGATGCTTATGTGTTTGAAAGTAACCACGACGTTCAAATGCTTAGAATGGGCCGATACCCTTGGAATATTAAAAGACGTATTCTAAGCGATGTTGGACACGTTTCAAATGAAGATGCGGCCATTGCCATGAGTGAGGTAGTAGGCGACAATACGAAGCGAGTATACTTAGCCCATTTAAGTCTTGATAACAACATTAAAGATCTGGCAAGAATGTCCGTTACACAAACCCTGGAAAGCAGAGGATTAATTGTAGGTGAGCAATTCAACTTGCTAGATACTGATCCGAAAGTGCCTACTAGTTTAACGACCATTTAAGTTGAGTTCTGTTAAACGATGCTGTTGTTGTTTGTAAGGAAGGGAATGCGCGAGACTCCTTCGGAAAAACGGGCTGGAAAGACCCCACAGTGAGGTAACGAGCGAGGAGGATTGCCAGTTCGTCCGAGGAAAGGGAGTGGATTCCCCACACATACTCGTCAAAATAACACTAAATGTTTAACAAAGCCTAAGTGAAAAGGAAGGAAGACAGCTGACAATAGCTGTCTTCCTTCCTTTTTTCATAACTCCCATTTTCCATGTATGGATAAATTATGAACAAATTCGGAAGATTTACATAAAAACTGCCATTTTATTAGAAATTTGGGTAATAGTGAGTATAATTAGGTTCAGATAGAAACAATAAATCATAGCAATCGTCGATAGAAAGGATTGGTGTCAATGGGATATTATGATCAAGATTATGAAGGCCGCTACAAAGAACCAAAACGCAGAAAAAGCGGTTTTTTTCTCGCTAGTCTTGTAGGGGCCATCCTTGGAGCCATACTAGTCATTATTTCGGTTCCAACTCTTTCGAGAATGGATATCTTACCATACGATGTTCAGCCTGATATGGTTACGCCAGCGGAAGAAGATAATCAGGATAAAACCACTAAAACCCCTGCACAAAAAATGTCTGTTTCGGTGGAATCAGAGATTACTGATGCTGTTGACAAAGCGGGTGAAGCGGTTGTAGGCATTACGAATATCCAATCTGCAGGATTTTGGTCCGAGAACGAGGAACAAGGGGCAGCTGGAACAGGATCAGGAGTCATTTATAAAAAGGCAGGCGGCAAAGCATATGTCGTAACAAATCACCATGTAGTTGAAGGAGCTACTGCGCTGGAAGTAAGTCTTTCAGACGGAACAAAAGTGCCGGCAAAATTGCGTGGAAGTGATGTATGGACAGACTTAGCTGTTCTTGAAATTGATGCAAAAAGTGTAAAAAAGGTAGCTGAATTCGGTGACTCTGACAAACTGAAAGCAGGAGAACCTGCTATTGCAATTGGTAATCCACTTGGACCAACTTTTTCTGGTTCAGTAACCAAAGGGATTATTTCAGGACTTGAGAGAACGATTCCGGTCGATATCAATCAGGATGGAGTCGTTGACTGGCAAGCAGAAGTATTGCAAACAGATGCGGCAATCAACCCAGGTAATAGTGGAGGTGCACTCATTAACATTGCTGGACAAGTAATTGGAATCAATTCAATGAAAATTGCCCAAAACGCTGTAGAAGGTATTGGACTTTCAATTCCGATTAACTATGCAGAACCGATTATTGAGGACCTAGAAAAATATGGTGAAGTGAGAAGACCGTATATGGGTGTTGATTTGAAATCAGTTGCTGAGATTCCAGGATATTATCAGGAAGAAGCATTGAAATTACCAAAAGGTGTGAAGGACGGGGTGGCCTTACGTAGTGTCGTTCCAAATTCACCAGCTGCACAAGCAGGACTACAGGAGCTTGATGTAATCATTGAGTTGGATGGGGTTAAAATTGAAGATGTCATCCAATTAAGAAAGCATTTATATAACAAAAAGAAAATCGGCGACCAGATGAAAATTAAGTTTTATCGTGAAGGCAAACTTCAAGAAACGACTCTCAAGCTAGGCGGAGAAAATTTATAATGCTAAGAATCAAGCAAGAAGGCGAGGTCGCTTTCTTGCTTTTTCTTTTATGCTAAGGCTCTGTTAAAGACCAATGTTGATTTATTAGCTTTGTTGATTGTAGCGTAAGGGTGCGAGACTCCTGCGGGAAAAGCGGGTCAGGGGAGACCCCGCAGGAGTGAAGCGACGAGGAGGCTCCCGAACCGCCCAAGAAGAATTTGTCCTTGAAAAAGCCGGCATTAGGGCTTTTTCATAATTCGTCAGCGGAAAGCGAGTGCCCTGTAGCGAAAATGAACAACCATGTTTAACAGAGCCTATGTTAATATAGTTTTGTGGATAAGTTTAAAGAGTATGAAGACAAAGAATTTGTCGAAAATAATAAACATGTGAATAAGTGAAATTAAAGGGGAAGATGAGTGAAAATGATTTATTGTTGCGAGGAACATGTAGAGCTAGCCATTGATATCATTGTAGATGAACATGAAACATTTCCGGTTTTAACAAAGGTAAATGAGGAAGAAAAGTTATCAACAAGCTGTGAATATTGTCGAAATATAGCCGTATATATGGTGGCGAACACTTGAGCGCATACAAGATGTGGATAGAAAATGTGGATATGTGGATAAGTATTGTGTATAACTTGTTTGTAAACTGTTTGTAATCTGTTTGTAAAGTGAGTGTGTGGATAGTGAATATCACGATTGTTACCGTAGGAAAATTGAAAGAAAAATACTTAAAGATGGGCATCGACGAATATCTGAAACGACTGACGGCCTATGCAAAGGTTGAAGTGGTAGAGGTACCTGATGAAAAAGCACCCGAAGTGTTAAGCGAAAATGAAATGGAGCAAGTGAAACAGAAAGAAGGCGAACGAATTCTAGCGAAGATCAGCCAGGATGCGCACGTTATCGCTCTTGCTATCGGCGGAAAAATGCAATCCTCAGAAGAATTGGCGGATACACTCGATAAGCTCGCCACTTATGGAAAAAGCAAAATTGTATTCGTCATTGGAGGATCACTTGGCTTAAGCAATGATGTCCTCAAACGATCAAACGATCAACTTTCATTTTCTAGAATGACCTTCCCTCACCAGTTGATGAGGTTGATATTGGTGGAGCAGGTCTATCGTGCGTTTAGGATTAATCGCGGTGAACCGTATCATAAATAGTATAGAAACCTGAAGGCAATCTCCTTTTAAATAATAGAGTTGCCTTTTTATGGTTGGCTCTGTTAAATATGCCTATTGATTTCCGCTCCAAACAGCCGGTAATAAATCAACAATAAGTGGTTAACAAAGCCTTTGTTGAAATAAAATGTTCTATTCATTTTCCAGAATAAAACGATAATCGTTGATAACAGCAACATTGTATTCATATAATGTTTTTAAATTTCAACATACTGCGTTTATCCTTTAAGTAACTGCAAAATGCTAAATAATGACATTTAAGCCTTTGCAATTACTAAAAAAACTTTCATTGCAGAGTGTATCTATTGTAATGTGTAATGTTACATTTTTAACATTAATTTCAAGTTTTCTAATGAAAAATATGAGAATTAATCTTTATTAACAAAAATGGAAAAAAATAATTTTAATTTTGTTCAAATTTGATTGAACATTTGTTCAAAAAATGTGTTATTTTAATATAGTAATTTTAAAACTATTTATGAAAGCGATCACATGGTTCTGTAAGTGGAATATTTTCAAAGGAACCATTCAAATGATTATCCCATTTTATTAAATCGTTGTTTCGGGTCAGATCATTGGGTCTGGAATTCAAAAATTGTTTATCGAATTTACATCCGTGTATTAATTTTAGCTGTTTTTTTTGTTATAAGTTTTTTTGAGGTAAATTTACAAATAATAAAGAAAATAGCGTTCAACTAGTTTAAGTAAACAATGTTTTGGAGGTAAAATATATGTCAATATTAATTGGAATTGTTGGGGTTCTTGTTCTATTAGGTATTTCATGGTTAATGTCAAACGATAAGAAAAATATAAACTATCGTGCAGTCGGTATCATGACATTTGTTCAATTGTTCTTAGCTTGGTTTATGCTGAATACTTCAATTGGTAAAAAAGTTCTGAACAAGATCGTAGATGGTTTCAATAAAGTTCTTTCTTTCGGTAATGACGGTATCTCTTTCGTATTCGGCGACCTTGCAGGAAAACATTTATTCTTTGTAGATGTTTTAATGATGATTGTATTTGTAACAGCTATTCTAGGTATATTAACTTATTTGAGAATTTTGCCATTAGCCATTAAATACATTGGTGGTGCAGTAAGTAAAATAACAGGTCTTCCTAAAGTGGAATCATTTGTTGCGGTAAATTCTATGGTATTTGGTGATACTTCTGCTATCCTATCAGTTAAGTCATTTATTCCTAATCTTTCTGGTAACAGATTGTTCGTTGTTGTTACTTCTTCTCTTGTTGCGGTAAGTTGTTCGATTTTAGGTGCTTACATGCAAATGATTCCTGCAGAGTTCGTATTGGTTGCGTTACCAATTAACGTATTCTCTGGACTTATTCTTTCAACGATAGTATGTCCTGTTAGTAAAGAAGAAGAAGAGGAAATCGATATTAAGGTTATGATTCCTGAGAAATCCCTTTTTGAAGCAATCGGCAACTGGACACTGCTCGGGGGAAAGACAGCATTAATCGTAGGCGCAATGCTTGTCACTTATGTAGGGTTGATCGCGGCAGTTAACTGGATTTTCACTTCAATTTTCGGTATCTCTTTCACTGGCGTACTTGGGTATGTATTCGCACCAATCGCTTGGATAATGGGTATACCTGCGAATGAAATTGTTAAAGCTGGATCAATCATGGGTACTAAGGTAGCTGCTAATGAGTTTGTCGCTATGTTAGAATTTATGAAAATGATCCCTCATATGTCTCATAAGACAGTAGGTATCGTATCATCATTCTTAGTGTCATTCGCCAATTTCTCTTCTATTGGAATAATTTTAGGAACTGTACAAGCTATCAATAATGAAAAGGCAAGTGAGTTAGCTAAGGTCGGTTTAAAAGTGTTGTTAATTGCAACAATGGGATCAGTCTTAACTGGGACTATTGTAGGTTTGTTCCTGTAATAATAATAATAATAATAATAATAATAATAATAATCGTTCAAATCCTCTTTCTTACTTTATTAATGAAAAGTAATGAAGGGGATTTTTAATTCTTATTGCTTGGTCAAACACAATTTTTGCTGTAGGTGAAGTTAAAGATTTGAGTTTAATCCATAAATAGCAAAAATGGCAGAGTGCGCTATGATCAAACTGTAATGGAATTAGAAATTGAACAATTTCTGTTGAAATCCTTTTAAGTGCAACATCAAATGATAAAAGAAAACCCTGGATACTGGAATCCAGGGTTTTCTTTAATAATGGGGTAAATACTTGATTGTAAAAAAAAGTAGCATTTAGAAAATAATCAATAAAGTTTGTTGATTTTTCCATCCTCACATAGCAAGATGTGTGGATATTTTATTACTATTTTGAAATAGCTGCGTCGAAAAAGACTTACTCGCACTCAGTGTGCAAATTCCATAAATGATATTAGCGAATCATTCTTCGTTATTTTGAACCTGTTAAGCTTTAAGAAAAGACATCTGTAAATAAAGTTCCTTTGTCAGCACTTATTCAATGCCATTTGTAAAAAGTGCGAGGCATTTTTTATCAAACAATAGGGTTAAAGTATAGAGGGGTTTAATAAGAAATATATAAGATAAACGATAGTGTAGCTTTCATAAGCATCTTCCTGTTTTGGGGTTAATTCGGAATTTAGAGTTTGGAAACGTCTTAATGAAATGGCTCTGTTAATGTACAATTTTGATTTTCTGCACTTTGTTGACTGGAGCGGAAATCAACAGGCGAGTTTAACAGAGCCAATGAAATAGAAAGCTTATTACCTCTATGGATCAAGCAATCGCCAATAAAGAATATGAAGGACTGGTTATACCCCCATAATACATCTTGTATAGTCGTATTCTTTTAATACGACTATACAAGAAGACATGAGGGAAATTATATGAATAAACGAACCAAGGGAGCACTTGCGATGGTATTAGCAGGAGCTGTTACGTTTTCTGTTACCAACTCTTTGCTAGTCGATCTATCTCCTAAACGATTAACAAAAGAAATTGCTTCAACAATATCCGGAGACCCCAAAAAAGGGGATATAATCAGCAAAGCTGAAAAGGCTGTTAAGAATCAAACGCCTACAACAAATGTGAAAGAAGATCATTCAGAGCTGACGCAGGATATTACTTCTTTGCAAGTGGCTGTTAAGAGAGAAAACAATAGTGATATAAAAGCTAGTAATCTGGATACGAAAAAATTAAGTAGCAGTACTACAACCAATCCTACTAGTACGAATGAGACAACTTCAACAATACGTACGACAAGCACGAAAGCACCAACCACAACGACTGCTTCTGTTCCAAAGGCAACTAAACCAACAGGTTCAACCGCCACGACTGTGGCAACAACGATACGCGCGACAAGCAGCAAAGCACCAACTACAACGACTGCCCCTGTTCCAACCGCAAATAAACCAACAAATTCAAGCACCTCGACAACCAATCGTGGACAAGAAACTTCTCAAACTGCAAAAGAAAAGGCAGCGAGCCATCGGGAACAAAAAGAAAATAACGGAAAGAAATTGTAATTTTTCTAAGGGATCACCAAGAGAAGGTGATCCTTTTTTTGTTCTAATTCAAAAATAAGAAAGGCCTTTCCCAAATGGGAAGGCCTGAACGAAGAGTTAATTAAATAGATTCCTTCGTTTCTACAATAGAGGTTTCTTGAGTTACATTACCTTTTCGTTTTAGTTTATTCCAACCAACGGTTACGCCCATTATTGCCGAGAAGATGGATTTTATCACGACATAAGTCATAAGTTGCTTGTACAATATTCTTTGGAGAAATAAGGAAATAAGTGGTTTAGGACTTTCCTTCTCCAATCGAAATGCATATAGAGATGTAAAGAAATCAAGCATGTAAAAAAGAATAAATCCAATGGCTGCTTTTTCTGGGTGTGTGGTAAAAAGGGCCATAATAAATAAGATATCTGCAATAGGCGATATGGTTTGATATATATATTGGAAAAGCCACATGTTTGGAAGGGCGAAATATCCTAATGAGTGATGTTTTTTATTGAATAAAGCCTCACGATGTTTCCATAAGCATTGTAATGTACCATAAACCCATCGGTAACGCTGTTTTGCCAGACTCTTAATATCTTCGGGCACTTCTGTAAAGGCATAAGCCTTTTCTTCAAATTCAATCTTTTTCCCATTGCGCAAAAGAGTAAGAGTGATATCGGTATCCTCTGCTAGTGTATCCTCATTAAAATATCCTACTTCTTCTACATCCGACTTTCTCCATGCACCAATCGCACCCGGTACAACCGTAATGCAGTTGAGCGCTGCAAAAGCCCTTCTCTCTAGGTTAAAGCCTGTTACATATTCGATATGCTGCCAGTTTGTAAGGAGGTTCCCCTTATTGCCGACCTTTACATTACCTGAAACAGCAGCAACATTTTCATTCTTAAAATGGTTAACAAGCAAGGAGATGGCATTTTCAGCGATGAGTGTATCAGCGTCCAGAGCAACAACGATTTCTCCCATTGCTTCTTTAAAACCAAGATTAACAGCAGAAGATTTTCCTTCATTTTGTTTTTTAATTAATCTGATGAAAGGATGGTTTACATAAGTTTCTTGAACCACACCGGCAGTATCATCCTTTGATCCATCGTCGATAATCAATATCTCAAAATCTGGATAATCGCTGGATAAAATAGAATTAACTGTTTTGCAAATGACTTTTTCTTCGTTATAGGCAGCAATAACGACACTGACAAAAGGTGTAAAAGTAGGATCAACCTGTAACTCTTTATAATTTCTTAGCTGTTTTCTAGAGAGGAAAACAAAGAGAGCCATCCGTAAGATTCCTAAAAGAATAGCTGAGTAGAACAGGATGCTTAATCCAAAGTGCCAGCCTTGCAGGATCATAAATACAGCTTTGTCATACACCAAATAAGGGTTCTCCTGATTGGCAGGGGGCATAATCTGATTACTACTTTTGCCAATTAGATCAGCCACGGTTGTAAATGTGTAACCGCACTTTTTAAGTTCTTCAATAATAATAGGCAAGGCCTTTACAGTATTGGAGCGATCACCGCCAGCGTCATGCAGCAAAATCACATTTCCTTCTGTCACCTGAGCTAATACTCGATTCACAATTTCGTTGCTAGAAATGGTTTGCCAATCGTTAGAATCAATTGATTCACCAACCATGGTGTAGCCCATATCCTGTGCTTGCAATATAGGTACATGTTCGTTATTTGTGCTCAGTTCCGTATCTGCCTCATAAGTTGGACGGAAAAGAGTCATGGAATGACCTGTAATTTGCTGAAACAGACGCTGGTTTGCATTTAACTCCATTTTCATTTGAAAAGGTGTAATGGATGTCACATCAGGATGGGTAAATGTATGGTTACCAATTTCATGTCCTTCTTTATGCATCTTTTTAATCAATTCCGGATGCAGCAAGGCGTTCTCTCCAACTATAAAGAAGGTCCCTTTAATATTATTCTTGTCCAGAATGTCCAATATTTGTGGGGTATAAGTTGGATCCGGGCCGTCATCAAAGGAAAGAACAACTTCCTTACCTTTGGGTTTGCCATACCGAACCACTTTAAGCGGTTGTGGTAATTTAACATATGTTTCAGTTTGTATTAGCCCACTCGAATCCAATTGAATTGTTCTTTTACCTTTTTCCAATTGAGAAACTACTCTTAAAATCTCTCCAGCACCTGTATATTGAACAGGTTCAGTACTGACCATGGTTTTAATAGCATTTGAAGGGTTGTTCATTTCATTTGGTTTATTAATGTAATTCCAGATGGAAGGATCTTCTGAACCGAGACGCCAAAGCGCTATTCCTCTTGAACCATGATCTTTCGCTAACTGCATTTGATTATAAAATGTTGCAGCATCTAAAAACCAAACAATATGGTTTTTTCCGTTTTTTTTGTATCGTAAATAAGGGTTGCCTACTTGTTTATTCCAATGGATTTTAAGGTTGTTTCCAATTCCTAAATCCATAATATCCCTGAACGTCATGGTATCTGCGGGCTTGCTGGAGTTTTCTTCCCAGTCGTATCCGTAGCTTCCTAAACTGACAATTAATTTTTCCGAGGGAATATTTAGTTGGTTTAAGCTCTCTTTTGCCCAATCGATTGGAGTCACAGGTCCCGGCTTACTCATGGAGTGGTACTGGTCATATAGCATGACAATGATGCGATCAGCGCTAGATGCTAAAGAAACATAATCAAAACTATTATTCTTCGGCGGGACATCCAATGTGACCATGAGGCCTTGTTGATTGAATACTTTATAAACTTTATCCATAAATTGCGTGAAATGATCCTTGTCAGATGGATTGATTTCTTCAAAGTCAATATTAATACCATCGAAACCATTTCTTTGTACATAGCTAAGCATACTTTTAATAAAACGATCCTCAGCGCCTGGAGTAGTAAATAATTGGTGCAATATATCGCCATCCCATTTATTTTTCACAACATTATTTACTAATGGAAGAATCTTCATGTTATGCGCTTTTGCTTCTATAATAATAGATTCGTCAATACTAGATTTAAGTTCAAGGTCAGGAGTAATTTGCAGCCATTCCGGCACTAATGTTGTAATAGAATCTATATTTTTCTTGAAAGAAGTTTTGCTATTTTCATCCCAATTAACGTAAAAAGCATAAAATTCTTGTTTGCCAGCCATTTGTTTTTGGTTCAGTTTCCCCATATTTTTAGGAGAGGGAAAATTTGTTTTTGGAAGTTGAGAGGCAAGCTCTTTTTCACTGAAACTTGTATTAATTGGCTTAATCTCATTCTTTTCTGTGTTGAAATTATTCAGTGGCAACTTAGAAAATACTGGATTAGTATTTAGACTTTCAATAAAAATAGTCGTTACTAAAACGATTAAAAGAGTAAAGACTGCGCTCATTCGTTTAATAATGGACCATCGTCTTTTTGCAGAATCACGAAAAATATGCTCTTGATTTTTTTCTTTGTTTTTTAGCCCTAAATTGTAAAACCAGTGGAAGAAAAAATAGCAGAAAAGGCCAATCAAACCTCCGAAAGCGCCTGATACAATAGCTTGTGAAGATTCAAATTTAGCTTTAAGGGCAGAGAATAACCAAAATTCATCCAATAAACGCAAATCCTGGATTGGTAAGTGACGAATATGTGGTATAAAAACCGTTATCAACGTTCCAAGGAATAAGGCGATGATATTAAGACGCAGCAAAAGTGAAACAGCAAATAATAATGGGATTTTTAAACTACCTAATGGTAAAAAGGCTAGAAAAAAACCAAGTGTACTTGCAATTGCACCTGCATTTCCAGTAACAGGCGCAAACAGTGATCTGACAATCCACCTAAAAATTCGATTCACGTAGATTCCTCCTCATAGGTGTAGTATCGAAAATATTTAATAAATGTATTTTTTGTAATTAAAATCGGTGGTAATAACCGCAGGACCTTTAACTTTCAGCGGTTAGACTCTTTCGACAAAAAATGACTAACAAAACAAGCTTAGGTAATCATCTTAAGATTTTGGGGGTAGGATGAATAATTCCACTGATTTTTAATTGGAAAATGAGGAGATTTTTAGATTTAACTTATATTAATTTTTCTCTTGAAGTTTAAGTTAGAAAATGTAACTGGAATTCATTCATAAAAAAGACACCTGTCACTTTAAGAGCGAAAGGTGTCTCTTTTTTATTCAGCAATCAATTTTTTAGAACGGATGACGAAGGATTTATCTTTCAAACTTTCTAGTGAAAAAGAATTTCCTATCCCGTCTATTACATCAATGACAACTTGCAAGTGCTGCCAGTAGGCAAAGTTTGAGTTATGCATATAATAGGGCACATTCATAACTTCACCTACTTGCTTATCCTGGCTACCAAGATAAAAATCACCTGCTGTCAAACAGATAGGTGAAGTTCCATCACAGCATCCTTCTGAATGAATAAAGACGAGATTACCGTGTAGTTCTTGCAATTGCTTTATTTATGCTTTTGCTGATTCTGTCGCAATGACTTTCTTCATTTTAGAAGAAGCCCATTGATCCTTTATTGTAACCAACTAAAATACATTTTGTTTGTTGATAGTGACCAAGGCATCATTGCGTGGTTTTCACGGCCGATACCTGATTGCTTGTAACCACCAAATGCAGCATGTGCAGGGTATTGGGATATGTGTTTGTCCATACAAGACCAGCTTCGATTGCACGGCCTGCAACAGGCAAGTTTTTTCGATAAGATATAGCGTAACTATCAAAAAAAGCCGCTCTTGCCATTTAGGCAACGAAGCGGCTTTCTTGTTTATCTTAATTTCTGATCAAATAATCGAATGCACCTAATGCTGCTGTTGCACCCGATCCCATCGAAATGATGATTTGTTTATACGCACTATCGGTACAGTCACCTGCAGCGAATACTCCAGGAAGGTCTGTTGCACCGTGCTTGTTCACAACGATCTCACCGAAGCGTGTACGTTCTAGGGTATTGCCTAGCCATTCAGTATTCGGTACAAGACCGATTTGAACGAATACACCCTGTAATTCAACGTGATGTTCTTCGCCTGTTTCACGGTCAATGTAAGAAATGCCGTTTACTTTGTCAGTGCCGGTAATTTCTTTTGTTTGAACGTTCTTAAGGACAGTAACGTTTGGCAGGCTGTACAGACGGTCTTGAAGTACTGCATCAGCTTTCAGTTCAGGGTTGAACTCAAGTACAGTTACATGTTTAACAATACCTGCAAGATCGATTGCAGCTTCGATACCGGAGTTACCTCCACCGATTACAGCAACGTCTTTTCCTTCAAACAATGGACCGTCACAGTGAGGGCAATAAGCCACACCTTTGTTCTTGAACTCGGCTTCACCAGGTACCCCAACATTGCGCCAGCGAGCACCTGTGGAAAGGATGACAGTTTTACTCTTTAAAACTGCACCGTTTTCGAGTTCGATTTCAATCAGGTCCTTCTTTTCTAAACGCTTGGCACGCTGAAGGTTCATGACATCAATGCCGTAATCCTTCACATGCTCTTCAAGGCTTGCTACGAGCTTTGGACCTTCAGTATGCTTCATACTGATGAAGTTCTCAATGCCCAAAGTATCCATGACTTGTCCACCAAAACGTTCAGCAACAATTCCTGTACGGATTCCTTTACGAGCTGCATAGATAGCAGCACTTGCACCAGCAGGGCCGCCACCGACAACAAGCACATCGTACGGATCTTTATCGCTGAAATCAGAAGCATCTGGACCCGTGCCCATCTTGGCGAGGATTTCTTCAAGTGACATACGGCCACTTCCGAAAGATTCACCATTTAGGAACACCGTTGGCACCGCCATGATTTGTTTGCTTTCAACTTCTTCTTTAAAAGCTGCACCGTCAATCATGGTATGTGTAATGCCAGTATTAAGAATACTCATTAAGTTTAATGCTTGTACAACATCAGGACAGTTGTGGCAGCTCAGGCTAATATAAGATTCGAAATGGTATTCGCCCTTAATGTTTTTAACCTGATCGATCACTTTTTGGTCAACTTTAGGAGATCTTCCGCTAACTTGAAGTAAAGCCAGTACTAAGGATGTAAATTCGTGTCCAAGAGGGATACCGGCAAAAGTTACACCAGTGTCCTCGCCGATACGGTTTACACTGAAGCTCGGTGTCCGTTCTAGTGACGCATGCTCAACCTTGATGTTGGATGACATGGTAGCCAATTCGTCTACCAAAGAAAGCATGTCACGAGAAACCTCATCTGATCCAGCGCTAACTTTTAGCAGCACATCGCCCTCCATCAGCTGAAGATATTGGGCTAATTGTGCTTTGATATCTGCATCTAATAACATGGAGCTTCCTTAAATCTTTCCTACAAGATCAAGGCTTGGCTTAAGTGTTGCAGAACCTTCTTGCCATTTAGCTGGGCAAACTTCACCTGGGTTATTGCGAACATAAACTGCTGCTTTAAGCTTTGCAACAACTTGACTTGCATCACGGCCGATACCGCCAGCATTAATTTCAACTGTTTGGATAACGCCGTCTGGATCGATGATGAAAGTACCACGGTCAGCTAGTCCTTCTTCTTCGATTAGTACATCGAAGTTACGAGAAATTTTTTGTGAAGGATCTCCGATCATAACATACTCGATTTTACCGATAGCTTCTGAACTATCGTGCCATGCTTTATGAGTGAAATGAGTGTCAGTAGAAACAGAATATACTTCTGCTCCAAGTTCTTTTAAAGTTGCATAATGGTTTTGAAGATCTTCAAGTTCAGTAGGGCATACGAAAGTGAAATCTGCTGGGTAGAAGCAAACTACACTCCATTTACCTTTGAAGTTTTCTTCAGAAACAGTAATGAAATCTCCGTTATGGAAAGCTTGTGCTGTGAATGGTAAGACTTGAGTGCCGATTAATGACATGATTAATTTCCTCCTATAGGTGGTTTGATTATTTATAAATAGCTTTTACTGAAACAAATCAGTTAACTATTAAATAAACTAGAATAATTCTAATTCAGTAAAGATTATCATATAGAATTGATTCTCTTGTCAAGTGATAAGTGTTGCCTTTACTATTACTTATTTTATTAGGTATTCCTAGTATGGAACAACTTTCTATGTAATAGACGAGAACTCAGTCAGTAACGAACTTATTATGACTATTTTACGGAAAAAATATAGCTTCTTTATAATATATCGGCTAATTTAGGTTCTGGACCACAATACAGTCTGATTAAAAAAGCTAACATTTCTATTCAACAAGAGGGTTAGCTTTTTTTATCCCATCATAGATTAGAAAAACAATGACAGCATTTGTAAGACTGGTTCTCCGTTTTATATTATGATTAAGATGAGGTTATTTGGTTTCTATTTAAGATTTTTTCATATTTAAAAACAGCATTAATGCCTACGATTTTCTCGTATAGGGTAAAACTATGACAACAAGTCAAAAGATGAAAAGGAGAAATAATGACAAGGAGTAATGAAATAGGATGGAAGTTTGACAACAGTTATGCACGTCTGCCAAAGACTTTTTATACTAGTACCAATCCAACTCCAGTCCGCTCACCGAAGTTGGTCATTCTTAATGAGCAGTTAGCAAAATCCTTAGATTTAAATAGTGAAAGTTTAAAAAGCGATGAAGGAGTAGCAGTTCTAGCCGGAAATCAGATTCCTAAAGGCGCTGAGCCTCTTGCGCAAGCTTACGCTGGTCATCAATTCGGCTATTTTAACATGTTAGGGGACGGTAGAGCGGTACTTTTGGGAGAACAGATATTACCCCAAGGGGAGCGGTTTGATATTCAGCTTAAGGGACCAGGTAGAACGCCATACTCTCGCGGGGGAGATGGTCGCGCAGCACTTGGACCGATGTTACGTGAATATATTATTAGTGAAGCAATGCATGGACTTGGGATTCCTACAACACGTAGTCTTGCGGTGGTGACAACAGGTGAGTCGGTACACCGCGAAACGGCATTGTCTGGTGCCATCCTAACCCGTGTAGCTGCCAGTCATCTACGTGTCGGTACCTTTCAATTCGCTGCAAAATGGGGCAGTGTTGAAGAATTACAGACCCTGGCTGATTATACGATAAAGCGTCATTATCCAGGCGTTAGAGCAGATGAGAACCCTTACCTTTCACTACTCAAGGAAGTCATCAAACGTCAAGCTTCACTGATTGCCAAATGGCAACACGTTGGCTTTATCCACGGAGTGATGAACACGGACAATATGACCATTAGCGGAGAAACAATTGATTATGGACCGTGCGCCTTCATGGATGCCTATGACCCGGCTACAGTATTCAGTTCGATTGACAGAGAAGGTCGCTATGCGTATGGGAATCAGCCGTATATTGGTGGGTGGAATTTGGCGCGATTTGCTGAAACCCTTTTGCCACTGCTACATGAAAATGAGGAACAGGCGCTCAAATTGGCACAGGATGCGATTTCGGAATTTGGTGGGATCTATCAAACTTATTGGCTTGTGGGAATGAGGTCTAAGCTGGGACTCATGAATGAGGAGGCTGAAGATGAATCTCTTGTTAACGAACTTCTTAGTATGATGGAGAAGTATCATGCGGATTATACTAACACCTTTCGCGCATTGACGTTTGATAAAACAGAAGAGACAGTCCTCTTTGGAAAGCCGGAATTTTCTCCATGGCATGAGCGTTGGAAGTCGAGACTAGATAAGCAGCAAGAATCAAAGGATTCAGCGCATGAGCTAATGAGAAATAGTAATCCGGCAGTAATTCCTCGTAATCACCGGGTAGAAGAGGCACTGAAAGCCGCTGTGGAAGAAGGAGACTATAGCGTAATGGAAAAGCTTTTGAAGGTTCTTTCTAATCCTTACGCTTACTTATGCCAACAGGATGAGTACTCCACACTACCTGAATCACCAACACCTTATCGTACTTTTTGCGGTACATGAGCATTTTTTTTATTTATTTGCCTGATAAATCATAAAAACAACACTGAACCTTAACAAAGAAACTCATAGAAATGCTATCCCTGTATGGGGGTAGCATTTTTATAATCGTATGATTCAAAAGTTTAATTGGGCTTTTTCGTTTGAAATTTATTTGTGGTTAACCTATCTTTATAAAGTATTTGGCTATGTTAAAGCAAAATGTTGGTTTTCTGCACTTTGTTGATTGGAGCGGAAATCAACAGGCAAGTTTAATATAGCCTTGTATTTAAAGGCTCTTTTCTAAAAGATTGTTGTTTTTGGAATAAGTTTTGTGAAAGTAAACCTAGTAGTTGATTGAAGCGGAAGGTGCGAGACTCCTGTGGGAGTAGCGGGACAGGTGAGACCCCGCAGGAGCGAATGCGCCTTGGAGGCTCACCGCCCGCCCCACGGAAAGCGAGCATCCTGGAGCGGAAAATCTATTAAATAGCAACAAAGTATACGAAAACAGTCTATTTAAAAGAGAGGTTGAGTGAAATGAACTTACAACTTGAAAATAAATTAGTAGTCGTGACAGGGTCAACATCGGGGATAGGAAAAGGAATTGCAAAGTCTTTCTTACAAGAAGGCGCAAAGGTGATTATTAACGGTCGATCCCAAAGTCGCGTTGATGAAACTGTCAATGAGTTATCAGCTTTTGGAATGGTTTATGGAATTGCTGCTGATGTAACGGATGCTTCACAAACAAAGGAGTTCCTTCTTAAGGTAAAAGAGTATGGAGATGTAGATGTACTTGTAAATAATATGGGTGTCTTTGAAGTGAAAGACTTTGAGGCTGTCACTGATGAGGAGTGGATGAATTATTTTAACGTTAATGTGCTGAGTGCTGTTAGATTATCGCGCTTTTTCTTGCCGGAAATGCTTGAAAGGAATTTTGGCCGTATTATCAACATTGCTAGTGAAGCCGGTTTAAAGCCACTTCCTCAAATGATTCCTTATTCGGTTACTAAAACGGCCCTTATTAGCCTTTCTAGAGGATTGGCTGAACTTACAAAAGGAACAGACGTAACGGTAAATAGTGTGTTGCCGGGGCCAACATGGACAGAAGGTGTAGAGAGTTACATGGAAGGTGCTGCGAAAGCCGAAAACGAGGAATTGGAATATTTCACGGCGAACTATTTCAAAAAAAATGAGCCAACCTCATTGATCCAGCGCTTTGCAACTGTGGAAGAAGTGGCAGACACGGTTGTATTCATTGCATCCAAGAAAGCTTCTGCAATAAACGGTACTGCTCAAAGGGTAGAAGGAGGTATCATTCGATCGTTATAAATTTGAATAATATGTTGAACAAACTAAATGCAGCTAAAAACCGTATCTAAAAAAGATACGGTTTTTATTTTGCCAAATAAGGGTTCGGTTTTGTTTATAAGCAGAAAGACCTAATTGGAAAGTTTCGTAAATAATAAATATTCATACGTTCAACTCATATAATTAAATTATTATTCAGATGAATGTATTTTGGTTTAAACATCATCTTGAGGAGGAATGTATGAAACCGTATCTCATTATCACTCAAATCTTATATTTAATTTCGTTGTTTCCGTGGTTTGTCATTTGGGGACTTTCGTTTATGAGCTTTGACAGTGGTGTAAATGTAAATAATGTTTCCTTTGTATTAGTAATATCTCTATATCCCGTTGCCGTGGTCATCGGATCCATTCTAGCCTGGATCTTCCGATTAAAGAAAAGACGATTTGCAGTCATCATTAATTTAATGCCGTGTTTGTGGATCATTTCCTTCATAGTTTTTATGGTCTTCATTTAGTATGAATTATTTAAGAATATACAATCTTTACATTTTGATTTAAAATTATTGATAATTATTTATTTTTATAAATCATAGGTAAAAAGTCTTGTTTAAAAGTGAAAAAATGGTTATTAAGACCATGCACAAGATATATTAAACTGAGGGATTAAACGATGATAAAAACAGTAGTTGAATATATTTATAGTTCTCACCAGAGATGTTTAAAAGAATATAAAATGCTTCCTGATCATTTTACTGGTCCCAAAGTATGTATTAATAAAAGTATTTTAGAGGAAAGAAAGAACCGTCTAGGTGACTTAGTTTCAGTGGCAAGGAAGTTTATGACGAAGTTAATATCCGAATTAAAAGACACGCCTGTTCTAATCGTCATCACAGATCATGAAGGTTATATCTTAGAAATGTACGGGGATGAGATAGTTAAGAGACAAGTGGAATCCTTAGGCTTATCTCTTGGAGTCAAATTGAAGGAAGAAGAGGTTGGAACGAATAGTATTGCAATTGCTTTAGAATTGGAACAGCCTGTTCTCATTAGCGGAGCTGATCATTACCATCACTGTTTGCATCAAAGTGCTTGTTTCTCTGTGCCATTCTATTATTCGGGTCAAATGAGCGGGACGATTTCAGTAATGATGACCGCTCAAGATGCAAGCTCTTTTCATGTTGGACTACTTCAATCAGCTGTTGATTCAATTGAACGAGAAGTTGGAGTTAAAAAGCAGAATAAGGAATTGTTAATTCTCAATCAAGTGCTGATGGAAAACAGTAGAAATGGGATCATCATTACAAATGAAGATGGAATGATTATTGAAGTGAACCCGTTTGCTGAGAAAGTTCTTGCCTTTAAAAAAGAAGACATCCTTAATAGTCCCATAACTTCGGTAAATATAATCGGAACATACATGATTAATAGTTTAAGGGGAAATAGAAAGTATGAAGATATTGAAATAAATATCTCCGACAAAATTTTTTTATTTGACGCTTTCCCTATTTATAATAAGTCCAATCAGATCCTTGGTGCATTTGGCCAGTTTAGAGATATTACTGATAGATTACGTTTAGAAAAGCAAGTAATGGCGAGTGAAAAGCTTTCAGCAATAGGGAAAATAAGCGCTGGACTAGCACATGAAATCCGCAATCCGCTTACATCTATCATGGGTTTATTGAAACTAGTTAAAAGAAATTCAAAAGCAAATAATCAAAAGCAAGAAGAGTATTTTAGGATTATTTTCAGTGAATTAGAGAGAATAAAAAATCTTGTGCAACAATTTGTTTTAATGGCAAAACCTGATCAATCTGGAATTTCCAAAGCTCATACTTCTATTAATGAACTGATTAAAGATATTGTTACTTTAATGGAAAGCCAGATTTCTAATAAAGATATACAGATTGAATATGATTTATCGTATCAATGCGAGGCAAATATTGATAGAGATAAGATAAAGCAAGTATTGATTAATATATTACAGAACGCTTTTGATGCCATGCATTGCAATGGTCAAATATTCATTTCGGTACATCCTAGTGAAATGGATAACGGGATTGAGATAATCATTGAAGACAATGGAATGGGAATGGACAAAAGTACAATTGAAAACCTAACTACGCCTTTCTTTTCTACTAAGGAGAATGGCTTGGGACTTGGCTTACCAATGAGTTTTGATATTATTGAATCCCACAAAGGAAGAATAAAAGTTGAAAGTGAAAAAGGTAAAGGCTCAACTTTTACCATTTGGTTACCGAAGTAATAAAAAGTATGTGTTAATAGACAACAAAGCCAGGGAATGATTTCTCTGGCTTTTCTTTAGTATTAGGTGCTGTTAAACATCTAAAATAAATATACCTTTCAATAAAAATTGGGAACAAGAAGTAACGGAAATAAAAAAAGATTACAGTTTACAGAAAGTGTATACATGTTTACATATAGTAAACGCGACGTGTACAAGTGCGTTTACATGTATACAAAAACGTATACAAGTTGAAATGACGCGATGTATACCATTTTGAAATGGCTGTTTACAGAAAATGTTTACAAAGAACCTTAGTTTACAAGCTGTTTACAGGATTACAGATATATTTCTTTTCGCCCAGGTTCATTGAAGAAACAGGAAATCTCTTATAACCTTTAATAGAGACACACATACATAACTTCTAAACAAAACGAAATCTATTAAATGAAAAGGGATGATTTATTTATGTCTAACTCTAGAATCGCAGCAGTAGATGTTGGCAATGACTCGATTAAGGCTATTTTCGGGGAATTAGATTACGAAATAAGTATTCCTAACATTGTTGCAAGAGATACGGAAGATCGACCTGTAATTGGAATTGAAGAATTGAACAATAAGAATCCTCTTGATGGGATTCATATAAAAGTACACTCCCCTGCTTTAAAAGATAATAACGTCATATACCGTGTAGGTCATTTAGCAACGAAGAGCAACAATGCAACTGAATTAGATCCCGGTGGCGATAAATCGGAAGAAGACCAAACTTTGGTAATGCTTTTTGCCACTTTGGCCTTGGATGCTGTTAAAGAAGAAAACTCACACCTTTTCCCACGAGTGAAGAATGTGATTGATGCGAACTATACTTTAGGTACTGGACTTCCTCTTCGTGAAGTAAAGGAAGGGAAGGATTCTGGTTATCGCTCTAAATTGGTAGGTTCTGTCCATCAAGTGGAATTCCTCGTTACACCGAAATATCAAGGATTAAAAGTAAATATTAAGTTCAATGAAGTAAAGATCTATCCTGAAGGATTTGCAGCCTATATCAATCTTGTGATGGACAATGATTTGAAAATCATAAACAAGGATCTGATTGATAAGAGAATATTGATTCAGGATATTGGCGGTTTATCTACAGATATAGCTGTCATTAAGGACCGTAACGTTGATGATGATAAGGCTCAAGGGTTTAATCTAGGCGTATCTGAATCATTAGAGGCGATAAGAGAAGAAATTAGATCGAAGCATGGTGTTGAATTAGACAGCCGCCGTGATGTTGTAGAAATCATTACAAGGAAAAATGACCGTAATCATATTATGGTTAAAGGTAGTCGGACAAGCGTTCATGATATTACCGATCGCATCTTGCTAGAATTAGCAAAAAAACAATATCGCTTACTACGTAACGTTTGGCAGAAGAACTCACAGACAGAAATCTGCTATTTTGTGGGTGGCGGGGCTAACGTATTGAAGGAATATATTAAAACCTTAAATAATAATTTAGATGGCTATAATATTGAATTTTTTGAAGACGAAAAAGAGAGCATTTGGATGATGGCAAATGCTTATTATAAGCTTATTACCGATTTTGTAAGGAAAACGGAAAAGCCGAAGGTGACCCAAGAACCGGTAAAGAAATAATAAGGTGATGATATGAAAAAATCAGCCGCAAATGAAATTAAGAGGGGTCAAGCCATTTCCTTTCGCGTTCCTTCTGATACGCCTGATCACTTATTGAAGCATTTACAAAAGCTAAAGGAATCTGAAAGAAGGAATTTTTCAAGTAAGATTGCCGAATTTGTCATGCAAGGTGTTAGTCATTCCTCTTCAAGGGAGAGGGAAACCATTACGATTCCCCTCCCCCATAAATTAAGCAAGTCACAGAGAGATTGGTTAAAGCACGAGCATTCGGAAGCTTTGCTAGGAAGTATCATTTACCAGCTCTTAACGGACCCGATTCGAGCGACGACATTGCTTGCTTCACTAAACAGCAAGTCAGTGAATATCGACGAAGCCCTTTACTTGCAAGAAGAACCAGCGGTGAATGAACAACCAGTTGAAATAGTAAGCGATGATAGCTTCCTAGATTCTTTTGAAGACACAGCGGCTGCTAAGGAAATAGATGATTTGGATGATGACCTTGATTCATTTGACTGGGAAACTGCAAAGAAAGATGAGCCTTTCATCAAGGAAGATCATGTTGAAAAGGAAAATGAACTGGATAGCCTATTAGGCGACTTCCTTGCGAGTATGAACAAGTAGGCTTTAATAAGTAAGATACTAATAGATTATATAAAGAAAGTGGCCGTTCAAAAAAACGGTCTCTTTCTACTTCCGTTAGACTTGTACTTCGCTCAACAGAGCGTGGGTATTATCTTCGCTATCTTTAAAAAACGTCATCCATGTCTCGGTTTGCCCCATTTTGGCTACCACATGCGGTTCATCTATAAATGTTACATCTTTATCTAAAAGATCGTCATATGCTTTCTTTATATCTTCAACTTGAAAATAAATGACTGAGCTAGAGTGAGCGAATTCTTCTTTTTCTGGCAGGCTTAAAAGCAGCCTTAGACCGTTGCATTCAAAGAACGCCATCCTATCTGTATTAAAAAGAAGGGAAAGGCCAAGTTTTTCTTTATAAAAATGTATGGCCTTTTCTAGATTTTTAACTGGTACCCCAATTTGTCCGACTTGTTTTATTAAGTTAGTCTCCAATTCAATTTCTCCTTTCAAATATCAATTCAGCATTTCTTTAAAGATAAGCTAATTATACCTTTTATTGGAAGAACTACATAATACGAAAATAGTAGAATCTAAAAATAGTTTATTACTAATACCTTGTTTGTTTTCGGAATTTTTAAAAAACAATATGAATGAAGCTTGGATTACACTCATATAACTGAAAGCGTAGGACAAAGTATTTTCTCGGAAATTTTCTCAATGTTGGTAGGGTAAGATTACTTAACAATTTGTATTTGAATGGAATTTCATAAGTCCTCGTAAGAAAGGAGAAAAATTTAGGTTAGGTTCAGTCGCTTTCATTGGGAAAACATGAATTCATTTTCTAAACGGAAGGTGGAAATGGCAAATGAATCAAAACTCATTGAAGACAGCTTCCTTAGGTATACAACATGTATTAGCGATGTACGCTGGTGCGGTGATTGTTCCTTTAATTGTCGGTGGTGCTCTTAAATTATCTGTAGAACAACTAACCTATTTAGTATCGATTGATATTCTGATGTGTGGGATTGCAACATTACTGCAAGTGTGGCGGAATCGTTTCTTTGGGATTGGTCTTCCGGTTGTTCTAGGATGTACATTCACTGCGGTTGGACCTATGATAGCCATTGGTGGCCAGTACGGTATATCAGCTATTTACGGGTCCATTCTGGTGTCGGGAATTTTTGTTGTTCTCGTGGCTAAATACTTTGGAATGCTCGTAAAATTCTTTCCGCCTGTCGTTACGGGATCGGTCGTTAGTGTAATCGGTATTACTCTAATCCCTGTTGCGATGAATAACATGGCAGGTGGTGTAGGAAGTCCTGATTTTGGGTCAGTGGAAAATATTTCTCTTGCCTTCGGAACTTTGGTTTTCATTCTATTACTTTTTAGATTCTTTAAGGGATTTGTGCGTTCGGTTGCAATACTTCTTGGGCTAGTTGGAGGTACTATTGTGTCTTCCTTCATGGGCAAGGTCGATTTTGGTGCAGTTGGCGAAGCATCATGGTTTCATATGCCACAGCCTTTTTACTTCGGTACGCCTACTTTTGAATTAGCAGCCATTCTTACTATGATTCTAGTTGCGATCGTCAGCCTAGTGGAATCTACAGGTGTTTACTTCGCCCTTTCGGATATTGTAGGCAAGAAAGTAGATGAAAAAGACTTAGCAAATGGATATCGAGCAGAGGGATTGGCTATCGTTTTAGGAGCAATCTTTAATGCATTTCCATACACCACTTACTCTCAAAACGTTGGATTAGTACAATTATCAGGTGTCAAAGGAAAGAATGTTATTTATACTGCGGGTGCTTTCCTTGTCATTCTCGGACTTGTACCAAAAATCGGTGCATTGACTACAATCATTCCTTCTCCAGTTCTTGGTGGTGCCATGATTGCCATGTTTGGTATGGTAGTAGCATACGGAATTAAAATGCTCGGCAAGGTAGACTTCTCTTCTCAGGAGAATCTGCTCATTGTTGCCTGTGCAGTAGGAATGGGCTTAGGGGTTACGGCTGTTCCTGGGATTTTTGCACAAATGCCAGAAAGCGTGAGGATCTTAACGGATAATGGAATTGTAGTTGGAAGTTTAACGGCTATATTCTTGAATATTGTCTTTAACGTAAAACCAAAAGCAGTCGGAGATAAAGAAAAAGTGACCGCCTAGATCATATAAAAGAATTGAATCCTCAAAACACACTCCTTTGTTGTATAGAAAATCTATATAGCAGGTGGGGTGTATTTTTTTGCTCATGGAATGTACAAAGCAAAAGAAAATGGACCCTGTTGAGAGCCCATTACTTGATTTCTGATTTATTAAAAGGCTCTTTTCTAAACAATGGTGTTTTAACAAAAGTTTTGAGAAAGAAAACATTAATGAAGAAGTTGATTGGAGCGGAAGGTGCGAGACTCCTGCGGGAGCAGCGGGACAGGTGAGACCCCACAGGCGCCGTTGCGCCGAGGAGGCTCACTGCCCGCCCCGCGGAAAGCGAGCATCCTGGAATGGAAATCAACCTCCCCATAAACAGCAACAAAGTTTGCGGAAAAAGCCTATTAATAAGCAATAGACGGAATTCTTTTCAACAATCGCTTGATGGATTTATTCACTTCTTTTAAAACGATCTGCTTATCTATCGTTTTGACAATCCTGTTTTCCACGACAATTTTACCATTGATAATAGTCGTTTCTACATCGGCTCTGGTAGCAGAATAGACAATCCTGGAGATGGTATCGACTTCGCTGGAAGGGTAGAGATGGAAATCATTGAGATTGAGAATGACCACATCTGCTTTCTTGCCAACTTCAAGGCTTCCTATCTGGTCTTCCATTCCAACGGCTTTTGCACCACCAATTGTGGCCATTTTAAAAATAGTTTTGGCATTCATGCAAGTTGGACCGTGCATAGGCTTCTGAATAATGGCTGCCAGACGCATTTCATTAAACATATCTAAATTGTTATTGCAGGGAGCACCGTCTGCTCCTAAGCTAACAAATGCGTCTAAATCTAATAGATCAGGAATATCTGCAATGCCAGAGGCTAGCTTTAAGTTGGAGCCAGGGCAATGACTGACTTTTACGCCTCTTTCCTTGATGATCCGCTTTTCTTCTTTATCCAACCATACACAATGTGCAAGGATCAGATTTTCATTGGCTAAGCCGATATGATCAAGGTAGACAACGTTGCGCATGCCTTTTTCCATCTCAACGAGATCAATTTCCCCTTTGTTCTCAGAAGCATGAGTATGAACCTTAACATGATAATTTTTCGAAAGGTCACGAACCTGTACTAACAGTTCCTCTGTACAGGAGACAACGAATCGAGGGCAAAAAGCATACTGGATGCGACCGTGATCGCGACCATTCCACTTTTCCAATAAATCAACGCTCTGTTGAATGGACTGGTTCGTGTTCTCGCGAAGAAGAAGCGGTACTTCTTCCCCTTTATCCATCATGACTTTTCCAGCCAAGGCGCGAATGCCACTTTCATAAATCGCTTGAAATGCGTTATCAGTATGGTGAACAGTTTCCATATCTACGACGGTTGTCGTTCCGCTTTGGATTAATTCTCCGATGCCGAGCATGGCTGAGTAGTAGGATGATTCTTCATCATGGGCCGCTTCTAAAGGCCATACCTTCTTTTTTAACCAGTCTAACAGCTCGAGATCATCCGCTTGACCACGAAACAAGGTTTGACACAAATGAATATGCGTTTGGATAAAACCAGGAATGACGGTTCGATTCGTTCCGTCGATGATTTTATCTGCAGGATAGGATAAATTCTCTCCAATGGCAACGATAACGTCGTTTTCAATATATAAATCACCATGAATGATTTCTTCTTTTTGATTCATGGTAATGATTTCTGCATTTTTAATTAAAATAGATGTCATAACAGTCCACCCTTAAATGGAATTTTGACTATTCGAGCATGAGTTTACGATAGAATTCAATCGATTTTTGATAGGCATCAATGTCTACCCACTCATTTGGCTGATGGGCAAGGGATTCATCGCCTGGCCCATAAATCAAAGTCGGGATAGAACTATTCGGATTTAGTACCGCAGCGTCCGTGTAATAGGAAACACCGTAGCACTCTTCGTTCTTAAAGTTATTTAATTTCAATGCTTTTTGAATAATGCTGCTTTTTTTGTCTGTAAAAATAGAGGGACGATCGAGCCTTTTTTTCAAATCGAAAGAGAAGTTCGGTTCGTTTTGACTTAATTGTTTTAAGTGAAGCGTTAGTTTTTCAAAAATATCTTGATGAGATTGAGGAGGGACAGTTCGAATGTCGACCGTGATGCTGCAAGAATCTGGGATGACGTTCGTTTGAACTCCCCCTTGGATGGTTGTAACAGCCATGCTGCTTTTTCCTAATGTTTCAGTTGTATAGATCCACTCCAACTTCAATTTTTCTATTAGTTGAATGACCTTGGTCATTTTTTCAATCGCGTTGATACCCTTGTCAGGCATGGAACCATGAGCTGTTTTTCCATATGTAGTAATGTCTAACCACAGGGCACCTTTATGTCCGATTACTACTTTTCCGTTTGTGGGCTCTCCGATAATCATCGCTTCCACATCTGCTAACTGGTGAGACTCTAAGAAAACCCTTGCTCCGCAGCTATCGACCTCTTCACCAGCCGTTGCCAAAAAGACAAGCGTATGATGTGGGATGATATTTTCCAAGAAAATAGATTCTATGGCCAGGTACATCGCGGCAAGTCCGCTTTTCATATCCGATGCCCCTCGGCCATACATCCTATTTCCCACGATTTCTCCAGATAGAGGCGGATATTCCCACTGCATTTCACCAGGTGAGACTGTATCCATATGACCACAGAAGAAAAGCTTTTTTGGAGTTTTTCCTTTAATTTGAAGAAGAAAATTGCTTCGTCCGTTATCGACCCTTTGGATTTCAAAAGGCATCCCAATCGCCTCGCAGCGCTTTGCTAAAAAGTTAGCCATTCTTGATTCATTTCCCGGGGGATTAATACTATCGATCTGGATTAATTGTTGAAGAAACTGGGTCTCATTCATGGGTTTCTCCAATGACTTGCATTTTTAAAGGTGTAACTTTCCAGCCGTTAACAGGAGCCATATCTTGAGAACATGAGGAAAGAGCGACTAGGCAATCCTCCAATGCCTTTAATTTTACGTAATCACCTGGCTTTGAAAGTGGTTCGTTAATTTCATAGTCGCCAAACGAATCTAGCTTGTTATACATAAACCAGTTGATAGGATCTGGTAAATGTTCAGGTTTGAACTCGTATTTTTCTAATGCACGCATTAGATTATCATGGCAGTTTGGATGGTTTTCGTCGTTGAAATCCATTTTATAGCGGTAATAGTCACAAGCGGGAAAGAAGAAATCGTGTCGTCCAACTGTATCGTGAACGAGCTGCATTAGAGGTCTCCGCCGATTGCTATAAAGATAATCTCCAACCTTTAAGCGAATACTGCTTAAAGAGGCGCGCATATGAACAGGGGAGACATGTTCTGATGGATCATGGAGATTAAAGCAAATGAAATCCCCCACTTGTTTTCCATCTGTATCAATAATAATCAGTTCTTCTCCGGCTTTCAGATGTGTGCTTCGACCTTCGTATGGAGGGATAATAATTTCTTCTCGAACTTTCCAAGTCATATCTGGAACCTCCTGCTATTAATCTATAAAAACGGCAACCGCTCGAATGGGAGAACCTGTCCCATTGCGGATGCGGAGGGGTAAGCCAAAGTATAAGAATTTCTTGCCTGCCACCTGGTCCAGGTTGCAAAGATTTTCTGTATTGGTCATCTTATATTCCTTACAAATGAGATGGCCAGAAAACAGTGGATCGATAGGATTATCGATGGCAGGAGCATCGATGCCGATATTGACGACTCCTTGTTTGGCTAACCATTTCGCCCCTTCATAATTTAAGCCCGTGTATCTTGTGAGCCACTCATCAGTACCATATGCCCTGTTGTAATGGCCCGTATAAAGCAAGACAATGTCCCCTTCTTGAATGACTTGTCCAGACTTTTCTAAGGCAGATTCCAAGTCTTGAGGAGTAATGTAGTCATCTGGAGAAACAGTAGAAACATCCAAGCAAATTGCAGGACCATAAAAATATTCCAAGGGCATTTCATCGATGTATTGTCCTGCGGGATCATATTCGTAAGTGGCATCACTATGTGTGGGACCATGCTCATTAATAATCAGATTGTTGGTGGCAAATTCAAAGCCGATTTGTTCTTTGCTTTGTTGATGAGAAATATTTGGGAAAATCATCGTTTTCTGATGAAGGGGAAACACGGGCATACCTTGATAGATTTCTTGGGTTAAATCTACTAATCTTACTCCCATTAGATCCCCTCCTTAACGAACGATCGTATCGATGACTTCAAATTTGTCTACATCGACTAGACCTTTGTCCGTGATTTTCCATGTAGGGCTTGTGACGAGTGACCAGAATGATAAATGCATAAATGGAACATGGATGCCGCAACCAAGCTCTTCTTTTGCGAGTCTTGTTAAATCGGCAATTCGTTCACTTACTTCTTTTCCATCCAATTCATCCGTAATGAGACCGCCGACCCTTAAAGGCAAATCGCCGACTACTTTGCCGTCTTTAATCATGGCAATTCCACCATCCATCGCAATGACACGATTGACGGCTGTTACCATATCCTCATAATTCGTTCCGGCGACAATAATGTTATGTGTATCATGGGCAACACTTTCAGCAATGGCGCCACTTTTAAGTTTAAAGCCATGGATGAAAGTTTTCCCGATGGAGTTTGTCCGACCGTGGCGCTCGATGACCAGCATAGGGAGGACATCCTGTTTTAAGCAGGGTGTGACGACACTGTTTCTGACGTTTATATCGAATTCTTGTCCACCTGTCAGATTTTGATCAGGGATCGCCACAATGGAGCGGACCCTTGCACGGCTTCCTTCAGCACGGATGACAAGATCATCTACTGTGACTGGTGCTCGCTTTACGGATTTCTTTACACTTTCAGGATATTTATACGGTGCGATATCAATCGTAAGCTCGCCATTTTCTGCTGCCTTTTTGCCGTTTAAATAAACCTGGGCAACGGTCATTTCATTTAAATCACTGATGACCACGATATCAGCCCGTTTACCTGGTGCTAAAATTCCAAGGTCTTTAAAACCAAAATGGGTAGCTGGATTAATCGTAACCATTTGTATGACTTCGACTGGATCCATACCGTGAGCGATGGTGCGTCTTACAATATCGTTCATATGACCATGCTTCAGTAAGTCTTCAGGAACCATATCATCGGAAACGAGAATCGCCCTTCTTGAATCTAGTCCTTCTTCCGTAATAGCTCGAATGCACTCAGGCATGTTTCGTTGTGATGAGCCCTCTCGAATAAAGACACTAACACCGTAACGTAATTTTTCAACAGTTTCTTCTTTCGTTGTGGTTTCATGACAGGATACATGGGTGCCTCCACCGATGATATGGGCGGCTAGTTCCTTGCCAAACAGTGCAGGTGCATTTCCTTCAACCGTCTTTCCAATGGATTTTGCATAGGAAACGGATGCAATCAAATCGTCGATTTGCTCTTGTGCATGCTCGTAAACAGGCTTGATATTGCTGAAGCTTTGGATTTCACCAATTCCTTGGACATGCGGATCATTCAACAGTTCCTTCATATCCTTGGCATTGACATCATAACCAGACGTCTCTAAGCCTGGTGCGTCTGGAACCGCACATGGAACCGTGAAAAACACATGATTTGGCAAATTTTTTGCTTCTTTGACCATTTCTTGCATGCCATGAACGCCAAGCACGTTTCCAATTTCGTGAGGATCACCGATCAGTGTGGTCGTTCCGGTAGGAATCGATAGTTTGGAGAATTCTGTACAGGTGAGCATCGCGCTTTCGAAGTGCATATGGGAGTCGATAAAACCAGGACAAACAAATTTTCCGGTTACATTTTCCACTTTGGTTTTTGGACCTATCAATTCTTCGCAGTTTCCGACCATAAGGACGTAATCACCCTTAACCGCTACGTCCGCTTTATAGATTTCTCTTGTAATGACATTGATGAAAAATCCGTCCTTTAACACAAGGTCAGCAAATTGGTTTTCATCTAAAAGCGTATCAATGAGTTTCCGCCACTGAATCGCTTCTTTAATAGCCAGTGCATCCATCTATAGGTTCACTCCTTCTAATTCTTCGTACTCAAGTGTATCGATGATTCCGATAATCGCTGCATCCACAGGAGCTTCTTTCTTACTCATGCCTCTTGTTGCCACACTGCCGCTTACATAAATGACTTTCTCTCCGATACCTGCACCGACTGTATCTACTGCGATCACAGGACCAGAGGAAGAAGCTTTTCCGTTTAACTGGATGGGTTGCGTAATCAAGAGTTTTGTCCCCACTAAATTTGGATCTTTTCTTGTTGCGGTAACTCGTCCCACTACAATGCCTAATTGCATAAAAAAAGCCAACTCCCTTATTTCCGGATTAGAGTGATTTGGTGTTTTTTGAGTAAATCTAGCGCTAGAGGTGTCATAATGGTTTGTTGGTCTATAATGAATTCTTTTTTATTTGAGAGGACGATCTGCTCAATATCCCTGTTCGTATAAACTCTTTTTTTCAATTTAGGCTGCTGGGAAAAATAAGATAGTGCCTCCTCTGGTTCGATGAGATGAACACCAAACCCTTTTAGCTTTTGGAGTTGTGTTTGCATGGTGCTTTTTAGCAGAGGGGTACCTCCAGTTAGTCCATTATTTAACCAAATGGAGTGATTTGGTGTAATTCCAATCGAAAGCGCACTTACTTTTTTACCAGTGAGAAGAGATTGTAAGAGAAAACGGATGAATGGATTTTGGTCATTCAGGGAAATGATGCTCGAAACGAGCGAAAAAGATAGGACAGGGAGGAAGAGGTGCTCAAAATCCTCCATATGTTCAAGCGTCTGAAGTGAAATCCAATCATCGTTTTCGGTAAGCTTTACAATCTCCTTTTTATTCATATAATCAAACAAGATAGGATCAATAAGAAGCCTGGTCCGTATTCTAGTTTTACGTAGCTGCTGTAAGGTTTGAAAAGCTTGATTCATCCCAACAAAATGATAGGTTAAATAGGCAACCACTTTTGAAGGTACCGGAACAGTTGAACCTCCCAATAGTTCCTGCAAAGTGTTTTCAACTAATGCACTTTGCATTTGCCCATTCACGATTATTCACCCTTAGATAATAAAACTCTTTCAATCTCGCTATGTGGTCTTGGAATAACGTGAACAGAAACAAGCTCTCCAACACGATTCGCTGCATCTGCGCCAGCATCCGTCGCTGCTTTTACTGCACCAACATCCCCGCGGACCATTACGGTAACAAGCCCAAAACCGATTTTTTCGTAACCACAAATAGAGACATTCGCCGCTTTTACCATTGCATCCGCAGCTTCAATCGCGCCTGTTAATCCCTTTGTTTCGACTAAACCTAATGCTTCACCCATCATCAATAAGTCCCCCTTTAATTTTGACTATCGTGATGATCAGTTTGATCATCGGATGTCGGTTCTGAGCTTTCTTTCGTCTTTAGCTTGAATCTGCTTAACAGTTTTTCACTCACTTCTTGGTGCGCACGCGGGATGACGTGGGCAGATACTACTTTGCCGACTGATCTGCCGGCACGTTCACCTGCCTCGACGGCAGCCTTTACAGAGGCAACATCCCCACTAAAGTGGACGGTGACGCCCAGTCCGCCTTGTACTCCAATAATTTTTTCAATCGCGGTGATTTCTACATTTGCTGCTTTAACGGCTGCATCAGCTGCGGATATTGCAGGTGCATAGCCAACAGTTTCAATTAGTCCAAGTGCTTGCTGCATCTTTTTCCTCCTTTTCTTGCCTTAAAAGGAAAATCCTATAAGTGGTCTGCTGTCTTTTTGAAGTTTGCTAGTGCATGGCTAATTTGTTGTGAGTTTCCGGTTAAAAGCAAATAGTTTTCCTCTATCTGAAATCCGAGGGAGGTATCCGAATTACCTTTAAGATACTGATCGAGTAAAAGTAAATAATGGTGGTAAGATAATCCTTCTAAAATTCCAGCCATCTCAACGGATTTTGTAATGCCGAGCTGTTTGGATAACCATGCGCTTGGGGAGGTGATCTGATATGTTTCCGTACATTTTAATGAACGCTTGTTGAATTGTTGTAACAGTTCTTTCGCTATTTTTTCGAGACGGTTCGCATTGTTGTCATATAACTCCAATGAGAAGCGGTGATGATTGTCTTTGCTCCAGGTAAGATGATATTTCAAATCTGGATAAGTGTTTAATAAATCGTTTAAAAGGATGAGTTGACTTGGATAACAGGCTTTAGATCCTACCACAGCGACAGAGTATCCTGACGTTTTGCGGTGGAACATATGCGCGAGATGGGAGTGGACGGTTGGATAAAACCATACAGATGTGCCATCCTTTGTTAAACCTAGCAACTGAGCCTTTTCAGCTTTTTGCTGTTGGTTGCTACGAGAGTGAGGCAGAGCTTCCTGTTTCCCTTGAGAAAGTGATACCTTTCTTAAGCTGGAAATCGAGTCTTCTACAGAAGGTCTTAAAGGTTTTTTGTCTTCAAGCGGTTTCCCTATGCTGACACTAGCTTTTCTTTCGTTTTGTTGTTGGTTGAGTACGGATAATCGTTTCTCAACATTTCTATTTTGATAGTTTGGTCGAATAATAGACTCCAGAGGTTCTTGCTTAGAAAGATTATTCGTCACTCTTGAGATCGAAGGAGTAATTTTAATCGTATTTTCCTTTTTCGCGGCTGTGGTTTTTTTACCGCGAAGAGCTTCTGCGACCACGCTCTTCATAAAATCAGACAATGTAACACCACCTTTTAAAGAATCTTACTAAGCTCTGGATGGGGACGAGGGATGACATTCGCACAAATGAGCTCTCCACCTACTCGGTTTGTTGCAAGTTTGCCGATATCAACGGCTGCCGAAACTGCCGCTACATCCCCTTTGACAATAACCGTAACGTGACCAGAGCCTACTTTTTTCAAATCTACTAATTGAACGTCTGCTGCCTTGGCCATTGAATCAAGGGCATCTAAGGCTCCAGTAAGTCCTCTAATTTCGACTAAGCCGATTGCGTTCATCGTATCGCTCCTTGCAAAAGGATCATTTTAGTTGGGTTCAAACTAATATATGCAGCATGTCCCATATATAGAAGGTTTGTCCTCTATTTTTCCCGTTATATATAATCGTTTAGATTTACTTTTAACGGGATGGACGTCCTTTTGAATTGTTCTGCATGGGCAAGAGGATAGGTAGCATCGATCCCCATCTTTGCGGTTACCCCTCTTAAGTTGTGGGAAGATTCCAGCGGGGAGCCTTTGGCACCTGGGACGATGAAAATATCCTGGTCCGCTTGGACTCTAGTGGCAATCGCAAACTCGACATCCTCATGGTTATGAATATCGATATCGTCATTCACAACGACGACATGTTTTAAGTCTTTATCGCTGGCAAAAGCAGCAAGAGCGGCTTGTTTGCCATCCCCTTCAGATTTCTTGTCAATTTGGATGACCGCGTGATATCTTCCGATTCCCCCAAGTGTCACGTGTACGTCCTTCACGTTTGGAACAACTTGTCTCACTGTACTTAGAAGTGTGACCTCACGTACTAATGCCATTGGCAGCTTTTCTTCGTAACTGGCGGGCATGATTGTTTGATTGATGGCATTATTCCGGTAGGTAATGGCTGAGAATTCGATGACCGGTTGAGGAGATACCCCTCCATAATAGCCCGCGAGCTCAGCGAATGGCCCCTCCGTTACTCGTTCATGTGGAAGCATCCTGCCTTCGAGTACGATTTCGGCTTCAGCAAGCACGTCGATATCAACCGTTTTACACTTCACCACATTCAGTGATTCACCTAACAAGGCACTCGCCAAATTTAATTTATCCGTATGGTATAGGTGGGTGCTTACTTGAGAAGCCAATGTAACCGCTGGAACAACCCCAAACATGACGGCTACTTCCATCGCTTCGCCGCGCCTTTCGTATTCGGCGTATTGAGCGTTAAGTTCAGGTGAAGTAATCAAGATATTAGTACGGTTCCCGCCTAGATATTGCATCCGACGTATCGATGTATAATGCTTTTTGCCTGTGAGGTCCTTAACAACCAAAATTCCGGCCACATAATATTGTCCGGAATCTTCGGCATGGTATTTTAAGATGGGGAAGTAATCCTCGAGATCGAATGATCCAGTCACTACGTTTTCGTGGATGGGGCCTGTCCCAACTTTTGTTACCGAAATTGGACTTACGATAGATTCAATAAGCTTTGAAGTGATTTCTTTAGGGTCAATTCCAATGCTTTCGGCAAGTAACTGCCTGTCCCCACCAAGACCAGCGACCATTGGAGAAGAGTAACCTTTTACTTTTTCGAAAAAGAAAGGCTTGGCCCCTTTACAAGTTTTCACGACAGCTCCTAATTCGAAGATGGGATCAACTTGCTTTCTCACACGGTAAAAATAACCCTTCTGTTCCCAGTCCGAAATTAAATCCCTTAAGGTTGTGGGGTTCATGTATTTTCCCCCCATCTTTGAATGAGTTCATGGTCGATTTGAAGCATGTCCAAAATTCTCCCGACGATAAAATTGACTAACTCCCATATTTCAAGCGGCTTATGATAAAAACCTGGAGAGGCAGGCATCATATATACTCCTGCTTCCACAAGCTTGGTCATATTTTTTAAATGGATTAAGTGTAGAGGTGATTCCCTGGGGACGATGATTAATTTTCGGTATTCCTTCATGACGACACTTGCTGCACGATTGAGTAGTGTATCCCCGACGCCATTTGCAATCGCTCCTAATGTATTCATCGAGCAAGGACAGATGACCATCCCATCCGTCTTAAAAGAACCGCTGGCAACAGAGGCAAACAAATTGTTGTTTTTATGAATGATGGCATACTCTTTCATTTCTTCCATTGTGACGCCGCACTCGAATTTCATTACCTTTTCTCCCATTTCGGTAACGATTAAATGCGTT
The DNA here is from genome assembly GCF_900115925.1 of Bacillus sp. cl95. GTDB lineage: Bacteria > Bacillota > Bacilli > Bacillales > Cytobacillaceae > Neobacillus_A. The sequence goes on along the minus strand of NZ_FOYF01000005.1, from coordinate 276,346 downwards.
TCTATCCCTAATTGATGGAGCGCACGGACCAGTGTATAACCATACACGGATCCGCTCGCGCCTGTGATTCCTACAACGATTCTTTTCTTGCCACTCATTTTAGACTTTTTGATTTTGGGAGAGTTTTTCTTTTACAAGTGATGTGTATTGATCAACGGTCATGATGTCGCCGAAAATATCGATATCCCTTAGTCCTGAAACATGCATGTCATCATCTTTAGAAGCGGTAGCGTCTGAGATGCAAATGACGTTATAGCCATGATATAAACCATCGGACGCCGTGCTTCTTACACAAACATTTGTCCAAACCCCTGTTAACACAAGGGTATCGATTTCTTCTTCGCGGCAGAACAAATCGAAGTCTGTATAGCTAAAGGCACTATGACGTCTTTTTTGAACCACATAGTCCCCTTTGTCTTCCTCTGGCTGTAGCTCAGGGATAAACTCGGAACCCCATGTGCCTTTAATGGCATGCACGGGGCGGACGCGGAAGTCTCGGTCATTTTGACGATGAGCTTCTTGAACATGGATGACTTGGATATTGTGATCATGGGCGAAATCCACAAGTCTGCGAATTTCAGGAACAATCTTTTCACCATTTTCACAGCGAAGTGTTGCTTTTTCACCGATAAAATCGTTTAACATATCAATCACGACAACTGCATGCTTCTTTCCTCTTAATTCCATGAAACGACCTCCGTTATCCAATTTTGAATGAGCTTATTTACGGTCTGAAGATTGGGATAAGACGGCTTCTTTCTGATCAGCAGCATCATTACCTTTAGCTTCATATGTTTCATACTTCAAAACGCGATCCAATCGTTGGATGCTTTGACGCTTCACGTATTCGCCATAGCCTGCTTTCCCTACAATACCGCCATTATCCTCATCGTAAATGAGCTCGCCGCGAATGACGGTTTGAACTGGCTTTCCTTTTAACTGGAGCCCGTGAAGCGGATTGTATTTACACATGGATTCTGTTTTCTGCTCGTCGATTGTATACTCTCGATTAAGGTCAATAATGGTGAAGTCAGCATCACTGCCGATTTCCATAGCGCCTTTTTTCGGATAGATTCCGTAGTGAACAGCGGCGTTACGGCTTGTTACTTCAACAAATCTTGATAATGATAAGCGGCCTTTATTCAGCCCTTCACTAACAAGGATTTGGACCATCGTTTCAACTCCAGGAATACCCGGGAAGCTGTTCCAAATATCTGAGTCAGCAGCCGCTTTTTCTGTAGCAATTTCGTACGGAGCATGATCCGTTCCGACGAAATCGATGGTTCCATCTGCAAGAGCTTGCCAGTGTTCTTCGTTGTCTTCTTTTCCTCTTAATGGAGGAGCGATTTTTGCAAATGTACCTCTTTCACTCATTGCATCCTGTGCATTCAGCATCAGGTAGTGCGGACAAGTTTCGGATGTCACCTTCACACCGCGCTTTTTCGCTTCGCGTACCAATTCTACGCCTTCTTTTGTGCTCATATGAACGACGTGAACACGAGCGTCTGTTGCTTCTGCATAGCTGATAATCAATTGAATGGCCACTTTTTCAGCCAACGAGCTGCGAGCTTCAGCCCAAGCTGGACCATCTAAGCGTCCGGCTTTTTTCAATTTTTCAGTATCGAATGTACAAATATCATAGTTTTCAGCATGAACTCCAATTGCTAAGCCAGTTGGCGCCACTTTTCTAAAAATCTCCAGCATTTCGCCATCGCTTACTTTCGGATACGTTGGAACAGATGGAGTCATATACACTTTAAAAGCAACGACGCCTTCTTCAATTTGCGGATAGATATTGTCTAACCAGCCTTCGCGAACATCTTCACCCGTCACTCCACCCCAGAAGCAGTAGTCGATATAGGCTTGGTCGCGAATCGGTCCAATTTTCTTATGGAAGCTTTCCTTATCACGTACAGAAGGCTTGCTGCAGCAAGGCATATCAATGATGGTGGTTACTCCTCCAGCAGCTGCCGAACGGCTTCCAGTAGCAAACGTTTCACGATGAGTAAAACCAGGATCCATGAAGTGGGTATGAGGGTCGATACAACCTGGAACAACTAGGTAGCCTTTACAATCGATGACTTTGTCAGCTACTAAACCAGTAATGTTACTTACGAAGCCAGTTATTTTCCCATCATTCACTAAGATGTTGGTTAATACTTGTCGATCACCCTGGGGAATGTTTGCGTTTTTCAAAATCAAATCCATTAAAATACCTCCAATTAAATAGTGTAGAAGAATGGTAGAATCGCTGGTGCATGTCCCAGATGCTCCCATTGAGCAAAGGATTCTTAAGCCCATTAACACTTATATTCAGATGATTTTTAGAAAATGCTAGATTTTTCATATTTTCATAAATTCGTTTTTATAAATTATGGCTGTGTTAAAGTAAATGGCTTTTTTGTATTTAGTTGATTGGAGCGGAGGGCGCTTGACTCCTGGGGGATTAGCGTTACAGGCGAGACCCCGCAGGAGCGATAGCGACGAGGAGGCTCGACGAACGCCCCCAAGACGAATTTGCTCTTGAAAAAGCCGGCATTAGGGCTTTTTCAAAAATTCGTATCGGAAAGCAAGCGACTGGAGCAAAAATCACCCCATAGATTTTATTTGTTAGAAAGTAACATGGGTTACGAAAACAGCAATTCTTAAAATAAATACACAGAAAAGACATGCTCTATATGCATATGGCATATATTTGGAGAAAAAGGGCGTATAGCGGACTTGATAGGAGGAAGTGAAAGTGAAAAAAGTCTTTCAATTAAAGGTGAACGGAAAAGTAAATGAAGTTTATTGTCATCCTTCGAAAACTTTATTAGATGTTCTTCGCGAAGATATGGGCTATACGGCAAGTAAGGAATGTTGTGGTAAGGGAGAGTGCGGATCATGTACGGCGTTAATAGAAGATCAACCAGTCTGTACGTGTCTCGTTTTGGTAAGTCAAACGGAAAACAAGGAAATTGTTACTTGTGAAGGTATTGGGACAACGGAAAATATGGATATCCTTCAGCAAGCTTTCGTTTCAGAAGGTGCAACACAGTGTGGTTACTGTACTCCCGGCTTTATCGTATCGGCAAAATCGCTTTTAAAAGATATAAAAAGTGTCCCTTCAAAGGAAAGGATCAAAGAGGCGCTTGGAGGCAATTTGTGTCGATGTACAGGCTATACGAAAATAATCAAGGCGGTAGAGACGGCCGCTCAAATGCAGCTTTCATTGGAAAAAGTGAATAATGGTTAAATGCTCTGCCATCCTTTTAGCGGCTGGGAAAAGCTCCCGAATGGGAAGTCTGAAGGCCCTCTTGCCATGGGAAGGGAAGACACTTCTGCAACATCAGGTTTCACAGTTGCAACAATCAAGTATCAATCAACTGATAGTGATTTTAGGCTATCAATCTAGTAAACTTCTTCCTTATTTAGGCCAATGCTCAGCTGAGTGGGTTTGGAATGAGCATCATGAAGAAGGGAAAACCTCATCGATTAAGAAAGGAATCCTTTCCTTAAAAGAGGATAGTGATTGCTTCATAATCGCATCGGTAGATCAGCCTGTAAGCCAAACTTTAATTAATACAATGATTGACGAATTTTTTCAAAGGCGAAGTAAGATCATTATCCCGGTTTACAAGGGAAAACGCGGTCATCCCATTCTGTTTTCAATAGAAATGATAGATGAATTGCTTCAAATAAACGAAGAAAGCCAAGGCCTCAAGGCGATTTTACATAAGAGGAAAGATGAAATAAGTGAGCTGGAGGTTGCCGAACGTTCTGTACTATTCAACTTTAATTCACCTCAGGATTATGAAGCAGGCATTTTGGAAGGGAGATCGAAACGAAATGAGAGTTTCTGAGATAGATGTCATCAATCCAAATTCAGTCATGGAATGCTTAGATATATTGGGTAAAAATAATGGAGACTATCGGTTGATTGCCGGCGGAACAGATGCTGTTGTAAGAATGAAAGACGGCAAATGGAGGCCAACTGTATGGATCAATATTAAAGATATAGATTCCTTGCGTTTTATCAATATGATAGACAACGAAATCCATATTGGTCCACTGACAACACACTCTGACTTAATCAAATCTCCCGTGTTAAATAAACATGCAGATCTTATCGTGGAAGCGGCAAGGCAGGTAGGTGCAACTCAAATTCAAAATATGGGGACAATTGGTGGCAATATGGGGACAGCTTCCCCTGCCGGAGACCTTATTCCGCCTCTTTTTGTGTTAAGTGCACGCTTAGAACTTTCATCCTTGAGCGGTAAACGAATCATTCCAATTGAAGAGTTTTTTATCGGTCCTGGAAAAACGGTGATGTTGCCAAATGAAATGATTACGAAAATCATCATCACTCCACAAAAGGAAAATGAGATTGGAATTTTTGAAAAGCTAGGACCAAGGAAGGCTCAAGCCATTTCCATTGTCAATGTCGCTTGCTCTCTTCAAATGGATCAAAATCGCAAGTGCATAGGCGGGAAAATCGCTTTTGGTTCGGTTGCACCTACGGTTATACGAGCCAAAAAATGCGAAGCGATGTTAACGCTAGCTGACTTAGATGAAAACATGATAGAAAATATCGGTGAAGTTGCTTGGAAGGAAGTCATGCCTATTTCTGATATACGAGCGTCCGCGATTTATAGAAGAGATATGGCAAAAGCCCTTCTCAAACGAGGCTTATTTCGTTTAATGAAAAGGTGGGAAGAAGCATGAAGCACGGGGAGTTTAAATATATAGGAAAGCGTGTCCCTAGAGTCGATGGACCTGAGCGGACAACGGGCCAGCTAAAATATATGACGGACCTTCAATTTCCAAACATGGTTTGGGGTAAAGTGCTTCGGGCGAAGTATCCGCATGCCAAAATAGTAAGCATTGATACAAAGGAAGCCGAAGCGTTAGAGGGTGTAGTAGCGGTTCTCACCTATAAAGATATTCCTGGATTTAATGGGTTCGGCATTGTCGATCCTGACCAGCCCGTATTATGCGAGGATGTCGTTCGTACTACATCGGATGCTGTTGCCTTAGTAGCGGCAGAAACAGAAGAAATCGCGGAAGAAGCCCTTACTTTAATAAAAGTAGAATATAAGCAGCTAGAGGTTGTCTCGGATCCTGAATATGCGATGACGGAATCGGCACCAAAGCTTCATCCGAGTGGCAATACCTATAGTCATGTGAAAATCAAGAATGGTGATGTGGAAAAAGCATTTTCGGAAGCTGATTTTATCCTGGAAAACACCTTTATTTCGCCAAGGCAAATGCATGCTTTTATCGAAACAGAAGGTGGATGGTCGATGGTCGAGAAGGATGGTTCACTGACTATCTATTGTCCGGGTCAATATGCTTATCGCGATCGCTTGCAGGTTGCCCGAGCATTAGCACTTAATCCAGATAGAATCCGCATTGTTTCAAGTCCGTTGGGAGGAGCATTTGGCGGAAAAGACGAAATCACTGTCCAAATTTATTTGGCTTTATTAGCCCTTCATACGAATGGACGCCCGGTAAAACTTCACTTAAAAAGAGAAGAATCTGTTCAAGCAGGTATCAAAAGACATCCTTTCAAAGTAGAGGTCAAAACTGCAGTCAAGAATGACGGGACCATAATTGGCCATAAAGTAAGGGCTGTGGCAGACACAGGTGCTTATGCTTCCCTAGGAGGGGCTGTCATTGCCTTGGCGATTGAACATGCCTGCGGCCCATATAAAATCCCTAATATTGACCTAGAAGGCTTTTGTGTATATACGAATAATGGGGTTTCAGGAGCTTTCCGCGGCTTTGGCGTCAACCAAGTTTGTGTAGGGATTGAAACGCATCTCGACATGATCGCAGAGAAGTTAAATATTTCTCCCATTGAACTTCGAAAAATCCATGCGTATCGTGAAGGTGAGGTCTCTAGTTTAGGACATTTGGTGAAATCGAGTGTGGGTACTCATCAGACATTAGAGGCGGCAGAGAACTGTGATCTTTGGAGATATAAAGAAAAGTATAAATCGGAAACCAGTGAGCCTTGGAAAAAACGTGGGATTGGAATAGCCACTTCCTTTCATGGTGTCGGAATGGGAATCGGGGTTCCAGATTACGGGGCAGCAACGATTGAGTTATTACCTGATGGAAGATTTTTGGTCGGTGTCGGCTGTGAAGAAATCGGCGGTGGAAACGGGACGGTTTACGCCCTAATTGCGGCTGAATGTTTACGTTCAGATTTATCCAATATCGCAGTCATTCAGGGTGATACCTCTAAAACCATTGATGGAGGTACGGTTACTGCATCACGTTCCACTTATTCGGGCGGGAGAGCAGTCGCGACTGCAGCTCCTTTCATGATAAAGCTCTTAACCGAAACAGCGGCTGAGATGTTAGAAGTTCCATTAGAAAAGGTCTCGTTAGCCGACAATAAAATAGACATTGCGGATCACTCGACTTCTTCCGTTTCCTATCAGGAAATCTATCAGTATTTGAACAGTAAAAGCTGGTCAACAAAGGTACAGGGACACTTTTATCTGCCAAAAGAAAAGGATGAAATCAAAGGTTCCGGTGGTGCACCTCATCATATCTATGGATATTTAACGCATGTCGTATTGGTAGAAGTTGACACGTTAACAGGGGAAACGGAAGTCCTTAAAGTTGTTGCGATTCCGGACTGCGGCAGGGTGATGAACTTACAAGGGTTAGAGGGACAAACAGAAGGCGGAGCCATCATGGGCATCGGCTACACCTTGTATGAAGACGTCATCATCGAAAATGGCGTTCACAGAACGAAAAATCTGACGGACTATATCATACCTACCATTCAAGAGACACCGATCATTGAAACCATTCCAGTGGAAAATCCAGAACCATCTGGCCCATTTGGGGCAAAAGGAATCGGGGAAGTCGTGATGATTCCGATTATCCCTGCCATCACCAATGCCATTTATGATGCGGTAGGAGTGCGAATGAAACATCTACCGGCTACTCCTGAAAGAGTTCACCAAGCGTTAAAAGAGAAAAAGTTAAAAGCGGTGAGAGTCAGAAGATGATGAGTCCAAATATGCAGCAAATAATGAAGGATGCTTTAGACGCTCAAAGGGTTACAGCATTAGTCACCATTACCACACACTCCGAATGGGCTTATATGGGGAAGAAGTACTTAGTTTGGGAAGACGGCAGCTTTTATTATGAGCCTCCCGAAAAAGAGGGTTTCTCAATCAGCTTAATAGGGATGTGTCAGGAGCTCATTCGTAAGCGGAAAACAAGATGTATTCGCTTTCAAAGTGACGGTGAGGAAGTGGAGTGCTTCGTGGAGGTTCTTATTCCGCGGCCTCGCCTCATCATTGCGGGAGCAGGCCATGTGTGTGAGCCAGTTGTCCAGATGGCCTCACTGCTTGGCTACCATATAACAGTGATTGATGATCGCTTTGAATTTGCCACGGAAAGCCGTTTTCCTTTAGCAAATGAAGTCATCTGTGATTCCTATTTGAATTATTTTAGAACATGCCAGATAACAGGAAACACGTGGATTTTACTTCTTACGAGAGGTCATCAGTTCGATGTGATCAGCTTGCAGGAATTGTTAAAGAGAAACGATACACCTGCCTATATTGGCATGATAGGAAGTCGAAGGAGAATAGCGGGTGTATTTGAGTCATTGAAGGAAGAGTTTGGTGATGCCTCATTTGACCATATTTATACACCTGTAGGGTTGGATATTGGGGCGGAGACACCTGCGGAGATTGCCGTAAGTATCTTAGCAGAAATGTTAAAGGTGAAAAACACCAAATCAGGGCATTCATTAAGTCAGGACATCCGGCAATTAGCCAAACTAGGCTTTCGAGGTGGAAAAAGTGGATGATATGAAAATAATGAATCAAGCAGTCTTATTACGTTTAGGAGGTGAGGCAGCGGCACTTGCTACCATTATTCGAAAAAAAGGTTCAGTACCGAGGGATGTTGGGTCTAAAATGATCGTTTTCAGGGAGGGGACAATTTTAGGAACGATTGGAGGGGGGTGTGGGGAAGGAGAAGTCATCGAAAGAGCTTTTGAAGTGATCGAAACAGAAATACCAGTCAAACATACGGTAGACCTAACGAAAGGCTTATTCTACGAAGATGGCGGGATATGTGGCGGTACTTTCGAAGTATTCATTGAACCATTATCAGAAAAGCATAAGCGGCTGTAACGATACAACTCTCGAAGAATTTGTATTTTACAAATAGGCTGTGTTAATTGTACATGGTTGATTTTCTGCACTCGGTTGATTGGAGTGGAAATCAACAGGAAAATTTAACAGAGCCAACCAATAAGGGAGTGAATGGAATGGCAGATATGCCTAAAAGCCAAAATAAGAGCTTTCTGAACTCATTTTTTGAATTAGAAAAAAGGCAAACCAATGTCAAAACAGAGATATTGGCCGGGGTAACCACCTTCATTACAATGAGTTACATTATCCTCGTTAACCCACAAATCCTTGCTGATGCAGGGGTGCCAAAAGAAGCGGCTCTAGCAGCAACCATTTTTGCGAGCGTAATAGCAACCTTATTAATGGCGTTGTGGGCTAATTTCCCTGTAGCAGTTGCACCTGGTATGGGATTAAACGCCTTCTTTGCTTACACGGTAGTCCTCGGACAAGGATTAAGCTGGCAGACAGCACTCGGAGCCGTATTCATATCGGGTATCGTTTTCTTAATATTGACCGTAACAGGGGTTCGGAAGAAGATTGTCGATGGGGTTCCGGCTGTGCTTAAATCGGCCATCGGAGTAGGAATAGGTTTATTTATTGCCTTTATCGGATTTAAAAATGCTGGTTTGGTGATAAATAGCGAGGCTACTTCTGTTGCCTTAGGTGATCTCACTCAAAAGGGTCCTCTACTTGCCCTGTTCGGCTTACTCGTAGCTGCGTTCTTGATGGCTAAAAATGTAAAGGGATCACTGCTCATCAGTGTTCTAATCACCACTATTGCCGCTATGGTTGTAGGATTTATCGAATACCCAAAGAGTGTCAGTGATATTTTTTCACTCCAATTACCAAGTGTTTCGGAAACACTTTTCGCCATGGATATCAAAGGAGCTATTGCATACGGAGTCTTTTCGGTAATCTTCTCGTTTACGATCGTCGAACTTTTTGATAATCTTGCAACTTTAATTGGCTTATCGAAAAAAGCCGGATTAATGGATAAAGCCGGAAATATCGAAAACTTGGATCGCGCACTTCAAGCAGACGCAGTTGCCACTATGGCGAGTGCATCACTTGGAAGTACAGCCATGAATGCCTATATTGAAAATGCCACAGGTATTTCTGAAGGCGGAAGAACTGGTCTTTCTGCATTAACAGTTGGTGTACTATTCCTACTTTCCCTACTTTTCGCCCCACTCATTTTCCTTGTACCTTCTGTCGCTACAGCACCTATCCTTATCATCGTAGGAGCATTAATGTTAAGCGAAATTAAACACATTAGCTTTGACGACTACACAGATGTCATTCCAGTATTCTTAACCATTATTCTTATGCCGCTAACTTACAGTATCGCGCAAGGTTTAGCATTTGGATTTATCTCTTATACCCTTTTAAAGCTTTTAACGGGTAAAAGAGATCAACTGCACTGGATCATGTATTTCATTACAATTGCTTTCGTGATCCACTTCATTGTCGGCGGACATTAATCAACATTAGGTGTAAAGACAATGGGTTTGTTCCATTGTCTTTTTTAATACCAAGGCTTGTTCTTACTCATTAAAATGCTTCGTAAGATAAAGAATAGGAGTAGAAATCGAATAGGGAGAGATACGAATGAATCTAAACAGGATTTCTTTGAAAAGACAAATCCTAACTGCTGCAAAAAATGAAGTTGCCGATGTTGTGATAAAGAACGGGAAGATAATAGATGTGTTTAACTTAACCATCTTCGAGGCTGATATCGCGATAACAGACGGGGTAATCGTAGGTTTAGGAAACTATGATGGAAAAAAAGTGATTGATGTTTCCGGTAAATACGTATGTCCAGGCTTCATTGATGGACATGTTCATATTGAGTCGGCCATGGTAACACCAGCGGAATTTGCCAAAGTGGTTCTTCCTCATGGAGTGACCACCATTATTGCAGATCCCCATGAGATTGGAAATGTGGCCGGAGCTGAAGGGATTCAGTTTATGATCGACCATTCTAAAAACCTTCCTTTATCGATTTACTACATGCTTCCGTCTTGTGTTCCTGCAACGCCATTTGAAAATGCAGGAGCAGTGTTAAGAGCAGAGGACCTTGCCCCATTTTATGAATATGAACTTGTACTTGGTTTAGGAGAGGTCATGGACTATCCTTCCGTTGCCCAATGCCAGCCAGAAATGATGAATAAGCTTTCAGATGCATTGGAAAGAAAGGTTTGTATAGACGGCCATGCTGCAGGTATTGATGCGGACGGAATCAATGTGTACATGACATCAGGGATTCGGACAGACCATGAATGCGTCAATGCAGAAGAAGTGATTGAACGACTTCAAAGAGGCATGTATGTGATGTTAAGAGAAGGTTCAGCGGCAAGGGACTTAAAACAGCTAATAAAAGCAGTGAATGAAAAAAATGCGCGAAGATGCCTTTTTGTTACCGATGATAAGCATTTGGATGACTTACTTGCAGAAGGAAGTATTGATTATAACGTGAAGCTTGCCATTGCAGAAGGATTGGATCCGATCCTGGTCATCCAAATGGCAACTTTGAATGCGGCAGAATGCTTTGGGTTAAGAAATAAGGGAGCTATTGCACCAAGCTATGACGCAGATTTGCTCATTTTAGACTCATTGGATCACCTTTCAATAGAATCTGTATTTCAATCAGGCAACCTTGTAGCTGAAAAGGGTGCATGCTTGCCGTTCGAGGAATACACAGGGGATATCCCTAACAGATTGACCAACAGTGTTCAAATCGAAAACATAGTTGAAAGTGACTTGCTTCTTAGGGCGGAGGAAGAGGAAGCAAATATTATTGAGGTCGTCCCAAACAGTCTCGTTACAAAAAGGCTGCGGGAAGGAATTACTGTGGAAAATGGTTTCTTTCAAACATCTATTACGAATGATCAATTAAAAATGGCAGTTGTTGAACGCCATCATCAAACAGGTAATATTGGGATGGGGATTGTGAAAGGCTTTGGTATAAAATCAGGTGCTTTGGCATCGACGGTTGCACATGACTCTCATAATATTGTCGTCGCGGGAACAAATGATCAAGATATGTTTGCCGCAATCATAGCGATTGAAGAAATGAATGGGGGTCTTGTCGTCATAAATGATGGGAAAGTCATTGCCTCACTTCCTTTAAATATCGCTGGATTGATTTCTAATAAAGATTACCAATCCATCAACAATGAACTTAACGATATAAATGCAGCCCTAGAACAAATTGGATTTTCGGGGAATTTTAATCCATTTTTAACCTTATCATTTTTGGCACTTCCCGTTATTCCTCAACTTAAACTTACAGATATGGGACTCTTTGATGTCGAGCGCTTTAGACATATTGGATTGCATGAGTAAAATGGATTTTGAGAGAAGACCGTTCATTTTGGACGGTCTTCTTCTTGTTACATATTACATATAAGGTAGGAAAAACTAGAGAAAAGGAGGTTTGTATGAAATGAAAAAGTTTTTATCGATTCTTTTCTTATCTTTTTCCATGTTCTCGTTAACAGGTTGCGGCAACGACGAAAAGCCTGAGGAAGGCGAAGAAGTTGAAGACGTAGAAGAAGAGGATGAAATTGGCGACGGCGAGGTAGACGACGAGTAAATCAAAAGAGGAGTGCTTTTTATGAGCACTCCTCTCTGTGTTAAATATTAGGCTATGTTAATGTACAATGTTGATTTTCTGCACTTTGTTGATTGAAGCGGAAGGCGCTTGACTCCTAGGAAAGCAAGCGAATGGAGCGGATATCAACAGGCGAGTTTAACAGAGCAAAATATTAAAAGAAAAGAATAAATACTAATCCCTACTAAGAAGAGGGCGATCCTGCAAATAATACGCTAAATCTTTACTACTTCCTTCGACAATTTCCTCGGCAATAATTTTAGAAAGCATCTGGCTATAGACAGTTCCGTTATCTCCAAAAGCAAACAGGAAATAACTATTTGGATACTCATCGTAAACTCCGATGATAGGAATACCATCTACTGTTCCTCCATAAAAAGCAGCCAAGTAATATTCGGGTTCTACTTTAATATCGGGAAACATCTTATTAAACTCTTCTATTAGCTTATCTTTCTTATGCAAGAGCTTGCTATCGCGATCTTCTGGATATGCTGTATTATCATCAAGACCACCGATGATGATGCGGTTGTCAGCTGTTGTACGCATAAAAATATAAGGTCGGGCGGTCTCCCAAATTAGCGTTCGATTATACCAAGTGGAGAAATCGTTCACTGGATTTGTCGTAACTGTATATGTGCTGACAAAGGATGCTTTGTTCTCTTTCCTGATATCAGTGCCCTCATATCCTGCCGCAAAAATGACATGCTTTGCATAAATGGAATAACCGTTCTTTGTAGATATGATCATCAGTTCTTGCTGTTGATCATAATGATGGCCATTCATTTCCGTATTTTCATATATGCGTACACCTTTTTTAGCAGCGTAGTCGATTAATGCATGAGTAAATTTGAAGGGGTTCAGTTCCCCATCTCCGTATGAATAGATAGCCGCATCTCTGCTAAAGGGATATTTAGATTCGATTTCTTCTTTTGTTAAAAAAGAAAGTTCAAAATGGTGCTTCTTTAATAATTCATACTCTTTTCTTAAGCGTTCAACATCCTCTTTTGTACTAGCAGAATAGAGCGTGTCTCTTCGGGTGAATTCACAATCAATTTGTACAGTACTTGAAGCTTTTTCAATTTCATTTATCGCTTCTTTAAGTAACTGTAAATGACGACCAATATAATCTTCGCCAAAAGTGTGTATGAGGTCAGTAAACATTTCTTCACCTGAATATTGAATGAGAGCTGTATTGGTACTAGTACTTCCGCCGCCAATTTTTCCTTTTTCCACAACGACAACATCTAAATTTGAATCGGCCAGATAATAAGCGCACTGGGCCGCAGAGCTTCCGCCGCCAATAATTAATACATCACAAGTAAGCTCCTTATCCAAAGATGGATAGGATGGGGCATCGGGAAATGTGGTTGGCCAATGATACTTTCCAGATTGTAAATTCATTGTCTTCCTCCTAGATGTAAAAGGGCATAACGTTAATATTTCCAATCTGTTGTTAGGCATACGGTGTTTTCATTGTTTGAAAAGGTTCTAATAGACTTTCTTTCCATGTCATGAAAAAATACTCGGTCGACTTCTTCCGTGCTGTTCGTTAGTGATAATTTTAGAGAAATTCTTCAAATATTGAGGAAAAAATCAAGTTTAGAAAAAAAAACACACAAAATGACAAAAAGAGACTATAAATGGTTATAAATTCCTGTTATAGTAAATGTAGTTAATTTAATAGTTTTAAGGGCAACCTATCTGAAAAGATAAGGACGCAAAACTATAGGGGCTACAGTAAGAAAACCTTGCTATGCCAGCCAGTTGCGACGTAAAAGTTGACCCTCTGATTAAAGGGTCTTTTTAATTTTGTACACTATTAGTAAAAAGGGGAGTAAAGAACATGAAAAAATTGTTATCACTTTTATTTTCCGCTACATTAGTATTAGGATTAACGTCGCCAGCATTTGCAGCAACAGAAGACGATGATGTTGCAAAAGTACTCGAATTAATTGAAAAGACGAATAGAGAAATTGACAAAAAGATTGAAAAAGCAGTCGAAGAAGCGGATATGTTGCAAACTAATTATCTAAATGAAGTTCGGAAGATAGAAGAAGGAGATAAATTCATTAAATTAAAGGATGAAAGAGAAAAAGTTTTGACTGAATTAAATGGCGCTAAAAACGATCATAATAAAGAAGAAAAATTAAGAGAGCAACTGTTAAAATTAGATGCCAAATTAGAAGAAGAACGAGTAAAAATTGAAAGTGAAATCTTAGAAGTTCAGCAGGAAATTGAGGAAGTAACAGCAGAGTTGATTTTAGCAGAAGGTAAAGATACTAAGAAATTAGAAGAGAAGATAAGTAGATTAACAGAAAAATTAAACAAGAGATCTGAAAAGTATCAAGAAAAAACTCAAAAGTACACGACTGCTCTTGGAAAAATCATTACAAATATTTACAATGAAACACTTGAAATGTCAGCTAAAACAATTGAAAAGGCTGCAGAAAAAGGTGTAATTGCTGAATGCAGCTGGAAACTTGTTCGTTTTGCAGATCGCTGGGTTTGGATTGATCCGGTTCGTGTTGTGAAATTGTAGAAAAATGCAGATTTTTATTGATGAAAAATTTAAAATATTATAACATTAAAGAAAGTACGCGAGTCTGCATTCAATGTGGACTCGTTTTCTTTGTAACCGGAGCTTGAGGTGACTGAAATGGCTTTTACCATAGGAAGAAAAGGTACTTATATCGAACAGGTTATATCGGAACATTTTAATATTAGCCTTCTTGCTAGAGGTGATGGGTCAGAAATAATGATTCAGACTATAGCAAGAGACAATCTTTTCTACATTTATCCTAGTGATAATGCAAGTGTATTGGAGTTTTTCTATATACTACAAGGGGAAATGATTTGTGAATTAGATGGTGAAAAAATTAAACTGGGACAGAACGATTATTACACAGCAACTAATTTAGAGCATCCTATTCATTTTACTGCACTCACAGATGTAGTTTATTTATGGGTAATTACAGAGCCTACATTTTATCAGTTAAGTGAGAGTATAACTAAATTAATAAATATAGTTGATGAAGTAGAAAAAAAAGATCGTTATACATATAAACATAGCGAAAGAGTTTCAGAATATGCGGTGAAAATTGCAAAGAAGCTAATGCTAACAAAAGAAAAATTAGAGAATTTATACATAGCTTCCCTATTACATGATATAGGGAAAATACACACACCAGGTGAGATTTTAAACAAACCTGGCAAGTTAACAGATGAAGAATTTTCTATTATAAAACGTCATCCATTGGATGGAGCAGAAATGGTTAAGAATCTTTATTATGAAGATATAGCAACGATTATAGAGCAGCACCATGAGAGATTAAATGGAAGCGGTTATCCTCAGAAGTTAAAGGGACAAGAAATCCTTTTTGAAGCTCGAATCATTGCAGTGAGCGATACGTTTGATGCGATGACAGAAGATCGTGCCTATCGCAAAGCTTACGACACGCAGTATGCAATAGATGAATTGAAAAGGCTCGTAAACACTCACTACGATAAAGAAGTTGTAGATGCCTTTGAAGAAATATTAAAAGAAGAGGGACGTATTTAATTTTCGGTGGATGTTTTTCTTTCTATGCTATTTAATAATAAGCCCGTTAAACATGCATAACGAAGTAGCTCATTAGTCTAAAAAGAGGATGCTACTATAAAAAACAAAGAGATCACCTCGTATAGGTGATCTCTTTGTTTGAGAAGGAAAACACCCCACTGTTTGAATGGGAAAAATCTGACTCTTTCTTAAGACGAGGCGTCTTATGCCTGTCGGGGCTGATCATTACTCTTTCGCTTTTTGTTCTGGTACCACGAATAGAAACTACCTGCTTCGGTACTGGAAACGCCAAATAATTCACTTTCATGCAGGGGTTTTGCTTTATTGGTAAAAGTGAGGGTAGCGACGCCAAATTTTCGTTGTAGCCATGAATGTTTCACAGTAATTTGTTGAATACGTTCGCGATGAGTGACAAACGTTTCATTGGTCAATCCGCCTTTTCTGATTTGAACCGTATTTCCATGACGGATATAGCTAGTAAACCAGTAATCTAGCATACGGGTAAGGATGGTCAATCCAAAGACAATCGCAGCGACCCACAGCCACTCGGTTTTGAAAATACCAAAACCAGTGAGAGCGATAATCGTTAAGTAGTAAGGTTGAAGAAGTTTAAGCCAAAGGACTTTAATAGGGAAACGTTCCATATGCTCCTCAATAAGGTAATTAGGCAACATAGCTTGTAATACTCGATAAGCATCTTGCTTAGGCATAAATGGATATAAAGAGCTTGTTTCCTGATTTTCCTCCTCAAACGCTCCTGCACTGATGAGCTTGATTGAGGCTAGTCCGAGGATACGCTTAATAATGGACTGTTCTACTATTACGGCCTGCACTCTATGCTTCGGTATGGAGTAGCTAATAAAATTGCCGACACCTTTTTCGATATATATTCTTTCGATGTCATCGCTAATGACATAATTTCCATACTTCATGGAGGTTTTAATAAATCCAATGATTACTGACAATCCTAGAGCTATAACCAAAAGTATAATGAGCATCCACCAGTGCATGAGTAAGTAGTCAAAGGCATTTTCAGCAGAATCTTCGATTTCAAAGAAATCTGCAAGATTGAAATAGATGGCACTCAGTAAAGGGAAAATGGCCAGGAAACTGAGAGAAGTAAAGGATGCCTTAATCAAATCTTTTTTGGTTGATCGGAAATGAATGGTTCGATTGATTTGTTTTTCTATATTCTTTTCATCATCTTCCAATAAGAAATCTTGTGTTTGTTCTAGTATGGATAGGATTCGAATTTTTTCCGTTTCCGTAATGACGGGAAATATAAAGGAGGCATTTTCTCCTGTTGTACCCGTTTCAAGTGTTAAGGAGGTAAGTCCGAACCATTGGTGAACAAAAGTCGTGTTCGATTTTTGGTTATGGATACGGTCTAGAGTCACGGTTCGTTGTTTTTTTACGAATACACCCTCATAGAAGACAAGGGAATCTCCAGCGATTTCATAACGGTGTAAGTGCCATTTTAAGAAAGTTGAAATCATCGTCCAGATGAAGGCTATTAAGAGGAGATAACGTCCCCCGATCACCCAGTTTGACGTGGAAGAAGCTTTAAAAACGAATAAAAAAATAAGGAAACCAATTGATCCTTTGATGAAGGAGATGAGCTCAACGGCTATGAACGCGGGGTGATATTTTTTTACACCATGGATCATGCTCCTTTTTCTCCTTCCACTAACTCTTTATCCTGTATTTTGGCGAATGTAGCGATTTGTACTTTCAGTTTTTTTGCCTCTTCAGAAGGAATCGCAGGAATCACGTGGCTTGAAGTCGTGGTGCCAACTTCAATATTGAACAAGTCGTAGCGTCGCATAAGAGGCCCTTGTTCTGTGCGCACATATTCTACTTTTTCCATTGGTATTAACGTATGCCTTACTTGCCATTTTCCGAATTTTAATTGGACGAATCCCTCATCAATCTTATAACGCCAGTGTCGCTGTGTAAAAAGGGGTTCAATCAAAATCGAGTAGATGGATGAAAGGACGAGCAGACCCCCAACCACATAAAGGACGATTCCTATCCATTCATACCAGTCAAATTTTTCTGTACAAAAGATTAAAACTGCAGTAATGAGTAATGCTGATAAATGTCCAATTGTATTGGAAATTCTCCAAACCTTAACGGCATCGGCCGAAATTTTTTCAGATGGTTCTTCTATATGTAAGTACATGATCTTCACCTCAATTATCCTATACGAGTAAAGTAATCCAATAGTTTCAAATGTATTCCATTTGGTAGAGGGATTATAAGAAATTTATGTTGTAAAGATTATGTAAATGCTTTGATACAAAGCAGTTTCTTGTGATATTTTCAGAAGAGATCATAAAAGACATAAGCCTTGAAAGCCCTTTTAAAGAGCGGAATTCTGAAGGGAGATATCATTTGATGGATCAGAAAATCATAAATACAGAAAAAAGTAAGGGTTCGTTGTTAGAAATCCTGATGGTTTCTACAAAACTCGGCTTAACCTCTTTTGGAGGTCCGATCGCTCACTTAGGATATTTTCATGAAGAATATATCCGGCGAAGAAAATGGATGGACGAAAAGAGTTATGCGGAATTAGTAGCACTATGTCAATTTCTGCCCGGCCCTGCAAGTAGTCAAGTGGGTATTGGGATTGGCGTGATGCGTGCAGGTGTTTTAGGTGGCATCGTCTCATTCTTGGGATTTACCTTGCCATCTGTTGTGGCACTTATGATTTTTGCACTTATCCTTCAGGGATATGAAGTAGTCGATGCTGGTTGGATCCACGGGTTAAAAGTGGTCGCAGTAGCGATTGTGGCGCATGCCATTTTAGGGATGGCACAAAAGCTGACTCCTGATTTGAAGCGGAAAGTAATTGCTCTCGTAGCGTTAGTCGGAACCTTATTGTGGCAATCAGCCTACACACAAGTCATCATCATTCTTTTTTCTGCCATCATTGGCTATCTAATCTATAAAGAGCAAAGTGAAAAAGAGGATACTAGCATTCATTTCCCGATTTCACGCAGATTTGGAGTCATTTGTTTAATGCTATTTTTCGCGTTACTTTTGCTTCTTCCGGTTTTGAGAGAAACTACTTCGCTTCATTGGATTGCCCTTTTTGATAGTTTTTATCGTTCCGGTTCTCTTGTTTTTGGTGGTGGACATGTTGTTTTGCCATTACTCGAGCGTGAATTTGTTCCCACTGGTTGGTTAAGTGAAGAAGCTTTCCTTGCCGGGTATGGGGCAACGCAAGCCGTTCCGGGGCCATTATTTACATTTGCAGCGTATTTAGGAACAGTGATGAAGGGCTGGTTAGGTGGGATTATTGCAACGGTTGCGATCTTTTTACCAGCGTTTCTTCTCATTCTTGGCACACTTCCGTTTTGGGATAAACTTCGCAGCAATCCAAAAATCAATGGAGCCTTAATGGGTGTGAATGCAGCGGTAGTAGGAATATTGATTTCAGCCTTTTATCAGCCGATATGGACGAGTTCAATCTTAGGACCAATTGATTTTGCCTTTGCGGCTATTTTGTTCAGCATGTTGGTGTATTGGAAGCTGCCGCCATGGGTGATTGTATTAACAGGTGCGATTGGTGGGGCACTTTTATCCAATCTTTAAGCAACTCTTGGTAACGAGTGTTTGAAATCGTGTTCGAAAAAACGATGAAATTATATTAAAATGGACAAGAATGGAGGATATGAATATATGTCTAATTTACCTAATTGCCCAAAATGTAATTCCGAATACACTTATGAAGATGGTAGCCTGTTGGTCTGCCCGGAATGTGGCCATGAGTGGTCTTTAGAATCAGAAAGCAATGAAGATGAAAAAGTTGTGAAAGACGCAAATGGAAACGTGCTAAAGGATGGGGATTCTGTATCCGTCATCAAGGACCTTAAAGTAAAAGGTACGTCTTCCGTTATTAAAATTGGTACAAAAGTGAAAAGCATCCGTTTAGTAGAGGGCGATCATGATATCGATTGCAAAATTGACGGTTTTGGAGCGATGAAATTAAAGTCTGAATTCGTTAAAAAGATATAAATGTCAAAATGAAAGAGCTAGGTCGTGGACCTAGCTCTGTTTTTTAAACTAATACAGCTGAATTTTGTTTCGGGAATCTCCATGCAAAATCAAATTCGATGTTTACGATGCCTTTAACACTAATAAAGCTTACTAGACCATACTCCTTCGTCAAAAACCAGTTCTTTGCTATGGCGCTTCCGACTAACTCCATATGGTTTTGTGGATCATTAATCATCAAAGTATCCCCTTGAATCATCACTTCGTAAGTATCTCGCCCATCACTATATGTTCCTACCCAGTCTTTCCAGTCCTTAGGATCAGCCTGATAATTTTGTACAAACTCAGGACAAGCTTTGCTGTTTATCACGATACACTTGACAGTTTGTTCTGGAGAATAGACCGGAATCCCTAATGTGAATGCGGTGTTTTCATTATCATCTTTAGCGATATAAGTATCTCTATTAAATCTGTTTAACTCGAAAGATTGCTCGTTGTGTTTCATGAACACTTTTCCAGTGTGGGAATAGACCTCTATAAGACCGTAATAGCTGTGCAAATAAGTGCCTTCAATGGATGCCCAATCGGGTTCAGCTAAAGACGATACATCGGGAGTGACTTCTTCATGAACTTCATCTTTTAGTAATTCATCAACGATTTCATATCCTGCTTGGAAGATATTTTCTCCATTTGCCAACGCAATTACAGCAATCCCTTTTTCAGGGACAAGAATGAACTGACTGGAATACTGATTACTGTACTGACCATAATGCCAGAAGCGTTCAATCCCGCCTTTTGTTTCTCGGAAAAAAGTGATTCCGCACCCTGCATGGGTTGTCGTGTACCATTTGATTTGTTGCTTTCTCATTTCTTGTATTGAAGATAGAGAAACGATTTGACTATTTTCATAAAGTCCTTCTTGTAAATGCATCATCGCGAATCGGCTAAGATCCTGAATAGAAGAGAACGCAAAATAAGAAGGATAGCTTGCAACCGTATCGTAAAATTGTGGGGAAATAGTCAGAGTCCCATTGCCATCTTTATCATGGGGCAATGCCAAAGGATGTGTCATGGCTTTTAACGGATTGTAGGTTGTTTGATTCATCTCTAATGGATGAAAGAGCATTTCTTGCATGAGTACTGCAAATTTCTTATTCGTTACTTGCTCTGCAACAAAGCCGGCGATATTCAAGCCATGGTTTCCATAAGAATAGGCAGTACCTGGATGAAAAAGAATTGGCAGCGTCGGCACGACATTTTTCATATACTGGGAAAGACCTGCCTCATCGTAATGGTTGATGACGTCATCACCAGTAGGGAGTCCAGAAGAATGCGTCAAGAGCATACGTACTGTAATAAGCTTAGATAATTCAGGATCTGCGGTTGTGAACCACGGAACATAATATTGAACAGGTTTGTCTAAATCGATCATACCTTTTTCAACAAGCATCATCATAAGTGTTCCGGTAAAAAGCTTACTTACGGATGCAATGCGAAAGAGCGTATTCGAACATATTGGTGTTCCCCAATCCTCTCCTGTAGTGCGACCAAACCCTTCTGATAAAAGTACCTCATTGTTCTTGATAACAGCAAAGGCAGCACCAGGGATTTTATTTACTTTCATTGAATCATGGATAATACGGTGGATATTTTCTAATAAAGACATCAATACATGACTCCTTCTCTTAACTCTCTTATAACGTAGATAATTCAATAAAAGATAAAAATTTCCTGCTTTAATAGGTATTTAAAGCTCCTTCAGTTTTCAACAAGCGCCTCCTAAACGCATAGATTAGAGATAACCAACTTTACAAAGGGGAATACTCAAAATGATTCATCCGCATACAGAACTGCGTTATATAAACAGTGAGATGGGATTTGGTGTTTTTGCAACGAAATTCATTCCAAAAGGAACCATTACGTGGGCATTGGATGAGCTGGATCAAGTCTTGGAATCAAGTGAAGTAAAGAAGCTTGATAAATACAGAGAAAAAATCGTCAATAAATATTCCTATCGCAATCATGATGGTAAATATATACTTTGTTGGGATTTGGGAAGGTATGTTAATCACAGTTTTCATGCTAATTGCATGGGAACGGCATATGAGTTTGAAGTGGCTATTCGGGACATACATCCAGGAGAACAACTAACGGATGATTACGGAACTTTAAATATTGATGTTCCTTTTGAATGTATGGCCGAAGAAGGAACAGATCGGAAAATCGTTTACCCTGATGATTTGCTTAAGTACCATGAGGAATGGGATCAAAAGGTCATAAAAGCACTTAAGCATTTTTATGATGTCGAACAGCCACTTCTTCATCTCGTTTTGCCAGAATACATGGAAAAAGTAAAGGAAGCAGTCAAGGAGCAAGTTCTGCAGGACTCCATCAAGAGCATTTATTATGATCGTGAGAAGTCGAGGTAATTTGATAGGATTCCAATGCCTATTTTTATAAGACAGAGCCTAACACAGAGTTGGGCTTTTGGGTATTCTTTCATATTTTTCTAGAAAACTATTATTAAAAATCCGGTTGACAGATTTACAAGCATCATGTAGCCTAGTGAATATAACTGAATACAACCTCACTTTTTACAGTGAGGTAGAGGCGCAATATTTAACAGTCTTTAGTGGAGTTCGAGAAAGCTATGATGCTAAAGAGAAGGAAATGTTGCCGAAGCTTGTAATATTCTCAGTATTACTTGCTGGGTCTGTAGTTAAGAACTGCAGGACTGTCTCAATAGACTCCCCGGTTTATTGAGTTGTGCTATCTCATTTGGGAAAAAGAGAGGAATTTAGGGCAACTATACATATATTGCGACCTGAGTCTATCTCAGGTCGTTTTTTTGTTGGAAAAATGCCCATAAAAATAGAGGAGGATGAACATGAGACAAAAAACATCATTATTTCTAGCTTGCTTTCTTTCGGCAATCATTCTATTAGCAGGGTGTGGATCAAGCGATAATTCAAAATCTGGTTCGGCAGATGAGGATACATTTAAGGTAGGACTTGAGGCTGGATATGCGCCATTCAACTGGACTCAAAAAGATGACTCCAATGGTGGAGTTAAAATTCAGGGTACCTCAGAGTATGCAGGTGGCTATGATGTAGAAATCGCGAAAAAAATTGCAGATGGCTTGGGTAAGAAATTAGTTATTGTTAAAACCGAATGGGATGGTCTTGTCCCCGCTTTAACTTCAGGAAAAATCGATGCCATTATTGCGGGAATGTCACCGACAGCAGAACGTAAGAAGACAATTGATTTCTCTGACAACTATTATAAATCGCAATTAATTATGGTTGTTAAAAAAGGTAGCAAATACGAAGGAGCAACTTCTATCCAAGATTTCAAAGGTGCGAAAGTAACGGGGCAATTAAATACGTTCCACTATTCTGTCATCGACCAAATCAAGGGTGTTTCTAAAGAAACAGCAATGGATAACTTTCCGGCTATGAGGGTGGCTCTTGAATCAGGAATCATCGATGGTTATGTTTCAGAACGTCCTGAAGGAATTAGCGCTTCAGCTGCAAACGAAAACTTTGCAATGGTCGAATTTAAAGATGGATTCAAAGCATCTGAAGAAGATACGAATACGGCTGTCGGACTTAAAAAAGGCAGTGACTTAACCAAAAAAATCAATGAAACTTTAGCTGGTATCTCTGATGAAGAACGTACAAATATGATGGATACGGCAATCAAAAATCAACCAGCAGCAAAATAATCTTGTTATAAAACCGGCTGTATCACCATACAGTCGGTTTTATGATGAAGGCTCTTTTCGTAACAGCAACAACCAATGCGAAAACAGCTATAAAAAAAGAGGAGGAGAAAGATGAGCTTCGAGTGGATCGTAAAAATCATGTCGGAAAACTGGCCAATGTTCCTGCGTGGAGCGGGTATGACGCTTTTAATAGCGCTAATTGGTACCATATTGGGTGCCGTCATTGGTTTATTGGCAGGAGTGATTCGGACAATTCCTGTCCCTGAACGTGGACCTAAAAAGGTTTTTCTTATAATCGTTAATTTCATTCTTTCTGTGTATATAGAATTTTTCCGTGGAACTCCAATGATTGTACAAGCGATGGTTATTTATTATGGATCGGCTTTAGCATTTGGAATAGATATGAACGTTTTAGTTGCGGCACTGATTATTGTCTCTATAAATACTGGTGCTTATATGGCGGAAATTGTTCGTGGCGGGATTGTTTCGGTTGATAGAGGTCAATTTGAAGCTGCTCAAGCAATCGGGATGAATCATGTTCAAACGATGATGAACGTTGTATTACCACAAGTCATTCGAAATATTTTACCGGCAACAGGGAATCAGTTTGTCATTAATATTAAAGACACATCCGTTCTGAATGTTATTTCAGTCTCAGAACTATACTTCTTAACAAAATCAGTTGCTGGAAACAATTTTAGATATTTTGAATCATTTTTTGTGGCATGTATGATCTATTTTATCATGACGTTTATCGTATCAAGGGTAATCCGTTATTTTGAACGAAAATTAGATGGTCCCGAAAATTACAAAATGATTGATCATGAAAAACAATCAACTGTTACAACGACAAATCATAGTATTGGAATTTAATTTTGGAAGAAGGAGGAGAGAGTTTGGAAACAATCATTGATATTCAACATTTAAACAAATCCTTTGGTACGCATGAAGTATTAAGAGACATTGATTTCTCCGTTAATAAAGGAGAAGTCGTTAGTATCATCGGTTCGTCAGGATCTGGAAAATCAACTCTGCTTCGTTGTATTAACCTATTAGAAAAACCAAGTGGCGGTCAAATCATCTACAAGAGAGAAAATATTCTAGACGACAAGCATGATATTTTCATATACCGTAGAAGATTGGGTATGGTATTCCAACAATTCAACCTATTTAATAATCATAATGTCTTAAACAATTGTGTAGTTGGACAAGTAAAAGTGTTAAAGCGATCCAAAGAGGAAGCAGAAAAAGTAGCGATGAAATATTTGAAGGTTGTTGGAATGGACAAGTACGTGAACGCCAAGCCAAAGCAATTGTCAGGTGGTCAAAAACAACGTGTTGCCATTGCAAGAGCTCTTTCAATGGAACCGGATGTCATGTTGTTTGATGAACCGACTTCAGCTCTTGATCCCGAAATGGTAGGCGAAGTGCTTAAGGTTATGAAAGAACTTGCTGAATCTGGTCTTACTATGCTAATCGTAACGCATGAGATGGATTTCGCAAAGGAAGTATCTGATCGCGTAGTATTTATGGAAAAAGGTGTTATTGCAGAAGAAGGAAGTCCCGAACAAATCTTCAATAATCCTCTACAGGAACGTACGAGGGAATTCTTAAAACGAACTTTAAGAAATGCCTAATAATAAAAGATGAGAACCATCAGAGCTGATGGTTCTTTATTATTTATAGATATTAGGATAATCCCCAAGATCGGGGTCGAGAAGCTTCTTTTTTATATATCGGAATAGAATGATTAACAATACGGCCGTTATAGGATAAGTAGGGATGGAATAGTAAAGCTTCCAGCCAGTATAAGTTAACGCACCATTCTTCAAACAGGCCCATTCAAAGAACAACGAAAAGCCAGTCCAAAATAGAATATACCAAAAGGCTTTTCTACCATATAGTTCCCATTTATCATACCCATATAAAAAGATCAAAGAAGCGCATGGATACATAAACAGATGAAATAACGCACCAGAAAGTTCATAGGTGGAATTATCTCCAAAAATATAAAGTTTGAAGGGAGTGGCAAGCAGAAAATAATCAATGGTTGAAACATAAGTGATATTACTTACCCAAATAATTGTGACAATTACGGGATGAAAATACTTTCGAATCGGTAAAAACAAAAGGAGTATTGTCGATGATGACAGAATGAAAAACCACTCGTTCCAATCAAACGTTACATTCATCACTACCTTCCCCCTTTAAAGAGCAAACTGCGAAAGAATTTCTTAAAGCAAATTAGTATACCCAAAGCGACAATCCAAAAAATGAATGACCACCAAGTTTTCCAATTTACATGATTAAGTACGCCTAGAATATCTGATAACCATTCCAAACCGACTAAAAGGAAGATGAAGCCTAAGTAGACTACCATCTTTCTGAATGACGTTTTTACACAATGAAAAAAATGAAGAAAAAGGACCATCAAAAGGGGGATAAGGATGATGCGGTTTACAAAATGAGCCAATTCTAGCTGGATGTTATTTGGAATGGTAAGAACTTTAAAATTCATATAGCAAATAGCAGAAAAGTTTTGAAAAAGATAGGAACTAATCATCCAGTAGACGATGATTTCAAGGCTATGAAGCCTTTTCTTGATTTTTGTAAAAAAAATATGGCAATCAAGTTCATAATGATATAAAAGAACAACACCATTAAAGAATATCCCCTTAATAAAAAGAACTAGGAAATGCAAGCCCTTCATTTATTTTGTCCAAAGTAGTATAGGTTATAAACGGGTTACCAGAGAAGAACGAAGATAAACCTAAATTGAACTTTTATAAAAATCTCATTATGGGGAATTCAATCTTTCAATGGGTGAGTTTGGATCATGTATTATGTATGATTATGTAAAAAAATAGAACTATTCTCATATTTTAATTTAAATGTAGTATAGTAAATTTATATAAGAAGATATCCAATAACTAACAATTTGTAAAGGTGGGTTGTAATTGAAAGCTGTTTTAAAGTCTCTTTTGATTTTTGTACTATTGATGTCTGTGGTGATACCGTCATTACAAGGCCAAACTGTTCGTGCGGAATCTGCTATCGGACCAATAAGCTTAGGTTTTACACCGCATGATTCGGTTCTTGACCAGAATAAACCGGTGGTTTACATGACAAAGTTAGGAAGCAAGACGCTATACGCAGTCAATTTTTCCACAGGTGAAATGAAAACCTTAACACTTCCAGACCCTGCAGAGAGACTGGATTTACAAAAGGGGAAACTGTATGTAACTCAACATAAAATGAGTCATGATACATACAATGTTGGACCTTATAGTGGAGGCATTGCCGAGGTAGATACGGAGACATTTACGTTAAGCGATACGATGGATATTGCAGCCGACCCTTTTGATATTGCTGTTGATCAGAATGGCTATATTTATATATCACCTGGTCGGGACAGCATGGGGATTTAAAGGTTTACACAATGAAAGATAAAACTGAGATTATTCAAAACTCAACCAAAACTTCATTGTATGAAAAATCGAACATTTTTTTCAATGCGGAAACGGCAAAAATTTATGCCATTGATACGACTATTATGCCAAGGGATATTGAAGCATTTGAAGTTGTAAATGGTGTCATTCAAAATCATTATGATTCCCCTTTTCATGGTGAATATGATCTTGGTGTTTCCGGGAAAGTGACTCCAGATGGAATGCATTACTACAATGCGAGCGGCGATGTATTTGAGCTTGCGCAATATCAATCTGGTGATATGCAATATGGATTTACATTTGGGAAAAAGTACAATGATTTCGAGTTTAGTGTAGAACATCAACTGACATTTGGTGCAAGTAGCACGAGTGGAATTGACGTTTATCAATATGGAACAAATAAGTATTTGTACCCGTTAAGAAAAGATTTAAATGTTCAAAAATTTCATTACCAAGATGGAAAATTGGTGATGATTCATAAAGACAGTAACGGTCATTACTTTTTAGAAACGATGAGTGCTGATACTCAGCCAACCTCAGGTCTGCCGGATACACCAGGTGTACCAGATCCTGCAGGTACAATCGATAACCTTGGTTTCAAACCTTATGATACAGTGATGGATTCTAGTAAACCTATTGTCTATATGACTAGATTAGGAAGCAAAACAATTTATGCAGCCAATTTTGTTACAGGGGAAATCAAGGCTCTTGCGTTGCCGTACCCAGCAGAGAGAATCGAGCTATTTGAAAATAAGCTTTATGTGACTCAACATAAAATGGTTCATCGAGATTACACTGACCAGCAGTTGGCAGGCGCCATTGTAGAGGTAGATGCTGAGACTTTCACAGCAACGAAATTGATTGATGTAGATACAGATCCTTACGATTTTGTGATTGATGAAAATGGCTTTGCTTACATTTCGTCAGGTTCAAACCATTGGGAAAAAGTGAAGGTTTATAACCTATCAAATAGAGGAGAAATACCTAATCCAACTGCATCTGACATTTATAAGTCATCCAATCTTTATTACAGCCCTGAACTCTCAAAAGTTTATGTGACAAGTACGGAATATTATCCATCGAGTGTTAAAGCGATTGAGGTGGATCATGGTGTCATTCAAAATCAATACGAATCTCCTTATCAGGGGAAGGATTCTTTTCAGGCATATGCGAAGATTTCTCCGGATGGATTGAAACTTTATAATCGTAGTGGGGTTGTGTGCAATTTAACGCAGTCCGAGTCTGGGGATATGGGTTTTGCATTCATTCTAGGAGCGAAATACAAAGATTATGATTTTAGTTTACAAGAGCAATTAACTTTTGCTGCAAACATCAATGGAGGAATTGATGTTTATAAATACAATACAAATGAGTATTTGTATTCAGTTGGAAGAAACCTTAAAGTTCAAAACCTTTATTCTCAAAACGGAATTTTTGCCATATATGAAGACAATGCTGGAGCGATTCATTTAGTTAAGATTAACATGGACGAACGGTATATTAGGGAAGACCTAAGCAAGCCTGAAGAACCCGTTTCTCCGATTGAACTGCTTGAAAGTGTATCAGTTACTTATTACGATGACGAGACGTATGAATATGACGAATTTTTTGACGGAGTAAAGAATGTGCCTTTAAGTCGCGTGTTCGCATTTAATTTTGATCAATCGATTCGTATCGCTGATGATACGAAAATAAGCATTATAGGTCCTAATGGCTATATAGAGACTTATAATGAGGTTGATGACGATGTTTTGTATGTATCTCCAGACCTTCTTAATGAAAAAACGACTTATACACTAAAAATAAGTAAAGAGGCATTAGTTGGCACAGACGGCAACAAGTTAACTGAAGATATTGTCATCCATTTCCAAACCGCTTCGAGTTGGGAGCAATTTGATGGTTTCTGGCATTATTATGATCCAGCTATTGGAGACTATGTAACTGGCTGGAAGAAAATCAATGCGGTTACGTATTATTTTAATAGTTACGGAGAAATGCAAACGGGTTGGGAAAAGGTTAATAACGTTTGGTATTACTTTAACACAGATGGGTCAATGAAGACGGGTTGGTTGAAAATAGGAACGGCTTCATACTACTTAGGTTCAAAGGGAGCAATGCAAACAGGCTGGTTGAAGGTAGATAACAAATGGTATTTCTTTGAATCCAGTGGGAAGATGAAGATGGGCTGGTTAAAATCAGGGACATCTTGGTACTACTTGAATACAAAAGGAGTCATGCAAACGGGCTGGTTAAAGTTAGATAACAAATGGTATTTCTTTGATTCAAGTGGAAAGATGAAGACGGGCTGGTTAAAATCAGGGACATCTTGGTACTATTTGAACACAAACGGAGTCATGCACACTGGTTGGTTAAAGGTAGGAACGACTTGGTATTTCCTTGATGCAGGCGGAAAGATGAAAACCGGTTGGGTTTATACAGGAGGTAAGTGGTATTACTTTTATAGCAACGGAGCAATGGCCTATAATACAACAATTAATGGCTATAGATTAGGCTCAAACGGTGCGCGGATTAAATAGTGTTCGTTTAATTTGGAAATTGAAAAACACCTTCTGAATCGTAGAATATTACGCAACTCAGGAGGTGTTTTCTTATCGAAAGAGAAATGCTGAAAGAATCGAGATGGTCCCGAAACAAGATCGTTTTGTACTCCCACTGCCTCGGCGATGGGAGTTTTCTTTAGCTAAGATTAATGCTTCTGAAACTGTGTGATATTTTTAATGAATTCTCGAGTGGCATGAGAAACGTATCTTCCCTTTTTTAAAATGATGCCAAGTCGCCAAGGTACGGATGGATTTACGATTGGAATGGCTTTGATCCCGATGTGTTCTATTTTCTTTGAAATAGAATGAGGAAAAATGGAAACACCTAAATTTTCAGCAATCATTCCACTAATAAAATCCCATTGGGAGCTTTCGTATGCGATATTAGGTTGGAAGCCAGCCATAACACATTCTTGAATGATGCGATCATGGAGAGCAAAGTCTTCACGAAATAATATGAAGGATTCTTTTTTTAAGTCCTTCATCTCCACCTGTTTTTTTTCTGAGAAAGGATGGGATGAATGCACAAAGAGCATCATATCTTCACAGACAAATGGTACGATCTCGAATTCTTCTTGATCCACAGGTAGAACGACAACCCCAAGATCTAACAAACCATCTTTTACCTCTTCTTCTACTCTATTGGCTCCGAATTCAGACATTCGAATATTGATATTAGGATACATATCATTAAAAAATTTAATGATTCTTGGAAAAAATAAAAATCCGATAACGGGGGGAATACCAATGTGTATTTTCCCCTTGTTTAAGTTGGTCAAATCGTACAAATCGGTAGATAGCTTATTCAATGATTCCAATATGACCTTCCCTTTTTCATAGACAATTTCACCCGTATCCGTTAATTCTATCTGCCTTGCGGAGCGGTCGAAGAGTTCTATTCCCAATTCATCTTCAAGGCCCTTCACCATCTTACTGATGGTTGGTTGAGATAAATGAAGCGTCTGAGAAGCTTTTGTGAAACTTTTGTATTTAGCTACTTCAATAAAATAGGTTAATTGACGTAAATCCATAAAATGAACTCCGATCTATCTTCTATAGTAAAAAAAGTTATTATTTTCCTATAGCTTTTTCGCATGATAATTATAGTATTAATTCATTTTACCTATCCATTCAATAAGAGTAAAATTTCTTGATGTGTTAGGGGATATCCAAAAAACCTAAGCAAAGGGGAAAATTATCTTTCAATAGTTTGAAGAGAAGGGGTGGAAATGAAATGCTAAGTATAGTGATAGGCTTAGTACTACTAATGGTTTTGGCCTATCTAGGCTGGTCGATCATTTGGGTAGCTCCTATTGTTGCAGGGGTGGTCGCGCTACTAAGCGGTTTGGACTTAACGGAAGCCTATACACAAACATATATGCAAGGCTTTGTTGATTTCACGAAAAAATGGTTCCCTATCTTCCTGTTAGGGGCTGTGTTCGGTAAATTGATGGAAGATACTGGAGCTGCCAAGGCGGTTGCCTTCCAAATTACAAAATTTATCGGGAAAAAACGTGCCATATTAGGTGTGTTAGTGGCTTCAGCAATCTTGACGTATGGCGGTGTAAGTCTTTTCGTCGTAGTATTTGCTATTTATCCTATTGCTTTGGCTTTATTTAAGGAAGCCAATATTTCAAGGAAGTTAATTGCACCAACTATCGTATTGGGCGCTTTTACTTTTACGATGACATCGGTTCCTGGCACTCCGCAGATTCAGAATCTCATTCCAATGGATTCATTCAAGACAACGCCAATGGCAGGGTCTTTAATGGGGATTGTTGCAACGATCATCATGGCTGCAGGAGGTTACTTCTGGTTAGCCTTTAGAGAGAAAAAAATGACTGCGGCCGGCGATACTTTTAAAGATATTGAAAAGGAAGAAGAGCAAGAAGAGTCAGAACAGACTGATTTACCTAACTGGATATTGTCTCTAGTGCCGCTTCTGATTGTAGTGATCTTGCTTGATTTTGTTAAGCTTGAACCTATTCCATCTTTGTTAGCTGGTATTCTTGCTATTTTGGTCATTAATATCAAGCAGTATAAGAAATTCATTGGTTCGATTAATGAAGGTGCAAAAGGTTCAGGAATGGCTATATTGAACACGAGTGCTGCAGTTGGTTTTGGAGCAGTTGTTACGGCCGTTCCAGAATTTAAGGATATTACTGAAATGTTATTAGGAATATCTAATAATCCGCTAGTTTCTGAATCAATCATTGTGCAAATACTGGCCATGATTACTGGTTCAGCATCTGGGGGGATGGGAATTGCCCTTCAGGCTCTTGGAAATACGTATTTTGATTTAGCTCAAACCACAGGTATGAGTCCTGAAGCATTTCATAGGATGGCATCGATTGCGTCTGGAGCATCGATTCTACCTCACAATGGAGCATTGTTAACGCTATTAGCGGTAACAAGGTTGACCCATAAGGATTGTTATAAAGATGTATTTATGGTAGGTCTCGTCATTCCGACGATTGCAATGATTGTTGGGATTATTATGGCTTCAATAGGAATTATCTAAAATTAAAGGAGTGGAGTAACATGGTTGAAAATAAAGTAGTAGTGATTACAGGTTCTGCAAGTGGAATTGGATTTGAAATCGGAAAGACATTTGCTGAAAATGGCAGCAAGGTTGTATTAACGGATTTAAATGCAGAAGGCGTAGAAAAAGCAGCCGAAGATCTTCGAAAACTTGGTTATGACGCGATCGGTCTTAAAGCCGATGTTACAAGTGAAGAAGATATCAAGAACATGATCGAAACGGCTAATGAAAAGTATGGCCGCCTGGATGTACTCATTAACAACGCTGGCTTACAACATGTATCTCCAATTGAAGAGTTTCCTACTGCAAAATTCGAATTGATAATTAAAATCATGCTAACAGCACCTTTCATTGCTACAAAATATGCACTTCCAATTATGAAGAAGCAAGCTTTTGGACGAATCATCAACATTGCATCCATTAACGGATTAGTTGGTTTCGCAGGTAAGGCAGCTTACAACAGTGCGAAGCACGGTGTAATCGGCCTGACAAAAGTCGCTGCTTTGGAATCTGCACCATTTGGAGTAACAGTTAATGCAATTTGCCCTGGATATGTTGATACACCACTTGTGCGTGGTCAGCTTCAGGACATCGCGAATACTAGAAATGTTCCTTTGGACAAAGTATTAGAAGAAGTTATTTATCCACTAGTACCACAAAAACGTTTATTGGATGTAAGTGAAATTGCTGATTATGCAATGTTCATTGCAAGTGACAAATCAAAAAGTGTAACCGGACAGGCAATCGTTATCGATGGTGGTTACACAGCTCAATAACATAAAGCAATTAATAAACCTTCGGCAAGGATGAACGCCGAAGGTTTTTTTGTATGACTACCCTGATTATTTATGAGGCTTTGTTCGAAAAGAGTATTTCTAAAAAAATACATTTTTCTAGTATCTTACATAAGTGAAACGATGTTATACTTTAATAATAATTTATTGTTGTAATAAGTTTGGGGATTTCTACCTGGAAATAACTAAGTTTATAAATCTTCACAAAGATTAAAGGTGAATACATGAAAGAATTTTCTCATCATATGAATAAGAAATTATACTATTCTTCAACACTTATCATTATTGCACTAATGGTTATGGGGTTATTAGTCGGTAATCCACTTTACCCAAAAATGGATTTGGGTTTTGGATTACATATTATACTGGTCATCATTGTCTCGATATGTTTTTGGCTTTATCCCAAGTATGAAACCCACTCTTTTCGCATGAAGTTTATGGTGGCTGCTGCCGCTTACATTTATACTATTTTTCACTTATATCCAGATGCTTGGTCCAATTTTATTTTCATATGTCTATTTCCGGCATTTGCTATTCTTTTTTTCGATACGGTACTTTTTTACTTTTCTTTAGTACTAAATGCTACTTTAATGATGCTCACTTTTGCTTACATTCTCTATTTTCAAACGGGAAATTCATTCGAGTATTTTAGGCTAGACATTACAGGAAACATCATGAACTTTATTGGGAGTCAGGTTCTCTTATTTTTGATTTTTAATTTTTCTTATGAACGAATTAAAAAGCAAAGATCATACTATGAACAAATACAGCAATCCGAGCGATTAAAAACTACTGGTCAACTGGCAGCTGCTGTTGCCCATGAGATTAGAAATCCTCTCACTGTTGTTAAAGGATTTTTGCAATATTATGAGCAAGATGCTTCTTTCAGTGTGGATGTAAAAAGAAACCTAGCTCTGATGATTGATGAATTGAATACGGCTGAGCTTGTCATTTCACAGTTTCTCACCATTGCAAAACCAGATAATGATAAAAAATTGGTTTTAATAGATGTGAAAGAAGCTCTTCAAAGTGTGACCGATCTTATCAAGTCTTATGGGCTTTTAAATGATAATGAAATTGAACTAGATGTAGAGGAGGGCTGTTATATTGCTGCCAACCTCATTGAATTTAAACAATTAATGATTAACCTGTTAAAAAATGCGATTGAGGCATCTAAAAAAGGGGATTCCGTTTTTGTAAGTGCACATAGGAATAAAGAAATCATAGAAATCACAATAACGGATAAAGGGTGTGGAATGTCCCAAGAGGAAGTGAAAGCTCTTGGTACACCTTTCTATTCACTAAAAAGTAAAGGGACAGGCTTAGGATTGATGATCTGCTATAACATTGTGGCTAAGTACAATGGTGACATACAATTCAGTAGCTCATTGGGACAAGGAACGAGAGTCGATATTCGTTTTCCTTGTAATGATAAACAATGAATTTTTTCTTACACTACCTCAATTCGTTAAATAGCAACAAAGTTTGCGGAAACAGCCTAAAGTCAGGAAAAAAGCAGCCATTAACAGCTGCTTTCTTTTTGTGCAAAATTTTCATTTTTTCCTAAAGCGATCAATTCTGAATGCGGAATTGTTCAACTGCCTGATTCAAATTGTCTAAAAGATTTGATAGCTGTGAAGCATACTGTGCTACTTCACTTGAAGACGCTGCCTGTTGTTCCATCGCTGAAGCAATTTCCTCTGCAGATGCCGTTGTTTGTTGGGAAACAGCTGAAATTTCTTCGATCATTTTAACAACAGTCTCTTTTTGCTCCTGGATGCTATTAATGGACGCTGTTTCCTCCTGCAACGATTTGGTCATGTTACTTAAGGATGAAGTTAACTGGTTGATTGATGTACTTACAGTCGTAACAGCACTTTTTTGCTCGGAACTGATTTGGTTCGTTTCTTTCATCACATCAACCAGTTCCTTCGTATCAACCAGTACGCTGTTGATGATTTGTTGAATATTTTTCGCAGCGCGCTTAGATTCTTCTGCAAGCGTGCGAACTTCATTCGCAACGACTGAGAATCCTTTACCATGCTCGCCTGCTCTAGCTGCTTCAATTGAAGCATTTAGCGATAGCAAATTCGTTTGTTCTGCAATTTGAGCGATTGCTTGTGTTACATCAGAAATGGATTTCGATTTTTCATCAAGATGAGAAATCATTCCTGTTACTTTTCCAAAAGCAGCTTCGAGGTTCCGGTAGGAGTCTTGAAGTTTCTCTACTTGATGATTTCCTGTTTGGATTTTATCTGAAGCATCACTGACAAGCATTTCAATTGAAGTGGATTGACTGATGAGCTCTTCTATTTCCTCGCTTAGTTCATGGACAGCATTCGATCCTCTTTCGATTTCTTGGGATTGGTTGCTTGCACCTGCAGCAATTTCTTCAATAGAGCGGGAAACTTCCGTAATGGCCGCACTGTTTTCACTTGCGATAACCGTCAGTCCACCAGTTGCTTGGCTGACCGAGTGAACATTTTCATTCACTTTTTCAATTAAAGCTCTAATGTTTCCAAGCATTTTGTTATACACATTTGCCAAGTCTCCAATTTCATCGTTCGATGGAAACTTGAGTTCAGTGATTAAATCGCCTTCAGCCGTTTTCATCGATTACTGAACCAAAATTTGAAATCAACTTTTTAAGTTTTTCAGCCAAGTAGATAGCAAGGATAGCCCCTAATAATAAGCCAATCAGAATAGAGAAAATGCCTGTATTTCTTACTTGATCCATCTTGTTTAAGAAAACTTTATCGGGAGTGAACGAAAGAACTTTCCAATTTAACTCTGGAATCGACGCGACTTGTCCAGAGTAGGACTTTCCTTCCCAGGAGAAGTCATGCGTAAGATTCTTTGAGCTACTGTAAATGTCTTCGATCCATCCTAAATCCTTTTTGAAAGATGTGGAATTTGATACAAGATCTTCGACTCCTTCAGCTGTTCCGCTTTTAGCTGGATTCATGTTTTTTCCGTCGGCTTCTTTCATGAAGGAACTGACGATAAAGCCTTGTGCATCCAAAATGACAAGTTTACTTTTTGAGCTATTTTCAATCTTTGTTCGAGCTTCTCCTATCGTCGATAAGTCAATGTCATACCCGAGCGCACCGACCATTTTGCCCTCTGACATGACCGGTGTGACAACAGATGTCATAATTTTATGGGCTGTCGTATCTTCGTATACATCCATCCAAATCGTTTTCGGATTTTTTGCTAGATCCTTGTAAGTCCTTGTTTCTCGAACATCCTTATCGAATTCGACATATGGAGAAATGTGAAGCTTTCCACTCACGAAATCCATATAATAAACGGAAATCAAATTTTTATTTTGTTCTTGTATGGCATGAATGGCTTGATCTACACGCGCAATCGAATCAGCCGATTTTATATCAGTTGCGGTAATCTCGGCTAGCTGCTCAAGTGAGTTCGCGTAATTAGCCAGCTCTAAATTTACTTGGGCAGCCGCATTATCGGCATTTGTTTTATTAACAGCCATATTGTCTTTTTCTAAAATTCCATTTACGGTATAAAGATTAAATAGTACTGACGCTGAGAGTGCTAAAAAGATAGCTGAGCACATAAACAGTATCCACTTCACACGTATGGATAGCCTCTTGTTAGTTTTATTACCTTTTGTTGTTTTGGCCATGAATTCTGTTTCCCCTTATCCTTATGTAATTTTACTTGGTGAAAATGAATAAAGCGCAATGCCTTTTTATTCATATCGGCTAAGGGAAGGTGTTTTATATAGTTGGTAGATAAGTTTAATAGTTTGGATTTTTCTGTTTTTAAAAAGGTGGTTTGAGTGAGAGGGCTTTATAACATTTTCTAATCAAATGCCATAATGTAAAGTCTGAAATCAAAGTGTCATCCAATTGAGATTTTGAGTCTGACCGCTAACTCTTGTAAAATGGAAGCATGAAATTTATTTGAAAAAGGTGTTTAGATGAAACAATTTATCATCATTGGTGCTGGGATATTAGGAGCATCCACAGCTTATCATTTAGCAAAAGCAGGAGTAGAGGTAGCGTTAGTAGATCGCAAAGAACCTGGGCAGGCAACAGACGCAGCAGCGGGAATCATTTGTCCTTGGGTGAGTCAGCGTCGAAACAAAGCATGGTATGCACTTGCTAAAGGTGGAGCGGCCTACTATCGCCCACTCATTAAACAACTTGAAGAGGACGGAGAAACGGAAACAGGCTATAAACAAGTGGGTGCCATCAATTTACATACAGATAACGGAAAGCTTGAAAAGTTGGAAGAGAGAGCAATCTTAAGACGAGAAGATGCTCCTGAAATCGGTGAGGTAAGACGTTTATCTGCCCAAGAAACGTCGGCTTTATTTCCGTCCTTATCAGACCAATATGAATCGGTTCATATTAGTGGAGCAGCACGTGTGAATGGCCGTGCAATAAGGGATGCGATGATTACTGCTGCGGTCAAACATGGCGCCGACATCGTTCATGGTTCTGCTCAACTCTTACATGCAGAAGGACAAGTAACAGGTGTATGTGTGGGAGACCAGCTATATGAAGCGGATAAAGTGATCATTACAGCCGGTGCATGGGCAGCAGAACTGCTGACTCCACTTGGAATCAAACTGAAAGTCGCTCCACAGAAAGCTCAAATCGTACATTTGCAACTTGAAGATACAAAAACAGAAGATTGGCCAGTCGTGATTCCCCCGAACAATCAATATATTTTAGCGTTTGATGGTGGGCGAGTGGTGGTTGGAGCAACCCATGAAGACGATATGGGATTTGACAGAAGAGTCACATCAGGTGGCTTACATGAAATTTTAGATAAAGCATTAACGGTAGCTCCTGATTTAAGAGACGGTGAACTCGTCGAGACCCGTGTCGGTTTCCGCCCCTTCACACCTAATTTCTTGCCAATCATTGGAGAGGTGCCGGGAATTGATGGCCTCCTCTTGTCGAACGGACTTGGTGCGTCAGGATTAACAGTCGGCCCGTATCTAGGAGCACAGTTAGCCAAGTTAGCCCTCGGTCAGAATGTCGACATTAATTTGGAACTGTATGACGTGGCCGGTGCCATCGAGATTTGATTTAGAAGAAAAAAGCATCCATGGGGGTGCTTTTTTCGTTTGGTGAGCTTAACTAATGAAAAGGGAAAATAAATGGTCTTAAAGGAAATATGTTTCTTGATGACGGGAATAAATTTTTTTAAACGGGAAAATAACCAAACGAAACGGAAAAATATTGCGGATTACGGGAAATTAACATTTCTCTACCATCAAATGAACTGAAATTAAATACTTACCTAAGTAACTATTTTGTGATAAGATAAATATTATATAGTTACCTAGGTAAATAAATGGGGTGTTCGAAATGCAAGATAAACATCAACTTTTCCATACCATTCATCAGCTTTCAAGAAAGCTGACAAAACACTTAAATGAAGCTCTCGAGCCATTTGGGCTATATAGCGCGCAATGGTCGGTTCTATATGTCTTAAAGGAAAAAGGTACTTTAACTCAAAAAGAATTATGTGATTACTTGGCAGTTGAAGCACCACCGATGACCCGAACGATACAAAGGCTTTCTAAACTCGGATATATTCAACTACAAACAGGGGAAGACAAGCGAAAAAAGTTTATTGGGCTATCAGAGAAGGCTCTAGAGGATTTTCCAAAATGGGAAGAAACAGTATTAAGACTGAATCAGAAACTGGTAGAAAATCTGCCTGAATCCGCACAAAAAGATTTGAGACAACTCATTTCAAGTTGGATCAAACATATCTAAAGGAGAGAAAATCAGCATGAATGTTAGTGACACCAAGTTGTGGACCAAAAATTTTATTAGTATTTCTGCGAGTAATTTCTTCTTATTTTTAACTTTTTATTTCTTGCTCGTGACTCTACCTATATATGTTGTCGAGAATCTAAATGGTGAAAAATCACAGGCTGGGCTAACGACGACAGTGTTTTTGATTTCTGCGATCGTCATTAGACCGTTTGCAGGTCGATGGATTGAAAAAATAGGCAGCCGATTGATTTTGCTTTTGTCTATGGTCATCTTTTTGACAGCTACCATTCTTTACTTTACAGCGCATTCCATTCAAGGATTATTACTAATTCGTTTCTACCATGGAATAGGATTTGGAATGGCGACAACTGCTGCAGGTGCGATTGCGGCAACAAACATCCCTCAGTCGAGAAGAGGAGAAGGGATGGGGTATTTCATCTTATCATCCACTTTGGCGATGGTTGTTGGTCCTTATTTAGGGTTAACCGCTTTGCAAACATGGGGTGTGGATGCAATGTTGCAGATGGGTGTCATCGCTTCCATTGCAGCATTGTTAGCTGGATTACTGATCAAGACAGACAAGAATTATCATCTTCTAAATAAAGAACGTAAGACATTAAGCTTGAAAGAGACGCTTTTTGAAGGTTCTGCCCTTCCCATTGCACTCGTTGCAGCCTTTTTCGCGATGGTATACTCTTCTATTCTTTCATTTGTCTCAGTGCATGCTCATGAAATGGGATTAGGAAGTATCTCGAGCTACTTCTTTGTCGTTTATGCGGTTGTCCTCCTTTTATCGAGACCGTTTACTGGAAAATGGTTTGACCGGTACGGTGCTAATGTCATTGTTTATCCGGCAATCATCATCTTTGCGATTGGAATGTTCCTTCTCGGAACGGGTCATTCAGCTGTTCTTTTTCTGATGGCAGCTGCATTTGCAGGATTGGGCTGGGGAACACTGTTTCCAACCTTTCAAACCATTGCCATTAAAGCAGCTTCACCTAAGCGAAGTGCGATAGCAACTGCCACTTTCCTATCGGTATTTGATATTGGGATCGGGGTAGGTTCATTTCTGATAGGCTTAGTAGCAGCAGAATTTAGCTTCAGTGAAATCTATCAATATGGATCTATTTACGTTTTAGGTGGTTTATTTCTTTACTATAGTTTATTTGCGCGGAAACAAAATCCTCAAGAAATGGTAGCACAACATAAAGTTGGCTAGCCCACTTGAAGGTTAGGATTTAAGGATACTCACTTGTATTTTTGGCAAAACAGGAGATTGTCATATACAATAGTTTTAGTAAATGTTTTATCGAGAACTACCTCCATATTCAATGCCAAAGGAGTATCTAGTATGAATTCTCAAAAGACTGTGATTGAAAAGCTGAATCTTAACAAATATCCTTCTAAACTCATCTTGAACAAGCCTGAGGATATTACCGATTTTAATGAATTAGAATTTGACGCTTCTCTCAGTGCTGATCAATATGATCTTATTTTTATTTTTGTTTTTAATTTAGAGGATTTCAAAAATCAGTTGCAGAACGTGATTGAGAAACAATTACTTAAGGATAAAGGATATATGTTCTTTGCATACCCAAAGAAAAACAATCCGCAATATAAAGAACATATTGAAAGGGATAGTATCTTTCCGACACTCGGAATTGGTGAAGATGGATATGTCCCAAATAGTGATATCAAGTTTGCAAGAATGGTAAGTCTGAATGATGTGTTCACGATAATCGGAATGAAGCATGAAAAGAAGAAAATGAAAAAAGCTGAAAGTTCCAAAGCCAGTCAGTGCGTGGATGACTACATTGTTTATATTGATGATATAAAGAATCATTTAAAAAATAATGAAGAAATCTTACATGTCTATAATGAGCTAACTTTTGGCTATCAAAAAGACTGGGCGAGATATGTATACAGTGCCAAAAGGGTCGAAACCCAAGAAAAACGATTACTTGAAATGGAGACCATTTTAGGTGAGGGTTATAAGTCAATGGACTTATATCGACGGAAGAATAATTAGATTAATTTGTATAGGTACTCATATTAGAAGCATCAAGGGAAATTGTTTTTCTTGGTGCTTCTTTTGTGTGTATTGTATTTTTACTACTGATAAGCTTTTTTTATATAGAAATACTTTTCAGTCTGGTTTATGATTAAATAGAATATTATGAAAATAATGGGATGTGGGTGGAGAAAATTGGTTCTTTTAGACTACATTATCAATCTATCAATATTTTCACTAATGGTAAGCACTCCATTAGTTCTTCGCTCCTTTATCAATTATAAGCCACTAAAGGAATGTCGCTATGGGGTGAGTCTGTATGCAGGATTGGTTTCCGTCATCCTTGTCATGTTATCCTTCCAGCAACAGGGATATTCATATGATATTAGGTATGCTCCTGTCATTCTAGTATTTGCCTATCTAGGACCAATTGCAGGTATTATTACTGGTGTTTTTGCATTGTTGGCAAGATTGTTTACAAGTGGAAATTGGTATCCCGCGATAATTGGATGGTCCTTTATCATGGTAG
This sequence comes from Bacillus sp. cl95, assembly GCF_900115925.1. Lineage (GTDB taxonomy): Bacteria > Bacillota > Bacilli > Bacillales > Cytobacillaceae > Neobacillus_A. The sequence goes on along the minus strand of NZ_FOYF01000005.1, from coordinate 235,653 downwards.
GTCTTACTATTCTGCATTTTTATATAGCCCGTCTTTCACCAATAAAGAAGAGCCTGATTTTATATGCTACTTATTTATTAATTTATGTGGTAACTGTACCTATTTTGTTTCATGTATTTCCGCATAAACCACTGTTTCATCTGCAATACTTACTTTTCGTCATGCTAGGTGTAGCAATCGGATCATTATTGATCGAGTCTTATTTAAAACTATATAGAATCATCAATGAAAATAAGAAGATGGAAGAAACCTTGGCCTCAAGCGAGTCCAAATACCGCTTGATTGCAGAAAATACTTCGGATTTAATTTTGGTTTTGGATAAGGAGAACTCAGTCATTTATTTTTCCCCTTCTCATGAGTTTGTTTTAGGATATGAAAGATTAGAACTAGAAGATAGTAATGTGTGCAAATTGATTCACCCAGACGATGCGAAGTCTTTCAGAGAAAATATGATGCATCTTTTGCACAATAGAGAAAGCATCACGATGGAATATCGACTTCAACATCAAAAAGGTCATTGGATTGAATTTGAGTCCCGTTGCATGCCGGTTGCAGGTGAAAAATCGATAGAACATATCGTTCTCATCAGCCGTGACATTTCTGAAAGAAAGAAATCGGAAGAACTTCTTTTACAGTCAGAGAAACTATCAATCGTCGGTGAGCTTGCTGCAGGGGTTGCCCATGAAATTAGAAACCCGCTTACAACGATTAAAGGTTTTGTTCAACTTTATAAGAGTGAAAATCAATCATTTAAATACAATGATTTAATTTTGAGTGAACTTGAAAGAATTGAATCTATTACAAGTGGTCTATTATCTTTAGGAAAACCGCAGGCAATCCAGTTAAACAGGTTGAATCTAAAAGTTATCATGGAAGAAACGCTAGAGTTGCTATCTCCACAGGCACATATGAATGGCATTCAATTTGAAGCACACTATGAAGACGATTCTTTTTATATAGATGGTGAAAAGAATCAGCTGAAGCAAGTTTTCCTCAATATCTTAAAGAACGCCATGGAAGCCATGAAAGACGGCGGAATCATTAAGGTGAACCTTCGAAACGATGGAGAAGGAAATTGCATCGCCTCCGTTCATGATCAAGGATGTGGCATCCCAGAGGAACTTCTGCCGCGTCTAGGAGAACCATTCTACTCATTAAAAGAAAAGGGTACAGGGCTTGGCCTCATGATCTGCAATAGGATTATCAAACAGCATCATGGCCTCATTTCTTATAAAAGTAAGGTGAATGAAGGAACGTTGATTGAAATCCACTTGCCATTAACGAGTTGATAATCATATAGTGGCTATATGAAATTTAACATGATTTGTTCAAATTATCAGAAGAGAAAATAGTAAGGCAACCAAACATCATCATTCTTTTCGAACTCAAGCGCCATTCCCTTCTTTGTTGGGACTGGGGCTTTTTTTAGGCTCTTTTCGTAAACGTTGTTGTTATTGGTTCCTAAAACCATTAGGGATTTAGCGTTTAGAATTTTATATTGAGGAAAAGAGCACGAAATAAGAATCTATACGTGTTGTTGCCTTTTCCGTAAAAGCAACAATCTATGCGAAAACAGCATTTTTAACAATAAATTAAGCATGAAGTTAAATAAATCCTAATCGCGGGTATAACACTAAGGACATTATATGTGAGTACGAATACTTGAGCGAAGATAAGGGAGGCTATTTCATGCAATGGAAGGGAAGAAGAGGAAGTTCTAACGTAGAAGACCGAAGGGGAATGGGCGGTAAGACAATTGTAGGTGGAGGAATCGGCAGTATCGTGATTTTGCTGATTGTAACGCTGCTTGGCGGAAACCCAGGTGACCTGCTTAATAGTATGGGGTCGTCAGGTTCAGATACCGGCGCACCTTACGAGGAAACGGCAGAGGAGAAGGAGCTTTCTCAATTCGTTTCTGTCGTTCTTGCAGACACAGAAGAGGTCTGGGCTAAAGAATTTCAAGAGAGAGGCTTAGTATATGAAGAGCCGAAGTTAGTTCTATATTCGGGTAGTGTTGAATCAGCTTGTGGGACTGCAGGTTCATCAGTTGGTCCTTTCTATTGTCCTGGTGATCAGAAACTGTACATTGATTTGAGTTTCTACGAAGAGCTCCAACGCAAATTCAAAGCACCTGGTGACTTTGCGATGGCCTACGTCATTGCCCATGAGGTTGGACATCATGTACAGACGCTTTTAGGAACGACCGAAAAGCTGGCACCTCTTCGACAAAAACTTAGTCAAGAAGAATATAATAAATACCAAGTTCGTTTTGAATTGCAGGCAGATTATTTAGCGGGTGTGTGGGCACATCACGCACAAGGAATGGATTTGCTTGAAGAAGGTGACCTTGAAGAAGCGCTGACAGCTGCAAGTGCGGTTGGTGATGATACGATTCAGAAAAGGGCACAAGGTTATGTGGTCCCAGAGAGCTTTACACATGGTTCATCCGAACAAAGAAAGAGTTGGTTCTATAAAGGATTTAACTCAGGTGAATTAGAAGCGGGAGATACATTTAGTACAAAGACACCTTAATACAGCTTTTATCGGAAAGTGAGGGGTTTACTGTGCAAATGCACTACAAAACTATAATGTTTAAAGATGACGGCGAAATCCCCAACAATCCGAAATTGCCGGTCATTGTATATGAAGGGGTAATGGAAGAGAATCCAAATGAAATAGAAGCTACTTTTAACCGCCATAATTGGTTAGGAAGCTGGTCAGGTGACGTATTCGATTATCACCATTATCATAGCAATTCACACGAAGTTTTGGGAGTAAAGGCTGGAAAAGCCACTGTTCTGATTGGTGGAGAGGAAGGAGACCGTCTGGAACTAAATAAAGGCGATGTCATACTTCTGCCGGCCGGGACAGGTCATAAAAAGCTGGAGAGCAGCGATGATTTCGTAATCGTCGGAGCCTATCCCAATGGAAATGGATATAATCTGAGAAAAAGGGATCCAGGTGTACGTGCTCAATCTCTAGGAGAAATTCGGAGTGTACCCTTGCCTGATCTCGATCCAGTTTATGGCGATAGCGGGCCGATGCAACATGTTTGGAAATGATAAAAAGGATTTGCTCCTTGCAAATCCTTTTTTATTTGGTTTTCTTTAATAGCAAGTCTTTTGAAAAACGAACTAAAATGAAAAGTAGGAAAAATTCCCAAAAAAATGTTTGACAATTGTAAAAAAACGGATTATATTATCATTATTGATAATGATAATAATTAAGAAGATTTCTAAAGGGGAGATTAGAATGGTTAGTACTGCTACACTGATTTCTATGTTTGTACCACTGGTTTTTTCATTTGTGTTATTTGCAGGTTTGATACTCTTCTATAAAAAGAAAACAGGTATTTATGTGAAGCCTATCATCATTGGGAGTATTGGTTTCATTGTTATTACACAAATTTTAGAAAAGATTTTGCATGTAGCTGTTTTAACCAATTTTCCTAATTATGCGGAGCACCCATGGTTATTCGGTGTATACGGAGGAATGGCAGCGGGATTATTCGAAGAGCTTGGACGATTCTTGTTATTTACTTGGCTTTTGAAAAAATACCATGACTATAAAGGTGGATTATCGTTTGGTATTGGTTGGGGTGGGATTGAGGCCATTGTTCTCATGTTGACGATGATGGTGCCAAATATCATTTTCGCATTTATGATCAATGCTGGAACGCTTGAAGCCTCGTTAGGGAGCCAAATGCCTAAAGAACAACTAGTTACGATTAAAGAGACGGTACTGAATAATGGAGTTTCCTACTACTTGTTGGGCTGTGTGGAAAGATTCTTTGCCGCTTTCATGCAGATTGCCTTTAGCTTATTGGTGTTGGCAGGCGTGGTGAAAAAGAAATTCTCCTATGTCATTCTGGCAATTCTTATTCATGCTGTAATAGATTTTCCACTGGCATTTTACCAAACAGGACATATCAAGAGTTTATGGATGATAGAAGTGCATATTACGATAATAGGAATCCTATCTTTATTTTTCATCAAGAGAGCAAGAAAGTTTTTTGAATAAGTTGGCTTGAAAAGTGTAAGGCGGTGGAATCTACCGCCTCATTTTTCTACCCATTTATCCTGACTATTCTTTTCATATTTTTTCTTAACAGCACTCCAGGCTACCTTAAAGGCCGTTTCTTCATCTTTGTATTCTTCGCTAGCAGAATTGAATGCTTCTTTAAAAATCTCTTGAGCATGGTGAGGTAAATGGTCTTTTACTGCGTCAGGTAGTTCACTTAGCGATCGATAAGGCATCTAACATTCCTCCTAAAAGTTATTTATTATCCTATTTCCTGTAGGAGAAGTTTTAAACGCATGCTTTAAGCAACACTTGCTACTATTTTATGTAGGATTTTTACTTTGATAAGGGGCCAAGTAGGAATTTCCTCTTCTCTGAGGATAATTTCGTCTATTTGATAAATGATCTCTACCATATATTTTTTATCTCCTCTAACTTGCAATTAATTTCGTCTAATTGAAGAATGATTTCTACTTTCGAATATCCTTTTCCTAAGCCATAAAAAATGCTCCTTCCATCGAAACAGATGGAAGGAGCATTTTTATTATTCGCCTAAGTCTACGTTATGGTAAACTTGCTGAACGTCTTCTAAATCTTCAAGCGCATCAATCATCTTTTCAAATTTTGCTTGAGCTTCTTCTTCAAGAGTGATGTCGTTTTGAGCAAGCATCGTTAATTCTGCAATGGTGAATTCTGTAATGCCAACGTTTTTGAAAGCTTCTTGTACAGCATGGAATTGATCTGGTTCAGCATAAACGATGACGGTTTCGTCTTCTTCTGCAATATCACGCACGTCAACATCTGCTTCCATAAGGATTTCAAGTACCTCATCAGCTGTCTTTCCCTCAAGACCAATCACAGCCGTAGCATCGAACATGTAAGCAACAGAACCACTCACACCCATGTTTCCACCGTTCTTACCAAATGCAGCACGTACATCTGAAGCCGTACGGTTAACGTTATTAGTCAAAGCATCGACGATGACCATTGATCCGTTTGGACCAAATCCTTCGTAACGTAGCTCATCATAGCTTTCTTCAGAACCGCCTTTTGCTTTTTCAATCGCTTTTTCGATGATGTGCTTTGGAACACTGTATGTTTTCGCGCGCTCAAGTACGACCTTTAAAGCCTGATTAGATTCAGGATTTGGTTCACCTTGTCTTGCTGCAACATAGATTTCACGTCCGAATTTAGCATAAATACGACTAGTGTTTGCATCTTTTGACGCTTTCTTTTCTTTAATATTGTTCCACTTACGACCCATTATGAACACTCGCTTTCGGTATTGAATCTGTGATAAATACAAGAACTCTCGCACTTTGACAAGTGCATGCCTTCCTATTATAACTCAAATGCCCAATTACTTTCGAGTTTAATCATTAAAAAACAATGAACATTTAAATAGTTTTAGTCCCGATAAGTATGGTTTAAGTAGTCATTTATATTTTAGCTATATTTCAGACCATTCCTCTGTCGAATGAAAATCGTTCGGATGTAAGTATGCCAATGAAATAAATGAGGAGATCTACCAAAGAGAGCTTTTAGATATTCAAATGGAGTTTCTACATTGAAGATTTTTACTACATCATAAGTTGTAGTAGAAATCATCTTTGAGATGGAAGAGGGTCCTTTTTGAAAATTGTAAAATAAGAATATGAATTTGAAATAAAGGGGATGCCTATTTTGATAAAAGGTTTGTATGAAGCTCATTTGCCTGTGAAGGACCTGGAAACATCTGTACAGTTTTATAAAAACTTAGAGTTAGAAATGGCTTATAAAAATGATAAAGTAGCCTTTTTTTGGATCGAAAAGGGGCAAAGTTGGTTAGGGTTATGGGAAACGGAACTTGTCAGTGTTCCTTATCACCCTTCTTTAAGACATGTGGCCTTTCGAGTGGAAATCGAAGATATGTTAAAGGTAAAAGAATGGTTGAATGATAAAGGGATAGAAATAAAAACGGACTTTGGTTTTACTGCTGCAAAACAACCATTGGTCTTACCGAATATGCCTAGTGCTCACGCTGCCATTTACTTTTCAGACCCGGATGGTAACTCACTTGAATTCATTACACCTTTAAAGTTAGATGTAGAAAAAGATTTTCCCATGATGACATTGGAAGAGTGGTTCAGTAAATAAACAACAAAAAACCTCCGGCAAAATGTCGGAGGTTTCTTTAGGTGAAAGATGATTATCTTACACCTTTCATATATTCTTGGATTTTTGGAGAAATCATCAATAGGATGATACCTAGTACGATAGATGCTCCACCAATTGTACCGAAGTAAAGTGTTTCAGTATCAGGTGTGTAGAATCGAACCATTTGAGCATTAAGCGCTTGTGCAGCAGCACTTGCTAAGAACCATAAGCTCATTGTTTGCGCTGAGAAAGCAGCTGGAGCTAATTTTGTAGTTGCTGATAATCCAACAGGAGATAGCAACAATTCACCGAATACGCAAACTAAGTAACTTAGAACTAACCATAAAGGATTAACCAATGAATCTGTTCCACCAAAGTAGCCTGGTAATAGGATGACAAGGAATGACAAACCTGAGAATAACAAGCTTAGTGAGAACTTTTGTGGAATCGTTGGTTGACGGTGACCAAGTTTAACCCATAACCATGCAAACATTGGTGCAAAAATGATGATGAATAAAGGGTTTAGAGATTGGAACCATGCAGGAGAGATATGAATACCTGCAAAATCTAATTGCGTACGCTTATCAGCATAGCTTGCAAGGATTGTTGAACCTTGCTCTTGGATTGCCCAGAACATAACAGCAGCGATAAATAATGGGATATACGCAAGAATTCTTGAACGTTCAACAGCAGTCGTTTTAGGGCTGCGGTACATAACGATAAAATACAAAGTTGGAATCAAAAGTCCAAGGAATGTAACGATATTAATGAAGCTTTCGAATGTTAAAAGTCCCATTGGAATTAGAACAGCACAAATTGCAGCGATAGCCACTACACCTAATCCAACAAAAGTGAATACCTTTTTCTTTTCAGCTGGTGGCAGTGGATTTGCAACTGTTGTTCCAGCAAGACCAAGATTCTTCTTTCTTGTTGCAACAAAAATTAATAATCCTAAGGCCATACCGACAGCTGCGATACCGAAACCAAAGTGGAAATTATATTTATCTGCAACTGTTCCTACGATTAATGGAGACAAGAATGCACCCATATTAATACTCATATAGAAAATAGTAAAACCAGCGTCACGTCGATCATCTTTTTCGCTGTACATTTCACCAACAACAGAAGATACGTTTGGTTTAAGTAAGCCTGTACCAAGAACGATCAACACCATAGAAACGAAGAACATAGTAATATTTCCTGGGAATGCCAATGCAATGTGTCCAAGCATGATGAGAATTCCACCATACAATACGCCATTGGATGATCCAAAAACTCGGTCAGCTAACCAGCCACCGATGATACCTGACATGTAAACAAGTGATCCGTAAATGGACATGATAGAAAGGGCAAGGGATTCATCGATACCCAATCCGCCTTTAGATACTTCATAGTACATATAGAATACGAGGATAGCTCTCATTCCATAGTAAGAGAAGCGCTCCCAAAATTCTGTGAAGAAAAGTGTGAATAAACCTTTAGGGTGTCCAAAGAAACCTTTTTGAGGAACACTATCCACAATTTTCTGTTTATTTATTGATGACATATTCATACCTCCTTGTTCTATTGAATATAATATTTGAATAGTTTCATAATGTCAAAGCAACTTATTGGAAAAAGCCTAATTTTCTTTATTAAACGGAATATTTTTTACATTTTATTTTCATTATTTTTAGAAAAATAAGTATTTTGGAAAAATAATTCCACGTATTTCCCATAAAAAATACTGTCCATAAGAACGGGACAGTTAGTATTTGTCGGCTCATAGACTTAAGTTACCCAAAATCATAAAAAGTATGTTATCTTGCAAAAAAAAGATGAGAGCAATGTGCTCTCATCTGGGAATCTTAAAAGATAGACTAACTCTCCTTGCGGGGAATTCCGCTAATCTTTAGTTTACACCTACAGCGCTAAATGCATTAGTAACTGTCGTTACTTCAGCAGAAGTCGCACCATATAAATCTTTTGCAGCTTGGACTAGGCCAGCACGTGCCTGGCTGAAGTTAGTAGATGACGTAAAGTAAGTAGTGTTAGCACGGTAGAAAATTGCACCCAATTTAGCGTTGCCGATACCAGACACGGAAACTCCATAATGAGTTCCACCTTGACTGATGAGGTAGGCAGCTTTATTGATGATACCACTGTTTGTATGAACTCCACCGTTATCACTTGTTCCTGTGTAGCGTTTTGAATAGTGATCAGGATCACCGAACTTTGTCGGGTCGCTCATCGAACGAAGTGCATCATTTGCTTTGTTTGGTGTATAGATATCCTCACCGATTTCAAAATCAGGATTACGGTTGTCATGAAACTCTACCAATGTTCCGAAAATATCGGAAATCGCTTCATTTAAAGCACCTGATTCATTTTGATATACAAGGTTAGAGCTTTTTTCCGTAACGGCATGCGTCAATTCGTGGCCGATAACATCAAGTCCACCTGATAGTGCGATAAATGTCGTACCGTCACCATCACCGTAAACCATTTGAGAACCGTTCCAGAAAGCATTGTTGTAGTTTCTTGAGTAATGGACAGTAGATTTTAGGGCCGCTCCATTATTATCGTAAGAATTGCGGTTGAAGACACTCTTATAGTAATCATAGGTTACGCCTGCATAGTAATGAGCATCAACGGCAGCTTTATCATATGTGGCACTTAAGTTATTATCAGCATCTTGCCATAATGTTCCTGGAAGTTGGTTTCGATTTTTTCCGTCGTAAGTAAAGATACCAGATCCACGAGTGTTATCTTGTAAGTAATAATAACCGCTAGATAATGTTGTATTGATAGATTTTGTATCACCTAAGACGCCTAAACCAGTACCGACGGTGTTCGTTCCTGTAATTGCTGGTTTTGCAGCGGCTGTGTCGATAGCGTTAAACTTGTTAACGACCTCACCAGTTTGCGCATTAATGAAATAATGATAGTTACCTGGTGATGGATCAAGGAAGTTTAAGTTTACATGATAGGCATAAATAGCTGTAGATCCAACTGGAAGGACAACTAGTTCTGATATTGGCGCCTTTTCATATACAGGCTTAAAGCCTAGATCAGCTTCTGAAAGTTGAATCGCTTGTTGAAGTGACTTTTTCTTTGTAATACTTTTCAATCCTTTTTTATCAAGTTCTGGTGCCACTGCACCACTAACGGCTTGAAGAACGCCATTGTTATCAACCCTTGCCACTTGGGTTGAACCCCAAACAGGCACACCATTATAAACTTGTTGTAAGCGAACGACTGAACCGCCGAGTTGGTCAGCTTCCTGTAATGTTACAATGAAAGATTCGCTAGCAGACTTGCTGCCAAGTTTATAAGATTGCTTGTTGTTCTCGAGATAATCAAGAACGATGTCTTTTGCGGCTTTAGCAGAAGGGTTTGTTAATTTACCGGCAACAAAATCCGGTGTACCAGTTACTTTGTTAAAATTCTTTGTACTAGAATCTGACGACGCTGCGAACGCACTCGCACCAACCATTCCGCTGAAAATAAGGCCAACCGAAAGACCAAGGGAAACGACATTCTTTTTCAATAAAATTCCTCCTCTTATTGGGTACTTTTTTCCTAAAACTATGAAGCTACCATATTTATAACAGATTATTTTGAAAATTAATACTATTAACACTTCAAATAGAACGGTAAAAAGTTGGGAAAAAAATAAGTCAAAAAAAGGAAGATGAAAAAGAGACTTGGGATCTTGAGAAGCTTATAAAATAGGCTTAAAGCGAAGAGAAAATGAGATTGAAGATAGGGGGTGCTTTCAGCTGAAAACAACAACGAATGGAAATTTAGTTGGAAGGCGGTATTTTAGTAGAGCAATCGCGCGGGAAAAAGACTCAGTGTTTTCACCGAATCTAGGATAAAATCTGTGCGAATTTAAGAAAAAAAGAGAGCGTGGTCACATAAATTCAATAAGGTAGAAAATTTATGTTTTCTAAGTCGCTCTCGGAAGGGAATTCATTTACGGAACATGGGGGTATATGAGTTTTTTTTGTGGTACGGCAGGATATCGACGCGGAAAAGGGTTATATCGATATGAATAATTCATATATCGATACGAAATCATAGGATATGGACATGAATGGGGCATATATCGACGAGTCGACAAAAATCGATGTGTATATTACTGGGGTGGGTATGAATGAGTGCATCCAAAGTCGTAGTCGTTCCAAACTAGTAAATTTCCACCATGATACTAGTGGAATGAAAACCATTTCCGGCACTCTCTTCGTTTGGGCATGCAGAAATAGCGATAATGAGATCCATTTCAGCCCTCAATTCAACGTAATCGCCCGATTTGGATAAAGAGGTTTGATACTCCATTTCGCCGTTTTTATTCACGGAGGTGTTCATGAAAATATTAAATGGATTATGTTGCGACGGGGCAGGCACACCAAACATATCTAAAGCTTGATTTAAGTTATTGAAGCAACTCTCAACTTTATCGTATTTGTTGTAAAGGACGGCATACATTTCTGGTCTGCAAGCAGGTGAAACTAAATCATGTTTGCCAACCGTATCTTCAATCAGAGTGAGCATTGGTTTATATAGATTCGAGTAAACCGACTGTTTTTTTTCAATATGTACCGATTGCAGAATATCTCTTGTTGCAACTGAATCAAGTTTCTCATGCAAATCACTTGCATTATAAGCAACAAGATCTGCAATTTGTTGACCTTCCACATCAATAATCTTTATGCGCTGTCCCATGGAAACAGTAAGCGCTAAACCTGTCTTTGATTGAATGATAAATGATTCCATATCGCACTCCTCGACCATTATGTCATAAGAAGATTTTTCCCAATTCCCTACTGGATTATCGCCTTTTGAAAATGCATTTATTTGCCAAGAGAAGTGCAACAATAATCACTCTTTATTGGTTAATAATAAATCAGTACCAAGAAAAACTCAGAGGAGGCAAAGTCCATTGCAAAATCAATTTCAACCTGCACAACCAAGAATGGGACAGCCAAATATGAACATGACACCTCCAAATCGAATGACAGATCAGCTGAACCATGGGGGGCATGAAGTTTTCGATTTACATGAAGTATTGGCCGGCATGATCAACGTCTTAGATCAATTCATGCTTTTTCGTGTTTTTATCAAAGACCAGGAACTGCTCGATATACTAGACCGCCAGTATTACTTCATTCTTGATCAATACAACATCACTTGCGAATGCTTTACGACGGGTACAAATCCTTCACATCATACAAAACGCTATATGATGAGACAAAATAATAACGTTGCATATGGCATGAAACCAAGCCAACCGAAAAAACCAAACACGTCGATTGAAGAAATAAAAGATCAGGGCATTTCAGGGCATATGCTCGGGTTGATCAAGTCGACGGCATCCCTTTTAGCGATGACAGCTCTCGAAGTCACAAACCCTGTCGTAAGAAGGGTTATGGCAGATTCAGTGCCAAACTATATCGAAATGGCCTACGAAATCTTCCTTTATCAAAATAAGCAGCAATATTATCAAGTTCCACAATTGTCCTATCAGGATATGAATCAAATGACCAGTAGCTTCGTCCCATTTACAGGTCAACCACAAATGCCGAATCCTGGACAATTTTATAAAAACTGAAGGAAGACAGGCAGGCGCTTCATAAGCGGTCTGCCTGTCTTGGATTGGTCACTTTATAAAAAGTTTTCTCATTTGTGAGAAAGGGCATTTTGATGGAATGCTGTTATCATCTGGTAGAAAATACTGTTTCCATTCTAAATTATCGCTTTGCCCGTACCATTTTAATGATGGATGGATGCCCGTTTCGTCGTAAGCTTCTAAGCGACTTCGAATTGCTTTTTTAAGATTCCGCCCAAGTGGAGTGCCGTCATTGATTTCTTCAAATACCCAACGGGGCTGAAAGGTGATGAGGAAACAAGGGAAGTGCCGGCTTTTTCGAAGGTGATGAGCAGGGGTTGCGCAAAAACAGAAATAGGGTTCGCCATCAAAACAAAATTCCCACCTTGGATCTGATGGGTTTTGGGAAATATGTTCAGGCCACTGAACGGAATCTTCTTCGCTTAATATATTTAAAATGGACCAAAACAACTGTCTATAATTCTCCACATTAAAATCCTCTTTTATCTTTTCCGATGTGTCAAAAAAGACGACAAATGAAGCGAATTTGCCGGTTTCACGGGAAATAGCTCCATACTTCTTTAGGAGCCCAGCTAACTCCTTTGAGCTCTGCCTTTGTGTCGGATCTCCCACAAAACCAAAGCGGAGTTGATCGGAAGAGAAACTTAATTGTGCCGGAATGCATGGGTATTGAATTTCTTTGTTAGATAGCATTTCAGTGAAATGATCGTAGGCCCGACTTTGCCATGCTGGTAAAACAGGTTTATTTTCACTTAGCCAAGTGGATCTATACAATTCAGTCACACACACAAACTCCTTCCAAGGTTATACGTATTAAAATATTAATTTTTCATTATTGTGTGACTGTCCATGTAAGGCGCGAGGCCCCACTTTGTGAGGAAAGGTATATTGACTGTATAATAAAAATAAAAACATTGAGGGATCTCGTTTATGGGCATATTGCTAGTTATTTTATTAAGTGGTTTTGTGGTCATCATTTTGTTTCTCAAATTTTATCCAGCGTTCGGAGGGAAGGTTACTCAGGCAAAGCGACTAGAGTACGAAAACGCTTCGAATTATTCTAAAGGGAGGTTCTTGAATCAGATAGATACGGACATGAATATGAGTTTCACGGAAAACATGAAAATCATGAAGGACTTTGTGAAAACCAGTCCCAATCGTAAGCCGAAAGATCTACTGAAAACGGAAAGGCCGAACTGGAAATCGGACAAACATGCAAAAGTCATGTGGTTCGGGCACTCAGCTTTCATGCTGGAGTTGGATGGGAAAACGTTGTTGCTCGACCCGATGTTCGGAAGCGTGCCTTCCCCCGTCCCTATTGTCGGAGGTAAGCGCTATAGCGGAGTACTTCCAGTGGAAATCGAAGAACTTCCATGGATTGATGCAGTTTTATTTTCACATGATCATTACGATCATTTGGATTATGGATCCATAAAGAAATTAAAGGATAAAGTAGGAAGATTTATTGTGCCGCTTGGGGTCGGTAGCCATCTCCAAAGATGGGGAGTCGAACCGGAAAGAATTCAAGAACATAATTGGTGGAATGAATTGGAGTTTGTGGGATTGCATCTGGTTTGTACGCCTGCGAGGCACTTTTCAGGGAGAGGTCTTACGGGTCGCAATTCAACCTTATGGTGTTCATGGGTGATCTCGGGGAAGCAAGCGAAGATTTATTTCAGTGGAGATAGTGGTTATGGACCGCATTTTAAGGAGATTGGCGAAAAATATGGACCTTTTGACATCGCATTAATGGAATGTGGCCAGTACGATGAACGATGGTCGACCATTCATATGATGCCGGAAGAAACAGTACAGGCCCATCTTGATGTAAAGGGGAAATGGCTCATTCCCATCCATTGGGGGGCATTCACGCTTGCTCTCCACGATTGGACGGATCCGGTTGAAAGGGTAAAGAAGGCAGCTGAGCAAAGAGGCGTTTCTGTTTCTACTCCTAGGATTGGAGAAATAATCAACATTGGAAATCAAACATATCCTTCTACTATGTGGTGGAAGTAATATTATTAGAAAAGGGTGTCCTCAAAAATAAAATGAGGTCACCCTTTCTTTAACTTCTTATAGAACATAGAGATAAACGCTCAGGAAATGTGCCAGGCTTCCAAGTAAGATGAAAATATGAAAGATCTCGTGAAATCCCATGTATTTAGACTCGAGGAATGCTGGCTTGAGCGCATAAATCACTCCGCCTATCGTATAAAGGATTCCGCCAAAAACTAATAAGAAAACTCCAGCTCCACTCAAACTTGCTGAAAGTGGGGAAACGACCGCAATCACCATCCAGCCCATTGCGATGTAAAGAAGTGTTGAAAGCCAACGGGGACAGTTAAACCAAACCATTTTAAAAGTAACGCCACATACTGCAACCACCGTGATAATCGTAAACATCGTCCATCCTGTAACACCATTTAAGCTAATTAAACAAAAAGGTGTGTAAGAACCGGCTATCAAAATATAAATCATCGAATGGTCTATCCGTCTTAGAAAGGAAATGACATGGTCCTTTGCTATTACCATATGGTAAGTAGCAGATGCACTGTAAAGGAGAATCATACTGATTCCAAAAATAGTGACAGCCGTGATGGCGATGCCTGTTCCTGTTGTGAGTGAAGCTTTTATGACCATGGCAAGCAATCCTATAAATGAAAGAAAAGCTCCGGCTAAATGTGTTAGTCCATTAATGGGTTCGCGAATATATGTGTTCATTTTACAACCTCCTTGTGTTGTTATGTAGTTTTAATAACTACTTATAATGATATTACTATTATATTATGTAGTCAATATTTATATAACACTCTTTGTAAGGTATAATAAATGTTATAAAATAGAGCGGGTGTGACGAAAGTGGAGAATTTGAACAAGATATTACGTAATCTAAATCTTGATAAACAGATTACGATAGAAGATATTCCGAATATAGATTTATACATGGATCAAGTCATTCAATTGTTTGAAAATAAATTTGCAGAATCGAAGCGAAGTGATGAAGAAAAGGTCATGACCAAGACAATGATCAATAATTATGCAAAAGGGAAATTGTTCTTTCCAATCAAAAAGAAGAAATACTCCAAGGAACATATATTATTGATTGCTTTGATTTATCAATTGAAAGGTTCACTATCCATTAACGATATCAAAACAGCCTTAGGGGAACTAAACGATCGTGCTGAAGGAGGTAACGCCAATCTAGAAGCTTTTTATGAAAGCTATCTCCAAATTGTTGGAAACAATGAGAAACGATTTAAAGATGAACTGGACTTGAGAGTAACGGAAGTAAAGGAAGAAATGAGTAGCAAAAATGAATCGAAGTATATGGAGCAACTCTTATTAATTACATCACTTGTTAATATCAGCAATTCGTACCGGAAAGTGGCGGAAAGACTTATTGATGAATTAGGCAAGAAATAAACAGACGGTATACCAAGAGTACGATTAAAGGGGAATGTCTCATTATCATGGAACAAGATCAACGAAAGCGAATTATGAAAGTGCTCCAACATATAGATCAGAATCTAGATGAGAAACTTTCATTGAAAGAACTGGCAAAAATATCTTCATACTCAGACTTTCATTTTCACAGATTGTTTAACGAAATGATGGGAGAGACACCAGCGGATTATGTGAAAAGAATCAGGATGGAGAAAGCGGCCCATTCACTCATTTATGAACCACATACACCGATTACAGAAGTAGCGATGAACTGTGGATTTTCCTCGTTATCCTACTTCACTTCAGCCTTTACAGAGTATTATCACCATAGCCCAAAAGCTTGGAGAGAGGGTGCATATTTAGAAATTTTCCCTCGCCCTTATCTACATAGCAAGAAATCTAAAGTTGATAGCAGTAAATTGGAAGAATTAGATATGAACAAACCTTATACTGAGTTTCAGTGGTTAGATCTGACCAGGATCAAAACGGTGATGTTAGAAGAAAGGCATATGGTATTTACGAAACGCTTTGGAGCTTATTCACAGGAAATCAACAATAGTTGGGAAAGTATTTATCGATGGGCAAATGCAAGAGATTTCTTGACGGATCAAACATCCTTCATCGGAATTCCACAGAACAACCCTTATTTGACACCTCCGGAAAAATGTAGATATGACTGCTGTGTGAGCATTCCAGCCGAACTGGTGAATGAAGATCATGCCGATGTAACCTTCTTCAAAGGTGGCAAGTATGTGTTGTATGAGTTTGAAAATCCGGTTGAATATAAGGAAAGAAGTTTACTTATTGAATCCTATTCCGAGTTGTACAGTTTTTGGCTGCCTCGCAGCGGATACAGATATCTAGGCAACCCTATTGAATTTGTGAAAATCGAAACAAAGCAAGATACGATGGATCTTGAATGTTTTATTTCGGCAATTGCTTTAGAAATTGAACCAAAATAATAGAAAGTAAAAGGAGAATGTCAGGTGGATTTTCAATTGAATGAACTAAATTACTTAGCTGTACTTGTGGGTGGAATCATTTATATGGGGTTTGGAGCAATATATTTTTCACCGATCTTGTTCGGAAATAAGTGGGTAGAGCTAAACAAAGTCGAATTCAATGAAGGCACAAACAACACGCTTAGCTACGTTGGATCTGCACTTGTAGCGATGTTAAGTTCGCTTCTTATGGCGGTAGTGGTTCACTTAACAGGAGCGGATGGAGTGCTTTCTGGTTTAACAGTTGGACTATTAATTGGTCTTTTTGTATCTTTGGCGTATTTAAAAAATACCCTCTTTGGTTTAACAAATAAGAAAGTATTTTTCATCGCGATTGGTGATCATTTGATCATTTTTACTGTGTTAGGTATCCTTCACGGATTGTGGCAATAAAGGTTGTTTTGCAAGGCCCCCAAAAATGGGGGCCTTTGTTTGACTTCTACTTTACGCCAAATAGGAGAGGAAATTTTGTCTGGCTAGATGCTGGATTTGAGCAATCTTAGAGATATCAAGATTGCCTCCACTTACGATCACACCACAATGTTGGCTAAGGATGTTTCGACCGTGTGTGAGCAAGGCAGCAAAAGCAGCAGCGCCAGCCCCTTCAAGCAGCATCTTTTTACGCTCGAGCATATAAACCATTGCGGCAGCAATTTCGTGGTCACTGACGGTAAGCATCTCATCGACGTATTGATGGATGATACTCGATGTCAGTGTTCCTGGCTTCCTGACGGCAATCCCTTCGGCGATGGTGTTGACCTCGGTTTGTTTCCCAACAGAAGTTTGATAAAAGTGATTGAACATCGAGCAAGCACCTTTTGCCTGTACCCCAATTACCCTAATATTCGGCTTCACCAGTTTGGCTGCCACGGCAATTCCACCAATTAGCCCGCCACCACCTACGGGGACAATCAACGTATCGATAAGCGGCTGTTGTTCTAGCATTTCCACCGCAATCGTGGACTGACCTGCCATCACATCATAATCATCAAAGGGATGGACAAAGGTGCTCTTTGTTGTTTTTTGTTCGGTTAGGGCGGCTTCATAGGCTTCATCGTAATTATTACCAGAAAGAACGACTGCAGCTCCGTAATTTCGTGTTGCGGCAATCTTGGCAAGTGGGGTATTTTCTGGCATGAAAATCTTTACTGGAATTCCGCGTTTGGAGGCTGCAAGGGCGACACCTTGAGCATGGTTGCCAGCAGAGGCGGCAATGATACCTTTTTCCGTTTCCTGTCCTGAAAGAAGGGCTAGCTTATAACTTGCACCCCTAATTTTGAATGCCCCCGTTTTTTGCATGTTTTCCATTTTAAAATAAACCTGCTTGCCGGTGAAACGATCAATGGTCGAAGAAGTAGTCAATGGTGTACGGTAAGCGATTGAAGCCAGTTTTTCCATGGCATCATGGATTTTTTCTGCGGTTAAACAATTCCCAAAAGTGTCACGCTCCTCTAGTCATTCGCTGTTGTTCAAACTGTGAAATTTTTTGTTCATAAGTCATCGTTACCCCAATTTCATCTAAGCCATTTAGAAGCATTTCCCTTGGGTAGGGAGGAATATCGAACTTTATTCTTAGACCTTCACCATCCGTAATGGTTTGCTCCTCGAGGTTGATGGAAAGGTGATACTGTCCTGATTCAGCCCTGCACATCAGCAATTGTGTTTCTTCTTGGAGACAGATTGGCAAAAGGCCGTTTTTAAAGCAATTTTGATAAAAAATATCGGCAAAGCTTGGGGCAATGATTACGCGGAATCCATAGTCGGCAAGCGACCATGGGGCGTGTTCCCGCGATGATCCACAGCCGAAGTTTTCCCCGGCAATAAGGATCGACGCACCTGAAAAAACAGGACTGTTCAAAGAAAAGTCATTACGCAATGCTCCGTTATCATCAAATCGCCAATGATAAAAAAGGAATTGACCGAAGCCTGAGCGCTCAATTCTTTTTAAAAACTGTTTCGGAATGATTTGATCGGTATCCACATTGCTGCGGTTTAAGGGATAGACGAGACCATCATGCTTGCGGAGCGGTTCCATGTTCGAATCCTCCTTCTAAGAATAAAGTGGCTGTTTTTGTGATATTTTACGGACATCGATAAAATGACCGGCAATCGCGGCTGCTGCTGCCATTTCAGGACTGACAAGATGGGTTCTGGCTCCGTTACCTTGGCGGCCTTCGAAATTTCGGTTGGAAGTGGAAGCGCAGCGTTCGCCAGCTGGAACGATGTCATCATTCATGGCGAGGCACATGCTGCAGCCTGCTTCACGCCATTCGAATCCGGCGTTCTTGAAAATTTGATCCAACCCCTCGGCTTCCGCTGCTTGTTTCACCTGGTAAGACCCTGGAACGACAAGCGCTCTGACGGCAGGATGTACGTTTTTTCCTTGAATGGTGGCTGCTGCCTTCCGCAAATCACTAAGTCGCGAATTTGTGCAAGAGCCGATAAAAACATGTTCTATTTTTACAGATGAAATCGGCTGTCCGGCTGTCAGACCCATATAAGTGATGGCGCGTTCCATTTCTTCACGAACCGATGGATTGGGCTCGTTGGCCGGATCAGGGACATGACCGGTGATGGGAATACACATACCAGGATGTGTTCCCCAAGTAACCTGAGGAATAACTCGCTCCGCATCGACCTCGATGACGTGATCGTAAACAGCTCCTTCATCTGTCACGAGATTTTTCCATTGGATCACCGCTTCTTCAAAGCTTTCACCCTGAGGCACATACTTTTTGCCTTTTAAGTAAGCAAACGTCGTTTCATCGGGTGCAATCAAGCCTGCTTTAGCCCCTGCTTCAATCGACATATTGCAAATGGTCATCCGTTCATCCATGGAGCAAGAGCGGATGGCCTCGCCTGTAAATTCAATGACATATCCAGTCCCAAAGCGAACCCCGTGTTCGGCAATGATGGCAAGGATTAAGTCTTTTGCCGTTACGCCAGGTCCGAGTTGTCCATTCATTTTTACATGGAGCGTTTTTGGACGGGTTTGCCACAGTGTTTGCGTAGCAAGAACATGTTCAACCTCGCTCGTTCCAATCCCAAACGCTAAGGCACCAAAAGCTCCGTGCGTAGAAGTATGACTGTCGCCACATACGATCGTTTTGCCAGGCTGTGTAAGCCCGAGCTCAGGCCCGATGACATGCACGATTCCATTCTCGGGTTGGTGAAGGTCGGCAAGTTTAATGCCGAATTGCTGACAGTTACCTCTTAGCGTTTCAATTTGTGTTTTGGAGACAGGATCCTGGATGATCTCTCGGAATTTCGTTGGGATATTATGATCCATCGTCGCAAAAGTGAGTTCAGGTCTTCTGACTTGTCGGCCGTTCATCCTTAACCCCTCAAAAGCTTGAGGGGAGGTGACTTCGTGAACAAGATGCAAATCAATATAGAGCAGGTCTGGTTTTCCTTCTTCCTGATGCACAACGTGTTGCTCCCAAATTTTTTCTAATAGAGTCTTAGGTTTGGGCAATCTCAATCTCCCCCTTTTTAGAGTTAGGTAGGTTCGCTTATTTTAGGCGTAACAGCTTAAGATGCAGTTTGAGGCAGTTGTGGATTTGATATGGTCGATAATGAGATCCGTCATTTGGGAAGTTCCAACTTGCCGGCTTTTTGGCAGCTGCAGATCTGCTGTTGCATAGCCGTTATCAAGCACAGACTGAACGGCATTTTCTACTAAATTCGCTTCTTCTTCCATGTTGAACGAGTGTCTTAGCATCATAGCAGCGGATAGGATGGCGGCGATTGGATTGGCCACTCCTTTACCAGCAATATCAGGAGCTGAACCATGGACAGGCTCGTATAATCCGACCCCGTCATGCCTTAAGCTTGCTGAGGGCAGCATGCCGAGCGAACCGGTTAAGACGGAGGCTTCGTCGCTTAAGATGTCGCCGAACAGATTCTCCGTGACGATGACATCGAAATGGGTCGGGTTCGTAATCAACTTCATTGCTGCTGCGTCTACAAGGACATGCTCCACTGTCACATCCGGATAAAGAGCCTTCTTTTCCTCAACGACCTCGCGCCAAAGCTTGCTAGACTCCAGAACATTGGCTTTATCAACTGAGGTAAGGTGTTTGCGTCGCTGTCGGGCATATTGAAAGGCAGTATCTACGATTCTTTCAATTTCTTTTCTTGTATAGAATAAAGTATCTATGACGGACTGGCCGTCTTGATGGCGTTGGCTCGGCGTTCCAAAATAAAGCCCGCCAGTAAGTTCCCTTACAATAAGAAGGTCGCTGCCCTGCACAATCTCTTCTTTTAATGGGGAGGCGTGGAGTAAATTCTTGAACCCTTTGACAGGTCTTAAATTTGCAAATAAGTCGAGCGCTTTTCGGATGCCGAGCAAGCCTTTTTCTGGACGAAGGTGAGAAGGGAGTTGATCCCATTTAGGACCGCCAACCGCTCCGAGTAAAACGGCATCAGCCTTCTGACAGGCAGCTACAGTCGTGGATGGAAGGGGGGTGCCGTGCTCGTCGATGGCAGCCCCGCCAACGGCATGCGTTTCAAAGGAGAAAAAATGATGGCATTCCTCAGCGACTGCTGTCAGCACATCTTTAGCCGCTTCCACGACTTCCTTCCCAATCCCGTCTCCTGGCAGTAAAACGATATGCTTTTTCATCAATAGTCCTCCTTTAGTTAGGTGTTTGGTGTAGAATTAAATATTTTGTGCAGATGTGCGTTTGATGCGGTTTATCTTTTCGTCTCTATTTGTGTAACGTGATGGTTTATTTGTGTAAATTGCAACTTTATTTGTGTGAACATCAATTCTATTTGTGACTGTCAAACCTTTTTCACAAATGACCTCAGAAAACTCCTCTAGAGAATCACAATTGCGCCGTTTCTTTTTGAAATAGCTGTTGCTGATAAAAAACGCGATTGACGGCATTGAGGAATGCTTTAGCTGAGGCTTCAAGCACATCCTGAGCTGAAGCTCGCCCGCTGACAGCTGTTCCATTCACGGTCATGCGGATATGAGCATCGGCGAGGGCGTCGCGTCCTTGCCCGATTGAATTGAGTTGGAAGTGGGTAAGATGGATTTCCTCATCTACCAGCGCTTCTAAGGTGTTGTAAATCGACTCCACACTTCCTTTTCCCGTGCGGGCAGTCTCGACGTGAATGCCTTCCGGTGTTGTTAACGCAACAGTGGCAGTCGGCAAATTAGATGAGCCGTATTGAACTTGGAATGCCTTGAGTTCGTATTTTTTCACCGTTGTCATAGTAGTTTGAATATCGGTCAGAATTGTGAATAAGTCTTCATCGGTAACGTTTTTCTTGCGGTCGGTAAGTTGCTTGAAGGCCTTGAAGGCTTCCATCAACTTCTCTTCGGAAAGGGAATAGCCAAGTTTCTTTAACTTATCGGTAAAAGCGTGACGGCCAGAATGTTTGCCAAGCACAAGCTCATTTGCTCTGATGCCCACAAGTTCAGGATTGATAATCTCGTAAGTAGAGGCGTGTTTCAGCACTCCATCCTGATGGATGCCCGATTCGTGGGCAAAAGCATTACGGCCTACAACTGCTTTATTAGGAGGAACGGACATGCCGGTGAATTTACTGACTAAGTCGCTCGTTCGTTTAATTTCTTGTAAAACTAGATTCGTTGAATGCGGAAATTGATCTTGGCGAATATGAAAGAGGACGGCTAATTCCTCTAAAGCGGCATTGCCTGCGCGCTCGCCGATGCCGTTAATTGTACCCTCAATCTGCGTGGCGCCATTTTCTACCGCCGCAATCGAATTGGCGACCGCCAGGCCCAAGTCGTCGTGGCAGTGCGCCGATAAGATGACTTGATCGATATTACGGACATTTTCTTTTACATAGCGGAACATTTTCCCGTACTCGTCAGGGGTGGCGTAGCCAACGGTATCTGGGAGATTGATGACGGTTGCTCCAGCTGAAATGACTTTTTCGATGATAGAAACAAGAAAATCTAGGTCGGAACGGGAAGCATCCTCTGCAGACCACTCGACTTGTGAAAATTTTCTGCGGGCATAAGCCACCATTTCGGCCGCTTGCTCCGCTACTTGTGCAGGTGTCTTTTTTAACTTATAAGTCATGTGAATCGGCGAGGTAGCCAGAAAGATGTGCAAACGTGGGTCGGCAGCATCCTTAAGTGCCTCCCAACTGATATCGATATCTGATTGGGAGGCCCGGGCAAGACCAGTTATAGAGACATTTTTAATCGTACGGGCAATGGCCCTAACAGATTCAAAGTCTCCTTGTGAGGAAGCCGGGAACCCGGCCTCCATGACATCGACGCCAAATCTTTCTATTTGTCTGGCAATCTCAAGCTTTTCAAGCTGGTTCAAGTTCACACCAGGAGATTGTTCACCATCACGAAGCGTTGTATCAAAAATGTTAACGTGAACCATGGGCAACCACTTCCTTTTTGGGATTTTGCTGTTTCTTGATAAACGGCATTAATTCCCTGAGCTCACGACCCACCTTTTCAATAGGATGATTTTTTTCTTTTTCATTGACGGCTGTAAATTGTGGACGGTTCACTTGATTTTCTAAAATCCAGCCTTTAGCGAACACGCCTGTTTGGATATCATGGAGGACTTCTTTCATACGCGCTTTCGTTTCATCGTTGACGACGCGTGGTCCGGAAACAAAATCTCCCCATTGGGCTGTATCTGAAATCGAATAACGCATGTTTTCGAGTCCGCCTTCGTACATAAGGTCGACGATCAATTTCAATTCATGCAGGCATTCAAAGTAGGCAACTTCAGGTTGGTATCCTGCTTCGGTAAGTGTTTCAAATCCAGCTTTTACGAGACTCGTCAAACCGCCGCACAGAACGGCCTGTTCTCCAAATAGATCCGTTTCAGTTTCTTCTTTAAACGTTGTTTCCAACACGCCAGCCCTGCCTGCACCAATCCCTTTTGCATAGGCAAGCGCAAGTTGTTTTGCTTGACCTGTGTAATCTTGATAGACACCGAATAATGCAGGAACACCTGCACCTTCTGTAAATGTCCTTCGAACAAGATGGCCAGGACCTTTTGGAGCGACCAGGAAGACATCGACATCCTGGGGAGGAACAACTTGATTGAAGTGGATGTTAAAACCGTGGGCAAATACTAGCGCATTGCCTGCCTCTAAATGTGGCTTGATGCTTTCTTCATAAACACGTGGTTGTTGCTCATCGGGAAGAAGCACCATGACCACATCCGCTTCCTTGACAGCGTCAGCCACAGTTGCGACTTGTAATCCATCACTTACGGCCTGGTTCCACGACTTTCCGACTCTAACTCCAACAACAACGTCATAGCCGTTTTCTTTTAAGTTGAGAGCATGTGCATGACCTTGCGAACCATAGCCAATGACCGCAACCTTCTTTTCTTTTAAGACCTCTTCAAAAATATCGTTGTCGTATAAAACCTTTGCCATGGAGCATCATCCCTTCTAATTTGGATTTATTTTGATAGTGAAAATGGAGCAAGCTCTGCGACTTGCGGCTGTTGGCCGCGAAGGAAAGCCGTTAATCCGGTGCGAGCGATTTCCTTAATCCCATAGGGGCGGAGAAGTTCAATCAGTGCTTCTACTTTTTCTGGCTTGCCTGTAACCTGAATCGCGATGCTCTCCTTGCTGACGTCGATGACAGAAGCGCGAAAGGGTTCTATGATCCCGTTGATTTCACTGCGGAAATGACCACTGCTTCCAACTTTGATGAGCGCCAGTTCACGGGCGACAATGGCTTTTTCAGTAATATCAGAGACTTTAAGGACGTCAATTTGCTTGTTTAATTGTTTTGTAAGCTGCTCGAGCTTTTGACTATCCTCCACTTCCACAACGAGCGTCATTTTTGAGATTCCCTGCGTTTCAGTTGGGCCGACAG
The DNA here is from genome assembly GCF_900115925.1 of Bacillus sp. cl95. GTDB lineage: Bacteria > Bacillota > Bacilli > Bacillales > Cytobacillaceae > Neobacillus_A. Next base: position 211,601 of record NZ_FOYF01000005.1, on the reverse strand, counting down.
AAATACTTTCGATATTGAACTGACGCCTTTGCAACAATCCGGTTAAGCGGTTGAGAACGCCACTTCGATTTTCTACAACTGCGGTAATGATTCTTTTCATGGTTTCACCCCAATCATTTCATGGAGACCTTTTCCAGGCGCAATCATCGGGAAGACTTTTTCATCTTGTGGAACGCGGCAATCGATGACTACAGGTCCGTTATACGCAAAAATTTCAGGCAGTAAGGTTCGCAGTTCGTTCTGGTTTTGAATTTTCATTCCTCTTAAGTTGTAGCTTTCTGCAAGTTTTACAAAGTCGGGTTGTACTTGTAGCAACGATTCCGAATAGCGCTTTTCGTAAAATTCTTCTTGCCATTGCCTTACCATTCCTAGTGCACCGTTATTGACGATGAGTACTTTGATTGGCAACCCTCTTTCCTGAAGGACGGATAATTCCTGCAACGTCATTTGGAAACCGGCGTCACCAACGACTGCTACAACCGTTTCATTCGGAGCGGCCAGTTGAGCTCCAATTGCCGCAGGGAAACCAAATCCCATCGTTCCTAGTCCGCCCGAGGTAATCCAGCGGTCAGGTTGATCAAATGCATAATATTGAGCAGCCCACATCTGATGCTGTCCGACATCGGTTGTAACGATGGCATTTCCGTTCGTTACTTCGTGGAGCATTTCCATCAGCCATTGCGGACAGACTTCTTGATCGTAATCTTTGTACCAAAGTGGGTAATTCTCTTTATTTGATTGCAGTTTTTGTAGCCAGTCGCCATGTTGTGGAGATTCCTCTGCATGTATCAATAATTCAAGTAATGCTTCTTTTGAATCGGAAACGATGGGAATCTGGGTGCTGACATTCTTGCCGATTTCAGCGGGATCGATATCGATGTGCGCTACTCGGGCATTTTTGGCGAAATGTTCAAGGTTTCCAGTCAATCGATCATCAAATCTAGCTCCAACGTTGATCAGTAAATCACATTCGAATAAAGCCATGTTGGCGGCATAGGTCCCATGCATTCCTGCCATACCGAGCGCTAGGTCATGGGAGCCAGGGAAGCTACCTAAACCTAATAGAGTAGTTGCAACTGGAAGCCTATGTCTTTCTGCAAATTGTTTTAATAGGGAGGAGGCTTTTCCGTGCAGCACTCCTGCACCTGCAAGAATGACGGGTTTCTTCGCTTTAGCAAGCGAGTCGGCAAGTTTCTTAACTTGCAGCGGGTTAGGCTTGGTGGTCGGTTGATAACCAGGAAGATGAAAATCGGTTGCGAATGTTTCTTCGCTTACCACTTCGGCGGAAATGTCCTTTGGGATATCGACGACAACGGGTCCAGGTCGGCCTGATGTAGCAATATGAAAGGCCTGCCTAACGATTCTGGGCAGTTCACTAACAGATCGCACTTGAAAATTATGTTTCGTAATCGGAGTAGTAATGCCGATAATATCAGCTTCTTGAAAGGCATCGGTGCCGATAACACTGCGGGCAACCTGACCTGTAAAGATGACAAGTGGTAAAGAATCGATCATCGCGTCGGCAATTCCTGTAACGAGATTTGTTGCACCTGGACCTGACGTGGCAATGACAACACCAGGTTTACCAGAAACCCTTGCATAACCTTCGGCGGCATGAATGGAACCTTGTTCATGGCGGAAGAGGATATGTTGGAGTAATTCTTTCGCCCGATAGATGGCGTCATAAATAGGGAGGACGGCACCGCCCGGATATCCAAATAGCGTATCAACACCCTCATCAACCAAGCATTCGATGAGCAAATCGGCCCCAGTCCGTGGCTTAGTCAGCACATCCGTGAGTTGTTTCGCTTCTGCTTTCAACTTGTAGTGACCTCCTTTAAAATTAGGTAGTATTTAAAAAAATAGGACATTTTTGTAAACTGTGTTACTTAATGAAGTTGATTGGAGCGGAAGGTGCGAGACTCCTCGAAAATGCTATCGCATTTTCTTCGTGCGTGGGTCCATTCAAGGAAGCCATTCAACGTCCTGCGGGAGTAGCGGGACAGGTGAGACCCCACAGGCGCCGTGCGCCGAGGAGGCTCACCGCCCGCCCAAGACGAATTTGCACATGAAAAAGCCGGCATTAGGGCTTTTTCATAATTCGTACCGCGGAAAGCGAGCATCCTGGAGTGGAAATCAACCTCTTATCTAAAAATTCTGATATTGTCGAATGAAAAAAAGCCAATCCTCTCCGAATAAACTGCATAGACCATACAGATTAAACGGGGAGAAAAGGCTCTGCTTTTCACGGTACCACCCGGTTTTACAGTTTTCTTGCAAAAACTGCCTTATGAAGCCGCCATTCAAATAATGACGGTTTCGTTTTGATAACGGGTAAGAATACCCGACTAAGCTTAATAGGGATCTCCGTTCAGCTCAGTACTCAGGGAGGATGTCAGAATAAGCTGTATTTCCGGGCTTCCAGCAACCCCGGATCTCTGGGAATACGTATGCTTATGCTTTTAGTCCCGTCGTCGTTTTTCCATTATCGACTTTTAGAATTTCATGACCCCACCCGTATTGGCAGAGGTTACGAGTTTTGCATATTTTGCAAGATAACCCGTCTTGATTTTAGGTTCAGGCTTTATCCATTGTGCTTGCCTTTCTAAGAGGACACTCTCATCAACTAACAAATCAATTGAACGAGTTTGTAAATCTATTAATATGGGATCACCGTTTTGAACGAATGCGATTGGTCCGCCTTCTGCCGCTTCTGGAGAGATATGGCCGATGGAAATCCCGCGACTCGCTCCTGAGAATCTTCCATCCGTAATTAAGGCGACTTCTTTATCAAGCCCCCTACCGGCGATGGCTGAAGTTGGCGCTAGCATTTCCGGCATACCGGGACCGCCCTTTGGCCCTTCATAACGAATGACGACGACATGGCCGCTTTGGACAATGCCATTGTCGATACCCGCCTGTGCTTCTTCTTGCGAGTCAAAAACAATCGCTTCGCCGAGAAACTTCTTAATAGAAGGGTCAACAGCGCCTACTTTAATGACTCCTCCATCAGGCGCTATATTTCCGAATAAGATCGAAAGTCCCCCAACCGGACTGTAGGGATTTCCTTTTGTTCTGATTACCTGGTCATCAACAATATAGGCATCTTTTACATTTTCATAGATGGTTTTTCCTGTAATCGTGAGGCAATCTTTATGAATCAGTCCATCAATTTGGCAAAGCTCATGAATAATGGCGCTCACACCCCCTGCATGATGGACATCTTCCATAGAGTAATCAGAGGCAGGGCTGATTTTTGAAAGGTAAGGAACTTTTTCAGCAATACGGTTGATTTCGTGTAAATCGTATTCGATTCCCGCTTCATGGGCGATAGCGAGGGTATGTAGAACGGTGTTGGTGGATCCGCCCATCGCCATATCGAGTGCAAAAGCATTGTCAAATGCTTCTTTTGTTAAAATATCACGCGGTTTGATGTCTTGTTTGATAAGGTCCATCAGATGCTTTGCAGCTTGTCGAATCAGCTTGTGACGGTTATTTGAAGTGGCGACGATGGTCCCGTTATCCGGCACCGTCATGCCAAGCATCTCCATCAAGCAATTCATTGAATTCGCCGTAAACATTCCCGAACACGAGCCGCAAGTCGGGCATGCTTGTGATTCTATATCGAGTAGCTCTTCCGCTGACATCGATCCCTTATGATACGCGCCAACTCCTTCAAAAACGGAAACAAGCGATAATTTTTTACCAGTAGAAGAGACACCGGCTTCCATAGGTCCGCCCGAAACGAAAACAGAAGGGACATTCGTTCTAGCAGCGGCCATCAGCATACCTGGTGTAATCTTGTCGCAATTCGGAATATAGAAGACCCCGTCAAACCAATGGGCATTTATGACCGTTTCAGCACTATCTGCAATGATTTCGCGGCTTGGCAGGGAATAACGCATGCCAATATGTCCCATGGCAATACCGTCATCCACACCGATTGTATTAAATTCGAATGGAATCCCGCCGGCTTCACGGATGGCTTCTTTTACAACTTCAGCAAACACATTGAGGTGACGGTGTCCTGGGATGATATCAATATAAGAATTACAGACACCGATAAATGGTTTCTCTAAATCTCTCGTTTTTACACCGGTAGCATAAAGGAGGCTACGGTGGGGGGCACGGTCGACCCCCTTTTTGATCATATCGCTGCGCATGCCATCACCTCAGCTTACAACCGCATGATTAGGTGCGGGCGGATAGCATTGTACGCCATCAGTTTTTACAAGTTGTCTGAATTCTGCTAGTAGGTGATTTGTCACAGGTCCTGGTTTGCCATCGTTGATCACACGACCGTCAACATCAATGACTGCGATGACTTCAACAGCAGTTCCGGTCAAGAACACTTCATCTGCTACATACACGTCATGCCTTGTGAACGGTTTTTCAACTAATTCGTAACCAGTTTGTGCGGCAAGTTCAATGATGGCGTTGCGCGTGATTCCTTCTAAAGCACCTAAATAGACAGGTGGCGTATAGATCTTTTTGTTTTTGACGATGAAAATATTATCGGCAGACCCTTCTGTGACGTAGCCTTGGTCATTGAGCATCAATGCTTCATCCACTCCGGCCTGGTTGGCTTCAAGTTTTACGAGAATGTTATTTAAATAGTTAAGTGACTTAATCTGGGGGCTGAGGACATCTGGACGGTTTCGCCTGCTTGCGACCGATCCGACCCGTAAGCCACGCTCGTATAATTCTTTTGGGAAAAGAGCTAGTTCCTCCGCAATGACAATGACGCGTGGTTGCGAACAGGATTTCGGATCAAGACCAAGATTGCCCATGCCACGGGATACAACGACTCTGATATAAGCGCAATCAAGCTGATTCTTCCTGATTGTCTCTACAATAATCTGAACCAGTTCCTCCTTTTGGTAGGGAATATTAAGCATGATAGATTGTGCAGATTCGTATAAACGATTTAAATGTTCATCAAGTTTGAAGACATTTCCGCTGTAAACGCGAATCCCTTCGAACACCCCGTCGCCATACAAAAATCCATGATCGTAAACAGAAACGACTGCGTCTTCTTTTTTAACAAATTGACCGCCTAAGAAAATCCATTGACTGTTCAAATACAACCACTCCTTTCTTCGTTGATTGAGAGAAAATTAGCTTTTAGATTTAATCTGGAAGAATCTATCTTTTGATGTTGCCGCTAATCATACAACCATTCATATACAGAATCAACAGGTCTATGATAATAAAATCTGATAATTCAGAACAATTAGATAAAAAGAGAGCGTTTACATTGTTGTTATAAAAGGAACAATGGACAAAGAAGAAAATAATTGTAAATTTTTATGAAGCGCTTACAAAATATTGTAATCATTTAAAAAATATCTTGGATGACTAGTGTAAAGACACGTGTTAGAATGAGATTGGTTTACGGTATGAATTGGAATATCAGGAGGATTTAAAATGAGCAAAAACAAAGAGATATCCAATCGAAAACTGCTTGGAATTGCCGGATTAGGATGGATGTTCGACGCAATGGACGTCGGCATGCTTTCGTTCGTCATCGCGGCTTTAAGTGTTGAATGGAATTTATCAACTGAGCAGCTAGGATGGATTGGTAGTGTGAACTCGATAGGAATGGCTGTAGGTGCCCTTCTTTTTGGGATTATGGCAGATCGTGTCGGGCGAAAATCAGTCTTTATCATTACTTTATTACTATTTTCAATTGGGAGCGGAGCATCAGCTTTTGCCACAACTCTAACGGTTTTCCTTATCCTGCGTTTCTTAATTGGCATGGGGCTTGGCGGTGAATTGCCTGTCGCATCTACACTTGTATCCGAAAGTGTTCCTGCTGAAAAAAGAGGTCGCGTAGTCGTGTTGCTGGAGAGTTTTTGGGCAGGCGGCTGGTTGTTGGCGGCTGTCATTTCATTCTTCATTATTCCTAAATATGGCTGGCAGACTGCGATGTTGTTAAGTGCGCTTCCGGCATTTTATGCGCTATATTTGCGATTAAAATTACCGGATTCGCCACAGTTCTTATCGGTTAAGAAAGCAGAGAAAACCTCTGCTATGGAAAATATTCGTCTTGTTTGGTCGAAGGATTATCGCAAGCAAACGACAATGCTTTGGATTTTGTGGTTTTGTGTCGTTTTCTCATATTATGGAATGTTCTTATGGCTTCCAAGTGTGATGGTTATGAAGGGTTTCAGTTTGATCAAGAGCTTTCAATATGTGCTTATCATGACGCTTGCACAGTTGCCAGGTTATTTTACAGCTTCGTATTTTATTGAAAAAATGGGCCGGAAATTTGTCCTTATTACTTATTTAATCGGGACGGCTGTAAGTGCATACTTCTTTGGGACAGCTGATTCACTGGAAGGGCTAATCACGGCAGGAGCATTCTTATCCTTTTTCAATCTGGGGGCATGGGGTGCGCTTTATGCCTATACGCCAGAACAATATCCTACGATTGTCAGGGGAACAGGAGCAGGAATGGCAGCTTCCTTTGGTCGAATTGGGGGCATATTCGGACCTCTGCTCGTTGGTTATCTGGTCAAAGCAAACTACGAAATGGGAGAGATTTTTACCATTTTCTGCATCGCGATTCTCATTGGAGCGGCCAGTGTCTTCTTCTTAGGAACGGAAACGAAGAACAAAGAACTATCTTAAATGCTTTTCTGCAAAAGTATGTATAAACATGTAAGAGGCTTCTATAGTAGAAGCCTCTTTTCTATATTTTTAAAATAATTGATGAATAGTTATTACTATTGATGTATTAATAATAGTAATTTCGAACAGCGAAGGATTATGAGATTCTCGCTATATTCCTTGCAATGACTAAATTCCTTCTTTTATGCTAAAAAAAATTTAAGATAATTATTATTATAGTACTAGACTTAAAGAATAGAATTTTGTACAATATTTTCAGAATATTATCTTTATTAAAAACAGTCGGATAACTATTTCGAACTTGTAATTCTTCTTTGTTTAGACAGAGAGACTGTTTTGTGAAAAAACAATATTTTACAAACGGGGGATCAGAGATGAAGAAAAAAAGAATGGCAGGTATTTTCATGTCGCTGATGTTATCAGCGGGAGTACTCGCAGGCTGTAATGCAAAAAGTACAGGGGGTGGCGGCGATACAATCAAAATCGGCGCAAACCTAGAGTTATCCGGTGGAGTTGCTTCTTATGGACAATCCGTATCAGAAGGTCTTGAGTTGGCTCTTGAAGAAATCAACAAAAAAGGAATCAATGGTAAAAAGCTTGAACTTGTAAAAGTAGATAATAAATCAGATGCAGCAGAAGCAACAAGCGGCGCACTGAAACTTGTAAGCCAAGATAAGGTTGTTGCGATCGTCGGATCTGCAACAAGTACAAACACATTGGCACAAGTGCAAATTGCACAAAAGCATAATGTTCCATTATTAACTCCAACAGGTACAAACCCTGCTGTAACAGTAAAAGACGGCAAGGTAAATGATTATGTATTCCGTACATGCTTCATCGATCCTTTCCAAGGAACGGTAGCGGCAAACTTTGCTTCTAATGATCTAAAAGTTAAGAAGGCAGCAGTAATCATCGATAGCTCAAGTGACTATGCAAAAGGCTTAGCTGATGCATTTAAAAAGTCATTCAAGAAAAACGGTGGAGAACTTGTTGCTGAAGAAGCTTATGTTGCGAAGGATACAGACTTCCGTGCAATCCTTACAAACATTAAAGCTTCCAACCCTGAATTCATTTTCCTTCCTGGTTACTACGAAGAAGTTGGTTTAATCATTAAGCAAGCACGTGAACTTGGCCTTGACGTTCCATTCATGGGTGGAGATGGCTGGGATTCTCCTAAGCTAACTGAAATCGCAGGTGCAGACCCTCTTAACAACACATTTATCACAAATCACTACTCTGCTGGTGACGAAGATAAAAAAGTTCAAGAGTTCGTAAAAGCTTTCAAAGCGAAATACAATGACAAGTCTCCAGATGCGTTCGCGGCTCTTGGTTACGATTCAGCATACTTCCTTGCTGATGCAATTAAGCGTGCAGGCAGTGATGATCCTAAAAAGATTAAAGAGGCCCTAGCAAAAACAGAGAGCCTTGCTTTAGTTTCTGGTGAATTGAAGTTAGATAAAAACCACGATCCTATTAAATCCGCTGTTATTTTAGAATACAAAGGCGGACAACAGCAATTTAAAACAAAGGTAAATCCATAATAGGGATATTAAACAACCTTTGTTATTTTTGAAAACTAAAAGGGGCTGACTCGTAAGTAGGGATCAGTCCCTTTTCCATTGCAAGATTCAAATCGCAGCAACTTTGGGAGCGTGTAAAAATGGAAATCATACAACAGTTGGTGAATGGAATCTCACTTGGCAGTATTTATGCGTTAATCGCACTTGGTTATACGATGGTTTACGGAATCGTAAAGCTCATCAACTTCGCACATGGCGATGTTTTTATGGTCGGGGCATTTGTAGGCTTCTATTCTATTACTATCTTAGAAATAGGATTTTTCCCGGCTTTAATTTTATCCATGGCCGTCTGTGCCATCTTTGGTGTCTTAATTGAAAGAATTGCTTATAAGCCTTTAAGGAATGCAACACGTATTGCTGCCTTGATCACGGCGATTGGTGTTTCACTCTTTATCGAATATGGAACGATATATGTGCGCGGGGCACAGCCTGAAGCATATCCTGGTGATGTGTTGCCGTCGAAAAGTATTGAACTTTTAGGTTTAAAAATCAGCAGTCAGTCACTTCTAATTCTTGGAACGTCTGTTTTCTTGATGATTGTACTTCAATTCATCGTACATAAGACGAAAATCGGAAAAGCGATGCGTGCGGTGTCGCATGATATGGACGCAGCCCGTCTGATGGGGATTAATGTGGATAATACAATCTCAGCGACTTTTGCTATTGGATCAGCACTTGCAGGTGCGGCAGGAGTCATTTTCGGGGTTTATTATACAAAAATTGAACCATTGATGGGAATCATCCCTGGATTAAAAGCATTCGTAGCAGCTGTTCTTGGCGGAATCGGTATTATCCCAGGTGCGATGGTAGGTGGACTTGTACTGGGAGTGATTGAGTCCCTCGTAAGTGCGGTCGGATACTCATTATGGCGTGACGGTGTAGCGTTCGTTGTATTGATCTTAATCCTTATCTTCCGTCCATCAGGACTGTTTGGTAAAAATATGAGAGAAAAAGTATAAAGGAGGGGAAAGCAATGGCTTCATTCAAACAGGCAAGAGGATTTTGGCTATCCATGTTAGTCGGACTAGCTGTATTTGCAGTAGTGCAGGTTTTGATAACAGGCGGGCTAAACCCCTTTTATACAAATACCATTTTTGTTATCGCCATTAATATCATTTTAGCGGTTAGCCTTCATCTTATCATAGGGATAACCGGGCAATTCTCCATCGGTCATGCTGGTTTCCTCGCAGTAGGTGCCTATGCCTCGGCTGTGATCACAACGAATTTGGAACTACCTTTTCCACTTGCTTTAATAACAGGCGGTGTCGTGGCAGCCATTGCAGGACTGATTATTGGTATCCCAAGTCTTCGTTTAAAAGGAGACTACTTGGCGATTGCTACATTAGGATTTGGCGAGATTGTTAGAATCGTATTTTTGAATTTAGACTATGTTGGTGGGGCAAGCGGAATGCAAGTCAATAATCTCACAACATGGCCTTGGGTTTTTGGGTGTCTGGCGGTCACGTTGATTGTTATTGTGAACTTTACTAACTCCACGCATGGACGAGCTTGTATTTCCATCCGTGAAAATGAAATCGCATCAGATGCGATGGGTATTAACACAACCTACTATAAAGTAGCCGCATTCGTTATCGGTTCCTTTTTCGCAGGTATCGCCGGCGGATTGTATGCACACAACTTCTACATTATCCAGCCAACAAACTTTGGCTTCTTGAAATCATTTGATATCTTAATATTTGTTGTACTTGGCGGACTGGGCAGTATGTCAGGTGCTGTCATTGCAGCCATCTTGCTGACAGTCGTCTCAACCTTCTTGCAGGAATATCCTGAAACAAGGATGATCATTTACAGTCTTGTTCTCGTTATCATGATGTTGTACCGTCCACAAGGATTGATGGGTACGAAAGAACTTACATCATTCTTTAAAAATAAGAAAGCCGTCAAAGGAGGAGTGCACGATGACAGCAAAAACCACGTTGCTTAAAGTAGATAATGCAGGAATCCGGTTCGGCGGCTTAAAAGCAGTTTCAGATGTTAATCTTGAATTGAAGCAAGGCGAATTAGTTGGGCTCATTGGCCCGAACGGCGCCGGTAAGACAACATTCTTCAACCTTTTGACAGGCGTTTATATTCCAACAGAAGGCAGCATCACGCTGGACGGACAGAAATTGAATGGTCTTGCGCCATACAAGATTACGAGAAAAGGGATCAGCCGTACATTCCAAAACATTCGACTGTTCGGTGAGTTATCCGTTCTTGATAACGTTAAGGTTGCCTATCATTCACTGGCCAAACATTCCATGCTGAGCTCGATCTTACGCCTTCCTTCTCATTTCAGCGGTGAAAAGGAAATGGAAGAAAAAGCGATTGAGTTTCTGAAAATATTCAAGCTTGAAAAATTCATGCATGAAAAAGCCAAGAATTTACCTTACGGACAGCAGCGCAGGCTCGAAATCGCACGTGCGCTCGCAGCCAACCCGAAGCTATTGCTGCTTGATGAGCCTGCGGCTGGGATGAATCCTCAGGAAACGGAAGAGTTAATGAATTTGATTTCGTTCATTCGTCAAAGATTCTCTTTGACTGTACTCCTGATTGAGCACGATATGCTGCTTGTCATGGGTGTTTGCGAAAGAATTTATGTACTCGATCATGGTCAATTAATTGCCGAAGGGACACCGGAACAAATCCGCAACAACCCGAAAGTAATCGAAGCTTATCTCGGCGAGGAGGTGTCCTGATGTTAAAAGTAGAAGGAATTAACGTGTATTATGGCGTCATTCAAGCATTGAAGGGCGTTTCGATGGAAATTAACGAAGGCGAAATCGTTACGTTAATTGGGGCAAATGGAGCGGGAAAAAGCACATTGCTTAAGACGATTTCAGGATTGGAAAAGCCTAAGCAAGGTGAAATCATTTTCGAAGGACAGTCGATTGCTGGCAAAGTGGCCCAGTCGATTGTGAAACGCGGAATCTCCCACGTTCCTGAAGGCCGACGCGTCTTTGCCAACATGACGGTTGAGGAAAACCTTGAGCTTGGCGCCTATTTGCGAAAAGATAAGGCGGGCATTCGCGAAGATTTTGAAAAAATCTACGATCTGTTTCCTCGCCTTCTTGAGCGTCGCAAACAACACGCTGGAACGCTTTCCGGCGGTGAGCAGCAAATGCTTGCCATGGGCCGTGCTCTTATGGCGCGCCCAAGGTTGTTATTGCTAGATGAGCCTTCAATGGGGCTCGCGCCGCTACTAGTAAAAACGATTTTTCGCATCATTGAGGAAATCAATCAGTCTGGAACAACCATCTTACTCGTTGAACAAAATGCGAACATGGCACTATCCATTGCCGACCGTGCGTATGTAATCGAGACGGGTAACATCGTACTTTCCGGTACACCTTCAGAATTAAACGCTAGTGACCAAGTCAAAATGGCTTACCTTGGCGGACATTAAATGAGGAAAGATTCCAGGCCGTGGCGGCTGGAATCTTTTTTTTGCGTTTTTGGTGAGCGAAAAAGTGGTTTCGCAAGATATGAGGCGTCTTTCGCAAGATTCAGCTTATTTTTCGCAAGATAAGAGGCTCCTTTTGCAAGATTCCTATCTGTTTTTGCAAGATTGAAATATAAATGGTTTTTAACTTCCATTTATTTACTTGTATATCCAAATGAATTGTGAATCCACATACATTTTGGTCTATTTCATCAAGAAATTTTCAAACTGAATTTTTATTATTACAAGGAGGGAAAAATCTTATTTTACCTATTGTAGGAAGCTTTACCTAAGGAAAGCCACTCTCGGTATATGATAAAAGGCTCAATTATATGCCATTGTGTTTAAATGTAAATAAAATGGGTATTTAGTATATTCTTTTTTCTAAATGCTTATCATATAATTTCTCCGATATATAAGGGGGATTATAGAAAAATGCACAATCAACGAGCTGAAATCAGTTTGCTTGTCAATCAGTTGTTGGATCGTTCTGGAAGTGATGTTCAAATCGAGCTAAAATCATTTTTCCCAGGCAATCGTCTTGCAGGCGGCAAGTACAGCATGCGCACACACACCATTACTCTCTATATAGAAGAAATAAAAGACCAGTGTGTTCACATGTTTTCTTCACTTGAATTCTTTATGGATTATTTAAAGGTCGTTCTTGCTCATGAAATTGGCCATGCCGAAGATAAAGAATTGGAATTTTTGGCAGATTTAATGGACGAATGCCTAACAGAAACAGGTCGTAGAAAGGTCGCACTCCGCATTGAAGAAAATGCATGGGAATATGCCAGAAAATTAATACCGGAGATGGACCAGGCTTTTATAGGTAAGATTATTTTTTACTCGCTTCAATCTTACCGAACTGAAATCCAATCAGATATTGCGTAACTCAGCGTCGATGAAACGCTGTTTTTTTATGCCTCAAAAAGACAATCATTGAAAAATAGGAGTGTAAGCGTTAAACTAAATCTTATGTGAAAGTGCAAGCGGTTGCACCAATCTATAAACATGGTAAGGAGCTCGACATGAAAAAAATATGGTGGAAAGAAGCAGTTGGATATCAAATTTATCCACGCAGTTTTCAAGATTCAAATGGCGATGGAATTGGCGATTTGCAAGGTATTATTCAGCGCTTAGACTATATTAAGGATTTGGGAATAGATGTAATCTGGATTTGTCCGATGTACAAGTCTCCAAATGATGACAACGGATATGATATTTCTGACTATCAAGATATCATGGAAGACTTCGGGACAATGGCAGATTTTGAAGCATTAATGTCCGAAGTTCACAAACGTGGTATGAAACTGATCATCGACCTCGTACCGAATCATACAAGTGATGAACATCAGTGGTTTATTGAATCACGCTCATCTAAAGAAAATCCAAAGCGTGATTGGTATATTTGGCGAGACGGCAAAGATGGCAAGGAGCCAAACAATTGGGAAAGCATCTTTGGTGGTTCTGCATGGCAATATGATGAAAAAACAGACCAGTATTATCTGCATGTTTTTTCTACAAAACAACCTGACATCAACTGGGAAAACCCTGAGGCACGCAATGCTATTTATGACATGGTTAATTGGTGGCTTGATAAGGGAATCGACGGTTTCCGAATTGATGCAATCAGCCATATCAAGAAACGTCCTGGATTCCCGGATATGCCGAATCCAAAAAACGAGCAGTATGTATCCTCGTTTGATATGCATATGAACCAAGAGGGAATCCAAGAATTTTTACAAGAGTTTAAGGACCGCACTTATGGTAACTACGATGTTATGACTGTCGGTGAAGCGAACGGTGTAAGTGTCGACGAAGCGGACCTTTGGGTTGGCGAAGAAAAAGGCAAAATGAACATGGTCTTCCAATTTGAGCATCTCGATCTTTGGGATGCTGAAAAAAAGAAAAAGCTCGATGTAGTCGGCTTGAAAAAAGCGCTGACTCGCTGGCAAAAAGGTCTTGAAAAAGATGGTTGGAATGCTCTATTCATTGAAAATCACGATAAGCCAAGGGTTGTTTCTACTTGGGGTAATGATGATCAATACTGGAGAGAAAGCGCCACTTCAATGGCTGCCATGTACTTCTTAATGCATGGAACGCCATTTATCTATCAAGGTCAGGAAATTGGCATGACGAATGTTCAATTCGAGTCCATTGACGATTACGATGATGTGGCTGTGAAGAACATGTACCGTTTGAAAACAGAACAAGGAGTTTCTCATGAAGAAATCATGCAGATTATCTGGTCATCATCTCGTGACAATAGCAGAACTCCGATGCAATGGAACTCAGACCACAACGGAGGTTTCACCTCTGGAAATCCGTGGATGAAAGTGAATCCTAACTATACTGAAATCAATGTTTCAGCACAGTTAAACGACGAAAACTCCATTCTTAGCTTCTATAAAAAAATGATACAGCTGAAGAAAGCAAATGAAGTGTTCACATATGGCACATACGATTTGCTGATGGAAGAAGACGAAAGAGTGTACGCTTATACAAGAAAGCTTGATGGCGAGCGCGCTGTTGTCATCTCGAATTTAGATGCGGAACAGGCTACTTTCAATAGTGCAGATATCAAACTTCGCTCTGAGAATTTATTGTTGAACAATCTTCCGGTCGAAGATCACGAGGAGACTTCGGAAATCACATTAAAGCCTTATGAAACAAGAGTGTATCGATTATAATGAAGAAAAAAGGGTTCTGATTATCGGAACCCTTTTTATGTCTAGCTCCAACGCCCAGCCCCTCGGGGTCATAAGCCAAATCACTCCAGAAATCAGGATTTCCTGCGTGATTCGTCTTATGCATGTCGGGGCTAAGCAGGGCGTTTGCGCTTTTCTATTATGGGGTGAGTCTTATGGCAGCTGCAAAAACAAACGCAATGCGAATTTTAGACGCGAAGAAAGTGAAATACGATGTAATGGCCTACGACAATAAGGATGGAAAAATCGATGGCGTTTCTGTCGCTGAAAAAGTAGGGAAGGATCCTGTCCAAGTTTATAAGACACTTGTGGCACAAGGGAGCAGTAAAGGTATTTTTGTTTTCGTGATACCCGTGGCAGCTGAACTTGATTTGAAAAAAGCCGCAAAAGTATCCGGTGAGAAGAAAATTGAAATGATTCCGGTAAAGGATATTCAAAAATGGACAGGCTACATACGCGGCGGCTGCTCTCCGGTAGGAATGAAAAAGGAATTTCCAACTTTCCTCGATGCGAGTGTTGAAAATCTGGAATCAATTGTCGTAAGTGGAGGGAAAATCGGGATTCAAATTGAATTGGCAGTTGGGACTTTCGTTGATGTGGTGAAAGCGAACATGGAAGACTTGATAAAGGATTAGGATTATCCGCTCAAGTTGAATGCAGTTTAGAAAAATTGAGATACCCATTAAGGTAATAGTAGTGTCGAAAATAGTCGACATATCGATATGTGAAGAAATCATATCGATATCCGAGGAAAACGTATCGATATATCAAGATTTCGTATCGATAAACAGCTATTTCGTATTGATATCTGGGACATAAAAAATTTAAAACGAAAAAATACCCTCTTATGGGGGTATTTTTTTTTATAGAAATAAAAAGTACTGGCACTGGGCATTCACCCATATTCGGGTCCTGCATAAGATAATGGGTAAAATGATATTTTGCTAAGTTACTTGTAAATCCTAAGTGCCCATTCCATCTCCTGAAGTCATAAGACGCTATAGTAGCTTTACCAAATGGTCGAGCGGGCGCTTGAAATTAAGAGCGTAACTCCTCTTATCGCAAATCTTACCATGTGAATTTTCATTTTTAGAAAAGGGGTGTTTAAGAGTGGCAGGGATAATTAGAAATTATTTCGCAGGCGGAAATACAGCCTATGGTTTCCACAGTTTATTCGATTCGAATCTAGAAGGATTGGACCGATTGTTTATCTTAAAGGGTGGACCTGGTACAGGTAAGTCGTCGTTAATGAAGAAAATTGGTAATGACCTGGCTAAAAAAGGTCATGATATTGAATTTTTATATTGCTCTTCTGATAGCAATTCGGTGGATGGCGTCATCATCCCTAAATTGAAAGTAGGAATCGTGGACGGGACTGCTCCACACGTGATCGAGCCTAATGCACCAGGGGCCGTGGAAGAATACATCAACCTAGGCGAAGCATGGGATTCACAGAAGCTATCACTAAAAAAGGATAAAATCGTAAGCTTGAATAAGCAAATTAGCGAAGCCTTCCAAACCGCTTACGCTACGTTCAACAGTGCACTGAAAATCCATGACGATTGGGAAACGATTTATATCGGCAGTATGGATTTTGATAAAGCCGATTATCTGACGGGCAGACTGATTGATACATTTTTTGGGAAAATGAAACTAAACAAGCCGTCACTTGTGAGGCACCGTTTCTTAGGAGCGGCTACGCCGATTGGTGCAGTAGATTTCATACCGAATTTAACAGAAGACGTGCCGAAGCGTTATTTCATTAAAGGACGTCCTGGGTCCGGTAAGTCGACAATGCTAAAGAAACTCGCAACGAGTGCGGAATCGAAAGGCATCGATGTGGAAGTTTATCATTGTGGATTTGATCCTAACAGCTTAGACATGCTGATTTTTAGAGAACTGGGTATTGCTGTTTTTGACAGTACCGCTCCACATGAATATTTTCCGAGCCGTGATGGTGATGAAATCATAGATATGTATGAAACCGTCATTGCTCCTGGAACAGACGAGATTTTTGCTGATCGAATTGCAGAGGTTGGGGCTCGTTATCGTGAAAAAATGAAGGAAGCAACTTCCTATTTGGCAAAAGCAAAAACGCTACGTGAGGAGCTTGAGGCCATTTACGTTGAAAACATGGACTTTTCAGTGGTGGATGGTATTCGTGATAAGATCGCGGAACAAATCAGCGAGATTTCTGAGTTAAAAGGCTCATTATCACCAATTTAGACGATATGCATACATTAGAGAGAAAAGTTTCAGAGAGGGGTATGCAAGTTGGATGAAAGATATTACCAGCCTTATATTAACTATGATTATTACGCACAACTTGAAGATGAGTTGAGACAACAGCCATTTCCGCCAGGATTCCCGGGCGGCGGCCCAGGAGGATTCCCAGGCGGCGGCCCAGGAGGATTCCCAGGCGGCGGCCCAGGAGGATTCCCGGGTGGTGGCCCAGGAGGATTCCCGGGTGGTGGCCCAGGAGGATTCCCAGGTGGTGGCGGAGGATTCCCGGGTGGTGGCGGAGGTGGCCAAAGCGGTCCTCCATCCTCACCACCTCCAGGCTATGAGCCGCAAGAAGGTCCTTCAACCTTTGCTGTAGACCCAGGTGGAATTCGCAGATGTTTGTTCCGTTACACATTCATTTGGCTCAATAATGGGCGCCGTTTCTGGTTCTATCCGACATTCGTGGGCAGAACTTCAATCGCTGGCTACCGTTGGAGAAACTTCCGCTGGGTGTACTACGGAACCGACCTCCATAGAATTCGTTCCTTCCGTTGTAACTAATAGATGAAGTTAAAAAGAGTACCGAGGATGATACTTCGGTACTCTTTTCATGACTTGGATTTGTCGAGTATGGTCGAAAACTCGTTAAATGTTGTATAACCGCCGATAATTTCCCACAACCGCCGTTAAACATTTTTATGAGGTTCGTAACTTCATATTGTTATTGCAAAACTGTGCATTATTGGAAATTAAGTGCTCAAAGCACTAAAATAGGTGGTATGAAGACGATAGGAGCGAAACTTATGAATACATATATTTCAAAATTGACAAGTTTGTTTGAAGAAAACCGTAACCCCGAGCTGGCGATACCGATGCAGAATTACATGAAGAATCATTTTGATTTTCTAGGTATTAAATCACCGACTCGAAAAGAGTTGGAGAAGCAATTTTTTCAAGAGACCGGAATATTAAAGGAGCCGTTTCAGCCTTCTTTCATTCAGCAACTGTGGGAGAAAGAAGAAAGAGAATATCAATATACGGCTCTCGCTTACATAGAAAAGTCGCTCAAGAAGCTCACAGCAGACGATCTTTTACTCATGGAGAAACTCATTATCACGAAATCTTGGTGGGATACCGTCGATGCGTTGGCTGCTAAACCAGTCGGAAAGATAGCCGAAAAATATCCGGATGTCATTGAGTCGACGATCGAACCTTGGGCGGAACATGAGGATATGTGGCTGCGCAGGACAGCAATTTTATTTCAATTGAAGTTCAAAGGGAAGACGGATGAAGAGCGACTTTATAGAATTATTTTAAAAAACAATGAAAGTAAGGAGTTTTTTATCCAAAAAGCGATTGGTTGGGTGCTAAGGGAATATTCCAAAACGAATCCGCAGTCTGTAGGCACTTTCATAAAAAATCACCAGCTTGCGCCTTTGAGCGTGAGGGAAGGCAGCAAGTATATTGACTGAGCAAAATGCCGATAAATGAGAAATGGTCATGATAGAATAGCACATAAATAAAGGCTGTTTTCGCCGGGCTCTTTTAGGGAAGTTCTTGAACCTATTTTCGAATAAGAATCGTAAAAATCCAGAAGCTGATTTTTACTTTTGTTTGTGAAAGAAACAAATTTTACGAAAAGAGCCTAAATAAAACACAACCGAGAAGGAGAAACACATGATTAAATTAATTGCGACCGATATGGATGGAACATTGTTAAATGCTACACAACAAATTAGTGAAGAAAATAAGCAAGCCATACTTGAAGCTCAGTCTCGAGGGGTGGAAGTCGTCATTGCCACAGGGAGAAACTATCAGGAAGCACGCTATGTTTTAGAAGAGGCAGGCTTAAGCTGCCCGATGATTTGTGTGAATGGTGCAGAGATACGTACAGCGGAGGGAATCCTGACTGCTGCCAATGCCATTTCCGAGCTTGATGCGAAGGTTGCAGCCATGAAATTGATCGAGCATGACATTTATTTTGAAGTGTATACAGATAAAGGTGCCTATACAAATGATAAGGAAAAGAGTATTGCCACCCTCGTCGATATTATTTTGAGTGCGAACCCGAACCTTGATATTAATGAAGTCGTAAAGGCGGCAGGAAAAAGGTTCGAGCATGGGCTCGCTCATGTAGTAGACGATTATGAAAAACTCTTTGCCGACCCAACAACGGTAATCTATAAGTTTCTAGCCTTTGATTTCGAAACAGCGAAATTGGCTGCGGTTCGCGATGAGCTTGAGACGCTGGAAGAGCTAGCGATCAGTTCGTCTGGACATGAAAACCTGGAGATAACAAGCATTAACGCGCAAAAAGGAATTGCACTCGAAGTTTATGCGCGCAGTAAAGGCATCGATATGAGCGAAACGATGGCTCTTGGCGATAATTATAATGACCTATCAATGTTTAAAAGAGCTGGCAGAGCGGTGGCGATGGGAAATGCCTCTGAAATTATTAAAGCGCAATGTGCGCATGTCACAGCTTCGAATCTAGAGCATGGGGTGGCATTGGCCATCCGTGAAGTTTTAGCTGAAAAGGTTCAATAAGTCTCTTTTCCTAAACTTTGTTGTTATTGAATTGAATCCAGAAGGAATTTATCGTTTAGAATTTTATATAAAGGAAAATAGCACGAAAGATAAATCTATACGTGTTGCTGCATTTTTCGTAAAAGCAACAATCAATCCGAAAACAGCCTTCAATAACAGTGGATGGGGATGAGAGATGAATAGAAAATTTGCCTTGTTGATGTTGAGTGTGGCATTGGTAACGGGTTGTTCAAAGGAAGGCCGTGAGCCAAAGGTTGAACAGGAAGCGGAAACGGCTGTTTTATCCCCGCAGGCGGAGGCTGTTGCCATGAAATTGAGTGTGCCTTGGTCGATTGAAAAAGATGATGATACGATTTATATTAGCGAACGTACCGGGAGCTTAGTTGAACTGTCGAATGGAAAGCTCGTTCGCCAAGATGTTAAGTTTTCGAAGACGCTTTCAACCGCAGCAGAAGCTGGTTTCCTTGGTTTCATCCTGCATCCTGATTTCAGTAATAATCAGAAAGCATACGCTTACTATACGTACGAAGACAATGGAAACCAATACAACCGCCTCGTTCTTTTACAAAAAGAAACAGGTGGAGGCTACCTGGAAACTGACATCCTTCTGGATAGGATTCCAAGCGGAGCCTATCATCACGGTGGTCGCATAAAATTGGGCCCAGACAATAAGCTTTACATTACCACTGGGGATGCAACCGTTCCGGAAAACGCCCAGAATCTACAATCGCTCGCCGGAAAAATCTTGCGCTTAAACTTGGATGGTTCGATTCCAAATGATAATCCTTTCGCTGCTTCTCCCGTCTACAGCTATGGACATCGCAATCCTCAAGGGCTCGTTTGGGACGATAAGGGCAACTTATATGAAAGTGAACATGGTCAATCCGCTCACGATGAAATCAATACCATAAAAGCGGGAGCCAACTATGGCTGGCCACAAATTCAAGGCGACGAAAAAGGAGAAGGGCTGCAAAATCCGCTCTACCATTCTGGAGATGAGACGTGGGCTCCTTCAGGTATGGCTTACAGGGACAACAAGCTTTATGTGGCAACATTAAGAGGAAATGCAGTTCGTCAGTTCGACCTTGCGAAGAAAACATCCAAGGTCGTCGTGAGTGGGTATGGTCGGATAAGAGATGTGTGGATTGAAGGTGACAGTCTTTATTTTGTTAGCAATAATACAGATGGTCGCGGAAATCCTGATGAAAACGACGATAAACTGTATCGAATATCGCTAAAAGATTTACCATAAGCGAAATGCAGAAAGAGCACACTTTTTTTTAGGTGTGCTCTTTCTACTTTAACTATGCTTGCTTCTCTTTTGGCGTTACAGAACTATTGGAGTGAATGAAATCAATCGAGAGCTGATTGAACTCTTCCTCTTTTTCCATATTGCAGACATGTCCGCAGCGAGCCAAGATGTGCAAGCAAGCATTCTTATATAACGTATAGCGTTTTTTTACAATCGGTAGAAACATATAATCTTCACTGCCCATAATGTACATAGCCGGAGTTTCCGTGGAAGTTCTATTTTTAGAGAAGAAGCGGTTGATTTCGAGATGAAGGATACGATACCAGCAGAAGAATTCTTTCTGCCCTAGTTTAATCGCTTCGCGGATAAAAGCTTTGCGTGCTTCTGTATGATGCGCTTTTGGCATGAGAATCCAAGCAACAAACTTATATAACCACATATATGGAATGAAGTGCCTCAAGCCTTCCAAAGTCTTAGCCAATAAAAGCAGGGGTGTATGAATCCTTTCAATAGCGCCGCCAAGCACCATGGATTTGACACGCTCTGGCGATGAATCTTGAAGAACTTGAATGACCTTTGTTCCTAAAGAAATGCCGACGAAATGGGCAGCCTGTATGCGACTTGTATCTAAAACGTCCAGCACCTTATCAGCAATGATGGAAAAAGAACGTTCAGATAAGTCCTTTAAGCCGAGTTTACTGCCGCCATGCCCAGGCAAGTCGATCAGCAGCAAATTGAAATGCTTTCGGAAATCCCTGATTTGCTTGAACCAAATGGAAGAGCTGCCGCCCATCCCGTGTATAAAAACGACCCATTCTTTTGAAGATGAATGAGCAATGACCTTATGGTGTAATGTTTCCAACAAATTTCCCCCTTAAATAGCGCGTGGAAATATCAAAAATTCGCAATTAAAACATATTATACTAGAAAAAGGGCGAAATAGGTCAAAATATGCGGACATGCTAGTATGGTAATGTTTTCACGCATAAAAAAAGACGCACGAGGCGTCTAATTTTTTGGAGATGCAAGACCATGCATAATAAAATGTATTGTACGCTCGACTTCTGCCTCATCGTCCCATTCCATTTCCGGTGCAATCAAATAGCGGGCGATCAAGAAACCAAAAATGGACGATGCTGCTAATCGAACCGCACTGAAGGTTGGCATCTCGATCAGCTGTCCTTTTTTCTGGTAGTGCTCAATCAAAATTTCAAAGCGTTCAAATACTTGCTTTGCGACATGTTCCTTAAACTGTTCACGAAGCTCCGGCTGAAACGGAATTTCCTGCAACAATATCCGGATGATCTGGATGTTATTGACGAGGAATTCCTGCCTGTTTAGAATCATTGCCCTTAAGAAATCTTCCACATTCTCGAATTGCTGATCAAGTACTTTATTTAAATCCCTGATGATAAATGGAGCAATCAATCTTGCCATCATCGGCGCTACAATGGACATCAACAAGTCCTTTTTAGTCTTGAAATGCTTAAAAATCGTGCCTTCTGCGACACCTGCTTTTTTCGCTATTTCACTCGTGCTTGTCGCGGCGAATCCCTTTTCTGAAAAAGATTCAATTGCAGCCGCCAATATTCGTTTCTGTCTCTCGGTTAAGTTTTCGTCTTCTGCAAACAATTGCTGCAGCATGAATTCCTGATCGAACATTTTTGACTCCTTTTGATAAAATTCCTGTTTCTAAGATTTTTCAGCTCATTACTAAATTTTACGATACCTTTTTAAAGCGATGATGTTCAAAATCATGAATACGATAGATAAACTGAATAGTAACAGAAGGTCACCATATATTTCACTCCAGCCATAACCTCGTAGCATCACATCTCGTAAGGCATCAGCTGCATAATATAGCGGGGTAAGCGGTCCAATCCAGCTTAACCAATCGGAAATGGTATCAAGGTTGAACATGCCGGAGAAAAAGAACTGCGGCACGATAACTAGCGGAATGAACTGTATCATTTGCATTTCATTATTCGCAAACGCTGAAAGGAAAATACCTAGCGTCAATGCTGAGAAAGATAGCAGTAATGTAATCAGCAGGACAAGGAAAAAGGAGCCTTTCATCATCATATCAAGTACATAAATCGTGTACCAGGCAATGATTCCAGCCTGAATCATGGTGAATATCCCGAATCCAAGGACATAACCAACGACAATTTCCCATCTGCGAAGCGGGCTTGATAATAATCGTTCAAGTGTACCGCTCGTTCTTTCACGTAAAAAAGAGACGCCGGCAATCAAAAATACAAAAAAGAAAACAAAGTATCCGAGTAATACCGGACCAAAATTGTCAAAAGAACTCATATCACTGGAACCGTGTAGATAACTGACTTCAATATCTGTTAAAGGCGTTTTCGGTACCATTGCTTTCAATGATTCCTGAAGAGTTTCCATCACTTCACGATTGACGCTTGGGTCACTTCCCTCAAGATAGATGGCAGGTTTCCCGTCTGCAAACATTACGTATCCATCAAGAGTACCATCCTTCAAATGATTTTTTGCCTGATTTTCAGTTTCATAAGTTGAGATTTTAGCATCTGTCTTTTCGAGCTGAGTCTCGATGGCTACTGGAACATCTATAAGTCCAATTTTGGGAGCATAGCTTTTTCCGTTAAAAACAAGATTCATCATCGTCAAAACGAGGATGGGGGCGAAAATCATAAGAGCCATTGTTCTTTTATCACGTAAAAACTGCCTGAGGATTCTAATAACTAATGCTTGAACTCTCATTTTGCACCTCCGTATACAAGGAACGCATCTTCGATTGAAGCAGTATTTGTAGATTCCCTTAATTGCTCTGGTGTACCAATGGCAATTAGTTCTCCATCGCGAATCATCCCAAGGCGATCACACTTTTCCGCTTCGTCCATAACGTGGGTGGTAATAATAATCGTCGTTCCTTTTCTCTTTAAGTCCTGAAATCCATCCCAAATACTTTTACGAAGGACAGGATCGATTCCGACAGTTGGTTCATCTAAAATAAGCAGCTCGGGTTCATGAAGCAGGGCGGTGGCTAAAGAAAGTCTGCGCTTCATCCCGCCGGAATAATTAGAGACGAGTTTGTTCAAATGCTCAGAAAGGAGAACAAATTCAAGTACTTCACTGATTCGCTTTTGACGAATTGCCCCTTTCAATCCGTAAAGAGAAGCGAAAAACTCGAGATTTTCTTTTGCTGTTAGCTCCTCGTAAAGGGCATCAGATTGCGCCATGTATCCAACTCTCTCAATCAAATCCAAGGAGGGCATCTTCTTTTGAAAAATTTCATTTGAACCTTCCGATGGAACATCCAAACCGACCAATTGTTTGACCAAAGTGGTTTTTCCAGCTCCAGATGGTCCAAGTAATCCAAAGATCTCACCTGCAGAAATCTCCAAATTGATACTCTTTAATACAATGTTTTTATTAAAGGATTTACTGACGTTTTTAATGGAAACGATATGATTGGTAGTCATGTGAATCTCTCCTTTACTTTCAGAAGTGAGTAATCACTCACCAATAATATATTCCGATTTGAATGTTTTGTAAAGTGAGTAATCACTCAATTTTGTAGAAAACTTCTCGACATATTTTTAGTCGCCCATTTAAGTTTCGACTATAATAATAGTAAATAGGTTCAAAAAGGAGAGAGTGTTTTGGCAGATTTTAAATCAAGTGTAATCATTGAGCGACCTGTAAAGGAAGTTTTCGCATATATGATCGGCATGGAGAACGTCTCTGAGATTATGCCGAATGTCGTAAAAATGGAAAAAATCACGGAAGGTCCACTTCAGCCGGGAACGAAGTTTATGGAAACAAGAATGATTCGTGGCAGGGAGATGCAGAATGAAATTGAGTTGATTGATTATCATGAAGATCACTCTTATGCTACAAAAAGTGAAATAAATGGACTTGGCACCATTTATAGATACGATTTTCAGGAAATTGAGGAAGGCACACAGGTCCAATTTGAAGCAGAAGTCCAAACGAAAGGTCTTTGGATGAAGTTAACGAAGAAATTCATCGTGGACATGATCAAAAAAGAGGACGGCTTCCAACTGAAGTACCTAAAAGAAGAAATGGAAGGTAAAAAGTAGCTAAATTTGGATGGGAATATTACGCTTAACGGTGCGATCTGTCCAAATTTCGAGATGATTAATCAAGTTTGCACATACATCTGTCTAATTCAGCAGAAGATCTATCCAATTTTGCACAACATTCATCAAGTGTCACAAAAAGTACATAAACCGCTCCACTCAAACAACATAAAAACCCGGTTGCGCAACCGGGTTTTTACTTAAAATTTATAGATCCAAAAACGTTCATTACGTATCCAGGCCAATGTTTGTGGGTCCTGGACTTTTATTTTTTCGGACATGTCGGCAACCATCAATTCCGTTTGGGAGCGATGAGCCTTAATGGCATCCATCTTGATATCAGACACTTCGGTCACGTCATGTACGATATCAGGTTCACCGAGTTCTTCAACGCAATTATTTGAAAAAGCAACGCAGTGTAATTTCGGGCGTTCATTTTCAGGCAAGCTTTCTACTGCTCTGACGACTGCTGCTCCGGTTGCTTCATGGTCAGGATGAACGGAGTAGCCAGGATAGAATGTGATGATCAAAGATGGCTTCACTTCTTCAATGAAAGAAAGCATTAGCTTCGTCATCTTTTCATCTTCTTCAAATTCGATTGTTTTATCACGAAGCCCGACCATTCGTAAATCTTGAATGCCTAATACCTTCACAGCTTCGAGCAATTCAGCCCTGCGGATGTCAGGAAGCGTTTCGCGGTTAGCAAAAGGTGGATTCCCCATGTTGCGCCCCATTTGTCCGAGTGTCAAACAGGCATACGTAACAGGAGTTCCCGCTTGTGTATGTAACGCGATCGTCCCAGATACACCAAACGCTTCATCGTCTGGATGAGGAAAGATCACGAGTACAGATTGTTCTTTTTCCATTCGTAAAACTCCTTTCCTATTCGAACGGTGTCGGGCTAATTTCAAGAGCGACAGCAAGTTTCCCTTTGAAATCATGGCCTGCCATTAGCAAGCGATCACGGTCATCGATTTCAAAGTGTGTAATGCCTTCAGCATAAATCCATCCCAAATTAATTTTCAAGCCGACCCTATACGGACCATCACCAGTGATTTTCCCCGTCTCATATTGGACGAGCGCATTGCGAATATAAGCTCCAGATGAAAAGAAAGACTGATCAAAGTGGGAAGCATAAGCGCCGTTTGTCGTTTCCAAATGTACGTAAACATCTTTATTAACATAGCGATTGATATATTCTTGAATCCTCGTCACATCAGCGGTTTGCATCATAGAGATTGCCTCCCTTCAAATAACGCTTAGATTGATTTATTTCTGATTTCCAAATTTTCGGTATGCACCGTGCATGGTCGGTCCAACGTATTCGTTTAGCTTAAAGCCATGAGAAATAGCTGCCGTAATGAAGTCTTTTGCTACTTCAACCGCTTCTAAAACGGATTTGCCTTTTGCAAGTTCAGCAGTGACAGCTGACGAGTATGTACAGCCAGCGCCATGTGTATAAGTTGTGTCAACCAACTCTGACTCGTAGAATCGGAATTCCTGTCCATCATATAAAAGGTCAATAGCCTTGTCATGATTTAGCTTGCTTCCACCCTTGATAAGAACATATTTTGCGCCAAGTTCATGGATTTTAACAGCAGCATTTTTCATGTCGTCGATCGTTTTGATTGGACCTGTTTTTGCCAATTGCCCAGCTTCAAATAAGTTAGGAGTCACGACAGTAGCTCTTGGAACTAGAAGGTCACGAAGGGCTTCAGTTGTTTCCGGATGCAATACTTCATCTTCACCTTTACAAACCATGACAGGATCAATGACAACCTTATCAAGCTTGTTTTCATCAATCGTTTTCGCTGCAAGTTCGATAATTTCGACTGTACCAAGCATACCTGTTTTCATTGCGTCGATCCCAACTGAAAGAATCGTGTCCAATTGAGCTTGCAATGTTTCAATCGCTTGCGGGAAAACCTGATGATGCCAATGGTTTTTCGGGTCCATTGTTACGATTGTAGTAAGTGCAGTCATTCCGTACACACCTAATTCTTGAAACGTCTTCAAGTCAGCTTGGATGCCTGCGCCACCACTTGTATCCGAACCTGCAATCGTTAATACTTTCTTCATAGTCATTTTATGTATCCTCCTAAAAATAGAATGATTTTCCTCATTATATCAATAACAACCTCATAAAGTGAAACGTCTTGCCCCGTATCGGGCTGCTAAACTGCCATAAATTCAAGCTTGTGAGGGAAGTTAGGCTTATACTACAATGATAGACAGCAGGTAAATCATTTCCACCTATATAAAAAGAAGGTGCTTACTAAGTGAAAGCAGGAGCGATTATTCTATCGGGCGGTAAATCTAGTCGAATGGGATCGAATAAAGCTTTTTTACCATTGTCTGAAATGACAAGTATCGAAAGAATCTCGCATGAATTGAAAAAATCAAACATGATAACAGAATATATACTAGTCACCAACCAAATGGAGGACTATCAATCTTTACATATGAAAACTGTTTCCGATGTCTTCCCGAGTTTGGGACCTCTGGCTGGAATGCATGCAGGCCTGTTGGCGGCAAAGGAAGAAGCGAGTATCGTAGTAGCCTGTGATATGCCTTTCATTTCTAATAGAGTAGTGGATTTTTTGTTAAGTCAGCTTGGAAATCGCGAGGCAGTAGTGCCGATCATCCAAGGAAATATGCACCCGCTATTTGCGGTTTACACGAAGCGATTGATCGATAGAATGGAAGTCGCCTTAAGGACAGGTAAACTAAAAATAAGACAGTTTTTAAAAGATGCGGATGTTCATTATGTTAACGAAAAAGATTTCCCCTTCCTTTCAGATGAAGAGATTGAGAGGATTTTTTTTAACATGAATCGTCCTGAAGAATATGAAGAAGCGAAAAAATGGATAAGTCATACCATGGCCGAAAATGAAGAATGATTTTCGGATACATGAAAGCGGGTCTTGAATTTGAACGAATCGCTAATGAAGAGTATGATTCTCTTATGATTAGTGAATGGCGCGTTCGTCGATTTCACGCTAAGGAATGGAGAGGTGAGGCAACATGAATTTTGAGATTTCGAAAGAAAAAATAGATGTACAATCTGTGATCGATAAAGTGGTTCAACGAGAAGCAGGAGCTATCACTACATTTATTGGAACGGTTCGCGAACTGACACATGGCAAAAAGACGCTTTACTTAATATATGAGGCATATGAAGCAATGGCAGTTAAAAAGCTTGAGCAAATTGGCCGAGAAATTCAAGAACGTTGGGAGGGTGCAGAAGTTGCGATTACGCACCGGGTAGGAAAGCTCGATATTACGGATGTTGCCGTTGTCATTGCTGTTTCAACACCTCATCGTGCCGATGCTTATGAAGCCAACCGCTATGCAATCGAGCGAATTAAGGAAATCGTACCGATCTGGAAAAAAGAACATTGGGAAGATGGCGTGGAATGGATCGGCAACCAGTTGGAGACTGTTTCGTATCCCTCTGGAAAACCAGAAGAAGGTGACTTGAATGAATAAAGTATTATTTTTCGCATATCTCCGCGATCAACTTGGTCGCGAATCTTTGGAAATGGATGCGGCAGGGAAAACAGTTGCCGAGCTAAAGGCTGAACTGATAGCTGCATATCGTCTAGATAAAATGGAAACGGTTATGACAGCAATCAATGAAGAGTTTTCAATGAATGAGGAAATGATTAAGGATGGCGATGTGATCGCATTTATCCCGCCTGTTAGTGGTGGTTGATGATTTATGTCTGCTTGAAAGGAGGGTATCGGTGTGAATGACCGCTATTCAAGGCAGATCCTGTTTTCTGGCATCGGAAAAGCAGGTCAAGAAAAGCTCCAACATAAGCATGTTTTAATCATTGGGGCAGGTGCCCTTGGTTCCGGTAATGCTGAAATCATGGTAAGAGCAGGAATCGGAAAAATAACGATTGTCGATCGCGATTATGTAGAATCGAGCAATCTGCAGAGGCAACAGCTCTATACAGAAGCTGATGCAACTGCCAAGCTTCCGAAAGCGGCTGCCGCGAAGAGCCGTCTTGAGGAGATCAACTCAGATGTTGAGATCAATGCGATTATTGGTGATGCCAACCTTGAAATGCTTCAAGAATTCGCACCGAAAGTCGATTTGATTCTCGATTCGACGGATAACTTTGAAACGCGGATGCTTCTGAATGACATTTCTCAAAAATACGAGATTCCTTGGATTTATGGAGCATGCGTCGGGAGTTATGGCATGAGCTTCGTCGTATTGCCAGGGAAAACGCCATGCATGAACTGTCTCCTTCGGGCGATTCCACTGCAAGGGATGACTTGTGATACAGGGGGCATTATTGCACCCGCCGTCCAAATGGTGATTGCTCATCAAACTGCTGAAGCATTAAAAATTCTCGTCGAAGATTGGGATGCGGTCAGGACGACATTTGTAAGCTTCGATCTTTGGCGCAATGAATATAGCAATATGAAAATGACAAAAGCCAAAAATGCAGGCTGTCTGTCGTGTGGGGAAGAGAGAACTTATCCATATTTGGATATGGAGAATATGACGAAGACAACGGTTTTATGCGGGCGTGATACGGTTCAAATTCGGCCCTCTGTTAATGGGGAAGTGTCTCTCGAAAAGCTCGCGCAACAGCTTTCCGGACTCGGTTATGAAGTGAAGGGCAATCCATACCTTCTATCAGTCGAATTAAAAGGGGAACGCATGGTCATCTTTCAAGATGGGCGCGCGCTCATCCATGGTACAAAGGATATGACACATGCCAAATCCGTTTATCAACGGATTCTCGGATAGACATAAAACAGGGCAGACTCAACATCGGTGAGTCTGCCCTGTTTGTCTCATATGATCATTTCTTATTGTCTAGCTGCAGTGCCCAGCGCCTAGTGTACTTCGCCCTCCTCCTTACGATAAGTCAACATCGAATCGCTTTGCTCTTTGTGTTTCCTTTATCTCGAGTGGAGGGAATCCAGTCCATC
Organism: Bacillus sp. cl95; assembly: GCF_900115925.1. Classification (GTDB taxonomy): domain Bacteria; phylum Bacillota; class Bacilli; order Bacillales; family Cytobacillaceae; genus Neobacillus_A. The sequence continues at coordinate 182,175 of NZ_FOYF01000005.1, read as the reverse complement.
CGGCGCTAAACAGGCACTTCCGCTTTTCTTATTTTTTACAAGCGACCAATACGAGACGGCCTTCATCCAATTCCTTCTCGTACTTCTCTGCGTCCGCTTTGCTTAAGCCGACAGATTCAAATTTAGAACGCAACTCATCGCCGCGGCTCTTGAACATATTTCCTACTGCCGAAACAAGGCCTTGTTCAGATAAGCCTACATCCGCAGTGTCTGTTGCGTCTGTCAGATTTTCAGAACGGTTTTTATCGTGAGCAAACAGATAGATATCCTCTTTCGTGAAGCCTTCTGATTGCAACATATTAATTTTTTCGGTAGCTTGTACTCCATTTTCGATAACATGTACTTTAGTCATAATGGTTTCCTCCTCAAGAAATATCAAAGTAAGTGAATAGGTCATCCACAGCTGTGTTGTCAATCATGGTTGAATGTTAGTGGACGACCGTATGCTATTTATATAGCCTCTCATCCATCTAATAAACCTATATCGACTCAGAAAAAAATTCCAGATAGTATCAGCATTTTAGAAATGATAGGATGGGTAAATGAAAAGGAATGAGAGAAGGGAGGGAGTTCTTTGCTTATCGATCAACTGAAAAATACATGGTATTCCCTTTTAAAAGAAGAAGCAGAAAAGGATTATTTTAAGAAATTAGAAACGTTTTTAGAAGAAGAATATAAGACTAAAACTATCTTTCCTGCAAAAGAGGATATCTTCCATGCTTTGAACCTCACTGATTATGAAAAAGTAAAGGCTGTTATCATTGGTCAGGATCCATACCATGGTGAGGGGCAAGCGCATGGGTTAAGCTTTTCGGTAAAAAGGGACATAAAAATACCGCCATCATTAAGAAACATTTATAAAGAACTGCATACCGATACGGGGATTGAAATTCCTAAACACGGAAATCTGGAAAAGTGGGCAGAAGAAGGTGTACTCTTGCTGAACACCGTACTGACTGTAAGAGAGGGACAAGCGAATTCTCATAAAGGAATGGGCTGGGAAAAGTTCACTGATCGCGTCATTTCATTGTTGAATGAACGTGAGACTCCGGTGGTATTTATTTTATGGGGAAGGCCTGCACAGAAAAAGTTAGAGATCATTGATCAAAGTCGACACCGCATCATTCTTGGGGTGCATCCGAGTCCTTTATCTGCAAGTCGAGGTTTTTTTGGAAGCAGACCGTTTTCACAGACTAATCAATACTTAAGGGAAATGGGCAGAGATGAAATAGACTGGAATTTTCCGAAGGTGTGACATCTTTCGTGTTGTTTCACGTGGAACAGGAAAATATTGTAGAATATGAAGGTGTGAAAAATATTTGGTCGATACCTTAGTCTTTCCGCACGTCTTCTTGTACAATAGAAACGAGCATTAGAAAGTTAAAGAGTAATTCGATTTAGGGGTGAAATGCCTTGGATATTTCGGTGAAAAAATTATTGTCAAAAATAGAAAATGAATTGGTACAAGCCAAAGGGAGTACGGATCAGGGGCGACTGCGCGAAAAAGTGTACGCCATGAAGGCTCTATGTGAACTCATTTTGGATGAAGAAGCGAACAGTATCGAAGAAACATCCGTATATTCTCAGCCAATACCGGCTAGACAAATGGTCGCACCTTTAATGCCTGCTCAGCCCTATCAAGGATTAGGACTAGGTGAGCCAAAAAAACTTGATTTACAGGAAGAAGCGAACGGGGATTCTTTATTCGATTTTTAAGGAGAGAAGCTAAGTGAAGACATTTATTATTTTAGGCGCACTTAATGCCTTTTTGGCAGTGGCTCTAGGTGCATTCGGAGCTCACGGACTTGAGGGCAAACTTGAACCGAAATATCTGGAAATTTGGAAAACAGGTGTTACATATCAAATGTTCCATGCAACAGGTCTGCTTATCGTAGCTGTCCTTTTGGGGAAATTGCCTGCAAATACTTTGTTAAGTTGGTCAGGTTGGTTGATGTTCGTAGGTATTATTCTGTTCTCTGGAAGCTTGTACGTATTAAGTGTTACGAAGATTAGCATTTTAGGTGCTATTACCCCACTTGGTGGAGTCGCATTTTTAACAGCATGGGTGCTTTTGATCATTGCAGCCGTAAGATATTTATAAAAGTAACACAAATGAGCACAGGCCATTGGCCTGTGCTCATTTGCTATCTTTGCGGATAACTGCTTAGTCCTGGATAATTTCCGAAAGGATATTCGTATTCGATTTCTTCGTCGAACGTAACGTAATCCAAGTAAACCATTGGGAACAAGTAACGTTTACCTGTTTGTGGATCGCTGATGACAAGGTGATCTCGACCAGCGGCTTCGATGATTCCCTTTACCTGTAAGGCATTCCATTCCTTATTGTTTTCGAATGTCATGAACACCGTTGCCAGCTTACCTTTGTTTAAGCGCAAGATATTCTCGATGTAAGACTCTTCTGTTGGTAGCTGACCTTGAGCTTGTGGTCCTACAAATGGAGTACTTTGTGGCATAGGAATTTCTCCACCTTGTTGTTGTGGGAAATTGCCTTGCGCACCGAATTGAGGCTGAGCTCCAAATTGAGGTTGCATACCGAATTGCGGTTGCCCACCGAACTGAGCTTGCGGATCAAATTGCTGCTGTCCGCCAAATTGTGGTTGTTGTTGTCCGGCACCAGCGCCTTGCTGATAAGGATTAAAATTCATGTATGGATTCATTTTTTTCCCTCCAAAAGCTCATTATGAAAAGGAACAACTTCACTAGCACTAAGACTCGCTATCTCATAATTATGATGGGGGATTCTAGAATAGAACTTGATGGAGGGAAAATTGAGAACATGAAAAAGCTCCCAAATGGATTGGGAGCTCTCTTATTGTCTAGCTACAGCACCAAGCCCCTCGGGGTTGTTTCCTAAAGCCGAAACAACTTTGGTCATAAGCCAAATCGCTTCAGAAATCAGGACAAGGAATGCTTCGGAAGCGCTACATCGCACGAAGAAAAAGCGTTAGCTTTTTCGAGGATTTCCTGCACGATTCGTCTTATGCCTGTCGGGGCTGACCATGGCGCCTCCGCTTTTCTTTATATGTTCAAGAATTGGTGAACGCGGTCTTCGCTTAGGAAGTTTCCAACGAAGAATGCACCAAATTCGCCGAAGCGTGCACTTACTTCGTCAAAACGCATCTCGTATACGAGCTTCTTAAATTGAAGAACATCGTCTGAGAACAATGTTACGCCCCACTCGTAATCGTCAAAACCAACTGAACCAGTAATGATTTGTTTTACTTTACCAGCATATTGACGTCCGATCATACCATGGCTGCGCATCATGCCGCGGCGCTCTTCCATCGGAAGCATGTACCAGTTGTCATTACCTTGGCGACGCTTGTCCATTGGATAGAAACAAACATGCTTTGATTTTGGAAGAGTCGGATAAAGACGTGCCAAAATTTCAGGGCTCTGCATTGGATCCTGACCTGCAGGAAGATAATTGCTCAATTCTACTACAGAAACATATGAATGAGCAGGTACTGTGAACTCAGCCAATTTCGATTTATTGAATTCGTTTTCAATTTCATTTAATTCTTCCATTGTTGGACGCAGGATCATCATCATGAAGTCTGCTTTTTGACCAACAATTGTATATAGAGCATGGCTGCCTTCTTTTTGTGCCTGTGTTGTATTCCACTTTTCTACTAGACCTAAGAACTCTTCAATGGCTTCTTGACGCTCTTCGTTAGAGAGCATTTTCCAAGTTGTCCAATCTACCGTACGGAAATCATGCAAGCAATACCAGCCATCAAGCGTTTGTGCTGCTTCACTCATCTAAATCACTCCTAGACAATATTCATTATTTACATTTTCCAATATACCATAGTTTCGCCATTAGGCAGTGTATTAAAACCCAACATTCGTTTAGAAAAAGAAGAATTGGGATATTTTCAAACAATATGTAGATATTAATAGAGTCGCAAAAAACCTTGTGAGAAAAGTGTTAAATTTTAGAAAACAAAAACATTTTAATGTAAACGCTATCTGTGATCCTTGTCCTTGAAATTTTAAATAGGTAAAGTATGCTAAATGAATAGAAGTTAAAGGAGGATACGATTGTGAGCGATTTATTTACAGGTTTGAAGCAAAAAATTTCCGGCCACAATTTAAAAATTGTTTTTCCAGAAGGAATGGACGAGCGTATATTAAAGGCGGCAGGACGCTTAGCAGAAGAGAAACTCGTAACGCCCATCCTCATCGGTGATATTGAACAAATTCAAGCGAAGGCAGATGATCTTGGAGTATCTTTGGCAGCCGCTGAAATTTACGATCCAAAAAACTATGTCATGATGGATGAGCTTGTCGCAGCGTTCATCGAAAGACGTAAAGGCAAAGCAACCGAGGAAGATGCACGTCGCATTTTACTTGATGAAAACTATTTCGGCACGATGCTTGTTTACGTAAATAAAGCAGATGGACTAGTAAGTGGAGCCATTCATTCAACGGCTGATACCGTTCGTCCGGCATTACAAATCATTAAGACAAAAGAAGGCGTACGCAAAACTTCTGGCGTGTTCATCATGGTTCGTGAAGATGAGAAGTATGTGTTTGCTGATTGTGCAATCAATATTTCCCCGGATAGCCAAGATTTAGCCGAGATTGCAATCGAGAGTGCTAAAACGGCAAAAATGTTCGATTTAGAGCCACGCGTTGCCATGTTAAGCTTCTCTACAAAAGGTTCAGCAAAATCTCCTGAAACGGATAAAGTTGCGAATGCATTAGTAGAAGCAAAAAATCGTGATCCATTACTGATCATCGATGGCGAGTTCCAATTCGACGCTGCATTCGTTCCTTCAGTGGCTGCACAAAAAGCTCCTGATTCACCACTTCAAGGCGATGCAAACGTATTTGTGTTCCCAAGCCTTGAAGCAGGAAATATCGGATACAAAATTGCTCAGCGCCTAGGGAATTTTGAAGCGGTTGGACCAATCCTTCAAGGTTTGAACCGTCCGGTGAATGATTTATCACGCGGATGCAATGAAGAAGATGTGTACAAGTTGTCTTTAATCACGGCTTCTCAAGCTTTGATTCGTTAATAATTTGCGCTTGTAAGAGGCTGACCCGTGTCAGCCTCTTTGCGTGCTATAATAAGGATAAAAGCAGATAAAAGGAGTTAAGCAGTATGTCAGAGGCGCAGCAATTATTGCGACAGCCACAGTGGAGAATCATTGATCAATCGGCAATCGGAGCTCATTTCCATGCTCTTCAGTCGTTTGCAGCAGATGATACTCTATGTGCTTCCGTGGGAGCGGGACTTGCACCGGCAACAGCAAGAACATGGGTGCATCATCAAACCGTTGTACTGGGCATTCAGGATACGAAGCTTCCTCACTTGGAAGAAGGCTTGACGTACCTACATGAACAAGGCTATCAGTCTATTGTCCGGAATTCAGGAGGACTAGCGGTTGTACTCGATGAGGGTGTTCTAAATCTGTCATTAATTTTACCAGAAGCGGAAAAAGGTATTGATATTAATAGAGGCTACGATGCCATGTGGCTACTTATTCAAAGGATGTTTGCCGATTTCCCGGTTGAAATCGAGGCAAAGGAAATTGTCCATTCGTATTGTCCTGGAAGCTATGATTTAAGCATTGCTGACAAAAAATTTGCCGGAATCTCGCAGAGACGCTTAAGGAAAGGAATTGCTGTCCAAATTTACCTGTGTGTAAATGGAAGCGGTAGTAAGCGTGCAGATTTAATCAGACAGTTCTATGAGCTATCGCTAAAAGGGGAAACGAGCAAGTTTGTATACCCGACAGTAAAGCCCGAGGTCATGGCATCACTATCAGAGTTGCTAGGCGTCGAATTGTCAGTAGCGGATGTTATGTTGAGACTTCTTCGCGAGTTAAAGGAGAATAGTGAATTCTTGTATTCGGGTCCCATGACGGAGCATGAACTCGATTTGCTGCCAGGTTATTATGAGCGGATTGTAGAACGGAATGCGAAGTTTATTGAATAGTTCCATTTAGAAAATTTAGGCTGGTGTAATCATTACCGGTCGACGCGGGATGATTGTTCAAATTTCAAAATCCTCAACAAAGCAGAAATTCCGGGCCTAATTAAATCAGCCCGGAATTTTTTATCGTATCGATTTCTCCTCAAGTCTAGTACTTATTCAGCTACTTTTTCTAAATTGCCGTTACGGTCCATCTTAAATTTAGTTGCAGGACGCTCTTCTTCTTCAAACAATACGAGTTTTCTTGCTCTGTTCATGATCTTCATCAATGTCTCGTAGTCTTCCTGGATCGTGACAGTATCTTGTTCAAGATCCTGAACTTTTGAAGCCATTTCATGATATTTTTTTCTTAATTCAGCGTTTTCTCTTTTTAATCTTTCATTCTCACTTTTTAAAGCATCATGATGAAGATTGTTGCTGTCTATGCTCTGTAAGAAGGTAATAACTGCTTCCATGGTCATTCCACTTGAAGTGCGATACATCGGTGCAGCTACTTGTTGTGTAACAACTGGCTGGGTGTTCATTGGGACTTCTATGAAATCGGCAAATTCTGTATCTGCCGTCATGACTTGATAGACATTGTCTAGTTCAGCAGATTGAGAGATAACCTCTAATTCTTCAATTTCATCGATCGCTGGTACAGGCGGTGTATAAAGCAACTTTTTCTTGCCGCCTTCATCTTTACCAAGAATCCGATTTCTTTGCTTGCGTTGTTTCTTAGCTAGCTGCAAAGCTTTTTCATAACGGTGGCGGACAACGGCATTCCAGCGAAATCCACATGCAGCCGAAGTGCGGTTCAATTTATCGCCTACTTCTTCAAAAGCGTTCAATTGGGTACTGCCTTCTCTGACATGTCTCAATACGGTTTCTGCGAGCAATAAATCATCTTCATCTGTCCAAGCATCTTGACGAACTTTCATACTTCCAACTCCTTTGTAAAATATGATTATTTTATTTCCGCCGAATGGAGGAATAGTTTTCATGTTTAAGTGTGGCGGATTTGTAAAGTTCTAATATAAGGATGGACAACAATCTGAAAGTTTATACAAAAATGTTTAAAAGGATAGTAGTCTTTTAAAAAAGGCAGAAAAATCGCTTAAAGAGTTTTCTAAGAAGAGCCTTTGTTGTTAAAGATTGCAACTTGCAATCAAACATAAGAAAATGTAAAATTGCATAAGAAAAAGACCGGTATGAGAGTAAAACGTCAGGCTCCTGCTTATCGTGTCTGGAGCTAGACAGTTATAGAAAGGGTTGTCCTGAATGTCGAATGAATTCCGAGTTTGCGATGATTGCCAAGCCGTGAACCTTAAGACATTAATCCCCCGTTTAAAAGAGCTAGATTGTGATGCAAACATAGAAGTTGGCTGCCAGTCCTATTGCGGACCAGGTCGGAAAAAGACGTTCGCGTTTGTAAATAACCGTCCGTTAGCGGCTCTGACTGAAGAGGAATTAATGGAAAAAATTAATAAAAAGCTAAAGAAATAGATCACCTTTGACGAAAAATCTTGGGTGGTTTTTTTATCACTAATTATTGTAAAAAAAAGTAGAAATATGCAGAAATGTGAGTGAATCTCCTTCTGATAGGGGATATAATAGATATAAGCAAAGCAGGAAGAGGGTAAACCATACGATGGCATATTCGGCGGAAAAGCTAGGAGAGGAAAAGGTTTTTAAAGACCCTGTACACCGTTATATTCACGTTCGTGATAGGGTAATATGGGATTTGATTGGGACGAAAGAGTTTCAACGTTTGCGTAGAATAAAGCAGCTTGGAACAACCTATTTAACGTTTCATGGGGCAGAGCACAGCCGATTCAACCATTCTCTCGGAGTTTACGAGATTATACGCCGGATCATTGATGATGTTTTTGCCGGTCGTCCTGAATGGAACAACGATGAGCGCCTACTATCTTTATGTGCGGCACTTCTTCACGATTTAGGGCATGGCCCGTTTTCCCACAGTTTTGAAAAAGTATTTGACCTCGATCATGAAGACTATACAAGAGCGATTATTTTGGGAGATACCGAAGTAAATCAGATTCTCTTAAAAGTCGGCGCAGATTTTCCGAAGAAAGTAGCGGAGGTAATCGGCAAAACGTATGAAAATAAGCTCGTCATCAGTTTGATTTCGAGTCAAATCGACGCGGACAGAATGGACTATTTGCAACGCGATGCCTACTATACGGGTGTGAGCTACGGACATTTTGATATGGAGCGCATTTTGCGCGTCATGAGACCTCGCGAAGAGCAGGTAGTCATAAAGAAAAGCGGCATGCATGCGGTAGAAGACTATATTATGAGCCGTTACCAAATGTATTGGCAAGTTTATTTCCATCCTGTGTCACGTGGAGCGGAAGTCATCTTGACGAAGATTCTCCATCGGGCAAAACAATTGCAGGAACAAAACTATATTTTTAAATATGAACCTGTTCATTTTAATAGTTTCTTTGCTGGTCACCCTACACTTGAAGATTACTTGAAGTTGGATGAAGCAGTCATACAATACTATTTTCAAATGTGGCAGGAAGAAGAAGATAGCATCTTAAGTGATCTTTGCCGTCGTTTTATTAATCGTAACTTATTCAAATTTACCGAGTTTGATCCTGCGAAGGAATATAAGAAACTCTCGGAGCTAAATACATTGTTCAAAAAAGCCGGCTTAGATCCAGAATACTACTTAGTGGTCGATTCATCCTCCGACCTCCCGTACGATTTTTACCGTCCAGGAGAAGAAGAAGAGCGTTTGCCTATTCATTTGATGATGAAAAATGGCGACCTTCGTGAACTATCGAGGGAATCGCAAATAGTCGAAGCTATTTCTGGTAAAAGAAGAACGGACCATAAACTGTACTTCCCGGCAGACCTCCTTCTGGATGAAAGTTCAAAGAAGACGGTGAAGAAGCAGATTCGTACCCTTTTGGAATTTCAAGTGAACGAAGTTTAAACGGAGCAGGAGATGACGAGTTTTGTTAAAAGATCATGCTAAATTGATGCAGGCTGTCATGGTTTCTGGAGAAATCACTGGGCGGAAGAAACTGCAAAAGATGATTTACATCGCTAAAAAAATTGCCTTCCCATTTCAAGAGCGATTTCAGTTCCACTTTTACGGACCTTATTCCGAGGAATTGACATTACGAGTGGAAGAACTTTGCAATATGGGGTTCTTAAATGAAGTGAAAGAAAATAAGGGCGGATACTCTCAATACCGTTACTCAATGACTGATTCCGGAAAAGAGTTTCTAAGTTTAAATGAAGTAGAGATGCCTTGTTTACAAGACTGCTTAATCGATATGAATGAGCAGAGTGCCCGTTTCCTGGAACTGGTTTCCACGGTTTTATATTTCGAAGACTTGGAAAAGAGCGAAGTCATTAACAAGATCTTTACTTTAAAAAGCAAGCAACGCTATACAGAAGCAGAAATCGATGAAGCATACGGATATATCGAAACCTTAAAAACAAAAGCTAAGTCCAATTAATGGGCTTAGCTTTGTTTTTGATTGTTTTCAAAAAGATTATTGTTTTGTAAATAGGTTTATAAAAGCAAATCTTTTAAAAAGAAGCTGAATGGAACGGAAGGTGCGAGACTCCTGCGGGAGCAACGGGACAGGTGAGACCCCACAGGCGCTGTGCGCCGAGGAGGCTCACCGCCCGCCCCCAAGACGAATTTGCTCTTGAAAAAGCCGGCATTAGGGCTTTTTCAAGAATTCGTACAGGAAAGCGAGCATCCTGGAGTGGAAATTAACCACTCCTTAAACAGCAAAAAAGTTTAGGAATATAGTCTTTTTATTCCTTATCACTTAGACGTTGCCCGCCAACAGCATAGTGGTTTTTGCTCATTTCTTCAATGAAGACAACGATATTTTCTTTAGGAGCGCCTGAAGTTTCGCTTACGGCAGCTGTCACTTTCTCGACGAGTGCTTTCTTTTGTTCCTCAGTACGACCCTCTAGCATTTTTACAGTAACGTATGGCATGGTTGACTCCTCCTTTATGTAATTGATTGTAGTTTTCCACAAATCGCGAAAATGTGCAAGAGTGAAGACGCTTAAAGGTTTTTCCTTTAAAAGGGCGATGTTGTATACTGTTAGTATAGAAAAATCAATTAAAAGGGGATAAAGGCAATGATGGAATATTTAAGGGATTTTCCCTACATTGCATTAACATTGGTGATTGCCTTTACGGTTCACGAACTTGCGCATGCTTACGTGGCTTATAAGTTTGGCGATCCGACTGCAAAAAATCAAGGCAGAATTACGCTTAATCCTTTGAAGCATCTTGATCCGATTGGAACGATCTTGATTTTTATCGCTGGATTTGGATGGGCACGCCCTGTACCGGTAAATCGTTTTTTCTTTAAAAAGCCAAGACTCGCAAGCATTCTCGTTTCCGTTGCAGGTCCGATTAGTAACTTTATTTTGGCATCCATAGGATTTATCGTTTGGTTTGGATTAGGATCAGCAGGGTTGGCAGAAAACATGCCCTATTATGTAACTGAATTCCTCGATAAGTTCATCCAGTTGAACATCGTCCTATTTATTTTTAACTTACTGCCGTTCCCACCTCTTGATGGATATCGGATCGTAGAAGACTTGATGCCTCAAAATATTCGTGTGAAAATGACGGAATTAGAAAAATACGGCTCATTGATCTTCCTAGTGTTAGTCATTACACCGTTAAGCGAATATACAATCAGTCCTATTTTTAACGTAGTATTGCCTGTTATTCTTAACGGAATGGGAGATTTTTTCTATTCGCTTTTCAATATGTAGGTTTTATCGGTATTTAGAAAATAGCTGATGAGAATTTAAGACAGCCTTTATGAAAAATTGCAGGGAGGTTCCAAGATGGAAGAGAAAAAGAAGAAGCCGCTTGGCTTTAATATTATAAAAGATGATCCAACAGATGGTCATGGTGGTTTCGGTGGGGGAGCATTAAGCTTAAGTAACGTCTCACCAGTCATCATTGATGTCGAAGCTGGAGAAGCGACGATTGACATTGGTGCGATGCACGCGCGTAGCGTTGTAGAAAAGGGAATCAAGTTTTTGCCTTCAAAAGAACAAGTGCCAAACGGAAAGCCATACTGGTTAGTTTGGGTAACGATTGACCATAAGCCTGCAGGTCCTTACTACGCTGGGGTGACGGCTTGTGAAATGACGGTAGACCGTGAAATCCGCCGTGGCTACAAATCACTGCCAGAGCATGTAAATCGTATGGATAAGTCAATTAAGCGTCATATTATCGTTGATCATATGGATAATGCTTCAAAGAAAACACTTGCTGACTTCTTAAAGAATCACAATGAAATATTCTGGAATAATTCTTCAGAAGAGTTGAAGGCTGGTCTTACAGTAAACGGATAAAAAACATTTTTTTGAAATTGTAATAATTAATGTCTTGCCCAATTGCTTTAAAAAAAGTACACTTATAATCAGCAATGACACATGTCTAAGCTAGGACACAAAAAAACCCGGGCCACACACCCGGGTTTTTTTATTATCCTCAGAAAAGGTTATTTGTAGAATAAAATATCAATTCCAATCAAAAATGGATTTGTACCACGTTTTCTTCTTTTCAGCCTTTTTCTTCTTCGTTTTCTTTTCCGTATGCTTCAAGTGATCCGTACAATATTCCGTTGGCACTGTATCTGTTTTGAAATAAGTGAAGCGTTTGACGGGACAATCTTTTGACGCGAGCTTTCCGTTCTCAGGATTCACATAGACGCCTTTAACGCCTTCTTTCGGCGGTTTAAATCCTTTAATCGCCTTCCCTTTTAACGCATCTTCCATAAAATTAACCCAAATATTTTTTGCGTAAGTTTTTTCAGCTGTCAAATTGATAGGAACGCCTTTATCATAGCCTGTCCATACGGCTGTTACGAGTTGCGGGGCGAATCCTACCATCCAGCTGTCCGTTTCAGTCGAACCAGATTTCCCCGCATAAGGGCGGGTAATATCATTGATGATCGTGCTGCCAGTCACGCTCGCATAACCGTTTAATTTAGAATCAAAAATGCCTGTCAGCATATGTGTCATAACAAATGCCTCTGCCGGCTTAAGAATCGGAAGGCCCTCGTCATCACTTTCGTAAATCACTTTTCCGTTCTGATCCTCGACACGTGTAATAAAGGTAGGGGAAACCTTCTTGCCGCCGTTCGCAAACATACTGTAAGCGTTGGCCATTTCAATAACCCGAACTCCAGAAGTTCCAAGGGCTAATGATGGAACCTTTTTCATTGTTGTAGAAATACCAAACTTCTTAGCGGTTTCCAATAAAGTCTCTTCACCTAAAAACAAGTGCGTTTTTACAGCAAATACGTTGTCTGACACAGCAAGGGCTTGAGCCATTGTAATGTCGCCATCTGCATACTTGTTATTGTAATTATGTGGTGTATAATCAGCTTGCCCGTCTTCGAATTTAAACGTCGTAAGCTCGCTTCGCATCGTTGTCGAAGGAGTGAATCCTTGTTCCAAAGCCGCATAATAGAGAATCGGTTTAATAGTGGAACCAGGCTGACGAACAGCTTGGATGGCTCGATTGAACGGGCTTTTCGTGTAGTCCCTGCCTCCAACAAGAGCTTTAACATGGCCATTTTTCGGGTTAAGTGCTACAAGGCCAACTTGTATTTCAGAGCTGTTCGCAATGGACTCAGCCACTTGTTTTTCAGCCGCTTCCTGTTGTTTTAAGTCCAACGTCGTAAATACCTTTAAACCACCAAATGTAATCGTGCGATCATCAAGGTTGAGCTGGTTCTTTAATGCATTTTTAACTGCGTCCTGGAAGTATGGAGCAGCTTGGACTGCCAAGTTTGGATATTTTCCGACGAGAGTCAACTTTTCGTTTAAAGCGTCCTTCACTTCTTTTTTGTTTGCATAGCCATTTTTCAATAGAGAATTTAGTATCACTTCTTGTCGCGCTTTGGCCCTTTCTAAGGAAGCAAAGGGTGAATAAATGCTTGGTCCTTTTGGAATTCCTGCAAGCATCGCTGATTCAGCGAGGGAAAGGTCTTTAGCATCCTTACCAAAATAGTATTGGCTGGCAGCTTGAACCCCATAAGCACCGTGACCGTAGTAGATGGTATTTAAATAGCCTTCTAGTATTTGTTCTTTGCTATAGTTCATTTCCAGTCTCATTGCGTAAAAAGCTTCTAAAATTTTACGCTTCCAAGTCTTATCGTGTTCAAGGAAAAGGTTGCGTCCGTATTGCTGTGTAATTGTACTTGCGCCTTGTACTTTATCCATCGCTTTCAAATCGGCTAAGGCTGCACCAGCTATCCTCTTATAGTCAAAGCCATTATGTTCATAAAAACTTTTATCTTCAATAGAGACGGTCGCATTCACTAGATCCTTGGAAATATTTTTAAGAGGGACCCAATATCTTTTTTGACCGTTGCTGCTTTCACCTATCAATGTGCCATCATCTGAAAAATATAAAGTAGATTGGGGAACAGCAAGCGCGGGTGCACCTAAAATCTTTGCATAAGCGAGAACGCCTACATATAAAAGAAACATAATAATCAAACCGATAATACTGAGTATCACTCCGGCTCGTAAATATTTGATGGTCTTTCGAAAGCGCTGGTCGGCGATAATTTCCATACTGTCACCCCTCCTCAAATGAATGGCAAAATAAACCTATAGTGACAGTATGAAAAAAAATAGGGCATTTTAAACATATGACACAAGATATTGAAAATTTTCCTTGCATTTTTGCTAGATTCCTCTATACTTTTTCTCATGTTTGTAATTATGAACTTAGGGAACAATATGTAAGAAAAGTGGAAGCGCTCTGTCTGTGCTGAAGCTTAAATGGAAGGCACGAGCGGTATTGCGCGTGCTATTTATTACGGAAAAGGCTATGTTAATGTACATTATTGAGTTAGTGCACTTTGTTGATTGGAGTGGAAGGCGCTTGACTCCTAGGGGATTAGCGTTACAGGCGAGACCCCGCAGGAGCGATAGCGACGAGGAGGCTCGGCGAACGCCCCAGGAAAGCAAGCGACTGGAGCGGAAATCAACAGACAAGTTTAACACGGCCACGGAAAAAGAAAATAATTTTTCATCATAACTCAATCATGAAAGGGTGCATTTAGATGGGACTTTGGTTTACAGAAAAGCAAACTGAGAACTTTGGAATTACAATGAAAGTGAAACGCACATTACATACAGAGCAAACGGATTTTCAAAAGCTTGATATGGTAGAAACAGAAGAGTGGGGCAATATGCTTCTTCTTGACGATATGGTTATGACTTCTATTAAAGATGAGTTCGTATATCATGAAATGGTTGCGCACGTTCCTTTATTTACACATCCAAACCCTGAAAACGTTCTTGTTGTAGGCGGCGGTGACGGAGGAGTTATCCGTGAAGTATTGAAACACCCAAGCGTGAAGAAAGCTACTCTTGTTGATATCGATGGTAAGGTTATTGAGTACTCTAAGAAGTACCTTCCTGAAATTGCAGGCATGCTTGACGATCCACGTGTAGATGTACAAGTGGGCGACGGATTCATGCATATCGCGGAAAGTGAAAATGCTTATGATGTAATCATGGTTGACTCTACTGAGCCTGTTGGCCCGGCAGTAAACTTATTCACAAAAGGCTTCTATGCTGGCATTTCTAAAGCATTAAAAGAAGACGGTATTTTCGTAGCACAATCTGACAACCCTTGGTTCAAGGCTGACCTTATCCGTGATGTTCAAAGAGACGTGAAGGAAATCTTCCCAATCACTCGTCTATACATTGCTAACATCCCAACTTACCCAAGCGGTATGTGGGCTTTCACTGTAGGATCTAAGAAGTATGATCCACTTGAAGTAAGTGAAGATCGTTTCCACGAAATCGACACGAAGTACTACACAAAGGAACTTCACAAAGCGGCATTTGTATTGCCTAAATTTGTTGGAGATTTAGTGAAGTAATATCAACAAAATAGATTGAACTTGAAGGGAGTTGCGGCTCCCTTTTTAATCGTTTTGCAATTATAATAAGGACTCTATTAAAGTAAAGGGTCGATTTTTCGCACCATGTTGATTGGAGCGGAAGGTGCGAGACTCCAGCGTGAGCAGCGGGACAGGTGAGACCCCACAGGAGCGATAGCGACGAGGAGGCTCACCGCCCGCAACGCGGAAAGCGAGCATCCTGGAGCGCAAATCACCACTCACTCCTATCTTTTGATAAATAGCTAGCCCATAAAAAACAGAAAAAGAGGGATGTTTTATGCGTTTTGATGAGGCATATTCAGGCAATGTTTTTATTAAAAGCCATCCAAACTTTGAAGAAAGTAAGGCAGTCCTTTATGGAATGCCGATGGACTGGACAGTAAGTTACCGTCCAGGTTCTAGATTTGGCCCGACACGTATTCGCGAAGTTTCTATCGGACTTGAAGAATACAGCGCATACTTAGACCGCGAGCTTGACGAAGTGAAATTCTTTGACGCTGGCGATATTCCATTGCCATTCGGAAACCCGCAAAAGAGCCTTGATATGATTGAAGAATTCGTCAGTAAGGTTTTGGATGCTGGCAAATTCCCGCTTGGAATGGGTGGAGAACACTTAGTATCTTGGGGCGTCTTCCAGGCAATGTACAAAAAGTACCCGGATTTAGCGATCATTCATATGGACGCTCATACAGATCTTCGTGAAAACTACGAAGGCGAGCCTTTGTCGCACTCGACGCCAATCCGTAAAGTGGCTGATTTAATTGGTCCTACAAATGTATATTCATTTGGTATTCGCTCTGGAATGAGAGAAGAATTCCAATGGGCGAAAGAAGTAGGCATGCACATTTCAAAATTCGAAGTACTTGAGCCATTAAAAGAAATTTTGCCTACACTAGCAGGACGTCCGGTATACGTTACAATCGATATCGATGTTTTAGACCCTGCTCACGCTCCTGGTACAGGCACAGTGGACTGTGGCGGAATCACTTCAAAAGAATTGTTAGCTTCTATTCATGCGATTGCTCGTTCAGAAGTAAATGTAGTAGGAGCAGACCTTGTAGAAGTTGCTCCAATTTACGATTCATCAGAGCAAACAGCGAATACAGCTAGTAAGTTAATCCGCGAAATGATTCTTGGTTGGGTAAAATAAATAAACCTTTTTCGGTGCCTGACTCCCGTTAAGTGGTGTCAGGCATCAAATTTATATAAAGGAGTGTTGGCGTTGTCCGGATCTCCAACAGATACGATTTCAGTAAAAATTCATGTGAAAACAGCCATACATCATGAAGGCAATGAGGAAGTTTACGAACTGACCACAATGGGCCGTTATGATAAACGTGATGAAGCATTATTTTTGCGCTATGAAGAAATTGCAGAAGAAGGCACAATCAAGACGATTGTGAAAATTTCTAAAGGTGAAGCGCTTATATTAAGAAGCGGTGCGGTTAAAATGAGAATGCCTTTCCGAATCGGAGAAGCATGCATTGGAAGCTACGAAACGCCATATGGTACACTATCAACATTGGCATTGGCAAATAAGATTGATCATATGGACATGACGGACACCAATCGCGGTGGGCATGTCGAAATCAAATATGATTTGAGCATACAGGGCGAGACAGCAGGTACATATCATTTGCAGTTAACCTTTAAGGAGGAAGCGAAATGAACATAGTTGAACAAGTTCAAAGCAAGTTGAAACAAGAAATAAAAGAAGCTGTTTTAAAAGCGAATTTGGCGACTGAAGATCAAATTCCATCCGTTATTCTTGAAATCCCGAAAGATAAAACACACGGTGATTATTCAACGAATATGGCGATGCAACTTGCACGTGTAGCGAAAAAGGCTCCAAGAATGATTGCAGAGGCTTTGATTGAAAACTTCGATAGCTCAAAGGCATCGATCGAGAAGATGGAGATCGCAGGACCTGGCTTCATCAATTTTTATATGGATAATAGCTATCTGACTGACCTAATTCCAACGATTTTGGAAGCAGGAGACAAGTACGGCGAAACAACGGTTGGAAACAATCAAAAAATTCAAGTCGAGTTCGTATCGGCGAATCCGACGGGTGACCTTCACTTAGGACATGCTCGCGGTGCGGCTGTTGGTGATTCCTTATGTAATGTGCTTGCAAAAGCAGGCTATGACGTATCACGCGAATACTATATCAATGACGCTGGTAATCAAATCAATAATCTTGCTCTATCTGTTGAAGCACGTTATTTCCAAGCGCTTGGTCAAGATAAGGAAATGCCTCAAGACGGTTATCATGGAGAAGACATCATTGGAATTGGTAAAGCTCTTGCCGAAGAATATGGTGACAAGTTTGTAGGAGTCGATGAAAAAGAACGCTTTGACTTTTTCCGTGAGTATGGTTTGAAATATGAAATGGCTAAGTTGAAAAAGGACTTGGAAGACTTCCGCGTTGGTTTTGACGTATGGTACTCTGAAACTTCACTATACAATAATGGCAAAATTGATGCGGCACTTGCGGCGTTAAAAGAAAATGGTCATATATATGAAGAAGAAGGCGCGACATGGTTCCGTTCAACGACATATGGTGACGATAAAGATCGCGTTCTTATTAAGAATGATGGTTCATACACTTATTTGACGCCAGATATTGCTTACCATAAGGATAAGCTTGAGCGCGGGTTTGAAAAGCTCATCAATATCTGGGGTGCCGATCACCACGGTTATATCCCAAGAATGAAGGCAGCTATCCAGGCAATGGGCTACGGAGATGCGCTTGAAGTAGAAATCATCCAGCTTGTTCACCTTTACAAAGATGGTGAGAAGATGAAGATGAGTAAGCGTACAGGTAAAGCAGTCACAATGCGTGACCTTGTAGAAGAAGTAGGATTGGATGCGGTTCGTTATTTCTTTGCGATGAGAAGCGCAGACACACACATGGACTTCGACTTGGATCTAGCCGTTTCCCAGTCCAATGAAAATCCTGTATTCTATGCACAATATGCACATGCACGTATCTGCAGCATTCTTCGTCAAGCAGAAGAACAAGGATTAGTGGCAGATATGAATGCTGATTTCAAACTCATTCAGGCAGAAAAAGAAATGGACGTCTTAAAGAGACTTGGGGAATTCCCTCAGGCAGTCGGTGAAGCGGCTCAAAAACGTATGCCGCACCGCATCACAAATTATATTTACGATTTGGCGTCTGATTTCCATAGCTTTTATAATGCTGAAAAAGTGTTGGATACGGACAACCTTGAACGTACGAAGGCACGTTTAGCATTAATCAAGACAGTTCAAATGACGCTTAAAAATGCAATGGCGCTGATCGGTGTATCCGCTCCTGAAAAAATGTAATAGTCATGGAAAGTCCCTTTGAAAAAAGGGGCTTTTTTATGTGCAAGGACTTTTACGCTTTTTACAAATTTCAGCGACAAAATATTTGGAATTTCTACTTTCTTAGAGGATTTTTCTTTTGCTAGTCGAATTTATAAAATAGAGAAAGAGATTAGAAAGATGCATATGGGATGAGGGATTGAATTGGAATCCACACTTGATTTGGGTCGTGTGTACACCAAGGTTCTTATGCAACTAGATGAAGCATTTTTTTTAGTTGAGAATGCTACAAATGGCACAAATCGGTTGATCGATGTAAATGAGAAAATGTGCCGCATTCTCGGATATAATAAACAGGATTTACTAGGCATTGGTTTGGAAAAAATTATTTGCTTAGAGGACCGAGACATATTAGATAAAAACGGTCGCCATGAATCGAAGGTTGGTTTTAGAACAAAGAATGGTCATATGTTTGAGGCAGATGTTGATTCTGTAGTGGTTCAAGAGGAAGAAATATGGTTTTCTTACCATACGATCAAGAGTGTTGTCGAACCGTTTGCACAAAGGCAAACGAAAGAATCAAGCCATACAGCCCAATCATTGCTAAAAAGCGAAAATCGTTTTCGGACGCTCGTTTCTTCCATGAATGATTTAGTTGTGACTTTGGATGAACAAGGGTGCATTTCAAATATTCTGGGGAAATGGTTTGATGACGATCATGAATTGGAAAAGAAGTATGTTGGCAAAAGAATAGAAGAGTGTTTTTCGGACGAAGATGGAATGGTTCACCGTCAGGCTTTTGAAGAAGCTTTGAAGGGAAACAAATCTATTTATGAATGGTCTCTTACTTCTGAAGGGCGGGTGACCTATTTCCAGGGATCAATGTCTTCGGTGATTCATGATCATACAACAGAGGTTGTGGCTGTCACAAGGGATATCACAGCTATGAAATTGAAAACGCTTGCTCTGCAAGAGTTATATGCACAAAATCAGGCCATCTTAACAGGTACAGCGGAAGGCATGATTGTCATTGATAAAGAAGGAATCATCACATACATCAATGAGAATGTCATGAAGCTGATGAAGAAGGAAAAGCCCATATTAGGCAAGACTCTTCTGGAACTGGTACAGATGTATCAAGATGATTTCCAAGTGTTGGCACGTTATGAAACAAAGGAAAAAATGATTCTAGAGGTACTCTATTCAAAAGATGAATGTGAATATCACCTTGAAATCGTCAAGCAATCGATCGCCATGGCTCAAGAATCCTTAGGTGATGTTCTTTCTGTTAGGGATATTACTTTTAAGAAAAAATCAAAGATGCGTGAAAAGAATATTTACGATGCTATTGCCAGTGGTATTACCGTGCAAACAAGGGAAGGTCAAATTCGGTTCGCCAATCGGACTGCCAGTGAAATACTTGGATATGAGATTGAGCAATTGAGACTGATGAATTCCTATGACGAAGCGTGGAAGACTATTGATGAAAATGGCAATCCGCTCTCAAGGGACAGGCATCCATCGATGGTTACCCTAAGCACAGGTAAAGAGGTAACTGGAGCTGTAATAGGTGTTTTTAATCAAGTTATGAATCAATACAGATGGCTTCTTGTGGATACCAGGATCATTTACGAGGAAGAAAATAACGCGAGTGAGATTGAATCGGTTATTACAACATTCTTCGATATTACCGAAAAGAAAGAATGGGATAAGAGGATGCATCAAGCTGAAAAATTAGCGGTCATTGGTCAATTGGCAGCCGCCATGGCGCATGAAATTAGGAATCCGCTGACGAGCATTGACGGCTTCTTGAAGTTGATGAAACCATCCTTGAATCAAAAAGAGCAAATGTATTTAGAAATCTTATTTGATGAAGTGGCGAAAATAGATCTTGTGACGAGTGAATTCCTATCTTTGTCAAAGCCGCAAGACGAAAAAAAGCGTCTTCTTCAGTATTATCAAGAAATCATAGAGCCAGTCATGAAAGCTATGCGCCCGTTAGCCACGATGAACAGTATCAAGTTGGATTTTAGTTCGGAAATGGCATGTGACCCGCTCGTGCTGGGGCATAAGAATCAAATGAAACAGCTTGTGATGAATTTGCTGAAAAATGCCATCGAGGCGATGCCTTCGGGTGGAAATATTAAGCTCGATTTGTCAGGAGACGAACAATTTGTGAAGCTCAAGATTATAGATGAAGGTATGGGCATTCCATCTGAAAGGCTCAAACATATTGGTGAACCCTTCTACTCTCTAAAGGAAAAAGGAACGGGATTGGGCATGATGATTTGCTACAAGATCTTGAGAGATCATGGTGGTGAAATGCATATTAAGAGCAAAATGTACGTCGGAACAACGGTAGAAGTACTGCTCCCAAAGCATTCTTGATGTCCATTGCCAGCGTTTAAAAATGGCAGGGCAAGAAACCGAACTCCTTAATTATTCATCCGAAATTATCTTTTTTTCAGGATAAAAGCCTTAAAATCACACACATTATATTTATCCGTAATGAAAAAGAGGAGGCACGAGGATGAACGTTGGGCGTGCAAAGGAAATAATGGATTCAGCTGATATGATTAATGTTACGTATGATGGAACACCTGTCATCATTCAAAATGTGGATGAACAATCGAAAATGGCTCGAATCTACACAAAAACCAATCCAGATGAAGAAAAAGATGTACCGGTATTGAATTTAATTGAAGAATAACAGAAGGAGGTTGTCCATGTGACGACCTCCTTTTATTTCCACTCAATCGTTGCACCGCTCGTTCTTTTCACCCCGCGAATAGAGCTAATGTCTTCCACAAGTTTTAAGCATGCCTGATCTTTTGCTTTCGCTTCAATCATGAAATCTACATCTTCGTTCACTTGCCTTAGAATATCAAGGAAGGGACGGATGAATTCCAAATCGACGAAATCAGCATGAGAACGGAACGCACTTGCTGTTTTAGGGGAGGATATGTGAATTTTAGGAGTCAGGTCAAGATGATCCCATGTACTGAAAATCGCAGGTAAAAGCTTGTCCAAGCTTTTTTCACAAAGATTGGCCATATGATGATGATAATCAAAAACAAAAGGAATCGTCTCTTTTTGACAAGCCGCCAGCGTTTCTTCGGCATTATAAGTTTTATCATCATTTTCAAGCGTCATTCGGTCTTTTACATGTCTTGGGAGTTTCGTAAGGTTCGGATGGAATCTTTCGAGAGTCGCAAGCTTATCACCATAGGCACCCCCGATATGAATATTAATGACTCCCTGTTTCTCAACGCCCATCGCTTCTAACATCCTGTAGTGGTATTCCATATCAACGACTGCGTTATTAGTCACATCCTCGCGAGGAGACGTGAACAAAGTGAATTGATTTGGGTGAAAACTGACCCGTAGCTTATGTTCTTTGACAAAACGTCCCATTGCCTGCCATTCGTTACGAAATGGCGTAACGAAGTCCCATTTCACCTCTGGGTGGGTAGCCAATGGGACGATGGAACTCGACATTCGATAAACTTCGATGCCATGGGCCACATTGAAATAGAGCATCCTCATGGTGTTCTCGATATTTTGTCTTGTAACGTCCAGTAATTTCGCCATGCGCGTTTCATGATCCATTTGCGCATAACGAGTAAAGGTCAGTGTTTTAGCTGGAGAAGCGTCCCACAAGCTTATGGCATGGGAAACATAGCCGAATCTAATTTTCATAGGAACAGCCTCCCTTTGATTAGAAATTGAGTAGCGTTTTTGTGTCTGAAATTTGACAGGCGCGAGTAGAATGCAAATTTACCTAAGTAAACTTGAGATTTACGCAAGTAAACCGTACAGTTACACGAGTATAAAGTCATTGTGTCAAACGCCGAGGAGGCTCACCGCACGCCCAAGACGAATTTGCCCATGAAAGAGCCGGCATTAGGGATTTTTCATAATTCGCCCCGCGGAAAGCGAGCATCCTGGAACGGAAATCAACAGGTAACAGCGCCTATAAATAAAGCAAAAACAGTCGGGAAAAAGCTTCTTTTATGGAGCGCAATAAATTAGGCTTATTGAGATGCTTTAATGTAAGTTTCTGTGAATCAAGAATGTCTTTGGCGATAATATCCTTAACCTTTTGGATGGTGTTGAAATCGTAAATAAAACAATTGATTTCGTGATTCAGAAAAAAGCTTCTTTTATCGAAATTAGCTGTTCCAATGTCGCATACGTAATCGTCAATAATCAGAACTTTTGCATGATAGAAGCCTTTCATATACTGATAAACCGTGGCGCCTTCCCTCAACAGTTTACGAAAATAAGGGAAAGAAGCTTCCCTTACTAGAATATGATCAGCTACTGCAGGCACAATAATTTGTATTTCAACGCCTCTATGCAAGGCTCGCATGAGTTCTGCCATGACTTTCTTGCTTGGAATAAAATAAGGACTGCCGATTGTGATGCTTTTCTCCGCTTTACTTATGAGACCTGAAAAAGTGGTTTCAAGTTCAAAACCTTCTGTGGGGAGGATTTGATGCCTAATTGAACCTTTCTCCAACGCTGGAAAAAAGGTCTTGAGATTAAATAAATCGACCTTTGCGCATTTTTGCCAGTCTGTGAGGAATTCATGCTGTATATCTTGAACGGCTTCACCTGTAATTTTTAAATGATAATCCCGCCAAGGTGTTAGTTTAGGATCTTGATCGATATACTCTTTGCCGACGTTATAACCGCCGAGAAAGCCTACTTTTCCATCAATGATGGTGATTTTTCGATGATTCCGTGTTTGAAAGGTATAAAAGACAAAAGGAAACTGTGGTTTGTGACAGAAAGCAAATTTGATCCCAGCAGCTTCAATCCTTTTGACGGTCTTCTTTTTCACAGACCAGCTTCCGAGCCAATCAAGAAGAAGACGAACTTCTACTCCCGCTTTTGCCTTTTCTTCAAGAATGGAAAGAAACTCTTCGCTGATGTCATCTTCCTTCACGATATAGAATAAAACATGAATGTGGTGCTTTGCATTTTTCAACTCTCCGAAGTATGAGGAAAATAAAGTTTTACCGTGCGTGAAAATGTCTATGTCACTCATCCGGATTGGATAATCCTTGCGTTTTAGAGCTGCACGATGCTTTTTTCTGCCAAGAGCAAAATCAAGCGGCAGCCATACGGCAATCATGAAAAGGATGATAGCTATAATCCAGCCTGCATTCATTGTAATCTGCTCCTCGCAATAATTTGTGTTAGGTTTTCCGTAAATTACACAAATAATTCTCTCCGCGTTTTCACAAATCTGTTGACTGAATGCTCATTCATAATATAATAGAAGTATAGTTTATTCAGAAAATTTAATTGTTTAGGAATTTTCTTCAAATGGTATGTATCCATGGAGAGAGAAACGGCAGAAGATTTTAAGGGAGGGGCATGTTGATGAACGGATTACTTTGGATTAACTTAATTGCGTTCTTATTTGTAACCGCTTACGCACTTAGCTTATTCGTTTATGTTGTAAAAACAAGAATCGAATTTATCAAGCTTGGTAAGAAATTCGAGTTTGATAACAACGTAAAAGAACGTTTAGGAAAAATCTGGGTCAATGTATTTGGCCAAAAGAAACTTTTAAAAGATAAGAAAAGTGGAATCATCCACGTCATGTTTTTCTATGGATTTATCCTCGTTCAATTTGGAGCGATTGATTTTATCATTAAAGGAATCAAGCCGGGAGCTCATCTTCCGTTAGGACCTTTGTATCCTGGATTTACTTTTTTCCAGGAAATCGTTACGTTGATGATATTAGTGGCTGTCCTTTGGGCTTTTCACCGTCGTTATGTTGAAAAGCTTGTCCGCTTAAAAAGAGGCTTTAAATCTGGGCTGGTATTATTATTTATCGGTGGTTTAATGCTTTCCGTTTTAATCGGAAATGGAATGGGCATGATTTGGCACGGTCATGAAGGTACTTGGAGCGAGCCGGTTGCTTCACTTGTCGCTGGAGCTTTTGGTTGGATAGGCGAAACGGGTGCAACGGTAGTCTTTTACATTTGCTGGTGGATTCATCTCTTGTTCCTTTTAGCATTCTTGGTATATGTACCACAATCCAAACACGCTCACTTAATTGCTGGACCAGCAAACGTTTATTTTGATCGCCTTGGCAAACCAGGTGTGTTGAAGAAAATCGATTTTGAAGATGAAACTCAAGAAACATTCGGTGTCGGAAAAATTGAAGACTTTAATCAGCTTCAGTTAATCGATTTATATGCATGTGTAGAATGTGGACGATGTACAAATATGTGTCCAGCTACCGGCACAGGTAAGATGCTTTCACCAATGGATTTAATCGTAAAATTGCGTGATCACTTAACGAATCATGGTGCTGCGGTTACTTCTAGACAGCCATGGGTGCCAACATTCGCTTTTTCAAACACGAAGGGCAACCAAATTGCTCTTGCTGCAGCAGGTAAAGGTGCAGAAGAAGCGGCGGCAGGGTTGGCTTATCACCCAAGTCTAATTGGGGATGTCATCACAGAAGAAGAAATCTGGGCTTGTACAACTTGCCGTAACTGTGAGGACCAATGTCCGGTCATGAACGAACACGTTGACAAAGTCATTGATTTGCGTCGCTATCTTGTTTTAACAGAAGGAAAAATGAATCCTGATGCAAAGCGCGCAATGCAAAATATCGAAAAACAAGGAAATCCTTGGGGGCTGAATCGCAAACAGCGTGAAGACTGGCGTGAAGCTCGCGAGGATGTTCATATCCCGACTGTAAAAGAACTAAGCAAAGCGGGCGAAGAGTTCGAATATCTCTTCTGGGTTGGTTCTATGGGTTCATACGATAACCGCAGCCAAAAGATCGCTCTTTCATTTGCGAAGCTGTTAAACGAAGCAGGTGTGAAGTTTGCGATTCTTGGTAACAAAGAAAAGAACTCTGGAGATACAGCGCGCCGTCTAGGAAATGAGTTTGTGTTCCAAGAGCTGGCAACAAAAAATATTGAGGAATTTGAGAAGAACGAAGTGAAGAAAATCGTCACAATCGATCCTCATGCATACAATATCTTTAAGAACGAGTATCCTGAATTTGGCTTTACAGCTGAAGTTTACCACCATACTGAATTGCTTGCGGATTTAGTGAAGCAAGGACGTCTTGTTCCGAAGTATGAAGTCAACGAAACGATTACTTTCCATGACTCTTGTTACTTAGGACGCTATAACGAAGTGTATGATCAGCCGCGTGACGTACTGCGTGCCATCCCAGGTGTTAAGCTGGTGGAAATGGAGCGTAAGCGCGAAACGGGTATGTGCTGTGGAGCAGGTGGCGGATTGATGTGGATGGAAGAAGAAACAGGTCACCGCATCAACGTAGCTCGTACAGAACAGGCATTAGAAGTAAATCCTTCTGTTATCAGTTCAGGTTGTCCGTACTGCTTAACCATGCTATCAGACGGCACGAAAGCGAAAGAAGTGGAAGAAACAGTATCCACATTGGACATTGCCGAGCTTCTTGAAAAATCAGTGTGCGGAAGCCAACAAGAATTAGTTTCATAAGAAAAGCGGAAGCGCCCTGTCGTTTTGTGAAAGCGAATCATTAACAAAGAAGTTGATTGGAGTGGAAGGTGCGAGACTCCTGCGGGAGCAGCGGGACAGGTGAGACCCCACAGGCAATTTGCCGAGGAGGCTCACCGCCCGCCCCGCGGAAAGCGAGCATCTGGAACGGAAATCAACCACTACCTCAATTCGTTAAATTGCAAAAAAGTTTTTCGAAAACAGCTTTACCCCATGAATAGTAGAAGTTGAGACGAACACAGATTTTGTATTTGTAAGAATTTGGTGTAAATAGTTTCAATTTCTACTATTTTTGCAGTATGATAGAAATATTAGATAAAGCGCTTTCATATGTATTTATGGCTAAGCTTCGAGCGAGCGTTCAGTCAATGGAAAGAGTATTCCTCATTTGATCTTGTGAAATGGCTGCAGTAGAACTTTAATTTTTGGACTATTTTAAATAAACGAATTAAAGGAGCGATTTTGATGGGCAGAACGGTTATTTTAAGCGGAGTAAGAACACCATTTGGAAAATTTGGCGGTAGCTTAAGTTCATTTTCGGCTTCTGAATTAGGTGGAATGGCTGTAAAGGAAGCACTGAATAGAGCGGACATCAAACCAGAAGAAGTAAACGAAGTAATTCTAGGCAGCGTTCTTCAAGGCGGACAGGGACAAATTCCTTCAAGGCAGGCGGCTAAACATGCTGGACTTCCATGGGAAGTGAAAACAGAAACGATTAATAAAGTATGTGCTTCAGGAATGAGAAGCGTAACGCTTGCCGATCAAATTATTCGCGCAGGTGATGAAGAGGTAATTGTCGCAGGTGGAATGGAATCTATGAGCAACGCGCCTTATTTACTTCCAAAGGCAAGATGGGGACTCCGGATGGGCGATTCATCTGTAAAGGACTTGATGGTTTATGACGGACTAACATGTACGTTTACAGGCGTTCACATGGGGACTTACGGTAATTCAACGGCGAAGGAAATGGAAATCTCACGTGAAGAACAGGACAGATGGGCAGCACGCAGCCATGAACGTGTAATCGCCGCAATTGAAGCGGGGAAACTTGCTGAAGAAATCGTTCCAGTATCGGTTCCACAACGCAAAGGAGATCCCATTGTAGTTGAACATGATGAATCACCAAGGAAAGATACTTCTTTTGAAAAACTGTCTAAATTAGGCGTTGTTTTTAACTCTGATGGCACGATAACAGCTGGAAATGCACCTGGAATCAATGATGGAGCGGCTGCACTTGTCCTTATGAGTGAAGAACGTGCGGAAAAAGAAGGACGCAAAGCGGAAGCTTATATCCTCGCTCACGAAGCAATTGCGGTGGAAGCAAAGGATTTTCCGAAAACTCCGGGTCTTGTCATCAATGCGCTTTTGAAAAAAGCAGGGAAAACGCTGGATGAAATCAACTTATTTGAAATCAACGAAGCGTTTGCGGCGGTTGCATTGGCAAGCGGTAAGATAGCGGGTCTTGATCCAGAGAAGGTAAATGTGAACGGCGGTGCGGTAGCAATCGGTCATCCAATCGGAGCAAGCGGAGCACGAATCATCATCACGCTGATGCACGAACTGAAACGTAGAGGCGGAGGGATTGGAATCGCGGCTATTTGCAGCGGTGGCGGCCAAGGCGATGCAATCATGATTGAAGTTCCTAAGGCTTAACGCCTTACGAAAAATGAATCCATTGGGGGGAAATGAAATGAAGATATCAAAGGTAATGGTAATTGGTGCGGGTCAAATGGGGTCGGGTATCGCTCAAGTTTGTGCACAAGCTGGCTATGAAGTGTTTTTAAACGATTTGAAGCCCGAGTTTGTAGAGCGTGGTCTTGGTGTCATTTCAAAAAATCTTTCACGACAAGTGGAAAAAGGCCGTATGTCAGATGAAGAGAAAAATGAAGTCTTAGGAAGGTTAACTACTTCTACTGAACTTGCAGACAGCAAGCATGTTGACCTTGTCATCGAAGCAGCGGTTGAAAATATGGAAATCAAAACAAAAATCTTTGCTCAACTTGATGAACTTGCACCAGAACACGCGATATTAGCGAGCAACACGTCTTCCTTGCCAATCACAGAAATCGCAGCTGCGACAAAGCGCCCCGAAAAAGTAATCGGCATGCATTTCATGAACCCTGTGCCGGTCATGAAACTCGTTGAAATTATTAGAGGCTTAGCGACAGCAGATGAAGTCTACCAAGCGATTGAAGATATGACCAACACGCTTAAAAAAGTTCCTGTCGAAGTGAACGACTTCCCAGGATTCGTTTCGAACCGTATCTTAATGCCTATGATCAATGAAGCTATTTATACGCTTTATGAAGGTGTGGCAACAAAAGAAGCGATTGATGAGGTAATGAAGCTCGGTATGAACCATCCAATGGGTCCGCTGACACTTGCTGATTTTATCGGTCTAGATACTTGCCTCTATATCATGGAAACCCTTCATGAAGGATTCGGTGATGATAAATATCGTCCATGTCCGCTTCTGCGCAAATATGTAAAAGCAGGATGGCTCGGTCGTAAAACAGGACGTGGCTTCTACGAATATTAAGGCCGGGAGGGAAAACGATGAATCTGAAATTTACTGAAGAACAAAATATGATGCGGAAAATGGTTCGCGATTTTGCCAATAGTGAAATCGCCCCATTTGTAGAAAAGATGGAAAAAGGTGAATTTCCGCGTGAAATTCTAAGGAAGATGGGGGAGTTAGGTTTGATGGGTATCCCCGTTCCTGAGAAATACGGCGGCGCCGAAATGGACTTCATTTCCTATATCACAGCCATTCATGAAATTTCTAAAGTAAGTGCAACGGTAGGGGTGATCCTTTCTGTTCATACATCGGTTGTAACGAACCCAATCCTTTACTTTGGAAACGAAGAGCAAAAGCAAAAATATGTGCCAAAGTTGGCATCAGGTGAATTCTTGGGCTCTTTCTGTTTAACAGAGCCGAGCGCTGGCTCGGATGCAGCAAGCCTCAAAACAAGAGCCGTCAAAGATGAAAATGGTTATGTCATCAATGGTTCTAAAGTGTTCATTACAAACGGTGGCGAAGCAGATGTTTATATTGTGTTCGCTTCAACTAATCCAGAAGCGGGTAGCAAGGGGATTTCCGCGTTTATTGTTGATAAAGACACTCCTGGCTTAGTCATTGGCAAGGATGAAAAGAAGATGGGCCTTCACGGTTCACGAACAGTGCAACTAACATTTGAAGATATGCGTGTGCCAGCTAACAATTTGCTTGGTGAAGAAGGTCACGGATTCAAGATTGCGATGGCGAATCTTGATAACGGGCGAATCGGAATTGCTGCACAATCGCTAGGGATTGCTGAAGCGGCTATGGAAGCAGCAATTGGTTATGCGAAGGAAAGACAACAATTTGGAAAGGCGATTGCCCTCCAGCAAGGTGTAGGTTTCAAACTAGCTGACATGGCGACAAATGTTGAGGCTGCGAAACTATTAATCTACCGTGCAGCAGATCTGAAAGATCAAGGAATCAAATGTGGGAAAGAAGCTTCGATGGCTAAATTGTTTGCTTCCAGAACAGCAGTGGAAGTAACGACCGAAGCGATCCAAGTATTTGGCGGTTACGGCTACACAGAAGATTATCCGGTTGAAAGATACTTCCGTGATGCGAAAGTGACGGAAATCTACGAAGGAACAAGTGAAATCCAACGAATGGTAATCAGTAAGCAGTTATAGAAACAATCACATGTCAAACTTGCAAATATCTAGGCTCTTTTCGTAAACTTTGTTGTTTTCACAAGCAAAAGTAAAAATCGGCTTCTGGATTTTTACGATTTTTTATGAATTCTTGGTTCAGGAACTTCTCGAAAAGAGCACCGAAGCCATAAAGAATGCGGGATGAGAGTATCATCCGAAAAGCAACAATGAAAGCGAAAATAGCCAATATCTAAGAAGAAAATGAGGGATACGAAATGAATTTTCGATTGACTGAAGAACATGAAATGATCAGAAAAATGGTTCGTGATTTTGCTAAGAACGAAGTGGCTCCAACCGCTGCGGAACGCGATGAGGAAGAACGTTTCGATCGTGAAATTTTTGACAAGATGGCAGAACTTGGCTTAACGGGTATTCCTTGGCCAGAAGAGTACGGCGGCATTGGCAGTGATTATCTTGCTTATTGTATCGCTGTTGAAGAACTTTCAAGAGTATGTGCTTCAACAGGTGTTACTTTATCAGCCCACACTTCATTGGCTGGGTGGCCAATCTACAAGTTCGGTTCAGAAGAACAAAAGCAAAAGTATTTGAAGCCGATGGCACTTGGCGAAAAAATCGGCGGTTACGGCTTAACTGAGCCTGGCAGCGGTTCGGACGCAGGTGGCATGAGAACGACAGCAAGACTTGAAGGCGATCACTACGTACTGAACGGATCAAAGATTTTCATCACAAACGGCGGGATTGCTGATATCTATGTGGTATTTGCTTTGACAGATCCGACAAACAAACATAAAGGTACAACGGCGTTCATCGTGGAAAGTGACTTCCCAGGATTCTCTGTTGGTAAAAAAGAGAAGAAGCTCGGTATTCGTTCATCACCGACAACTGAAATCATTTTCGAAGATTGCAAGGTTCCTGTTGAAAACGTGTTAGGTGAAGTTGGCGAAGGGTTCAAGGTTGCCATGATGACACTTGACGGCGGACGTAATGGTATCGCTGCGCAAGCGGTTGGAATTGCCCAAGGAGCACTCGATGCATCTGTAGAGTATGCAAAAGAACGTCATCAATTCGGCAAACCGATAGCTGCTCAACAAGGAATCGGCTTTAAATTGGCTGATATGGCAACGAGCATTGAAGCGGCAAGATTATTAACTTATCAAGCTGCATGGCTTGAGTCAGAAGGCTTGCCGTATGGTAAGGAATCTGCAATGTCTAAACTATTTGCTGGTGATGCAGCGATGAAAGTGACGACAGAAGCCGTTCAAATCTTTGGTGGCTATGGTTATACAAAGGATTACCCAGTTGAAAGATATATGCGCGACGCAAAAATCACTCAAATTTATGAGGGAACGCAGGAAATTCAACGACTTGTTATTTCCAGAATGGTAACGAAGTAGAAAAAAGCGGTCCCGGCAAAAGGGGTAAGAAACGATGTCAAAGAAACGGGAAGTGCAGGCCTCTGTCAAGGATGAACGTCTTGTCATCAAAAGGCGTAACCAAATGATTAAGGGAGCCGTCACTCTTTTTAAGGAAAAAGGATTTCATCGGACGACGACAAGGGAAATTGCAAAGGCGGCAGGCTTTAGCATCGGTACACTGTACGAATATATTCGGACAAAGGAAGATGTCCTTTATCTCGTTTGTGACAGCATCTACGACCAGGTACGAGACCGCATGCAAATGGATTTGGATACAACCCAGGGGACGCTGAAAAGTCTTGAACTAGCTGTAGCTTACTATTTCCGTGTCATGGATGAAATGCAGGACGAAGTGCTCGTCATGTATCAGGAAGCAAAGTCGCTATCAAAGGACGCGCTTCCGTACGTGTTAAGGAAGGAAATAGAAATGGTCGCGATGTTCGAAGAAGTTCTGCACAAATGTGTGGAAAACGGCGAACTTCAACTTACGGATCAACAAGTGAAATTGATTGCCCACAATATTTTCGTCCAAGGACAAATGTGGGGTTTCCGACGCTGGGCACTGCAGAAAATTTACACGCTCGATGAATATATCCAAGAACAGACAAAGCTTCTGCTCCGGGGGATACAATAGCGTTTAACGGTTTTTTATGAATAAGGGGTTCGTGTCACAAAAAGGAAAAGGCGGGGAGAACATGCATACAACTGAGGTTTATAAGCCGAAAAATCCAGTTCGTTTTGTTACGGCTTCAAGTTTGTTTGATGGTCATGATGCTTCAATAAACATTATGAGAAGAATCCTGCAGGCGAGCGGTGCTGAGGTCATCCACCTTGGTCATAATCGCTCTGTAGAAGAAGTAGTGAATGCTGCCCTTCAAGAAGACGCACAGGGGATTGCCATTTCTTCTTATCAAGGCGGCCATGTTGAGTACTTCAAATACATGCGTGACTTATTAGTTGAAAAAGGCGCTTCACACATCCGTATTTACGGCGGAGGCGGCGGTGTTATCATCCCGCGTGAAATTAAGGAACTCCACGATTACGGCATCGCAAGAATTTTTTCTCCGGAAGATGGCCGTACGGTTGGCTTACAAGGAATGATTAACCGCATGATCGAGGAATGCGATTTCCCAACTGTCACTTCGGATGCGGCTGAGCAGGTTGAAAAGCTGCACGAAGGCGATATCAATGCGGTTGCAAAGCTGATTACCTTGGCTGAAAACCAAGTAGAAACGACGATGGAGACAGCAGCGGCTGTTGAATCGGTCATGGAAAAAGTAAAAGCACTTTCGCAAAATGTTCCGGTTATTGGGATTACAGGAACAGGTGGAGCCGGGAAAAGTTCTTTGACGGACGAATTGATTCGCCGCTTCTTAAACGAAATTCCTGAGAAAAAGGTCGCCATCTTATCGGTAGACCCAACAAAACAAAAGACTGGCGGTGCGCTTTTAGGTGACCGTATTCGCATGAACGCTATTTTTTCACCGCGCGTTTACATGAGAAGTCTTGCTACTCGTATGTCAAAAAGCGAACTATCTCTTGCGATTAAAGATGCCATTTCAGTAGTAAAGGCAGCAGGATTTGATCTTGTTATCGTTGAAACAAGTGGAATTGGTCAAGGCGACGCAGGTATCACGGATATTTGTGATGTGTCACTTTACGTCATGACGAGCGAATTCGGTGCGCCTTCACAGCTTGAAAAAATCGATATGATCGACTATGCGGACTTAATCGTCATCAATAAATTTGAAAGAAAAGGTTCGGAAGACGCACAGCGCCAAGTACAAAAACAATATCAGCGCAGCCATATGCTTTTTGAAAAAGATCCTTCTGAAATGCCAGTCTATGGTACGATTGCGAGTCAATTCAATGATCCGGGAACAAATGCCTTGTTTGCGACATTGATTGAAGTTGTAAATGCAAAAACAGGCACGGATTGGGTTACATCATTAAGCAAAACCGCAGTGGTAGAAAAACAAAATGTCATCATTCCAAACGATCGACGTTATTACTTGCGTGAGATTTCTGAGACCGTTCGCGGGTATCATAAAACGGCAGAGCTGCAAGTTGACCTTGCGCGCAAGTTGTTCCAGCTTGAAGGCGCAATCGGACTTGTGAAAGAAAAAGAAGCGAAAAGTGAAGTTCTCGCTTCATTGGAAGCATTAAAAACTGAAACAGCAGCCAAACTGACGGCAGAATCGAAGAAAATCCTTGATGGTTGGGAAACAACGAAGTCTACTTATGAAGCAAACGAGTTCGTTACAAGAATTCGTGACAAGGAAATCGTCACAATCCTTAAGACAATTAGTTTGTCAGGACTTGCAATTCCGAAGGTTTCATTGCCTAAATACAAGGATTATGGCGAGATTTTACGTTGGGTATATCGTGAGAATGTACCGGGTGCCTTCCCTTATACAGCGGGCGTATTCCCATTCAAGCGCGAAGGGGAAGATCCAAAACGTCAGTTTGCAGGTGAAGGAACGCCAGAAAGAACGAATCGTCGCTTCCACTATTTATCAAAGGATGATTCAGCGAAGCGTTTAAGTACAGCGTTTGATTCTGTAACACTTTACGGGGAAGATCCAGACTACAGACCGGACATTTACGGTAAAGTCGGCGAGAGTGGCGTAAGCGTTTGTACACTCGATGACATGAAGAAGCTGTATGCAGGCTTTGACCTATGCCATCCATCTACATCCGTATCGATGACGATCAATGGTCCGGCACCGATTATTTTAGCCATGTTCATGAATACAGCAATTGAACAGCAAATAGAAAAGAAAGAAGCAGAATTAGGACGCGTTTTAACGTTGGAAGAGTTTACGGAAGTAAAAGCATATACGTTAAAAACAGTCCGAGGTACGGTGCAGGCTGACATTCTAAAAGAAGATCAGGGTCAAAACACTTGCATCTTCTCAACTGAATTTGCGCTTCGTATGATGGGCGACATTCAGCAATATTTTATCGATAAGCAAGTTCGCAATTATTACTCCGTGTCCATTTCTGGATACCATATTGCGGAAGCGGGTGCGAATCCAATTTCACAATTGGCATTTACTTTAGCGAATGGATTTACGTATGTGGAGTATTATTTGAGCAGAGGTATGAATATCGATGATTTTGCACCGAACCTGTCGTTCTTCTTCTCTAATGGATTAGATCCAGAGTACACAGTAATTGGCCGCGTTGCTCGCCGCATTTGGGCAACGGTTATGCGCGATAAATTCAAGGCGAACGAGCGCAGTCAAAAGCTGAAGTACCACATTCAAACATCGGGCCGTTCGTTACATGCACAGGAAATCGATTTCAATGATATCCGTACTACTTTACAAGCCCTAATGGCGCTTCATGATAACTGTAATTCGCTTCATACGAATGCATATGATGAAGCAATCACGACTCCAACGGAAGAATCAGTGCGTCGTGCCATGGCGATTCAAATGATCATTACGAAAGAACACGGATTGACGAAAAATGAAAATCCACTGCAAGGCTCTTTCATCGTGGAAGAACTGACGGATCTTGTAGAGGAAGCAGTGCTGCAGGAATTCGAACGTTTGAATGATCGCGGTGGCGTTCTTGGAGCGATGGAAACGCAATATCAGCGTGGAAAGATTCAAGATGAGTCCATGCATTATGAAATGAAGAAGCATTCCGGTGAACTTCCGATCATTGGGGTAAATACGTATTTGAATCCGAATCCTCCATCTGAAGAGGACGTCGATAATATGGAATTGGCCCGTGCAACAACAGAAGAAAAGGAAATGCAAATCAATAACTTAAGATCGTTCCAATCTCAACACAAGGATGTTTCTGAGGAAGCTCTTAAACGTTTGAAACATACTGCTGTGAGTGGCGGCAATATTTTTGCTGAATTGATGGAAACCGTCAAAGTAGCAAGCCTCGGTCAAATTACGAAGGCGCTATATGAAGTAGGCGGCCAATACCGCAGAAATATGTAAAAAATAGAAACAAGGGCTGTTAAGGTCCTTGTTTTTCGTGTATTATGCCTTTGAGGTTGTAAAGCACTGTGATTTTTTTTCAGGAAAATAGTAAAAAAATCATCCGAGTTTTATATAATCAGTTATGAAGCATCAATAGTACATAAGAAGGATTCGGGTGTCAGAAATGGATAGGAAACAAAAAATCATATTTTTTACCGTATTGATAGTAATTGTGGGATCCATTTATTTTCTATATCAAATGCAGTTGGGGGCCATTCCTTTTTTTCTCTTAGCTATTCTCTTTTCTATACTAGCTTATAAACAGGCTAAGAAAAACGCAGAGCCGAAAAGGCAAAAGGGCAATGAATAGATTTGAAAAATAGCATTTAGATATAGATAGAACTAGCATAAACGTCAAGAATTTGTTTATAATGAAGAATATGTATTTTTAAGGTGAACGTTAATCCCTTTTACTAGGGATAGGCAAAGAAAGGACGTGCGAAGGTTGAGTCTAGATAAATACTCAAAAGAGCAGCTTAAAGAAATGTCTTTAATTGAGCTTGCTCACGAAGCATTAATTGGAAAAGAGAAACAAGCTATACCATTTCAAGAACTATTAAATGAAATTGTGGCTGCAGTAGGTATTTCACAAAGTGAAGTAAAATCAAGAATTGCACAATTTTACACTGATTTAAATATAGATGGCCGTTTCTTATGTCTTGGTGACAACCGTTGGGGTATCCGCGATTGGTATCCGGTTGAACAATCGGAAGAAGATACAATCACACCGATTAAGCCTAAGAAGAAAAAGGCTAAGAAAGCTCTTGATGAAGACGATCTTGAAGATTATGAAGATCTTGACGAAGATCTTGAGTACGAAGATCTTGATGAATTTGCTGATGAAGATGAAGACGATCTTCTTGATGACGACGACGATCTTCTAGAAGATGATGAAGAGCTTCTAGTTGAAGATGAAGTCATCGAAGACGAAGAAGAATTCGACCTTGATGAAGAAGAAGAGCTGGAAGATGACCTCGACGAAGAAGAATTGGACGAAGAAGAAGAGCTTTAATCGGCTTGACTTTTTCATTTCAGGCTTGTAGAATCATTTTTGGGCTCCTTAAAAAAGGACGACTAAACTTGCTAATAAGCGCTCCCTTACACGAAAGTAGGCGGAGCGCTTTTTTATTTTTTCACAAATGGTCAAAATCTTTTCGCTTCCCCTGCTAATTTATTAGAAAGAGGCTACTTTTATATCAACTTTTTGGGAAACGTAAAAAAGAAGCCTTATAACGACCTGGAAGAGAACCAACAGTATAAAAAGGGGGAATTATTTTATGACAAAGTATATTTTCGTAACAGGCGGGGTTGTATCCTCACTTGGAAAAGGAATCACTGCAGCATCATTAGGTAGATTATTGAAGAATCGCGGATTCAGTGTAACGGTTCAAAAATTCGATCCATACATCAACGTAGACCCAGGAACGATGAGCCCGTATCAGCACGGTGAAGTTTTCGTAACGGATGATGGAGCAGAGACAGATTTGGATCTTGGTCACTACGAGCGTTTCATGGATATCAACTTAACAAAATACAGCTCTGTAACGACTGGTAAAATTTACTCCACTGTTCTTCGTAAAGAGCGTCGTGGCGATTACCTTGGCGGAACCGTTCAAGTTATCCCACACATTACAAATGAAATCAAAGAACGCGTTTTCCGTGCTGGCCACGAAACGAATGCAGATGTGGTAATCACTGAAATCGGTGGAACGGTTGGAGATATTGAATCACTTCCTTTCCTAGAAGCGATTCGCCAAATCAAGAGCGATATTGGTCGCGACAACGTCATGTACATTCACTGTACACTTGTTCCTTACATTAAAGCGGCTGGCGAAATGAAAACAAAGCCGACTCAACACAGCGTAAAAGAATTGCGCAGTCTTGGTATTCAACCAAACATCATCGTTGTTCG
This sequence comes from Bacillus sp. cl95, assembly GCF_900115925.1. Classification (GTDB taxonomy): domain Bacteria; phylum Bacillota; class Bacilli; order Bacillales; family Cytobacillaceae; genus Neobacillus_A. Next base: position 145,441 of record NZ_FOYF01000005.1, on the reverse strand, counting down.
TACGGAAATGCCAATGACACAGGACATGAAGGACAAGCTTGCCCTTTTCTGTGACATTGACGAAAAAGCGGTGGTTGAAGCGCAGGATGCAGATACGCTATACGCAGTTCCATTAGCATTGCAAGCTCAAAACATGGATCAAATCGTTTGCGATCACTTGAAATTAGAAAGCAAGACTGAAGCGGATATGACTGAATGGCGAGGCCTTGTCGATAAAGTACGCAACCTTTCTAAGACAACTAAAATCGCTCTAGTCGGTAAATACGTAGAACTTCAAGACGCCTATATTTCTGTTGTTGAAGCACTTAAGCATGCAGGTTATAACTTCGACGCGGATGTTCAAGTGAAATGGGTAAACTCTGATGAAGTAAACGCTGAAAACGTAGAAGAATTGCTAGGGGATGTAGATGGTATCCTTGTTCCTGGTGGATTCGGTGACCGTGGTATCGAAGGTAAAATCCTTGCAACTCGTTATGCTCGTGAGAAAAAGAAGCCATTCTTCGGAATCTGTCTTGGCATGCAGCTAGCGACAGTTGAATTTGCACGTCACGTACTTGGATTTGAAGGAGCGCACTCTGCAGAGATTGATCCTGAAACAAAACATCCAATCATCGACTTACTACCAGAACAAAAGGACATCGACGATCTTGGTGGTACACTTCGTCTTGGACTTTACCCTTGTAAGCTTACAGAAGGTACAAAAGCATTTGACGCTTACAAGGATGAAGTGATCTATGAGCGTCACCGTCATCGTTATGAGTTCAACAATCACTATCGCCCTGCAATGGAGAAAGCAGGATTCGTGTTCTCTGGAACAAGTCCAGATGGCCGCTTAGTCGAAATCGTTGAGCTGAAGGACCACCCATGGTTCCTTGCATGTCAATTCCACCCAGAATTCACATCAAGACCAACTCGTCCACAGCCACTATTCCGTGACTTTGTTGAAGCAGCGATAAAGGTTATGAACGAATAATTTTTACGGTAAATGAAAAGGTCAGTCCGATTTAGAGTCGGGACTGACCTTTTTTAATGGGATAATGGGAAGGAATTGTGGGTTTTAGGCTGGTCTTTGAAGAATCACAGGTAAAAATGATGCCATTTTCTTGTTTTAGGTGAAAAAATACCCTTTTAGTGCAACTTAAAAGGGTAAAATTACGCTCCGATTGTGTTGGTAACTGGAATGTAGAAATTTATAAGCCTGTTTTTGGAGCCTAAACGCCATTTTCAAAAATGTAATCGCCTGTTTTTTAAGTTAATCTACGTTTTCAAAAATGTTAACTCAAAGTTCAAGCAATGTTCAAACTGGTCCTAGATTCAATGTTCAAAACTAGTAAAAATTTGTGCTACTAGATCCGATATTCAAAACTATTTCAAACTAGATAATCCCAAACCAACCATTAATACTCCTCTAAAATCTCATCGATGGTGAATTTGAGGGCGTTATAGACGAAAAGTGCAGCCATTGAGGTTGGTAAACCAAATCGGCTTCCGTCTTCAGCAGGCAATAAGCCTTTAGTTAAGCCTAAGTCGATATGGACATCAGCCCATTCAGTTAAGGACGAATCGTCTTGGCCATTTACCGTACTAACTGCAACAAAGGCCAGATTTTTCTCCTGTAAAGCTTTCGCAAACACAACTGATTCTATATCATCCGCATTTCGTGAAATGATGAGTACTCGATCAGCTTCTGAAAATTCAGCCGGCAGTTTAGCATCCTTAAGCATTTTCGCACCTTTAAGGGGTTCTGCCCCCTCTGTTGCTTCTGCAGCAACTGCCGCCATTTCTTTAGAACCGAAAATATAGATATTTCCATCACCGACGGGAGCCTGGGCAAGTAGTCTAGCTGCATCCTCGATCGCAAATTCTTGTTTTTCCTGAATTCTTTTGAAAAGGCCGCCTAGCTGGGTAGTGAACATTTTTAACATGAAAGTGCCTCCTATACGTCATAAATCGATGTCTCCTATTATAACTGTTTCACATTAATAGGTAAAAGAAACGAGATTCGATAGAATCATGATATACATTTTTAGGTAGAGAACTGTCTAGCTCCAGCGCCCAGCCCCTCGGGGTCATAAGCCAAATCACTCCAGAAATCAGGATTTCCTGCGTGATTCGTCTTATGCCTGTCGGGGCTAACCAGGGCACTTGCGCTTTTCTTCTAATTTTGTCGAAAAACAAAGGTAAAACGTTGCAGGATTTTCATTAGAAAAGTCGAACATATACATTTGGGGAAGTAGGTAAAAAGCAATACATAAGAAATAGATACTTTTTAACATAAATGGAAGAGGTGGCGAAATGAAAGAGAAAGTGTTAATCGTTGATGATCAGTTCGGAATTCGAATTTTGCTTAATGAAGTATTTCAAAAAGAAGGCTATAACACTTTTCAAGCAGCGAACGGTATCCAGGCTCTCGATATCGTGAAGAAACATGCGCCTGACCTTGTCCTTCTAGACATGAAAATTCCCGGAATGGATGGAATTGAAATCCTAAAAAGAATGAAAGTCATTGATGAAGATATTCGCGTAATCATCATGACTGCATATGGCGAGTTGGATATGATTCAGGAAGCGAAAGATTTAGGGGCAATTACACATTTTGCAAAGCCTTTCGACATTGATGATATCAGAGCAGCAGTTAGGAAACATTTGCCACTTAAATCAAACTAATATAGCGTTATTTTAGGGGGATTTTGGGTAAATTTTAGTTGTCGAACTACTAGTAACTCAATGGTCGCGCTTTCATTATGACAGTTTTAAAAACTATGCTCGATTAATGGTATTTCTTTATCCAGTTTGGTATGATACTAGTGAATTTGCAGATGGTTGGTTGTCTTTTCTTTTACAGAAAAAGAAAGATACATATTCATGAAAATAGAGGGAAAACCTTTATATGAAATAGCTCTGTAATGAAAAGAGATCGACCTAAATTAAGGAGGAAGAAATATGCCTTTAGTTTCAATGACTGAGATGCTGAAAAAAGCGAACGCGGAAGGGTACGCTGTAGGGCAATTCAACTTAAATAACCTTGAGTTCACGCAGGCAATCCTGCAAGCAGCTGAAGCAGAAAAATCACCAGTTATCCTTGGTGTTTCTGAAGGAGCTGCTCGTTACATGGGCGGTTTCAAAACAGTTGTGAAAATGGTAGAAGGTTTGCTTGAGGACTATAAAATTACAGTTCCTGTTGCCATTCACTTAGACCACGGTTCAAGCTTTGAAAAATGTAAAGAAGCTATCGATGCAGGCTTCACGTCTGTAATGATCGATGCTTCACACGGTCCTTTCGAAGACAACGTATCTACAACTTCTAAAGTAGTAGAATACGCTCATTCTAAAGGTGTTTCTGTAGAAGCTGAACTAGGTGTAGTTGGCGGACAAGAAGACGATGTAGTAGCTGACGGCGTTATCTATGCTGATCCACAAGAGTGCGAAGAGTTAGTGAAACGTACTGGCATCGACTGCTTAGCTCCTGCATTAGGTTCTGTTCACGGACCTTACAAAGGCGAACCAAACCTTGGTTTCAAAGAAATGGAAGAGATCAACCGCATCGCTGGTGTACCTTTAGTACTTCACGGTGGAACTGGAATCCCAACTAAGGATATCCAAAAGTCTATCTCTTTCGGTACTGCAAAAATCAACGTAAATACTGAAAACCAAATCGCATCAGCTAAAGCAGTTCGCGAAACTCTTGCTGCTAAGCCAAACGAGTACGATCCACGTAAATATCTTGGACCAGCTCGCGATGCTATTAAAGAAACAGTTATCGGTAAAATGCGCGAATTCGGTTCTTCAAACAAAGCGTAAGCTTCCAAGAAAATCGAAGCGTGATAGCCGAAGGGCAAAACATATAGAAACGACATCCATACAAGAAACCGCCCTTTTTGAAAGTGGCGGTTTCAATTCTTTTTTTAATGATTAAATATTTCGTCGAAAACAATCGACTTGGAGGGTAATAATATGAAGTTTTTTATCGATACAGCTAATTTGGAAGAAATTCGCGAAGCACATGCATTAGGATTATTAGCGGGAGTTACAACAAATCCTTCCCTAGTAGCAAAGGAAAAAGGTGTATCTTTTCATGATCGCTTAAAGGAAATTACTGAACTTGTTCCCGGATCTGTTAGTGCAGAAGTAATTGCGCTTGATGCTGAAGGCATGATCAAAGAAGGAAAAGAGCTTGCAGCGATTGCACCAAATATCACGGTTAAAGTACCAATGACTCCAGACGGATTAAAAGCGGTTCATGCTTTTTCAAAAGAAGGAATCAAGACGAACGTTACGCTAATTTTCAACGCAAACCAAGCATTGCTCGCAGCAAGAGCAGGCGCCACTTATGTCTCACCATTCCTTGGCAGACTAGATGATATCGGTCAAAACGGATTAGATCTTATTGATACGATTTCAGACATCTTTACTATTCATGGCTTGGAAACAGAAATCATTGCAGCTTCCATTCGCCACCCTATGCACGTTACAGAAGCGGCATTACGCGGTGCACATATTGCAACGATTCCATACAAAGTCATCCTCCAGTTATTCCACCATCCATTAACAGACAAAGGAATCGAAGCTTTCCTAGCAGATTGGAATAATCGATAATCTAGCACTTAAGAAATAAGGCATGGACCTTCAAATGAGAGTTTATGCCTATTCTTTTCCATTTTCGCGAACTTTTTTCAATATCGATACATGAAATTTATTTTTTCGTGTAAACTATAGGAAAAAGACACTGTCGGATTATGCCTATTGTTGTTGGAAAATAATACCTAATGGCGAATTGGATTAAAGAAGCCAAACCTTCCCATTTTCAAAAAGTGAAACTTATGATAGGGTTTTACCGTCAGATAATGCGGAATGTAACGGATCATTTCTTACATACGGCTTAGAAGGGAGTCGGAAATGGAAAAACTTAAAATTGCAGGCGGTTATCCATTAAAAGGAACAGTCAAAATCAGTGGTGCAAAGAATAGTGCGGTGGCTCTTATCCCTGCAACCATTCTAGCTGATTCTCCTGTTACAATCGAAGGGCTGCCAGATATTTCAGACGTTGAAATCCTTAAGGATTTATTAGAAGAGATTGGCGGGAAAGTTAATTTCTCAGATGAGGAAATGACAGTCGATCCTTCAAAAATGATTTCTATGCCAATGCCAAGCGGCAAAGTAAAGAAGCTTCGTGCATCTTATTATTTAATGGGTGCCATGCTCGGCCGCTTTAAAAAAGCTGTTATCGGATTACCTGGTGGCTGCCATTTAGGTCCTCGTCCGATTGATCAGCACATAAAAGGATTTGAAGCTTTAGGTGCTAGCATTACGAATGAGCAAGGTGCCATTTACTTACGAGCGGATGAGCTGCGCGGTGCGCGTATTTACCTTGACGTCGTTAGTGTAGGTGCCACGATTAATATCATGCTTGCAGCCGTAAGGGCAAAAGGTCGCACCATCATTGAAAATGCCGCGAAAGAGCCGGAAATCATTGATGTGGCTACACTTTTAACAAACATGGGTGCAAAAATCAAAGGCGCTGGAACAGACGTCATCCGTATTGATGGAGTGGACAGTCTGCACGGTTGCCGCCACACCATCATTCCTGATCGTATCGAAGCGGGTACGTACATGATTTTAGGCGCAGCGGTTGGAGAAGGTGTCCTAATTGACAATGTCATTCCACTTCACATGGAATCCTTAATTGCCAAGCTTCGTGAAATGGGCGTAAATATTGAGTCAGGTGATGATCAAATCTTTGTGGGCGGTTCAAAAGATTTGAAAGCGGTTGATATTAAAACGCTTGTTTATCCTGGTTTCCCTACTGATTTGCAACAGCCATTCACAAGTCTACTAACGAGATCGACTGGTTCGAGCGTAGTGACGGATACCATTTATGGTGCTCGTTTCAAACATATCGATGAGCTTCGTCGTATGAATGCGAACATTAAGGTTGAAGGCCGTTCGGCGATTGTAAATGGTCCTGTCCAGTTGCAAGGCGCCAAAGTGAAAGCGAGCGACCTCCGTGCTGGTGCAGCATTGGTAATCGCTGGATTAATGGCAGAAGGAATTACGGAAGTGACAGGTTTAGAACATATCGACAGGGGATATAGCAACCTTGTTGAAAAACTAAATGGCTTGGGTGCTACAGTTTGGCGTGAAGCTTTGACGCAAGAAGAAGCTGAGCAGCTGAAAAATACGTAATCTCCTCTTAGGCAGTATTTAATCTTTAGACAAGCTTTATAACTTTTGAATAAGGATAGCTTCAGCTTCTGCAGATGACGCTGAAGCTTTTCTAAGCATAATATATATACGATCAAGCTATTACAGAGGGAAAATGGGGGAACGAACCAATGGAAAGAAGTTTAACGATGGAACTTGTCCGTGTAACGGAAGGTGCCGCATTGGCATCAGCACGTTGGATGGGACGCGGTAAAAAGGATGAAGCGGATGATGCAGCAACTTCTGCCATGCGCGATGTATTTGATACAGTACCAATGAAGGGAACTGTCGTAATCGGAGAAGGAGAAATGGATGAAGCTCCGATGCTTTATATTGGTGAAAAACTAGGTACTGGCTACGGTCCACGTGTAGACGTCGCAGTCGATCCGTTAGAAGGGACAAACATTGTTGCCTCTGGTGGTTGGAACGCGTTAGCGGTATTGGCGGTTGCTGACCATGGAAACCTTTTGCACGCACCTGATATGTACATGGACAAAATCGCTGTTGGACCTGAAGCGGTTGGACAAGTTGATATTAATGCTTCCGTAATCGACAATTTGAAAGCTGTGGCAAAAGCGAAGAATAAAGATATCGAAGATGTGGTAGCTACGGTATTGAACCGTGAACGACACGAACATATCATTCAACAGCTTCGTGAAGCAGGTGCGCGCATCAAATTGATCAACGACGGAGATGTGGCTGGCGCAATCAACACAGCTTTCGACCACACGGGTGTTGACATTTTGTTTGGTAGCGGTGGCGCTCCTGAAGGCGTTTTAGCAGCGGTAGCACTGAAATGTCTTGGTGGGGAAATTCTAGGTAAGTTGGTTCCTCAAAACGATGCAGAGCTTGAGCGCTGTATCAAAATGGGCCTAGATGTCAATAAAGTATTAAGAATGGAAGACCTCGTTCGCGGTGACGATGCGATTTTCGCTGCAACTGGTGTAACGGATGGCGAATTATTACGCGGTGTTCAATTTAAAGGATCATACGGATCAACGCATTCGATTGTTATGAGAGCAAAATCCGGCACAGTCCGCTTTATTGAAGGCCGTCACAGCTTGAAAAAGAAACCAAATCTTGTAATGCGATAAGCTATGTTAAAGTAAATTGTTGATTTCCTGCACTTTGTTGATTGGAGCGGAAATCAACAGGCAAGTTAACAGGGCTATGCGATAATAAAGCAGGACTGGCTCTACGAAACTAGAGTCGGTCCGTCTTCTTTGAATCATAATGTTTAAGCTGTTTTAACCTACATATTTAAAATAGTTGATTAATTTTTTGGATAAAGGTTAAAATAGAAATTGTTTTATAAAAAGGTCAAGTCTGCTTTCTCCTCTTCTAAAGAAGCCTTCAAAATAATCATTTTCTATCCGAATCTTCTTCTCAGTAAGCCGCTGATCCGGCTTTATACAAGATATGAAAACTTCATCTTAAGGTTATGATACTGCTAGCTAGCCTCAGTATCACGTTAAGTGCTTTTGTTTTCTCATGATAGAATATTTCACATTGAACGGGCGAACGAAATTTCAAATGATACTCAAATTTAAAAGCGTGGTGTAGGAATGGAATTAACAATCTCAAGTCTAGAAAATATGAAGCTAAAGGAACTTTATGAACTTGCTAAAGAATATAAAGTTGCCTACTATAGCAAATTAACGAAAAAAGAACTCATTTTTGCGATCCTAAAGGCCCGCGCTGAACAGCAAGGTTATTTTTTCATGGAAGGTGTCCTTGAAATTATCCAATCGGAAGGCTTTGGATTCTTACGTCCGATTAATTATTCGCCGAGTTCCCAAGATATATATATTTCAGCATCACAAATACGTCGTTTTGACCTTCGTAATGGTGATAAGGTATCTGGTAAGGTGCGTCCTCCAAAGGAAAACGAACGTTACTTCGGACTTTTGCAGGTTGAAGCTGTTAACGGTGACGATCCTGAATCAGCGAAAGAGCGTGTTCATTTCCCTGGTTTGACTGCATTGTATCCTGATCGCCAAATGAAGCTTGAAACGACACACAAGCATCTTTCAACTAGAATTATGGATGTCATCGCACCAGTCGGTTTTGGGCAACGTGGATTGATCGTGGCACCACCGAAAGCTGGTAAAACAATGTTGTTAAAAGAAATTGCAAACAGCATTACGACGAACCATCCAGAAGCTGAATTAATTGTCCTGTTGATCGACGAGCGTCCCGAAGAGGTAACAGACATTGAACGTTCTGTTGCGGGCGATGTTGTCAGCTCGACATTTGATGAAGTGCCAGAAAATCATATAAAAGTGGCAGAGCTTGTGCTTGAGCGCGCGATGCGATTAGTCGAACATAAGCGTGACGTCATTATCCTGATGGATAGTATCACTCGTTTAGCACGTGCATACAACTTGGTTATTCCTCCAAGTGGAAGAACACTTTCCGGAGGGATCGACCCTGCTGCTTTCCACCGTCCGAAACGTTTCTTCGGTGCTGCGCGTAATATCGAAGAAGGCGGAAGCTTAACGATTCTAGCAACTGCTCTTGTCGATACAGGTTCAAGAATGGACGATGTTATTTACGAGGAGTTCAAAGGTACAGGGAACATGGAACTGCATCTTGATCGCCAGTTGGCTGAACGCAGAATCTTCCCGGCACTCGATATCCGTCGTTCTGGAACGAGAAAAGAAGAGTTGCTTATTCCGAAAGAACATCTCGACAAGCTTTGGGCAATTCGCAAATCGATGTCAGATTCACCAGACTTCGCTGAGCGTTTCCTAAGAAAACTTAAACAAACAAAGTCGAACGAAGATTTCTTTGCAGCACTTGATGAAGAGATGAAGAGCAAAAGCACTGCTAGACGATCACAATAATTTTGAGAGAATAATTACCATCTTGCAAATCAGGGTTGTCCTTGTTATAATGATAGCAGTGTGTTTTAAGATTTTACGACATTGTCGTAAACGATAACTCTGTTTCGAAAGATTCAGGGCGGAAGGAGATGAAAAGAATGAAAGCAGGAATTCATCCTAACTACAAAAAAGCAATGGTGAAATGTGCATGTGGCAATGAATTCGAAACGGGTTCTGTTAAAGAAGAAATCCGTGTAGAAACTTGCTCTGAATGCCATCCATTCTATACTGGACGTCAAAAATTCGCTGAAGCTGGCGGACGTGTTGACCGTTTCAACAAAAAATACGGCATCAAATCAGAACAACAACAATAATCATTCAAAACAGGCAAGGGAAATTGCTACTTGCCTGTTTTTTATTGCCTAAGCAGCGGTTTTTACCCCGCGAGCTACATATTTTGACCTTTTTTAGTAGATAATGGTTTAGCTTTGGCGCTCTTATGGGCGCTTGTACTTTCCTTATCAAAATTTATATAGATTCCATCGTGGCATGCAATAGGAAGGAGAAACCGATTATGTATGTAATGAAGCAAAGCGGCTGGGTTGAGGTTATCTGCGGAAGTATGTTTTCAGGGAAATCCGAAGAACTGATTCGTCGTGTCAGACGTGCTCAATTCGCCAAACAAAAAATAGCTGTATTCAAACCGAAAATTGATAATCGCTATAGTGAGGAATCCGTTGTTTCCCATAATGGTTCTTCCTTCATTGCACACCCGATTTCTCATTCGTCGGACATTTTTGCACATGTCGATGCGGAAGTGGACGTTATTGCGATTGACGAAGTCCAATTTTTCGATGAAGAGATCGTGAAGGTAATCCAGCAGTTAGCAGATTCAGGATACCGCGTGATTTGCGCAGGACTTGACCAGGACTTCCGTGGTGAGCCATTCACCCATATGCCCGCATTGATGGCAGTTGCTGAGTTAGTAACAAAGCTGCAAGCAGTGTGCTCATCTTGTGGTTCACCGGCAAGCCGTACGCAACGCTTAATCAATGGTCGCCCTGCATCCTACCATGACCCAGTCATTTTAGTAGGCGCATCGGAAGCTTACGAGCCTCGTTGCCGTCACCATCATGAAGTGCCAAAAACACCATCACCATTGAGTGAAAAAACGTTATCATAATATTTTTGCGAACTGCCTAGGTGTGTACCTGGGCAGTTTTTTTGTGGTGAAAGAGGTAAGTGAGGTTTGTTGTTATCAGAAAAATTACGAACCGAGCATATGTGACCCAAAACCCGTCATATATTTCTAAAACCCGTCAAATATTGAAATTTGTCCTCATATCTTCTCGAAAACACCTCATATCCTGAAATTGCCCTCTTTAACTACCATAATATGGAATAAATTACACTCATTTTTTGGGCATCCTAATATCAGGAGGTGCAAAAATGAAGAAATTACTGCCACTATTATCAATTTTGCTTCTCTCTTTAACTGCTTGCGGTTCAAATGGAGAAGTTGCACAGAAAATGCGCTCGAAAGGCGAGGTACCGCAGTACACAGCGAACAAACCTGCTGGAAAAGACCAAGGGGTCGTTCGTAATAATATGGAGAATCAAAATCCAAACTTCCTTAATCTTAATAATTCCGAACCGGGCTCAAGTGCATATCAAGAAAATGATATTGATAAGGCGCGTGAAGTCATAAATGCAACGGAAGAATTCAAACCAGGTCGTATTGCCATTAACGGAAACGAAATGTGGATAACAGTGTACAAAAAAGGAATGCTCAACGCAGATGAAAAAATCGATGCAGAGGCCCGAATTCATAAAAAACTCGTGCAAGCATTACCGCGCTATAATATCGAAGTGAAAGTAAAAGAAGATCGTCGTTAACATGCTCTTTTTCAAGGGCATGTTTTTTTATTAAAATGTAAAATTTACCAATTTTGTGTTGTATAATAAAATTAAAATATTTTTTAGGACTGGGGAATGACATGAGGAAAAAAATCGAAATAAGAAAACTCTTCTCCGCTTACACTCCGGATCAACATATGAAGCGGGATATTGGGGTTGGATTGGCGATTACTGCTTTTGCAATGGTTGGCATCTTTGCGGTAAGTTTGGCATTCGGTCTAATAGAAGTGGTGGGAAATGGATTCAATGCAAAGACGATTCTTTTTTATACAGGACTTATTCTAGTAGCTGCTGGATGGGAAGAATTTTTGTACAGGTTCATCCTATTAAGCCTCCTCATTAAAGTATTAAAAAGACCTTGGATTCCACTGCTTTTGACGGCAATCGTATTTGGAGCGATGCATGCTTCCAATGATCACGCAACATGGCTATCAGTAGTAAGTAATGGTTTAGGTGGAATCATGTATGGATTGGCGTTTATAGGCACCCGAAAAATCTGGTTACCATGGGCGCTACATTTTGCTTGGAATTATGTTCAGGCTCCATTGCTTGGATTTCCGGTCAGTGGATTTGAAGTAGAGGGAATCTTAAAATTAAAACTGCTTGACCACTCATGGCTTTCTGGCGGTTTATACGGACCTGAAGGCGGAATCGTCGGAATCAGTTTCAGGATAGTGGTAATTGCACTTATTCTTCTATGGATCAATAAATCAAGAGGTTCATTTAAAAACATAACACAGGAAACACCTTCTGGAATATCTCAACCGCCTTTTTAAGTGCATCTTATAAGGGCTCTGAAACGTGCCATTTGTCAAAAATGAATTTTTTTGCGAAAGATTTGGTTTTGACGGGGGTTTTCACCTATACTATAATTAGAATGTTATGGACTAAAAACTGAGGTGAATAACTGTGTTCGATCGTCTTCAAGCAGTTGAAGATCGTTATGAAAGGTTAAATGAGCTTTTGAGCGATCCCGAAATTGTAAATGATTCAAAAAAATTACGTGAGTATTCAAAAGAACAATCAGATATAAATGACACGGTTCAAACTTACCGTGAGTACAAAGATGTACGTGAGCAACTAAACGATGCAAAAGCGATGCTAGAAGACAAGAGTCTGGATGCTGAGATGCGCGAAATGGTTAAAGAAGAAGTGAATGAACTTCAAACTTCAGTCGAAGATCTAGAAGCGCGTCTGAAACTCTTGTTAATCCCGAAAGATCCGAATGACGATAAAAACGTTATCTTTGAAATTCGTGGAGCAGCAGGTGGGGATGAAGCAGCCCTATTTGCCGGCACTTTATACCGTATGTACAGCCGTTATGCCGAAGCGCAAGGCTGGAAAACGGAAGTCATGGATTCAAATCCAACTGGACTTGGCGGATACAAAGAAATCATTTTCATGATTAACGGTAAAGGTGCCTATTCGAAGCTGAAATTCGAAAACGGCGCACACCGTGTACAACGTGTCCCTGAAACAGAATCAGGCGGCCGTATCCATACTTCTACAGCTACAGTAGCTTGTTTACCTGAAGCAGAAGATGTTGAAGTAGAAATTCATGACAAGGATATCCGTTTTGACGCGTTCGCATCAAGCGGCGCCGGCGGACAGAGCGTAAACACGACGATGTCAGCTGTTCGTTTGACACATATTCCAACTGGTATCGTCGTATCATGTCAGGACGAAAAGTCCCAGCATAAGAACAAAGATAAAGCGATGAAAGTATTGCGTGCCCGTGTATATGATAAGTTCATGCAAGAAGCACAGGCAGAATACGATCAAGTACGTAAATCAGCCGTTGGTACTGGTGACCGTTCTGAGCGTATCCGCACATACAACTTCCCGCAAAACCGCGTCACCGACCACCGCATCGGTTTGACGATTCAAAAGCTCGACCAAATCGTTGAAGGCAAGCTTGACGAGATCATCGATGCACTTATCCTCGAAGATCAATCAAGCAAGCTTGAAAATGCTTCTGATGAATAAAAAAGTTTATGAGGCCCTGCAATGGGCTTCTTCTTTTTTAAAGGAGAAGGGTCGCGATGAAAATGCGGGTGAGTTATTGCTGCGTCATTACACCGGTTTTTCACGTTCAAAGCTGTTTGCGGAAGTCCGTAGTGATTTAGAGCCGCAAACATGGCTAGATTTCGAAAAAGCGGTTTTGACACATGCAGAAGGCAGACCGATCCAGTATATCATTGGAAGAGAAGAGTTTTATGGACGAGATTTTGTCGTAAATGAATCAGTGTTGATACCAAGACCGGAAACGGAAGAACTGATAATGGATGCTGTTCGCCGGATTAATGAAAAGTTCGCAGATCAAGAAGTAACTCTTGCGGATATCGGAACCGGAAGTGGCGCCATAGCTATTACGATGAAGCTGGAAGTTCCTCGCTTGCAGGTAACGGCCACTGATATAGCGGAAGAATCACTTGATGTAGCCAGATTGAATGCGCAAGAACTTGGGGCGGAAGTCGAGTTTTTGCAAGGGGACTTGCTGAAGCCGTTTATTGCAGAAGGCCGTAAGTTTGACGTCATTCTATCAAATCCTCCTTATATTCCTGTAGCGGATGAGGCTTCGATGTCGGTTGTCGTTACGGAACATGAGCCGCACCGTGCATTGTTTGCGGGGGAAGATGGTCTAGATTTTTACCGAAGATTTATGGAAGAACTGCCAGCCGTGCTTGCACCGAGTGCCATTGTCGGTTTTGAAATTGGTGCCGGTCAAGGTGAAGCGGTAGCAGGCTTATTACGTGCAACCTTCACTGGTGCAAAAGTGGCTATCCTCAATGACATAAACGGCAAGGACCGCATGGTTTTTGCAGAGATATAGACAGTCTCGGACCAAAATCGGTTCGGGGCTTTTTGATTTGCTAAGTTAATGAACATTGTTGATTCTCTGCACTTTGTTGATTGGAGTGGAGGAGGCTCCCCGACCGCCCCCAAGACGAATTTGCTCTTGAAAAAGCCGGCACTAGGGCTTTTTCATAATTCGTCAGAGGAAAGCAAGCGACTGGAACGGAAATCAACAAACAAATTTAACAGAGCGATAATGGAAAAATTGCAGTGGTCTACCCAAAGTAGAAATTAATTCGAGATTGGACGAAAATAACTTAAAATGGTAGAGATTCATTCAGAACGAGGGGAGATTATTTTAGCAAAAAGGGAAATAATCAGAAGACTAGACGAAAAAAACAAAAATCCCATTTTACTAGTTTAAGATTTTCTGAATCTGGCCAGACTGTGGATAGTGAAGGGATGGTGCAGGGGATGAGAAATAAATACTTAGTGTTAGCATACCTATTGATATTATCACTTGGAACAATAATGAGTTTATATATACCGAAAAATGAAGTGACGGCAAAGGAAGCGATCGTGATTCCAAACGAGGCAATACGCCTTCGGATTCTAGCAAATAGTGATAGTAGTGAGGATCAAGCATTAAAGAGACTTGTTCGCGATGAAGTGAACAAAAGTATTACAGAATGGGTTTCAGAGTTGACTTCTGTAGAGGGGGCGAGAACCCTACTTCAGTCCAAATTACCAGAGATACAGGAAATTGCTGAGCAAGTCGTGCTTGAACAAGGTTCAAAACAAACAGTTAAAGTTAAATTTGGTAAAGTACAGTTTCCAACAAAGCTATACGGACAATTCTTGTATCCAGCAGGTGAATATGAAGCGATTTTGATTACATTGGGCGAAGCAAAGGGTGCGAATTGGTGGTGCGTCCTTTATCCACCATTATGCTTTCTGGATTTTGCTAATGGTGTAGCTGTAAGTGACGGTTTTGAAGAGGAAAAGAAGCAACAGGTGGCTGCTAAAAAGGCAGATGAAGAAAAGCAAGTAACAAAGCAGGTAGTATCGGAAGTGCAAGCTACTGAAATGAATGCCAACGAAGAGGATGAGGAAGAAGTCTCGCATTCGGAACATGTTGAAAAAGTGGAAAAGAAATTAGTTGTAAAAGAAAAAACTGAAAAAGAAGCGAAGAGAACAACAAATCCAAGACTGATTGACACTGAAGAAGAAGAAAAACAAGAGCCGGTTTATGTTGAAAATGAAGAAGAAGAAGTAAAAGTGAAATTTTTTGTAAAAGAATTATGGGACAAATTGTTCTAATATGGTGCTGCCGTAATCAGGCAGCACTTTTAATTTTGTTTATTCCTTTTTACCAAAGGGGAAGGTTTCATATTTCTAAGAGATTGATTAGCTTCTAAAGAGGGTATAAGTAGGCGTAGGTAGCAAAACTTCTTAGGAGGTATCTTCTCATGACAACAAATAGTCAAAAGCTTACACATGAAGAGCGAGGCCGCCTAGGCGGTAAGGCAACGCGAAAAAAACACGATAAAACATTCTATCAACAAATTGGCAGCAAAGGCGGAAAAGCGACGAGCCAGAAGTACGATAAAGAATTCTACCAGGAAATCGGCCGCAAAGGTGGAGAATCGACTGCTCAAAACCATGACAGTGATTTCTATCAGGAAATTGGTCGTAAAGGTGGCGAAACAACGTCTGAAAATCATGACAGGGATTTCTTCCAGGAAATTGGTCGTAAAGGCGGAGAAGCAAGAAGCCAAAACGGTAATAATCCCTTGAATGGTAGAGGGCGTAAATCCAACAACTAATTGAAAATGTGAAAGAGATAGACGGCAGCAGTTAGCTGTCGTTTTTCTCTTAGGCTCTTTTCGTAAACTCTGTTGCATTCAAAAATAAAAGAAAAATCGGCTTCTGGATTTTTACGACTCTTTATGAATATTGGTTCAGGAACTTCTCGAAGAGAGCCCCGAAGCCATAAAACATGCAGGATGAGAGTGTATTCGAAAGGCAACAATAAATGTGAAAACAGCCTTTTATTAAATATGGTTCTACTTTCTCTACCTTTTCATATTCATAGAGTAGAATCCTAAAAAGAGGTGGAGAACATGCAAGCGACGATCCGTTATGCTGATGAAAATGATGTGAAAAAACTGCAGGATTTCCTGACTAAAGCGAAACTAGGAATTGAGGGAATCACAGAGGAAACGGCTCAGTACTTTCTTTTACTAGAAGACGAGCAGGGAAATACGAAAGGTACGCTCGGAATTGAGCCTGCTGGCAAGGCGGGTTTACTACGCTCCCTTGCCATTGCCCCAGGTATGGCAGAAAAAGATATTTTTGTCTTGTTTGATAGGATGCTAGTTTTAGCAAAAGCGAAGGGAATCGAGACATTATACTTGGCGACAAATAAACCGGGAGCGATTCCGTTCTTTCAAGTGCTAGGATTTAGGCATGTGGATAGCAAGGAACTCCCAGTTGAAATAACCGACAGCCAGCACGTTCAACGGGTTTTATGTGTGGATAACTCATTATTTTTAAAATTTTCTCTATAATTGTGGGTATATCCACAAAGTTATCCACCGTTTGGATAAAGTTATGCACAATTTGTGGATAAGACTTGTATTTATCCCCTGCTTCTTTTATACTTTCTAGCGTACTTACTGGAAATTATAAGTCTTTTGAAGCATTTTTTAAATAGAGATTGTAATCTTTGAAGGTGGATAACTATGGAGACAAAACGTTGGTTAGTGGATAACCCTGTGGATAATGTTTTAGAAATAGAAGAAGCGGCTCAATTTTTGATGGATAATGAAGTAATTGCGATACCGACCGAGACGGTTTATGGACTTGCAGGTAATGCAAATAGTGATGAAGCAGTCGCGAAAATCTTTGCAGCTAAAGGTCGACCATCCGATAATCCTCTTATCATTCATGTTGCAACAAAATCTCAAATTGACAGTTTTGTAGAGGAAGTTCCAGACAAAGCGGCCAAGCTTATGGAAGCCTTTTGGCCTGGTCCTTTGACGATTATTTTAAAAAAGCGTGAAGGTGCCCTTTCTGCAAAAGCTTCTGCTGGTCTAAACACGGTTGCTGTCAGGATTCCTGATCATCCCGTAGCACTTGCGGTATTGGAGAAGTGTGGTTTGCCGATTGCTGCGCCAAGTGCCAATCAGTCTGGTAAACCAAGTCCTACTTCGGCAAAGCACGTCATGGATGACTTATTAGGAAAGATCGCCGGAATTGTGGACGGAGGCTTAACAGGAGTTGGTCTCGAGTCAACAGTAGTCGATTGTACAGAAACGATTCCGGTAATCCTAAGGCCCGGTGGAATCACAAAAGAGCAGCTGGCAGATGTAGTTGGAGAAGTGACAGTGGATCCTTCACTGCAAGATGAAGCCTTAAAGCCGAAATCTCCTGGTATGAAATATCGCCACTATGCTCCAGATGCACCACTATACATTGTGGATGGCAGTACCAGTTTCCTTCAACATCTCGTTGATGAGAAAAAAAGGGAAGGTTTGCGGGTGGGCATACTGACGACTTCAGAAAATCTTCATCACTACACGGCGGATGCGGTCATCGCATGTGGACAAAGGGAGAAGCCGGAAACGGTTGCCAGTGCTTTATATGAAACTTTAAGAACCTTCAATGATGAAGGACTCGATTTGATTTACAGTGAAATTTTTTCAACGGCTGGTGTTGGCCAGGCAATCATGAATCGATTGCTAAAAGCAGCGGGCAATAAGATCATTACAGAATAAGGCTGTTTTCGCATTGATTGTTGCTTTTCGGATGTTACTCTCATTTCGTATTTCTTTTGGCTTCGGGGCTCTTTTCGGGAAGTTCCTGAAAGAAGAATTCATAAAAAATTGTGAAAATCCAGAAGCCGATTTTTAGATCTGCATGTGAAGCAATAAAGTTTACGAAAAGAGTCTAGAATAAAAAACGAGGGTCTTTCTTTCCAGGAAGACCCTCGTTCTATTTTCCTTTGGACGTGCATATGTTGAATTAGCAAGTCCAAGGGGGCGAAAGAATGGCAGCAATGGTTGGGGAAGTCGTGACGCTCGTATTAATGGCGTTTGCACTAGGGATGGATGCATTTTCGATCGGCCTCGGAATGGGGATGTATAAATTGCGGCTACGGCAAATCCTTCGAATCGGTCTCACGATTGGAATATTCCATGTCATCATGCCGTTGTTTGGCATGATAGCCGGAAAATTCCTTTCTGATCAATTTGGGACGTTTGCTTCATACATAGGCGGTGGATTACTGGTGATGCTAGGCGTTCAGATGGTTTTATCCAGTCTGAAGAAAGACGAAGAAAGTGTGATTACCCCAGCTGGTCTAGGCTTATTGATATTTGCATTAAGCGTCAGTCTTGATAGTTTTTCAGTCGGCTTGACGCTCGGTATTTACGGCGCAAAAACCGCACTCGTCATCATTTGTTTCGGGATAGCCGCAACCATCCAGACGTGGCTAGGTTTACTGCTAGGGCGTAAGGTGCAGGGCTGGTTTGGCCATTATGGGGAAGCCTTGGGAGGCAGTATTTTGTTTGCCTTCGGTTTGAAATTATTGTTGCCTTTTTAAAAGGAATACACCACAACCGAAAATGGGTGTGGTGTTTTTTTATTGTGAGGATGGATGGGGTTGTCGAAAGGTTTGGCGGATCATCACAACCAAATTGTCACAGGATATTCACTTTTACACCTTAGAAATATAATTTTTCAAGAAACCGCTTAAGATATGATAATTTCATGCCGATTTATTAAGAGAGAGGTGAAATTCATTCCTCTGTATTCGGCATGAAGAATTGCTCTATAATGATAGAAAAAAGGAGGCAAACTCTCATGCAACGTATCCTATTTGTTTGTACTGGCAACACTTGCCGCAGCCCGATGGCAGAAGCAATTTTAAAAAATCGAAATCTATCAGAGGTCGAAGTGAGATCAGCTGGTGTGTATGCAGCAGTTGGCAGCGATGCTTCCGATCATGCAAAAAGTGTCCTTAAGGAAAATGAAATCCAACATGAGCATACATCAAAACAGCTTTCAGAAGACGATGTAAAGTGGGCAACGCATATCCTGACCATGACTGCTTCTCATAAGAGTGTCATCTTGCATCACTTTACCGAAGCTGCCCAGAAAACTTTTACGTTAAAAGAATTCGCTGGTTCCGTCTCGTCAGCGGACATCGGTGACCCATTCGGCGGCAATTTGAATCACTACCGGGAAGCCTATCGCGAGATTGAGCAGAATATAGATTCAGCCATTGAGCGGTTAAATAATGAAAAAACTTCAGGGGGATAACATGGAAGAGAAAAAGCGTTACAAGTTTGGGTTGAGAAAGAAACTGGTTCTGTTTACAACAACGCTAGCAGTCATTACTTACACAACATCGGCTCTATTTATCTATTTGGTTTATCCGTTTTTTGAAAAAGCAGTTAGTCAAGGCATGTTTACGGTAATCACACTGATCCTAGGAATTATGTGGTCAGGAATTCTAGCGTTTTTTGCAGCTGGATTCATTACAAAATCTCTTCAAAGTCTTGAAAAAGTAGCGCTAAAAGCAGCAAACGGCGATATTAGCGAGGATGTAAAGCTTGCTAAGTCCGATGACGAAATTCGCTCTCTAGGTGAAGCGTTTAACAACATGCTTGCGAATATCAGAGAAATGGTTCATCACATCGATGATAACTTCAAAGAAACAAATGAGAAAGTCATCGCTATTTCACAGCAATCAGCATTGTCCGCTGAACAGGCTGAGGCCATTTCTAGAACCATTAGTGATATTTCACTTGGAGCTGAGAACTCTGCTGCGTCCATTCAGGCTACAGTAGAGTCAGTCAACGACGTGATTCATATTGCAGAGGAAGTTCAGGAGAAAGCGAAAACGTCTGAAGATGTATCGAAGAATATGGTCAATGAACTAAGCCGCTCTAAACAGGTGATTCAGTCGCTTGTAGCAGGAATTGAGCGCCTTGCTGAAGATAATCAAGCATCATTGCAAACAGTACAACGTCTAGAAGACAATGCAAACCAAGTCGGACAAATCATCCAGCTTGTCGGGGATATTGCGGCACAAACGAATTTGCTCGCATTGAATGCTTCGATTGAAGCCGCTCGAGCGGGAGACCATGGAAGAGGTTTTGCGGTCGTTGCTGAAGAGGTACGAAAGCTTGCTGACGAAAGTGCCAAAGCTGTTCAAGGTATTTCCGAGTTAGTCCAAAACATCCAGACGGAAGTTCAAAATGTCGTAAAACAAATAAGCCTTCAAGTGGCAACCGCATCAAGTGAAGCTGTAAAAGGCACGAAAACAAACGAAGTGATCGAAGAGATGACAGCAACGGTCAATGATATGGCAGGCATGGTCAAATCGATTACGCTCCTTGTCGACCGCCAAATGGATCACATCCAGCATACGTCAACGCAATCACAGGAAGTAGCCGCGATTGCTCAAGAAACGTCTGCGGGAGCTCAAGAGGTAGCCGCTTCGACTCAACAACAGGTCGACGTTATTGAACATGTTGATGAACTTGCCTCCGACTTGAAAGTACAAGCGGACAAGCTGAAAAATACGATTACGAGATTTAAATTATAATAAGCATGAAAGCCAGTCGCGATGGAGCGGCTGGCTTTTTTTAAAGAAAAGAATGGATAAAATTTAAACCTATCATAGTCCTTGGTGTGGTAGTTCTCTTTTATGAAGGGATTATTAGTTTTCTGAAAATTCAATTTGGCGTAATATAAACTAAAACCCGCGGGACTTTAAAGGAATCCCACGGGACTTTCAACAAAGTGTGCGGGATTTTTGATATTTTGCGCGGGACTGAAAAAAGTAACTTCTTTTATTTCAGCTATAGGCACAAAACTGCCATTTAGTCTTACAAAAATGGCAGGAATGATCCTCTTGTTTGAAGAAGTTTACTCCGATAACTAAAAGGGAGGAGTAAATTTGATCGTTAAAGAAAGAAAAAAGCCAATAAGACTACTATTAGTAGAAGCCCTTTTAAGAAGACTTCCAAAAGAGCATCCTAAATACTCCCTCATTGAGAGGGAATTTCTCAAAAGAAATGCAGGATACAATGGTGAAAAGGCAAATGATTTTCCACTGAAACTCATTTCAGATAAGGATTATTTTATCTTGCATGATTTATGTCTACCTTATAAAGATGTATTCTTTCAAATTGATACACTTTTATTAAGTACTCATTTTTTTCTTATACTAGAAACAAAGAATATTACAGGTTCTTTATTTTTTGATAAGAACAATGACCAATTGATCCGAACGTATAAGGGTGTAGAACAGGGACTTTCCGATCCGCATACGCAAGCTAGACGACAAATCTTCCAACTGAAAACTTTATTAAGCAAGTACTTTGCCTTAAATATACCTCTCGATTATTTGGTAGTTATCAGTTACTCTTCAACCATCCTCAAAGGCCAAAACCTCAAAAAAGTTTGTTACGCAAATAATATCCCTGAAAGAATAGAAAAGCTTGAGAAGCAATTTATGTCTGAATCCATCTCAAAAAAGGAAATCCGCAAAATTTATAAATTACTCCTAAATAAACACACTACCCAGTTTTTCGATATTGAAAAGTTGTTTGAAATTGATAAAAGAGAAATCTTGTTGGGTGTTCAATGTCCTAAATGCTTGCAATTAAAGATGAAATACCACAGAGGTAGTTGGCAATGTCGCTTCTGCAATAACCTTTCGAAGCACGCACATCTGGCAGCCTTAATCGATTACTATCTTTTGTTAGATCGAACAATAGGTAATTACCACTTCAAGAATTATCTTGGCCTTCCCACAAGTAATATAAGTCAAAAAATGCTCCGTACATTAGATTTAACCTATACTGGTTCAACCTGCAAAAGGTTTTATCATCTTCAACCTCTCTTTGATAAATATAAAAAGGAGTAACCCCAAAAGGAAACCCACCACATAACCAGCCGCGAACCTGGCTCTCTCCGAATTTCAGATATTAAACAAAGCCCACAGCCCCAACCAAACGGTCCGATTTTGATAAAGACCTTCAAAATAACAGCTTCTCCCCTACGAGTTTCTCCAGGAGGATTACCTAAATGGTTTCGTCATCTATCGAGCGGGAATCCTGTACAATGGAAGAAAAGACGTATGCGCTCGTTGTGGAAATAACGAAGTGAGGGAGTTTGCAAGTGACTGAAGTGGCAAATATGAAGCTGCCCTATTCAAAAGCACACGCCAGCCATTCAGACATAAAATTTCACACAATCTTTTAAAATAAGCTTGAGTATGTCAAAATAAACACGAGAGGTCTGCAAGAGGTGAAGCAGACAAAACGAGGAGGTACGGTATATGAAAGTGGCAATTGCTTCTGATCATGGCGGTATCAACATCCGCAAAGAAATGATGAACTTAATGGACGAACTAGGAATTCCCTATGAGGATTTTGGTTGTGAATGTACGACTTCAGTAGACTATCCTGATTATGCACTTCCGGTAGCTGAAAAAGTAGCCAATGGCGAATTCGACCGCGGCATATTAATTTGTGGTACAGGAATTGGCATGAGCATCGCGGCAAACAAAGTTAAAGGCATTCGCTGCGCGCTTGTTCATGATACTTTTAGTGCAAAGGCAACACGCGAGCACAACGATACCAATATGTTGGCAATGGGTGAACGCGTCATTGGTCCAGGACTGGCAAGAGATATAGCGGAAATTTGGCTGACAACCGAATTCGAAGGCGGACGTCACGAAAACCGTGTTAGCAAAATTAAAAACTACGAAAACAAATAAATTTTTAACATAAAAGGGGTTGTTCAAATGCTGACGCAATGGGAAAGCGAACTAGAAACGATCCTTGCTGAATTTCAAACTCAAGTGGAATGGAAAAAGGGTAGCGTGCTTGTTGTCGGTTGCAGTACAAGTGAAGTAATCGGTGAAAAAATTGGCACAGCAGGCACGTTCGATGTTGCAGAAATGATTTTCAGCCAGCTTCAGAAATTCTCAGTGCAAACTGGCGCAAGCCTTGCTTTTCAATGCTGTGAGCACTTGAACCGTGCCCTCGTTGTGGAACGGAAAACAGCAGAAGAGAAAAACCTGGATGAAGTTACGGTCATCCCAGTTAGGACGGCTGGTGGCGCAATGGCGACCTATGCCTTCGAACATCTTTCAGAAGCGACAGTCGTTGAATTCATCAAAGCGGATGCCGGAATCGACATCGGCCATACCTTGATGGGCATGCACTTGAAGCATGTCGCTGTTCCAGTACGAACGAAACAGAAGACTGTCGGACATGCACATGTGACGCTTGCCAAAACAAGGCCGAAACTAATTGGTGGCGCTAGAGCCGTTTATGAGTCAACGAAAGAAAATGAGTCGTGCAGATAAGGGGAAAAGGCATTCCTTTTATTTAATAGAAGAAACGTGTTAAAATAAGAAGGAATTTTCTAACTAGTAAGACAACATGGATACATAAACAAAAATGCATTTTTCAAGGGGGAGTAAGATGAAAAACTTAGCTCAGCAAGATGCACAATTATTTAATACGATTCAAGATGAATTGAAACGTCAGCGCACGAAAATCGAACTGATTGCGTCCGAAAACTTCGTTAGTGAAGCGGTAATGGAAGCACAAGGGTCAGTTTTGACAAATAAATATGCTGAAGGATATCCAAGCAGACGTTATTATGGCGGTTGTGAATACGTTGATGTGGCAGAGAATTTGGCGCGCGACCGTGCGAAGCAAATTTTTGGAGCGGAGCATGTGAATGTTCAGCCACACTCAGGTGCACAAGCGAACATGGCTGTATATTTTACGATTCTTGAGCAAGGCGATACGGTTCTGGGGATGAACCTTTCACACGGTGGACATTTAACGCATGGAAGTGCGGTAAACTTCAGTGGCATTCAGTACAATTTCGTAGATTACGGTGTGGATGAAGAAACTCACCGCATCAATTATGACGTCGTTCGTGAAAAAGCGCTTCTTCACAAGCCGAAGCTAATCGTAGCTGGAGCAAGTGCTTACCCGCGCGCGATCGATTTCAAAAAGTTCCGCGAAATCGCTGATGAAGTAGGAGCATATTTAATGGTCGACATGGCGCATATCGCTGGCTTAGTTGCTGCTGGTTTGCATCAAAATCCAGTTCCATATGCAGATTTTGTTACGACAACAACGCACAAAACATTGCGTGGTCCACGCGGTGGCATGATTCTTTGCAAAGAAGAATATGCTAAAAAAATCGACAAGTCGATTTTCCCAGGAATCCAAGGCGGTCCGCTTATGCACGTTATTGCTGCAAAAGCAGTAGCATTCGGCGAAGCCTTGCAGGATGATTTTAAGCAATATGCTCAAAACATCATCGATAATGCGAACTCATTGGCAGAGTCACTTGTTAGTGAAGGCCTGGATCTTGTTTCTGGCGGCACAGACAATCATTTATTACTTGTTGACTTAAGATCTCTCGGTTTAACGGGTAAGGTTGCTGAAAAGGTTCTTGATGAAATCGGTATTACCGTGAATAAAAACACGATTCCTTTTGACCCTGAAAGTCCATTTGTAACGAGTGGTGTCCGTATCGGTACAGCTGCAGTTACATCTCGCGGCTTCGGTGCAGGCGAAATGAAGGAAATCGCTGCTATCATCGGATTAACGTTAAAAAATCATGATGATGAAGCGAAACTTGAAGAAGCAAAACAACGCGTTGAAGCTTTGACAAGCCGTTTCACGCTATATCCTGAATACTAATAGGATTGAACCGGTCTACTTTGTAGGCCGGTTTTTTTGTGTGATGTTTTTCTGAATATTAAATCACGCGTAATACTCGGTAAAGCGCGCGGGATTTTAGCAAATTCACGCGGGATTATGAGGAAAGTTTGCGGGATTATAGTTGGATTCCGCGGGATTATCTTGAAGTCATCAGGATTTATAGTCATAATCGCAGAAATCAAACAAAGTGGAATCTCTGATTCTTTCGAATATGATCCAGGAAACCAGTGCAGAAATTCTTCAGAAAAATCAAAGTATTATTAGTGTTTTCAGCCAACTGACAATTGAAAAATTTGTTCGTCTTGGAGTTGCTCATCGCCATTTTTTTCTGTAAAATTAGACGAAGTGTCAAGCACAGTCAAATTTAATATTGAAAAGGAGCGATTGTTGTGGCAAAAGTACACGTTTTTGATCATCCACTCATTCAGCACAAGCTTACATACATCAGGGATAAAAGCACAGGAACAAAGGAGTTCCGCGAACTGGTAGACGAAGTAGCAACATTAATGGCTTTTGAGGCGACAAGAGATTTGCCGCTAGAAGAAATTACAATCGAAACTCCTGTTAGTACAACTAAATCTAAAGTTCTTTCTGGTAAAAAACTTGGTATCATTCCTATCCTGCGTGCGGGAATCGGAATGGTTGACGGCATCTTAAAGTTGATCCCGGCAGCAAAAGTAGGTCACATCGGTCTTTACCGCGATCCGGAAACATTACAACCGGTTGAATATTATGCAAAACTTCCTAGCGACGTGGAAGAAAGAGACTTCATTGTTGTAGATCCAATGCTTGCAACGGGCGGTTCTGCAATCGAAGCGATCAATTCATTGAAAAAGCGCGGAGCAAAGCACATCATTTTCATGTGTCTAATTGCAGCTCCTGAAGGTGTAGCGGCTGTAGAAGAAGCTCATCCAGATGTAGATATTTATATCGCAGCATTAGATGAAAAGCTAAATGACCACGGCTACATTGTTCCAGGTCTAGGCGACGCTGGCGACAGATTGTTCGGAACGAAGTAATCATAAAACATACAAAGAAGTGTGATTTCCACACTTCTCTTTTTGAATAGTAAGAAGTTTCAAGGTATGAGGGAGATAAATGTCTAGCTCCAGCGCCTAGCCCCTCGGGGTTGTTTCTAAAAGCCGAAACAACTTTAATTGTTTTCTAAAGCCAAAACAATTTTAATTGTTTTCTAAAGCCAAAACAATTTTAATTGTTTTCTAAAACCAAAACAATTTTGGTTATAAGCCAAATCACTACAGAAATTAGGACAAGTAACGCTTCGACAGCGTTACTTCCCACGAAGAAAAAGCGATAGCACAAGGAATGCTTCCATGAATTCACATCGCACGAAATGATGCGAAAGCATCATGAGGATTTTCGAGGATGACTGCGGGATTCGTCTTATGCCTGTCGGGGCTAACCAAGGCGCTTGCGCTTTTCGAACGAGAAACAAAGCGGCCTTTTGGCTATGCATAGAAAGAAGGGTTTAAATTGAAAAAACCGATTAAGGTAATGACAATTTTCGGGACAAGACCGGAAGCTATCAAGATGGCACCGCTTGTGCTTGAACTGCAAAAACACCCTGAACATTTTGAATCGATTGTGACGGTGACAGCTCAGCATCGTCAAATGCTTGATCAAGTTTTGAACATTTTCAAAATCAAGCCGGATTACGATTTGAACATCATGAAGGATCGCCAAACACTCATCGATGTGACAACGAACGGACTTCAAGGTCTTGATAAGGTAATGAAAGAAGTAAAACCGGACATCGTCCTTGTTCACGGCGATACAACGACAACTTTCATTGCAAGCTTGGCTGCGTTTTATAATCAAATTCCAGTGGGGCATGTGGAAGCTGGTTTGCGCACGTGGAATAAGTACTCTCCATTCCCTGAAGAAATGAATCGCCAGCTGACAGGCGTAATGGCTGACATGCATTTTGCACCGACAGCTCTATCAGCGGAAAATCTTTATCGTGAAAACAAGAATAAAGAGAACATCTTTATTACGGGAAATACGGCAATCGACGCTTTAAAAACAACGGTAAAAGATCAGTACCAACACGATGTGCTTGATAAACTTGGGAACGATCGCCTCATTCTATTAACGGCGCATCGTCGTGAAAATCTTGGTGACCCGATGAGAAACATGTTCAAAGCGGTTAAACGCATCGTAGAAGAGCAGCCAGATGTGCAAGTGGTCTATCCCGTGCACTTGAATCCAGTGGTAAGAGAAATCGCGGCTGAAATCTTGGGCGATGATCCACGCATTCAGCTAATCGAGCCATTAGACGTAATTGACTTCCACAACTTCGCTTCACGAGCAACGCTCATTCTGACTGATTCCGGTGGCGTACAAGAAGAAGCTCCTTCACTTGGAGTACCAGTATTGGTTCTTCGTGATACGACGGAACGTCCAGAAGGAATTGCAGCAGGAACATTAAAGCTTGCAGGTGTAGACGAAGAAACAATTTACACGTTGGCAAACGAATTGCTGACTAACCAGACTGAATACGAAAAAATGGCGAAAGCTACAAATCCGTACGGCGATGGAAATGCTTCAAGCAGAATCTGCGAAAGCATCCGCTACTATTTCAAACAAACTTCTGAGCGTCCGGAAAACTATATTGTGTAAAAGGAAGCACCCATTTCGGGTGCTTTTTCTTATCTCTTTTACGAAAAGGGAAAAAATTCTGCGTAACGGGAAAAAATCTGACAGATACGGGAAAATAATTTTTAAAACGGGAAAATTCCCACGCGAAACGGAAATTAAGCCGGCCAAACAGGAAATTAACAATTCATGCATCCCTGACCAACTTCGCATCCCATTCAAATGCTCCGCAAACTCATGCATACAGACTCCTTCCTGAGAAAACCCTATATAAAAAGGAAGGAGACGAGCGGATGGCAAAAAAAATCACCATATTGCTTGTAATATTGATGATTTCAGCACAATGGACCGCCTCGGGGAGAGCGCTCGAGCATCCTCCAATACCAGTAGAATCAACCGAAACTTCGAAAATCGCAATCGTTATTACAAAAAAGCCTCTTAATGAACAAGAAATTAAAACTTTGCTGGAGCCATATCAGGATTTAGAACTTCGCTATGTTTTTAAACATGCATTGACAGGGTTTTCGGTAAAAGGGAAATCAAAAACGCTCCAAAAGCTAGAAGGAATAGAAGAAGTTCAACTCGTTTCACATGCGCAGTCATACTCAATAGATGGTGAAGAAAGCGTAAAAATGATTGGTGCAGAAGACGTACGGGGTTATTTTGACCGAAATAATCAAAGGATTACCGGAAAAGGCATCACGGTAGGCGTCATTGATACGGGAATCGATTATAACCACCCCGACTTGAGGCGGAACTATGGTGGGGGGCGCGATCTTGTCGACCAGGATGATGATCCGATGGAAACCTTAAGCTCGGCCGGTGCACCGACATTGCATGGGACACACGTAGCAGGAATCATTGCGGCTAATGGAAAAATAAAAGGCGTCGCACCGGAAGCCAAAATCAAAGCTTATCGTGCGCTTGGACCTGGGGGAAGTGGGACAACGGAGCAAGTGATTGCGGGAATTGAGCAGGCAATCAAAGATAAAGTCGATGTGGTGAACTTATCGCTAGGAAACAGCATTAATGGACCAGACCTGCCGATTAGTTTGGCTCTAAACAAGGCGGTAGACAGTGGGATTGTGGCCGTCACATCATCGGGCAATTCTGGACCAGGCATTTGGACAGTGGGGTCGCCAGGAACGGCAACAAAAGCCATTTCAGTTGGAGCATCCACACCAGTGATGAAGGTTCCTTTTTTACAAAAGGGAGGAACGGGGACGACAAAACTTGAAGCAATGGCAGGAGCAGCGGAGTGGAACATTGACCGATCTTTGCAAATTGCGGAAGGTGGAATTGGTCTTAAAGAGGATATGAAGAATGTGAAAAATAAACTAGTTGTCGTGAAGCGGGGAAGACTCACTTTTACAGAAAAAGCGAGGAACGCCCTAGAGGCAGGAGCCAAGGCCGTTTTAATTTATAACAATACAAAAGGAAACTTCTACGGCAACTTGGAAGAGAAACTGCCGATACCTGTGGCAGCGATTCCGAAAAAAGCGGGGGAGGAACTTCTAAGAAGTGGTGGATTGGCACGAGTTCATTTAATAGAAGAAAGTGATAGATTGGCCGACTTCAGTTCTAGGGGGCCTGTCACTTCAACATGGGAAATCAAGCCTGATGTACTTGCTCCAGGAGTGGCCATCAATAGTACCGTTCCAGGAGGATATATGCCGCTGCAAGGAACAAGTATGGCGGCACCTCATGTGGCTGGTGCTTGCGCATTATTGAAACAGGCGCATCCAGATTGGTCTCCAAACCAAATCAAAGCAGCTTTAATGAATGCTGCCAAACCGCTTGTGAAAAGTAAAGAATTATATCGCACATATGAACAAGGTGCGGGAAGGATTCAAATAAAAGAAGCTTTGGAGAGTCAATCATTGGTTACCCCATCTTCGATCCAGTTAGGGAAGTTTCAACTTGCCGATCGAAAACATCAACATAAGGCTTTCTTAACGATAGAAAATGTGAGTTCTGAAAAGCTCCGTTATTCATTTGACATCCCCAAAGCGGTCGAAGGGCTAAGGTGGAGAATGCCTTTCAGTTTTACATTGGCTCCTAAGCAGAAAAAAGATGTAGAAATAGAATTGACCGTTGAACCTCTCCTTTTGAAAGGGAAGATACAGGATGGGTATTTAAGCTTGAAGGCAGGAAGAAAAACCATTCACATTCCGTACTTGTATGTTCTTGAGGAGCCGGGATACCCAAGGGTAATGGGATTTGATCTAGCGGAAGGAGATCAAGCTGGAAGCTATCGATATGAGGTGTATTTACCTGGAGGGGCAGAGGAGTTTGGTATCGCCTTGTTTGATCCGGCAGATCTCACCTTCAAAGGCTTTCTAGATTCGGCTCGAAATGTGAAAAAAGGTATGCTGAAAAAGGATTTAAAAGGTGAGCAACTCCCAGAGGATGGGGATTACCTCATTAAAGTATTCGCTAAAAAGGCTGGCAAAGAAGATATGATTGAAATGATGATTCATATTGGAAAGAGTGAAGTGGGTGTAAAAACACATCAATAAGAGGGGTTTGCCCTCTTTTTTTATGCTCTTTTCTAAAAGATTGTTGAGGTTGATTGGAGCGGAAGGTGCGAGACTCCAGCGGGACTAGCGGGACAGGTGAGACCCCGGAGGCGCTTGCGCCGAGAAGGCTCACCGCCCGCCCCGCGGAAAGCGAGCATCCTGGAGTGGAAATCACCCTTCTTTTATAAAATGAGAGCGTTTTCGTTTTTCAAGAAATGCCCTTCAAAAAAATAAGACCAAATGATGAAAATTGAGTGACTAGTATGTGAATATTTTCACTCCAAATGGATTGACATTGATATTCCGCTATTGTATGCTTACAAAGGGCATGGAATGATAAGGTTTACAAAGGGCAATATCTAGTGTTTGTAACGTTTATCTTCTTACATAATAGTCTCTTTAGCATCTCGTATTCTCTTAAGAGAGGATTGGATAATATGCGTCAAAACAACCGCCACCCTTTTCAAGCGATGGCATTAATGTCTGTTATCCTTTCACAATTAGTTGGCTCCGTTTTGATCGGCATTTTCGGAGGAAGATGGCTTGATCATCAAATAGGGAGCGAACCGATTTTCTTAATTGTTGGATTGCTTTCGGGATTAGCGTCAGGGATTTATGCAATGCTTGCATTGATCCGCAAATTCTTTTCAGGAGAATCATAAACATGCCAGAAATTAGAGCGATGTACCTTAGGCAACGGAAACTCATCTTTACACTGTTGTCTATTTATGTTCTTGGCTGGGGGTTTACCTCTTACCAGTCAATATTCTTAGGGTTGATCTTGGGGACAAGCTTTAGTTTATTAATGTTATGGCAATTAGTGAGAAAATCACAGAAGTTTGACACAGATGTGTCGAATGGGAAGAAAGTCAAATCACTTGGTTCACTCTCAAGGATGGCTACAGCAGCGATTGCCGTGATTATCGCATTAAAGTACCCGGATAAAATCCATATTGCAAGTCTTGTTTTGGGATTAATGACATCATACATTGTCATTATGATAGATTTTTTTGTTCAAACTTTTCGTAAAAGCAAATAGCAGGAAGCGAGGTGAATTTTGATGAATCATGAAGCTCCTATTGTTACGTTTTTAGGACTTAATTTTAACCTAGCAAACATTATGATGATCACAATTGCAAGTGCTATTGTTTTAATCATTGCTATCCTTTCTACGCGTACAATGTCAATTAAACCTACAGGAATGCAAAACTTCCTTGAATGGGTAATGGACTTTGTTAGAAATATTATTAGCAGTACGATGGATTGGAAAGACGGTGGAAGATTCCACATTCTAGGTTTAACACTACTCATGTATATTTTTGTTTCGAATATGCTTGGGCTTCCGTTTTCAGTGGTAGTTGGCCATGAACTTTGGTGGAAATCACCAACAGCTGATCCGGTCATAACACTTACTTTAGCGGTAATGGTGGTTGTGCTGTCTCATTATTATGGATTACGTCTCTTAGGTCCTAAGGAATATGCAAAGGGATTCTTTAGCCCGATGAAATTCTTATTTCCTCTGAAAATTATTGAAGAGTTTGCCAATACTTTAACTCTTGGTTTGCGTCTTTACGGAAACATCTTCGCCGGTGAATTGCTATTAACGCTTTTAGCAGGCGGTTTAGCTTGGCAGGGTGCGTTAGGAATGATTGCAGCCGTACCGTTAACACTTGTATGGCAAGGGTTTTCAATATTTGTAGGTGCAATTCAGGCGTACATTTTCACAATGTTAACGATGGTATACATGTCACACAAAGTGAGTCATGACCATTAATATATACCTGTTCATCTAATGAACAAAACAAGTAAAAAAAATACTTTTCATACAATTTGAAGGAGGAACTTTATAATGAATCTTATAGCAGCAGCAATAGCAATCGGTTTAGCAGCAGTAGGAGCTGGTATCGGTAACGGTTTAATCGTAGGACGTACAGTTGAGGGTATCGCTCGTCAACCAGAAGCACGTGGTATGCTTCAAACTACAATGTTCATCGGGGTTGCGTTAGTAGAAGCATTACCGATCATCGGTGTAGTTATTGCGTTCATGGTTCTTGGTCAATAATAGGAAAACGTTGAATGGCGGAGAGGTTTCATTCTAAAAGCTTCGCCATTCCTTTATGCCTAAAATCTTTAATCTATCATCTTGATGTAAATAAATGAACATTGTCACATGTTGTTTTCCTAAGTGAAAGACTCTTGAAGGGAGTGAATCGAGGGTGTTAACAAGCAATTTTGTATTAGCTAGTGCTGAGGGTGCAGCTCACGGCATCAATGGTGGAGATATTCTATTCCAACTTATCATGTTCATCATCTTGTTAGCGTTGTTGAAAAAATTCGCGTGGGGTCCATTAATGGGCATCATGAAGCAACGTGAAGAGTTGATTGCGACTGAAATTGGGGCAGCAGAACAAAGCCGTGCCGAAGCAGCTAAAATTTTAGAAGAGCAACGTAATCTTTTAAAAGAAGCTCGCACAGACGCTCAGAATATTATTGAAAATGCTAAGAAACAAGGCGATATCCAACGTGAAGAAATCATCGGAACTGCTCGTACAGAAGCAGACCGTTTGAAAGAATCCGCTAAGCTTGAAATTCAGCAACAAAAAGAACAAGCAGTAGCTGCTATTCGCGAACAAGTTGCTTCATTATCTGTATTGGTCGCTTCTAAAGTGATTGAGAAAGAATTGACTGCAGCAGATCAAGAAAAGCTGATCAATGATTACATTCAAGAGGCAGGAGAAGGCCGATGAGCAACTCCATGGTAGCTAAGCGCTATGCGTTGGCACTTTTCCAATTGGCGAAGGAACACCAGATTCTTGAACAAATGGAACAAGAACTTCGCGTAGTGAAAGAAGTTTTTATCAATAATCCTGATATGAATGCTGTCTTGAAATCTCCGAAGCTTTCAGTTGAAAAGAAAAAAGAGATTTTAAAAGGAACATTCACATCTGCTAACCCATTCGTAGTAAACACGCTTATGCTTCTGATTGACCGTCACCGTGAAGATCAAACGGTGGAAATGGCAGAAGAATTCATCGTGCTTGCAAACGAAGCTCGCGGAGTAGCAGATGCAAAAGTATATAGTGTTCGTCCATTGACGGACTCAGAACGTGAAGCAATTTCCGTTTCCTTTGCAAAAAAGGTCGGAAAGAATTCTCTTCGTATTGAAAATATAGTTGATTCCAATTTGCTAGGTGGCGTAAAGCTACGCATTGGTAACCGTATTTTTGACGGCAGCCTTCGCGGGAAGCTGGATCGTTTAGAACGCAAATTGTTAGGCTAAGATTCGTAGATAGGGGTGAAACTCATGAGCATCAAAGCTGAAGAAATTAGTGCGCTGATAAAAAAGCAGATCGAAAACTATCAGTCGGAAATTCAAGTGAGTGATGTAGGTACGGTCATCCAAATTGGTGACGGTATCGCTCGTGCTCATGGCCTCGACAATGTCATGGCTGGAGAACTTGTTGAATTTTCAAACGGCGTTTTAGGTATGGCACAAAACCTAGAAGCAAATAACGTCGGTATTATCATTCTTGGACCATATACAGGTATCCGTGAAGGCGACGAAGTACGCCGCACAGGCCGTATCATGGAAGTTCCAGTTGGCGAAGAGCTAATTGGACGCGTTGTAAACCCATTAGGTCAGCCGATCGACGGCATGGGACCAATCAATACAACAAAAACTCGCCCAATTGAAAGCAATGCTCCAGGTGTTATGGATCGTAAATCCGTACACGAGCCGCTTCAAACGGGTATCAAAGCGATTGACGCTCTTGTGCCAATCGGACGTGGTCAACGTGAGTTAATCATCGGTGACCGTCAAACTGGTAAAACATCTGTAGCGATCGATACAATCTTGAACCAAAAAGGTCAAGACATGGTATGTATCTATGTTGCTATCGGACAAAAAGAATCTACTGTACGTAATGCGGTAGAAACGCTTCGTAAAACAGGTGCTTTAGAATACACAATCGTTGTATCTGCATCTGCATCTCAACCAGCTCCATTGTTATTCCTTGCTCCTTATGCAGGTGTTACAATGGCAGAAGAATTCATGTTCGCTGGCAAGCACGTATTGGTTGTTTATGATGATCTATCTAAGCAAGCTGCTGCTTACCGTGAATTATCCTTGCTACTTCGCCGTCCTCCAGGTCGTGAAGCATATCCAGGGGATGTATTCTACTTGCACTCACGCTTATTAGAGCGCGCTGCTAAGTTGAGCGACGCAAAAGGCGCTGGATCAATCACTGCATTGCCGTTCATCGAAACGCAAGCTGGTGACGTATCTGCGTATATTCCAACAAACGTTATTTCCATCACTGATGGACAAATTTTCTTACAATCAGATCTATTCTTCTCCGGTGTACGTCCAGCGATCAACGCAGGTCTTTCTGTATCCCGTGTAGGAGGATCAGCTCAAATCAAAGCGATGAAGAAGGTATCTGGTACACTGCGTCTTGACCTTGCATCATACCGTGAACTTGAAGCATTTGCTCAGTTTGGATCTGACCTTGATAAAGCAACTCAAGCGAAACTTAACCGTGGAGCGCGTACTGTAGAGGTTCTTAAACAAGACCTTAACCAACCGCTAAGCGTTGAGAAGCAAGTTGCAATCCTTTATGCATTAACACGCGGATTCATCGATGATATTCCATTAACAGATGTTCGTCGTTTCGAATCTGAATACCTAACATGGTTAGACCACAACCGCAAAGAGTTGTTAGACCATATCCGCACAACGAAGGATCTTCCTTCTGATGAAGATTTCTCAGCTGCAATCAACGCTTTCAAAAAGACGTTCGCTGTTTCTGAGTAATTAGAAAAGCGAAAGCGCCTTGGCGCTTTCGCTGGATAAGGAATTAAGGGTCTAACGACAAACTTTGAATGAAGGTGGTGAGAACCTGTGGCATCATTACGCGACATAAAATCCCGGATCACTTCTACTAAGAAGACGAGTCAGATTACAAAAGCGATGGAAATGGTATCCGCTTCTAAATGGAACCGTGGAGTTATGAATGCTAAGTCATTCGTACCTTACATGGAAAAAATGCAAGAAGTGACAGCTGCTATTGCACTTGGCAGCAAGAACTCCAACCATCCTATGCTTCAGTCCCGTCCAGTTAAGAAGACCGGTTATCTAGTTATTACTTCTGATCGTGGATTAGCTGGTGCATACAACAGTAACGTATTGCGTCAGGTATATCAGACGATTAAAAATCGCCATAAGTCGAATGATGAGTTTGCAGTAATCGCAATTGGTCGAGTTGGTCGTGACTTTTTCGCCAAGCGCGGCATGAATGTCGTACTTGATATTGTTGGTATTTCGGATCAGCCTTCATTCGCTGATATCAAAAATATCGCCAGCAGTACTGTCGGCATGTTCTCAGACGGAACATTCGATGAACTATATATGTTCTACAGCCATTACGTCAGTGCAATTCAACAAGATGTTACGGAGAAGAAGTTGCTTCCATTAACGGATATCGCTCCTTCTGGCAAGTTGACATCTTATGAATTTGAACCTTCTGCAGAAGAAATCCTTGACGTTTTATTGCCACAATACGCAGAAAGCTTGATTTACGGCGCTTTACTTGATAGTAAAGCATCTGAACATGCTGCTCGTATGACAGCGATGAGAAACGCAACGGACAATGCAAAGGAACTGATTAATGCATTAAGCCTAAGCTACAACCGTGCACGTCAAGCAGCGATTACACAGGAAATTACCGAAATCGTCGGCGGTGCGGCAGCTTTAGAATAGTAAAAAAATATTAGACTGCAGGTGGATTTCGGTCCCCCTCGGTCTTTCGTTTGAAAGAGTAAGTTAGGAGGGAATAAGATGAACAAAGGACGCGTTCTTCAAATTATGGGTCCGGTTGTTGACGTAAAGTTCGAAAGCGGACAATTACCTGAGATCTATAATGCGTTAAAAGTTGTCAGTGCTGGCAGCGAGTCTGGTGTTGAAATCAACCTAACTCTTGAAGTAGCCCTTCATTTAGGTGATGACACAGTTCGTACAATCGCAATGGCTTCTACTGACGGATTAACTCGTGGAGTGGAAGTACTCGATATGGGTGCGCCTATCTCTGTACCGGTTGGTGACGTAACACTAGGCCGTGTATTCAACGTTTTAGGAGAAACAATTGACCTTGATGCAGCTATTCCTGCAGATGCTCGTCGTGATTCAATTCACAGAGAAGCACCTACATTTGAACAGCTTTCAACTCAAGTTGAAATCCTAGAAACTGGAATTAAAGTAGTAGACTTACTTGCTCCTTACATCAAGGGTGGTAAGATCGGTCTATTCGGTGGTGCCGGTGTAGGTAAAACCGTTTTAATCCAGGAATTAATCAACAATATCGCACAAGAACACAGCGGTATCTCTGTATTCGCAGGTGTTGGTGAGCGTACGCGTGAAGGTAATGACCTTTACCACGAAATGACTGACTCAGGCGTTATCAAACAAACAGCGATGGTATTCGGACAAATGAACGAGCCTCCTGGTGCACGTATGCGTGTTGCCTTGACTGGTTTGACAATGGCTGAATATTTCCGTGATGATCAAGGACAAGACGTTCTATTCTTCATGGATAACATCTTCCGTTTCACTCAAGCAGGTTCTGAGGTTTCCGCGCTATTAGGCCGTATGCCTTCTGCCGTTGGTTACCAACCGACACTTGCTACTGAGATGGGGAAATTGCAAGAGCGTATCACGTCTACAAACGTTGGTTCTGTTACTTCGATCCAAGCGATCTACGTACCAGCCGATGACTACACGGATCCAGCTCCAGCTACAACATTTGCTCACTTAGATGCAACAACTAACCTTGAGCGTAAGCTTTCAGAAATGGGTATCTACCCTGCGGTGGATCCACTTGCTTCAACTTCTCGTGCATTGTCACCAGAAATCGTTGGAGAAGAGCACTATTCTGTAGCTCGTCAAGTTCAACAAACATTACAACGTTATAAAGAACTTCAAGATATCATTGCGATCCTTGGTATGGACGAATTATCTGATGATGATAAATTAGTCGTACACCGCGCTCGTCGTGTTCAGTTCTTCTTATCACAAAACTTCCACGTTGCTGAACAATTTACTGGTCAAGCAGGTTCTTACGTACCAGTAAAAGAAACAGTAAAAGGATTCAAAGAAATCCTTGATGGTAAGTATGACCACCTTCCAGAAGATGCATTCCGCTTAGTCGGCCGTATTGAGGAAGTAATCGAAAGTGCGAAACGCATGGGTGTAGAGGTCTAAAACATGCCCAGGAGGGTAAAAAATGAAGACAATTAAAGTCAGTGTTGTTACTCCCGATGGTCCGGTTTATGAATCAGATGTAGAAATGGTAAGCACAAAAGCTCAAAGTGGTGAGCTTGGAATTTTACCAGGTCACATTCCTATGGTTGCACCTTTGGAAATCGGTGCGGTTCGCTTAAAAAAAGCTGGAACGACTGAATTTGTTGCTGTGAGTGGTGGTTTCTTAGAAGTCCGCCCTGATCAAGTAACAATTTTGGCTCAATCTGCTGAACAAGCTTCTGAA
Organism: Bacillus sp. cl95; assembly: GCF_900115925.1. Lineage (GTDB taxonomy): Bacteria > Bacillota > Bacilli > Bacillales > Cytobacillaceae > Neobacillus_A. The sequence goes on along the minus strand of NZ_FOYF01000005.1, from coordinate 108,257 downwards.
ATCGACATTGACCGTGCTGTCCGCGCGAAAGAACGTGCAGAACAGCGTTTGCAAGAAAGCAAGCAGGACAACGTCGACTTCAAACGTGCCGAGCTGGCTCTTCAACGTGCCATCAACCGTATCTCCGTTGTGGAGAGAAAGTTATAATATTTTTATGAAAAACCACCTTTCAGGCTTCGGCTTGAGGGTGGTTTTTTATTTGTGTGGAAGGATTAGGACATGCGTTGTGGAATTAGTGTTCATAGAGGGTAGTGGGAGAACACGGTGTTATTTGATATAATATTCCATAAATAGGTAAGGGATGTGTCGTATGAAAACAGAAATGGTCCAAGCAATTAAAGATTTCCTAATAAATAAATTGGATCCAGTGTTTATCATCGTCTTTGGTTCATACGCCAAAGGATATAATCATGAGCATAGCGACATTGATATCGCCTTTTATTGTGAAAAATCAAGTCAGACTAAGTACGAAGTTTTCATGCTGGCACAAAATTTAGCAGATATTTTAAAGAATGAGATAGATTTGGTTGATATTAGTTCCGCTTCTACAGTTTTCAAAGCACAAATATATACAACGGGTAATGTTATTTATTCAAAAGATGATTACACACTGAAAAATTTACAAATGACGGCTCTTAGTATGTATGCAAAATTGAATGAGGAACGTGAGGATGTTTTGAAATCGATTAAGGAAAGTGGGTCAGTGTATGAATAATGACGTCATTTTGAATAAGGTTAGTGTCATTGAACGATGTCTTGTGAGAGTAAAAGAGGTTTATTCAAACGATCCAGCGAACCTAAACGATTTCACAAAACAAGATTCTATTATCTTAAATATTCAACGTTCTTGCGAAGCTTCGATTGATTTGGCAATGCATATTGTATCGGAAAAGCGGTTGGGGTTGCCACAGAACAGTAGGGATGCATTTGATATGCTGCAGAAGAATTCTATTATTACCGAAAGTGTCGCAAATAGACTAAAAGCGATGGTTGGCTTTCGGAATATTGCAGTACACGACTATCAAACCTTAAACATTGAGATATTAAAGCAAATCGTGGAATATCATCTAACTGATTTCACTGATTTTACTAGACAGGTATTAAGTTCATAAATCATACAGCGTTGTGTAGAATATAGGCAGTCCTTGGGGCTGTTTTTCTTTTATAACAAAAGTGTTAGAATGACTCGATTGAAAACTACATCCTGCAAAACGGTGCACTGATTGTCGGATGTCTTGAATTAACTCCTGATATTCTATTGATACAAGGAAGGAGTTCATTAATTGGATATGCTGAAACAGATGAATACTGCCATTAGATATATTGAAGAGAATCTTGCTGGCGAAATTGACTTTAAAGAGGTTGCAAGGCTAGCTTATAGCTCGGAATATCATTTTAAGAGAATGTTTTCCTTTCTTGCAGGTGTTACACTTTCCGAATATATAAGAAGAAGACGCCTCACGCTGGCAGCTTTTGAACTAAGGGATAATAGCATAAAGGTCATTGATATAGCGCTCAAATACGGATACAATTCACCTGATTCATTTGCAAGAGCGTTTCAACAATTGCATGGGATCACTCCATCAGAAGCAAGAAGGGATGGTCATTCACTTAAAGCATATCCACAGATGTCCTTCCATTTATCCATAAAGGGAGGCAGTGAAATGAACTATCGAATCGTTGAAAAAGAGGCATTTCGTATTGTGGGAATTAAGAAACGAGTACCAATTATTTTTGAGGGGATAAATCCAGAGATCGCTTCGATGTGGAGTAGTTTAAATGAGGGAACGATTAACGAGCTCAAAAATTTATCGAATGTTAAGCCATTAGGATTGCTTAGTGCATCAACGAATTTTTCCGAAGGAAGGTTGGAGGAAAAAGGGGAGCTTGATCATTATATAGGTGTAGCCACAACAAATGAGTGTCCAGCTCACTTTGCAGAACTTGAAGTGCTTGCATCTACATGGGCGGTATTCGAAGCGGTTGGACCTTTCCCAGAAACATTGCAAAGTGTATGGGGGCGCATTTATTCAGAATGGATTCCATCTTCTAACTATGAATTGATCGAAGGTCCAGAAATCTTGTGGAATGAAAATAAGGATGTAACTTCACCAACGTTTAAAAGTGAAATATGGATCCCTGTTTTGAAAAAGTAAGATTCTTTGTAAGAGCTGCGTCTGCAGCTCTTATTTTTATCTTGTGTAAAATCTCTTTCTAGTAATTTCATCAAGTGCGAAAAAGATGACAGAGCAAATAATAGCAGGAGTAAACAAAAATGTTTCAAAAAGGGATGGAACAAAGCCGAATCCAATATGAATGAATCCTGATACAAAAAAATGGTGATTTGAAAATTTATCGGAGAGAATTTTGGCTACTATGGAAACCGGTAAGTCATATAGAAAATTTCCGATTAAACACTTTCAAGTTATTTCAATCGGTGTCATTTTAAAATGGATGATTCTTTATCCTTTATTGATGTACCAGCTTTATGTGCATTTGAGAGAAATGCTATAGGAGTTTTTTATAAAATTGATGATTATGATTGGGATGGTTATTTGAATGGATAACTCACCTGAAAGCAAATGAAGAAAGGACGCGTTGTGCGTCCTTTTATTATGGTAGATACCTATTTGGGTTAGCGCCTTTTCTTTTTCGAGTTATCAAGAAGCAATTTATTTTTATTCACGACGACTTCACGGACAACCTGAACATCACAATTCTGCTCATCTACACAATTAATACTCGACACCTTCGCTTTGCGCCCTTTGATTATGATGTCATCACCAACAGCAGGTACGCTTTTGCGTAACTGACTTAATAAAAGATTTTTGTTCTCAAAATACTTCACAACAACCATTTTATCTCACCTATTTCATATGGTATGTGGTGCATCAATATATCCTCCTATAAAATATTTGATGATGGTGGGATTTAGACCTGATAAGAATAGAATGCTTTGAAAATGTTTTGGTGAAGAGATGACAACTTCTTGCGTACCTTACGGTACTTTATTTAGATTAGGTTGCTTTTTAAATAGATATAAAGAAAAAAGGAATTATTTTCAAAAGAGTGGAATGTATTTAGGAGTATCGTTATAAAAGGAAGTAGAGTGGAAATTTGAAGATGACTTATAGGGGTGAATGAATTGAGAAAGAGGATTCTAGTGATAATGGCATTATGGATTGGGTTGACTGGGATAGCCCTCACAATCATTCCTTCCTTATGTTTTGCTTGTAAGTGTGTTGAACCTGATGGTGCTGAAGTAGAGTTGGAAGAATCTCAAGCAGTTTTTAGTGGTAAGGTTATGGATGTTGTAGTTCAAAAAAGTTAAACGGGTAATATGTCAAAAAGGATACTATTTGAGGTGAATAGTACTTGGAAAGGTGTGTCTGAATCTCAAGTTATAGTGGTCACAGGACAAGGTGGTGGTGACTGCGGAATTGATTTCGTTGAGGGCGAAGAATATTTGGTATATGCGAATCAATCGTCAATATACGAAGACAGTGATTATCTAAGTGCGGGAATTTGTAGCAGGACGAATGAGTTAAGTGCAGCGGAAGAAGATTTACTTGTTCTCGGAGAGGGGAAAGCTCCGACTAAGGATGTTGATCTAGGGAAAGAGTTAAATGGGTCAAATTTGTATATATGGCTGATTGCGGTTGGTATAATAGGAGTTGTGACTTTCTTTATTTGGAGAAGGTTTAGGTTTAGGAAGTAATTTTAGTTTATAAATTGGAGTGTTTCGGAGTGAATGAGATGACAAATGAAACAAATAACGTAGGAACCAATGTTAAGGCCATTATTTCATTTATCCTTGGATTAACGACGATTTTTTGGATGATAGTGTTTCCTATTATTGGGGTTTTTCTTGGAATTGCTGGGCTGATATTGGGTATTTTAGCTTTGAAGGATATTAAACGTAGCAAACAGTCTGGAAGATGGTTAGCTATTTTAGGGGTTATTTGTGGTGTTTTGGGGATTGTTATGATGGTAGTAACGATTGGATTGGGGACTTTCTTTTATCTAAATAATGCTGCTTATAGCGTTATGTAAGGACCTCTACGGTCCTTTTTTTATTGAATAGGCTCTGCTGAAGTACATTGCTGGATTTCTGCACTTTGTTGATTGGAGCGGAAGGCGAAGGACTCCTCGGAAAACAAGCGACTGGAGCGGAAATCATCAGTAAGATTAACATAGCATATTTGTTAGGAAAATCTACGTGGATTTCTCTGATTTCGTGATTTTCCTAAAAAGTTGTATATGAACTTAGTGAATAAATTTTTGAAAACGTTGATTACCATGAAAATACAGGCGATAACATTTTTGAAAATGGCGATTACGATCAAAAAATAAGAGTATAAAAAATATCACAAACCCCACAAGGGTATAATGTGATATTTTCATATCCACTTTAAAAGAGATAATTACGTCAATTTCTCCATATTTAATCATACAAATTTATGTACAAGTAGACATTTCGTACCTTCTGACAGTATTTTTAAAAAATAAAGGAAAATTAAAGTGAAATGTTGGTTTTCTGCACTTTGTGGATTGGAGCGAAAGGTGCTTGGGTTCTTTAGAGGAAGATCATCAGTGTCCTTGGGAATTAGGGCTTATTCTAAATTGGTTCAGCAAAGCAAGCGACAGGAACGGAAATCAACAGGTAAGATTATCAGAGCCATTGATAAAAAAATAGTAGCTTGAAACCTGTGTATTTCCTGTGAAATAGCAGGTTTTTTTGTTGTTAAAGGAGTATGTGATAGATATGCAAGGATTTTTACAGCGATGATTCGGCTCGTGACAAATATTTAGACAGGTTTTGAATAGAATGATAGGGAGGCGTTTTGGATGGAAGCTGAAAAGGTACTGTATCACATTATTCGTGCTGATGAGTGGGACAAGGTGAGGGAAGAAAGTGTTTATGCTCCAGATAGTTTGGTAACGGAGGGCTTCATCCATTGTTCGACAGAGGAGCAGCTGGTAGAGGTTGCGGATGTATTTTTTAGGGGAGAGAAGGATTTACGGATTCTTTCTATTGATTCTGATTTGGTGAGTGCTGAGATTGTTTTTGAGGATTTGTATGAGACGGGTAAATTGTTTCCGCATATTTATGGAGAGTTGAATTTGGATGCTGTTGTGAAGGTTTCGAGGATGGGGGTTAGGGATGATGGGGAGATTGAGTTGGTGTAAAAGCAGTGGCTCTGGCGAGTCTTTTTTAGAGCCGAGCCTTTTATTAGTGCCGAACCTTCTTGGCTCTTGTGAGTTGCTTTTTTAAGGGCCAAACACATGTCGCTCTGGCGAGCTACTTTTAAGAATCATAACCTGGTTGCTCTTACGAGCTTCATTTTGAAAAACAGTGCGGCTGGGCACGTCATCTTCCGCTGCGCTTCAGATCACGTGCGCTCTTTTCCGACCATGAACAGGGTTCTTGTACAGTTCGCTTTTGCGTCATCTCTGGGAGCTTTTTCTGGGAGTGATTTCTTCGAGATCACGCAATCGCTCAGGAGGGGGATGATGTGTCGACGACCAGTGTGGCGTATCTGGAAAAATGCTCTCGCGGTGCTGTCGCACCCGGCGCTTCAGCTACGCTGAAGCTGCGCAAAATAGGAACATTTTCAGCTTTACGAGAGCGAGCTCTCGAGCGCTTAAAATGTTCCATTTTGCGGGCGAGAGATTTTTCCAAATAAAGTGTTGGGCTTGTCGACACATAATTGTAACAGTGCTATAATGAATTCGGTTACATGTTTAAAGAGTGTGAAAATTCTACATCATTGGAGGGGATGGCGTGGATCTTCTGAATGTATATCAGAATAACTATCTGATAGTTTTTGTGTTTCTATGTCTTGGAGTATTGTTGCCTGTGGTGGCGCTTTTTTTAGGTAAACTTTTGCGTCCATATAAACCGAGTGAAGCTAAGTACACCACATATGAAAGCGGGATTGAACCTTTCCACGATTCGCGTGTGCAGTTCAATGTCCGCTATTATATTTTTGCCCTTATGTTTGTTATTTTCGATGTGGAGACTGTGTTTTTGTATCCGTGGGCGGTTGCCTATGAGAAGCTCGGTCTTTTTGCGTTGATTGAAATGTTAATTTTTGTACTGATGCTAGTAATTGGTCTTGTTTATGCATGGAAGAAGAAGGTGCTGAAATGGATTTAAAGTTAGAGAATATGAATATCTCCGCAATGGAAATGGAAGAGTTGAAGCGTAATATCTTTATGACGACTTTGGAGCAGGTCAAGGCGTGGGCTCGTAGTAATTCACTGTGGCCAATGACTTTTGGTCTTGCTTGTTGTGCGATTGAAATGATGGGTGTAGGTTCTTCGCATTACGATTTGGACCGTTTTGGTTCTTTCTTCCGTACTTCTCCTAGACAGTCGGATGTCATGATTGTTTCGGGTACGTTGACGAAGAAGATGGCGCCGATTGTACGACGTCTTTATGATCAAATGCCTGAGCCAAAGTGGGTAATCGCGATGGGTTCTTGTGCGACTGCGGGCGGACCTTATGTGAAGTCTTATGCGGTTGTGAAGGGTGTTGACCAGATTGTTCCTGTAGATGTATACATACCTGGATGTCCTCCAAACCCTGCGGCATTGATATATGGAATTAATAAGTTAAAAGAGAAAATCCGTTATGAGGCGAAGACTGGGAAGAAGGTGATCTAACCGATGAGCGGTGAAAAGGACCTGGAACAGTTAAAGAAAGAAGCGGCTGCGAAAGCGAAGGCGGCTGCATTGGCAAAGATGCAAAGAACCGGTCAGGCTGGCGCTCAAGCTGAGGCTAGTAAACCTGAAAAGGCTGAGACAGAAGCTCAAGTTCCTGAAGCTTCTACTTCTGGTGATGATGAGAAGGCAAAGGCACTTGAACTAGCGAAGGCGAAAGCGGCGGCAGCAGCAAAAGCAAAGGCGGCTGCAATGGCGAAGCAAGCGGGTGGATCGGCTTCTTCTGTTGCGACGGCAACGGGTGATGATGGCCAGAAAGCGAGCGATCCTGCAGCATCAGGTGATGACGAGAAAGCAAAAGCACTTGAGCTAGCAAAGGCGAAAGCGGCAGCAGCGGCAAAAGCAAAAGCAGCGGCGTTATCGAAGCAAGCAGGTGGAGCAGAGTCAGCAGCCCCATCAAGTTATGACGAGAAGGCAAAAGCTCTTGAGCTAGCAAAGGCGAAAGCGGCAGCGGCGGCAAAAGCAAAAGCAGCGGCGTTAGCGAAGCAAGCAGGCGGAGCAGACACAGCGCCAGCATCGGATGATGAAAAAGCGAAGGCAATTGCAGCAGCAAAGGCGAAAGCGGCAGCAGCGGCAAAAGCAAAGGCAGCGGCGTTAGCGAAGCAAGCAGGTGGAGCAGAGTCAGTGCCAGCATCGGATGATGAAAAAGCGAAGGCAATTGCAGCAGCGAAGGCGAAAGCGGCAGCGGCGGCAAAAGCAAAGGCGGCAGCTCAAGCCAAGGCAGCGGGCGGAGCAGACTCAGCCCCGGCATCAGATGACGAGAAAGCAAAAGCGATTGCAGCAGCAAAGGCGAAGGCGGCAGCGGCGGCAAAAGCACGTGCAGCAGCGGCAGCGAAGACAGAAGGGGATGCCCCTGAAGCGGAAGCAACAGCGCCATCTGTGAATCAACCATATTTAGATAAATATTTGAAAGTAATTGAAGAAAACCTTGGTGCAGACGTTCTAGAAGATTCCTACATTAACAAACTATCCAAGGATGTCCCAACGCTTGTTGTGAAAAGAGAGAGCTACTTCAAAGTGGCGCAATTCCTTAAATTCAACGAGCTATTGAGCTTCGATTATCTATCAAATCTTCATGGAACAGATTACGAGACACATATGGAAGTGTATGTGCACTTATTCTCATATAAGAACCGTCAATCGGTTGCGATAAAAGTGAAGTTGGATCGCGAACAGCCAGTCGTAGATTCATTGCAGCCGCTTTGGAACGGTGCAAACTGGCCAGAATGTGAAGTATTTGACCTTCTTGGCATCAAATTCACAGGCCACCCAAATTTATACCGGATCATGCTCGGCGAAGAGTGGATTGGTTATCCGTTAAGAAAAGACTACGAGCCGTATGATGTGGAGGTGTAAGCAGTGTTACGTACAGAAGAAATGTTACTGAATGTAGGTCCTCAGCATCCAAGTACGCATGGTGTTTTCCGGCTTGTATTGAAAATTGACGGGGAAATCATTAAGGAAGCAAAGCCTGTTATCGGTTATTTGCACCGCGGAACCGAAAAGCTTGCTGAAGATCTTCAATATACACAAATCATTCCATACACAGACCGTATGGATTATCTGTCTGCCATGACGACGAACTATGTGCTTTGCCACGCGGTTGAGACAATGATGGACATCAAAGTACCTGACCGTGCGGAATACTTGCGCGTCATCGTAATGGAACTTGGCCGTATTGCCAGCCACCTTGTTTGGTGGGGTACATATTTATTGGATATCGGGGCAGTCAGTCCATTCCTATACGCTTTCCGTGAGCGTGAAATGATCATCAACATGTTGAATGAGTTATCTGGTGCGCGTTTGACGTTCAACTACATGCGCGTGGGCGGCGTTAAGTGGGACGCTCCTGAAGGCTGGATCGAGAAGGTTCAGGAATTCATTCCTTACATGAGAGAACAGTTAAAAGGTTATCACACGCTTGTAACAGGCAACGAAATCTTCTTGAACCGTGTCAAAGGCGTGGGTAAATACACGAAGGAAGATGCTTTGCAATACTCGCTAAGCGGACCTAACTTACGTTGTACTGGCGTGAAGTGGGATCTTCGTAAAGATGAGCCATATTCGATTTATGAACGCTTTGATTTTGACGTGCCGGTTCAAAATGGCGGAGACGCTTGGGCTCGCTATCAAGTGAGAATGGCTGAAATCGAAGAATCTTTAAAAATCCTTGAGCAAGCGGTTGAGCAATTCCCAAGCGAGGGTGATATTTTAGCAAAAGTGCCGAAGATCATTAAGGCGCCTAAAGGCGAAGCGTTCGTGCGTATTGAGTCGCCACGCGGTGAAATCGGCTGTTATATTGCGAGTGATGGTAAAAAAGAACCTTACCGTCTGAAATTCAGAAGGCCGTCTTTCTACAACCTTCAAATTCTCCCGAAGCTTCTAGAAGGCGAAAACATTGCAAATCTTATTGCGATTTTAGGGGCAATTGACATTGTTCTTGGGGAGGTTGACGGCTAATGATTGAAGATTTATTGCAATCAAGTCCGGGCTGGCTAAACTTTGGAATCTTCTTTTTACTAGGTACAGTCTTACTATTAGTAGTTCTCGGATTTGTTACGTATGCTATCTTAGCTGAACGTAAAGTCATGGGTTTCATGCAACTCAGACATGGTCCGAATCAGGTTGGTGGAAGCTGGGGATTATTACAGACGGTCGCTGACGTTCTGAAGCTTTTATTAAAAGAAGACAGCATTCCTAAGCTGGCTGACAGACCATTGTTCATTTTGGCTCCTGTCATTGCTTTCGCACCTGCATTCATGGTGCTTGCAACGATTCCGCTTACGGATAAGCTTCAATTTGCTGATATCGGTGTCGGCTTGCTTTACTACATCGCCATCTCTGGATTGACGACAATCGGTGTTGTAACAGGCGGCTGGGCATCGAACAATAAATACGCCTTACTCGGGGGCATGCGTGCTGCGGCGCAAATGATTTCCTACGAAATACCGCTCGTTATGTCAGTATTAGGTGTCATCTTACTTGCTGGCAGCTTGAACTTGAACGAAATCGTCGAAGCGCAAAAACATGGCTGGTTCATCCTTTGGCAGCCGATTGCCTTCATCATTTTCTTAATCGCATCCGTTGCCGAATTAAACAGGGCACCGTTTGACCTTCCGGAAGCAGAATCCGAGTTGGTTGCCGGTTTCCACGTTGAATATTCCGGATTCCGCTGGGCATTCTTCATGCTCTCAGAATACGTATATTTCTTCGCAATGGCGTCATTAACAACAGTATTATTCCTAGGCGGTTGGCTGCCTCCGCTTGAAGTGCTTGACTTCATTCCAGGTGCCGTTTGGTTTTCTATTAAATTCAGTGTGGTTGTCTTCATTCTTGTCTGGTTCCGTGTAACGTTCCCACGTGTTCGTGCCGACCAACTAATGGAGTTCGGCTGGAAGGTACTACTGCCAATCGCATTGGCAAACATCTTCATCACCGCACTAATCAAAGAATTCGTTGTGTGGTTTTAATTAAAGACTTTGTTAAAGGCTCGGTATTATTTTTGGCACTTTGTTGATTGGAGTGGAAGGCGCTAGACTCCTGGGGGATTAGCGTTACAGGCGAGACCCCGCAGGAGCGATAGCGACGAGGAGGCTCGGCGAACGCCCCCGGAAAGCAAGCGACTGGAACGGAAATCAACAGCCAAGTCTAGCAGAGCCTGATTAACAGAACATCTCCTACTTTCTCAAAAGGGGTGAAATAGCATGCTAGGATTAGCAAAAGGTTTAGTATATACCCTTAAAAACCTAACTCGGGAAAAAGTAACGTATGACTACCCAAACGAACCGCTTCCGTTACCGGACCGTTTCCGCGGGATTCAGAAGTTTTATCCGGAAAAATGTATCGTATGTAATCAATGTTCGGCGATATGTCCGACAGATTGCATTCAATTAACTGGTAAAAAGCATCCCGATCCGACGAAAAAAGGGAAAATCATTGATACGTATGATATCAACTTCGAACTTTGCATCCTTTGTGACTTATGTACAGAGGTATGTCCGACTGAGGCGATTATCATGACGAACAATTTCGAACTAGCTGAATACAGCCGTGACCAGTTATTTAAAAACTTGGAATGGCTTGATGAAAATGACGAAAACGTACGGAAGGTGAATAAAGCATGACGTTATCAGGCGAATTTTTTGCATTTATGTCTCTCGCTTTAGTGGCAGTTATCGGCGGCGTGCTTTTATTAAACCTTACAAAAGTCGTACACATGATTGTTGCTTTAGTATTTACATTTGTCAGCATCGCAGGCATTTACGTTTTGTTGTCAGCTGAATTCGTGGCAGCTGTTCAAATCCTGATCTACTCAGGTGCGATCACGATTATCATGCTCTTCGGAATCATGTTGACGAGGCATGACGACAATAGCGAACCAACAGGTGATAAATGGCGCAAGCTGTTCCTATTGCTTGGTGTATTGGCCTTCGCTTTTGCCGTTTATATCGGGATTTACAATTTGGATATCCATCCTGCACCTAGCGCTTTGCATGAAAACAACACAGAACAAATCGGAGTATCACTTTATTCGGACTTCATCATTCCGTTTGAATTAACTTCAGTTGTCCTGCTAGTAGCTCTAATTGGGGCGATCATTCTTGCAAAGAAAGATGACAAGGAGGGGGATAAATAATGAGTACGGTTCCCGCTTCAGCCTTTCTGGCATTGGCACTCATCCTTTTCTGTATCGGACTTTACGGGGCATTAACAAAGAGAAATACGGTTATTGTCCTGATTTCCATCGAATTGATGCTGAATGCCGTCAATATTAATCTTGTCACTTTTAGTAAATACGGAATTATGCCTTCCATCACGGGTCAAGTGTTTGCGCTATTCGCGATTGCAATTGCAGCAGCAGAAGCGGCCGTTGGACTGGCAATTTTGATTGCACTTTACCGTAACCGAAAAACGGTTAACATTGATGAAATGAATACGATGAAAAATTAACAGGTTCAAATCCGAGCCTTGCAGGTTATCCGCATACAACGGACGATCTGTATGACCCGCTCCAAATAAGGCGGGCCTCAATCTACGCGCATTCTATTAGAAATCAGCAGCAAACAGCGCGTTTAAAAAAGGGGATTGTGATAGTGATGGAATTAGCATGGATCATACCGCTTTTCCCGCTTTTGTCTTTCTTGATTCTTCTACTATTCGGCAAGAAGCTGAAAGAAGCCAGTGCACACGTGGGGATCATCCTTACGCTCGCTGCTTTAGCCTTTTCCATCATGGTTCTGTTCGAACGTTTGACAGAATCGACTTACAAGGCTGAAACGGTCTGGCTGAAAATAGGGGAGCTTCAATTAACAGCGGGCTTTGAAGTGAATCAGTTAAATGCATTAATGCTGTTTATCGTATCGCTCGTAAGCTGTCTAGTACATACATACTCAAAAGGTTATATGCACGGCGATGAGCGCTTCCCGGTATTCTATGCATATTTAGGTTTGTTTACGTTTGCAATGCTAGGTTTGGTGCTTTCACCTAACTTATTACAAACGTATATTTTCTGGGAACTTGTCGGGGTAGGATCATTCCTACTGATCGGTTTCTATTTTTACAAAGATGAAGCAAGACAGGCTGCAAAAAAAGCCTTTATCATGACTCGTATCGGGGATGTTGGTCTACTAATCGGGATGATTCTATTATTCTGGCAGGTTGGCAGCTTCGAATATGACGCGATTTTCGCAGCAGTTGAAGAAGGCGCGATTTCAGCTAGCATGATTACATTAACGGCGATCCTTATATTCGTCGGGGCAGTGGGTAAATCAGGTCAGTTCCCGCTTCACACATGGCTTCCAGACGCAATGGAAGGCCCAACGCCTGTTTCAGCATTAATCCATGCTGCGACGATGGTTGCTGCCGGTGTTTACTTGGTAGCGGCGATGTTCCCGCTATTTGTAGCGAGTGAAACGGCGATGATGACAGTTGCGGTGATTGGTGCTTTCACAGCGATTTTTGCAGCAAGCATTGGTCTTGTCCAAACAGATATTAAGAGAGTGTTAGCTTACTCAACGGTGAGCCAACTCGGTTACATGATGCTTGCGCTAGGATCTGCAGGCTATGTGGCGGGTGTGTTCCACTTGATGACGCATGCATTCTTCAAAGCACTATTGTTCTTGGCGGCAGGAAGCGTCATTCATGCCGTTCACACACAAAACATCGAGGAAATGGGCGGTCTTTGGAAAAAGCTGCGCTTAACAGGCCCATTATTCTTAATCGGAACACTCGCAATCAGCGGTGTGCCGTTGTTCTCGGGATTTTTCAGTAAAGAAGAGATTTTGATTGCTGCATGGGAAAATGGTCATCCGGTCTTGTTCTTACTTGCCTTGATTGCCGCATTCTTTACAGCTTTCTATATGTTCCGCTTATTCTTTATGGTGTTCACTGGCCCAGCCAAGGGAGACTTGAAGAAGGTTCACGAGTCACCGGCAACGATGACCGTTCCGATGATGGTGCTTGGCGTTCTTGCTGTAGTTGCTGGATACGTGAACACTCCTTGGTTTGGTACATTCCTTGGCGATTGGCTGACTGAAGGAAATGAAGCACTTGGGCACGGTCACATCGAAGGTCCAATTTGGATCATGATTGTGGCAACAGTCGTTTCTCTGGCAGGAATCTTCCTTGCTTATCTCATGTACGGCAAGCGCTCTATTGCGCGTGACTGGCTGAGCGGAGGAGCACCTACAATCTACAACATCCTTTACAACAAATACTACATCGATGAATTCTACAGCTTAACAGTAGTTAATTTTACAAAAGGAGTTAGCTACTTCTTAAGAATGATTGATGTATTCCTGGTTGAAGGAGTTGTGAAGGCGATTTCTGGCTTCGTTCAAACGCTTGGACGTACTGGTTCGAAGCTTCAAACAGGGCAGGTGCAGACGTACGGAGCAATGGCTTTCGTCGGTCTTGCGGTTCTAGTTTTGATTTTTGCTTTAACAGGGGGGTACTTAAAATGAATTTAACGTATGTTTTGTCCATCCTAGTATTCTCCCCTTTATTAGGTATGCTAGTACTTGCTTTTCTCCCTAAAACGGATGAAAAGACAATCAAACGAATTGGTTTCTTGGCGACGCTTCCGGCACTTTTGCTATCGTTAGCGGTTTATTTCCACTACTTGGCTGGAAAAGCGCTAGCCGATTTTTCGGTAAAAGTTCCATGGATTCAATTCGGAGGCATGAAGGGTGTCGATGAATACCTTTTCGCCGTTTACTATGAACTGAGCGTGGATGGCTTCTCAATGCTCATGGTCGTTTTAACGGCCGTATTATCGACATTGGCGGCTCTTGCTTCCTTCCGTATCAAGAAGGAGTGGAAAGGCTATTTCATGCTATTCCTCTTGCTTGAGATAGGTATGCTTGGAGTTTTCACTGCGCAAAACTTAATCCTCTTCTTCGTTTTCTTTGAAGTAACATTGATTCCAATGTTCTTCTTGATCGGGAAGTGGGGTTATTTTGAAAAAGAAAAAGCGGCTTACAGCTTCTTGATTTATAACGGTCTTGGATCAGCAATCCTGTTAATCGTCATCATGGTGCTGTTTGCTCGTACGGGTACAACGAATATTGAAGCGCTAACGGCGTTCATCAATACGCCAGATGCAAAGATTGTTTCACCTATTTCAGAGAGTGCGAAATACGGCTTATTCATTGCGCTTCTAGTCGCATTCGGAGTAAAGCTTCCGATTTTCCCTTTGCACAGCTGGATGCTGAAGGTTCACGTTCAAGCGCCGCCTTCAATCGTTATGCTTCACTCAGGGATTCTTTTGAAAATTGGGGCATTTGGTCTAATCCGCTTTGGAATGGGGATTTTCCCAGAGCAATTTGAAAAAATGGCGTTTATTTTAGCCGTACTTGGTGTTGTTAACCTGTTATTCGGTGCATTCCTAGCATTTGTACAAAAAGACTTCAAAATGGTGCTTGCGTATTCTTCCATTTCGCACATGGGGATTGTGTTGATCGGTCTTGGAGCAATGAACGAAGCAGGAGTCCAAGGAGCGATTTTCCAAGTCGTTTCCCACGGTTTAATTTCGGCACTATTGTTCTTCCTTGTCGGCTCATTCTATGAGCGCGTAGGCACATCATTAATCGATAACCTTGGCGGACTGGCTAAAGGAATGCCAATATTATCAGGAGTCTTGCTTGCAGCTGCAATGGCATCACTTGGACTGCCAGGAATGTCCGGATTTGTCAGTGAGTTCATGGCCTTCCTCGGTTTATTCGAAGAACAGCCTGTCCTAGCAGCAATCGGAACAATCGGTATCATCATGACGGCTGTATATCTGCTACGTGCGGTTCTTGGCATTACTTTTGGAAAAGCACATCGCGAATTTGCGAGTATGACAGACTTAAAAGGTATTGAGCTTGTTCCTGTTGTAACCTTGGTCGGCTTGATTGTGCTGATCGGTGTTTACCCGACTGTTCTGAGCACACCATTGAAGACGACATTAGAAACTATCATGCTTGGATTAGGAGGGTGATGAACGATGGATATGGACGTATTGCTATCATTTGAATGGGGCGCCATGGCACCCGAATTCATCATCCTTGGTGTTGCCACCATCCTTTCATTATTAGATTTATTTATGCCAAAATCGATCGACCGAAAGATCCTTGGCTGGATAGGCGTTGCAGGTATTGCTGCAGCCATCGTAACACTTCTTGGAATGGTTGATGAGCCAGTTGTCAGTATCTTAGCGGACACATTCCGCCTAGATGCATTCGGCAAGGCATTTAAGCTATTGTTACTTGCAGGTTCGGCACTTGTGTTGATGCTTGCAATTAGCTACAAGAAGAAGGACGGGATGGAAGAAGCTCACGGTGAGTTCTACTACCTGTTCCTGACTGCCTTACTTGGTGCGATGTTTATGGCATCAAGTGGCGATTTGATCACCTTGTTTGTTGGTTTGGAATTATTGTCGATTTCTTCTTATATTTTAGCGGGGATTCGCAAGCATCATCTTCAATCAAATGAATCAGCGATGAAATACGTCATCAATGGCGGAATTTCCACAGCGATTACTTTGTTTGGGATGAGCTATGTATACGGACTAACAGGCACAACAAATCTTAAAGGCATGACAAGTGCATTGGCCACTCTAAGTGACCCGCAGCACGTGTACTTGCTAAGTTTAGCTTTCTTAATGATCTTTGTAGGCTTGTCATTCAAATTGGCAGCAGCACCGTTCCACATGTGGGCTCCAGATGTGTATCAAGGTGCACCAACGCCGGTTACAGCATTCCTGAGCGTTGTTTCTAAAACGGCAGGATTTGTGCTAGTGATTCGAGTGTTGCTTTCTGTTTTTGGTATTACACCGGCAGAAGGACCTGGTACAATGCCAATCCTACTTAAAATGCAAGACTACATCGCATTCATCGCGGCAGCTACAATGGTGATTGGAAACGTCATTGCTTTACGTCAATCCAACATCAAGCGCTTATTCGCTTACTCAAGTATTGCGCATGCAGGTTACGTGTTAGTTGCTTTTGCATCCATGAGCTTCTTCATGTTTGATGCAATCTGGTTCTACCTAGCAGCATACTTATTCATGAATATCGGTGCTTTCGCTATCATTCAGTTGA
Organism: Bacillus sp. cl95; assembly: GCF_900115925.1. Lineage (GTDB taxonomy): Bacteria > Bacillota > Bacilli > Bacillales > Cytobacillaceae > Neobacillus_A. The sequence continues at coordinate 91,950 of NZ_FOYF01000005.1, read as the reverse complement.
TCGAGGAAAAAACAGGTTCAGGAGAAATCAGCGCTTACGCAGGGCTTTACCGTCGTGCACCGCTACTCGCTGTAGCATTCGGAGTCTTGATCATCTCATTGGCTGGTTTCCCAGGCACAGCTGGATTCATTGGAAAACTAAACATCTTCATGGGTGCGTTTGTGGAAAATGAAGCACATTATGTACTTGGTTCTGTTATGATCGCGACAACAGTCGTTTCATACTTCTACTATTTCGGTATCATGGTACAAATGTTCTTCCGTCCATCTGCTAGCGATGAAAAAATTAAAGCACCAGCCACCATCCTTGTTGTGTTAGGAATTTGCTTGATCGCAACCGTGCTATTAGGGGTAGCACCAAACGTCGGGCTCGACTTTATTCACGAACACTTCAATCAATTCCAGGATTTCTTAGGCTAAATAGAAGTTTTTCACGGGAGAAGGAAAGGAACTTTGGGGGAAGTTCTTGTCCTAGATTCAAAGGGGAATGAATAGATACACGAAGAAGGAGGCCGTACCTCCTTCTTTTTTTGTGGTCTGGGCCCCGTTTTGTCGAAAACTCGTTAAATAGTTTGTAACCGCCGTTAAACATTCTCTAAGCGCCGTTAGAGTGAGCGTAACCGCCGTTAAATTTCCACAACCGCTGTTAAATCAAAAAACAACTATGAATACCCCATAGGAGTAGGGAATTCGTCATGGTAAATAATTGTAAATTGCAACATACTCGTAACATTAATTTAATATTCCTGATTTATTTTACGAATTTAGTGGATTGTTTTTTGCCTCAAATCTTAAAACGTTGTAATCTATAAAAGGAAGAAAAGGAGGTCGGATATGATTACTGGTTTTGGTACTCAAGCTCTTGTCAGTATTGTCGTTCATATCGCGTTCATTGCCTTGTCATGGTGGGCTATTCAAGCTTTTAACTTTGAAAAGTTGCTTCGTAAGAACCATGTGGTGCAGGCGCGCGTACTATATATATTATTAGCCATTGTCCTCGGCTCAACTGTCAGCAATTTTTTCCTTAATTATCTTCTCTGGTCCCAGCAACTTCCGCTAATTTTACAAAATATCAATTTCTTTGAAATTTAGGTCTTCAAGCATGTTTTCATGAGGACACTTTTTCAGTACAATTCTCTTTGTGCTCTTTACGAGTTGCAAGGAACAGAAGCTTGTCAAAAAGTGACGACAATTCCCAAGTATGCTCCTTGTCTCCCTGGTAACAATGTTATTAAGGGGAGAGGGGTTATAGATATGAAAACAAAGTTTATTTTATCAATAATTGTCATTATTGGTTTTATTATGAGTCAACTTGGGAATATGACGACTGTAGCTAATCAAGAATTAGATTTACAGACAATCGCGACTGTTCTGAAGGACGAAAATATTTTACTCAATGAATGGACTTTTCATGCACGTGAGCATTTGCTTTCTTTTAAGAGTGACCGTGAAGTTGAAGAATACGTAACACAACTGCAAGAAAAATTTCCAAAGTGGCAATGGTCGGAAACTTCCGACGGTCACAAATGGGAAGTTATAGCAGTTTCTCCAGCTTCTAAACACCACCAAGAAAAACTTCAAATGATTGCAACCCTCACAAATGACAAGATCGATGCGTATATGGTTTATGAAGTTAAGGGTCAAAAATGGAGCAAGGAATCAGAAGCTTTCTTGTCTAAGCATTTTGAACCGAGATTGTCGAACATATTTCGTGGAAATCCTACAATTTTCTCTTGTATGAAAGGCGTTTTCAGTGATAAGATTGATTCGGCTTTACCTAATTCAGTAAATAAAGTGCTGTCAAGATTTAATGCGAAAGAAATAGAAGCGTTAAAGGAAGATACATTTATATCGGTTTCGGCTTTTTCACCTAAGTTTGCTGAGTCGATTCAGTCCGAAAAAGATAACATGAATTTGCAAATTGCCGTACGTTCCCAAGGATTGGGCGCTAAGACTACCATTGTAGTTGGCACGCCGATCATTACGATTGAATATTAATATAGAGAATTTGGACGCGGAGGGGAATACTTTTGGAAAAAATCATCGTCCGCGGCGGTAGAAGGCTGAACGGTGCCGTTCAAGTAGAAGGGGCAAAAAATGCCGTCTTGCCAGTAATCGCTGCAACACTATTAGCAAGTGATGGAAAAAGCGTAATTCGCAATGTGCCAACTCTCTCCGATGTATATACGATCAATGAAGTATTACGCTATTTAAACGCCGAAGTGGAGTTTAAAGATAATCGAGTTGTTGTAAATGCATCCAGAGAGTTAAAAGTTGAAGCACCATTTGAATATGTGCGCAAAATGCGCGCTTCCGTATTAGTCATGGGATCATTATTAGCACGGAATGGCCGTGCACGCGTTGCCTTACCAGGTGGCTGTGCAATCGGTTCCCGTCCTATTGATCAGCACCTTAAAGGCTTTGAAGCTATGGGTGCAAATGTGAAAGTCGGTAACGGCTTCATTGAAGCAGAAGCAGAAGGCGGCCGCCTAAAGGGTGCTAAAGTTTATTTAGACTTCCCAAGCGTTGGCGCGACTGAAAACATTATGATGGCTGCAACACTTGCAGATGGCACAACAATCATCGAAAATGCAGCTAAAGAACCAGAAATCGTTGATTTAGCAAACTTCCTGAACAGCATGGGTGCTAAAGTGACAGGTGCTGGCACTGGAACTCTTACAATTGAAGGTGTAAATGTACTATTCGGTGCAGACCACACTATGATTCCAGACCGTATCGAAGCAGGAACTTTCATGGTAGCTGCTGCAATCACTGGCGGTAACGTTCTAGTGAGAGGCGCAGTGAATGACCACCTTTCATCTTTAGTTTCTAAGATGCAAGAAATGGGCGTTGAGATTCATGAAGAAGAAGATGGACTACGCGTTATTGGTCCTGAAAAATTAAAGGCTGTCGACATCAAAACGATGCCACACCCAGGTTTCCCTACAGATATGCAATCTCAAATGATGGCATTGCTATTGCGCGCAGAAGGAACGAGCATGATCACTGAAACGGTATTTGAAAACCGCTTCATGCATGTGGAAGAATTCCGTCGCATGAACGCTGAAATCAAAATTGATGGCCGCTCTGTGATTATGACTGGCGGTGCGGACTTGCAAGGTGCTGAGGTAGCTGCAACGGATCTTCGTGCAGCAGCAGCGTTAATTTTAACAGGATTAGTAGCTGACGGCATGACACGCGTTACTGAGCTTAAACACTTAGACCGCGGATATGTTGACTTCCACAAGAAACTCGAAGCACTTGGTGCTGACATCGAACGCGTAACAGAAGTCGATGAAACAGTTGAAATGGAACAAACGTATATCTCTGATATGAACGCATAAAGATCGCCCAGAGTCATCAGACTCTAGCGAATGAGGAAAGCCGAGGAAACTTGCTGTCAGATGTCTGACAAGAAGTCGACTCGGTTTTTTGTTTTTAACAAATAAGAAAGTATAAAATATAACGAAGTTAACTGTCTAGCTTCAGCGCCCAGCCCCTCTGGGTCATAAGCCAAAGCGCTCCAGAAATCAGGATTTCCTGCACGCTTCGTCTTATGCCTGTCGGGGCTGAACAGGGCGCTTGCGCTTTTCTTTTGATAGACGATTTGTCTAAGGCAGACATCCGATTTTAGTCATAAATGCTTGTCCCGAGCCATAGGATGAAATGAGACGAAGCCAATTCTTTAGGCCGTTAACTTTTCAAACTGGAGGCTTTTTTTTATGAAAAAAATAAAACCACTACTCGTTCTAGCAGTCATCCTATTCGCAGTCACTTTAATCGTCCCATCGGTGCTCGTGCTGCCTTTTTCAGAAGAAAAGGTCAACGGCAAACTGGGAGAAGAGCTGAAACAGCCAGTTGAAGAGGCGCAATCACAGGAGGCTTCCGCCGATGCTGCAATAGACGTAGCGGTTTTCAGGGCAGCGAAAGAGGTGATTGAAAAGGTTCCTCTCGAACAATATTTGGTAGGGGTAGTGGCAGCGGAAATGCCCGCCGATTTCGAGATGGAGGCTTTGAAGGCTCAGGCATTGACTGCACGGACGTATTACGTCAAACAAATGCTCACGAAAGAAAAGATAGGATTGCCAGAGGGTGCCGACGTTTCCGACACGGAATTCCATCAAGTGTACAGAAGTGACGCTGAACTTCAGAAAAGCTGGGGCAAGGACTACAGTTGGAAAAAGAAAAAGATCCTCGATGCCGTGAAAGCAACGAGCGGGCAAATCTTAACGTATAAAGGTGAAGCGATCACGGCCACCTTTTTCTCCACCAGCAACGGGTTTACCGAAAACTCCGAGGACTATTGGTCCAACGCATTTCCTTATTTACGAAGTGTAGAAAGCCCTTGGGACGTGGGAACAGAGAAATTCAGTTCTGAAAACATTTATACAGTGAAGGAATTTGAAAACAGGCTCGGCGTCAAACTTGGCGATGCAGCAACAATCGGAAAAATCACCGAACGCACAGCCGGTAAACGCGTCAGCAAAGTCGATTTTAATGGCAAGGTGCTGACCGGCAAAGATATTCGTGAAAAACTTGAGTTGAAATCATCCGACTTCACTTGGGAGCGCAAAGGCAACCAAATCGTCGTCAAAACGAAAGGCTACGGGCACGGAGTCGGTATGAGTCAGTATGGCGCGAACGGAATGGCGTCAGAAGGCAAGAACTACAAGCAAATCGTCCAGCATTACTATCAAGGCGTGGAAATCTCCTCCGCCGCACAATCACTCTCCACCATCACCGCGAAAAAATAAGATTGGTATGATGAACCCCGCCATTCACGTGGCGGGGTTTTGTATTCTGTTGAAGTTTGCGCTATGAAGGGAGCACATCTAATGAAGTTTGCACTTTGACTTTTCCTCGGCGTAAATATTGAGATTTCAGCTTAAATATGAGGTGTTTTAAGTAGGGGTAGTTTTCTGAATATTAAGAAGCAAGCATAAAAGTTGCTGAACATAACAAATATGAAAAAAAGACCGCATAAATCTCAAAAAGACCGCAAATATCTGCGCGAACATAACAAAAGTTTTTCACATACAAAAAGGTAACTTCATTTGGACACGAGTTTGACACTTCTGACCTCAGATTTGAGCAGATAGCCATTATCGGCACAAAGAAGTGGCGGGGTTTTGTTTTCTGTTGAAGTTTGCGCTATGAAGGGAGCGCATCTAATGAAGTCTGCACTTTGATTTTGGCGCGGCGTAAATATTGAGATTTTAGCTTAAATATGAGGTGTTTTAGATAGGGTTAGTTTTCTGAATATTAAGAAGTAAGCATAAAAGTTGCTGAACATAACAAATATGAAAAAAAGACCGCATAAATCTCAAAAAGACCGCAAATATCTGCGCGAACATAACAAAAGTTTTTCACATACAAAAAGGTAACTTCATTTGGACACGAGTTTGACACTTCTGACCTCAGATTTGAGCAGGAAACCATTATCGGCACCAAGAATTCTCTTTTAAAAGAAAGGTGCTGATGAAATTGATTGTAAAAAATAGAACGATTCCGCTCAGAATTACGATGTTGCAGGCAATTTTACGATGGCTTCCCAAAAATCATCCGAAACGACCATCGATCGAGGCAGAACTTGCGAGGAGAGAGGCAGGATTTCGAGGTGAGGAGTCCATCGACGATTATCTAGACTTCCTACCAGAAAAATAGTATCTTATTTTTCATGATTTAAGGCTGACGAATGGCAGAAAGTACTTCCAAATTGATACGCTCCTCGTTTCAGCAAGCTTAGCGATCATCATTGAAATCAAAAATATATACGGGACATTGTTTTTTGACCAAGAAGCGGGACAACTCATCAGAACTAGTAACGAAAAGAAAGAGGGGTTCCAAGATCCCATCAGCCAAGCCGAGCATCAGCAACGGCAGCTCACCAGATGGCTGCAAAATGAAAAGATTCCTATGCCTCCCATTAAGTGCCTCGTAGTCATCAGCCAGCCACGTACCATCCTTTCCACGAACCCCGGTAAACAAAGCCTCTATAATACGGTTTCCCACCCTGATAAATTACTCAATCGAATCAACAAATTAGAAGAGTGCTTCACAAAAGATGTACTTAACCACAAAGATTTACGTAAATTGACGCGACAACTTTTGGCCAAGCACACTCCACATGTACCAGAACTCATGAAAATTTACGATATTAAAGAGGAGGAATTGTTTTCAGGCCTTAGGTGTCCTGTCTGTAATTACCGTCCTTTACCAGTGTTTAGGGGGAATTGGAAATGTCTCCATTGTCGCAAGATCCACAAGATTGTTGTAGAACAATATATTAAAGATTATTTACTTATTATTAAATCCACGATTAATAATACAGAATTACGAAATATTCTACGGTTACCTTCCCGTCACATAGCTTTAAGAATCCTAGAAACCTCCAACCTCCACCCAACCGGCACAAAAAAAGGCCGCGTTTATCAGCGGCCTTAAGCATTAAGCTTTAAACAACTCCAAGACTTTCTGCAACCTTACAAACTTTCCTCTGAAAAGCGCGCGACTTACAAAGAAGTAGCCGACTGAAACGCCAATGGTATCTTTCACGAAGTCAATTAAAGTGGAAGAGCGGTATGGATAGAACGATTGATGAATTTCATCTGTTAGTCCGTAAAGGATCGAAATCAGAGCCAACACCATGTTAAGGCGTGGTGTCAGTTCACGCCCGGTAGATAGGACGGCAACCACAAACAACATATACAGGATTCCAAATTCAATTAAGTGCAGTGATTCTTTCATAAAATGGTCAACGTCGGAAGCGGGAAGCTCGACGAATTGATTGGATGGCAAACTCGACATCATCCAGATCAGAGCCATGTAAATGAAGGGTAGAAGGCGCAACGGCCATTTTAAGATTTTCATAAAAAACACCTCATAAAAATTTTTATAATAAACATGTATAAAAAGAAAGGGCTTGTCGAAAAATAAGTGGAAAAAAATTTTTTCGGCTGTGGTATATATTTCTCTCAATCTGTTCAGACTGTTGCTGAGGTGATGTAAAATGAGAGAGGAAGAAAACAAGCGATCTTCTCAAAACTCCAGTTTCAAGCGCTTTTTCCAAAAGCGTTGGGTATTTCCAGCCGTTTATATTGCAAGTGCTGCTATCATTCTAACAGGTCTACTTTGGTATCAAAGCAGCGGTAATGTTAATGAGAAGTCTAAGATGTACGATTACAATGCGACAGATGTACCTGGTAAAGGTTTCAACCAGCCATCACTCGAGGTAAACCGTGCATTAGAAAACTTCAAAATGCCTGTCACAAACGCAGATGCAGTAGTGCAAAAGCAATTCTATGATTTCGAAGGCAAGAAAGAACAGCAAGAAGCAGCATTAGTATTCTACAACAATACGTATCATCCAAACACAGGGATTGATATCGCTCTAAAAAGCGGCGAGGCATTTGATGTAGTAGCAGCGATGAGCGGAACCGTAACTAAAGTAGAAGAAGATTCACTTCTTGGTAACGTCATTGAAATCGAACATGACAAAGGTATTGTAACACAATATCAATCAGTTAAAGACATCAAGGTCGAGGTTGGCGATGAAGTGAAACAAGGTCAAGCTCTTGCTAAGGCTGGTCAAAGCTTGTTCAATGAAAAAGCTGGAGTACATGTACATTTCGAAATTCGTAAAGACAATGTTGCTGTAAATCCAATTGACTATTTTGAAAAGTCATTAAGCGCATTACAGGAAGCTAAAATTCCTGCTGCTGGTAAAAAACAAGAATCATCTGAAGATGGTGACGCTGGTAAATCAGCGGATGATAGCAAATCTGAAGATGGTAGCGCAGACGATAAGAAAGATTCAGCAGATGACGAAAATCCATCTGAAATTAAAGAACCATCAGATGAGTCTTCTGATTCCTTAGATAACGAAAACTCTTAATCAAGCAGTGCGAGGAGTCACGAAACATAAACGTATACAATCGTAGAGTGATGTGTGACTTGCAGCGTTAGCTTTCCATAAGGCAATAAGAGAGGAAGGGGGAAACCTTCCTCTTTTTTGCGTACGTTGAACCCTCATCTGGTTTTTAATTTGTGTTAAAATATGACAAAAGGGAGGGGCTAGGATGAAACGGATTTTCCTGATCATATTGACGATGTTGCTGATGATTGTCGGATGCAGCAAAGAACCACAGCCTGAAGAACGGTTTGCACAATACATAAAGCTTTGGAATGAGAAGAAGTTTGATAAGATGTACGACTACTTATCAAAAGATGCAAAAGAGTTGGTGACAAAAAAAGAATTTATAAGCAGGCACGAGAAGATTTATAACGATCTTGAAATTACAGATTTAAAGGTAAACTTCAAAAAGCCGAAGGAAGAGCGCGATGAAAAAGCGGAAGAGATGGAATATAAGTTTTCTGCGAAGATGAACAGCTTGGCAGGAGAAATCGCGTTCGATCAGATGGCACGTGTTACAAGGGAAGAACGGGATGATAAAGCGAACTGGTATATTGAGTGGAGCCCTACGTTCATTTTTCCAGAGTTGGAAAAGGGTGCGAAAATAGGGGTAAGTACCCTTGAGGCGGAGCGCGGCAGTATTGTGGATCGTCATGATAATCCGATTGCTTTTAATGGGCTCGCTTATGAGGTAGGCGTGATTCCTGAAAAAATGACGGACGCAGATAAGGCAAAGCTTTCGACATTGTTGAAGATGAGCCCTGAGCAAATCGATAAAGCCATGACGGCTTCTTGGGTGAAGCCGAGCTATTTTGTCCCGTTGAAGAAGATTTCGATGGATGAGAAGGAATTGGTCGCCCAGTTGGTCGAATTGGTGCCGGTTCAAACGAAGAAGGTGGAGACACGAGCGTATCCGCTAGGTGAAGTCGCTGCGCATTTGATTGGTTATGTGGGTCCTGTGACGGCGGATGATTTGGAAAAGCTGAAAGGTAAAGGGTATACGAGCAATGATGTCGTCGGTAAACGTGGTCTTGAGCAAGTGTTTGAGGATGAGCTAAAGGGTAAAGATGGTGTGAAAATCACGATTACGAAAGTCGGTGGACGTGAGGTGACTTTGGCGGAAAAACCGGTTGAGAACGGAAAAACGGTGAAGCTGACGATAGATGTGGAGACGCAGCAAAAGGTGTTTGCAGAACTGAAGGGAGAAGCAGGCACTGCGGCGGTGATTGATCCTTTCACAGGTGAGACGCTGGCATTGGCGAGCAGTCCAAGTTTTAATCCGAATAAGATGGTGCTAGGGCTTTCTAAGGATGAATGGAAGGTACTTGAGGAAGATAAAAAACAGCCATTGATGACGAGATTCAAGCAAACTTACGCGCCGGGTTCGGTGATGAAGCCGATCACAGCTGCCATTGCGCTTAAAAATAATACCCTGACAGCAGATCAGGAGTTGCCGATTACAGGATTAAAGTGGCAAAAGGATAAGTCATGGGGTAACTACAACGTGACAAGGGTTCACGAATCGAGGGGACCGGTAAATTTAGAGGAGGCGTTGGTGGCTTCCGATAATATTTATTTTGCTCAAGCAGCACTTGCAATTGGCAAAGACAAGTTCGCGGCAGGATTGAAGGAATTCGCATTCGAACAAGAGCTGAAGTATCCGTTTCCGCTGGAATCTTCGAAAATCGGCGGTTTGGATACGGATATCCTCTTAGCCGATTCTGGTTATGGCCAAGGCCAAATCGAAATGAGCATTGTTCATTTGTTGGCGACTTATACACCGCTTGTTAATCAAGGGAAGATGATCATGCCGACGCTTCTCTTTGACGAGCCGAAGAGTCAGGTGTTAAAAGAAGGCGTGATGACCCCGGAAGCAGTGACGGCGATTGCAGGTGGCTTGCGAAAAGTCGTTTCTGATGCGAGTGGTACGGCACATTCTGCGGAAATCCCAGGCTATCCGCTGGCAGGTAAAACAGGAACAGCGGAGTTGAAGTTGAAGCAAGGTGAAAAAGGAACGGAAAATGGCTGGTTTGTCGCCTATGGAGCGGAACAGCCAACGCACATGATTGCCATGATGATTGAGGATGTTGGAAAGCGGAAAGGCTCTCAAGTCCCGGTTAAAAAAGTGAAGAAGATTTTTGAACAATTGAAGCAGTAGAAGCATGAAGTCAAGGTGTATGTTGCCTTGGCTTTTTTTCGATTCTAGCAAATTCAACTAGAATGGAGATAAAGGCAATAAATAATAGTCGAAACGGTAGAGAACAATAAGTAGTACAAACGCTAATTTTGGACGAATGTTTTGGGACTCGCTATAATGAAAATAATATATTGGAACGACAAATCTACAAAATAAAAGGAGATTCTATGGATTCAAACATTAATATAGGTGGACTCGATTTTGGTTGGGATTTAGAGAATGGACGTTTCCTCTTTGAAGGACAAGATGCTGTACTTTTCTGGATTTCTAGCGCAATGAAAACCTTCTTCGATACAATTGAAGAAATTTCTGGGGAAGAATCCTCGAATCTAGTATTTGAAACAACAGGATTCCGTCAAGGCCTAGTCGTAGGCGAATACTTTCAAAATATGAAGGATATCAACGTCTTTCAGGCAACAGAGGTCATCACGAATACATATGCCTCGGCTGGATGGGGACGTACTGAAATCAAGGATTTAGATGCTGAATCAAAAACGCTTACAGTCCATCTTAAGGACAGTTGGGAGCATAAAATCAACGTGGCTCAAGAGAAAAACAAAAGTACAAATTTTCTCGCTGCCCATTATGCAGGGATTTTCACAGGATTATTCGGTTCAAATACTTGGTATAAGGTTGTTCAAGATCAACTTGATGGACATGAATACAGTGTGATTGAATATTTTCCTACAGATATTACAGTTGCGAATAATATTCATCAATTGGCTAGAAAAAAGGAATCGCAGCAAATTCTCCATTTAGAAGCGATTGTGGAAGAGAAGACTCGAGAATTGAAGGCATTAGTCAAAAAACTATCGTCACCCATCATTCCAGTTCTCGATGGAATCGTCGTCGTTCCTTTGATTGGTAAATACGATGAGGAACGTTCAGAGGAATTGGTGATTAAAACATTAACCAACTTACCATCCCATCAGGCAAACTATCTCATTCTTGACTTAACGGCACTTGATAAGGATATCAGCGAGCATACAACCAGCTTGATTAATAAAATTGGTTCTGCGGCTTCACTAATTGGGACGAAAACGGTCCTTGTGGGAATTTCAGCAGAACTTGGGAAAGCGATATCCGAATCGAATATTAATTTCTCTAAATTCGATTGTTTTCAAACCTTACAACATGGGATTCTATATGCTCTTGGGCAGCTCGGAAGAAAAATCTTATAAAGCATCAACTAGCGGTACTTCTTAATGGAAGTGCCGTTTTTTCATCTCTCTTAAAAGTCTGAACTTTTAGACAGATTCCACCGCTGTTTGTTATAATTTTTGGATAAGCTCTTTTCGTAAACTTTGTTGTTATTGGATTAGTCAGACGAGATTTTGCGTTTAGAATTTTATTTTGAGGAAGAGAGCACGAAATTAGAATCTTTACGTGTTTTTGCTCTAATCGTAAAAGAAAGCATCTATGCGAAAACAGCTTTTTGAAAAGGAGGGGGAGGTTTCAGGATGCTCCATTATCCATATCGTTCACAAAGAATGGCAACAGTTGCCCGCAATGGTATGGTGGCTACTTCTCAGCCGCTTGCTGCACAGGCAGGACTTGATATATTGAAAAAAGGCGGAAATGCTGTCGATGCTGCGATTGCAACAGCGGCATGCCTCACAGTGGTAGAACCCACTTCAAACGGCATTGGCGGTGACGCGTTTGCGCTCATTTGGATGAAGAATGAGCTTTATGGCTTGAACGCAAGCGGACCTGCACCAAAAAACATATCAATTGAAAAAGTAAAAGAGCTTGGACACAAGGATATGCCAGTGCACGGCTGGATTCCGGTAACAGTACCAGGTGCTCCGGCAGCGTGGGCAGAACTTTCCCGCCGTTTTGGAAAACTGCCGTTGCAAGAAGTGCTGAAACCAGCAATTGATTACGCTCGAAACGGCTATCCAGTCTCCCCGATATTGGCTTCAAACTGGGAACGTGCCTCACAAGTTTATAAGGAACGTTTGAAAGGTGAGGAATTTGAAGAATGGTTCCGCGTCTTTGCTCCAAATGGCAAATCGCCTGAAATAGCCAAGATCTGGAGTTCAGAGGATCATGCAAACACACTGGAAGAAATCGCGGAAACGAATGCAGAAAGCTTTTACCGTGGAAATCTAGCAGAAAAAATCGCAAAAGCCTCCGCTAATGCGGGCGGTTTCTTGGCAAAAGAAGATTTACAATCATACCGTCCGGAGTGGGTTGATCCAATCGGAGTGGATTATAATGGCTATCGCATTTGGGAGATTCCACCGAATGGTCAAGGAATTGTGGCATTAATGGCGCTCAATATTTTAAAAGGGTATGAGTTCAAGCAGAAGGAAGATGTACATACTGTTCACCTTCAACTCGAAGCCATCAAACAGGCTTTCACAGATGGCAAAGCATATGTAACGGATCCGTCAGAGATGAAAGCCAAAGTCGAAGATTTGCTTTCTGAAAGCTTTGGAGCGGAAGCTCGTGCCAAATTGCAAGAAACAGCAAGGATTCCTGAACCTGGCATGCTTCCGAAAGGTGGTACCGTCTATTTGGCCACAGCAGACGGTGATGGAAATATGGTTTCTTTTATCCAAAGCAATTATATGGGCTTCGGTTCGGGCGTTGTTGTACCTGGGACAGGGATTGCAATGCAGAATCGAGGTCATGATTTCTCACTGGATGCTGATCACGTTAACGCTCTAGCGCCAGGTAAAAAGACGTATCATACAATCATTCCAGGCTTCATCACAAAGGGAGAGGCAGCAGTCGGACCATTTGGTGTGATGGGTGGATACATGCAGCCACAAGGGCATGTTCAAGTGGCTATGAACTTGATTGATTTCAAGCTTAATCCTCAAGCAGCCTTGGACGCACCAAGATGGCAGTGGATTTCTGGTAAGAAGGTGGAGGTTGAACAAGATTTTCCAAATTACTTGATTAAGCAACTTGTAGCAAAGGGACATGAAATTCAAGTTTCGCACGATTCGGGAGGTTTCGGGCGCGGTCAAGTAATTGTCCGAAATCCTGAGACAGGAGTGCTCGTTGGTGGCACTGAAAAACGAACAGATGGCTGCATTTCTGCTTGGTAACATTGAATGATTTTTACGACAAATTTCTTGGGAAATAATCTGATAATGATGTCGCTAAATAAGGCGAATCCTAGTCACGTCAAGGCGTTGCTGGGATTCGCCTTTTTGTCGAATCGTGCGGGTGCTCAACAAGATTATAAATGGAGTCCAGCAGACAGTTGCGTTTCTATGCAAATTTGTGCATATATCCCTACCCAAGCTAATACACTGATACAAACCTTGTAAAGAGAGTGTTTGAGGTGAGGAATCGTTTGAAAACAACGGGAATGTTGTCGGGGATATGATTATTCATGGTAGGTTGTTGAAGGGGCAATTAACCTTCTGCCGCAAAAAGGAACTGGCAATGTGGTATCTGAAAAAAAGCCTGAAGCCTTCTTGCGGATTCAGTAACTCGTCGGGGAGAAAAGCGAGTCTCATTTCACACTTCTCACATCCAATTTGGGGAGGGCGAGAGTGTGCACGATTACATCAAAGAGAGAACTATCAAGATTGGAAAGTATATCGTGGAGACGAAAAAAACGGTTCGCGTCATTGCGAAGGAGTTTGGCGTATCCAAAAGTACAGTCCATAAAGATCTAACTGAGAGACTTCCTGAAATTAATCCTGAGCTTGCGAATGAAGTGAAAGAAATTTTAGATTACCATAAATCGATCCGCCATTTGCGCGGTGGTGAAGCCACAAAGATGAAGTACCAGAAGGAAGAAAGGGAAGGCGAACCAGTCAAGTAACAATGTCTTTTTATAAGTTTACATCCTCCTTAACACACAATCCGTAAAAATTTCAACATTTTTTGACAAAAGGTATGGAATTCGAAATGATTGTGCTAAAATAAACTATTAGAGTAGTAAATGGATTCGTTGAGGAGGAAAGGAATTACGATGTTTGCTAGGGATATTGGGATTGATTTAGGGACGGCAAATGTGTTGATCCACGTAAAAGGTCGAGGAATTGTTTTAAATGAGCCATCAGTTGTGGCTATTGATAAAAATACGAACCGTGTTTTGGCTGTTGGTGAAGAAGCTCGTAAAATGGTTGGACGTACACCAGGGAACATTGTTGCCATTCGCCCATTAAAAGACGGCGTTATCGCTGACTTTGATGTGACGGAAGCAATGTTAAAACACTTTATTAATAAATTGAACGTAAAAGGCTTTTTATCTAAGCCAAGAATCTTGATTTGCTGCCCAACGAACATTACTAGCGTTGAGCAAAAGGCAATCAAGGAAGCTGCTGAAAAAAGCGGCGGCAAGAAGATTTACCTTGAAGAAGAGCCGAAAGTGGCTGCAATCGGTGCTGGTATGGATATTTTCCAACCGAGCGGTAACATGGTTGTGGATATCGGAGGAGGAACGACGGATGTCGCGGTACTATCTATGGGCGATATCGTGACTTCTTCCTCTATAAAAATGGCCGGTGACAAGTTCGACATGGAAATCCTTAACTACATCAAGAGAGAGTACAAGCTCCTCATTGGTGAGCGTACGGCAGAAGATATCAAGATCAAGATCGCGACAGTATTCCCTGGCTCTCGTTCAGAGGAATTGGATATCCGCGGTCGTGACATGGTGAGCGGATTGCCGCGGACGATTACTGTTCGTTCCGAAGAAATCGAACAAGCATTACGTGAATCGGTAGCTGTCATTGTTCAGGCTGCGAAAAGCGTTCTTGAGCGCACACCACCTGAACTATCTGCGGACATCATCGATCGCGGTGTCATCCTGACAGGAGGAGGCGCACTGTTGCACGGAATTGATATGCTTCTTGCTGAAGAATTGAAAGTTCCTGTACTAGTCGCTGAAAACCCAATGGACTGCGTAGCTATCGGAACAGGCATCATGCTTGATAACATCGACAGACTGCCAAAGCGCAGATTAGGATAATTGATAAAGTGCCAGGCACCGTCCATGATTTGGATGGTACCTGGCATTTTTATTTTATTCTTAAATATGTTCATTGATGATTTTGACACATTGTTGATTGGAGCGGAAATCAACACGTGAAATGAAAAAGTGTTTTACATAAATTAACACAACCTCATCAAATGGCGAATTTGCGCCATTTTTTCGCTAAGAACATACATTTTTTTACTGAAAGTGACTTTTTCTGCAAAAAGTTGATGTTTATTTGAATAAAATTTTTTATAATAGATAAGTAGTTGTTAAATTGCACGGATTTATTTACTTCAATGATATGCACATAGGAGGGAAAAACATGTTCAAAGGCTTTTATACGGTTGCATCCGGAATGTTTGCTCAGCAGCACAGAACGGAAATGCTTACGAACAATATGGCAAATGCGAATACTCCAGGATTTAAAGCGGACCAAGCCTCTCTTCGTGCTTTTCCTGAGATGCTATTGCAAAAGATGGACAAATATTCAATTCCAACTGAAAACGGTTTAAACCTTCCATATAACAAAACGATTGGCCCAATCAATTCTGGTGTATATGTTCAAGACATTGCGCCAAATTTCTTGCAGGGCGACTTGCAGCAAACAGACAAAAAGACAGATGTATCATTACTTGATGTTGTGATGCCTGCCAACCAAGACGGTGCAACAGGTTCTGTATTCTTTACTGTTCAGCACCCAAGCGGCGCATCCCGTTACACGAGAAACGGAAACTTCACGCTTGATCATGCAGGATTTTTAACAACAGGCAGCGGCTTATTCGTCCTAGACGACCGCGGTCAAAAAATCCAGCTTTCTAGTGATCAATTCTCAATCAATGAAGCAGGTGTGCTGACAGGCGCAAATGGTGAGCAAGCGCGTCTAGGCATTGGATTCTCTCAAGATCCGAATCGCTTAATCAAAGAGGGTGACGGATTATTCCGTACGGAAGACGGAACGCCCCTTACAAATGCTTTTAACGAGCAAGGTGCTCAATTCAAACTGCAACAAGGTTTCTTGGAACGTTCGAACGTAGATGCAAGCAGAACGATGACAGATATGCTGACAGCTTACCGTGCTTTCGAAGCGAACCAAAAGGTACTTCAAGCCTATGATCGTAGCATGGAAAAAGCAGCAAACGAAATAGGACGAGTTGGTTAAAAATAAAAACGTCCATTGAGGGGGATATGAGATATGAATCGCATGATGATTACAGCCACAAATACGTTATCCCAGCTGCAAAAACAGATGGATATTATCAGCAACAATATGGCTAACATAGATACAACCGGCTATAAGAAGCGGGACGCAACATTCACGGACCTGCTATACAGCGAGTTCAAGACTCAGCCTCAACAGGACGAGTTGAATTCGAATCGCTTAACGCCGATGGGCTTGCGTCAAGGTGTTGGTGCGAGACTCGGCCAGGTTCAAATCAACATGACCCAAGGTAACTTGAAAACAACTGAAAGACCATTGGATGTTGCTTTTACAACACCAAATCAGTATTTCAGTGTGTTAGTACAGGATGGTGCAAATAGCTCTGTACAGTACACAAGAGACGGGGCATTTTCACTTTCACCAGTATCCGAAAACGAAACGATGCTCGTGAATAGCACGGGAAATCCGATTCTTGATGAAAATAATAATCCAATAACGTTTACAGGTGACGTAAAAAATTATAAAATCACTGCAAACGGTCAAATCATTGCGGAGAAAGCTGATGGTACTCAGCAAACTGCAAATCTAGGCGTTATCCAGATTAATAAACCGCAATTCTTTGAGCAAAAAGGAAATAATCTACTTGGACTGGCAGCTAATTTTGCGGGGCAGGGTGAAGGCGTTGCTTTTACAGCATTGAATGGCGCATTGAGAAACGGCATTGCTGTTAACCAAGGCGTACTCGAGCAATCGAACGTTGACATGGGCAGAGAAATGACTGAACTGATCAATGTGCAGCGCTCCTACCAATTCCAAGCTAGATCAATTACTTTATCAGATCAAATGATGGGTCTTGTTAACCAGATTCGCTAAAGGGGATTATCGGAATGTCACTAAATAACCAAGAAGCAAAAACGCGTGAGGAATTGAAAAAAGCAAAGAAAGAGCAAACAGAGGGAGAAGTGCGGGTAAAGCAGAAGCGCATTCGTATCCGTCTTATTCCAATATGGCTCAGGCTGATTATCATCCTTGCCCTTCTATTCGTAAGCGCCTCGGCTGGAGCCATGGTAGGTTACGGCGTTCTTGGTGACGGCAAACCGACTGACGTCTTCAATAAATCAACTTGGACACACGTTGTGGACCTTGTAAATAAACAAAAATAAGCAGGAAGGGGACAAACCCCTTCCTTTTTGTATGCGATTAATAGTAAAATAACAATAAAGTATAACCTTATCTTATGAGGAGGTCACAAATTGTTAGATATCAATCAAATTAAAGAAATCATTCCACACCGCTATCCATTCTTGTTGGTGGACAGAATCCTAGAGGTCGAAGAAGGCCAAAGAGCGGTTGGAATCAAGAACGTAACGGCAAATGAAGAATTCTTCAACGGACACTTCCCGGACTATCCAGTTATGCCTGGCGTTCTTGTCATCGAGGCGCTAGCACAAGTTGGTGCAGTCGCTATGTTGAAAAAAGAAGAAAACCGTGGCCGCCTGGCATTCTTTGCAGGCATCGACAACTGCCGCATCAAGCGTCAGGTTGTTCCGGGCGATCAGCTGCGCCTTGAAGTTGAAATGACTCGTGTCCGCGGAAAGATCGGTAAAGGCCGAGGCGTTGCAACCGTTGACGGCGAAGTAGCTGTTGAACTGGAAATGATGTTTGCTTTAGGAGAAAAGAAAGAAGAATAGGATTTTGAATGAGCTGGCTTCCCTTTTGAGAGGGAGCCGGCTTTATTGTTTGTTCTGAAAATTCTGGCGCGCGTAATAATCGGCAAAACGCGCGGGATTATTGCCAGAGTTCGCGGGACTTTGAAGAAAAGCCGCGGGATTATCACTCTACTCGGCGGGAATGGAAAGAGGTCGCTTAAAAATAGTGGATAACGGTGCTTACCAAACTTAAAATCGTCGGAATCATCAAAAGTATTATCCTTAGAATGGACGAAATTAATACAAGATTGGGGGAGATTATTCAACAGATAGTAGAGATTAACACTCAGTTAGACGAAATTATTTGCAGAACAGAAGATTTTCCCTCACAACCCCGAAGACCATGAAAACCGATTATAAAAAATGCCCACAAACCCGCAAACTCCGCGCATATTCCACCACAACTAACCCCACCTGCAAAATAGATCCCAAAAATTTTTCTGTAAAAATGAGAGTTTTTTCAAATATTGGGCAACATAACAGCAGACCAATGTACAAGGTCAAAAAAAACTCTTATTGAAAGGGGCTTTTATTCATGAGTAAAAAGCTACTTAAGTTAATTGGTGGAACACTATTGTCGGCAATGCTTCTAACTGGTTGCGCAAACAACGATCAGGAGCCGCCTCCGGAAGATGATGTTGATGTAGAAAATCCAGATGTCAACGATGACCTAAACAATGACATGAACGATAATCTGAACGACAACAATGGCGATGGCGTTAACGATAACGGCGTCAACGACAATGGTGATCTAAACAACGGTGGAAACGATAAGAACACAGATAATGATGGCGACGCAGTGAAGGATAACAACACTCCTAAAGAAGACATCATCGAAGATAAGACAGATATCAACGATGCTGATACTAAGGACGAGTAAAAAGTTCCCACAAAAAGAAGGACAGGCCCGGTAATCGGAGCCTGTCCCTTATTTTTTCGATGTAATAGGTGGTCTAGTTTTCATTTTGAGCTTGAACTCTTCCTTCAACTTGTCCCCGGTTAAGCCACTAGCCATCAAGTGCTCGAGCAGCAATTCAGCATAGTCGCTACGCGTCAGTTTTAACATCCCATCCAATAGGGCGCTCACATGGCCGGTCAGTAATTTTACCGAGCAAACCTTCATCTTGAAAAAGGCAGGATTATTTTCTTTTTTCGTAATAATCGCATGAACAATTACCTCAGTCTGATCGTCGTGAAGCTTCTTAAACTTATCGTGGAAACTCTGGTCAGTGTAAACCTCAATAAGCCACGAGCTTCTTTCATCTTCTTTGTTAATGATCAAGCCATCAACGATGGGAACCTCTAGCACTTCTTCTTCAGATTCTACATGAAGCGATACAAGTTTGAACGTTTTCATGTGGACCTCCCCGAAACGCAATTTTCCTAGATTATAGCATACAAGCGGAAGCGACAGAAACTTTTCACATGTCGAAAAATAAATGAAAACCGTCCTCTTTTTGAAAAATCAATTCAGGAATGGTACTAAAAATGTGATTTTCTAGCAAGAGAAAAACCCATTTTCAACAAAATGTGAGTTCAAAAAAACCATAGTCGGCATTTTACAAGGCTAACACGCAGCGCTATGATGGAGGCATCAAATGAGAGGAGAGAAAATATGATCAATCAAGTTACGATTGTGGGAAGAATTACGCGTGATCCCGAACTGAAGATGACAACAGAAGGGACGCCGGTTGCGAACATTACGTTAGCTGTGAACCGCCATTACAAGAACCATAATGGTGATATTGAAACTGATTTCGTTCAATGTACACTTTGGCGAAAAGCGGCTGAAAATACAGCTCAATATTGCCGCAAGGGTGCAGTCATCGGCATTACAGGCCGCATTCAAACGCGTAATTATGAAAATAACGATGGGAAAAGAGTGTATGTCACGGAAGTCGTTGCAGAATCTGTCCGTTTCCTTGATAAAAAACCTGCCCCTCCAAAAGAAGAAGTGCTGACACCTCCACCTCTACAACGGGAGGCGATGCCGCTTGGAATGTAACAATGACCCCGCCAAAAACTTAGAACAACTGCTTGGAAGTCTGATCAAAATGGTCGGAAAGACAAATGAACAAGTCAGTAACCTCCACAAACGCATCAACCAGCTTGAATGGATCCTCCACGAAATGGAACTACCTGCGAAACCGCCTGAAAACGCAAAAACATTCTTCCTCACCACGAGCCAGTGCTCCCAGAACTCTTCAAAACAAAACCGTTTCAATATCAGTATTTAACTTCACAGCGATAGCGAGAATTTTTGAGAAGTGTCCTCCCATATGGCAAAGCTTCAATGAGAGACGTTCAAAGAATTCCCCGCAAGTCCCTCCCGTTAACCGGTACCTCTTTGCCGGTATCTTTTTTGTCAGATGGGTATAAAAGCGATAATGAAGGACAAAATGATAAAAACCCCCCTGATGATAAAAGAAGACCGTCGAATTCGAATTCGAGCGGTCTTCTTTGCGTTTTGGAAACATAACGGGAAAATTGTGGACAAAAATGTCACACATTTCGCTTCAGCCTTCACTTTTTTTTTCTAGGTAAAAGGAAACATAAAGTTATAGTCGAATAATGTTGTGTGAAATCATATTTTGGGGGAAACAATTTGAAGAAGAGAAAAGTGCTCAATCGCAAAAACGCGATAATTTTTATCGGCGAAAAACATAACAATGAAATTGAAGTAAAGGAATCCGTCAGTATATACGATGCTTTTCATTTATCCAGTTCCGTTTCAGTATCTTCACGATATCAAATCATTCCGCTGCCAAAACACGATAAAATGTCACTCATTTATTGCAACAAAACATTCCTAAATAATATTCAATTAGATTTTCACCAAAAACAAATACATATTAGCGGCTCAGATCCAGCCATATCTCCGGAAGCCATCATAAAAATGTTATCTAACTTAATCATAAAACACGAAAATAAGTTTCATATCCTCTTTGATACAAAAGAAAGCAAAATTAGAAAAAGAAACAAACAAGAAGTCCTCTATCATGGACAAGAAAAGAGGCTCGAATAAAAAGGAGGTGCAAAAGAGTAACGGGTTCCGTTTCCTATCACCAAAACCCGAAATTGTAGCCTAATTTGTACTGACTTTTGAATCTGTTTTTACAATTAAATATAAAATGGCTCAGTGCACCAGAGCCATTTTTAATATCCATTTTTGTAGCTTGTTGAACTAACGCACTAGTTTCTAGAATTAGAAAACGGCTTTGTTCGTTATTACCGTAAAGCCCCTATAGGTGAATTAGATCCCATTTACTTTGAGTTATTTAATCCCTGCTCGGTAATAGAGTTGATTTTTTCAACCGTTTTTAATCCGAAAAAGACTCGAAGCAAATTAACTTTTCGAATAATAAAGTGATAGATAAACATTATTATTGTAAATGCAATCGGTACTAAAAATACCACTTTCACCGGTACTGGCCACTCCTGGTTATAGATAAAGAATCCTATGATGATAATAATAGGTTGGTGAAGCACATAAAAGGGCATGGATGCTTCACTTGTATATTTTAATGCCGCATTTGAGAAATTAAAGTACTTGTCGGCTAGAAAAAGGATAAAGAAGAGTGTATTCCATACGAGAATGACTCGAAGAATCATAAATATAGCCCAATTTAACGAGACATTCATCGGAAACCCAATATACATAGCCCAGAATATATAAGCAGCTGTGCTAAGGACACTTAAAACCCCTGCTAAAACACCTATTCTACGGACGAATTCCCTTAGAGATACTCTTGAAAAAAAATAGTAACCATAAACATATAAAATTAAATAAAAGATAATTCCCCAACTCGCTAGATTGACAATACTATTGGAGGTTAAAGCAGCTGCCACTAAAGGGATAGGCATTAATAGATAATGAAAGTATCCAAAAACATCCCGTCCCGCATTATTTTTAATCATCAGAAAAAAAGGAAGTGTGATCATTGAAAAAAGTAATAACTCCAATAAATACCAAAGATGATGTCCAAAAAATGCGAAGTTACCTGTTCCGCCCATTTCTAAATAAAATCCATCAAAATAATGAGGAAAGAATTGTAGGAATGAACCTTCAAATTGATTGTTCGTTATTCTTTCAATATACACTTGAGGCGGTGATAATAGAAAGATTCCTAGAAGTAAAGGCAATCCTAGTCGTAAAAGCCTTTCTTTCATAAAACTTTGAGCATTTCTTTTTTTAAGAGCGTGAAATGTAGCAATTCCTGAGATTAGAAAAAATATAGGCATGATCCAATTTCCCACTAAAAGAGAAAAAAACTCTATATATGTTTTATTAATCATGTCGTTTTTGATATGCCAATCAAATGAATTAAAGAACATTGAACAATGATAAAGGAACACAATAAAGGTAGCCAATACCTTTACCCAGTCTAAATCGTAATGTCTTGTATATCGATTATTATTTTCCATAAATTACCTTCCCTTAGAAGATTATACACTTAAAAAACTAACTCCAATATATTTTTGTTTTGTTATCTAGTAAAAAATAACTATGTTCAAAAACTTTATTTAAACTTAACATATATATCCAATTTCAGCATTAATTCCGAGCATTTTTTATAAGACAATTTGTAAATCAAATGGAGGGCAAAATTGTAGGGTACAACAGCCCTTGTACCCCTACCATCAGCTCTAAATAAAAGTGTGATGCACATAGAGTTTTTTCTCCTAAATCTAAGAGCACTCTCAGACCATTCCCCATTTATGTTTCGGATCGAAATGTCTTGCCTAATTCACAGCCTAACCCGAAGTAGTGTCTGAAATTATAAATCAAAGGACTCCATTTCTGAGGGTTCACGTGATTGCCGCAAATGATATCTTCATGTGCATGAATCATGACTTTTTGCGTTTCAACAATGGCAAAATCATCAGAGTAAGAGGGGACAGTCATGTTTTTTACAACTGCTTCTATCTGAATCGGGCATTGTTCGATTCTATCTGGCTCCACCTTTATAGAAGAAATAGGAGTCAGCCCACATGCTGAAAACTTATCTTTTTTAAAAGTATAGCCTAGTTGTCTTTTATAATCGGGAACCTCTTTCTTGCCTGTAAACGGTGCTAACCTCTCAACGTTTTCCCATAAATCAGGATTGGGAATATTGATTACACATTCACCGGTCCTTTGCAAATTTTCAAATGCCTTTCCGCCAACCCCAATCCCCAAGATTAAGTACTCTCCTAAACACCATGAAGACGAGAGAGGGCTAATATTCGTCGTCCCATCCTCATTAAGCGTATTCAATAGAATCACAGGTGTGCCATAATACATAATTTTAGGTTGAATCCCTACAGATTTTGCTACAGGTTTATGTGTATACATCAGTTTCTCTCTCCTTTAAGTTAGCTTCATTATGATTGTAAAATATTAACACTTCCATTATCATCGAAATATGGATTACACCGAAAAGGAGAGTTGAAGCATGTCCATAAACCCAAATGTAGCAAGAGTAGCTTCATCGATTGCCGATGTTTCCCGAGCAGGAATCTTGACCGTTTTACTAGACGGCAGATATCATACTGCAACGGAATTGTCCTCAAAAATAGGAATTACTCCTCAAACCATCAGCTACCACTTAAACAAACTATTAGAACAAGAACTGATTACAGTAGAAAAGCAAGGAAGGCACCGTTATTTTGGCATTCCCAACCAGGAAATTGCCACAACACTGGAATCTTTATTAGTCATCTCACCACAATCTACGATTAAGTCTTTCAAACAATCACGGGATGATTCAGCCATCCGACAGGCAAGAACGTGCTATGACCATATAGCAGGAAGCTTAGGAGTGAAAATCACCGAAGCACTATTGGAAAAAGGAATTCTTTGTGATCATCCAAATGAATATTCACTTACAAAGGAAGGGGAACTCTTCTTTGAAGATTTCCAAATCGACATTCCGGAAACAAGGAAGAAAAGGCGATCGTTCTGTCACAAGTGCCTAGATTGGAGTGAGCGACGACATCACCTAGGCGGTGCACTCGGGAATGCCATTTTAGAAAAACTCATTGAACTTAAGTGGATCACCCGCATGCCTGAAACACGTGCGCTATCAGTCACAATAAAAGGAAAAGCAGGCCTGAAAGACGTGTTTTCCATCCCAATCGACCAATCATTTTTATAAAAAAACAAGCCACTCGAAAAGTGGCTTGTTCTCTAACACAATATTTAAGTCAACTTCACCAAATCGTGCAGATCGTCCGTCGAAAGCTCGGTGATCCAGTTTTCGCTTTGGATAATTTGATCATTGAGATGCTGCTTTTTCTCCAACATCGCATCGATTTTTTCCTCGAGCGTACCCGTACAGATTAGCTTATGCACGTGCACGAAGCGCTGTTGCCCAATCCTGTGGGCACGGTCAGTCGCTTGATTCTCAACGGCTGGATTCCACCAGCGGTCATAGTGAATAACATGATTCGCCGCCGTTAAGTTCAATCCCGTTCCGCCAGCCTTCAACGAAAGCAGGAACACAGGGAACTCGCGATTTTGGAATCGATCTATCATATTATCGCGCTGCGCCTTCGGAACACTTCCATTCAAAAACGGAACATCGACTTTGAATTTCTCCTTCATCAAACGCTTAATCATTTCGCCCATTTCAATATATTGCGTGAAAATAAGGCAACTTTCACCGTTCTCAATCAACGCCTCAACAAGTTCCGATAACTTCTCGAGCTTCGTCGAGCGGTCAAGCAAGTTCTTCGCCGCTGCTTTTTCCTTCAAGTAAAGGGCAGGGTGGTTACAAAGCTGCTTCAGCCTGCTCAACATCTGGAGGATCAAGCCTTTGCGCTCAAAACCGCTCAGCTTCTCAATCTCTTCAAACGTATCGCGGACCAGCTGCTCATAAAGTGAAGCCTGCTCAGCCGTCAGCGGACAATATTCCTTCTGCTCCTGTTTATCTGGCAGATTCAGCGCGACTTCCTCATCGCGCTTCGTACGGCGCAACAAGAACGGTCGAATCAAGCTCTGAAGCTCCTGAACCTTTTCCTTCTTCTCTTCCTTCTCAATCGGAATGACAAAACGTTTCTGGAATTGGCCAAGACTGCCCAAATAGCCGTGATTCGTAAAATCAAAAATCGACCAAAGCTCGCTCAATCGGTTTTCCATCGGCGTCCCCGTCAACGCGATCGCATGACGCCCTTTTAAACGGCGAACCGCCCGCGACTGCTTCGTTTGAGCATTCTTGATATTTTGCGCCTCATCAATCGCAATCGAGCTCCACGTGAACCCTTCAAACTCTGTGGCATCGAGATGGCTCAATCCATATGACGTCAACACAACATCCGAACCGCGAACACACTCGGCAAAAGCCTCTTCCTTCAAGCGGTTCGAACCGTAATGCAAGTACACGCGCAAATTAGGTGCGAAGCGCTCGAGCTCTTTCTGCCAGTTGCCAAGCACGGACGTCGGACAGATGATAAGTGCAGGACCAGCTGGAGACGCCTCACCATCAAGAACAACCTCCGCACCAGGACCTTCCTGCTCATGAACCGCCAGCAAATACGAAATCAACTGTACAGTCTTACCTAGACCCATATCATCCGCCAAAACAGCCCCGAAATGATGCTGTCGCAAAAACAACAGCCAGCTCATCCCGAATTGCTGGTAAGGGCGGAGCTCACCTTGAAGCAAGCTCGGGGTCGGCAGCAACGGGACTTCCTTGATCTCCGAAAGCTGCTTGATCATCTGCTTCCAATGACGATTCAGCTCAATCTGAATGCGCGCAAACGCCTTAGGATTTTCCAAATCGTCCTCTTCTTCGTCGTGCTCCTGCAACTCCTGCTCAAGCAAATCGCGCACGTGTAAGCCTTCTTTTTCTGCCTGCTTCATTAACCCTTGAATTTGGCGGATAAAATTCGGATCCAACTTCACCCAGCGGCCGCGCACATACACAAGTCGGCGTTTTTCCCCGACAAGCTTTTGGAAATCCTCCTCCGACAAATCCACGCCATTCATCGAAAAGCGCCAATTGAAGTCCAGCATCGCCTGCAAACCAACGAAAGACGGACGATGACTAGACGTTCCTTTCAACGAAGCCTTTACCTTCAAATTCGCGTTCTTAATCGCCTGCCACCAAGAAGGAAGGAGAATCTCCACGCCAAGCGCAAGCAAAGTCTCACTCGCCTCCGTCAGAAACAGCCATGCTTCCTCCTCCGTCAGCGTCGACTTCAAAGCGCCATCCTCCTCAAGCCAAGGAATCAAGCGAATCCAGCGCAGCTGCTCCTCACCAACCCGATCCATAAACGGAAGCCAAGCCTTCGGCAAACGAGAATCTACCACACTATACAAACCATCCGGATCCTTCTTATCACGCACCGCAATCTCAAGAATCCAATCACCCTCACCATCAATCGGCTCATCCAAACGCAAACCAACCGTAAACGGCACAGGGCTCTCCTTCAAGCCAACCCACTCAAGCCAGCTCTCCTCCGTAAAAAAGCGCGCCAAATCCGCGCCCGCAATACCATGCTCGCGAAGCAACGCCAGCTTCGCCCCGAACATATCCTTCATTTCTTTATCATTGGTCAAAAAGGCATCGAGAGCATTCGAAAACCACCCGCTCATAAATTCGCTCACGTTCTCTGAAGCGAGCGGCTGCTCCCAAAACGACACATCAAATTCCGATTTTACGCGGTCGGGCAGCTGCCACTTGAATACACCTTCTTCAAGCGCACTAAAATCAGGAAGCCAGTCTCTCTCCATAATCGCCTCGTGAAGGGCAGGCGCAGCCGTAAAGCAAATCTCTGCTTCTTCCGCCCAGTCCCAATCTACAAACTGGTTGAACCGCTCGCGTGCAAACAGGGTAAGAAGTTCCCAGGCATCAAGGATGACGGAATCCGTGGTATTTTTTTCAATGAAGGTCCCGAAATAGCTTTCGTCGTGTCCGGAGAAAAGCAGGTTTTTCCAGACTGCGACGCTTAAAGATTCGTCATGCTCATCAACAGCAGAAACGCTAAAGCGTCCATCATTCAGTTTTTCGGTCACGATTTTGATGTATCTCGTCCTAAGCATCGATTAACTTGCTCCTTCTGCATTCTTCATGAAAAGCGCGAAGACGTTTAGTTTTTTCGAGAAGGCGGTCGAAAAAGACCTGCCACTCATCCTGTTGTTTTAACTTTTTATAAAGGGTGCGCAACTTCTTCAAATGGCGAACAGCCGCTTTGTAGCTCTGCCTGTTTTTCATGTCGAGATGGCTTTGGACCGATTGATGGTATAGCGCCAAAACAACTTGCGGCTGTTCCTTTTCAACGACCTTCAAGCGATCTTTCGGCATCTCTGAAAGCTGGAAGCCGATGAAAGCATTGAGTTCGCCCCATTTTTCGTATTGCTGCTGGTCAAATAGGAAGTATTCGTATTCCCGATAGCTGTACGGAAGCGTCTGAACAAGCGCTTTTTCATACATATCCGTTCGGCCATTTTCCTTAAAATAAGGTGCGATGGAACGCAATGCAATCCTTGTGAATTCGGAAGCTGCATACGAATGCAACACACTGAAATAAGCTTTTATTTTTGCCATAAGCAGGTCTATGTAAAGGGCAACGCGCGTCCATTCCTTTTGTTCTGTCAATAAATCGATCCAGTAGGGAAGGTAAGGGACGATCGTTTTGTTCTCTATGGAATCTGCCACACTGATGGCCAATTCATCCTCTTGGAGCAGTACATTTATGTGTATTTGCGAGATAAGCAGGGCAGTGGTATCTCCACCGTCCTCTTGCTCCTGAAGGAAATCGCGAATTCTAGCCGATTCTTCTTCACGCCAAGGGCGATTCTTAAATAACTTCGTCCAAAGCAATCGGTATAAATAAATGCGTTCGTATGGTAGCGTCCGGCATGCCGTCAACAAAGAGAAAGCATCATCCTTCAACCTTGGCAGGAAGTTGTCAAAAGCAAACGGCAATGTCTGAACGCCTAAGCGGCGGATATGTATTTCAGCTTCTTCCAAGCCGCGTTGAAATAGATGTCCGTAATAGCGCTGGGCCATGTCTTCCGTGTGTCCCATTTCCTCGCTCAATTCGGCAAGCTTGCGGAAAGAAACAACCGTAGAAATCAAGTCGTAAAGCATGCGCCATTCCTGTTCAATCGGAGCATCAACTCTGATTTTCCTTATGTACACTTGATAAAGCTCCGGCACGATGTAGGGATTGACGTGCGTCTTTGATTTCAAAATGAAATCGAAGCTTTCTTCAAAGGAAGCAACCCAACGATCGTAATCGGGTGCGAGTGTACCGTTCGTCTTGATCAAATCCTTCGCACGCTGCAAACCGAGCATCGAAGCGATATTCTGTTCTTTGAGCGGCTTGCGCCATTGATCGAGCCAATCGCCAACGCTACTCTTTTTCGAGTACGCAGCAAAGAAAACCGCCACCTGATGTCGGCAAATTCCTTCTGCTGGGCACGTACAGCCACTATGTTCCATTTCGTCCAAATCTATAAATACGCGAACCGGCGTCACATCCTGAACCGAAGCAGAAATCCCGTCCTCTTCGATAACCATTTGGTACACCTGACTCTGACGGTACAGCATCAAGCCCTTCTGTACGCGACTCGCTTCATCTTCTATCGTCGGATCCAGCAAAGCCTGTAGCTTCAACGCCGCATCCTTCATCCGTTCCTCATAATCTCCAGGCCCCGTTCCCATTCTCTGAACCACCCTTCAAGAAAAATCCATATTCCTCTATTATACCTAAAAATAGGGCAGTAGACACAAGGAAAAGGGTTTCTGTTTG
This sequence comes from Bacillus sp. cl95, assembly GCF_900115925.1. Classification (GTDB taxonomy): domain Bacteria; phylum Bacillota; class Bacilli; order Bacillales; family Cytobacillaceae; genus Neobacillus_A. Next base: position 63,286 of record NZ_FOYF01000005.1, on the reverse strand, counting down.
ATTTGAGGATGGCAGGGAGCAGGAGTAAAAGTGGTTTTGCAAGAAAGAGTGCGATTTTCGCAAGATTCCTACCAACTTTCGCAAGATTCCAACTGTTTTTCGCAAGATTTCAGCTATTTTTCACGAGATTGAAATATAAATAATAACATCAATAAATTGGAGGGAACCAAATGATACAAATATCTGGGAAGCCTTTCGAAAAAAAGGACCTTTGGAAGTCTGACAGTATCGAGAGCGTCATTATTAAGCGCATGCAAGAAGCAAAGGTCATTTATTCGTATCAAACCCTCGCTGAATTAGTATTCGAACTGAAGTTCAGAAAACATATTATCAATAGTTCCATAGAAATGAGTAAAAGTAAGGCGAAGTTTAATATTCTCAAAAATTCGCGTGGTAACCCTCAATACTGGGTAATGTCTCCACTCGGGGAATTCCAATTGAGACTTGATGTGAAACCATCTGATGCGATTCGTGACATTTTTATGAATAGTTCCCTTTATACTTTTGAGTGTGCCACCTCAATCATAATCATCTATTACTATGCGTTATTAAAAATGATAGGTGAAACGAAATTTGATCAATACTTCAGGAACATCTCTTTATACAGTTGGCATTTAGACTCTGATTACAGGATTCACACCTTTTATGGAGAGCACGTTTTACCTGGAGATGTTCTTTATGTTAACAATCCAGATGTTAATCCGAAAACCTTTTGGTGGAGAGGTCAAAACGTAGTTGATTTGGGTGATGGAACCTATTTTGGACATGGATTTAGCATCAGGACCCCTAAAGAAATGATTGAACTTTTGAATGAAAAAAGAAAGCCAGAAAGTCAAACGTCAGCCTACTTAACAAGCTTAATTACAAGGCCGTTATTTAAAGATCTGTTATCCCTATCCGCCTACCCACGAACAAATGAAACTTACAAAATGCAACACAGGGTCATCCACCATGATCAATGTTCCATAGCATATGCCCAGTATTTAGCTTACTTCAATGTTTACATCTAAGCCAGAAGCCCATCTTATTAGGATGGGCTTCATTTATTTTTGAAGAAAAAGTTAAGAAAATTGTCCTAGCCCGCTACTCCTTGTACATGACACTAACCCTGACAAAAAAACGATTATCGATTTTTCAACATAGACGGGCTCCATTTTTGTCTATGTGTGTATAATGTAATGTTCAGAAAAAAGTAAACCTCTTTTGATACGAAGGGAAGTGTTTAGATGTTTAGAAACGAAAACGTAGCACCCGTATTAAGTGCCAATATGCCTCCTCAACCTGCTTACTATGCGGCTCCTGCCTTTTGTTATCCCCCTCCAGTGAATAGATGCAACGATTTTGTGCTCATCGTTGTATTGTTTATATTATTAATCATTGTTGGCGCAAGTTTTTACAGCGGTTGCAGAGACTAATAGATCGTGATTCTATGAAATTTAACCCGTTTTTAAAGACCAGGTGCATCGATCCCAGCAGGATTGATGCACATTTTTTGTATCATAATTTCTAAATGCTTTTGAATTTTGAATGGTGCCAGCCACCTTTTCAAGTGGTGTTTTTCGAAGTAAGCATATATCTCACTGAACATAACAAATATCTCAAAAACACCGCATATATCTCAAAAACACCGCAAAAAATCGCGCGAACATAACATAAGTTTGGCGACGTAGGATGGCGCTTTGAATTAAGCGAATAACACTTGAACTTAGCGCAAAATAAAAGGGTTTCCGAAAAGAGGTAATCAGGTTTAGTTCTTTGAATGTTCAGTTCCAATCATAAAAGTCGAATTATAGAAAATAAAGGGAATTACCCATTTAAGTCGAATACTTGTACTTTATAAAAATCTTAATCATAAGTGGGTATAAAAATGAGATTAAAAGCTTTTCTAGGTTTTCTAATTCTATTCGCTGTCTACCATACCTCAGAGATAGTAGGAAATAACCCGGTATTTATTCTGGGGAGTTTCATTCTCTTTTTTGTAGTAGCACAAATAGTAGCAAAATGGCTCGGAGAAAGAGGAATCACCGTATTTGGGATGCAGAAGCATAAAAATGCCCCTATCAATCTTTTAATAGGTTATTTGTTAGGTGTCCTTTTTTACGGGGGAAGTTTTCTTGTCTCCGTCATTCAAGGTAAAATCACTTTTGAAGGCACATTCTCCATATATCAAATGATTCTTCCTTTGCTAGGAATCATCTTGATCACGTTTCTCTCATCAGCAAGTGAGGACGTCTTAACGCGTGGGTATGTTTTCAAATACCTTCCTCAAAAATTAACACCGGAAGCTCTGATTTTAATCTCTTCATTTATTTATGTATTCAATCATATTTGGAGAATTGATGAAGGGTATACTCAGTGGATTATGCTCCTCCTAATGGGTTTAACCTACGCGATACCTTTTGCCGCAACAGGCTCCCTCTGGTTCACCATTGGTTGTCATTGGGGATGGAATACCGTATCACTTTTCAAAAGTCAGATCGGCAATATGAGTGACTTGAAGATTATTGATCATACAACGGACTGGACTTATATTTATACAATGTTGATTTTCCTATTGTTTGTGATGTTATATCCCAAGCTATTTTTAAAAAAAGCAACCCAAGTGAATAACCATTTATCAGTATAAAAACCGACAGCAATCAGCTGTCGGTTTTGTTTTGTTTATTGCTTAATACTTACTTAACTCCGCTTCTGGTGACTGAATAATCACCGGTTTACGCTCAGGATTCAACCATTTGATAATCGACACCACATTCGCTTGTGAAACAGCCGTACAACCCAATGTATAACTTGAACCCACATGGAAGAATATCGCCGAACCAGCGCCAGGAGTTCGCTCAACCGTATTGTAATTAATCACAAAACCGTAATTATAAGCAAGGACGTTCATTTTTTCAGCGCTATTCCACTGGCCATTATTCTGTGAAGCTTTCTGCCAAGTGTTATAGAGGGAAGACTTCGGATCATCTACCCACACGTCATCGCTCGTTATTTTTCGATAAGGAAGCTTTGTGCCAGGATTGTCGTATCTCCCAAACGCCGTCCCGATCGTATATTTACCTCTTGGAGATTTCTGTCCGCCTTCGCTCATCACATCGGCAAAGCCCAGTTTTCCGATATAGCCTGGGATCGACATGCCTTGATACCATTTGCCATCGCTTTTTTGAAAAGTACGAATGGTCGCACGGTTCGTGCCGTAACCAGCGGAAGTCACGAGAATCAACTGTTGATTATCTCCGACCGTCTTGAACCCGTCTGCAATCGTGTTCGGAATCCACACACCAGATTTATTGAGGTAATAGCGCTTTTCCAACGTCACCCAACCCGTCAACATCGCTCCGTTGTTAGCAAGAAAGTACCATTTATCCTTATATTTCAGCCATCCCTTATGCATGGCGCCAGTACTATTTAAGTAATACCACTTGCCCTCATCGAGCAGCCACCCCATCTTCATGGCGCCGCTCTTCGTCAGATAATACCACTTGCCATTTTCATAAAGCCAGCCGACTTTCATGGCCCCGTCACTCTTCAAGTAGTACCAGTTTTCCTTATAGAACACCCATCCGGTCTTCATTGCACCCGTATTAGGATCAAAGTAATACCAATTATTCTCGTAATAGAGCCAGCCTTTAACAACCTGCTGATTTTGATAAAAATAACGCTTGCCGCCTGTATCGACCCAGCCATTATTCGTCGTGCCGGCCGACACACTCATAGAACTGCCTATCAGAAACACTAGCAGCAACAGCAATTTTGATAGATTTCTCATCGAAAACCTCCTGATCGCGTTCTTCCTACTAAAATACAGTGAACCAGCCACTATTAACATAGGGTAATCGACCTAAAAAAGCTGTCTCATCTTGTAGGATACCCCATATTCTTACCTCAAACCCATCACAGGAACTCCAAAACGACCTCGCTATCCGATTCGAGGTGCAAAATAAACGCCAATCAGAACGATTTATACGCCTACCAACTGGGCACTCAATTTCTATTTGTGTAACTGTATGGTTTATTTGTGTAACTGTACAGTTTACTCGTGTAAATCAGAGTTTTACTTGGGTAAATCTCGATTCTACTCGCGCCTGTCAAAATTCAGACATAGGCCGCCAACCACACCCGCCCTCAAATTCATCTCATGACCTCTAAAACAGCCTCGCTGTTCGAATCAAGGTGCAAAATAAACGCCAATCAGAACGATTTATACGCCTACCATCTTGACGCACAATTTCTATTTGTGTAACTGTACGGTTTATTCGTGTAACTGTACAGTTTACTCGTGTAAATCAGAGTTTTACTTGGGTAAATCCCGATTCTACTCGCGCCTGTCAAAATTCAGACATAGACCGCCAACCACACCCGCCCTCAAATTCGTCTCAAGACCACTAAAACAACCTCGCTGTTCGAATCAAGGTGCAAAATAAACCCCAATCAGAACGATTTATACGCCGACCATCTGGGCACTCAATTCCTATTTGTGTAACTGTAAAGTTTACTCGTGGGAATCAGTGTTTTATTTGTGTAAACCGCATTATATTTGTGCCAGTCACCCTACCATCCACTCACCCTAAATAATCAGTAAAAATGTCCTGATTATTTTCCTAAAATACCTATTTATTTACTATGATAATAGTGTTATATTTTATAAGTTGTGTTAATTATGTAAAAAAATAGGGGGATACATAAGTGAAAAAGTTATTTTTCTCATTAGCAATGCTCTTTGCAATTTTGACAATCGCAACGCCTTCAAAAGCAGCGATTGCTGGCGACAAAGATTGCGGAGAATTCTCAAGCAAAACAGCAGTAATGGATTTCTGGTACAAAAATGGTTATAGCAAGTCTTACGATCCACACGACCTTGATCGTGACAATGATGGACTACCTTGCGAAGTTTCAGCAGGCGAGTACAGCTCATATGTAAAAAGCAAAACTACAACAACTACTACAACAACTTCCAATACAGGTTGGAAAGCAATCAATGGCAAGTGGTACTACTATAGTAATGGTGTGAAGAAAACGGGCTGGCTTTATACGGGAGGTCAGTGGTACTTCCTAGATGCTAATGGCGTCATGAAAACAGGCTGGGTAAAATCTGGCGGCAAGTGGTACTTCTTAAATAGTAACGGAACAATGAAAACGGGCTGGGTTGCTTCAGGCGGAAAGTGGTATTACCTAAACACAGACGGTTCAATGGCAACAGGATGGAAGCTGGTTTCAGGTTCTTGGTACTATCTTGATGCTAACGGAGTAATGAAAACGGGCTGGATCGCGTCTGGCGGCAAATGGTACTACCTAAGCAGCAACGGTAAGATGCTTACAGGTTGGGCAACAATTTCTAACAAAGAATATTACTTTGATGCAAAAGGTGTCATGAAGACTGGCTGGGTTAACCTCGAAGGTACTTGGTTCTACTTCAACGCGAACGGTTCAATGAAAACGGGCTGGTTTGCGTACTCTGGAAAATGGTACTACCTAGATGCAGAATATGGAATGTTTGTTGGCTGGAATGACATCGGTGAGAATACGTACTTCTTCTATGAAAATGGCGTGATGGCTGTTGATACGGAAATCGATGGAATTATTATTGGCAGTGATGGTGTAGCTATTTTTGATGAAATAGAAACAACTATTCCTGATGAACTAAAGCAAAACATCGATGAAGTGGTTGCTCGTTATAATGAATACTATTCAGATGAAATGACTGTAGAGTATGATGAAGAAGGCTGGGCTACTTTCTATAAAAACGGTGAGTATTTGGGAGATGCTACAGTCGGATTAGTTTATGGTTCTGACGGCACAGAGTATGATTTCTTTGCTGGAATTGCAATGGCTTTAGACGCTCCGTACGGAGTGGATATTTCGGATTTAGTTCAAGAAGCGTGGGCTGCAGGTGAAGCTGACAATGGTGAAATGCGAGTTGTTTCAGATGATATCGAAGGATCTATTGCTTTCTACTGGGGCGAATTTTATTAAAAAATAGAGGACTCAAAAGTCGTTAAACAACGACCTTTTGAGTCTTTTTTTTTGTGAATTTTTCCACGCTCGAAAACAATTCTGTCTTCCTTTCTCAGATTATATATTCTTCAAAAATTCAAATTTTGACAAATTTCTTGTTTACATCATTTTGGAAAGTTGTTAACATATGAATACATTCAATTTTTGAATGTTCATTTTTTGAACGTTTATTTCTTGAGCAAACTAGGCAAATCAACGGTCAAAATAGACACCAAGACAAAGGAGGTATCCATTCCGATGAGTACGATCATAGCGAAAGTCGAACCAGCGGCGACAAAGGCTCGCAAAAATATAAATCTAGGTAAAAGTAAAAAAATCATGACCGTTTGCGCATTTTTGCTGCCGGCTTTGATTCCTCTTACAGTCTTCTGGATTTATCCGATGATTTATTCATTTTATATCAGTCTGACAAACTGGGATTATATGAGTCCGGAATACGAGTACGTAGGATTGCAGAACTATGTCGAACTGTTAACGGATCCACTTTTCTACGGCGTGCTTTGGAATACACTGTACTTTGCCATTGGAGTCGTATTTCCGAGCGTGTTTGGTGGATTATTGTTAGCGCTCTCACTGAGCAAAAAGGGAAAAGGCATGGGTTTTTACCGGACGCTCATCTTCTCGCCGTGGATTACGCCGACAGTCGCGGTCTCAATCGTATGGTCATGGATTTTTGAACCAAGAGTCGGCGTCATCAATTGGTTGCTTGGTGCGTTGAGTCTGCCAACACCAGAATGGCTAGGTAGCACCGCTTGGGCGATGCCAGCAGTCATCATCGTGACCGTGTGGAAAGGCTTAGGATGGTCGATGATTTTTTACCTGAACGCTTTGAAAAAAGTACCCACAACACTGTATGAAGCGGCAGCACTTGACGGGGCATCATCCATCCAAAAATTTGTCCACATTACGCTGCCATTGATTTCACCAACGACCTTATTCCTAACAGTGATCATGACGATTGATTCGTTGCAAGCCTACGATCAAATCCAGGTACTCACACAAGGTGGTCCAGCAGGCAGCACAAGAACCGTTTTGTATTTCTACTACCAAACCGCATTTGAGCAATTCGCGATTGGAAAGGCCACAGCGATTGCAACTGTCTTGATCGTCATCACAGGAATATTGGCCTTAATCCAATTTTTACTCGCGCGTCGCTGGGTTCACTATCAGTAAGGAGGGGATAGACATGATCAAAATAAATCCAGGCCTCATCATCAAGCATATAAGCCTTGGAATCATCAGTTTAGGAATGATCTTCCCCTTTCTATGGATGCTGGTCAGCGCCTTGAAAACAAAAGAGGAAATTTGGCAGTTCCCACCGACCCTTTGGCCAGAGCAACCAATGTGGGGGAACTTTGCGGAAGCGTGGTCCAGTGCCCCATTCGGACAATACTTTTTTAATAGCGTCTTTACGGCGACCGCTATCGTACTCTATCAAGTTTTGAGTGCGGCGCTCATTGCGTACGCCTTCTCCCAATTCCGTTTCAGAGGGAAGAATCTATTATTCACCATCATCCTGATGACCTACATGCTACCGGCTGCAGCTACATACGTTCCAGGTTACGTCATACTTGCGGACCTAAATCTATTAGACACATACAAGGGATTAATCATCTCGAACGCGGTCAGCGTCTTTGGGATATTCCTATTGAGGCAGGCATTCATGCAGGTACCAAGGGAACTGGTCGAGGCGGCCACGATTGACGGAGCGAGCCACTTTCAAATCCTGTGGAGAATTATCCTGCCAAACACAAAGGCATCATTTATCACCTTCGCACTAATCAGCTTTGTCCAAAACTATAATAGTTACCTTTGGCCGGCATTGATCATGCGAAGTGAGGATAAACACCTCATCACAACAGGATTAAGGCAATTCTTCATCCAAGAAGGAGCTTACGGAATGCAATGGCCCCTCATCATGGCCGCCAGTTCCTTTGCCGTGCTTCCACTATTACTACTATTTGCCTTCGCGCAAAAATGGCTCATCTCAGGTATTAGTGACCAAGGGTTAAAAGGGTAACAATCTTATCTTTAGGCTTTTTTAAAGAAATTAGTTGGTTTTCTATACTTAGATGATTGTAGCGGAAGGTGTGAGACTCCTCGAAAATGCTATCGCATTTCCTTCGTGCGTGGGATTAATCAAGGAAGTCCTTCAATGTCCTGCGGGAGCAGCGTGACAGGTGAAGACCCCACAGGCGCAATTGCGCCGAGGAGGCTCACCGCACGCCCCGTGGACGAATTTGTTCATGAAAAAGCCGGCTTTAGGGATTTTTCATAATTCGTCTCGGAAAGCGAGCATCCTGGAGTGGAAATCAACACTACTTTTATTTGTAAAATGGCAACAAAGTTTACGAAATCAGCCTATTTTTAAAAGGAGAGATAAAAAATGAAAAAACTATATTCATATGTACTCATTCTGATTCTACTTGTTTCCACAATGGCAGGTTGTTCGTCAGAAGCGGGTTCTAGTAAAAGTAAGGAAGGCACTGTTGAAATCGAATTTTGGTATGGACTAGGCGGAAAGCTGGGTGAACTCGTTGAAAAGAGAATTAAAGAGTTTAATAGCAGCCAAGATGATGTAAAAGTCATCGGGATCGCACAAGCGGATTACGATGAAACACCTCAAAAACTACAAGCAGCAATTGCTTCTAAAAAAGTTCCAGCTGCCGTATTGCTTCAAAATGACCCAATGCACGCATTTGCAAAGAAAAAAGCATTAGCATCACTTGATGAGTACATAAAGGCGGATAAAGACTTTAATCAAGATGATTTCATTAGCGCTTTCTATGAGCAAGGAAAGATTGACGGCAAACAATTTGCGATTCCTCTATACGGAACAACGCAAGTCCTTTATTACCACAAAGATTTATTTGAAAAAGCAGGAATCACAGAGGATTCATTGAAAACGTGGGAATCATTAGCTGAAGCTGCCAAACAATTAAAAACGAATGAAGTATACGGCTGGGAACCAATGTGGGGTCCAGATAACATGATCGATGCGGCACTTAGCCGTGGCGCGAAATACTTAAGTGAAGACGGCAAAGTAGTCCTGATCGATTCTTCGGAATGGGTAGAAGCTTGGGATTACTTTAAGAAAAACATCCATGACGAAAAATCGATGCGCATTCACCACGGTGGTCAAGGCTGGGAATATTGGTACAAAACGATTGATGACGTCATGCAAGGGAAAGCAGCAGGATACACAGGTTCAAGTGGTGACCAAGGGGATCTAGACTTTAACATTCTTGCGGCACACCCGCAGCCAGGCTGGGAAGGACATGATGCAGCACCACATGCAGGAGCAATGGTAGGCGCGATTCCAGCATTGGCATCAAAAGAACAGCAAGAAGCAGCATACAAATGGCTGAAGTTCTTCACAAGCCCTGATAAAACAGCAGACTGGTCAGTAAACACAGGCTACATTCCAGTACGTAAATCAGCTCAGGAAACACAAGTGTACAAAGATTTCGCTGCAAGAAATCCGCAAATCTCTGTACCGCTTCAACAGGCACAACAAGCAACACCACCATTTGTTGACCCAACAGGCGGAAAAATCTATGACGCTTTAGAAAAAGCAGCGGATAAAGTTGAAATCGAGGGCATCTCTGCTGAAAAAGCATTGAAAGAAGCGAAGAAAGAAGCTCAACGCGAGCTGGATAAAGTAAATAAATAAATTGGAGGAGAAATCTGTGACTATTTCTTTTTCAACAGAGCTAAACGGTGTGATTGACACACCGTTTCTCTGTATACCAATGACAATCGATCAGGAATACAATTGGCTCGAGCTCGAGCTTTCTTTTTCAAAAAAAGGCTGGTTTTCGATTCTCATATGGGGACCGAATGGAACGCTTCGGAATCAGTGTTTATACATCAATGAACCGAAGACAATCAAGATTTCGGCAAATGCTGACGAAAGCACATATGGCTCGGTTTCAGGCGTCATCCCAGCAGGAAAATGGAAGCTCGAAATCCTTTGTGCAACCCATCATTCTAAGCCTGAATATCAAATTAGCTATCGTGTGGGATCCGAAATCAGCTCAACCTTGCCACACTCAACGGAGAATTGGTCAACAAGCCCAATCCCAAATGGCTTTGAACTCAACCTTTTTGATGTGAAAAAGAAACGTCAAATGACGAAAAAATGGTTAAAAGGGGATTTCCACACACATACGAATGAATCTGACGGAAAAATGACAGCCGAAAAAGGCATGGAACAAGCAAAAAAGATGGGGCTCGATTTCTTTGTCGCAACCGACCATAACATCCTGCCGACAAAGTGGCTGGAGGACGACCTAATAGTGATTCCTGGAATCGAAATCACGTCATCCAAAGGGCATTTTAACGCGATCGGTCTAACCCAATGGGTGGATTGGCGACCAAACGCACTCGATGGTGGAATGGAAACAGCCGAGGGGATGAGCCGAATTTTACGAGAAGTGAAAGAAGCAGGCGCGATTGCAAGCATCAATCATCCGATGCTGAAACCGTGGGAATGGCAATACAAATCAACGCTGCTCACGGACTTTGATATCATCGAAATCTGGAACGACCCAACCTATAAGGACAATCCAGAAGCGACCGAAAAAGCCATTAAACTTTGGGATACGCTTTGGAATGATGGCCATCATATGTTCGCGATTGGCGGCTCGGATTCACACTTGCTGCCGACCGAGTCATATGAGAAAAATGGACCGCCATCTGTCATCGGCGACCCTGCCACATATGTTTTAGCGGACGAATACTCTGCACAAGGCATTTTGAAGGGTGTAAGACAGGGGAAAGTCTACATTTCTAGAGGACCGATTCTTGATGTCATTATGAATACAAACGGAAAAGAAATTACATTCGGCAGCAATTTGACTGACGTCATTGCCGAGGAAATCTATGTTTCTATCGTATTGGATTACTGCGAAGTCCCAAAAGGTTCCATCCTAAAATGGATCAAGGACGGGGAAGAGATTGACCGTTCTGAATTTGAAAATTCTTCCGGCCAAATTCACGCCAACTTCACATTCCCAAAAGACGAAACAACCTGGTTAAGGTTCGAAATCCGTGGTGAAAACGGCGAGCTCCTAAGCATTGCAAACCCGATCTTCAGAGGTAACAAGACCCCTAAACTGAAGACGTGGGGGGATTTGCTGGAGGCAGCGGGATATGGGGATTTTCTAAAAAGTTAACAGAAAATGCTTAGAGCTTTTTTGGCTCTGAGCATTTTTTATTACGCTTATTTCTTCTTAACCGCATCAATCAATACATACACCCTCGAAATCAAAAACGAAAGTAGCAAGACAATGAGAGTACCAAAAGTGTGAACGGCCTCCTCAGCTGGGTTGCCACCGCCACTAAAAACAGAACTAAGAATGAAGAAGAGAAATACACATGCCATAAGAGTCAAAAAGAAAATACTAATGTATTTACTCATAGGGATTCTCCTTCCAATTAAACAAATAACTTCCCTGTCGCCCAGCCCACAACAAATTCCTCCAGTGATGATGCCACTTTCGGTCGGCTGTCGTCTTCATGGTTCCACATATAAATATAAGGTGTTGAAATCACGCCATCTTCAATTAAATAACCGAAAAAGTCGCCACACCCGGTATCTGCGAAAAACAGCAAGTTATCGAAGGGCTGACAGAACTCACGGAGCACTTCACTACTTCGGATTTGTAAATTTTCTCTAAGGATCACATCGGATGACCAGAGGAGAAACCACTCTGCGTAATCGTGCTTTTCCACTATGCCATCTGTCTCAAAGAGCAAGCTTTTTAGTTCAGGTGGAAACTTCACATTTAATTGCTGTTCAAGGTGTGACATCGCATCTTCGTTGATAGGTTCACTGAAAGTATAGGTTGGAGCAATTTCGCTCAATAATTTTTTCCACATCTTATCCACGTCCCATTATTTATTAGATGCTATGTACGATTGAAAAAAGAAGTAGTAATCCTAAGGTACCTGCTGCCACTATTTTTGAAATAGACAATAGTTTTACGTTTACGAACGTCTTATTTAATAGAAAAAAGAATGCCACAACCCAAATGGCTTCATGGAAGAAAGTTGAGATGATATTTCTGAACATATTTGACAAGAAGTATATGTCCATCATGTTGAACCTCCTTAATTTTGAGTAAATTTTATGATTTTTTAGCGAAGTTAACATCTTGAGCTTGGCCTTGAACTCAGTTCCGCCGAATTGAGCGGAAGTCCCGCAAGAATATGGAAAAGTTCCGCGCGTTTTTATAAAAGTCCCGCCAAAATGACCAATTATTACGCATGACTGAACATTCTGAAAACAAAACTTGCATTTAGAATGAATCCCATTTGTACAAACAATAAAACGAATAAAGAAAAATGAATGCTCCGACTCCTCGATGTATCAGTATATGCTTTTCTTCTTTTCTTAGAATGTAATAAATACCTGTGAAAAAGAACCCGATAAACCAGCCAATTCCTAATTGGAAAAACGCTAAGATAAAGCCAAATATTGAAACAAACTGAAGCAAATTCAACGACAAACGCGTCACGTCCTAACGGGAAATTAGAAAAATATGTATATTAATTCATTCTACCAATCATCGATCAATCCCTTCTCGATAAGCAGAAAAAACTCAATCACTCCAAACTTTGTTATATCCTGGCGAATAATTTGTCGGATAGTATTGGAAGGAATCTTGCTAGAAAACGAGAATAGACATAAATAGGAGAAAAGCGGCAAATTCTACACCAACATCCTTCAAAAAAGGAAAAGATCTATCAAAATATTAGTTATTATTTTTGAAACGTGACGCTTTACGGTAAAATAAAAATGGAATTAATTAGAAATATCGTCTGGGGGAAGAAAACATGATGTCTCGTACACAGCTTCTTAGAGGATTGTGGGAACCTGCAATTCATTCCTATCAATTAAAAAGCACAGAAACGATTCCAGGACTATGGCGTCGATTAGTACTAATCGCATTCATCAGCGCCTTGGTGTTTGGTGTGAGCGCCTATTTTGGCATTGGCTCTGAATACATATCGAAGAAAATGACGGATCTTTCAAAGGAAGAATATGAAATGCACAAAGCCTTTTATGTGGTAGGCCAAATGCTGTGGGGTATCGTCTACGCTACATGCATACTCTTCATCCCCGCAATCCTATTCTGGGCACTGACGGACCTTGAGATGTACAAGCTAATCACGATTCAGTTCATGGTGCTGGCGGTTCTTTTAATCGAAAAAGCGGTGATGATTCCTATCAATCTAGCGGGCGGACTTGCCGGCACTTCTTCGCCGTTTTCACTAGGCGTCATGGGTCAATACCTGACTGGAAATGATATTGTTGTCTATTTCCTAGCGGCCATCACACTTTTCAAGATTTGGACGGTTTTTATCCAATTTAAGTACTTGAGCGTACTATCCGACAGAGGACCAAAGCTTTTATTGGCTGCGGTGATCGCGATGAATCTATCATTCTGGTTCATGTCTGCTTTAATGTCATATATTCAACTGGAAAAATTGATTTAACTAGGGGGTAGGGAGATGAACAAAAAGAAGAAGATTTTAATATCAACTGGCGCCCTATTCATTGGAGCGAATTTATACTTAACCTTCAAGGAAAATAGCAAAGTCGATCGGTCTTCATACATAACAGCCTGGGGCACGGCGAAAAAGGAAAATGTCTCCGAAAAGCTAAAGACGGCTGGCGTAGTGACACCTCTTGAAGAGCATCACCTCTATTACAATGAAAACTCAGGAGAATTCAAGAGTTTCCTCGTAGCGGAAGGTGATAAGGTCGAGAGCGGGTCAACGCTTTATGAATTCTCGTCTGATAAAATTAACGAAAGCAAGAACAAGCTTCAAAGTGAACAGAGGCAGCTTGAGCGCGAGGTTGCGCTCATCAACGAACAAATCCAACAGCTCAACTATTTGAAGAGCGTCTCGAAAAATAACTCAAACACGACTACAGTGGCAGGGGATGGTTCCGTCACAGTAGCGGCAGGAACCAATGTCCTTGCCTTATCCATAGATAAAGAAATCTATGACAAACAAACGGAAAAGAATCGTCTCGAGAGTGAAATCGACAATTACGACCAACTCATCGAATCGAATAATAGCGGTGACCTGGAAGTGAAAAGCCATGTAGACGGAACGGTGAAAAGCATCAACGTCAACTTGCAAAATCCTATCGTCACAATCGTCTCTGATATGCCGAAAGTCGAAGGCACTTTTACAGAGGAAGAGCTGAAGGAAGTCGAAGTAGGCATGAAAGTGAGCATCACTTCCGATTTGTTGAAAAAGCCTGTTAAAGGGACATTGACGAAGATTGCTACCTATCCAGAAAGCGACCCTTCTGTGAAAAAGAAAAGTCTCTTCCCGTTTGAAATTGAACTAGAAAAACAGGATGGAAGTAGCATTATCCAAGGAACGCACACGGATGTTGTTATCACCACAAAAGAAGTGAAAAATGCCATCACAGTTCAGAAAGAATCGATAGCAAAAAATAAATACGTCTATGTCCTAAATGATGCCGGGAAAATCACAAGGAACAATGTAACAAAAGGAATTGCTACACCAGATCGTGTTCAGATTGAAAAAGGCATCCAAGCAAAGGAACGCCTCGTTCTCAATCCGAAAGAAGCCAAGAAAGCAGGAGACAGCTTCATCACTCCGCTAAAACCTGGGCGACTCGAAGAAAGATGGTTCAAAGCCGAACCGAAAATGGAAATCTTCCGATACATCGCAGCAGCGTTTGTAAAAAGATAAGAAGCCACCAGGCATCCTTCCATTATATTTTTATTAAAAATCAAGAAAATAAATAAGACACCTTAGAAATAAAAAATGGTCATACACATTTTATATGTGTACAAGAAAAAGGATAGATGAACAGGAGAAATACCTGTATTCATCTATCCTTTTTTGTACTACAAATGCCCTCATTTACCACAACAACAATATTTTATTGTTGTTTAATTAACGCCCACGTTAGTTTAAGTGCATATTTTCACAAAGTTTATAATCTTAACTTAGCTTTGTATCCAATATGTAAGTATTCTTTTACAGTCCAATATCTCGAGTGCTTTCAAATTCTCCCTATACATTCTAATAGAGTAATAATTAGTACCCGGTCATAATCTTTTTATTGCTCTATTTTTTCAATAGACACACCAGGTATGGATATATCTCCACCCATTGTGGATTGGTAGGTGAGTAAACCAGTTGATACTCCCATGACCGTAATGGTGTCATCTTCTAAAACCCTAGAAGTGACAATAGAAGAATCAAACTCTCCAAACAGGATAGTGTCGTAATTATCACCAACAGCTAACCTTATTTGAGTCGTACCATCACCTTCCATTACTTGAACAACCTTGCCGCGGAATTTAACCTTTTGATCGACATAATTATCAGGAGTTCTTGCTAATTGATCGTAGGTGATTCCAGTATCATAGCCTTTCTTAGCTTCTTCTTCTGCTACTCTTTTTGCTTCCGCTTCAGCCGCTGCCTGAGCTGCTGCTTCTGCATCTGCCTTTGCCTTTTCTTCAGCTAGACGTTTTTCTTCAGCCGCCTTTGCTTCCGCTTCTTTCTGTTTACGCTCATCGTCTTTCATTTTAAACCATGGGGCAGCTTGGGCCACTTTAGCTTCTAAATCCGCAATCTTTGTTGCAGATTCCTTGTTTTTATCTTTAAGTTCATCAACTTGTCCAATAAGTTTCATATTCTTTTCAGTGGTTTCGCTCATTGCTGTTTCAGATGGACCGCTTGCTGACCCGATGAACATTGCTATAATAGCAACAATGATATACCTCCAATGTTTCTTGCTAAATGATATAATACTTCCCATTACTTTCTCCACAATTAATCCTCTTTTCTAGTTTAATAGTTTAATTATACATGAAAAAAGAACCGGGCAATATGAATCAATTTAAAAAATGGAAATTCATCATCTCGGATATCTATCATACTTGGTCCAGCAAAAAAGATCTGTATTCAGCTCTTTTTTTATTTTTCATCTTCAACAAACCTGCTTCATTAATTGAAGAAGCAAAAATGCTTTACCCCAATTGAAGTAAAGCACCGCCCAACTGAATGAGGAACAATAAGATGATCTGGCCAAACAGGGTGAAAGTAGTGCCCGTGTCGACAACAGCTAAACCTTTTACGCACAACTGCCGAAGTGGCTTCAAATAGGGCAATCAATAAGACTGGAGATGATTCCGGTCCTTTGTGGCAGCCGGAATCATTAATAGTAAGGTTCCAATGATAATCAAAGCGGTAAAACCAAGGATCAGTTATGTGAACAGGGTGAAGTTTGATTGTATTCTGGCGTTTAAGCCTTTTTGAAAACAGCATAGTTTTCTCCTTGAAATCCATCATAAGATTTATTTTTTCCATCTTATTCTATTCCGATTTCATTATCAATCCGTTTATTGTGAAATTTTGGAACTATTGATACCTTGATAGAGTGTTTCTAAAATAGTTTTGTCTTGTATCCGGTTTAGGATTCGTATCCCTCCTTCTTGCTTAGGATTTCCCAAAAGAAGTATATCAATAAATAAAAGAAGTCCAATTCATATGCGAATTGGACATTTGATTGTATGGGTATTTTAAATTTTGTATTTCAACACCGAACCCGTTAATCTAGTATCGCCTTATCTTTTTTCACTAAAGCACAAACTCTATCACAAATAATACTCTTCGATATATTCCTTCCATTCCTTCTCCAACTCTAAGGGCGTTTTTTGATAAATTTTTTCTATATTACTAACGAGGTCAGTGCTATCATATAGCTTCATAAATCTATCGATTCCGTATGTCTCGATTAAGTAAGAGGAGAAACTAGCTACTTTAAAATAAGTCTCAGCCGAAATATCTACATCTTCTTCCTCTGAAGGCAATGCATGAAAATAGTTAGCGCTAAATTCAACTGGATCGAGGAGAACAACAATGCTTGGAATATGTTCATTGTCCCAGGAATAAGCATATTCTTCATGAACTGGTAGATCCTTAAGGGTATTCTCGAGATATCCTGTTAAACCCACCGCAGTAAAACGGCCTCGAGAGCTATCTTGTTTAAAAATATTTGATACGATCTGATAATAATAGCTTTGTTCTTCGCTATGAAAGCTTCTGTCAAAGACGAGTACGAGTTGAGAATACAAGTTATAGTCCGTTGAAGTATCAAACTTAACGCTTTTAACTTTTGGCAAAGCTTTCCTTGTTAAACGCAAAACATCGGACATTTGCTTCTCAAACTCATCCTGGAAATCTCTCAATTCTTGCTTCGTTAAATGGCCACTATTCAAGACAGTAATATCCATCTCTTTTGAGGTAAAGGATATACTCGTTTTTACTGGTTCTTCACTTTGAGCTGTTTTTACTTGTTTTTGATCGTGAATATACATGGGGATGTAATAGTTCATCAATAGAACGACACTGACCAATATCACTAATCTAACAACGATTTTTGCCATTGAACACCTCTGAGCTCACTATTTGTAAAAAAATTCTAATTATTTCCTTTAATGTTTATTTTATCTATTATTTTTGTTTTTTTCTACAATAAATTGATAGGGTGTTGCTGTTCTTCAGTGGTTTTATTGTGACTTCCGCGTGACGTATGAGAAAACATTTTTGAAAACGTCCATTAGGCCGAAAAAACAGGAGATTAGTCATGTGAAAACGGCGATATCGCACAAAAAAATAGCTTAAATATCGTCGCATCCAAGCGCCCGACCTCATCCAACAGTAAAATTACCTTTTTCAGGAACCCCTAGTGAGGAATTTTATCCCAAAAAAACGCAGAAACAGTCTTCAAACAAAAAACGGCAAGTCCCCCAAAAGGACTTGCCGTTTTCTATTTAGCTTTTGGCACGAATTCGTACATCGCACCCGTTAAGTTCGAATCATTATAAACGAAAAGAATCATATCGACCTTATTATCTTTCACATACTGAGCAATCGATTTTTCTTGATAGTGGCGGATGTCCAGTATCGATGTTTTGCTGAAATGCTGAGCCAAGAACGGCTGAATAGGATTTCCGTATGAATCTTTTAGAATTAATACGTGTAAATCATTCGGGGCATTATCGTACTCAAACTTGATTTCTGGATAATCCCAAGTGAAGAGGTGACCATACATGATCGTGTCCTTTCGGTTAACGCCGGATGCATAAATATCTTTGATATTATTATAGACTTTTCCATCCCAAGTCTTCGTTGACACTTTACCGTGATCAGCATCAAAGAACGGCTCATAATAACAGGCTTTTTCACCTTCAGTGTTCACCATACTGTATAGGCGCTGATTGAGACTGCCGACAAACTGGGCTTCATGATTACAAACCATTTTCATGTTTTCTTTTTCCAATGGCTTACCTTTAAAAATCTTCGAGTTGTCACTCAAGCCATTGATGATTTTTTGATAGCCGATAAAGGCACCATCAATGTTCCAGTGATGATCTGTCTTAAAGAACATCGTTTCTAGCTGGTCTTGTGTGAACTCTTCTTTATAACTTTGATAAAGGTTGATCCCATGGACGTTGCTTGGCAGATGGCTCATGAAGTATTGCTGCCTCTTGATGCCAAGCTGTTCATTGATAAAAGTAGGATAAATATTTTCGAGCATATTCATCTTATATGGTGCTGCAGCGAAATGGACTTCGACCCCAGTTTCATCTGCCAGTGTTTTAAGATTTGCTAATGATTTATCCATTTCCTCGTAAGCGATTCCTGCTGCCGAAGGTTCATAGAGGAGCCAATCGTTTTTGGCAACGACGATATCATTGATAATCGCCCTCTTCAAAAACAATTGTTCCTTCGTGTATGCCTTCAGGATATGGTCACGTCCATATATTTGGTCCGCGAAATAAGTTTCAAAGTCCTTAAAGAATTTACCTGAGACAATCGTTTTTGGGTCGATGAAAGGACGTTGAGCAAGGGTCCGGTTTTCTACAGGCGAGATTGGTCGGTCGTCTTTTACGTAAGAGATGATTCCTACGCTAAAAATAATGATTAAGAAGGTGCTTATAAACAATATATTTATGATTTTTTTCATAATTTTCCTTTCCCTATTGCCTAGAATCGGAAATAGATAAATGGATTAAACGTAGAGTTCACCATATGGACAATGTTAACGAGTAATAACAAGATAAGGATTCCAGAGACAACCAACTGTCTCGAAGAAACCATGAACGAGTTGAACGTTAATGCATTCGTTTTCTTATAAAGATAAGGCATGATAGGTGTGCAGGCTACGATTGCTAAAAGCATAATTGCACCGTAATCGTATAAATAGTACATCGAGAGCTTATCATAAAGCGGTTGGTCCCCCAAACCGAACATCGTTTGAATATATTCGAACGAATAAGTGAAATTATCCGCTCTAAAAAACACCCAGCCGATAAGGAAAATCAAAATAACATACACGTGTCGGAGCGGCGTCCAAAGCTTCTCTAACAAATTATTGAGGAATGCCCTTTCCATCGCGATAATGATTCCGTAATATAATCCCCATGCAATGAAAGTCCAACTGGCACCATGCCAGAGACCAGTTAATCCCCAAACAATAAATAGATTTCGGTAACTCTTTAATGTTGAGACACGATTTCCGCCGAGAGGAATATACACATAATCTCTAAACCAGGAGCTTAAAGAGATATGCCATCTTCTCCAAAACTCAGAGATTGATTTTGAGATATATGGGTAGTTGAAGTTTTTCGGAAAATCAAAGCCAAACATCTTTCCTAAACCAATTGCCATATCAGAATACCCAGAGAAATCGAAATAGATTTGAAGGGTATAGGCGATAATTCCAATCCAAGCAAGTAGAACGCTTATTTCAGAAGTTGGTTTATTAAAAATGGCATCAGCTAGAAAGCCAACTTGGTTCGCGATTAATACTTTCTTTGATAACCCTATGATAAAAATGCGGATACCCTCAGAGAACTTTTCAATCGTGACAAAACGCTGCTTAATTTGATCGGCGACTTCATGGTAACGAATAATGGGCCCAGCAATTAATTGCGGGAATAAGGCCAAATATAAAGCAAGATTAAACGGATTTCTTTGAACTTCATCTTCTTTTCGGTAGACATCAATGACATACGACATCGCATGAAAAGTGAAGAAGGATATACCAAGCGGCATTTCAACCGGTTCAATGCTAATATTCGTTGAAAATAGTTCGTTAATATTCAGGATGATGAAATTAATATACTTATAGTAGCCCAACAACAATAGGTTGGTGATAACGGCAAACGTTATAGTAATTTTTTTAAGGTGCTTATGTCTACGGAAATGATGAACGATCAACCCAAATAAATAGTTGAGAACAAGGGACAGAAGCATAATGGCAACGTACTTTGGTTCACCCCATGCATAGAAAAACAAACTGAATGCCAATAGAAGATAATTTTGAAATTCCCTTTTTATTAAGAAATAAGAGAACAAGACCAAAGGTAGAAATATAAATAGAAAAACAAGGTTACTAAAGACCAACGTGCCTTCATCCTTTCAAGCCATTTGTTATGTATAAAATATATACTATTATAAAGTGAAATCCTTTTCTATTATATGTCGAATAGAGAAAAAATACCACGAATGATGTAATACGCAGGTATCTGGATGGCGTTTTGGAATTGGGGTAAGGTTTGAAAGATTGGTTTTGAGATCATTTTCAGAAAAAACAAGGAATTTTAGCCCAAGAAGGAATACAATAGAGGAATAGTGCATTCATTAGAACGTAATTAATAATTTCAAAAGGTGATAAGCATGTTTTTTCTATTGTTAACGGCGATGATTATTTCATTTGTGGTGGGTACAACGCTTCTTATCAAAGCGCAATGGCTCTTCGGTTCACTGGCGATTGGCTTGGGTGTTTTACTGTTATTATTCATCCTTTTTTATTATCGAAAAAAGAAACGCAAGAAACTGGATTGCGATTGCATACCTGACATTCCAGATTGTGATTTTGATTGTGATGGGAAACCGGACTGTGACTGTACACCAGACTGTAATTAATCGCATCTTTGGAATAGTCCCATGTCACCGGATGAAATCGAGAAGTATCGCCATTAACGGCTACACCTTCCCAATCTGCGCGAGATGTACAGGAATACTGGCTGGATATTTGGCCTTTCCGTTCTTACTTCTGTTCAATTTCGAATGTTCCTTCTGGCTCGGAGTTCTCATGAACATCCCGATGGTGCTTGACGGTTGGACCCAGCAACGGAAATACCGCAGCAGCAACAATTTCTTAAGGCTAGCGACAGGCTTAACGAGCGGAGTAGGGCAGAGCATCATCATCGTCAGCGTGAGCCAGTACATTCTATCTTTCTTTTAAAAAACAAAGTAGAAATTAATCCCGGATTGGACGAAATTATCTCAAGTTTGGTAGAGAAAAGTTCACCTCTAGACGAAATTCCAATCCAAACAGTAGAGAAAAATCTTCAAATAGGGGAAATCCCCACCGTCCACACATAAAAACGGTAAGCCCACCAATGTGAGCTTACCGTTTTTAAATAGAAAGATTCCGCGCCGCATGGCTCTTCTTCACCGAAACCTCTCGAATCAGCCATATCAGTGTGATGGCATAGACGACTACGAGAACAAACGGGATAAGTGTAAACGCTTGGTCCATCCAGTTGATTCCGATCACGGAAACAGCAAGGACGGTTCCAACTGTTTGAAACAAATAGGCTTTGCTTTGATAGATCGCCACATACGGCAAGAAATGTGCACCTGTCAGAACTCCGACCACGAAGGGCATCGATCCTGGCTGTTCATAAGCAACCAAAATCACGAGCGGGGCAAAGAAAATTTGTATGCCGCCGACAAGTCCACCAATGACCGATAGCGGATTATGCGTGGCCAAGAAGTTAATCTTTAACACCTTTGAAACTAGAATTCCTAAAGGGAAGACAAGTCCGACACCAAACACATAAACCCATACAAGCACCTTTTCCGCTAAAAAGAAACTAGCCAATCCTGCGCACAACCAGAAAACGATACCGGCAATAAACATCGGATAACCATTCTGAGCTTCTGAAGATAAGTCCTGTTGCAGGTCTGCAAACTTCGATTTCAATCCATCATTCCCCATCCATCTCATCTCCTCATACAAAAAAACAACCTGTCACTTAAATGTAAATGACAGGTTGTTCTTTATCAAGAATAATGTTCCATTAATATCCTATTCCTTCTTCCTCGCGAGCTTGTCGCGATCTTTCGTTCCGGGTGGCTGCTCGAGCCAGTTGTGTGTGATCATGATATCGGTACACTGATAATCGATCATAATTAAGAATCAAATCTATTTAGAAATATCACGTCCCCACGGCATGAAATCTTTGATTATGACAAAAACTTCAATTTCTCCGGAAATATCATCCCAATTAATGAAAAAACATGAAAAATTTGTAGAAAATTCTGATATAATAGTTTTGAAATCATAATTTTTTTAGGAGGTTCTTTCATGCAATACTATTTGCACGTATTAAAGAATTACGTCGGCTTTTCCGGCAGAGCATCACGTAAAGAGTACTGGATGTTTACACTAGTCAACTTATTCGTGACGATTGCTCTTGCCATAGTAGATGGAGTGGCAGATACAGATCAATTATTTTCGAGCCTTTACTCCTTGGCCGTTTTATTGCCAACATTAGCAGTTGGGGCACGTCGCCTACACGACACAGGAAAATCAGGTTGGTGGCAGTTAATCACTTTGATTCCAATTATCGGGGCAATCATCCTATTGGTGTTCTTTGTTAAAGACAGCGATCCTGGTGACAACAAATTCGGTCCAAATCCTAAAGCTAAATTTTAATTCATAATAGTTTGCACTTTGCTTATACGTGTCAAAGCAGCATTAATTCAGAAAATCGTCCTTCAGCAGGGCGATTTTTATTTTACACAAAAAATGCCTTTTTTCCTTGAAAAAGTAAACCAAGGTGCCGATATAAAAAGCAGGTTAAAATGCCACTAGACTTACATCAAATGAGGTTGTTGCTATGTTCTCCATGTCAGATACAGGTAAAAGTATTATTCTACACGGAGAATATTCCATCTCCATTGTCATCCTCTCCATTGTGATCGCCTGCTTAGCTTCTTTTACAGCGATTACGATGAACGACCGGATAAGACAAAACAGTTTCTTTCATCGCAATCTTTGGCTAAGCTTTGCTTCCATTGCAATGGGCTTAGGCGTCTGGTCGATGCATTTTATCGGAATGAGCGCCGTAAACTTTAAGGTGCCGATGGAGTATGACCTCGTCTTAACCATTGCATCCGTATTTCCGCCAATCTTGGCCTCCTATCTAGCATTCTACATTTCAAATAGAACGCAGCCTACTCAATGGTCATATGTGATTGCCAGCATCATCATGGGGCTAGGAATCGCATCGATGCATTACATGGGTATGTTCTCGATGAAAATGCAAGCGCAGTACTACTACAAGCCCTTGGTTTTATTATTGTCCATTGCCGTTGCGATCATCGTTTCTTATGTAGCGCTCTATGTGTTTTCTATGAAGCAAAGGTTCAATCAAAACTATTTGGTTAAGCTCGTCACATCCCTTTTGATGGGACTTGCGATTGCTAGCATGCATTATATTGGGATGGAAGCGATCGTTTTTTATGTTGATGAGCCGTTGCCCTACCGAAACAGCCATCAAAACCAAATGGACATTTTTCAAATTGCCGGTGTAACTGTGAGCATCTTTGTCATTTTAGGAATCTCTACTCTATCAGGGTTGTTGGATAGATATGTAGACTATCGCCTCACCTATTATGACATGTTAACGTCACTGCCTAACCGAAGACAATTTGAAAAGATGTTGCAGAAAACGGCAGGTATCAAGAGCTTGGCCGTGATCCATCTTCATGATTTGGAAAAATGGAATAGTCGCTACGGTTACGTTTTTGGGGACGAGATCATCAAGGCTGCCGGGGAGTTGATTCATAAGCTCAAGCCCAGTCAGGGGAATCTTTACAGAATCGAAGGAAATCGCTTTGCGATCTTAACAGAAGATGATTGTGACTTCGAAAAGCTGAAAAGCTCTATGGAAAAAATTGCAGCCTGCCTCTGTAAAAAACGAACCATTGGCGTCAATGAAGTCATCATTGATATGGTTTGTGCGGTAACCACCGCAAATGGGGAAGAAGAGCAAAAGAGCTTGTTTGCCAATGTCTTAGCGGTACTAGAGTATCCTTCACTGAGATATAAGCACGAGGTAATCGAATATAATTCGGAAGTACACGCTGATTCATTTGAAAAACATCTGAAACATGATATCGAAAATGCCATCGCGGAAGACGAACTATTCTTGGTTTATCAGCCAAAAGTAAGTCCGGAGACCAATCAGCTCCATGGGGTGGAGGCGCTACTAAGATGGAACCACTCTTCATACGGTTTCATCTCGCCAGGTGTATTCATCCCTATATTAGAAGAAACCGGTCAGATATTTGATGTGACAGATTGGTTAATCGACCATGTATGCAAACAAATCTCGCTTTGGAAAGAAAGAGACGGGGTTGTTTTTCAAGTAGCGATTAATATCCCGGGCTCCTATTTCACTTCTGGAAGGCTGATGAAAACATTAAAAGACGCGGTGTCTCAATACAACATCAATAGTGGTGAAATTGAGCTGGAAATCACCGAAACGAGTGTCATCAATAACATCGAGAGTGCGATACGTGCGATTAGAGAATTCCGGGAAATCGGATTCATGATTGCCTTAGATGACTTCGGTACAGGCGTTTCTTCCTTGTCCTACTTGAAGCGACTTCCGATTACCACTTTAAAAATTGATAAGTCCTTTGTCGATGACGTGCCGATTTCCGAAAAGGACTCTGCCATCATCAGAGCGATCATTAATTTAGGGCACTCATTGGACTTAAAAGTCGTGCTCGAGGGAGTAGAGTCGCAAGAACAAGTGGACTTCCTGTTATCAATAGCCGACGATACCATTATTCAAGGCTATTACTTCTCCAAACCAATGGGCGAAGCCGAGTTAGTGGAATGGGCGAAACGGGAAATGCCAGTAACTATTTCTTAAGAAACAAACAAAAGATGAGAGGGAATTAACTCTCATCTTTTGCTTGTTTTTTATATTAAATAGAATCATCCTGGATTATTTCATCCCATTGTTTTCAAATTTTTCTTTGTGTAGATGGTCTACAAATTCATCTGAAAGTTCCCCGACATGAAGCATTTCTTCGCCTTCTTCTAATGCGCTCATGCTTTCAAAAAACTCAGCTGGGATTGAAAAATCAATTAATAACTCTCCCGCTGTGCTATAGATACTCGCCGCTAATGAATTCGGCAGCTCTTTCATCTTCAGAAGTTCTTTTAAAGAGATGTCTTTATTATCCACTTTGAACTTCACGTCGATTTCATACAACGCAATCGTTTCGGTCAATATTTGAACGACCTCATCTAATTCTTCATCAGAAAGTTCTGAGGGATCGTCAACAAATAGGAATTTCTCCAATCTGGCATCGAATGCTTCCATCTGATCAAGTTGGTCTTTATTTTTTTCTTCCACTTCCGCTAAATAGGTAAAGAACTTCTCCGTTTCTGCTTCTGTTAAACCGATCTTGGCTAACTCAGTCTCTACATCAGCCATGTACTCATCATGGTTGACGTAAAAGTCGACCGCTGCATCCAAATCCTCGATAACCTCATATTCACTTACGGAGTCTCCAAAATGGTCCAAAAGCTCGTTTAGTTCCGGTTCAGTCAAACTGTAACGAGTTAATAACTCCTGTAAGTTTGTGGCGTTAATTGGAGTCCCGACAAATAGTTTTAGGTCTTCCACTGTTTCGAAATCTTCCAGAGAAATTTCGAAATTAGCGAGATAATCCTGCAATTCCTGCTTCGTCCAGCCAATCTGAGCTAAATATTGGTTTAGCTCATTTTCTGGAGGGGCTGCATAGACAGATGAAGTTCCAAAAAGGAATGAAAAGGTAAGCAAGCAAATAAGCCAACACTTTTTAGAGACCATTTGTAACCTCCTCGGAAAATTTGGTGCAAGATTATTGTTTCCTCTAGCAGAGGCATCTAGAAACGAAATAATTCCCAAAAAGGGTTACAACAGTCCATTCATAACCATTTTGTGGATTGGACATAATGGTAATAAGACTAATTCTCAAGGAGAAAATAAATGGAACAGCATATCCCCTTAACATCATCAGAAATCTCAATTCTATGGGTTTCTTATCAAAGTGAAACCATGTCACTTTATACCTTTATGCACTTTGAAAAAGTAGTCGAAGACGAAGACATTAAGAATATAATCCAAAAATATATCAACACAAGCCAAGTACATATAGAAAAACTAAAAGAGATTTTCGCAAAAGAAGAGAGTCCAGCTCCGATTGGATACAACGAGCATGACGTAAATCTCCAAGCACCAAGATTGTTCTCTGATATTACTTCAGCTTTCCTATTGAAATTCATCGTCGAACTAGGCATGCAAACACACGCGAATGCTTTGAAAAGTTCGGCTCGCAAAGACATCCGCGATTTTTCAAACGAATGCTTAATCGACTATATCGCCCTAACGAATGAAGTCACAAATATGCTTTTGCAAAAAGGGATCTTTGTGAGACCGCCTTCAATCCCCATTCCAGATCATACCGAGTTTGTTCAGGGCACGGGCTACCTAACTGGCTGGTTTGGAAAAAGAAGACCCGTCCATGCCACACAACTGAATCAATTGTTCTTGAATGTCCAACGAAATATTTTAGGGAAAACACTCTTGATTGGATTCTCTCAAACCGTATCTTCAGAGAAAGTTCGGAAGCACTTTCAATTCGGTAAAGAGATGTCAAAAAAACTGCTAGATAGCTTTGAACTATTTTTAAGTGACGTGGAACTGGATGCATCCATTCCCAATCAATTAACCGTAACGGACTCTACAAAGGCACCTTTTTCAGATAAATTGATGATGGGAATACTATTAACGATCATCCGATATGCGATCGTTTTCTACGGGGAATCTCTCGCAGTTAGTTCGAGGAGAGATTTGTTTGGATTCTATAGCAAGATCATTTCGGAAACAGCCGTTTATGCCAATCAAACCATTAAATTAGCCGTGGAATTAGGATATCTAGAACGAGAACCCGAAGCCATAGACTACGATGAATTAACATAAAAAGGCTCGACTAATAATAAATAGCAAAGGCAATGACTCAGAAATATTCAGAGTGATTGCCTTCTTTTATGCCTCCTTTTAGAGAAGATGTGTGATATTGTGTGCGACCCTTTTAGCAAATGTTGTATACTAGTTTTAGCAACCCTACAATCGACAATTTCCTTATTTTAGTCTCATTCTCAAAAAGATTGTTGTTTCTTAACAGTGCCTTTATCTTAAAAAGGAGTGTGATTCAAATGACCTCGTTCTTCAATATTTCTCAATTCTTATCCGAAAATGCAAAATCTCTTGCTGTGGAAATCGTTGAAGGAGTACTCTGCAAGATGAATTTGAACATTCCAAACTGGGAAAAAGAACAAGCTATTAACATGTACATTGAACTCTTAGGTTTCTTAGGGGAATCCCTGCATAAAGGGGAAGAGGGGATACCTCAAGAACTCATTGCCTGGAGTAAAAGCAATGGCGAAAGGGAAGCTTCATCTGGAGGTAAGATCTCGGAGATTGTGGTTCGTTATCCACCAACGAGGGAAATCTTTTCTGATCTTATCACAAGAATCAGCACGGATTATGGACTCGCTGTCGAGGATCATGCCACGATGACGAAGAAAGTGAACGCCATTCTAGATGTTAGCATCAATGAGACTGTCTTTGCCTTTGAGCGTCTTGCTGATAAAATCGAAGCCGAGAGACAAAAGGAATTCGCCAAATTATCGGCACCAGTCGTTCCGATTAAAGATGGCATTGCGGTCTTGCCCTTGATCGGAGCCATCGATTCGTTTAGAGCCAATCATATTCTGGAGAATGTTGTTCCAGAGCTAAGTGAATTAAAACTAAGGTATCTGATCATCGACTTCTCAGGAATCTTGAATATCGATTTTGAGGTAGCCCACTATTTCGTTCAAATACAAGGTGTACTGCAATTGATCGGTATCGAAACACTCGTGACCGGCATACGTCCAGAATTGGCCCAAACCGTTGTGAATGCAGGTATGGACAAGATGGCAACCATTAACTCTTACGCCCATGTAAAACAAGCTCTTGAAAGCATAAAATAGTATGGATGAAAGCCGTCTATCAAAGGCGGTTTTTTTATGGAACAAAAAAGGGAAGCCCTAAGGAGCTTCCCTTATAATTTCAATTAGCGTACCCACACACCGTTACGGTCGAACTTATAACCGTTAACTTTCGTGTTAGCTGCCATTTTACCGTTAGAGTAGAAGTAGTACCATTTCGTACCAAGCTTCAACCAACCAGTGTGCATTACACCGTTAGCTTCTAGGTAGTACCAGCTATTGCCGTCTTTTAACCAACCAGTTTTCATAGAACCATCTGCGTTCAAGTAGTACCACTTAGTGCCAACCTTTTCCCAACCAGTTTGCATAACGCCACTGTTGTCAAGGTAGTACCATTTAGTGCCGACTTTCACCCAGCCAGTTTGCATAGCGCCATCAGTACCTAGGTAGTACCACTTAGTGCCAACTTTTTCCCAACCAGTTTGCATAACGCCACTATTGTCAAAGAAGTACCATTTCTTACCGTCTTTAAACCAACCAGTTAACGCATAACCGTCTTTAAGGTGGAAGAAGTACCATTTACCGTTTACTTTTTCCCAACCAGTTTGCATAATACCATCTTTGTTAAAGAAGTATAACTTGGTACCGACTTTTACTAATCCTGTGACCATGTGACCATCTGTAGGATTTAGGTAGTACCAATCGCCTTCCCACTTCACCCAGCCAGTTACCATTTCAGCTGTTTCTTCATCGAAGTAGTACCATTTTCCGCCAACATTCACCCAGCCAGTTACATAGTCGCCGAACTCATCAACGTAGTACTTTGCACCGTCTTCATTTACCCAGCCTTCAAGTGAAACTTTGATTGTTACAGGAGTGTTATTTCCTTCAGCATCTGCGATTACACCGTTTAAAGTGTTGATGCCATAAGCGTTGATTACATATTTAAGTACATCAACACTAACTGAATCAGGAAGATCTTGACCTGTTTTTGCTTTAAGCATGTCTGCTGTTAAGATTGCTTCTTTGTTTACAAATTTAAGGTCTGTGTTATCAGAGAATAAGAAAGAGTCGCTAGAGAAAAGAGAGAAAGTTGCAGCGTTCTCAGACTTAAATTTAATAGCAGAAACTTCAGTATTACCAGCCAACTTGTTAATGTTAACTACATACTTGTTATCTGCACCAACTGCTTTAACTTCACCTTTTGATGTCATTAAAGAGAAACCAGAAAGAGTAGTGTTTTTGTTGCCAGGGAACTCAAGAGTTTCATCTGCAGCTAATACAAAAGTTAAGTAATCAAAGTTACCTTCTTCTTCATAATTAGCTTCTAAAGTAATAGCTACATAGTTCTCGAATGGGTAGATCAATTGACGAAGCGTGCTGATTGCAAGGCCGTCTTGTTGTGGATCTCTTGCACCTAATACATCAGCAAGAACGTATTCTGCTTTGTTATTCACAACTTCAACTTCTTTTGTTAACTCAACACCATCAAGTACACCGAAATCGAAATTTACACTTGTCACACCGTCTGGAGTTTCAAGAGCGATTTTTTCCACTTTGTCCGTTTCGGCTAAACCGAACTCTTCAACAAACTGATCAAGGTTAAATACGAATGTGTTTTCGTCAGCTTCGATTGTATACTCTTCGCCATTGATTGTGACAGAAGCGGAGTATGAAGCTTCTGCAGCTTTTGCTTGTGGTACAAGCGTTGCAGCTAGCAAGAAAAACAAACTAAAAAAAGCAAATAACTTTTTCACGATAAACCCCCTGCAAATATTTTTTGTTTTTTCCTATGTTAGAAAAATAAACTATGTACTTAATTGTTTGATAGAACAAGAAAGTGATAGACTTATTTTACATAAAAAACCATTCTATAACAACTAAAATACTAGAACTTTTCTACTATATAATTATCGGATGAAAATCAAATTACTTTAATCCGCTCATGGCTTGATTCATTAAAGCAGAACGTTGAGCTTTCTTTGTAGCATTGTATTGTGCTTTGATTCCTTTTGCCGCACTAGCGTCAAAACCATTTGCTTCTAGCTCTGCAGTCAAGGCTCCGTAGATTTTGTTAAATGAAGCATCTGTACTAGCTTCTAAGGAAGAAGCAGCGGCAGTGTATTTAGAGTAGAAGTAAAAATAAGATACTTCCTCACCAGAAGCTTTCTTTGATTGATATTCTCCGATTGCATAGGAGATCAATGCGGTCAGTTTCCCATCAGCTTGTGCCTGCAAGTTTTCAAATGAAGGCTGATACTTATTGATGATGGACTGAGCTGTTACTGGATCAGAAGTAGCAGGTGTAGAAGGTGATTCAGAATCAGGATTAGCTGAATCGGATGTAGTTGTGTTTTTCTTAGTCGTAGTCTTTGCTTTTGCCACGATGGAAGCAGCTAGTTTATCAGCACTAGATTGTGGAGTGGATGCTGTAGCATCGCTACCTTCAGAACCCTCTGTTGAAGATGCTGAACCTTCTGTAGCCTTTTTACTTTTATCAGCAACCGCTTTATCTCCTGGTAAAATAACTTCATAGCCACTTTTAACAATTTCAGCTACTTTCTTATCGTCAGTTCCATAATCTTTTAATTCCAATAAATAATATAGTGTTCCTGCGCCACCGGCAATCAGCACAAATAACGTAATCAGGACAATTTTCCATTTTTTCATGTAAGGTCCACCTTTGTCGTCAGTAAATTTATTGTATGTCTGGTAATATTTTAATAGTTTTCCACTCAAAATGATAGTGTTGTTAAAAATTAACAACACTATCAACCAAAAGAAAAAGCAAGCCGCTTGAGCTTGCTTTCATCATTATTGAATCCTTGCACCATCGCTGCCGATCTTATATCCATCAACAGTTGTATTTACTGCCATGACACCACTGTTGTAAAGGTAATACCATTCGTTCTTGTAGCTTAACCAGCCTGTTTTCATCGCACCGCTACTTGCAAGGAAGTACCAGTTGCCTTTTTCATATAACCAACCAGTTTTCATCGCACCGCTTTTCGTAAGGAAGTACCATTTACCTCCATCGTAAACCCAACCAGTTTTCATGATGCCTTTTGAATCTAAGAAGTACCATTTGCCAGCATCAAGAACCCAGCCAGTTTCCTTAGCGCCGTTCGCATCAAGGAAGTTCCAGCCTGCAGCTGTATAGACCCAGCCGCCTTTACCTACACGCTTAACACCATAATAAGTATTGTTCCAGTATGTGCTAGAAAGAGAATCTTTTCTTACTCCCTTTGAGCTTGAAGCGTGGACAAACTGATTGTCGCCTATGTATACACCAATATGTGATGGACCATTTGTAGTAGAACTTGTATCAAAAAAGACTAAATCGCCTTTTTGTAAGCTAGATTTCGAAACTGCATTTCCTTCGCTATATATGCTTGCAGCCGTTCTTGGAAGTGTAACGCCTGCTTTCTTATAAACGTAACCTACAAACCCTGAGCAATCAAATCCGCTTGGTGTAGTGCCACCCCATTGGTAAGGTACACCAATATAATCTAATGCTATATCCGTAACGTCTTCACCAAAATCTGATGCATCCGCTTTCACTAAACCGAACAATCCGCCAAAATACATGTAGGAACAGACAAGACTAGTAATGATTAACTTCTTCATGTTGACCTCCAGTTTGTTGCGAGACACATCTTGTGAGACTCGTTTTCTGTAAAACTAGTATCTCACATTTTAAACCTATTAAAATTTACAGTTTATTTATGATTATGTTACAAACACATTACAAATTGTTTTACAATTCTACATAAATTTTGCTATTCCTGTGTCGGAAACCGGTTTAAACCGCGAAATAATGGGAATTACAGACACTATCAGAAAAAATTATCAGATGTCATAATTCTTTCACGAAATATGTTTGGTATATATTTACAAGTGACAAAGATTTTAATAGAATGATTAAAATAGCAGAATGAAAGGAGGAAATGTCAAAAGTGGACGACCAAAGCTCTAAAGTAGCTGCAAAAACAACAACCTTCGCAGAAATAGTTAAGAACGCCTATGAAAAAGGCTCAAGCGAAAACGAAATGACCGTAATCAAACTCATCGAGGACCTTAAACTCGATCTTCAAGATATACTATTAGAAGGATAAAATAAATAGATAGCGAAGGGCGGCAGACATCAAGTCTGTCACCCTTTTGAAATGAAGTATAAAGATGTCGAGGCGTAGTGGATGAATTTCTGCATTCACAAATAAAAGTCGAAATTACACAAATAGAATCCCGATTTACACAAAAGAACCGCACAGTTACACAAAAGAACCGTACAGTTACACAAATAAAACGAATAAACAAAGGAAAAAAGAGAGCGATTACACTTTTCGGCTACTTCCACACACCCTAAAACTACTACAATAACGAATCAGTACTAAATTTATAGTCTCTCTTGAAATTCGGTGCTGCTATTCTGGGTTTTTCTTCTTTTCCGGGATAGATCTCCTCTGCCTGCGGTAAATAGCGAGCGCGCGAGGACCGAAAGGCCGCCAAAATATTTGATAGGTATTTGTCAAAACATGAATAATATTCCAATCATGCACTCAAACGCTAATATAATAGAAGAAACTCGTCTCAAATACCTCCCTTAATTCGACAATATACCCCATATATCGACCTTTTGTGTTAAGATAACAATTGGAAAAATAACGACCATGGGGGAGAGATAATGAAACAAAGATATATGTATTTAGATTGGCTTCGTGTGTTGGCGACCATTGCGGTTGTTACCATTCATGTTTCCGCTGGCCTCGTGGCTGTTAATCTATTAGAAGTCCCGCTATCAAACTGGATGTCGGCAAACTTTTATGATTCATTAATGAGATGTTCAGTTCCTCTCTTTGTGATGATTAGTGGTGCCCTTTTACTTGGAGACAAGCGAGAGATTACCTATAAAGACTTCTTTATGAAACGCGCAGCAAAGGTGTTTATTCCACTCTTAGGTTGGAGTGCCATCTATTATGCTTATAAAGTCTATAACGGAACATATATTATCTCTATTAAAGAACCAATCAGATTGTTTATGACTCAAGGAATCAGTGTTCATTTATGGTTCTTATACATGATTCTAGGTCTGTACTTGATCACACCACTTGTAAAAATTCTTGTGCAAAATGCGAAGCAACGTGATTTGCAATATTTCTTGCTGTTATGGTTTTACGCATCTATCGGCGTCAAGTTCATGAAGTATATCATTGGCTTCGGCTTTAATCCTGAACTTTACTTTGTAACAAACTATGTAGGCTACTATATTCTTGGTTATTATTTAGCCAATTTCGAAATCAGTCCCAAATGGCGCAAGCTTATTTACGCAGGTGGCATTGTAGGAGTACTAGCAACCATGTATTTCACATACTCCTATACACTTGCTCAAGACGGTGTTTTATCGGAAATCTGGTATGATTACCATTCGCCAAACGTCGCCATCGTGGCCATTGCGGCATTCTTATTCGCTAAAAACGTGATGACGAAAGAAGTGCCACGCCCGCTTAATATCATCAATAACACGAGCTTCGGTATTTATCTCATTCACATGCTTGTGCTAAATGTCTTTGCGGACGAAATCTTCTATGTAATCAAAGACTCGGTACATCCGATTCTAAGCATACCTATATGTGTACTGATCAATCTCATAATCAGTTCGATTGTCATTTTGATCATGAAGAAAATTCCTTTAGTCAAAAAGCTAGTTCCATAGAAGAGTGCCAGGGACCTTCCTGGCACTCTCTTTATTTCCCATAAATTATAAGTATCTATAAAAAGAAAGTATTTTGTATAATAGTTTCATATATTAGTAACGTAACAATGTGTCACTGGAAAATTGACAATGAAAGGAATCAAAACATGCGACAGATCTTACAAAAATTGTTCATACCTGCCATGATGCTAACCTTTTTAGCGCTGTTTGCATATCCACAAACGGAAGCGCGTGCAGAAGGGACAACAGTGCAAAACAGTATTATGACAGACACGGTTTGGACAAAGGCTAATTCCCCATACAAAGTAGATTCGCCCATTTACATTACTTCCAACGCAACGCTTACCATTGAACCGGGAGTAAAGGTAATCGGTTCATCTGCCACATCGGGTGGAACAATGTTAATCATTCAGGGGAAATTGAAGGCAGTTGGAACGACCCAAGATCCAATTGAGCTGATGGACATTTACTTGAATGCAGATGAATTTCAAGCTACATCTGTAAATATTGAAAATGCAAAAGTAACGAAAACCCATGATGGCGGATTTTTAATGACGACTTCTGGTAAGGAACTCATCCTGAAGAACTCTGAGTTTTCGAATGGTGATATTCATTTTAGTTCACCAGATGTTCCGCATTACATTGAAAACAACCTATTCCGTGCAACAGCGCCTGTCACAATTGACGGTGGATCAGCACCTGCACTTTTCAAAAGAAACGCGTTTTTTAATAATGAAGACACAGAGCCAGCGATAAAAGTTAACTGCGACACGTATGAGTGCATAGGTGGAAACATCACAATCACGGAGAACAATTTCTTCGGACAAATCTCACAACCGCATGTTTTCTTAAGTGGTTCTAAAACATTCTCTTTTGATGCCAAAAATAATTACTGGGGTTCGACGGTTGAAAAGACGATCAACGTACGAATTAAGACTGACACAAACACGCTGGATTACAAACCATATGCGACCATGCCATTTGTGAATGGTCAGCCATACGGTGAGCTTGAACCACCGGCAGTCAATTTCGTCACAGATGCTGCTGAAAATGTGAGCGGTCAAACTGATGCGAACACAACAGTAAAAGTTTCTGTGAATGGTACAGTAATTGGATCAGGAGTATCGGACGAGACAGGGAACTATCAAGTCCATATCGACAAGCAAAAAGCAGGAACAATCCTATCCCTTTCAGCAACAGATAGTCTGAAGCGAGTAAGCAGCAGTACCATTACGAATGTTATAGATGGAACAGCACCGGTAGCACCAACGGTTAAGCCAGTCTATACAAATGCGACAACGATAACAGGGACAACAGAACCGCTTGCTTCCATTATCGTCAAAGTGGACGGAATCCAACTTCCAAAGGTGTATGCAGATGATAAAGGGAAGTTCTCTGTAAATGTGAATCCATTAGTAAATGGAAAAATAGTCGAGGTTCAGTCTTGGGATACAGCTTATAACAGGAGCACATGGACAACGCTAACGGTATCAGATGCACCTTTAGATACTGTTCCTCCCGAAGTATGGGTAGAGCTACTTTACGATTATTCGACTGAAATCAGAGGCACAACAGAACCAGGTGCAGAAATCACGATTTACAATGGTGAGCAACTGCTAGGTACAACAACGGCAGATGAAAATGGAATATACACTTTAAAGATTGACCCACAAACAGGCGGTTCAATCCTTACAATCACAGCAAAAGATGCTGCTGGAAATGAAGCGCCGACACCGATTACGACAAAAGTATTCACAACCAAGCAACGCTGGATAACCGTCAATGAGATTACGACAAATTCAAAAACGATCACAGGGAAAGTGCAATATCCGAATGCTTATATAACTGTAAAAATCAACGGACAAATTATCGAAGGAAGAGCAGCTGCCGACGGAACATTCTCAATCACAATCCCAGCTCAACCAGAAAACACACAGATTTGGATTCACGCCTTAAACCCAGCAGGTGACTCCAGTGACTCTGTCATGATGCAAGTCAAATGGGCACCGCCAAACGGCTGGTACACAAGGGACGGCTACAAATACTATTTCGACTCTGTAACAGGCAAGCACAAGACAGGCTGGTTCTCTTACAACAGCAAATGGTATTACTTCGCAGCCGATGGGAAAATGCAAATTGGCTGGAAACTGATTTCTAACAAATGGTACTTCCTCCAAGCTGACGGTGTCATGAAAACGGGTTGGTTATCCTACAATGGAAAGTGGTATTACTTCCCGTCAAGCGGAGCGATGCAAACAGGATGGCTCACTCTTGGAACAAAGAAATATTACTTCGCAACGAGCGGCATCATGCAAATCGGCTGGGTGAAAATCGGCACGAGCTGGTACTACTTCACAACAAGCGGCTCCATGCAAACAGGCTGGCTCAAGCTCGGCTCATACTGGTACTACTTCAACACAAACGGAGTCATGCAAACAGGTACGATCACGATTAGTGGAAAAAGATACACCTTCAACTCAAAAGGTGTATGGATTAAATAATAGAAGAGTGTCAGGAACTTTGAGTTCCTGACACTCTTCTATTTTAAGAGGGGGTATCAAGTATCTGAAACAAGAATTCTACTAATTTATCGATACGATTTTCTCATTTATCAATATGAAAACCCCGGATATCGATACCATTTCTTAATATATCAATACAAAAAGTAAATGTATCGATACGGTCCCATTATTCGACAAGAACAATACCCGTCAAAGTATTACCGTACGCATTAAACTAACTCTCCAAACTTTGTAAACGCTTCCTTAAAACCTACCATCTATCAATATCCCCCAACCATTAACCTATTAAACTTGAAAAATCTCCCACAACCCAAAAAACTCTTCTAATTATTTACAAAATGTTGTTTAATAGTAGGAGTGAATAAAAATTGTATGTCGAAGTTATCCTACTTTTGGACTAGAATGATCTAAAAACAAATAAAAATTCATATATCATAGGAGGACTCCATGGAAGAGACAATAAGTTTAAAAGAACTGCTCGAAACCTTAAAGAAACGTATTCTGTTAATTATCTCAATTACCCTGGTAGCTGCCTTGACGAGTGGTGTCATCAGCTATTTCTTCTTAACTCCGATTTACCAAGCCTCAACACTGATACTAGTAAACCAAGAACGTACGGAGCAAAGCATCTATAGCCCAACTGAAGTACAAACGAACTTACAATTAATTAACACGTATAACATCATCATGAAAAGTCCACCAATCCTTGACAAAGTGATTGACGAACTAGACTTGAACATGACAACTGACCAACTTAATGGAAAAATCACGGTGGGTAGTGAAAAGGATTCACAGGTAGTGAACGTATCTGTAACAGATCCCGATGCACAACAAGCGGCTGATATCGCCAACAAAACAGCCGAAGTGTTCCAAGAAGAAATCGTAAAAATTATGAAAATTGATAACGTAAGCATCTTAGCAAAAGCGACAATCGGTGAAGATCCATCACCAATTAAACCAAAGCCACTTTTAAACGTTGCGATTGCGATCGTAGTCGGATTAATGACAGCAGTAGGTTTATCATTCCTCTTAGAATACTTTGATAACACAATTAAGAATGAACAAGATGTAGAAAAAATACTAGAACTTCCGATCCTCGGAGTCATTCCAACAATAGATGAAGTACAAATGGAAGAAATGATGGCGCAGCGTAAAGCACGCAAGGCGCAAGTGGGAGGCGAATCTCTTGGGGCTTAAAGATCTGTTTACTCGTAAAAATAAGAAAATCAACGTGATGGAACACCGTCGTAAACTGATTACGACTTTCGATCCGAAGTCGCCAATCTCTGAACAATACCGTACAATCCGTACGAATATCCAATACTCTGCAATTGACGAAAACATCAAAACCCTATTGGTTACTTCTTCAGGTCCCGCAGAAGGGAAATCGACAACGGCAGCAAACCTTGCAGTTGTGTTTGCGCAACAAGGGAAGAAAGTACTGCTTGTCGATGCTGACTTGAGAAAACCAACTGTACACTATACATTCGGAACAGCGAACACTTTTGGCCTGACAACCGTACTGACAAAGCAAACTACGCTTGAAAAAGCGGTTGTTGAATCAGATGAAAAGAATCTGTTTATCTTAACAAGTGGGCCGATTCCTCCAAACCCTGCTGAGCTACTAAGTTCTCAATCTATGGAACAGCTTTTAACACAAGTTGCGGAGCAATTCGATATGGTTATCTTGGACACACCGCCTTTATTGGCAGTAGCCGACCCACAAATTCTATCGAATCAATGCGATGGCACCATCTTGGTTGTTTTCAGTGGTAAAACGGAAACGGAACAGGTTTTGAAGTCAAAAGAATTGTTGCAAGCAGCTAAAAGTAAGCTTTTAGGTGTTGTTCTGAATAACAAACAAATTCAGAAATCTAACTACTATTATTACTACGGCTCAAAGTGACAAATTTCGACAAAATGCACCTCTTTACCATCAAAAAAACGCATGTTACTATTATAAAAGTCACAGAAAACTAGCAATTAATTGGAAGTAGGTGGGCGCATGATAGATTTACACTGTCATATTTTACCTGGTGTAGATGATGGACCGGAAACATTAGCAGATAGTTTAGCAATGGCTAAGATGGCTACCCAAGAAGGGATTCATACGATAGTAGCAACACCCCACCATTTGAATAGTACGTATACGAATCCACGTTGGTCAATCTTAAATAAGGTTGAAGAACTTAATAACGCATTGAAACAAGAAAACATAGATATCACAATTCTGCCTGGACAGGAAACACGCATTTATGGAGAAATGATTCAAGGGATCAATGAGGATGACATTCTTACGGTTGCATCCTCTCCCTACGTGCTTGTCGAGTTTCCATCTAACAGTGTTCCTCGTTATACCGAACAACTATTTTTCGATTTACAGTTGAAAGGGTTCATCCCTGTCATCGTTCACCCAGAACGTAACCAGGAATTGATTGAAAACCCTGATATTCTTTATCAACTTGTAAAAAAGGGAGCGCTCACACAAGTAACCGCTGCCAGTATCGCCGGCGCATTTGGTAAGAAAATCAAGAACTTCTCACTACAACTAGTGGAAGCGAACTTGACTCACTTCATTGCTTCAGATGCTCATAACGTATCAAATCGATCTTTCAAACTGAAAGAAGCATACTCCATCATTCGCTCGAAATATGGAAGCGACGTTGAGTTCATGTTTAAAGAAAATGCTGCCCTTATAATAGAAGGAAAGCATGCTTATAAAGAAGCACCAGAACGAGTGAAAAAGAAAAAGTTCTTAAATATATTCTAATGATCTGGTAAAAAGCCGATATAAAGGATAGAGACTTTTATTCTTGATACCCTTATTTGGTAATTGTTTGTACATACACTATTTGTCAGACATCCAACCTGACCGGTAATGTCTCCTGGCCGTTACATACGGAGGCACTCGACCCTGCTGTGGGAACTTAACAAAGTTCCTTAGACGCAAATTGTCACTAGCAGGGTGTGAGGGTGGGTTAGATGCCCGTAAATTATTAAATTTTTCTTAAATATCTAATGAAAATCCGTGTAAAGACACATGTGTTTTCATTAGATATTTATTTTTGCCGTAAGGCTTTAGTGAATGAAAGCATGTTGAAACACAATATGAAAGGGGAACGCACACTTGTCATACCGCACACGCCTAGCAGTATTAGCACTTTTAGATTCCATTCTCGTTTTATCTGCTATTTTTGTTAGCTACATCCAGATGCATCCATCCATACAAATCAACGATCAGAAAATTCTCCTGATCAGCGGAGCGGTGCTACTTGTCAGTCATCACGCATTTGCGATTGTGTACAGGCTTTATCATAAAGCATGGGAATACGCCAGCATTGGAGAATTAAATGCAATAGCAAAAGCTGTAACATTTTCAGTACTCTTTACAGCGATTGTCCAAATGGTTGCAGGATATGAAGTGTACTTCCGTGCACTTTCCTCTACGTGGATGCTTTATATTTTATTACTTGGTGGATCAAGGTTCATTTGGCGAATTACAAGAGATACATATATGAAAGCAAAACCTACCCAAAAGAGAGCTTTGATTATTGGTGCAGGTTCTGCTGGTGTAATGGTAGCACGACAGCTAAAAAAGAGCACAGATTCAGAATTAAGAGCAATCGCTTTCATTGATGATGATCCGAATAAATTCAAACTTCAAATCCTAGGCATTCCCGTCTACGGATCCTCAGAAAAGATTGCCGAAGCAGTTGAAAAACTGAAAGTCGATAACATCATCATTGCAATTCCTTCATTAAGTAAAAAAGAATTAAACCGAATCTTTGAAGAATGTTCAAAAACAAAGGTCAAAACACAAATCATCCCAATGATAGAAGACATCATGCTCGGCAAAGTTTCCGTGAATAGTTTCCGAGATGTTCAGGTAGAAGACTTACTAGGTCGTGAACCAGTAGAACTAGACATGGGAAGCATCTCTGAGATTGTCACCGGAAAAACGGTTATGGTTACAGGTGCAGGCGGGTCAATTGGATCCGAAATCTGCCGTCAAATTTGTAAATTCAATCCGCAAAAAATTGTCCTCGTAGGACATGGTGAAAACAGCATCTACTTAATTGATATGGAACTTCGTAAAGAATACGGAGAAACAATTGAAATCGTTCCTGTCATTGGAGATATCCAAGATCGGACAAGAATGTTCGAAGTGATGGAACAACATCTGCCGTATGTAGTTTATCATGCAGCAGCACATAAGCACGTTCCACTTATGGAATACAATCCAAGAGAAGCCGTTAAAAACAACATTTTCGGTACAAGAAATGTAGCGGAAGCGGCCGATACGTTTGGAGTAAATACGTTTGTATTAATTTCATCTGATAAAGCAGTTAATCCTCCGAACGTGATGGGGGCAACAAAACGCTTCGCTGAAATGATCGTTCAACACTTGGCACAAAGAAGCCAAACGAAATTCGTAGCTGTCCGTTTTGGTAACGTACTTGGAAGTCGTGGAAGTGTCATTCCATTGTTTAAGAAACAAATCCTAAATGGTGGCCCGGTCACTGTCACTCATCCTGATATGACAAGATACTTCATGACGATTCCAGAAGCATCACGTTTGGTTATACAAGCTGGATCGCTTGCGCGTGGTGGAGAAATCTTTGTGTTAGATATGGGCGAACCAGTTAAGATTTTAGACTTAGCGAAAAACTTAATCAAACTGTCTGGATATAGAATAGAAGAAATCGGGATTAAGTATGCTGGAATTCGACCTGGTGAGAAGATGTATGAAGAGCTTTTGAATGAAAATGAAGTGCATAAGAAGCAAGTATTCCCAAAGATACATATTGGGAAGGCGGCTTTACCTGCTGAGAATACTCTTTTAGACTTTATGAGGGACTTTGAGAGAATGAACGAAAATGATATTAGAGAGACATTGATTGGATTGGCGAATAATAAAGTACGGGTGCTAGAGGTAGTGTAATCAAGAAAGGGGCTATGTTAATGAAGAAAGTAAGAAAAGCGATTATTCCTGCGGCTGGTTTAGGAACTAGATTCTTACCAGCAACAAAGGCAATGCCTAAGGAAATGCTTCCGATTGTTGATAAGCCTACAATCCAATACATTGTTGAAGAAGCAATTGCCTCTGGTATTGAAGATATAATTATTGTTACTGGTAAAGGAAAGCGTGCGATTGAAGATCATTTTGACGTTGCGCATGAACTTGAACAGAATCTTATCGAAAAAGAAAAGTTTGATATCCTTGATAAGGTTCAATATTCTACTAACTTGGCAGATATCCACTACATCCGTCAAAAAGAACCAAAGGGATTGGGGCATGCAGTATGGTGTGCACGGAACTTTATTGGGGATGAACCATTTGCAGTATTACTTGGTGACGATATTGTTCAAAGTGATACTCCATGTTTAAAGCAATTGATTGAACAATATGAAGAAACTCGTTCTTCAGTAATAGGGGTACAAATGGTTCCTGATGAAGATACACATCGATATGGTATCGTTGAACCTTCGGTTCAGGATGGTCGAAGATATCAGGTTGAGAACTTTGTAGAAAAGCCTGCAAAAGGTACTGCTCCATCTAATCTTGCGATTATGGGAAGATATATCCTTACTCCTGAAATTTTTATGTTTTTGGATCAACAGGAAAAGGGTGCTGGTGGAGAGATTCAGTTGACTGATGCTATTCAGAAGTTGAATCAAATTCAACGTGTTTTTGCTTATGATTTTGAAGGTAAGCGTTATGATGTTGGTGAAAAGATTGGTTTTGTAAAAACTACAGTGGAATTTGCTTTACAGGATAATGACTTGAAATACGAATTGCTTAACTATCTTGAAGAATTATTGGAAAAAGCAAAGGTAAAATAGCATTTATTTAGGCTCTTATTCAAGTAATTTTCTCAACCTGGATAAGAGCTTTAATTCTGTTATCTATAAGTTTAAATAATAATGAGCAAGTGGACCTTTACAACTTTAACTTAGATTATGAATTTAGTAGGTTAGTAGTTATTTGGAAACAGTAATTGATTAAGCCAAATAAGTACTAACAAGCTAAATAGATTTGATAAACCGTACTTACATAATAGGAAAGGAAGTTCGAGGCATGGATAATAGAATATTTCTCTCTTCACCACATATGAGTGATGAAGGTTATGAAATGATGTATGTAAAGGAAGCGTTTGATACAAACTGGATTGCACCTCTTGGGGGAAATGTCGATGGATTTGAAAAAGAATTAGCTGCAAAGGTAGGCTCTAAATCTGCAGCAGCACTTTCATCTGGCACTGCTGCAATTCATTTGGCACTTAAAGCAGCTGGAGTAGGAGAAGGGGACATCGTTTTCTGTCCAACACTTACATTCTCAGCAACAGCTAATCCAATTATCTATCAAAATGCTACTCCGGTTTTTATAGACAGTGATTATGAAACGTGGAATATGTGTCCTAAGGCTCTAGAAGAGGCATTTTATAAATATCCAAATGTTAAGGCAGTAATTGTTGTACATCTTTATGGGTTATCTGCTGATATGGATAGAATAGTGGAACTTTGTAAAAAACATAATGTAGCATTAATAGAGGATGCAGCTGAGTCTCTAGGTACTTACTATAAAGGAAAGCATACTGGTACATTTGGTGATTTTGGAATCTTCTCTTTTAATGGGAATAAGATTATCACTACCTCAGGTGGCGGCATGTTGGTTTCGAATAATGAAGAGAGAATTGCAAAGGTAAGGTTTTGGGCTACTCAATCCAGAGATCAAGCAAGACATTATCAGCATAGTGAACTAGGATTTAATTATCGCATGAGTAATGTAGTTGCTGGGATTGGTAGAGGACAGCTTAAAGTGTTAGATCAGAGAGTTGATAAGAAGCGATATATTTTTGAGTACTATAAAAGAGAACTAGGTGGACTTGAGGGGATTCAGTTCATGCCAAGTAATGAGTGGGATAAACCAAATTACTGGTTATGTTCGATGACTTTAACAGGCAAGATAAGGCCAATCGATATTATGGAGGCTCTTGAAAAAGAGAATATTGAATCAAGACCAGTGTGGAAACCAATGCATATGCAGCCGTTCTTTGAGGAATATGATTTTATTGGAACGGATGTATCGGAGAAATTGTTTGAGAATGGCGTATGTTTGCCGTCTGATACGAAGATGACAGATAAAGACTTAGAAAGAGTTGTAAAGAATATTAAAGGGTTGTGGTTAGACTAATGAAGAATTCCAAAGGTGGTATTTATAGAAGGTTTGTAAAAAGACCGATGGATTGCATACTATCATTGATTGCCATAATAGTTCTTATTCCGGTATTTCTTTTGGTTGCTATTCTTGTGAGAACGAAACTAGGTGGTCCTGTTCTTTTCAAGCAAAAGAGACCCGGGCTTAATGAAGAAATTTTTATGATGTATAAGTTTAGGACTATGACGGATGAAAGAGATAAAAAAGGGGAGTTGCTTCCTGATAGTGTTAGGTTGACGAAGTTTGGTAGGTTCCTACGTTCTACATCTCTTGATGAACTACCGGAACTTTTCAATGTTTTAAAGGGGGATATGTCCATTATTGGCCCCAGGCCATTATTGGTGCAATATTTAACGTTGTATAACAATCTTCAAAAGCGCCGTCATGAAGTAAGACCAGGGTTATCCGGTTTGGCACAGGTTAATGGTAGAAATGCGATTAGTTGGGAAGTTAAGTTGAATCTTGATGTTGAGTATGTGGACAATGTAGTTTTCATTGAGGATTGGAAGATCATTCTTTTAACTATAAAAAAGGTACTTTTTAGAGAAGGTATCAATTCAGAAACTGCTGCAACTATGGAGCCTTTTAAAGGGTCAAAAAAAGAAAGAATAATGGAACTATGAAAAACAAACTTCTTATAATTGGTGCTAATGGCCATGGAAAAGTAGTTGCAGATATTGCGTTAAAAATGGATAAATGGCAGAATATCGCTTTTTTAGATGATGACGAAAGTATCAAATTATCAATGGGGTTAGAAGTCATTGGGACTTCAGATGACGTTTTTACACATTTAGATGAGTATGAAATATTTGTTGGTATTGGTAATAATGCTACA
Source organism: Bacillus sp. cl95 (assembly GCF_900115925.1). Classification (GTDB taxonomy): domain Bacteria; phylum Bacillota; class Bacilli; order Bacillales; family Cytobacillaceae; genus Neobacillus_A. The sequence continues at coordinate 18,841 of NZ_FOYF01000005.1, read as the reverse complement.
AGACATAAGATTCAGGAAAAACTAGAATCAGTTGGGGCAAGTCTTCCTATATTAGTTCACCCGAGTGCAGTTATAGGGTCACAAGTAGATATAGGAATTGGGACAGCTATTATGGCGGGTGCAATTATTAACTGCTGTACCCAAATAGGTAAGGGCTGCATCGTTAATACAGGTTCTACAATTGACCATGACAATAATATTGAAGATTTTGTTCATATCTCACCGGGAGCCCATTTAGCTGGTACGGTTAAAGTTGGAAAAGGATCTTGGGTAGGTATCGGCTGTGTAGTTAGTAATAACATAAACATCGGTAACGGGTGCCAATTAGGTGCTGGTTCGGTTGTGGTAAAGGACATATCTGAACCTGGAGTTTATGTTGGTGTTCCAGTTAGGAGAGTTTAGGATATGAAAATACTTGTATTAGCTAATTTTGGTATGGGTTTGTATAACTTTAGAAAAGAGTTATTAGAGGAACTAATTAAGCAAGATAATGAAGTTTACATTTCTTTACCTGATGATGAATATGTGCCTAAGTTAAAAAAAGTAGGATGTAAGTTTATAGATACCAATTTAGAAAGAAGAGGAACAAACCCACGTACAGATTTTAAGTTATTGCTTGATTATGTTGGAATAATAAAAGAGATTAAACCGGATGTCGTTTTAACGTATACGATTAAACCAAATGTTTATGGTGGTATAGCGTGTGCAATAACTAAGACTCCATTCATTACAAATATTACCGGTCTTGGTACGTCTATTGAAAATAAGGGATTAATTCAAAAAATCACACTGATGCTTTATAAGCTAAGTTTAAGGAAAGCATCTTGTGTTTTTTTTCAAAATCAGTCTAATCGAAAGTTTTTCGAAGATAATAAAATCGTTAAAAGTAAGACAAGATTAATACCGGGCTCAGGGGTAAATTTAAGACAGCATAAATTCGAGGAATACCCGATTCGTGATGAAAAGGTGAGATTCCTTTTTATTGGACGTATCATGAAAGCAAAGGGTATAGAAGAATTATTTAAAGCAGCAAAAATGGTAAAAGATAATTTTCCAAATGTACAATTTGATTTAATTGGAAGTACTGAAGAGAATTATAATGAAGAAATAGATAAGCTAGAAAAACAAGATATTATTAAATATCACGGGCAGCAAAATGACGTACATTCTTTTATAAAAAAATCTCATGCTATAATACTCCCTTCTTATCATGAAGGCTTAGCTAATGTACTTCTTGAATCGGCGTCTTCTGGAAGGCCGGTGTTGGCTTCAAGGGTGCCGGGTTGTGTCGAAACTTTTGAAGATGGTTTAACCGGTTTTGGTTTTGAAGTTATGAATGTTGAAAGCCTAGTTAAAGCAATTCTTAAATTTATAAACTTACCTTACGACCAAAAAAGAGAAATGGGAATGGCTGGTCGAAGAAAAATGGAAATTGAATTTAATAGAAATATAGTTATTAATGATTACCTGCAAGAAATAAATAAGATAATGGATAAGGAGAATCAAAATGAATTTATACGAGAAATTAGTTAATAAAGAAGAGAAGATATCATTAGTTGGCCTAGGTTATGTTGGAATGCCAATAGCTGTTGCATTTGCTAAAAAAGTTAATGTAATTGGATTTGATGTTAATAAACCTAAAATTGAACTATATAAAAATGGTATTGACCCTACAAAAGAGGTAGGAAATGAAGTAATCAAAAATACAACGGTTGAATTTACTTCAGATGAATCAAGTCTTAGAGAAGCAAAGTTTCATATTGTAGCCGTTCCAACACCTGTAAAAGATGACCATACTCCTGATTTAACACCGGTGGAATCTGCAAGTCGTACTTTAGGTAGAAATTTAACAAAAGGTTCAATAGTTGTTTTTGAATCCACTGTGTATCCAGGAGTAACTGAAGATATTTGTGTTCCAATATTAGAAAAAGAGTCCGGGCTAAAATGCGGTGTAGACTTTAAAGTAGGGTACTCTCCAGAAAGAATTAATCCTGGTGACAAAGTTCATAGACTAGAAACGATTATAAAGGTTGTAGCTGGCCAAGATGAGGAATCTTTAGATATTATCGCAAAGGTATATGAATTAGTTGTTGATGTTGGTGTATATAGAGCAGCAAGTATTAAAGTTGCCGAAGCAGCGAAGGTCATAGAAAACTCACAACGTGATATTAATATTGCTTTTATGAATGAACTCTCAATTATATTCAATAAGATGGGAATCGATACAAAAGCCGTACTGGAAGCAGCAGGAACTAAGTGGAACTTCCTTAATTTCTCACCAGGACTAGTTGGGGGGCACTGTATTGGGGTTGATCCATACTACCTAACTTATAAAGCAGAGCAAATGGGTTACCATTCGCAAATAATTTTATCAGGTAGAAAAATAAATGATGATATGGGTAAATATGTAGCTGAAAGTACTGTAAAGAACATGATTAAGGCAAATAAACAAATAAATGGTGCAAAAGTAGCCATATTTGGAATTGCGTTTAAAGAAAACTGTCCTGATGTTCGAAATACTAAAGTAATCGATGTCATTAAAGAATTAGAAGAGTACGGAGTAGATGTCAAAGTTGTAGATCCTCAAGCAGACAAAGAAGATCTATGGCGTGAATATAGAATTAATCTTTGTGAAGCAAAAGATATAAAAGAAATGGATGCAGTAATCTTTGCTGTTCCACATGATGAATTTAAAGCTATTCAATTGGAAGATGTAAAAACAATGTTTGGGACAACTGGATATGTAAATTCAGAAGTTATAAAGGAAATAGCTGCAACATCTGAGTTTGATGTAGATATTTATAGAAAAGATTGTGTACTGATAGATCTCAAAGGAATGTTTGATAGAAAAGAAGCAGAGGATGCTGGATTTGCATATTGGAGGTTATAAAAATGGGATATGAAAATTTAAAGTTTCCAGTGGGTAGTAAATTCTTAGTTACTGGCTCAGCAGGTTTTATTGGTTCAAATTTAGTAGAAGCTATACTTAAATTAGGCTATAAAGTTAGAGGGCTTGATAATTTTTCTACTGGAAAGAAAGAAAATGTAAAAGAGTTTTTAGACAATCCTAATTACGAATTTATCGAAGGAGATATTCGTGATTTAGATACATGTTTAAAAGCTTGTGAAGGAATCGATTATGTATTAAATCAAGCCGCCTGGGGGAGTGTTCCAAGAAGTATTGAAATGCCTTTATTTTATGAAGAGGTTAATATAAAAGGAACATTAAATATGATGGAAGCTGCTAGGCAAAAAAATGTCAAAAAGTTTGTATATGCATCAAGTTCATCAGTCTATGGTGATGAGCCCAATCTTCCTAAAAAGGAGGGGAGAGAAGGTAATCTTTTATCTCCATATGCGCTTACTAAAAGGGTAGACGAGGAATATGGAAAATTATATACCAAATTATACGGCCTTGATACGTACGGTTTGCGGTATTTTAATGTATTTGGTAGAAGGCAAAATCCAGAAGGTGCCTATGCGGCAGTTATTCCTAAATTCATTAAACAATTGCTAAATGATGAGGCACCAATAATTAATGGCGATGGAAAGCAGAGTCGTGATTTTACTTATATAGAAAATGTAATTGAAGCCAATCTTAAGGCTTGTAATGCTTCTCATGAAGCTGCAGGACAAGCTTATAATATAGCTTTTGGTGGAAGAGAATATTTGATTGATATTTATATGCAGTTATTGAATGCATTAGGAAAGGATATTCAGCCAGTTTTTGGGCCTGACCGCAAAGGTGATATTAAACATAGTAATGCAGATATTAGTAAAGCCATAGAGATGTTAGGTTATAGTCCAGATTTTGATTTTAATAAAGGGATTAAATTAGCTATTGATTGGTATAAAGAGAATTTAACTAATTAAAGTCGATCCTTTGGAGGCTATTTTGTGAGAGGTAGAGATAAATTTAAGAAGTTTAAACCATTAATAATGTTTTTGGTGGGTATATTTTCCTTTTTACCCTTTGGTTTGCGTTTATTTTTTTTTCGGAGTTGTCAAAACTTAATGGGAAAAAAAGGATTAGTATTGAGATATGTACTTTTAAGTACACTTGCAAAAAAGTGTGGCGATAATGTATCAATCCATCCAAATGTTTTTATTTTAAATCCTCAATGCCTCTCCCTTGGAAGCAATGTTAGCATACATCCAATGTGTTATATTGAGGCATTAGGAGAAATTAAAATAGGTAATAATGTTTCTATTGCACACGGAGTAACTATAATGTCCACAGAGCATCGTTATAATGATCCAGATATAGCAATAAATAATCAAGGTAGTTATTTTTCTAAAGTCAGCATAAAAAGTAATGTATGGATTGGAGCAAAGGCAACTATATTGGCCGGCATTTGTATAGGAAGTGGGACTGTTGTTGGTGCAGGTGCAGTAGTAACTAAGGATATAAAAAGTAATGTGATAGTTGGAGGAGTCCCCGCGAAAGTTATTAAGGAGAGAATTTAATGAACCTTGTGTTTGTTCATGATCATAAATTTTATAAATTTAATGACCACTATTACAGTAATGGAGGATTATCTGGTGATGCCTTAAATCGGTATATTAAGGCATTTGGTAATGTTACCATTATTGCAAGATGTCTTGAGTTAAATGAAATAAATAATAACTTATCATTTGCAAGTGTAGAAGGAACGAGATTTGTTTCAGTTCCTAACCACAAATCTATTAATTCTTTTTACAAAATTAGAGATGTAAAGAAAATTATTGAGAGAGAAATTAAGAGTGCTGATTACGTAATTGCAAGATCTAGTACATTGGGAAATATGGCTGTATCATTGGCCATAAAATATAAAAAACCTTATTTAGTAGAAGTAGTTGGCTGTGCGTGGGATTCAATGTGGAATTACAATATAAAAGGAAAAGTTTTAGCTCCCTTAAGTTTTTATACTATGAAAAAAAGTATAAAAGATGCTCCATATGCCATTTATGTTACAAATGAATTTTTACAAAAGAGATATCCTACTAAGGGGAAATATGTAAATTGTTCAAATGTTACTCTTAGTCAATTTGATCCAAGCTTAATAGAAAAAAGAATTAAGAAAATAAAAGGTTTGCAGAAAAATAGTAAAACAGTATTTGGTACTATTGGCGCGGTGAACATTAATTATAAAGGGCAAAAGTACGTAATTGAAGCATTAGGAAAACTAAAAAAACAAGGGATAACAAATTTTGAGTATCACCTTGTGGGAGGAGGTAATCAACAACATTTATTATCAGTTGCTCAAAGAGCTGGAGTAAGTGAAGAAGTGAAATTTATTGGGTCTTTACCACATGAGAGAGTTTTTGATTGGTTAGATAATATAGATCTATATATTCAACCAAGTGTGACTGAGGGATTACCAAGAGCATTAATTGAAGCAATGAGTAGAGGGTTACCAGCAATAGGTTCTAATGCTGGTGGTATTCCGGAATTACTGAGTAGAGAGTGTATTTTTAGTAAAAAATCTACTAATGAAATTCAGTATTTAATAAAAAATATGAGTCAAAGTAAAATGGAAATTTACGCCAAAGAGAATTTTGAAGAGGCCAAAAAGTATAGCAGAATATTAATAGAAAATCGAAGAAATGAATTTTTTAATGCATTTATCTCTGAAAATCTAAAATAAAACTTTTATATCTCCCAAAAAGTAGAAAAGGGTATTTTAAATATATGATGCTAAAGAAAATGAGTTCAAAAAATATCACTCTAATAATATGTTACCTTTTTTTAATGTGTATCCTAATTCATTCATTGTTATTTATAACAGTATTTGAGCAATATGCAACATTAAAAATGGCGGTTATTTATTCGATTACAAGCACTATTGTTAGTTATTTAATTATTATTCAAAATAAAAATATTTTGAACCTCGGATTATTTACAGTGTTATTTACGTATTTTAACTTAACTCACTTTGGTGCATCGACTATTTTTTTATTATATCCAGAAAGCTTATACCGGCAATTTGAACCGCATCAGTATACTTGGTTATATACTAAGGAGTGTGTACTTGCAGTATTGTGCAGTATAGTTGCTCAGGTGGTATTTATATTAAGTGCTTCTATCTTAAGAAAAAAGGACTCAGGGACAAAGTTAAATAACAAAACTTTAACTAATACGTCTATATGGATACCTAGAATAGGATTATTGTGCTTAGTAACTGTATTTGTATATTTGTTAATAAATATAGCTACAGGAAACTTTTCGTTATTATCAAATTATAGTGATTTTAGAAGTTGGAGAAATGAAAATACCTTATTTACAATTGCTATCTTTTTATTAGCTACTGGTTATGTAATAGTTATTGCGACAGGAAACAGAAAACAGATTAAAGTAATTAATATACTGTTTTTAGTTATCTCTTTAATCTTACTAGTGACAGGTAATAAAGGGGAAATATTATATGCTGCACTGACGGCTACGGGTGTATATTATTCAAGAACAAAAAAAATTAGTAAAAAAATAATAGTTTTAGGTTTAGGAGTCTTCTTTGTTGTGATTCCATTTATTACAGCTGCCAGAAGTGGCTCGATACTTAAATCTTTTGATCAAGTTGGAGTAAATTTAACTTCCCCCTTTTTAGAGATTGGATGGCAACTAAGGACGGTAGAAAAAGTTATTCATTGGTCTAAGTCAGGTGAAAGTTTTGGGTTCGGAATTAGTTACCTAGCACCTATAGAGAGAATCGTATCAAAATTAACTTTAGGAGTAATTCCTGAAATTCCAATTACTGGAGTCCCTTGGTCGTTTGGTGAGAGATTGCCAGGTTGGGGGTTTTCTCAGGTTGCAGAGTCATTTTATAATTTTTCATTCTTTGGCCCTATAATATTTTATATGATATTAGGGTGGTTCTCAATAAATGCTGAAAGACAAAATAATAATATTTATAAAAAAGCCTTCTTTGCTTCTACCGTAGTAATATTAATGATTCTAACAAGAAATCGATTTACATTTGTACCAGGACAGATATTTATGGCCTTTGGATTAGTTTTATTTGCATATATCTTAGATGGCAATTTAAAAAGGAAATCAAAAAAAATATAATTTGAGCACAATGGATTTTTATTTTTTGGGGGTATCTAATTGAATCAAAAAAATATAATGCATATTTTTAGCTCAATGGAATTCGGTGGAGCAGAGATTAGAACTATTGAAATTATGGATCAATTAAATGATTCTTTTGATAATATCTATTTTTTTACAACAAGTGGAACAGAGGGAGTATTAGCTAATTCTCTTAAAGAAAAAGGATATAAAATAATTCCTTGTAATATTTATAGTTTTAGATTTCCCTTTTTTTTTGTTAAACAATTGAAAGAGCATAAAATAAATATTGTTCATTCCCATATTTCTATTGTTTCTGGATATATTGTATTCTTAGCTTTTTTAGCAAATGTTAAACGTAGAATTGTTCATTTTCGCAGTTCCAAAGTAGGAAAAAAGTCTTCCTTTTTTCAATTTTTAAAAACAACTTTTTTAAAGATGTTTATTTTATTATTTTCCACTGATATATTGGCTGTTAATAAACACACAATGAAGAGTCATTTTGCGAATTATAATAAAATTAAGAAATGCGAAATTATATATAATGGGTTAAGAACTTTATATTGTGAAAATAATGAAACCATTAATCTATTAAAAAACCAACTGTCTATAAAAAATGATGAGAAAGTTATCATACATATAGGCAGATTTCATGAAGCAAAAAATCATTATAAGATTCTAAATGTGTTTTTAGAATATTTAAAACTATTACCAAACTCTAAATTACTATTGATAGGGAACTATCACTCCCAAATAGGTAAGGAAATTATAGAAGTTATTAAGAAACAAAAATTGGATAGTAATGTATTATTATTAGGGGTTCAAAGCGATATAAAAAGATATTTATCTATATCTGATGCTTTATTATTTCCATCTTTGTGGGAGGGTTTACCTGGAGTAGTTTTAGAATCTTTAGCTGCTGGTGTACCTGTTCTGTGTAGTGATATTGGATGCAATAGAGAAATAGCTGAAACTAATAAAGGTATTATATTAATGGATTTAGAAAAAAGTGACCACCAGTGGGCTACTAAGTTATATGATATTTCAAAAAACGGTAAACAAAAAATTATTTCAATGGAATTCGAAAAATCGCCATATGAGATTAATAAAGTTCTTAAGCATTTTAAAAGCTTTTATAATTAGAGATTAAATTAATTGAGGTTTTGATATGGAAAAAATAATGTTTAGTATATTAATCCCAGTTTATAATGTTGAAAAATATCTAAATAAATGCTTAGATTCTGTAATCAATCAAACATACAATAATTTCGAGTTAATTATTGTAAACGATGGATCAACAGATTCAAGCCTTGAAATATGTAGAACTTATGCAAAAAACGATAATAGAATTAGGGTTTATGACCAACCAAACAAAGGATTGCTGTTAACAAGAAGGAATTCGATAAAAAAAGCTATGGGAGATTATATTTTGTTTTTGGATTCTGATGACTATTGGGAATTGAATTTATTAGAGACAGTCTATGACGAGATTAATAAATACAATGTTGATATGCTTTTATTCAGATATAAAAGAGTTGATGATAATGGTCAAATACTAAAAAATGACACGGGTGTTTTTAAAGATAAAACAATATTTACTTCAGAAAATAAGGAGATATTATTCAAAAAATTAATTTCCACGTCCAGAATAAATAGTATTTGGTCAAAAGTAGTTAAACGTTCCATTATTGATATAGAACATGACTACACTATTTACCAAGATAAAAAGGGCGAAGATATTCTTCAATCCTTACCATTAATATTTAATGCAAAAAAAATTATTTATTTAGATGAACCACTTTATAATTACAGACTTAGCCACTCTGGCAGAGGAAGAAATTTTAAACCCAAATATTTTAATGACTTTGATATAGTAAGAAATGTAGTCTTTGAATATATGACAAAATTTCAATATGATAACGAAGAAAATTTAAAGTTATTTTATTCCTATTATGTCCTAAATATAATTCAATTTGCAAAAGCCCTCACAAAGTTAAAAATAAATAATGAAGAGATGTTGGAGATATTTGACGAGGTTAGAATGAAAAAATTATTTAAATCATCTAAAGAATACCTTAGCACATATAGTTATTCTATAGAAGATAAGATTTGTTGTTTTCTTTTTAATAAAAAGTACTATAAAACCCTATCCCAATTTGTTCAGTTAAAAGTAAATTTTAAATCGTTATTAATATCGAAGAAATAATAGTGTCAATTTCATTTTTTAGTTAGTGTAAACTGCATTTAAGAGTCGGGGGAAACAATGAGAAGTAAAAGAGCATTTGTCAATATTATTGCGACTTTAATGTTACAATTTACTACAATTATATGTGGATTTATTGTTCCAAGTTTAATTATTGGAACATACGGATCAAGTGTAAATGGACTTATCACTTCTATTAATCAATTTTTGGGATTTATTGTATTATTAGAATCAGGAATTGGCGGTGTGGTTCGTTCTGCTCTTTATAATCCTTTAGCAAATAAAGATTATAGAGCCATAAGCGGGATAATAAAAGCTACTGAGAGATTTTATAGACTCATTGCAGTAATGTTTATAGGATATTTAATTATTGTAACATTATTTTTCCCAATGTTAGTTAAAAATGAGTTTAGTAGTATTTATACAGCCACTCTGATATTTATCATTGGTATAAGTACTTTCATACAATATTATTATGGAATATCTTATCAACTCTTACTTCAATCAGATCAAAAACGGTATATTACATCCTATCTTCAGTTATTTACAATTATAATAAATACCATATTAACGGTGCTATTAATAAAGTATGGAGCAAGTATCCATATTGTTAAACTAGTAAGTGCAATAATATTTATTTTTCGACCGATAATATTGTTTATATATGTAAATCGTAGATACAAAATCAATAAAGAATCAGCAGCTTTTACTACTAAAATTGCGCAGAAATGGGATGGGCTAGGCCATCATATTGCTTACTTTCTTCATAGTCATACTGATGTTATGTTATTAACCTTATTTACAAATGTAAGGGAAATATCAGTTTACTCTATTTACTATTTGGTGGTTACTGGAATAAAAAGTATTGTAATTACTTTTTCCTCAGGAGTCGAAGCTGCTTTTGGAAATATGCTAGCAAAGGATGAGAAAGAAACACTAAGAAAAAATTTCGGAGCTTATGAACTATTTTCATTCACCTTAACTACAATCCTATTCACAAGTACAGCATTATTAATTCTACCCTTTATTAAAGTCTATACAAAAGGAGTTTTGGATGTAAACTATTATAGACCTTTATTTGCTTATATATTGGTAGTAGCACATGCAATTTATTGTATTCGACTTCCGTATCATTACGTTACTTTAGCTGCTGGTCATTTTAAACAAACCCGAAATGGGGCTTTTATAGAAGCTGGTATTAATTTGTTTATTTCAGCAGCTTTAGTGACTAAATTAGGACTGGTTGGGGTAGCGGTTGGAACACTGTGTTCAGTATTATTTAGAACTGTTCAATATGCATTTTATCTATCAAAAAATATTATTAATAGAAGTATTTTTGTATTTATAAAAAGGTGCATTTTAAGTGCATTATCAGCATTAATTATTATCATAATTAGCAAAGTAATACCAGCTTTTAATATTGATTCATATATAATGTGGGTAATAAGTGGATTAATAATATTTATATTATCTTTAATAGTTACAACCATTTTTAACTTTCTATTTTTTAGGGAGGATTTTGTTACAATATATAAAATTATAAAAAGAATTTTAAAAAAGGATAAACAAAAACTTAAGATAATAAAAAGTTAAATAGAAAGGAACATAATATAAATAATGTTTTTTGATTGGATATATAAAAAAAATCTTGGATTGAAAATTAAGTTATATAAAAAAATGTTAAATGCCCAAGATAAAAATTTGCGCATTTTTGGTCCCCTTGTGATAAAGAGTCCGGATAAGATTAATATAGGCTGTAACTGTAAACTTAATGACTTTGTTTTTTTACATGGTGGTGGCGGTTTATGCATTGAAGATTATGTAACTATATCAGCTTTTGCAAAAGTTATTTCATATAGTTATGATACTAGTAACTGGCCAGAAAATTATTTAAAGAAAGAACATATTTCAAACCATGTCCATATTGGAAAAGGAACCTGGATTGGGGCAGGAGCAATAATTTTACCTGGAGTAAAAATTACAGGTGAAGGTGTAATTGTAGCTGCAGGTTCTGTTGTTACTAAAGATATTGCCGAAAACTTTGTTTTAGTTGGAGGAAGCCCAGCGAAAGTCTTAAAACGATATGTTTAATAGGTTCCATAAATTGTAACACATTAATAACTTCTTCTTGTTATTATGTATATTTCCATTTAGTTGTTTAATTTTTTGAAAATAAGATATAAGGGAAGAGAAAAATATGTCTAAAATAGCTGTTGCTGGAACCGGTTATGTAGGCTTAGTTGCTGGCGTATGCTTTGCAGAAGTTGGACACCAAGTAATCTGTGTAGATATTAATGAAAAAAAGGTAGAATTAATGAAATCAGGTACTTCTCCAATTTATGAAGCAGGGTTAGAAGAATTAATGCAAAAGAATTATGCAGCTGGAAGAATCGATTATACAACAGATTACAAGACAGCGTACAAGGATGCAGATGCAATTTTTATTGGTGTAGGTACTCCTGAGCAACCTGATGGTTCTGCTAATCTTTCATATATCGCAACTGTTGCAAGACAAATTGCTGAAAGTATTGAAAAGGACTGTCTTGTCGTAGTTAAATCAACCGTACCAGTTGGAACAAATGACAAAGTAGAACAATTCATTCATGACTTTTTGGTTAATGATGTGAGAGTTGAAGTAGCTTCAAATCCGGAATTCTTAGCACAGGGGTCGGCTGTTCATGATACGTTACATGCGGATAGAGTAATCATTGGTACGGAAAGTAAATGGGCTGAAGAGCTTTTAATGAACATTTATGAGCCGTTTAAGTTACCTATTGTTTCTGTAAATAGAAGATCGGCTGAAATGATTAAGTATGCATCAAATGATTTTCTTGCTCTTAAGATCTCATATATGAATGATATTGCTAATCTTTGTGAATTGGTCGGTGCTGATATTCAGGATGTAGCAAGAGGAATGAGCTTTGATGATCGAATTGGAAACAAGTTTCTAAATGCTGGTATAGGCTTCGGAGGATCATGCTTCCCTAAAGATACAAAAGCACTTGAGAATATCGCTAAACAAAACGGATATGAACTTAAAACGGTTAAAGCTGCAATAGATGTAAACGAAGAACAAAAGACAATGTTATATAAGAAAGCTAGTAAGCGACTTATTACGTTTAATGGTCTTAAAGTAGCTGTACTTGGATTGACATTCAAGCCAGGGACGGATGATTTAAGAGAAGCGGCTTCACTTGAGAATATTCCTTTGTTACTAGAACAAGGTGCTGATATCTTTGCTTTTGATCCTGTTGGTTCGGATAACTTTGCGAAAGTATATCCAGCTGGAATGAACGGGAAAGGCCACATGACGTATGTTCAAAGTGTAGAAGAAGCATTGGAAGGCGCGAATGTCTGCTTTATCTTTACTGAGTGGGAGGAAGTGAAGGAAGTAACTCCTGAAGCTTACAAGAAGTTGATGAGAACTCCTTTAGTATATGATGGTAGAAACATCTATAGCGTGACTCAAATGGAAGATGCAGGAGTAGAGTATCACTCTATTGGACGAGCACCTGCTACTCGTAAGGATATAAAGGAGTCGAAGAATCTTGACAATCAAACAGTTAGATCCTAAGAAAGTTTATCTTATTACTGGGGCAGCTGGTTTTATCGGATCCTTTCTATCCAAAAGCTTATTGGATCAAGGCTGCATTGTAGTAGGTATTGATAATATAAATGATTACTATGATGTAAATCTCAAATTTGCTCGTCTTGAGCAGTTGAGACCGTATGAGAATTTCAGTTTTATTAAAGCTGATCTATCTGATAAGGAAATCATATTTAATATATTTGAAGAATATAAGCCAAACATTGTAGTAAACCTTGCTGCGCAGGCTGGGGTTCGATATTCTATTGAAAATCCTGATGTATATATTAAGAGTAATATTATTGGTTTCTTCAACATTCTTGAAGCTTGCAGACATTTTCCGGTAGATCATTTAGTATATGCTTCTTCAAGTTCTGTTTATGGTTCGAACAAGAAAGTTCCATTTGAAGAGACTGATTTTGTAGACACTCCTGTATCTTTATATGCATCGACTAAAAAATCAAACGAGCTAATGGCACATTCTTATAGTCATTTGTACAAGATTCCTGCAACTGGGCTTCGCTTCTTTACGGTATATGGACCGATGGGAAGACCAGATATGGCCTATTTCGGTTTTGCTAATAAGCATTTTGCTGGTGAGTCGATAAGAATCTTCAACGATGGAGATTTTGAAAATGATCTATACAGAGACTTCACTTATATTGATGATATCGTAGAAGGAATTGAACGTCTTCTAAGTAATCCTCCAAATAGTGATGGTGTCCCGCACAAAGTATTTAATATCGGAAACAATAACCCTGAAAAGTTAATGGTATTCATTGAAACACTTGAGAAATGTTTCAGCAAGGCTATGGGGAAAGAAGTAGTCTTCGAAAAGACATTTGAACCGATTAAGCCAGGGGATGTACCAGCAACGTATGCATCTACAGATTTGTTGTATGAAGCGGTTGGTTTCAAGCCTTATACTCCAATTGAAGAGGGATTGCAAAAGTTTGCGGACTGGTATTGTGATTACTATAGCGTAAAATAAAATGAGTAAAGGGAGTTGTTTGACTCCCTTAACTTTTTTTTGAAGAAAAGATTTGTATTATACATAGAGTCATATGCGGGAGATAGAAAGAATGACGAACGAAAAAATGTAGCTTAGTTAAAATTTTCCTTCCATGAATAAGATTGGTCAAGTTCAGAGCTTTGAATGCATGAACAATCCAGTCGTAAATTCAGCTTCAAATGAATCCCCTATTTTACACTTCCATCATGAAGATACAAGATTCATGTAAACGCTAAAATAAAGTGAACAGTTTTTGCTCACTTTCAAAGAACACTTTTCGCCTAATAAATCCTTTCCTGTAACTTGATCTTATCAGCTTATAGGAGGAACATAGTGGAGGAAAAGTTATTGATATATTTAGAGGTTCATCAATTAAAAAAGCAAAGATTTAGAATTTCTCAAATTAGGGTGCCTGACCCCACATGCTGTGAAGTCATAAAGGGTTAAATTAGGAAACAAAGGATTTAGAGAATGTGTTCTTTATTGGAGAGGGAAGGAAAATGACTAAAGGATATAAAATCTTTTTAGTATGGGTTCCGGTGTTAGTTTGGATGGTTCTCATTTTTCAGCTGTCTGCACAACCAGCCAAGGATTCAAACAAGCTGAGTAAAGGTGTAACAGCACATGTTGTAGAAACCGTCAAAGAAATCAAGCCAGAGTTTTCATTAGATAATGCCAACCACATCATAAGGAAGAATGCCCATTCCTTTGTTTATCTGGTGCTGTCGATATTGGTGTCTCATGCTCTAAAAGGAAGCGCGGTTTTAGAGTTGAAATCCGCTTTATTGGCATTAGGGATCTGTATTCTCTACGCTGCTTCGGATGAAGTACATCAAGTTTTTGTATCAGGTCGAGGTGCTCAGGTAAGAGACGTCTTTATTGATTGGGCGGGGGCGTTGGTGGGGATAGGAATATATAAGGTAGTGGGGGAACTAGTTTATCTAGTTCGTGCTAAGAGGAACTCCGTTGATAGACTATTATAAATGGCTATCAGTGGGGTTCTGTAACCATCAAGAATAACCAAACAGTATTCCACAATTAAGATTAAACAAGGTTATCAATCAATAATGGCTTTCTGTACTTCAGTCTGTCTCTTTATTGAGGGTTATCGCTTCGCTTCGGTTGCTAACGTTCTAAAGAAGTGCACCTCCCATTTGAGTTTGAGGGAGGTGATATGGCTCTACTGATTCTTTTAATGTTTTAATGATTATTTAAAAGCTGTAACTCCTTGCTTCATTAATCATGGCAAAATCAATTTTCCGAAGCTCAGGTGACTTTTTTAAATCTATTTCTCTTACATATAAAGAAAGGGCGTTGGAAGTTTGCAGGCTGAACTTACTTGTGGCAAGGCAGCCGTTTGAATATAGGGCCACTTTTTCTAAGAGAAGTTTGACTGAATGTTCTTTTATGTAGTATTGGTTTGTTACACCGTCTTTGAAAGTGACATAAGCGATCATATATTTCATGGCGGTCTCTATATGCGATTGCCTATTTGCAGGCGTCTTTTTCGTGGATCCAGTACGAATGACATTGGGTTTGATGCTATTTCGGTGGTAAGATTTCTGAACTGTTCAGCGGTCTGAAGCTTATGGTTGAAGTTTGTAAGTCTTGATGGGATTTTCAGTAATAATCCATTTCTGAATTCTATTTTTGTGCCGCCATTTATGCTGCTCGTTCGCATGATGTGATAAGGATTAAACCAAGTTGCATTAGGGCTGTTTGGCGACTTGTCTGGAAATACACAGAGTTTATGAGCGGGATTCACCATGAGGGGCCGCATATGGCAATCTCCAAGAATCCACTTTGAGCTCGATAGGGCACCTTTTAGGTTAAACCCAATACATTTAATGCTTTCATCCAGTATTTCAATCGGAGATTTCTCCACAATCAAGGTACGGCCCAATTCTTTTACTAAGGAACAAGGACGTCCATTGCGATCGTGATATCCTGACATATACATAAAATCTTGAGTCAGTATGTAGTAGTTGTGGTTTTCCATTGGCAAGTTGTTCATCCTTTACTTAATATTTATGTATGCGATTACAATTGTCTTTTGGATAAAAGCACCTCCCTAAAAACATTTGTGAAACATTGAGCAAGTTGGAATGGAGATAAACGGTGAGAAGAAACTTCACCGTTAAGGTGTTCTATCCCTTGATGTGTTTGTTAATCATCGCTACAAAATCTTCCGGATTAATATCAAGAGCTTCTGCAAGTGCGAAGACAACACCTAATCCTGGTTCGCTTTTGTCATTTTCCAGATCACTTAAATAATTTCTTTCAATACCACTTCGAAATGCAAGTTCCTCTTGTGAAAGTAACCTTTGTCTTCTTAATCTATGAAGGACAGTACCAATGAAAATAGTCTCTCGTTTCAAGGGAAATTCTCCTTTTAGACTATTACATAATTGGTACCGTTTTATTAGAATCAACTAAACCAGACAAATCTTGCGTTAGGTAAAGAGTTTTTATTTTGGTGAATATTTTGTGCCTTTTGTGGTGTGTATTTGAATGGGGAGAAGTAAAATGTTTTATAAATATGGCAATTAGGTGAAAAAGGGGGCAATCCTTCAGAAGTTACAGAACAATGGCGGGGGAAGAGCGCCACCCGCCATTGCTTTATAATAAAGGTGATTGCTTCAACTTGAGGTTAATTTGTAGTATCGGTGATTTAATTTAAGATTGGTTAATAAACCAAATAAGATTAAGGACCATACAGTAAGTACTTGATTTGATTTTTATGGAAGAAAGGAACACGTAATGAGATTCGTTTATTGTCGCCTCTTTCGTAAAACCTCTGAAAAGGAAAAATGAGCGAAACCAAAAACTAGCCCAATTAATGTTAAGAAATAAGAAATTGATGGACCATAATTCTGTCTTAATAATAATACGGAAGAGACACCAAGTAACGATAATAAGAGAAACAAAATCAATACTTTAATCCTTCTGTTTTTTATGATCCAAATCAACACATTTAGAATAACGCTAAATAAGACAAAATAAGCTGGGATGAATACTAGGGTTGCTACATCACCAAAAAGGGGAAACTCATCAAAAGGCTTTGGAATGAAAATCCAAGTAAGCATTGCTGAAACGAAAAGTGAAATCAATAACCATATTTTGTGCATTTTTTATAACCCCCCCAACATAAATCTGCAAATTAGTGCTACACCCATAAATGTAAATAGATAAAAAGGGGAAGGACCTACTGCCCCGAAAGCCACTTCTTTTTGATGAGTTTCTCCCTTTTCCTCAATATCTGGTTTATAAATCCTTATTTTTATATGGCCTACTATCGATGTTCCAACAATTTAGATTAAATGAATCAAAAAAAAACACATAATGATTGAATGATAGCATTCAATTCAACACACACCCCTTCATAACTCTCGTTTCCATAATAATCCACATGGGGTGGTTCGGTAAACTCTAAAGGCGCCTGACCCCACATACGTACAGCAAAAAGGTATTTCGGATATGCATAATAGTTATCAGATGGGCATGTAAAAAAGTATGGTAAAATGAGGTAAAAAGTTGAGGAGAATACTAAATTGTACTTAATTAACGGAAGTCTATTTATTTTACTTGGAACGATATCTTATTTGGTTGGACGAGGCATCATAGTGGGGACTAGATTTAAGAATCGAGTATCAGTTTATTGGTTAAAAGAGGTTATTCATTTTCTTTTTGTGTTATACATATGTCTGTTGATTTCAGTGACGTTATTTCCATTTCCAATAGGATTTCAATCTAATATTGAAAATGTTTTTCGTTCATTAAATGTCATACCGCTTAAAACGATTATTAATGATATTAGTCAAATAGGTATTGCATATGATGGTGATGTTCTATTTATGCTTGGACTGATCGCGCGAAATGTAGGTGGCAATATCTTATTACTCATGCCTTTAGGATTCCTAGCGCCAATCCTTTGGAATAAATTTAAGTATTATAAAAATACCGTGTTATTAGGTTTCATAGTATCCATTAGTATTGAAGTTTTACAATTTTTAGAATCGCTAATAGCTGGTGAACGGGGAAGAGTTACTGATATTGATGATGTAATCTGTAATGTTTTAGGTGCACTTCTTGGATATCTTATTTATATCAGTGCCAGACCAATCGTGAAAAGAATGGAAAGTCAATATTTGGATGCCTGATCCTCAGACGCAGACATAGTATATTTGCTAGGTAGACGGATATTTATAGAATTAAAAAGAAACTAAAAGGAACAACGGTTGATTGCATAAGTTACTTTGGTAGGGAAATGGAAAAAACAGAGGGAAAGGGGACAAGGTCAAATTATGACCTTCTTCCCTTTTTTTGAGTACAGCCACAAGAATGTACCATCTCTGCCATGTTTTTTACCAGCAGTTGCCACGGAATTTACCCCTTACTGTCAACGGAGTTACCAAAAGAAAAACGCAAAGGATTTTGAAAGCGAAAAAGCCTAATCCTCCTCAAACATTGAGAAATTATGCTTATGGACTTGGCAATGCTACCAATTTGGGAATATCATTTTTCTATTGAATAGTTTCGTTGAACTGCACACTAATTTATTCTTAAACTCTTAATTTATTATTTACCAGACTACAAAAAAATATATTTTTACCAAAACTAAAAAAATGTAAATTAGATAGATTTATTTTAATTTTAGTAAGATGTTTGTCCAATCCTTTTTTCTAATTCAAAATAAACTGTCATTGTATCTTATTTTTAAAAAAAGGAGAGGTAAAAGGAATGAGACACGAAGAATGTGAAGATTGTAGAAAGAAAAGTGAAAGTAAACATCGTTGCAAAGGATGCGCATGTGATCAATTTAGAAAATTATCAACAAATACAGAAGTAGATTTATTTTTATCAGGTGGGACTATCCTTGAAGATCTCGTTTTTGTAAATTTTGATGAAAAAAATTGCTGTGCTTTCTTCAATTCTGAGAGAGAAGGAGGACAACTTATCGTTGTTGATTGTCAGTTTGTCCAAGCTATTGGATTC
>NZ_FOYF01000012.1 GCF_900115925.1 Bacillus sp. cl95 | reverse complement strand
AATCACAAACGAATGAAGGCAAAATTAAAAGACCTAAGTCCAGTCGAATACCGGACTCAGGTCTTGAAAGCAGCTTAAAACTTTTTGTCTAACTTTATTGGGTCAATTCAGTGCCGAAGGGGCTTTTCGTATGCATCCAGCTAATCTACCTGAAAGGTGATTTCATTCGATTCGGAGATGCTAGTATCACGATCATCCAGTACTTTCAGAATGATTTTTACCTGCTTGTCCTTTTCTAACTTTTTAGGGGTTGTGACCGTTATTTTAGATTCACTGACAAAAGAAATATCCTGCTCTTTACCATCTATGAATACCTTCGTGTTGAAAACGAAATTTTTGCCTTTTATGGTTAGTTTATTTCCGCTCACTGTAACCTTTTTAATAGTCATTCTCTCGCTTCCGAGTAAAAAGTTTTTAACAGGTTCAACGGAGTCTATTGAATAGTTATATTGGTCACCAAACAGGATATCGTACTGAAGCAGCTTGTAGTCTTTCAGTATTGCTTCATCAATACCTTCCTGAGCATTAAATACTGTCTTAGGGATAACATGTGAGCCTTGTTCATATACCTTGCTTGATGCCTGGAAGATAGGAGATTTCTCTTTCTTGGCATGTGAAAGGATATAGGACCCTAAGAAATTCGGCGTCATCTTGAGCTGTTCCTTTTCCTCTGGTTTTGAGAAGTTGTCCCAAACAACAAGAGGAGTTTCGTGAAGTTTCATATAATCTTCATATGAATTTAAACTCTTGAAATAATTGGCTTCACGATAAACAGCATAATCATAACCTAACATAGGAAGATGGTCTCCATAAACGACAATCATCGTAGGCTCATCCAACTTTTCCACACCTTCGACAAGCACTCTTAGAGCATCATCTGTATCACTTAATACTTGGCAATACAGGTCCAATACATATTGTGGTACTTTCGATAATTTGGGTGTATTTCCGCAACTCTTAAGATCTTCGTATCTAATGTCGTCATATGGACCGTGACTGGAAACAGTAACGGTATTAATGAAATCCGGGCCCTTTGTTTTTTTCAGTTCGCTTAATGTTTGTTTCATTAAATCTCGATCGTCAATAAATGAACCTATGTGTGCAGGATTTGAAAAGAACTCCATGCTGACGAATTTCTCAAAACCGAGCCATCTATACGTCAAGTTTCGATCGTAGAACCAGTTCTTGAATGTATGAACGGCTGTCGTGTTATAGCCTTGATTCCTAAAATTGTGTGCAAGTGAATCAATAGGTCTCGTAATTTGGGAATTAAAGCTTTCGTTCCCTTCAGGTAAAAATCTCGTGGATAGTCCCGTTAAGATTTCCATCTCTGTATTGATTGTCCCACCGCCATAGGTGTGGGTGACAAGTTGTCCAGAGCTGCTTTGTTCTGTCATAGATCGATAAAATGGAATGGGGTCTTTTTCAAACTGTAGATTTGTCATGAGCAAAGGATCCCAGAATGCTTCAGCTAGAACGACAATGACGTTAGGTTTGAAGTTCTCATCCACTTCAGTGGTTTGTTTCAGTGACCCCGTAATTTTCTTTATCTCAGATTTTGTATATTCCTCAGGATGAACAATTTTGGTTTTTTCTCTCATGCTTAGAAATCCACCAACAAGTCCAAGTTTTTCATACTCTTCAACATTATTGGCTGGGGTTGCGCGTAAAGAAAAAACAGTTGGATTGTACAACAAAGCTGTTAAACCAGCAATAGAAAGCAAAGATAAAATCACGCGTAATTTGAATTGAAGCGGTTCTGTCATTTTAATCATGACGTAAATGATGCCAACAATTAGGGTTATAAATAAGATAAAGGCAATGATGTACTTCCATGTGAATAATCCGTTTATGTAGCTTGTAATAGCAACGCCTTCCTTAATAAGCGTCAAATCAGTCGGATTAAAATAATCTCCCCGCAACTGATATTTTTTATAACTGCCAACTGCGATAGTCAACCATAAAAACAATTGAATGAATAGCAACGGAATGAATAATTTCTTAGGTGTGAATGCTAGTGCACTTATGAATAAGAAGAAGAATAAATAGGAAATCAGAAATGAAAAGCTACTTTCGGGTATCCATGCTAACGCTTTCGTAAATGACCCGCGATGAACACTTTCCGTTAGTAATAAGGTGATTAAAGGTACTGCGAATAGTAACCCTAAGTAAAACCATTTCGCTTTATTTAAGAATTTTTGCATCTTATTATTTAATCCTTTCTATCTTTTATATGAATGCTTCCACAAAATACCGATAATAAACCGAAAGGACGATAAGATTTCTGAAAAGAAACTTGATCGTCCTTTTGATTAAAATTCTTTCTTTTCTAAGCCTAGCTTTCGAGCAGCAAGTGCCATAGCTAGGAAGTAATAAAGCATGAATGTATCATTTTCAAGGATATTGTAGACAAGTCCGCCAACCATCATGGTTACAAAGAAGAAGACGAGTGTGATGGATAGGGATGTATCAGATTTTTCTCTAAACATTTTAATCGTGATTTTCAAGAAGCCGAACACTAACAATGTTAATATCAGAACTCCCAATATTCCCGTTTCAGCAAGTGTAAGGATATATTGATTATCGGAATAGAAGTTAAATCCAATGTCATAATCATCATATATTGGTGATGAATAGGCTAGGGTAGCAGCACCTCCGAAGGTACCAAAACCAGTGCCGATTATTGGGTGATCTTTAAATACTTCAATTGCTTTTGTTACATAATAAATTCTTCCGTCACTGCCGCTTTTCTCTAGTGTGTCTTCTGAGAAAGCATTTTTATAGCGGTTATAACCTGTTTCTTTACTTGGTGTTTTTTCAACGTCATCTATATCATCAGTAGGTTCTTCTGCGTAAAGGACCTTCTCTTGGTACGTGTCTGCAACGAAATTAACGGCGAAAAACAGCCCTGCTGAACAAATGAACACTAATAATAAAGGGAGCGTTTTTTTGATGCTTCTAAACAGAATCATATAGACCGCAATGAAGACAAACAAAGCTAAGAACGCACCACGTGAATAAGTGAGTAGGAAAGTAGAACCAATTACAGCTAGACCTGAGTAGACAATCCACTTCTTAACCCCAGTGTAATGAACGAGTAAGTAAAGTGAAATTAGGAAAGCGATTGCCAAGTAAAGAGATAGTTCGTTAGGACCTTTTAGGAGACCATAAACACGAATGTGATTTGTTGCGGACAGTGTCCAATTTTTCCATGCTTCTGGCATTAAGAAAGTCTTGTCGGATATCTTTTCGATATAACCATGTAATGACATGATTACTGCAGTGACAAACGTTAATTGCACTACTTTTAGTACAAACTCTTTTGAAACGTCCATTCGCTTAAATACATAATAAACAAAGTAGAAAAGGACATAAGCGCGTATTTGTACAATAATTGCTTTTAAATCAACTCCAGTTAATAAAGCAGAAACGATACCTAATCCTAGGAAGACGAATAAGGCAATTTCAAACATATGGAAATGAAACAAACTTTTGATATTTTTTCGATTAAGAAAAATGGTTGCTATTAATAAGGAAAAGATAATTAAATCCCCAGTAATCTTCAAACCGGGATTCATTTCAATTAGGAAGGGTCTTAATGAGGTAAACAGAATCAATAATAGCAAACCTGTTTCTCTTTTCATTAAGGCAAAAATGGCAAGAATCCCAGAAACTGCAAGCCCGGCATATGTATTCCCAGAAACAATGCTCAGGGTCACTAGTAAGACGGCTATCGTCAAAATCAATCTATCGTTGCGAAGTACATTCATCGTTTACCAACCTCTATATTTATTTAGAAAACACAATTAGACCAGCATATATAATAACTTTTTTTGTCGAAATAATCAAGGAATCTGATAATTCCTTTTAAAGGTTTTTCTCTCGCTTATGTTTAGCTTTATATATAGGAAGCATACTATATCCACCATATTCCCATATATTTTTCCTTCTACCAGTTCAATGATTTTCCTACATTTAATATTCGACAAAATGAAGGTGCTATTTGTTTACAATCCCCAAATTACTTGTTATGATTTAATCATTCAAAAAATGAACGTAGTTTTTAAAGGGGAAGGATTAGAAAATGTACAATTTTTATATTCTTGAAACCATATCTAAATTTCCTGAACTGAGCCAAAAGGGAATTGCAGAAAAATGCAATATTTCTGCTGGGAAAGTAAATTATACAATTAACCACTTATTGGAGAGAGGCTTACTAGAAGTTATTAAAAGCGGCAGGAAGTTTCAATACCTGCTTACTGATTCAGGAAAAGAGTATTTGAAAAATCAACTTGGGAATTTACAAGCCAATAAAGTGAGCATTCACAACATTAAACATAAAGAAGTAAAGAATGCTGTCATTTTAGCAGCTGGTTCAAAAAGTGACTTCAATGTTCCTGCCTGCTTGGTTCCAGTAAGTGAAATAACTTTATTGGAGAGAACGGTCAATATTTTATTCAAGAACGGGATTGAGAAGATTGTTATCGTTACAGGCTATAAGAGCTCGGAGTTTGAGGGACAACCTTTTATTACAAGCAACCCTAACATACATCTTATCCATAATCCAGAATATCTTTGGACGGGGTCGATGTCCTCGCTGGCAATGGCAAGTGAATTAGTCGATGATGATTTTCTTCTATTTGAAGACGATATTCTTATTGAAGAAAATGCGATTGTCCAGCTTATGGACCATCACGAGCGGGATTGTATCTTAGTAACAAAAGAAAGTGGATCGGGTGATGAAGGTTACATTGAAATAAAGAATGGATACCTTTATAAAATATCTAAAGATATTCATCAACTCAACAGAATTGATGGAGAAATGATTGGGGTCACGAAGCTCTCGCATGAGGTTTATAAAGAGATGCTAAAAGACTTCCAAGACAATAAAAATCCTTATGTGAACTATGAGTATTTGTTATTGGATGTTTCGCGAAAAATCAATATTGGCTATCTAAAGATCTCTGACCTCATTTGGGCCGAAATCGATAACAATATCCAACTGAAAACGGTCGTTGATAAAACATATCCGATGCTCGTCAGAAAAGAAGAACTTTTCCAGGAGCTCGAGCTTAGACAATCCATTGCAGATGCATTGAATATAGACGTAACGACTATTACGGAAGTAAAACCTTTCGGAGGCATGACGAATAAAAACTATAAGGCGGCAATCGCTGGAGAAGAATATGTTGTCCGAGTATCAGGGGTCGGTACGGATAAGATGATTAATCGCATCGAAGAGAAGATGAATGCGGAACAAGCTTCAAAGCTTGGGATTAACCCTGAACAACTGTACTTCAATGAAAAGACGGGTTTGAAAATTGTCCGTTTTATTGAAAATGCTGAGACATTGAATCCAAAAACGGCAAAACGAGTGGATAATATTCATTCCGTGGTGAAAATCCTTCAACAGTTACATCAATCAGATATTGAAATGATGAATGAATTTGATACATTCCAAAAGCTATCCCATTATGAATTGCTAGCCATTGAGGCTGGGGCGGATTTCTTTGAGGATTATGAAACCGTAAGAAATGACGTGTTTAGGCTGAAAAGATTCTACGATCAACTGAATGTTGAAATGACTCCATGTCATAACGACACGGTACCTGAGAATTTTGTTAAAAGTAGTGAAGAAAAACTTTATCTCATTGACTGGGAATACGCCGGTAAAAACGATCCATTATGGGATTTAGCGGCATTCTCGCTTGAGTGTGGTTTCTCTGAAGCGGAAGAAGAATTATTGTTAAACAAATATCGCAACGGTCAGGAAACGATTGAAGACAGACAGCGTATTTTAATTGCGAAGATATACCAAGACTTCCTATGGAGTGTTTGGACGGTCTTAAAGGAAGCATGTGGAGATGACTTTGGACCATACGGATTAAACAGATACAATCGTGCAAAAGAAAACATCAACAAGTTTGACGCTCTGTTTACCGAAGTAGAAGCGGTCGAAAGCTAAAGCAGTTATAATCGTCATGGTGGATAAAAGGATGGTCCTGAACAAATTCAGGGCCATTTTTTTGAGACTTTCTCCTTTTTTTAAAAAGATTCCTTTCTTGTGAAACTTATTTCTACAAATAACGTCTTATAGTGTGGGAATACGATAACGACTTTATATTTTCCATTTATGGAACTGTTTGCGAAATCCTTAGCATAAGAAAATAGTCATGTTTTTGCGGATTTTACTCACGTAAATGAGTATTTTTTGAGCATAAAGGGTATTTTCTATTCTAATTGGTAATTAGCTATGTTATAATCCTCTAGGTATCCAATTGAGAGATACGAAGAGTAAAGGATTACTAACATTTGAGATTGTTAGAATCCCATTAAACTAACTTTTATCATTCAACTTGCATTCAATTGAACAGATATATACGAGGAGGATCTTGATGATTTATATCACCATGGCAATATGCTTTATTAGCTCCATTCTTCTTACTCCTTTAGTCAAAAAGCTAGCTTTCAAAATTGGCGCAACAGATAAGCCAAATCAAAGAAAAGTACATCAGAAAATCATGCCGCGACTTGGCGGACTGGCAATATACTTAAGCTTCATCATTGGACTATTAGTGGCTCAACCAGAAGGTCCTTATGCAAATGCAATCATTCTTGGAAGTCTTATCATCATCATTACTGGTTTCCTTGATGACATGATTGAGCTTTCAGCTAAGATTAAATTGCTGGGCCAATTAGCTGCAGCTGGTGTCGTTGTTATTTGGGGCGGAGTGAATGTTGAATTCATCAACTTACCATTCGGCGGACAGATCGAATTTGGATATTTGAGCATACCGCTTACAATCATTTGGATAGTTGGTATTACAAACGCGATTAATCTTATTGACGGTTTAGACGGTCTTGCAGCTGGTGTTTCTTCTATTGCCTTAATCACTATTTCAGGAATGGCGATTATTATGGGCGATGCGTACGTAATGACGGTTGGTTTTATCGTATTTGCAAGCACACTTGGCTTCTTACTCTATAACTTCCATCCTGCGAAGATTTTTATGGGAGATACAGGAGCATTATTTCTTGGATATATGATTGGTGTTCTGTCGCTACTTGGATTTAAGAATGTAACGTTCATCTCTCTTATCATTCCTGTAATCATTTTAGGTGTACCGATTTCGGATACATTCTTTGCGATTATCCGCAGATTAGTTAATAAACAGCCATTATCTGCTCCGGATAAATCACATTTACATCATTGTCTGATTAGAACGGGGTTCTCTCACAGACAAGCCGTATTGCTTATCTACGCAATGGCAGCCATTTTTGGCCTAGCTGCCTTCATCTTTTCGCAAGCAACAGTTTGGGGATCTTTAATACTCATCCTATCCCTATTGATTGCAATTGAAGTGATTGTTGAAAAAATAGGATTAGTGAGAGAAGACTATCGACCTTTGTTAAATTTCTTAAAAGGTTTTAGACCAGCGAATGTTAAAAATAGATAAATCAGAAAGTCTAGGAACTTACAAAGTTTCTAGACTTTTTTGCGGTTAAAAAACGAAAATTAGTATATCATGGCAAAATATGAAAGCGTTAACAATAGATTTGACGATTTATTATCAATTTTCATAAAAATTTACAAAATATCTACAAAAATAGCTATCTTTCTATTTAAAAAATTTGTAAAATAGGTTAGCAATGATAATTTATTATCGAAAGGCGGAAAATGAGTGAAGAGACAGATTCGAAGAAATATTCGTAGAAAGCTGTTAAATGGTTCTCTAGCAGTTACTCTCGCTGCAGGCGTGGTTCCTTTTTCATTTAACTCAAATGTTGCTAAAGCAGAGGGAACACCAACTGCAACGCTTCGTATTTTAGAAACAACAGATTTACATTCAAATGTAATGCCGTACGACTACTATCAAGACACAGACAAAGATTCAAAAGGAAATAACCTTAACTATGGTATTGCAAAAACAGCTACATTAATTCAACAAGCAAGATCAGAAGTTAAAAACTCTATGTTATTTGATGCAGGTGATACCATTCAAGGTAATCCGCTTGCAGATTATGTAGCTAAAGTTAAGCCGTTGGGTAAAACTGATACCCATCCAATGTATAAAGCGATGAACTACTTAGAATATGATGGTGGAATCGTTGGTAACCATGAGTTTAACTACGGACTGGATTACTTAAACAATGTTTTAGAAGAAGTCCAATTCCCAATTGTAAACGCCAACATCTATCATGATGACAAAGATGGTAATCCTGACAACGATAAGAACTACTTTACTCCGTATCAATTAATTGATAAAGAACTTTTTGACGAAGCTGGCAACAGTCTTGGTACAGTTAAAGTTGGAGTAATCGGTTTCGCACCACCGCAAATCATGCAGTGGGATAAAGATAACCTAACTGGAAAAGTAATTGCTAAAGACATCGTGAAGCAAGCTAACAAATTCATTCCTGAAATGAAAGCTGCTGGTGCTGAAGTTATTGTTGCAATTGCCCACTCTGGCTGTGATATTAAAGCTGCAGGTCAAGAAGAAGCAGAAAATGCTGTGTATGATTTAACGAAAATCGCTGGCATTGATGCTATGCTGTTTGGACATGCTCACTATGCATTCCCTGGTGGAAAAGAGTTTCATGAAGGTGGTAAATTAGAGAATCCTGATCTACCTGGATTTGATAGTGCAAAAGGTACTATCAATGGTACTCATGCTTTGGAAGCTGGTTTCTGGGGAAATAACCTAGGGGTTATGGATCTGGCACTTGTAAAAGATTCAAATGGTAAGTGGGTAGTCGATAAAGAAAACTCTAAGTCCGTTACTCGTCCGGTTCTTCCTGCTACACCTGCTGAAGCTAATATCGTTGAAGGGGTTGCTTCTGAACATCAAGGAACACTTGATTATGTTCGTGGCAAAATTGGAGAAACAACTTCCCAAATGCATAGCTTCTTCTCACGTGTAATGGATGACCCTACTATCCAAATCGTAAATAACGCGCAAACAGATTATGTAAAGAATTGGATTGAAGTGAATCGTCCAGACCTTAAGAATGTTCCGGTTATCTCTGCTGGTGCACCATTTAAAGCAGGGCGTCAAGGTGCAAATGACTATACAAGGATTGCAAAAGGCGACCTTTCTATTAAGAGTGCAAATGACCTTTATCTGTATAACAATACACTAAAAGCAGTTGAGTTAACGGGTGCAGAAGTTAAAGAATGGTTGGAAATGTCTGCTTCGCAATTTAATACTATTGTTCCTGAAAAAGCAGATGCTCAAGAATTAATTAACTATGCATTCGAACCGTTTAACTTTGATGTTATCGATGGTGTAAAATATGAAATCGATGTAACTAAACCAGCACGTTATGATTTCAAAACTGGGGTTGTTGCGGATGAAAGTGCACACCGTATCATTAACTTTACTGATATGGATGGAAACCCAATTGATCCAACTCAAAAGTTTATCGTAGCTACAAATAACTATCGTGCATCTGGCGGAGGTAACTTCCCTGGAACAAAAGGTGGAAAAGCTACAGTTGTTGTTGATTCACCATTTGAAAATCGTCAAATTTTGATGGATTATATCAAAGCTAAAGGTGTAGTTAATCCAGCAGCTGATAATAACTGGAAAATCGCTCCAGTTGGTGGAGTTGCAAAAACATTAACTTTCAAATCATCACCAGCAGCAAAAGAATACTTAACATCAGCACCAAACGTTAAAAACGTAGGGCCATTACCAGATGGATCTGGCTTTGAGCAATACACTTTAGATCAAAACGTTCACGTGCAATTATTAGGTATCAATGACTACCATGGTCAACTTGATACGTACAGACTTATTAAAGATAGTAGTGGCAATGTAGTAGATAAGTCTGGTGGTATTGAATACCTAGCAGCTTACTTAAAGAAAAGCGAAGAAACGAATCCAGCAAACACGCTTATGCTACATGCAGGTGATGCAGTTGGAGCAAGTGCGCCAGTTTCTGCATTGCTACAAGACGAGCCTACAATCCGTTTCTTAAATGAAATTGGTTTTGATGCTGGTACGATTGGTAACCATGAATTTGATGAAGGCGTTGCAGAAATGCTTCGTTTGATCAATGGTGGAGAACACGCTGCAACGGTTGAAAAGTATGGCGCATTTGAAGGTGCTGACTTCCCATATGTTGCTGCAAACGTTCAATACAAAGATTCTAAAGAATTGATTTTAGACCCTTATACAATCAAGGAAGTAGATGGAGTTAAGATTGGTATCATTGGTGTTGTTACAAAATCAACTCCAAGCATCGTTATTCCAAGTGCAGTGGCAAACGTTGAGTTTACTGACGAAGTAACGGCAATCAACAAATATACTGCTGAGTTAAAAGAAAAAGGTGTTAAAACAATCGTTGTCCTAACTCATAATCCAGGAACTTCAAAAACTGATGGTACTGGTGCGACAGGAGAAGTTGTTGAATTCGCTTCAAAAGTTGACCCTGAAGTCGACGTTATGTACGGCGCACATGATCACAAGTACTTGAATACAGATGTAAATGGAATAAGAGTTGTACAATCTTGGTCATATGGAACTGCATTCTCTGATATCGATTTAACAATTGATCCTGTAACAGGAGATGTTGTTAAAGATCAAACTAAAGCTGCTGTTGTAGACACTTTACATTCTGGAATTACACCAGATGCAAAAATTGCAGCTGAAATGAAAGAGTACAAAGATGCAGTTGCTCCAAAACTTAACAAGGTAATTGGTACATCTGAAGTTGCCTTGACAAGAACACCAAATGCAAGCGGTGAGCAGGTTTTAGGAAACATTATCGCAGATTCAATGCGTGCGGAAATGGACACTGATATGGCGTTCATGAACCCAGGCGGAATTCGTAATGACCTTGAGGCTGGTGAACTTACTTGGGGCGAGCTTTTCGGAGTCCAGCCATTTGGTAACGATCTTATCAAAATGACTGTTACGGGTGAGGTCTTAAGAGAGTTGTTAAATCAACAATGGACTGACGTAACTCGTGCAAAAATGCTTCAAATTTCAGGTTTAGTTTATACTTGGAAAGAAAAAGAAGTTGTTTATGAAAAAGATGGAAAGACATACAAAATCGGTGAAGTACTTGATTTGTACACTGAAGATGGCGAAGAAATCGCTGCAGAAGATACATTCACTATCACTGTGAATAACTTTATGGCTGGCGGCGGAGATGGCTATGCAGCACTTCTTAAAGGTACAAACAAATTACAAGGACCAACTGATTTAGATGCATTTGTAAAATATATCCAAAATTACGATGGCCCAATCAATGCTGATTACGAAAACAGATTCTTAAAAGCAGACGATTCAATCGTTGATACTGAAGTATTCTTCTTAAATAATTTCACTGAAGTTCTTGAAGGTACAACAGATCCATATGCAACTGTTGTCGTAAGTGTTGATGGAGAAGTAATCGGTGAAGGTTATGCTGACAACTACGGTAACTTTGCAGTTGATATGGAGAAACAAGCTGCTGGTACAATCGTTGAAGTTGAAACTACTGACTTGTTCGGCAACAGTGCTACTTTCGAATTCGAAGTTGAAAAGTTAGCTACTGGCTGGCAGCAATTCGATGGACATTGGTACTATGTTGATCCAAAAACTGGTGAACCTGTAACTGGCTGGTTCAAAGTAAAAGGCAAATGGTATCTATTTGATGAAGAAGGTATCATGCAAACTGGTTGGAAGAAGCACGGTAACAAATGGTACTATCTAAATGCTGATGGTGATATGGCAATTGGCTGGATCAAAGTTGGCGGTAAGTGGTACTTCTTGGCTGAAAACGGAGAAATGAAAACTGGTTGGGTTAAGAGTGCTGGTAAATGGTACTTCTTAGATGACAAAGGTGTCATGAAAACTGGTTGGGTTCAAAGCAAAGGCAAATGGTTCTTCTTAGAAGCCAACGGTGCTATGAAGACTGGTTGGGTTCAAAGCGGAGGCAAGTGGTACTTCTTAGACTACAATACTGGCGCTATGAAAACAGGCTGGTTACAACTAGGCAAGAAATGGTACTACCTGGATGACAAAGGTGCAATGAAGACTGGTTGGGTACAAGTAGGTAAGAAATGGTACTACTTCTACAAAGACGGTACAATGGCGTCTAACACAAAAATCGATGGTTACAAGCTTGGTAAAGATGGAGCTTGGATCAAGTAAGAAATAAGATTTAAGAAAAATGGATTCCCAATGGGAATCCATTTTTTTTGCATAGAAGGTGTTTAAGTTGTTGGCGGATTTTAGTGAATATTAGTAGTGAAAATAAATTGAACGTCGGAAAACTCCTTATAAAAGTCGGATTATTCCACCTAAACGTTCCACCTAAACGTCGGAAAACACCTCATGAACGCCAGATTATACTTCAAAACGTCGGAAAACTCCTCATGAACATCTGATCAAGTCAATCAGATCAACAAAAAAAGGACGGTCAAGGCCGTCCCTACTTTTCTGTTACATAATTTTTCTTGATTGAATCATTTTCCGTTAGTTGATTCATGTCAAAGTTTTCAATTTGCATTTCAAATAGCTTTAGTTTTTGCTTATAAACATCTAAGCCATTAATTGGAGGTTTTTCAGCTATTTGATCAATAATCCACTTGTTGATATAAGGCTGATAATGAACACCGTCACCCATGTAATTTGCGATATTGAATGTGACTGCTGCTTCGTCTTGGAAGTCATATAATTCTATATTAGGGTATTTACTGATCAGTGTGTAAACTTCTTCTTTAAACTTCAGACGTTCTTTTAGATAATCATGATGCCTTTTGTAAAAAGAAACATGATTATAAATGGGATAAGGCGCGAAGAATAAAGTGAATTTCGTATCAGGATGAGATTTTGCCAACCTCATGACATTTTCTTGAAACGAGTTCATCATGGTTTCAGAAGTTTCATAGTCAGGTAACTGAGCCATCGGACCGGCGTTATTAAGGAAATTGGTGATTCGTTCTGTTGTTTCTTTTGGCGCGTTTTCACCGAATTTGTACAGCTTTTCAACATCACGCCAGCTTTCGTCACCACGCTTATTTGCAGATAAGTTTCGATACAAGGCTTTGATGTTATATGAATTAAATAAATAGCGGATATCGTTTACTTTCGACTTGTCATACATATAGCCTGGGAAGTCACTTGGATGTCCCATCACCCAATCAGGGTCTTTAGACGCGAAGGAATAATAATTTAGTTCCCAGAGAATGTGTTTTGGGTTATGCTCTCGTAAAGCTAACTCTGCGACCATTGATTGCTCCTTTGCCGTTGATCCTGGCAAGGAAGCATTAAAGGACTGACTACCAAATTTTTCGTCGGCATAGTTCTCTACGAAGTTTCTCCCCATGGATGTTCCCGTAAATAAAGTATCATATTTTTGCATCTTAACGAGTCCAGGCATTTGGTAACGCTCAGCATTCGGATATTGTGCGCGATACAACTCCGTTTTGCGGTATAAGAATAATGGATCTATATAATAGAAAATAGCTGAAATGAGCACTACAAGAGAAACGGTTAAGCCAAAAAAGGCCGTTAGAAATTTTTTATATGACATATTTTACACCTCAGAATTTAAAGTATAAGAATTCACTTACCCTTGTTAAGTAAATAAGGGCCACAACAGTAAGTAAACTGATAAAAGCAGCATTTTTGTAAGTAGGTGTAAATGTACTTAGCTTTTCTACTGAGTTTTTGAAGAACATGATAATGCAGAATGCAATTGCAAATGGTACTACTAATTTCAAATCGAAAAAGTATGTTGCAGGATAAAAAGATCTGCCTAACCATTCATTTAGGATCAGAGCCACTCTGCTTGGGAATGTAAAGTTTCCAATATCAAACATTTTGTGAAGCATCGTATTGGCCGTACTTAAATCTGGTGATCGGAAAAATACCCATGCGATATGAACAAATAAGAATGTAACCAACCATGCCAGTAATTTTGGCATAGTAAAACCAAGAGATTTCCAAAAACGATGGATTACGATAGCTAGTCCATGCAAAGTACCCCAAACAACGAATGTCCATCCAGCACCGTGCCAGATGCCACTTACAAAAAAGACGATAAAAAGATTAAAGTAAGTCATGACTTTACCTTTTCTGTTGCCCCCAAGTGGAATGTAAAGGTAATGAGTGAAGAAACGACCTAATGTCATATGCCATCTTCTCCAAAAATCCTGAATATCTAATGCTTTATAAGGAGAATTGAAGTTAGTTGGCAGGACGATGTTAAACAAAAGCCCAAGACCGATCGCCATATCACAATAACCGCTAAAATCGAAGTATAACTGGATCGTGTAAGCTAGGGTTGTAATCCAACTGTCAACTAATGTGAGCGATTGGATGTTGTTGTATCCCAAATTGGCCCACTCTGCAAAAGTATCTGCAATGATAACCTTTTTGAATAATCCGATTGCAAAAATATAAAGTCCTGAAGAAATATTTGCCGATTTAATACGATAGTTTGTCCCATCATGAAGTTGGTCAATGATTTCACGATGATGAACAATTGGTCCAGCAATTAGATGCGGGAAGAAAGTAACGAAGAAGGCATAATCCAATAACTTGTATTCCTTTGTACCTTCACGATACGTATCAACCAAATACGCTATTTGTTGGAAAGTGAAAAAGCTGATTGCAAGTGGCAAGGCTAAGTTCAATAATCCAATTTCTGAAGAAAAAACCGTATTGATATTAGTAATGAAGAAATCATAGTATTTGTAATATCCCAGCAATGCAATGTTTGCGAGAATACCGATTACGAGTAACGTCTTTTTCTTCTTCTGGCTATTGCTATTATTTATAGCTGTCGCCATCGTGAAGTTAAAGGCAATCGACAATAAAATGATAGGCAAATATTTGATGTTCCAGTAGCTATAAAAATAAAGGTTAGCTACGATAAAAAATATTTTGGCTACATTTTTATTTTTTAGTTTCAAAAGGGAATAATAAGTTACAAATACAATTGGTAAAAAGACGAGAATGAAGATATATGAATTAAATAACATAGACGCAACTCCCTGAGAAAATTAAGTACAACAATGAATTATAACATAATGGCTAATTTGTGAACATTCATTTATGGAGCATTCATAAAGGGGAGAAATAGTACCACATCCTTATTATGAACAATGTGTTTTGCCATAATGCAGAAAATGCCTATTGAGGGTTTGGAGTAGGATTTGAGACTCGACTACGAATACATGAACCTTCCTTATTATTAGAAGTGACAGATCAGGCCTTTCAATAACAAACAAAAGACTGATACCTGAGTGATGAACTTAGGTTTTTTTGTTTATATCGAATGATTAAACTGTTTGAAATTAAAAAAAATACGCAATTTATAGATTTTTTTCGACATTACTTGCAAATTCAATTTTAAATGATATTGTGCTGTGTTATAATCCGCTTTAGAGTATCAGAGAATAGAAGAATAATAGAATTTTTTGTCGTATAAAGATGTTCGATTGAATAATGAATGTTCGTGATTCTGATTACTGAATTTTGCCTGTTTTCATAATGAGAAAAATGGGCAAAATATTTTTGAGGAGGATTTTGATGATATACTTCACCTTGGTATTTTGCTTTATTTGCTCTATACTTATCACTCCTTTAGTGAAAAAGCTCGCATTCAAAATAGGAGCGACTGACAATCCGAACCACCGAAAAGTTCATGCAAAAGTTATGCCCCGTTTAGGCGGATTGGCAATTTATATAAGTTTCATCATTGGTGTCTTGATTATGCGTCCTGCTGCCCCTTTCGCTACAGCGATCATCCTGGGTAGTCTGATCATAGTTGTAACGGGTATTCTTGATGACATGATGGAGCTTTCTGCAAAGATTAAGCTGTTAGGCCAATTATCGGCAGCGGCTATTGTAGTCATATGGGGTGGTGTTCAAGTTCAATCCATCAATTTGCCTTTCGGCGGAATCTTGGAATTTGGTTACTTGAGCATTCCGCTTACGATCTTGTGGATTGTTGGAATTACAAATGCGATTAACCTGATTGATGGACTTGATGGCTTAGCTGCAGGCGTTTCTTCAATTGCACTAATTACCATTTCTGGTATGGCTATTATAATGGGCAACGTTTATGTTATAACAATTGGTTCCATTATGCTTGCAAGTACACTTGGATTCCTTATCTATAATTTCCATCCGGCTAAAATTTTTATGGGTGATACGGGTGCATTGTTCTTAGGTTATATGATTTCCGTCTTGTCACTTCTTGGATTTAAGAATGTCACCTTGGTATCCTTCATCGTGCCAGTCATCATTCTTGGAGTACCAATTTCAGATACTTTCTTCGCGATTATCAGAAGAATTGTTCATAAACAGCCTTTATCAGCACCAGATAAATCCCATTTACACCATTGTTTATTAAGGATGGGCTATTCTCATCGTCAGACAGTCATCATGATTTATGCGATGGCCGCTTTCTTCGGACTAGCCGCAGTCATCTTCTCACAAGCGAAACTGTGGGGAGGATTCCTTTTAGTCATCGTTCTTGTCTTACTGATTGAATTGTTCGCAGAAATGATTGGTCTAGTAGGCAAAAATTATCGTCCTTTGTTAAAAATGATGAAAGTACTTCGTTATTCAACTGAAAGAGATCGATAATAGGGAGTAAAAGTGGTGAAAGTGTAATGGATGATTTCCGCTCCAGGATGCTCGCTTTCCGCGGGGCGTGCGGTAAGCCTCCTCGGCGCATTTGCGCCTGCGGGGTCTCACCTGTCCCGCTAATCCCGCAGGACATTGAATGGCTTCCTTGATTAGACCCACGCACGAAGAAAAGGCGTTAGCCTTTTCGAGGAGTCTCGCACCTTCCGCTCCAATCAACTTCTTAATATTGATTTACTTTCAAAAAACTTTTCGCAAAGGGTCTGAATTATTCAAAATCCGTAAGTGTGCCATTTAGCAATAGGCGCGCATGCGGATTTTTTGTTTGGACTGAGATAGCTCTTTTTCGTAAAGCAAAAAAACCACCAATCCTCTTAGGAATTGGTGGTTAGTAGTTTTAGTTATTATCATTACTGCTGTCTTCACTGTCTGAGTCTGAGCTATATAATTCATCTGACTCAGACGACTGTGTATCACTATCGCTATCAGAAGTTGTATCTGATGCTAATGAAGGTGTTAAGTGCTGTTGAAGAGTATTTTTGACATTTGCTAATGAAGTGTCATCAAGTTGATAATAATACACAGAGTCAATCATGGAGTCGCTGCCTTCTAATGTGAGTGACTCGATGTCCAGGTTTGTACCTGCTGTAGCATAATTGATCAATGATCTCATTTCGCCAAACGTCATATTCGTCGTCATGTTATCGCCAATTGCTTCAATTACTTTTCCGTGTTTGGAGAAAGAATTAACTGAAACAGCCTTTTTGAGTATGGCCTTCATAATCTGTTGTTGTCGCTTTCCGCGCTCGATGTCGTTGTCTTGATGTCTTGTTCTGGCAAGAGCAAGAGCTTCTTCACCTGAAAGTGTTTGGACACCTGGTCGAAGTTTGATTGCGTTCGGACGATCATTCGAATCTTGTTCCGAGATTGCGTAAGGAACTTCTACTTCTATACCATCAAGTGCATCGATAACATCCATGAATGCATAAAAGTTCATTTTCATGTAATAGTCAATTGGAATGTCCAGTAATTCCTGAACCGTTTCAATCGTCAATTCCACTCCGCCGTAAGCGTGGGCGTGGTTTATCTTTGTCTTGATATCTTTTTCTGGAATGTGAACATAAGAATCACGAGGGATACTTAAAAGTTTAATCGACTTATCTTTTTTATTGAGCGTCGCCACCATTAAGGCATCCGTACGAGTCGCTTCACCAAAGTCACGCTTTTTGCTTTCATCGACCCCGATAAGTAGGATAGAAATATTGTCCTTTGTCGGATCAACTTTTTCCTCACGAGTTGTTTCTGCCTTTACCGGTTTGTATGAATCATTAATCACCGACTCGGCTTTTTTATATATAAAAGTTGCATAAGCAGTTGCACTTAAAATCAATATCATTAAAGGGAGGACAAGCCACGTGAAAATCCGCTTTCTCCGCTTTTTCTTTTTCGATTTATCAGCGCGTATTGAGCGCATATTATCAGTCATAATTCTTCTCCTTTTCAATAACTTAGGAAACACAGAATACAAATTAAACCAACTTTCATTTTACTCCCTTTCTACAATTTCGTAAATTGAAATTTTTAGTAAAATGATGAATTTTGGTATATTTTGTCTCGTTTTACCAAAATGGGAGTATAAACGACGTTATTCTACAGGGTTTTCAAGGTAAACTTGTTCTCCTTCTGATAGATCGGTTTGTCCATTCGTCAAATCGACCATCCATTCTTTAAAAGCGCCGACTTTGGACATTTCTACATAAGCCTCGATTTCCACCGCTTCATTATAATGAATTTCTTTCATCTTAAATTCGGACTCGCGAATGGAACGTTCGATTTTACCTAATAGGTGATACTCGGCTTTAATTTTCATCGTTGTGACTAACACTCTTTCAACGATTCCTGTATGTGTAATGCCTTCTGAGGTAGCTTTACCGTAAGCACGGATCAGTCCGCCTGCTCCGAGTTTAATTCCGCCAAAGTATCTTGTGATGACAACAACAGTATCCTTTAAATGCTTTTTTTTCAAAACTTCAAGGATGGGTGTGCCAGCTGTTCCACTTGGTTCTCCATCATCATTGGCTTTTTGAATTTGATCGTTTTCACCAATCAAGTAGGCTGAACAATTATGAGTGGCGTCCCAATGTTGCTTTTTGATTTTTGTAATAAAATCTTGAGCAGCCTGTTCGGTTTCAGCTCGCGCAACATATGCGATAAATCTGGATTTTTGTATGTTGATTTCATGTGAACCGTACTCGTTCACCGTAAAATATTGGGGTAGCATCTTCTTGCTCCTCTCTCTCAGTGTATATATTATAAATCGACAAATTTCTATATGATATATTTAAATAATTTTGTCATTAAAGTTTAATATAGGTTTCATTTTGTAATGTTATAATAAGTATATAAGGATAGTGTAATGTTCATTTTTGAAAAAAGTTTACATTTAATAGGTTTAATCTTTATTATATAGGCTAAAAGATATAGATGGATAATTAAATATCAAACTTTTTACCGAATTTTACACATAAATACATATTTTTCATACCATAATGATAGTAACCTAATTCAATTCACGATAAAATGTTTTTGAAGCCGGGAAGCACTTTCAAGTTTGCTCAAATCCCTAATTCTAGGGAAGATGCAGAAAGTGGCTCCATCTGCTTTTCTGTGATCCATGGAGGAAATTCATGACTAAAAAGAAATTTGACACAAAAGCCCTTGATCTTATACTAGAGAAAATGGTGGATACGGTGGACAGTAGCAAGTCCGAAATTTACCGTATTGGCGAAAATTGTCGTCAGGACTTTGATACCATCTCTGATCAGTTGAGAGATGTCAAAGTAAACGTTGCTAAAGTGATTGACGAAGGCGACAGACTGGATGTACAAGCCCGCTTTGCACGAAAGCGTCTCTCAGAAGTCAGCATGCACTTTAAGAATTATTCAGAATCGGAAGTGCGTGACGCCTACGAGAAGGCTCATCAATTGCAATTGGAACTTACATTGAATCGACAAACGGAAAGACAGCTCCGTGATAAGAGAGACGATCTAGAAAGACGTTTGCTCGGTTTAAGTGAGACGATCGAAAGGGCAGAGCACCTGGTATCACAGATATCAGTTGTCATGAATTATTTGACGAGTGATTTAAAACAAATGGGTGAAGTCTTAGAAGATGCAAAACTAAAGCAGGACTTCGGATTGAAAATAATTGCGGCGCAAGAAGATGAGAGAAAGCGTCTATCAAGAGAGATTCATGATGGACCGGCGCAGATGCTGGCCAATGTCATGATGCGTTCGGATCTTGTCGAACGTGTTTATAAAGATAAGGGAGTCGAAGCGGCTCTCCTGGAGATTCGCAGCTTCAAACAAATGATTCGATCGGCCTTATATGAAGTCCGAAGAATCATTTATGATTTGCGACCAATGGCACTTGATGACTTAGGACTCGTTCCTACCCTCAAAAAGTACTTACAAACAATCGAAGAGTATCACAAAACAAGTATTACTTTTGTAAGTGTCGGTCAGGATCGCCGGCTTCCATCGCAGTATGAAGTTGCACTGTTCCGTTTGATACAGGAATCGGTTCAAAATGCGCTTAAACATGCGGAAGCTAGGGAAATAAAAGTTAAGCTAGAAATAGCTAAGTCCACTATCACAGTAGTTGTTAGAGATGACGGAAAAGGATTCAATGTGACAGAAAGCAAGCCAGAGTCTTTTGGCCTGATAGGGATGAGGGAACGTGTTCATCTATTGGAAGGCGAAATTAAGATTGATTCAAAGCCGGCATCTGGAACAATTGTATTCATCCAAATACCGTTAATGGAAAAATAAAGATCTAACATCGGAAGGTTCAGGGAGGCGAAGGGATTTGACTACCAAGATTGTAATTATTGATGATCATCAGCTATTTAGAGAAGGAGTAAAAAGAATTCTTGAATTTGAAGAGACTTTTCAAGTAGTCGCTGAAGGTGACGACGGCAGCGAGGTATTGAGCTTAGTTGAAAAGTACCAACCAGATGTTGTCATTATGGATATTAATATGCCGAGAGTGAATGGCGTTGATGCAACAGGACACTTGATTGCCAAGGATCCTGATGCGAAGGTCATCATTCTATCAATACATGATGATGAAAACTATGTCATGCATGCCTTGAAAACAGGTGCGCGTGGCTATTTACTAAAAGAAATGGATGCAGATGCACTTGTGCAAGCTGTTAAGGTAGTCGCGGAAGGCGGATCATACCTGCATCCGAAAGTGACACACAACCTTGTGAATGAATACCGACGCATTACGGCCGATTTGCATGAAGGAGCGGGAACATTCCTACAGCAAATCGAAATCCGTCGTCCATTACACTTGCTGACAAGACGCGAATGCGAAGTACTGCAAATGCTTGCCGACGGAAAAAGTAATCGTGGCATTGGTGAAGGACTCTTCATCAGTGAAAAAACGGTTAAGAACCATGTAAGTAATATTTTACAAAAAATGAATGTTAACGACCGTACTCAAGCTGTAGTCGTAGCCATCAAAAACGGCTGGGTTGAAGTGAGATAAATTAAGTCTTTAAAGGTGCCAGGAATCGTCCGATATAAGGATAGATACTGGCACTTTTTTTGTTTGGTGGAAATTTTCTTTTTTCAAAAGGGCAAGGTTGATTTAGAATTGAATTAAAACTAATCTATCAAAAAGTGGTGGGGAAAATGCGGAAGCTTACACTATTAATGGCAATCATTTTGTATTCTGGCACTCTATTAAATATACCTGCTGCCAATGCGGCTCAAAATCCTGAAAAACGAATGATTGTCACGTTTGTAAATGGAGAAGTGAGCGCTAAGGCAAAGGCGGCTACTCAAGAAAAAGAGCGTGCTTTTGTAAAACAGCATAAGAAAAAAATTGTTAAAAACGTTGCAGCTGGTCGCTCATATGTAGCTATGCTTTCTGCTAGCCAATCGGAAGAGCTAAATAAGGATGAAAATATCATCGTCGAAAAAGATGCTAAGGTGAAAATCAATGCCTACTATCCTATTAATAAAAACTGGGGTTCTTTAAGAACGGGCGGTCAACAAGTGAATAATCAAGGTATTACTGGAACAGGAGTGAAGGTAGGGATCATTGATACCGGCATCTATGCCACACATCCCCAATTGAAGGTAAGTGGCGGCTACAATTTTGTCTCGGGTAACACCAATTTTAATGATGATAATGGACATGGGACACACGTTGCTGGAATAGTAGCTGCCAAACAAGCTGCTACTAATACTTTTTACGGCATTGCACCTAATGCAGAGCTATTTGGGCTAAAAGTTCTGAATAGTGATGGAGACGGGTATGTTTCAGATATCGTCGCTGCCATCGACTGGTCTATTGCGAATGATATGGACATCATCAATATGAGCTTGGGGCTCTATGAACCGGTCTTTGCCCTCGAAGACGCAGTGAATCGCGCCTACTCTCAAGGTATCATCGTTGTCGCTGCTGCTGGTAACGACGGTGGAGTCAATACCGTTAACTATCCAGCAAAATATAAAAGCGTTATATCGGTAAGTGCATTGGACCAAAAGGATATCATCGCCGACTTTTCATCGACAGGTAGGGAAGTCGAAATCAGTGCACCAGGCGACCGGATTTATAGCTCCTACCTTGGCGGATTTGCTTACCTTTCAGGTACGTCTATGGCCGCACCACATGTAACGGGAATCATTGCTCTATACAAGCAAAAGTATCCTACTTACTCTCATGAAAAAATTCGTCAGATGATTGATGGGAATGCTATTGACCTCGGTCCGATTGGACGGGATGCAACTTATGGTTATGGTTTGGTTCAGGCACCACATTTCGAGTCAGCTGGTCATGAGGTGATGTGGC
This sequence comes from Bacillus sp. cl95, assembly GCF_900115925.1. GTDB lineage: Bacteria > Bacillota > Bacilli > Bacillales > Cytobacillaceae > Neobacillus_A. Next base: position 16,062 of record NZ_FOYF01000012.1, on the reverse strand, counting down.
TGCAAAGCAAGCGCCGCAACCCGAACGAAGTTTACCTAATGTGGAAGAGTAATGGTCAGCAAACCTATCTATTGAAAAAGAATGGCAAGGTCATCTATAAAGGTAAATCGACTTCTTTTATAGATAAGAAAGCCTTGAGCGCAATAGATAATCAATACACGTTAAGCATTGTCGCTCCAGATAGAACAAATAAAACATGGACCACGGTTGTAAATGCTTCTGCTAAATAAACGTGATAAAAGGAAACTTGCAATATTAAGTTTCCTTTTTGTTTTGTCCAAATTAATGCTTTTTATTTTACTTTCATATAAAATAGCCTTTATAACCAAGCGACAAGGAAGGTAACCTACAAATGAAAACAGCCGTTGTAACGGATAGTACGGCCTATATCCCAAAAGAATTATTAGAAAAATTTCATATACATATGATTCCCCTTAGCGTTATTTTTCAAAACGAAACGTATCAGGAAGAAGTAGATCTTGGTCCAACTGAATTTTATGCAGAAGTACGCGAGCGTGGTGTTTTGCCGACAACATCACAGCCACCGATTGGCAAGTTTGTCGAGTTGTTTGAAAAGCTTTCTGCCGATTACGACGCGGTGATTTCGATTCACCTTTCGAGCGGAATCAGCGGCACATATCAAGGTTCCGTTACTGCAGGTTCCATGGTCGATGGTCTGAAAGTGTATTCGTTCGACTCGGAAATCTCTTGTATGGTTCAAGGGTTTTATGTCCTCCAAGCAGCTAAGATGGCTGATGCAGGAAGCTCGCCAGAATTTATTATGGCTCGCTTGAACGAAATGCGCGATTCGGTTAAGGCATACTTCATGGTCGATGACCTCGACCATCTTCAACGCGGTGGACGCTTATCAAGCGCGCAAGCTTTGATTGGCAGCTTATTGCAAGTGAAGCCGCTTCTTCATTTTGAAGACAAGAAAATCGTACCTTTTGAAAAAATAAGAACCCGCAAACGCGCCATGAAACGCATCGTCGAATTACTAGAGGCTGACGTAAAAGCAGCTGGCGAAGCTTCTGAGTTCCGTGCAGCAATCATCCACGCCAATCGCGAAGAAGAAGCGCTCGAATGGAAATCTGAACTAGAAGCGCAGTTCCCAAACGTCGAATTCATGATCAGCTACTTTGGCGCCGTCATCGGCACACACTTAGGCGAAGGCGCCATGGGCATGGGCTGGGTGAAAAAATAGTTTTTGTTGTGCGGCCACTCCGGATGGGGTGGTTTTTTTGATGGTGTTTTTCTGAAAATTCAATCTGGCGTAATATAAGCTCAAACCCGCGGGATTTTTAAGGAATCCCGCGGGACTTTGAATTAAGTAGGCGGGATTATTGCAGATTCGTGCGGGATTGAAAAAAGTATCTTTTTTTATTTTAGCTAAAGTCACAAACATGACATTTACTCGTACAAAAATGGCAGGTATGGTCTTCCTTTTTGAAGAAAGTTACTTCTATAACTGTAAGGGAGGAGAAAATTTGATTGTAAAAGAAAGAAAAAAGCCAATAAGATTACTTTTTGCAGAAGCGCTTTTCCGAAGACTTCGAAAAGGTCTTCAAACACAAAATTTTTTGTACATTAGAATTACCCTATTCTGCTTCAACACGGAAAAGGTTATATCACCTCCAACCACTCTTTGATAAACATAATAAGGAGTAACCCCATGCGATTCTTCCAAAATGAAAATCACCTCACTATAAGCCGTGAACCTGGCTCTCTGCGAATTTTAGATTTGAAACACATTCCCCAGCCCCAACCAAACCCAAATTACGATTTTGATAAAAACCTTCAAAATCTTCTTAAAGGAAAACAGCTTCTCCACGATGATTTGCCATATAAACCCGATATCATCCATGAGCATTATGAAAATGGTCTCGTGACCTATCGAGCGGGAATATTGCGCAACGGAAAAAAAGAAGTATGTGCTCGTTGTGGGAATGCCGAAGCGAGATGGTTTGCGAAATTTCCGTGTTATCGGTGTGGAGAGACTTGTACGTATTGTCGGAAGTGCTTGATGATGGGGAGAGTAACAGACTGTACGCCTTTATTAGGGTGGCAGGAAAATAAGGGAAATGAGCCCACCTCTGAAAACCATCTCCTTGCATGGGCCGGCACACTCTCACCTGGACAGCAAACTGCATCTATAAACGTCATAGACGCCATTCGACAAAATGATGAACTGCTTGTCTGGGCAGTTTGCGGGGCGGGAAAGACAGAAATCTTGTTCAAAGGAATTGAAGTGGCGCTTATGCAACACAAGCGGGTGTGCATTGCGACGCCGAGAACGGATGTTGTTCTAGAACTTACGCCGCGTTTACAAGCAGCCTTTCCCCACACGCCGATTGCTTCCTTATACGGTGGCAGTCCTGACCGGCACACCTATGCTCCGCTCACAATTGCGACGACTCACCAGCTACTGCGCTTTTATCAAGCGTTTGACACCATTATCCTAGATGAAGTGGATGCTTTTCCGTATACAGTTGAAGAGGCGCTGCAATATGCAGTGAAACAAGCGCGTAAACCCCAATCAGCTATGATTTATTTAACAGCTACGCCAAACACAAAATGGCAGAGAGAATGCCAACAAGGAAAAAGAAACTTCGTCACGATCCCTGCACGCTTTCACCGTCATCCGTTACCTGTACCGCAAAATACTTGGTGCGGCAATTGGCAGAAGCCTCTGCAGAAAGGAAAACTGCCTAACAATATCCTTCGCTGGACCAAACAAAGGCTTGATACAAACAAACAAGCTCTCATCTTTTTTCCACACATTGCCCTCATGGAAAAAGCACTCCCCATCCTGCAAAAGCACCATCCGAATATTGAATCGGTCCATGCTGAGGATCCTAATCGAAAGGAAAAGGTTCAAGCGATGCGGAAAAAAGAAACGCTTATCCTCTTAACGACCACGATTCTTGAAAGAGGAGTGACGTTCGCGAATATCGATGTTGCTGTTGTTGGAGCGGAGGATGATGTTTTCACTGAAAGTGCACTCGTTCAGATAGCAGGCCGGGCTGGACGCAGTCCCCAATACCCCGATGGCAACGTTACTTTTTTTCACTACGGTAAAACAAACGCAATGGAAAAAGCGAAACGGCAAATTTTAAAGATGAATCGAGAAGCACTCACGAAGGGATTGGTGGACGCATGAATTGGCTTGGGCATGAGTATTGCCTTGTATGTCATGAATTGATGTTAGAGGAGATAGGGTGGGGGACCATTTTTTCAAAAGAAAAAGAGAAATTCCTCTGCAATGAGTGCAAAAGCAAATTAGAATTGATTGCTGGTGACACTTGCGAGATTTGTGATAGGACATTCGCCACACTTGATCCAGCATTTCGTCATGAAAATCAATGTTACGACTGCATCAGGTGGGAAAATGACTTGGAGTGGGCAGGTGCTCTGGATCAGAACGTTTCCCTCTACTCCTATAATTACTTCATGAAAGAAATCATCGCGTGCTATAAATATCGGAGTGATTATGTCCTCGCGGAAATATTCGTAGACAACGTAAAACGGAAATGTCCGAAAGCAGATTTGTATGTCCCAATTCCATTAAGTGATGAACGGCTTTACGAGCGCGGATTTAACCAAGCTGAAGCCATTCTCCAAGTCGCAAACATACCCTCCACAAACCTTCTCACGAGAATCCACTCCGAAAAGCAGTCCAAGAAATCCCGTTCAGACCGAATCCATCTCCCTCAGGTTTTCAACCTCACAAAGAATTATGACCTAACAGATAAAAAAATCGTCTTAATTGACGATATATATACCACAGGCTCTACATTAAGACATGCAGCCAAACTACTGAAACAAAACGGAGCTGAAAGTGTAAGTTCGCTTACACTAGCTCGTGGATAAATAGATCAGGGGGAACGATTAATGGATTTACAGAACTGCCCACATTGCAATGAGATTTTTGTTAAAACGCAATTTCGTGAACTTTGCCAAAAGTGCTGGAAAGCTGAAGAAGATCAGTATGATATCGTACAGAAATTTTTAAGAAAAAGAGAAAATCGCGCAGCAACGATGATGCAAGTTGAAGAACAAACAGGTGTGCCTGAAGCCACCGTCCTAAAGTTTATTCGTTCAGGACGCTTGCATATCACAAGTTTTCCGAATTTAGGATATCCATGCGATCAATGCGGCAGCTTGATTCGTACAGGAAAGCTTTGTGACAAATGTGCAAAAGAACTCCTAGACGAGCTTAAAACATTTGAAAATGAAGAAGAAAGAAAACGCCAGCTTCATAAAAAGTCCACTTATTACTCATCTAAGTGAAAAATAATCTAAATAGCACGGACATAAAATTATTTCTATAGGTATTTTGGCTTAATTTAACTTTTTTTATAAACAATGTCTCACTTTTGTCCGATAATACTAGTGGAGATGATTTCTCGGTAGAAAGTGAGGAGAATATCTATGAAAATCAACAATATTGGACCATCTGGAATTAACCCTTATAAGCGTCAAATGAATAAAATGGATACAGCGCAAAAATCAGTGAATAAGGCTTCTGATAAGCTTGAAATCTCAGCTACTGCTAAAGAAATGCAGCAATTGTCCCAAGTTGCCCAGCAACGTCAGGCTCGAGTGGAAGAACTGAAGAGCCAAGTTGAAGCTGGCACTTATCAGGTAAAGCCTGAAGAAGTGGCAAAAAGCATCGTAAACTTCTATTTGAAAAACTAATATGCGGAAAGGAGGGTAAAGCATGTCCGCAACGACCTTGATCACATCAATGGAAAAACTTTTGAAGCTTCACCGCAGTTTGTTAGATTTAACAACCAAGAAAGCTGACATTGTGAAAAAAGGGGACATGGATGCCCTCAATCAGCTTATAAAAGATGAACAGAAACACTTAACAGCGATTTCGATGATTGAAAAAGAAAGATTAGCCGCGACAGTAGCTATTGTTCCAGAACTGGAGCAACCTACTGTTTCTGACTGTCTTGAAAAAGTAGAAGAATCGGAAAAACAAAAACTTGAAGCTGTCAGGGATGAACTACTGGAAACAGTGAAGCAGATTCAGGAAAAGAACGAACATAACCAGCAATTAATTTATCAATCCATGCAATTCGTCAATTTTTCTTTGAGTCTTGTCGCCCCGCAGCCTGAAAGTTTCACTTACGGACCACCGGCAGGCCATAAGAAGACAGCACCACAGTCTTCTGGAATGTTTAATTCAAAAGCGTAAACAAATACGACTTTACTTTTAATAGTATGGAGGCTAACCATGCGTTCAACCTTTATGGGATTAGAAACAGCGCGCCGTGGCATGTTTACACAGCAAAGCGCTTTATATACAACAGGACATAATATTGCCAATGCCAACACACCAGGCTATTCTCGCCAACGTGTTAACTTCACACAAACGGAGCCGTATCCGCCAGCATCGATGAATCGTCCGCAAATACCAGGACAAGTTGGATCAGGTGTAAAAGCAGGCTCCATTGAGCGCGTTCGTGAAAGTTTCCTTGACGTTCAATACCGAGGTGAAAATAACAAACTTGGTTACTGGGAAACGCGTGCGGAATCATTCGGAAAACTTGAAGAAGTCATGAATGAACCATCTGATTCAGGACTTGCCCAAACAATGGACATGTTCTGGCAATCACTACAGGATTTGGCGGTCAACCCGACAAACCCTGGGGCAAAGTCGGTTGTGCGCCAACGCGGAGTGGCTGTAGCGGAGACATTCAACTACTTGCACAGTTCACTGTCATCCATTCAAAAAGACGTTGGAAACGAAATCAACGTAACGGAAAAAGAAATTAACTCTGTTACTTATCAAATTGATCAAATCAATAAGCAAATTGCCGGAGTAGAACCGCATGGCTACTTGCCAAATGATTTGTACGATGAGCGCGATCGTTTAATTGACCAGCTATCATCACTAGTGAATATTAACGTGAGCTATGTTGTTCCAAATGGTGCAGATGGGAAACCGATTCCTAATGCAGAAGGAAAAGCGATCGTTAAACTCGTTAATGATACGGGCGTTGAACAAGGTGTTTTGGTAAGTGAAACAGCTTCTAATGAGATAAAAGTGAATTATGATGGTATCGGTGGTTCTATTAAAACGGTAACCGTCGCAGGAGCATCCATCGAATTTACTCAACTTAAATCTACTGGTAAATTAAAAGGTTTAATCGAATCATTTGGTTATGAAGAAGCTGGTGCGGTAAAAGGCATTTATTCTAATATGCTAGCTGAACTAGATACACTAGCATTTACGTTTGCTGAAAAATTCAATGAGGTTCATGCTGATGGCATGAGCTTGAATGATATGAAAAAGACACCTCCAACGAAGTCAGGTAATCCGTTCTTTGCTGATGAAGCAGGGGCAATGACCAAAGAAGGTTTCGCTGGTCGTATGGAAATCGCGCAAGCTATCCTTACTAGCGTCGATAATATTGCAACTGCAAATGGTGACGATCCGGCAAATGCAACATTAGGTGATGCTAGTAACGCTTTAAAACTTGCCGAGGTAATCAATGAGCAACTGCCATATGGTACAACAAACTCCAACTTCCGTAACTACTACGAAGGTGTTATCGGAAGCATGGCGGTTCAATCGCAAGAAGCTGTTCGATTATCAACAAATAGCAGCTCACTAAGACAATCGGTTGATGAAAAGCGTCAAGCAACAAGCTCGGTTTCATTAGACGAAGAAATGTCGAACATGATCCAGTTCCAGCACGCTTACAACGCATCCGCTCGAATGATCTCACTTACAGACGAACTACTCGAAAAAATCATTAACGGTATGGGTACCGGCGGAAGGTAGGTAAATAGCAATGCGTGTAACACAATCAATGCTTTCTAATAACTCCATGAAAAACCTTAGCTCAAGCTACCTTCGGATGGGGAAATACCAAGACCAGTTATCGACAGGTAAAAAAATCACCAAACCTTCAGACGATCCGGTAGTTGCGATGAAAGGGATGTTTTATCGTTCTGGTTTGACGGAAGTAGAGCAGTATAAACGTAACCTTTCTGAACTTTATCTATGGATGGAGAATTCGGAGGCGGGGATTGATCAAGCTAATTCTGGATTGCAACGTGTTAAAGAACTTGCCGTTCAGGGTGCTAATGGTACATTAAGTGATTCAGACCGTGATGCAATTGCTCGTGAAATTGAAGAAATAAAAAAAGATATGGTTAACACTGCGAATACAAAGGTTGCAGGCCGTTATATATACCATGGGACGGATGTTGATAAACCGGTTGTAACAGGTAGCAACCCACCTGTTGTAGATACTAATATAACTGACACGAACATTGATAACTATCGTGTTGAAGTATCGCGTGGTGTAAGCCTTAAAGCTAACATTAATCCTGCAAATGTATTCAATCAAGAATTGTTCGATGTTCTTCAAGGGGTTCAAGAAAGTATGCAAAATAATGATGTAACAGGGATGAACGCGTTACTTTCACGACTAGATGGGGTAGCAAATAGTTTATCTGGTGAACGTGCGGAATTAGGTGCTCGTTATAATCGTTTGGAAATGGTTGAATCACGAATTGATCAGCAAGAAGTAATGGCTAACAGAATACTATCCGACAACGAGGATGCAGATATTGAAAGAGTAATCACAGATTTGAAGACACAAGAGAGTGTCCATAGGGCTGCATTGAGTGCAGGAGCAAGAATTATACAACCGACTCTGATGGATTTCCTACGCTAACCATAACAAAGGGCAAGGCCCTCTCAATAGGAAAGAGCCTTATCAAATTTTTTGATAAGGCTCTTTTTCAAATGAAAGTCAAATATAACTATAAAGGATGTGAATTTAATTGAATATCCCCCAAATTCGGTTGGAGTCGACACCAGCAAAAATTGAAATGAGCACACAAAAATCTATGTTGGAAATCGATCAAAAATCCGCTGAATTATCTATTGAACAGCCAGCAGCTGAAATGGAAATTGATAGGAAGCCTTCTATGCTTTCAATTGATCAAACAAAAGCAAGAGAAGATATGGATCTTAAACATATTTCCAAAAGAATTGAAGAAGCGGCTCAACTTGGTTATGAAGATTGGTTGAATGGGATTGGTAGGGTATCCCAAGATGGTGATGAGTTGATGATGATTGAAAATGGAGGCAACCCCATCGCTGAACAGGCGAAGCGAAATGGAGAATCGCCTACCTATGAATTTAATATTGGTTGGATACCTTCTGCTGGAGGAGTACAAATTAATTATGACCCAGGAAAATTAAATATAAAGTGGAAGGTAAATAAACCTATCATTGAAGTGAAGACGAATGTACCTACCGTTCAATATACTGCTGGAAAAGTGAACATCAATATGAAGCAATATGCCTCTTTAAGGATTGATTTCGAAATTTAGAGTTTGTTTTAATTAGTTTGATCAAACGATATAAAGGAATGATACTATTATGAAAGCTTTAACGAAATATCACGGGGAAGTTGATATTATTTTGGAAGAAATCATTCATTTTGAAAAAGGTATACCAGGTTTTGGGGATGAAAAAGAATTTGTTGTTCTTCCTTTATCAGATGATAAGACATTTTTGGTATTACAATCAGTAAAAAATCAATATCTAGCGTTCGTTATTACAAATCCTTTTCACTTTTTCAAAGAATATGATTTTCAAATGGAAGACGCTGAAGTAAAAGAATTAGGTATAAATGACGAAAAAGAAGTAGTTGTTTATTCTATTTTAACGGTTCAGGATCCATTTGGAAAAACAACGGCTAACTTGCAGGCACCTCTCATTGTTAATTCTAGCAACCGAAAAGCGAAGCAAATCATTTTAAATGATTCTGAACTTAAAACCAAACATCCTATTTTTCACGGTGCATCTTCCGTGCCTTCGAAAGGATGATATAAATGTTAGTGCTCGCTCGTAAAAATGGAGAATCAATTAAAATTGGTGATGACATTGAAATTACTATCCTTTCAACTAAAGGAGACCAGGTGAAAATTGGTATTAGTGCTCCAAAAGATGTTGAAGTCTATCGGAAAGAACTTTTTGATCAAATTATTCAAGAAAATCAGGAAGCATCAAAGGATATTAGCGGAATATTAGGATTCTTGAAGAAGGTGTAATTTACCATTAAAAAACTACTAAACACACTTCATATTCTACCGATAATAATATTGTAAAGGGGACGAAGGGCGTCTGATCTTTTGCGCCTCTTACAAACTAAAACTTAAAACAGTTCACAAGGAAGTGAACTGCACATTCAAGGAGGAAATAATAATGAGAATCAATCACAACATTTCAGCACTTAACACTCACCGTCAAATGACAATGAACACAGTAAACCAAGGTAAAAACATGGAAAAATTAGCTTCAGGTCTACGAATCAACCGTGCTGGAGACGATGCTGCAGGTCTTTCAATCTCTGAAAAAATGCGCGGACAAATCCGTGGATTAGAGCAAGCATCTCGTAATGCGCAAGATGGTATCTCTTTCATCCAAACAGCTGAAGGCGCATTAAACGAAGTAAGTGACATGTTAGTTAGACTAAAAGAGCTTACTGTTCAAAAAGCAAATGGGACAAACAGTACAGCTGATACAAATAATCTTGACCTTGAAATGACTCAACTCGGATTAGAAGTTGATAAAATCATCAATAAGACAGAGTTCAATACTGCAACTGTATTCACAGCAACAAAAGATATCGTTGTGAGTGATGATGATACAGACACTTTTGCGGTTGGAGTTGTTCAGGCAGCTTTAGGCTTAAGTAATGCTTCAAAAACAGCAGATGTTGAAACTGCTATTGATACAATCAATACTTCAAGATCAACTCTTGGGTCTCAACAAAACAGATTAGAACACACTATTAACAACTTGGGAACAACTTCAGAGAACTTGACTGCTGCAGAATCTCGCATTCGTGATGTAGACATGGCGAAAGAAATGATGAACCAAACTAAGAATTCTATCCTTTCTCAAGCTGCTCAGGCAATGTTGGCTCAAGCTAACCAACAGCCGCAAGGCGTACTTCAATTACTTCGTTAATTCTATTAGACTTCAACCATTTGGTTGGAGTCTTTTTTACTATAAGATTTTTGAAATATACAAAAAAACTTAAATATAACTATAAAAAAGTATTAAACACATTCACTAGTCAGCCGATAATAATACTGTAAGGGAGACGAAGGGCGACCGACCTTTTGGATCTCGTGCAAAACTAAAAATCAAAACAGTTCACATGGACGTGAACTACACATTCAAGGAGGAAATAGTAATGAGAATTAATCACAACATCGCAGCACTTAACACTCACCGTCAAATGACAATGAACACAGTAAACCAAGGCAAGAACATGGAAAAATTAGCTTCAGGCCTGCGTATCAATCGTGCAGGTGACGATGCTGCTGGTCTTTCAATCTCTGAAAAAATGCGCGGACAAATCCGTGGATTAGAGCAAGCATCTCGTAATGCACAAGATGGTATCTCTTTCATCCAAACAGCTGAAGGCGCATTAAACGAAGTAAGTGACATGTTAGTTCGCTTAAAAGAACTTTCTGTTCAAAAAGCAAACGGTACAAACAGTGCTTCAGACCAGACTAACCTTGCGCTTGAAATGACTCAACTTGGAGCAGAAGTTGATAAAATTATCACTAAAACAGAGTTCAATACTGCAACTGTATTCACAGCAACAAAAAATATTGTAGTAAGTGATGATGATACAGATACTTTTGCTGTTGGTGTGGTACAAGCTGCACTAACTTTAGGTAGTGGTTCTGCTACTGCAGCTATTGAAACAGCTATCGATACAATCAATACTTCTAGATCAACACTTGGATCACAGCAAAACAGATTAGAGCACACTATCAACAACCTTGGAACAACTGGTGAAAACTTGACAGCTGCAGAATCTCGTATTCGTGACGTAGACATGGCTAAAGAAATGATGAACCAAACTAAGAACTCTATCCTTTCTCAAGCTGCTCAAGCAATGTTGGCACAAGCTAACCAACAACCACAAGGCGTACTTCAATTACTTCGTTAATATTACTGAGACTTTAACCAATTGGTTGAAGTCTTTTTCTTTAAAGGATAATTATTCATAAGAAAAACATAAAATAATTATAAATATTTGTAAAAAATATTAAACAAATTTACTAAGCAGACGATAGTACTATTGTAGGTGGTACAAACCACCTAATTTCTTAGACCATTTTGAAAAAATTAATGCAGTTTACAGGGATGTGAACTTAACTCTCAAGGAGGATTTATTAATGAGAATCAATCACAACATTTCAGCACTTAACACTCACCGTCAAATGACAATGAACACAGTAAACCAAGGTAAAAACATGGAAAAATTAGCTTCAGGTCTACGAATCAACCGTGCTGGAGACGATGCTGCAGGTCTTTCAATCTCTGAAAAAATGCGCGGACAAATCCGTGGATTAGAGCAAGCATCTCGTAATGCGCAAGATGGTATCTCTTTCATCCAAACAGCTGAAGGTGCATTAAACGAAGTAAGTGACATGTTAGTTCGCTTAAAAGAACTTACAGTTCAAAAAGCAAACGGTACAAACAGCGGTTCAGATAAGACTAACCTTGATCTTGAGATGACTCAACTTGGAGCAGAAGTTGATAAAATCATCGCTAAAACAGAATTCAATACTGCAACTGTCTTCTCAGCTACAAAAAGTATTGTAGTAAGTGATGATGATACAGATACTTTCGCTGTTGGGGTTGTACAAGCTGCACTAGGTTTGACTAGCGCTTCTACTACAGCAAATATCGAAACAGCTATAGATACAATCAATACTTCGAGATCAACTCTTGGATCACAACAAAACAGATTAGAGCACACTATCAACAACCTTGGAACAACTGGTGAAAACTTGACTGCTGCAGAATCTCGTATTCGTGACGTAGACATGGCGAAAGAAATGATGAACCAAACTAAGAATTCTATCCTTTCTCAAGCTGCTCAGGCAATGTTGGCTCAAGCTAACCAACAACCACAAGGCGTACTTCAATTACTTCGTTAATTGTATTTAGACTTCAATCAAATCATAGGGTTGGAGTCTTTTTATTAAGCATTGTTATAAGTTAAGAAAAAATTTTAAAAAGATAATAGGTTTATGGACCTATTCATCATTTTATATTAAACTATAAGTATTAAATCTAGTTAATTTAACCTAAGTGAAAAAGGCAAACTATGGGAAACCGTAGGACGCAAAGCCAAGGGCCTAAACCAAAAATTTTAAGTTTTGGTAGGCAGCCGGTTGCCACAAGGAATCATAGCACCTTTCTATGAACCTTGTTTAGGGTTCTTTTTTATTTTCGTTAAATTCAACGAAGAAAGGTGGAAAAGTATGAAGAAAAGAAACATAAGTTTGTTAATGGTTATTCTTCTGTTCCTACAATTGCTCAGTCCTATTGGAGAAACATTTGCTGCTGAAAGCGGGGTTATCTTGCCTCCGAGTAATCTGGCATTTACCAAAATTACGCCGGATGATGGAAAGCTTACTTGGAATTCTGTTTACGAAGCAACTAGTTACAATATTTATGGAATAACGGAAGGGCAATTAGCTTTACTCGGTAATTCGAAATCGAATAATTTTAATCTTCCTGACCTCCCTGAGGGAAAATATAATTATGTCGTATCCTCGCTAAAAGATAACTTTGAATCAGGACCAACAGCACCAGTTGAAGTTGAAATTATATATCCTGAAATGCTAGCACCAACTCCATTATCTTATTCGATTCAAAATGGAAATGACATTGTATTAAACTGGGGAGAATCGAAGTATGCAGAGAACTATAATGTCTATTCTGTTTCAGCAAGTGGTCAAAAAACACTTATAAAAACAACAAACTTAAGAGCCTTTTCAATCACTAATGTGGCTGAGGGAAGTTACTCTTACGCAGTTTCTGCTGCCAACTCTTTATATGGAGAATCTGTCCTTTCGGCAACGGTGACAGCAAATTTAGAATATCCCGTTATGAAAGAACCTAATACTGCTTCGTTTTCCATTTCAAATGGTAGCGATGTTACTCTTAATTGGCAAGCTACAAGCTTTGCAACTGGTTATAAAATATATCAAGTTATTGATGGTGAAGAAATATTACAAAACACAGTAACTGCAGCAACTACTGTAAAATATTCAAATAAATCTCCTGGAGATTATACTTATAGAATTTATTCCTATAGTGACCGTTTTGGGCAATCACTTTCAGGAAAAGAAATCCGGTTAACAGTAAGTTCCATAACTATGGTTCCACCAAGCAATCTTTCAAATAAAATTCAAAATACAAATGATGTATTTTTATCCTGGAATCAAGTTCCATATGCTACTGGATATAAGATTTACCAGATTAGTAATGGAGAAAAAACATTAAAGAGTACAGTCACAGGTACAACATTAACACTTACAAATGTACCTGGGGGAGACTACATTTACGAAGTCCACTCTTATAGTGATCGTTTTGGAGAATCAGAAGCAGGCAGTCAAACGATGTTTACAATGAATACAATTACGATGCTTCCTCCGGCTAACGTAAGTTATAAAATTCAAAATGGAAATGATATCGTATTGTCATGGGATGCTGCTCAAAATATTACAGACTATAAAATATATCAAATAGTTAATGGGCAAAAGATATTGAAGAACACTGTCTATGGTACGAGTGTAACTTTTGCAAATATGCCAGCTGGAGAATACATTTATGAGGTATATTCAAATAGTACAAAATTTGGCGCATCAACAGAAGGTAGAACCATATCTTTTTCCCTAGTACATCCTCAAATGAACCCGCCAGTGAATGTTATTCAGACCATAAATAGTGCAACTAGTTTTACATTGAAGTGGGATGCTTCTGAATATGCAACAAGCTATAAGGTTTACCAGGTTATAAATGGACAAAAGACCTTAAAGAGTACGGTGTCGAATCCGAATGTTTCTTTCAGCAATATGGCACCTGGTAATTACACTTATGAAATTTATGCCTCTTCAAGCAAATTTGGAGATTCTAAAACAGGAAGTTTAATAGATGTTGTGTTAAACGGACAAGTTATGGAAGCTCCAAGTAATTTCGCGTTTGCTATAAAAAATGGAAATGATATTTCACTTTCTTGGAATTCTGTACCATACGCGAACTCATATAAAGTATACAAATTGGTTGATGGCAAACCCGTTTTACAAAGTATAGTGTATGGAACAAATGTTACTTACACTAACCAGCCTGAAGGAAACTTCACTTACTTAGTTTATTCAGTTTCCACACTATTAGGCGAATCACCTGAAGGATCGGAAATACAAGTAAACTTGACCCATCCTAAAATGGAAAAGCCTAATGACCTAACAAGCAAAATTCAAAATGGGAATGATGTCGCTTTAACTTGGGCTACTGTTCCTTTTGCAAACGAATATAAAATTTATGAATTAATAGATGGACAAGAAATCATTAAAGCTACTTCTTCCACGACAAACAAGATTATTACAAACGTGTCGGAAGGGAATCATATTTACATTGTACGCTCTTTTAACGCCCGATTTGGACAATCTGTGGAAGGTAGTCAAGTTTCAACAAATGTTGTTTATCCAATCATGCAGACTCCAGATAATTTGACAAAGAGTATTGTAAGTGGAAATGATATTAGGTTAAGTTGGAATACAGTTCCTTTTGCAACTTCTTATAAAATATATCAGATTATTGATAATCAACGAGTTTTGAAGATGACTGTTTCAACTCCTTATCATGTATTTACTAATATGCCTGAGGGAGATTATTCCTTTGAAGTTTACTCGTATAGTGACCGTTTTGGTGAGTCGTTAAAAGGTAACGCTATGTCTCATACTCTTGTTTTCCCTGTAATGCAAGCTCCAAAGAATTTGGCACAGAGTATTTTTAATGGAAATGACATTCAACTAAGATGGGATGCTTCGACATATGCGACTGGATACAAAATTTATCAAGTCAAAGACGGCATCAGGGAGTTCGTCAGGACCGTTACGGGAACTTCTAATACTTTTGTAAATATGCCAGAAGGTAATTACCTATACGAAGTTCATTCTTATAGTGACCGTTTTGGAGAATCCCCTGAGTCGAGCAAAATGAGCCTGAATCTTACATGGCCAGTGGTACAGCCACCGGTACTACAAGGTGCGGTTGTCAATGCAAACAACATTCAATTAACTTGGAAAGCCGTTACATGGGCAAATGAATATCGTGTTTATAAAGTGAGTGGAGAAACCAAAGAACTAGTATATAAAGGGACTGCTTTAAATTTCACTGCTTACAATTTATCAGAAGACACACATTCTTATGTTGTAACAGCAATGAGCAGCCGCTTTGGGGAATCACAGATTTCCAATCTTTATAAAGAGACGATTGTTTATCCAGAAATGGAGGCTCCTGTTGCAAGCCTTAAACTGTTAAGTGAAACGAGTGCAAGAATTTCATGGAACTTTGTCACCTATGCGAATGGTTATAATGTTTTTGAAATAATAGATGGGAAACCTGTTCTAATAGCGGGAAAGGTTAATAACCTTTCTTATACATTACAAAATCTTTCCTATGCGAACCATGAGTACTATATAACTTCATATAGCAACTCATTTGGAGAATCGAAACCATCTGAGAAGGTACTTGCAAAGCTAATTTTGGATACTCTACCCCCTGTAACGAACACAGATGCTGAAAGCCAATGGACAACTGGTTCTCAGATTATCAACTTGACAGCAACCGACGATGAAACCGGAGTTGCAAAGACACTATATTCTGTCAACGATGGTTCATTTGTGGAAGGTTCAACTTTTACAATTGATCAAGAAGGAGTCAATAAATTATCTTTCTACTCAATCGATAAAGTAGGAAACAAAGAGGATGTAAAAACGGTAAATGTAAAAATTGATAAGACTTTACCTGTGACTACGGCAGAACTTCCTGACGGATGGGAAGTTGAGGATTTCACTGTAGTATTGAATGCTACTGATGCACAAAGCGGAGTAGCAAAAACGTTTTACTCACTTAACGGAACAGAATTTACTGAAGGCACAACCTTATCTGTAAATGAAGAGGGAGTAAATTCAGTTTCCTTCTATTCA
>NZ_FOYF01000001.1 GCF_900115925.1 Bacillus sp. cl95 | reverse complement strand
CGGTAGCTCGTCGGGCTCATAACCCGAAGGTCGCAGGTTCAAATCCTGCCCCCGCAATTAATGTAAGTTATTTTCAAGGAAACTTGAAAAAACTTTGGTCCCGTGGTGTAGCGGTTAACATGCCTGCCTGTCACGCAGGAGATCGCCGGTTCGATCCCGGTCGGGACCGCCATTTATTATTTTGGCTCAGTAGCTCAGTCGGTAGAGCAAAGGACTGAAAATCCTTGTGTCGGCGGTTCGATTCCGTCCTGAGCCACCTTGATTTTTTCGCACTAGCGAAAATAATCATCCTCAATGCCGGTGTAGCTCAGTTGGTAGAGCAACTGACTTGTAATCAGTAGGTCGTGGGTTCGACTCCTATCGCCGGCACCATTCTTACAATGTCTTTCTTTTATAGTGGAGGGGTAGCGAAGTGGCTAAACGCGGCGGACTGTAAATCCGCTCCCTCCGGGTTCGGCGGTTCGAATCCGTCCCCCTCCACCATTTATAGGGGTATAGTTTAAAGGTAGAACGAAGGTCTCCAAAACCTTTGGTGTGGGTTCGATTCCTACTACCCCTGCCAATTTTAATTTACAACTGTGGCGGTTGTGGCGAAGTGGTTAACGCACCTGATTGTGGTTCAGGCATTCGTGGGTTCGATTCCCATCAGTCGCCCCATTTTTCACAAAATCATAGCATTTGCATATAATGATTATTGGGCTATAGCCAAGCGGTAAGGCATCGCACTTTGACTGCGACATGCGTTGGTTCAAATCCAGCTAGCCCAGCCATTATGCGGAAGTAGTTCAGTGGTAGAACACCACCTTGCCAAGGTGGGGGTCGCGGGTTCGAATCCCGTCTTCCGCTCCATTGAATTGCCGGGGTGGCGGAACTGGCAGACGCACAGGACTTAAAATCCTGCGGTAGGTGACTACCGTACCGGTTCGATTCCGGTCCTCGGCATTGCAAGCCTATTAATTGAATACGCCGGTGTGGCGGAATTGGCAGACGCGCACGACTCAAAATCGTGTTCCGTGAGGAGTATCGGTTCGACCCCGATCACCGGTATTAAAAATGCTTTAGAATCAAGGTCTCAACTTAATGTTGAGGCCTTTTTTCTTTGCCTTCTAACACGACTAAGAAAACAAAAATCGTGTGCACTGAATCGTGTGCGTAAGAGGTATGTATGGCAAGACGAAAAGAATTACTAAGGAAGAACTTCAAATTATAAGAAAGAAAATTACTGATGAAGAAGCCTTCGAAAAGTTCTTTAAGGATTGTTATTTGCGTAATTTAAGGCCAGCAACAATTGAGTATTACAAAAATGAATTTCATGCTGCTAAGCTGCTCTTGAATAAGGAACTTGTTAATTGCAATCAGAAGGATATTGAGGATTTAATCATTCAAAGCAGAAAGTCATGAAGGTAACTACCATTAATACTCGATTACGTGCCCTTAGAGCTTTCTACAACTTCCTGGTTAAAAACATACTAATTAATGTGAGTCCAATGAAGAACATTAAACTATTGAGGGATAGACAAAAGACAATAGAAACTTTAGATAAAAATGAAATTGAGTCTTTACTTAAAGTCATTAGAAAACAAAAAACATTGATAGGTTTTCGCGATGAGGTTATTTTGCTTATTTTTCTTGATACTGGAGTTCGACTATCTGAATTGGTTGGGATTAATGTTGAAGATGTTCAGGGGAATAAGATAATTATCAGAAAGACGAAGAATTTGTTTGAGAGGACTGTTTACTTATCTGATATCACTCAAGAGCAGCTAAAGAGATACGTAATTATAAGAGGTGAACTGGAGACAAAAAGGCTGTTTATTAGTCGGGATAACGAAAAACTTAATCCTCATAGCATTCAAACCAGATTTACTAAATACGGAAAAGAAGCAAAGATAAGCAAAAGAGTAAGCCCACATACTTTTAGACATACCATGGCAAAAAGAATGATTATGGCAGGTGTGGATGCTTTTACCCTTGTGACCATTCTTGGTCACAGTGATATTACAATAACCAAAAGATATGTCAACTTGTGGGGGGCAGATATAGAACTAAAGCATAAACAATATGGTGCACTTAAGGGATTAAATATATAAGGTTTACGAACATATGTTGCCACACTATAATAATAAAAGAGATGGCATATGAGTTTGGCGGCTCTACCATCTCTTAATAAAAATCGCAGAAGGATTAACTTCTACATGAAAATGATAGCAAGTCTTTTTCCTCTGTGTCAAGAGATGAAGGAGAAGGAAAAATGAAATTAGTATCATTGTTAAGTGGTAGAGGTTTTGTTATGTACAACAAGGAGTTAGCTCACAAAGTATCAGTAAATGGAGCAATCATTTTCGGACAGTTATGTTCAAGTTACGAAAGTTTTGGAAGTAAGGAAATGTTAACTATTCGTGATGGAAAAGAATACTTTTTCTTAACAGCAGAAACTTTGGAAGAAGAAACAGCTCTTACATATAAACAGCAAAAATGGGGCTAAGTTTAACTATCCCCCTACTTCTTCTAGAAAAAAAGCTTATATGCTTGAAATAACGTGGGGGGTTTCGATTTTTGCGAAGGTACCAAAACCCCAAAACTCCGTGAACATTCAAAAATATAATCAAAATGGGATTGTTAGAGTTTATCTAAAACAGGTATTTCCACTTATGTTATCTTATTATAAAATGAAATTTATGGTAAAATCACTTTAAAAAAAGAGGAGTCATGATTTTGTCTGATATTCGTATTGAAGTATACCCAGCTTTAGAAGGAGACTGCTTTTTAATAAGCATAGGGAAGGAAAGAAAAACAAATATCCTTATTGATGGTGGGTTTGCGGAAACATATAATGATTACTTAAAGCCTAGACTAATTAGTATGGCAGAAAATGGTGAAGAGTTAAATCTAGTTATTGTTACACATGTTGATGCAGATCATATAGAGGGAATTATAGAACTTTTTAAGGAGAATGGAACGGCAGAGAACCCTTTAATTATTCCAATTAAAGAAGTCTGGCATAATAGTTATAGACATCTTAATTCATTAAAACAAAAAGGTAAGGAACTTAGTTCTAATGAAGAAGGTATTCTTTCAGGTATAATTAGCCAGGGGTCTGTTGTTCAAAACAAAAAGAATAATAATCCAAATAAAGATATAAGTGCAAAAGATGGATCTACATTAGCAGCATTACTGCTTAGTAGGAAATACAAATGGAATAGTTTGTATGATGGCAAAGCAGTGAATTGTGATAATAATGGGTTAATAGCATTGACAGAAGATATTAACCTACGGTTATTATCTCCTAATTCAGAGAGTTTAAAGAGATTAGAAAAATACTGGTTTAAAGAGTTAAGGAAAAAAAAGTATGATTTTAAGTTAACAGACAACAAACTATTTGATGATGCATATGAGTTTTTTTTACTATCTCAAAATGATGATCAACAAAATAATGAAAGTGAAAATGTATCCTATAAGGAGAAAAAAATGAGCCTAGACCACCTTTTAAGTAAAAAAATGAACCATGATAATTCGCCTGCAAATGGTTCTTCTATTTCCTTTATCATTGAATATAAGAAGAAAAAACTATTATTTTTAGCAGATTCTCATCCTAAAAGCATACAAAAAGAAATACAAAATTTAGTGAATAATATTGGTTATAACCCTTTTTTTAACATAATCAAAGTTTCACACCACGGTAGTCACAGAAATACTAGTACTGAGTTACTTGGTTTGATAGATTCTCCTATTTATTTATTTTCTACAAATGGAGAAAAAAATAATCATCCAAACCCAGAGACTATCGCTAGGATTATTTCTAGAAAAGGGTTAGAGAGGAAGCTAATATTTAATTATCCGGTTAATAATGAGATTCTTTCTAATGAAGATATTAGGACAGAGTATCAATTCTCTCTGGAATTTTCTGATGGATATCATGTGAAGGTAATTGATTTATAGAGGGGCTAGTAAAATGATGAACAAGGTTGATTTAACTTATGAAAAAGCAATAGGCAGATTGATTTGTGGTGATGAAGTCAAGGATAAAGCAACGGTTTTTCTAATTTCAGCAAACAGAGCAGTTACAGCAAGACACGCAGTTGATGAGTATTATTTGGAAGGCAAGGAGATCTATCTAGAGTTTTTAAATATTCATAATTCACCTATTAAACGTAGGGCAGTTCCTATTGAGCCCACCCAAATTCTAAATTCACCAGTTACTGTTTTAGAACTAGATGAGCCTATACATAGTAATTTATATTTAAGATTCTGTAATTATGAAGTTCAAAAAGATAATATATATGAGACTTTTGGATATCCAGTAGTTAAATGGGAAATGGGTCATCGAACAAAGAGTAATGTATTAAGAAGGATAACAAGCAATATGGCTCGCCCATATGATTGGGATATTGATTTAAACCATGAATCAAATATAGACAATTTCAGCGGTCTTTCAGGCGCCCCACTATTTGTAAATGGAAAGTTAGTAGGAGTTGTTTTAACTGAAACAGTTGCCAACGATAAGGTAGTTTCATTGGGTTCTATTAGTGTACAAAGTATAAGAGACTATTTAATAGAGTTGGAAATATTAATCGAGGAGCCTTTACAAGAATTTAGTATGGACGAAATTTACGAAATAGATGGGAATAGGGATTTCTCTGAATCTATGTTCATACTAAAGCTTGAATCTGCGCAGATTTATGATCATGAGGATTGTCAGCAAGAATTTTTTAATGCAGAAATAGCAAAAAGTTCAATTGAAAGTAGGGACGTCTCTTCTGAAATTAAAGATTTCGTTATGTTAAAAGAAAACGTAAAGAGTATTTGGAAAACTCAACATCGTTCATATAAAGATGAGAAGGATGGAAACGACCTTTTAACAAAGGTTTACGAGAGGATTGAGGATTTAAATGAAACCACTCTAAAGATTGGCCTTGATATTCCATTAGTAGCTAAAAAAGGAATTGTTCATCAATTATCTGATGAATGCAAGGTTGGTTGGGTAAAAAATTATAAGTCTAGATTAGAGGAACACTTATTAGGAAGGGGTGTAGAAAATGATTGAAGAGTTGAATTTAGTTAACAGAGATTTAATTTTAAATTCAACAAGATTACTAATATTAATATCTGAATTTGATTCTAAAAAATCTTTTAAAATGAATATAAATAAAATTATGTTATATGACTTTTTTATGAAGTTTCCACAAACAATGCTACCGAAGAAAGAAATTGAGGAGGAACAGAGGGATTTTAATGAATTTTACTCTTTCTTTCATTGGCAGCCAGATAGGGAAGAATATAATTTATACTTAAGGTACTTATTAAGTAAGAAATTAATACAAAGAAATATAATGGATAACGATTTTTGCTTTAAAATTAATGAGTTGGGTAAAGAAGTCATTGTAAAAATGGAGAGTTCATACTCAGTTGAGTTAGGTCATATTGCGAAGTATATAAAAAAAGAATTGAGTAAATTAAGTGATACTAAAGTTGAGAGTATGATTATCAAAAAAGTGGGAATGGTTAATTATGAGTAAAAAGATATACTTAGAAAAATTAATATTAGTTGGTTTTCGGAAAAATTACGAAGTACTATTCAAAAAAGGTTTGAATTTTATTTCTGGTCCGATGTCAACTGGTAAATCTTCTATAGCAGAAATGATTAATTATGCTTTTGGCAGTGAAAAACATAAAGCTTACATAGAAATAGGAAAAAGTTGTAAGGATGTTCAGTTAGAATTTTGGATTGGAGACAATAAATTTAAGATTGTTCGACCTCTGTTTGATTTCAAAAGACCAGTTAAGTTATTCCGATGGAATAAAGAAGAATTAGGATTCGATAAGAATTTTGAATTGCTAGAGATTGATACCCCAGCCAATAAGCACTCACTTTCAGCATTTTTACTAAATGAAATTGATCTCCCAGATATAATTGTCGCAAATCAACATTTTAGTTTTAGAGATTTATTTAAATATTCTTATGTTAAACAGTCAATCATTGATTCTGAAAATTTATTGATGGAAAAAACCTCAGGATCTAATTTAAAAAGAAAGCCTACTTTTGAGATAATCTTTAATATTTATAACGAATTGTTAGGGGATTTAAAACAGCAACTGAAAGAAAAATTGAAGTATATTGATTTTTTAAATAATAAAAGAATTGGTGTCTACGAATTTTTGAAAGAAATGAATATGCTTAATGATAATACCTTTCAAGAGCAAAAAGAGAGACTTGAAAAACTACGGTCAGATGAGACTAATAAACTTAGAGAAATAAAGGCTTCTGGAAAATATGATGAAAGTCTTACGCTGGGACTAGAAGGGGAGATTAATAATTTAAAGGAGAAAATTAGTAATTTTGATACTCTTATTTTAGATAAAGAAAAGCATATTGATAAATTGCTTTTATTAAGGAATCAATATTATAGTGAAATTCAAAAGATTGAATTCATTTTAGAAGGTTCATTGATTCTAAATAGTTACACGTTTGATTTATGTCCTTCTTGTTTAAACCCTCTCCTACCTAAAAGTGGATGTACATTATGTGGAAGTGAACTTAAAGACCTCTCAACAGAGGAAACGAGAGTGTTTAAAAGTGAACTTCTTCGTTTAAAAAGAAAGCTTAATAGCTTAACTTCATTTATGGATCAACAAAGGGAGATTTTAATAAAACTTCAGAAAGATAAAAATTTATCTGAAGAGCAATTGCATGTAAAACAAAGAGAATTAGATCATTTAATAAATCATTATATCAGTCCTTACATTGAACAAATTCAACAAATTAACTATAAAATTGGAGAAATAAATAACAGTATTGATCAGTTAGAAAAAAATCTAAGAGTAGTAAATCAATTTTCCAAAATTACTCAAGATATTCTTGAGGAAGAGAAGTTACGTGATAATTTACAAAAAAGAATTAATTCATTAGAAAAGGATAAAATATCCAAAAAGGAAGTAATCCAAAACCTTTCTGAATTATTTTTTGAAATATTAGAGGAATTTTCGTTTCCTAAACTTAGTAACGCCTATATAGGGGAGTCCAATTACTTGCCTTTTGTTAGAGGAGTAAAATATGATGAATTAGGAAGTGGTGGAGCAATTACAATGACAACCATGGCCTATTTTCTATCTATTGCATTATTAAAGCTCAATAATAAAAATCACTTGGGTCTATTAATAATTGATTCTCCAAGGAAAAACCTAGGGGCTGATTCTAAAATCGATGATGAATTTAAAGATGAAGAAATATTTAACTCTATAATAAAATATTTTGCTTCTTTAAAGGATAAAACGGATAAAGACAAAACAGAAAATCCTGTAGAGGATATTCAATTAATCGTTATTAACAATGGTAATCCTGATTTCTTAAGTGAAGATGATTTAATTGTAAGATTTGATGGAAAAGGTACTAATCAATTACCATATGGATTAATTGATGATGTGGAACACATATAAGTATTTAATTAGTTTATTTTAATTAAGTATAAAATATTAATTTTATCCAACTACACCTGTCAATTAGGTGTAGTTTATTTATATATATAAAATGAGAATTTTATATTACTGATTACAACGAATTACCAGTAACATAGAATGCCACAAGGTGTAGTACGGCGGCTAATTACTGTTTGAAAAACATCCTGATTAAAGAGACTGGCATTTTTACATTGTGAAAAACGGAAAATCTAATACCAATATTATGTAATGAATGCTATTATAATATTTAGATTTTTTACTTTTGTGATTATAGTAGGTATAAATACAACTATCTTTAATTTCCTGGAGGGCTTTTAATTGAATAGAATTTCAATAAAGAAAGAAGTATTAGAAAGGGATAATTACACTTGTCAAATGTGTGGATTTTCTGGCGCATCGGTCAATTTAGGTATACATCATATTATACCTAAAAGTTCAGGAGGTCCAGATTCCATAGATAATTTAACAACAATTTGCAATAATTGCAACTACAGTACGCATAAACTTGCACTAAAGGAAAAAAATGTTGATAGCAAGAAATTAAACAAATGGGTCAATGAATACTTCAGCACCCCAGTAACTGGTGATTTGTATCATTACACTAACTTGAATGCTGCAAAAGGTATTTTAGATACAAAAGAAATGTGGTTATCAAATGTAAGAACAATGAATGACCCCGACGAACTTAGTTATGGTTATAGATTAATTACTATGGCGTTAGAAGAACTAGAAGGAAAGGATTTTTTTCAGCCACATCAAGAAACATTAGGAAATCTAAAAGAAGTTATGAAACAATTAGCAGAACAAAAGGTGATTGTTGGAAACGCAGAAATATACTTGACCTGTTTTTCAGCAGCCGAAAATACGATACGTCAGTGGGTTACATATGCAGACACAGCTAATGGTGTAAGTCTAAAGTTTTCTAACAAAATAAGTAAAAATAAACATGAAATTAAAGACATATTAAACAACAGGGTCTCCATGGTAGCTGCAAATAAATATGATGATGTTAAAGAAACGATTGACCTGTATAAAGAAAACTATTACGGATTTAAAGAGGTAAAATATGTAAAAGAGGACGTCGCAACAGAATCACCTTTTTTCCAAAATTTAAAATTCGAACTAATTGAACCATTAACCGAGCTTTTCTCTGACTCAGCTAATAATAGGAAATTAAATACTGCAGGACCTACCAAGTATGTCCAATCCATTTGTGATGGTTCTATTGAAAGTATTGCCACTAACTTTTTTATAAAGATGGCTTTATGGGCGCTGTCTGTAAAACATCTTCATTGGGAAGACGAAAAAGAGTGGAGACTAATATTGTTATTACATAGTCCAAAAGTCAATAACTACAATACTCATTTCTTAATCAAACCTGGTATGATGGTTCCATTTATAAAATATTTTATTTCACCGGAAGATATCTTGGAGATTTGTCTGGGACCTAAAACAAATAAGTCTATGACCCACTTAGCTTTAGACTACTATGTTAAAGCTAACCCAGTTTATAGTAAACTTAAAATTGAAGAATCTGATATAAAAATGGCTTAGCAAATAGTGATACGTATATAAGAGCTATTAAGAGTTCTCACTCATCTCCTTCTATAAAAGTCTGCCTATTTGGCGGACTTTTTGTTATTTATGTAACGGAAATGAACCGGGTGCAAATCTCGTAATTGGTAATAAGAATGGCGTGTAAACTGACAACAGTTTTGACACGCCATTTTTAATTTATGGAGTTTTTTTAGTCCTGGAAATATAAAGCGTCTTATGGTGCTAAAGCTCCCGTTACTTTAAGTACATCTATTAAAACTCTTTTTCCTCCAATATACCTTGTTATCCTTCCTAGCAGCGATAGCATAGTGATATTATACAAACTTAAAAGTCTCAGATGAAATTCCATTTGCTTCTAAGTCACTATAAAGGTACATAACGATAACTTCCTTAACAATTTCTTCTTCGCTATTTGTCCACTCGTTCGGAAGAGAAGTTGGTGCATTCACATTCCAAGATATTATATATCCAGGAACTGATGAATCATCCCAAGACACAGTAATATCTACGGTCGCATTTGCAAGCTCAACATCATCATCACCATCTCCAAACCGGTTTACAACAATCTCATAATTATATGAAAAACGATAAGTATCATTTTTTTTCAATGAACGGACATAATCGTCTTCATTTTCATAGCCATTATACATAAATTTTCCCTCCAAAAAATATAAATCGATTTATAAAAAAGCTTTCCTTTTAATTGTAACATTTTGTAATTTTATGAGTATATATTTTTTACTATCCTGATACAAAAAGAAATTGGCACAGGTCAATCCCCATACCAATTAGTTTGTCATTTTATTATAATGTACCTCAAAACGAACCCGTTAATATTATAAACAAGGTGTTTTTTTATTATTATTCCCAGTCTTCTTCAACCCTCGGGATATTCTCATTATTGTAAAATTCGTAAAACATTTCTGTTAAAAAATTTTGACGTTCTTCATTAGACTCCCATTTGTTAAGGTTCATAACAATCTCCATCATTTCTTCTGCAGAATACTTTTGCGTGTGAAACGCCTCTTCCTCCTCTTCTCTTTCTTTATTGAGACGATTTAAATACATATCATGTATTCCAACTTTTTTAGATAGAAATTCAATGTCCTTTTTAAGATTTGAAATTTCTTGTTGTAAATTTAAAATTTCTTCTGCTGTCTTCATTTCGACATCCCCCCATCAACTTTTCTAATAGTATTTTACCATTCTTGCTTTACACTTTAAATTCACTCGATATAAGAAGTTCGAGGTGATTTTATGTTTCCAACAATGGAGCAACTTATTGAACATTTGAGTAATAAAATGACTAATGAGGATATAGCAAAAATATATGGGCTCACTTTTCAAAAGGTTATACAATTAATTAAAAAACATAACATCAATCCAACTGAACTTAGAAAAGTCGATAAATTTATTGTTTATGAACACTGGTATAACGGGGAACTAGTATATGTAGGTAGTGGTGTTTGGTATAGGTGTAGAAGATATACAAATAGAAGGAACACGGAACATCGGCAACTAATGGAACAAGGAAAAATTGTATATAAGATCGTAGGGGAATTTGAGGATTTGAATGAAGCAAGAAAAGTTGAAGCTAAATTAATAAAAAGATACCATTCATTAGGACAAGTAAAATTTAATAAAAAAATTAATTATCGAATTGACGATTTTAAAGAGTAAAGGCATAATTATCAGTAGTCGTGTTATTTAAATTTCTCAGTAATTCCTTATACTGTTGGGATTATCGGTTTTATAAGCATTTTAGTTATCGACCGGACTCAAAATCGTGTTCCGTGAGGAGTATCTGTTCGACCCCGATCACCGGTATCAAATAAGGCTCAAAAGCCTTTAAAATCAAGAGATCTCACAAATTGTGGGGTCTTTTTTTTATTGATTCAACTTCATATAGCAAAAATTGTATAGGCTGACGATAAGTAACTTTAAAGAGTGCAAGAATGATAGTAAAGGATGGTGGAACAGCAAGAAGGACTTAGAGGAGAATTTTCTTCAGCTATCCCATCATATTATAGACTTATTTTTTTAAAAAAAGAAGTCAAAATTGTCTACCAATTAAGTCAATTTAGTTCCCCTGCACCTCTCGTTCATCAATTATAATTTAGAAAGCGGTTACATTTATAAAAATCAGGGAGGTGGAGTAAGAATGATTTCCAAGATTCAAACCAAGGAAATAACAACCAACCCAAACATTAAAACAAAATCGAATAGCATATTGAAAAAGAAAAACATTTTAGTTTATGCGGCTTTTGTTGGACCGGCAATATTATTTTTTCTATCTATTCAAATTATCCCTTTTATGATGGGGATTTATTATTCTTTTACATCATGGAATGGCGTTAGCTCGGTAGCTGAATGGGTTGGATTGGAGAATTATATTAAGATTTTTAAAAATGATCCTAATTTCTTCAATTCATTTTTATTTACCACAAAATTTATGGCTGCTTCTGTCATTATCAGTAATTTATTAGGTTTTGGTTTTGCGCTCCTTTTGAATGCAGCTTTAAAAACAAGAAACATCTTGCGGACCATATTTTTTATTCCAAATGTCATTGGAGGACTATTGCTCGGTTTTATCTGGCAATTCATTTTCGTAAAAGGGTTTGCCTCAATCGGAAACCTTACAAATCTTGAAGTATTTAAACTTCCTTGGCTGGGTGATGAGACGACTGCTTTTTGGGGCATAGTTATCGTATTTGTTTGGCAAATCAGCGGATATATGATGGTAATCTATATAGCGGCATTACAAGGCGTTGATAACTCTCTTTTAGAAGCTGCTAGAATTGATGGGGCATCTAATTGGAAGTTACTAACGAAGATTATCATCCCTCTTATATTGCCAGCTTTTACAATTTGTTTCTTCTTAACTATTTCGATGGCATTCAAAATTTTTGATATCAACCTTTCTTTAACCGGTGGAGGACCATTCAATTCTACACAATCGGTTGCAATCAATATTTATCAGGAAGCCTTCCAAAACAATCGTTATGGTTTAGGTACTGCAAAATCCATCCTATTCTTCTTAGTGGTTGCGGTCTTCACAACCGTTCAAGTTATTGTTACGAAGAAGAGGGAGGTTGAGGCATAGTGGATCAGAAATATACAAAACTAACATTTTTACTAGAAATAGTTGGTATTGTCTTGGCAATCATTTTTCTTATTCCCTTTTACTTTGTTATTGTCAATTCCGTAAAAGGTTTCGCTGACATCCTCATCGACGCAGCTTCTTGGCCAAAGGAGTTTTTATTCAGTAATTTCGTTAAAGTTTGGGAGATCATCAATTTTCCTAGAGCGTTTTGGAATTCATTGGTTATAACGGTGATAAGTAATATCGGACTTGTTTTGATTAGTTCTATGGCGGCGTGGAAGATGGTAAGAACTCCAGGGAAATTCAGTAAAATACTTTTTGTATTCTTTGTATCAGCGATGGTAATTCCTTTCCAGACTGTCATGATTCCTCTTATGAAGCTGGGAGGAACAGTTGGTCTTACTAATAGTATAACTGGACTGGTTATTATGTATTTTGGATTTGGAATCCCGCTCTCTTTGTTCCTTTATCATGGCTTTGTTAAAACAGTACCAATTGAGATTGAAGAATCTGCCAGAATTGATGGCTGTAGCCAATTTGGAGTGTTTTGGAGGATTGTTTTTCCACTATTAAAACCGATTACAGTGACTGTTGTCATCCTTAACACGTTATGGATCTGGAATGATTTCTTACTGCCATTGCTCGTCTTACAAGATGCAGAATTGCGAACCATTCCTTTAGCGACAAGTTCCTTTTTTGCACAGTACACAAAACAGTGGGATATGGGGCTAGCTGCTCTCGTGCTAGGAATAACGCCAGTCATTATTTTCTTTCTATTCTTGCAAAAGCACATTATCAAAGGTATTGCTTCGGGTTCGATCAAATAGTTATTAAGTTTTTGTAGCTATCTCCATAGATAACTGCGAAAATTTATATAAAAAAATAAAAAGGGAGGTCAATACTGCTATGAAACGCTTTTTACTTCTTTGTTTATCTATGATTTTGTTTGTAGGCATCATTGCTGGCTGTTCTTCAAAGAATACTTCTAGCAATGATAAACCAAAGGAAGGGTCAAAATCAAAGGATGAGGTTGTAACCCTAAACCTTTTCCAATTTAAGGTTGAAATCGCAGAACAGCTTCAAGCAATGATTAAGGAATTTGAAGCAGAGCATCCAAATATCAAGGTAAAGCTTGAAACGGTTGGTGGTGGAGCAGACTATGGCGCAGCTTTAAAAGCCAAATTTGCTTCAGGGGAAAAACCTGATATTTTCAACAACGGTGGTTTTAAAGAGTTAGAGCTTTGGAAAGAGCATTTGGCTGACCTCTCTCAAGAACCTTGGGCTGAGCACGTACTTCCAATTGGGAAAGTTCCAATGACAGACACGGATGGAAAGCTTTATGGTATGCCAGTCAATCTCGAAGGATATGGTTTTATTTACAACAAAGATCTATTTAAGGAAGCTGGAATTACGGAACCACCAGCAACAATTACAGAACTAAAAGATGCGGCAAAAAAGCTTAAAGCGAAAGGTATTACACCATTCTCTGCTGGCTATGGCGAATGGTGGGTAATTGGTCAGCATTTATTGAATATTGGATTTGCACAGCAGGAAGATCCTATTAAATATATCGAAGGATTATATGACGGATCACAAAAGATTACTGGAAATGAGCAATTTAAGAATTTCAAGGAAGTGTTAGACACAGAAATCAAGTACGCAAATGATAACCCATTAACAACGGATTATAATACTCAAGTTACACTATTTGCATCTGGTAAAACAGCTATGCTCCAACAAGGTAACTGGACGGAGAACATGATTAAGGAAATCAATCCAAACATCAACATGGCGTTTTTACCAATCCCTATTACGGATGATGAAAAAGCAGACCGTCTACCAGTCGGTGTTCCAAACAACTGGGTAGTTAACAAGAACTCTGAGCATATTGAAGAAGCAAAGGAATTCTTGAATTGGATGGTTTCATCCGAAACAGGTAAGCGTTTCATTACTGAAGAATTTGCATTTATTCCAGCATTCGATAACATCGAGCCAACTGGTTTAGGGCCTTTGGGACAATCAATTCTTGAATACTCTAAAGCTGAAAAAACAATTCCTTGGACTTGGTTCAGATGGCCGGACGGAGCAAACAAAGAGTTTGCAGCAACAATCCAAGAATATGCAGCTGGAAAAATTGATTATGACACCGTTCTAAAACGCTTTCAAAAAACGTGGGAAAACCTGAAGTAAATGAATTTGTACCCATGATGAGGGAAAGCATGTCTTCTACGAGACATGCTTTCTGTTGTATTATTACACAAAAAATATAATCAATTTCGTATGCCGAAGTCTTACATTACCTAGAACTCTATTAGTATTTAACTTTCCGGCATTCACCTATGGAAGGGGAAGCTATATACTTGATTATAAGTAGAATAGCAGGAGGGAAGTCACCACATGTTTAGATCAAGCATAAGGAATAAACTTATCATCCTCTTAATGGTTACAACAATCGTCCCATTCGGTTCATCCATTATTATCACCTATTTTCATACGAAAGAATCTTTAAAAAATCAAGTTGTACAGGAAAATAGGAATCTCCTCTATCAGGGGAAAGTTAACCTGGAAAGCTATCTAAATGAATTAAATGGACTAACCCTATCATTATATAAAAATCCAGATATCGTTAACTTTCTAAGGTCAGACAACAAAGAAGATAGTTACCAAACGCTTGGAATTATCAAAAATGTCCTGCAAACGATTTTGTATGCTGAAGATAATATTGAAAGGGTTCATATATCCATTGCAGAGGACTACTGGGGACTTTCCGCTTCCAAACAATCGACGGTAGTTTTTGTGAAAAATTTGATGGATTCTAATAAAGAATCCTATGAGAAGGCAAGAAAAAGTCCATTCAATATGTATATTGAACCAATACATACTCGGCAAGATGCAACAAAAAAGAGAGCGTTGAATGTCATTTCTATACACCGTTCATTAACGAATGTACCTGCAAATGAAGTGCTCGCCTACATTTCTTTAGAAGTGAGACCTGATAAAATTATTAAACTAAGTGAAAATCTGTATAACCAGGATACAGAGGAATTCTACATTCTAACCCCAGAAGGAGAGATGATATACAGTTCGGATGCTAATATATCTGCCAATAAAAAGAAGGAAAAATGGATCGACAGGTTAATTCTTTCTAAAAAGAATAAAGGGACGCTAGAATGGAAAGAAAGTTCATTCAACGGACTAATGATTTATGATCAACTCCCGAAAGCTAAGGGTGGATGGTTTTTGGTGAAGGCCATACCTTATTCCACTCTGTATGAAAGTGTTTTTGACGTAACGAAAATTAACATTATATTTGGGATGGTTGGTTTAAGTCTCGTCATACTAGCCACATTATTCGTATCCTTTAAGATAACATCGCCAATTCGAATCCTACTGCACAACATTCAACAAGTTGAAGCAGGTAATATGAAAGTCCATTTCGAATCATTAAGAGACGATGAAATTGGAAGATTAAGTTTTCGCTTTAAACAGATGATTGAAAAGATAAATGATTTGATAAACAGAGAATACAAACTTGAATTGGAAAACAAAACAAATCAATTAAAAGTTCTTCAATCACAGCTTAATCCTCACTTTTTATATAACGCATTGCAATCGATTGGAACGGTTGCATTAAAAAACAAAGTGCCGCAAATTTACTCGCTTGTTACTCACCTTTCTAAAATAATGAGATATGGGATGAACATGGATGAGGATATGGTGCCTTTATTCAAGGAAATAAACTATACCGAGGCTTTTTTTCTTTTACAAAAAGAACGGTTTGGTGAGCAATTAGAGTTTTCTATAGATGTAGAAGATGAGGCATTGCAGATACTCGTTCCAAAAATGATTTTGCAACCGATTATCGAAAACTACTTCAAGCATGGATTTGAAATGCGTAATGGAGTAGGAAAAATTTCGTTAGTTTGTAAAAAGGCTGAGTCAGCCTTAATCATACAAGTTCAAGATAATGGTGGAGGGGTATCTGAAAGCCGCCTGGAAGAAATTTATCAACATTGGAAGGAAGAAAACAATCGCATAGGGCTAGAAGAAACCAATATTGGATTGAAGAATATATATGTCCGTTTGAAGCTTTACTATAATGAACAAGCCACATTACAGCTCGAAAATCAAAATGAAGGTGGTCTTTTAGTAACGATTAGACTGCCGATAGATTTGGAAGGTGAGAGGCATGAAAGCAATCATTATAGACGATGAGAAACACGTCCGTGAAGGATTACTTCTTTTGGCAGATTGGGAAAAGAATGGTATTCAGAAGATTTTCGAGGCAGAAGACGGAAATGGAGCGATAGAGCTAATTTCCAAACACCGTCCTGAAATCATTTTTACAGATATGAGAATGCCTAAAAGAGATGGAATCAGTCTCTTGAAGTGGATTCACGCCTCCAATCTTATGAGTAAAACGATTGTGGTGAGTGGATACGATGATTATGAATATATGAGAAATGCAATCTATTATAAAAGCTTTGATTATATCTTAAAACCAATTGACCCAGAAATTCTCAACGAAACATTAGAAAGAGCAATAAAGGAATGGAACGAGCAGCATTCTTTAAACAAGTCGAAGATGGTGCCAGACGTTAAGACAGAGGTGAATTTTCAACTTGAGAAAGAGAAAAGTGTTATGCAAAAAATAGAAGAATACCTGAGGACGAATTTTCAGCAGGATATTAATCTCCAAGAGATTGCTGATCGTTTTTTCTTAAGCAGAGAGTACATTTCAAGGAAATTCAAGCAGGAATTTCGAGAAACATTAACCGATTATTTAACGAAAATCCGTATGGAAAAAGCAAGAGAACTAATGGGAAATCCGCAAATGAAAATCTATGAAGTTGCCTATTTGGTTGGTTATCAAAATGAAAAATATTTTAGCAAAGTGTTTAAGAAACTCGTTGGATTAACACCAAATGAATATAGGAATAAATACTCTTCTAAATTATAGAACTGGAGGTCTTAACATGGTTAATGTAACAGTTTGGAATGAGAATCGTCATGAACAGAAAAATCCAAAGGTGAGCGCAGTTTATCCCGAGGGTATACATGGCACGATTGCAGCATTTTTGGGAGAAGCGCAATTCAATGTGGGAACAGCTACCTTGGACGAGCCTGAGCATGGTCTAACCGATGAAGTCCTAAATCAAACAGAGGTTCTGATATGGTGGGGTCATATTGCTCACAATGAAGTTAAAGATGAGATTGTTGAAAAGGTGAAGCAGAGAGTACTCGATGGAATGGGACTAATTGTCCTTCATTCAGGTCATTTTTCTAAAATTTTCAAAACCCTCATGGGGACATCCTGTGATTTGAAGTGGAGGGAAGCTGGAGAAAGGGAACGTTTATGGATCCTTGACCCGAGCCACCCTATTGCTGAAGGACTGGGGGAATATATAGAGCTTGAGAGCGAAGAAATGTACGGGGAGCATTTTGATATTCCTGCTCCTGAAGAATTGCTGATGGTTAGTTGGTTTGAGGGCGGAGAGGTTTTCAGAAGTGCCTGTACTTATCGTCGCGGAAAAGGAAAGGTTTTTTACTTCCGCCCAGGACATGAAACTTATCCTACTTATTACAACAAACAAATTCAACAGGTGATCACAAATGCAGTTAAATGGGCGAAGCCATTAGATCTGCCAAATCCTGTTTATGGAAATGCACAACCGCTTGAAAAAATCAGTGCGAAATAAGGGGAGGAATGAGTAATGGAGAAAATTAAAGTTGGAATTATTGGCTGTGGCAGTATTGCAAAACATCGTCATCTTCCGGAGTATGCAATGAATAACCATGTAGAAATTATTGCTGTTTGTGACATTGTGCAGGAGCGGGCAACAGAATTCGCTAAACTTTATGATGCAAAAGCGTATTCTCATTACGAGGAGTTATTAGGAAACCCAGAAATTGATGCGGTCAGCGTCTGTACTCCTAATTATTTACACGCACCAGTTTCCATTGCAGCTCTCAATGCTGGCAAGCACGTTCTTTGTGAAAAACCAATGGCCACTTCCCAAGATGAAGCTAAGAGCATGATTGTAGCGGCTAAAAATAGCGGAAAGAAACTTATGATTGCACACAATCAGCGTTTTGTACCGTCACACCAAAAAGCAAGGAAATTGATTGAGAACGGTGAAGTTGGAAAAATATACAGCTTCCGAACTGCTTTCGGTCACGGTGGTCCAGAAGGCTGGAGTGCAGATGGAAAAGAAAGCTGGTTCTTTAAAAAGAGTGAAGCTTTTATTGGCGCAATGGGGGACCTCGGTGTTCATAAAACGGATCTGCTCCGCTTTTTGCTAGGAGAAGAAATTGTGGAAATAGGAGCTTTTGTCGAAACGAGCGCAAAAGAAAAGGCCGATGTTGATGACACAGCAGTTTGTGTCTTAAAAACGGAATCGGGAATCATTGGCACACTAGCCGCCAGCTGGTCGTATGTTTCAAAAGAGGATAACTCTACGATTATTTATGGGGAGAAGGCTATTCTAAGATTAGAGGATGATCCGGTCAATTCCTTAATTGTTCAATATAAAAACGGGGAAGTTGCAAAGTTTGAACTTGGAGGTATTCAGACGAACAATAGTGGCGGTCAGAAGAACTCACAAGTCATTAGCCATTTTGTAAATTCCATTATCCATGATACGGAACCTCTGGTTACAGGAGAAGAAGGAATGAAATCACTTCAGGTTGTTCTTGCTGCACTTGAATCGAATGAAACAAAACGAATTGTAAAAAATTAATTGAGGTGTAGCTGATGCAGAAGCTGAGAATGGGAATGATCGGAGTGGGAGGAATTGCGCAGAGCCGTCATATTCCCTCCTTCTTACAATTATCCGATCAAGTAAGTATTGAAGCCATCAGTGATGTGAATGAAGCGACCGCGAGGCTTGTTGCTGAAAAATATGGGATTTCAAAGGTGTTTTCCAATTATAAGGACATGTTCTTCGAGGTTGATGCTGTTACGATCTGTACGCCGAATAAGTTCCATGCAGAAATCGCCATTGCAGCGCTTGAGGCAGGACTTCATGTATTATGCGAAAAGCCGATGGCAATGAACGCTGAAGAATGCCTGGCAATGAATAATGCAGCTGAAAAGGCCGGAAAGATTTTAGCTATAGCGTACCATTATAGGTTTATGAAAGATTCACAAGCTGCGAAACGAGTCATTTTAGAAAATGAAATTGGCACTCCGATGGTAGCGAGAGTTAAAGCACTAAGGAGGAGAAAAGTTCCTGGATGGGGTGTTTTTACAAGTAAAGAGCTTCAGGGCGGGGGCAGTTTAATCGATTACGGATGCCATTTTTTAGACCTTTCACTTTGGTTATTAGGAAATCCAAAGGTTGTTGAAGTGACTGGTACCTCCTATAACCAATTGAGCAAAATGTCTGAGCAAGTTAATTTATGGGGGCACTTTGATCATAAGACGTTTGATGTGGATGATCATGTGACTGCCTACATTAAATTTGAAAATGGTGCGTCGATGCTATTTGAAACTTCGTGGTCTGCGAACATCATGAAAGATGAAGAGTGTGTAAGTATTTCCGGTCAAACCGGCGGGGTGGAACTATTCCCGTTTCAACTAAATCAATCCAAGCATGGGATGTTATTGAATAGTGTAGCAGACTGGGTACCAGGAGATGATGATCCCGGGATACCTCAAGCGATGAATTTTATTAACAGCTGCTTAGGTTTGGAAAAGCTTGTTGTTAAATCAGAAGATGCTTCGCAGGTAACGAGAATTATAGACGCTATCTATCAAAGTAGCGAATCAGGCAAAAGTATTCTTTTGACATAGGAGGATTCTAAAATGAAACTTGGTGTTTTCACGGTTTTATTTTCACATAAGAATTTTGATGAAATGCTTGATTATGTGAAAGCGGCAGGATTGAAGGCTGTTGAGATAGGTACAGGAGCGTATCCTGGCAAAGCTCACTGTAACCTTGATGAGCTTTTAGAAAGTGCAGACAAGCGCGATGAATATCTAGAGAAAGTCACTTCAAGAGGGTTAGAGATAAGCGCGTTTAGTTGCCATGGCAACCCAATCTCACCGGATAAAGAGTTTGCAGAAGAGTCCCACCAAGCCTTGGTTAAAACAATTAAACTGGCAAGCTTGTTGGGCGTACCTGTTGTTAACTGCTTTTCAGGGACAGCAGGAGATCACGAAGGCGCGAAATATCCAAATTGGCCAGTAGCGCCTTGGCCAAATGAATTCGGAGACATTCTGAAGTGGCAATGGGAGGAAAAGTTAATTCCTTATTGGAAGGAAGTTGGCTTACTTGCCCAAGAGCACCATGTGAAAATTGGATTGGAGCTTCACGGCGGTTTTCTCGTCCATACTCCGTATACTCTCTTAAAATTAAGGGAAGAAACATGTGAGGCAATTGGTGCCAATCTTGATCCAAGTCACTTATGGTGGCAAGGAATTGATCCGGTAGCAGCTATTAAAATACTTGGAAAAGAAAATGCTATCCACCATTTCCATGCAAAAGATACTTACATCGATCAAGAAAATGTCAATATGTATGGGCTAACCGATATGCAGCCATATGGAAATGTCCAAACACGAGCGTGGACATTCCGTTCAGTTGGGTGCGGGCACAGTCTTCAAGAGTGGTCTGATATGATGAGTGCGCTGCGGACATTCGGCTATGACTATGTTGTGAGCATCGAACACGAGGACCCACTCATGTCGATTGAAGAAGGCTTCTCACGTGCAGTTAAAAACTTGAAATCAATCTTAATTGAAGAACAGCCAACTGATATGTGGTGGGCATAGGGTGTTTGTGGAAAAATGGGAAGGTACATTAAGTCTCTTCCCATTTTAATTTTTATAAAAGTTATTGACGAATTTTAAGGAAACGTGTATTATATAGAAGTTGTCACTTCCATTCGACAAAAAACGAACATTTTCGCAAAATATACATGAATAACTAAATAAAATGCGGGTGTAGTTTAATGGTAAAACCTCAGCCTTCCAAGCTGATGTCGTGAGTTCGATTCTCATCACCCGCTCCATACATATTGTTTACAACGCAGTGTTTCGTTCAAAAAGAACGAAGTATTGCGTTTTTTATTTTGCGCATATGAAAATAGGATACCTACTGCTACAGGCATCCTATCACTTTAAATTGTCCATTACCTCCATGAATCTGAATGAACATATTCATTAATGATTCAGTTAGTTGTTCGCATTGATCAGTATTGAGAGAAGGGCGTAAGTAGATGATTTGAAGAGCATTTTTTGTATCCATTGTCACGGGCGCTCTGTCTGAATCAACAAAAGGGCTCCCAAAGGGACCATGATCATCACATGAAACTAATAGATTATGTAACGAGTTACTTCGTCCATTCAAACCAGTGTATTCATCATTCTCCTGTCCAATCTTGAGTGCAATATCTCCAGACAGTTTGGTGAGGTCATAAATGCCAATGGGTACTTGATATTGCAGTGAATAAAAGTTATTTAAATCTGTCGCACTTTGAATTGAAGGCAAGTAATTTTGTTTTTGGATGCGTCGATATAAGGCTTCTGCAGAATGTCTATAACGATTTGGATCTTTACCAATAGACTTAAATATTTGTCTCCATTCCTTGATACCCTCTAGTTCATTAACTGACTTTTCCTCAAGGTCAAAGTATAAAGATTCTTGGAATAATTGCAATCGTCCCTTTAACATCTGCGGAGAATCTCCTACACTTATTCCTTCATAGTGGATTACCCCGATTTTAAATGCTGGAATTTGGGAGCATACTTCTGATGAGATATTAATTTCCAAGGATTCCACCTCCAAATTTTCTTTTAAATAGTTTATCATAAATAAGGATTATAAAATAATTGGCACAAAGATTGAAAGGAGGCATAACCGTGAATTTTAAAGGCTTGAAAGAAGAAATCGTGGCTTATAGTAAATCCATTGGTATTGATAAAATTGGGTTTACAACTGCTGATAGTTTTCAAGAAATGAAAAATCGATTGTTGGTTCAGCAAGAATTCAATTATCAATCTGGCTTTGAGGAAAAAGATATAGAGAAGCGTGTTACGCCTTCATTGATATTTGAAGAACCTCGTTCTATCATTTCGATTGCTTTGGCATATCCTTCAAAAATGAAGGTTCATATAAAGAGTAAAAAAGGGGAGCGTCGCGGGATTTTTTGTCGTGCTTCGTGGGGTGTTGATTATCACAATATCCTAAAAGATCGTTTAATGAAACTTGAAGCATTTATTTCTGAAAAAGTGCCGGAGGCTCGGTTCAAATCGATGGTGGATACCGGTGAGCTTGTTGATCGCGCTGTTGCAGAACGGGCTGGGATAGGCTGGAGTGGAAAGAACTGTTCGATCATTACTCCAGAATACGGTTCCTACGTTTATTTAGGAGAAATGATTACGAATCTGCCATTTGATCCTGATACACCAATGGAAGACCGTTGTGGAACCTGCAACAAGTGTGTGGATGCATGCCCGACCGGAGCATTGGTTCAAGGTGGACAGTTGAATTCTCAGCGTTGTATCGCGTTTTTAACTCAGACAAAGGGATTCCTGCCAGATGAGTTTAGGAACGAACTAGGTAACCGTATATATGGCTGTGACACTTGTCAGACTGTTTGTCCAGAAAATAAAGGGAAGAATTTTTATTTTCACGATGAAATGGAAGCTGATCCGGAATTGGCTAAGCCATTATTAAGACCAATGCTCAACATAAGTAATAAGGAATTTAAGTTGAAGTTTGGTCCGATTTCTGGTTCCTGGAGAGGGAAAAAGCCACTTCAAAGAAATGCCATCATTGCACTTGCACATTTCAAAGACGAAACGGCCATACCGGAATTAATGGAACTAATGAAGAATGATTCGAGACCTGTACTCAGAGGAACCGCAGCTTGGGCGTTAGGGAAAATAGGTGGACTTGAAGCGAAAAACGCTTTGCTGGCTGCTAAAAATAAAGAAAATGACGAAGAAGTTCTAGCTGAAATTGACAAAGGCTTGAGTTTCTTTTTGATCAAAGAGAACTAGTCACTTGATATCATCGTGTGATTAGTTCTTTTTTTTAGCAGAAAAGATAATTTCTTCTCATATGAATGAAATGAGAGGAGGGATGTTATGCGGAAGCAGTTGCAAGATTTACTTAAAAGGCGTGTTGAACAGTGTGTGTCTCAAGAGAGGACGAAAGCATGGAATTGTCCTAAGATTGAAAGGAAGAAAGAAAGTTGTCTAAAGAGGAAAGCAGAAATAGTTAAATCAAAGGCTACTGGAAAAATCACTGATATTAGAGAAGAGAATGATATTTCGGTCGTTTCTTATGATGTTCATTTTCAATATTTGATTAAACAGAAGGATTTGCTTATTCTGGAAGAAGAAATCGAGCAAAGAAGAGCAGAATTTTTTAATAATGAACTTATCGAAGAATTAGAAGTGCATCCTAATCTACAAAGAGATCTGAAGGATTATTTTGTTCCATCAGATGATCGTGATGAGAGACTAAGTTATGAATACAACCGTTTACGAGCAGTTCAGTATGCTGAAAGATGGTGGAATGAGTTCAATCCCGCTTACAAGAGATTTGAAAATGATTGTACAAACTTCATCTCGCAATGTCTAAGAGCTGGCGGGGCACCGATGAGGGGAATTCCTAACCGGAATAGAGGCTGGTGGATGACGAATACATGGAGTTTCAGTTGGACCGTTGCACAGTCACTAAGAGGTTATTTAGGCTCTTCCCAAGTCGGACTGAGGTCTAGAGAAGTGGCAAGTCCTAGAGAGTTATTGCTTGGTGATATCATTTGCTATGATTTTCAAGGAGACGGTCGATTCGACCATAACACCATTGTTACAGGGAAAGATGCTTTTGGTATGCCATTGGTTAATGCTCATACTACCAATAGCAGGATGAGATACTGGGCTTATGAAGATTCAACTGCTTACACGCCTCAAATCAAATATAAGTTTTTCACGATTGTCGATGATCGCTAAACAGGTTGAATGGTTTCGGTTGAATGTTATAATAGCAGATAGAGTTTATTGATGAGGTGAAAATTGTGGCATTACATGTAGTCTTATATCAACCACAAATCCCGGCAAACACCGGCAATATAGCAAGAACTTGTGCAGGAACGGATAGTGTCTTGCATTTGATTAGACCATTAGGCTTTTCAACGGATGACAAGGCGCTTAAACGGGCTGGTCTTGATTATTGGGAGTTTGTAAAAGTGGTTTATCACGATTCATTGGAAGAATTTTATGAAAAAAACGAAGGCGGAGAGTTTTTTTACCTGACAAAGTTTGGAGAAAAACCGCATTCGACTTTTGACTATAGCGATCCAAGCAAAGATTACTATTTCATTTTTGGACGAGAGACAACTGGGTTGCCAAAAGACGTTATCGAAAAAAATAAGGAAAGAAGTCTTCGTATCCCAATGAATGATAACATTCGTTCATTGAACCTGTCTAATACCGCTGCAATTCTTATTTATGAAGCATTAAGACAGCAAAACTTTGCTCATCTAAAATAGTTATAATAAAAGGCTGTTTTCGCATTGATTGTTGTTTTCACGAAAAAAGCAACAACACGTATAAGTTCTAATTTCGTGCTCTTTTCCTCAATATAAAATTCTAAACGCTAAATCTCGTCTAGCTTTAGTATAGAAAAAGCCCTACTGCCGGCTTTTTCTTGTTCCAATAACAACAAAGTTTACGAAAAGAGCCTAATAAAAAAACTGCTGAAATATCAGCAGTTTTTTATTTTTTAGCACCTGGCTTATCATCGTATCCAGAAGTGAAAATTGCGGCTAAGAAAACGACCATGACACCAATAATCAATAGCAATTTCATATATGTAAGCCTCCTTTTTTACTGATTAAATGACATATAAGCATATTATATCCCAATTTTCTCTAAGAGTGAAGGAAAAGGACTAGTTTATTCAAAAAACATCTGAAGAAAAAATGACAGGCAGTTTCTTCGCTCGGAATAAGAATGTTCAAGTGCCCAAGCGCATAGACTTTATTAATCGTCTCTGATAATGCGACAAGGGGAGGACAAAATGGATATTCTAAAAAAGATTGAGATGTTTCGAGTTGAAGAGGAAAAGCTTCGTTGGGAAGGGACTTTCGGTGAATATTTACAATTGTTGAAAGAAAAGCCATGGGTAGGTCAATCCGCACATTCACGGGTTTATAATATGATCAAGGATGCCGGGATTGAAGAGGTAAAGGGAAAGAAAACGTACCAGTTTTTCAACAATCAACTTTTTGGTTTAGAAGAACCTTTAGAGAGACTAGTGGAAGAATATTTTCATCCAGCAGCAAAAAGACTTGATGTAAGGAAAAGAATCTTACTTTTGATGGGTCCTGTTAGTGGTGGGAAATCTACCCTCGTCACGATGCTCAAACGCGGATTGGAAGCCTATTCGCACACAGAAAGAGGATCAGTATTTGCTATTAAAGGGTGTCCGATGCATGAAGATCCATTGCACATGATTCCGCATCATCTAAGAAAGGACTTTGCTGATGAGTACGGAATCCGCATCGAGGGAAATCTATCTCCATTAAACTTAATGCGTCTTGAAGAGGAATATGGCGGCAGGATTGAAGATGTACTGGTAGAAAGAATCTTCTTCTCAGAAGATAAGCGGGTTGGAATTGGGACGTTCAGTCCATCCGATCCTAAATCACAAGATATTGCAGACTTAACGGGAAGCATCGACTTCTCGACGATTGCCGAGTACGGGTCAGAATCAGATCCGCGCGCATACCGTTTTGACGGCGAATTGAATAAAGCCAACAGGGGTATGATGGAATTCCAGGAAATGCTGAAATGTGATGAAAAGTTCTTGTGGCATTTGCTTTCTTTAACACAAGAGGGAAATTTCAAGGCAGGAAGATTTGCCTTAATTAGCGCCGATGAGCTTATTGTTGCCCATACAAATGAAACGGAGTATCGTTCATTTATTTCCAATAAAAAGAATGAGGCTCTTCATTCAAGGATTATTGTTATGCCAATTCCTTATAATCTTAAAGTGACTGAGGAAGAAAAGATTTATGAAAAGATGATTAACGAAAGTGATGTCTCTAACGTTCATATCGCTCCTCATACGTTAAGGGTGGCTGCTATGTTTACCATCTTGACGCGACTCAAGGAACCGAAGAAGGGCGATATTGACTTAGTTAAGAAGATGAGGTTGTACGATGGGGAAAATGTTGAAGGGTACAGTTCAGCGGATGTTGAAGAATTGAAAAAAGAATATCAAGATGAAGGAATGAGTGGGATTGATCCACGTTATGTGATCAACCGTATTTCTTCAACCATTATTCGTAAAGAAGTACCTTCAATCAATGCTTTGGACGTGTTGCGTTCCTTGAAAGAAGGACTGGATCAGCACCCATCCATTACTGCTGAATTGCGTGAACGCTATATGAACTATATCTCATTGGCTCGTAAAGAGTACGATAACCTGGCGAAGAAAGAAGTTCAAAAGGCATTCGTATATTCATATGAAGAGTCTGCTAAGACACTTATGGACAATTACCTTGATAATGTGGAGGCATATTGTAATAAGGCGAAGCTACGTGACCTTCTGACTGGCGAGGAAATCAGCCCTGATGAAAAACTGATGCGTTCTATCGAAGAACAAATTGGCATCTCAGAAAATGCGAAGAAAGCTTTCCGTGAAGAAATTTTGATTCGAATTTCTGCGTATGCTCGTAAAGGAAAACGATTTGATTACAATTCACACGATCGTTTAAGAGAAGCCATTCAAAAGAAATTGTTCGCTGACTTGAAAGATGTAGTGAAAATCACCACTTCTTCCAAAACTCCAGATGAACTTCAATTGAAGAAAATCAACGAAGTAGTGGTCCGCCTGATTGATGAGTGTGGCTATAACTCGACGTCTGCAAATGAATTGTTGCGTTACGTAGGTAGTTTGTTAAATAGATAATAGACTAAAAAGAGGTCGGCTGTCGCTGACCTCTTTTTGATTTTCACAAGAAAAGCAGGGCTTGTTTAAAAAGTATCAAAAACGGGAAAATACCAGTAGAGGTGATAAACATGAAGAATCCAGAATTAGATCGTAACCATACGCCAGAGAATAGTTCAATGGCTCCTAATCTAGAGGAGATGGAGAATCTCGGAAAGCAGATGGA
This sequence comes from Bacillus sp. cl95, assembly GCF_900115925.1. Lineage (GTDB taxonomy): Bacteria > Bacillota > Bacilli > Bacillales > Cytobacillaceae > Neobacillus_A. Next base: position 1,028,429 of record NZ_FOYF01000001.1, on the reverse strand, counting down.
AAACCGCAGAACCAACCAAGAATTGAAAGAGGATTATGGAAAGAAGCCAGATCCCATCCAACATGAAAAGGCAGACGAGTAACCTTTGCTGATACAGCAAGGGTTATTTTTTTGCGCTAAAGAAGGGATGCACCTTGAAAGGATAACCCATTGTAAAACATTCAGTCTTCTTCATTTCATACAAACCCTTATCAGCGCGTTGCAGGAGGCTATACAGGGTACTACTATCCGTATGGTTACGTTGCTGAGATACGAGTAATCTACCCGTTTTTAAAATTGTAACCACATAAAAATGAAAGGCTTGTCCTTCTTTAAGATTGTTTAGCCTAATTGTCAAAATAAACTGTAAATTATTCGCTGTTTCTGCATAGGATAGAGTAATTACATTTCTCTAAGGATTTTGGCACTCGCGATAATGTATGCGAAAAGGAAACTATGTGTGCAATGTAAGATAAAATTTTATAAGGAGGGGTTTAAATTGACCGATGTGAACAGCCAGCCGTTTTTAATTTCCAGAGAAGATTGGTCCCTCCACCGTAAAGGCCACGATGACCAGCAGCGCCATCAGGAAAAAGTCCAAGAAGCGATACGCAATAATCTTCCTGATTTGATTACGGAAGAAAGTATCGTGATGTCAAATGGCCGTGATGTGGTAAAAATACCAATTCGTTCTTTGGACGAATACAAAATTCGTTATAACTATGATAAAAACAAACATGTGGGCCAGGGAGACGGTGACAGCAAAGTTGGCGATGTAGTAGCTCGTGACGGGTCCGGTGATCAAAAGGGTAAAGGAAAAGGGCAAGGAGCAGGCGATCAGGCCGGAGAAGATTACTTCGAAGCAGAAGTGTCGATGATGGAACTCGAAGAAGCATTGTTTAAAGAGCTTGAGCTACCGAATTTAAAGAGGAAAGAGCAACAAGAACATCTTGTTGAAAACATTGAATTTAATGATATCCGCAAAACTGGATTGATGGGCAATATCGATAAGAAGCGGACAATGATGACTGCCTTTAAACGTAATGCGATGATGGGGAAACCGGCATTTCATCCTATTTATAAAGAGGATTTGAAATTTAAGACATGGAATGAAACAATAAAGCCTGAATCCAAAGCAGTCGTTTTAGCGATGATGGATACGAGCGGATCGATGGGAATATGGGAAAAGTACATGGCCAGAAGTTTCTTTTTCTGGATGACTCGTTTCCTTCGAACCAAATACGAAACCGTTGATATTGAGTTTATTGCTCACCATACAGAGGCTAAAGTTGTGTCAGAAGAAGACTTTTTCTCGAAAGGTGAAAGTGGAGGAACCATTTGTTCTTCCGTATATAAAAAAGCATTGGAACTTATCGAGCAAAAATATGATCCTAGTAAGTTCAATATTTATCCGTTCCACTTTTCAGATGGTGATAATTTAACTTCTGATAATGCCAGATGCGTCAAACTTGTTGAAGAGTTGATGAAAGTTTCCAATATGTTCGGTTATGGAGAAGTAAATCAATACAACCGCCACTCGACCCTCATGTCCGCGTATAAAAACATCAAACATGAAAACTTCCGTTACTATGTCCTCAAGCAGAAAGCCGATGTCTTCCATGCCATGAAGAGCTTTTTTCATAATGAAGAAAATAAGAAGTTTGCTTAAACGAAACCGACAGGCTGATGCCTGTTGGTTTTTATTATGGATTCGAAATGTGTTTTGACTATAGAGTCAAATAGTAAAAGTGAAGGCAATTGTAAGAAATGGATGCTTGTTATAACCATGGTAAAGTGATTCTAAAGGCTTCTTTGCCATTTCACAGGCCACTAGAGAGACTTTAACATGTAAATACGAAAGATCGATCAGGTTTGTTCATATACCAAAGCACAAGCATACCATTATTAAACAAATTCCAGTTAAATTATGCGGTGATTGTATTAAATGAATCAGAAAAGGAGTCCTCAAAGGCGTATTCCTTTGGGGACTCCTTCATTTTGAAAGAAAATCATATCCCAATAGAGATGCGTTTGGAGGAGATTGTTGATTCTATTAATTTTTGATATTGATAAATAAAATAATCCAACTCTTAGCTAGCTATTACAGTTCTGTCATTATTAAGCCCTAGTTTTAGTCCTTTATCGATTAAGTCCAATCTTAAGAATTCAATATAAATCCGTAATTCAAACGGTGAAAATACGAAAGTCTTTTCCATTTCAATACCTCGTTTTACAGAAAAATACAAAACAACTTTATGATTTTATCATTTTATTATTAGTAATGAAACGAAATTTGTGAGGAAACATAGAATTTTTTAATTCACCTAACCAATTTGTACAGCCTACTTACTATTTAAGTTCATTTGAGAAGGAATGTACTCCTGCAGTTTTTTCACAACATATTGATTAGCATAACGTATCGTCGCGTGCATTTTCTCTATTTTTTTTAGAATTCTACTCTATGAATAAGAAAGGTAGAGAAAGTACAACCGTTTTATTAGAGCATCGCGGTCACAAGCAAAATTCATTTGTACCCGAGATGCTATTCTAAGGAGCTTGTTCCTCTTTTTACATAGAAAAACGACAGCTAAAAAAGCTGCCGTTTTCCTGATATCAAGTATAGCTTTGTCATTTTGACCTAATCGTTGGAGTTACGTCCTCTCCCATTTGAGGAATTATTATCATTATCATTTTGGCTTCTTGCTTCTCCACCTTTACGACCGATGTCCTGGTAGAAATCCTTGTCATGATTTTCAGCTGTAGCCTCTCCGCCTTTACGTCCTCTTTCCTCACGAGACATCTTAGAATCATTGCTATTACCGTTGTTGTTAGCCATTTTAAGATCACTCCTTAAGATTATTGAGGTTACATCCTTTAAATAGCCTGTACAACGAAAATAAAACTAGAACATTAAAAGTGTAATAATATTGTAAAATTTCGTTAATATTTGTCTTTTTTAATTAACCTCTGTTAAGAGTCAGGATTGATTTTTTAATGGGTAAGTATGGAAGAAACAGAGCAGGGGAAACCAATAGCCACTCATTTGCCTTTTGGTTTTAATAAAAAAGGTGATGATTACTATATTACTGGGCATATGGCCTATGGAAACCCTCAGAGGATAGGAAATGACATTGTTATAAAAAATCTTTCACATTTAGCCAATAAACCGTTTCAAAATAAAATGTTCAGCTCATGTATATTATATATGCCTTTTTATAAACTAACGGAAAAAGGGTGGTAATATGCAATTAAATTGGATTTGGAATGCGGTTCTAATTGTTTTAGTGGGAACGATCTTATTAAGATTTGCTGGTAGAAATTCAGTTTCTCAAATGACAGTATCCCAACTTGTCATTATGATTACGATTGGACCTATACTTAGTCGTCCCATTGAGAACAAAGGACTTTTGACCACATTTGGTGTTGTTTTAGTTCTTATTTTTACTGTGTATGGTATCCAGTATCTTAAAATGAAGTTTGATAAGATAGAAACATTTTTTAGTGGGAAACCCGTATTTATCATAGAAAATGGAAAAATAAATGAAGAAAACATGAAAAAAATGAGACTTACTCCTGACGATCTTGATATTCGATTACGCCAAGCTGGAAGTTACGCCATTGTTGATTTAGAGTGGGCAACTATTGAGGTTAGTGGAAAACTTGGTTATAAGTTGAAGGCTAATAAACAACCAGCCACCAGGGAGGACATTCAGAAATTAATCCAATTAGTTGAATCTAAGTACACCGATTCCATTTCTTTTCATAAAGATATGCACGCTGTGGGAAACAATATAGTTACTGAGGTTGCTTCTAAAAAAGATATCAATCCTTAAACTTCCAGTAACACTGATTAAGAGAACAAGAAATCCCTTCAGAGAGCAAGGTCTGAAGGGTATTTTTATAGGGGATGTTTTTTCACATTTTTCTGTGTTTCATGGATGAGGAATCGGTGCGTTTCTACTATAAGTGGAGATGTACCTTTCTTATTGAAGTAATATGGCAGATTTGTTTGTGAAGAAATGTACTTAAAGTAACGGGGCTTTAGTTCAATAACAAACCAAGCCACCGAAAAAGTAAATTGTGGATTCGAAATTTGTTTAGGTTACCAATATCAAAAATGAAGGCAATTATAAGAATTGGCAATGACTGCGATAAGGCAGTCTTTTTCTTTCGAAAAAATGAACATTGAAATTTAACAGAGTCCATTTGCAAAATTATCAACATTATCGCTTACAAAGCCAACCTTTTATTTAGCCAGAGAGAATGTTAAACAATAACCATAATTAGTAATCCCAACCTTAAATTAACAATGTAAAATTTGCATGAACATTCCGATATATATGATACATATAAATTAGAAAAGTAGGGGTCAAACGGATGAACTTTAAGAATTATTTTACTTCTAAAATCCAGCGTCAAATTCTTATTCCTTTTTTATCATTATTAATTATTGCGGGTGGGATTATTGCATTTATTAGTTATACACTGAGCGTTAAGATGACAACCAATGAGTTGACACTAACAGTCAAAGAACAAATGAAAAATACAAATGAAGCTTTTGAAATTTTCTTTCACAATACTGAGTCAACTATCAGTCTTTTTGCTAACAACGAAGAAGTAAAAAACTATAATACCAATAGAGAAGCCATTCTGAATGATTTTAAAGCAAAGATCGAAAGTGATAAAACAATCACTAATATTTATATGGGAACAGAAGAAACAGCAGAAATGATTCTATACCCACATGCGGAATTACCAGCTGATTACAATCCAAAAGAACGACCTTGGTATACAGATGCTATAAATAGCAAAGATAAAATCATCTGGACTGAACCCTATATCGATACAAGTACAAATCAAACCATTATAAGTGCCGCTAAAGCAATATATGAAAATGACAAGTTAATTGGAGTTGTAGCAGTCGATATCTCTATTGACACTTTAATTGGCATGATAAATGAAACAAAAATTGGTGAAACAGGATATGCATTTTTAGTTGATAAACATGGTAAAATTCTAGCACATCCATCTAAAGAGGAAATAACAAAAGATGTAAATAATGAACCGTTTTATAAGTTTATGGATAAAAAAGAAGGAGTAGTACATGCAACATATGAGGGTCAAGAGAGGGAATTTGGTTATTTTGTGAATCCGACAACAGGATGGAAAATTGCCGGAATTGTCAATACTGCTGAATTTGAGGGAAAAGGAAAACAGATCATAACTCCGATTTTAATTACTCTTCTTCTGGTTCTCGCGTTTTCGGTAGTAGTTTCTTTAATTGTTACCCGCTTCATAACTAAACCTATCAAGACTCTACAAGGTGCAATGGAACAGATCGAGAAAGGTGATCTTACCGTTTCAATCAATATAAAGCGGAGTGACGAAATAGGTGCTTTAGGTAAAAGCTTTGACCATATGATTAAACAACAAAGAGATATCCTGAAGAAGATATCAACAATATCTAATCAAGTTACAGATGCTTCCCAAACGTTAGTCGCAAGCGCCGAAGAAAATACCGCTGCATCAAATGAAGTGGCAACGACTATGGAACAGATTGCTTCCGGTGCAACAAATCAAACTGAAATTGTACAAATAAACGTTGTCGCATCTAATATGCTTTCGGAAAGCATAAAAGAAATTGAGATTCAATCAGAGAAAATTAAACAAGAGTCTGAAAATATGTTTGTTTCTTCAGAAGAAGGTATGGAGAAGGTCCACAATCTTCAAAAACAATTTGAAAAAACCAGTCAGCTTGCCTTAGAAATGGGAGAGGTTGTTAATCAACTAAATGAACGATCTTCTTCGATAAGTAATATTGTCCAAACAATCGGAGGAATTGCAAGCCAAACTAATTTATTGGCTCTAAACGCGGCTATTGAAGCAGCTAGGGCTGGGGAACATGGAAAAGGCTTTGCTGTAGTTGCAGACGAAGTAAGAAAACTTTCAGAGCAAACAAACCAATCCTTGAAGGAAATTTCAAATATCATCAGACTAATGCAAAATGAAACATCCAATACTGTTTCATTAATCGAACAAACGAATCAGTTCATCCTTGAACAAGGTAATACAGTAAATGAAACAGAAATCGCTTTTAAGTATATAAATGAAAAAGTCACATATAACCATAAATTATTCGAGAGAATAACCATAAGTATGAAAGAAATGGTGGAGCAAAAAAATCGTTTGCTAGAAAACTCCAACCATCTAAATGCGATTAGCCAAGAAACGGCAGCGGGCACAGAACAAGTATCTGCTTCCATTGAAGAGACTACTGCATCTATGGAACAACTAAATCACTTAGCTGTCGAATTAGAAGAGTTTTCAGTGGAAATGCAAAATGAAGTTCGAAAATTCAGTTTATAAAAAAAGCATTCAATATAAAATTTCATAGAATAATTAGATTAGGAGTTACATTCAGCTAGGACAATTTAAAATAAAAAATCCGCGGAAATTTGAATATGTTTTGTCATCGGATTTAATATAAAATGGCAGGGATTTTGAATAAAGCATGTCCTCACTGGTATAAGTTTTTCTAAAAAGGTAATTAAGGTTTTCTTAAAATTATGGGAAATACCCAGAGAATTAAGGTGGAATTTACCTTTTTCTTTGGGTGTTTTTTTTTGAAAAAGAGAGGGACTCTGTTTGGCAAGCTGGAAAAGACTGATGAGCTACAGAGTTTTTGATGCAATTATAATGATTAGGTTGTCAAATGACACAAAAGTAAGTGAGAATTTGTAAACTTTCTTATTTCACTCACGGTGCAAGAGTTAAAGAAATGATCGCTACTTTTGGGCATTTTCCTTATTGTCCTAACGGCAGTTTAGTTGAAGAAATATTTAGGTGAATTTTGTAATTACCAAATAATAAGCGTATCCCTCAAAAAAATGGTAATTATATAAAATAGAGGTGATTACTTGATAGGCCTTATTATAGCAATTATTGTTTATAATTTTATTGCCTTTAAGACAAATAAGAAACTAACAGGTAATAAAATTATACAAATTTGGACATTTACCGTTGCGTTTCAGATAATATTTGATGTCATTGTTGATTATAAATATCACGGTTACTGGTATTTTACTAAAGCTATTGATTGGCAAGGAATTATTCCACATTTACTATTAGTCCCACCAGTTAATATAATTTTTTTAAATTGGTTTCCTTTTGAAAAGAAAATTACTAAACAATTTGCGTACCTTATAATTTTTGTATTAGCAATAGTAATTTACGAAGCAATAGCTAATTTACCGAATCCTTGGGGATACTTTCATAATGGATGGTGGACGCTTTGGTACTCGGCTATCGTAGACCCGATACTTCTATTGATATTATTAGGATTTTATAAATGGATATGCCAACTAGAAATAAAAGCAGTAAGCAAATATAAGAAAAATGGTAATTGATTAGCGAATTTAACTTTTAATAATGACTTTACTCAACTAACGGGGGCGTTGATCCTAGAAGGATTAACGCTTCTTTTTGTTGAACTGTTATTGAAGTAACGGTTGCAAGAGTTAAAGATGGGAACTGTTGCGGCAATCCCGTTGTTTGTTCCACGAACGGGCAGTTGAATAAGAGCGGAATTAAGAACTTAAAAATTAATGTAAATGGGGATGGAGAATGAAGAATATAAAACGGACATTTTTTGCTGCCGTTGTTGTTTTACTAGTTGCTGGGGGTTGGTTTGGTTACCTAAAAATGACAGATGATACTTATGAAGGAATGTCAATTATTCCTGAACAACACGATGATATTCCTTTATTTGAAGGGTTAGAACCAACAAGAAGCAATTACGTTATAGAAGAGAATCGCTGGAATGATGTATATGATTTTTACTTTGAGAAACTACCTGAACTAGGATGGAAGAATGATTATGTACAAACTGCACTTGATGATGAAGACTCTGAAAATGATTGGGGAGGATTTCAATCTCGTTGGACAAAATTAGGTTTTGAAGGAGAGTTAACCATTTCTGCATCATACAATAAATTTGACGAACAAACGGAGGTAATGTTCGATCAAACACCAATTTATTATACTTCAACTTGGATAAATAAAGTTCCAGAAAGTATATGTATATATCAGAATTCAAACAATCGAGATTGTTCGGTAATAAAAGATAGAGGTAAGATTCAGAAAATAGTGAGTCTCATTAACGATGCAATTGATTGGGAAGGAAAAGCATTACCACGTGAAAAAGCAAGTACAATTGATTTTGGTGAGATAGATATAAAGGTTCTTTACGAAAAGGAGAAAGAAGTTTATTTTCAGTCGGAAAAAGGTCTGAAATTTATGAAGCCAGAACCTGAATTCTTTGAACTTACGGGAATCTCACAGTAAACAGTTTTAATTCCGGGTGCCTTAATCAATGGTGCAGATTATTTGAAGAAGGGTGATATAATATTTTAAAAGTCTGAATTAAAGACTTTGGGAGGATAAAGAAATGAAAATTGAAACAAGAGAAGCAAAGGTTAAAGACTTTCATCAAATGTTAGAAATATACAAAGAACTTGATGAAATACATAGGTTGGAACATCCCGATATATTTATAGAACCTGAAGGTGACGCTAGACCTTTAGAATATATTCAAAATCAGATTGAAGACGATGATAAATATTTAGTTGTGGCTGAATTAGATAATCTGATAGTTGGTTTTGTAGAATGTGTTGTTATGGAATCAAGTACATTTCCAGTTATGAAGAAAAGAAAATGGGTCGAATTAAATAGTCTAGTGGTTTTAAAGAGTTTTCAGAGTAAAGGTATAGGAAAAATGTTACTTGATTGTGTGGTTGAATGGAGTAATAAAAAAAGAATAAACAGAATTGAGTTAAAAGTATTTAATTTTAATACAAGTGCTAGAGAGTTTTACTCAAAGGCTGGTTTCAAAAATATCTACTCTAAACTGTACTTAGATTGTTAATTTTCTTAATAAAAGGGGCTTTAGTTTAAGATCGGGCTACCACACTTGTTAGCTGTTTTATTGTCCTAAAGGTCAGGATAGCTTTAGAAGAAATTAATAATTTTGTAGAAATGGATTTGAGGGGCTTGAATATTAAGGGGAAAACCTCCCAAATGAAGGAAGTGCTAAAAGATGAATTTACAAATGGTTATGCAGGAACTTGAAGCTCTGGGCAAGGAACGAACCAAGAAAATTTACATATCCAATGGCGCGCAGGAGCCGCTTTTTGGAGTGGCTACAGGCGCTATGAAGCCAATCGCCAAGAAAATCAAAATAAATCAACCATTGGCTGAGCAGCTTTACGCGACAGGGAACTACGACGCCATGTACTTTGCAGGCATTATTGCAGACCCAAAAGCAATGACTGAGGCGGATTTTGAGCGGTGGATGGATGCGGCGTATTTTTATATGTTGTCCGATTATGTGGTTGCAGTAACTTTAGCTGAAACTGATATTGCACAAGACGTTGCTGATAAATGGATTGCTAGCGGTGAGGAACTGAGAATGTCAGCAGGCTGGAGTTGTTACTGCTGGCTTTTGGGTAATCGCCCGGACGGTGAATTTTCTGTAAGCAAGATTGCCAATATGCTTGAAAATGTAGAAAATACGATTCATCATTCTCCAGAACGAACTAAATATGCTATGAATAGTTTTATTTACACGGTGGGGATATCATTTTTGCCGCTTCATGAAAAGGCGGTCGAGATCGCAAAGACTGTAGGCCCAGTAGAAGTAAATCAGGAAAAGAAAAAAAGTAAGTATCTACTCGCTTCTGAAAGAATTCAAAAGGGAGTAGATAGTGGGCAGCTTGGTTTTAAACGCAAATATGTAAGATGTTAACAGTAGTCTCGCAATGCGAATAAAAAGAAGATATAAGGCTCTTGTTGTATTATCGGTCAGCATTCATTTTGTTCCACACTTAAAATTTTCTTATAAATGTCAATAACAACGAAAAAACAGCAAACCTAGATTTGCTGTTTTTAACGTCATCTTAATGTTTAATTTCCTTTTATCTTTTAATAAGAGATAGGATTTTCTGTTGTCTTGCCCTTTACCGCATTTTGTCTCTGTTTTTTTGCTTTCTTAAAGTGAAACAGTTCGTAAAAAGTTGGAATCACAATAAGTGTTAATAGAGTGGATAAAGTTAAACCGGAAATTACCACAACGGCTAAACCTTTTGAAACAAGATTCATACTCATACCGGATTCGTTCGCGAAAAGAAGCGGCACCATCGCGAAAACGGTCGCAAGTGCTGTCATTAAAATTGGACGAAGTCTTACGATACCTGCTTCAATAATTGCTTCACGGATATTCATTTTTTCTTCATTATGACGAATGCGGTCAACTAACACAATCGCATTTGTCACCACAATACCAATGAGCATCAGCATGCCGATTCCGGCAGAAACATCGATACTTGATTTTGAGATGACAAGTCCTAATAGAGATCCGATTGCTGCAAGTGGCAGAGAAAACAAAATTGCGATACTCGCTCGGAAAGATTTTAAGGTAATTAGTAGAATTAAGAAAACCAATCCGATAGAGAACAACGCCATTTTTCCAAGTTCCATTAAATCATCTGTCGACTGCATAGATGATCCGGTAATCTCAGCTGTAGTCCCATCCCCAAATGTATGATCATTTTTCCACATTACTAGTTCTTTTTGAATCGCTCCTGTGACGTCACCCATTTTTTCTGGATCCACGGCTGCGCTGACTTGAAGATAATTGTGGCCATTTTTTGAGTAAATGGTTCCAGGCTCTTTTACATCTTCAATCTTCGCAATTTCAGATAAAGCTGTCATTCCATTTGGTAACATAATTTGTAAGTCTTCTAAGTCTTTTGAATTACTTACTTCTTTTAAAGCACCAAGTTTTACTGTAGTCGTCCGGCCATCTATTTTCATGTTGCCGATGATGGCTGGCTTAAGCATTGCGCCAATAGATTGTGCAATTTCTTCGGCGTTTACTAATTTCGAATCTACCGTTATTCTTACAGTTGGTTTTGTATTTTCATCATTATTTTCAACTTTTAGTACGCCTTCAATTGATTTTAGTTTCTTCTCGACTATGTTTGCTGCCTTTTCAATTTTCGCTTCATCATCGCCAAGCACGTCAACGGATACCGTTGTTGTGTTCGGGCCCATTAAACCGGCTGTATCTGCAGTAAGAACCGCACCATCGAATTCTTCCTTATGTTTACGGATATCTTTTACAATTGTTGAGGAATTTACATCTTCATCAAGGAATACCATGAACTGAATTTGGTTGCTGTCTTGAAGCTCACCGAATTGAGCCGCATCAGCATTGTTACCAACTTGAACGATGTGGTTTTTAACGCCTTTTTCCTTAGCTAAAATGCCTTCCATTTTCGTTAATCCACTTTTTACTTCTTCAAATGGCGTGCCATTCTTATAACGAAGCAAAACGGTGATGTACGCGCTGTCTGATTGATCGACTGAACCTTTTGGCATTGAAACAAATAAACCAACAGAGCCTCCGACCACTACGAGTGACAAAAGGATAGGCAGCCATTTATGATTCAAGCTCCAGCGAAGTACCGATGGATAAAATGTGCTTTGCTTATGATCCTTTATCTTCACGTTTTTCATCATTCTTGCACTCAAAACCGGTACGACCGTAAGTGAGACAAAAAGTGAAGCAAGCAATGAACAAGAAATCGTTATGGCAAAAGGCAATACAATATCCCTTAGACCTCCTGAGACAAGTCCCATTGGTAGGAAAACCGCTACGGTTGTGAGTGTAGAAGATGTAATGGCTGCTGAAACCTCTTTTACCGCACTAATTAGAAATTCAGGTGTTAATTCATTTCCAGTTTTTCTTCGGTAGATATTTTCAACAACTACGATACTATCATCCACTAGTCGTCCGACAGAAACTGCAATACCACCTAGTGTCAAAATGTTTAACGTTACGCCGAAAAACGATAGTAACAACATCGTAATACATAGAGAAAGCGGAATACTGATGATTGTAATCAGCGTCATTCGGAAACTGCGCAAGAACAATAAAATAATAAGCGTTGCAAATAGAGCTCCAATTAATACTTCACGTGTCATCGAGTTAATGGAGTCTAAAACAGTATCTGCCAAGTTAATAAATACTGTTGCTTTCAGCGTACCTTTATATTCCTTATTTATTTCCTTTGCTAATTCGTCTACTTGAGTTCCAACTGATACTGCGTTGGATGTTGAATCTTTTTGTACAACAATTTGAATGAAGTCTTTGCCATTCATATGTACAATGCTTTGTGTATCTTTTTCCAATGTAACTTCAGCTACATCTTGTAGCTTTGTGCTGGCGTTAATCTGTAGATTTTTTAGATCTTCTATTTTTTCGATCTTACCAGTTACAATGATGCTAGTTGCTTCATTGTTGAGTGTCTGTTCCCCCACGGCGACAGATGCATTTCTTCCTTGTAAAAGTGTATAAACATTTTGAAGTGGGATTTGGGAATTCGTTAATTTTTTCATGTCTAATTTGATTAAGACTTGTTGGTTTTTTCCCCCATACGTCATGACATTTCCTACACCTTTTATTTGTTTGAACTTTGGAAGAATGTCATTTTCAACAAGGTTCAATTCCTTATTACTAATCTCTTTTTCAAACGTTAAACCAGTATATACCACTGGTATTTGTGAGGTGTTCAAGAGTACAACAAATGGCTTCATTACACCAACAGGTAAATTAACAGTAGAGACAGCCTCTTGTACTTGTTGTTTTGCTTCCTTTAAGTTTGTATTCGATTCAAAAGTCAATGTCATTTGCGTAAAATTGTTTCCGGTTTCCGAAAGTACATCGCGTTTTCCTTTTACTCCTGCAAGTGACTTTTCAATAGGTTTTGTTACTTGTTCATCCATGGTGACAGCGTCAATACCGTTTCCGACTACTGATACCGTTACATATGGTTGATCTGCTTCCGGCATAAGTTCCATTGGGATGTTGAAATAGCTAATAATTCCAAAAACCATTGAGGCGATTACAGAAAAAGCTAAAGCCGCTTTATTTCGTAGCGCCCATTTTGTAAACCATGTCATAAATAACCTCCGAATATACATATTTATCAAACTAGGAAAATTATACCATTACATACGCGCTAACACATTACAAATTTTGAGATTTATTGAATTTTTAACCTAAAAAAAATAATGGTCATTCCTAGTATAGTCAACAACTAAATGTAAATCAGATTCTGGTGAAGCTATAGGAATAAGATGGTTCTTTTAAATCCTAAAATCCATGACTTTAGCAGTATTTAAATATCTATTCGAAGAAGTTATTATATGTGGATGCAATAGTTTAAAAAGCAGGTGTTATGAGCTTTTTTCATGTCGGCCTTATATTGCATCTATAGAATAGTAAAGTAAAAGTGAGGTAATAAAATGTTTAAAGATACATATGTCATGGCTTTCTTAACGTTTGGATTAGAATATGAAACGTTAAAGAACTTAGGGATTTCTATTGGAATCTTGGCTGTGTTTATTCTTTTTAGAAACATATTTACTAAATATGTGTTTCAGTTAATCTTAAAGATTTTCAAAAAAGCACCAACAGATTTCTTCACAAAAATCTGTTTAAGCTTTGAACGCCCTTTAGGATGGGCGTTTATTATATTAGGTTTGTATGTTGCGATGGATTATTTCCCTTTCATTGAACAACACAATTCGTTATTCTTAAAATTCTTACGTTCTATGGTCATTATTTTGATTACATGGGGATTGTTTAATTTGTCTTCTCCTACTACGGGGATTTTGGTCAGTGTGAACCAAAAGATGAACAATAAAATTGATTTAATTCTACTTCCTTTCATTTCAAGAACAATCCGTGTCATCCTGATTGCGATTAGTATCAGTATTATCGGTCAGGAATTCGATTATGACGTAAATGGCTTGGTCGCAGGTCTTGGTTTAGGAGGGCTCGCCTTTGCTTTAGCTGCAAAAGAAGCCGTAGGTAACTTAATAGGCGGAATTGTCATTGTAACGGAGAAACCTTTTACGGTTGGAGACTGGATCTTAACACCTAGCGTAGAGGGAACAGTAGAAGATATTAACTTTCGAAGCACAAAGATTAGAACTTTTAGTCAAGCACTCGTTACTGTTCCAAATTCAACCCTTGCAAACGAACCGATTACCAATTGGAGCCGTATGGGTAAACGACGAATCAATTTTCACTTAGGCGTTAACTATCAAACTACCAAAGATCAAATTACAAGAGTCGTTCATCGAATTGAACAAATGTTAAAAACTCATGATGAAGTTCATCAAGATACGATAATGGTGGCATTCGATCATTATAATGACAGTAGTCTTGATATTCTGTTATATTTCTTCACCAATACAACGGTATGGGCAGACCACGTTAAAATCAAACATGAAATTAACCTAGAAATCATGGGGATTTTAGAGGAAGAGGGAGTAGAAGTCGCTTTCCCAAGTCGAACCATTTACGTAAAACCACAATCAAGTGAATTATTTCAAACAATGGGATCTCTTGATTAAACTAAAGGGTTAATTAAAGAAGTAGCTAATCGGAAAATAACTGGTTAGTGAGATATAGAAGAATTACTTTACCAGACCGACAAGCAACACGCCTGTCGGTCTTTTTCTTATTCGAAAATGCTTAACCTAACTACAGTAAAATTTTAGAAGGTATAAATCTATATTACTAACATGCTTAATGGATTGAATATAAAAGGCTCTTTTCTAAAAGATTGTTGTTTATTAATCAGTTTTGTGAAAACAAGCCAATAATGAAGTTGATTGGAGCGGAAGGTGCGAGACTCCTCGAAAATCCTCATGATGCTTTCGCATCATTTCGTGCGATGTGAATTCCTGGAAGCTTTCCTTGTGCTACCGCCTTTCCTTCGTGCGTGGGTTTATTCGAGGAAGTCAACCAATGTCCTGCGGGATTAGCGGGACAGGTGAGACCCCGCAGGCGCGAATGCGCCGAGGAGGCTCACCGCACGCCCAAGACGAATTTGTCCATGAAAAAGCAGGCTTTAGTGCTTTTTCATAATTCGTAACGCGGAAAGCGAGCATCCTGGAGCGGAAATCAACCACTACAATCTAATAGCAACAAAGTTTATGAAAACAGCCATATAAAAAAACAACAAATCTTTCTGTTGGAGGGGGAGTAACATTCATGCAAGAAATGGATGAACTAAAAAGGGAGAATGCTATACTGAAAGAGAAGATTAAGGATTATGAGAAGTTAATCGATGAACTTTCAGCACCGGTCATTCCTTCAATTATACCTAATACCATATTAGTTCCTTTAATGGGGAAATTAACGACACAACGATTTAGCAGAATTCAAAATATCATCCTTCTTAATATACAGAATCAAAATGCCGATACCGTTCTGATTGATTTTACAGGGATTAGTGTCGATGAAGTGGATGCGATAGGGATTAGCCAATTAAGTCATGGGCTTTTCCAAATAAAAACTTCATTAAAATTAATGGGTGTCGAAACAATCTTTGTAGGATTTTCACCTCAATTTTCTCAAGGGTTGGTCCAAGCGGGAGTCGATGCTAAGAAACTGAATACCCATGCCACGTTTAGAACAGGACTCCGATATTTAATGAATAAAAAAGGTCTAGAGTTCAAATCAACAATAAATATTTAATGAAAGTTGTCCTTATAGAAAGTTTATTAACCGAGCTGTATTCCTTAAATTGGAATATGGCTTTTTTTATTTTTTCTAATAAGGAACATTGTAAATCACAAATTATATTGTTATAATGTGCTAGTGTGATAATATGGTAACGCACTAAAGTAAAATGATAAATACAAAAGGTGGTAATCATAACATGAAACGTTTAGCAACTTTTATTCTTATAATAGTAGGTTTATTTGCGATTGTAACTGGATGCTCGAAGTCCACAGAAAAAGAAGATAATACGCTTGTTATTGGTATTGACGATAAGTTTGCACCAATGGGCTTTAGAGATGAACAAAATGAAATTGTTGGGTTTGATATCGACTATGCAAAAGCGGCAGCAGAAAAGATGGGTAAAAAGGTTAAATTCCAACCGATTGATTGGAAAACGAAAGAATCTGAGTTAAGCAGTGGAAGAATTGACCTCATTTGGAACGGTTACACTATTACGGATGAGCGTAAAGAGAAAGTCCTTTTCACAAAGCCTTACCTAAAAAATGCACAAGTTGTTGTAACATTGGCTGATTCTAAAATTGCAAAATTAAATGACTTGGAAGGCAAAGTAGTAGGTCTTCAGTCGCTTTCATCGGCGGCAGATGCTTTGAATGCTGCACCAATCAAATCCAAAGTAGAAACAGTTACGGAGTTTTCCGATAATGTTCTCGCTTTGAATGATCTGAAGAGCGGTCGTTTGGATGCAGTGGTCATTGATGAAATTGTCATAAACTATTACATGACGAAAGAAAAAGAGGCATTTAAAGTACTTGATGAGTCTCTTGCTCCAGAAGAATACGGAATTGGCGTGAAAAAAGGCAATGAGGAATTGCTTGAGGAACTTCAAAAAGCTCTAGATGAAATCAACGAAAACGGAACTGCAGCTAAGATTTCGGAAAAATGGTTTGGCGAAGATAAAGTTTTAAAATAGTACGGAATATAGGGCAAAACAGGATTTCCTTTACGGGAAGCCTGTTTTGTTTTTGGAGGAACTTCTATGTCAATTGATTATCTAACATCTATATTAATGCCAATGCTTGACGGCGCACAGATGACCGTTCTATTGTTCTTCGTTGCGATTATCGTGTCCATTCCTCTTGGACTAGTGTTGACACTAGCAGTGGGAAGCCGATTCAAGGCATTATCGGGGCTGGCTCAAGGTTATATATATGTGATGCGTGGAACGCCACTATTGCTCCAATTATTGTTTATTTGTTTCGGACTTCCGATGATCCCTGTGATTGGGGAATATATGGTCCTTGATCGTTTTGTTGCAGCTTGCCTTGGGTTCATATTGAACTATGCAGCTTATTTTGCAGAGATTTTTCGCGGTGGCCTTTTGGCTATTGATAAAGGTCAATATGAAGCATCCCAAGTACTCGGTCTAAATAAATGGCAGACAATGACACGCGTCATTTTGCCACAGATGTTCCGCGTTGCCCTTCCGGCAGTGGCAAATGAGTCTGTGACCTTGGTAAAAGATACAGCACTTCTATATGCTGTAGCGGTACCTGAGTTATTACACTACGCACAGACCGCTGTTAATAGAGATTTTACGATTATGCCATTTTTCGTAGCGGGAATCATTTATTTAGTGATGACGATTGCCTTAACCATTTTCTTTAAGTGGCTCGAGAAGCGGTTCAAATTTGAATAGAAAGGAGTGAGTAATATGTCGATCATACAAATCTCAAATCTCAAAAAATCATTTGGCAGTTTGGATGTTCTAAAACAAATTACATTTGATGTTCAAAAAAACGATGTGGTGGCAGTAATTGGACCTTCTGGATCGGGAAAGAGTACAATGCTCCGAAGCCTTGTACATCTTGAGACAATCGATGCCGGTAGCATTTGCATAGATGGTAATTATTTGGTGAAGGATGGGCTGTATTCAAATCCACAGGAGTTAAAGCAAATTGCCTCTAAAATGGGCATGGTTTTCCAGCACTTTAACCTTTTTCCCCATCTCACTGTAAAAGAGAATCTGGAACTCGCTCCAAAGATGCTTAAGAAAACGTTAAATGAAGATATTCATAAGCAAAGCACTGACATTTTGGGGAAAATCGGATTAACAAACTGGGCATCATCCTACCCTAAGAATCTCTCTGGTGGTCAAAAGCAAAGGGTAGCAATTGCACGTGCTCTTATGATGAATCCAGAAATCCTATTGTTCGATGAGCCAACATCTGCCTTGGATCCCGAATTGACTGGCGAGGTTTTGCAAGTAATGAAGCAATTAGCAGAAGAAAAAATGACAATGATTGTCGTAACTCATGAAATGGGGTTTGCAAGGGAAGTAGCGAATAGAGTGGTTTTCATGGATAACGGAGAGATTATTGAATCAGATCATCCGGAGGAACTGTTTACCAACCCTAAGAATGAGCGAACTAAGGCTTTCCTGAATCGGAGTTTAAAGTAGGATTTAAACGTTATTATACTATCTCCTCTATAATGGGGAGATTTTTTTATGGAATCTATGTTAAAGCTCAATATTCATAGTATCTGCTTCTTTTTCAAAAACTAACAGAATATACCTTAGAATGATAGAACATTGACTTCTTAAGGAAAAGTAATTATTATATGTTTAAACGCTTAAACATATAAAAATTTCTTCCTGGAGGTCAAAATGAAAAAAACAGTATTAATTACGGGTGCAACAAGTGGATTAGGATACGAGTTTGTGAAATTATTCGCCGCTGATGGATACGATCTGGTTCTTGTCGCTAGAAACGAAAATATAATGAGACAAATTCAAAAGGAATATCCCTATACGAAAATCACTGTGATTACAAAAGATTTAGGTGAACCTAGTGCTGCACTCGATGTTTTCACTGCAGTAGAGAATAATGGTATTGAAATTGATGTGCTTGTGAACAATGCAGGCTTTGGTTTATTAGGTGAATTTGATCGTCTGGATATCCAAAAACAATCAAATATGATTCAATTAAATGTAACAGCATTAACAGAATTAACCTATTATTTCCTGCCACAAATGAAGCAACGAAAAAGTGGAAGAATCATGAATGTTGCCAGTACAGCAGCATTTCAGCCTGGTCCGATGATGGCCGTCTATTATGCAACCAAAGCCTATGTACTTTCATTCTCAGAAGCACTTGTCGAAGAACTGTCAGGTTCCGGTGTGACTGTCACAACGCTCTGCCCTGGTGCAACTAAAACTAACTTTGGTTCGGTTGCAAATGTAGAAAAAACAAAAATGTTTAGTAAGGCAATGTCATCGGAGGTAGTTGCGAAGCAAGGTTATGCAGCGTTAATGAATGGAAATCGTGTAATGATTACAGGTGGTATGAATAAGGTTGGAGCAATTGCAGCTAAATTTATGCCAAGAAGCATCTCAGCCAAGATTGCAAAATTTGTTGCAGGGGAAAAATAAGGCATCAATTTTTAAAGGGGAAGATCAGATGGGAAAACAGGCGATAGACGTATTTCGTGCTTGTATACCGCTATTTAATGCGTTAAGTGATACAGCAAGACAAGACATTATCTTATTGTTAGCTGAACAGGAACGATTAAGTGTTAACGAAATTGCAGAGCAATCCAATCTTTCAAGACCGGCAATTTCACATCACTTAAAAATACTACGGGAAAATCAGCTTGTTGAAATAGAGCAAAAAGGGACAACGCGGTACTACTCACTTTCGTTAGACCAAAGTGTTTTGCAACTAAAACAGTTGATTGAGGTTGTAGAATCTGAGTGTATTTTATAATGAAGGGCGGTAATGAAGCGATGGTTGAGTTAGATATGAAAAAAATCTTACAAGAGCATAAGCAATTCTTTCACAATGGGCACACGAAAACCCTCGAGTTTCGCCTAGAACAATTGCAGAAACTTAAAGATGCCATCATTCGTTATGAGAAAGAAATCATTACGGCATTAAACAAAGATCTTCGTAAGAGTGAGTTTGAAGCCTATGGGACAGAAATTGGCTTTACACTTGATAGCCTTCGTTACATGTTGAAAAATTTGAAGCATTGGATGAAACCTGAAAAGGTTAAAACACCGCTTCATCAGTTTCCTGCTAAGAGCTACATTATGAAGGAGCCGTATGGGACTGTCCTTATTATTGGACCATTCAACTATCCATTTCAATTAATTATTGAACCTTTAATTGGGGCCATTGCAGCCGGTAATTGTGTTGTATTAAAACCTTCTGAAAGCACTCCACATGTTTCTGCATTGATTAAGAAAATGATGAGAGAGACTTTTGATGAGCATTATGTCCGTGTGATGGAAGGGGAGAAGGAAACGACTTCCCTATTAATCCATGCACCATTTGATTATATATTCTTTACAGGAAGTGTCCCCGTTGGCAAAATCGTCATGGAAGCTGCAGCCAAAAACTTAGTCCCGATTACATTGGAGCTTGGAGGCAAAAGCCCGGTAATTGTAGATGAAACGGCCAATCTTGAAATTGCCGCAAAAAGAATCATGTGGGGAAAAATGATTAATGCGGGACAAACCTGTATTGCTCCTGATTATGTCATTGCACATGCAAAGATTAAAGATGCATTAATTGATAAGATGAAGGAAGCTGTCACTTCTTTTTATGGAACGGATGCTTCGAAAAGTGAGGACTATGGAAGAATTGTGAATGAGCGTCAATTTGATCGACTTGCCGAAATTATCGAAAAGGACAGAAGAAAAGTCGTCTTTGGAGGGAATGTCCTACGAGAAGATTTATACATCCAACCTACCATTTTCGATAAAATTACCTGGGATGATGCTTCCATGATGAATGAAAATTTCGGACCTATCCTTCCCGTTCTTGAATTTAATCATCTTGAGGAAGCCATCAACATGATCAATGACCGGCCGAAACCATTGGCTCTCTATATTTTTACGGAAAACAAAAGAGTAGAAGATGAAGTGTTGAGCAAAGTTTCCTTTGGAGGAGGCTGTGTAAATGATACCTTATCACATGTTGCGAGTGCCCATCTTCCTTTCGGTGGTGTTGGAAATTCGGGAATTGGTGCTTATCACGGAAAACATAGCTTTGAAGTATTTTCACATAGTAAAAGCATCTTGAAAAAAAGTACAAAATTTGAATTAGGAATCGTTTTTCCTCCATACAAAGATAAGATTAAACTTGCAAAAAAGTTGTTGAAATAATTTTTTATAGGCAGGAAGAAGGTAAATTGTATTGAAAATAGCTGTCATTGGGGCAACAGGGATGATTGGACATCATACAGCAAATGCCGTAATAGAAAGAAACCATGAGCTAATCATTTTACGCCGTTCTTCATCTAATACTGAGAAATTGAAGGATTTGGTCTATGTTGACCGAATTGTTGATTTTAATGATCGTAAAAGCATTACTCAAGGCCTAATCGGGGTGGACGCGGTCATACATTGTGGTGCCTATTATCCGACAATCCCCCGTTATTGGAAAGAAGATGTAAAGCTTGCTTCTGAGCAAATGGAAAACTTCTATGAAGCATGCAAAGATATTCCTCTTCATAAAATCGTTTATGTCGGTGCAGCGATTGCTTTGCCCAAACATCCTGAAGGGGAAAATGGAACCGAGGAAATGGTTTATTCTTCGACACCACAAAACAAGAATCCTTATCTACAAGTGAAATATGAATTAGAGGAAATGGCAAAGCAATATGCCTCCAAAGGTTTACCTGTTGTGATTGGCATCCCTTCCATGTGCTTTGGTGAATATGATTATGGGCCATCAACAGGTCGATTAATC
Source organism: Bacillus sp. cl95 (assembly GCF_900115925.1). Taxonomy (GTDB): domain Bacteria; phylum Bacillota; class Bacilli; order Bacillales; family Cytobacillaceae; genus Neobacillus_A. The sequence continues at coordinate 1,007,099 of NZ_FOYF01000001.1, read as the reverse complement.
GTTGATATAAGTAACGAGAACTTGCCAGCTTATATTGAAGGGAATCGGAATGTTATTTATGCGGGCGATGCCGGAAGAGGTCTTGTTATGGCTGCCGAAAAAGGGAGAATTAGTGAGCGTTATTTATTCACTGGCACAAATGTTTCCATGAAAAATCTAACTAAATTAATAGCGGATTTATCAGGAGTGGAGCCTCCCAAAAAGAAAATTCCATTACCGATTGCAAAGGTGATTGCACACTTCCTAGAATTTAAGGCAAAAATCTTCAAAGAGGAAAAAGTGAAACTAGATTCAACTGCTGTAGCCGTTATGGCACTTGGACAATTTCTTGACGGATCAAAAGCAAGGCATGAGTTTGGTTTTACACAGAGTGAGACGTTAGAGGAAACGATAAAAAGGTCCTTGACTTGGTTTTTCAATGAAGGATATATAAATAAAAGAGATAGATAGCCAGTGAAAGAGTTCAATTAATTGGACTCTTTTTGTTTGGCTATGTTAAAGCACATGGTTGATTTTCTGCATTTTGTTGGTTGGAGCGAAAGGCGCTTGACTCCTTGAAAATTCTCCATTATGCTCGCATAAAATCGTGCAATGTAAATTTAGGGAAGAATTCCTTGTGCTACTGCCTTTTCTTCGTGCGTTGGTTCTTTCGAGGAAGATCCAAAATGTCTTTAGAAAGAAAGCGACTGGAGCGGAAATCAACATTAAAATTTAACAGAGCTTTTTGTTTTCATTATTTGAGGCTGCATGAAACTATGTGGTAGTACGCTATTCGAGTTATTGACAGATGATTAAGTTAGAAGTAAACTGAAATCACCGTAGATGTGAAAACGGTTGCACCATAAAAGAAATAAAATAGTTTAATTGAGTATATTCTATTTTTTTACCAAATGATTAAACGTTTAATCAAACTATCAAATTATATATGAGGATGAGACTTAATGAATAAGAAATGGTGGAAAGAAAGTGTTGTTTATCAAATTTACCCAAGAAGTTTCATGGATAGTAATGGTGATGGAATTGGGGATTTGAAAGGTATTACTTCTAAGCTTGATCACCTGCAGGATTTGGGTATTGATGTTATATGGCTTTCACCGGTTTATAAGTCTCCTAATGATGATAATGGCTATGATATTAGTGACTATCGAAATATTATGGACGAGTTCGGTACTATGGCAGATTTTGATGAAATGCTTGAAGAAGCGCATAAACGTGGAATTAAGATCATGATGGATCTCGTTGTAAACCATTCATCAGATGAACACAGCTGGTTTATTGAATCACGCAAGTCCAAAGATAATCCATATCGTGACTATTATATTTGGAAAGATGGAAAAGATGGACTTCCTCCTAATAACTGGGGAGCGTGTTTCGGAGGATCTGTATGGGAGTACGATGAAACTACCGATGAGTACTATCTACACTTATTCTCAAAAAAACAACCAGACTTAAATTGGGAGAATCCTCGTTTGCGTCGTGAAGTATACGATTCCATGACATACTGGTTAGATAAGGGCATCGATGGTTTCCGAATGGATGTAATTAATTTTATTTCTAAGGATACTAGTTACCCAAATGGAGTTGTGCATGAAGGAAGCCACTATGGTGATGGTGGACAATACTTTTTGAATGGCCCAAGAATCCATGAATTCCTTCAGGAAATGAATAAAGAGGTTCTTTCAAAATATGATATTATCACTGTTGGTGAAATGCCAGGAGTGAATGAAGAACAAGCGAAACTTTACACAGGCAATGATAGAAATGAACTTAACATGGTCTTTCATTTTGAACACGTCGGTTTAGGCGATGGGAAATTCGGAAAATGGTCAGCCTTGCCTTGGAAATTAACAGATTTGAAAAAGATTTTTACAAAATGGCAGGTTGGCTTAGCTGAAGATGGTTGGAACAGTTTGTATTGGAGTAATCATGATCAGCCACGTGCGATTTCGAGATTTGGAAATGCTAGTGAAGAATATCGCGAGCTTTCAGGGAAAATGTTAGCAACTTGCCTTCATATGCTACAAGGAACGCCTTATATCTACCAAGGTGAAGAGTTAGGGATGACGAATGTTGCCTTTGATCGTGTAGAAGACTACCGTGACATTGAAACACTAAATGCTTATCGTGATTATGTTGGTGATGGAAGGATCTCACATGAAGAAATGATGCGTGGCATCCATGAACGTGGACGCGATAATTCAAGAACACCTGTACAATGGACAAACGAAAAAAATGCAGGTTTTTCTGAAGGAACACCTTGGATTGATGTGAATCCAAACTATACAAAAATTAACGCAAGCAGTGTAAAAGAAGATCCTAATTCAATCTTCCATTATTATAAAAAGTTGATTCAATTGCGTAAGAAAATGGAGATTATCGTATACGGTACTTACCAAATCCTTATGGAAAATGATGAGAAGATTTATGCTTACACAAGAACACTGGGTGATGAGAAGTTGTTGGTGATTACGAACTTCTCAAAAGATGAGCCTGTCTTTGAATTACCAGAGGATATTACATTTGATTCAAAGGAATTGTTAATTAGCAATTACGATGAAGTGGATGGCGATATTTCTTCTATCACTCTAAGACCTTATGAAGCGAGAGTTTACCTTCTAAAGTAAGTTCAAGTAAACCTATAGCTGTCCCATTTAAGTGCAAAGCACAGATGGGGCAGCTTTTTCTCAAATAAATAGTGGTTATCTCTTTGTGCTTTCTTCGAGAGGAGGTTAGAAATGAGCAGAAGAATCAGTATTAAGGATGTTGCTGACAAAGCAAAAGTGTCCATTGCAACCGTCTCGAATGTGATGAATGGAAAAGGACGGATGTCTGAAGAGACAATTAAGCATGTAACAGCTGTTATTGATGAGTTAGGCTATACACCTAATATGGCTGCCCGAAATTTGAAAACGAACAAATCACAGCTCTTTGGCGTTGTCGTTCCTACTGAAAAGAAAGAGAAATTGTATGAAAATCCTTTTTATTGGAGTTTTGTTAACGGTCTGGAATCAGGTATGAGGGAGCGGAATTACCAGGTCATATTAGAGGGCATTAACGAGGAGGCTGAATCATTCTCCTTCGTGAAAGAAAGGCAATTGGATGGCCTTGTCATTATAGGGACCCATGAAGGTTCATCTATCATTGATAAAGTATTAGCATTGAATGTTCCATGCGTATTTGTTGATAGTTATCTGGAAGATCCGAGTTTGTATCAAGTAATGATTGATGACCATAATGGCGGCTATATGGCGACTAAACATTTAATTGACTTAGGACATCGGAATATTGCCATCATAACTGGCAGACCCGTAAAAGGACATGTTATTGATAACCGTCTTCAAGGTCATATGAAGGCTCTTGAGGAAGTTGGAATCGTCTTCCATGAAGAGTACGTAATCGAGAGGCCGATTAACACTTATGGTGGTTACTCTAGTGCTCAACATATCATGGAAAAGTATCCTAATGTCACAGCCGTCATTGCTTTTTCTGATATAACAGCAATGGGGGCAATGAAAGGATTTATCGATCATGGTTGGCACATACCGCAGGAAATCTCCATCGTAGGATTTGATGGCTTATTTTTTGCAAACTTTCTGTCTCCTTCCCTTACGACGGTTCATCAAGACATAGAGCTGAAAGGGAAAATAGCTCTGGATTTATTAATGAAACAAATGGATGGGAAGGACGTCATTTCAAATAAAAAGGTCGTGCTTCCGGTTGAATTGAATATCGGGACAAGTACCTCCAAGAATGAATAAGCAGCTCAGTGTTTGGGCTGCTTATTCTATTCTCTCTTTTTCGAACAATGAAGGATTAACCAATCCGCTTAAGCTTTCGGTTGAAGCCCACAGATTACTAAGGAATCTAGGCATCATTTGTTTGGATGGAAGATGGCGATACTTAGAAAAATAAATAAACAGTTTAAGGTAATTACATGCATTTATGGGAATATGAATGTTTTCTGCATAATAATTGTTTTCCGTGATAGTGGCAAATGAACGGGTTTCGAAACCCGTTACAAACCTGGTTCGCTTCCCTTTGTATTCGTTAGGTATGAAATGTAGGTTTTTGACGATTAGGGGATCATCGCTACCATCATAATTGGCAAAACGAAGTTGTTTTACAGGTGATACATCATCAAGATTTTCCACCACATATAGTGCATGTCCGTAAGCCTTATCGAATCCCTCTCTTAAAGGTTGCATTTGTAGTTCATTTAAGCGATCTACCAACGGGAGAACATCATCCTTTAGATAGGTGGGACGGAAGATTTGCCGGGAAAGTTTTAATTTATCCAGTGTTTCGCAAGTGAAGGATGTGAAAAGGTACCAGTATCCTTGATCATCTCTGCTCACAAAATCTCTCTCAGATTTACTGTGAATGTAAAAGTCTCTAAAACGGTCATTTTGATCAAAAGTAAAATCTTCCTCTTCTGTTCTTTCCTTATTTGTATTTAATGGTTCCTCTATCGGTACGGCCAATTGTGAAAAAATCATTAAATCAACCTCAATTCTCCTAACTTTTCACTTTAACTTACCTTGAATCAAGCTAAAATAAACAATTCATATTAAATTTGATGACCTTCTCAGGTAACTAGTGGCATGCATGCTCCTTTTTCAGATTGGATAAATTAACATGAATACACCGTTTTTAAGGAGGACCGGAATGAAAACTTTAAGAATTTTTTATTTTGCTGTAATGGTGTTTAGTTTTCTGTTATATCCTACGCAAAGTGGAGCGAAACAACTTAGAGCTGCTATCATAATTGATGATTTTGGTGGAGGAGGAGGTGGAGTAAACGAATTTTTGGAAGGAGATATTCCGATTACGGCTGCGGTAATGCCTTTTACGGAAAAATCTAGAGAACATGCAGAATGGGCGCATAGAAATGGATTTGAAGTAATGGTGCATTTGCCAATGGAACCGAAGAAGGGGAAAAGGTCATGGTTAGGTCCGAAACCAATTACGACCGATCTAAATGAAGATGAAGTAAAGAAGCGTGTAATCGAAGCAATCGAAAGTGTGCCACATGCGAAGGGATTAAATAATCATATGGGCTCCCGTGCTGTTGAAAATGAAACGATTGTGAGGGCAATAGTAGAAGTAGTCAAAGAAAAAAAGATGTTTCTAGTAGACAGCGGTACAAGTCCAAAATCTAAGTTCCCCAAAATAGCTAAGGAACTTGGTGTCCCTTTATTATCAAGGGATGTTTTCCTCGATGATATTTCATCAACAGCTCATGTGAAAAAACAAATGATGATATTGGCAAAAATTACGGAACAAAAGGGAGAAGGAATTGCTATAGGTCATGTGGGAGTAACGGGTAAGAAATGTTCAACAGGCATATTTGAATCAATGACATATTTTAAACAAAGAAACATTGAGATTGTCCCAGCTTCTGCGCTCATTATGGATGAAATCAGAAAACAATATTTTTTATTTTAATATTAACCAAAGGCCCGCTTGCGTTTCCGTTAACGGGCTTTTGATGGTTTAATGTGATAGGAGGAAGGATAGGTGCGGACATCTCGTTATACCAAAAAGCTTATATTGTATGTATTTTTGAATCTATTCTTGTCTTCATTATTATTCTTCGATAAATATTTGAATAAAATGAATGGAGGTTTGAATTATATTGTCTTAGCATTCCTTATTCTAATTTTGGTGTTTTGCAGTGTTCTGTTTGGGATTTTTATCAAAAGAGTAATCAGGTCGAAGGAATCATTAACCAGGATTATTAGTGGGACTGCTTTATTAATCGGACTTATCATTCTTTCATATGCAAATATTTATCAGCAAATCCATCGCATTTATGGTAAGAAGGCTTTCTCTGGTGAAACCTTATCCAGTAACGACTTTTTATATTACAGCATCACTACATTCACCACCACTGGATACGGAGATATTACATCAGTTGGCCTTATCTCAAATATCGCTGCAGCCTCACAAATGTTATTCGGATGTATTATGAACACCATCTTGATTGCCATCTTGACGTCTATTATTTTGTCGAGACTGAAGGAATAACTTCATATAAATTGGCTTTGTTAAAGTACAATGTTGATATTCTACACTTTGTTGATTGGAGCGGAGGGCGCATGACTCCTCGAAATTCCTCAATGATGCTACCGCATCATTTCGTGCGATGTAAATTCAAGGATGCTTTCCTTGTGCTATCGTATTTTCTTCGTGCGTGGGCTTTTTCGAGGAAGATCATCAATGTCATGGGGGATTAGCGTTTAAGAAGAGACCCTCGGCAGGAGCGAAAGCGACGAGGAGGCTCGACGAACTCCCCCCAAGACGAATTTGTCCTTGAAAAAGCCAGCATAAGGGCTTTTTCATAATTTGTACCGGAGAGCACGCGACTGGAGCGGAAATCAACAGGCAAGTTTAACAGAGCCTATAAATATATAAGATTATCATATAAAACCATTGCTTTTCCCTATGCAGATAAAATAGACTGAATCTATGACAAAATTCTACAATATTTAGTGCTTAGGGGGGAGATACATGTATAAAAAAGTAGAGACCACCGAAGATTTGAATATATTTGATAATATCTGGATGAGTTGTTGGGTTGAAAAGGGATTCGAAATGGAGTTTTCCCATGGAGAAATTGATCGGTATATTATCAAAAATGATGAAGCGCAAAATATTGGAACAGTTGAGTTAAAAGATTACTCATTGGATGAGAATAATTACATGAATTTAATTTATCCATTTCATAAAAACAATGTGATATCCACTAGTACAAAAAGGATGGTTGAAATTGATAAAGTAGCCATTCTAAAAGAACATAGAGGTAAAAACCTGGACAGGCTTTTATCTGTAATTGTTTTTCATTGCAAAAACAATGAGATAAGTTATTGTATAGTTCTTCTCGAACGACTATTCTATAAAGCTCTGAAGAACGTTTATAAAGTTCCCCTGTATGTTGATGGAGAGAAATTTTTCTACAAGGGTGATTTGGTTGTGCCGGCCATCATAGATGTAGAGAGAATGTATAGAAATAGTGAAGAGTATAACTGGCTTATTTCTGATGTGCAAAAAGCAGGTCTTGAAGTGAAAATTTAGACAGGTGAGACGGAGAAAATATGTTCATTCGAAGAAATAAAGCGTTTTTGTTTATTGTCATTATGATTTTCTTCTATTTAATATGGAATATTGTGTTTAAGAAAGATAAACATCTGATTGATGCAGGGGGATTTGCTTTTCAAACCATTGCACCATTGATTTCTACAGGTTTGCTTATATCAGCCTATAGGAAGACGAAGAAAAAATGGAAAAGATTTTGGTTGTTTTTAGGTATGGGTAGTTTTAGCTATTTTATTGGAATGATGCTTTGGTCTTATTATGAATTATTCCTAAAAGTTGGTGCTGAAACCACTATTTTACCTGAAATGTTTTGGATCGGTCAGAACTTGTTCTATTTATTTGCATTACTGATTGTAATGTATGAAGCCAAAAATAGATTGATTACCTTCAGACTCTTTCTTGATATTTTAATTGTCATGTCGGTTGCGGCGACATTCTATTGGAAATTTATTATTGATCCTCTACTTGATAGGAACTCAGGTTTATATCAATTGGTAGGGGAGCTTATCTATCCTATTCTTGATTTAGGTGTTTTATTTGGGGTAATAAGCTTTCTTATCGCTTCAAACAGAATGTTTACAAAAAAATCATCTCTGTTAATTGTATCGGGATTGCTTATCCAAATTATTGCAGATACCATCTTTTCGTACTTGAAAGTTAAAGATACTTACGAGGTCGGTAGCATTAATGAACCCTTATGGATTTTCTCTCTGCTATTGATTGGACTAGCGGGAAACTATCATGAAAAGACTATTCATAAATCGTTGCCAAGTAACTTTAACAGAATTATCAAGGGGAAAATCCTCAAGCATACTCTTCCATATACAAGTGTAATATTTCTATTTACATATGTGGTATTCAAGTTTTACGAAATTGATACGATTGTTTTCGGATTGTTTATTAGTATCCTATTAGTCATACTGAGGCAAATTATTACACTATTAGAAAATGACCGTTTGGTTGATAGTCTGCATGGTTTAAACGAGGAACTTGAATCGAAAGTAAAAAACAGGACGGAGCAACTTGAAGAGACATTAACAACTATGGAATATTTGGCCTACCATGATGTCGTAACTACGTTGCCCAATCGTAGATTGCTTGAAATCAAATTATCGGAAGCTTTGGAAAGAGCATCTAATAAAAAGAGCCAAATTGCCGTCATGCTGCTTGATTTGGATAGATTTAAGCAAATTAATGACAGTTTAGGTCATTCATATGGAGATTTGTTGTTAATTGAAATCGGACAGCGTCTTAAAAGCATATTAGATGAGGGAGTCATCATTTGTAGAATTGGGGGAGATGAGTTTTCAATCCTAGTTGAGTTTACTGAAATTTCAACAGTAGAAGAAAATGCTAAGAGGATCATATTTGAATTAGGGAAGCCATTTTTTATAAAAGAAGCTGAACTTCACATAACAACTAGTATTGGCATCGCGATTTTCCCAGAACATGGATCCGATTTCAGTGAACTATTAATGCAAGCTGATATGGCAATGTACCGTGTAAAAGAACAGGGAAAAAATAATTATGAATTTTATCATTCATCCATGAATATGCAATCTAGAGTCGAGATGGAGAACGCTTTACGGAAAGCTATTCAAAATGAGGAATTTATTCTTTATTATCAGCCGCAGCTTTCATTAAGCACTGGAGAAATTATTGGAGCGGAAGCCTTAATTAGATGGAACAGACCTGATCACGGTATGGTTACACCTGAAAAGTTTATCCCTATCGCTGAAGAATCTGGCATTATTACGACCATAGGAGAATGGGTAATAAGAAAAGCATGTGAACAAATTGTCCTATTGAAAAGAGCTGGATTCAAACCATTGCGTATAGCGGCAAATATTTCATCCATTCAGTTCCAGCAAATCGATTTTGTTGAAGTCGTTTGCAGAATCATTAAGGAAACTGGCGCAGATCCTGAGCTTCTTGAATTAGAAATTACAGAGAGTATTGCGGTTAAGGATATTGAAGATACCATTGCTAAACTTAGTGCATTAAAGAAAACGGGTATTCAAATTTCCATTGATGATTTTGGCATGGGTTATTCTTCTTTGCACTATTTAAGCCAATTTCAAATTGATCGTTTGAAAATTGACCGTAATTTTATCCTGAATATCGATGAAAGTGAAAAGGATGTAGCGATTGTTAAGCTGATTACGATGATGGCTAAAGGTTTGAATCTTAAAGTGCTGGCAGAAGGTGTTGAAATGAAAAGTCACTTAAATTTCCTCAAAGAAATAGAATGCGATGAGTTTCAAGGATTTTTATTTAGCCCACCTGTTCCGATAGAGGATTTCATGGAGTTATTGTCACATGAGAAGTCGAATGTTTTCCTTTTGATATAGATATTAGTATAATAACATTGTAACAACTGAATATTTCCTTCGGGGTCGGGTGAAATTCCCAACCGGCGGTGATGAAACAATAGTGTTTCTAAGTCCGTGACCCGGTTAACTTTATCGTTAAGCGGTGGATCTGGTGAAATTCCAGAGCCGACAGTACAGTCTGGATGGGAGAAGGAATATAAAGGTTAGGACAATGGAAGAAAAACACCATTTTTGACCTTTATTTCGTGCTGCCTAATTTTGGACCTGAAGAAATCATTTCTTCAGGTCCTTTTTTTATGGTTCATTAACACAGTGAGGCGGTGAAAATAATTTGTTTACAGGGATTGTAGAAGAGATTGGCGAGGTCACAGAAATTAAACTGTCGAGAAATAGTTTTAACTTAAGAATTGCTGCAAGGAAAATACTCGGTGATGTAAAGCTTGGTGATAGCATTGCTATAAATGGTGTATGCCTGACAGTCACTTCTTTTTCTCATTACGAATTCACAGTGGATGTTATGCCTGAAACGATTAAGGTAACAAGTCTCAATAGAATTACAAGAGGTTCTAAAGTGAACTTGGAAAGAGCTATGGCTGCGGATGGCAGATTTGGAGGCCATTTTGTTTCTGGACATATTGATGGAGTTGGAATGATTAAGAACAAAAAACGTCTAGCAAATGCTGTGTATTATGAAATAGAAGCTGATGAAGAGTTACTTCATTACATAATCTTGAAAGGTTCTGTAGCAGTCGATGGTACAAGCTTGACTGTGTTTGATGTAACAGATCAAAGTTTTACAGTTTCCTTAATACCTCACACCGTTCAAGAGACAATTATTGGTCAAAAAGAAATGGGGGATTTTGTAAATGTTGAATGTAATATGCTTGGCAAATATGTAGGACATTTCATGTCGAATAAAACAAGCATAAAGAAAGAAAAATCCATTTCTGCTCAATTTTTAGAAGACAATGGATTTTTATAGGAGGGGTATGACATGTTTGATCCTATTGAAGAAGCAATCGCTGAGCTAAGGAATGGAAATGTCATCATTGTATGCGACGATGAGGATAGGGAAAATGAAGGGGATTTCATTGCACTTGCTGAAAAAACTACCCCAGCTGTCATTAATTTTATGGCCACACACGGTCGAGGCTTAATTTGTGTTCCCATTGAAGAAGACCTTGCTGAGAGGCTTAAATTGGATAAAATGGTTGAACAAAATACGGATCCACATGGGACAGCCTTTACAGTGAGCATTGATCATAAATTCTCAACCACAGGGATTTCTGCGTTCGAGCGATCTGCAACCGTTTTGAGTATGGTAGATCCAGCTTCTAATGCAGTTGATTTTAAAAGACCAGGTCATATTTTTCCGTTAATTGCTAAAGAGGGCGGAGTTTTAAGACGAGCTGGGCATACAGAAGCGGCAGTTGATCTTGCAAAATTATGCGATGCAAAGCCTGCAGGTGTAATTTGTGAAATTATGAATGAAGATGGTACAATGGCGCGTGTTCCAGAGTTGCGTAAAGTTGCTAATGAGTTTGGGTTAAAGATGATAACGATTAAAGATTTGATGGAATATCGAATAAGAATAGAGGGTCTTATTAATAGCGAAGTGTAAGAACTTGGTGCTTTAATTTTCTCACTAATTTAACATTAAAAGAAAAATTGGAGGATTGGACATGGGCAATATCTTTGAAGGTAATTTAGTTGGTACAGGATTAAGAATAGGAATCGTTGTGGGAAGATTCAACGAATTTATCACAAGTAAATTGTTAAGCGGGGCATTGGATGCGTTGAAACGTCATGGTGTAAGTGAAGATTTAGTAGATGTTGCATGGGTGCCTGGCGCTTTTGAAATTTCATTAATTGCTCAAAAAATGGCGAAAAGCAATAAATACGATGCAGTAATTACGCTTGGCACCGTTATTCGCGGTTCCACTCCACATTTCGATTACGTTTGTAATGAAGCTGCAAAAGGCGTATCCACTACTGCGCTTCAAACTGGTGTACCTGTCATTTTCGGTGTTTTGACTACTGATACTATTGAACAAGCTATTGAAAGAGCTGGTACCAAGGCTGGAAATAAAGGCTGGGAGGCTGCAGCATCAGCAATTGAAATGGCGAACCTTTGCCGTGTAATCGAATAAGGTTCTTTTCTTGAACTTTTTTGTTATTGGAACAAGAAAAAACCGGCAGTAGGGCTTTTTCTGTACTTATGCCACTAGGAAATTAGAGTTTAGAATTTCATAATGAAAGAAAATCTCCCGCATTTGCGGGAGATTTCATTTTCTAAATATATTATTAAAAATCAAAGTTATCAGGATCTGGACCGACTCTTTCGTTCTTATTCAGGCTATTGATCTTGTCCATATCTTCCGTTGATAACTCAAAATCAAAGATACTTGCATTCTCGATAATACGTTTTTCATTCGTAGATTTTGGAATAGTCACAACCCCGTTTTGTAGGTCCCAACGTAGAATGACTTGGGCTGGTGATTTACCATACTTGTTGGCAATTTCAACAATAACCGGTTCAGTGATTAACTCACCTTGTTTCAGTGGAGACCATGCTTCAAGCTGAATGCCTTCTTTTTTACAAAAAGCATGCAGTTCAGTCTGCGTAAGATGCGGGTGATATTCAACCTGATTGACCATAGGTTTGATTTCAGCCACGCTAAGTAGGTCTTCAAGATGATGGATATGGAAGTTGCTTACGCCAATTGCACGAACACGTCCATCCTTATAAAGCTTTTCTAAAGCCTTCCATGTATCGTTGTATTTGCCTGCCACTGGCCAGTGCACTAAATAAAGATCCAGATATTCAAGTCCAAGCTTTTCCATACTCGTTTCAAATGCTTGAAGCGTGGTTTCATACCCTTGATCGGCATTCCATACTTTTGTTGTGATGAACAATTCTTCACGTGGGACGCCAGAGTCCTTAATGGCTTGTCCAACACCCTCTTCATTTTGGTAAATAGCAGCCGTATCAATACTTATATATCCGTTCTTGATTGCCGCTTTAACAGAATCAACTACTTCTGATCCTTCTTTTACTTTGAATACACCTAAACCAAACCAAGGCATTTCTACTCCGTTATGTAATTTAGTTGTAGCTTTTAAGCTATTAGTCATAATGGTTATCCTCCTCTTTTCATGTGTTTAGGGACTACTATATTCTCTCATAAAATCTTCTAAAAGATGAATATTTTGCTTAAATTCGCCGGTTCTCTTTTTTGAAAACCGGCGATTGTTTTTTAAATCCAAGTTGTCATGTCTTCGATATTCAAACGGCCAGATGGTCTGCCTGGCTTGGCTGCTTTGCCAAGTGGTAGAAGCATGATTGGGACATAGCGATCACTAACCTTAAAAGTATCAACAAATGCTTGAGAGTTGAATCCTCCTATTGGACATGTGTCCCATCCCTTTGCTTGTGCAACAAGCATCAACTGCATAGCTGCAAGAGATGCATTTCCATATGCTGCTAATTTAGCGTATTCAGGATTTTTATATGCACCTTCAATTTGTCCATGAAGTGCATTTTTGATTTCCTCGCTTAAAGCACCTGCTTCTACGGCTGGACCGAAAACGGGTTCAAAGTTCTTGTTTGCTTCTAAATCTCCGAGAATGACGATGACAGCAGAAGCGTCGACAACCTGTGACTGATTATATGCGATAGGCAATAATGTTTCTTTGGCTTGTTGATCATGTATGACCATAAAGTGCCAGTGCTGCAAATTCCATGCAGACGGTGCTTTTCCAGCTAATTCTAAGATTTCCATTAGCTCGTCCTTTTCTATCTTTTGACTTGCGTCAAATACTTTCACTGCTCTACGTTCTTCTATCACTTGAAATAAGTTTTTCATAACTTAACCCTCCTGTTGATGGTAAAAATAAATCAACTTACTTTTTGTAAGTTGTGACTTAGTGTATAATAAAGAAAAATGTATTAGAGGTCAAGGAATAATATTTAAAGGAGATTTAGAAATGGCATCTTCTTGTTTATGCCCTAAATTTGAAAAAGCATTCCAACTCTTAGGGAAACGTTGGACCGGTGTAATGATCCATGTGCTTTCTGAAGGACATACTCGCTTTAATGAAATAGGCGAGCAAATCCCTAATATAAGTCAAAAAATGTTGGCGGATCGATTGAAGGATTTAGAACAACAAGGAATTGTCGAGAGAGTGGTATTTCCTGAAACTCCCGTCAGAATTGAATATCATTTGACGGAAAAAGGGGAAGAATTGTATCCGGTAATGGCAGAATTGCAAAAATGGGCTGAAAAATGGGTATAGCAATATAAAAAAGAAAATGACTGTACCTCATTGTGGTACAGTCATTTTTTAGGCTTAACGAAGCTCTAAAGTCAGAAGAGCTGCAAGTTCATTCAAATCCTTTAAAACCATCGTTTTTGAATCCTCGATTAGAATTTGAGCGCTCCATTCCCTTGATTCATTGATGGCTGAAAAGGCTTCTTTTTGTTTTTCTAAAAGTAGAAATGCTCTTGCACGTGCTTCAAATGCATAGGCTGTGTAAAAGGGTTCGATTTTTGCTGTCTTGCTTATGTGTATACATTGATCAGCGTTATATAGAGAACGCTCTCCGAGACCTGCTGATGCATACACTCTTGATAATTGCCAATATCCGATGGATAAATTTTGGGCGGTATGAGTTTCAACTTGAGTCCAATGCCAAAATGAGACATGTGCGAGGTTTATCATTTGTTCATTTTCTTCCAGTGTACGGTTATCCTTATCAAGAAAATCCCAAGTCCGATTAAAGCATTGAACAGCTAATTCTTTATGGGTATAACTATTTGTAGTTGGTGAATTCATGAAAGAAACCTCATTTCATTTTTTTCTTCTCATATAGATATTCCTTTTTAAATGTGAATTTCCTTTTTTTAATGGGCCATAATATTTTATAGAAGAAGACGCTGTTAAATAATGCTATATATGGATGACGGATTCCCCACTAAGTCAAAATTAGACATTAACACCAAGAAGAAAAAAAGCAACCATAGATGGCTGCTTTTTGGATTAAATAAAATGTTAAATTACCTTGCTGCTAAAACTTTAATGCCATCTAAATCTACTTTTTTAATTCCTTCATGAAAAATCAAGTTTGTTTTGAATTTATAAGATAATTGACTTTCAGATTGTGGTAATGATTCAGGCAGATGAAATTTGAAAGGTATTTTGTTTACTTCTTCACACTGTATCTTTTTAGAAGTTAAAATAGTCGAAGTTTCAATGATTGATTCAAGATCATCTTTCGTATTTACAGATATAAGGTCACACTCAATTCTTTTCAATTTTTGCTCGGATGTTCCTCCATTAATTAAGAAGTGTCCAGTCACACATTCCCCTGGTACATATTCTTCTTTTTCTAAAACAAGATCAATTTTGGCAGAGCCAATACCTAATAAGGACATGCATTTTTTTAAGATCAATTAAAAGATCCCCCTTCAGAAATAGACGATTCATTTTAACACATTTCTTATAGATGTGAAGTAAAAAAAAAAAATAAAAACAAGGGAAATATCGACAAAAAATTCACTTCCTAAAGCAAGAATTTTTGCGAAAATGTATTTTAAGATTAAAGAACGGGTAAGGTCAAATATGAGCTTTGGATTAGCTGGATAGAAGGAGGATTGCTATGATTGAAGCTTTACTCATTTTCTTGCTTCAAATTATTTATGTACCAGTCTTAACGTTAAGGACGATCCTTTTAGTGAAGAACCAAGCAACTTCTGCTGCGGGTGCGGGCCTAATAGAAGGAATCATTTATATTGTCAGTTTAGGTATCGTTTTTAAAGATCTGTCAAACTGGATGAATATCGCTGCCTATGTTATTGGTTTTAGCGCGGGTTTATTATTAGGTGGTTACATCGAACGAAAACTTGCATTTGGTTATGTAACGTACAATGTTAGCTTGCTTGAGCGGTGCGATGAATTAGTAGAATCATTGAGAAATGCCGGATTTGGAGTAACGGTTTTTATTGGAGAAGGGATCGAATCTCAACGCTTTCGTCTCGATATCGTTTCAAAAAGATCACGTGAAAAAGAATTTTTGAGAATTATTGAAGAAATTGCCCCTAAAGCTTTCTTGGCATCTTACGAAATAAGATCCTTTCGTGGTGGCTACTTAACAAAGGGAATGAAGAAGAATTCAAAATGAGTATAGGCTGTTTTCGCATTGATTGTGCTTTTCGGATGCTACTTTCATCCCGCATTCTTTATGGCTTCGGGGCTCTTTTCGAGAAGTTACTGAACCAAGAATTCATAAAGAATCGAAAAAATCCAGGAGCCGATTTTTACTTTTGCTTGTGAAAACAACAAAGTTTACGAAAAGTGCCTTAGTATAAGACGTTACTTTTGAAGGGTCGCTCAAAAGTTAACGTCTTATTTTTTTTGATCTTTTAAATATTATGTTTTTTATGATGGTAACGCTTACTGAGAAAATTATTTCAAAAAAATGTTTGCTCGCTAACTAAGTTAGGGTAAATAAGTCTTATTGATAAAGAAATTTTAGAACGAAAAGTGAGGCGAAAGACTTGATTACATTTGAAAACGTTGGGAAGAAATATCCGAACGGTTTGGAAGTACTTAAGAACATAGATTTTCATATCAATAAAGGTGAGTTTATTACCTTGATTGGACCAAGTGGATGTGGAAAAACGACGACTATGAAGATGATCAATCGTCTGATAGAACCTACTAAAGGTAGAATCCTTATTGATGGTGAAGATATTTCAAAAAAGAATCCCGTATCTTTAAGAAGAAACATTGGGTATGTGATTCAACAGATTGGCTTACTTCCACATATGACCATAGGAGAAAATATCTCTATCGTTCCTCGTCTTAAAGGTTGGGAAGCAGATAGATACGAAAAGAAAGTAGATGAACTTTTAGAGCTTGTTGGTTTAGATCCGAAGACATTTAAGAATCGTTACCCAGCGGAATTGAGCGGTGGGCAGCAGCAACGTGTCGGGGTTATTCGAGCTTTGGCAGCTGAACCTCCTATCATTTTGATGGATGAGCCATTCAGTGCGTTAGATCCCATTAGCCGTGAACAACTCCAGGATGAACTTACGAAGTTACAAGAATCAATAAAGAAGACGATCGTTTTCGTTACACATGATATGGATGAAGCTCTTAAAATTGCCGACAGGATTGCGATTATGAAGGATGGCGAAATTGTTCAATTCGATACCCCTGAAAGAATCCTGCGCCATCCTGTAAATGATTTTGTAAAAGGATTTATTGGTGAGCAGCGCTTAGAGAACGGGTTGCAAACAACTCCAGTTGCTGAAGATCTTATGATCCATAGATTGGTGACTGCCAGACCGAATCGGGGTCTTGCTGAAGCACTGAAAATGATGAAAACATATAAGGTTGATAGTTTGCTAGTCACAGATCAAGAAAATCGCTTGCTTGGAATTGCAACAGCTGAAGCGATTAGACGAAATTATACAGATGAATCGAAAGTATTGAAGGATATCATTTATATGAACTTAACAACAGTGGAAAAAGATACACCATATACAGATGTAGCAGAAATCTTCGCGAAAGAGGGGGCTCCCTCTATTCCGGTTTTAGATAATGGGAAACTAGCAGGTCTTATTACAAAGGCTACCATGATGAGAGGTTTAGCAGGGATTAATACAGAGCCTCATCACGAAGGGGGTTCAGTCAATGTCTAATTTCTTCCATACATTAACACAAACCTTTTATGAAAGATGGCCAGACATTCTGATTGGATTAAAGGAGCACTTATTCCTTTCACTTGTGTCCATCTTAATTGCTACCTTGATTGCCGTTCCTTTAGGTATTTTTATTTCAAGAAGAAAGAGAATTGCTGAGCCAGTTATCGGAGTGACAGCTATCTTTCAAACAGTACCTAGTTTAGCGTTATTCGGTTTCCTGTTACCGCTCTTTGGAATTGGTAATACCACAGCCATTATTGCTCTTACTATTTATGCCTTGCTTCCCATTTTGAGAAATACGTACATTGGTATTACGGGTGTCGAACATTCAGTCGTTGAGGCTGGTAGAGGTATGGGTATGACGAAGAATCAAATACTTCGTATGATCGAACTTCCTCTAGCACTTCCCATTATCATGGGGGGATTAAGGACGGCTACCGTTCTCACAATTGGTGTAGCAACTCTTGCAGCCTTCATTGGTGCTGGAGGATTAGGCGATTTGATCTATAGGGGTCTTTCAACAACAAGAAATGAACTTGTCCTTGCAGGTGCCATTCCAGCCGCCCTTTTGGCAATTGTATGTGATGGGTTACTAAAGAGAGTGGAGATTGCTTCTGATCCAAGATCAGGAAAGAAATTTTCTCTTAAGAAACTAGCTCTTTTCGCAGGAATTCCATTACTAGCACTTATCCTATTCTTTGGGATGAAAGAAGATACGGATGAAAATACAGTAGTCATTGCTGGTAAGAAATGGACAGAGCAATATATTCTTCCGCACATACTAGCAGTCTATATTGAGGACAAGACAGATTACAAAGTAAAAATCGAAGAAGGATTAGGTGAGACGCCTGTATTAACTAAGGCTATACAAAAAGGTGACATAGATATGTTTGTCGAGTACACAGGAACAGGTCTATTAACCGTACTTAAAGAAGAGTATGATCCTGAAATGGATGCGGATCAAATATATGAAAAAGTCAAAAAAGGCTACGATGAAGAGTATGATTTAGAATGGATGAAACCATTAGGATTTGAGAATACATTTACACTTGCATTAAATCCAGAGACATACAAGAATCTTGGGGTAAAGACGATTTCAGATTTATCACCACGTTCGTCTGAATTGCTATTCGGTGGACCTACCGAGTATTACGAACGCGAGGATGGATACACTCCTCTTGTTGAGACGTATGATTTAAGCTTTAAAGAAAAAGAAAGTCTGGATCCTAATCTGATGTATACAGCAGTAAAGGAAGGGGATGTAGACGTCATTCCTGCCTTCACTACTGATGGGCGAATCGCTCGTTTCAATTTGGGTGTTCTTGAAGATGACAAAAAGTTCTTCCCGCCATATTATGCAGCACCAGTCATCAGAAAAGAAACGCTCAAGGATTTTCCGGAATTGAAGAAAGTATTAAATCAACTTGAAGGAAAAATTTCGGAGAAAGAAATGGCCGAAATGAATGCACGCGTCGATTTGGATAAAGAAGATCCGAAAAAAGTAGCAACTGATTTCTTAAAAATGAAAGGTCTAATAAAGAAATAAAAAGATATACAGAAAGCTAACAAAAGAGCCATCAGCGAAGATGGCTCTTTTGTTGTGGATAAAATTGGATTGGCTACTATAGTACTTTTTTCACTGTTGGAAGCTTAAAAACATCCGATACCAATAAGGGTAACAGGTGTCGCAATTTGTCGAATTGAAATATTAAACAATAAAGGAGAAAATTGAATGTTGAAATTTAAAACGGTAAAGGGAAGGACATTTTTCTTCATACTACCTCTATTACTATTAACTTTAGTCTCTATCATCTTATTTTCATACTTCTATTCTAAATCTCTTATCTATAAAGAATTGAATCAAAAGATGGAGCAACAGTTAAATAGTGTCACAAACAGTCTGGAATCAAATTTGAAGTCTCATATGAAAGTGACTGAGTCTTTAGCTAGAACCGTTGAATCAAATAATGCATCTTCATTCACATTGCCTGAATTACAGAATCTCCTAAAGAATAATCTGCGTACAAATAAAGATACATTTGGGTTAGGGATCTTCTTTGCACCAAATAAATACAAAGAAAGTGTACAGTACTTTTCGACGTACTCCTATAACGAAGACGGGAATGCAGTGACCACAGAAGAGTACAGTGCCCCCTCTTTTGACTATCCTTCACAGGAATGGTATAAGGTTGGAGAAAATACAAGCAAGGCGGCAATATTTACTGATCCTTATTTAGACACAAACCTTAATATATTAATGGCAACAGCCACGGCACCATTTTATGAAGGAGACAATCAAATGCAAGGTGTTGTCACTGGTGATATTGATTTGAATACACTTCAGGAATATGTTGGGAATTTAAAAGTTGGTTCAACAGGATGGGCACTTTTAATGGATAGCAAAGGAAACTACCTTGCTACTCCGGATAAGAGTAAAGTGATGAAAACCCAAATCCAAAAGGATGATAACCAATCCCTTGCTAACATAGGCTCTAAACTTTTAAAAGGAAAGTCCGGAAATGATAGTTATGAAGATTCGAATGGAAAGAACCATATTTATTATAAGAAAATGCCTCTTAATAATTGGGTTATCGCTCTTGTCATTCCCGATGAGGAATTATCTGCACCTTTAAAATCGTTGCTGAACACGCTTGCCATCATCAGTATCATTTCTATTGTGTTCATAATCCTTATCATTCTTATATATAGCCGCTATATTACAAGTAATATAAAAAGTGTGAATGACCTTTCCATTGCAATGGCAAGTGGTGATTTTTCAGGAAGTATTGAGGTCAACTCTCACGATGAATTTAAGCAAATGGCAAACAATATGAACATGATGCTCCAAAAACTTCGAATGATGTTCACTCACTTAGCTGATAGTACGAATCAAGTTGCAGCCTCTTCACAACAATTAACGGCAAATGCTAATCAATCAGCTAAGTCTACGGAATCGGTTGTTTCCGCTATGAAGGAAATATCAGCAGGTGCGGAGGACCAAGTGGTATCTGTAGAGGAGAGCACGAGAGCGCTTGAAGAAGTAGCAATTGGGATGCAGCGTATTGCTGAATCGACAGCTACTGTTTCAGAGACATCTGCTGATGTAAGTGAAAGAGCAGGACTTGGAAATGAAGTGGTTCAATCTGCGGTAGAGCAAATGAAATTGATTCATTCAGCAGTTAACGACTCTTCTTCAGCATTAACTCGATTAGTTGGACATTCAGACGAGATTGGAAAGATTATTGAAGTAATTACAGCGATTACTAATCAGACCAACTTGCTTGCCTTGAACGCGGCCATTGAAGCTGCTAGAGCAGGCGAATCTGGAAAAGGTTTCGCGGTTGTGGCTAATGAAGTAAGAAAACTTGCTGAACAATCGAAATCATCTGCAGATCAAATTGCAAGTCTCATATTGGAAATGCAAAAGGAAACAATTCATACTGCTAGCTTGATGAAAAAAGGTGCTGAAGAAGTAGAAAAAGGAAATGTAGTGATCACAAAAGCTGGAGAAATTTTCAAAGATATTGTTGATAATATTGAGTTTGTGAATTCTCAACTTCTAGAAGTCTCAGCGGCAAGTGAAGAAACATCAGCGAGCTCTGAGGAAATTACAGCAACTTCACAGCAGTTGCTCAACATTGCTCGTGAAACATTATCTAGTACTACTCAAGTTGCAACTTCTTCAAATGAACAGCTTGAATCAGTGGAAGATATTTCGTCAGCAGCAGAAGGGTTAAGCAAATTAGCTCAAGAATTACAGGAACTTAGTGCTCAATTCAAGATATAACAGTAAAAAGGGAAGCTCAATTAGAGTTTCCTTATTTACTAGTTTTCTGCTGGCTTAATAGCACGATGAGTTTAGTCGGAATGGACCTGACAAAAAATGGTCAAAAACTTTTGAAGAATTATCAACAGTTTTTCCAATGTAATAACAATCGGCATGCCATTCCCTATAATGAAGGTATCAAATGCGGAGGTGCCTTATGAATATTACGACGATTATTGAACTGAAGAATGATGAAGTCGAAGAAATGGCAGGCGCTAAATTGGTTTTTGCAAAAGAACAAATGGATGACCATATTGTTGAAACTTGTGTGGAATGTTTCAAATACACTAGTGATGGACAGTGCATAGAAACAGAAGTTGCAATGGAAAAAGTATTCAATCACCTGCAGGAAAAGGGGATCATCCCTCTTCATATCAAAGATTTTTCATTTGAGATGCCATCTTGTGAGAAAGTGAAGAAGAATTCAGATATGGAAGACATACCGCAAAATGTCATACTTTCATTCATGTATTAATTTCTTCATTACTGAAATAAGAAAAAAGCCAACCAAAAAGGTTGGCTTTTAATGTGCGTTCATTTTCTTTCTAGGTTTGATACCAAAGAACCACCAATTCCAATCGCCAAGGAGCTTCATTAATGATGGAACAAGAATCATTCGCACAATGGTAGCATCAATGAAAATGGCAATCGCAATTCCTACACCCAATTGTTTAACAGGCATGACACCTGTGAAGGCAAATGCACCTGTGACGACAATCATAATGGCAGCGGCGGAAGTAATAATTTTACTTGTGGAGGTAAGTCCATCAATGGTGGCTTTACTATTATCACCGGTTTCCAAGTAATACTCTTGAATCCTTGATATTAAGAAGACTTCGTAGTCCATCGATAATCCGAAAACAAGACTGAATACGAAGACAGGTAATACAAGCGCAATATTCACCGATTCCATTCCAAAATGACCTTGCTGATAAATCCAAACGACAATTCCAAAAGTTGAGCCGAGACTTAAAATATTCATTAGAATCGCTTTAATCGGAATGAGTAGGGAACGGAAAGCAAGCATGAGAATGATAAAGGTTGAGACAAGAATCAACATCAAACCATGTGGAGCCTTCTTAAAGATTTCATCGAAAATCTCCTGTTCAAACTTGTAGCTTCCTCCAAAGTTCGTCTTGATACCAAGGTCTTTCTTAGACCATTCTCGTACCCATTTTCGTGCTTCAGGAGATTCAATGTCCTCATCGAGATAGACATTTACAAGCATTTTTCCGTCTCTAATAAAATAATCACGTATAGGTTGAGTTTGCTCAGGATTTCCTTGCTTTAAGAACCCCATGAACATTTTTGCGTCATCAATGGAAGTAGCTGTAAAAGCTGAATCTACAGACGTGACGAGAGTATTTTCTTGGATCTTTTTTATGGCATTAAGAATTTTTTCGGCGGAGTTTTCATCCAAACGATCTTCCTTGCTGTCAAAGACAATGCTCACTTTGTTGCGATCGCTTTTCCCTTTTTCCATAAAGTGATCTTGGAAGGTTTCATATGCTACTCTTGAAGGGTATTTCGGCGGCAATGCATCAACACCTGGAATAGCCAAAGACATTTCTCTTACTGGTACAAGACAAACCAATAAGATTGCAAAAGCACTTAGCATCATGACCAATGGTTTCTTCATGACGAACTTTGCAAATTTATTCCAAATACTTTTAGAAGATTCCTTTGCTCTCCAAACGCTTAAGGAGTGGATCTTATCTCCAAGAATAGCCAATAAAGCAGGCAGGAAAGTCAAAGCGGACAAAGCTGAAACGAGTACAACAATCATTCCGCCTAGTGCAACATTTTGGAAAATGTCTATCTGAATAAACAGCAGTCCTGATAAACCGATGAAGACGCATAGACCCGAGAAGATGATTGAACGCCCAGCAGTAGCTACAGTTACTCTAAGAGCTTCTGGTATGCTTTTACTCTTTACCTCTTCTTTATAGCGGTTGATAAACAATAAGGCAAAGTCTATGCTGAGAGCAAGTCCAATCATTGGAACTATATTTAATATGAAAATGGAAAGGTCAGTAGCATAGCTGAAAAAGTATACAACTCCCATTGTTGTCAAAATGGATATGACTCCTATCACAAGCGGAATGCTAGCCGCGATCAAACCGCCGAATGCAAGAATGAGGACAAGGAGAGCAATTGGCAAACCAATCATTTCGGCTTTTGCTAAATCTTCTTGGCTTGCTTCATTCAAATCTTTAACGATTACAGGTTCCCCTGTTAATGTTACTTCTAATCCATCTTGATCACGTAGGTTCTTATCGAGGAACTTGATTTCCTCTGATAAATTACCTGGCTCTTTATCAAAAGTAATCAATCCATATGCCCGATTATCTTTGATCATGCCTTCTCGGTCGAAGGGAGAGATCACATTTTTTACGCTATTAAGATCCTTGGCAGAATCCATTGTAGCTTTCATATATTCTTTCCAATTAGAATCCGTGATTTCTTTTTTTCGTTCGAACATGACAATAATAGTGGCCTTCGGTTGTTCGAATTCTTTTTCGAGAATATGTCGAGTTTCCTTATAGGCTCCGTCATATTCAAATCCGTTCCCACTTAGAACGGAAGGGAGTTTCGTTGCGGTGAATCCAAATCCTGCAATGATAAGAACCCATATAATAAGAGTCAATTTTCTATACTTGTACATAAGATTTCCTAATTGGTTCAATGAAGTGTCTTCCTCCTAGCTGAAAATTTTTACAACTATTTTTATTATCGATATTTTAAAGGGTCTTGTATAGTTTCAAAGCTCGTGAATCCTCCACTCACTTTAAAAAATTCTTCAAATTAAGGTGAGGTAATGGGACGAACAAATAAATCGCAGATGACTTAATCAAATTTTCTGCTACAATTATGCTATTAATTCAACTGAATAGGTGATGTTTTTGGAAAAAGATAAGCTTTTAAAAGTTATTGAAGCGGCGAAGCTATACTATTTACTTGATCATAATCAGAACGAGATTGCGAAGATGCTTGGGGTATCAAGACCCACAGTATCTAGGTTCCTTCAATTAGCCAAAAGTGAGGGGATTGTACAGATTAGTATTAAAGATCCCACTGAGAATATTGAAAGTCTGGCAGCGGAACTAGAAAAGAAATTTAATCTAAAAAAGGCGATCGTGGCATCGATACCACAATATGAAGATAACCTTATTAAAAATTATTTAGGTGAAAAAACGGCAGCTTATTTGCATGAAGTAGTTAAAGATGAAGATATTATTGGAGTGACATGGGGAACAACGCTTTATCATGTTGCAATTGAGTTAAAACAAAAGTTTGTGAAAGATGTAAAGGTTGTGCAGTTAAAGGGTGGAGTAAGTCATGCAGAAACGAACACATATGCATCTGAAATCCTTTACTTATTTGGCAAGGCTTTTAACACCACACCACATCATTTGCCACTTCCGGCCATTGTTGATCATGAAATTGTAAAACGTGCGATGGAAGCAGACCGACATATCGGCAGGATCCTTGATTTAGGAAAACAATCAAATATTGCCCTCTTCACCATTGGACCAGTAAAATCAGAATCTTTACTTTTTCAACTAGGTTATTTTACTGAAGCTGATCTGGAAACATTATTTCCAAAGGCTGTGGGGGATATTTGTTCAAGATTTTTTGACCGGGATGGGAATATTTGTAGTGAAAGTTTAAATGAACGTACATTGGGCATTAACCTCGATGAATTGAAAAAGAAGGAGAAGTCCATTCTAGTAGCAGGGGGACCTAAAAAAATTGATGGCATTTATGGTGCATTGAAGGGTCGTTATGCCAATGTCCTTGTTACTGATCAGTTTACAGCCCAGTTTCTTCTTGATAAAGCGAACTTGGCAAGTAATTAAAAGTAAGAGTGGTTTAACAAGCCTTTTCCGTTGAAATATGACACTTCTGTGAATTGGAAACATATTTATTTTACATTTGTTCACAAAACACATTACAAATGTTCATTTTTTTGTTATATTAATTTTGGAAGTATTTTTATAAGCAATATGACATTTATTTAATAGTGAGGGAGATATATATATGACTCAAAATGTTGCAGGAATGATCGATCATACTCTTTTAAAAGCTACAGCTACAAAGGCTGAAATCGTAACACTTTCTGAAGAAGCAAAAACGCATAAATTTGCCTCTGTATGTGTGAACCCAACTTGGGTAAAGACGGCTGCAGAAGTACTTGCTGATACTCCAGAAGTTAAAGTTTGTACAGTAATCGGTTTTCCATTAGGTGCATCAACTCCAGAAGTAAAAGCATTCGAAACAACTAATGCTATCGAAAATGGTGCTACAGAAGTTGATATGGTTATCAACATCGGTGCCTTAAAAGACAAGAATGATGAACTTGTTGAAAGAGACATTCGCGCAGTTGTTGACGCAGCTCGTGGAAAAGCTTTAACAAAAGTAATCATCGAATCTTGCTTGTTGACTGACGAAGAGAAAGTACGTGCATGTGAGCTTTCAGTTAAGGCTGGCGCAGATTTCGTTAAGACTTCTACTGGGTTCTCGACAGGTGGAGCAACTGTTGAAGATATCGCATTGATGAGAAAGACTGTAGGTCCTGACATCGGTGTTAAAGCTTCTGGTGGCGTAAGAAGCCGTGAAGATGCATTTGCAATGATCGAAGCAGGTGCTACACGTATTGGTGCAAGTTCAGGTATTGCCATCATCAATGGCGAAACTTCTACAAGTTCTTACTAAAATTGAGATAAAGAAGAGGTCCAATTATGAAAGAGATTATTTTAGCTACAGTAGCGGGCATAGCTGTAGGAGTACTGTTTAAGTTTCTTAAACTTCCTTTACCAGCTCCACCCGTATTTTCAGCAGTAATGGGTGTATTTGGTGTTTACTTTGGCGGAGTTATCGCTGAATGGTTAACGAAATTTTTCCAACAATAGGATAACCTGGGCGGAGGGTGAACGAGATGGAAGAGAACACTTTGGTAAAAGAAGCGATTAAGGCGCGGGAATTTGCTTATACTCCTTATTCTAAATTTAAGGTAGGGGCAGCGCTCCTTTCAACGGACGGCCAAGTTTATCATGGGTGTAATATTGAAAATGCTGCATACGGAATGTGTAACTGTGCTGAAAGAACGGCACTTTTCAAAGCCTATTCAGATGGCGTCACGAAATTTCAATCGATGGCTGTCGTTGCAGATACAGATCGTCCTGTACCGCCATGCGGCGCTTGTCGTCAAGTAATCTCTGAGCTTTGTGATCCTGATATGGAAGTCGTTTTGACTAACCTAAAAGGGGACATTGAGAAAATCACCGTTAAAGAACTTCTTCCCGGGGCTTTCTCACCTAAAGATTTGTTAAAATAAGCAAAAAGCTAATCTTCGGATTAGCTTTTTTTGTTGTCTAGGAAATTTTAAAATAAATTAATGTGGATAACTTTCTACGTTTTTCTAATAATCCAGCTCCAGCGCCCAGCCCCTCGGGGTCATAAGCCAAATCACTTCAGAAATCAGGATTTCCTGCGTGATTCGTCTTATGCCTGTCGGGGCTAAACAGGGCGCTTGCGCCTTTTGTTCTTGTTTATATGGTTTTATCCTTGTACAACGATGAGCAAAAGGCTAATCTAATTTGTTTTTGATTTTCTTTCTTTCCTAGATATAAACGGATTTTCCGTAATCCAGAACCTCCATGGATAATCTTTGGCTTCTCCTGAATTATCAATACCAATTCGCTTTCCTGAAGAGATGGATTCTGGCTTATAACCTTTTGCAATCATCAATGGTGGTTCAAAGAAAGCAGAACCATAATCCTTCATTGTGATTCCTAGTGCTTTCGTAAGTTTTCCAGGGCCATTTGTAAGGTTTTGAAGTTCTGTGAGACCCCTTCTTTTTTTCATTAGTTGAATTCCTGTCAGGGGTTCAAGTGCCCTAATCAAAACTGCCTCCGGTGCCCCATTTTCTCCACTAACGACGTTCACTAAACAGTGCGTATGCATGACATAGGTATAAATTCGACCGGGTTCCGCGAACATGACTTCTGTTCTTTTCGTTCTCCGATTTTGATAACTATGTGCAGCTTGATCCATGGGACCTATATAAGCTTCTGTTTCCACGATATAGCCCGCTATAATTCCCTCATCTGTTTGTCTTAAAAGAATGCTCCCGAGTAAGTTCTGTGCTAATTCAAGCGTAGGTTGTATATAAAAAGACTCAGGATAAACACTATAATCATCTATTAATGCTTTGGATTCCGTCATTTTTCTACCTCTTTCTACAAAAAACTACAAAAGTGGGGAGTGTTTTCTTTATAATTCCCCCTTCATACCTTAAAATAACTGACATACATAGAAAATATTACAAATAGGGTGTGTTCTGATTGGATAAGAAGATTGGTTTTATAGGTAGTGGCAAAATGGCCCAGGCTATGCTTAATGGCTTGGTGAAATCTGAGGTAGTAAATAAGGAACAAATTATGGCTAGTGCCAAATCCGAGGGAACAATCAACCTCGTAAAAGAAATGTACAAAATAAACGTTACAAATGAAAATAAAGAAGTAGCGAAATTTGCAGATATCATCATCCTTGCCGTAAAGCCCATTCATTATGGATTGATTATTTCTGAAATAAAGGATTTAATCCGAAACGATACGGTGATTGTAACGATAGCAGCTGGCATTACGCTTCAGGATATTGAAGCCGCCTTTGATAAAAAAGTGAAATGCGTTAGGACGATGCCTAACACACCTTCATTAGTAGGTGAAGGAATGAGTGTACTTTGTCCAAATGCTTTTATTTCTGATATGGATTTGAAAAATGTACGACAATTATTCAATAGCTTTGGTAAAAGTGAAATCCTTGAAGAAACTTTAATGGATGTTGTTCCGGCTATCAGTGGTTCTAGTCCTGCATACGTCTACATGATGATTGAAGCAATGGCGGATGCTGGAGTAATGAAAGGGATTTCCCGAAAACAATCGTACCAACTTGCTGCACAGGCGGTTCTTGGGGCTGCAAAGATGGTACTGGAAACCGGTGAACATCCCGGAGCATTGAAAGATGATGTCTGTACACCTGGGGGAGCAACAATCGAAGCAGTTGCTGAACTCGAGAAAAATGGCTTCAGAGGGTCCATCATAAATGCGATGGAAAAATGTTACGAAAAGACAACGGGGATGACTAACGGGAGGAAATAATGGAGTTACATAATTATGAGCGGCTTTTATTTCAAAAAATTAAAAGACAGATTTCTGACTGGTTTGCTTCCGTTGAAGAGATGGTCATTCCAAAAGAGGATGTGTATGGCTTCTTGCATTCCATTAAAGGGACTGCAGGCACCATTGAACTTGGAGGACTATTTCAGATGGCGAGCAATCTCTTGGAGAGTATAGAGAAAAGGGAATCCGATTGGAGTCTGAGCGACTTGCGGGATTTCCTTTATGATCTAATGAATCTGACATATGAATATGAACATTTTCAAGAGTTGGATAGCAAACCTAAAGTTGAAAGAAATGCTCAAATCCCATTAATACAGATTATTGATACCGATATTTCGATGCTCATTTTATTAAAGGATGTCTTAGAGGAAAAAGGTTGGATGGTTATTACTAGTTCCAACTTGGAAAAAGCCAAGTCCCAGTATTATGAATTTCATCCTGACCTCATCATATTAGACGGTAATTTGCCAGATAACGGCGGATTACAGTTTCTAAACGATTTAGAGACGCATACATCCAAACACTTCGTTCCAAAAATGATTATGAGCGCTCAAAATGATCGTCAATTGAGAATAGATTCCTATCGTTCTGGTGGGGATGATTTTGTTGCAAAGCCCATAGATAGTGAAGAGTTTATCGTAAGAGTGGAAAGGCACTTACAGAGGAAACGATTATTTGATGAATCGGTCTTAACGGATGAACTGACAAATGTATACAATCGCAGATATTTGAGCGATGTTCTTGATAGAAATTTAAAAGATTTCAAAAGAACAAAGGAACCATTTTCTATTGTCTTAGCTGATTTAGATCACTTTAAGAAAATTAATGATACTCATGGCCATTTAATTGGAGATCGCGTCTTATTGAAATTTGCTGAATTTTTAAGGGAAAGCACTCGAAGCTCTGATACGGTTTTTAGATATGGCGGAGAAGAGTTTGCCATCATTCTACCTAGAACAAGGAATGAGGAAGCAAAATCAATCATGAAGAGGATATTACGTGATTTTTCGAAAATTTCATTTGAGGGTAACGATGACAAATTTACGGTTACTTTTTCCGCTGGAATATTTGAAATAAACGTCAGTGATTTAGAAAAGAATGATGTTCTAAAGTTTGCCGATCAAGCTTTGTATAAAGCAAAAGAAAGTGGAAGATCGAAAGTTGAAAGTGCGAGCGATCAATTGCACTATGCATCAACTAGAAAATTAAGTGTATCCATTGTTGACGATGACGCCATTATTCGAACGATTCTATTAAAAGTTATTCAGAATATTGAAGTGGAGAGAACGGAACTAGACGTAAAAGCCTTTGAAGACGGTATATCTTTTTTTGAATCGGGACGTTTTGAAGAATCAGAAGAACACTTCCTCATTCTTGACGGAGTGATGCCTGTAATGGATGGATTAGAAGTATTGCAAAAGGTGAAAAAGATCCAAGGAAATAGGAATCTTTATGTCCTCATGTTGACTGGAAGAAAAGGGGATATGGATATTGCCAGGGCATTAAAATTAGGGGCGGATGATTATGTAACGAAACCTTTTAGTATCACTGAGCTCCAAGCGAGAATTCAAAGATTAATTAAAAGGATGAAATAAATGATTGGTAATGAACTTGCAATCCTTTCAGGTGCACTTCTTATAGTGTTTTTTTTCCTCCTTGGCATTTTGCTGTACTTAATCATAAGAAAGCTTAGTGAAAATGCGAGAAACCAAAAAATCAGCAAGCTTACTGAAAAGTACTTTGCATTGATTTTTATCTATATGACAGATCAGTTTCACTCAAGAAGTATACGCTCCGATTCTAAATTGCAAAAAGAGGCATTAGAACAAGCTCTTGGAAGGTACGCGGAAGTGCTTGAAGGTGAAAGTGAGAAATACGCGCTCAGACATTTGGCAGAATTACATTTATCAGGATATTATGCAAAAAGACTTAAGTCGGCTGTCTGGAGTCAGCGTATGAACGCACTATACTATATAGAAGATTTTCAGATGATGACACTTCGAGAAGATGTGATTAGATTACTGAGAAAAAAGAAAATTTCCAGAGAAGAAATCGTTCATTCACTTCGTGTTTTGGCTTCTTTTCGGGATAAACGTCTGTTCGAATTACTTAGTAATGACTTTGATCATTTGACTGATTATGAGTATCGGGCGATTTTGTCCAGGCTTGATAAAGAAGGAATTGATTTATTTATGCTCAGTTTTTATCGTATTCCTGAACAATTGAAGTTTGCAGTATTAGACGTTTTAGGTACTTCAAAGGAAATCCATTACTTAAGTTTCGTGGAAACCATTTATGGATCTTATTCAGGCGAAATAAGGTTAAGGGCATTAAAAACGATAGCGGCTATTGGTTATGTTAAAGATATCAATACTTACTTGCCATTATCCGACTCTTCCGTTTGGCAGGAGAGAATGTTTTTTGCGAAGTTGCTAGGTTCATCAAATGATCGCAAAGGAATCCCATACTTGGTTACATTTTTGCATGATGATTCTTGGTGGGTAAGATCCCAAGCAGGGCAAGCCTTATCTAGTTTTTCGAATAGTCGTGATATCTTTCTTAATGTGCTTCGACAATCCCAAGATCCATATGCACGTGACATGGCAGAAGAATGGCTTTCACGGGGAGAGGGAATTTAAATGGAGAATTCTTGGTGGACTACCGGATTCACGATTGTTGCTGGATTCATTGCTATTTACATGATTGTTATTATTGTTTTTTATACAGTTATCCTCGTCATTTCAATGTTACAGCTACGAAAGCATTTTAAGTTAAATCGTAAACAAGTATATGAGGATTATGTGGATGACTTTGCTGTAAAGCCGATATCCATCATTGTGCCCGCGTTCAATGAAGAAGCCGGTATCATCCCAAGTGTTAGGTCATTGTTAAGTGTAAATTACCCTAGTTTTGAAATCATTGTGGTAAACGACGGATCCACAGATTCCACGTGGCAGAAGATGATTGAGCATTATGAGATGAAAGAAATAAAAAGAGTGGTTCGCAAACAGATTGAGACAAAGCCTATTTCAAGTATTTATCAATCTACGCTTCTTACGAATCTATATTTGATTGATAAAGAAAATGGAGGAAAGGCAGATGCTCTAAATGTTGGGTTGAATTTTGCTCATTATCCCTATATTTGTTCGCTAGACGGAGACTCCGTCTTGGAACAAGACGCTTTTCTAAAAGTGATGAAGCCGATTGTTGATTCTGGCGAAGAAGTGATCGCTTCCGGGGGAAGTGTGAGAATTGCGAATGGATGTGAAATTCATAACGGTAATATCCTAAACATTGGCTTATCCAATAATCCACTCGTCATCATGCAAATTATCGAGTACCTACGTGCATTCTTAATGGGTAGGATCGGCTTAAGCAGACACAACCTTTTGTTGATCATTTCAGGAGCCTTTGGGGTATTCTCGAAAAAGTGGATAGTCGAAGCAGGGGGATACAAAACGGATACAGTAGGAGAAGACATGGAGATGGTTGTCGGAATCCACCGTTTGCTCAAAGAGAAGAAACTGAAGAAGAAAATCGTCTATGTACCAGATCCAGTTTGTTGGACAGAAGTTCCAGAAGAAATGAAGTTTTTACGCAAGCAGCGTAGACGCTGGCATCGTGGTTTATTCGAGAGTTTATGGAGACATCGGAAGATTACTTTTAATCCTAAATATGGATCGATTGGCTTTATTTCTTTCCCTTATTTTTGGATAGTCGAATTTTTAGGACCGATTGTTGAACTCTTTGGTTATGTCTTCGTAGTCCTTTCCATGTTTTTTGGTGGAATCTATTTGGAGTTTGCCATTCTTATTTTCTTATTATCATGCTTATATGGATCTCTGTTTTCTATGTCTGCCGTATTGTTGGAAGAATGGACATTAACGAGATATCCTAAAGTTTCTGATATGTTGAAGTTGTTTTTTTACTCCATGACCGAAACGATTTGGTACCGGCCTCTAACTGTTTTTTGGAGATGTGAAGGTATTTGGCAGATGATCAAAGGTGATCACAGCTGGGGAGAAATGAAGAGAAAAGGTGTATCACGATGAGAAACTACTTGAAGAGTCCACAAGTATATGTATGGATATTTGTTTTGCTTTTTTGCCTAGTCATTACGAGTCCGTTTTGGCTATGGTTTATAAAAAATGAAAATCACTTAAATGTGCTTATCGTCGATAAGACTGTGCCGGATCAATCCTATCGTGAACATAAAGGGTTGGTTTGGATTTTGAATAATGGAAAGTACATGAAAGGAAATGGTGAACCGTATTCCGTTAGTAAAGACTACGTAGGATTTAAACCGTCAAAGGAAAAGACTTTTAAAACAACTGAGGTTCCAAATGACTTGTCCAGATTTGATGTAATTTATCTTGCTGATCAATATGGAGTATATAATGAAGAATTCTACGGAACAAATGAGACGGGAAAGAGATCTGAAGCATTGTATGGAGGGCTTCAAGAACAAGAACTCAAGAATATTGAGAGAGCCTTACTTAAGGGGAATAAAACGTTAATCGCAGAATTCAATACATTTGGCAGTCCGAGTTCTGCGGAAACAAGGGATAAGATATCCAATTTACTAAATCTTGATTGGACAGGTTGGATCGGTCGTTATTTTTCCCACTTAGAAGGTACAGAAGTTCCTGATTGGGTGAAGGAAAACTATCAAAAAAAGTACGGGAAATGGGACTATTCCGGTGAAGGTTATGTGTTTGTTGATGCTAATAACTTCATAGTAGTTCTAGGCAGTAAAGATTTAAAGGGTAGTGGTGTCGAATTTTTTTACACGAACGAAGGAAAGGAAAGGTTTTCTGGCAATGTTGAAGCAGAATATGGCTATTGGTTCGATATTATTGAGGCGAGAAATGAAACTGAGATTCTGGCCAAGTATCAGCTGCCTTTAACCAAAAAGGCGAAGCAAAAGCTAAAGAAGTTTGGAATTCCAACAGAATTTCCAGCCATCATCTCACATCAAAATAGGAAGTATTCGTCCTATTATTTTGCAGGGGATTTTGCAGATGAGGCAGAAATTCCGCAAATCTATCAGACCACAGGCTTTGATAAGTGGAAAAGACAAACTGAATCAAAGAGTTCGTTCTACTGGAGCGGATATGTACCACTTATGAAACAACTATTAAAGAACGGTCTACATAAAAATATTGAACCGAAAAAAATTGAACTAACTAAAAAGGATGGAATCCTCTCGAATAGTCGAACAGGAGATAAGTACATACAGATAAAGAAGAATGGAAAATGGGAGGACTTGCTCATCAAAGGTGTTAACATGGGGATTGGAAAGCCAGGTTATTTCCCAGGTGAAACGGCTATTACGAAAGATGAATACTTTAGATGGTTCAAAGCGATTGGAGAGATGAATGCCAATACGATACGAGTTTATACTCTTCATCCACCAGCATTTTACGATGCACTCTACGAATATAATCAATTGGCTGAAAATCCTATCTTTCTTTTTCAAGGGGCATGGATTAATGAGGAAGGACTTGTCCAAACCCAAGATGCATATGCTCAATCAAACGTGGTCGATTTTCAAACGGAAATGAAGCATATGATCGATATTACTCATGGACATGCTGACATTGTCAAAAGAACTGGGCATGCTTACGGCAAGTATAGCAGCGACATTTCGTCGTATGTACTTGGATATATCATTGGAATAGAGTGGGATCCTTACATGGTTCAAAACACGAACCTTAAACATAAGGAAAAAGCACAATTCAAGGGGAAATATTTTAACACTTCTAATGGCTCTCCATTTGAAGTATGGCTTGCAGAAAGGCTGGAGTTTGCTGCTACCTACGAAGCAGATACTTATCAATGGCAACATACGATGAGTTTTACGAACTGGGTGACAACGGATTTGCTTAATCATCCAGAAGAGCCGCTAGAACAGGAGGACCTTGTAGCCGTAAACCCAAATCACATTCAAAAGACAAACGATTTTCATGCGGGTATCTTTGCTTCGTATCATATTTATCCGTACTACCCTGACTTCCTTAACTTGAATGATACTTATGCCAATTATAAGGATTCGAAGGGTGAGAAAAATAATTATGCGGGCTATCTAAATGACCTAATAAAAGAGCACGAAATGCCTGTCGTTGTGGCCGAGTTTGGTGTGCCGGGTTCAAGGGGTTTAACGCATAAAAATGTGATAGGAATGGACCAAGGGCACCATTCTGAAAAGGAACAAGGGATGATCAACAAACGTCTATTTGAGTCGATTGTTTCAGAGGGCTATGCAGGTGGAATGGTGTTTGCATGGCAGGACGAATGGTTCAAAAGGACTTGGAACACGATGGATTATGATAACCCCGATCGCAGACCATTTTGGTCTAACATTCAAACGAATGAACAAAATTTTGGATTGCTTTCTTTTGAGCCAGGAATGAAAGAAAGTGCCATTCATGTCGATGGAGATACAGGAGATTGGATCAAGAATAAGTCTAGGCTCCTTTATAGCATGCGAGGTAGCAAATTGAAGGAAACACGGATGAGTTCAGATGAAAAATACCTCTACTTTTTAATGAAGTACGAATCACCCTTAAATTTTAAGAAGGATGATATTTTTCTAATGCTAGATACCATTGGAGACCAAGGTCAAACCGAGATTGAACTGTCAAAGGGGAAGAAACTCAAGACAGATTTAGGAATTGATTTTCTGATAAGCTTGAAGGACGAAAATAATGCAAGTATCACCGTGGATAGTTACTATGATTCCTTTTATTATCAGTATGGTGAGATGCTGAAGATGATACCTAAAGCTCCATATGCCCATGTAAAAAATAATGGAGTATTTCATCCTATAAGATTGGCACTCAATAAAGAGCTGGTTATCCCGACAACAGGCAAGAAAATCCCGTTTCAATCTTATGAGACAGGAGAGTTAAAGTTTGGTAATGCCAACCCTATTAATCAAAAATATGATTCCTTAACCGATATAAGTATTAACGAGGATCATACAGTCATTGAGGGAAGAATACCATGGCAATTGTTGAATGTTAAAGACCCTAGTCAAAAAGAAGTGA
This sequence comes from Bacillus sp. cl95, assembly GCF_900115925.1. Lineage (GTDB taxonomy): Bacteria > Bacillota > Bacilli > Bacillales > Cytobacillaceae > Neobacillus_A. The sequence continues at coordinate 971,903 of NZ_FOYF01000001.1, read as the reverse complement.
TGGGGGATCTATGGAAACAAGGGTTAACGGGAAGTAGAAAAATTTCTGATATCGGTGTGGTTGTAGCATTTAGTGAAAATGAAAAGCTGCTCTATACCCAACCTGAAACTTCCCATGCCACCATAACACGAGATAGCGTTGCTATATATAATTGGGATGATTGGGATGAGCCTCGCTACTATGAACGTCTAAAAGAATCATACTACATCATGAAGAACACGTATGGTTCTATAGGTACGGGGGAATAAAAGTGAAAAAGATTTTATTAGCTGAAGATGAAGAAGTATTGCGAATGCTGATAGCAGATACATTGGAGGATGATGAATATTTGGTGGATGAGGCTTCAGATGGAGCAGAGGCGTTATCTAAGATTCAAAATACCGATTATGATCTCATCATTCTAGATTATATGATGCCTGTTTTCACAGGACTTGAAGTAATTGAAAAAGTGAGAAGCATTCCAGGGAAACAATCTATCAAAATCTTGATGCTTTCTGCCAAAAGTCAACAGTACGAACAGGAAAAGGTTCTCGAAGCGGGCGCGGATTATTTTATGGCAAAACCTTTTAGTCCGCTTCAGCTTTTGGAGAGAGTAGAGGAAATTCTTAATGAAAATTAATCAATACGTTAAGAAAAGTCTATCACACCAATTTATTGCACTTATGGGAACCTTTATTGGTATTTTTGTCATAGGGTCTATAGTGTTGTTACTCACTTTACGCTCCCTTATACAATCATATACAGCTGAGAATGAACTGTTGGAGAAAAAAGAGCGAATCGCTCAGGAAATTGAAACGATTTATAACCGTTCTTTCTTTGATGCTCGTGGATATTTGGCATATGGTAATCTGACTTTAAAAGAAAATGCTTTAGCTCAAGAAGAAAAAATAAGAAAACTTGAAAAACAGTTTGCTAAGATAGCAAATCGAAACGAAGATCGCCTCTTTTTGAATAGCATCTATGAGTTTACAGACTATTACTTTGTAGACACACTCCCTCGTATCTTTCAATTACATGAAATTAACGATAAAGAGGGAGTCATACAGTTAGGTAATAAACAGGCGACTTCAAGAGTGAATCATTTTCAAGAAGTACTTCAGAGCTATGCCATTAAGCTTGATAATGATGTGGAAAATAATTTTCAAAAACTGTTAATTACGCAAACCTATGTTCAAATTGTCTTTGTCATTTTCATTCTACTTATATTACTTGTACTTCTAAGAATCATCCGATTGATGTTAAATAGAATTGGACACCCTTTAACTCAATTTGTTAAAGCTGCAAATGACATGTCAGAAGGAAAAGATACCATTATCCCAACGAAAATGAACATCGAACGTATGGACGAAATTGGCATATTATCAACAGCATTTCAGAGAATGGTAGAAAAGGTTCAAGAAAAAGAGCAAGACTTGTTGTCGCATAATGAAGAATTGAAAGCTCAGCAGGATGAGCTAAGATCACAACAGCGAGAACTTGAAGAAACACTCGAGACACTACGTGAAAATGAAATAAAGTTAAGTAATCGAAATAAATTAATTAACAATATCTCGAATTCATTGAACAAACAAGAGGTTTTGGATAGTATCGTTGAAAATACTTGTAAAATTATCGATGCTGATCGTGGGATGATTGCCATGATTTCAGATCAAATATATGCAGGATTTGGGATCTCGGATAAAGGGATGTTGCAGTTTTTCACTCATTGGGACAATGGTCTAAACCGAAGATTGCAAAGTAAAAAGAAACCAATCTGCCTAAAGAGGGAAATGAAACCTGAAGAAAATGGTTTCTATAGTGGCACTTTTTATAGTTATGATTTATATATTCCCATTCTCTCATCAGACAATGGAGTAATGGCCTTAATGGTCTTTAGTCGATATAGCGCGCCATTTCTTCATGAAAATATGGATGAATATGAAGCACTGGCTAAAAGCATAGGAATTTCATTAGAAAAAATCAATTTATATGAGAAGTCAGAGGATGAACGAAAACTTAACCAAGACATCTTGAACACAGTCCATGAGGGCATTCAACTTATAAATAAAAACAAGTCAATTGTTCAAGTAAATGAACAGTTAAATGAACTTTTCGGATTAGCGAAAGGGGATAGACAGCTTGTTGGCCTAAAATGGGAGGAATGGACCACTTTATTAAGAAGTCAGGTTGAGGACGATATGAATCTTTTTCAATTCTTGGAAAATGCCATTTCTAGTGAGCACACAATATCACAAGATGAACAATCATTTATCTACCGGAAGAAGGAAAATAATCAGGTCATTAAAATTTACTGTGAAGACCTTTATCATGGAGACAAGAAGTTTGGGAAAGTGATTGTGTATCGAGATATTACGAAGGAATTTGAAGTAGATCAGATGAAGTCTGAGTTTGTAAGTACCGTAAGTCATGAGTTGAGAACACCATTGGCAAGTATTTTGGGTTTTACTGAACTAATGATGAATCGTGATTTAAAGAAGGATAAACAAAACAAATATCTTAAGACCATCCTCAATGAGACAAAGCGCCTAACAGCACTAATCAATGACTTTCTTGATGTCCAGAGAATGGAATCTGGAAAACAAACATATGAAAAGAAGTTTTTTGAATTAGTTCCTATATTAGAAAAAGTAATAGAGATGCAAAAAGTAAATACGGAAAATCACAAAATAACCTTGAAGTGTAGTGTTTCGGATTCGCCTTACATTCTTGGAGACAAAATGAAGATAGAACAAGTTTTTACCAACTTAATAAGCAATGCTATCAAATATTCTCCAGATGGTGGCAAAGTGGAAATCTGTATTGATAAAAATCAAAAGCAGATTGAGGTTGCAGTTAAAGACCAAGGGTTAGGAATTCCGGACGATGCTTTCACCCATTTATTTACGAAATTCTATCGTGTTGATAATACGGACCGTCGAAAAATAGGCGGTACTGGGTTGGGACTGGCTATTGTTCATGAAATCATGAAAGCTCATGGAGGAGATATTAGGGTTGAATCTGATTTAGGAGAAGGAAGTATTTTTACAGTCGTTTTTCCAGTATATGAAGGAAAGGAAGAAGCTTTCTTGGAAGATGAAAGGGTTGGGAATATCGGAAGAGGCTATCACATCATGGTAATTGAAGACGATACTAGTTTAGCCCAACTCATTATACAGGAGTTGCGAGAAAGTGGCTTCCATGCTGAGAATTTCAAAAATGGCCGGGATGCACTGCTGGCAATTGAGAAAGAAACTCCGGATGCTATTGTTTTAGATATCCTGCTAGAAAAAGGCGATTTGGATGGTTGGGAAGTCATGGAGATGATAAAGAAATCTGAGCGCTTCAAAGACATTCCAATCATCATATCGAGTGCTCTTGAAGAAAAAGAAAAAGGATTATCACTAGGGGCAAATGACTATCTCATAAAACCATATAAGCAAAGCCAATTATCAAAAGCCATTATGCAGACATTGCTGAATATGGGAAAAATGGGACAAATTCTTGTGCCTGATACAAATGAAAGAAATCGTTTCAAACCAGAAGAATAGAATAGTCTACTTGTAGGGGATTCACTATTGTAACTTGGTGAATCTTCTTCTATATTCTTAATCCATTTGAATTGCTATTTATGTTGCTATGAGGTAAAGTGCCAATGGATAGACCCTTTTTGAGTTTCGTATGACATCTAGTTTTAGAAAAGAGGTAAGTGTATGGAAAAAGTTCAACTAGCAGAAGATTTGTCATTTTCACGTGTCATTCATGGTTTATGGAGACTGGCAGAGTGGAACATGAATTCAGAGGAAACGTTGAAATTAATCGAAGAATGTATGGATTTAGGCATCACGACTTTCGATCATGCAGATATTTATGGTGATTACACAAGTGAATCTCTCTTTGGCAATGCTTTAGAACTGAAACCATCGCTAAGAGACGCCATGCAAATTGTAACGAAGTGTGGAATAAAGTTACTTTCTTCAAAATATCCTGAGCATGAGATTCAACACTATGATACAAGCAAAGAGCATATTTTAAAGAGCGTAAATCAATCCTTAGTTAACTTAAAAACGGATTACATAGATGTATTATTGATACACCGTCCTGACCCGTTCATGGACCCTCAGATGGTAGCGGAAGCTTTTGAACAATTAAAAGCAGAGGGGAAGGTTCGTCACTTTGGTGTGTCTAACTTTACGCCTTCACAGTTTAATATGTTAAGTAGTTACTTAAATTTTTCTTTAGTAACGAATCAAGTAGAAGTTTCCGCCATGCACATGGAAACATTTAAAGATGGAACGATAGAACAGTGTCAGGAAAAGCGAATTGCGCCGATGGCCTGGTCACCGCTGGCCGGGGGACGTATTTTTACTGCGAATGATGAAAAGGCGTTGAGGGTTCGACAAGCACTTGAAGAGGTGGGGAATGAACTGGGTGTACATGCAATCGATCAATTGATGTATGCATGGCTTCTAAACCATCCAGCCAAGATAATGCCGATTGCAGGTTCTGGTAATCTACAAAGAATACAACAGGCTGTGGATGCATTAAGTATCAAGATGACTCGCCAGCAATGGTTTAAGATTTGGGTTGCCTCTAACGGACATGGTGTCGCATAACAAGAAGACAAAAGAACGCCGCAACTGGAGTTGCAGGCGTTTTTTTGAACTTTTGGTTTTTGGCTCTATTCATAGTATTTTTTGTAAATTAAGGAGTGGTTGATTCCACTACAGGTTGCTAACTTTCAGCAGAAGAATTATAAAAAGCCGGCATTAGCATATTAAAAGTAAGGATAGGTAGTTTGTTTCCTTACCGTAATAGACGTCATAATTCCTACAAAAATAATAGTCAAAAATGAATACATGAACTTTTCCACCCCCACCACACTGAGGCCGCTAAGTACAACGAGTCCGTCAATCAAAAAAATAAGAATACCAACGTTTAATGAAGTTTTCAAGGTAAGAAGTTGTGCTAAAAGATCGGTTCCACCGGTACTCGTTTCATATCTAAGCATAATACCTATTCCTGTTCCTACAAGTAATCCGCCAATAATGGTGCTCACTAAAATCCCTGTCTGAAAAGAGCCGTTAAAAAATGAAAAAAGATCAATACATAGTGAAGAAATAATTAGTCCATGCAAACTGTAAAAAAAGTACTTTCTTTGAAAAAACCATGCTAAGACGTATAACGGGATACTGAGAATAATCATACTCAAACCCGTTGGCCATCCGTAAAAATAATGAAGAATTAGCCCAATACCAATGATTCCTCCATCCAAAAGATGATGAGGAACTAGAAATCCATTTACACCTATACTGAGTAAAAAACTCCCCATTAATATCGCCAGTAATTTACCTGCCATTTTACTCACCTCACTCACTTGTCCTTCTCTAACAAAATATGAGACATATCCACAAATAGAATGGAAATACATTTTGGCCAAAAATAAAAGACCACATCACAAAGTGATGTGGTCTGCGTGTCCATTATTAATGTGGCAAAAATGCGAGTTGATAGAAGAAGAGGACCGCAAAAAGGTAAACAAGTGGATCAACTTCTTTAAACTTTCCTTTTGCTATTTTCATCAACGGATAAGAGATAAATCCAAGTGCAATACCAGTCGCGATGCTTGATGTAAGAGGCATGCTTAAGATAATAAGAAAAGCAGGGAAAGCTTCATCCAGTTCATCCCATTTGATATGGGAAATGCTTCCCATCATCAAACTACCAACAATGATGAGGGCTGGTGCTGTAATGGCAGCTAAACCAGAAACCGCACTTACAAGAGGTCCGAAGAATGCAGCTACAATGAATAGGATAGCGACAGTCAAAGAAGTTAATCCAGTTCGGCCACCTGCTGCAACACCACTTGAGGACTCAATATACGCTGATGTTGGGCTTGTCCCGAATATCGCACCAATTGTAGTCGCAATTGAATCGGAGAGCAATGCTTCACGAGCACGTGGCATTGTATTGCCCTTCATTAATCCTGCTTGTTGGGCTACCCCTACCATCGTTCCGGTAGTATCGAAAATTGTTACAAGTAGGAAGGAGAAAACAACTGCATAAAGACTATGTTGGAAAACTTCTCCGAAAGCATCGATTGGATTAACAATGATCAAGCCTTCTGGAAGTTTAGGTAGTGACATGATGCCTTGGTCAAAAGAAAGCTGACCAGTAGCAAATGCGATAATACCTGTAACGATCATTCCTAAAAACAAAGCTCCATTAATTCTTAACACCATGAGAACTAAAGTAACAGCTAAGCCAATCAGTGCAAGGATGGCTGAAGGTGAATGTAAATCTCCCAATCCAACTAGATTTGTAGGATGGTCCGTAATTATTTTTGTAAGGCGAAGACCTATGAAAGCAATAAACAACCCAATTCCTGCTGTAATACCGTGTTTAAGATTCTCAGGAATTGCTTCAATCAATTTCTTACGGAAAGGAGTCAATGACAATACGACGAATATAAGACCCGCGATAAAAACTGCAGCAAAAGCAGTAGTATATGAAATATTTCCATGAGTTCCTACAACTGAATAAGCAAAATAAGCGTTCAAACCCATACCAGGGGCAATAGCGATAGGATAATTAGCAAATAGTGCCATCCATAAAGTACCCGTAACAGTTGCAATGATTGTTGCGGTAAAAACCTGGTCAAATGGGACTCCAGCGTCTGCAAGAATAATGGGATTTACAACGACGATGTAAACCATTGTGAGAAAGGTAGTTAAACCGGCCAAAATTTCTGTTTTGGCATTTGTATTGTTTTCTTTTAATTTAAACAAAGAATTCACTCCTAAAAACGAACATTTATAAACACAAATCTTATAATATTCGTTTTTAGGTGATTTATCAAGAAGAAAATAAAAAGAGTTTTAATTGGAATTGGTAGAAGGTAGTGGGAGCATGGAAAGTGGGAAAGGTTCGAAATATGAAAAAAAGCAGGGGATAAGCATCCCCTGCCAAAACATATTAGAAAATTAGATTTAGAATATGGTACATGATTCCTGCGATAAGAGCAGAAATAGGTAATGTAATTACCCATGTAATCAACATTCTTTGGGCAGTTCCCCACTTTACGCCTTTAAGACGGTGAGATGCACCTACACCTAAGATTCCAGAAGAGATAACGTGAGTAGTACTAACAGGTAAGTGGATATATGTCGCTCCGAAGATAACGGCTGCACCCGTTAAGTCAGCTGCAACTCCGTTTATCGGACGGATTTTCATGATTTTACCGCCTACCGTTTTAATGATCTTCCATCCACCAATTGAAGTACCTAATCCCATTGCTATAGCACAAGATACTTGAACCCATCGTTGGATTTCATCTGGTGATTCCTGGAATCCGTTTGCAACTAAAGCAAGCGTGATGATACCCATTGCTTTTTGTGCATCATTTGTACCATGTGAGAATGATTGTAAAGCAGCAGTAGCTACTTGAATCAAACGGAAATTACGGTTTGTTCTGGTTAGGCTATGGTTTCTGAATACGACTTTAAATATGCTGTAAACGATATAACCTACCGCAAAGGCTAATAATGGCGAGAAAATCAATGCTTGAATGATTTTCATGAAGCCAGCGTAATTCAAAGAGTCAAATCCTGATGCAGCGATTGCTCCACCTGCGATTGATCCTATTAAAGTATGTGAAGAACTACTAGGAATACCTAAGTACCAAGTTAATAAGTTCCAAAAAATTGCTGAAATTAATGCAGCTAAAATTACAAGCGATCCATTTTGTAAAGTGAAGGGATCAACAATATCCTTTGTAATCGTTTTTGCAACACCAGTAAATGTGATGGCACCTACAAAGTTCATGACAGCAGCTAAAATGATTGCTTGTCTTGGTTTAAGAGCTTTCGTTGAAACAGAGGTTGCAATTGAATTTGCAGTATCATGGAAACCATTAATGAAGTCAAATGCAAGAGCCCCGATGACGATAAGTATCGTTAAGATTAAAATAGCATCCATTTTAAGACTCCTTATGCATTTTTCATGATAATAGTTTCTAATGTATTAGCAACACCTTGAGAGCTATCTGCGATTTCTTCAAGGTTTTCGTAAATTTCTTTGTACTGGATAATACGGATTGGATCCTTCTCAACTGAGAATAAATGTTTAATTGATTGACGTAGGATTCCATCACATTGTGATTCATAATCTTTGATCTTGATTGCGTGATCACGGATTTGCAACAATTTCTTAGTTGAAAGCAATTCGATTGCCTTTTCGATTTCTGCCACACTTGCTTGGATAGCAGCAACGAATTTTAGCATATAGTCGTCTGCTTGTGTAATATTGTACATTTCGAAAAGCGCTGCACAGTGCTCAAGTCCATCAAGTACATCGTCCATGCTGATAGCTAAGTGAAGAAGATCTTCACGCTCGATTGGAGTAATGAAAGCATCGTTTAACTGCTTAATCATTTCGTGAACAAAAGAATCGCCTTTTGTTTCATATTCTTTCATTTTCTCAGAGAATATTTTCAAATCAGATACATTGTTCAATTTGTACTCAGTAAAGTATGTAGCACCTTCCTTAAGGTTGTGAGAAATACTGTTGAGTAACTCTGAAAACTTATCCTTCTTTTTGAAAACCATTTTGAAACCCCCAATTAAAATTAAAATTCATCCAAGTAAAGTACCAAACGAAATTCATTTTACATGAAAAATGTCGAAAAAGGTTGCCTTTACATTAAAATTTACAAAAACTTAACATTACTAATGTAGCCAAGTTCATATTCAGTTATTTTGAGGTTTTTAATAATTTTTTTGTTCATGTGTTTAATATACCAACAATGGTGGTAAGTTAATCGTACAAGCAAGTTAAAACGACAAAATGGTTTTCCATTTTGTTAAACATCAACTTAATTACTTGTAAGCTGCAGCGAAAAGTAATTAAGACGCACTGTACCTGACTTCCCGGGTGAAGGTAAAGTGTAATGATGAAATGAAATAATAACTAATTTTAAATTTGAGGAGTGAGTTAAATGGGCTTTTTATGGGCTTTAATTATTGGTGGATTAATCGGATGGGTAGCAGGTATGATTGTAGGTAAGGATATTCCAGGTGGTGTTATTGGTAACATTATCGCAGGTTTTGTTGGTGCATGGTTAGGTTCAATGATTTTCGGTCATTGGGGTCCGGATCTTGCAGGATTCGCCATTATTCCGGCGATTATTGGTGCAGTATTACTAGTATTTATTTTAAGCTTGATCATGAGAGGTTTCCGCAAAACAACATAATTATTTAAAAATAAAATTTGAAAAACCTCCCATTTTGGGAGGTTTTTTGTATTTATATGAGTGACAAATTGATTCTGTAAGACTCGGGGAAGTCAGTCGGAAACGGTGCATAAACAACCATTTCTTCAAGTGTTAAAGGATGAATGAATTCCAATTTTGCGGCATGGAGCATGACTCGTGGCTGGGTACCATTTCCTCCATATAAGGTATCACCGATAATAGGATGGCCAATATGGCTCAGGTGGACCCTGATTTGATGAGTTCTACCTGTATCTAGCCAGCATTTTACTAATGTCAGACCTTCATTTTTAAATTCTTTAATGACTTCGTAATGAGTAGTGGCAGATTGTCCAGAGGGAGACACGCGTCTCCGTGTAGCGTGATGACGATCTTTTCCAATTGGCTCGTTGATTGTACCTCGTTTTTTCTTTGGCGTACCTTGGACAAGAGCTAGGTAAGTGCGCTTTATCTCTCGTAACTCCAATTTTCGATCGAGTATGGCACCAGCCAGTTCGTGTTTTGAAAAAAGAATGGCACCTGACGTTTCTCGATCCAACCTATGAACATGACGAAAATTCCTTATTTCTCCTTTTGACTGAAGATAATAGGCAACTCCATTGCTTAGAGTTTCTTTATCTTCAAAAGAATTTGGATGTGTATTCATAAACGGCATCTTGTTAAGAACGATTAAGTGATCGTCTTCGTAAATAATGTCCAGCTCTAAATAAGTAGCAGTTAAATGGATTTCAACATCCTGAAATATATGGAGTTGCAACTTATCATTTTTCTGCAAGGGATTGAGCCAGTTGGCTTTTGTCCCATTTAACTTTACAGCCGCATTCATTCTAAGAGCATGGGTTAATTTTTTGGGTGAATCCCACCGCTGACGAAATAGTTCTTCTATTGTTATGCCCTCCCAGTAGTTGGGAACTGTTATTTCAAACCATTCTCCTGTGCGTCTAGTCCGAAGCATGAAGATACCTCACTTTACTTTATGTACAATATTCCGGTCTGATAAATGACCTAATATTAGTTAATTATTACCTGTACCGTGGGTATAATTACCACCCTAAAATTAAAGCGAATTATGTTATTCTTAACGTATATCATTACGTAATCATAAATATAAATTGTTTACGATGAAAAGGATGCAAAGGTGGGTTTTTAGTGAAGATTGTTTTTGCATCGACACCAAGTCAAGAAGAGAAAATTAGCGAGCTTGTCCAGCATTTCTACTCCAGCGTTTTTCCACTTTACTTCTCGGATCAAGAAATAAGAAAGTTTGAACGACTGAAAGTGCTGCAGACCACAACCCGTCATTTTGAATACTTCGGAACTTTACGTGAAGCATTCCATGTTATTACCAGCTTGCAAACCCTTATTTCCATCTTGGAGTCGCCATGCCAACAAGAACATTATGAGCTTTTATTTAGCAAAAATGCAGAAAAACTAAAAGATTATAATTTGTTTTTTCCATTCGAATATGATCAATTCTTAGATGCAAAGTTCTTAAAGAATACCAACTTTAGTACTTACACTAAAGCTGCCAATGAATTACTAGTCTAAATATTTAAACGCCTGCAGAAATGCAGGCGTTTTTTTCTATTTAGGATTATTTAGCATTCTCGTTTAGCCATTGTTCAAAGACGTCTTTTTCTTGAGATCCAACAATTCGTGCGGTTTCTTTGCCGTCTTTATATTGGATGATCGTTGGCGTACTTTCAATCTTATATTTATCCCAGCCGTTTTCGAACTCCAGTAAATTGAATTGTTGTAAGTTAACATCCATCTCTTTTGCTAAAGGAGACACGATAGGAGTCGTTACCTTGCAATGTGGACATGTCGGGCTATAAAAGTAGATGGTAGCATCTTCTCCGTCAGCAAGCTTCTTATCCAATTCTTCAGGGAGAATTAAGTTTTGATAGTTTGGATCATCGAGCTGTGCAATCGTTTCGGAATGGAGAGTATCTTTCTTATATTTATTTTCTTCTCCCATTTTTTCTTCGTTTTGCATCTTCGTTAAATAAGCCACACCAATAAAAAGACCAATAATGACTACAAGAAAGATGAGTACCTTTTTCATATTATTTTTCCTCCTTTATACTTTTCCATATTATTAAACTGCAAATAAAAATAATTGTAAAAGCGGTTAGAGCAAGAAAGGGAATAGTTATAAAACCCAGCCAATTAATATACTGACCCGTACAAGGAACACGGCCGCATGCAGGTGCGGTGTCGGCCATAAAAGAAAGCTTTTGCAGAGAGTAATGGTAAATTGAAATAAGTGCGCCAATTCCAGACATCCACATGGAGTAATAAACGGCTTTATAGTCTTTTTTGATCACTGCTATTCCTAAAATTAATACAAGTGGATACATAAGGATGCGTTGATACCAGCATAATACGCAAGGCTCATACTGACGGATTTCAGAAAAGTATAAGCTACCAAACATGGCAAGTACGGATGCAACCCATGCCGTAAACAATAAAGATTCCTGTTGTTTTGATTTAACATCATTCATGCTTATTCACCCCGGTAATTATTATTTATTTTTATTTATTCCTAGTAAACCATATAAGAAGAAATAAATGCTTTCTTTAACAAATCGGTTCTTTTGCTCTTCGCTTGCGAGAATCTCTGAATATTTTCGTATACTATCAGAAAAGGACTGCATGAAAAAGAAGATTGTATTGGTCGAAAGGTTTTCTGAGATATCGCCGGACTTTCTGCCTTCCTCGAGAAAATCGAGAATAAGAGGGAATGATCTTTCCATAGAAAAGGCTTGGACCATTTCGGCAATCGCTGAATTTTCATCGACAAGGTTAATGAGGAATTCTGAACTTATTTCATCATTGCTTGCTAATTTATCTTCCATTAGTCGCGCCATTTTTTCCGTGAAAGAAAGACTGCTCTCTTTAATCAGCATAAATCTCTCAAGCTGAGAATGTAAATAATGTTTTACAACGTCAGAAATTAGATTGTCTTTGCTCCCATAGTAATTGTAAATGGTCACTTGAGATACCCCAGCTCCTTTTGCAATCTCCTGGATATTTACCTTTTGAACACCCGATTTTGCAAAAAGTGAAAATGCTGCTTGGCGAATTTGCTCCATTTTTTGTTGCTTTCTTCGTTCAAAGCCGTTCATTTTGTCACCTCAACATTTATCTTAAGCGAAAAAGCCATTTATCTCAAATTCAAAATATCAGTTTAATTTTTCTTTTATTAGATGCGCTTATGCAGGTCCCATCAAATTTGCTATAATAATGTTAATTTCAATAAAAATGGGGGGATTTGGATGGATTGGAAGAAGCGTGCACAAATGTGGACAAATTTTGTACAGATCGATGAAGAATTGAAATCCCAATTATCAGAGATGAAAAATGATGAAAAACAACTAGAAGAAGTATTTTATAAAAACCTTGAATTCGGTACTGGCGGAATGCGTGGAGAACTCGGTGTCGGCACAAACCGCATGAATATTTATACTGTAAGAAAAGCAGCTGCTGGCTTAGCTGCCTATATTGATTCACAAGGCATGGATGCGAAGAAGAGAGGGGTAGTCATTGCATACGACTCTCGTCATAAGTCCCCTGAATTCGCGATGGAAGCGGCAAAGACATTGGCGACAAGAGGAATTCAGACATATGTGTTTGATGAGTTAAGGCCGACACCTGTCCTTTCGTTCGCTGTCCGCCATTTACATGCTTTTTCAGGAATAGTGATTACGGCAAGCCACAATCCTCCTGAGTATAATGGATTTAAAGCTTATGGGCATGACGGGGGGCAATTGCCACCTGATGCTGCTGATGAAGTGATCGAGAAAGTGAATGAAATCGAGAATGAATTGATTCTTGAAGTCTCAAGTGAAGAGTCTCTCAAAGAAAAGGGCCTTATAGAAATGATAGGTGCTTCCATAGATCAGGCATACCTTGAAAAATTGATGACAATCTCTGAAAACCCTAATCTTGCAGATGAAACAAATATCAAAATCGTTTTTACTCCTTTACACGGAACGGCAAACAAACCTGTACGTGATGCCTTAAAGGCTCTTAAATATCAGAACGTTACCGTTGTGGAAGAACAAGAACTTCCTGACCCAGAATTCTCCACAGTAAAAAGTCCGAATCCTGAAGAGCATGCAGCATTCGAACTGGCTATTCGTGAAGGAAAGAAAGTAGATGCAGATATTTTAATCGCAACCGATCCTGACGCAGATCGTCTTGGAATAGCGGTTAAGAATAATGAAGGTGAATATGTGGTTTTGACAGGAAATCAGACAGGTGCCCTGTTACTCGACTATATTCTTTCACAAAAGCAAGAAAAAGGAATGCTGCCACGTAACGGTGTGGTAATGAAAACAATCGTTACTTCTGAGCTAGGAAGAAAAGTTGCTTCACAATATGACATCGAAACGATTGACGTTTTGACAGGATTTAAATTCATTGCTGAAAAAATCAATCAGTTTGAAACATCAGGTGAATATAGATTTCTATTTGGATATGAAGAAAGCTATGGTTATTTGATTGGCGACTTTGCTCGTGATAAAGATGCTGTTCAAGCAGCTTTGTTAGCTACAGAGGTATGTGCCTATTATAAAAAGCAAGGAATGACTATGTACGATGGGCTCATGCAAGTTTATGAGAAATATGGGTATTACTTAGAAGGTCTTCGTTCTTTGACTCTTAAAGGCAAGGAAGGTGCCGAATTAATTCAAGAGATTCTGTCCCAATTCCGTGCAAATCCACTTTCTGAACTAGGGGAATTAAAGGTTCACTCAATGGAAGATTACTTGACAGGTTTAAGAGTGATAGATGACAAAACAGAGAAGATAGATCTTCCAAAATCAAACGTCTTGAAATTTTTCTTTAATGACGGTTCATGGGTTTGTTTACGTCCGTCAGGGACAGAACCAAAGGTGAAATTCTACTTTGGAGTTAATGATGTGACATTATCACAAAGCAAAAACAAATTGGAAAGCGTCGAGAATCATTTTATGACACTGGTAGAAGGCATGGTTCAGACTTTAACAAAATAATATCACCAAGTTAGCTAGGCAGCACTTGTTTATATGGCATCTGCTTCGGAACATGTAGTGGATGAAATCGTTATTCATCCACTAGTACAGAATTATCCAATCGCATATTGATTTTAATCCCAAAGGATTCTTCCTTTGGGATTTTTTAGATTTCGCAGGATAGGTGTTCTACATCTTTAGATGTAGAATATTTCAGACTTTTTGTTAACGTCATAGAGTTTGGAAAGAGGTATAATGAGAAAAAATGGATTTTTTAGGAGGGGCAAGGTTGGAGGAAGACAAAAGGCTTATAAAGCTTAAGCTTTTAAAAGAGATTGCGGAGTTATTAAATAAAGGTACGGAGATGAATGTCGTCCTTTCTGAAGTGTTAAAAAAACTCTTGAATGTAACAGGTATGGAAACAGGATGGGTGTTTTTAATTAATGAAAATGGAAATTATGAGATGGCAGCTTTTGAAAATCTACCTCCTGCATTATTGATTAACAATTGTGAACCGATGTGTCATGGAGGTTGCTGGTGCATTGATAGATACAACGATGGGCGATTAGATAAGGCGACTAATATTATTGCATGCAAAAGATTAGAAGATGTCATGGAAAATAAATGTGGAGAAACGTATGGATTAACCCACCACGCTACGGTCCCTCTAAAAGCAGGAAATGAAAAATTTGGTTTATTGAATATTGGCTCACCCCATAAAACGCACTTCGAATCGGAAGAATTGGCGCTATTGGAATCAGTCAGTCTGCAAATTGGAACAGCTTTGAAACGGATGAAATTAACGCAAATCGAACAAGAGACGGCACTTGTTGCAGAACGGAATCGGTTGGCTCGTGACTTGCATGACTCAGTCAACCAGTTGCTTTTTTCCATAAATTTGACTGCTAGAGGCGGTAGGGAAGTGACAACTGAGACAGAAGTTGCCGAAACCTTTGATTATATACAGGATTTGGCCCAAGAAGCCCTTCTAGAAATGAGGGCATTAATCTGGCAATTGAGACCTCAAGGGCTGGAAAACGGGATTGTAAGTGCATTAAGCAGCTATGGACAAATGCTCGGCATGACCTTGGACGTTAAAGTAAAGGGAGTCGTTAACTTGCCATGCCAAGTAGAAGAAGTGATATGGCGAATCGGGCAAGAAGCAATGGCAAATTGCAAAAAGCATTCAGGTCAATCGAATATCAAGATTAATTTAACTGTTGGAAGCCACCAAGTAACTTTTCAAATTGAAGATGAAGGCTGTGGTTTTTATTACGATGAGGAAAAACAGTTACCTTCACTTGGTTTGAGAAGTATGAAGGAGAGAACTGAGGCTGTAAACGGAACATTGCAAATCAAGAGTTTACCGGGGAATGGAACTAAGCTAAAGGTAAAGATACCTTTTTAAGGAGAGAGGATTATATGGGGATTAGAATCTTAATTGCTGACGATCATCACGTCGTTAGAAGAGGGTTAGTCTTTTTCTTGAAGACGCAACAAGAAATTGAAATCATTGGTGAGGCCAGGAATGGAAAAGAAGCCGTTGAGTTGGCCTCAAAGCTAAACCCAGATTTGATTTTAATGGATCTTGTCATGCCTGTCATGAATGGGATAGAAGCAACAAAACTGATCAAACAAGAAAACCCACATATAAAAATTATGATGCTGACGAGTTTTTCTGATCAGGATCATGTCATTCCTGCTATTGAAGCAGGAGCATCGGGTTATCAATTAAAAGATATCGAACCTGATGACTTAGTTCGTGCTATTAAGCAATTGATGAATGGAGTGAACCAGCTGCATCCAAAGGCGACTAGTCACTTACTGGAGCATATGACTAATAAAAACAATCAACGCAAGGAACCAATAGAAAGTCTGACACGCCGAGAAATCGAAGTCTTAAAAGAAGTGGCGAATGGAAAGAGCAATAAAGAAATTGCTTCTACTTTATTTATTTCAGAAAAAACCGTGAAAACGCATGTATCTAATATATTATCCAAGTTGGAATTAGCTGATCGAACACAAGCAGCGCTTTTTGCTGTTCGAAATGGTGTAATGGAAATGTAACCTTTTCTACAACTTTAGTCGTAGAAATCACAGTAAGAATTTCCATCTCATTGACTACGGAAAAATCAAGCGTATAGATGATTTTGAAGATGCTTTTTCTTCCTATAATGATATTAGAAACCTAAAGGAGAGAGAGCGATGAAAATATTAATGATCAATGGTAGCCCAAGAAAAACAGGGCGTACGGGGATTGCTTCTCGTTATATTACGAAAATGCACGGTGTTGATTTCATTGATTTGAGTGTGTTGGATGTTCCAATCTTCAATGGTGAAAAGGATCAAAACGAACTTGCTTCCGTTAAGCATATACGTACATCAGTTTCTGAAGCGGATGGAATTATTATGGCTTCACCAGAGTACCATAGTGGCATGAGCGGCGCGTTAAAGAATGCGCTCGATTTTCTTGGTAGCGAGCATTTTGCAAACAAACCCGTCGCACTTTTAGCAGTGGCGGGGGGTGGCAAGGGTGGAATCAATGCCTTAAATAACATGCGAACAGTAGCACGAGGATTATATGCCAATGCCATTCCAAAACAGCTTGTCCTCGATCCACATTGTTTCAATTACGAAAACGATGGTCTAAATGATACTGCCGCTACACAAGTCAATGGGCTTATTGAAGAACTAAAGATTTATGTCCGAAGCTTCTCAATCATGAAGGCATAGGAGGAGTGAAAATGGCGAACTTATATAGTGATAAGCGTTTTTTCTTTATACTCGCAGCCAATATTCTCTCATCAATCGGTTCAGGGATTACCATGATTGCGATCCCTTGGCTTCTTGTGTCTGAAGTAGATGGGGGTAAGATATTCGGTTATATTACCATCGCTATGACGGCTGTAAATTTTGTTTTAACTCCCATGATTGGTCATATAGTTGACCGTTACTCTCGGAAAAATATACTTTTAGTCGGTGAATCCCTAGGCTTTATTCTGATTACAATCTTTTCAATTTATGGGTTGATGGGATTCGAGTATCAGATCTGGCATTATCTAATTTTATTTGGCACAGGTAGTTTTTATTATAATCTCTTCTATCCAGCTATCTTTGCATTCAATCAAGAGATTTTTGATAAAAGTGTTTACAGAAGTTTAAATGGAGCGATGGAAATACAAGGTCAGCTCTCCAGTGTTTTAGCAGGCGCATTAGCGGCAGTGCTCTTGACGAAGGTTGGACTGGAATGGTTATTGTTAATCGATGCACTCACTTATTTAGCTGCGTTCTTATTTTTCAAAGCCATACCTTACGTGCAAAAACCGCTTTCTAATCAAGGTGAAGCATTCTTAATGAAGTTAACAGAAGGTTATCGCTTTATGAAAGTTAGACCAGCTTTATTCTTTTTCCTCTTAGCATCATTTATGCCATTTATCGGAGTTATGGTCACGAACTATGTGTTTCCCGTTTATCTAGCTGAAGTTTTAAAAGCTGAAGCTGCAGTATATGGAATGCAAACCACGATCTATGGAGTTGGAGCCGTCATTGCAGGAATATTGATTCCGGTCATCTCATTAAAATGGGGCAATCGATATACCATACTTTTTACTGTATTCCTATACGCAACTGCGATTTCTACAATCGTTTTGACATCATCGATATCTGTTTACTTTTTGCTAACAGTGTTGCTTGCGTTTGGAAATGCAGGGACGCGAGTGGCTAGAAATGCATTTATGATGGACGTCATTCCTAATGCCATAATGGGTAGGGTGGATAGTTTGTTTAGGGTTGTCGGATTAGGGATAAGGCTCCTCTTATTAACGATTTTTACACAGTTAAGTTCCCAGGATCATATTTCATACAGTTTTTATCTTTTGTCGGCTGTGCTGATTGCCGCTTTCCTCACTGTTCTTTTTTCTTCGAGAAAATTTGTAGAAACTGACACCCATACTTTGCTAAAAACACGGACCAGTTAATGGCCCGTGTTTTTTCTATTCATTGTATTGGATAATCCGATTACCTTAGGAAAGACTATATACAGCTAATTCTTCATCCTCTATAGAAGTTTCGCTGGCGTGTTCAATATACCTTAGTAGAGAAGTTAATTGTTTCTCTAATGCATTATATTCTTTTTCAAAATGGTAGGCATGCAAGAAATGTTCGATCTTCTTGGAGAGAAATTGATCTTTTGTTCTTACCATTAAGATCAATAAATTATCCCATTGAGATCGGTGAGTGTAATAAAGAGCTCGATCATAATCAGTATTGTTCATCTGTTTCTGTCCCCTCCTCGTTGGGAGTGGTTATATTTTGTGATAAACCAGGAGAGAAATCTCGCAGTAAATGTTGGACATCTTGAATCAGCGCGTTTTTCAAGTTTTACCTGTATAAATGTAGAGGAGTATCGTGATGAAAAAGCGGTTGCTTTTAATGATATGTTTATTATCATTTTATTCGAATATTGCTTATGCAAGTCCAGTGGTGAAAACCGACAACCTATACACATATGAGGAAATGTTAAGGGATGTTAGCGATTTAGACCGGAAATACAAAGAAATCATTACTGTGAACACAATTGGCCATTCCCATTTTAATCGCAAAATCATGGCGATTAAGCTCGGGAAAGGTCAAAACAATATTCTTATCAACGGTTCGCATCATGGGCGTGAATGGATGACGACCATGCTCATTATGAAGATGATTGAAACGTATGCTGAGGCATACGCAAATAATAATGTAATCGGTAAATATAAGACCGATATCTTCAATGACTTTTCTATATGGTTTGTGCCTATGGTTAATCCGGATGGGGTAACGTTACAGCAATTTGGTCCAAATCAATTCCCGATCTTTCATCAGAAGTCTTTGCTTCACATGAATAATGACTCACATGATTTCAAAGGTTGGAAAGCGAATGGTTGGGGTGTGGATTTGAACAGGCAATACCCAGCGGGCTGGAATGAATTAAAAGGCGAGAGCCAAAGGAATTATCAATTTTACAAAGGACACAAACCCCTGCAAGCTATTGAGGTTCAAGCTATTTCCCATTTTACTAAGAGAATTAAACCGGCTTTAGCCATTTCTTATCACACTGCTGGACGAGAAATATTCTGGAATTACCAAAATGGTGAATGGCTAGTAAGAGACAGAAAAATCGCTGCTAAAGTGGCACAATTGACGGGATATAAACTAAATATCCCTCCTAAAAAAGCAACTGGAGGCGGCTTTACAGATTGGTTTATTACTACTTTTCATAAGCCGGCAATGACGATTGAAATCAGTTTTCTAGTAGGGGAAAGAAACCCACCCTTATCCGTTTTTTCAGAGGAGTGGGTGCGAAATTGCGAAGTTGGAATCATGCTCGCACATGAAATTAAAACAATGTACATAAAAAAATAAGCATTCGCTAAAAATACGAAAGGAAAGGAAGTGTACCAGATGAAAAAAATATGGATGTTAGCGGTATTATCTTTGGCATTGACGCTCGGCTTTCAAGCCTCAAAATCCAGCGCTCAACAACCTGATTATGCTAAATACGGAAATGTAGCCATTGCTGTTGTAAAAGCGGATTATCCTGGTATTGCTGTTACAGAGTATAACTATATTGGGAGAACGAAGCCCAACGCCACAGACGTTACTGACTCATTTCGCTTCAAAGTAACGGAAAATGGAAAGCCAAAAGTTGTGGTTGTAAAAGTCACCCACAATTTAGAAAACAAAAAGCTACTGAATCTAACAGTTGGCGAGGAAAAACCATAGGACTACTACTCCTATGGTTTTTCCCTTTTTGTGCTTTTTAAAGTGTTTTTTGGCTCAACATATTGCCTGTTAAAATATTTGACGTGATTTTTGTAACTTTTGACGGGTTTTTGAAATATATGAGGTGAAATTTCATTATTTGACGTGATTTCGAAAAGATATGATTGGAACTTAATATTCAGAAAATAATAATGAGTAATTATCCTTATATTTCAGCCAAGGAACTGTTCATTTAATCTGCTACTTGGGACCACCACATCTTTTTCAGTTCGGATTCGTTTCATCATTCCCGATTTCTTCTCATACATTGTGGTAAGAAGAAAAAGGGGGAGTGAAGATGAATTCTGAAGGCCGAAAAGCATTGGAGAAGGCTATCGGAGAAATAACGGAGATTGCAAAAGGATTTGGTTTGGATTTTTATCAGATGAGATACGAAATCTGCCCTGCTGAAATCATTTATACATTCGGTGCCTATGGAATGCCGACGCGATTTTCACATTGGAGCTTTGGTAAACAGTTTTTTAAGATGAAGCTGCATTATGATTTAGGTTTAAGCAAAATTTATGAACTTGTTATTAACTCTAATCCTTGTTACGCCTTTTTACTTGATTCCAATTCCCTTATTCAAAATAAACTCATTGTTGCCCACGTTTTAGCTCATTGCGACTTTTTTAAAAATAATGTCAGATTTCAAAATACAAAGCGCGAAATGGTTGAGAGTATGGCTGCAACAGCTGACCGGATTCAACAATATGAAATTCGTTATGGAAAGAAAGAGGTAGAAACCTTCCTTGATGCCGTATTGGCGATAGAAGAACATATTGACCCTTCGTTAATGAGACCAAAATTGGCTTGGACAATGGAAGATGAAGTTGAATCTTCGGAAGACCGTGCACCCGTTACTCCATATGATGACCTGTGGGGTATGGACAAAAAAGAGGAAAAGAAGACTGATAAATCCACGAAAAAGAAATTTCCCCCTCGTCCAGAAAAGGATTTATTGCTATTCATAGAGACTTACAGCAAAGAACTTGCTGACTGGCAAAGAGATATTCTCACGATGATGCGTGATGAAATGCTCTATTTTTGGCCTCAGCTTGAAACCAAAATCATGAACGAAGGCTGGGCATCTTTTTGGCACCAGCGGATACTCCGTGAAATGGATTTGACGAGCGGTGAAGCGATTGAATTTGCCAAACTGAATGCAGGTGTCGTGCAGCCATCAAGAACGGGAATTAACCCTTACTATTTAGGTATCAAGATTTTTGAAGATATTGAAGAGCGTTTTAATAACCCAACAGAAGAAATGAAGAGAAGGGGAGTCAAACCTGGATCCGGTCGTGAAAAGATGTTTGAGGTACGGGAAATTGAATCAGATATTTCATTTTTACGAAACTACCTTACGAAAGATCTTGTTATGCGTGAAGACATGTATTTATTCCAGAAACAAGGCAAGGAATACAAAGTGGTCGACAAACAATGGGAGCATGTAAGGGACCAACTCGTCAGTATGCGTGTCAATGGTGGCTTCCCATATATCACCGTAAACGATGGAGATTACATGAAGAATGGAGAACTATACCTTAAGCACTGGTTTGAGGGAATTGAACTGGACCTGAAGTATTTGGAGAAGGTATTGCCATATGTTCACCAACTATGGGGAAGAATCGTCCACATGGAAAGTGTTATTGAAGGCAGGGCAATGCTATTTACGTATGATGGAAAAGGGATCCATCGGAAATATTTATAACAAAAAGGAGCGATGTTACCCCTATTTGCTGGGATACTCACAGCTATACACGTATGGACGAAACATTAAGCAATAAACAAAAAACGCTGAAAATTTTCAGCGTTTTTTATGCTTCTGGTATTGGAGTCGGAGTGGATGGTGTACCCAATCCTTTGTATTTTTCATCAATTTGATTACGGATATCTTTTAAAGGTGTCCCTTTTTCGAACTCTGCTTTAGCCTCACGGGCTATATCTACACAAACCCCTCAGCCAAAGCCCATTGTATCAAGGGTTACGGTAGTACCTTCAATTTTATCTACGAAACAATTTGTGTTGCTTGTATGCCCGTCTTCTTCGTAGCATCCACAGTAGCAAGGCATGTAATTGAGGACCTCAGGATTAGAAACTGCGAATTGATATGCTTCTAACACTTTGGGGCTATCCGTATAGTTTGTTACAACAGACCAATCATCGCTACCTATATTATAAGTTAGAACAGGTGCGTTTTTTTCGTTGTGTTCAGTGTGCTGACCGTCAGACTGTTCTTGTTCACCTGTTGATGATGAACAACCAGTAGATAATGCGACGACTGTCAGTATAGGGAATAAATACTTTTTCATCTAAACTTCCTTTCCATGAATAGCAAGGTTTATATAGATACTCTGTTATAAATAGAAGGATACAGAATTACTTTTATAGATTCAATGGAAAGTATTGAATATTCCTGATTTGTTCATTGTTTTGTTACAATTCCAAAATATAAAGACCACCATCCAAATCCTCTTTCCTTGTTTATCCCAATCAGTAAGATAATTCTTAGGAGAATGAGTGGGGTTTGTGATACAATCCTGCATGAGATGGTTTTAGAAAGGATGTACATGATGAACTTTGCACTGGGATTTAATCTTATGGTTTTTCTTCCTGATATTGCAATATATTTAGTATTATCGTTATTATCGTTAGGTGTAATCTTTTTCTTTAAGAAAAAATCAGATCAAGAATTAAGGGAACTCGAAGAAAAAGGCCAATCAAACATAAAACAACCCTAAAAAGTAATGACATGGGTCCAACTGAAAGATGATAATAATAGAATCCATATTTATTAAACTAAAAGAGGGAGTCCGAAAGTTTGCTTTTGGACTCCCTCTTTTTTCATGTGTGGTTATGGTTTGTTACTTTAGTGACTGAGAATTGATGTCCGCATAGGTTGTGAAAGAATTTGATGGTTCATTTTCCTTTATCGATATCTTTTTCATGTTCATCATCGTTTTCATCCAATATTCCCTTGGTGGACTGTCTAAATTCCCTAAGCGTGGTCCCTACTGCCCGCCCTAGCTCTGGAAGTTTTTTCGGTCCAAATACGATTAATGTAAGAACAATAATTAAGATGACACCACTAATACCTATATTCGCCACTTCAATCTCCCCTTAATATTTTACGAAAAATGCCGTAAAATACATGATCAATATTCCCATTGTAAATCCGGCAAAGTTCAGCCAGGAAACTGAAGGTTCAAGGTTCTTTTTATGGTCTTCGATAAGCATTTTCGAGATAACGAAAATAACTTGTAAAATCGCTCCTGCTCCTATTCCTAGGAAAACAGCTCCCCATATTGGTGAAAAGACGAATCCCCCAAACCACGTTCCGAGGATGGCAGGTGCCCCAGCAATGGATCCAAGTAAGATAAAGGTGCTCATTTTAGGCTTTATCTTCAATAAGGGAGCTGCAATGCCAATTCCTTCGGTAATATTATGAAGTGTAAAACCAATGACTAGAAACGTTCCTAGTGCAGCTTCTCCAAGTGCGAAGGATGAGCCAATGGCCAAACCTTCACCAAAATTATGAAGACCAATGCCTGTAGCCATTAATAAAGCAATTCCAATGGGAGAATAACCTTTTCCTTTTTGTTTCTTATGTTGATACTGATCAAAGGCAATTAAAAGTAAGAAGGAAAGAACAGTACAAATAATGACAACCATATTTCCTTGGAACACAGAAGGTGCTTCTGCTCCAATTTCAAACCCATCAAACAAAGTGCCGAAAAATAAAAACAACAATAACCCAACGGTGAGCGCCATAATGCTATTGATCCATTTTCGTTTTAACCTCTTCATAAACGGATACCATAATAAGCCTAATGTGATAGGCACAATTCCTACATAAAAACCTATAAAACCGTAATTCAAGAAGTTTTTCCAAGATGGTTCTGGCGTCAAGGTTGCCGCAGCAATCGAGGCTTCCGTAATAATGCCATTTTCTGAAATTAATAGGATCGTATGTGGATCTCCTTCCACCCAAGGATAGTTAATCGTTACCTTAGCATCCTGAAATCTTTTTAATGTTGTTCCGGGATCCATTGAGAAATTCCAAACAGAATCATCCACAATCACTTGAGAAATGGTCAATGTTTCTGGCCCTGTATTACTGACATCTAGTTCAAATCCATTTGGAACGACCGTTAGTTTATCGAGATTTAAGACCTCGATTGGAGCTGCGGGGTCTCTTTCGACTCCAGCTCCATTTTTGAATACCCACCCCAGCACCAATACTAAAAGGACAAGTGGGATGAGGCCGGTTATCAACCATTTTGCTTTCATAAATTCCCCACCTTTCTAAATAACTTCAAAGAATCCCATCCATCCGAGTTCGGCAAATTCACTTACATGTGCATGGAACATGTATTTACCTTTGTAGGGGAATCGTACCTCAAGAATTCCACGTTCTCCTTGGCACTGCATGATGGTATCGGTAAATTGAGTAGGATTATCATTTCGTCCAGTTGGAATATACGTAAAGTAGTTGGCATGCAAATGGAATGAATTAAGCAAGTCAAACTCCGTTAAATTGCTCAGATAGATTCGGACAAGTTCATCCTTTTTGATTTTGATGGGATGATTCATAAAAGCAAAAGCGTACCCATTCACTGTATAAAATTCATTCGCACCGTCTAAATCCAAATCATAGGCATTCATCACCATATTTAGTTCTACGGCTTTTTCTCGTGGAGTTTTTGGGTCAATGATGAAATTCCCGTATAACCCTTTATGAATATGGCGGCGTAAAGGCAAAACATGACAATGATAAATCTGTAATCCATATGGTTTTGCTTCAAATTCGTACGTAAACGATTCACCAGGTGCTATAGGGGCAATACCGTCCATTTCAGGGGGATGAATACCATGGAAATGAATGGAGTGCGGGTGGCTCCCCTGGTTTTTAAATTGAAAACGTAAAAGATCTCCTTCTGTACAACGAAAGGTTGGTCCTGGGATTGTTCCATTGTAAGTCCAACCCGGAAATTTAATACCTTTTGCAATTTCAATTTCCTTATCAATCGCAACGACTTCATATTCACGGAGGGTTCTACCATCTGATAACGTTGACACTTTTCCATAATCAAATTCAGTCAAGAGGCGTTCAGCCATTTTGTAGCCTTCTGTTTTGGTCGTATCCATCATGTTGGTGTGACTTCCTGTATGGCCGCTTTTACCGGAAGCGTGGTGGTTTTCGGCTTTTGCTACACTTGAAAATGGAGACATTTTATTCAAATACATACTGCCTGCGATACCAAGTGCGCCTGTAGTGCCTATTTTGATAATATCGCGCCTTGAAATCTTATTATCGGACATGTTTTTACCTCCTTTTAAAAAGTTTCCCCGATGCAACTTAATTGGGTTTGTCTATAACATAATTCATGGACAATCCATTTGTCAATTACAAAATTAATAGATAATTTTGTAATTTTTTTATCAAACATTCAAACAATCATTTGACCATGAAATGATTGTTGCATATACTAATACTCAAATGAATGTTTGAATGATAAAGGTGGTGTCTTATTAGGGTTGGATCGCTATTTTTGCCGATATGGGCGCAACTCTTATTGTCACACTAAACGGCTTACGACTTCTCAAGATAAAAGACAAATAAGAAATGACTCCCCAATTGTTTGGGGAGTCTTCTATTGATTTTTTTAAGGGGGAGAATTTATGTATGACGTTATAGTCATTGGTGCGGGTCAGGCTGGTCTTTCTATGGGCTACAATTTAAAACAAAAGAATGTATCGTTCTTAATTTTGGATAAAGGAGCAGAAGTGGGTGAGAGTTGGAAAAATAGGTATGACTCTCTCACTTTATTTACACCACGCTCCTATAGCTCACTTCCTGGGTTACCTTTAAAAGGGGAACAAGAACATTATCCAACGAAGAATGAAATAAGCGATTATTTATCTTTGTACGCCACCACTTTCGAGCTCCCTATCCAGCTAAATACTTGTATTGAAAAGGTGGTCAAAACAGATGAACATTTTACTTTGTTCACCAGTAAAGGAGAATACCAAAGTAAAAATGTAATTGTTGCGACAGGTCCATTTCAAGACCCCAACATCCCAAAGTTCTCAGAGCGTTTATCTGATAAAGTCTTTCAGCTGCATTCATCTGATTACAAAAATCCTCGTCAACTTTTAAAAGGAACCACACTTGTTGTAGGTGGAGGAAACTCAGGCGCGCAGATTGCAGTAGAGTTATCAAAGGAAAGGGAAGTGTATTTATCTATTGGGCACAAGTTGAAATTCATCCCCCAGGATATCGGGAATAAAAGCGTATTTTGGTACTTTGATAAATTGGGAGTATTAAGGGCTAATGTGAAAAGTAAAATCGGAAGGATCATAAAAAATAGGCCAGATCCTATTTTCGGGTACGAACTGAAAGTTCAACTCAAAAAGGAAAGAGTTCTTCTTAAGCCTCGTGTCCTATCAGCAGATAAGAATACAGTAACTTTTGCTGACGGTAGTAATGTGGAAGTGGACAATGTCATATGGTCGACTGGTTTTAAATCCGATTATCAATGTATAAATATCCCGTCTATTTTCAATGAAAAAGGTTTTCCCATTCACGATCGTGGAATTACATCGGTTAACGGATTATACTTTTTAGGCTTACCTTGGCAATATAGAAGAGGATCAGCATTACTTCAAGGAGTCGGGACGGACGCAAAGTACCTAACTGAATACCTTTTTAAGAAGTAATGGAAAGTTAACTGTGTTATGAATTTTTGAAAATTGATCCTAACTAGAGTGTAATGATGAAAAATTTGAGCATATACAAAGGAGCTACACCATGAAAAGACTATTCTTAACACTATTATTCCTACTCGTAATGGTCCCGACCATTACGAGTGCACATACTGAAATCTCATCTTCCAATCCTTCATCAGGCCAGGTTGTAACGGAGGATCTTAAAGAAATTGTCCTTAAATTTGAGGGAGAAATTGAATCATTGAGTACGATAAATGTCACAAAGGACGGAAAAGAAATTTCCCTTTCCAGAGTTGATTTAAAAGAAAAACAAATGGTAGGTGTACTTTCATCGCCGCTTGAAGATGGAGAGTATGTGATTGATTGGAGTATTGCTGGAGAAGATGGACATCCCATCACAGGAGAGATACTTTTTTCTGTACAAATGGAACAAAAGGAAGAATCCGAACAGAATGCTGTAACAACTGAAAAAGAAGATATGAATCAGGAAATGGAGAAGAAAGAAATCACTAAGACCAATAGCACGTCTGAAAATCATGGTCACAAATCCTCAAGTCTTATAACAAATATTATGATGGTGATCCTTTTATTGATTCTTGTGTTCGGCGTATCAAAGCTTTTTAGAAGGAAGCGTTAGTATGAGTATGTTCATTTCGTTGGCTGAACTCGGGAATTATATCTTATTTTCCATTTTAGTTGGTCATGTTGCTTTACAATTCGTTTCAGAAAAAAATAAGCCTCAAATCGAGATCTCAAAGCATTTCTTACTACTTTCTACACTGGGTATCATCATTTTTACATTGGGTCCCATTGTACAAGTTATCACTTATTTTGAGGGAAGTGTCGGATTACCTCTTGCCATTTATTCTGTCCTTACAGATTTCCAGGTAGGGAGAGCGTGGCTATTTATTGGATTCATGGCAACTTTTTTATGGATGACCATTTACGTGGAGGGATCAAAATATTTACAAGCGTTTTGGCTTTTAATGATGATTCTTGCGGTAGGCTACGCCAGTCACATTGCATCACTTTCTTTATGGACGGGTTTAGTCACGCATGTCATCCATTTTCTAATGGTCACACTTTGGGTAGGGGTTCTCATTCATGTTACATGGTTTTCAACAGGAAAGTACAATTGGAAGAAGTTTCTTAAATGGTTTACTCCCTTTGCCATCGTATGTTTACTCATCGTTGTCATAAGTGGAATAAGCCTCATGCTTTTTGTTGTTGAACCGAAAGATTACGTGAATTCATGGGTGTTACCTTATGGTCAGATGCTACTTCTAAAGCACATAAGTATTATCCCCGTTCTTGTTTTTGCTTTTATGAATGGGGTTCTGGCTAAGAAAAGTTTAAAGCATTCTGCCTTCAATCCGCTGCCATGGTTAAAGGGAGAAAGTATCTTATTGTTACTTGTATTCTATTTTACTAGTGTAATGGGAACATTGTCCCCACCTCATGAAGTTGAATTTACTGTTAAAACAGAGGGAGCTTCACAATTGTTGGAATCGCTATTAGGGACGGAGATTATTTCATCATTACATTTACAATTGGTTCCAACATTCCAATCGTCTTTACTAATGTTTATAGCCATAATATTTTTGTCCTTAATTTTGGTGAGTTTTAAGAAAGTGAAACCGATTCTCTCAGTGGTATTCGGACTAAGCTTTATCATGGCTTTATATTTGGGAATAATGCTGTCGTTATTCATATAAAGATTGAGTGTTTTCAATAATAAAACAGCAATTATGTCCCATGAGTGCTTCCCGTAAGAGAGCGACAGTTTGTAGTGCACTGTGGTCGTTGGAGTCAGACTAACGGATGGGCTTAAAGGCGCCATAGTTTATCGACCTTCCTCTCCCAGCCGTAGAATCAGTATGGACGGATTCAATATATTTTCATTTTCTGTGGTGTAGCGCTGTTATTGCGCTTCATGGATGGCTAACAGGGGCTTTTATTTAAGAACAAGCAACCGAACTTTTATTTTCTCTACACTAAGAAAGACTGATTTTCTAGTCTGGAATCATCATAATATTTTTAACAAATTTTATTCAATCAATAAAATGCTCAAGGATAAGGTAGGATTTTAATCATTTTGTTCAGTATTCTAAGAAGCCGATTTGTGTCGGCTTTTTTACATTTAGAAAATGGACACGTAGTTCTAGATTAGTGCATAGTTTACAATTCTAACCTGTCAGAGTATGATATTTAGGCACATTCCCATTTAAAAGGAGTTGAACATTTTTGGGTAATCCAAATAGTTTAGAACCAGAACCCGATTCGAAATTTGAGGAAGTCATTTACAAACCATTCTTCAAGGGATTGATTACTGATAAAATCGTCAACTCTTTGTTTTATCTGGGGTAGATTTGGCTTCCTTACTCATGAGGAGGTTACACAATGTTGAAAATTTATTTGACTAATGAAAATGGATTTCTTCAAGAGACTACTGAGTTCATCAAAGGATGTTGGATTAATCTTGTATCCCCAACGGAACATGAGATTAATGAGGTAGCAGAAAAATTACAGATTCCTTTAGATTTCCTAAAAGACCCATTAGATGAAGAGGAAAGATCAAGGATCGAAAAGGACGATGGTATCGTCCTCATTATTGTTAACACACCTTTGTTGTCAAAGGATGAGAATGGTATTCCTATTTATGACACAATTCCTCTAGGGATGATAATTGCCGAGGATAGTTTTATCACTATTTGTTCCAAAGATAATCCGATATTTCACGTATTTGCACAGAATAAAGTAAAGCAGTTTTTCACCTACAAAAAGACAAGGTTTTCGTTCCAAATTCTTTATTTAATATCTACATCTTTTCTCAAGTATTTAAAACAAATCATTAAAAAGACAGATAAGATTGAGAATGAACTTCATCAGTCAATGAAAAATAAAGAGCTTTTTTCATTATTGAATATGCAAAAAAGTCTTGTATATTTCACTACCTCTTTAAAATCGAATAACATTGTTATGCAGAAAATGTTAAAAAGCAATTATCTTAGACTTTTTGAGGATGACCAAGAATTGTTAGAGGATGTAATTATAGAAAATCAACAAGCTATTGAAATGGCTGAAACCCATACCACCATCTTAAGTGGCATGATGGATGCATTTGCCTCTGTCATATCCAATAATGTTAATTTTGTAATGAAGTTTTTGACATCTATTACAATAATTATGGCTTTACCTACAATGGTTGCAAGTTTCTATGGAATGAATGTTTCTATTCCTTTTCAAAATTATCCGCATTCATTTTTAATTGCTATCATCATTTCAATAATTTTATCCAGTGTTACAGCACTTATCTTCTGGAAAAAGAGATTCTTCTAAGAAATGACAAAACCGATATTCATAATGGAATATCGGTTTTTGATTTTTTTATTTAAACCATCCTTTTCTCCAGAGCCAAAAGAGCATAGTTGATCCTACAACAAACATAACTCCGAGTACACAAAAATATCCCCAACGCCAATGAAGTTCTGGCATATATTCAAAATTCATGCCATAGATACTGGCGATGAATGTTAAAGGAATGAAAAATGATGTCATGACAGTCAGTGTTTTCATGATTGAATTCATTCTGTTTGAAGTTAAGGATATATAATTATCACGAATATCTGAGGTCATTTCGCGATTAGTCTCAACCATCTCTGAAAGCTTTAATAAATGATCATATAAATGCATGAAATAAGCTCTCTCATTTTTTGGGACAACCAATTTTTCTGAATTAAGGATTCGATACACTAATTCTCTCATTGGTAAGATGGTACGGCGGAGTTTGAGAAGCTGATTTCTAATTTCAAAAAGACCTTGGATTCCCTCTTGTTTCCCATCCGTAACTTCCATTTCGTTTAGTGAATCCTCAATTTTATAAACACTTGGGAAATACCCATCAACAATCTTATCCATAATCAAATAAAAAAAGTAAAGCGAGCCCTTTTTTAATATCTTTTCATCTTTATAGAGCTTTTGACGGACTAACTCCATTTCAGGTGATGGTTGTAAATGAAACGTTACAATAAAATTTTGCCCAACAAATATATCCACTTCTTCAGCGGTAAGTGTATTTTGATTTAATGAATGTAGGACAAAAAAATCATAGCCCTCATTATAATCAAGCTTGGGACGCTGGAAATAATGAAGGCAATCTTCAATTGCCAGTGGATGGAACTTGAAGTGGGTCTTTAGAAGAAGAGACTCTTCCTCAGTTGGAACGTTAAAATCTACCCAATACCACATAAGGTCAAGATTTGCTAATTCACTTATTGGTAAATCATTGATAACTCGCAAGTCATTTGTAACTGCAATGGTACGTATCATATTCATCGATCCTCTTTTCATCTATTTTAACCATTATTATCAAAGCGTGATTTTACAATGCATTTTGGTATCAGTAATAAGGTATGGTCCATTTTTCAAAGATCCTTTTTATTCTTACAATAGCTTCTTTGAAAAATGATTTCAAATAAATTTTATGTAATAAGAGTTGGAGGGGTATAGGTATAAATGGAAGCCCCTTTATGGGTTAAATGAAAATCATAAACCATTTATGAGTGGTTTGTGATTTTTTTTAGATGAATCTCGATGTTCTGAACTCCTCGTACGACAATCTTATCAATCATTTCTTTCGTTAATACTTTCGTTTTTTCTGGTGGAAGGGAGTCAAACGCATCAATGATTCCCTGAAGTTTCTAAGCAGGTAATGAAATTTTTGTCGTTTATAATTTTAGTTCGACGATAAACAGCATGTTATGAAGGCAAGGCAATGCTATTTACGTATGAGGGGATAGGGATACATCGGAAATATTTATAACAAAAAGTAAAGCCCGAATTCAATTAGAATTCGGGCTTTACTTTTGTTACCCTTCAGGCATAGGTGTAGGAGTTGGTGCTGTGCCAATTCCCTTGTATTTATCATCAATCATATGGCGAATTTCTTTTAAAGGAGTACCTTCCTCAAACTCTGCTTTAGCCTCACGGGCTATGTCTACACAAATTCCTCAGCCAAAGCCCATTGTATCGAGGGTTACCTTAGCACCATCTGTACTTTCTACAAAGCAGTCTGTATTGTTCGTATGTCCTTCTTCTTCGTTACAACCGCAATAGCAAGGTATATAGTTTAGTACTTCTGGATGCGCGACAGCAAATTGATAGGCTTCGAGTATTTTCGGACTATCGGTATTAGATTTGATAACAGACCAATCATCGCTCCCAATTTTATATGTTAAGACGGGAGCACTTTTTTCTGGTTGTTCATTGCTAGATTGTACCTGATCTTTAGGTGAAGCGGAACAACCGGCTACTAAAGTGAAGACCGTCAACATAGGGAATATATACTTTCTCATCTAACCTTCCTTTCCAATAAGAAGTTATGTTCATATAGCTATTCTTATCATAATAGTAGCGAAAGGAAAGTATTGCTTCAATGGAAATCCCACGTTAGAGCGTTTCCTTCTGATAAAATTCGATAGTTTGTCACAACTTCACATAGGTTGAACACTAAGCACGTCTCAATTTTCGTTTAAGCATGGCTAACTAAGGGAAATGTAAAGTATGAACAGTTCAAATCTAAACTGGAGGATTGGTAAAAATGGAAACAACGCATGATTTACACAAAACAAATGATACAGTATCAGAAACCGGAACTTATATTTGTGCTGCAGGAGAAAGAAAAGATCTTCAAAAAGGGGAACAATTTCCTGTATGTCCAAATACGCATCAACCGACAACATGGCGTCACGCAGACCATGAACACAAAAGTGGCGAGCAAGTTACAGAATCAGGTGGTTACCAGGATAAAGATGGAGAACATGTTGAATTAAAACAGGGTGAAGTTTTTCCAAATTGCCCAAATACAGGTCAGCCAACTACTTGGAAGCATGCATGATTCTTGAAAAGAACGTAGGTTAACATGTGCTAAAAAAAGGTGTCCCTAAAGTTTAACTTTTGGGACACCTTTTTTATGTGTCCTGATTAGAAGCATGAAACTCACTTTCAGTCTAAATAACAAGTTAATGACATATGTATAAATTGATTTAACAATAACAAAGACAAGTTATTAAAGGGTGGTTTAATGGTTGAAGAGTTAGAGTTTAGTGCTGCAATCGTCTTTCTTGTTTTTGTTGGGATGGTTATTGGCGGAACATCCATTCGAATCATGGGTGTATTCATAAGTAGAGAAAATACAGTGTATTTACAAATCCTTTGCGGTGGTTTGTTAATGGGCTTGTTTACTTTTGAAATCCTTCCCAAAGCATTTATTCACTATCAGAGTGTCGGAATATTTACCGGCATATCGATAGGTGTATTTATTATGCTTTCAATGGAATGGGTCTTACATAAAAGTTCGCACTTTCACACTTTGAGTCAAGACGCCCTTTATTTATTGATGGTTGCCCTCATTATTCATAGTTTTCCTACTGGTATCATGTTTGGAATGAGCCTTCAAAAAGGTGCCCTAATAAACGGTGGCTTACTGCTTGCCTTTATCATCCACCATGTACCAGAAGGAATGATTATTATGTCATTGGTACCAATGACTAAGAGGAAAAATCGCTTATTTATACTTCTTTGCTCAACATTGTCAATCGTAATCGGATTGAATATATATATGGGGCTACATATAAGCTTTGATTCAATGAAATGGAATACCATCATGATGGGAACGACGATTGGGACCTTGGGTTATGTCACCATTTATGAAATGCTTTGGAAGAAATCGAAAAACCTTTCGAAGGGAAAAGTAGCATTGATTGTTCTAACTGGAATGATGGGGATTCACTACTTCCTAAAACTTCTACCTACACATCACTAAGAAGTTAGGCTTTTCTTTATTCCTCAAAATTAAATCATGTACAAAGACAAGCATGAATAAACATTTTGTATATGTCATTAATTTAAGGGGGAAAAAAATGAAGAAACTGCTTTTATTGTTACTTTGTATCTTCTTTTTAAGTGCTTGTAGTGAACAAGAGTCATCAAAGGAGATTTGTGGGTATGGGCCAATGATGGTTGTAAACGGTAAAGACTATTTGAGGGTCCCAGTAAAGAAACCATTTAAGTTAGAAAAACAAATCGGAGTGATAAAGGAGAAACTAAAAGAAAAAATTCATCCTGTTGAGAACTTCTCATCGAACTCTCTTGAAGTTGGAACAACGATTTATCGCGTAGAAGGACATGAAAATTATTTATTAGCAGAAACCAAAGATAAAGAATATCTATTATATGAATTGATTAATTAGAAAAAGGGTGGAAGAAGACATTTGTCTATCTTTCACCCTTTTTTCTTCTATAAAATTGTCCATTACTAAATAACATCGTGAAGTATAATCTAATGATTTTCTCTAAAGCTAAGGGAATCAATATTATTTCCTGAGGAGAGGTATAGTGTGAATAAGATTTGGCGCATTTATAAAACAGATTGGCATCGAATCTTTCGCGCCCCAACAGTGCTCTTTTTAGTAGTAGCATTAATGCTATTACCTTCTGTTTATGCTTGGGTAAATATCAAGTCGATATGGGATCCGTATAGCAACACATCTGGAATAAAAGTTGCAGTTGCTAATGAGGATGAAGGTACGGAAGTTTTAAAAAAGAAAATCAATGTAGGAAATGAGATTGTGAAAAATCTGAAGAATAACCATAAACTTGGATGGGTGTTCGTTGATCGAATGGAAGCAAAGCGTGGTGTAGAACATGGAGAATACTATTCCTATTTGATTATTCCAAAGGATTTTTCTAAAAAGCTCTCCAGTATATTGGAAGCCAATCCCCAAAAACCGGTCATCCTATTTGGAGTCAATGAGAAATTAAATGCGGTCGCACCAAAGATTACAAACTCAGGTGCATCCAGTGTAACCATACAAATTAGTGATAACTTCACTAAGACAGTTGGTGAAGCTATCTTTTCTGCATTTCAGAGAGTAGGAAAGGTTCTACAAAAAGATTTGCCGTCTATTCTAAATCTGGAATCAAAAATTTTTGAACTCGAACAAGCTTTACCGAAAATTGAAGAGATGGGTCAAGCCGCAATTGAATTAGAAAGCAAGTTGCCTGAAATAAGACAAAAAGCTCAGAAAATCATTGAACTCGAGAAAAAAATACCAGATATCCAAAGGGCAGGCGAAAGTATCTTAAAAATCGAAGGAAGCTTACCACTAGTTGAGGAAGCGGGGGATCAAGTGGTAGAACTACAAAAGCAGATGGGAGAAATCGGTCGATCGACAGAAATACTGAATGACATTAACAACAACTTGTCCACTTTGGAAGCTAATTTAGAAGAGGCAATAAACAATGCAAAGGCGGCTGCAGATTCAAATGCGAATACAGATGAAAATACACAAAAGTTAGAGTTACTTTATAAAGACATTGTGGGAATACACAATCGTGTTACTAACACTCGATTAGGTCTAAAACAAAAGATAGATGAAATAGAGGATAGCATGAGCAGAGCTGCTGGCTTCATGGAAAATGACTTGCCTTCTGTAGAGAAAAAGATTCATGAGGCCGCAGCTTTCGTTCGTCAAGACTTGCCAAAGATGGAAAATGATCTCCGAAAAACGTCATTACTCATTCAGAATAGGTTAGCCGAGTTCGAGAATGTGGTTCATAGTGCAGCAAATTTTGCTCGAAATGATTTGCCAGCTTATGTAGAAAAGGTGAAAATTGCCGCAGATAAAATCCGTAAGTTCAGAGGCAGTGTAAATATTAACGAAGTCATCGCCTTCTTACAGCACGATCCACAAAAAGAAAGCGAATTTTTAGCTAGCCCAGTTATTCTTAATACGAAAAGGATTTTTCCGATACCTAATTACGGCTCAGCAATGGCCCCGTTTTATACAATGTTGGCACTATGGGTAGGAGGGACTCTTCTAGTTTCTTCCCTCAGAGTGGATGTGGAAGACAATGAGCATAAATTCAGAAGCTATCATGTTTATTTCGGTAGATTATTAACGTTTCTTACGATAGGATGCTTTCAAGCGGGTATTGTTACTTTTGGAGAAATATTCTTTCTGCATACTTATGTAGTAAATAAATATTGGTATGTCTTATTAAGTATTTTTATCAGCATCGTTTTTGTATGCATCATATACACGCTATGTTCCGTGTTTGGAAACATCGGCAAAGGACTAGCTGTTCTTTTAATGGTTTTTCAGATGTCTAGTAGCGGGGCGACGTTTCCTGTCAGTATGACTTCTCCATTTTTCCAAAGTTTAAGCCCTTTTATGCCATATACATATGCTGTAAGAATTTTGCGTGAGGCAGTCGGAGGAATGATTCAAGAAGTTGTATTAAGAGATTCGCTCATTCTAAGTATCTACATTGTCGTCTGTTTCTTTATTGCTCTGATTTTGAAGAAGCCTCTTAATAAGAGACTTGCAGGCGCTTTAGAGAGTGCGAAAGCCTCTAAAATGGTACCATGAAGGG
The DNA here is from genome assembly GCF_900115925.1 of Bacillus sp. cl95. Lineage (GTDB taxonomy): Bacteria > Bacillota > Bacilli > Bacillales > Cytobacillaceae > Neobacillus_A. Next base: position 935,699 of record NZ_FOYF01000001.1, on the reverse strand, counting down.
ATGGGAAGTTAACATGGAGGACTGCTGAAAATAGGAAGGAATAAACCTATCATATTTTAGCCAAATTATTTGACAATAAATCTAAAAAGTCCTGCAGAGGTATTCTTTACCTCATGCAGGACTTTACCGTCTTACATTGCTACATCAGATTGTTGTGATTGTGATGTAGTTTTTTCTTTCACAAGGAATACTGCCAAAGCAAGTAAGCTAAACGCGATGAAGTAGATAAATAGTACACCTAAGTTAGAAAGTGCAGTACCAAAGTTATCTAGAGTGATCACCGCTTTAAATCCTGCAATGCTATAGGTCAGTGGTAGGAATTCGCTTAAATTACGTAGATTTTCAGGCAACATTGGAATCGGTAGATTTGCTCCTGTAGTTGAAAGTTGAAGAACGATCAACACAAAAGCAACAAAGCGACCGATATTTCCAAGGCTTGCAAAGAATAATACAATTCCTGAGAATATGATGCTCACCACAATGGCAAAGAATACGAAGCCGAATGGATTTTGGACGTTCAAATCTAAAGCGAATACTACTGCTGAAAGGAGCAGAGCCTGCCCGATTGCAAGGGAAGCAAGATTCAAGAATTTAGCTCCGAACCATGTGAATGCTGATACACCTTCTGGTCGTGTGAAATTAATAAACATTGACATAATCAAGATTCCTACAAGTAAAGCTAAAGATAAAACATATGGAGCTGTTGAATCGCGGTAGAACTGATAACCGTTAACTTTATCGCTGACTAATTCAACAGGTGAAGAGAACATGCTAATATTTGAATCATCAGCCTTAATCGCACTTGTTTTTTCAGCACCATCTTTTAGTCCAGTTGCTAGTTCGTTGCTACCAGCATTTAGTTTGCCAGCACCATCATTCAATTGTGTGACACCATCAGTTAGGTCACCCCAACCTTTATTCACACTTGCCGTTCCGTCGCTTACTTGAACCATGCCGTTATGAATTTTGCTAGCACCGCTCGTAAGTTGACGCCATCCGTTATCAACGGTAGCATTGCCATCGCTCACTTGAACCAAGCCAGCATGAACTTTCCCAACGCCATTAGTCAATGGTCCCCATGCAGTGTTAATAGAGTCATTGCCCGCGCTTACTTGAACTAAGCCAGCTTGGATTGCTCCCGCACCGCCATTAAGTTTCTTAACTCCTTCCGTGAGAGTACTCCAACCTGTATTGACACTGTTATTTCCAGCAGCAATGAGAGTGGTACCACCATGAAGTTCCGCAACTTTATCAATCATAGTTGCCCAGCCTGCTTCAACTGTAGCTGTACCTCCGGCAAGAAGAGGAGCTTTTTGATGAAGACTTGCGACTCCTTGGACAATATCAGTTTGTCCGACTACCATTTGATTAACGCCGTCTGCTAAAGAGTCTTCTTTAGGAATTGAGTTTTCCGTGAATGCAGCTGCTAATAATGCTGCTCCACCTTGTAATTGTTGAAGTTTTTCTTTTTTTGCGGGATCAGTTGCAGCTGCAGTGATACCTCGACTTGTTTGTACAATGGTCATAAAGGCTGTATCAGTTTGTAGCTCTGGATGAGCTGTTAAGTAGGCATCTAATGCTCCAGTTAGCTGCTGGAGATTTGAACCTAGGGCCTGTGAAGATGCAGCAACTTCATTTACACCTGCAGAAACAGCTGCAGCTCCAGGTTGAATTTTGCCACGAATGGCAGCTTGAGTCTTAGTTAAACCGCCTAAAATTTGTTCAGTCCCGCCTTTTAAAAGCGGTGTACTTGCTTCAAGTTGCTTTGCTCCTGCAGCAAGCTCTTGTATGCCTTGCTGTTTTTCCTTTAATGATTGTAGTAATAGACCAGTACCGTTGTTAGCAGCTGTTGCTCCTGCGGCCAATCTGGAAATATCTCCAGACTTTATTTCCATTTGGGATAGCATTAGAGAAGTCCCATCTTTCAATTCAGATGATCCATCCTTCAAATCTCTCGTTCCTTTTGCTAACTTAGCAATATCACCAGTCTTAGCCTTTAAGGATGTAAGGATTTGAGCTTGCCCGTCTCTTAATTCTTTCGAACCCATTGCCAATTTCGTAATGTCAGGCTGTTTCTTCGTTAAGTTGCTCAACAATTGGCCTGTACCATCTTTAAGTTCGTTTGAACCATTAGCAAGTTTGCTAATGTCACCAGATTTTTCTGTAAGCGATTTCAAAAGTGTCGACGTTCCATCGTTCAATTGAACCGTTCCATCGTGTAGTTGGGCTGATCCATCAGCTGCACTTTGAAAACCAGTTGAAACTTCTCCAAGACTACCGAAAATGTTTTTCACGTATTTCTCGGTAATCTTATTCGCTAAGCTTTCTCTGATTTTCTCTGTAGCACTTTTTGTTACTTGAGCTGCCATGAAGTTCAAGCCTTCATTTTGTATATAGTTCAGCTCTAATTTCATTGGATTAGGATCTAGAACAGTTGTGACCCTTTCCGAGAAGTCTTCCGGAATCTCGATAACCATGTAATACTTTAGGTCCTTAAGTCCTTTTCTTGCTTGGGCAGAATCGACGAATTTCCATCCAAGACTTTTGTTTTTTTCAAGATCTGCAACGAGATCTTTTCCGACATTGATCTGTTCATCATCTGATACGGCGCCGAGATCATTGTTGACAACTGCGACCGGCAAATTCGACAGATTGTCGTAAGGTCCCCATTTAGGTGATAGTAGAATACCACCATACACCACTGGGACGAGCAATGCTGCAATGACAGAGAATAAGACTCCTTTTTTTGCAACAAGCTTGGCCATTTCTGAAAAGAATAAGCCAAAAACATTCATCCATTTTACCCCCATATTTCGAATAATTGCGTGTGAAAAATGAATGTCTATTCAATTCTTTCACTAAGAGATATTTATTCTAAATACTAGGACAAAATTCCTGCTAATTTTCCAGAAAATAAAAAATATTATGAAAATTATTCCAAAATAATATGAAAAGGATTATTAATTTGGCTCCGGTAAAGTTTAAGTTTGATTATTAAAAAATGTTAATTGGAGCGGAAGGCACGAAGACTCCTGCGGGATTAGCGGGACAGGTGAGACCCCGCAGGCGCAGATGCGCCGAGGAGGCTCACCGCACGCCCCGCGGAAAGCGAAGTGCCTGGGAGCGAAAATCCACCGGAACATTTAACGGAGCGTCTAATCTTAACAAATTATTCACATCTTAATGTTGTTAATACTGGTTAACTCCGTTAAGATTTTGGTAAGAATGTGTATATATGATAATAAAGGAGCTTTTAAAATGAAATTTAAGATATTAGGGATTGTAATGTTCGTATTCTTCCTTGCAGCTTGTTCTTCAAATGAAGATCACTCAAACCATAAGAATCATAATGCTCAGAATTTAGAACTCATTGATGTTGAAGTGAAATTGACTCCGGAGACATTGAAGGCAAATGAAGAAGTGAAAATTGAAGCAGTAGTGACTCAGGGGAAAGAAAAGGTAGCCGATGCAAAAGAAGTCAAATTTGAGATTTGGCAGTCAGGTCAGGAAGACCATGAAATGTTGAAAGCCAAGAATGACGGCAAGGGAATTTATTCTATTAGTAAAACATTCACTGAAGATGGTCAATATTTCGTAACGGCGCATGTTACGGCAAGAGGTTTGCATGCAATGCCTAAAAAAGAAATAACAGTAGGTACTCCAGTAGCAACAAATGATTCACATGATGAAAATCATGAATCAGCCACACATGAGGAAGAACATCATCACGATTCAGAGCTAACGATTGATCTAAAGAATACAACTGAATTTAAAGCGAATGAGCAAGCAAAACTTAATGCAGTGGTTATGAATGCTGATTCCGCTCTTTCGGATGCGAAAATTACCTTTGAAGTATGGGAAGGTGCAGAGGGGAAACCTCAATGGATTGACGCGAAAGAAGAAGGAAACGGATTGTATACGGCACCCATTACCTTTCCTCAAGCTGGTTCCTATCATGTACAAGTTCATGTGAAAAAGGATGAATTGCACGACCATAAAGTGTTCATGTTTGACGTAAAATAATGAAGCGGACAGCTCTAAAGGAGGGCTGTCCGCTTTTATTGAAGGGATAGTGAAAAGTTTAATGAATATCTTTTTTCTTGAAACGTCCGCCACGAACTTCAGAGATATCGGCAAATGCCAGAAAAGCAGTGCGATCGATTTCCTCTACTATAGTCTTTAGTTTGGCTTCTTCGAGACGGGTGATTACACAGAAAATAACTTTCTTATCATCTCCAGTAAAAGCCCCTTCACCAGTTAAGTAAGTTACTCCCCTACCTAGTCGAGCAAGAATCGCTTCACCAATGTCCTTATGTTGATCGCTAATGATCCAGGCAGATTTTGACTCATCAAGCCCTTGGACAACTACGTCGATTGTTTTAAAAGCAATTACGTAGGCGAGCATGGAGTACATAGCACGATCCCAACTAAACACAAATCCTGCTGCTCCGAGAATGAAAATGTTGAAAAACATAATGATTTCACCAACAGAGAATGGCACTTTGTTGTTGATAAGAATTGCTAAAATTTCAGTACCGTCTAATGCACCTCCGTATCTAATCGCCAAACCTACACCTACACCTAGTACCATTCCACCAAAAACGGTTGCAAGAAGAATGTCATCTGTGAAAGGGGGAATTGGATGGAATAAGGAAGTGAAATAAGAAAGAACAATAATTCCAAATAGGGTAGAAATCGCAAACGTCGTTCCTATTTGTTTTCGGCCAAGAAAGAAAAATGGAAGGTTCAATAGGAAAATGAACATACCGAGAGGAAGATGGAACACGTGGGATAACATAATGGAGATACCGGTAATTCCTCCATCGATTACACTATTAGGAACTAAAAAGATTTCTAGCCCCGTTGCCATTAAGAGAGCACCGAGGAATATTCCAATGGCTCTTTTTAGAACTTGGCCTTTACTAAGTTTTTTGTGTTTTATTGCTGATTTTACTGTTTCTGTCATTCATCTGCTCCTTTACCGTTCATTTTTCAAACTATAATTATAGTATACCAATAATAAAATGATATTCCTTATGTTAAGCTCATAGTTCAAGTAATAAAATATCCCAAAACAAAAGCAGCATTCCTGATTAGGAATGCTGCTTTTGTTCAATATTATGTAAGGAAGCAATTAAGCCAGTGAAATCGGGTTTAGATAAGAAGTCCTTTGCTCCAAGTTTAATTAAATCGGAGTGTAAGAAAGGCTCGAATAAAGTAGAAAACATAATGATATTAGCATTAGAATCTAATTTCAGGATTTGTCTTAGTGCCTCAAAACCATTTTGTTTCGGCAAAGAAATATCCATTAATACAAAATCTGGTTTAGATTGTACATATTTACTGACAGCTTGTTTGCCATCATCGGCTTCAGCGATGATCCTAAAATGTGTCTTCGTCAGCAGTTTTCGAAGGACGCTTTTGGTGTAGATAGATGAATCTGCTACAAGAATTCTTTTCATGATTGAACACCCTTCCTTTAGGTAAAAGGCAAAGTAGGGAATGGACGTTGGAAAGAATACTCTACGAGTGTCCTATGCAACCCGGCTGCCATGACAAGAAAAATCTTGTTTTAGGCCCGTGGCTTTGCGTCTTTTACTTTCGTAAAATTTGCCCTTTGTCAAATAGTAGCAGAATATAGTAATTGAAACATGGGATAAAAGGTGTGTTTTTAACCAAGACAGGGGAATAGATGAAAATTTAGTTGAAGAATGTAGAACGAGTGCGGGTGCGAAGATATGATAATGAAAAGTTTGGTCTTGGGAAATTTTTTTTTATTAAGGCTAAAGAGGTTGCATGATCGAAAACTGTTGCTCTAGACCCACCAATCTACGAATTGTTATGATGGGAAAAGATTTGAATTGGGGTGTTGTTGTTGGATAAAAGAGAATCATTAGCAAAAAAAATTGCCATCATAAGTGTTTGGGCTAATATCATTCTCACATTAGGGAAAATTTTTGTAGGTTGGTATGGGAACTCGGATGCTGTCTTCGCAGATGGGATTCACTCTGCTGCAGACGTTTTTGCTTCAATCATCGTTTTACTAGTCATAAAGTTGGCCAATAAACCTGCAGATGAAGATCACCCCTATGGACACGGGAAGGCAGAAGTCATTGTTTCGGGTGTAGTTGGGATCATTCTAGTCTTTGTTTCCATCTATATCGTTTATGAAGGCATTGTAGGCTTTTTCCATCCAATTGAAACGCCTAGTCTTTTAGCGATGTGGGTAGCTATTATTTCTTACGTTTCAAAAACGGTTCTTTATCGCACATCTTTGAAGGTTGCCAAAGAATATAAAAGCAAGGCAATGGAGGCCATCGCTTTTGATCATAAGGCAGATATAGTAGCATCTATTGCAGCTGCAGCGGGGGTATTGCTTTCGTTTATTGGAGATAAGTCTAATATCATTTTCTTGATGTACGGAGATAAAGTGGCTAGTATTTTCGTTGCATATCTTATCTTTAAGATAGCTAAGGAAATGCTGACAGAAGCTTTTCATATCCTTATTGAACGAAGTCTTGATGCCGATACCTTGCAGTCCATTATCAATGTCATCAATGAATTCGAAGAAGTTAGACGGATAGACAGAATCCGAGGCAGAGAGCATGGACATTACATATTAGTTGACGTGAGAATATCTATCGACCATTTTAAGACAATCAAAGAAGGTCATGATCTGGCAAGAGAAATAAAAGGCGCCTTAATGAAAAAGTTCGATAATGTTGAAGAAGTATTGATTCATCTTAACCCTTATTTTCCAGAAAATTAACGCGAAAGGACTGGCGATTTAAAGGAGCCAGTCCTTAAATTATTTGAAGTGAGGTTATATCATTTGACCAGTTCCATAAAGGTGGAGAGAGTGAACATTTAGGACTGTTCAAGAACTTTTTCAAGGTCTTTGTCGATTATGAAGACCTCAATTCTTTCTCCCATTTTAGTACTGATATCACTATGGCTGGATAATACTTTGCAGCCGGTAAATTGTTCAACGATTTGCTCAAAGTCCTGGCTGTACATTTCTCGCAAAACCTGCCGCATTTGTTTTACTAGCTTTCGACCTGTATCGTGGGAAACTAAGTGTTTTTCCTCGACAGTCAGCACACCCTTGAATCGAGTGATGACCATATCTTTTACGATATAAGTCTTTGCTTCCTGCGGTCCTCTACCAATCAATTCTCGTTGAAACTTAATAAAGGCGGCACTTATTTCTGCCTCTAATTTCTTTTTAGACGGTGATCCCACTCATGTTTCCTCCCTAAAGTGATGTTTTCACTTTTCATGAGCCTTATATTAAAGCCAGCAAGAACAAAATGTCAATAACTACTAGAATCTTAGAAATAGTGAGAAAAGATGAGGAATATTAAGTAATATTCGTTTTTATTAGGATAAATAAAGAAATTTAAACTTTTTTTGTGTTTTTTACCTATTTACAAACGAATGCTTCAGGAATATCATTACATTGTAATCAGCAACTTCATATACGGCTCAATCCTGAGAAATCAGGAACGGAGGAACCAATTATTTGGGGTTAATTCTGCCATACGCAGAAGGGATGAGTAACTCTTTCGCCATCCTACCCGTCAGCTAACTTCGTCGGCTAAAGCGAGGGAGGTCATAAGACCACCTTTTTCAGGGGGCTTTTTTGTTGTCATTAAACAGCAGAAGAGCAACTTGAGATTGTAAAATGGGTCTTTTTTTGTTGCCTATTTTAAGAAAAGAAAAAGTAATTTGGAAGACAGAACGCAAAGAGAGCTATATGCTTGCTGGGCGTTAAGTAGACCAATGAGTGCTTTTTCTCCGTAATGTTTGTTTCTATATGCAAACAGTCATGATGTTTTCAGCATCTATGATCGTTTGCCTATAGAAACGAACCGGAGGAAGAGTAAGCATTGGTCTATTTTTTTGTTCTTTTGCAGGTTTCCAGTCATGAGAAAAGTTGAGAGGGAGTAAGAAAACACCAGAAGCAATCGTTCAAAGGAGAAAAAGTGCATGGACAATATTTTACTCATTGGAAAAGGGGAGCTGTTTTCATCAGTAGTTAATTATTCTTATCGTTACGTCTCAAATGAATTGATCACGATTTTGCCGTATGAACAATTTTTATATTTACAAAGTTGGTAAAAGAGATTGAGAATTTTCAAGAGCATAGAAAATTAAGCGGCTACAAGCGAGTATATCTTTTACCTGAAGGTTTATCAGCTGGAATTATTTGCACTTCTTTTCTTTCAGAATGGTTTTTAGGAACCATTTTCGTTGTCACTCAGGACCATGGAAGCAATTTTCTTTATAAAAAATTGGGAGCCGATTACGTAATTATGAGCTGGCCACATTGCAGAACCTATCATTGGTTTCCGAAACAAAATGAGGAAAATTCTTAAATTAGAGGAGGTGAATAGTAAAAGCATCTTAGGAAGAAAATTTAACGTTTTATTTTCATTTAGTGGAAGGAGAGCAAAAAATGGATTTTGTATCTATTGGACTTATTGTACTTAGTTTTGCGATGTTTTTTGGTTTTATTAAGTTTTGTGAAATCGTAATAGATGATCAAGGGAGCGGAAAATCATGATTCTATTAATGTGCATTGTAGGCGGCTTAACCCTTTATTTAATGGATGCACTTATTCATCCAGAAAAATATTAATTTTTTTTACGCGGAGGGAAATAAAATGGATTTTTTACAAATAGCCTTGGTACTGGCTCTGGTTGTTATCTTTGCCATTCCAATGGGGCGATACATAGCTTCAGTCTTTTCTTTGGAATCAACAAAACTCGATAGGGTTTTCGGCGGCATAGAAAAGGTGATTTATAAAATCTCAGGCATACAGCAAACCGAAATGAAATGGAAAGAGTACGCCAAAGCACTCTTAATAAGTAATCTTGTCATGTTCGGACTAGGGTATATCATTGTGCGTTTCCAGCACATTTTGCCTGGTAATCCTAGTGACATAGTTACTATGGATCCGCTGCTATCTTTTAATACCATTTCAAGCTTTTTGACTAATACCAATCTTCAGCATTATAGTGGAGAATCTGGTCTTTCTTACTTATCGCAAATGATGGTCATCATATTCTTAATGTTTACTACCCCTGCTACAGGGCTGGCTCTTTGTATCGCTTTTTTCAGAGGTATAACAGGACAAAAGAGTATTGGAAACTTTTATGTTGATTTAGTTCGTACACACACTCGTATTCTATTGCCGTTATCGGTACTGGTTGCGCTTTTCCTAGTCGGTCAGGGAGTTCCGCAAACAATGGACCCAACAGTTACAGTAAATACGATTGAGGGAGCGGAGCAGCAGATAGCCCGCGGGCCTGTCGCTTCATTAGAATCTATTAAACACTTAGGAACAAACGGGGGAGGTTTCTTTGGAGTAAACTCTGCACATCCATTTGAAAATCCTACACCGCTTTCAAACGTAATCGAAATTATTTCAATGTTCTTAATTCCAGCTTCATTGCCATTTGCTTATGGTCGAATGAGCAGAAACCGCAAGCAGGGAATGATCTTATTCACTGCGATGAGCATCATGTTCCTTGGGTTCTTATCCCTTGCTTACTTTAGTGAAGCAGGTGGAAATCCTGCCCTAGAGGCAATAGGCTTATCTCAGGAGAACGGCAGTATGGAAGGAAAAGAAGTACGATTTGGTATTGCCCAAAGTGCACTATTTACAGCGGTAACAACGGCAGCTACAACAGGTACAGTAAACAATATGCATGATACCCTAACACCGCTTGGAGGTCTTGTCCCACTTGGAGAAATGATGTTGAACTGTGTGTTTGGTGGAGACGGTGTTGGAACCATCAATATTTTAATGTATGCCATTTTGGCGGTATTCTTAGCGGGCCTAATGGTTGGTCGTACCCCAGAATTCCTGGGACGGAAAATTGAAGCGAAGGAAATGATATTGATTGCGATAACCATCTTGATTCATCCACTGATCATATTAGTTCCTTCTGCCATTGCCCTGGCAACCAATATGGGAACAGTTGCAATCTCAAATCCAGGCTTTCACGGTATTTCACAGGTAGTGTATGAGTTCACTTCATCAGCTGCCAACAACGGTTCTGGATTTGAGGGCTTAGGTGATAATACCCCGTTTTGGAATATTTCAACAGGTCTGGTCATGTTGTTTGGCCGATACTTCTCAATGATTGCCATGATTGCGGTAGCAGGGTCATTGTTGTCAAAAAAACCGGTACCGGAAACGCTAGGAACTTTTAAAACAGATAACAGCACATTCTTGGTCATTCTTGTAGCAACGGTATTAATTGTCGGAGCATTAACCTTCTTCCCAGTGCTTGCACTAGGTCCTATAGCTGAATGGCTGACCATACGATAACGATAGAAAACAGAAAGTAAAGGAGTATTCCTATATGAACACAACGCGTAAAAATACGCTTAGTAATGATATTGTTACAAATGCGATAAAAGAGTCATTTAGAAAACTTAATCCGATTGTAATGTTGAAAAATCCAGTTATGTTTGTAGTAGAAGTAGGTTTTGTCATCACCCTTCTGTTGACGATTTTCCCATCCATTTTTGGAGAAAAATCAGACGCATTGTATAACGGAGTAGTTAGCAGCATCTTATTTATTACAATCTTATTCGCAAATTTTGCTGAAGCATTAGCTGAAGGCAGAGGGAAAGCGCAAGCTGACAGTTTAAAGAAAACAAAGCAAGATACAAAAGCGAGAAGGTTACAAAAAGATCATTCTTATAAAATCGTAGATTCTACAGAATTGCGTAAAGGAGATATAGTTCTCGTAGAAGCAAACGAAATGATTCCTGGGGACGGAGAAGTCATTGAAGGCGTTGCCTCTGTAGATGAATCAGCCATTACCGGTGAATCAGCTCCTGTTATCAAGGAATCTGGCGGTGATTTCAGCTCTGTAACAGGTGGTACTAGAGTCACTAGTGACAGCATTAAAGTGAAAATTACTGCAGATCCTGGAGAATCATTCATTGATCGAATGATTAGCCTTGTAGAAGGTGCAAAACGCCAAAAAACACCTAATGAAATCGCATTAAATACGCTTTTGGTCAGTCTAACATTAATATTCCTGATTGTTTGTACGACACTTGTTCCTATTTCATCTTTTGTAAATGCAACTATTCCGGTTGCAACCCTGATTGCACTGTTGGTTTGCTTAATACCAACAACGATTGGTGGACTTCTCTCGGCAATTGGGATTGCTGGGATGGACCGTGTTACACAATTTAATGTAATCGCAATGTCAGGAAAAGCTGTTGAAGCCGCAGGAGATATTAATACGATCATCCTTGATAAAACTGGGACGATTACACATGGTAACCGAATGGCTTCTTCATTTGTTCCGGTAGAAAACATAACAAAGGATGATCTCAATCGAGCAGCGGTGGCTAGTTCGCTACATGATGAAACTCCTGAAGGACGATCTATCATTGAACTAGGAAGAAAATTAAATGCTACCTTTCCTGAGATTCATGGCACAGAGGGAGTGGAATTTACTGCAGAAACTCGGATGAGTGGTACTAATTTTTCAGATGGCCTTGCAGTACGTAAAGGGGCAGTTGACGCAATAAAAGAATATGTGAAAAAACAAGGTGGGCAAATACCTAGAGATCTTGAAGAAAAAACAAGGAAAATCGCAATGGAAGGTGGAACTCCGTTAGCGGTAGCAGATGGAAATCGTATATTAGGTCTAATATATTTGAAGGATACAGTTAAGCCTGGTATGAGAGAAAGATTTAATGAATTACGAAAAATGGGAATTAAAACAGTCATGTGTACAGGGGACAATCCCCTAACTGCAGCAACCATTGCTAAAGAAGCTGGCGTGGATGATTTTATCGCAGAGGCAAAACCTGAAGATAAGATTGCTGTTATCAAAAGAGAACAATCAGAAGGAAAATTGGTTGCTATGACAGGCGATGGAACAAACGATGCCCCAGCTCTCGCCCAAGCCGATGTTGGTCTTGCTATGAATAGCGGTACTATGGCAGCAAAGGAAGCTGCAAACATGGTTGATCTAGACTCTGATCCAACAAAAATAATCGAAGTCATTTCGATTGGGAAACAGCTATTGATGACTCGCGGAGCTCTGACTACATTTAGTATTGCTAACGATGTTGCTAAATATTTTGCCATCATTCCTGCCATGTTTATGATTGCAATACCTGAAATGGCTTCACTTAATATTATGAACCTTCAAACCCCAGAAAGCGCGATTTTATCAGCTCTGATTTTTAACGCAATCATTATACCATTGCTGATTCCATTAGCTATGAGAGGCGTTAAATATATTCCAATGAGTGCAACGAAATTATTAAATCGCAATTTGTTCATTTACGGTTTTGGTGGAGTGTTAGTTCCGTTTATTGGTATTAAAGTGATCGATATCGCATTGAGCTTGTTTATTTAAATAATCTAATAAAGGGTGATGGTAAAGTGTTGAAAAATCTAAGAATCAGTCTGGTGCTGTTAATCGTTTGTGGGATAGGCTACCCTATGGCAGTAACCGGTATTTCTAATTTAGCAATGCCGGCAAAAGCAGAAGGAAGTTTGATTGAAAGTGATGGAAAAGTAATCGGTTCAGAATTAATCGGCCAGATGTTTAAAGATCCGAAATATTTTTCCGGGCGAGTATCTTCTATAGAATATAATGCAGCAGGTTCTGGCTCTGGCAACTATGCACCTTCGAATGAAGCTATGATTGAACGTACAAAAAAGGATATTGAAGCCTTCCTTGCAGCAAATCTAGAAGTGAAGAAAGAAGATATCCCTGCAGATCTTTTAACAAATTCAGGATCGGGACTGGATCCGCATATTTCTCCGTTAGCAGCCAAAATTCAAGTCTCGAGAATCGCGGAGATAAGAGGCATAGACGAAAAAGAATTGCTTCAATTAATTAAAGAGAAGACAGAAGGTCGACAACTGGGTATTTTTGGTGAACCTCGGGTCAACGTTTTAGAGTTAAACATGGCTCTTGACCAAATGTAATATGTTGAGAAGGAGAGTACTGTACTCTCCTTTTTTCAAAAAATAAATAGTTAAGCACCGAGTAATTTTGGAGGACTGTTGTTATTGTGAATATAGCATTTTTTCTCATACCCAAGAATGAAGTAGCATACATCAAATACGAATCAACAATGAGGCAAGCACTAGAAAAGATGGAATATCACAGGTATTCAGCTGTGCCACTAATAGATTGTGAGGGAAGGTACATCGGTACTCTTACAGAAGGAGATCTATTATGGAAGGTAAAGAATACACCAAATTTTACTTTTGAAAGTACCAATAAGATTTGGTTAAGAGATATTCCTCTTCATAAAAAAAATAAAGCCATTTCGATTAACTCAGAAATGGAAGACATCATCCTAAAGTCATTGGAACAAAATTTTGTTCCAGTCGTGGATGACAATAAAACATTCATTGGCATCATTAGAAGAAGAGAAATTATAGAGTATTGTGCCAAAAGCTTATTCGTCATGTAATTTTAACAGTTTATTTATCTTTGAAAGTTTTCGCGTAAGTTTAAAGAGAGGGAAAAGTATATGGCAGAAAAGTTTCGAAGGAAATCTCCCGAAGAATTTTTACATTCCATTTACAAAATCAATCGAGGTCGTCTAAAAATTATTCTAGGTGCAGTTTCTGGATCTGGAAAGACCTTTCATATGTTATTGGAAGGAAATGAACTTAAGAAAAAATCAATTGATGTGGTAATAGGAATAGTTAGTGCCTCAGATCGTCCTAAAACCGTTGAACAAATAGGAGATCTAGAAATAATTTCACCGATTGAGTGGACGGACAATGGAAACATTAAACAGGATTTGGATGTAACAGCCATAATTGAAAGAAATCCTGAGGTAGTACTTGTCGATTCTTTGTCACATCGTAATCGACCTAATGCTTTGAATAAGAGAAGACTTGATGATGTGTTAATGATTATGAGCAATAACATTAGTGTATTAACAACCATAAACATCTATGAATTAGAAGGTGTAAAAGAGGTAGCGGAAAAATTATTAGGTGTTAAGGTTCAAGTTGACCAATGTCTACCAGATAACACTCTAGCAATGGCGGATGAGGTTAAGCTTCTAGATGTTACTCCTGAACAAATACTTAATCGTTTTCAAGAAGGTTCTATTAATGAAGGACATGAAGAGAAAAGTAAGCAACAAAATTTATTCAGAAGAGATAATTTGGCTGTATTACGAGAACTTTCATTACGTTTTTTAGCAGGAGAAGTAAATGATGAACTAGACGATTATCGTGAGAAGCAGGGATTAATTGGACCATCTGGAGCCTCGGAGCTAGTGCTTGTATCTGTCCAATACCACTGGAATGGATCCATCTTAATACGCCGAGGACAACAAATTGCAAAACGACTAGGTGGAGAGTTATTTGTTGTATGTTTTCGCTCTCCTGCAATGAAACTCTCCAAAGACGAGGAGACTTTTCGAAGGTCCATTATAAAGCTAGTTGATAAAGTAGGAGGGAAATTTGAAGAATTACCATTAACAACTGATGATGTAGCCGAGGAAATTGTAACCTATGCGACTAATAATAATGTTACTAGAATTGTGATGGGACAATCAAAACGAAGTCGTTGGGAGGAAATTATCCATGGATCTATTATTAATAGAATACTACGTAAAACGAGAAACATGGATGTATTTATTGTAGCTGATCGAGCAGAAAAAAATGGAGAAAGAGTAATTCCTGCTAAATGGAATAAAGAAATTGTTAAGAATCCATACCGCCGTATGTCCCATAAAGAAGTAGAAGAGAAAATAGATAAGATTAGACGAGGCCATTTAAAAGTATATATCGGAGCTGCCCCCGGTGTTGGAAAGACCTATACAATGCTACGTGAGGCGAACCTCTTAAAAAGAAAAGGCATCGATATCATAATTGGACTAATCGAAACACATGCAAGAAAAGAAACATCGGAACAAATTGGTTCCCTAGAATTGATTCAAAGGAAAAAAATAAGCTATAAAAATGTTTTCCTGGAAGAAATGGACACAGAAACCATTATCAAAAGAAATCCAGAGGTTGTGCTTGTAGATGAATTAGCTCATACAAATGTACCCGGGAGTAAAAATAAAAAACGATATCAAGATGTTGAAGAAATCTTAAAAGCGGGAATTTCGGTTATTTCAACGATGAACATCCAACATCTAGAAAGCCTAAATGACAGTGTGGAACAAATTACTGGGGTTCGAGTTCGGGAAACTGTACCAGACCATGTTTTGAGAGTTGCAGATGAAATAGAGCTTATTGATATTTCTCCAAAATCGCTTCAGCAACGAATGCGTGAAGGAAATATCTATGCGAAGGAAAAAGTGGAACAAGCGCTGAATCATTTTTTTAAAACTGGTAACCTTATTGCTTTACGTGAATTAGCTTTACGCGAGGTAGCGGATGATGTTGATGAAAGGCTTGAATCATTGGAGACGAGACGGACTTTAAGGGGGCCATGGAGAAAACAGGAGGTAATTTTTGTTTGTGTAAATCTGCGCACGGATAGTGAAAGTCTCATTAGGCGCGGGTTTCGTATCGCCTATAGGTTAAAAGCGGTATGGTATGTGGTTTATGTCAAACATCATTCACCTCTAACTGAGGAGGAAGAGAGGAGTTTAGAGAATATTAAAATTTTGACAGAACGGCTCGGAGGAATCTTTGAAATGTACGAAACTACTCAACGCCGACAAGTGGTAGGAGAGCTAGTGGAACGATTAAAGGAAAAAAATGCAACGCAAGTGATTATCGGTCATTCAGCTCGGAGAAGATTAGAGGAAGTTCTTAAAGGATCGGTGGTGCAAAAATTACTTAGAGCGGTACGTCATTTAGATGTATTAGTTGTTGCTGATCATAAACCGGAAACAATGGACAGTAACAAAAGTGATCTTAAATATTGAAAAGGATAATAGGGAAAGGGGATCGTAATTAGTATTTTTATTTAGTAAGTAATTAAAAAGGAAAATAAAAAGTGAGTGCAAATGAAAAGAGCACTCACTTTTTGGACTAAAAAAATGATTTAACCCCAACTAATACTAATCCAATCAAGAAACCACAAAGTGCCCCGTTTACACGAATCCATTGCAAATCTTTCCCTACGTTGTTTTCGACCATCTGTGTAATGGTAGCATCGTCAAGCTTGTCTAAATTCTCACGAACAAGTTTTCCGATAACAGAGTGATTTTTCTCTACGAGATTGGCAATTTGTTTTTGTACCCAGTCTTCCATTTTTGCCATTCTTTCGCTATCTGCCTTTGTATTGCTCAGTAGCTTCTGAATCGCAGGAAGAACGAAATCGCCAAAAAATTCTGGTGCTTGTATGAAGAGAAGTAATCTTTCCTTAAATTGCTTCAAGATGTCAGTAATTTGATTCGCAGGCTGCCAATCCTCTATAAATTGTTGCTTCCAGCCGTTTAGCTCTCCAGATAATTTTTCTAGGTTTTGCGTTTTCGTTAATTCGGACTGAATTTGTTGAATGACCATTTGTCTATTACGATTATCCTTTTCCTGCAAACCGCGCACATTTCTTAATATGAATGTTTGCAAAAGGCTCCCAAGCTTTTCTTCATTAATAAAATTACTGAATGAACGCAGTGCAATTTGCATAAAGCCATCCATTTTCATGTTTTCAATATATTCTATGGCCATCGTTCCCAACTGGAATTTTGTGCTATCTTTACTCGCCCAAACTGCTAGCTCATTGAGAGCGAAGTCGAGTGCCTTCACCTCGTATTCACGAGTTGTTACTTGCTCAACTGCAGCTTGCAACACTTTCAAGGTATCCACCGTTTCTAATTTAGACTTTAATTCTTTTTCTACAAACGGTGATAACTTTTCAACGTTCAGCTCTTGTACGCTATGAACAAGAATAGATGTAATGGCCGTTTGGAATACTTCAGTCTGAATTTTTTCTTCGGCAATATTCAATGCCTTTTCGGTAAAATTCATATTTTTGATTTTTGCGCGAATGCTTTCTTTTGTAAGCCAATCGTTCTCAAGCATATTTACAATTCCATTCGTAATCCTTTGTCTATTTTTAGGCAGAAGGGCAGTGTGGGGAATTGGAATTCCTAGTGGATGTCGGAATAACGCAGTAACGGCAAACCAGTCGGCCAAACCACCTACTAACCCCGCTTCAAACCCACCTTGTAGGAATCGTCCAAAAAGAGAGTCTTGAAAAGGTATAGTTGCAATAAATCCTGTTCCCATTATTGCAAGTGAAATGCTAGCCAGATGTTTAGATTTGTTATTGTTTTTTGTCATTTGAATTACCTCGATGATCATTTATTTTATAGCCCTATTTTGAACTGTTGAAATTAATTTAACATGTGAAAGAGGTTAATTCCAACTATGTGTTTAATTCCCCGTAGTTACAGTAAATAAATCCATTTTCTTGTTTATATGATCGATATATTTTTCATCTTGTTGAAGTTCGAATATGACTTTTGCTTTCTGCAACAATCTTAAGGCTTCAGTAAACTGACCTTGAAGTTCTAGGTTATACCCATATTGATAGTGAAGCTCACCAAGGAGGTATAAGTTGTCTTTTTCAATACACCAACGAACGGCTTTTTGACAATAAGAAATGGACTCAGAATAACGTTGTATACGCGTTAAAACGCGAGCAATGTTATAGAAAAGGCGCGATACAATAGTATGGTCCTGAATATAGGGGATTTGCTTTAGATATTCGTGTCCGTTCACGTACGTATCCAGTGCTTCTTCATACGATCCTTCCTCAAAATAAACAGAACCTATACTTAACAGAATTTCTATTTCCCTTTCTGACCAGACTTTTTCGATATCGTGGGTAAGGGAAATGGCCTCATGTAATATTTGTACAGCTTCCGTTCCATCCCTATGTAACATGTAATGACATATTCCTTTATGCCATAATAATACTTGGAAAGTCTTATTGTTCTCCGTGAATAAAGGATTGTTCATTTCTGCTTTTACGATTTGTTCCATCTGCAAGTACTGAGAATTTCTTCTAGCCGCAGTCAACTGGCGGGTGACTTCCTGTACATAATCTAGTCGAGGTGTGATGCCAATATCGAAAAAGTAGTTTACATCTACCCCTAGTCTTTGAGAGATTAAGTATAATGTATTGGAAAGTGGATAGGCTTCGCCTTTTTCGATTTTGCTAATTTGCGCTTGGGTACAGATCCCTGTCGCTAATTCTTGTTGAGAGAGGTTCATTGATTTTCTTAAATCCTTAATTCTTTTTCCAATGGCTGAAAAGTCCAATGCAATGCCCCTTTCAAAAATATTCCTAGAGTTATAATTACAAATGAAAAACGTTGATTGTGAGAGTTTTCTATCGGAAAATAACGATAAATCGGCTATTTTGGCGAATATATCAAAATTTGATTTATGGTCTAATAAGAATAAGTCATCGCTTAAGTGATGATCCATCAAAAAGAAGAGGAAGGTGTGACTTTGAAAAATCACTTTTTCAAAATAACCATTGCTACAATCTTGTTGGTTGGTACAGCTATAGGCATTTCTCAAGGAAGTGGCCAACAGGATACTTTCCAGAAAAGGTCTATCGAACACATTGCTGAACTGCCAACCATTTTTAACAATGGGAATGATGGCACATCTTCAAGCCTAACATAGGCACTTTTCTATTGAGCACCATCCATGAACAATTCAGCATGGCTTTTAGGACTTACCCCATTTGTAAAATCTCTTTTCTCTTTTTGAGAGCCTTCCCGGTTTCGGAAGTGCTCTATTTTTTTTTTTTTTTGAAGGATGTATTAAAGGTCAATGTTGATCTTTTACACCTATTGATTGGAGCGGAGGGGACAAGACTCCTGCGGACTCACCTGACACCCCGCGGAAAGAGATTTCCTGGAGCGGAAAATCAACAGTCTAATTTAACATAGCCTTTTTGAAAAACAACTTTAACATAAATATACCATTTGATTTCAAATTTTTTCTATAATTTAACTTTACTTTTCTTCTTATTATCTTGTAATATGATATTACCTAATAATTCTAGGTAGGTGATAAATATGTTTAATCGGGAGCTTTTAAAAGGGAGCACTTCGTTGATTGTTTTGCAAATGCTACAAGAACGCGATATGTATGGTTATGAATTGGTGAAGGAATTGGATAAACGCAGCGACCATCATCTGCAGGTAAAAGAAGGTACTTTATATCCTGCCCTTCATAAACTGGAAAATCAAGAATATATCGAATGTTATTGGCAAGAGCAAGAGAAGGGACCTGCACGCAAGTATTACCGAATTACGGCTGCAGGGAAAGAAATGTTAGATGAAAAAACGCAGGAATGGAATCAATTTGTAAAGGTCATGAACAAAGTGATGAGGAGACCTGGACATGATTCGATCTAAGGAAGAGTTCTTGCTGTTATTAGAGCAGGGGATAAAAAAACATCCTGATAAGGAAAAGATTTTGGAAGAGTATGATTTGCATATTTCAGAACTAATTTTGGAATTGTCACAGCAAGAAGGAAATCAAGGTTCAGTCATGGATCACGTTGTCAAAAGGCTAGGAACTCCTGATGAAATCGCAGCACTTTGGCTTGAGGAAGTCAGTGCGTCTCCAGAAAAAACGAAATGGTTATTCATATTGACAAACGTTTTCTTCTTCATAGGTGGGAGTGCGCTAACTCTTGCGTATCATTTGCTTGAATTAAAATGGATAGATGGTATGTGGGGTAAATTGACGGCTATTCCCTTTACAATCATGATGGTTTACATGTTTTTCTGGGCATTGTTAGGATATGAAATTGGTAAATCTTTTGGGCATGGAGGAAAGAAACTCCTTAGAAAGACATTCATTTGGGCATTAGCTCCCAATATTCTATTAATGAATTTAGTGTTGTTCCAAATTATTCCCCGAGATTGGTTTCAGCCCTTGTTGAGTACAAATTTTATCTTATTATGTATAGGGGCAACAGTCTTATTGTATCCAATTAGCTGGTTTGGTTATCGTTGGGGGAAAAAGGTCTCTTTGTAGTCCTTTTTTTTAACTATATACATCGTAATTCTATGTATATAGAAATAGTATGTAATAGGAGGTTCGTATGGAAATCATTAATCGAAAAAACTCATGGGTATTCTTAATTCTTTGCTTTGTTGTTGGTGCAATGGCAGAGATTTCATTTTTACATGGATGGGTAGGTATATCATATCCTATATTTATCATTTTTTTCTATTCACTTTTCCTATGGCGTTTCAGAACGAAGCAACTAACTCATCATAGAATGGGGACACTATTGTTAGTATGTATTTGGCTCCTTTCGTTGACTTTTACTCTTTTTGATAATGTCTTGTTTTATGCACTTAATTCGCTCCTATTGCCGCTACTCATATGTGTGCATCTTGTATTAATTACTAGCCCTAAATGGTTAGAGTGGGATCGTCTTGAGTTTGTTCAGCATGTTTTTAAGAGGATTGGTGGTGCGATTCACTACGATATTCGGTGTGCGGCAGTTCTTAGAAGAAAAATGAAAGGCAGGATGAAGGAATCAACTTATGATTCAATGAGGAAAACTTTATTAGGAATATTGTTTTCCGTTCCCATTCTATTTATAGTGATTAACCTTTTAGTTTCAACGGATGTCCACTTTGCTGACCTGATTGGTAAAATTCCAAATTCGCTTCTAAGCGCTGATATGGTTGAAACTATCCTTAGGAGTTTAGCAGTATTCGTTTATTCCTTAATCATTTTTGGGTTTTTCCAAGTATTGGGCAAAAGGAATATTCCCACAAGGAATCCTCAAATTCGAGGGGAGAAAACTTTTTTTGATGGAGTCAGTATTCTTCCGATTTTGGTCCTTTTGAATGTCACCTATGTGTTATACACCATTATCCAATTCCAATACTTCTTTAGTGGTTCATTGCAGGATGGTTTTACTTATGCTGAATATGCTCGTCGGGGTTTCTTTGAATTAATGACAGTAACCATCATCAATCTTTCACTCATTATATTCGTTCTAAATTATGTCAAACAAAACAAGAAGATTATGTTGTTCATTCGTATACTGCTCACATTACTTGTTTTATTTAGCAACGTTATGCTTGCTTCAGCTTTCATAAGGCTATATTTATATGAAGAAGTATTCGGTTTCACCCTGGCCCGTGTTTTGCCTCACTCATTCATGTTATTTTTGACGGTGATTTATGGTTTTACATTATTGAAAATATGGATTGAGCGGGTTTCATTATTAAGATTTTTCTTTCTTACTGGTATTGTCTATTACACGCTTCTAAATATGGCCAATGTTGATAGGTTTATTGTAGATCAAAATATCGCACGCTATGAAAAGACAGCGAGAATAGACATATATTACATGAATAGCTTATCCTATACAGGTTTAGATGGGTTGATCAGTTTATATGAAAAGGAACCAAATATCCATGGATTGCAACAATTATTGAAAGAACGTCAAATGGAAGAGTACAATACACTTGAATCTTGGCAATCATATAATTTTACGAAAGACAAAGTAGTTGACCGTTTAGAAAAACTCTCATTTAATTAAGATAGATTGAAAAAAGTAAGCAGGTGAGTAAGTTGAAGATACTAGTAATTGAAGATAATGAGAGTGTTTGCTCCATGCTAGAAATGTTTTTCATGAAAGAGGGCTATAAAGGAGAATTTGTTCATAATGGGTTAGAAGGGTATGACCGTTTTCGTTCAGGTGATTGGGATCTGCTCATTTTGGACTGGATGCTACCTGGGATGGATGGAGTCAGCCTTTGTAGAAAAATAAGGGAAGTTAGCAATGTTCCCATTATCCTATTAACAGCAAAAGATAGTGAGTCTGACCAGGTCTTGGGGTTGGAAATGGGTGCAGATGATTATGTAACAAAGCCCTTCAGTCCGTTGACGCTTTTGGCAAGAATCAAGGCTGTTTCAAGAAGGTTTCATCAAGATCCTAAAGTGAATGAATTGAACTATTTACAGTCTGATCATTTTAAAATCAGTAAGGAAACGCGAGAGGTTTATCTTGATGGAGAAAAGGTAAATAACTTAACTCCTAAAGAGTTTGATTTGCTTTACTATTTCATTCAAAACAACAGGCAAGTGTGTTCCCGAGAACAACTTCTAGATAAAGTGTGGGGGTACCAATATTATGGTGACGAACGAACAGTTGATGTTCACGTAAAACGTCTACGGAAAAAAATTGGCACAACTGAAACTCCATTTATTCATACGATTTGGGGCATAGGGTATAAATTTGATGAAACTGTGAGTCAACATGAAATTTAAGTACTTTCATCAATTACTTCTTAGTCACATAAGCGTGCTCTTGATTGCATTCTTCTTATTGTGGTTACTGTTTTATAGTTTTTTAGAGAGCTTCATTTACCAAAATAAAGTGGAAGAACTTCAATCGTTTGGGGTGCAGATCATAACAGACTTAACAGACCCTACAGAAGTGAGTCCCTCTTTTCTAAAGCATTATAATGATTTGTTACAGGCAAGAAACATCCGTTTTTACCTTTTCGATGGCAGTGGAAAAGTGGTAGGCTCCAAAGAAGCACAACCACCTCTCGTTAAGTTGACGGAGGAAGAATGGAATGATATTCAGAATGGAAAAAGCGTTATGGTCAAACATGATTTGGAAAGATTCAAGCAAGAAGTAACGCTTGTGGCTCTTCCATATATGGAAAATCATACTTTGTTAGGTGGGGTTCTGTTGGCCTCCCCCATTAGTGGGGCAAGAGAAATTATCCAACAGATTAATCAATATTTTCTACTGACTGTTGCCTTCACGCTAATCGTTACCTTCCTTCTGAGTGGTATCATTTCGAAATACTATGTGAAGAGAATCAATCGTATTAGGGAGGCTACCTCTATGATTTCTGCGGGGGATTACCATTTTGATATCCCTTTTAGCGGTTATGATGAAATCGGTGGTCTCGCAGAAGATTTTAATCGTATGGGTGGTAAATTAAGAGATTCCCAGCAGGAAATTGAGCGGCTTGAAAATAGACGTCGTCAATTTATTGCAGATGTCTCCCATGAACTCCGGACACCGTTGACAACAATCAGCGGTCTTGTGGAAGGAATCAGAAATGATATGATTCCTCGCGAAGACCAGAAAAGAAGCATGGATTTAATCAATCAAGAAACAAAGAGGCTGATCCGTCTTGTAAACGAAAATCTTGATTATGAAAAAATTAGATCCAATCAGATTAAGCTTACAAAAGAGGAAATTGACCTTATTGAAGTGTTAGAGGTGATAAAAGAACATTTAGATGGTCAGGCACACCTCAAAAATAATGAAATCATTCTTGAAATAGAAGCAGGGATAAGTGTAACTGCTGATTATGACAGGCTATTGCAAATCTTGCTGAACATCACTAAAAATAGCATCCAGTTTACTTCAGATGGTTCTATCTACTTAAGAGGATGGCAATCGCCAAAAGAGACAACCATTGAAATAGAGGACACTGGTTCAGGTATTGATCCTGAAGAAATCGAATCAATCTGGCACCGCTTCTATAAAGCTGATTTATCTAGAACAAGCAATGCTTTTGGTGAATTTGGTTTAGGGTTATCCATAGTAAAAAAACTTGTTGAATTGCATAACGGTAGCATATCTGTATCAAGTGAGAAAAATATGGGTACCAAATTTTTGATTAAGCTTCCGGCAACGTACTAAAAGAAAAAATGAGAGGTGATGCAATAGTGCTCAGCACTTATCGTATCACCTCTTTTCTATAGGCTTTATTAAACGAAACTGTTGATTATTTTATGGGAGAGAATCCGCGAGACTCCTCGAAAATCCTCGAAAATCCTCCATTATGCTATCGCATAATATCGTGCGATGTAAATTCAGGGAAGAATTCCTTGTTTATCGCATTTCCTTCGTGCGGTGATTATTCACGGAAGCTTATTCAATGTCCTGCGGAAAAACGGGCTGGAAAGACCCCGCAGTGAGGAACGAGCGAGGAGGATCGCCAGTTCGTGTGCGGAAAGGGAGTGGATTCCCCATACTCACTTATAAAAAAACAACACTAAACATTAACAGAGCCTTTCTATATGAAGGGCTGCCAGTTGGATGTCCATTCACGTTGCCTCACAAATTTCACAAATACCCTTTCATACTGTATTGTTCCTTAATTTGTAACATGTGCATGCTAGGAATGATGATAAGATGAAACTAACTTAATGAGAGGGAGCGAATTAGAATGGACGCAAACTTTTCGCAATTAGCAAACACAGTTGGTGAAATCAAGAATTTAATGGATTCATTTCAAGATACGCTTGTAAATATAGAAAAGAGACTTTCTCGCCTCGAGAAAATGGATAGTATTGAGCACAGAGTAGAGGTAAACCAAATTGATTTATCAGATATTAAAGAAGCAATCCTAAGGATGGAAGACCATCAAAATGAAGAAATTGGGAAGGTACTTCAAGTCATGAAAGAGAGTTTTACCAAAGAGCACAATGAGACAATTATGCATATTAATCGGCGCTTGGATTCACATTTGATAAAGCTTGCAAAAGCAGAAGAAGAAATAATTATCTTAAAAAATAGATGAGAATAGAGAGAAACAAAAGAAAGGAGCATCCACCTGAATGAATGCTCCATTTTTTATATTTATTTCTTGATTAACGATTTCACTCCTAAATAAAGCAATGCGAATGAAAATACTATAATTGCGATGACTCCAACGATGTCAAAGAAAGTAACGAGGCTAGAGATGAAAGATAGGCTAGGAAGGTCAAGTAGGGCAAAACCAGCCAATATACACGCGACATATAAAAACACGATAGGATTCATTTGTACACCTCCTTAAGAACAATATATTCAAAAAGACTGTACTTGACTGAGACATCTGTCCAAAAAATGATTTGAATTTTAAAAACCCAGGTCATGAATGACCTGGGTTTTAAATGTATTATGATAAGACTTCTGTTTGTGAAATCTTTAGTTCCGAGGAAGGCTCTGTTTCATCTGCCTTTTTTGTAACTTCAATATATTTAATGTGGTGTTCTTCCATTTCGATAATTTTAAAAGCAAAAGTATCGAAGTCAAGAATGTCACCTTCATTTGAATCATAGTTTTCTGTCAGCATCCAACCGCCAATTGTATCCACGTCTTCGTCGTCAATTTCTAATCCGAGTAGATCATTGACTTCACTAACAAGTACCTTCGAATCAATAATAAAGTGATTATCTTTGATTTTTCGAATCATAGGCACTTCATCCATGTCAAATTCGTCACGGATCTCGCCGACAATCTCTTCAAGAATATCTTCTACTGTTACAAGACCTGAAGTACCACCATATTCATCCATCAAGATAGCCATGTGAATACGGTCTTTTTGCATTTTTACAAGTAAGTCATGAATTGGAATCGTTTCAATGACTCTAATGATTGGGCGCGTATAAATTTCTAATGTTTGCGTATCAAGATTCTCGTTACCAATTAAGTCTGTCATCATTTCTTTGATATTAACAAGACCGATGATATGGTCTTTATCGCCATCGATGATAGGATAGCGTGTGAATTTTTCTTCCTTTAGGACTTGAAGAAAAGTAGCTAATGTATCATCTTTAGAAAGCGACATAATTTCGGTACGAGGAACCATGATTTCTTTTGCAATTCTATTATCGAATTCAAATATCTTATTTACATACTTAAACTCTGATTGGTTGATTTCACCACTTTTTAAACTTTCAGCCATAATGATGCGAAGCTCTTCCTCAGAATGTGCCATTTCATGTTCTGACGCTGGTTTTAGACCAAACATGCTTGTGAATATACGTGCAGAACCGTTTAATGCCCAAATGAAAGGAAACATGATCTTATAAAACATGATGAGCGGACGAGCCATGAGCAACGTTACTTTTTCAGCTTTTTGAATAGCCAACGTTTTAGGAGCCAGTTCTCCGACAACAACATGCAAGAAAGTAATAGCTGCGAAAGCGATAGCGAACGTAATGACATGGGAAACTCCTTCAGGAATAGCCATACCATCGAAAATTGGACGAAGCATCATTTCAATTGTCGGTTCACCTAACCAACCTAGACCGAGTGCCGTTATGGTGATACCTAATTGACAAGCTGATAAATACTCATCCAGATTCGAAATAATTCTTTTTGCAGCTATAGCATTCGTATTGCCTTCTTCAATTAACTGATCAATTCTTGAACTTCGTATCTTTACAATCGCAAACTCCGATGCGACGAAAAAAGCTGTTAAAGCAATTAAAATGGCTATTAAAACCAAGTTAAATATGTCCAAATAATTTCCCTATCTCGTTAGAAAACGAGTAAGGAGTCACCTCCCGATTAATAAACGAAATTTGATTTAACTCGTTAAATTCAAAAGTGATTTCATAAGTGCCGAGCCTTCGGAGTTAATATTTTTAGAAAAAACCTTACGTTGATCCTCATTCATATTTTCTATCAAAGGCAATAAAACATTTATCTCATTGTGCAATTGTTTCATTTGTTGCGCAACGGCATTGATTTGTTCTTCCACTTCTGAATCACGAATTATCTTGTTTTTCTTTATTTCTAGTTTTCTCTTAATCTCATCTAATGGAAAATGCATGCTCTTGCATGCTTCGATGAATTCCAAATCTTGCAATGCTTCTTCCGTATAAATACGATAATTACCTTTTGAACGTTCTGCTTTTAGCAGTCCAATCGTTGTGTAATAATCAATCGTTCTTTTCGAAGTATTTGCAATACTTGCTAGTTCGCCGATACGATAGACAACCCCATCATACCACCTCTTTAACGTAAAATTAGTTACCTTTCATTATATACAAATGAAAGTATACAGTCAAACGTTCCGGTTT
This sequence comes from Bacillus sp. cl95, assembly GCF_900115925.1. Classification (GTDB taxonomy): domain Bacteria; phylum Bacillota; class Bacilli; order Bacillales; family Cytobacillaceae; genus Neobacillus_A. The sequence continues at coordinate 908,896 of NZ_FOYF01000001.1, read as the reverse complement.
AGAGAGAATGTTGTAAGACATTGTATGGGAATAGGGGAGAAAATATGTGCATCATTTATAAATACAAAAACAAACGTCCACAAAACGAAGACGTTTGTTTTTGTAGAAATAATTTCTTAAAGTTAAACATTCTCACTGACCTTTTTAACCTCTAAGTACCAAATATGATGTCCTTCTAACTCCTTAATCTTAAATTCATAACCGTCAGCATTTATGCTGTCGCCTTCATTTATTTCATATTTACGTGTCAAGAACCATCCAGCTATTGTATCCACGTCATCTTCTTCTAGATCGATGCCTAAAAGGTCGTTTACTTCCGTGATTAGTACTTTTCCATCCAATATATAGTGATCCTTTCCCATCTTTTGTATGAGTGGAAGCTCATCAGTATCAAACTCATCTCGGATTTCTCCGACTATTTCTTCCAAAATATCTTCAGTTGTTACAAGGCCAGCTGTCCCTCCGTATTCATCGGATAAAATGGCCATTTGCGAGCGGTCCTTTTGCATCCTCATTAATAAGTCTTGAATAGGAATGTTTTCCATAGCCCTGATAACTGGTTTAATATATGGTGTTAAAGGTTCCTCACCTTTACACTTTTGCATAATGCAATCCGTTAAGATTTCCTTAGAATTTACGATGCCGAGTATATTATCTTTGTCTCCATCAATGACGGGATATCGTGTATATCTTTCTTCTCTTATCGTTTTGAAAATTTCGTCCATGTTTTGGTCAATTGATAAACAAACCATCTCCATACGTGGTACCATTATTTCTTTAGCAACGCGATTATCAAATTCAAAGATCCTGTTCACATATTTGAATTCAGATTGATTAATTTCTCCACTCTTATAGCTCTCAGAAAGAATGATTCTTAGTTCTTCCTCAGAGTGTGCGAGTTCATGTTCAGAGGCAGGTTTTAGTCCAAATAAGCCGACAATTAGCCTTGCTGCAGTATTTAATAGCCAAATGAATGGATACATGATTTTATTAAACAGTATAAGTGGCGGTGAAAATAATAAAGTGATGGCTTCTGCCTTTTGAATCGCAAAAGTCTTTGGAGCTAATTCACCCACTACCACATGTAAAAAGGTAATTAATGAAAAAGCGATAATAAAGGATAGAATATGACTTAATGATTCTTGAAGTTGCAACCTCTCAAATAGGGGATGGAGCATTCTTTCGACAGTAGGTTCACCAAGCCAACCTAGTCCTAATGATGTAATGGTTATCCCTAATTGACAGGCAGAGAGGTACTCATCCATATGTGTGACTACTCTCTTGGCAGCCTTGGCCTTTGGATGGCCTTCTGCTAATAATTGATCAATTCTTGTACCTCGTATTTTTACTACTGCAAACTCAGATGCAACAAAGAAAGCTGTCAGTGCAATAAGAATGATAATTAATATGACATTTGTAATAATCATATGAAACCCTACTAGATGTAAGGCCGCCACCTCCGTTCAAAGTTGTTTATAATTAAGAAAGGGAATGAATTTGATTTTAATCTGGATTTCTTTTAATATTCCCTTACATCCTTTTTTTACAATTAAGTTCAATTGAAACTTTAATTAATGTTTTTTTTTATAAAAAGTCGTTTTCGTAAGATTTGTTACTATTTAACAAATAAAAAGTAGTGGTTGATTACCACTCCAGGATGCTCACCTGTCCCGCTGCTCCCGCAGCACAAAGAAAAGGTGATAGCATTTTCGAGGAGTCTCGCACCTTCCGCTCCAATGAACTTCTTTGAATATGGTTTTCTTCCACAAAGCTTATTAGAAAAACAACAATCTTTTAGAAAAGAGCCAATAAAAAAAACTGCCATCAGCAGTTTTTGTTAATCTTGTTTATTCCATTCCCTTGATAACATGCCGTAAACTATCAAATCGTGAAAAACTCCATTCAATACCTCGCCATCTCGAATTGCACCCTCTTTTACAAATCCAAGTCTTTCGGGTATCGATCGGCTCTTTATGTTGTATTCACCACAGCGAATTTCAACGCGATTTAGACCAAGATCTAAGAAAGCATAATTAACTAAAGCTCGAACACACCTTGTCATAATCCCGTATCCTTGGGCTTTTTCGCTTAGATAATATCCAAGACTTGTTTGCCTGTTGCGCCAATCAATTTGATGGAAACCGATGCAACCAACTAATTTTTTTCTATACAGAATTCCAACATTGAAACCATTATTATCAGCAAATTGTTTTAACCATAAAGGAATAATCGCATGATATTGGGAAGGATGTGTCATCCCGTCAACCCAAGGAAGCCATTCGCGAAGATGATTCCGATTACGGTCTACAAGATTATAGAGTCTTTCAGCATCGTGTATTTGAAATAATTGCAGCTCAATATCTTGATCTATTTTTAATGAAAACAAACGTTGGCCTCCTCGAATGAGTTAGGTACCCTTATGGAAGGGGAGTGTCTACAGGTGAAAAAATTTCTTCCTCAGCAATGGGTAGTACAATGGAAAACATGGTTTTATCTATAGTGGATATACATGACAGATGTCCTTTATGCTTTTCGATAATTTCTTTACATACAAAAAGTCCAAGTCCAGTGCCTAGCTTTTTGGTTGTAAAAAAAGGTTCAAAAATAGTGCGATGATACTCTTCTGGAATCATTGGACCATTGTTGGCAATATCTATTCTAATTGTTCCACTTTGTACGGGATGACTAATGATTTCAATTGTTGGTTGATCTACATCATGATGTCCAAGAACGTCAATTGCATTAAAAATAATGTTAATGAAAACCTGTCTGATTTCATCTGCGTATCCCCATAGAGGAAGATCCCTATCAAGTTCCTTAATAATTCGCACTTTTCCATCAAGGATGCTAGGATACAAGAAGTTTAAGACTTCTTCGATCATTTGATTCAATTGGAACATAACCTTTTCTTTACCAATTAATTCTTTTTTAGACAGTAGTAAGAACTGCGAGATGCGAAAGTTCAATTGCTCAAGTTCGTTCGAAATAATATCAAGATATTTCATACTTGGATAATCCGCTTTAAGGAGTTGGATAAAACCTTGAATGGATGTCATTGGGTTTCGAAATTCATGGATAAAGCTTGAAGTCATTTGTCCCAACAATGTAAGACGATCTTGGTGTGTAGAATCAATAAACTGCGTCTTTTCTTCAATAATTTTATTTTTCGCTTCAGTATAATGGGTTACCGCATAATATAGAAATTTATCAAAACAAAAATTGATTTTGTTTATAGACTCTTGCAGGTCAGGCCAGTCGAGTCCAGCTTTGCTCAACTGCGTATAAACAAGGGACCTTCCAAGGTCGACGTTATAGACAAAGTCACCGATGTTAATGTTGGCTAAGACTCTTTCTTCTGCCACATGATGCGCTAAATCCTGTATAAAATGAAGTAGTTCTTCTTCTGAAAGAAGGAATGTATTTTCAATAATGCTAAATATAGAAGTAGCATTCTCAATGATTTTATCTTTGAATGGATCATCATTGGAGACCATGATCGATTTGGCCCAATCGTTTAATAATTCGTCTTTATGGCTTTGAAGATAAAACAGAAATTTGTTCTTCGTATCTTGTATCATGTCAAGCCTCCATATGAATTAGGTTCCGAAAAGAATGGTTATTTGAGTTATTCGTTAAAGGTGGGGAAATTCCTTTAATTTTTGAAAAAAAAGGACTTAAAACCACTACTTTCATTGTATTTTAGTGTGTGACTTGTAAAAATAAATTTAGAGTAGTATATTCATAGAGGAAATCAATTGAATACTTCCACAAGGGGGGCCAAATTTGGCTGAGAGTGAACGATCGAGTTCTGACCCTTTGAACCTGTTAGTTAACGCTAGCGTAGGGATGTGGTTTGGTGAATAATGTCAGCAATTTGGACCAAGCGCGCAACCGTCCAGATTGCTTTTTTATTTGCACAAAATACCAATGCGCCATGTCGACTGTTAGGTTAGGTTTCAACGATATCCAACCATAAAAGGGGGAAACGTATATGAAACAATCTCAGAGTAAGACATTATTTTTAGTGGAAATTGCTGTTTTTACAGCGCTTGCCTATTTACTTGATCTAGTATCAGCATTCGTGTTTTCGAGAATTTGGCCACAAGGAGGGTCCGTCTCGATTGCGATGGTACCGGTGTTCTTAATGGCTTTCCGTTGGGGGATTAAAGGCGGGGTTCTGACTGGTTTATTGCTTGGACTACTACAATTTATTTTAGGGTTTGCATCTATTTACACTCCGGTACAGGGTGTACTGGATTACTTAATTGCCTTTTCGGTTTTAGGGTTTGCTGGGCTATTTGCAGGGCAAGTAAAAAGTGGTCTTATGGAGAATAAGCGAACAAAATGGATAACAGGTTTGATATTAGGAACAGTAGTAGGAAGTGTCCTTCGCTTTCTTTGTCATTTCATTTCTGGAATTGTATTCTTTGGTTCTTATGCTCCGAAGGGTCAGCCAGTTGCCTTGTATTCTCTTATTTATAATGGAACGTACATGCTGCCAAGTCTTATCATTAGCGCAATCATCATGATATTAGTTGTAAGTGCATTACCGAAAAGAATGATTTAATCAACAGGCAAGTTCAATAAAGCGAATCAATAAAAATGTCTAAGTTTCAACTTAGGCATTTTTTTATGATTATTTTGCAAATAGCTTTTAAATAAAAGAATATTTGTGTAAAATTACACTAACCATAAAAAGAAGAAGGTATGAATGTGACAAGAGATGAGATTATCCTCAAGATATCGGAAAAGTTAAGGCTTGTACGAACGGAAGCGGGTTATACACAAGATAAGATGGCCGATATCATCGGTCTATCTAAGAAAACGCTTGTACAGATTGAAAAAGGCAGAGCACTTGCCAATTGGTCCACAGTCGTTGCTACATGTGCACTTTTCCGTGAAACAGAAACCATTCAATTTATTTTCGGAAATGAACCTTTAGAGGTTTTAGAAACAGTGGCTCGTGATGGAAGAGACTATCGTCAAGAAAAAACACTGGGTGGGAAGATTTGGTGGAGAGAAATGATGAGAAGAAATGGCTTTATTTTACAACAAAATATTGTAAGTCAGCATTTCCGCATCTTGGACGAGGAACATTTTAGAATCTATAGTAGTATGGATGAGCATTCGGCAAAAATGAGATTTGAAGAATTATGTAAAGGGTAAACTTTTGAGAGCAGACATTGTCTGCTTTTTTCCATGGCATTAATTCTATTAAGTTACCCTCAAAAAATGCATATCGCAAACGAATCTTATTTTAAAATGTAAGAGACTGAGGTGAACAGAATGAGTAATTCGCAAGTTATGCATCCTACCATTCGTAAATGTTTACAACATCTTGAGATTCTTGATGCCGATGATAAAACAAAACAAATTGTATATATGTATATGGAGTCATTATATAAGGAACTAACAGAAGTAAATTTACTTCCACACGAAAACATGGAGCGAGATCAAATAAGCAATTAATAAAGCATTCGATATGAATCGAACGCTTTTTATTTTCGTTCAATGAATATGTTTTTTTTATAATGGGTAAAAGTAAACGATACTTCACATAAACACATCAAGAAAGTAATTCGCAGGGGGAACATATGAATAGGGAAAGTTATAGAAACAAAATGAAAAAAGATTGGAAACAACGTCATTGGAAACAAATCGTCTTATTGTTAGTCACTAGTTTCATTTTAATAGGATTAGGTTTCTTTCAGTTTTTTTCATCGGATGTGGATATTTCAAAGTTGAAGAATGAACTATTACAACCAACAGTTATTTATGATGTAAATGGTAAGGTAGCCAGCAAAATCTCAGGAAACAAAAACGAAGGCGTTTCGATAAATGAGATACCAGTGCATATGAAAAATGCTGTAGTCGCAATCGAGGATCACCGCTTTTACGATCATAGTGGAGTCGATTTAATCGGGATTTCAAGAGCATTTTTCCGTAATTTAAAGGCTGGCGGAGTAGTGGAAGGTGGAAGTACCATCACCCAGCAATTAACGAAGAACGCTTTGCTTTCTACTGAAAAAACTTACGATAGAAAATTAGAAGAGGTTTTCTTGGCTCGCGAAATTGAGAAGGAATATAGCAAAGACGAAATCCTGCAGATGTATTTGAACATGATCTATTTTGGTGAAGGGTCATGGGGAATCAAGCAAGCCTCACTTAAATATTTCGGAAAAGAACCAAAAGATTTAACTATCGCAGAATCTGCGCTTATCGCGGGACTAATAAAAGCACCTTCCGCACTTAATCCGTACGAACATATCGAAAAGGCGAAGGATAGACGGGACGTCGTATTGGTTCAAATGAAAGAACAAGGAATGATTTCTCAAAATCAATACGAACAAGCAAAATCTGAAAAGGTAACTTTGAAAGACAAAGGGGCTGATCCTTTTAAAGGTAAATACCCTTACTATGTTGATCACGTATTGGATGAAGCAATTAAGGTATACGGGTTGTCGCAAGACCAGTTATTAACGGAAGGATACAAGATTTATACGGAAATGGATACGACCATGCAGGGGGCTGTTGAAAACACATATGCCAGTGATAGTCTGTTTCCGTCAAGTAACGATGATACCATAGTACAAAGTGGCGCTGTTTTGATGGATCCACAAACTGGTGGCCTAAGAGCGATTGTCGGTGGCAGAGGACAGCATTATTTTAGAGGCTATAATAGGGCAACACAGCTTAAAGCTCAGCCAGGTTCAACAATGAAGCCGATTGCTGTTTATACTCCGGCCATTGAAGAAGGTTGGGATATTAAGGACCTTGTAAAAGATGAACCTATGAAATTTGGTAACTATGAGCCAAAGAATTATAAAGGTCGTATACATGGTGATGTTCCAATGTATGAAGCGGTTAAGGAGTCCTATAATATTCCAGCTGTTTGGCTGTTAAATGAAATAGGTATTGAAAAAGGTCTTGATGCCATTAACCGCTTTGGCATTCCTTTAGAAAAAGGGGAACGCAATCTTGCACTGGCTTTAGGTGGCTTACAAACGGGAGTATCTCCAAAGGAAATGGCTGAAGCCTATTCCGTATTTCCTAATTCAGGTACAAGAACAAAAGCGCATTCTATTAAGAAGATTGTTGATGTTGATGGAAACGTTGTTGCCCGTTTTAAAGAGAAAAAAATAAAAGTGACCAATAAGATTGTGACAGATAAGATGACGACCATGCTTTTAGGAGTGGTCGAACATGGTACAGGTAAGGCAGCACAAATTACAGGTTATGAAGTTGCTGGTAAGACAGGTTCAACCCAGGTACCCATAGAAGGGATTGATGGTGTAAAAGATCAATGGTTCGTTGGATATACTCAAAGTCTTGTAGGAGCTGTTTGGGTAGGATACGATAAGACCGATAAGAACCATTATTTGAATACCACAAGTAGTGAAGGGGCAGCCGTCATCTTTAAAGATTTCATGAAGGACGCCGTTAAAAATACCCCAAATACTCGTTTTGACGTTCCTCACATTGCAACATTCATGGAAGAAAAAAGACGTGAAGAAGAAAGAAAAAGGTCTGTAGAAGAGCAGTTTAAGAACGAAGCGGATAAATGGAAAAAAACGATCGAAGAAGAAACAAAGAAGTGGGAAAAGAAATTGAAAAAAGGTAAAGGAAAAAAAGGTCATTAAGAAGAGGGGGGCGTATAACGCCATCCCCTTTTTTGGGGGAAAACAAAAGGCATCGCCCATGTGTACTGGGAGGATGCCTTTAAACTAAATATCAAATTTGAAAAGTTTCTGTTGTATCAAGAAATCGTTTCTGATTCATACGCAATACAGAAATATGGCTCGTACAAATAGATTTAATGCTTTCTAAATGATTCTGAACATCGTTTCCTTCAACAATAATTTTCAATGCTGTTTGTGGCTCTACTGTCAGTAAAAATGATACCAGTTTAGGTAAATTAGAAGAATCCACCGCTTTATGTTGACTATATAAGTAAGTTGATCCATTAAAAGCTCTAGATGCTTGGAAAATTTCCAGCATTTTTTTCATCGAAAATTTGTTGTGAACGATGACATTCGTCGAGATAATTTCTTTCATCATTCTTTTCTCCTTTGTCTTATATACTATTTTTTGTGATAGTTTTTAAATACCCGTGTGAGAAAAGGCTAAACCACGAGGAACAGAAATGTGAAATTAGTCCTATCCGACGGATAGGGTGTCATGAAGCATCAAGAAAGTCCTTATTAGTTTAATTGCCTAATTATTAGAAAATACGTACAATTTACATAAATACGATTGACTAAAAGAATGTAGAGTGATAATCTAACAAAGAATGAAAAATAAGGAAAAGGAGGGTTACTAATGAACATGATAAAGTTGAATGACCAAAATAAAACTGCATACTCAAAATGTAACCTGTCCAACGCACTTATTTGATTTATTATTTATTGAATCAATTATATAAGGTGTAGACAGCACAGGTTACGTTTTCTTAAACGTGATTTGTGCTTTTTTGTCTCTTACACCCTTTTTAAACTGAGACATATCGCATTCCCGCGGTATGTCTTTTTTGTTTTTGGCTCTGTTAAAGTACAGTGTTGAATCTTTGCACTTGGTTGATTGGAGCGGAAATCACCAGACAAAATTAACATAGCCTTGTTATTTAGGAAGAAATAAGTAATTCGCATTTCTGTTAAATACTCATAAGGAGGAAGCAAAATGAAACCCAAAAAGGAATTGATGATTGAACATAACTCTGGGGATTTAGATGGTGGTTAACGATGGATAGGAAAAGAAGGGGGACGATAGAATGTTTTCGGTATTACAAAAATTAAGTTGGTTCTTTAGAGAAAATTGGAAAAGATATACTGTTGCTATTAGTTTGCTAACTTTTGTAGGTTTTATTGAAATCATACCGCCAAAGTTAATTGGTATGGCGATCGATGATATCCATATAGGAGAAATGACATTAGAGAAAATTTTTCGTTACGTTGGAATCATGGTAATACTTACGGTTTCTTCCTATATCATCACCTATGTTTGGATGTATCAATTATTCGGTGGAGCATTTTTAGTAGAAAGGCAGTTAAGATCACGTTTTATGCGTCATCTGCTTAAAATGACTCCTACTTTCTTTGAAAAGAACCGGACTGGGGATTTAATGGCACGAGCTACTAATGATTTAAAAGCAATATCCACTACAGCGGGGTTTGGAATTTTAACATTTGTAGATTCAAGTATTTGGATGTTAACGATTCTATTCACAATGGTGTTTTTCATTAGTTGGAAATTGACTTTGGCAGCAATTTTACCTTTACCGCTTATGGCTTTACTAATGAAGATGTACGGTAAAAAGATTCATCACCGCTTTACAAGTGCTCAAGATGCTTTTGGCGATTTAAACGATCGAGTATTGGAATCCATTGCAGGCGTTAGGGTAATTAGAGCTTTTGTACAGGAAAAAGCGGATGAACAGAAATTCCATGAAATGACAGAGGATGTTTATAGAAAAAATTTATCTGTTGCAGTAATCGATGCACTGTTTGAACCGACTATTAAAGTGTTGGTCGGGCTAAGCTATTTGATTGGTCTTGGATATGGAGCTTATCTCGTTTTCCATCAAAGTATTACGCTCGGTGAACTGGTGTCTTTTAATGTGTATTTAGGGATGCTTATTTGGCCAATGTTTGCCTTTGGTGAACTCATTAATATCATGCAACGAGGAAGTGCTTCCCTAGATCGTTTACAGGAAACCTTATCCTATGATGCGGACGTAAGCAATCCGGAAAATCCCGTGAATGTTGAGACTCCAGAAAGTATTGAATTCAATGATGTGACGTTTCAATACCCGTCTGCTACTAAACCAAATCTTCAAAAGATAAAGGTGAGGATTGATCGAGGACAGACGCTAGGTGTCGTAGGAAAAACAGGTAGTGGGAAGACGACATTTATTAAACAATTGCTTAGGGAATATCCAGCTGGAGAAGGGATGCTTGCCCTTTCAGATATTCCAATTGAAAGCCAAGACCTTGGAAAGGTTCGTGGATGGATGGGGTATGTCCCGCAAGAACATGTGCTATTTTCACGAACAGTAAAGGAAAATATTTTGTTCGGGAGAAGCGATGCAACAGAAGCCGATCTAGAAAAAGCTATCTATTTGGCAGCTTTCAAGAAAGACTTAGAAATATTACCAGAAGGCTTGGACACTTTGGTAGGAGAAAAAGGAGTCGCTCTTTCTGGTGGCCAGAAACAAAGAATTTCCATTGCGAGAGCTCTTATAAAGGATCCGGAAATCCTGATATTAGATGATTCACTTTCAGCTGTGGATGCAAAAACCGAGAAGCGGATTATTGAGAATATCCAGTCAGAGCGTGAAGGGAAAACTACGCTTATTACGACACATCGTATGTCTGCCGTCCAGCATGCTGATCATATCATTGTCTTTGATGATGGGAAAATCACAGAGGAAGGCACGCACGACCAACTGATGTTAAGAGGTGGCTGGTATAAAGAACAGTATATTCGCCAACAGGCGGAAGACACCGCGCAAAATGAGGGGTGACACCATGACAATAGGAAAAAGATTATTTGAATATGCCTTGATATATAAGAAAATCATCATCACGGCTTTGATTATGCTAACGATAGCGGTTGCGGCTGACTTAGCCGGACCGTTTGTAGCTAAGAAGCTGATTGATCAACACATACTTGGAATAGAATCACCTTGGTACAAAACCCAGAAGGGAAACATGTCGGTTGAATACAAAGGCGAGTATTTCACAAGAAAAGATTATTTAGAGGAATCTTTACCTGCTGAAAATCAGATTCGTATCCTCCAAGTTGGAAGTAAATTTGTAATGGTTAAACAACCAATTGATTTTGATGGGAAAAGAAGCATGGTCGCCGGACAATTGTTGATCAAAAAGGGAAGTGACACAAGTAAGTACAATGCAGAAATTTTAAGTGGTACTCAGTTGTTAAAGTTTTATTTGCCTGAAATTCCAAAAATGATAAAACTGTTAGGCATTTATTTTGCCTTGCTGGTTATAGCTGCATTCTTCCAATATGGTCAAAAGTATTATCTACAGAAATCTGCGAATAGAATTATTCAAAAAATGCGTGAAGATATTTTTGGTCATATCCAGCGATTGCCGATTCACTATTTCGATAATTTGCCGGCAGGTAAAGTAGTGGCCAGAGTAACGAACGATACGGAAGCCATTCGTGAATTGTACGTAACGGTCCTTTCTGTATTCTTCTCAAGTGCCATCAATATCGTGGGAATTTATGTAGCGTTATTTATCCTAAGTCCCAAGCTTGCGGCTCTATGCCTGATATTGTTACCCATTTTATATGTATGGATGATCATTTACAGAAGAATCGCTTCAAAATATAATCATGTCATTCGTGCCAGGGTTAGTGATATCAATGCAATGGTAAATGAGTCCATTCAAGGAATGAATATCATTCAAGCTTTTAAAAGAGAAAAAGAGACGATTGGTGAGTTTGAAAACTTCAATGAAGATCATTTTAAATTCCAGAACAAGCTTTTAAGCTTGAATTCTCTTACTTCACATAATTTGGTTAACGTTTTAAGAAATTTAGTGTTTGTCATCTTCATTTGGTACTTTGGTTCGGAATCGATAAGGGCTATCGATGTTTTGTCCCTAGGAATGTTGTACGCATTCGTAGATTATATCAATCGTTTGTTTAATCCAATTGTTGGAGTTGTAAACCAATTAGCCAATCTGGAGCAAGCGCTTGTGGCAGGAGAAAGAGCTTTTGAACTTCTAGATGAAAAAGGTGAAATGGTAAGTGATCAGGACATTCCAAGGTATAAAGGTAATGTGAAATTTGATCACGTTTCATTTGGATATAAAGAAGACGAATACGTTTTAAAAGACTTGGATTTTGAAGCTAAACATGGAGAAACTGTTGCACTGGTTGGTCATACAGGCTCTGGAAAGAGTTCAATTATGAATTTGCTGTTCAGGTTTTATGATTGCCAGAAGGGTTCTATTTTGATTGATGGAATCGACATAAAAAGTCTGCCTAGACAAACGATTAGAAAGCATATGGGTATTGTTTTACAAGATCCGTATTTGTTCACAGGAACCATTGCTTCAAATGTGGGACTTAATCATCCTGGGATTTCTAGAGAGAAAATCGAGAAAGCATTAGCTGACGTCGGAGCTGACGTTATCTTTAAAAACTTTGAAAATGGTTATGATGAGCCTGTGATTGAAAAAGGAAGCACTCTTTCCAGCGGCCAGAGACAGCTCATTTCTTTTGCAAGGGCACTCGCATTCGATCCGGCTATTCTCATACTCGATGAGGCTACTTCGAGTATTGATACCGAAACAGAAGCTGTTATCCAAGAAGCGATGGATGTGCTGAAGAAAGGTAGAACTACCTTCATTATTGCACATCGACTCTCCACTATTAGAAATGCTGATCAAATCATTGTGCTCGATAGAGGAAGAATTGTAGAGAAGGGAAACCATGATGAATTAATAGAGCGAAAAGGGAAGTACTACCAAATGTATCAATTACAACAAGGCGGAGCGTCCATATCGGTCTCCTAAAGGATGGCATTGCAGAATCGTTTTCAAAAATAAAGGAGTTCACAGAATTTCTATAACATTGTCACCTATTCGCAACAAATATTCCTGATTTTGCGGCGATCATATGATACTTTATCATTGATGAACAAAGTAGATATGGTCGAGGTGAAAACAATGGGCGAATTTTCTGTCACACTCAGTATTGCCAGTATTATGATTCTTGTCTATTTTATTGGATATACGATGGTGAAATCTTAAAACTACTGCAAATTTTGCAGTAGTTTTTTTTTGAAAGAAAAGAATTTTTACACAAATGAAATAGGGTCTTACACAAATAAAGTGTACAGTTACACCAATGAACCGTACAGTTACACAAATAAAAATTTTCCTACAACCTATCCTCTGAATAAAACAGTATAAATAGATACAAAATATTACTTTTCAGATCAAAATTTATAGTTTTTCCCAACGATCTTAAGTTTAGAAGACAATCTAAATAATTGGTTTAAATTTTTGATCTTCTAAACATGATTTTTCAAATGAATGGGAATAAATTAGGTAGGAAAGGATGTGTGCCTATGAACGAATATAGAGTGGAGAAAGATACAATCGGTGAAATAAATGTGCCTAAGGACAAATATTGGGGGGCCCAAACTCAAAGGAGCAAAGAAAATTTTAAGATAGGCAAGGAAAAAATGCCAACCGAACTTATCTACGCTCTTGTTACAATCAAAAAAGCAGCCGCCATAGTCAACCATGCAAGTCAGAAATTGTCTCAGTCTAAATCTACTGCCATTATGGCTGCTTGTGATGAAATCTTAACGGGTAAGCTTGATGAACATTTTCCATTAGTAGTTTGGCAAACGGGAAGTGGAACGCAGTCGAATATGAACGTGAATGAAGTAATTGCATTCAGAGCGAACCAAATCTTAGACACAACTAAAGATGGGAAAGTTCATCCGAACGATGATGTGAATATGTCTCAAAGTTCAAACGATACTTTTCCGACAGCGATGCATATATGTGCTTATAAAAAAATCTTCGAGGAGCTTTTGCCCGCTATCAGGAAGCTTAAAGTTACGCTACAGGCTAAAGAAGAGAAATTCGCAAAAATAATTAAAATAGGAAGAACCCATCTGCAAGATGCAACCCCTGTTACTTTAGGACAGGAAATTAGTGGCTGGAAGGCAATGCTTCAAAAAAGTGAAAAAATGATTACGGAAGCATCACAATATTTGCTGGACTTAGCAATTGGGGGAACGGCTGTAGGTACTGGGATTAATGCAGATAGAGATTTTGGGGATAAAATGGCAGAAGAGTTAGAAAGATTGACTGAATATCCATTTCAATCTTCTAGCAACAAATTTCATGCATTAACTAGTCATGATGAAATTGTCCATGTCCATGGTGCCATGAAAGCTCTCGCAGCTGACTTGATGAAGATTGCTAATGATGTGAGATGGCTTTCAAGTGGTCCGAGAAGTGGAATTGGAGAGTTGAGAATCCCAGCGAATGAACCAGGAAGTTCTATCATGCCTGGGAAAGTAAATCCAACCCAAAGTGAGGCTCTGACGATGATTGTTTGTCAGGTATTTGGAAATGACGCAGCAATTGGTTTTGCAGCAAGCCAAGGCAATTTCGAACTAAATGTGTTCAAGCCTGTCATCATTTATAATTTATTGCAATCAATAAGTATACTTGCAGACGGCATTGTTTCCTTTAATGATCATTGCGCCATCGGCATCGAAGCAAACCTAGAAGAAATTCATAAGCATTTAGAAAGATCATTGATGCTGGTGACGGCACTCAATCCTCATATCGGGTATGAAAAAGCTGCGTTTATTGCTAAAAAAGCTTTTGCGGAAAATACTACTTTAAAAGAAGCAGCTATAAAAAGTGGCTACTTAAATGAAGAACAATTTGAACAGTGGGTTAAACCTGAAAACATGATTTAACCAAGGCTCTTTTCGTAAACTTTGTTGTTTTACAAGCAAAAGTAAAAATCGGCTTCTGGATTTTTACGAATATTAATGAATTCTTAGTTCAGCAACTTCTCGAAAAGAGCCCCGAATTCATTAAGAATGCGGGATGAAAAAAACATCCGAAAAGCAATAATCAGTGCGAAAACATTCTAAACACTAACATGCCCCCTTCCGAAGAAGGGGGCAATAGCCAAATTTATTCAATTGTAGGTGATATGCTTAGTTTAATTTATTTTGAATATCCGCCAAAAGATTGTTCAGCCATTTGAACAAGGCGTTTTGTGATTTCTCCACCAACAGAACCGTTAGCGCGAGCCGTTGCATCTGCACCTAATTGTACTCCGAACTCACTAGCGATTTCATACTTCATTTGGTCAAGTGCTTGTTGCACTCCTGGAACTAATAATTGATTGGACGAATTGCTTCTAGATGATTGGTTTGGCATTGTGATTCATCTCCTCAATAATTTTTAGTTTTAATGGTTGGGTTAGCCGGAATTACACCGGCGTGCAAGTTATCCTGCAACCTTTTGGTTTAACCCATCGGTAGAAGTGATTTGCTGTTTGTACTAACTATTATGGATGATTTTTAAGGACTTATTCAGATTTATTTACAACCAATTTATTCCTTTTTGAAAGTTGTACATAGGGTGTTTCTTTTTACAAACAATAGAGGAGAAGAATCGTCAAAAGGAGACGGTAAGATGAATATCTGTCCTATTTGCAACGGATTGCAAGAACTGAAGATAGCGTGTGATAAATGCAAAAGTAAAATGAATGATTGTGGTAGAATCATGGACTATTATGATGATTATAGTGCTTATATGGAAATAGATCAGTTGAAACTGGAGGATGGTTATCCAGATACAAATGCACAGCATAAATGTCCCCATTTGTATTCCTGTATGAAATGTAATCAAGATCAAATCGTCTTTATTACAGAATAAATGAACCCCGCCTTATGTTAAGGCGGGGTTCATTGTTTTCATGTTATTATTTTTCGTTCGATGGTCGAATGCGTGATTCTGTTTCAGCATCAAAGAAGTGAGCTTTATTCATATCAAATGCAAGTTCCAGGTTTTGACCAGGAACGATATCTGTACGAGAGTCAACGCGAGCA
The DNA here is from genome assembly GCF_900115925.1 of Bacillus sp. cl95. Lineage (GTDB taxonomy): Bacteria > Bacillota > Bacilli > Bacillales > Cytobacillaceae > Neobacillus_A. The sequence goes on along the minus strand of NZ_FOYF01000001.1, from coordinate 893,274 downwards.
ACGAAATCTTGTCCGCCTACGCTAGAATAAATCATAGTTTCAGCACCAGTTAATTCAGAAACATCGATTTGTGCATTGATTTTTGTTCCTGGAGAAGCTTCGATGAAAACTGGCTCATCATGAATGTCTTCTGGACGTACACCAAGAATAATTGGCTTGCCAACATAACCTTGTTCACGAAGTACTTTCATTTTTCCTTCTGGAACTGCTATGGATGCATCACCAACGATGAACTTTCCATCTTCTAGCTTTCCGTTAAAGAAGTTCATAGCTGGAGAGCCAATAAAGCCGCCAACAAATACATTTTCAGGCTTTTCGTAAACTTCTTTAGGAGCTCCAACTTGTTGAATGAGTCCGTCTTTCATAACAACAAGGCGAGTAGCCATTGTCATAGCTTCTGTTTGGTCATGCGTTACATAAATAGTCGTTGTTTGTAAGCGACGGTGAAGCTTGGCAATTTCTGCACGCATTGCTACACGAAGTTTTGCATCAAGGTTTGAAAGTGGTTCATCCATTAAGAATACCTTTGCATCACGGACAATTGCACGGCCAAGTGCAACACGCTGACGTTGACCGCCTGATAATGCCTTAGGTTTACGATCTAAATACGGATCCAAGCCAAGAATCTTAGAAGCTTCCTTCACACGACGATCGATTTCATCTTTAGGGAACTTACGAAGTTTAAGGCCAAAAGCCATGTTGTCATATACACTCATGTGAGGGTATAGAGCGTAGTTTTGGAATACCATTGCGATATCACGATCTTTAGGAGCAACATCATTTACCCTTTTGCCATCGATGAAGAAGTCGCCCTTAGAGATCTCTTCTAAACCAGCAATCATACGAAGTGTAGTTGATTTTCCACAACCTGATGGTCCAACAAATACGATGAATTCTTTATCTTGAATGTGTAGATTGAAATCGGTTACAGCAGTAACTTTATTATCATAAATTTTATAAATGTGATCGAGTTTCAATTCAGCCATTAGTATAGCCTCCTAGAGAATATGTTGTTAAGAAGATTCTACCTAATAATCACAAAATGCAAAATGGACAATGTGCACAAACTTTTTTGGGCAAGTTGTTCACTTAATTTCGCTGTTTGAAATTAAGGAAGCAATGAAAACCGTAAAAGCACTATGAAAGTCTTTCAAATGTATGCCTGTTTTTTCAGTGAATTTGTCAAGACGATATTGCAAAGTATTTCGGTGTATGTACAAGTGTTTTGCCGTCATACTTGCATTTAGGTTATTTTCAAGAAAAGTTTTTATCGTAATGTGCATCTCGGGGTCATCTTTAAATATTTTCAAAAGTTCATTGTCCATTTTTCCTTTTATATCTTCCCTTAAATGGTGTGCAAGGTAGGACGGGAAAACCTTTTCGAAAGATAACATTCTTTCATTTTTCAAAAAAGAAAGAGAAAAATCAAAAAATTCCTTATCCTGCTTAATAAGAGATGGAGTTTTAAACGCTAGCTCATGAAATTTTCCGATGAAAAAAAAGGTCTTTGCGAAAAAGTCAGCCTCGAACGTTTCAGACATCATCTGGTATTCTTTTTCCGACAATGAAACAGCTGAATTTTCTTCAATGATGATTCCTCTATTATCAAATTCCCATATAATGATAGCTTGTTCAGGTAAGAAGCCCTTGATTGCAGATTCCAACTCTTCACGTTCAAGTTGTTGATTCTCAATGAAAAAATGAATGAATCTCATTTCTTTTTGTGATTGTTGAATGGGAAATGGACCTTCGTTATATAAAAAGTCGTACCACTCTTTAGTATGGATATTCATAGTGGAGATTGCTGATTTTTCTACATGTTCATATAGGAGGCTGAGAAGCTTTAATTCTTTTTCGCCAATGCCATTCTTGGGAATGAGGAGCCATGATTGATCTTGATGATTTCTGAAGTAGTGGTAATTTGAAAAGTTATCTGTTGGAAATTCTTTGGATATAATTGCTTCGGGATATAATAATTGAATATGATTCATGTTTAGGTCCTCGATTATTAGTAATTATTGAAATTCATTATATCAGGTCTATCATAGGAAAAGAATGTGTGTCAAATGATGCAGTTTTTTTTGTTCAATCGTGAAAAAAAATTGGAATAAGGATATAATTAGATACAGCAGGGGGTACCGTAATGAGAAAGAGGTGTTTATCGTGGAATACTCCAAAGAAATGAAGAATCGTTTGAAACGTCTGGAAGGGCAAGTACGTGGTGTTATCAGAATGATGGAAGAAGGCCAGCATTGTAAAGATGTTGTGACTCAGCTTTCAGCTGTAAGATCGGCTGTCGACCGCTCCATTGGATATATGGTAGCGAAAAACCTGGAGGCTTGTATTCGGGAAGCTAATGACGAAGGCAAAACGGCAGAGGACGCTATCCAAGAAGCTGTTAATATGATAGTGAAAAGCAGATAGACACCTACATCTTATGATGAGGTGTCTTTTTATAGGGGTACGTTTTTTAACTTTCACTTTGATAAGGAGGCTCTTCTTCATACAAATCTCTTGCTTCTTCAATATTGACACTATCATGACGCATATGGACAGTGCCTCCGGACATACCTTCATTGATCATACGGTCAATATCCATATAAGCTAGGTCTCTGCCTTCATAACAAGACTCTTTTTGTGATGATTGTTTTTTCTCTTTCATTATGATGACTCCTTTCCATGAAGTTCAGTTTATTTTTTCAGGAAAACAGTCATTTCATACAGTTTTTATAAAGGTTCATTTTGCTGCCCATTCAAATGACTACAGTAATAAAAAAGTTTGCAGAGCTTTATCAACTTATTTTCTTCGATATGTTCTTCCTCAAAACTCATTGGTTTTGAATTCACCTCATAGACGTAGTAGTCTCCACTTGTGCTAATTCCTGCGTCAATCGAGAACTCGCCAAAAAAACCATATCTATTAGTTAAGGCCTTCCCTATGAGAGGAGTAATCGTATTTATGAACTGATCATGCTCTTTTGTTTGCAATAGTTGGTAAGAGATATAGGTACCTCCATTTGGAAGGTGTGTCGTTACATTTTGAGATTTCGATATTCTAATTCCTACACCCGTAACTTTGTAAATTCCCTCATCGAAATGGCATAATACCCGAAAATCAAAACGATTTCCTTCAAAGGTTGCAAACTTAATTGCTTTTTGTACAATGTATGTTTTCGTAGCTTGTGTTGAAGTTTTCCACCATTCCCAAAATGAATCGTAATTTTGAAAAATGTAGGAGTTGTCTATGCTATACACTTGAATTTGTTTGTCTGAAGCCAAATGAAGTCTGTATATCCCCTTTCCTTTTGAAGAAAGGCAAGGCTTTAAATAAATTGTCCGATGCTCCTCAAGGAAGTCTGCTAGTATCATGCGTTCCTCTAAAGGGATTGTTGCTGGTAAAAATGGTCGAAGTTGAGGATCTTCTTGGAATATCGTGGTCAAATCATATTTATCAATAAAACATGGGTTGAAAAATGGAATGCCTTTATCGGCGAACGTATTCATCATGAGGTTATTAAAGATGTCCTTTTCTGTTTTTCGTAAAGAAATACGGTTATATATGACATCTGGAAAAGGCGTCTTAACCTTTATCCAAGTGTCATTCTGTGGAAGATATAGGTTTCCTTCAATTAAATTTTCATGGATATCATCTGGGGTGAAAATAAAACTAAGGGAGCCGTTATTTAGAAGGTGCTTTTGCAACTTCCTGAACAAAAATCCGTTTCCAATCACTTCTTGCCCATTCTTTTTAGAACATAGGATGCCGACCAGTGGTCCTAGATGATTATTTTGAGAGGACAATTGGAATGGAATGTAGCGACTCGAGGCTTGAATGTTTCTAAAAGATACTGGGAGTTTTTCGATTCCAAATGTAAAGGATTCTTCACTATAATTGTGAACCCATGTTTGTTCCTTTCGATCCCAAAACAGACTCATTTGAAGAGCATCTCCGGATTGATGATTGATTGTTCAGTAAGGAAAACAGCGAACGCGATAGAGAGCTTTCTTGTTAATAAATCAAAATCCTTTAGCTGTGGATGGGTAAAAATAGACCTTCCCGGTTTGGAGTTTGCTTCAAATAACCAAACACGTCCATTGCGATCAATACCAAGGTCGAATCCTATTTCTCCGATTATTCCTTCCATGTCCCGTTCTATTGCTTCGCTAAGAACCAAGCTTGCATGTGTCAATTTTTCTTTGTACAGGGAACATTCTTTTGAAGGGAAAATTTCTTCCAGGGTTTTTATGACTCCGCCGTTATGAATATGGGTTGTGGCACTGCCGACTCCGGCGATCTTTGCTGCTATGGCTGTAACATGCCATTTACCATGGGCGTCTTTATTGGTATGCACACGGAAATCGAGAGTACGTTGTTGATGTCTGAGTAAGTGGATTCCTTGTTGAATAAGCATTTTTTTCATGCTTTTTCCACGAAACACATACTTGAAAAGAGCCTCCAAAGTAGAAAACTTCAGGAGCCGATTCATATGCTGTGAATCGCAATATCGACAATAATACATGTTTTCTTGCTTATCATAAATAATTTGGTGAACGCTATTACCCAGACTTCCGTTAAAGGGCTTTATATAAATATGCCCGTAATCTGAAAGCATTTTTTCAATTTGTGAAAAAGATGAAAAAGTATGAGTCTCGGGCAAAAACTCAACTGCAAGAGGATTATCGAGCAACCGTTCGTGAACATCCAATTTGTTAAAGAAACCAGGATTATACCAAGGAATAAGGTAGTCGTGCTGTAATTTGTCCTTGATCTTTTTTAAATGCGGACGGTTTTCAGTTTTTCTATTTGGCAGCCGGTCGTATATAACATTTGGAAAGGGAACTTCGTTGATGACCCATCCTTCTTTGCGAAAAAAGAAACCTTTTATCATTCCCCTTTCCCAGTCGATGTGCTGTTCCCCAAAGATGAAAGGAAGCGCACCTACAGATTTTTGAACCGATAACAGTTTTGCGAAAAAGATAGATCTTTCGCCCATCGGTCTTAAAGGGAAAGGTGTGAAACCCGCAGTGAAAATACCAATTAATGGACCCAAATGTAAAGTCTGATCTTGCACAAATGCATGCAATGGTACATCTGAGTGAAGAAAGGTAATAGAATCTGCTACATTTTTGCTCATAACTATCTTATCCACACTTTGTTCGGAAGGCTTGAATTGAGCTTCCACGGAAAGAGAGCCGAAGGCAATTCGGTTCAATGAATGGTCTTTTATGAGGGCAGTTGGACAAAACACAGTGGATTCATTCCTTATGTCCGTTTCAATGATGTAACGTTTTCGCATGGTGTGAATTCAGTCCCTTCACTTCGTTTTGGTGAACAAAACTTCCATAAAGAAAAGGAGCTTGATAAAGAGTATCTATCATCTCTGGGCAAGTCTCTACAATTACTTTTCGACCAGGCTTTGAATTTATGTCCAAAATCCAGACGGCACCATCCTTTGCAACTCCAATGTCGACGCCCATTTCAAATAAAGATGGAAACTCGTTCTCCAATAAAGTAGGAAGCAGCTTTACAATATATGAAAGTTCACCGTGTATATAACGTGCTTGCTCTTTTGATATTGACTCAGTCCAGCTTCTATAATCCAATGTCTTGCCGCCTGCACACAAGTTTGACAGAATACCTTCGTTTTGCCCCTTACGGATACCCTTTCCTCGCTCAGTCCACTTTCCTTCTGCATTCTTCTGTAAGAGAATTCGGATATCAAAAGGAAGATCAGAAGAATCACGTAATTCAAAATAAGGCTGAACAAGATAAAGATGATTTTGAAGCAATTTCTCTAGCCATGCTTGCATTTTCTTGATATCTGTAAAAGTGCGTTCTATCACCTTTCCGTTCTTCTCTGTTTTAACAATGATAGAGAACTCTTTTTTTTCGATGTAATAGATTCCGTATCCTTGAGAGCCTGTAATGGGCTTAAGCATGATTTTCTTCCAGTTTTCTAGTCGGTTAAATACAGTTTGATAGGAGTTGACTTGTTGGGAAGGAGGTAGATAGGGGGCAAGTTCTGTATTTGCGAGAGTTTTGTAAAGTTCTATCTTGTTTGGTAGACCGTATCCTAAGAACCTGATATCGTCTCTATTTTTAAGCCATGTGACAATGGGTATCGCTTTCTTCGAATGTGGATCGTCTCCATAAAAACAACGATCATATAATACCGAAGGGAGAGGAAACTCACAATCTACCCAATCGTGACTTGTGGGCTCAAACTTTTTCCCTTTTACTAGTTGTGTAAGAGGATTAATACTTGTTGGAATAAACCGATAGCAAACGATTCCCCTCAATGCGGCGCGTTTAGCTACCTCTGTAAAATAACTTGCTTCGCTTTCATGATTAAGTGACATAAAACCTAAAGTGTACATGTTTACGAATCCTCCTTTTTAGTGGACTTTTCAAAAGCAAGGGAAGTGCAAAACCGGATAATTGCTTTTGCTGAAGGCCGAATTTTTAATGATTTGTCTTCAAAGTTTTTCGATGGTTTTGAATTGATTTCGATAATCCATAGCTTCCCATGGTGATCAATTCCAATATCTACGCCTAACTCTCCAAGGATTCCAGAGGTGTGTTGACTTAAAATGGAACAAGCTTCGATAGCGAGTTCAGCCAACAAAGCACTTTGAGCCATGGCCTCCTGCTTGCTGAAACAATGGGAAAGAGCAAGGACAGGACGCATGATTTCTCCACCTTGAGCTATGTTTGAGACGAATTGTTGCTTGGCAGATATCCGTGCAACTGTAGAAGTCTTACTCCAAAGATTTTGTGAATTGCGATGACAGAGGACGCGAAAATCGATTTGCCGCGAATAGTAATCAATAAGGTCAATCCCTTGCTGTACAATGCACCATTTTTTTGTGAAAAAGGTTTGGTAATGTTGGAACAGTTCATTAAAGGAGAGCTTCCTTTCGCTTTTGAGATGATGGTTTGTAGATGTATCTACCCAATAAGAGTTCTCATCTTTTGTAATCTTTAAGATGTTTCTCCCTTGGCTGCCGTGAATGGGTTTAATGAAGACCGTACTATATTTATTTGTCATCTCAATAAGGCTTTCTCTTGTAAGAAGCTTAGTATCGGGAAGATAAGGAAGTAAATGATCTTCATGACTTAAATAGTTATACACTTCCCATTTTGAAAAAAATCTTTCGTTAAAATAAGGGATTTCCAGGTCATTAATCATCTCGCGTAATGCTAGCATTTCAGATCCTTGTTCGAGTTTTCGAGAATGAATCCGATTATAGATAACATCAGGAAGGGGCAGCTCGCTAGATACCCATCTTTCATTTTCATAATAAAATCCTTTTACTGAAGAAGCGGAAAAGTCGGCATGGGCGAAAACGTAGAAGAACCCTCCATACTCCTTTACACCTTTTTCTAATTCTTCGCAGAATGAGTGGATGCTCCGAAAATTAGGTTCATCATTTTCGTCATGATAATAATTAGTAAGCATGCCAATAATAGGCCCAACTTTCAATGTTTGTAACACTTCATCAAAACGGACGGCAAAAACATATTTCTGTACAGGCAGAGAATATTTTTCAAACAAAGCGGTTGGGATTTTTAATGTACTTGTATCTATGCTAAAAGTTTTCATTTTAACACTTATGCATGTTCGCCCTATTGTTAGTGGAATGATGCTTTCATCAGCCATTTTCCATTTTTTTAGAAGAGCTGAGGAAACATACATCGAATAGGGATCTTCATTGTAAGTTTGAATAGGTTCAAACTTCATATAAGAAACGGAACTTGTCATCATCATTCCTCATTTATGTTTCAACATTTTGTTTATTTTTTAAGTAGGAAATTAGGCAAAAGCGGATATAAGTATCTTATGATTTCGGTTTACAGGGTGTGATTCGATTTTTGAAATGAGTGTTTTTCGGAGGTCGTTCAAGGTCACACCTCGCTATTACCTACATAGTTTGTTATAGTTAGAGGGAAGTAGTGATTATTAAAGGAGTGGTTATCATGGCAGTAAATCTATACGATGCAGCTTACGAAATGGAAAAAGCAATTCGTCAAAGCGATGAATATAAGCAACTTAAACAAATGTATGATGAAGTCAATGCGGATGAGTCAGCTAAAAGAATGTTTGAAAACTTCCGTGACATCCAAATGAAATTACAACAAAAGCAAATGATGGGTCAAGAAATCACACAAGAAGAAGTGGATCAGGCTCAAAAAACAGTAGTACTTGTTCAACAACATGAGAAGATTTCAAGATTGATGCAAGCTGAGCAACGTATGGGCATGATCATTGGAGAAATCAATCAATTGATCATGAAACCTCTAGAAGAACTTTATGGCAAGATGGAAGCATAAGAATAGACATTCCCAAAGCTCTGGCAAATTGCCAGGGCTTTTTTTATCAGATAAGGATGTGTAAAATTTGACCTAAAACGTATTTTTGGGGCATTACTGTGTCTGAAAGGGGCAAGCACAAAAGAAAACGGGTTTTACACAAATAAAATGGCAATCTACACAAATAAAGTGTACAGTTACACAAATGAACCATACAGTTACACAAAAAGAAATTCTCCTATAATCTCTCTTCTAAATGAGTGAGTGAAAATTGATATTAAATATTACTTTTTACACTCCCTTCCTCTTCATTATTTGACGATTTTTCAAACTGTCTAAGATTTATGAGGTAATCTAATGAGTTGGTTTATCTTTTGAAGGACATTCTTGCTTTTGCTTAATTTCATCCCTCTGTTCTATAAATGTATAAGCCATCATACAAGTGAAATAAGGTTAATTTCATCACGAACAGGGGGCAACATGATGATATATCGCTTACTTGCGTTAAATATTGATGGGACACTTCTACAATCAAATGGAAAACTGCATAAATCTACAAAGGAAGCCCTAGATTATGTTCAGCAAAAAGGAATTTATGTAACGCTCGTTACTTCAAGGAGCTTTCCCTCCGCAAAGAAAGTGGCTCGTGCTTTGAAACTAAAATCCTTGCTTGTGACACATCAAGGTGCATATATTTCAGGTCCTGATGCAAAGCCGGTATATGTGAAACGAATTTCAGAAGATGTAACTTATGACATTGTGAGATTCCTTGAAAGTTTTTCTTGTCAGATAAGAATTGTACATGAACAATTTTCGTTGTCTAATAAACTCAGGATTAATAATAACCTTCTTGCGAAGACCGTTTTCACATCTGGAGATCCAGTTTTGTACTCTCAACAATTTGTAGAAGACCTAAGTGAAACACTAGCTGATCAGCCGGTATCACCTCCGAAGATCGAGGTGTATTTTGAACATAAAAAAGATGCGGAAGATGCTAAAGCAGGCTTGAAAGCCATGTTCTTGGAAGTATCAGCAGATGCATTAAATCCTTATTGTTTAGAAATTTTGCCTCAAGGTGTTTCAAAAATGAATGGTCTTCTTTATTTAGGAGAGCATCTGGGCATTAGTCGAAAAGAAATGGTCTATATCGGCAGTGATCTTGATGATATTCCTTTAATAGAAGAAGCGGGATTAGGCGTTGCTATGGGGAATGCTCGTTTTGATGTGAAAAAAGCGGCAAACTGGGTGACTCGTTCTGAAAATGAACAAGGAGTTGCTTATATGGTGAAGGAACATTTCCGCAAACAGCAGCCGATAGAGTTCTTAAAAAAGATGAATATTATTAAATAGTAATTCTAGCTATCTGACCCATTTTGGGAATGATAGCTTTTTGTATTTTTGTGGCGTGACTAAGTCCCAAAATTTGCTGCATTCTTTGCATTTCCGTTTATTGACCTGCCAAAAGGCTTTATGTAAACTTAAGACAATCTGTTTTTTTTGAAAGGTGATAAATTTTGCATATATTAATTAAAGGCTTAGATGACGAAAGATATATTCGTCCACTTCAGAATATAGCCAATTTATTTTTTGAAGAATCTAAAGTAGCATTTACTCCAATTGAAAATGCTGATATTCATATATTGTTCACTTCTGAAATAGGGGAAGAATTTAAAGCTAATGCTAGCTTGACTGATTTAAATAACCAAAAACATACAGCGTCCTTCAGTACAATCATTGATGAAGCAGGTACTGAAAAAGAACGTTTCAAACAAACGAAAAACGCATTTTTGCATGTTTATTTGAAGGTACTACAGGAATGGACTGGAATCATTCAAAAATGGGGCATTCTGACAGGGATTCGTCCTACAAAATTACTTCATCGTAAACTTCAGGATGGAGTTGGGGTTGGAGAAGCTCATCAGGAATTGAAGAAGGATTATCTTATTTCTGATGAAAAAATCAATCTCATGCAGCATATCGTAGAACGGCAGCTTGCTGTCGTACCTGACCTTTATTCATTACAGAAAGAAGTAAGTATTTATATTGGGATTCCATTTTGTCCAACAAAGTGTGCATACTGTACGTTCCCTGCGTATGCCATAAATAGCCGGCAAGGATCTGTCGATTCTTTCTTAGGTGGGTTGCATTACGAAATGAAAGCGATCGGGCAGTGGTTGAAGGAAAAGGATATCCGAATTACGACTGTCTATTATGGTGGTGGAACTCCGACGTCCATTACAGCTGAGGAAATGGACATGCTTTATGAAGAGATGTACCAATCCTTCCCTGATGTCGAAAACATCCGTGAAATCACTGTTGAGGCTGGCAGACCAGATACGATTACGCCAGAAAAAATAAATGTCTTGAAAAAGTGGAACATCGATCGAATTAGCATAAATCCACAATCGTATACTCAAGAAACGCTAAAAGCGATCGGGCGTCATCATACAGTAGAAGAAACGGTAACAAAGTACCATTTAGCAAGAGAAATGGGTATGAACAATATTAATATGGATTTGATTATTGGTTTACCGGGTGAGGGGATGACTGAATTTACTCATACATTGGCTGAGACGAAGAAATTGATGCCCGAGTCATTAACGGTTCATACCCTTTCATTCAAGCGAGCATCAGAAATGACGAAAAATAAAGAACGGTACAAAGTGGCTGATCGCGAAGAAGTTGAGGGCATGATGGAATTAGCAGAGAAGTGGACGAAAGAGCATGCCTATGAGCCCTATTATTTGTACCGTCAAAAGAATATCTTAGGCAATCTTGAAAATGTTGGTTATGCTCTACCAGGACAAGAGAGTATCTATAACATCATGATTATGGAAGAACAACAAACGATTATTGGTCTTGGTTGTGGAGCAGCAAGTAAGTTCATTCACCCCGTCACAGGCAAAATCACTCAGTTTGCAAACCCAAAGGATCCAAAGACTTATAATGATAGCTACAAAGAATATACTGATGAAAAAATTGCGATTCTGAACGAACTATTTTTTCAACAAACTATAGAACGATAAAATAAATGCTTAGGAAAAAAATCAAAAGGCTATTTTAACAGAACCAATCATTAAAAATGAGTCGCCAGCATTCTAAATGTCTGGCGATTTTTTATGGTCTAGGAAATTATAAAATAAATTAATGTGATAACTTTCTACGATTTTCTAATAATCCAGCTCCAGCGCCCAGCCCCTCGGGGTTGTTTCCTAAAGCCGAAACAACCTTGGTCATAAGCCAAATCACTTCAGAAATCAGGACAAGGAACGCTTCGGCAGCATTAACATCGCACGAAGAAAAAGCGATAGCTTTTTCGAGGATGACTGCGTGATTCGTCTTATGCCTGTCGGGGCTAAACAGGGCGCTTGCGCCTTTTGTTCTTTGGGAGAATAAAATTATGCCAAAACTTTTCATGACATTATCCGAGAAGAATTTTCTTAATTTTTATAAAATTAGTTTTTTTACTTAAAAGGTAGCTTTATAATAAGAGAGAATAGTGAAAGGAGGCGTTTCAGGTTATGAATTTTGTAACGGAAAGCGTAAATGTAAAAATAAATGGTCGCGTTGCAACGGTTGAAATGAACAGACCCGAAGCTTTAAACGCATTGGATAAAGATCTTATTAAAGGGCTAGTTGTGAAATTGAAAGAAATCACTGACTCTGATGAAATTGATATTGTCGTGCTAACAGGTAATGGTAAAGCTTTCTCAGCCGGCGGTGATATTAAGTCAATGCTTACAATGAAAGATGAAAACGATTTCTTTCCGATTATGGATAGCATAAATGAACTAATAATTACTTTATACAGTATTCCAAAGCTGACAATCAGTGCGGTTTCAGGAGCAGCTGCTGGATTGGGCTTTAGCCTAGCGCTTGCCACAGACTATATTCTGGCAGATGACACAAGCAAGTTTGCCATGAATTTTATCGGTATTGGACTTATTCCTGATGGAGGAGCACACTTCTTCCTAGAAAAAAGACTTGGAGAGACAAGGGCGAAGCAACTTATTTGGGAAGGGAAAGTCATGGGTGCTGAAGAGGCGTTCAAACTGGGCTTAATTCAAGGAGTTGCTGAAGGTTCCTTAGCAGATGCACTTGAAAGCAAGGTCACAGAGTGGTTACATAAACCCGTTCAAGCGATGATCAAAACGAAAAAAATCCTAGCTGAAAACAATCGACCTCAATTATTGAAGGTTCTAGAAGTCGAAAAGCACGCCCAATTCAAAATGAGACAATCCAAAGATCATCGCGAAGGCATTCAAGCTTTTATTGAAAAAAGAAAACCAAAATTCATTGGGAAGTAGAAAGAAAAGCGGAAACGCCTTGCTTAGCCCCGACAAGCATAAGACATGCGCTGGCAAAAGGCGTCCTTTGCCTTCCGAAGCGAATGGCTTATGACCTCGAGGGGCTAGGCGTTGGAGCTGGACAACAAAAAAGCGGAAACGCCTTGCTAAGCCCCGACCAGCATAAGACATACGTTGGCAGAAGGCGTTCTTTGCCTTCCGAAACGGATGGCTTATGACCTAGGTTGTTTCGGATTTAGGAAACAACCTCGAGGGGATGCCGCTCGAAGCTGGACAACCAGAAAAGCGGAAACGCCTTGCAAAGTACTTTAGTCAAATGAAGACCTGGAAGTCTGGCAAGTAATAGTTATTGGCAACAGAACATATATAGAAAGAGGCGGATCACAATGATCTGCCTCTTTTCAGCTAAGCATGGAATAATACGAGTTTACCGCTTGGTGAAGTGCATCGGTGAGTTTTGTCGAGGTAATTCTTTTCGCTTAGCATCTTTTCGCCAATTTGTTTGGCTTCCTGATCAGCAGCTGCTTGGAACGTTTCATCAAGCAATTTTTCTCCATTTGCTTCAAAAACGGTAAGTTTATAATTTTTCATAATCATTACCCCTTTGTTTAATTATTCAGATGATTACTATTATTCTTACATAATTTATTAAAATGTGCAAAAATAAAATTAATGGAAAAGTGAACCTTTTGAACTACTATAATCGTAGAAACAGAGGAGGGGGGAGTTTTATGTCTTTAAAACTTGAACAAATCACAAAGAGTTATGGAAAGTTTATTGCGGTTGACGAATTGACTCTAAATATCCCAGAAAAAGAGATGTTTGGATTTTTAGGAGCGAATGGAGCGGGGAAGACGACGACCTTCAGGATGATCTTGGGTCTACTTGAGCCTAATTCTGGCACAATTACATGGAATGGAACGAACTTAAATTATTCTACGAGCCATCTCGTTGGATATTTACCAGAGGAAAGAGGCTTGTATCCAAAGTTAAAGGTAAAGGAACAACTAGTGTACCTTGCAAGGCTAAGGGGCATGAGTAAGCAAGATGCCCTTAAACAGCTTACATACTGGCTTGAGAGATTTAAAATACCTGAATACATCGATAAGAAAGTCGAAGAGCTGTCGAAAGGAAATCAGCAGAAAATCCAATTTATCGCAGCGGTACTACACCAACCAAAATTGCTTATTCTGGATGAGCCATTCAGCGGCTTGGATCCTGTAAATGTTGAATTATTAAAGGGTGCTGTACTTGAATTAAAAGAGAGCGGTACAACTATAGTCTTTTCAAGTCATCGAATGGAACACGTAGAAGAAATGTGTGAGCATTTATGTATCATGCATAAAGGTAAGCCAGTGGTACATGGATCTCTAAAAGATATTAAACGCAATTTTGGAAAAAAGAATTTAGTCATTCATGCTGATTTTCCTCTAGATGAGTTGAAAGATTATTCAGGAGTAACAAAGTCTAAAGTTACGACGGAGGGAATTCACTTGCAAATCGAAGGAGAACATGTTGCTGAAAAGATACTAAAACAAATCGTCAACAATGGATTCATTCGAAAATTTGTCCTTGAAGAACCCTCGTTAAACGATATTTTCATTGAAAAAGTAGGTGCTTCCTATGAATAAGTTTTGGATTATTCTATTTCATACCTATCTGAACAAATTGAAAACGAAGTCCTTTATTGTCACAACGGCAATTACTATTGTTATTCTTCTTGGACTGACAAATATGAATAGAATTATAGATGTATTTGACCGCAATGATTCTGCTGAGAAGATAGCTGTCTTAGATGAAACAGAACAACTGTATGAGCCTTTAAAAACCGCTGTAACTGCTTTAAACAAAGATTTAAAGCTTGAAAGATATGAAGGAGACATCGCAAAGGCTGAATCAGATGTCAAAGAAGAAAAATATGCAGGAATGCTGGTTTTGAGCCTAAATGATGAAAAGCTTCCAGAGGCCCAGTTCAAGGCGATGAGTATTGCAGATTCAACCGTGTATGCCGATATACAAACGAGCATGCAACAAATCAAAACAACTTTAGCGGCTTCTCAAATAAACCTGACTCCCGAGCAGCTTCAAAAACTCTATAATCCAGTAGTTTTCGAGAAAATCGCGCTTGAAGAAAATGCTAAAACTGAGGAAGAACTTAATCAGGCTAGGGGCCTTGTTTATGTGATGCTTTTCATTATATATTTTTCAGTCATTATGTACGCGAATATTATTGCGATGGAAGTTGCGACCGAGAAGTCTTCACGGGTTATGGAAATCCTTATTTCCAGTGTTTCACCTGTAAAGCAAATGTTCGCCAAAATCTTAGGCATCGGGCTTCTAAGCTTGACTCAATTGGCTATCATGCTATCAATAAGCTATTTTTCTGTTAAGCAGAACCTTGCAACAATGAAAGGCGGATTCTTCGACTTTTTTGGTTTCGGGAATGTGCCAATCGGAACCATTATATATGGAGTCCTCTTCTTCATACTGGGGTATTTCTTGTATGCGACCCTTGCGGCATTTTTAGGATCACTCGTCAGCCGTATTGAGGATGTTCAACAAATGATTACACCAATGACGATGATGATTGTTGCTGGATTCATGATTGCCATGTTTGGTCTTAATAAACCAGAGGCATCTTTTGTTACGGTAACATCTTTTATTCCCTTCTTCACGCCTATGCTTATGTTTCTCCGCGTCGGTATGCTCTCTATCCCAGTATGGGAAATTGCAGTCGCCATTGGTATACTAATTGCTACAATTGTCGTTCTTGCTGTATTCGGAGCCCGTGTCTATAAAGGTGGAGTGCTCATGTATGGAAAATCAAGTACTTTTAAAGATATTGGGAAGGCATTACAGCTTACGAAAAAAGAATAAGGTGAGAGGGAGCTTTCTCAGAAGAGAAGGCTTCTTTTTATATCCTTTTTAACTAAATTTCCAATATCACCATGATAATACTGAATGGTCTTATTAAATGTGTGGGAACACGCATTCGCTTTGTGTTAAAATAAAGAAAAAGTTCGTGAGGTAATCAAAATGAAACAGATTAAGTTTATTCATGCCGCAGACTTGCACCTCGACAGTCCAATGCAAGGATTGAAGCATTTACCTAAAGAAATCATAACAAGGCTGAGAGAAAGTACCTTTACAGCATTCAAGAAAATCACTGAGGCGGCTCTCCAACATTCAGTTGACTTCGTGGTATTGGCAGGAGACTTATATGATGGAGAGGATCGAAGTATAAAGGCGCAAGCCCGCTTTAAAAAGGAAATGGAAAAGCTGGCAGCTGCACAGATTCCTGTATATATCATACACGGAAACCATGATCATTTGAACGGGACTTGGATCAAGCTTGATATGCCAGAAAGTGTCCATATCTTTAATGAGAATGTAGAAGTTAGTAAACTAAAAACTAAATCAGATGCAGTCGTTCATCTTTATGGTTTCAGTTACGAACAAAGACACGTAATAGAGAGAAAAATAGATAGCTACATGAAAAAGGATTGGGCCGACTTCCATATTGGTATCCTGCATGGTCAAGATGGAGCGGATTCGAATCATGCTGCATATGCACCTTTTCAAGTTCAGGACTTATTGGAAAAGAAATTTGATTACTGGGCACTAGGTCATATACATAAGAGAGCAATCTTATGCGAAAGTCCTCCAATCGTTTATCCGGGTAATATTCAAGGGAGGCACAAGAAAGAACTGGGCGAGAAAGGGTGCTATCTCGTAACGCTTACCGAAAGAGAAGCTGAATTAGATTTCATTGCGACCGCAGATGTTGTATGGAAAGAAATTCAACTGGATATAACTTCAGCTAAGCATTTTCAGGACGTTTACTCGTTATGCAGGCAGACCATTGAAAATAATCGAGAGAATGGCAAAGGTACATTGCTTTCTATGAGTCTTGAAAATCAAGAAACAGAAACATTCCTTACACCTTCACTTGTTTCTGAACTCTTAGAGGTACTCCAAGATGAAGAAAAAGAGATGAATGCTTTTGTATGGTTAATAGATTTAAATGTCATGAACACAAATGTTATGAGTTTGCCAAATACGATATACGAAAGTGAGTTTTTGGGAGAATTATTTGCAGAAGCAGAATCGATTGAAAATATCGAACAGGCAATCTCTGTTTTATATGATCATCATCATTTAGGAAGAAAATATTTATCTCCATTAGAAGAGAAAGAGGAACAAGAATTGATTATGAAAGCTCAAACTTTATTAGCGAATTTGTTGACTTCAGCCAAACGGTAAGAGAGGGGTAAAAATGAGAATAACAGAGTTGTACATATATGGATTTGGACAATTGAATGACTTGGATATACGAGATTTGAGTGACTTCCAAGTGTTCTTTGGGGAAAATGAAGCCGGAAAGTCCACCCTTTCTGCCTTTATACATGCCATTTTGTTTGGATTTCCGACGAAACAGCAGTCTGACTTACGATATGAACCAAAACATCAAACCAAATATGGTGGTAAACTCAAGGCTCACTTCCCTGATCGAGGATATGCTGTCATTGAAAGGGTAAAGGGGAAAGCCGTTGGAGATGTGACAGTGGTTCTTGAAGATGGTACGCGCGGTAATGAGCTTCTTTTAAAGGAATTACTTTCTAATGTAGATAGGTCTTTATACCAAGCCATTTTTTCTTTTAACATTCACGGTTTGCAAAATATCCATCAAATTAAAAATGAAGATATCGGTAAATTTCTTTTCTCAGCTGGCACACTCGGAACAGATAGTCTTTCCATAGCTGAAAATGAACTTCAAAAAGAGTTGGATTTACGTTTTAAGCCAAGTGGAAAGAAACCCATAATCAATGAGAAGCTTCAAGAGTTGCATGAACTGAACGCAGACTTGAAAAAAGCCGCTGCCAAAAACCACGCTTACGAACAGCTTATCGTGAGAAAAACAGAATTGGAAAACGACTTGAACGGTCTTCGTAACGCGATAGAAGACCTGAGATTGAATGAAAACAAACTAAAGGAATGGATACGTGTTCGTCCAAACTTCCTTGAAGAGAAAAGTATCATCAGGGATTTAGAGAAAATAGGAGAGTTCAATTTTCCTATTCATGGTATTCAAAGGATAGAGAAGTTACTGCTGCTGTTGAACCCGCTAGATGCTCAACTTTCAACTGCGAAGGAGAACGCCGAGCAAATTTCTCGAGAATTGGAGTCCTTAAAACCTAATCAAGAAATTTTAGCTCATGAATCGGCCATTTTATCCTTATTGGAAAAACTGCCTTTACTTGAACAAATGAAACTTGAAGAAGCCAAACTTAAGAACCAAAAGGAAGAAACCAACGAAAAGTTGAATGTTCTTAAGGAAAAACTTCACCTCTCCATTCCGTATAAGGAAATTTTCGAGATCAATACAAACATCTTTGTAAAACAGGAAGTTGAAGAAGCCTACATTAAATCACAGAAATTATCAGAGAAAATGAAGGACCTTGATGATAGCTTTAATGAAGAAAAAAAAGAACTTGAAAATTTAGAAGAGGAAATGAAACGTTGTAGAGAACAACTACTTTCAGAAGAGGAAAGAAGTAAATATAGTAGAAGTTTTAAGAGTGAGACTGGAATTCAAAAAGCAGAGACGGAAATGGGTTATTTGCAAGAAAAGATCCTTTTTTATAATAACGCCGATCAGCAAGAAAAGAAGCGAATGAAGGAACAGCAAAAAAAGAAACAATTTCAACTCATGGTTTTCGCAGTTATCATAACTTTACTACTCGTCTATTTCATCATGACGAAACAATGGAATTTAGCGGCCATTGGTTTCTTTGTAAATATATTGCTGATTTTGCTTGGGATAAAGAATAAAGACTCTAAACCGACAAGCACAAAAAATGAAGTTTTGGAAGAACTCATCGAGCAGGAGGCAAGTTTAAGAGAGAACTTAAGAGTGATGAAGTCCGGTACGGATTTTCATGCTATTAAAATGATAGAAAAGGATGACCAACTTCTAAATCAATTGAAAAGTCTTGAACTGAAATGGGAACAAAAGAATATTCAGTATGAAAAAGTGCTTGCTAAATTTGAAGCCTGGGAAGAAGAAGTCAGGCAGAATGAACAGCAGGTAAGGGATCTATGTGCTTCACTAAAGCTTCCTTATAATATAGGGGTGGCGCGTTTGATTGAAGGATATCAGATGATTGAACAACTAAAGGCAAACTGGCGTGAAATCATCCGAATTGATCAAAGGCTCCAAGATATAAATGATTCTGTTAGTAAAATCGAGGTTCGTTTGAAATTTTACTCAGACAAGTTCTTTGATGGGCAAGATTACGATATTCACCATTTTTCTTTTACATTCAAGAGGATTTTAAAGGAAGAAACAGAAAAACAAATTCAATGTGAAGCAATCGGCAAAAAGTATAAAGAAACAGTTGATCATCTACAAGAGTTGCTTCGCCAACAAAGACATATGAAAGGTGAAGTTTCCAAACTCCTTGAAGAGGCGGATGCTGAGGATGAGCAGCAATTTATGTTAATAGGTAGAAAAGCAGAAGACAGGATTAAGCTTAATAAGAGGCTTCAGGAACTTGAACGTCAAAAGAGCTATAGTTTTCTAACACAACAAGATCTCGGAGAACTTGAAGCAATCTTGGATGTAGAAGCTTCTATTATGGAATTTGATACGAAAGTGAAGTTTTCCGAGTCCAGATACGCTGAAATGCAGGATCAACTTGCAAAGGTCAAGTACGAACTCCAAGTAATTGAAGATGGTGGTCTATACTCTGAACTCATGCACACCTTTAAGGAGAAGAAATATGAGTTAGAAGAAGCTGCTAGAGAATGGGCATCGTATAGTCTAGCTCAAAATATCCTGTACAGAACGGTTGAGAAGTATAAAAATCAAAGATTACCCCAAATGCTTGAAAAAGCTGAAGAATTCTTCGTTTTTCTTACAGAAGGGAAATATAGAAGAATTCATTTAAAGGATTCAGGGACAGGCTTTATCATCGAGAATAAGGATCATACGCTCTTTGAGGCTAATGAATTGAGTCAGGCAACAATGGAGCAAGTTTATGTTGCCTTGAGACTTTCTCTTGCGGTCACTTTATATGAGAAATATTCATTACCTATCATGATTGATGATAGTTTTGTAAACTTCGATGAAAAGAGGACGTCGAAGATTATGCAGCTTTTGAAAAAACTAAACAACAACCAAATCTTGTTTTATACTTGTCATAAACACATGCTCAAATATTTCAATGAAAGTGATATTCTCTGGCTCGATAAGGGTAAGGTAAGGATACATTCATAGGTAAATATCGGTATGATATACTTGAAGTATGGGAAGGAGTGTTGATTTCACTATGGGTAAAGGGATTCTAGATTTTGAAGTTGGGGAGCATTTTGAAGCGTTCCTACTTATTAAGAGTTCAGTAAAGGGAGTAGCTAGTAATGGGAAGCCTTTTCTAACACTCATTCTCCAAGACCAAAGTGGGGATATTGAAGCTAAACTTTGGGATGCGACAGATGAAGACGCAAAAAATTATTCTAACCAAAGTATAGTAAAGGTTTCTGGTGAAATTCAAAATTATCGTGGCAGAAGTCAGTTGAAGATAAGGCAAATCCGATCTGCAGGACCTTCTGATTCCGTTAAGCTTTCTGATTTTCTAGAAACGGCTCCTTTAAGTAGCGAGGACATGAACGGAATTCTAACACAGTATATTTTTGAGATGAAGAATCCAAATATCCAGAGAATCACAAGACACTTAATCAAGAAGCATCAAGTTGCTTTTCTTGAATATCCAGCGGCGACAAAGAACCATCATGAGTTTGTATCCGGTTTGGCTTATCATGTGGTAAGCATGCTCGATCTTGCAAAAGCAATCGCAGGGCTATATCCAAGCCTTGATAAGGATTTACTCTATGCAGGTGTGATTTTACATGATATGGGTAAAGTACTTGAGTTATCGGGCCCTATCTCAACCGCCTACACATTAGCTGGAAATCTTCTTGGTCATATTACCATTATGGTTAATGAAATTGGCAAAGCTGCTGACGAACTTGGCATAACAGGTGAGGAAGTATTGATTCTTCAGCATCTTGTTCTTAGTCATCACGGTAAAGCTGAATGGGGAAGTCCAAAACCTCCACTTGTTAAAGAAGCGGAGATTTTACATTACATTGATAATCTAGATGCTAAAATGAATATGCTTGACCGGGCATTAGAAAGAGTGAAGCCTGGTGAAGTGAGCGAACGAATTTTTCCGCTTGAAAATCGTGCTTTCTACAAACCAACTTTTCATAAATAACCAAAAAGCATTTCGCCAAAAAAGCGATTTGCTTTTTTGGTTTGCATTATTTGAATTTCATTGTTCCTTGTCCAATTTTTTTAGCATAATTTACACTTCCAAGAATATGTTGATAACAAGGGGACAACCTCATTTCGAAAGGAGCAATGTACATGACTATTCCTATTTGGGTATTTGCTGTTGTATTTGGGATTGTTATTAGTGCGATCATGGCAATTAAAACAGGAAGAGAAGAGAATAAACTTGAGATGGAGAGTATAGAGCGGGAAGGGGAAATCTATATTGTCCGTTTAGAGAGGGAAAAGGAAAGACGCAGAGAGAATAAATCACTTGGTGTTTAATACAAAAGAGGGACTTCTAATGAAGTCCCTCTTTTTAAGGAAGAGAAAATTATTTTCCTTCTTCTTTCTTAGCTGTGTCCAAGACACCTTTAAGATCTTTATCTTTAACTTCAACTTTAGCTTCTTTCATTTCACGTTTCATTGTTGCAGCAATAACTTCGTTAGTCAATTTTGAAGACTTTAATTGGTATTCCATCTCTTCTTTCATGTCTTCGAAAGATTTTTTCTCTTTCTTTTCCGTTACTTGAATGATGTGGAAACCATATTCAGTCTTTACAGGAGCACTGATTTCATTCACTTTAAGAGCATATGCTGCTGCTTCGAACTCAGGAAGCATTTTTCCAGCTCCGAACCAACCTAAATCTCCGCCTTGTTGAGCAGAAGTAGTGTCAGTTGATTTTTCTTTTGCTAAGTCTTCGAATTTAGCGCCGCCATCCAGCTTCGCTTTAATATCCTTAGCAGTAGCTTCATCTGCAACTAAGATGTGGCGTGCCTTAATTTCTGGCTTATAGTTGTCGTAGTATTCTTTAAGTTCTTTGTCTGTTACTTTAACATCTTTCAATGCAGCTTTTTCAACTAAAAGCTGGCTTTTAAGGATTTCTTTTAATTCTTTTTCATCCTTGATATTATTTTGCATCAAAAGCATTTCGAAATTTGCACCGGCTTGAGCCTTAATTTCGTCAACTTTCTTGTTTAGCTCTTCATCTGTAACTTTATATTTTTTTGCAAGGACTTTTTGATATAGAAGCTCTTGAAGAGCTTGTTCACCGTATTTTTCCTTCATTGCTTCGTAAAGCTCGTCCTTCGTTACATTTCCTGCCTTTGATTCAACAACGGCTTCTGAACTTCCGTTTCCATTACAAGCACTTAAACCAATAACCCCAGCCGTTAAAGTGAGGGTCAGTATCCATTTTTTCATGATGAACATCTCCTAAACAGTATATTCTTTTATTTCCACAAACCCTACTATAACACAAATGCAGATAAGTGCAAAAATTTTACTATTAAGTAGTCACATGAAAACGACTAGTCCACTTGAAAACTTTTCGGGTAAAGGGATAAACGCCCATTTCAAAAAGGAAGCAAATGAATAGTATAAGTTAGCAACTCTTAAAGGAGGTGTTAACATGGGTGCTGGATACGGCGGAGGCTTCGCTTTAATCGTAGTTCTTTTCATCTTGTTAATCATTGTTGGCGCAGCTTGGTTATAGTTTAAAATGAAGAAAAAACATGGGGCAAAAATTGCCCCATGTTCTTTTCATTCCACCTTCTGACGTTAGTGTCTGAAAAGGTGGAGATGTATGGTTTATGTGAAGAGAATTTCAATGTAAGAGGAAACAAGCAATATGGTAATTAAGATGTTGATAGTTCTAAAAACCTTGTGCTGTCGCTCTTCCGGGATTTCCTTTTGGGAACATAGGGAATCTGTCATCTTATTCACATAAAATAAGATAAAAACGGCTAAAATAAGAAACAAATATATGGAGATCATCAGCGATTCCCTCCCTTACTCTATAGTTTGCTTATAATACAATATCAAACATTTTCTAAAAAAGATAGTAAAAAAGAATGTGAGAATAGGCAGTTTATACATACGTTCTATGAGGGAATAATGATATAATCTTATGCTATAAGGATATAGGTTTAGAATCGAGGTCACAGGATGAACGAACGGACTGTTATGCAAAGACTAGAACTATTGGAATATCATCAAAGCCTGTTAATGGAAATGATGACTTTTTCATCAGATGAATTTAATAAATTGATCATCACAAAGAAGCTCTCCAAAAGGGAAGTTGAGACATTTTCATCATTTTGTGAGAAATTGAGCATAGAGATGCAAGAACAAAAAGCGGAAGGTTTTGTCTACTTTCATCCGCTTTTTAATGAATTTAAGTCTATTCTGCCTAGACATATCCAAGCAAGGGAGATGATTGAAGCCTGTTTACAGCAAGGTCTATTCACACCCTTAATGGCGGAGTTTAAGAAATACTTAAAGAGCTAGACAAATCTTGTGTCGTTTCCTCACGCTTCTTAAGCTTGCCTTCTTCTTCCACGAATTCCCCTTCAATCTTATTAAAGGATTTTTCGAAAATATCCATAAAATCATTTCCATAAATATTTCTCACAATTGCCATCGTCTCCACGAAATCAGGAAATTTCCCATACAGGTCTCGTAGAGGTAGGGCACCTGAAAATACAGCGTTGCCACTTGGCTCATATGATTCCATTAGAGAAAGAAGAATACCTTCACCTTGTTCTGTCAGTTGGATATACGTATTGCGTTTGTCGTTTTCCTTTTTAGAAAATTGAAGAAGACCACGTTCTTCAAGCTTTTTTGAAAAATTGAAAGCTGTTGAAACATGCATAACCCCAAATTTAGCCACATCGGAAATGGACGCACCGTTTAAATGATAGGCAATCCAAAGGATATGATGCTCATTGATGTTTAAGTCAAAAGGCTTAATCCATTGCTGCCAGTCCTTTTCAATAGATTTCCACAACGCTTTACTCAGCTGGGCTATCCTTTGGCTGAAAAGTATGGCTTCTTTCATTGAATATTCTTTTTCTGACATCCCCATTTTCACCCACTTTTTAAATACTCTATTAACATTATGCCAATAAAGTAAAAATTAATAAAGATATAAATTTACAAAATTTTTAGAATTTGAAAGTTTTTTTTAATTTTAGGTCGTTATTTTCTAAAAATTGGTTAAAATTGAGTTCTTTCAGTTCTTGAAAGAACTCAAAAAGTCCGATTACAGATCGATTTTTATTTTTGAGTGGAGACTATGCTTGAGCAGATTGATTCTTTGCCAGTTCTGTTTCTAATTGCTGAATCGATTCTTCGATTTGTGCTATTTCTTTTTGTAGTTCGAGTTGATGAGGTTCAATCTCTGATTTCCATTCAGCTAATGAGACATTAACATCTTGAACAAATTGAGAGATGTGAGCTTTACCTTCCTTTGATGCAGAAACGGACGAATTCTTCAATTCCACAAGATTATCCTTAAGTTCGAGCAAGTGTTTCGACCACAAATCTTTATTTGCAATTAATGAAGCGCGCGTTTCTTTTCCAGATGATTTTGTAGAAAGCAAAGTTGATACTCCTGCAACTACGCCTCCGACTAAAAATCCATATATAAATTGTTTTGGTTTCATATGTATACACCTCGTCTTTTTTCTATTTACAAATTTCTACATAAAATATGAAAATCCTTTTTTACAAAAACTTATAAATGACAGTCATTTGTTTATTTATATCACTTTGAAATGGAGCATAAACATTGTGAACACATAGGCTCATTTTTATCAGCATAATATTGATTAATACATCGCTTTGTAAATAGCGAAGGGTGGGGGAAGATGTGGGATTACTTATCAAGTTCATTTTCTTGTTGAGTCTTGTGTGTATAATTGGTTTTTTATATTATTTGCTTCTTTATCAAAAATCTTCAGCTTATCCTCCAAGATATTTGGTTATGAAAAGAATGCGTGTATTAGGGGGGAGTGGAGGGGCACTATTTTTGATGGGGTGCTTGTTTTATATCTTTTAATAAGGCGCTTTAAGCTGCATGTTAAAATCTGCTCAAGGCCCTCGTTATTCAAGGGGTATTCAACCTTGTGTCAATTATCTCGCTATACCAAAAAAAAAGAACCCAAAAATTGGGTTCTTCATTTTGCTTTATATTCGATGTGTTTGTGTTGTCAGTTTTGTTCTTTTTACGATTGTTCCTGCTACCGGATATAGGAACACCATCATAATTGTATTTAAGGCTGTTGCTGGCAATACAACGCCAATAAATAATGCAGTGAAAGGAATTGGTAAACCAACTAGCAATAGTGCTGAAGTTAGAAATACAGTTCCAGAAATCATTGTGCCAATTGCTGTTAAAATACCTACACTAATAATGGAGTTTTGAAACTTCTTCAAAACAAGGAACATTCCAAAGAATAAAAATGCTGATATAGGCTTATCAATGATATTTGGGACTAGACCTCCAGGGAAAGTTGTTGTCAAACCTGAGATTAATCCAGTTACAATTCCAAGAAGTAAGACGCTTTTTTTGTCAGGAAAAAGTATGATCCCCAAAAACATCATCGTCAGCATCATATCTGGTTTCATGCCGTTTATAAATCCGGGTACGACGGCATGAAGTACAGCCCCCATTCCTACCAATAGGGATAAGGCCACAAGGTTCTTCGTATTCATTTCTCATCTCTCCTCTGCTCTTCTGAGTCTAAGCTATTTTGTTCCTCCTGCAGTGCACTCATTGCCTGCAGCGAAAAACTTGTTGTCATTATATCATGGGTGGCTCAAAAATGGAACCAGTCTATTTCCATCTAAATTCGATTAGAAATTTTTTGAGCCATTTCTCTTAAATGGTCTGGAGTATAATCACTTTGATTTGATTTCCATACAGCTCCAAAACCATCGCCTTTGCCGTAGCGTGGAATGAGATGCAAGTGGAAATGGAAAACCGATTGTCCTGCATCTTCACCATTGTTATTAATCGTATTCATTCCAATCGGATTGAATTCCGTTTTTAAAGCATTGGCGATTTGAGGAACGACTTCGTAAATATTACGAGCAATTTCTGGAGTAAGTTCGTAAATGTTTTCCTTATGTACTTTTGGGATTACCAAAGTATGTCCTTTTGTAACCTGGCTAATATCCAGAAAAGCCACTACATGTTCATTTTCAAATACCTTTGAAGCGGGAATATCACCATTAACAATTTTGCAAAAGATACAATCTGACATTTATAACATCCTTTCAAATTTCGTCTCATTTAACTTGACTATATATTACCAAATATTATTCATTGTTGCTAAGCTGAACGATGTACAGGAGAGAAAGAAGAATTCCTTTCTTCATATTAAAAGGCAGGATCCGCTTGGAATCCTGCCTAATGAAGGGGAACTGCTTCTATGTGTGTGTTAACTCAGGTCATTCTCTTTGATAAGCACCTCATTTTCTATAAAATAGATAAGGGTGAATTATTTAAAGAGTGATCTTTGTTCAAGCTGACCATCCCCTTTTCAGGTTCTTCTTTATATGTTTAACAACGTATAAAGCTTAACGATGATCTGCGACAAACACCTCATTTTCACTTATTGATGGTAAGCGTATTTTGGTGTTTCAAGAACTCGACATGGTGTGCAATGCAACCATCCCCTTGTTAGGACATGTGAAGCTAACTAATTTGGATTGAAAAGTGAATTGTCTTTAACAGACACCTCATTTCAATTTTTAGCGATTGTTTAAACCGTTTTAGTTGTTGTTGCCCCTTCAAAAATTATGATGTCCGCTTTGGAGACTAAATATACACATGTTCTTTTCTATTTTTAAAATGAATATTTTGGTAAACTAAAAAGAAATGACGAGGAAGGGCGTTGATTATGGCTTTATTGAAGATCGAAGAGTTGACCGGGGGGTATACTCGAAATCCCGTTCTGAAAAATATTTCGTTTGAAGTTAAAGAAAAAGAAATCGTTGGATTGATTGGACTGAACGGGGCTGGAAAAAGTACAACTATCAAGCATATCATCGGTTTGATGGAGCCGCATAAAGGAACGATTTCCATCAATAATCTTTCATTCGTAAAAAATAAAGAAGCCTATCGGAAATTATTTACATTCATTCCTGAAACGCCAATTTTATACGATGAATTAACTTTAAAAGAACACTTAAAACTAACAGCAATGGCGTATGGCTTGTCTGAAAAGGAGTATGATCAGCGCGTCGAGAAACTTTTAAAGGAATTTAGAATGGAAAAGCGGATGAACTGGTTTCCTGCCCATTTTTCAAAAGGGATGAAACAGAAGGTCATGATCATGTGCGCTTTTTTAGTACAGCCATCTCTTTACATCGTGGACGAGCCATTCGTTGGACTTGATCCACTTGGTATTCAATCTTTGTTGGATTTAATGAAAAAAATGAAGGAAAACGGCGCAGGAATTCTTATGTCTACTCACATTCTCGCTACTGCGGAAAGATATTGCGACCGATTCATCATTCTTCATGAAGGAGAGATTCGTGCTCAGGGAACCCTAGACGAACTTAGAGAGCAATTCAACATGCCAACCGCCACTCTTGATGACCTTTATATTCAACTGACAAAGGAAGAAGATTATGTTTGATGACAAAAAGCTATGGAAAGAAAGGGCTAGCCGCCGCAGTAAAGATATGTCGCGTTATTTGCGTTACATATTCAATGGCCACCTTGTAATCGTATTGTTTTTTCTGCTTGGAACTGCCGCTTATTATTATCAAGGCTGGGTTCAAACCTTATCTGGAGATTTCCCTGCAGAAGTCATCATGGCAGTAGTCTTCGGCTTTGTCTTAACTTACAGTCCGGTGTACACCTTCTTATTAGAAGCTGACCGAATTTTCCTGTTGCCCGTTGAAACGAAGATGAAAGACTATTTCTTTCGTTCAACGATTGTCAGCATCGCCTTCCAAAGTTACATATTGCTAATGGTGCTGGCAGCTTTCATGCCACTTTATGCGAAAGTTAGTGGTCAAGGTTTTGGTTCGTTTCTGATGTTTTTTGTAGTATTATTGGCGATAAAAGGTTGGAACGTTTTCGTTAATTGGCAAATTCAATTTTTTCTGCAGCCTTCTATCCATTTATCAGATAAAATAGTCCGCTTTATGATTAATGCTGTCTTTATCTATTTGCTGTTTGTGAAGGCTAATTGGATATTCTTGGTGATATTAGGGTTTATGATGATTCTGTTTTATGCTTATTTTAGAAAGCAAACAGTGGATAAAAGTTTGAAGTGGGAATCTTTAATTGATCAGGAAGAAAAGCGTATGACGTCCTTTTACCGCTTTGCTAATCTTTTCACGGATGTTCCTCAATTAAAGGATAGTGTGAAGAGAAGGAAATGGCTTGATTTCATTGCCAATAGGATCCCTTATTCCCAAGAAAAGGCATTTCAGCATTTATTTATGCTCGCTTTCCTAAGATCTGGTGATTTTTTTGGTCTGTTTATTCGTTTGACGCTTATTGGCGGGGCAGCAGTATATCTTATTTCCTTTCAGTATGGTCAAATCGCATTATCACTGTTGTTTCTTTATTTAACGGGTTTTCAATTACTTCCGTTATGGAACCATTACAATAATAAAATATGGCTCGAATTGTATCCCTTAAAATCAGAGCAGAAGAAAACGGCTTTTCAATCTTTGTTATTTAAATTAATGATGATACAGAGCGTTTTGTTTGCTTTGATGATGTTGGTGAAAGGTGATTATATTATCTCTTTATTGGCTTTTTCAGCTAGTATCCTTTTCTCCATTTTCTTTGTTTATTTTTACAACAACAAAAAGCTGTTTACTTAAGATCTCCTTCCCGTTATGGGAAAGGAGATTTTTTTGAAACTTGTTACTATTTTAAACGTAGAAATAATCATTACAAAACAGGAATGGTGTGGAGCAAATGAATGAATATGAATTAAACATATATAAGGATTTAGAAGAATGGAAACGAAAAATAACGAAGCGTTCTGGAATCATTGCACGTATCTCCAAAAAAGCTCAAGTGAAAGTTAATACAATCATTCCGGAGAAGGTCCATAAAGTTTTGACGGAAAGTATTAAAGGGATGGTAAAAGCTACTCTGGTGGGCTCACAATATTCGACTAAAAAAGATCAAGGATCTGGTTTCACGCTTGCGCAACGCGATGAGCTCGCCAAAAGTAAATTGTCCACTTATCAAAAGACTGCCATGCTTGAAGGGGCAGGAACAGGAGCTGCTGGTTTTTTTCTTGGGCTTGCGGATTTTCCCCTCTTGCTGTCTATTAAGATGAAGTTCTTATTTGAAATTGCAGCGGTCTATGGATTTGACACGAGTAAGTATGAAGAAAGACTATTTATCCTCCATGTATTTCAACTTGCATTTTCCAGTGATGATACAAGGATTGAGACATTCCATACGATTGAAAAATGGGAAGAGAAGAAATCAATGCTGGCAGATATGGATTGGAGAGAATTTCAACAAGAATATAGGGACTACATCGATCTTGTAAAGATGATGCAGATGGTGCCAGGTATTGGGGCAATTGTTGGGGCCTATGCAAATCATAATCTCTTGAAGCACTTAGGCGAAACCGCCATGAATGCCTATCGTTTGAGAGTTCTAATAATGAATCCAAAGGACTATGGATGATATAGACAATTTTTACACATTTTCATATACTTGACATAGTATACTGTCAAGAAGGCTATTAGAGAAAGGAATAGTTACATATGAAAATGAATCGAAATTGGACATTGACAGCGATTGCGGTCTCTTTTGTTGTTGCACTATTAACCGTCTGGCAGGTTGGTCAAACAAAAGGAGCGCTTTGGTTTGATAAAGTTATAACATCCTCGTTAAACTGGGTACCAGAATCAAGCCTTCCGTTTTTTATCGCAATAACTGAAATGGGTGACAAGGTTGGGATTGGCATTCTGGCACTCATTACCGTCTTGTGGTTGGCGTTTAAAAAGAAGGACTTTGCTGGTATAGCGGCTTTTGTTTTTGCAGTAGCACTTGGAAATGAAGTTTCAAAGTTGCTTAAGAATATGGTTGGAAGACCTCGCCCTGAAGTTGAACATCTCGTTGATTTGACAAGTTTTAGTTTTCCTAGTGGTCACGCTATGGTAGGAATCATTCTGTATTTTTTTATTGCTTATCTGATCTTGAAGCATGTTGAAAATAAGAACATTAGAATGCTTGGAGCCGTTTTGGCTGGTATCTTGATTTTACTCATCGGAATGAGCCGCATCGTACTTCATGTTCATTATGCTTCTGATGTAGTCGGTGGATATGCGCTCGGATTTATGTGGGTATCCTTATGGATTTTCTTATATGAAAAGTATGGACGAAAATTAAATAGAACGAAATAGGCAGCCATGTGGCTGCCTATTTTATATATCAAATCAAAAACATTGCCACAATGGTTGTCACGATTAGACCAATGGTAACAGGGGCAAGATTTCTTCTTGCCAACTCGAACGGGTCTACATTACAAATGGCTGCAGCAGGAATTAACGCCCAAGGTACGAGTGTGCCTCCTCCAACCCAGATGGCCGCGATTTGACCTAATGCAGTCAAAGTTGCTGCACCAGCACCGATTGTTGTTGCAAAAAGTTTTGCAATCGATCCGGCGAGAGAGATTCCTGAGAAGCCTGAACCGTCTAAACCGGTAATGGCTCCGACCGAGGTTAGGGTAATGGCACCCACTTCTTTACTTAAAGGCACAACTGAAGCAAGTGCAACACCCAAGTCGTTTACAATACCGTTGGATGCTTTCGGCAGATAATCTCCAATAATGGTTGTGAAACCGGCATCCCCTAGGTAGAAGAAGGCGGCAATCGGAATAACGGGACCAAACACTTTAAACCCGAATTGAAAACCATCTATTAGATAATTCGTGGTTTTTTCCAACCCTTTATCCTTATGACTCATCAATGTAATCATGATCAAGATGAAAATCGACGTACCGCCGATAAGGGCAGTTGCATCCCCGCCCTGTAATTTAAGAAAATACATGGCAGCTACATCAAGGGCAAATAGTAGAGGAACAAAAAGAGCGAAAAATCTTTTTTGCCCGGTAGTAAGCAATGAAGTCTCTGAATTGCTTGAATCCGTACTTTCTTCAGCAGGTAGTATAGTAGGAAGTAACACACCTCTTTTCATATCTCTTCTTAAAAAGTAGAATGCAGCAATCGTTGTGACAGCACCCATTACAAACACGAGCGGGATACTAGCTTCAATCACTTCTGCCACCTGTAAACCGGCAGCGTCTGCCGTCAGTTTCGGTGCTGCCTGAATGATAAAGTCACCTGAAAGTGCAATACCATGACCAAATAGATTCATTGCCATCGCTACCCCAAGTGCTGGTAATCCTGCTCGGACTGCGACAGGTAACAGGACAGCTCCTAATAACGCAACTGCAGGAGATGGCCAGAAGAACCAAGATATTACCATCATCAATATACCAATTGTCCAATATGCCAGGGCCGGGTTGCGGATGAGCTTAGAAAACGGAGAAATCATAACCTCGTTAATGCCCGTTGAAGTAAGTGTTTTACTCATAGCAACGATGATAGAAATGACGAGTATGGTGGAGAGAAGTTCTGTTATGGCGTATATGAAACTTGTGAAAATGCTGCTGACAGACATACTCACCGAACCAGTCGCCGTGATGGCAATGAGGAAAATACCTATAATACAAACAAGGGTAGTGTCTCTTCTTTTAATCATAAAACCGATAATTAATACGATAAAAACAACATATATCCAGTGAAGTGCCGTGAGATCTATACTCATAAAATTACCTCCTTTCATTCATCTGGGAAGCGATTAGACATTCGCCCTGCCGGATGTAATACAGAATATGAAAAAATGAAAAAGAGGTGTTTGAACGATTAAAAATATGTTTTTTGTGCAGGTGAGCTCCGATATAAACCAAAAACGGAACAGAGCATTAGCTCCGTCCCGTCTATTCTTTAGGAATATAGTACTTTGTTACATACGATTGACTTGAGAAAATGTTAGGTTGTTTATCAATCCCTTCCTCTGTGCCTCTCTTTTCATGAGCTTTATCATAGGCCTTGGAAGTTTGCCAAGCATTGAAATCTGATTCACTCTCCCATTGGGTTAAGATAATATAAGTATTGGATGAAAGGGGACGCAACACGCGAATCGCAATAAATCCGGGTTCTTGTTCGATCATCCCTGGTCGATTCTTAAAGCGATATTCAAATATTGGCTTGCCTTCATCCGTTACCGGAATATTATTCATGACGATAAAACCTGATTTTTTCAAAGATCCAGCAGAGTCTATCACCTCATATTTGCGTGGTTCGTTAAATAGAGTGGCTCCCTCAGTCTCATGAAGTAATAACGCACCATCGGTATCTAGCATTGTCAACATCGTTTCTGCTGAGTGTTTATTCTCAATAGATTTCATGTAATCAAATGTTCCTGATGTCATGTAAATCTTCATTATATACACCTCGTTTTTTATTGATAATATACTTTTGATTCTTTAACAAAAACTACTTTAATCTATCTATACTTTAGGGAGTATTCATTTTCTGCCCAATAAATTGGAGGATGAAACGCTAATTTCGACTTTTTTTTGACAGTTTTCCATGTTAACTATACAGAGATGTTAGAAAACGCTATATTTGTAAAGAAAGTATTTTAGAATGTTTATAAAGAAGAAGTTTCTCATTTTGGTTCTTATATATTACAATGAAAAACAGACATGTTTTTGAAAGGTGGATACAATAGTGGCGAAAGCAATAAATGAAACATTTTTAAAAGCAGCAAGAGGAGAGAGGACGGATTATGTTCCTGTATGGTATATGCGCCAAGCAGGGAGATCACAGCCGGAGTATCGCGCCATTAAGGAAAAATACTCATTATTTGAAATTACGCACCAGCCTGAGTTATGCGCTTATGTAACTCGTTTGCCGGTTGAACAATATAACGTTGATGCAGCAATTTTATATAAAGATATCATGACACCACTGCCTGCAATCGGTGTGGACGTAGAAATAAAGTCAGGAATCGGTCCTGTTATTTCAAACCCTATCAGATCTTTTTCCGATGTAGACAAACTTGGGGAAATTAATCCGGAACAAGACGTTCCTTATGTGCTTGAGACGATCAAGCTTTTAACAGAGGAACAATTGTCCGTACCGCTAATTGGATTCGCTGGTGCACCGTTTACACTGGCTAGTTATATGATTGAAGGCGGTCCTTCGAAAAACTATAACAAAACGAAAGCATTTATGTATGCAGAGCCAAAAGCTTGGTTTGCATTAATGGATAAGCTTGCTGAAACGACAATCACTTACGTGAAAGCGCAAATCAAAGCGGGAGCAAAAGCGATTCAAATCTTTGATTCATGGGTAGGAGCTCTTAACGTTGAGGATTATCGCTATTTCATCAAGCCTGTCATGACTCGAATTTTCAGTGAGCTTAAAGAAGAAAATGTACCATTAATCATGTTCGGTGTTGGAGCAAGTCATCTTGCAATGGAATGGCACGATCTTCCGCTTGATGTCGTTGGATTGGACTGGAGATTGCCGATCAATGAAGCGCGTGGCATGGGCATTACAAAAACGGTACAAGGTAACCTTGACCCAGCGATTCTTTTGGCACCATGGGAAGTAATCGAAGAGAAGGCGAAGGCTATCTTAGATCAAGGGATGTCGCATGACGGTTATATCTTCAATTTAGGACACGGCGTTTTCCCATCTGTAAATCCAGATGTTTTAAAGCGTTTAACAACATTCATTCACGAATATTCAGCTGCAAAACTTAGCCGTTAATCACCTTTTTAAAAAACAGAGTGTTAAAAGTGGTAAGGAAAAGCTGGTTTTGTCACAATAGGAAGAAACCGCCTCAGTGGCCGAGCTGCTGAGGCTCTCCTGCACTCTTAAGAGGTGCACCGTTTACATACACATAAAAGAGGTGTTATAGATGACGAAGAAGAAGATGGGGCTACTTGTAATGGCATACGGTACTCCCAATAAATTGGAGGATCTTGAAGGGTATTACACTCATATTCGCCATGGCCGAAAACCTTCTCCAGAAATGCTGGAAGATTTAAAGAACCGTTATGAGGCAATTGGTGGCATTTCCCCACTTGCAAAAATTACAATCGAACAAGGTCAAGCCCTTGAAGCACACTTGAATACCATTCAAGACGAAGTGGAGTTCAAAATGTACCTTGGACTAAAACACATTGCTCCGTTCATTGAAGATGCGGTCAAACAAATGTATGAAGATGGTTTGGAAGAAGCGGTAAGCATCGTATTGGCACCGCATTTCTCAACATTCAGCATTAAGTCGTACAATGGACGTGCTAAGGAAGAAGCGGAAAAGCTTGGCAACCTAAAGATTCATTCGGTGGAAAGCTGGTACAATGAGCCGAAGTTTATTGATTACTGGGTGAAAAAAGTAAGCGACACATACGCGGAAATGCCGAATGAAGAGCGCGAAAATGCTGTTCTAATTGTCTCTGCCCACAGCCTTCCTGAAAAAATCCTTCAACTCGGTGACCCTTATCCGGACCAACTCCATGAAACAGCTGATTTGATTGCCCAAAAAACGGGTATCAAAAATTATGCAGTAGGCTGGCAAAGTGCTGGAAACACTCCTGAACCTTGGCTAGGTCCTGACGTGCAAGACTTAACACGTGAACTTTTTGAAAAGCATCAATACAAGGCATTCGTTTATACTCCGGTTGGGTTTGTATCTGATCATCTAGAGGTTCTATTTGATAATGATATTGAATGTAAAGCTGTCACAGATGAAGTGGGTGCTCAATACTACCGTCCCGAAATGCCGAATGCAAAACCTGAGTTTATTGACGCTATGGCCACAGTCATCCTTCGTCTGTTAGCTGATAACGAATAAAAAGGCGATGATTTTATAATGGTGGAAAAAAAGAAGATTGTCATAATTGGTGGAGGAATGACAGGTCTTACAGCTGCTTATTACCTGCAAAAAATAGTCCGTGATAACAATTTGCCTATTGATGTAACTCTTGTTGAAGCATCCCACAGGCTAGGTGGCAAAATGCAGACCGTCGTTCGAGATGGTTTTACCATTGAGCGTGGACCAGATTCATTTTTAGCAAGGAAAACAAGTATGTCCCGCCTTGTGAAGGAAGTAGGTCTTGAAGACCAGCTTGTTAGCAATACTGCAGGGAAATCCTATGTACTTGTGAAAGAAAAGCTGCATCCCATGCCAGGTGGTTCTGTTATGGGAATACCTACACAAATGGCACCTTTTGTTACGACAGGATTGTTCTCAATGGGAGGGAAATTGCGAGCTGCGGCTGATTTTATTTTGCCTAAGTCTGAAGGCAGTCAAGACCAAGCGCTCGGCGAATTCTTCCGTAGAAGACTTGGCAATGAAGTGGTTGAGAATTTGATTGAACCTTTATTGTCGGGAATTTATGCAGGAGATATTGATCAATTAAGCTTAATGTCGACTTTCCCACAGTTTTATGAGGTAGAGCAGAAATATCGAAGCCTTATTTTAGGGATGAAAAAAACATCACCACCAAAGCCTAAAGATGAAAAAGGCAAATCCAAAGGTATTTTCTTGACGGTTAAGTCGGGACTACAATCTTTAGCTGAAGCGATTGAAGCCAAGCTTGAACCAAATACGGTTCTGAAAGGATATCGAGTAGACTCTATTGATAAACTGGATGTAGGGTATGGGATATCATTCAATAATGGGGAGACATTGAGAGCAGATAGTATTGTAGCGACCGTTCCGCATCACGCCATGCAATCAATGTTTTCACAATATGATTTCTTTGATTCTCTGAAATCGATGCCGGCTACTTCCGTTGCCACTGTAGCGATGGCGTTTCCAAAGGAAGCTATCCGTAAAGATATTGATGGAACAGGTTTCGTTGTATCAAGAAATAGTGATTACACGATCACTGCATGTACTTGGACACATAAGAAGTGGCCCCATACCACTCCAGAAGGTAAAGTACTACTCCGCTGCTATGTTGGAAGGGCAGGAGATGAGGCTGTTGTCGATTTATCCGACGACCAAATCATCAAGATTGTACTAGATGATTTAAATAAAACGATGAACATTACACTAGAACCTGAATTCGCGATTGTCTCTCGTTGGAAAGATGCAATGCCACAATATACGGTCGGTCATAAAGAACGAGTGCAAACCATCAAGGAGCATGTAAGTAAAGAACTTCCTGGAGTTTTTATTGCCGGTGCTTCTTTTGAAGGTATTGGACTTCCTGATTGTATTGACCAAGGCGAAGTAGCTGTTCAACAAGTGGTAGAGTTTTTAAATATGGAAATGAAAGAAGCTGTCAAATCGTGACAGCTTTCTTTTTCTCTTGCATCGGTTTGCATACCGTGATAAAATAACTTCAGTCCTGAATGACTAAAATGTTCATTTGGTCAGTTTCGTGAAAGAGGTGTTGAAATGGCGATTGATAGAAAGCGGCTTATCATTGATGCAGCGACAAATTCGTTTACACTTTTTGGATATAAAGCGACGACAATGGATCAAGTTGCCAAGCTAGCCAATGTTGGAAAAGGAACGATTTATACTTTTTTTAAGAATAAAGAAGAACTTTTTGATGAAATCATCGCGAGTCTTATCAATGACATGAAAGAAGCTGCAGATGAAGCCTTTGATTCATCGTTAACTTTTCACGAAAATGTCCACCGTTCACTTTTTGCCATTCTTGAATTTAGGAAGAAACATCAGTTGACGATCAAGCTTTTCCAAGAGGGACGAGATATGGGGACACCAACGGTTATGGAAGTCATGTTGCGACTTGAAAAAGCCATCATCGGTTATATCAAAGAACGTGTTCAACAAGCGATAAGTAAAGGGGACATTAAAGAGTGTGACCCTGAATTGACGGCATTCGTCATGCTAAAGCTATATATTGCTCTGATCTTTGATTGGGAAAAACAGCATGAGCCATTGCAAAAAGAAAAGATTGCTTCATTATTTGAACAATATATCTTTAAGGGATTGTCTAAATAAGATAGTCCTTCATTTTAGGGATGGAATGACCAAGTGAACAAAATGGTCAAAATGTAAAGGGGAGGCATCACGATTGAAAAACATCTTGTTAAAAGAAGAATTGTTAGCAATCCTTCGCAATAAGAAATTATTGATACCGATTATTGCTGTCATGTTTATTCCGGTCCTGTATAGCGGTATGTTTCTATGGGCTTTCTGGGATCCCTATGACAAGCTTGACGAGCTGCCCGTTGCGGTTGTGAATGGGGACAGCGGTGCCGTGCTTGATGGTAAAGAAATTAAGCTAGGTGACGATTTAGTCGATAAACTAAAGGAAAGTAAGAATTTCAACTTTAAGTTTGTTGATAAAGAGGAAGGCTACGAAGATCTTGATCATCAAAAATACTATATGTTGATTGAGATTCCCGAAGATTTTTCTGAAAACGCAACAACATTATTGGACGAAAATCCAAAGAAATTAGATTTGGTTTACGTTCCAAATGAAGGGTATAACTTCCTTTCTTCCCAAATCGGAGGTACGGCAGTCGATCGTATTAAAGCATCACTGTCAGAAAAGATTACTGAAACTTATGCTGAAACCATGTTCGATAAAATCGGAGAAATGGCTGACGGAGTTACAAAAGCCAGCGAGGGTGCGAGCGACTTAAACGACGGTAGTGAAAAGTTGAAAACAGGTTCTCAGGATTTACGAGATGGATTGGCAACTTTAGCTGAAAAATCCATTCAGTTTAATAATGGGATGAAACAAGCTGATGTTGGTGTGGACCAATTGGCTGAAGGATCTGCCGAGCTGTCTGATGGTATTGGCAAACTGCAAGACGGTCAGCAACTGCTTGCAGATAAATTTGGGGAAATCCAAGGTGGCACAAATCAG
This sequence comes from Bacillus sp. cl95, assembly GCF_900115925.1. Lineage (GTDB taxonomy): Bacteria > Bacillota > Bacilli > Bacillales > Cytobacillaceae > Neobacillus_A. The sequence goes on along the minus strand of NZ_FOYF01000001.1, from coordinate 855,611 downwards.
TTAGCGGGTGGAGCTTCCCAAATTAAGCAAGGCTTGCAGCAAATTGAAACGAAGTTGCCTGTTGCGGTGGCGGGAACTACAGAGCTTGAGAATGGTGCCGGTCAGCTGACTGCTGGACTGGGACAAGTGAAAGATGGAGTAGGCGGAATTAACGAAGGTGCTCAGAACTTAACTAAGGGATTAGAAGAATTTCGTTCAAAAGGAATTAATCTTACTCCTGATCAGCAAAAAGCACTAGACCAACTGATTGCAGGAAGCCAAGCAATAGCAACAGGTTCTTCTGAACTTTCCGCAGCTACTGGTCAATTGTCTGCAGGCGCAACAAAGTTGCATTCTGGCTTAGGTGCCTTGAAACAAGGACAGCTTGAGTTAAGTAATGGTATTGGTCAGTTGTCTAAAGGAAGCGTTCAGTTGAGCGATGGCTTAGGAAAATTGTTTACAGGCGAAGCAGCCTATGCGACTGGACTGCAGAAATTTGGTGCAGGTCTTGATGATGCAGGGGCTGGATCAGTGAAACTTGCCCAAGGTGCATCCAAGCTTTCAGGTGGTATGACTCAATTATCTGATGGTTCAGTTGCGATGACAGATGGAGTCGGAAAACTGGCTGATGGGTCAGAACAGTTGTCTGAAGGTACGGTTAAATTGTCAGATGGATCTAAGGAACTTGCAGACAAACTTGCTGACGGAGCTAAAGAAGCTTCAAAAGTTGATGCTGATGAAAAGACTTTTAACATGATGGCCGATCCCGTAAAAGTAGATAATGAGAAGATTAACAAAGTACCAAACTACGGTACAGGGTTCGCTCCATACTTCTTATCATTAGGTCTGTTCGTCGGGGCATTGTTGCTATCTATCGTGTTTCCATTGCGCGAACCAGCTGTAACTCCTGCAAATGGGTTTAGTTGGTTTGCGAGCAAATTTGCGATATTAGCAGGTATCGGTGTCATTCAAGCACTTCTTGCAGACGCTATTTTACTTGGTTTGTTAGGGTTAGAGGTACAAAATTTACCTTTATTCCTATTGTTCTCAATAGTGACGAGTTTGACGTTTATTGCGCTAGTACAGTTCTTAGTTACGATGATTGGAGATCCAGGACGTTTCATTGCAATCATCATCTTGATATTGCAGTTAACGACGAGTGCAGGAACATTCCCGCTTGAACTTGTGCCAGATTTCTTACAAGGTTTCAATGCGGTTCTGCCAATGACGTATTCTGTTCACGGCTTTAAAGCGGTAATCTCAAGTGGGGATTTCAGCTTCATGGGTGAGAATATGTTGATTCTATTCATCTTCATGCTTTCATTTGCAGTTGGAACATTGGCATACTTCAGCTTCAAGCATAAGCGTCAATTTGAAACAATTGCTAAATAAGATTGTTAGCGAAACCCAGCCGGCTTTCATGCCCGGTTGGGTTTTTATTTGAATTGGAGAGAAAGAGGTAGAAACGTGTCTGAAAAATGGCAGGCGCGAGTAGAATCCAAATTTGCGCGAGTAAATGTCTGATTCCCGCAAGTAAACTGCACTTTTACACAAGTAAACCGTACATTTGCACAAGTAAAATTTTTTGCTGAACTTCCTACGCTCTCTTCATCGTGTAAAAATATACTAAATATAACTTTTTGAACTTTCGAATCCATTATAATATGTCATTTTTTCGAACTGTTACATATGAAGAAGGTAATTCGATTAGTACTTTTGAATCTTTAATAAAAGTAAAGAAGGGATGTGTCAAAATGATAGTAAAATCGAGAGGAGTTCCTCAAATCATTCAAGTACTAAAAGCTTTACTGCCTCGCTTGGATAAAAATCATCCAAAACGAAATCAACTTCAACAACAATTAGATAGGAGACTTGCGGGATTGAGAGGGGAAGAGTCTTTAGATTATTATTTGGGGTATTTGGACGAACAAAAATATTTCATCCTTCACGACCTGCGCCTCGCAAACGGACCTCATTTCTTTCAAATCGATACTCTTCTCCTAACCACCCAATTTGCAGTCATCTTAGAAGTCAAAAATATTGCCGGGAAAATTATATTTGATTTAGAAGCAGAACAGTTGATTAGGACGCTTGATAATGAACAACAAGGTTTCCACGATCCTCTTAGTCAATTAGAATTTCAGCTTTCACAGTTGAAAAAGTGGTTAACCGAAAAGAAGTGCCCAGCCTTACCACTAGAAGGGTTTGTAGTAATCAGTAGTGATAGGACGATTTATAGCGTATCAAATCAGGATAAAGAAGCTTACCGAAAAATCTGCCATGCTTATGCTATTTTAAAGAGGCTTATAAGACTTGAAAAATTTCATAATAATGAAGTCATGACTTTGAAGGAAGTTCAAAGAATGTATAAGTTGCTAGTCAAACACCATCAGCCATTAACAATTAATGTGCAAAAACACTTAGGTGTCTCAACCGCGGAAATTCGAACAGGAGTTCAATGCCCCGAGTGTGAATTTTTACCAATGCATTATGGTTATGGGTATTGGCACTGTGAAATTTGTCATCATAAAACTAAAAATGCCCATCTAAATGTTCTCAAAGACTATTCCCTTCTCATCACTTCCACGATTACTAACTCAGAATTCCGTCGATTTCTCCACGTTCCAACCCTACATATGGCAAACCATAAACTTCGCTCACTACAATTACCCTACATAGGAGAAGGAAAGCAACGAAAATATGATATTACACATATTAAGCATCCCGATTAGATGAAATCCTCCCAAATATTGAGTATATTAAGGATAGAAGAAATAGAGGAGGTCCAATATGAAACTTACGATTATCGGTTTCTGGGGTGGTTATCCTAAAGCAAATGGTGCGAGTTCAGGTTATTTACTTGAGCACGATGGGTTTCAACTCTTAATTGACTGCGGAAGCGGTGTACTCGCAAAGCTGCAGAACAAGGTACAGCCGGAAGAGATTGATGCAATGATTGTTTCACATTATCATCCCGATCATATTGCTGATATTGGTGTCATTCAACATGCAAGGCTCATTCAAGGGTTCCTTGGGAAAAAAATGACGACATTACCGATATACGCGCATGCGGAAAATCAAACAGAATTTGCAAAGCTTACATATAAAGACATCACAAAAGGAATGGCCTATCAACCGAATGAACCACTCACCGTTGGACCATTTACGATTACTTTTGTCAAAACGATTCATCCTGCCCCGTGCTATGCAATGAGAATCGAAGCAGGTGGGAAGGCAATCGTTTATACGGCTGATAGCGCGTATCAAGATGCTTTTGTTCCTTTTTCAGAGAAAGCGGACTTGCTGCTTTGTGAATGCAACTTCTATGCGGGTCAGAATGCCAGCAATGCAGGACATATGACAAGTACAGATGCAGGAATGCTTGCTCAAAAAGCGGGAGTCAAACAGTTGATATTGACTCATCTTCCTCAATTCGGTAATCTCGAAAACCTCGTTACTGAAGCGGCCGCAGAATATAAAGGTTTCATCAGTCTTGCAGAAGAATTCATGGAAATTACTTTGTAAATATAGGAGTGTTCTTGCATGTTATTTATTGATAATAAGGGAATCACAGATCCACGCATTAACCTGGCGATTGAGGAATACTGTCTGAAAAACCTTGATATAAACGAAACGTATTTACTTTTTTACATAAATGAACCATCTATTATCATAGGTAAGAATCAAAACTCCATTGAAGAAATAAACACAGAGTATGTAGAAAGCAATGGAATTCACGTGGTTCGAAGATTGTCCGGTGGAGGTGCGGTTTATCATGACCTCGGCAATCTTAACTTTAGCTTCATCACGAAGGATGACGGCGAAAGCTTTCATAATTTCCGAAAATTTACGGAGCCTGTAATTGAGGCTTTGAAAAAACTGGGCGTGAATGCAGAGCTAAGCGGAAGAAATGACATTCTTGCGGAAGGTCGGAAGATTTCTGGGAACGCGCAGTTTTCTACGAAGGGAAGAATGTTTAGTCATGGGACACTATTGTTTGATTCTGAAATCGAACATGTTGTTTCGGCTCTTAATGTGAAAAAAGATAAGATTGAATCAAAAGGGATCAAATCCATTCGCAGCCGCGTGGCAAATATTTCAGAGTTTCTTTCTGATAAGATCACCATTGAGGAATTCCGTACGTTGTTGTTAAAAAACATCTTCGAAGGGTCAGAAGAAATTCCTGAGTATGTCCTTACGGAAGAGGATTGGGAGAAAATCCATGCACTTTCAAAAGAACGTTATCAAAACTGGGATTGGAATTATGGGAAATCTCCTAAATTCAATTTACAGCACTCTCACCGTTTCCCAGTAGGGCAAATTGATGTTCGACTTGAAGTGAATAAGGGGACAGTCGAAAATTGCAAGATTTACGGTGACTTCTTTGGTGTTGGCGATGTAACGGAAATTGAAGATAAACTGACAGGTATCCGGTATGAGAAAGCTTCTATCGATGCAGCCCTAGAGGATGCAAATATCCCTCATTATTTTGGTAATATTACAAAAGAAGATTTTCTAAACTTGATTTATTAATAACTAGAGGACAGCGTCTATCAATCAGACGCTGTTTTTTTATCATGGTCTAGGAAATTACAAAATAAATTAATGTGGATAACTTTCTACGATTTTCTAATAATCCAGCTCGAGCGCCCAGCCCCTCGGGGTTGTTTCCTAAAGCCGAAACAACCTTGGTCATAAGCCAAATCACTTCAGAAATCAGGACAAGGAACGCTTCGGCAGCATCATCATCGCACGAAGAAAAGGCGATAGCCTTTTCGAGGATGAACTGCGTGATTCGTCTTATGCCTGTCGGGGCTTAACAGGGCGCTTGCGCCTTTTGTTCTTAGGCTGCTTTCTCTTGTTCCAATAACAACAAAGTTTACGAAAAGAGCTTAATCAAAAATGAAAACGCTTGAATACGAAAATTTCTTTCAATATAATATATTTAGAATATTTTTTATAATTAGTGAATGAGTATTCATTCAGCGAAAGGGGAGAAATAGATGAATTTATCGTTTCAGCTTCATGAAACGGCGAAAAGACTTCCAACGAAAACTGCTTATCATTTTTTAAAACAATCAAGTACATATGCCGAGTTGGATGGCGCCGTTACCAAATTTGCTTCAGGTCTTGAAAAATTAGGATTGCAAAAAGGCGACCATGTCGCATTGCTTTTGGGGAATTCTCCGCATTTTGTGATTAGCTTGTATGGGGCGATGCGTTTAGGGGTAACCGTCATTCCAATCAATCCAATTTATACACCAGATGAAATCGGCTATATTTTAAACAACGGAGATGTTAAAGCGGTTATCATGCTAGATATGCTTCTACCGTTAGCAGAAAAGATGCATCACCTTTTACCAAAGGTAGAAAATTTCATCGTCTGTGAGACTGGACAGGCTCCTTCCAACCTTGAAGAATCTAGCGTATCCTCAAAATTGAAATCGTTTACAAGTGTGGTTGGGTCGGGTGAATTGAGCTTCCAAGGACCGGAATTGAATGAGGAAGATACTGCGATCATTCTTTACACTTCTGGTACGACTGGAAAACCGAAAGGCGCAATGCTATCACATAAAAATCTGTATAGCAATGCAAGTGACGTCGGCGAATATTTACGTATGAATGAAAGTGACCGTGTCATTACGGCATTGCCAATGTTCCATGTTTTCTGCTTGACGGTGGCTTTGAATGCACCGCTTATTACTGGGGCGACCATATTGATTGTGCCAAAGTTCAGCCCAGCAGAGGTTTTCAAACTAGCGAAAGAACATGAGGCAACAGTATTTGCTGGCGTTCCAACCATGTACAATTTCCTTTTCCAATATCCAGAAGGCAACCCGGAGGACCTAAAGTCCTTAAGATTATGTATTTCAGGCGGAGCATCACTTCCAGTTGCACTCCTAAAGAATTTTGAACAAAAATTCAATGTGATGGTTTCTGAAGGGTACGGTCTGTCAGAAGCATCGCCAGTGACATGCTTCAATCCGCTTGACCGCCCGCGTAAGGCAGGCTCAATCGGGACGTCCATCATTCATGTAGAGAATAAGATTGTAAACGAACTAGGGGAAGAGGTAGCGGTAGGTGAAGTCGGTGAACTAGTTGTTCGCGGACCTAATGTCATGAAGGGGTACTATAAACTTCCTGAAGAAACGGCTGCAACACTTCGCGATGGCTGGCTATATACAGGAGATTTAGCTAAAGTCGATGAGGAAGGCTATTTTTACATTGTCGACCGTAAAAAAGACATGATTATTGTCGGAGGGTACAATGTATATCCGCGTGAAGTGGAAGAAGTATTGTACAGTCACCCTGATGTAGTCGAAGTTGCGGTGCTAGGAGTTCCGGATCCGAATTTCGGAGAAGCGGTTAGAAGCTACGTGGTAAGTAAAAATCCTGACATAACAGAAGCAGTGCTTTTGGCTTTCTGTGCAGAACATCTGGCAAAATACAAACTTCCGTCTTCCATTGATTTTATAGAAGAACTTCCAAAGAATACGACCGGAAAAATCTTAAGACGCGCTTTGAAAGCCAAAGTGATGGAATCGGTGAAATAACATGGCAGCGATAAAATATGAAGTCACCAATCATTTAGCCATTGTTACGATTGACCGTCCAGATGCAATGAATGCATTTAATTATGATACTTTAGTAGAGTTGCAAAATACAGTTGAGAAGATTCGTATCGACAAAGAGGTTCGCGTTGTTCTATTCACTGGTGCAGGCGATAGAGCATTCAGTGTTGGAGCAGACCTAAAGGAACGTAAGAATCTTTCTGATGAAGATGTAAAACGCAATATTTATAAAATAAATGACGTTTTCAACAGTATCGATCAGCTTCCACAACCGACCATTGCCGTCATCAATGGATATGCATTTGGAGGCGGCATGGAGTTGGCGTTGGCTTGCGATTTTCGCATAGCAACTGCTGGAACCCTCATGGGACTCACTGAAACAAGTCTTGCGATTATTCCTGGAGCAGGTGGTACGCAAAGGTTACCTAGATTAGTAGGACAAGCTAAGGCACTTGAACTCATCTTGACTGCTCGACGATTAACATCTGATGAGGCAATGGAATACGGACTGCTTACTAAAGTAGTTGAGCCTTCCATGTTAATGGAGTCAAGTATGGAATTTGCCAATCTTATGCTTGCCAATGGTCCTGTTGCTCTTCAACAAGCTAAATATGCCATCAAACAAGGGATGAATGCCGATTTAATGACAGGACTTCAGATTGAACGTAAAGCGTATGAAGTCACGATTCCTACTGAAGATCGAATGGAAGCATTAAAAGCTTTCAGTGAAAAAAGAAAAGCTAACTTTATAGGGAAATAGATTAGGCATGGCCATTATGGTCATGTTTTTCTTTTTTTTAAAAGGATGAAGTGTCACTGTGTCGGCAGTTTGATTATCTCTTTAACCTCGCCAGCAATGCAAACCTCTCAGTTAAGTCTCAAAAAATATTTTCTTAAAATTATAAAAACTTCTTGCGTTCGGAGTTGGAGCGTGATTATAATTTAGTACATAAAAGCGTTTAAGTAAAAGAGTGAAACGCGAGGGGGAAATAGAAATGAGAAAAAGTCTGAAGGTCTTGGCAATGGCTGGAATCATGAGTTCAATGCTTTTAAGCGGTTGTGGAAGTGAAGGTGCAAATGGATCGGAAAAAGGTGAGAAAGATACATATAAGATTGGTGTTACCCAAATTGTCGAGCATCCATCTTTAGATGCCGCTTTAACAGGATTCCAAAAAGCCTTAAAGGAAGAAGGCTTGAAGGTTGAATACGATGTCCAGATTGCCCAAGGCGATCAAAACAACAATCAATCGATTGCTAACAACTTTGCCGGAGATAAGGTAGACCTTATCTTTGCAAACTCTACACCAAGTGCGTTGTCAGCTTTAAATGCTACGAAGGAAATTCCGATTGTTTTTACTTCGGTTACGGATCCGCTCGGCGCGGGACTTGTGAAATCAATGGAATCGCCAGGAGCTAATATTACAGGAACAACAGATACACATCCAGATGCGATTCCAAACATGGTGAAGTTTATGGATGAGCACATGAAAGGAAAAAGCGTCGGCGTGATTTATAATGCAGGTGAACAGAATTCTGTTTCACAAATTGATTTGGTCAAGAAAGCTTTAAAAGGAACCGATTTGAAGTTAGTAGAAACGACGGTTTCAGCATCATCAGAGGTGAAACAGGCGGCTGAATCGCTTGTTGGGAAAGCTGACATGATTTACATCATCACAGATAATACTGTTGTTTCTGCGCTTGAATCGGTTGTACAAGTTGCGGAGGATCAAGACATCCCATTGTTTGTTGGGGAACTTGATTCAGTCAATCGTGGTGGGTTTGCAGCTTACGGTTTCGATTATGCTGACATTGGCTATGAAGCAGGGCAGATGGCTGCCAAAATTTTGAAAGGCGAAAAGAAAGCTAAAGAACTGCCTGTCCAATATCCTCAAAAATTAAAACTATTAATCAATAAAAAGGCTGCAGAAAAAATGAACGTCGACATAAAAGAAGAGTGGAAAACGGAAGCGGAATTTTTGGAATAACAACTTGTTTAAGACTAGAAGGAGGATTGCTTCATGTCACTTGCGGTATTCAGTTCATTTGAAGCCGGTGCCATCTATGCATTGATGGCACTCGGCGTTTATTTATCTTTTCGGATTTTGGATTTTCCTGATTTGACTGTGGATGGAAGCTTTGTCACCGGTGCTTCCATTGCGGCCATTATGATTGTAAACGGCTTTGATCCATTCTTGGCGACTGCACTGGCTTTATTGGCAGGATTTACAGCAGGGGCTTTAACGGGACTGCTCCATACAAAAGGGAATATCAACCCATTACTTGCAGGAATTTTAATGATGATCGCCCTGTATTCTATCAATCTACGAATCATGGGCAAATCAAATGTCCCACTTTTAAATGAAGAGACGGTCATGACTAAACTTACAAACTGGTGGCAGGGGCTTGGACTCGATTCTATGCTTTCATCGCTGCCATTTGTTCCGAAAACGTGGGCTATACTTACGGTTATGACCCTCCTCGCTTTAGCAGTTAAAAAGCTGCTGGATCTATTCTTAAAAACGGACATTGGCCTGGCGCTACGGGCAACAGGTGACAATGAACCGATGATCAGGAGTTTTTCAGGGAATACAGACACTCTGAAAATCGTTGGTTTAGGGATATCAAATGCACTCGTTGCTTTTTCGGGAGCATTGGTTGCTCAATATAATGGCTTTAGTGATGCAGGCATGGGGATTGGCATTATCATCATTGGACTTGCCTCAGTAATTATCGGTGAAGCAGTCTTTGGTGTGAAAAGTATTGCAAGAGCGACGCTAGCTGTAATTGGTGGTTCGATTCTTTACAAGTTAATTGTTACTTTGGCACTACGTGTCGAATTTCTTGAAACGAGCGATATGAAATTGATTACAGCCTTAATTGTAATTGGAGCTCTTGTTATTCCAAAAATCATTTCTCAGCGTCGTTTAAAAGCAGGGAAGAAAAAACGACTATCTATGCTTAAACAAAATATGGGCCAATCAATGGCCAAGAGTGGTGAACAGCTTGTTGCAGCTAAATCAGATTTTTAAAGTATTCAATGAAGGAACACTGGATGAGAAGGCTGCGCTGCAGCAAATCAACTTACATTTGGCAGAGGGCGATTTTGTTACGGTCATTGGAAGTAATGGAGCAGGGAAGTCGACATTAATGAACATGGTGTCTGGTAAGCTGACTCCTGATCATGGTGAGGTACGAATTGCTGCCACTGATGTGACTTACATGAAAGAACATGTGCGATCTAAATACATCGGGCGAGTTTTTCAGGACCCGATGGCTGGGACAGCACCGACAATGACAATTGAAGAAAATTTGGCTATCGCATTTGCGCGTTCCAAGAAGCGGTCTTTAAGAATCGGCGTTACAAGAAAACGGAAAGAGTTTTTTAAAGAAACGTTGGCTACACTTCACCTCGGTCTGGAGAATCGCTTGCAGGCAAAAGCAGGTTTGCTTTCCGGCGGAGAGCGACAAGCATTATCCCTTTTAATGGCTACTTTTACCGAACCAAAGATTCTTTTGCTAGATGAACATACGGCTGCCCTAGACCCTGCCCGAGCAGAACTCATTACGAACCTCACAGAAAAGATTGTACAAGAGTACGGATTGACGACTTTAATGGTTACTCATAATATGGAGCAGGCATTAAGACTTGGCAATCGATTGGTGATGATGGATAAAGGTCAGATTATTTTTGAAGCAGCAGGTGCCGAAAAGCAAGGATTGACTGTAGAAAAACTGTTGCAGGAATTTCAGCGAATTCGCGGTGAAAGTCTTAATAGTGACAGATCCGTCCTCGTTTAAAAAAACACATGTCAAAAACATGTGTTTTTTCCTTTGAATTACGATTAGCAGAGTATAAGATGTTCTAACATAACCTATGAATCATGTATAATAGGAAAATATTGAATAGAGTGATTATTTATTTGAGGGGTGAGACATCATTTTGCATACGTATTCTTCTTTTAAGCAAGGTGTACAGGCAGGACTTAGTATCGCCATCGGTTATTTTCCCATCGCTTTAACTTTCGGTCTATTAGCAAAAACGACGGGTCTTACCATTAGTGAAACGGTATTAATGAGTTTGCTCGTTTTTGCCGGTGCATCTCAATATATTTCATTGAGCTTGATAACAATGGGGACAGGTCTTATTGAAATCATTTTAACGACGTTCATTGTGAATATTCGTCACTTCTTAATGTCCACTTCCTTGAATGAAAAAATGGAAGATGATGAGCGGATTTTTCCTAAACTGTTTTACTCTTTCGGAATTACAGATGAAACCTTCTCCGTTGCAGCCACTAAGGATGGTACGGTATCGGCCGCCTATTTATTCGGTGTTATCTCTGTTTCGTATTCAAGTTGGGTGCTGAACTCAGGTCTTGGCCACTTAGTTGGAGCCAATCTCCCAAAGATACTTCAGGAAAGCATGAGCGTTGCCTTGTATGCAATGTTCGTCGGTCTTTTAGTTCCCTCCATGAAAAAAGCAGCAAAAGTCATATTCTTAGCCGTACTGGCCGCATGCTTTAACTCTATTTTTACTATTACAGGAATCCTTGAACCAGGCTGGGCAATTGTATCGGCAACCTTATTGTCTGCGGTCCTAGTAGAAGCCATTGAGACAGTCAAAAGGCAAAGGAGGCTAGACCATGAAAGCTGAGATTATTTGGATGATTTTAGGTATGGCGGTCGTTACCTATTTGCCAAGGATGCTTCCGTTTGTACTATTTAAGGGTGTAGAACTTCCTCCCTTTTTTCAAGGAGTGCTAAAAAATGTTCCGTACACCACGCTTGGCGCTTTAATCTTTCCAGGCATATTATTTATACAAGAAGATATTTGGTTTGGATTGGTTGGAGCTGCGGCTGCCTTCTTGGCTGCTTTTCTCGGAGCAAACGTCATTTTTGTCGTGTTGGGCTCGATCGCCGTTCTAACCATCTATTCAACAATTATGTAAAGCGTTTTAACCGTTCTAGGAGGAACGGTTTTTTTTTCTGTAAGGAAGAATGATATGATGAAGTTGTTCTTGTCTTCTCAATAAAACAAGTTCTATTTGAGCTTATCGTAACTAAACTAAATATAGAGAGGTAGTACAAAAAGGGGGACAGCTTATGGCGAGAAAGATGGGTGTATATGCCGTATTGGCATACGTACTATATGGATTATTTTATTATTGGTATTTATTCTATTTTGCTGATACCAGTTTGCCGTTCGAATATCAAGGTTCTAGTGCGGATCCAGCAACTTTTTTGAATGGTAGGGAGCTTGTACTGAGTGAAGAATATTCTAAAACACGTAACTTATTGTTTTTCTTAGCAACTCCTCTTGAGTGGCTGATCTATTTTTTAATTTTGCTATTAGGATTATCTAAAGCTTTTAAACGGTGGGCTGACGAATCAGCTAAATATAAGATATTGCAGACGCCGATCTATTTGATATGGCTATCGGTCGTCGCTTATGTGGCTACATTTCCGCTCAGCTATATAAGCTACTCTCTAGCTAAAACCTATAATATTTCTACTCAAACGTTTACTTCCTTTATGAAGGATGAGTTGATCGATTTTTGGGTTAATTACGGAACGATGTTAATCGTTGTATCTGTACTATATTGGCTCATGAATAAGAGTGCAAAGCGCTGGTGGCTGTATGCTTGGTTCCTGTCGATACCATTTACCTTATTTATGATGTTCCTTCAGCCAGTTGTAATTGACCCGTTGTACAATGATTTTTACCCATTGAAAAATAAAGAACTAGAAACCAAAATTCTTAAACTTGCCAGTGAAGCCAAAATTCCTGCAGAGCATGTATTCGAAGTGAATATGGCTGAAAAAACCAATGCTTTAAATGCCTATGTAACTGGTATTGGTTCCAATTCACGTATTGTTCTCTGGGATACAACACTGAATCGCTTATCTGACGATCAAATCCTTTTCATAATGGCCCATGAAATGGCCCATTATGTTGAAAAACATCTTTACTTCGGTATTGCAGGTTATTTACTCCTTTCCTTGCTCGGATTGTACTTAACATACAGGTTGATGAACTGGTCGATTAGGCGTTGGGGGAATGAATTAAAGGTGACGGAAATGAAGGATATCAGAAGCTTGCCTTTATTTTTCATGATTTTGTCGATACTTATGTTTGTGTCAAGTCCATTCTCAAATTTTGTTTCTCGCTATCAAGAAATGCGTGCAGATCGATATGCCATTCATATGACTGAAAATAGTGAAGCTGCTATTACGTCATTCCAGGAATTGAGCCGTTCTGGTTTGAGCCAAGTCAATCCTCCATTGCTTGTGAAGTTATTCCGCTATGGACATCCGACCATGCTGGAGAGGATCAGTATGATTGAGGAATTTCAATTAAAGAATCGCAATGAAAAAGAAGAATAAACAGAAACAGGGAGACAGTGGAAAGATTCCATTGTCTCCCTGTTATGTTGTGGTCAAGGGAATGATAAGTCAGCTCATTTTTCAGCTTCAGAAGTTTGTGTCTTTTGTCAAAAAACAATCCCCCACCATAAAGGTTTGGGGATTTGCGTTAGAAGGGCTCTTGGGGGAGAAATCGGATTTTAACGAAGTTAACGGTGAAGTTCCAACGCTTTCCTAGGTTCCAAATCGTTTTGTGAGTTGAGCATACTGCTTTGACAGCCGCATAAATGCTGGTTTGTCTTTTCGGTCAATCGCTTCATCAATCTGCTTTTGAAGTTTTTCTTTTTCAGATGTCAAAAGAACTTCTGTTAACAACATCTCGATGTACAGGTTCTGAACAAAGGCTTCTTTTAATTCCTTCTTTTTCATGGCACTAATTTTCATCAATTCCGTATAGGATTTTTCCTTCATGAAAATCACCCCTGAAGCTTTTTTATAGTATATGGGGAATCAAGGTGATTATCAACGAATTTTTATAATTTTCTGATAAATATTTTTTAGCGATTGATATTATGAATATTTTCGTAACATTTCCTTCAATTTCAAAATGTTTCAAAGTTAAATGATATGATTTATGAGTATAGGCTGTTTTCGCATTGATTGTTGTTTTTCGGATGAAACTCTCATCCCGCATTCTTTTTGGCTTCGGGGCTCATTTCGAGAAGTTCCTAAACCAAGAACTCATAAAAAAACGTAAAAATCCAGAAGCCGATTTTTACTTTTGTATGTGAAAGCAACAAAGTTTACGAAAAGAGCCTAAGTATAAAAAGCAAAGCATTTTGAGGAGTTGAGAAGGATGGGTCATACATCCATAGAAGAATATGAAATCAATCCGTTTACGATGTTTATCAGGCCGGTAACTTACGGTAGTAAGATTTATTCGGAAATAGTAGAAGTCCAGGATGAATTTTTGTCTCCTTTTAAACCGCTTGATATTATCGAAAATAGCTGTGAGTACTTTGGTGCGACTTTTAAAGGTAAAAAAGAGGGGAGTACTCTGCTTACAGGTGTTACTCATAAAGTTCCGATTGTCATTGACTCCATGAATCATCTTTATTTTTTTCCAACTACATCACCCAATCGCCCCGATTGCATATGGATTGCCCACGACCATGTGATTAGTCACCAGCGGCATAATCCTACTGAAACACTTGTTGTCTTTCAAAATAAAAAGTCTTACATATTCCCAATTTCATACAACTCCTTTGAAAACCAGTTGATGCGTACTGCTTTTTTACGCACCAAAATGCTTCAGCGTATTGATATGCTTGAGCGAAAATCGTTTTATCTTATGAATCGAAATCACAAAATGGAAGCTTCGGAGCGCCAAGACCATTACATGCATAGTCCGAGAAAAAGCTAAGGAATATTTACATACTTTTTTTAGTGAGAGCCTATATTTTCGCATGAGAGTGAGTTCTATACTGATTACCTTTAGTCATGGGTTTCCAGTATTGAATATTCACTCTTTTTTTGCCCGCAAGATGATGGAGTGAAGGAATATCAAAAAGCTTCTGTCTTATTTCGATTTCCAGATAAATGTCTTTGGATGAAATAATAATCCATGAGTTCCTGAACCTTATTTCTTATTCGTGGATTAAAGTAATTGTGATGCTCTTCATATCCTTTGTATAAGAATAAAAACATCGTAAAAGCATCATCCCTTTTAGTTTGCATGACTTGCAACTTGTTCGTTCGCATGTACTTCTTTGCTTCAGACAACTCTCGTTGAATTACTTTCATCGTTTCCTCAATCAAGTCTAGATACGGTTTCTTCAGTTTGAAAGGACTGTTGTTAATAACCATAAGATCCTTGTGGAGTACAGTTAAGACCATTGGCAAGTAAATGGCCTGTTCCATAATATTACGGTCATGTTCAGGGATTCTTGTCATCACAATCAACTCCTTGAATCAATATGATTTTTTGTTTCAGAAAAAAGAATCTCCTCTTATTATAAGAACATTTGTTCGTTTTTATGATACAAAAAATAAATATAAAAGGCAATATCACTTACGAAGTTTCTTTGAAAGAAGGATATAATATTTCTATTGTCGAAATAAAGGGGCAACGATCAATAAAAAGGTGGAATTTCAGCGATGCAAAAACGTGGAATAAGAGCAGAAGACTTATACAAATTAAACTCCGTAACAGACCCGAGGATTTCACCTGACGGGAATAGCTGTGTGTTTGTAGAAACGATGATGAATAAGGAGAGTCAAAAATATTATTCCCACTTAAAATGGATTCCATTACATAAAAAGGACGAACCAGTACAATGGACATTTGGAGAATCAAAGAATCATTCTCCACGGTGGTCTCCTGATGGTCAAAAGATTGTTTTTATTTCAAATAGAAATGGTAAAAATCAATTGTTCGTCTTAAACGTCAATGGAGGAGAAGCGAAACAAATTACCTCTTTGCCGCGTGGTGCAAGCAATCCGGTATGGTCCCCAGACGGGAAAAGGATTGCTTTCTCAACATCGTTGAGAGGGGATACAAGGATTGAAAATGCTGATCAAGAAGAGAAAACAACGATCACACCTCTCGAAGTTGAGGAAATGAAATATAAATCTGATGCGGAAGGATTTTGGAACGGAGATTATAAACAAATAGCCGTTCTTGAAATAGAGACGGGCAAAGTGGAGCAACTAACTACTGGAGAAACAGATCATCAATTGTTTTGTTGGTCGCCAGATGGAAAATATCTAGCCATCGGGGCAGACCAAAATGTGAATAAGGATGATTCGTTCTTGCAGGACGTCTTCATGCTTGATGTTTTAGAAAAAAGCCTAACCAAAATAACGGAAGGTTCAGGATACTTTGGCAATGTAACATGGTCACCAAACGGTAAATACCTTGGATTGATTGGCCATGAAAGTGAGTTCAAAAATGCAACTTTGCCAAAGGCGTGGATTTATCATCTTGAATCAAAGTCAATGAATTGTCTCACCGATAGTTGGGATGTGGCTGTTGGTGACATGATGATCAGTGACTTTCAATATGGTGCGGTGAATCCTGGAATCCTATGGACAGCCGATAGTGAAAGCTTTTATTTTCTTGCCTCAGATTATGGAAGTACAGCTGTCTACTATGGAAATCTGAATGGTGAGATTTACCCTGCCCTTTTAGATCAACAGCATGCCTACGGACTTTCAATAGATGGTTTTGATAAGGCGGTTATTGCAATCAGTTCAACAATCGAAACGGGAGATTTGTATGAACTGACGGTAACTGAAGGGAAATTAGAGCGCTTAACGAATGTGAATGAAAACTTTTTAGATGAAATTCAACTTTCGGAAGCTGAGTCTTTTTATTTTACCGGAGAGAACGGGTTGAATATTCAAGGTTGGCTGATGAAACCAGTGGGATTTGAGGAAGGGAAAAAGTATCCTCTTATTTTGGAAATCCACGGTGGTCCTCATATGATGTATGGGAATACGTACATGCACGAATTTCAAAAGCTCGCCGCAAATGGATATGCAATCGTTTTTGTAAATCCTAGAGGCAGTCATGGATACGGACAAGAATTCGTTGATGCAGTCAGAGGTGATTATGGAGGCAACGACTATGGGGATCTCATGAGCGCTGTTGATTATGTCCTTGAAACATATGATTTCGTTGATGAAAACCGTCTCGGAGTCACGGGTGGGAGCTATGGTGGATTTATGACCAATTGGATTGTGGGACATACGAATCGCTTTAAAGCAGCCGTGACACAGCGTTCGATTTCTAATTGGATCAGCTTTTATGGTGTAAGCGATATTGGTTATTATTTCACTGAATGGCAAATGAAAACGGATATGAGTGACATTGAAACATTGTGGAAGCATTCGCCGTTGGCCTATGTAAAGAATGTAGAAACACCTTTGCTCATCCTCCATAGTGAAAAAGATTATCGTTGTCCTATCGAACAAGCCGAGCAATTGTTTATTGCTTTGAAGAGACTTGGAAAACAGACGAAATTCGTTCGTTTCCCCGGAGAGAACCATGAACTGTCGAGAAGCGGACACCCCAGTCTTCGGATAGACCGTCTTAATCATATTGTTTGTTGGTTTAATCAATATTTATAATAAACCATAAAAACCGCATTCCGACTAGGTTTGCGGTTTTTTCCTGCAAAAAAAAGTGGATTTTGGTGAAAGTTTTTTATAGAAGAAAAAAGGGTAGGGGAAAATGATAGGGAATAAGAAACTTATTAGCTAAAAAAACAGTCCAATATAGTAAGGGTCATAAATAAATGGAATGGATGGATTTGTATGAGACAAGAAAGACATCAGCAAAAGAAAAGAAGTATCTGGCGTAAGGTCCTGTTATTGCTCTTTTTAATGGCAGCAGCATTATTTGCTTTCGTTTATTGGCAATATCAACAAGGAGTATCAAAATCGGTTGAACGCTCCGAAAAACCTCCAGTACAACAAGAGGTATATGAATTTGAAGGAAAAAAAGATCAATTTGGTTTAACAAACATTCTATTACTGGGAAGTGACGCTAGAGGAAAAGAAAAGTCGCGTGCAGATACTATTATGATTGCACACTATAATGAAGATAAAGGCACCTTTAAGCTAACGTCCATCATGAGGGATACGTATGTTGATATTCCCGGACATGACAAAAATAAAATCAATGCAGCCTTCGCACTAGGCGGTCCAGAACTTATGAGACAAACAATCAAGGAAAACTTTGATATTGAACTTCAGTATTACGCTATTTTGGATTTCGAAGGATTTGTTCAATTAATTGATGAAGCATTTCCAGACGGCGTTGAAGTAAATGTGGAAAAAGAAATGTCAGAGAATATCGGAGTAACCCTTAAACCAGGTATTCAAAAACTGGATGGAAAACATCTATTAGGCTACGTCCGTTTTCGTCATGATGCAATAGGGGACTTTGGTCGTGTAAACCGCCAACAACAGGTTGTGAAAGACGTTGGCAGTCAGCTTGCCAGCATTGAAACGATTCCGAAACTGCCAAAATTGGTCGGTGTTGTATCGCCCTATGTGAATACGAATGTAGATACAACCGATGCATTATTCATGATAAAAGATTTTCTCTCAAAGGACCGGGGTACGCTTGAGACCTTCCGAATTCCTGTGGAAGGAACTTTTGAAGACCAAAAAATTAGTGGTGTTGGAGCAGTCCTAAGAATAGACATCGAAAAAAATACAGAGGCTTTGCATCAATTTTTACAGCAATAGTGTTTTCACTCCTGTTATCGTGTGTAAAATAGTAACAGGAGTACATAGAAGAAGTTTATCTTAGAGGGGTTTGCATATGGATTTAGAAACACTGAGGGCATGGTTCACGATGGATAATATCATGGATCTCATCCGTGAATATCGCTCGTTTGGACCATTGCCCGGGATACTTTTACCTATGCTTGAAGCCTTTCTGCCATTTTTGCCATTGTTCTTATTCGTCATGGCAAACGCTAGTGCTTTTGGGCTTTGGCTTGGTTTTTTATATTCGTGGATTGGTGCATGTACAGGTGCGCTATTAATTTTTTTAATCGTCAGAAAGTATGGCCAGAAAAAGATATTGTCTTTTTTACAGAAGCATCCACAAGTTCGGAAATCCATGAATTGGATAGAACGCCATGGGTTTGGCCCTATATTTTTGCTGCTTTGTTTTCCATTCACACCTTCCGCCGTTGTAAACATCGTCGCAGGGCTTTCAAAAGTAAGCATTGCCCAATATATGTTGGCGGTCATCACAGGGAAGATGGTCATGATTTTTACGATAAGCTTTGTCGGCTATGATCTGCAGGCATTAGTGACGAAACCGCTTCGTACGGCAATCGTGGTACTGGTGATTTTTATTCTTTGGTATGTTGGGAAAAGAATTGAAGTAAGATTAAATATGGGGACAGAGATAAAGGATGATATAACAAAACAATAATAATCGGGAGAGTGAAGAATGAAAGAGAAATGGAAAAAAGAAGGGGTCGAGTGGTTTAAAGCTTTTGCCATTGGAATGATCATCTTTGTCTTTATTCGTACATTTTTCGTCTCTAATTATGTTGTGGAAGGAGAGTCGATGATGCCGACTCTCCAAGATGGAAATAAACTGGTTGTCAATAAGTTAGGTTACGAGATAAGTGATTTGCATCGTTTTGACGTAATTGTGTTTCATGCCAACAAAGAAGAAGATTTCGTAAAGCGCATCATTGGATTACCCGGGGATAAAATCGAATACAAGGATGATGTATTATTCATCAACGGGAAAAAGTATGAAGAGCCATTCTTGGACGTATATCGTGAAAAAGCGTTGGATGGAAAGTTAACAGGGAATTTTACTTTAGAGGAGATTACAGGTGAGAAAGTTGTCCCAAAAGGGAAATTATTCGTTCTCGGGGATAATAGGCTAGAAAGCTGGGACGGTCGGCATTTTGGTTTTATCTCAGCTGACCAAGTTGTAGGAAAAGTAAATTTACGTTATTGGCCATTTAATGAAGTCGACGTAGAATTTTAAGAACTTGATCACTATCAAGTTCTTTTTTTCGTATGTTATGGTAAAATAATTAGAAAATTAAGAATAAATTACGGGGGATTTTTTTATGAGATTAGAAAATAAAGTAGCCGTCATCACTGGTGGGGCAAATGGAATCGGATATGCGGCAGCAGGGATATTTGCAAGGGAAGGTGCACTCGTTGCATTGGCAGATTACGATGCCAAGACAGGGGAATTACGTCTGGAAGAATTGAAAAAGAAGGGCTATGACGCCTCTTTTTTTCAGGTCAACGTGACGGATCGAGCTAGTGTCGATGGAATGGTGAAATCCGTGCTGGACAAGTATGGGAAAATAGATATTTTAGTTAATAATGCAGGAATAACGAAAGATGCAATGCTGGCAAAATTAACGCCGGAAGATTTTCAGAGTGTTGTTGATGTGAACTTAATGGGAGTATTCCATTGTGCTCAGGCAATATTGCCAGTTATGGCTGGCCAAGGTAAAGGGAAAATCATTAATACGTCTTCGGTAACGGGCGTTTACGGGAATGTTGGACAAACGAATTATGCGGCTACTAAAGCGGGCGTCATTGGTATGACAAAAACTTGGGCAAAAGAACTTGGACGTAAGGGGATAAATGTAAATGCTGTTGCCCCAGGATTTATTGAGACAGGAATGACAGCAGGCATTCCTGAAAAGGTACTTGGGCAGATGCAGCTGATGGTGCCACTAGGACGCTTAGGCAAGCCAGAAGATGTGGCTAACGCTTATTTATTCCTCGCTTCTGATGAATCAGATTACGTGAATGGCACTGTCATTCATGTGGACGGCGGCATCATGATGTAGGTGAATGTACAAAAGACCAAAAAGCCTGTTGGGGCTATTTGGTCTTTTTATTTGGACTTATCTTGGTTTGCTTTTCTTTTTCTTTCTCGGCTCGATAACGCGCACACGCCGTCTTTAAACAATCACCTTTGACGTGCTCACCGTATTGTTTTCTGAAAATCTCCAAACAATAGCATTTCTGCTGCATTTGCTTAGCTCCCTGAGTGTTCAAAATCATTGTATTTGGTATCTATTGTAGTACCGGTTGGGAGAAATGTGTGTCGGAATTTGTCGTCATATCGATATATGAGGAAATCGTATTGATATATGAAGAATTCGTATCGATAAACTGTGAAATCATATTGATATATTCCAAATCCATATCGATATATTGATAAATCGCGTCGATAAATTAGACTGACTGCAATTCAAGAGAATCATCTATAAGTCCTAACCATAGAGTGGCAGGTTCAGGTCATGCTTTTGCTTTTGAAAAATCCTTTTTCTTGATGAGCGGGTGAGTGAAACGATATCGGCGCCATCGTTTGGACGCTTTAAGATCAAATCTCTTAATATATGAGAGCCGAGCATACTGTAAACTGTGCCATTTCCTCCATATCCTAATAAATAAAAGAGGCGCTTTTTCCCAGGATGAACTCCAATAAAGGGTAGGTTATCAAGAGATTCCCCAAAACTGGCACCCCACGCATGGGCAATTTTTATAGGAAGCATAGGAAATAGCTTTTCTACTTCCTGTTTTAACCTTTGAGCGCGGTTATGAATCCAGTCTTCGTTTTCAGGCGGGAAAGAGATATTCTCGTCTAAGCCACCAGCAATGATTCGTCCATCAGCTGTGGTACGTAAATATAGATATGGTCGTTTCGTCTCCCAAATAAGAGCTTGATCTATCCATTCGGATAAATCGGGTATCGGTTCAGTAGCGATGGCATAAGAACGGTTAATATCTGAAGGGAGAGCATTCAAAATTGGTAATGGTTCATAACCAGTTGCAAAAATGACATTCGAAGCTCGCAAATTACCTAAGGAAGTCTCAACTGTGACATGTTCACTCTGCTCTTTTACTTTTAAAACCTCTGTTTCCTCGAACAAATGAACACCTTTCTTTTGTAAAAAGGTGAGGATTCCCCGGATAAACTTAAGAGGATTAACCTCTGCATCCCCATAAGTAACGAGTGCTCCAGGCTTTGAAAAGGGTAGATGGTTGGTCATTTCTTTATTTGTCCAATAGTCTGTAGGAAAACCATTTTTTTTGAGAGCGTAGAATTCCTTCCTTAATTTATCGACATCCTCTTCCATGCTGGCATAGTAAATACTTTTCCTGCGAATAAAATCACTCTCAAAAGGTAAAGACTGAGCCACTGCTGCTAGTTGATCCATCGCCGTTTGACACAGCTTATAGAAACGAACCGCTTTATCTTCTCCGATTTGTTTGCTCAGTTCATGAAGCATAATATCATTAGAAAATTGTAATAGACCTGTATTGGCAGCCGAACTTCCCATGCCCATCTTCCCTTTATCAATAATGGCAACCTTTAAGCCTTCTTGAATGAGAGCATAAGCACTCAAAGCCCCTGCCATTCCTCCACCAATAATAACTATGTCATATTTATTTGCTTTTTCCGATTGTTCAACCATCCAGTCTTTTGGTTGAAGTGTATTTGGCCAATACAAACTTCCGTTATGCAGTTTCATAGATATGCCCTCATTTCAATATAGTCCGTTATCGATAGAAATGATGTACTATACCCGGATGAGGAAGTGAAAAAACTAGTAAGTATTTTTAGGAGAAAAAAAAGGGGATATATCCTGTAAGGATGAGGATGTAAGACAGTGTTTTTGGTTAAAAAGCCTATAGAGAGTTAGCTTTTTATTTTTGATTTTTTAATAATCACTTTTCTGCGTAATCTTAGCAAGTGCTTCTTTTTTAAAGGCGGCTCAAACACATTTTGGTTTACAGCAATCAATGTCCCAATAGTAATCGGCATTTCTTTAATGTAGGCACTTTGCTTGCATAAAACCGTCCCGAAAGGTTGTAAATGTAATGTTAATTTTCAAGTAGCCATTATTTTAATTGCATCAAAAATCGCTGGTAGACTAAGTGTGAGATTAGGACAGCCTTCGGTTCTAGGGAAACTCCTAATTGGAATTATATTGAGTACTTTTCAAACTAATAGAGTTGAGACCTATTTGCAATATTTAGTTAAAAAAAGGCATAACTCTAATTGTGGCATGCCTTTTCTATTTAATGATTAATCAATACATTGGCTATTTTTAAGGCTTTACCAGTTTGTTTTTTGTTAAAATAATAATTAAACAATTCTTTTTTGGAACGTTTAATTAAATAAACAAAGCCAAATTTTTTAAACAAAGGTAATGAATAATCAGATAAGTATTGATGGTATTCCTGTTCTTTATTTTGAATTAAATAACCAAGTAAAGTAAATAAGTTTATATATAATTGTTCATTTTTCTTTAGAGCTTTTTCTAGTCCTTCATTTGTCAGTTGTAATAATTCATATGTTGGAAGTAAACTCCCATAATATGCACTTCTTATATAGCCTTCTAAAGAAAGTAAGTAAGGGCTTGAATCATTATTTTTAAGACTCATTGACTCTTTATAGTATTTATTCGCTGGGGCATAATTTTTTCTTCTAAAGTATTCAAAGGCTAAATTGTGTAATACCCTTGCCTTACGAACAGGTGAATTACAAAGTTCACAGCTTTTGATTAAGCTTTCAAACCTCTGGATGGTCTCTTTAAAATCTCCATCATCTTTTACTTGAATCGCCATAAGCATTTCTGCATCAATCACTCTGAGATAGTTATTAATTTCTTTAAAAAATTGACGCGATTTATCTGCAAAAAAATAAGCCATAACAGGTGATTCGTTTAAATGATACGCGACTGCTAAATGATAGGAATATTCTTTGTTATAGTAATCTGTATCATTTATTGACTTTAATGCTTGAATTGCTTTGAGATTTTCATGTTTCGCTAAATAGAATACTCCTAAAACGTGTTTGAATAGATTAGCTTCGTAGGATGATAACTTATGTTCTTCCTTTTGGATTTCATCGATGATGACTGATGCTTCATCAGTCAAATTATGCATTAATAAATACCTAACCCGAAGTATTTTGTAAAGATTGATATAATCAGAGATTTGAATTAACTCTTCTTGCTCTAGTTCATGATTTATAAGATCCATTTCTTCAAATAATTGCATGACAATCACATCATGCCAATGATTTAAACGCTTTTTTATATTCTTTAGTTTTATTATTTCATTTTCGATATTAATTTCTAGTCGCTCGGATAAAAGAGTGACAATTTCAGGTGCATATTCAGTTTGTAAACGCTCTATTTTACTAATATGTGTTCCAGAACAAATCCCTTTTCCTAATTGCTCTTGAGTCATTTGGTATTTTTCGCGATAAAACTTTATGATTTTCCCCTCATACATATTGAAATTCTCCTTTTAGAAAAATTCTATTTTGATAGTTTTGAGTAAAGGAAACCAAGATTCCCCCAAGTACAAAAATGATTTTTTCAATATAGTTCCAAAATTATCATTTTCTAGCAATCATACTACTTAACTTTTTGCAAAAAAACGTTTAATTCTTCAAAGTTTGACAATATTCTACAAGGGCTCCGTCAAATCGTATAGTCAAATTAGGAAAACTCGTAGAATAATTCCCCCAATTTACCGACAATAAAAGCTCAAGTACAATATGAATTAATAGAGTTGTCTAATTATTCACACTCTTATTTTACACTATCTTTCTTTAGGGAGGAAAGCGATGCTCATAGGAATATGTAACCATTTTATTAAGGAAAACCTGCTAGATTTATTATTTTTAGAAAATAATAGGTTTAAAATTTGTAGCTAAAATTAAATTAGCAGAAGGAGCATCGATTAATGAAAATTCGAAAGAAACGATTTCTAAATGTTATGGTAACAGGTGTAATAGCATCCAGTTTACTTACATCTTACTTAATGCCTCAGCAAAAAACCTATGCTATATCACATTCTGCAGAATCGATCTTAAAAGGACTAACAGAAGAACAACGACAGTCTATAAAACGATTAACCCCACAAGAAGGATTCATCATTGATCCAAGTTTGTTGTCACTTAAAGATAAAACAGCAAATGTCATTGTTGAGTTCAAAACATCTCCGGTCGAAAATGCTCAGCAATCAAACACAAAAGGTACATCTAAAAATAAAGTAGAAAAGATTAAAGGAGAACAGGAACATTTCAAGCAACGCTTAGAAGAGCTTTTCAATAAAAAGAAGGAATTGAACCCGAAATTAAAAGAAAATTCAATTCATTTTCAAATTAAACAAACTTACCAGAATGTGTTTAATGGAATGGCTATGACGATTCCTACAAATGAAATTAATACCTTGCTTCAGACTGGTGTAGTTAAAAGGATTTGGAAAGACAATGTCGTTAGTTTACCGATAAATGAATCGACTACTACTCAAGAACCAACAACTGGAAAAGTAATTCCACCAGCGCTTCCTCATATAGGAGTTGATCGTTTACATAATGAGGGCTTAAAAGGTCAAGGAATCAAAGTTGGAGTGCTTGATACTGGGATCGACTATAATCACCCTGATTTAAAAGATGTTTATAAAGGCGGATATGACTTTGTCGAAAATGACTCTGATCCAATGGAAACAACTAGAGAGCAATGGCTCGCATCTGGTCAACCTGAAACGATAAACGGTACTGCATACTATACAGAACACGGAACCCATGTTGCTGGAACAATTGCATCTAACCCTAAAAATGATGTTGAATATGCCATGACAGGTGTAGCTCCGAATGTTGACTTGTATGCATATCGAGTATTAGGAGAATATGGATCAGGATATGATTCATCGGTTATCGCAGGTATAGAAAGAGCGGTAGAAGATGGAATGGATGTTATTAATCTATCATTAGGTAATGGTAATAATCATTCCTTAGACGCTACATCTGTAGCAATCAACAATGCAGCATTAAAAGGGGTCATACCAGTTATAGCCGGAGGAAATTCAGGGCCAACACCTGGTACGTTAGGTTCACCAGGTGCTTCTCCACTAGCTATCACTGTTGGTGCAAGTGATGTGCCGACTGATATTCCAACCGTTAATGCGAGTTTAGCAGATATTTCAGTTCAAAATACATTAATGGGGCATGGTCTTGGTAATGATTATCTAAAGTTAATTGATAAAGAGTATGATGTTGTTGAAGTAGGTATTGGTACAGAAGAGGATTATACTGACAAAGACGTTAATGGGAAAGTGGCATTAAT
Organism: Bacillus sp. cl95; assembly: GCF_900115925.1. Classification (GTDB taxonomy): domain Bacteria; phylum Bacillota; class Bacilli; order Bacillales; family Cytobacillaceae; genus Neobacillus_A. The sequence continues at coordinate 830,038 of NZ_FOYF01000001.1, read as the reverse complement.
TGCTCGTGGCGAGATATCATTTGATGAAAAAATTCGTCGAGCTCACGAAAAAGGTGCTGTAGCGGTATTGATTTATAATCATATCGATGGAGAGATTCCATTTTTCTTAGGTGAAAATCATGGTTATATCCCAACATTTAAAATGTTACATGCCGACGGAGTAAAACTTTCAGAAAAATTAAAAGCAGATCCTACAGCTAAACTTAAATTAACAGACTTACAGTCAAATATGACAACAGGTGATGTATTAGCTGATTTTAGCTCACGTGGTCCAGTTAGTAATAACTTTGATATTAAGCCAGATGTAATAGCACCTGGGGTTTCTACATTCTCTACTGTTCCAGAATATATTAATAGTCCAGAAGATGGTGTCGATTATTCTAGTGGTTATGCAAGTTTAAGTGGAACATCCATGGCAACACCACATGTTGCTGGAGTTGCAGCTTTATTATTACAATCACATCCAGATTATACAGTTGCAGATGTAAAAGCAGCGCTTATGAATACTGCGGATCCTTTAAAAGGTCGTAAGTACAATGTGAATGAAGTTGGAGCAGGACGTGTAGATGCTTATGAAGCAGTCCACAATACAACGTTATTTGAAGTTCAAAATAAGACGACTACCTTGGATGCAGCTGGATTTAAAATAGAAATCGATGACATCTCAGGATCTATACCTTTTGGCAGTATTTCACAATCAAGTGAGACTCAAAATAGAATAACCTCGATATCTATTAAGAATTTAAGTAGTGAACTAGAAACATATCATACTAGAGTTGAATTTTTAACAATCGATGGTGTCTCAAAGGAAGCTGGTAAGAATGGTGTGACGCTTCAATTACCATCAACGATTGATGTGAATGATAATGAGAATAAAAATATTAATGCAGAAATATCCATTCCAGCGGATGCAGAATTTGGTATATATCAGGGATATATTTATATTGAAAATGAATCAAAAACAGCAGAATATCAAATTCCTTTCCATGTTCGTTATTCTAAACCTGGATTCGAAAAACTAGAATTTTATAAACATGCAATAACGAATGACCTTAGTAACTTTCATCCATACATCGAGCCGTTTACACCAGTCAGTTTCAAGTTAAATAGTCATATGAAAACGATTGATGTAGTGGTTAGCGACCTAGATGGAAAACCAATTGGGTTTTATGGCACATTTAATTTAGAAAATACCTCAGTTGATACGGATTACTTAATATTTTTCGGATTTTCAGGTGAAGTAAAACATTTTACAGGTGATCCGAATAAACCTTTATCACTTGAATATGAACCACTTAAAGAGGGTAAATACATTGTTTCTTATATTGGAACAGGAGTAGATGGTAAAACATATAAGATTGATAATGACATGGTGATCGATAATACTGCTCCAACACTGGAATTTGATAAGAAAACAGGAATCAAAGAACTTTCAGATTCAGATTTAACAACGGAAAGTTATGACGGACAAGATTATACAGCCTATTGGGTGCATGGGAAATTGTATGATGATACGATTGACTATTTAAAAACTAGAGGACATGACATCACTCAAGAGGCAAATACCGCGTACGCTTATCAAGATTCTTTTTGGCCAACAGCTGAATTTTTCCCAAATGCAAATGGTGAATTTAAATTTGGTGTCCTACCAGAAGAATATGCAAACTATCCAACTAATGTAAGAATCTATACTTATGATTACGCTACTGCAGGAAATCCGATTTTCCCAGAGTTTACTTTTATTAATAAAGGAGCTCAATATTCTACAATTAAACCAAATACAAAAGGTGTAAGTCTTGGATCGGAGTTTGTAAATACATTTACAGTTCAAAACGCGAAAGATTTAACAAGTGCAACTGTAACAATCGATGTCCCTAATTTCTATAAAGTTGTAGACGTTAAGCCATCAAAACAGCTAGAAGATCTTGCAAATAAAAATAATTGGACTATTAATGTTGCAAAGCCACAAATTAAAGAAGAATATTGGTCTAAGATTTCAACATTTGCTGTAGATATTTCAGATAAAAAGACACAATTACCGGTTTCAATCAATGATGATATTGATTTATTAGATATCAAATTAAAAGTAGTCGATGACCATAATTACATGGTAGAAAGTTCATTCTATTATCAAGAATCTTCATATCAAACAAACTCCGGTAGTAAGTTTACTTTACCAACATTTGCTGAAAAGTTTAAATTCCACTCTCAGCACTCATGGGTAGAAGGTTACTATCATGGTGAAGCAGTTAATTTGGACAACTATGATATGGATTATTCAAGAATTGGGACAAAAGCTTATCTGGTTGATAAAAACGGTAAAAAGTACACTGCGGATATTTCAGAAAATGGGTATATGACGTATACGGATATCCCTGCAACGAAAGATGAATATACGTTAATCGTAGATATCCCTGGTCATTTCTTATATAGTAAAAAATTAACTTTAAGCAGGACAATTGATGGAAAAGTCCAAGGTAATTTCTATTCTATATATACGGATACGACTGCTGCCGGTGATGTCAACGGAGATCATGTAATTGATATTTATGACGCAAAGCTGGTTGCAAACAATGCTGGAATATCAGGGGATAGATTGAAAGAAGATCTTAACAAAGATGGAGTTGTTGACATTATTGACTTCAACTATGTCGAAAAGAACTTCATGTCCATCAATCCATATTTCCCAACGTCCAATAAACCAGTTGAAAAAACTAAAAATCTAACATTAGAAGAATTGAAAAAAAGTTTTAATTAATAATGAGGGTGCCTGTTGATATTGTACAAAACTGTCAAAGCGGCTCGTGAAGTCGCTGCCAGGTTAAAGCCAGGTACCCAAGGATGATCCCATACTTTGCTAAGTAAACATTCTTATTTACAAAGTTTAAAACGTCCTCATTATTGTATGAAGAAAAACTTATTGAGTTAATTAGTAAAAATCTTATGAACAAGGAATCCTAATTCAATTATTATGAAGTCTAAATCTTATTTTTTATATAAGTAACGGAAAGCTTTTGTTGACTAAGACAGCGATCTGCTTTTGCAAAAAATGCAATCTAAACAAAAATGGACCCTTCTCAATATGAGAGGGTCCATTTCATTTTCGGCAATCCAAAGTTTTTGTTATTTGTTGCTCTTAAAGGAGCAAGCAAGAATGTTGATTTATTAAGGGTTTTTGGATGTCCCAGAGAGGATTCGAACCTCCGACCTACAGTTTAGGAAACTGTTGCTCTATCCTACTGAGCTACTGAGACATAATATAATGAATTTAAGTAGTCGTACTATCTCGCCCTGATCGCAGTAAGAAGATTCAAGGAGTGGCTCGATCAGTACGCTGAAGCTTTTTCATTGAAGCTTATTCGGTCGTGCTGAATAGAAAGACTCTTTCATTATAAAGAATGAATGAATAAAGGTCAATAATGGTGAGTAAATCACTCGTGTTGTCTGGCTTGGTAAAATTGACGAATGTAACCTGCTTTTTTATACTGATGAAAGTAATGAAGGAAGCTGGGTGAATGTAGTGGATTTTGAAGTTAAATACTTATCCTTTTTTGTCGTTCAGGTTGAAGGTAAGGGCGATCAAGCGGATAAGCGTTATAAGCATTTTCAGACATTAGATGAAACAGAATATGAAAATAGTTCTTTAAAGGACTTTTTAGACGGAGAATTTACTAAAATTTCAAAACGGAAAGTTGATCGACATCCGAAGACGGAGGAAGTGCCGACAAAAATCGGTTATTTCGTCGTAGAAGAGGGTCATGACCTCACTTCGAATCCAAACTATAATCTCTTCAATCGCGTGAGACATGCTGATTCCAAAGAAGCATTTTATGCTGAAAGTGAGAAGTTTGTTACCGCGTATCTAGATACAAGTGCTGTCCGTGGTGGGGTATTCCTTGTTGCATCAGCAAAGCTTAGGAAATATTTCGATGAGCCATTTGTTTTTATCCTCAAATGCGATTTTGAACCGAAAGTGGCTTCGATTTCCGATGAAGCGACACTGATTAGAAATGTGGAAATGGCGATTACCACAAAGAACATGAAATCGATTCAATATCCATTTATGCCAGAAGAAGGCATGATAGAGGAGCATGAATTGAAAATCAATCAGTCTTCACACGCACGTTATTTTGAAGATTTTTTGAAGTATGTGGAATATGGCCAATCGATGCCTGAAATCGTCAAATCACAGGTGATGGAAATTGTAAGAGGCCATATGGAAGAAAACTATGCAACCGAAAGCGATCCAGAAGAACGTGAACGCCTAGAAACGGCTATGGAGGTTTGGGCAACGAGCGACAAGCGTGAAATCCAAGAGCGATTCACGAATGAGGAAGTCATTGAGGCAGCAGCACAAATCGTCGAGCATACTCCAGATCTAGAGTTGAAAATGAAACTGGATCATATATCAGTGAAAGGACTCCTTTCAGATTATGGAGATAGTGTACATTTAGCGAAGATCAATCATAAATATGTGTTAATGGTCGAAGCTGACTCGGTGGTTTTTGAAAAAGGGTTTTCACCAATTGAATTTCTAAGGCCGGATGATTTGGAACAGGTAATAGAGAGAATTCGTCGAAAACATTAACACGAGGCTATATAAATGGAGGGGGAAACATGCGTCCACTCATGCTTGGAATCTTTTCAGCTTTTTTCTTTGCTTTTACATTCGTTTTAAACCGAGCAATGGAATTGTCTGGGGGTAGTTGGATATGGAGTGCTTCACTCCGGTATTATTTTATGGTTCCATTGCTGCTTATTATTGTGGCAGGTAGAGGGAATCTTCGATCGTTACTCAACGTAATGAAAGAGAAGCCAGGCAAGTGGTTGCTGTGGAGTACAGTTGGCTTTGGATTGTTTTATGCGCCGATTTGTTTTACAGCAAGTTATTCCCCTGGCTGGCTGATCGCAGGGACATGGCAGATAACGATCATTTCAGGGTCGCTCCTTGTTCCATTTTTTTATGAAAAAGTAAAAACGGAAAACGGATTCGTCCTGAAAAAAGGAATGATTCCTGTAAAAGGGCTATTGATGTCCAGTATTATTCTTATTGGTGTGTTTTTGATGCAGATTGAGCATGCTGGAAAAATAGAGAGTAAGGATTTGTGGCTCGGGATTATCCCTATCATAATCGCATCGTTTGCATACCCTCTCGGCAACCGAAAAATGATGGAGGTATGTGAGGGGCGACTGGATGCGTATCAGCGAGTGCTAGGGATGACAATAGCGAGCATGCCTTTTTGGATATTGCTATCGGTCTATGGGGTGGTAAACGTAGGCTTACCGACTGGAGGCCAAATTTTTCAATCAGGCTTGGTGGCTGTATGTTCAGGAGTCATAGCGACGGTACTTTTTTTTCAGGCAACTGACTCTGTCAGAGGTAATATGAAGATGCTCGCTTCGGTTGAAGCAACCCAATCGATGGAAGTTGTGTTTGCTCTAGCTGGAGAAGTCATCCTGTTATCGGCCGCGATGCCTTCAACTTTGTCATGGATTGGGATCGTTGTGCTAATGGCAGGCATGTTTTTGCATAGCTACATTTCGCAACAAACCCATGTACCGAAAAAACCACAAAATATCGCTTTATAGAGGAGTACTAAAGATGGAGCACAAACTTTATTATAAAGACCCTTACACAAAAACTTTTTCGTCGAAAGTCAGTTACCAAAAACAAGACGAATCAGGAAGATGGTACGCAGTTTTGTCCGAAACCGCCTTTTATCCTACCGGTGGAGGGCAACCACATGATACAGGCACAATAGACGGTATAGAAGTAATCGATGTTGAAGAAGTGGACGGTGAAATACGTCATTACATAGAAAAGCCTTTTGAAGAGGTTGGGGATTCTGTAACAGGTGTGATTGATTGGGAACGACGTTTTGATCACATGCAGCAGCATGCCGGGCAGCATATTTTATCAGCTGCCTTTGACTCGGTGTTAGGATTTGAAACGATCAGTTTTCACCTCGGAAAAGAAACCTTAACGATTGATTTAGCGATTGAAGACTTGTCTGAGGAGCAGGCCTCAGCTGCTGAAGCTTTAGCGAATAGCATCATATTAGAAAATCGTCCCATTGAAACGAAGTGGACAACAGATTCAGAGCTTCATCAATATCCTATGAGGAAGATGCCGAAAGTAGCAGGGGATATTCGTCTTGTCATCATACCAGACTTCGATTATAACGGTTGCGGTGGAACACATCCATCATCTACAGGTCAGGTCGGAGCAATTAAGATTCTTGATTGGGAGCGTCAAAAGAAGAAAGTGCGCGTTCAGTTTGTTTGTGGAAACAGAGTGCTTACGCAGCTAGACCATAAACAGAAAGTGCTTCTAACAATGACCAAGCTATTGAATGCTCCTGAACAAGACATGGAGAAAGCAGCGTTCCGCGTTCTCGAGCATAATAAATTTCTTGAAAAGTCGCTTGAAGATGCACGCGATGCTCTCTTGCAATTTGAAGCAAAAGAATTAATCCAAGATTGTCAGAGTGATGGGAAAGTTCGATTCGTAACCAAAGTCATGGTAAATCGTTCGATGCAGGAGTTGCAAAAACTTGCAAAGAGTACGGTAGGACTAGCTGATGACAGCATCGCCATCCTTGTGTCGGAGAGTGATGGTCGCTTGCAAATCGTAGCAGCCAGAGGATCACAAGTTAATGTGAGCATGAAAGCAATCATGGGTGAAGCACTGCCATTGATAAATGGAAAAGGTGGCGGAAATGACGTCATGGCTCAAGGTGGTGGAGAGGCAATTATTTCTGGTGATACCCTTCTCCAAAAAGTGGTGAAAAATTTAATCAGTTAGGCTCTTTTCTTAAACTTTGTTTTTATTGGATTAAAACCATTAGGGATTTAGAGTATAGAACTTTATGTTGAAGAAAAGAGTACGAAAAAAATCCATACGTGATGGTTTCCTTTTTCGCAAGGCTTTGTTAAAGACCAATGTTGATTTTTAGCTTTGTTGATTGTAGCGGAAGGGTGCGAGACTCCTCGAAAAGGCTATCGCCTTTTCTTCGTGCGTGGGTTGATTCGGGGAAGATAATCAATGTCCTGCGGGGAAAGCGGGTCAGGGGAGACCCCGCAGGAGTGAAGCGACGAGGAGGCTCCCGAACCGCCCGCGGAAAGGGAGAGCCATGGAGCGAAAATCAACAACCAAGATTAACAGAGCCTTTCGTAAAAGCAACAATATTTGCGAAAACAGCCATCAGTTAAAAGGAAATCTCTTGCGTATGCCGAATTTTATCACGATGAGGTGATTGGTTTGGAAACGAAAAGTATGTTAAATGGGAATAGGATTTACTTAGATGGTCTCGTTAAAAAAGATGTATCATCTTTCATGAAATGGCAAAAGAAAGATTCTTTGATGAGAAATTATGATGCCCTCCCTTTTACCCCAAAAAGCGAAACTGAGTGGGAGAAGTGGATTGAAGATAATGGTACAAATCAATTCAAATTTGCGATTCGAAACAAAGAAAACGACGATTTGCTCGGACATGCTGCCATCGATGGTATTCTTTGGTCACACCGGACAGCTTGGGTGTCAATTTTTATTGGTGAAGAGAACTTGCATGGGCAAGGATTTGGTAGTGAGGCAATGGAACGGGTGCTTGAATTTGCTTTTTGTGAGCTTAACTTGCATCGTCTTCAATTGACCGTATTTTCATATAACGCTAGAGCCATTGCATTGTATGAGAAGCTCGGATTTAAAAAAGAAGGTACATATCGCGAATTTCTTGAGAGGGATTTACAAAGGCATGATATGTTCTTATATGGATTGTTGAAGCATGAATGGAGAAAATAGCGCGGCGATTGCCGTGCTTTTTCATTGGGTTTGCTAGTGATACCGGTTGGGGCATATTTTTGTTGAATGATGTCGAAATTTCGATAGAAGCTTCGTAACCGTCGTTAATTTCGTATAAGCGCCGTTAAATTTTTGTAACCGCCGATAGAACCCAATCAACCGCCGTTAAATTAAGAAAATCACCCAAGATACCCTCATGTCTGCAATGTCAGCACAAATGATCATCAATCATTTATTGTTTAACCTAACTGAATCATGTACTTGTGGATAACGAAGGTATTATACAAACGTTTGTACCCCTTTTGTGGTAAAATAGTATCAAAGGACGCATTCGAGACGGAGGTTTCATTATGTCATTAAGAACCATTATTGGCCGAGCGGGGAGCGGGAAAACAACCCTCTGCTTGGATGAAATAAAAAGTTCGCTTAAAAAAGATCCCTCTGGAGATCCGATTATATATCTAGTTCCAGATCAAATGACTTTCTTATCTGAATACCGTTTAGTCACTGATCCCGAAATTGGAGGGATGATCAGGACACAAGTGTACAGTTTTTCCCGACTTGCCTTAAGAATCCTTCAGGAGACTGGGGGAATAAGCAGGTATCACTTGAATAGCGTTGGTATGAGCATGCTGATTCGAAAAATTATTGACGAACGTAAAGACGATTTGAAGCTTTTCCAAAAAGCTGCTGATAAAAATGGCTTCATTCAGCAAATGGAGCAAATGATGACGGAGTTCAAGCGTTATTGTATTCGCCCCGAGGAATTGGTTGAAAAGCAACAGCATTTAAATCAGGTGAATGATGAACGCCCGAAACAGGCATTACAAGACAAATTACATGATCTTGAATTGATTTATCGTAATTTTGAAGCCGCTCTCGAAGGAAAGTATACAGATTCTGAAGACTACTTTCGATTACTGACGGAGAAAGCAGCATCTTCTCGTTATCTTCAAGATGCTGAAGTATACATTGACGGTTTTTACAGTTTTACACCTCAGGAGTTCCAGATCATCTCCGAATTGATGAAGCATTGCCGAAGAGTCACGATTGCCATGACTTTAGATGAACCATATATCGGAGTGGCTCCGGATGAACTTCACTTATTCCGTATGTCTGCAGAAACGTGTCAAACCATCCATGAAATTGCAAAGACAGGGAATATCACGATTGAACCGTATATACAAATGAACGAACAAAAGAGATGGGAAGACCCATCCCTCAAATATTTAGAAGCTGCATTTGATGCACGCCCAGCAGTTCCTTTCGAGAGTACACCGGCACTCCATATTTGCCGCGCCGTCAATCGACGCGCAGAAATCGAGGGGATTGCGAGGGAAATACGTGAACTTGTCAGGGCCAAGGGCTACAGGTATAGGGATATTGCCATCTTGATGAGAAATGGTCATTCCTACCAGGATATCATTGAAACGGTCTTTTACGATTACGAATTACCTGCTTTCATCAGTGTAAAACGGACAATGTTACACCATCCGCTAGTAGAATTAATTCGTTCCACTTTGGAAGTCATTAACGGAAAATGGCGTTATGAACCTGTTTTCAGAGCGATTAAATCAGACCTGCTTTTCCCTCTCCAGCGAAATCTAAATAAGATGAGGGAACAGATGGATCAACTGGAAAATTTTGTTCTCGCATACGGGATTCAAGGAGACAAATGGACAAAGAAGGATCGTTGGCATTATCGCCGTATCAAGGGACTTGAGTTTAGCTCTGCCACCCAAACTGATGCGGAAAAAAAGACAGAGCAAATGCTCAATGAGTTAAGACTCATGATCACTGCTCCGATTATTCGCTTGTCCAAGCGTTTCAAAAAAGCGGATAGTGGCAGAAAGCTTTGCGAAGCTATATATCTTTATCTAGAAGAGTTGGAAATTCCTGCGAAACTGGAGCAATGGAAATTCACAGCTGAAGAGAAAGGCGATCTCGTTAAAGCGCGTGAACACGACCAAGCCTGGAATGCCATTGTTGAACTTCTCGATCAATATGTGGAAATGCTTGGCGAAGAAAAGGTGAACTTAAAGCAATTCGCATCAATCATGGATGCAGGTTTGGAATCACTCGAATTTTCACTTGTTCCACCTGCCATAGATCAAGTACTAGTCGCAGATTTAGAGAAATCGAGACTTTCGGATATAAAGGTTGCCTTTATCATCGGACTCAATGAGGGAGTTTTACCGGCCAAAATAGCAAATGACGGCATCCTCGCAGAGGATGATCGAGAAATGCTGCAGGTTACAGGACTAAAAGTAGCTCCTGGTAGCAGAACGAGGCTTCTAGATGAGAATTTCCTCGCCTACAAAGCTTTTACGACGCCGTCTGAAATCCTTTATTTGAGTTATCCGTTTGCCAATGAAGAAGGAAAAGGGCTGATGCCTTCTTCTTATATTAAGAGAATGACAGACATGTTTCCTGCTTTCCATGAACATGCATTTGTAACTGACCCTTCCGAATTGACAGAGCAGGATCAACTGAATTTTGTCTCAAACGGCCACACCTCGTTATCTTACTTGACCGCCATTCTTGAATTGAACAAACGCAATTATCCTGTCAACCATTTATGGTGGGATGTTTACAATTTTTATATGGAAGATGAGAAGTGGAAAAATACCGCCAGCCGAGTTCTTTCTAGCTTATTTTATGAAAATAAAACGGTTCAACTTTCTCCTGAAGTCGCGGATGATTTATATGGAGAAACGATTCAAGCCAGTGTTTCCAGAATGGAAATGTTTCATAGTTGCCCCTTCTCACACTATGTCCAACATGGCTTAAAGTTAAGGGATCGTCAGATTTACCGTCTTGAAGCACCAGATATCGGCGACTTGTTCCACGCGGCATTAAAGCAAATTTCGGAAATGGTCAACGATCAAAATATTTCATGGGCGAAACTGACGCGATCAGAATGCGAGAAATTGGCAAAGCAGGCAGTCGACAATCTTGCTCCAAAGCTACAGAATCAAATCCTGCTGAGTTCTGAACGCCATCATTATATCAAGTATAAACTCGAACAAATTATCACCCGTGCTTCCTTCATTCTAAGTGAACATGCCAAAGTAAGCGGGTTTTCTCCAGTTGGATTAGAGGTTGGTTTCGGTGCAAATGAAAAGCTGAATCCCCTTCAATTTAATTTGAAAAATGGACATAAAATGGAACTTGTCGGACGGATTGACAGGGTTGACAAAGCCGAGGACGACCAAGGTGTTTACTTGCGCGTAATCGATTATAAATCGAGTGAAAAGGATTTGAACTTGGGTGAAGTTTATTACGGGCTTGCCCTGCAAATGCTGACTTATTTAGATATCATTATCGCCAACTCGGACCAGCTAGTTGGGAAGAAGGCAGACCCTGCAGGTGTATTGTATTTCCATGTTCATAATCCGATGATTGACTCGACTGAAATGCTTGGCTCAGACGAAATCGAGGAAAAAATCTTAAAGAAATTTAAGATGAAGGGCTTAGTGCTAGGAGAACACAATGTCATCCGCTTAATGGACCAAGGTCTGGAAACAGGAGAATCACAAATTATTTCTGCTGGTATCAATAAGAAAGATGGTGGCCTTTCTAAAAGATCAAAGATTGCTAGCAAAGATCAGTTTGATGAATTGAATCGATATGTGCGTAATCTATACGTGAAAACAGGAAATGAAATACTTGATGGCAAAGTGGAGATTTCGCCATACAAACTGAAGGAAAAGACTCCTTGTACGTTCTGTTCGTTCAAATCGGTTTGTCAGTTTGATCAATCCGTAGCTTCAAATGAATTTAGATCGCTAACACCAAAATCAAATGAAGAAGTATTTGAGTCCATCAAGAAGGAGGCGAGTCAAGATGAGTAAGCTGAATATACCTCCTAAACCTGAGAATGTCACATGGACAGACGATCAATGGAAAGCCATAATGGCTAAGGATCAGGACATTCTCGTGGCCGCGGCAGCTGGTTCAGGAAAGACCGCTGTGCTTGTTGAAAGAATGATCCAAAAAATTATCGCCGAGGAAGACCCTATCAATGTGGATGAGTTGCTAGTTGTTACCTTTACAAATGCATCAGCAGCTGAAATGCGTCATCGTATTGGAGAAGCATTGGAAAAGGCGATTGACAAAGATCCAGGCTCACAGCATCTACGGACCCAGTTGAGTCTTCTAAACAGGGCGTCCATTTCCACCTTGCATTCATTCTGTTTGGAAGTTATTCGGAAATATTATTATTTAATTGATATTGATCCTGGCTTTCGAATTGCTGATCAAATCGAAGGGCAGCTTCTCAGAGATGAAGTAATGGACGAGTTATTTGAAGATGAATACGGAAAGCAAGGAAATGAGGACTTCTTCAAACTCGTGGATACATTCAGTAATGACCGCAGCGATACAGGTTTACAGGATATTGTCGCAAAGATATATGAGTTTGCCATGTCTAATCCGATGCCAGCTAAATACTTGGATTCAATTGTAAATATGTATAAAGTTGATCCTAATCAAAGTCTGGAGGATTTGCCGTTCATCCAAACGCTTTTATACGATATAGAGTTGCAGTTACAAGGTGCAAAACAATTGTTAGAACGAGGCCTTGAATTGACACGTCTTCCAGGTGGACCGGCTCCAAGAGCTGAGAATTTTGAAGATGATTTAAAGATTGTTGATACGCTATTTATGGCTAAGAACGATTCATGGATGACGCTGTATCATGCCATGCAAACTTGGAGTTTCTCAAGAGCTAAGCCTTGCAAAAAGGGAATGTTTGATGAGGGGTTAACTGAAAAGGCTAAAGAATTGCGTGATAAAGCGAAAAAGCTTTTAGAAACGATGAAAACAGAGCTTTTTACAAGAAAACCAGAGAGCTTTTTGTGTGATATGAATGAAATGAAACCATTGATACAAACGTTGGTAGGATTAGTTCAATCCTTTGCAGACCGCTTTGATCAGCTTAAAAGGGAAAAGGGATTAGTTGATTTCTCCGATTTGGAACATAGTTCACTTGCGATTCTGGCTAATAGACCATCAGAAGATGGCCAACTTCTACCGTCCGAAGCAGCAATAGCGTACAGAGATCACTTTAAAGAAGTTTTGGTGGATGAATATCAGGATACGAATATGGTTCAAGAGACGATCTTGAAACTTGTTAGTAAACAAGGGGAGAACGGGAATTTATTTATGGTTGGCGACGTAAAGCAATCAATCTATCGTTTCCGTCTTGCAGAACCAAATTTATTCTTAGGAAAATACAATCTTTTTGGGAATGGTGAATCAGGTCCCGGACTAAAGATTGACCTTGCGAAAAATTTCCGCAGCCGCTTTGAAGTACTTGAAGGTACTAACTTCTTGTTTAAACAGCTGATGGGCGTAAAAGTTGGGGAAATAGAATATGATGAACCTGCCGAACTAAAGAAGGGTGCACCTTATCCAGAGGACAAATCATATCCAATTGAGTTAATGCTCATCGATCAAGCACAAGGTTCTTCTTCAGAATCAGAAGATGATGCTGAGGAAGCAAGCAGTGACGCTACCGAGTTTGATAAAGATGACTTAAAGCAATCACAGCTTGAAGCAAGAGCAATGGCATTGAAAATTAAACGTATGATTGCTGAACAAAAAGAAGTCTATAATGCAAAGACCAATACAGGTCGACCAGTCATGTATCGGGATATCGTCATTTTGCTACGTTCTATGACTTGGGCTCCTCAAATCATGGAGGAATTCAAACAACAAGGCATCCCGATTTATGCAAATTTATCAACCGGGTATTTTGAAGCCACAGAAGTGGCCATTATGATGAGCCTTCTTCGTGTCATTGACAATCCATATCAAGACATCCCACTTGTTTCTGTGCTAAGGTCGCCGATTGTCGGCTTGGACGAAGAAGAGTTGGCCAAGATACGCATTCATCATAAGAAGAATACTTTCTTTGAAGCTCTCTCTGATTTTTGTTCAAGAGTGCCAAAGGAAGAAACAGAAGGAGCCTATGAAAAGGTTCGTTATTTTTACGAAAAGTTAAAGGATTGGCGTTCACAGGCAAGACAAGGCGCCTTATCTGAGTTGATTTGGCAGTTGTATAGAGATACAAGATTTTACGATTTTGCCGGAGGTCTTCCTGGTGGAAAACAGCGACAAGCGAACTTAAGAGCACTGTATGATCGGGCAAGGCAATATGAAGAAACATCGTTCCGGGGGTTATTCCGCTTTTTGCGCTTTATAGAGCGGATAATGGATCGTGGGGATGATTTAGGCGCGGCAAGGGCACTTGGCGAACAAGAAGACGTGGTCAGGATGATGACCATTCATAGTTCCAAAGGACTTGAATTTCCAGTTGTCTTCATAGCAGGTCTCTCGAGACAGTTCAATACAATAGATATCAAAAAACCATATCTACTGGATAAGGAATATGGCTTTGCAGCCAAATATGTAAATCCAGAGAAAAGAATAGCCTATCCATCACTGCCACAACTTGCTTTCAAGCGTAAAAAGAAGATGGAAATGCTTGCAGAAGAAATGCGCGTGCTTTATGTCGCGCTAACGAGAGCAAAAGAAAAATTATACTTGCTGGCTTCAGTAAAGGATCTCAGAAAGAAGCTTGAGCAGTGGGCAGACACTTCCCAAAACATGGATTGGCTACTAAAAGACTATGAACGAGCAGCGGCAAATAGCTATTTTGATTGGGTTGGTCCTGCGCTTATGAGACATCGGGATGCAGGTGAACTGCTCGTGGATTCTGGAGATCATTCCCATGGATACAAAGAGATTTACAACCATCGCTCTGCTTGGGATATTAAGGTCTTATCTGCAGCTGATCTCCGAGTTGAGGAAGAATTAGCCGAACAAGAAATGGAGAACTTGCTTGATTTTGTGAAGGAGGGACAATTTGTCCCAATTCATTCAAGTTTAAAGGAGGAAATTTCTGATCGTCTTACTTGGACTTATGAAAACAAAGATGCAGCCACGCATCGCTCTAAACAATCTGTGTCCGAAATGAAACGTCATCGGGAAATTTCTGATGAACAGAGTGGGACTGATTTGCTAAGGAAATTCAGGAAGCCCTTGTTGAATCGTCCTAGATTCATACAGGAAAAAGCACTTACCCCTGCAGAACGCGGAACAGCCCTTCATATGGTGATGCAGCATATTGATCTTGCAAAGCCTATTGATGCAGGTTCATTCCAACAGCAGGTCACTGATATGGTGGCAAGGGAACTGTTAACCGAAGAACAGGCAGAAGTCATAGATGTTGCTTTAATAGAACAATTCTTTGAAACTGAAATTGGCAAAAGAATGCTAGCTGCCAAAAGTGTCAAAAGGGAAATTCCTTTTAGCTTGGCATTGCCAGCAAGATCCATATATCCTGATTGGCGAGGGGCAGAAGAGTCCATTTTCATTCAAGGGGTTGTCGATTGTTTGTTTGAAGATGAAGAAGGGCTCGTACTTCTAGACTACAAAACAGATGCGATAACTGAAAGATATAAAGGTGGATTTGAACAAGCGAAACGGATTATGGAAGATCGCTATCGCATGCAAATCGAATTATATGCGAAAGCTGTTGAACAAATCTGGAAAAAGCCGATTCAACATCGTTACTTGTTCTTCTTCGATGGTGCTAACATTTTGAAGATAGAGTAAACTTTTAAATCCAAACAGGCGTGAATCCACTTGATTCGCGCCTGTTTTTTAATTATTTCCAGTGATGGGCTGGTCGACCAGGTTTGTATCAAGGACGTTGCTTGCACTTATACCGTTATTCGTGATGATAAATCCGCCTGTATTTCCTGAGCCCGAACCACTATTGGCTTTTGAAGCGCTTTTGGGAGAAATGATGACAGTATCACCAAACTGAACTGTCCCTCCACCTACATTCACGATTTGAACAGGACCTACAATGGCTGGCATGAACATCACCCTTTAGTTTAAATTAAACAGATTTTTTATTCCTCAGAATCTTCTATCGGCCTTTTAAGTTGCCGAATATGTTTTACCCTTGTTTCCATGTACACATTGCAACTACTTCCTACATGAATTAAACCTGTAGTAGAAACTGCGATGACATCTATTTTCCCCACCTTAATGCAGGGGGTGAGATTATTTTTGAAGGAAATCATATTTTCATTGATTGGTTGAAGTGGGATAGGTTCTTTGAAAATGGCATATTCTTCAAAAACCCCTTCTGTTCCTAAGAAGGTATCTGACTCTCGTTGAACGGCCAATACCCTTGAAAATCCATTGATGATCGATGAATCTCCAAGTTGAATGGTTGAAGAAAAAGAAACGGTTTTGATATGAAGATAATCTACTATCGAAGTTCTTGAGAGCAAGTTCATTATCCTTTCGGAGTTAATGGGACGAGAGCACCGATAATCAATGATTCGGCAGGAGTGTCAAAAGTTGATGCAAGCTGAATGGTTTCCGTATCGCCTACTAATATCAAGGAAGAACTGGCTACGGCTGAGACACGAATCGTACCAACACACAATTCACGGTTATATACTTGAAAATTCATAACGATCAAACCCTTTCGTTATTTTCTGGCAAGTTGCTCAAGAAAGTATGAATACCTTTTTCGATTTCGACTTTTATTTTATGAATGATTTGTTCTTGTTGCTTCTTTAATCCATTTTCACTGCGATCAGTGAATGGAGTCTGATTCATATAATATTCAATTCGGTTTGCCAGTTGCTTCTTTACGTCAGTTTGCACAAAAGAAACGTATGAACGATCAAATTGTCTTTGTAGAGCGTGTTCACAAGCAACAAAAGTCTGTTCAGTGTCTTTCTCAAGATAAGACATGATTGCGTCTTCAATTTCGATTGTACATCGCATTTTTTCTTCTGGGGAAAGACCTGTCTGGATGGTCTGGTTATCGACGGTAAAGTCTTCAATTCCTTGCAAATCTGATGGATTCAGTCCAATGTTAAGTGTACCCTCTAGAGTTTCTACCTTTAATTGATCAAATTTATATTCGATTTTATCGACTCTAATTGCAGGTTTTTCTTTTAATTCCTTTATTTCTGCCATGCAAGTTTGCAGTTGTTCTTCAAGAGCTTTCAATCTGCGATCTTGGGCCTCAATAAAAGCATGGAGTCTGCTTATATAAGAATAAAAGTCCGCACTCATTTGCGTTCACCTCAATTATCATTCGATTTAAAAATCACCTAAGGTGTTTGAAGAGGAACAAATGTCCCTTCGGTTGATCCAGAGCTTGGCGTACCACTTTTCGCTTGAGGAGCGGGTTCTTTAAACCCTCCTGTATTATAAAGGTACGATGCAGGTCTTATCACTCCAGCACTTCCAATTTGAAGTACGCTGGAGTTTGTAATGCTCCCAATTTTAATGAAATTGATTTGAATGGACTGTTGAATGTAGAAATTCATGTCATCACCCGTTATCGGATTTATTGAAGAATGCTATTGATAGGTGCTTACGCATTAAGAATAATTCCTTGATCTATTTGATCCTGGTCATATGTGTTGGTCTGACTGTAATCATTCCGGACATGTAAGGCGTCACCTGTATTGAATGAACCAGCTCCTGAGAAAGTTTTGGCATTTGATATCGGCATGATTTTATAAACGTCGCCTATGTGAAAAACGGCACTGCTTCCGATTGAGATCACTTGGACGACTCCTACGATTGCTGGCATAATCCCCATCCTTTGCGCAGTATTTCTTTATTATCGTATGTTATAGAAGGAATTGTGTGATTAAATTGCCTACTAACCGAAATAAGAAAACCATTTGTTGGGAAAATTTTTAGAGTATAATCGTATTAGGAATTTGTTATAAGAGGGGGAAAATATGCTGAAAAATGTAACGCCTATCACTGAGGCAGAAAGAATTGTTTCCATTGACGTTATAAGGGGCTTCGCAATATTAGGAATTTATTTAATCAATATGCTTTCTTTTCATTCACCATTTTTACATATCGATCCAATTACATGGTGGGACTCCCAAGTAGATCAAGTTATTTATAAGTTCATTGATATCTTTGCTCAAGCTAGTTTTTATCCCTTGTTTTCCATGTTGTTCGGATATGGGCTAATTATTCTAAGAGAACGTACGGTGAAGAAAGGATTGTCTTTTCCTATCATTGCCGCTAGAAGGCTTGTTACATTGTTGGTCCTTGGTATTGTTCATGCCTTTTTGATATGGGATGGAGACATATTAATCCTTTATGCGGTAATTGGACTTTTATCACTAATCTTTCTGAGAATGTCAGGGAAAAAACTTATGCTAACAGGCATACTGCTGTACACGATTTCAAACTTGCTATTAAGTCTGCTGACTTTCATCATCGTCATGATGAATCCAGAAGAACCATTCAATATAGCTGATTTGTCAAAAGCTGATGCTGCTATCGAGGTGTATCAAAATGGAACGTTCTCTGAGATAACAGACCAGCGGATTAGCGAATGGTACGAGGTGTATAATTTGTACTCGTTGCCTATTATGTTGTTTACATTTCTTCCATACTTATTATTCGGTGCAGGGGTTGGGAAGGTTGGAGTTCTGGCTGATGTCCCAAAATATAAGCGAAAGCTCCTCATGACATTCATATTCTTGTTTCCGTTTGGACTGTTATTAAAATGTCTTCCTTACATAATGGTACACAATTATGCTACAGACTATATGCAAGACGCCTTTGGGGGAGTCATGCTCGCCATATCATATGCTTGTGCCATCGCCTTAGTTATGGAAAAAGAAAAGATGAAGAAATTTTTGCTTTACTTGGCGCCAGTAGGAAAATTATCGATGAGCAACTATCTACTACAATCAATTTTTACAACATTTGTTTTTTATAGTTATGGTTTAGGAATGTACGGAAAGTTTTCCTTAGCAGAAGGAACAATTCTTGCGATATCATTTTTTATTCTACAAGTAATTTTAAGCCATTTTTGGGTCAAGTATTTTTATTACGGACCTGTCGAATGGTTATGGCGAAGCGTGACATATTTGCATCGACCAAAAATGGCAAGGAATAAATTTCAGTAAATTCCGACATCGGAACATTAAACCTATAGATTTACCAAGGGTGTTGGTTCCTAATACCTAAAAAAATAATAGATAAAATGAGAGTTTAGAAGGATATTCGAAAGGTTTAAAAGCGAATAATATGAATTTAAGAGATCAGTCGACAAACACAACACTGAGTCTCGATAAAGGCAAACCTGGTGAAAACCAGCGACGCAAAACTATAGGGACTACGGTGCAAATGCACTATGTCAGCCAGTTACCGAAAGATCAGGGTGTTTCATAGGTGCAGTATGACTAATGACCCCCCTTTCGGCAAAGGCGGGGTTATTTTGTATGCATGGAGGTGGAAAAATTGAAAGTCGTGAACCTGTCGAACGGTAAGGAAATGGCAAGCATAGTGACAAAAGCCGACACTTTTTTTAGGAGGCTGAAGGGACTGATGTTTACCCAAAATTTTCATGAAGGACACGGCCTGTTAATTCAACCCTGCCAATCCATTCACACGTTCTTCATGAACTATTCCATTGATGTTCTTTACGTAAGCGAAGATTTCGAAATTGTAGGTATGGACGAAACGATGAAGCCTGCGATGGTTGGAAAGTTTCATAGAAGAGCTGTTTCTGTACTTGAACTTCCTGCGGGAACCATACAGAAAACGGAAACGAAAGTAGGACACTATTTATCTATGATGTGAGGGGTTGTTGAAAATGATGAAGAAGCTTAACGAATTGATGGCAGATGAAAAAGGCCAAGGTATGACGGAATATGGTCTAGTATTAGGAATTATCGCAGTTGCAGTAGTAGGCGCACTAGCAGTATTACGTACTGAAATCCTTGAAATGTTCGAAAGTGTTAAAACGGCAGTAACGAATCGATAAGATCGCAAAAGGAAAGTATTTTAAGAATAAATAATTCTCTTAAACTAATTTACGAATAAAAGGAGTGGTTTTAAATGATGAAAAAAATGCAGTCATTATTCACTGAAGAGCAAGGTCAAGGTATGACGGAGTACGGTTTAGTATTGGGTATTATTGCAGTTGCGGTTGTAGGAGCTCTTGCTGTCCTTCGTACTGAGGTTCTTGAAATGTTTGAAAGCGTTAAAACGGCTGTAACAGGTCGTTAATTAATCTGTTCACCGTATACACATGTGAATGCAGCTTTTTGTTAGGACAAGCATATAAGGGACCCCCCCATGGTTATTATTCTTATATTATTACAATATAAATATCCTTATATGTGCCCCTTATAAATGGTTGCTTGCAGCTAATAAATCTTTGGCAAAAGGCCTTGCGTTCATCTGTAACGTGAGGCCTTTTGTATGTTAATAGAATAGCTTTTTTATTGGTTAGTCTAAGTGCACTCAATGCGCTTGTGCTAATGGCATGAAAAGAGGTGTCTTAAAATGTGGAGTGACTATCTGTTAGTCGCTACTTTGTTGGTATGTGTCATTACTGATATAAAAGAACGGAAAATCTATAATGCAGTCCTTTTTCCAGCGTTATGCACCGCGTGGATTCTACACGTTATCACGGGAGGGAGCGACGGACTATACCTAACTTTGCTGGGTACATTGGTGGGATTTTCATTATTGTTGATTCCTTATTTACTTGGTGGCATGGGTGCTGGTGACGTGAAATTGCTGGCAGTGATCGGAGCCATTAAAGGAATGATGTTTGTTTTGATGGCCGCTGTTTATATGGCTTTAGCAGGTGGTTTAATGGCTTTTTTAATATTAGTTTTTCACAAGGGACTTAAAAAGAGACTATTGGGTATCGTTTACTTCCTAAATGGTTTGCGCAACGGCATCAGGATGCCAATCATGACAAATTCAGATTCTATGAAAACGACTTATCCGTACGGCGTGGCAATAGCCGCGGGTGCACTTTACCAAATTATCAATCAGTACGGAGGGCTTCCGTTATGAAAAAGGATGAATCGGGACAGTCTCTTGTTGAAACAGCATTAATCCTTCCAATCCTGCTCCTCATAATAGCTGGAATAATAGATTTTGGAAGAGTATTTTACACATACTCCCATCTTCATATGGCGGCCCAGGAAACGGTAAGGAGAGGAGGGTTGGGAGAAGGAGATAGTGCCATTAGTGCGTTTGCTCATGATTACATCCATCTACCAAACTCAGAAAAATTGCAAATCAGTATTTCTCCTACAGAAAGCGCAAGAAATCATGGTACTTACATGACAGTCCAGTTACGCTATCCATTTACATTTGTTACACCTATTATCTCAAAATTTTTTCCGTCACCATTTATGATTGAAACCGAATCGACCATACGTGTCGAGTGAGGAGGCGGCTAATGATCGATTTATTAACAAGAATGAGACGAGATGAAAATGGGAATGCCATTATCCTGGCTGCCATATCTTTAATGGCTTTATTAGCGATTGCCGGATTGGCGATCGATGGTGGACTCGTATATATGACCAAAAGCCATCTGCAAAAAACAGCCAATGCCGCCGTACTTTCTGGCGCTCAGGAGTTGACCAATCAAGAAGCCGCTGTGGCAAAGGTTGTGGACGAAGTGTTAATAGCCCATAAAGAACCAGCTTCCCTTGAGAGTATCCAAATAAAAATGAATGACGAAGTATCGGTTGATTTATCTAAAAAAGTAAATCTCGCTTTTTCAACCCTACTAGGTTTTGAAAATTTGGATGTTAAAGTTCATGCCAGTGCAGGACTACGCAATATGGGCAGGGCTGTGGGAGCGGTTCCTTTGGGAATTGATGAGAGTATTCAACTTGATTTCTATAAGACTTACGAATTGAAGGTGGATTCAAGCGGAGTAGAGTACGGTAATTTCGGAATTCTTGCCCTTGGAGGTCCAGGAGCGGCCACATACGAAGATAATTTCCGGAATGGATATAAGTCAGAATTGAAAATTGGAGATATTATCGATACTCAGACAGGTAATATTGCAGGAAAGACAAGGTCGGTTGTTCAGGAACGAGTGAACGGATGTACGGCAAATCCTCCTGACTTCACAGACCGTGATTGTTCAAGGATAATCCTTGTCCCAGTTTATAAGCCGTACGATTATTCAGATGGACAAATGAAGCAAATTAAAGTTACAGGATTTGCTTATTTCTACATTACGGATCCGATGGATAGCAAGGATACTTCCATTAAGGGAATGTTTATCAGAAGGGCCGGTACAGGATTTGAAGAGCCAGGAAGCAAGGATAAAGGGGCTTACAGCATCAGACTAACAGAGTAGGTGAGGAAATTGCGTTCAAAGTTCGTTTTGGTTTTAGCACTTGTAATGGGTATGATTACCACCGTATTATTCTTTCAATATATGAAACAATTTGATGCCGAAAAAGCTGCTACCTCCAATACTGTTGAGGTCATTGTAGCAAAAGAAAGAATCGAGAAGAATGCGCGTATTTCCGCAAATATGATAGAGAGAGTCAGTCTTCCTGAAAAAAGCATCCATCCTAAAATGATGAAATCAGATAGTTTGGTCGTAGGAAAAATAGCAACTTCTATGATTGAAAAAGGCGAGCCAATTATGTCGCATCGACTTGTTTCAGAGTTAGAAGAAGATTTGTATGTTTCAAGGAAAGTGAAGGAAGGCTATCGAGCGGTTTCTGTGGGCGTCAACATCAATCAGACAGCTTTGAATTTAATAGAACCGGAAGACGATGTCGATGTTATTTACTCAAGAGCTAAGAAAGCACAAAACTATGAAAAAGAAGTAGAGACAGTTGTACTCCTTAAGAAAGCCCGAGTACTTGCTGTAGGAAGAAAGCTTAAGACCCCTGAAGATTCAAAAGAACCTTATGTAGAATACAGCAATGTAACATTGGAGTTGAAACCTGAGGACGCATTTAAACTAGTAAATGCATCAGAACAAGGAAATCTTCATTTTATCCTTCATAAGCGTCCGGTCAGAGAAGAGAACGTTGATACAACAAAGAAATAAACAAAAATAGGTTAATACGGAAGGTGACGATTCATGACTAGCCCGGATGAAATGCAAACTGTAGGTGTAGAAAGACAACGGAAACGCGGAGAAATGATTGCCGTTTGCAGTGCAAAGGGCGGGATTGGTCGCACCATTTTAACAGTCAATTTAGCAGTAGCCCTTTTTAAAAAAAATATTTCTGTTGCAATCTTAGACGGTGATTTCCAATTTGGCGATGTCGGTCTAGCTATGGATTTACAATCAACTTTTACCATAAAAGAAGTGATAGAAGGAATCGCAACGCTCGACGAACATAGTCTAGCAGGCTACTTATGCCATCATGATAGTGGGGTAAAGGTTCTGCCCGCAACCGACCGACCTGAGTATGCAGATTTAGTGTCAAAGGAAGCCGTTAATAAGATTTCTGATTTAATGCTTTTGCACCATGATTATGTAGTGGTGGATACGGGAGTGGGGTTAAATGACCATACGATCAACTTTGTTGAACGTGCAGATCAAATCCTGATCGTTACAAATCTTGAAATGGCAGCCTTGAAAAATACTAAATTGATGCTAGAAACATTAGAAATTCTTGGGTTAAGGGAGAAAGCAAGAGTAGTCATCAACCGGGCAAATATGGAAAGTGTCATCCAAGCAACGGATGCCGCAAACATCCTTGATGAAAAAGATCCTATCTATATTCCGAACGATTTTCACATTTGTTCTCAGTCACTTAATATTGGCATTCCTTTTGTCATTAACCAAACCAAAACAGATGTGGCAAAAGGTGTATACAAAATGGCCGAGATGATTACATCCCGACGAGAAATTATCACGTTCAAGACAAGCAAATCACAATCTCTTCTTTCAAAATGGTTACCACGCAAACGCACGAAGGGAGGAGGCAATGAATGAGCCTACTTAATCGCATCCAGGAAAAAACGCAACAGCATGCAGCAGATTCCATTGTAGAAGCAGAAACTCATGATAACTCCTCAAGTATGCCAAAAGTCGATATTCGCAATGTGTTTAGGGACCAACGTAATAAAGACACAGATAAAGACAAAGTAAGAACTAAAAAGGTAGACAAGCATCATGAATTAAAAAGTATTCTTCATAAAAAAATTCTGCAAGAATTAAAGGATGAAGAAGTAGAACAGATTATTCCTAAACTTGATGCGATGGCTATTGAAATTATAAAGGAAGATGAAACTTTCCGAGGAAGCATTGACAGAAAAAAAGTCGTTGACGAATTAATCAATGACTTGACTGGTTTTGGTCCTATCAACCCTTTGTTATTAGACGAGGACGTCTCTGAAGTAATGGTAAACGGTCCCAATCAGGTTTATTGTGAGCGAAAAGGTAAATTAGAATTAACGGCTATCCGTTTTCGAGATGATGAACATGTCATGAGTGTAATCGATAAAATTGTTGCACCAATTGGCAGGCGAATCGATGAAAGTTCTCCCATGGTTGATGCGCGATTGCCAGATGGTTCTCGAGTTAATGCCATTATTCCACCGCTTGCCTTAAATGGACCAACAATAACCATCCGTAAATTTGCTAAGGATCCGTTTCAAATTGAAGACCTGATAAATTTTGGAACGGTTACGGAAGAGATGTCCATCTTTCTAGAAGCTTGTGTAAAGGCAAGGTTAAACGTATTTGTAAGTGGTGGAACAGGTTCTGGGAAAACGACAACGCTGAATGTCCTTTCTAACTTCATTCCAACAGATGAGAGAATTGTCACCATTGAAGATGCAGCAGAACTTCAATTAGGACAGGAACATGTTGTATCTCTTGAATCAAGGCCACCTAATATTGAAGGAAAAGGAGCCATTAGCATCCGTGATTTAGTCAGAAACTCATTAAGGATGCGACCAGACAGAGTCATTATTGGTGAGGTTCGTGGAGCAGAGGCTTTGGATATGCTTCAAGCCATGAATACTGGTCACGATGGATCACTTGCTACAGGGCATTCCAATAGTCCACGTGATATGATTTCAAGATTAGAAACCATGGTGCTTCTAGCGGGTGTAGAGCTTCCCGTAAAAGCAATTCGTGAACAAATAGCAGGAGCCATTGACTTGATTATTCAACAGTCTCGCTTGAAGGATGGGACCAGAAAGATTACGAGTATCACAGAGGTACAAGGGATGGAAGGGGATGTCATTGTTCTCCAGGATGTCTTTACTTTCAAGCAGGAAGGGCTCGGTCCAGATGGCAAGTTTATTGGTAGGTTAGTGCCAACAGGTGTACGTCCTAAATTCTATGATCGCCTAGAAACCTCCGGCGTGCATATTCCTCCTTCAGTATTTATTGAAAATGAGGGGTGGGGGTCATGAAATACGTAATTCTCATATTCTTCCTCTTCTCCTCATTCTTGTTTTTCGTATTTCTCTTAAGAAGAATGTTTTTTTCAGAGCAAAGGCTTGAAAAAAGAATGAAAAAATATTTGGCGGTATCTGAGAAGAACTTAAATAAAAATCAATTTAATCTTCTTCTTCAATTTCAGCTGACAAAGCAAAAAATCCGCAAGAATGTATTAACAAAAGAGAAGAACAATAAGCTAGAGACATTATTAGCAAGAGCAGGATTGCCACTTAAACCTGAAGAATATATCCTGTTTCAATGGATTTCCACTGGTTTTATTGGATGCTTGCTATGGCTTATCAGTGGGGAAGTAATTTTTCTCTTAATTGGTTCTTATCTCGGATTCCTATTCCCTAAATGGTATTTAAGAAAGAAACAAAAGCAGAGAATAACAAAATTTAATGACGATCTTCCGGACATGATTACAACCATCGTTGGTTCTTTACGCGCTGGATTCAGTTTCCCGCAAGCGCTAAAAGCGGTGACAGAAGAAGCGAGTTCGCCAATTAAGGATGAAATGGAAGCAGTCTTAAAGGAAATGCAATATGGGAGCAGCATTGAAGATTCACTCAACGATCTAAAAGAACGCATGCCCAGTGAGGACTTAGACTTGATGATTCAGGCAATCTTGATTCAAAGACAAGTAGGCGGGAATTTGGCAACGGTTCTGGATAAAATCGTCGAAACGATTCGGGATCGAACGAAAATTCATAGACAAATTTCAACTTTAACTGCGCAAGGCCGCTTATCGGGAATAGTGATCGGACTGCTTCCTATTATACTGGCTTTCGTTTTGTTCTTGATTGAGCCGGATTACATTGGAACGCTGTTTCAAAATCCCATCGGTATTGGACTGCTAATTGCCGGTGCGATCTCGGGATTAATCGGGTTCATGCTCATAAGAAAAATTACTTCCATAGAGGTGTAACTGATGATTTTCCTTTCATTTTTCATAACCATCACTTTATTAATCTATGAACTGTTTGTCATTCGTTCTGAGAAAAAAGAGAGAGTACAAAAGCGGCTTGCGGCTTTTGTGACAGCTGAAAAGGATAGTGTTACGGAATTAATAGCAAAGAATCAAACAACGACAATTTTTGAACGTTTTATAAAACCTCTTTTCGAAGATTTTAAAAGAAGTTTTAAGAAGAGAATGCCGGGAGAAAAGGAAGCGAGAATCGAAAAGAAGCTCCAACTGGCTGGCAATCCATTTGGAATGAATCCGGTAGATTTTCGATTATTGCAAGCTGCACTTTTTTTCACATTTCCATTTTTATTTGGTGGTTATGCCAGTCTTTTGAGAGCGGGTACCGGTGGAATCATCATCTTTATTATGATCGGAATTCTGATGGGATTAACCATTCCGCACCTGTATTTACGTCAAAAAACAAAAGCGAGAAATCATAAAGCATTAAGGGAACTACCGGATGTCCTTGATTTATTAACCGTTAGCCTTGAAGCGGGGCTTGGATTTGACTCCGCGGTAAGTAGGGTGGTCTCGAAAAAGGAAGGTGTAATTTCCAATGAGTTTCATCGTTGTCTAGAAGAAATTCGGCTTGGGAAAACTAGACGTGAAGCATTGGCAGGCATTCGTGAAAGGGTGGATGTTGATGAAGTCAAAGCGTTCATTAGCTCTATCCTGCAAGCAGAAAAGCTTGGCATTGGAATGGTACAAGTATTGCGAGTCCAGTCTAATGAAGTTAGAGACAGAAGAAAGCAGCGTGCAGAGGAAGAAGCCATGAAAGCACCAATCAAAATGTTATTTCCTCTCGTCCTTTTCATTTTCCCTAGTCTATTTATTGTTTTGCTAGGACCGGCAATCATTCAGTTCGTACAAACATTTCAAAAATAAAGAAGGCTGGATCCTGAATCGCTTTATGCGAAAAGGACCAGCTTTTTTTTCCATTGGCTTTGTTAGGGGTCAATATTGAATTTTAGCACCTATTGATTGGGACGGAGGGGACTCGATTCCTACGGGATTAGCGGCTCAGGTGAGAACCCGCAGCAAAGCGACGAGGAGGCTTACCGAACGCCCCCAAGACGAATTTGTTCATGAAAAAGCCGGCATTTGAGCTTTTTCATAATTCGTACTGGAAAGGGAGTACCTTGAGCGGAAATCAACAGTCTAATTTAACATAGCCTTTCCATTAATAATAGAGTTCTGTTAAAATTTTCTGTAAATAGTATCTTGGGGGAATGAAAAAAATGAGGTTTGCAACGGCAATCTATGACAATGAAGAATTTGTAGGTCTTGTAAGTGAGGATGGAAAAGAGATATTAAATTTATCAAAAGCTAGTAATGCCAATCAATTTCCACTACCAGCAACACTTGCAGAATGTATTGCAGAAGGAGACTCTTTTCTAGATAAGGTAAAAATTTTGCGTGACTTGCCGCAAGAGGGAAAAAGAGATTTCTATTTATCTATTGATCAAGTGAAGTTATTAGCTCCTATTCCAAAACCACAAAAGAATATCTTCTGTGTAGGGAAAAATTATGCGGATCATGCGATTGAAATGGGAAGTGCAGATGATATTCCTGAAGAAATAATGGTCTTTACGAAAGCACCTACAACGGTAATAGGAGATAAAGAAACGGTGTTGAATCATAATGAAATCACGAGCGAACTCGATTATGAGGGTGAACTAGCCGTGATTATTGGTAGAACGGGCCGTGCGATACCAACGGAAAAGGCATTAGAGTACGTATTCGGATACACAATCATAAATGATATTACAGCACGTGATTTACAAGCTAAACATAAGCAATTTTTTATTGGTAAAAGCTTGGATACAACTTGTCCAATGGGTCCTTGGATTGTCCATCATTCTCTAGTCCAAAACCCTTCTAGTTTGAACATCCAAACATATGTAAATGGAGAATTAAGACAGGATTCAAATACAAAACATTTTATTTTTCCGATCGATAAAATTATCAGCGAATTGTCAAAAGGAATGACGCTTGAGTCTGGAGATATCATTGCTACTGGTACACCAGCCGGCGTCGGAAAAGGATTTAAGCCACCGCGTTTCTTACGTGCTGGTGATGAGATTGAAATTTCAATCTCTGGTATTGGAACATTAAAAAACAAAATTGAAGAATAGCAATTGATTGAAATAGATTTTTTCGGGAAATATGGTAGTAATAAGGGAACTTATTCAAATGAATCTGAAAAGGGGATATGTTCATGACACACGCACATATTTTTTCATGGTTCGTAGCCATCATCCTTTTTTTGGTCGCCCTCAAACTCTATAATGGCGATAACGCGAAAAGTGTAAAGATCGTAAAAATGGTCTTAAGGTTATTTTATGTATTCATTTTGGTTACAGGTTTGATTTTAATCATGGGTCTAGCGAAAATCACCCTGCTTTACATCTTAAAGGCCGCACTTGGTGTATGGGTGATAGCGATGATGGAAATGATTTTGTCTAGAGTATCAAGAAGGCAAAGAACTTCAATACTGTGGGTACAATTTAGCCTAGCCTTACTGCTAGTCCTTTATTTAGGTCTAAAGCTCCCATTGGGATTCGACTGGTTTTAGGAAAGTTTGTCAAAAGGAAAACCCGGTGCATTATGCATCGGGTTTTCCTTTTGGAGATATTCAGTCGGTCTTGATTTTTGTTTCTAAGAGGTCATTTTTTCAATGATGAGCCTTTTCCCAGTATTGAGCGTGAATTCAAAACGATCATTCGTCTTTTCGTAATAACAAAAATGATGCTGAACATTACAAATCTGCTCTTGATTGTCAAAGACCATGAAATTGACTCCATCCTGCTGTTTCTCATCATTTAGGAATGAAAGGTGATTATAACAATACAGGCAATCATAAATGGAGAAATGCAGGGAATTGAGAGTCGTAACAAATTGGAAAAAGGCGTCATCGTTGATGCCATCTAGAAGTCTTTCGAGTGAATAGACCAGGTGCTTACGAATTCTTACATTGTCCTGATGACGTAGAAAAAATATTTCATTTCCCATTTTGATTTTTCCGTCTTCCAATAAGACGCCTCTCTTCCAACGATTCATGTGCAAGACTTCAATCTCCTGATGTAGAAATTCTTCTACAGATGCAGCTTCATCGGTTTCATCGTCAAA
This sequence comes from Bacillus sp. cl95, assembly GCF_900115925.1. Taxonomy (GTDB): domain Bacteria; phylum Bacillota; class Bacilli; order Bacillales; family Cytobacillaceae; genus Neobacillus_A. The sequence goes on along the minus strand of NZ_FOYF01000001.1, from coordinate 800,878 downwards.
GAAAACCCATTGTTCATTCATATATTCAACTGTACCTTCTGAATAGGCTCTTGATTGATATTCATAAAGTTTTAAGCGTTGCTGTCGGTTCATTAGTTAACCTCCGTAAATGGTGCTCTCTTCTTTCTTTGTAGACAGAATCATAAGAATTTATAACTCACTAACTGTAATTAGGACAATTAACCATTTATATTAGGCTGCATAGTATAACATCATGAAAAAAGCTGCTTGTGGCTTTTCCTTAGCCCCATCTGGGAAGGATGATGGAAAATGTGTGGAATTACCGGTTGGATTGATTATCATAGGAATGTAAAAATGCAGACAGACACTCTTGCAAAAATGGCAGGAACGCTTTCGAAACGGGGACCGGACGATACAAATATTTGGACTGATACTAATGTTGGTTTCGGCCATAAACGATTGGTCGTGGTAGATCCCGAAGGTGGAAGGCAGCCAATGACAAAAACGGCAAGAGATTCAGTTTATACCATTTGTTATAACGGTGAATTGTATAATACGGAAGAAATTAGAAAAGAACTCCTTATAAAAGGATATTCGTTCAAGGGTCATTCTGACACAGAAGTTCTGTTAACTGCCTATATAGAATGGGCAGAAGAATGCGTTGATCACCTTAATGGTATTTTTGCTTTTGCCGTTTGGGATCAAAAGAAGGAAAAATTATTTATTGGACGTGACCGATTAGGTGTAAAGCCATTATTTTTTACAGAGAAAAACGGTGGTCTCATTTTTGGTTCAGAACTGAAAGCGATACTTGTACACCCTGAAGTCTCAGCAGAACTGGATAGGGAAGGACTTGCAGAGATATTTGGTCTTGGACCTTCACGTTCTCCTGGCAGTGGTGTTTTCAAAGGAATTAAAGAGTTAAGGCCTGGTCATGCACTAACTTTTTCAAAAAATGGCTTAAAAATCTGGCGCTACTGGAATGTGAAGAGTAGCCAACATCAAGACAATCTAGGAGACACCATTGATAAAGTTCGCCATTTAGTGACGGATGCGGTCACTAGGCAACTCGTTTCAGATGTGCCGCTTTGTACATTCTTATCAGGTGGCGTGGATTCAAGTGCTATAACCGCAATTGCAGCCAAAGCATTTGAGAGGGAAGGTAAGGGGCAACTGCATACTTACTCGATTGATTATGAAGACAATGCGAAGTTTTTCAAGTCTAATGAGTTCCAGCCGAATTCGGATGCCCATTGGATCAATTTGATGACAGACACATTTGGTACGAAGCATCATAGCTGTATCATCACTCAACAACAATTAGTGGATAACTTGATAGAAGCAGTGCATGTTAGAGACTTACCGGGGATGGCTGATATTGATTCTTCACTACTCTGGTTTTGTCGTGAGATAAAGCAGGATTTTGTTGTAAGTCTTTCTGGGGAATGTGCGGATGAAATTTTCGGAGGATACCCTTGGTTTCATCGTGAAGAGGACTTAATGCGAAATGGATTTCCGTGGATGCGTTCATCAGACCAGAGAAATCTTTTACTGAGTGAGCATTGGCGTCGAAAAATTTCAGTTAATGATTACGTAATGGAAAAGTATGCTCAAACTTTAGCAGAGACACCTGCATTAGAAGGTGAATCGAGGCAAGAAGCGAAGCGAAGAGAACTCTTTTATCTGAATATGGTCTGGTTCATGACTACATTACTGGATCGGAAAGATAGAATGAGTATGGGAGCAAGTCTTGAGGTGCGCGTTCCTTTTGCAGATCATCGACTGGTTGAATACGCATGGAATATTCCATGGGAAATGAAAATGCATGGAAATCGTGAAAAAGGAATTTTAAGAGCGGCTCTTGAAGGAATTCTGCCAAATGAAGTTCTTTATAGAAAAAAGAGTCCGTATCCGAAGACGCATAATCCTAAATATGCCCAATCCATTCAAAATTGGATGAAGGATATTCTTTCTGACAAAAGCTCAGCTCTTCATGAATTTTTTGACCGGGAACACTTGAATGAAATGGTCAACAGTGCGGGGACTTCTTTTAAAGAACCTTGGTTCGGTCAATTGATGACAGGCCCACAATTGCTCGCACATCTAGCTCAAATACATGTTTGGTTTAAAGATTATAATGTAAATGTTGTAGAATAAGGCCGTTTTCGCACCGATTGTTGCTTTTCGGATGCTACTTTCATCCCGCATTCTTTATGGCTTCGGGGCTCTTTTCGAGAAGATACTGAACTAAGAATTCAGTAAAAATCGTAAAAATCCAGAAGCCGATTTTTACTTTTGCTTGTGAAAACAACAAAATTTACGAAAAGAGCCTAGAATAAAAAAGAGGCACAACCATTTTATTCAATGGTTGTGCCTCTTTCGCTTAAAGACTATGAAAGATTCTTTTCGATATTTTCGGCTGCGATGGTTGTTTCAGAGATGATAGTTGCGATTTTATGGCTATCCTGATTCAATGATTCAATCGTTGCACTCATTTCCTCAAGACTTGCACTTGCTTCTTCAATGATGGCAGCAAGTTCGCTTGTCGAAGTTTCGACATTAGTAGACTGTTTTTCAACTGAACTTGATAGACTCTCAAATTCTTTGAAAGTCGTATTAAGTGTGTCTAGCGTCTGACCAAGCTTTTGAAAATAGTCAGAAACCTCGTTTGTTGATTCCACGCTTTCTTGAAGCTTCTTGCTGCTGAGCATCACAATTTCCATTGTATCAGCGTTAGAACTATTCACTTCTGAAAGGTTTTTTGTGATTTTTTCTGTAGTCAACTTCGTTGTTTCAGCTAGCTTTCTAATTTCTTCGGCAACCACCGAGAATCCACGTCCTGCATCGCCTGCTCGAGCGGCTTCGATAGAGGCATTAAGGGCTAGTAAGTTCGTTTGATCGGTAATCTCTTTAATATTACCTGCATAAAGGTTAGTTTCTTCAATTTTCTTCGTAAGATTTTCGAAGTTTGAAGATAAGGCGGAGATAACTTGCTGCAACTCTTTCATTTCTTGAGATAATATAGCAAATCTTTGTTGACCGTCAGTAGCAACTGAGTTTGCTTGATTCGCTTCCTCTGAAAGTACACTAGTTACTTGACCCATATTCTGCATCATGATTAACGATTCATGAGCATTCTCTGCTATTTCACTAATTTGTTCGCTTTGTGTCTGACTTCCAGCAGACACTTCAACAATAGCAATTTTCATTTCTTCCTGGGCACTTAAGTTCGTTTGAATTTGATCGTTTACTGTTGTGATACTAGAGATAATTTGCTTTACATCCGTTTCAAGAGTCACCCTTTGTTGCTCTTTAAATACAGCTTCTTCTTCAGCAACAGTTAAGAAAGAGATAACTGATTGAAATTGTTTGGTTGCTAAGTGGATCACTACATACAATAATGAGCCCATTAGTACATATCCAATGATAGAACTTGCAAACATAGCATTCAGTGCATCTTTATGTGAATCTGCAAATAGATTATTAGTGATCATTGTGATTAAACCTAGAATGAAACCGAGCGAAAATATTCTTCTATTTAGTTGTACAGATGCCATAACAGCCATGAAGAAAATTACACCTAGTAGACTGACATTTCCGCCGAACAGGAGAATGGATAGGTTTGTAGATAAACCTAATACGATAACAATGGAGAAGGGGAAAAGAACTGGTTTCTTCATTTTAGTAAAACCGAAATATAATAAGAATGCTAGAACGATTTCTATTCCATATATTGCCGACTTATTAAACTCTTTCATTACAAGCGTATATAATAATGCTAAAGTTGCAGAGATGCTGAAGGTTACCAACATCAACTTATTTTTGTTCAACAAATCTTTTAATTTCAACTGGCTAATCGCTTCCATAGCAAATACCCCTTTCTCCCAATAAAACTTTTCTTTTTGGTAATATCGACATAATTCGGCAAATCTTAAGAGGAGTAAAGGAGAGTAAGAGAATTTATTAAAAGTATTTTAAATAACGTCACAATTTGGTTATATTCTTGGTCCTGTAATGGCATAAAAAAACTAGAGACCTAACTTCGCAAAAGAGGAAGTAGGTCCCTAATTTATTCAGCCATATTTTAGTTTCTTGCTAATTGAAGGATTTTAAATCCAAATCCATCAATAAGAATCTCGTCTGTTTCAATAGTTTCATTCGTCCATAAATCTAGGGCATTTGAAACACTCAAAGATTCAGGAATAACCACATTCACACTATCTACTGAGTTATTTAAAATGAAAATATATTCAGATGATCCATCTGTTTTCGAATAGATGACATGATTTGTAGCATCGTTCGTTTCAATGAAAGTAATATCATTATTTCTAAAAGCTTGATGCTCTTTTCTAAGTGATATCAATTTCTTAAGATGGTTGAACAAATCCCGATTCTGCTTTTCGGTATCCCATACCATACACTTACGGCATCCAGGATCTTGTTCACCAGTCATTCCAACTTCATCTCCATAATAGATACAAGGGGACCCTGTAAATGATAGTTGGAAAATATAAAGCAATTTCAATTTATCGATATTTCCTCCGCATTGAGTAAGGATTCGTGGTGTATCATGGCTATCTAATAAATTAAAAGCAACTTCATTTACATTGTTAGGATAGGAATGCTGGACATTTGAAATGATATTACTGAATTCCTTAGCTTTAATTTGATCTTTTGCAATGAAATTCAGTGCTCCTGTAGTGAAAGGATAATTCATTACAGCATCGAATTGGTCGCCTTGTAGCCATGGCATTGAATCGTGCCAGATTTCACCAAGGATATACACATCAGGACGAATTCCTTTAACTGCTAGACGGAACTCTCTCCAGAACTGATGGTCAACTTCATTTGCCACATCAAGGCGCCAGCCATCGATGTCGAATTCTCTTACCCAGTAACGTCCGACTTCAAGCAAGTAATCTTTTACCTCTTGGTTTTCAGTGTTGAGCTTTGGCATGAATTGTGTAAATGCAAAAGTATCATAGTTTGGTTTTGGCTCGGTTACAATTGGAAATTCTCTTAGATAGAACCAATCTTTATAAATAGAAGCTTCACCTTTTTCAAGCACATCTTGAAATTGAGGGAAGAAATAACCGCTATGGTTAAAAACAGCATCTAGCATAACTTTAATGCCGTTTGCATGACATACTTCTACTAATCTCTTAAATGTTTCCTTATCACCAAACTGAGGGTCAATTTCCATATAATCAATCGTATCGTATTTATGGTTTGAGAAGGCTTTAAAGATCGGTGTGAAATAGATTCCAGAAATGCCTAACTCAACAAGATGGTCGATGTGCTTTATGACCCCTTCGAAGTCACCCCCAAAGAAATTGTGAGGTGTTGGTTCCTCCTCACCCCATGCCAGTGTGCCAGGAGGATTCAAGTCTGGATTTCCATTAGCAAAACGTTCTGGAAATATTTGATACCAAACAGTTTCCTTTGCCCATTCAGGTGCTTGGAAAACATCTATTTTATTCAGGAAAGGAAAACAGAAGAAGTAGGCAGTGTCGTTATTTGGGACTTCCTCATAAAAACCTTTTTCAGTGTAAACGATTGTTTCATCACCAGAGGTTAAGATGAAACCGTAGCGCAATCTCTTAAATTCAGGCGCAACGCTTACAAACCAATAATCAAAGAGGTCATCAGAACCACTAATCTTCATTGTAGTTTGCTTGGTAACCCACCCAGATTCTGTATGCTCATATGGATCGCCGTATACAAGTTGGACAGAATCAACATCATTCCTTTTCGTACGCAAACGGATATGAAGTTCCGTTTCATTATAAGCATAGGCATAATTGTTTTTTGGTCTGTGGTAAACAGCTTCCTTAAGCAATGAAATCACTCTCCTGATAAGTGTAAATTTTATGAACTTTCTATGGAAAAAGAGTAAATATACGAAAAATATTGTAGCGCTTTCATTTTTACTCTGTTATGATTATATCAGTTAGCGAAAACGTTTGCACATAAATATTTTAATAGTTGACATTCGCATTTTTGAAAAATAAACTTATGAATAGCAACAAAGAAAGCGTTTTCTTTTTGAAAATAGAAAATGGACATGATATTACTAGTTTATGAATATTTTATGAACAAATGAGCAAACGTTTTCTTATTCTATCACTCTATTGATTTCACTGCACGAGTGTGCATGAAATATAAAACAATTCTTAAAAGGTGGGGAAAGTATGCAAAAGTTTTTAAAGTTATCTTTTATCCTGGTCATTATTTTTGCTTTAGCAGCATGTAATAAGCCGGTAAAAGAAAACGCAGGCGGAGATAAAGAGAAAGAAAAAGAAAAGACAGAAGAGAAAGTTGCTATCGAAGCTGAAGATGGAGCAAAACTTATTCTTTGGGATAACGGCGGTGCTGAAGGTGAATGGGCGAAATATGTAGCTGAAGAATTCACAAAGAAGACAAGCATCCCTGTTGAAGTACAAGAAGTTGCACACGTTGATGCTGCTGGAAAACTTGAAGTTGACGGACCAGCTGGTCTTGGTGCTGACGTATTCCACGCACCACATGACCACGTAGGTAACATGGTGAAAGCCGGCCTAATCTACGAAAACATGTTTGCTGATGACTATAAGAAAGACTTCATGGAAGCTGCAATCAATGGTACTTCTTTTACTGAGAAAGACGAGTCAATGCTTTACGGTTTCCCTATGGCAATCGAAACTTATGCTCTTTACTACAACAAAGATCTAGTTAAAAAACCTGCTGAAACTTTTGAAGAATTATTCGCGCAATCTAAAGAATTCCAAAAAGGTTCTACTGATGCTGACAAGAAATTCGGCTTCATGATGGAGCCAGGTAACTTCTACTTCAACCATGCTTTCTTTGCTGGTTACGGTGGTTACATTTTTGGTAAAGACAACACTGATCCATCTGATTTAGGTGTTAACAACGAAGGAGCTATCAAGTCTGGTGAATTCATGCAAAAGATTCACAAAGAACTTCTTCCACTTAAAATTGAAGACATCACAGGTGATGTAATCTCTACTTTCTTCAACGAAGGCAAATTACTTTACCGTATCTCTGGTCCTTGGGATATCAAGAACCACACTGACGCTGGCGTAAACTTTGGTATTGCTCCACTACCAAAATTAGATAATGGCAAGAACCCTGCAAGTTTCTCTGGAATCAAGGCTTACTATGTAAACTCTTATTCTAAATATCCTAAAGCTGCAACATTACTTGCACAATTTGCAACAAGCAAAGAAATGTTAGAAAAGCGTTTTGAAATGACTGGTCAAATTCCACCACATAAAGCTTTGTTAGAAAGTGAAAAGATCAAAGCAGATCCTTATGCTAAGGCATTCTTAGAACAAGCTAACAGTGCAGTTCCAATGCCAAATATTTCTCAAATGCAATCTGTTTGGGAGCCAATGGGCGTAGCTTATACAACAATTTGGAATGATGGAACTGATCCTAAAGCTGCTTTCGATGCTGCTAAAACACAAATTGAAGATGCTATTGCTTCTCAATCTAAGTAATTGAATTTCAGAGCCGATACCAATCTAGGTATTGGCTCGGTTTTTATATTGTAATTGAAGATTTTACTAGAAATACAACCTGACTTTGAAAACAAGCAGAAGTGAGTTGAACTTCTGTCTAAATAAATTGCACATCATAAGAAAAGTGAAGAGAGGGATTTAAGTGCAAAAGAAAGCGAGAACAGGTGCAATTTTGTCCTTATTGCTAATGGGACTGGGGCAACTCTACCATCGTCAATATGCTAAAGGAATCTTCTTAATGGCCTTAAATGTTTATTTGCTCTTGTTCTGGTCATTTCCATTTAGATTGGCAATGTGGGGTCTAGTTACACTAGGGGAAACTGCTCAAACGAGAAAAGGATTTGAAATTGTACAAGGTGACCACTCGATCTTCTTAATGATTGAAGGTATCATTTTCCTCATCTTATTCTTGCTCTATTTATGGGTTTACTACTTGAATGTTCGAGATGCTTATAAAGTTGGGAAGCTAAGAGACCAAGGTGGACAACCTAGTACGTTTAAACAGACATTAGCAAATGTTTGGGAGAATGGATTTCCTTATATCCTATTAACTCCTTCTATTCTATTTACTGCTTTTTTGACAATTTTACCGCTATTATTCGGTATTTTAATTGCCTTTACAAACTATTCAGGCCCAAACCATCTCCCACCTAAGAGTCTAGTAGACTGGGTTGGTTTCCAAACGTTCATTGATTTATTCCAGCTTAAGACGTGGAGTAAAACGTTCTATGGAGTATTCAGTTGGACAGTACTTTGGGCAATTTTATCAACGGCGACAACGTTCTTCCTTGGGTTAATCTTTGCGGTGTTCATTAATCATAAAGGTGTTAAGCTTAAGCGTTTCTGGCGAAGTATCTTTATTCTTCCTTGGGCTATTCCGCAATTCATCAGTATTTTAATTCTAAGAAACATTTTTAATGGAGAGTTTGGTCCGCTTAATCATTACTTAGAAGCTTTAGGTTTCGCGGCAATTCCTTGGTTATCAGATCCATTTTGGGCAAAAACGACACTTGTCGTTGTAAACATGTGGTTTGGTTTTCCATTCTGGATGGTTCTGATGAGTGGAGTTATGACAACGATTGATAAGGAGCTTTTTGAAGCGGCCGATGTGGATGGAGCTTCCGCTCGTCAAAAGTTTTGGAAAATCACCATGCCAATCGTAATGTTCTCAACAGCACCCCTATTAATCATGAGTTTTGCAGGAAACTTCAATAACTTTAACGTTATTTATTTAATGACACAAGGTAAACCTGTAAACGTGGAATATAGTTATGCAGGTTCCACAGATATTTTAATTAGTTGGATTTATAAAATGACGCTTCAGCAAAGCCAGTTTGCGATGGCTTCGGTTGTGTCTATCCTAATTTTCATTGTCGTATCGACACTTTCAGTTTGGAATTTCAGAAGGACAAAAGCATTTAAAGAAGAGGATATGATGTCATGATGAGTAAAAAATTATATGACAGACTAACTGTCGGGCTAATATATTTAATTTTGGTCATTACGTCAATCTTAGTTCTCTACCCTATTTATTGGATCGTTATTGGAGCTTTCAATCCAGGAGATTCTCTTTTCTCTACTAAATTGCTTCCGAGTACGTTGACGCTTGATCATTTCAGAGACCTATTTGAAAAGACCGATTACTTATTATGGTATAAAAACACGATTAAAATCGCTTTTTTCAATATGATTATTTCAACTTTTCTTGTTGTAACAGCAGCATATGCATTCTCAAGGTTTAGATTCCCAGGTAGAAGACAAGGACTTATGACAATGCTAGTGCTACAAATGTTCCCTGGTTTCATGGGAATGATCGCAATTTATATTCTTTTACTTCAAATTGGATTATTGGACAACCATTGGGGTTTAATTCTGGTGTATGCTGGTGGATCCATACCTTTTGGTGCGTGGTTGGTTAAAGGATATTTTGATGGACTTCCAAGAAGTCTTGAAGAAGCAGCGAAGATTGATGGAGCAAGTCATACAACGATTTTCTTCAAAATCATGATGCCACTATCAAAGCCGATTTTAGTATTCATTGCTGTAAATAACTTCATTGGCCCATGGATGGATTTTATCTTTGCTCGTCTTGTGTTAAGATCGAATGATAATAAAACACTTGCAATTGGTTTGTTCGAGTTTGTTACAGGGAAGGCAAACACTCAATTCACAACATTTGCTGCAGGGGCAATCTTGGTTGCAGTACCTATTACAATTCTATTCTTGCTTTTCCAAAAACATATTGTTGAAGGACTTAAAGCAGGAGCGAACAAATAGTATCTTTACTTAGCCTAAAGGCGATGCCTTTAGGCTATCAATCAGCAAGGACGTTATATTAGAATACAAAATCAGATTAGGACTTAAGGAGGGAACGGAGATGAAAAAACACTTTCTCATTTTCATCTTGATTCCTTTTCTTTTTTTTTACGCGGTCCCAGCAGGAGCAGCTAACAAAAAAGAAGAGCGTAAATGGCAAGATGAAACCATCTATTTTTTAATGGTCGACCGTTTTAACAATCTCGATTCAACTAATGATATGGATATTAATTTACAAGACCCGAAAGCTTATCATGGTGGAGATTTTAAAGGAATCACCGATAAGTTGGATTATTTGAAAGATATGGGCTTTACAGCCATTTGGTTGACACCAATCTTCGATAACGAAGACAAAGGTTACCATGGCTATTGGATTAAAGATTTTTATAAGCCTGATGAACATTTTGGAACAATGGAGGAATTTAAGAATCTTGTAAAAGAAGCTCACAAACGTGATATGAAGGTTATCTTGGATTTTGTCATTAATCACGTAGGACCCCATCATGAATGGTTGAATGATCCGGCTAAGAAAGACTGGTTTCATGAAAGGAAAGACATAAAAAATTGGAATAACCAAAATGAAGTGGAAGACGGCTGGCTTTTTGGATTACCAGACCTTAATCAAGAAAATCCAGAAGTGAAGAATTATTTATTCGATGCCGCTAAATGGTGGATTAAAGAAACCGATATCGATGGGTATCGCCTGGATACTGTAAAGCATGTTCCTGTAGGGATATGGAAAGAGTTTTCGGCAGAAATGAAAAAGACTAAGAAAGATTTCTATTTAATTGGCGAGGTATGGCACGATGATCCCCGATATATTGCTAAATATGACAAAGAAGCAGGAATAGACGGATTTGTAGATTATCCCTTAAACACTGAATTAAGAAAAGCGTTTAAGAAACCAGACCAGTCTCTTGGTCTTCTTTTCAACGTTTGGAAGAGGAATCAAATCTTATACGAGGATCCTTATTTAATGGGAACATTTATGGATAACCATGATAATGTCCGTTTTACAAGGGAAATCATTCAAAATAACATCCACCCTGGACCAAGATGGAAGATGTCATTAACCTATCTTTATACTTCTCCAGGAATTCCAATCGTCTATTATGGAAGTGAGATTGCCTTAGATGGAGGGAACGATCCTGATAATCGCCGCATGATGAACTTTAAAGCGGATAAAGAATTAATTGAATATATTACGAAGCTTGGAGAATTACGCCAAAAGTATCCTTCATTAACAAGAGGAACAATGGATCTCTTATTTGAAAAAGAAGGTATGGCTGTCTATAAGCGTGTTTATAAAGATGAAATAGCTGTTGTTGCGATTAATAATACGACAAAAACTCAAAAAGTGACTTTAAAAGAAAAGGATCTTGCACCTGATAAAGAGCTAAGGGGATTATTGGGTGATGACTTGGTAAGAAGTGATAACGGCGAATATCGATTAGTAATTGACCGTGAAAAAGCAGAAGTTTACTTTATTGCTGAAAAAACGGGTTTAAATATACCATACTTAGCAGTCATGGCTACTGTTTATGCCGCTTTCATCACTTTTATCATCTTAATTTGGAAAAGGTCTCGTAAGAAAAGCTCTCAGTAAGGAGGAATCGCCATGCTCGAAGATACAAGTTTTGCTATCCACCCAGGTCAAGAACATAAAATCTTGAATGCTGATTATAAAGAATTAGGTAGAATTACTAAAGTTTCCCAAATAGATAATGTGGCCGTTCTAACGACTGAAACGGGTGACCTATGTATAAAATTTTATCGTGAAGATATTGTCAGGTTCGTTATAAATCCTTTTGGTGAAACTTCGTTAAAAAGTAGTCCTGCTTTGACTACGACCGGAGAAAAGGTCGAAGTTTCCATTGTTGAAAGCGAAAAGGATGTAATAATCCAATCGAAATTACTTACTGTACTGGTAGATAAATTCCCAGTAAGAGTAACGGTAAAAGATTCAAATGGAAACATACTGACAAAGCAAAGTGGCAAGGGTATGGGCTATAAAGAGTCTAAAGAAGTTTTATGTTATACAAACATGAGCGAAGAAGATCACTTTTATGGATTTGGTGAAAAGACTGGTTTCTTAGATAAGCGTGGCGAGAAAATGGTGATGTGGAATACGGATGTGTATGCTCCGCATAACCCAGAAACAGATTCTCTTTATCAGTCTATCCCATATTTTATGACATTGAAAAACGGGTTGGCATTCGGAACATTTTTCGATAATACGTTTAAGACGACTTTTGATTTAAGAAGTGAATCAGATCATTACTCCTTTAAAGCTGAAGGGGGGCAAATTGATTACTATATCATGGCAGGTCCTTCACCAAAAGATGTTCTTGAGCAGTACACTTATTTGACAGGGAGAATGCCAATTCCGCCAAAGTGGGCTATAGGATATCATCAATCGCGTTATAGCTACGAAACCGAACAAGAAGTACGTGAACTCGCGGTAAATTTCAAGAAAAAACAAATTCCACTAGATGTCATTTATCTTGATATCCATTACATGAATGAATACCGAGTATTTACATTTGATAAGGACAAGTTCCCAAATCCCAAGCAGATGATTGCGGATTTGAAAGAAATGGGTATAAGAATTGTTCCTATCGTAGACCCAGGTGTGAAACAAGATGCAGAATATAAGATTTATCAAGAAGGCGTATACGAGGATCATTTCTGTAAATACATCGAGGGAGATTACTTCTTTGGTGATGTTTGGCCAGGAAAAAGTGCCTTCCCTGATTTCACAAATTCAAATGCCCGTGAATGGTGGGGAGAGAAGCATAAATATTATACAGACATGGGGATAGAGGGTGTCTGGAATGATATGAACGAGCCATCAGTATTTAATGAATCAAAGACAATGGATTTAAATGTCATGCACGATTATGATGGCGATCCTCGCACACATCGCGAACTTCATAACATTTATGGATTCATGATGGGGAAATCAACATACGAGGGAATGAAGAAGCATTTAGGCGGAAAACGTCCTTTCTTATTGACTCGTGCAGGATATTCTGGGATTCAACGATATGCAACCGTTTGGACAGGGGACAATCGCAGCTTCTGGGAACATCTTCAATTGTCGATTCCAATGGTGTTGAATCTTGGTTTGTCAGGAATTCCGTTCGCTGGTCCGGATGTTGGTGGTTTTGCGCATGATTCTAATGGAGAATTGTTGGCTCGTTGGACTCAGGTAGGAGCTTTTACTCCATATTTCCGAAATCATTGTGCCATTGGATTTGCTCGTCAGGAGCCATGGTCATTTGGTGAAAAGTATGAAAACGTGATAAAAAAATATATTGAACTGCGTTATCAGTGGCTACCACACCTGTACTCACTATTTGCAGAAGCACACCGTACTGGTACACCAGTCATGAGACCACTGATGCTTGAATATCCAAATGATCCTGAAACGTATAACTTATACGATCAATTCATGGTTGGGGATAGTGTCATTGTAGCGCCTATTTTAAAGCCAAGCACGCAACATCGTGTTGTTTATCTACCTTCAGGCTCATGGACAGATTATTGGACGGGAGATGTACTAGAAGGTGGAAAACATCATCTCGTAAAAGCAGATCTTGAGACGCTCCCTATTTTCATTAAACAAGGATCGGTAATTGTTAATGGTGAAGTTAAGCATTCTACAGAGATAAAGGATCAAAAAGTTACACTTCACCTTTATTATGGTAATGATACAGAATCGTGTTTTAAGTGGTATGAAGATGATGGCAGTACATTTGGTTATGAGAATGGTAATTATTCTTTAACTACGCTCACAATTGCATGTGAAGAAAAAGAAATAAAAATCGTTTCTTCAAAAGAAGGAACATACACTTCAGAAATCAGCGAAATGGAACTAATCGTTCATGGAGCAGAAGGAGAAGTAAGGGTATCATTGGATGGGAAAGAATTGAGATTAGAGAAAAATAAAGCGATTCTTTCTTTGAACTAAACCTCTAAAGTTTCTTCGTTGCAACAGAATACCTGAACTGAGGATAAAAATATCCCGTTTTTAGGAAATTCATTTTATAATGAGTGTAAAGAGTCCAATGAGCTTCCAGGGAGAGGGTGAAGCAAATGACGGTTACAATAAAAGATGTAGCAAAACTCGCAAACGTTGCACCATCAACAGTGTCGCGTGTTATTGCCAATAGTCCTAGAATAAGCGGCAAAACGAAGGAAAGAGTAAAAGAGGCCATGGAGGAATTAGGCTATCATCCTAATTTCATCGCACGCAGTCTCGCTAGTCAATCCACTCAGGCTATTGGACTTGTCATGCCGAGTTCATCGGATTTAGTTTTCCAAAATCCCTTTTTTCCAACGGCGTTAAGTGGTCTAAGTCAGGCGGCGCATGAGAAAAACTATGCGTTGCACATGACAACAGGAAAAACGGAAGATGAGATTTTTGACGGTGTTGTTCATATGGTTCAAGGGAAAAGGGTTGACGGGGTCATTCTGCTTTATTCAAAGGTTGAAGATAAAGTAATCTCATATCTACAAAAGCGTGACTTTCCATTTGTAGTAATCGGAAAACCATATAAGCATGCCGAGCAAATTACCCATGTTGACAATGACAACTTTAGAGCAACAAAAGAAGTCACAGAATACTTAATTCAAATGGGTCACGAGCATATTGCATTTGTTGGAGGAAATTTGGACTTTGTTGTAACGGTTGAGCGTCTACTCGGATATGAACGTGCCTTGAGGGATTCATATCTTCCATTAGAAAACGATTATATTGTCCATGAAGAATTCCTAAGAGAAGGTGGACAAGAGGCAGTAAGAGGTTTAATGTCGTTAGAAAAACCACCAACAGCACTTGTGGTGGCAGACGACTTAATGGCATTGGGCGTTCTGAACATGCTAGATGAAATGGGTATCAGTGTTCCAGAGGATATTTCAATTGTAAGCTTTAACAATGTATTGCTTGCTGAAATGTCTAGACCCCCTTTGACGTCAGTGGACATCAATATCTACGATTTAGGTTACGAGGCTGCTAAAAACTTGATCCAAAAGATTGAGAATCCAAAAGAACCGAATAAACGAATCATCATTCCGCATAAACTGATCAAACGTCAGTCATGTGGTGAGCATCGAACAAAAGCTAAAATACTGACTTAAGTAAAGGCTCTTTTCGTAAACTTTTTTGCTTTCACACGCAAAAGCAAAAATCTGCTTCTGGTTCTTTACGATTTTTTATGAATTCTTGGTTCAGTAACTTCTCGAAAAGAGGCCCGAAGCCGTAAAAAATGCGGGATGAGTGTAGCATTCGAAAAGCAACAATCAATGTGAAACAACCTAAGTAAAAGCCGACTGCACAATGTGTAGTCGGCCTCTTTATGTCATTAATCTCGTACGCAAGAGCTCGTTGCGTTAGTTATCCATTTAACACTTTCCCACCGTTGACATGCAGAATTTGCCCACTTACATAAGAAGAATCCTCACTAGCCAAATAAACATAGCTTGGAGCTAATTCATATGGCTGACCTGCACGCCCTAGTGGTGTATCTGAGCCAAATTTTGCCACTTTTTCTGGTGTGAAAGTGGAAGGGATGAGAGGCGTCCAAATCGGTCCTGGTGCGACGCCATTAACTCTAATCCCCTGTTTGGCTAATGACATGGCCAAAGAACGGGTAAATGTGACGATGGCACCTTTTGTGGAAGAATAGTCTATCAATTGTTCATTGCCCTCATATGCAGTAACGGAAGCTGTATTGATAATCGTTGCACCTTTTTTTAGGTGTGGCAATACTGCCTTCGCCATATAGAAATAGGAAAAAATATTCGTTCTAAAAGTTTTCTCCAGCTGCTCGGCTGTTATATCCAGCAAACTTTTCTGTGGATGTTGTTCAGCAGCATTATTGACTAGAATATCAATTTTTCCATATTCGTCTTTAACCCTTTTAACGGAATCGATACAGAATTGTTCATTTCCAATGTCACCTGCAATTAGCATGCATTTACGACCTTCTGCTTCAATCTGTTTTTTTGTTTCCTCTGCATCACTATCTTCATCTAGATAAAGGATGGCTAGATCAGCGCCTTCTTTTGCAAAGTAGATGGCAGCTGATTTCCCAATTCCGCTGTCTCCACCTGTTATGATGGCTACTTTGCCAGAAAGTTTTCCACTGCCTTTATAATTCGGATCGACAGAGATTGGTTCTGGCTGCATTTTTGTTTCCACTCCAGGCTGTTGATCCTGATGCTGTGGTGGAAATTCTTTTGGCGGTTTTACATTTTCGTTACTCATTACATTCACTCCATTCCAAATTCTCTCATGTTTCATAATTCCTTTGTTTCTATCAAGAAAAACATGGGAATTATTAGAATTTGAAAAAGTAAGCGTAAAGACAGGCTATTTAGTTTTCATAGTGGAGTATGTTTTATATCCACCGGTTAAATTCTTAACATCAAAACCATGTTGTTTTAATATTCTAGAAGCCAGATATCCTCTTTGCCCGACTTGGCATGTTATAAAAATGGTTTCATCTTTCGGAAGCTTATCCAGCCTTGAACGTAGCTCATCGACTGGAATATTGATTGAACCTTCAATACAGCCATTTCCATGTTCCTTATTAGTCCTGACATCCAATAGAAATGCGCCATTTCTAACTATTTCATCTATTTCATGCCATTTTACCGTTTCGACTAATCCATCAACAATATTTGCGGCAACATAGCCAAGCATGTTAACAGGGTCTTTGGCAGAAGAATAGGGAGGAGCATATGCAAGTTCGAGTTCCTGTAAGTCTGAAACAGTTAATCCACCTCTAATCGCAGTTGCGAGGACGTCAATTCGTTTATCCACACCATCTTTGCCAATTGCCTGAGCTCCAAAAATCTTTCCGGTCTCTTTATCAAAAAGAAGTTTCATCGAAATGGGCTGTGCACCTGGATAGTAGCCCGCATGGGAAAGGGGATGAATGTGTATAGTTTCATAGGGAATACCGAATCGAGCTAATGTTTTTTCATTATTTCCCGTAACTGCAACGGTAAGATCAAATACCTTTACAATAGATGTCCCAAGTGTTCCGGGATATTTAATATTTCTGCCATTAATAGAATGAGCAACAATATGTGCTTGTCGGTTTGCTGGCCATGCAAGCGGAATCATCGTTGGGTTCCCATTCACGTAATCTCTCACTTCTACAGCATCCCCAAGTGCATAAATAGATGGGTCCGATGTTTGCATATATTCATTCACTTTTATTCCGCCTCTTTCACCAAGTTCAAGTCCTGCTTCCTTGGCTAGCGCGTTCTCTGGCGTCACGCCAATTGCAAGAATAATGAGGTCGGATGAAAGTGTTTTTCCGCTTTCAAGGTGTACCGTTGTTCCTTCTTCGGATACATCTTTAATTCCATCTTCTAGTATAAGGTCAATTCCTTTTTCAACTAGATGTTTTTGTACAACCGTTGCCATTTCAATATCAATCGGAGCCATCACTTGATTTGCCTTTTCAACGATCGTTACTGATACACCAGCTTCGACTAAGTTTTCAGCCATTTCTAGTCCGATAAAGCCTCCACCAATGACAACAGCATGTTTAGGGTGTTTATCATCAATAAATGATTTTATTTTATCCATGTCAGGAATGTTTCTTAGCGTGAATACATTGCTTGATTGTAATCCTGCAATCGCTGGTACAATTGGTTTTGCACCAGGTGAAAGAACAAGAACATCATATTCTTGTTCAAATTCCTCGTCTGATTTTAGATTGCGTGATGTAACCGTTTTACGGTCGCGGTTTATGCGAATAACTTCTGTAAAGTTGTGTATATCCAAATTATATTTTTCTTTCATTCCTTCTACTGTCTGAACAAGTAACTTGGATCTATCCTGTATGACTTCGCCGATATAATAGGGAAGCCCACAATTTGCAAAGGAGATAAATTCTCCTCTTTCAAACATCGTAATTTCTGCATTTTCATCTAGACGACGCATTTTTGTCGCAGTAGTGGCTCCGCCTGCGACTCCGCCAACAATGACAACTTTTTTGTTCATTCCGTTTCCTCCTTTATTAGATACCCTTAAGGGTAAAATATCCATTTATTTTGAATTTAACCCTCACATTTAAGAAAAATCTGCTAATAATAAAAAAGAACCATGCGTGTCAGATAAAAGAGTGAATGAAATCTTAGTAAAAGGCTCTTTTCTAAAAGATTATTTTTTAAAAATAAGTAATGTGAAAGCAAGCCATTAATAACAAAGTTGATTGGAGCGGAAGGTGCGAGACTCCTCGAAAATGCTATCGCATTTTCTTCGTGCGTGGGTTCATTCGGGGAAGCTAATCAATGTCCTGCGGGATTAGCGGGACAGGTGAGACCCCGCAGGCGCAAATGCGCCGAGGAGGCTCACCGCACGTCCCCAAGACGAATTTGTTCATGAAAAAGCCGGCATTAGGGCTTTTTCATAATTCGTCTAGGAAAGCGAGCATCCTGGAGCGGAAATCAACTACTACAATCTATTTAATAAATAGGAACAAAGTTTAAGAAAACAGCGTAATAAAAAAACCGATTGACACTTAGTATCAATCGGTGAGGGATTAGCGGTAATTCATAAATTGAACTTCTACAGTTAAATCAGCCGCTTTGACTGCAGCAATAATTTTCTGAAGATCATCGCGTTTTTGTCCAGTAACGCGAATTTGATCATCTTGAATCTGACTTTTTACTTTGAGTCCGCTGTTCTTTATTAAAGTATTAATCTTCTTGGCATTTTCCTTGTCAATTCCTTGGACAAGCTTGGCACGTTGTCTCACGGTACCACCTGAAGCATTCTCAAGCTTTCCATAATCAATGTTTTTGATCGGAATTCCACGTTTGATCATTTTGCTCAATAATACATCTTTGAGTTGATCCATTTTATAGTTATCATCTGAAACCAGAACTAATTCTTCTTTATCAAGTGTGACACTACTTTTACTGCCTTTAAAATCATAGCGCGTTCCAATTTCTTTCATTGTTAGGGTCACTGCGTTTGTGACTTCTGAGAAGTCGACTTTAGATACAATATCAAATGAATTATCTTTAGACATGGTTACCTCCGAAAAAATAAAATTCCCGATGCGGGTAGGGAAGGTCATCTTCATTTAAATAGAAGTTTCCCTTTATGGCTCCATTATAGTAAAATATAGCAGTTCAAACAACTTTATGTAGTACTGGCTTTTGAAAGACAGATGGGAGGAAATGAATTTGTCTTTATTGGAACAGGTAGGACGAATGGTGAATTTAACCGTTGCTCGAAAGGCAGCGTATGGGTATTTTTTGACGGATGGCAATGAGGATGTTCTTTTGCACTTCAATGAAACAGATAAGGAATATGAGGATGGGGATACAGCAGAAGTATTTCTTTATCCAGATAATCATGGCAGGGTGTCGGCGACTACCACGCAGCCGTCAATTGTGGAGGATGAATATGGGTGGGTTGAGGTAGTTGATTCGAAGCCTGAAATAGGAGTCTTTCTAAATATAGGCATTCAGAAAGACATATTATTAGGTAAAGATGATCTTCCCGTTCACCAATCAGTTTGGCCGCAGGTTGGTGATTTGGTTTATGCAACTATACGAGTAAATCGTAGTTTCCGATTGTATGCAAAGCTAGCTACAGACCCAGTCATCGAGGATATTTCTATAAAAGCAACCCGAGAAGACTATAACAAAAATATTCACGGCCATATTTATCGAACAGCAAAAGTAGGAAGCTGGATCTACACGGCTGAAGGTTTCAAAGGGTTTATCCATGAGTCTCAAAGAAGAGAAGAACCAAGACTCGGTCAAAAGGTAGAAGGTCGAATTATCGATGTTAAAGAAGATGGAACGATTAATGTTTCATTGATTGCACGTAAAGAATTTTCAATGGACGAAGACGCGGCTGTAATTTGGGAATATTTAATGTTAAGAGATGGTGCAATGCCATACAGTGACAAGAGTACTCCTGAAGATATCCACGACCGTTTCAAGTTAAGCAAGGCTGCTTTCAAGAGAGCTATGGGCAAGCTCATGAAAGAAGGAAAAGTTTATCAAGATAACGGTTGGACTTATAAAAAAGAAGAAGAGCAAGCGTAAAATACGCTGCTCTTCTTCTTTTTTTCGTTTTTCTACTTGTCCATCTCAAACCCCCAGCGCCTAGTATACTTCGCCCTCCTCCTTACGATAAGTCAACATCGAATCAAACGTTGCTCCTGCGCCATAGTGATTCCGAGAAGCTTATGTTCAGCTCGTCGCAAAGCTACATGATGCTTATTCAAGGTTGTAAAACAGGAAGTGTTGCAGGCAGTTGCTTCGCTAAACGGGCGTTTCCACTTTTCTACTTATGATCAGTGGTTTTTGAGTATTGGTTTTTTCCAGCTTTGCGATTCTTTTCACGCATCATGTTTTTTTCATGATGAAGGGCTTGATTGTCTTTTGCTTTTTTATCGTTATCGGAAGTATGAGGCATAATAAAACTCCTTTCGTATTTGAATCAATTACACCAATTAGTGTCTGTCATCAAGGAAAGGAGTATGTAAAGTTATAATGAAAGATTTTATGAGATCTTTTTTAAAAAGAAAATCGCAATGGCACCAGGACCAGTATGTGAGCCAACAGAAGCTCCGATTAAAGAAATTGTCACTTCTTTCGGATGGAATTCTTCCACGATCATTTTTTTCATTTCCAAAGCGGTTTCTTCATCCTGGGCATGACTGATTCCTATTTCTTGTTCTTCTAAGGATGTACCTCTTTCTCTCATCAATTCAATGATTCGTCTAAGCAGTTTTTTCTTGCCGCGAATCTTATCGATAGGCACAAGTTTCCCGTCTTCAACATTTAGCAGTGGCTTTATATTTAGGAGTCCCCCTACAAAAGCTGATGCTTTTGAAACGCGTCCACCTTTGGCAAGGTGTTCTAAATCATCCACTGTAAACAATTGTTCCATATTTTCTTTTCTGAACATGATGTCATTTAGAATTTCTTCTTTTGACACGCTTTGAGAGGCCAGTTTAGCAGCTTCTTTTACGAGTAAGCCGTAACCAAGAGAAGCACATTTGGAATCAACGACTGTTAGATTAAAGTTTGGATAATTTTCCTTCACTTGGTTAACAATCATAACAGCGGTCTGATAAGTTCCAGACAGTTGGGAAGAGAAAGCTATGTATATTCCATCTTCGTTATTGATTGCCATCTGTGTAAAAGTTTCTTCAAATGCAAGCGGTGAAGCCTGGGATGTTTTTAGTGTCTTCCCATCACGAATGGCTTGATATACCGTCTCAGGGTCAATTGTTCTCAAGTCTTCGTATTCCTGCCCGTCCAAATGAACCTTTAAGGGAAAAAGGGTTACACCGTGTTCGGTATAAAAGGACAATGGCAAATCACAAGCGCTGTCCGCAAGTATTTTAACTGACAATTTCATACACCTTCTTTTAGCACTATTTCCCTTAAGTTTATATTTTTCATGAACAAATTACAATGAAATGTCCTTGAAAATGAATTTGGGGTATAAGGATATTATTACTTCTTAGGAGGAGTTAAGATGGTCTGGCTTGAAATAAAAAAGTTCACAATCGTTCTTATTGGAGCAATATTAAATGCAATTGCCATGAACTTATTTCTCATACCCGCTAACATATACTCTAGCGGTTTTACAGGCATTGCACAGTTGCTTTCAAAAATCCTCACTGACAACACGCCTATATCCATTTCCACAGGGGTTCTACTCTTTCTCCTTAATGTTCCAGTAACGATTCTTGCTTGGAAAAAGGTAGGGAAATCATTTACTTTTTACAGTTTTATTAGTGTGTTTTTAATGTCCTTATTTCTTGAGATTATTCCAGTCATACACTTATCAAAAGATATCCTGTTGAATGCTGTTTTTGGTGGGGTTATAGCAGCGGTTGGGGTTGGATTAACATTGAAGTGGGGTGCCTCCACAGGCGGGTTAGACATCATTGCCATGATTTTATCAAGAATGAAGGACAAACCTGTAGGGATCTACTTCTTTATTTTCAACAGTATCATCATTTTAACGGCGGGGATTATGTTCGGATGGGAAAAAGCACTATATACCCTTGTAACTCTTTACGCTTCAACAAGGGTCATTGATACCATCCATACACAACATGAAAAATTGACCGCACTAATCATTACAAAGAAACCGGATGAATTAAAAAAGGCTATCCATTCAAAGCTAGTTCGAGGTATTACCATGGTGCCTGCGAAAGGCGCATTTTCTAACGAGACAAGGGACCTATTAATGATTGTCATTACTCGTTATGAATTGTACGACTTAGAAAGAATCTTGAAAGAAGTTGACCCTAATGCATTTACAAACATTGTTCAAACCGCAGGGATTTTCGGATTTTTCCGGAGGGATTAGGAGGAACCATATGAAGAAGTTCTTGTTTATTATTGTTTTACTATTTGTTCAAGTGACAACGGTACATGGTAATCAACAGGACATGAATTTCTCAGTAGCAACTGAAACAGGAACTCAGGAAGCGCTAATACGCTTAAAAGTTGAAAATCAGACAAGTGAAAAGTTGAAGCTTGAATTTCCAACCTCGCAATTTTACGAGTATATCGTCAAAAATCAGAAGGGGAAAGAAATATTTCGATATTCCAACGGCCGGTCTTTCTTACAAGCCATTCAACAAATTGAATTGGATCCAGGTGAAGAAAAGATATGGGAGGACAGATGGACGTACCCAGTTGGGACAAAGCCAGGAGATTATGTCATAGAGGCAGTTTTAAAAGCTAGTATCCTGAATGATAGACCAAGTCAAAAAGAAATCAGAGCGGAAACCAGTGTGAAGATAGGACTTAAGGAAGAGGCATTTAGAGGAATAGTCGTGTCCGGATCAGGGGGGAAATACACTGTTCAAGGTGAAATAAGTCCGAGTCTAACCGAATTCTTTTACTTAGTGGAGGATGGTCATCATCAATGGATCTCCGAGAGGAAAGTAGATTTAGGAAAACCTAGTGGAAAGTGGCGGAAATTCAAGTTGAACATCACGGTGCCATCTAACGTCTTGCCCGAGAACGGAACACTTATCCTTTTTCTTTATGAAAAAAAACTACATAGCGGTGAAGCAGTTAACCACTTACCAGTCAAGCTAGAAAGTTTCCCTAAATAATAACATAAAGTTATATAAAATACAGGAAAATAACCGGATTCCAATAGGAAACCGGTTATTTTCATTACATAGTTGTGTCGATTTGGGCAAGCTCAGTTTGCATTTCTTGGAGCTGCTGCTGCTCTGCGCGAGTCGAATTAGCGAATGCAGAACTTAATGCATTCTTTGCTGTATCAACTGCAGCTTGTTGGTCAACGGTGTCGGCTGATTTAGCAGCCTCCACAAATCTTCTGGCTTCTTGGAACAGTCTATTACCCATAATTAAATCCCTCCAAGTGAGGAATCATGCACATTTGCCATCTTCTGCGCTTCCGCTTCTGCATAGGTCATGTGATAGGGAATACGTTCATCATGCTTGGAAACAGTATCTTTTCCTTGCTGAACAAAGCGTTTCGATTTGTTTCGTTTACCCACTCGAATCCCTCCAAATATAGAGCTTGTTTTGAAACAGCGCTGGCTGCTTCCTAATTAGTATGCTCACGGGAAAAGGATTTCATCGAGGAAAACTATGGTGATTTATTTAATGTTCAGCAAGTCCGCCAAATATAATCCAATGCCATCTTGTTCATTTGTTAAGGTAATATCATTGGCAACTGCTTTTAATTGGTCAATGGCATTCCCCATCGCAATACCATGTCCAGCATACTCAAGCATTTCTAAGTCGTTGTCTTCGTCACCAAACGCAATAATGCGTTCTGGAGGGATTTGAAAATACTCTGACATTCTTTTTAAGCCGACCGCTTTATTCATACCGCTTTTAACAATTTCAATGACATGCCATGGGGCTGCCCAACGTCTGTGATCAATTACTTCAGCATGAACATCTGAGAGATGCTTTCGGATTGCGGCAACATGTTCGTCTTCGGCATGGATCAGCATACTTGTAGGATTTTGAGTTAAAAATTGCTTTAAATCTCCAGTTGTTATATTGGGATCACCAAAACCAAAAATGTCTAACAGCTTTTCATCATGATAATGGAAGTACACTTCGTCGATTACTTCGGCAATGATGTTGTGAAAAGGAAAATCACTCATTGCTTCTACGATGTCTTTTGCGACTTTTATATCTAAAGGGGTATGATATGCTCCCCACTTAGAATCTAAAGGATGGTGGACGAAAGCTCCATTGAAGTTGACGATAGGTGTGGTCAACTGAAGTTCCCTGTAGTACATTTCACTGGAGCGAAATGGTCGGCCTGTAGCAATCATTACTTCGTGTCCTAAGTCTCTGGCTTTCCACAAAATCTCTTTCGTCTTTTGAGATATGGTTTTATCGTCTTTTAATAATGTTCCATCTAAATCTAGTGCAATTAAATGTTTCTCTTTCATATGGATCTCCTTAAGTAGAAAGTGTAATGCTTTTGGAAATTTAAAATTAAGTGGTAAACTAGAACATATTGATTCAAATGAAACTTTATCCTTCTTATGTACCATGTTAACAATAATATAGGGTACATGTAAAAAAATTCACTTCAAAAGCAATTTTTTGTTATTATACTTGAATTGTCAAGATTGGGAGGTTTAGTTCTTGATTATCGTTGAGCATGATTGTATTGAAAGTATTCCCGTTCTTCATGTCGTGAAACAATCTTTATTTTCGGAAAAGCTTCCGCTCGTATTCTTTGTTCATGGTTTTACAAGTACAAAGGAGCAAAATCTTAACTATGCTTATTTAATGGCTCAAAAAGGATTCCGGGTTTTGCTGCCTGAGGCACTACATCATGGTGAACGTAACAATGGAATGAATGAAAAAGAATTATCATTCCACTTCTGGGACATTGTCCTGAATACCATTGGTGATTTGAATGTAATTAAGAATCATTATGCTAAGAAGGAAATGATTGATTCTGAAAACATTGGAGTGTCTGGAACCTCAATGGGTGGAATCGTGACTTTGGGGGCATTAACTCAATTTGATTGGATCAGTGCAGCTGTTAGCTTAATGGGAAATCCTAATTACGAACAATTTGCACAGTGGCAACTTGAAATTATCAAGAAACAGGGACTTCAATTGCCTTTATCAGAAGATAAGCTGAATCATTTTATGTCGGTTTTACGTCAATATGATTTGAGCTTACAACCTGAAAAACTAAATGGACGTCCACTACTTTTCTGGCATGGAAAGCAAGACTCAGTTGTCCCATTCTCGTATGCATATCAGTTTTATGAGTCACTGAAACCACAATATGATCAAGATAAATGGTCTTTTATTGTAGACGAAAAAGCGGGTCATAAGGTTAGCCTTGAAGGTGTAAATGCTACAGTTGAATGGTTTGAGAAACATTTACAGACTGTGGAATAAATGAACAAGGAGTGTTAGAGATGGATCAAGATTTAAAAGATAGCATTATGGGTACTTTGGAATTAGTTATCGACCCAGAGCTTGGTGTGGATATCGTAAACCTTGGTTTGGTTTATGATGTTGAAATGGATGAAGAAGGTACAGCAACTGTGACGATGACATTAACATCAATGGGTTGCCCGCTGGCAGGTACGATTGTAGATCAAGTTAAAAGAGCACTTGAAGACATTCCAGAGGTAAAGAAGACGGAAGTAAATATTGTGTTTAATCCTCCATGGACGAAAGACATGATGACAAGATATGCAAAAATCGCACTAGGCATTCGTTAAAGGAGGTGCAATGATGAAGAATAAAGTAATACTTGTAAGTTCCGATCAGCTTGGAAAAGGTGATAAGGAATTAGGTGAAGGTGTCCTAGAAACCTTCTTTACTCTCTTGAAACAAAGAGAAGAACTTCCCAAAGCAGTGTTTCTCATGAATAGTGGTGTTATGACCCTGACGGATCGCTCCCTTGTTTCATTGCATCTTAAAGAACTTGAAGAAAAGGGCGTTGAAATCCTAGCTTGTAAAACTTGCGTCGATTATTACGAAGTCGAAGGCATCCTGCAAGCGGGGAAAATTAGTTCAATGGCTCATTTTATCGAACTAGCAGCACAATATGAAGTCATTACGATATCCTAAAACTCGTCAGCAGACGAGTTTTTTTGTATGCAAAGATTTGATTGTGACCTACTTCACTTTGTTAATGAATTGACTCACCTATAATAGGACTAAAGGGTTAACTTTTTAGGAACTAATAGCGGGAGGCATTCCAGATGGTTTTTAGCCGTGATTTTAATAAAGATCCATTTATCGTCATATGGGAATTAACAAGAGCATGTCAACTTAAATGTCTACATTGTCGTGCTGAAGCTCAATATCGTAGGGATCCGAGAGAGTTGAGTTTTGAAGAAGGAAAAAATTTAATTGATCAAATTTATGAAATGAATAATCCAATGCTTGTTTTTACAGGTGGAGATCCACTTATGCGCGAGGATGTTTTTGATATTGCTAAATACGCTATCCAAAAAGGTGTTAGGGTCTCTATGACACCAAGTGCGACGCCAAATGTCACAAAAAGTGCAATCGAAAAAGCGAAAGAAGTGGGTCTTGCTCGTTGGGCATTCAGTTTAGATGGGCCAACAGCTGAAATTCACGACCATTTTCGTGGTACAGAAGGTTCCTTTGACTTGACGATAGAGAGAATAAAGTACTTGCATGAACTTGAAATACCGGTTCAAATCAATACAGTAATTTCGAGATACAATTATGAACATTTAGATGAAATGGCAAAAGTTGTTGAAGAGCTAAAGTGTGTATTATGGAGTGTGTTTTTCCTTGTACCGACAGGTCGTGGACAAGAAAAAGACATGATATCTCCTGTTGAACATGAAAAAGTATTTAAGTGGCTTTATGACTTAAGTAAAAAGGTATCCTTCGATATCAAAACGACCGCTGCACAACACTATCGTCGTGTCGTGATTCAACAAAAGAAACGGGAATCCAAAGAGTCACCTAAAGAGATTGATTACTTGAATGCACTGACAAAAAAAGGTTTGACAGGATCTATTAATGGATTAGGTAGAGCTCCAAAAGGTGTAAATGACGGCAATGGCTTTGTGTTTATTTCACATATTGGTGATGTATATCCAAGTGGATTGCTACCAGTGAAGGCAGGGAATATAAGAGAGCGGGGGTTAGCAGATATTTATCGGAATTCGCCAATCTTTCAATCTCTACGCAATCCAGACCTATACAAGGGAAAATGCGGCAAATGTGAATTCAGACATGTTTGCGGAGGATCGCGCTCTCGTGCATACGCGATGACAGGTGACTACCTAGAAAGTGAACCATATTGCACATATATTCCTATGGAGTTAAGAAAGAAACAAACCCAATAAGAAAGGGATGGCGCAGGCCACCCCTTTCTTCACAAATTTGAAAATATCAATCGATACTGCAATAGACAGCTGGACAGTTTTCACAGCCTATTTCTTCACGGAGAAACTGAAGGTCATGGATAATGATTTTTCCTTTCTTGACCGAAATGACTTTATCTTTCTTTAGTTCATTCAGGATACGGTTTGTACTTTCACGCGAAGTTCCGCAAAAATTTGCAAGTTCTTGATTGGTTAAAGGGAGATCGATCAATATTCCATCTTTAACTTCAATTCCATAACTATTCGTCATTCGAATGAGAGTTGAGATGAGTGCCCCTTTTTTACCGTTAAGAACGAGGTCTCGGAACTTGGTTTGAGTTTTTCGAAAGTGATCGCTCATCCATTTCATGAACTCAAACGCTAAGGCACTATTTTGAAAGATTTCTCGTTCAATTACATCTTTTTTGATGGCTACAATTTCGCCTTCTTCTAAAACTTTGGCACTTAATAAGTATTTAGGATTGTCAGTAAATAATGTAAGTTCTCCACAAATATCATTGGCACCACAAATCCTTAATGATAGTTCACGACCATCGGAAGTTATTTTACTTATTTGGACTTTGCCTGAAATGATGATATAAAGTTCTTCAGCTAACATTCCTTCTTGGAATAAGTAGGTTGCTCTTTCACTTTGAAATCTTCGGTCTGCAAAAAGTAGCAGTTCTTTTATTTCTATGGAATGAGTAGGTTTCATTTTATTTGGCACATCAATCACCTTTTCCTCATTTTTGGTTTAGATTTATTAGAAAAAATTCATTTCAATCATTTAAAATTAATTATTATCAACATTTTATCGCAGAAAGATTAAACAAAAACGGTTTAACAATGACAATATAGTGAAAACTTATAAGTATTTAGAATCTTAAAAACAAGTGAACTGTATAAAGTGATAATATGAGACAAGGTATCTTGCTATAGGAGAGCTTTTAGAACGATCTAACAGTTGATTTCCGCTCCAGACGCTTGCTTTCAGGGACGAATTACTACAATCAACAGAGTGAAGAAAATCAATATTATTCTTTAGCAAAGCCATACTTTCAAAAATCAAAACCAGCTTCTCACTTTATTGGAGTTGATATCATGGTTAGAACCATTATTAAAGATAAACTAAATAGGCCTTTAAGAGATTTAAGGGTGTCTGTCATAGATCGTTGTAATTTTAGATGTCAGTATTGTATGCCTGCAGAAATTTTTGGTCATGATTTTGCATTTCTGCCAAAGAGTGAGTTACTTACTTACGAAGAAATAGTACGAGTGGCCAAAGCATTCGTAAAACATGGAGTTGAAAAAATCCGACTAACAGGCGGAGAACCTTTGTTACGAAAAGATTTACCCACATTAGTTGCCATGCTTTATGAAATTGAAGGTGTGAATGATATCGGTTTAACAACCAATGGTGTTCTCCTGCCAAAACACGCAACCGACTTAAAGCACGCTGGCTTAAAAAGAGTCAATGTCAGTCTTGATAGCCTTAATGATGAACTGTTTGGAAAGATCAATGGACGTAACATAGGAACCGGTCCGGTACTCAAGGGAATAGAAGCAGCAAGAACTGCTGGCCTTGGAGTAAAGGTAAACATGGTAGTAAAAAAAGGCTTGAATGATCAAGAAATCATTCCAATGGCTAAGTTTTGCAAAGAAGAAGGGTTACAGCTTCGCTACATTGAATTTATGGATGTCGGCAGCACAAATGGCTGGAAAATGGATGATGTCATTACTAAAAAACAAATTTATGATTTGTTAATGGAGAATTTCGAGTTGGAAGCATTAGATCCGGCCTATTTCGGTGAAGTTGCAAAACTATATCGTTACAAAGGGACTCAAATGGATGTTGGCTTTATTACTTCAGTTTCAGAGTCATTTTGTCAAAGTTGTACACGAGCGCGACTCTCAGCCAACGGCCAGCTCTATACTTGTTTATTTAATGGAAATGGACATGATATTCGAGACTTTATTCGTAATGGGGCAACGGATAATGACATACAGGAAAGAATAGCGAACATTTGGTACCAACGTGATGACCGCTATTCAGATGAAAGAACGGCTGAATCAATAAAAAATCGCAAAAAAATTGAAATGTCTTATATTGGTGGCTAGACTCTCTTTCCGAAAAAGAGAGTCTTTTTTGTTTCAGATGCTATTATGAAGACCTGCGATTTTGTCATCGCAGGTCTATAGAATCCAGATATTCACTTTTAAATGAAACGAGGGAAGAGAATGTTATTTTCAAGATGTACGTGCATGAACGTATGCTCTTCTAACATTTCAAGACGCTTGTAAACAAGGCGATATGTTCCACAGGCATCGGCTGGTGGTGTGAAATCCGATGTGATGGTTCGAAGCTCTCTTAATAATGAACCTGCATGATCATGTTCTTTTTCAAGTTCAGTAATGAAATTGATCGCTTCTTCTCGATTCTCCACTGAGTTCTCAGCTAACATCTTGATGAGAGGGAAAACGGTTTCTTCTTCCTTCGCTGCATGTTCAATCATTTCTTTTTTGAACTCATAGAACAATTCATAAACTTTTAAAAGCTCAGGACGATTACCACCATGGACGCGTGAAACCTTTGTCACGTAAGGACTAAGTTGGTCTAATTCTTCCATAAGCGGACGATGATAATGTGAAATAATGTGGTCAATGATTGTATGAGAGTCTGAATTCAGCCATACTTCCATGTTTTGTTCATTCTCGTTATTTTTTTCAAAAACAACTGTTAATTCTTTTAAAAGTGTTTCAATATCTACATTGTTTGCAGCAGCTGCTTCGCTTAATGGAGTATTACCTCCGCAACAAAAATCAATGCGATAGCGTTTAAATACATCGCTCGTCTTTGGTATTTCATTTACAATATCTCTAACTAGAGTGCTGGCGGAAAAGGTTGCTGTCTTCATCTAACTTCCTCCTTGAAATCCTAATTCTTATTTTGTTTACACTCTTATCTTAATGGAATGGCAACGAGGAGTTGGTG
The DNA here is from genome assembly GCF_900115925.1 of Bacillus sp. cl95. Taxonomy (GTDB): domain Bacteria; phylum Bacillota; class Bacilli; order Bacillales; family Cytobacillaceae; genus Neobacillus_A. The sequence continues at coordinate 770,699 of NZ_FOYF01000001.1, read as the reverse complement.
ACCTGTATCACACTTTCAATTATTTATTAAATTTAATAAAGAAAAAGATGTTGAGATGTGAAATTTGCCATCTCCATTTGAATCCTTTAACTTTATAATTGATAAAGAAATCAATGAAACCCCTAAAAAAACTTTAAGAATGGCTCTTTTCTAAAAGATTGTTGTTTTTGGAATCAGTTTTATGAAAGTAAACCTAGTAGTTGATTGAAGCGGAAGGTGCGAGACTCCTCGAAAATCCTCCATTATGCTATCGCATAATATCGTGCGATGTGAATTCCTGGAAGCTTTCCTTGTGCTATCGCATTTCCTTCGTGCGTGGGCCCATTCAAGGAAGCCATTCAATGTCCTGTGGGAGTAGCGGGACAGGTGAGACCCCGCAGGCGCGAATGCGCCGAGGAGGCTCACCGCCCGCCCCACGGAAAGCGAGCATCCTGGAGCGGAAATCAACCTTCAATTTATTAAATTGCAACAAAGTTTACGAAAACAGCCTTAATAAATGAACTTTTTACATAGGAGCTGAACAGGATGCTTGAAAGAAGAACACCTATCAACATTGCCGAAGCGGTACAAAAAGTGATGGATTACCAATCCTTAGGAAGAACGGAATATGTAAATATACTTGAAAGCTATGGAAGATTTTTAGCAGAAGATCTAACGGCAACAAGCGACGTGCCTCACTTTGATCGCTCTCCATACGATGGATTTGCTGTTAGAGCTGTTGACACGATAGGCGCTTCTCAAACGAATCCAATAGAATTTGAAGTCATAGATCACATAGGAGCCGGTGAAACGACAAATAAGGTTTTAGATGAGCGGCAGGCAGTGAGGATTATGACTGGGGCAATGCTTCCGAAAGGTGCGGATGCGGTCGTAATGCTTGAACTTGCCAGTTCCTATGAAAAGAATGACAAGGCTTATATGACAACTAAACGAGCATATAAAACGGGAGATAACGTATCGTATAAAGGTGAAGATGCTAAATTTGGCGAAGCCCTTGTTAAAAAAGGAACAATGATTAATCCAGGTATCGTTGCCATACTAGCGACATTTGGTTATGAGCTAGTACCAGTTGTAAAAAAACCAGTTGTTGGTCTTTTTGCTACAGGAACAGAACTACTGGAAGTACACCAAGCCCTTGAGCCCGGCAAAATCAGAAACAGTAACTCATCTATGATCATGGCACAAATTGAAAGAGCCGGTGGAGAGGTTCATTATTTTGGTAAACTTCCTGATATTTTTGATACATGCTATGAGGCAGTCCTAAATGCGGTCGATAAAGTAGATATTCTAATCACAACAGGTGGAGTTTCGGTAGGTGATTATGACTATCTCCCAGCTATTTATGAGAGAATGGGAGCAGAAGTCTTATTTAATAAGATTGGAATGCGCCCAGGAAGTGTCACAACGGTTGCTGTATATAAAGGGAAGCTTTTATTTGGGCTGTCAGGAAATCCTTCGGCTTGCTATGTGGGATTTGAGTTATTTACACGTCCGATCATTAGAAAAATGCTTCATTCAAAAAATCCTCATTTACGAAAAGAAAAAGCGATCTTACAAGCAGATTTTCCGAAACCGAATCCTTTCACACGTTTTGTGAGAAGTAATAGTGATGTACAAAATGGACAGCTAGTTGTTTCGCCAAGTGGGGTGGACAAATCAAATATCGTAATGAGTCTTGCAACTGCCAATTCCCTTATGATTCTGCCAGGAGGTACAAGGGGATTTGAGAGCGGAAATGAAGTTGAAATCCTGTTACTTGAAGATCAATTAGGCAGTGTTTGGCCGTGGTAAATAAACCTTTTATTTTTCAGGTTGTAGGTTATCAGAACAGTGGGAAGACAACTGCTGTAACTCAAATTGTTAGAGGGTTATCTGAGCAGGGATATAAGGTCGCTACAATCAAGCATCATGGTCACGGGGGGAAACCCGAAGTTGTTAAGGACAAGGATTCCTATCGACATATAGACGCTGGAGCAATTGTAACACTGGTCGAAGGAAATGGAAGACTGCTACTGCAGGGAGAAAAAAGTGAATGGTCTCTCGCCGAAAAAATCACTTTGATATCACAGATGAACCCTGATTTCATTATTATTGAAGGACACAAATTTGAATCTTATCCCAAGTTGGTATTGATTCGTAAACATGAGGATACGGAACTGTTAACGAAATTGACCTGTATCAAAGCAATCTACTTTTGGGACTTAGAGTTTATGAATGCGAATGAAGTTCAAGAAGACTTGCTCCTTTGCCATTTGAAGGAAGACGATAGCTTCAAGAGAGTAATTAGATTTATGATTGATGAGTGCAAGAATGTTTTTAGAAGAGAATTGGAATAGTTTCTTTTTAGTTTGTACGGAAGAGATTTGACTCTCAATAGGGCGTCTTTTCTTTTTATACTAGATAAGAAAGTTTTAAATATTACGGAGATAACTGTCTAGCTTCAGCGCCCAGCCCCTCGGGGTTGTTTCCTAAAGCCGAAACAACCTTGGTCATAAGCCAAATCTCTCCAGAAATCAGGATTTCCTGCGCGCTTTGTCTTATGCCTGTCGGGGCTGAACAGGGCGCTTGCGTTTTTCTAATATGTGATTTGTTTCACTTACTTTGTGTCTTATTTGAAATATATTGAAGATAAGCATTACAAAGGAGTGAGAACGATGAAGTTATTTTTACCAAAGCAGCATGGTGCATGGGCAATGTTGCTTGTCCCATATTGGCTTGGCGTTATAGAATCTGGATTTCGTTGGATGCACGTTCCCTTATTTATTGGTTGGCTATTTTTATATTTAGCGACATATCCGTTCCTCATGCTATTTAAGAAAAAAAAGATTCATTTTCACGCCAAATGGAGCATGCTTTATTTGATTCCTTCTATCTTGTTTTTATCTGTACCACTGTATCATAAACCAGAAATGTCCTATTTAGGAATGATCATGACCCCATTTTTTGGTATTAATGTATATTTTTCTTCCAAAAATAATGATAGGGCTTTTGTTAATGATTTAAGTGCAATTATTGTTTTTTGTATTGCTGGTATAGGAAGCAGCTTTCTTGTACATGGTAATCTGACCAATGGAATGTGGCTTCTATTTTCTTCGAGCGTCCTCTTTTTTATTGGAAGCACTTTTTATGTGAAATCAATGATTCGTGAAAAGAAAAATCAAAAATTCAAGTGGCAATCATGGGTGTATCATCTTTTGGTACCGATTATTTGGATTCTTGCTCACGAAGACCTCGTTGCACTAGCTTTTTTGCCTAGTACCATTAGAGCATTCGCCTTCTATGGTAGACCGCTTAGTGCAAAACAAGTAGGTGTATTTGAAATTGTTAATTCGTTCATTTTCTTTATTACTATGATGTACAGTCTATACTGAAAATGAAAAAAGCCGCTTCTTAAGCGGCTTTTTAGTCTACTTTGCAAATTTCAATCGGACAATCTTCGCAATCAATTTCCTTTTTTAAAAAAAGCAGATCGTGAACTTTGATCAGACCTTTCTCCATGGAAATAACCCTTTGTTTTTTGAGTTCGCTCAGCAACCTGTTCACAACTTCTCTGGATGTCCCACAGAAATTTGCTAATTCTTGATTCTTTAAAGGAAAGTTAATTAATATACCTCCATCAGTCTCGATTCCAAAGCTATTTGTCAAACGAATGATTGTAGAATAAAGAGCGCCTTTTTTGCCGTGAAGGACTAAGTCCCGGAATTTAGCCTGAGTCTTTCTATGTTGCAAACTCATCCATTTCATGTATTCCAATGCCAAAGAGGTATTAGTTGCAAGCTTTTCTTCAAGTTGGCTTTTTGAGATAACAGCAACAGAACCACCTTGAATTACTTTTGCCGTTAATAAATATTTGGAAGAAGGGCAAAATAAGTTCAATTCACCTATCAAATCACCGGCATTACATAATCGAAAAGTCAGTTCACGTCCATCGGGAACCATTTTATTGATTTGAATAATGCCATTTTGAATAAGATATAACTCATTAGCCAAACATCCTTCTTGGAAAAGGTAATCGTCATCTTCAATTTTTTTGATATGACTTACTGTCTGGAAGATTTCTTTTAATTCAAATGGAATATCTTGAATGACTTGCATAGACCCTCAGCTCTTTCAAATGGCTTTTTGTTTGGTAATGGATGGGTTTATCCAAAGATTATACTGTAATTATATTGATAATACTTAAGACGTATCAATGTTTTATAAACGAATTCATAAAATCGTCACCATTGTCAGAATTTCCAAGAATAGTACCGACCTTTTATGACAAATTTATTGCTTGGGAAATAGTGCTGTCGAATGAAGTTGGAAACATTTTCTTTCATTTTCAAAAGTGTTTTGGCAAATAATAAGGGAAACGTGAGAAGGAGTGAATTCATTTGGGTCAAAATCGACAGTTTAAACCAGGACAAAAAGCTCCGAATAATGGGGAATATATAGAAATTGGTGAGACAGGAAGCACTGTAAACAATCCGAAAAAGATCAGATTAAAAGCTGGAGACAGCTTCCCGGAAAACTCTAATCACAATCGTATATGGTCTTATGTAAGAAAACCTTAAGACATGAAAAACATGGTTCTGAAAAGAATCCATGTTTTTTTATTGGCTATGTCCAGCACCCAGCCAGTTTTCTTCGGTGAATAAGCTTCCTTATTTTTTGGCTCTGTTAATGTTTAGTGTTGTTTTTCATAAGTGAGTATGGAGAATCCACTCCCTTTCCGCGGACGAACTGGCAAGCCTTCTCGCTCGTTCCTCACTGCGGGGTCTTTCCAGCCCTTTTTTCCGCAGGACATTGAATAAGCTTCCGTGAATAATCACCGCACGAAGGAAATGCGATAGCACAAGGAAAGCTTCCAGGAATTCACATCGCACGAAATGATGCGATAGCATCATGAGGATTTTCGAGGAGTCTCGCGGATTCCCTCCCATAAAATAATCAACAGTTTCGTTTAACAGAGCCTATTTTTTTGAAAAAAAAGATTGCAATTTCTGATTATTTATTTTTATAATGGTTGATATAAATTAATAATTATTTATAAAAATGAATAAAAATACAAAATGTTATCAGGAGGATAATTGGTGATTAACGTTTCTGTAATAGGTGTAACAGGATATAGTGGCGTGGAACTTCTGAGGTTGCTACATGCACACCCTGAATTTAATATTCATACGATGCATTCAACCAAGCCAGAAGAATCCATTTCCAACTTATTTCCCCATCTTACAAGATTAATAAATTGTGATTTGGATAGAGTGGATGTCGATCGTATTGCTGAGGAGTCTGATCTGGTATTTCTCGCAACACCATCAGGGGTTTCAAGTGAATTAGCAAAAGGATTCTTTGATAAGAACATTAAAATTATTGATTTATCTGGGGATTTGCGATTGAAGAATAAGAATAAATACGAACAATGGTACGGGAAAGAGGCTGTAGCTGATCGTATTTTAGAAAAAGCCGTTTACGGATTAAGCGAATGGAATGCAAATGAAATAAGGAATGCAACGATAGTGGCAAATCCCGGATGTTATCCAACCGCTGTTCTATTAGGCTTGGCACCTGTGATGTTAGAGAAGGCCATTCATATAGATTCACTCATCATAGATGCAAAGTCTGGTCTTACTGGTGCAGGAAAGTCACCATCAAACGATACACATTTTTCAAACATGAATGAAAACTTTAAGATTTATAAAGTGAACAAACATCAGCATATTCCTGAGATTGAACAGCAACTTCTTCAATGGGACGAATCAACCCAACCGATTACGTTTAGCACACACTTAATGCCGATAAACAGGGGGATTCAAGCAACTATTTATGCAAAAGTCAGTAATGGATTTGATACCAATAAAATGCGGTCACTCTATGAATCTATGTATCAAAATAGTCCATTTGTACGAATTAGAAACAAGGGAGATTTTCCTCAAGTAAAAGAAGTATGCGGATCAAACTTTTGTGACATTGGATTAGATGTTGATCCTAGAACGGGTAGGATAACGATTGTTTCGGTTATTGATAATCTCGTAAAGGGAGCCGCTGGTCAGGCAATTCAGAATGCCAATCTCATGTTCGGTCTCAATCAAGATGTTGGTTTATACCATATGCCGATGTTTCCATAAAAGGAAGGGGTAGACAAAGTGCAAGCTACAAACTCTATTGAAATAACAAATATAAAATCAGGAAGTATCATAACACCTAAGGGGTTCCTTGCAGCTGGTACACACGCGGGGCTGCGTTATTCAAAAAAAGACTTAGGGGTTATCATAAGCGAAGTTCCTGCCATTAGTGCAGCGGTTTATACAACAAGTCATTTTCAAGCGCCACCTTTAAAAGTGACTCAGGATAGTTTAGCAGAGAATAGTTTTTTGCAAGCTGTCATTGTCAATAGCGCTTGTGCAAATGCATGTACTGGTGAACAGGGCCTTAAAGATGCGTATCAAATGAGATTGTTGGCTGCGCAGCAATTTAATCTTATTGAAGATGCCGTGGCAGTAGCTTCTACAGGAGTAATCGGTGAATTTTTGAAAATGGATAAGATTGAGATTGGAATTACCGAGCTTCTTCCAAATAAAGAATTAACGGATGCTGAAGACTTTCAAACGGCCATTATGACAACAGATCTTGTTATGAAAAAATGCTGTTATTCTACCGTCATTGGTGGAAAGACTGTGACGATGGGTGGAGCAGCGAAAGGGTCGGGGATGATCCATCCAAACATGGCTACTATGCTTGGCTTTGTGACAACAGATGCGGCTGTTCATGCAGATTCACTGAAGAAGGCACTTCAGTTAGTTACAGGCCATAGTTTTAACCAAATAACGGTAGATGGCGACACATCTACAAACGATATGGTAATCGTTATGGCGAATGGTCTGGCAGAAAATCCCGTTCTCGATGAGAACAGTCCAGATTGGGTGGCGTTCGTAGAACTTCTCGCAAAAACTTGTCAAGATTTAGCCAAGCAGATTGCACGCGATGGCGAGGGGGCGACGAAGCTGATTGAAGTAAACGTCAAAGGGGCAAAAGACGATGAGCAGGCCCGTGCAGTAGCGAAAACAATTGTTGGCTCTAATCTTGTGAAAACGGCTGTTCACGGTGCCGATGCAAACTGGGGAAGGATTATCGGTGCTATTGGAGCAAGTTCAGCAGAGGTTAATCCTGAGATTGTTGATATCTCTTTAGGTGAAATGACTATGTTGAAAAAAAGTGAACCTCAAGCCTTTTCTGAAGAAGAAGCTACGGCGTATCTAAATGAAGATACAATAAAAATTCACGTGGATTTACATTTAGGAAATGGAATTGGGCTCGCATGGGGATGCGATTTGTCATATGACTATGTGAAGATTAATGCAAACTATCGCACATAAAAGGAGCAGGGAAATGCAAATAGCTGTCATAAAATGCGGAGGCAGTATCATCAATGAATTATCGGATGCATTTTTTACGAGTATCAAAGTGCTGAAAGAAGAAGGTTATGGCTGTGTCATTGTCCATGGCGGAGGTCCTGATATAAATGAAGAGTTAGAAAGAATGCAGATTGAGCCGGAATTTTATTTAGGGATGAGAAAAACAACAGCAGTAACATTGCAAGTAGTAGAACAAATCTTAGCTGGAAAAACCAATCGTGCACTTGTCACTCGACTAGAGAAAAAAGGTCTCAATGCAATAGGGATAAACGGTAGTGATGCAAAGTGTCTACAAGCGGAAATGATAGACCAAGAGAATTTGGGTCTAGTTGGGGACATAACAACAGTGAACGCTTGCCTCATTGAGTCGTTGTTGCAGCAAGACCTTATTCCGGTACTTACTCCTCTCGCCATAACCGATAAAGGAGAGAAGCTGAATGTGAATGCGGACTTAGCAGCTGCAGCTGTCGCAAAAGCATTAAAGGCGAATCAATGCGTATATATAACGGATGTTAGCGGGATTTATATCGATGGTTCATTAGTTCTTGCTCTCACTGATAACCAAGTAAGTGATTATATCAAAAATGGTAGCATCTATGGTGGAATGATTCCAAAGGTTAGTTCGGCCCTTAAGGCCATTGCAAATGGTGTTAAGAGCGTAAGGATCGTTTCTGGAAAGGAAGCCTTTTTTGATAGAGAGAAATGGTATGGAACAGAAATAGGGACAAAGGGAGTGCAAGTATAAATGAGTTATTTATTTCCTACTTATTCACGATGGGAAATTGAGCCTGAACATGCTGAAGGAACTTACCTAATTAGTAAAGATGGCAAGAAGTACTTAGACTTTACGTCTGGTATCGGAGTTTGTAATTTAGGTCACTGTCCAGAGAATGTGAAAAAAGCCATCCAATCGCAGCTGAATAAATTTTGGCATGTATCGAACCTGTTCCAACAAAGCGAACAGGAAAAGGCAGGACAAATGCTTGCCAAAGCCGCTGGGATGGACGCTGTTTTTTTTGCTAACAGTGGTGCTGAAGCAAATGAAGCAGCGATCAAGCTTGCTAAAAAAGCGACGCAGCGTGACAAGGTCATTACTTTCCAACAGTCTTTCCATGGAAGAACGTACGGTGCGATGGCTGCAACAGGACAAGAAAAAGTGAAAATTGGTTTTGGTACGATGCTTCCAACCTTTGTTTCACTGCCGTTTAACGATATTAAGGCATTGCAAAATGAAATGAATGAAGAAGTGGCAGCCGTTATGCTTGAAGTCGTTCAAGGTGAAGGTGGAATTCATATTGCCGACGCAGATTTCCTAGATCAAATTCAATCATTATGCAAAGAATGTGGTTCATTATTGATCATTGATGAAATACAAACTGGCATCGGCCGCACAGGAAAACCTTTTGCTTTCCAACATTTTGGAATGGAACCGGATATCGTCACAGTAGCTAAAGGATTAGGTAACGGATTGCCAATCGGAGCTGTTATTGGTACGGAAAGACTCAAAGCTATTTTTGGTCCAGGAAGCCACGGTTCAACTTTCGGTGGTAATCCAGTCTCCATCGCAGCAGCCATTGCTACCATGGAAGAAATCTTTGAATCTGCCTTTCTTAGAAAAGTAGAAGAAAAGAGTGCTTGGCTCTTCGATTATTTAGAAAGTAGCTTAATTCACCACGCATCTGTTAAAGCAATAAGAGGCTTAGGAATGATGATGGGGATTGAAATAACAGTACCTAATTCTCAAATTCTTTCCCTTTTAAGGACGTCAGGATTAATTGTTTTGCCAGCGGGTGAAAAGGTGATTCGTCTCTTACCACCTTTGACAGCCACACGAGATGAGCTAAAGGATGGAATTGAAATCATGATAAAGGTATTTGAAGAGTTTAAAGAAAAATAAGCGATTTTTTTTAGAATAATTTGCATAATTATCATTATTCATGAATGTATATACAGAATTAGAGGTGTCGATATGAATGGATATATTAAACTAAGCAGTGGTGAAGTTTATTCTGGTGAATGGAAGTCTAACCTAAACCATCAAGAGGACATTCAAGGGGAAATTGTTTTTTATACAGGTATGACGGGATATCAAGAGGTCTTAACCGATCCATCTTATAAGGGGCAAATTGTCGTATTCACATACCCCTTAATCGGCAATTACGGAATCAATGAAACAGACTTTGAAAGCAAGCAGCCGCATGTAGCAGGGGTCATTGTATACGAAGCAAGTGAATCTTCATTCCATTATGAAGCGAAACATACTTTAAGAGAATACTTGAATAAGTGGAATATCCCTTTGCTTTCGCATGTGGACACAAGAAGTCTCGTTAAGAAAATAAGAAAAAATGGGAGCATGCAAGCTGTACTCTCTCATCAAGAAAGCCCATTGAAAGATTTGAAAATGCCTCAAACCTTGAAAATTGAGAGCGTTACAGTAAAAGAGATGGTATCGGTTGGTGAGGGTGAACATCACGTTGTACTTGTTGATTATGGATTCAAAAAATCGATTTTAGATGCTCTTTTAGATAGAAACTGCATGGTAACTATCGTTCCTTATCACTTTTCTTTTGAAAAAATCGCAAAATTGCAGCCAGATGGCTTAGTACTTTCTAATGGTCCTGGTGATCCTTTAGATCTTATAGGGGAGTTCCCGAAGATTAAGAAGCTGCTCCATCATTATCCCACATTAGGGATTTGTCTTGGTCATCAGCTTAGCGCACTCTCACTTGGTGCGATGACTTCTAAGCTAACTTTTGGACATAGAGGAGCTAACCATCCTGTGTACGATGTGAAGAAAAACAAAGTCATTATGTCATCACAAAATCACAGTTTTGTTGTAGAAGAAGATAGTCTGAAAGGAACAAACTTAGTTGTTCGATTTAAGAATCTGCATGACCAATCAATTGAGGGACTTTATCATCAAAGGTTGCCTATCCAAACGGTTCAATTCCATCCTGAAGCAAATCCAGGCCCTTCGGATAGTGAGTATATCTTTGATGAATTTATGGAAGAAATTATTCAATACAATGGGAGAGTCAGAGCATATGCCTAAAAATACAGCTATAGAAACGATTCTTGTCATTGGATCCGGACCAATCGTAATTGGTCAGGGTGCTGAATTTGACTACGCAGGAACACAAGCGTGTCTTGCTTTAAAAGAAGAAGGCTACAAAGTAATCCTCGTTAATAACAACCCAGCCACAATCATGACTGATGAGGCTATCGCCGATTCTATCTATTTCGAACCTCTGACAGTCGAAACATTGGAAAAAATCATCAGAAAAGAACGACCAGACGGACTTTTGGCAACATTAGGGGGACAGACGGGATTAAATTTAGCATTTCAGCTAGATGAAAAAGGAATTCTTGAGCGCTATGGCGTTAAAGTGTTAGGAACTTCTATTAATTCGATCAAGCAAGGTGAGGATCGTGACGCTTTTCGGAACTTAATGAACGAGCTGGGCGAACCAGTACCTCCAAGCGCAATTGTTCATACTGAAAAAGAAGCAATGGAGTTTGCTAAAACCATCGGATTTCCTATTATCATACGTCCTGCCTATACATTGGGAGGGTCCGGTGGAGGGATTGCCGACAATGAAAAAGAGTTAATAACTCTCATTAAAGGGGGACTTCATGAGAGTCCAATCAGCCAATGTTTGATTGAAAAAAGCATTGCTGGCTTTAAAGAAGTGGAATATGAAGTCATGAGGGATTCTTCAAATACTTGCATAATCATTTGTAATATGGAAAATATCGACCCCGTAGGGATTCATACTGGCGATTCAATCGTAGTAGCACCCTCTCAAACGCTAACAGATGATGAATATCATCTGTTGCGTACTTCGGCAGTTAAGATTATTTCTGCATTAGAAATTATTGGAGGTTGTAATATTCAGTTTGCCCTCGATCCTGTTAGTAAGAATTATTATCTAATCGAAGTTAATCCGAGGGTTAGTAGATCTTCTGCATTAGCATCCAAGGCAACAGGATATCCGATTGCTAGAATTGCTGCCAAACTCGCAGTTGGATATTCTTTATCTGAAATAATGAATCCAGTCACGGAAGAGACATTCGCGAGCTTTGAGCCTGCCTTAGACTACGTGGTTGTGAAATTTCCGGTTTGGCCTTTTGTGAAATTCCCAGAGGTAGATAGAAAACTGGGTACACAAATGAAGGCAACTGGAGAGGTTATGGGCATAGACCGTAACCTTGAAAGAGCGATTTTGAAATCCCTTCGTTCTTTAGAGATGAATAATGAAGATTTAGTCATGCCTTATTTAGGAAGCTGGACGAATGAAAAATTATTTTTCCAGTTAAAAGAACAAACGGATGAACGTTTCTTCATTCTAATGGAATTGATTAGAAGAGGGACATCTATTGAAGTTCTTCATGAGATTACAAAGATAGATTTATATTTCCTTACATGCTTTGCGAGACTGATTGAAATCGAAAAAGAGATTTACTCCTTAGACACTGAAAAGGTTGGAAGAGAAGAACTCGCTTTCTTTAAGGAAAAAGGATTCAGTGACAAGTTCCTTGCTAAGTGTTGGAAGGTGGAAGAGAAGAAGATCCGCCAACTTAGAAAAGAGTTTGGCATATTACCTGTATATAAAATGGTAGATACATGTGCTGCTGAGTTTGAAGCTACTTCCAACTATTACTATTCTTCTTATTTCGGAGAAGACGAGCGAATAGAAACGGACAAGGAAAAGGTTCTCATCATTGGAAGTGGACCGATTCGTATTGGACAGGGAATAGAGTTTGATTACTGTTCTGTCCATGGAGTGCTAGCTGCTAAAGGTGAGAACATTGAAACCGTTATGATCAATAATAATCCAGAAACCGTTAGTACTGATTTCACCATCTCTGATCGCTTATACTTTGAACCATTGACAGTGGAAGATATCCTAAATGTCGTAGAAGTGGAAAAAATTCATAAAGTAATTGTTCAATTCGGAGGGCAAACGGCGATTAACCTGGCTAAAGAGTTAGAATCATTCGGAGTTGAAATTCTCGGCACAAATTCAGACATTATCGACATGCTTGAAGATAGAGAACGATTTTACGAGCTTTTGGGGAAATTGGATATTCCTCATGTCAAAGGAAAGATGGCACATAACTCTACTCAGCTTCTGGAGGGAGCAAAAAAGATTGGATTTCCACTACTTATTAGACCTTCTTATGTAATCGGCGGATTTGGAATGAAAATCGTGAATAATCAAAGTGCACTATATAAATTTTTAAAAGAAGAAAGTGTTCCTTATCCAGTATTAATAGATCAATTTCTTGAGGCAAAGGAAGCAGAATTAGATCTTGTAGCAGATGGTGAAAATATTTATATCCCTGCCATTATGGAACACATTGAAAAAACGGGTATCCATTCTGGCGATAGTATGTCCATTCTTCCACCTATCGATATTTCCTCTGCTGTTCAAAATAAGATGTGTGAATATGCCAAAGCTATCGTATCCGAAATTGCGTATCGAGGATTAATGAATATTCAATATATCTTAAAAGATGAAGAAGTTTATGTACTTGAAGTAAATCCTCGAGCAAGCCGAACTGTTCCAATCATTAGCAAGGTGACAGGCTATCCGCTCGTTCAAACCGCAACGAAAATTCTGCTAGGGAAAAGATCATTGCAGAATGAAAAGGAATATAAGGAGTCGGTAGCACCATTATACTGTGTTAAGTACCCAATATTTTCAAACTATGCTTTAAATGGACTTGATTCAAAAACGGGGCCACAGATGAAATCGACTGGAGAAGGGATAAGCATAGGCGAAAGCGTATCAATAGCTTTAAATAAAAGCTTTCATGCCATTTCGAAAAAAGAGATCCAGTCTCAAGAAGTCCTAATCTATCATGATGATGAAGAAATAGTGGATTTAGAGAATTCGGAAGATGCAGGACAGGTACGTTTCATTTCTTCAAAAGAGTTACCTAGTCCAATAAGGAATGATAAGGTCACCGCCTTTTATAGCCCAGGAATTAGTGAAAAAGATATCGCTAATCGAAAAATCGCGACAAAGCAACGAATTCTGACTTTTACCGAAGAAGAAACCCTTCGAGCATTCTTGAATTCAACGAAAGAAAATCAATGGAAAGTAAGCGATATTAAGGATTGGCTAAATAGAAATCGAGAGGAAGTGCCGCTAGGATGATACAGACAAATTTCAGGAACGATTCACTGAATATTAAAGGAAAAGACTTTTTATCCTTGATTGATTATTCACCGGAAATCATCCAAGGTCTTCTTACCAAAGCTATCAAAATTAAGAATATGACTCTATTAGGGGAGAGTTATAAACCTTTAGTAGGAAAAAACCTTGGGATGATTTTTGAAAAGTCATCAACAAGAACAAGAGTATCCTTTGAGGTTGGAATGTTACAACTTGGGGGCAATGCTTTATATTTAAACAGCAGTGATCTACAGATGGGACGCGGGGAATCGATCCATGATACGGCAAAGGTGTTATCTCAATACTTGGACGGAATCATGATCCGAACTTTTTCTCACGATATTGTCACTGAACTTGCCCATTATGCATCCATTCCTGTTATTAACGGTTTAACGGACTTGTTCCATCCTTGTCAGGCTTTAGCCGACCTTCTCACCATTCAAGAAAATAAGGGTGAATTGGCAGGTCTTAAGGTTACTTATATTGGAGATGGAAATAACGTAGCTCACTGTTTAATGATAGCTTGTGTGAAAATGGGAATGGATTTTGTAATTTCATGTCCAAAAGGTTATGAGCCGAATGAAAGTGTTATTAAAATGGCTATTGAATTAGCAAAAGAAAACAAATGCACAGTCAAAATTGAGAACGATCCCCTTTTAGCCGCTATGAATGCTGATGTGCTATACACGGATGTCTGGACGAGTATGGGGCAAGAAAAGGAAAACGCTATGAGACTAGAGGTTTTTTCTTCCTATCAAATCAATGAAAGAGTAGCTGATCAAGCCAAGTCCGATTATATGTTTCTTCATTGTCTTCCTGCCCACCGTGGGGAAGAAGTGACATCAGGAATCATTGATGGTTCTCATTCTGCTGTATTCGAACAGGCTGGAAACCGCCTTCACGCCCAAAAAGCGCTACTTTCCGAACTACTATAATAATGAAGAAATAAGACAAAGCCATTCGACTTCATGTTCGAATGGCTTTTATTTTCCATGGGAATAATTTATAATATAATCATTAGTCAAAAAAGGTCAAACAGGAGGTTGGGAATCATGAATCTTGAAAAAATGACGGTGCGATTGCAGGAGGGTTTACTTGCAGCACAGGAGTTAGCGAAAGAACACCATCATCAGGAAATTGCTGATGCCCATCTTTTTCTTGCATTAATGAATCAAGATGAAAGCTTAATTGTGTCTGTATTGGAAAGGGAAAATGTTGGAATTGAGATGGTCAAATCGAAATTGCAACAGGCCATTGCCAACAAGCCGCAAGTTTACACTTCAAACACGAATGGTAATCAAATATATGTATCCGCTCAGTTGCATAAATTGCTATCAAAAGCAGAGGAAATAATGAAAGATTTTGAAGATGAATATTGTTCTGTCGAAGTGGTGCTATTAGCTGGTCTTTCTATCAATGACTCTGAGATATCCAAAATATTAAAAACGCATGGAATAAATGAAAGTAAGGTCAAAAAAATCATATTTGAAGTCAGGGGGAATCAGAAGGTGACGACACAAAATCCAGAAGTGACTTATGAAGCATTAAAAAAATATGGACGAGATCTCGTTGCAGAAGTAAGAAGCGGGAAAATCGATCCTGTCATAGGAAGGGATGGCGAAATTCGCCATGTCATTCGCATTCTATCAAGAAAAACGAAAAACAATCCTGTTTTAATTGGAGAGCCCGGTGTCGGAAAAACGGCGATTGTAGAAGGGCTTGCTCACCGAATTGTGCGTAAAGATGTACCAGAAGGCTTAAAAGATAAAACCATTTTTTCACTTGATATGAGTTCATTGATAGCAGGTGCGAAATTTAGAGGGGAATTTGAAGAAAGATTAAAAGCTGTGCTTAATGAAATACGGAAGAGTGAAGGGAAAATCCTCCTATTTATTGATGAACTTCACACAATAGTGGGTGCAGGGAAAACTGAAGGAGCGATGGATGCAGGGAATATGTTAAAGCCTATGCTTGCTCGTGGGGAACTACATTGCATCGGCGCGACTACCTTGGAAGAACATCGTAAATATATCGAGAAAGATCCAGCCCTAGAAAGACGTTTTCAACAGGTCCTGGTTCAAGAACCTACAGTCGAAGACACAATTTCCATTCTTCGCGGCTTAAAAGAAAGATTTGAAATCCACCATGGAGTTAATATCCATGATAGAGCCATTGTGGCTGCTGCTACATTATCTAACCGTTACATTTCAGATCGTTTTTTACCGGATAAGGCCATAGATCTTGTCGATGAAGCTTGTGCCATGATTCGGACTGAGATTGATTCAATGCCATCTGAACTTGATGAAGTTACCAGGAGATTAATGCAACTTGAAATTGAAGAAGCGGCACTCATGAAAGAAACAGATGAGGCTAGTAAAGAAAGACTGGCTTTCTTGCAAAAGGAATTGGCTAACTTAAGAGAACAGGCGAACACCATGAAATCTCGCTGGCTAAAGGAGAAAGAAGGAATACAAGCGGTTCAGGAAAAGAGAGAGCAGCTCGAAAAACTTCGTAGAGAACTCGAGAAAGCAGAAAATGATTATGATCTAAACAAGGCCGCAGAACTACGTCATGGAAAAATTCCTGCACTTGAAAAAGAACTGAAAGAATTTGAATCCTCCTTTGTTAATCAGCAGGAAAATAGGCTTTTGCGTGAAGAAGTTACAGAGGAAGAAATAGCGGGAATTGTTGGTAGATGGACAGGAATACCGGTTTCGCGACTGGTCGAAGGCGAACGTGAAAAACTCTTAAAGCTCGAGAATATCTTGCAGGAACGAGTTGTGGGTCAGGATGAAGCAGTACAGCTCGTGGCAGATGCAGTATTAAGAGCAAGAGCGGGAATCAAGGATCCTAATCGCCCTATTGGCTCGTTCTTGTTCTTAGGACCAACGGGAGTGGGAAAAACAGAGTTGGCTAAAACGCTTGCTGAGGCATTATTCGATAGTGAAGAACAAATGATTCGAATAGACATGTCCGAATATATGGAAAAACATTCGATTTCAAGATTGATTGGGGCTCCTCCGGGGTATGTAGGATATGAAGAAGGCGGTCAGCTGACAGAAGCTATTCGCAGAAGACCTTACTCTGTCATTCTTTTAGACGAAGTTGAAAAAGCTCACCCTGAAGTATTTAATTTGCTACTACAAGTTCTTGACGATGGACGTATTACCGATTCACAAGGACGCACGGTAGATTTCAAGAATACTGTCATCATCATGACTTCAAATATAGGATCTCATTTCTTGCTTGAGGAATTAGATAGTGTAATAAGTGAGGAGACGAAAGAAAAGGTAATGGCAACCTTACGTGGTCACTTTAGGCCGGAGTTCTTAAACAGGGTAGATGATATTATTTTATTTAAGCCGTTATCGCAAGTCGAGATTAAATCTATTGTTTTAAAAATGATTGATGGTTTGCAGCAAAGACTAGCAGAAAAGCATATAAGCATTTCGTTAACGGATGAAGCAATCCGCTTTATCGCAGACTCGGGATTCGACCCGGTCTATGGAGCAAGGCCATTAAAGCGGTTTATCCAAAAAAATCTGGAAACAAAGCTGGCAAAAGAAATCATTGCTGGCAATATTCACGATCATTCCACAATCGAAGTAACCTTTAAAGAAGGACAGCTTTTTATTAACACTCAGAAATAAGAAAAGTTGTTAATCACCATTCTCACAAAAAATAAAAAAGGTCATCCTGCGATGATGCAGGATGACCTTTTAAGTAGGTTGATTCTTAGTGTTTTTCAATAGGATCATTAGGCAGAATAGCAGGAACAACTAAGATTAAGATTGTTGCTCCAACAGCAAGAATAGATCCAAGTTTAAAATCGAATGCAACACCGACCATTGAACTAGCTACATAAGTCAACATTTGTACAAGAAGAAATGCCCAGAAAAAAGTCCAAAAATAACGCACGATTTTCACCTCTAACTATTTAGAAATCTTTTTTCATCTTAACATAAGCTTTAAAATTAATAAAGAAAAACTGACAAGTCCGAACTGAAGGAAAATTTATTTTTAAATAATTAACGGTGTTCGTATATGAATTTAAGTGGATATTTTTGTTGTATAGGCAAACTCCCTCTCAAAACATTTTAATTTACATAAAATATTCTGTAGAAATTATGCAAAAGGGGTCTTATCTATGGAAAACCGGAGTTTTCAACTGGATAGTGAATGGAACATCGTCCAATACCCAGAGAAACCGACGGGATTTGGTGTCTTAATCATTGGCGACGAGAGACATTTCGTAGATGAATGCAAAAGTTTCTGGATGCAGAACGAAGGAAAACAGGCTATCACTCAAAAGTTGAGAGATGCAGGTTACACAATTTTTTCTTCCAATTTATACGGAAGGAATTGGGGGAGTGATCAAGCGGTTGAGCTAAGTAAACGCTTGTATCAACATATTTTAAAAAGTGAAATCTTAAACAATAAAATCCATGTTCTAGCTGAAGGAATGGGAGCTCTAGTTGCATTAAGGCTTTTGCAGGAAATGAACGATAAAATCCGGTCGGTTGCTTTAATAAATCCAATCTTATCTCTAACACATCATCTTGAACAAGAACGTGAGCACAAATTTTTTTATAAGAAATTAATGAAAGAACTTTCGGCAGCGTATCACGAAGATAGTAAAGTGATTGAAACACAAATTCTTGCTAGAGGAAGTGAAGTGACTTTGGATTATGGAGTTCCGATTTCCATTTATCACATACTTGCGGGAGGAAGGGCTTTTAATCAATCCAAGTGGACACAGAAGTTAATTGACAGTCAGAAAAACAGTAAGACTGTCATTCAATCCAGTTATATGCTACCAGAAAAGAAACTTCAGTTAGGTCAACAAATCATCAAATTTTATAAAAGCCATGAGAATCAATTGTAAAGACAGTCTTCCCTTTAAGAAATAATCAGCCCATATAGAGCATACGATACATTGAGTAGTTTTTAGGGGAGGCTTTTATGATGGACAAGGTTGTAATATTATCGCCTTTTGGTTATACAAATTTTTATTTATGCTCTCAATTCCTAGAAAAAGGAATTGAAACCTATGGTTTTAACGTTTCCGATCTAAGTTATGATTCATTTGAAGAAGAAAAATTGATGGAGATAGGAAGAAATGCGAATTATATTGAAATAACGAGGGAAAAACTATTAGAAAACCCATCAATTATTGATTCGGATATTATTATTCTATCTTTATACGATTTTTTCATATCAGGTCATGAGGAATTAAAAGATAGAAACTTATTTGAGTTTATCATCAATGTAAGCAATCGTTCAAAGCAACTCGTTGTACTATTGCCTATGCAAATGAAATTAAAGGAAGAGAAAGTCAATTTAGCCATTAGCGTTTTACAGGAGCTATTGACACGGTTGGAATCATCCAAGGTCAACATTATGCAACAATATTATTTACCCACGCTATATGGCCCGTGGCAGCCTCTTCCTTTTGTATTTCAAACTTTGCTTGTGAGTGAGGGAAAAGGTAAAAGAAATTTGAGTGAGTTCAAGGATTGGACCGCCGATGCGATTTACATTGAGGATGCAATCCGGGAATTAATGAATAAAATAGTCGCAGAAGATAATGGGAAATACCTTTTGAAGAGTGATGTGCCGAACCATTGGGAAAAGTGTGCTGAACTATTAGGTGGTTATTCCGGAAATTTCCAATCAAGGTTTCCAGACATTGAGCATATGCTTGTGGAAGAAGACGTTCAAATCGTAACTGTAAAGTCTTCGATATCCTTAGAAAATGCCCTGGATAAACAAAAAATGCACACAAGTAGACTTTTATTGGGTAAAGACTGAAGCAAATGAAAATGCTCTTTTCAATTTAGGTCTTAGGGAGTAGAATAAGAGGAAATGCACCCATAAAGTGCCAATACAAAAAGTCCAATGCTAAAGAAATTGTACAGCTTCTAAAGCTGTATATTTTTTGGGCATAAGGGTTGCTGTCTAAAGGAGTTGCCAATGATGTTTAAGAGAATAATTACATTTTTGTTATGCCTTTTACTGCTACCAGGATGCGAAAACTCTATGAATACTGGTCAACTAAAAAAAGCGGGGCTTCTTGTTCCTGAAACAATTAATGATCAGGTGTGGGGTACAAAAGGTTATAAAGGATTATTGAAGGTACAATCAAAATTCGATGTTGAAGTATATTATAAAGAAGGTATGAATTCAAAAGCTGTTGTTGAGAGGGCAGTCAAAGAACTAGATCAAAAAGGAGTCAATCTCATTTTTGGACACGGTAATGAATTTGGTGGTTTCTTTGACGAAATCTCTAAATCATATCCCGACATCCATTTTGTTAGCTTCAATAGTGAGGCAAACAGTCCGCAAACAACGAGTCTGAATTTTGATGCTTATGCGATGGGGTTTTTTGGGGGAATGGTGGCTGCACATTCAACAAAAACGAATCAACTTGGTGTCATTGCTGCCTATGATTGGCAACCTGAAGTTCGTGGTTTCCAAGATGGGGCGAAATTTCAAAATGGAATGTCTGAGGTTTCGATTAAGTATGTGGGATCATGGGATGATAAGGAAAAAGCCATGCATATGCTAAAGGAATTGATCAAAAATGATGTTGACGTTGTATATCCCGCAGGAGACGGATTCAACGTTCCAATCATTGAAAGTATGAAAGAGCGGGGATTATTTGTAATTGGATATGTCTCCGATCAATCCGATTTAGGTGAAGAGGCTGTATTGACAAGTACGGTCCAACATGTTGATGCATTGTACGAAATAGTTGCTGAAAAGTTTAATAATGGAACCTTGGAATCAGGAAATCTATCATTTGATTTTGAAGATAATGTTATCTCTCTCGGTAAATTTAGTCCCATAGTGAATAAGGAATTCCAGAAAGAGATTAATGGGTTGATTCAAACATACATAGAAACAGGAAAACTGCCTGAAAAGAAATAAACCGCATTCAATAATGCGGTTTATTTTTTATTCATAAACTTTTCGATGAATGGCTGGATTGTCGAAAATAGTGGCTTTAGCTTATGAGCAGACTCAAGCAGTGTGTCAACGTGAATGATTATTTCATCCAAATCTAGATGTGATGTGGTCTCCAAAGATTCTTCAGGCACCTCATATATTTCTTCTTCACTTTCTGCTTCACTTCTATTTTTTGAGCCAAATAGAAAATGAGCAAATGGATCTTCCTTCATTTTTTCTCGATTTTCCCGCAACGTTATACCTCCTTAACAAGGCTTTACTACAGACTATGTTGAACATTTTTATTTCGTTAGGACAATAGCACATTGAAAAAACATATTTAACAGTTGCTTTAAAGACCAATATTTTGCTAAAATTAGTACCAAGTCATAATAATTGATAATATAATGTGAAATAAAAATTATAAAGATAAGTACAGGGGGATTGACTGTATGAATGCTGGAATATTAGGTATAGGCAGATATTTACCCGAAAAAGTTGTTACCAATGCGGATTTGGAAAAAATCGTTGACACTTCGGATGAATGGATTCGTACAAGGACAGGTATAGAAGAACGTAGGTTGGCAGAAGACAACATCGATACTTCTGATATGGGTTTTGAAGCTGCGAAAAAGGCGATTGAAAATGCAGGCATTGCTCCTGAAGAAATCGATTTGATCTTGGTAGCGACTGTTACGCCTGATCGACCATTTCCTTCAGTTGCATGCATGCTCCAAGACAGACTGGGAGCGAAACGAGCTGCCGCCATGGATATTAGTGCTGCCTGTGCGGGATTTATGTACGGAATGATAACAGCCAAACAGTTTATTGAGACAGGTGCTTATAAGCATATCCTCATCGTTGGTGTTGAAAAACTTTCCAAGATTACTGATTGGACAGATCGAAATACTGCCGTGTTATTCGGTGATGGTGCTGGTGCCGTTATACTAGGACCTGTTTCTGAAAACAGAGGTATCCTAGCTTTTGAATTAGGTGCAGATGGTACTGGAGCTAAACACCTTTATCAGGATGAAAACATCATCATGAATGGCAGAGAAGTTTTCAAATTTGCTGTCCGCCAAATGGGTGAAAGCAGTGTCCATGTATTAGAAAAGGCTGGATTGTCAAAAGAGGATGTAGACTTCCTTGTTCCCCATCAAGCCAACATCAGAATCATGGAAGCATCAAGAGAACGACTTGGACTTCCAGTAGAAAAAATGTCTAAGACAGTAAACAAATATGGTAATACCTCCGCAGCGTCCATACCTATCTCTCTTGTTGAGGAATTGGAAGCAGGGAAAATCCAAGATGACGATGTGATTGTAATGGTTGGATTTGGTGGTGGTCTCACTTGGGGAGCAATCGCGCTTCGTTGGGGTAAATAAAGTTATAATTGATTTTAATTCATTTAAGCCCATATTGTATGGAATGGAAGGCTTGTACTTTGTTAATCGTACTGAAAAAGGAGATGGATCTAGAGTGAATAAACGCAGGGTTGTTGTAACAGGTGTCGGAGCAGTGACTCCACTAGGAAATGACGTAAACACTACATGGAAAAACATACTTGCTGGCAAATCTGGAGTAGGACCGTTGACACGTGTAAATGCTGACGAATATCCTGCCAAGGTTGCTGCAGAATTAAAAGACTTTAACCCGGAAAATTTCATCGATAAAAGAGATGCGCGTAAAATGGATCGGTTTACTCAATACGCAGTTGCTGCATCATTAATGGCAGTCAAAGATGCTGAATTAAACATCACGGAAGAAAATGCTCCAAGAGTAGGCGTTTGGATTGGTTCTGGAATTGGTGGTATGGAAACTTTTGAACAACAATATGAAACGTTCATGAACCGTGGATATCGTCGAGTCAGTCCTTTCTTTGTACCAATGATGATTCCTGATATGGCGACAGGTCAAGTATCGATCACATTGGGAGCTAAAGGATTCAATTCATGTACTGTAACAGCTTGTGCTACAGGGACAAATTCAATTGGAGATGCCTTTAAAGTCATTCAACGTGGAGATGCTGATGCAATGATTACGGGTGGCGCAGAAGCACCGATTACCAAAATGTCTGTAGCTGGATTCTGTGCAAACACTGCACTATCCACAAATCCTGATCCAGCAAGTGCTAGCCGCCCATTCGATAAGAATCGCGACGGTTTTGTAATGGGGGAAGGAGCCGGAGTTGTCGTTCTTGAGGAATTAGAACATGCTCTCGCTCGTGGTGCAAAGATTTATGCTGAGATTGTTGGCTATGGAGCTACTGGTGATGCCTATCATATTACCTCTCCAGCTCCTGGTGGAGAAGGCGGGGCCCGTGCAATGAAAATGGCAATTGAAGATGGGCAATTAAAGCCGGAAGATATTGATTATATTAATGCACATGGAACGAGTACTGATTACAATGACAAATTTGAAACTCTTGCAATCAAAGAAGTTTTTGGTGAACACTCTTATAAATTAGCAGTCAGCTCGACAAAATCCATGACGGGGCATCTTCTTGGAGCAGCAGGTGGAATTGAAGCGATTTTTACTGTTCTAGCAATGAAGGAAAATATCCTTCCTCCAACAATCAATCTTCAAAATCCAGATCCAGAATGTGATTTGGATTATGTTCCAAATGAAGCACGTCCAAAAGTAATTAAGGCTGCTATTAGTAACTCACTTGGATTCGGTGGACACAATGCTACGATAGCATTTAAGAAATATGAGTAATCATCTTAAACGGGCGTATATACGTCCGTTTTTTTTTATTTTTTTTGGCTCTGTTAAAGTTTAAAGTTGATTAATAAACAATGTTAACTGGAGCGGATGGCACGAAGACTCCTCGAAAATGCTATCGCATTTCCTTCGTGCGTGGGTTCATTCAAGGAAGCCATTCAATGTCCTGCGGAAGAAGTGTGTCAGGGGAGACCCCGCAGGAGCATCAGCGACGAGGAGGCTCCCCGACCGCCCGCGGAAAGCGAAGTGCCTGGAGCGAAAATCAACAGGCACATTTAACAGAGCTTTTTTTTTAGGAAAAATTTCACATTCACAAACATCCACGTTGTGACATATATGTGAGTAGCGCTTGAGTTTAAGCTTCAAGGATGAGCCTATAAAGGTGGTGCAAGGATGGGGATTATAAACACGAATGATTGGTTAAAAGAAAACTTTTACGATCCTCTAAAAGTTTGTACGAAGTTGAAACCATTATTTCCAGAACTAAATGAAAAAGAAATCTATACCTACATGAAAAAATTCCATATGTACACTCCTTCGAGAAACACTAAAACCATATATCAACAGTTGAAAGCATCCAAGGTATGGGAAACTGTAGAAACGCTTTATATAAAATACAAAAAGATTTGGAATGGACCAGATGTACCAGTGTATATCTTCCCGCTTGATGGAGGAAATCGATTATTTGTTAGAAACTCTCAAAATAAATGTGGAGTATCATTTCAAGACAAAATGTTTCTTTTTCTAGGCGATATAAAGGATGAAAAGGAAATAGAAGCCGTTTTTGTGCATGAATATCATCACGTTTGCCGGTTAAATGAACTTAATAAAAATCTAACCGAGTATTCCTTATTAGACTCAATTGTGATGGAAGGATTAGCAGAAAAAGCAGTAGAACATCACTGTGGGAAAGTATATCTTGCCGATTGGTGTCGAAAGTATTCACATACTGACATTGAAAAGTGGTGGGGTCAATACATGATCCCTAATCTTTGTCGAAAGAAAAATGAGCGCATCCATGACCATATTTTATATGGGGTAGGGAGGTATCCAAGTATGCTTGGATATAGCATCGGTTACCATATAGTGGAAGAGTTTTATGATAAAAAAAATTTTTCTGCTAAAGCATCTTTCTCTATTTCACCTGAAGAACTATTAAAGGAAATAAAATTCCAATAATTTTTGTAAGTCAAAAAGCCTGGAAAACCAGGCTTTTTAGCTTACAAAAATAGAAAGATTTTTCATAATTGACAAAAAAGTATTGCAATTGTAACAATTTCGTAATAGTATTTTATTTAAATATGAGAATTTACAGAATAATTCAAAAGTAAGAGGGTGTCATATGAACGCAAATACTCTATTACATAAGGAAGCACCTTTATTAGAGGTGAAAAATTTAGAGACAGCCTTTCAAATTGAAGGCAAAGAGTATAATGCTGTCGATAAAGTGTCGTTTTCTGTCAAACCACGCCAAATTGTCGGAGTGGTAGGCGAATCGGGATGTGGAAAGTCAGTCATGAGTTTATCCATTATGAACTTACTTCCAAAGGGTGTAGGAAAAATCCGTTCTGGTGAAATTATTTTTGATGGGGTTCACCTTGAAAATAAAACAGAAAATGAAGTTAATAAGATACGTGGTAAAGATATTTCTATGATTTTCCAAGAACCGATGACATCGTTGAATCCAGTTTTTACAATCGGATTCCAACTGGAAGAAGTTCTCTTCAATCATATGAAAATATCAAAAAAAGAAGCAAGGATGAAGAGTATCGCTCTTCTGAAGAGTGTTGGAATAGGGCGCCCTGAGAAATTGGTGGATGAATACCCGCATCAATTATCAGGCGGTATGCGACAAAGGGTAATGATAGCAATGGCGATTGCTTGTCAGCCTAAACTCTTAATAGCGGACGAGCCCACAACAGCGCTAGACGTTACGGTACAAGCACAAATTCTTGAATTATTGAAGGAAATTCAAGAAGTCAATGATATGTCAGTTATATTAATCACTCATGATTTAGGTGTTGTAGCCGAGATGTGCGATGAAGTGATTGTGATGTATGCGGGTAGAATCGTTGAAAGAACGGATGTAGATACGCTTTTCCATAATCCGAAGCACCCTTATACTACTTTATTGCTTGGAGCAATTCCAAAGATGGATGAAGAAGTGGAAAGGCTTAGTTCTATAAAAGGAATAGTACCTTCACTAACGAAAATGCCTGAAGTAGGCTGCAGATTCATGGACAGATGTCCTAAAGCAATGCCAGAATGTCGTTCCATTACACCAGTACTTTCTGATGTTGAGCAAGGTCATGAAGTTGCCTGTTTGTTGTATGAAACAAGCAAGCCTAGGGAAGGAGTTAGGTGATAATGAGCAACACAGTTTTAGATAATGAAAGAAATCAGCTTTCCTCCCAAACTGAGAATTTATTAGAAATTCAAAACCTTAAAACTTATTACCCGGTAAAGGGAGGATTCTTAAAAAGAACAGTTGGTAACGTTAAAGCCGTAGACAATGTCTCTTTTGAAATAAAGAAGGGTGAAACACTAGGACTTGTAGGTGAATCTGGTTGCGGTAAATCGACAGCAGGAAGAACCATTCTTCGCTTATTGAAGCCAACTGACGGCAAAATCATTTTTGAAGGTAAAGACATTACAAACTTAAGAGGTAAGTCTTTAAGGGATATCCGAAAGGATCTTCAAATGGTTTTTCAAGATCCATATGCGTCACTAAACCCGATGCAAATGGTAGGAGACATAATCGCAGAACCAATCTATAACTATACCAAAAAGAGTAAACCAGAGCTTAAGAAAGAGGTAATGGACTTATTAGAAAAAGTTGGACTACCACCTGATGCTTATTACAAATACGCACATGAATTCTCTGGGGGACAAAGACAACGTATTGGAATCGCAAGGGCTCTTGCGTTAAGGCCAAAACTCATTATTGCGGACGAACCTGTTTCTGCTTTGGATGTGTCTGTTCAATCACAAGTATTGAATCTACTTAAAGATTTGCAAAAGGAATTCGATCTGACATTTTTATTCATCGCTCATGACTTAAGCGTCGTAAAACATATGAGTGATCGAATTGGAGTTATGTATTTAGGAAATATGGTGGAGGTATCTGAAAAGGATAGCTTATACGCAGAGCCTTTACATCCGTATACCCAGGCTCTAATTTCAGCAATCCCATCTCCGGATCCTCGGTTGAAAAAGGAACGAATTATCCTAAAAGGTGATGTGCCGAGTCCTTTGAATCCTCCAAGTGGCTGCCCATTCCATCCACGTTGTCCAATGGCGATGGCAGAGTGCTCTCAAGCTAAACCGGTATTAAAGGAGGTGAGGCCCGGTCATCGGGTCGCTTGCCACCTTTATTAATAAGGCAACAAAAATAACATTAACGGGGGGAAAAAAATGAAGAAGAATTGGTTATGGCTAGCTGCTGTTATGCTAATCCTATCCGCGTTTCTATCAGCGTGTAGTGGCGGCGAAAAAGCTGGTACAAAAAAAGAAGAAGGCAAGAAGGAAGAGACAGCTGGAAAGCCGAAAGATGGCGGAACACTTGTTTATTCATTAGACTCAGCTCCTGAAGGATTATTCAACATGAACTTTTACGGAAATCAATCAGATTTCTACGTAAATGACTTCTTCGACGAAAACTTAATTGATTTTGACGAAAACTTAAAGCCACAACCACACATCGCTTCTTGGGAAACTGCTGATAACAAAGTTTTCAAGTTCAAGTTTAAAGAAGGCGTAAAATGGCATAACGGTGAAGAACTTACTGTACATGACTGGGTTTTCGCACTTGAAACTCTAGCTCACAAAGACTATGAAGGTCCTCGTTACGTAAACGTTCAAAATATCGAAGGTGCTCCAGCATTCCACGAAGGAAAAGCTGACAAGATTTCCGGTGTTAAAGTTATTGACGACTACAATGTTGAGATTACGTTTGACAAAGCTCGTGTAAACAACCTTGAAAACCTTTGGACATATGTTATGTCTCGTAAAGAGTTTGAAGGTGTTGCTGTAAAAGACATGATGGCTTCTGAGCAAGTTCGTACTAAGCCTGTTGGTTTAGGACCATTTAAAGTGACTAAAGTAGTTCCTGGTGAATCAGTTGAACTTGAGCGCTTTGACGACTATTTCTTAGGCAAGCCTCATATCGAAAAAGTTATCTTGAAAGTTATTGATCCTTCTCTAACTGTTGGAGAACTTCAAAACAACACTCTTGATATGACTGCATTCCACCCAAGCATCATCGAAGAAATCTCTGCTTTAAGCAATGTTGATGTTGTAAAATATCCTGGTCTTTCTTATTACTACATTGGATTTAAATTAGGTAACTGGGATGGCAAGAAAAACGTTTCTAACGAGCCTAAGTATGCTGACAAGAAACTACGTCAAGCAATGTACTATGCAATTAACCGTGAAGAGTGGAACAAAGCGTTCTTCTTTGGTGTAGGTAAAGTGGTAAACCGTCCTATCCCTACAAACCACTGGATTGCTGCAGATAATAAAGATCTTGAGCAATACAAATATGACCCAGAAAAAGCTAAGTCATTATTAGACGAAGCTGGATACAAGGATACAAATGGTGATGGATTCCGTGAAGATCCAAAAGGTAAAGAATTTGTAGTTAACTTCGCTCACTACGCAACTCAAAACCCAACTTTCGAAGCTCGTGCAAAAGCTATGGCTCAATACTGGGAAGAAGTTGGCTTAAAAACTAAAGTTTCTATGACTGAAGCTAACCTTTATTATGATCAATTAGAAAAATCAGATAAAGCTATGGAAGTATTCTTCGGTGGCTGGTCAACTGGTACTGATCCAGATCCATCTGGACTTTGGAGATCAGACGCTCTTTGGAACTACCCTCGTTGGGCTGACGAAAAGAGTGACAAGTTCTTAGATGATGCATTAGATGTAAATGTTGTTGGTACTGATGCAGATAAGCGTAAAGATCTTTATGTTCAATGGCAAAAGCATTTCATGGATGAGCTTCCAGCACTTCCAATTGCTGAGTTAGATGAAGTAATGGCTGTAAACAAGCGTGTTAAAGGCGTTAAGTACGATGTTTCAGGTACTAACCGTCAACATGAATGGTGGTTAGAGCAATAATTTTCAAAGTCCAGCGCGGGGGATGCAAGTCCCCCGCCTTGGATATTACCTTGAATTAACTGACGATTACCTCCCAGCTCAAAAAAGCTAGACATGGGGGCTTACCGTCAGTTAATTCGGGAACCAGTAACGTAAAAATCTGTTGTAATGGATAAGGAGAATGCACATGTTGAAGTATTCACTCCGAAGAATATTGGGAATGATCCCGATGTTGCTCCTTATCTCCATTGTTGTGTTTACTCTGGCGAAACTAATGCCTGGAGATTCCCTCAGTGGAGAGATTGACCCAAACAATACGGATCCAAAGTATATCGCTGAAATGCGTGAGAAGCTCGGATATAATGATCCTCCTCACGAACAGTACTTCCGTTGGGTAAAAGGTTTTGTCCAAGGAGAATTTGGGAAATCGGCACGTTATAAGATTGAAGTGGCCGATGTTATCAGTCAAAGGATACCAAATACACTTTTGCTTGGATTTACATCTATTTTTATCACTTATGTGCTCGCCTTCTTTATGGGTATATATGCAGGAAGAAAACCGTATACACTCGGGGATAACTTGATAGGCGCACTCAACTACTTTGGTTTGGCAATTCCTTCATTCATTGCCGGGGTTTTTGCAATCTATCTCTTTTCATTTAATTTAGATTGGTTCCCTTCTAATGGTTCTATCGACATTGGTGTTACAGAAGGTACTTTCGAATATTGGGTAAGTCGTATGCACCATGTAATTTTGCCAGCGATTATCTTAGGTACATTGGCAACGGCAAGTTACACACAATTCTTACGTAATGACATCATCGACAGTAGCCGCAAAGATTATGTACGTACCGCTAGAGCAAAAGGTACACCAGAAAATAAAATTTACAATGTTCATATTTTAAGAAATTCAATTATACCTTTGATTACATTCTTAGGGTTCGATATTGTAGCCATCATTAGTGGAGCCATCATTACGGAGACAATTTTCACTTATCCGGGTATTGGACAATTATTCTTACAATCAGTAGGAACAAGAGATTATCCCGTACTTATGACTTTAACGATGTTGTTCTCTTTCTTGACTCTCGTTGGAAATCTAGTGGCAGATATCCTATACGGTATTGTAGATCCTAGGATTAGAATGGAATAGGGGGGGCTGTGCAATGGAAATCGTTACAAATAAAGAAACTGGCATCGGTGTAGCAGCCCCAAAAAAGAGCTTGTCTCCATGGGCAATTGCACGCAAAAAGTTTTTGGCAAACAAACTGGCAATGACAAGCCTCGTATTTTTGTTAGCCGTTACAATCATATCTATTTTAGCTCCTTATATTACTACTGTTGATATCACCCGAGTAAACATTGGGGAAATGTCATTGAAACCTTCAGGGGAACATTGGTTGGGTACAGATAAAAGTGGAAGAGACGTTTTTACAAGACTCCTATACGGAGGCAGAGTCTCTCTACTTGTTGGAATCTCATGCACAATTTTTGTTATTACCTTAGGAACGATTGTTGGAGCAATTGCAGGATATTTCGGTGGAACAATTGATAGTATGCTTATGAGATTTACCGATTTTGTTTTGAATTTTCCGTTTATCGTATTTGTAATCGTTTTGAGCACAATTTTAAAAGACAAAGTTTCTGGTGTTTTAGTTTTAATCCTAGTTATTAGTTTCTTACAATGGGGTGGGGTTGCCCGTATAGTACGAAGCAAGATCATGGCTGAAAAAGAAAACGAGTATATCATTGCAGCTG
This sequence comes from Bacillus sp. cl95, assembly GCF_900115925.1. Taxonomy (GTDB): domain Bacteria; phylum Bacillota; class Bacilli; order Bacillales; family Cytobacillaceae; genus Neobacillus_A. The sequence continues at coordinate 740,587 of NZ_FOYF01000001.1, read as the reverse complement.
TATCAATCGGTTGCTCTCCTTTAAAAGTCATCGTGAAGCACTTACTTCCCAATGTATTATCGACTATCATCGTACAAGCAACTATCTTGTTTGCAACGATGATTGTTGCAGAATCTGGGTTAAGTTATTTAGGATTTGGTGTTCCACAGGAAGTACCAAGTTGGGGGAATATGCTTTCATCGGCAAACGAACCTGATGTATTGCAAGGTAAAGGATGGATATGGATTCCACCTGCATTAATTATTACATTAACAATTCTCTCGATAAACTTTATTGGTGAAGGATTAAAGGATGCATTTAATCCAAAGTCAAGACGATAGAAATCTGCCATCTTCTGATGGCGGATTTTTTTTATGGCTCTGTTAAACTTGCCTGTTGATTTCCGCTCCAGACGCTTGCTTTCCGGTATGAATTATAAAAAAAGCCCTAATGCCGGCTTTTTCATGGACAAATTCGTCTTGGGGGCGTTCGTCGAGCCTCCTCGTCGAGCCTCCTCGTCGCTAGCGCTCCTGCGGGGTCTCGCCTGTAACGCTAATCCCCCAGGACATTGATGAGCTTCTCCGAAATAACCTACGCACGAAGAAAAGGCGGTAGCCTTTTCGAGGAGTCAAGCGCCCTCCGCTCCAATCAACAAAGTGTAGAAAATCAACATTGTACTTTAACATAGCCTTTTTTATAAGTCCCTAGGGAATTCTTTGACTCAAATAGGCATGTCCAAACAATTTACTTCATATAAATATTCAAAAAGCGGATCGACCGAGTTGTATCCGGCTAACTGAAGGTGGAAAAATTGGTAATCAGAGGTTTTATATATCTGACTGGTTTTGGACTGGCTGTATCTGGAGGAGTCAATGCAATTGCTTATCTCAATTTATTAAGCACTGGTTATAGTCCCGCCGAATATTTCTTCTATATAAAGAATCGACCAGAATGTTACATCATGCTAATAGGTGTAGCATTGATCATCATATGTTTATTAAGTCCACATAGAAAAAACGAAAACGACTATTAAATTACGGTGGAAAATGCATTATTAGGAATAAATTAACTTTAGTCTGCCAATACTGATTGACAAATAGATACTTGAAGCGAGGGGTCATACAATGCTATATCTTCATGATGTCTGGGTCAACTGGTTTGAAGGAGAAGAGAATGGATATAATGTTTGCCATTTTCACGAATGGAGAAAAGATGATGGTATTGAACTTCTAGATCAAGTACCACTTCTAAAGGTCGAAACAATATTATTCAATTACATTGAAAATGACTTATCAGAAATACCACAGCAACTTCTAGACGAAATATTCCAAAAAGCTCATTTACGCAAGAACCACGAACGAATTCAAATGGAATATTGTTTTGTAATCACAGATGGGGTAGGGATCCTTGCAGTTGACACAATTGGATACAATATACCGATTAGAAAAAGTCGTCTTATTCCTCGTCAAGAACAGTTAGTATATGAAATGATTGAAAATCATGATGCTAAGGCATATTCATTTAATGCAATAAATGATGAAAAGACTTTTCATATCTTATCTCCTGAGCCAAAGCTGATGTCAGGGTTAACTAGGAAAGAACGACAATTAAAGCAACTACTTTTCATGGCATTAGACCAACTATATACATCTAAGAATCAGGCTGAAATAAGATATTGGTTTACAGAATGGTGTCCCGAAAGATATTCAGTCATTCAAGCTATGGATGTGGATGACGCATGGAAACAGCTATTTGAAGAAACAAAATATGGATGGACAGGTAGACATGAAAAATTTTGTGAAAATATCATCAAAGGCCAACCATTCTTTGAAAAGTTATGGGAAATGGAACAAGGATCGAAAGTAAATTAAAGGAGCTGGAATAAATCCAGCTCCTTTTTCTGATTACTATTTTCGTTTACGTCCCAACCCCATCGCATTTTCCATTTTCTTCAACATCTTGGAAGCTACTCGATTAGCTTTCTCAGCACCATTATCAAGTATTTCGTCTAATTCAGAGCTTTCCATTAGTTCATGATACTTTTTCTGAATAGGTTCAAGTTCTTTAATGAGAAGTTGTGCAAGATCACCTTTAAAGTCGCCGTACCCTTTACCGCTGTAGGCTTCCTCAATTTCCGAAATAGGTTTGTTACTTAAGATAGAATAGATTGATAATAAATTTGAAACGCCGGGTTTGTTTTCTTTATCGTATTTTACAACTCCCTCAGAATCCGTAACTGCACTTTTAATTTTCTTTTCTATTTGTTTTGGATCGTCTAATAGGGTAATAAAAGACTTTGTATTAGGGTCGGATTTACTCATCTTCTTGGTAGGCTCTTGAAGGGACATGATTCGAGCACCGACCTTAGGAATGCGAACTTCAGGAATTGTAAAGATATCATTGTATTTCTTGTTGAATCGTTCAGCTAGATCTCGAGTCAACTCGAGATGTTGTTTTTGATCTTCTCCTACTGGTACTAAATCCGTACCATATAGTAAGATATCCGCCGCCATTAATGGTGGATATGTCAAAAGGCTTGATGAAACGGCTTCTTTTCCTGCAGACTTGTCTTTGAATTGCGTCATACGTTCTAGTTCTCCTATATAGGCCGTACATTGCATCATCCATCCTGCCTGAGCATGAGCCGGTACTTCAGATTGAATAAATAGTGTTGCTTTCTCTGGATCAATGCCTACTGCTAAGTATAGGGCAGCAAGACTGCGGATATTGTTTCTAAGTACCATACGATCTTGAGGTACGGTGATAGCATGCTGATCTACGATACAGAAGTAGCAGTTATATTCATCTTGTAACTCTACAAATTGTTTGAGTGCTCCAATATAGTTACCAAGTGTGATTGTACCGCTTGGCTGGATGCCTGAAAAGATGGTTTTCATTCAATTTTCCTCCATTAAAAGCTTTATTTTTAAACACAAAAAGACCATTCATCCCCATAATAAATAGGGACGAATGGTCCGCGGTGCCACCCTAATTGCTCAAAAGAGCCACTTTGTTCCCAGTATAAATGTCCTGGGTACCTTTTTAACGCAAGGTTTACGCTGGATTATACATGTAAAGAAATACATTTCCTATCCAGGGCTCAAAAGTCCATTCGTGAGAAAGGGATGTTTGTTTTCACCAGACACAAACTCTCTAAAATCCTTATTTCTCAGTACTATTCTTTTTCATAGCCATTCATTTATTTTTGGTAATAATAAAATATCTTATATGGAAGGAAATTGCAAGTTGTCTTAAAAAGCATTCCAATATTTACATAAAAAAGAAAGAAAATGAAACTTTAGTAGGTTGAATTTACAGAAAAAACAATTATTCTAGCAATTTCATTTATTTGAAAAGCCTATTATATCAACGTTTTTGAACAAAAAATTGAAAATTGTAATTTTAAACTCCTAAAAGCTACTTGCAATAAATTTTTAAACTATTTATAATAAACGTAACAAACGGATTCTTTACGGAATTTCAACACTTTCATGTACATAATTTGTCCATGCTTGGTAAGATTTAAAAATGAGTAAGTTTATGACTTGCATTGTTAAGAGATCATACATAGAAACGACTAGTATTCTCTTAAAATTATAAACTTGCTTTTTTTTATTTCGTTTTGAATTGTCTGGAAATTCTATCTATTAAATTAACAGACTATTTAATAAATATATCAAGGGCGGACGAGTGTGCATGGGAAAAATGCAAGTGAAGATCGTTTGTGGAAAAAATATAGGGGGGTAAGACCGTGAAAAAAAGATTATCAGTCTTTTTTAGCTTGTTGCTTGTTCTAAGCATGTTTTTAGCTGCTTGTAGCAAAGAAAAAGCAGGCGAAACTGGCACAAAAACTGAGGGCGGTAAAAAGGAAACTGACGTACCTCAAGAAATGCGTGTTAACGTTAACTCTGAGCCATTCTCATTAAACCCTGGTTTAGCAAGTGATGCTACTTCTGGTGGTGTATTAAACCAAACTTTTGAAGGTTTAACTCGTATTGACAAGAGCGGTAAACCTCAACCAGCAATGGCTGAGACTATCACTCCTTCTGAAGATTTGAAGACTTATACTTTCAAACTTCGTGATGCACAATGGACAAACGGAGACCCTGTAACTGCACAAGACTTCGTTTACGCTTGGAAATGGGCTCTTGACCCTAAAAACGAATCACAATATGCTTACCAACTTTACTACATCAAAGGCGCACAAGCTGCTAACGATCCTGAAGTTGGCGGATCACTTGATGAAGTTGGCGTAAAAGCTATCGACGATAAGACTCTTGAAGTAACTCTAGAAAACCCAACTCCATATTTCTTGGAATTGACTGCATTCTACACTTACTTCCCTGTAAACCACAAGGTTGCTGAAAAGAATCCTAAGTGGTACACAGAAGCAGGTGCAGACTATGTTTCTAACGGACCATTCAAAATGACTGAATGGAGTCACCAAGACAAAATCGTTATTGAAAAGAACGACACTTACTGGGATAAAGATACAGTTAAGTTAACTAAAGTTGAAATGTACATGATCAACGACCCTAACACTGAATTATCTATGTTTGACAACGGAGAATTAGATTGGGCAGGTTCACCATTCGGTACTCTTCCAACTGATGCTATTGGACAATTGAAAGATTCTGGCGACTTAACAATCAAACCTATCGCTGGTACTTACTGGTATAAGTTCCAAACTGAAAAGCCGCCATTGAACAATAAAAACATTCGTAAAGCACTTTCTTATGCAATCAACCGTAAGGCGATTGTTGAGAACATCACTCAAGGCGGACAGATCCCAGCTATGGCTGCTGTACCACCTTCAATGATTAAAGAAAACGAAAAAGGCTACTTCCAAGATAACGATGTGGAAAAAGCTAAAGAATTCTTGAAAAAAGGTATGGAAGAATTAGGATATAAGGATGTAAAAGATATCCCTGCTATCTCTCTTTCTTACAACACAAGTGAAGCACATCAAAAGATTGCTCAAGCAATCCAAGATATGTGGAAAAAAGAACTTGGCGTAGAAGTAACTCTTGATAACGCTGAGTGGGCAGTTTATATCGACAAACTTCATAAAGGTGATTACATGGTTGGTCGTATGGGCTGGTTAGGTGACTTCAACGATCCAATCAACTTCCTTGAATTGTTCCGTGAGAAAGACGGCGGAAACAACAACACTTTCTGGGAAAATGCAGAATTCAAAAAGCTTCTTCAAGATTCAGCTGCAGAATCAGATGCTGCAAAGCGACTTGATATGTTGAAAAAAGCTGAAGAAATCTTCATCGATGAGATGCCAGTTGCTCCAATCTACTTCTATACGAACGTTTGGGTAAGCAAAGAAAATCTGAAAGATGTAGTAGTTTCAGGTCTTGGAGATGTTCAATTGAAGTGGGCTCACTTCGAATAATCTAAACATAGTAAGAAAACTCAAGGTATATGGGATTTTAAACCCATATACCTTGCTTTCTGAATAGGTGAGAAAATACAGAATGTTTCGTCTGTATTTAGTGCGTTAAAGTAGAAATGCAGCTACGCCCAGTCCCTCGAGGCCTTATGCTGACATCAGAATTACCAAAAAAATACTTGATGTCGTATTAGGATTGGAGGGACTAAATAAGGGCGATTTGGCTGAAATTAAAGAAAAAGATAGTAGAAACTGGAGGTGTGCATTATGGTGAGATACATCATGAGTCGTTTACTTTATATACTGTTATCGCTATACCTGATCATTACAGCAACTTTTTTCTTCATGAGACTAGCACCAGGTAACCCGTTTACTTCGGAAAAGCAGTTACCACCTGAAATTCAGGCTGCACTTAATGAACATTATGGCCTCAATGAGCCATGGTATGTACAATATGGGGATTATTTAGGAAGAATTGTACAGTGGGATTTTGGTCCATCATTTAAGTGGAAAGCGCGAACAGTAAATGATCTTATTAATGATGGTTTTCCAGTATCATTACTGCTTGGGGCTGAAGCAATATTAATTGCACTTTCACTTGGACTACTATTAGGTATCATTGCAGCGCTTAGACATAACAAGTGGCAAGACTATACTGCTATGATTATCGCAGTTCTTGGAATATCAGTTCCTTCATTCATTATGGCTACTGTATTACAGTACATCCTGGCAATTAAGCTTGGGATTTTCCCAGTTGCACGTTGGGAATCCTTCGCGCATTCAATCCTTCCTGCATTGGCTTTAGCGTCAACGCCAATGGCGTTTATTGCACGTTTGACTAGGTCAAGCATGCTTGAAGTTCTCGCAAATGATTACATTCGTACCGCGAAATCTAAAGGACTTAGTGGCGGTGTAATCACAGTTAAACATGCTATAAGAAACGCAATCCTTCCGGTTGTCACTTATTTGGGACCATTATCTGCTGCGGTTATTACAGGAAGCTTTGTTATCGAAAAAATCTTCGGAATTCCTGGTTTAGGCTCACACTTTGTTACTTCTATCGGAAACCGGGATTATACTGTAATCATGGGACTTACTGTTTTCTATAGTATCATCCTATTGGCGTGCATTCTCCTGGTCGATATTGCGTATGGATTGATTGATCCGCGCATCAAACTTACCGGCGGAAAGAAAGGAGAATAATTATGCAGATTTCTAAAGATAAATTTCAGGTCGTAGGTTCTCAGGCTTATGAAGCAGAAAAAATTTCAAAGCCAAGTTTGTCTTTTTGGAAGGACGTATCTCTTCGATTTAGAAAAAATAAACTTGCACTTTTTGGTGTATTCTTGTTAATCCTCCTAATCATTATGGCAATTTTCGGACCCCATATGGTTAAATACGATTATGCTACAAATGATTTATTGAACCATAACAAGCCACCTTCAGCAGAACATTGGTTTGGTACGGATGACTTAGGTCGTGACGTTTTTGCTCGTACTTGGGAAGGAGCTAGAATTTCCCTATTCATTGGTGTTGCTGCAGCGTTGATTGACTTTACAATCGGTGTTCTTTGGGGCGGTATTGCCGGCTATAAAGGCGGTAGAGTAGACGAGTTTATGATGCGTATTGCTGACGTATTATGGGCTGTACCTTACCTTCTATTAGTTATCCTTCTGATGGTTGTATTAGGTCAAAGCCTTGGTACGATGATTTTGGCAATGACCATTACTGGTTGGATTAATATGTCCCGTATTGTTCGTGGTCAAGTAATTTCATTAAAAGGACAAGAATACGTACTAGCTTCACGTACTTTAGGTGCTGACCTTCCACGTATCATGGGTCGCCACTTAATTCCTAATACAATGGGACCAATCCTTGTAACTGTAACATTGACTGTTCCAGGAGCTATCTTTACTGAATCTTTCCTAAGCTACCTTGGACTTGGTTTAACACCACCGTTAGCGAGCTGGGGAACAATGGCTGCTGATGGCTTACCTGCAATAAAGTATTACCCATGGCGTTTATTCTTCCCTGCAACGTTTATCTGTTTAACGATCTTTGCATTTAACGTAATTGGGGATGGCTTACGCGATGCACTAGATCCACGATTACGCAAATAGGGAGTGAGAGTATGGAAAAATTATTAGAAGTTAAAAATTTAGAAGTCTCATTCCAAACTTATGGAGGAGAAGTAAAGGCTGTACGAGGAGTAACCTTTGACCTTCATAAAGGAGAGACACTTGCTATTGTAGGTGAATCAGGCTCAGGAAAGAGTGTAACTTCACAAACTATCATGAAGCTGATTCCAATGCCTCCTGGCAAAATTAAGGGTGGACAAATTCTTTTCAATGGGGAAGATATTGTTCCTAAAACCAATAAGCAAATGGAGAAAATTCGTGGTAAGGAAATCAGTATGATTTTCCAAGATCCGATGACATCTCTTAACCCGACAATGAAAATCGGCCGTCAAATCATGGAGGTTCTAATCAAGCATCAAAATATGAATACAGCTGCAGCGAAAGAACGTGCAATCGAGTTGCTTCGCCTTGTAGGTATTCCGATGCCAGAACGCCGTGTGGACCAATACCCACATGAATTTTCAGGTGGTATGAGACAACGTGCAATGATTGCCATCGCTCTTTCTGCTAATCCGAAGTTATTAATTGCCGATGAGCCAACAACTGCACTTGATGTTACAATTCAAGCTCAAATTTTGGAGCTCATGAAAGACTTGCAAAGTAAGATGGATACATCCATCATCTTTATCACACATGATCTTGGTGTTGTAGCAAACGTTGCTGACCGCGTTGCAGTAATGTATGCAGGGCAAATCGTTGAAATGGGTACAGTTGATGAAATTTTCTATGACCCACGCCACCCATATACTTGGGGATTATTAGCATCAATGCCTAGCTTGGACAATGATGATAAATCCGATTTGGCTGCTATTCCAGGAACACCACCGGATCTTACAAACCCACCAAAAGGTGATGCTTTTGCACCGAGAAATAAATATGCAATGGCTATTGATTTTGAGGAAGAGCCACCAATGTTCCAAATTTCTGAAACTCATTTTGCTAAGACTTGGTTGCTTCACCCTGACGCGCCGAAGGTTGAGCCACCTGAAGCTGTCCAAAGACGTATGAGAAAGCTTTCAACTTCCTTTGATAAGGCAGTACTTGTTAAGGAGGGTGAATAAGAATGGCTGATAAATTATTAGAAATCAAGAATTTGAAACAACATTTCAATGTTGGTCGACCTAATATGGTAAAAGCCGTAGATGGTGTTTCGTTTGATATTTATAGAGGTGAGACTCTAGGACTTGTTGGAGAATCAGGTTGTGGTAAATCTACAACTGGACGTACGATTATTCGTCTTTATGATGCGACTGATGGTCAAGTTCTTTTTAACGGTGAAGATGTTCACGGGAAAAAATCTGCAAAAGAATTAAAGAAATTTAATCGTAAAATGCAGATGATTTTCCAAGATCCATACGCTTCTCTAAATCCTCGTATGACAGTTACCGATATCATTGCTGAGGGAATTGACATTCATGGATTAGTGAAAAATAAGAAAGAACGTATGGAGCGAGTTTATGAGCTTCTTGAAACTGTAGGTTTAAACAAGGAGCATGCTAACCGTTATCCACATGAGTTCTCTGGTGGACAAAGACAACGTATCGGTATTGCTCGTGCCCTAGCAGTTGACCCTGATTTCATCATTGCTGATGAACCTATTTCAGCACTTGATGTATCCATTCAAGCACAAGTAGTAAACTTAATGAAAAAGCTACAGCGTGAAAAAGGCTTAACATACCTTTTCATTGCCCATGATCTTTCAATGGTAAAATACATCAGCGACCGTATCGGCGTTATGTATTTCGGAAAGTTAGTTGAATTGGCGCCAGCTGAAGATTTGTATAAGAACCCATTACATGCATATACAAAATCATTATTGTCTGCTATTCCACTTCCGGATCCAGAATCAGAACGCACACGTAAACGTATTTCATACGACCCAAGTGTTCATAACTATGCTGAGGGTGAAGATTTGGAAATGCGTGAAGTGAATCCAGGTCACTTTGTTTATTGCTCTAAAAAAGAGTATGAAGCTTTTAAAGCTAATTACGTTAGATAATAATAAAAAAACGATCTCATTTAAGAGATCGTTTTTTTATTACTAGAAGTTAATCACTTCTATCAAACGTTATTTCTTTCCCCCAACACTTTTCCAACCTGTTGTGAATTTTGCACATTGATCAACAAATTCGCTCTTGTTTTTGCCTCCGAAAAGCTTTTCACCGACACCGTTTGTCATTACACCCATTAGGGCAGTAATAGCAATGACAAGCCCAGCAACAATTGTTAAATCCATTATGTAAGCTCCCATGTTGGCCTCCTTATTTTTCACCCATCCAGCGGTGATTAATCAAAATGAAAAATATGTGTTACTTTCATTTTATAAGAACTATCTGATTATTAAAAGAGAAAGTTGAATAAATCCACTTAAACAAAAAATGGGGAATGTTATTTAAAAATTAGGGAAACTAATCATGTAGAGGTTTTTTTCAAAAACTGTAATTATGACATCAAGGAGTGGTAATGTTGCATTGGTATGAAAAGTTAAATCAGTATTTTCCTATTGAAGAAATGAAGTCACAAGAACATATGGAGACACTTTTGAGAGAACGCCCAGAGATATACCATAAAGATGAAGGATCTAATCATGTACTGATGTATGTGGAACTGGACCAATTCATTTTTATTGATTATTTATTTGTTTCCAATAAGTCTAGAGGGCAAGGACTTGGCCATAAACTACTAGAAAAGTTAAAGCAGAAAGGGAAACCGATAATACTAGAAGTAGAGCCCATTAATTATGAAGACACTGATACTGAGAAACGTCTTAAATTCTATAAGCGTGAAGGATTTGAACATGCACAGTCAATTGGTTATAGAAGACGTTCACTAGCAACTAAAGAGATCACACCAATGGAAATTCTTTATTGGTCGCCAGGACATGAAAAAGAAGAATTGATTTTTGAAGCAATGAAAGAAACATACGAAAAAATCCATACTTATAAAGATAAACAGTTTTATGGAGAAAATTATCAACCTGTGGAGGAAGTTCTACACTTTGATACGGAAAGTGAAAATCCTGATTTGCTTAGGGATATCTAAGTCTGGCTGTGTGAAATCAAACATCTAAAAAAATCTTTGAGAATGATGTTTAACTTATTTAATTTAAGGGTAAAGGAAATTATCTAACATTTACCTACAGAAAAACAAAATAGAAAGCGAATAATTTATGGTAGGATTTTTTCGCATTGATTGTTGCTTTTCTGATGGGATACTCATCTCGTATTCTTTGTGGCTTTGGGGCTCTTTTCGAGAAGTTTCTGAACCAAAAAGTGAAAATCCAAAAGCCGATTTTTACTTTTGCTTGTGAAAGCATCAAAGTTTACGAAAAGAGTCTAAGGGAAAGAAAAACTATTTTAGATTTAGTGAAACTTTTCTCGATTTGAATCGTCTATATAATGAGTGAATAAATATCTCAATTATTACTAGTTCATAACATTTTCAAAAAACCATACCTTTTTCAAAGAAGCTAGTGTATAATCTATGATATAAATTACTTAATTGTAATTATTATAAATAATTTCTTTCTATATATGTTCAAAAACTATTAAGGAGTGTGATTATTTGTGGTTACGCTATACACTTCACCAAGCTGTACATCTTGTAGAAAAGCAAAATCATGGCTTGAAGAACATGAAATCCCATATACAGAACGCAATATTTTCTCAGAACCTCTTTCAATTGATGAAATTAAAGAAATTCTGCGAATGACTGAAGATGGAACAGATGAGATTATTTCAACAAGATCAAAGACATTCCAAAAGCTTGATGTTAATCTAGAATCAATGCCTTTACAAAACTTGTTTGAATTAATCAAAGATAATCCTGGTCTCCTTAGACGACCAATTATCATTGATGAAAAAAGATTGCAAGTTGGCTATAATGAAGATGAAATCCGTCGTTTCTTACCAAGAAGGGTTCGTACTTTCCAATTACGCGAAGCTCAGCGCTTAGTCAATTAATATACCATATTAAAGAAAACCTGCCTCCAATGCAGGTTTTCTTTTTGTATGAAATGGATAAGACGGCTTTACAACTATATGCCTGTATTCTGGGACAAGGTATAGAACAAAGTTATCCTAATTTCTTATAGTAATTAAAAACAACCCTCTATGTAGGTGCTTTTGTCTTTTCCTCGTCAGTAGATTTTGAAATTACATGTCTGCTTTTATCAAATACGGGGAATATTGTAAATGTATAGGCAAATAACCGTTTTTATGTTTTGAGGATTTTTTATTTCCCTAATTGCTCTATTTATCATAAAATATAAGTACAAGATTCTAATAATATTGTCCCATAGAGCTTGAAGTGTATGATGGAGTTCTTTGGGTAAATAAATAGCATGAACATCTTTTTGGGGGTATTTTGTCCCTTCAATCTTGTATCGGAAGGGAGTGTCAATGATGGAGATTGAAAGAATTAATGAAAATACTGTGAAGTTCTACATTTCATATGGTGATATCGAAGAAAGAGGCTTCGATCGTGAAGAGATTTGGTACAATCGCGAACGAAGCGAAGAACTCTTTTGGGAAATGATGGACGAAGTTCATTATGAAGAGGAATTTGCGGTTGAAGGTCCATTATGGATACAAGTACAAGCGTTAGAAAAAGGATTAGAAGTTCTTGTAACAAAAGCTCAACTTGCTAAAGATGGACAAAAATTCGAGTTGCCGATTCCTAGTGATAAGCTAAAAGATATTCCTGTAGATGAACGTATCGAAGAATTGCTTGACCAACATTTCAATCCAAGACAACAGCCGAATGCTGAAGAAGATATTTTTGAAGAGGAGGAACCATTAGAGTTCTTACTCGGCTTTAAAGATTTTGAGGATGCGATTATGCTTTCGAAAAGGTCAGGATTAGATGAACTGGATACAAAGCTTTATAGCTTTGAAAACAAGTATTATCTTTTTGTTCAGTTTTCCGAAGAGCAATTTGAGGAAAAACAAATTGATGACATATTAAGTGTTTTGTTAGAATATAGTCATGAGACAAATTATACCATTCACCGTGTTGAGGAATACGGAAAGGTGATCATTCCGCAAGACGTCTTTAGTACATTGCGCAAACACTTTTCTTAAACGAAGCAACCGATTTCAACTCTTGAAATCGGTATTTTTTTTAAAATAACAGTAGGTGATTTAAACTGAAGAATACAGTTCGTGTTTTATTTTTTATATGTATAATAGGTTTGCTGACTTTTCTGTTTCGTGAAAAGTTACAAGGTGGATTTTTAGGAATTGTGAGTATTATCACGACATTATCAGTATTTTTTATCGGTCTGGTAATCTTTCTTGAAAATCGCCATCCCACTCAAACGATTACCTGGCTTGTGGTTTTAGGTGGATTTCCTTTAGTAGGTTTTGTGTTCTATTTACTGTTTGGACGGAACTACCGAAAAGAAAGAATGTTTCGCAAGAAGTATTTCTTAGATAAACAAGCCTTTCTCAATATTGAGGATACACGTGATATTAAAAGTGAAGAGAAAATAAAACAAATGGCAGATCATCAGAAACGATTATTCAACTTGGCAGAAAATCTAGGCAATAGTCCCATCTCTTTTGGTACGGCTACGCAAGTCTTAACAAACGGTGAGGAAACTTTTAATAGTATTATTGAAGAAATAAAGAGGGCACGTCATCATATTCATCTAGAGTACTACATCGTTCGTCATGATCGAATCGGTCAGGAACTAAAAGAACTTTTAATTTCAAAAGTAGCTGAAGGAGTAAAAGTTCGCTTTTTATTTGATGCAGTAGGCTCATGGCAACTATCTAAGCGTTATATTTCAGAACTAAGAAATGCTGGGGTCGAAACAATTCCCTTTGGTCCTGTAAGATTGCCGTTTTTAAACAATAAATTTAATTTCCGTAATCATAGAAAGATTGTCGTGATTGATGGTACTGTTGGTTTTGTAGGTGGTTTAAATATTGGTGATGAATACTTAGGAAGAAATGAAAGTATTGGTTTTTGGCGGGATACGCATTTGAAATTGAAAGGCGAAGCTGTAAGAACCCTGCAGTTGATTTTTCTGCAGGACTGGTACTACATGACAAATCACAGTTTCCTAACGGCCGAATACTTGTCTCCAGATTACCAAGATAATAATCATGGAGGGGTACAACTTATCGCTGGGGGACCAGATACTGAGCATAGTGTGATTAAAAACATTTTCTTCTCTATGATTACATCCGCAAAAGAAAGCGTTTGGATAGCCTCACCTTATTTCATTCCTGATGAAGATATTTTTTCAGCATTGAAAATTGCTGCTCTAAGTGGAATCGATGTTCGTTTGCTCGTTCCAAACCGACCGGATAAGAGGATTGTTTTTCATGCATCAAGATCTTATTTTCCTGAATTGTTAGAAGCAGGGGCGAAGGTATACGAGTATGAAAAAGGGTTCATGCATAGCAAGATGGTAATTGTAGATCATGAGTTGGCCTCAATCGGAACTTCAAATATGGATATGAGAAGTTTCCATTTGAACTTCGAAGTAAATGCATTCTTATACAGGACAAGAAGTACAGAAAAACTAGTGAAGGAATTTCTTCACGACTTAGAATCGGCCAAACAACTTGATTTAAAGATTTTCAGTGAAAGACATTTAGGCTATCGTCTTTTAGAATCTACTTCACGACTAATGTCACCACTACTATAAGTAAAGCCCTTTTTAAACGTGCAAAGTATAATAACTCTTGCTCGTGAAAAGGGCTCTTTTTTACGCAGGAGTTGAAGTGAGTTTTGGCGAATCAATGGATAAAGAGAGAGGAGGAGATAGTTTGTTAACAGCTGTAACAGATGGCGGTCTAGAAGTTTGTCTTGCTGATGCCAATGATAAATTGAAGCTATTATCGTATCGAAGGGAGGAGCATTTTCTCTGTCCCTCGTGCAAACAAAGAGTAATAATGAAATTAGGAGATAAGAGAATTTATCATTTTGCACATATAGGAGGTAGTTCATGTCCACATACCTACGAACGTGAATCACTATACCATCTCGAAGGAAAGAAACAATTATACCTGTGGCTAAAAAAGGAGGGGTATTGCCCCATTCTAGAACAATATGATCCGGAAATACAGCAGCGTCCAGATATTACTTTCATAAAGGATGGCAAGAAGTATGCGGTTGAATATCAATGTTCTTCGATTGCCGCAGACCTTTTTAAGAAACGAACTAAAGCGTATATCAGTCAAAACTATCATCCACTATGGATCTTAGGCGGAAACCATTTCAAACGAAAAGGGGAAAATACCATTTCATTGTCTGGATTTGATTTCTTGTTCTATAAAACAGAAGAATTCATCCCTTATTATTGTTCCAAACAAAATAAATTCATTTTAGCAACGGACATTCATCCAATTTCTCCTCAAAAAGCCTACGCAAATTTCACCTTTATTCAACCTGAAAATACACCCGTAGATTTACTGCTTAAACCTAAAAAGAAAATTCCAGTTAATTTAAGAGCATGGTGTAAGTTACTTCAAAAAGTAAGACTCAATATGTGCAAGTATCACACCCAACGTGAAGGTCGCTTTTTAAAGACTTTGTATCATAATCGCCTTAATCCCTTCTTATTACCTCCAATTGTAGGCATCCCCATCCAATCAAGTGTCATCATTGAAACTTCGCCGCTTATTTGGCAAGCATATGTCTTCTTAGACTCTATTCACAACAAGAAGCTTGGACAAACCATCTATACTAGAGACGTGATAGGGGCCTTTTTTAGAAGATGCAATTTGAAAGAGATTTTAATAAGAGAAATTCCATCTTTGTGTGGAAGCAAGGTTGATCAAGCTGTCAATGACTATCTGGAAGTATTAACTGAATTAGGGATATTAAAGAAAACATCTGAAAGCACATTTCTTCTTATGGTTAAGGTGGAGATTCCCCAGACTACTCTTGAACAACAGGAAATGGAAGCTTCTTTATATCAACTATTGGATACAATTTCTAAAACAAATAATAAAAGTACATTTCGTACATAAGATAATGATATATTTTCTAAGGGGATTTGAAGGAATTTTCTAAAAAATAGAGAATATATTCATAAAGATTTTCGTATCTCGAAATGTCGATAGGAGGAAATGGAATGGCTAATGAAACTGCTGTAAAATCACTGCCGCCACGCAGTGAAATGAAGGTCGAGGAAACGTGGAGATTAGAGGACATATTTGCAACTGATGATGTCTGGGAAAAAGAATTCAATGAAGTGAAGGCTCTTATTCCAGCTGTGAAAGAATTTGAAGGAAAGCTTGGAGAAAGTTCAGACCAGTTGTATAAAGCTCTTCAATATCAAGATCAACTGTTGGAGCGCCTTGGCAAGTTATATACATATGCCCATATGAGATATGACCAGGATACGACGAACTCTTTTTATCAAGGTCTTGATGACAGGATGAAAAATCTGTATTCTCAAGCCTCAAGTCAATTGGCTTATATTGTTCCAGAAATTTTAGCGGTAGATGAAGATAAAATTAAGGGATTCTTAGCTGAAAACAAGGACTTACAGCTATACAAAAAGGCATTAGAGGAAATCGGGTTACAACGTCCTCACATCTTATCAGCTGAACAAGAAGCATTGCTTGCAGAAGCAAGTGAAGTTTTTAATTCTTCATCAAATACTTTCGGTATGCTCAATAATGCCGATTTAGAGTTCCCAAGCATTAAAGATGAAGAAGGTAACGAAGTAGAGATTACGCATGGTCGCTACATCCGCTTTTTAGAGAGTGACGATCAAAGGGTTAGACATGATGCATTCAAAGCGGTATACAAAACGTACGGTAAATTCCGCAATACATTTGCCAGCACGCTTAGTGGCAATGTGAAAAAAGATAACTTCAAAGCTCGTGTCAGAAAATATAGTTCCGCAAGACATGCGGCATTGGCTGCCAATAACATTCCAGAAAGTGTGTACGATAATCTTGTTAGCACAGTGAACAAAAATCTTCACTTGCTGCAAAGATATGTAAAACTTCGCAAAAAGGTACTTGGTCTCAAAGAATTGCATATGTACGATCTATATACGCCACTTGTAAAAAATGCAAAAATGGAAATTCCTTATAAGGAAGCTGAAGATCTCGTTTTAAAGGGACTTTCTCCATTAGGTGAAGAATATCAGAACGTCCTTAAAGAGGGATTTGAGAACCGTTGGGTAGACGTACATGAAAACAAAGGTAAGCGCAGTGGTGCCTATTCTTCTGGAGCATATGGAACGAATCCATATATCCTTATGAACTGGCAGGATAATGTAAATAACCTGTTCACGCTTGCCCATGAGTTTGGGCATTCTGTACACAGTTATTACACACGAAAGTCACAACCTTACGCATATGGAGATTATTCCATCTTTGTAGCTGAAGTGGCATCGACTTGTAATGAAGCGCTTCTAAATGATTATTTGTTAAAGACAATTGATGATGAACAAAAACGTTTATATCTCCTCAACCATTTTCTGGAAGGATTCAGAGGGACAGTTTTCCGTCAAACTATGTTTGCTGAGTTTGAACATCTCATTCACACAAAGGCACAGAACAATGAAGCTTTAACGGCTGACGCCTTAACAGAAGCTTATTATGAGCTTAATAAGAAATATTTTGGTGAAGAAGACCTTATCCTCGATGAGGAAATTGGCCTTGAATGGGCGCGTATTCCACACTTCTATTACAATTATTATGTGTATCAGTACGCAACGGGATATAGTGCAGCTACAGCACTTAGCCAGCAAATCCTTGAAGAAGGAGAACCTGCTGTTAAACGATACATTGATTTCTTGAAAGCAGGAAGTTCTGATTATCCAATCGAAGTGTTGAAAAAAGCTGGAGTAGACATGACTAGCTCTCAACCGATTGAAGATGCATGTAAGGTATTTGAAGAAAAACTTAACGAAATGGAACAACTATTATCTAAGTAATGTAAAAGGGATGGAGCACCGGGCTCCATCCCTTTTAAAATCCTTTGAATTTTTTTCGATTATTGAAGAAAGTTACTAAGATCAAAAATGAGAGAAATAATAAAGGAGCACTAATGAACAAAGGTATGAGATGCATTAATCCGAGCAGATTAAGAACAAAAGAGAAGATAATGAGCGAAAGAATGATTATTAAAGGAAGTCGACGCATATGTAATTCTCCTCAATCTTTTTAATATATTCTTATTCGAAAGACAATCTATATATTCAATTTATATGACAATATTGTGAAATAACACACAAACTTCTTGCTCATGATTATTATCCATGGTATATTTTATTCGTGAAGTTGATCACAAACAAACATTAACCCCTTTGTTTGAACCGTGAAAGATTTCTCCCATCCCCTTTGTTCGTATTTATAGAAAAGACCTTTCAGCTTACGGAGCTAAAAGGTCTTTTTCCGTTATTATAAAGATAACTGCCAAAGTAATGAGCCTTGATGTAAGGACATAAATACGGTTTAATCGGTCTCCATTTTTGGAGTATGATATGCTTCATTCATAAAAATAGCCATGTCAACATTATGACATGGCTTTATGATTGTTCACTATATTTCCAAAATGTTCCGTATTTCGCAGGCACTTGAGTGACTACTTGTTTTAACAGAAGTTTTTTCATTTCACGCTCTACTTCAGCCACGGTCATATCATAAACAACTGCAATTTCCTTGGAAGCAACAAGGCTGAAAAACTTCAAAAAGGCTTCTAAGGGTGGTGGCTCAGATTGAGTGGGTCTTTCCTGAAGCATTTCCTCAAGTATCTGAACGTACACTTCATAAGGATAATAACCAGTAATTTTGATTCCCTCTTCTTCGGCATCATCATTAAAGAAAACAAGAGTCGGGATTTCCTGCACGTCCATCTCAGAAGTAATCTTCAAATCACATTGAAAGGCTTTCGCTGAGCTTTCAGAG
The DNA here is from genome assembly GCF_900115925.1 of Bacillus sp. cl95. GTDB lineage: Bacteria > Bacillota > Bacilli > Bacillales > Cytobacillaceae > Neobacillus_A. Next base: position 722,189 of record NZ_FOYF01000001.1, on the reverse strand, counting down.
TGGATATCCGTAATAAACTCTTCTACATCAAGTCCAACCTGTCTCGCACAATCCTTTAAGACTTCAAAGTTAGAAACATTTTGCTTATCCAAAAAAAGCACTTCTTGTAATTTTCTTAAAAAACGGATTCCTGCACGACGTCCTTGCAATTCAGCTGCCTTAATAGCGATAGATGCAATGTACGGAGAAGAAACTGGATTTTCGAACCAAAGGCTACCATCACACGACATACCTGATCGACTAGCGGTTTTTTCCCACATGTCAGCTATGTTCTCATAATTTTTTTTCTTGCCCATATTTAAAGTTGCCAAGCGGCCACTTAGTACATGTTTAATGGAAAAATATCTACCGTACTCAATTTGAAGTTTTTTCATTATAGGTTCGATCGCCCAGCATTCAGGACAAAGAGGATCTACGAACATATAAATTTCAATAGGCTTCTTTTCATTCCCATGACAGTGATGGGGTGTCTGATGGGATTTATAACTATTTTCATGTTTTTTCACAAGTCCTCACCCAATGAACTCTCAGTATCTGGAGTATTAATCATATGTTGAGCAGTTAAGACGAGCCTTGCGTAGTATTCATCTCTTAAACGGCCTTCAAGACCAACTTTATCCATCGCTTCTGCCATGCATGCGAGCCAGGCTTTCGCTCGTGACGGAGTAATGGGAAACGGTAAATGACGCGCTCTCATCATTGGATGTCCATGCTCATCAGTGTAAAGGGAGGGACCTCCTAGATATTGCGTCATAAATTGTTTTTGTTTACGTGCAGTTTCAGAAAGATCGTCAGGAAAAATTGGCGATAGCTCAGGATGCTTTCCAACTAGGCCATAAAACGTATCTATTAATTCATGAAGTTTTTCTTCACCGATAGCCTCGAATGGTGTGGGCATTTTCTCTCCCATGTTGCCAACTCCTTTAGTTGAGTTTAATTCCGATTAACGGAGCAGTTTATTTTCTTTATTGTAGCAATGCCTTTTTTATATCTCAAACAAATCGCTCAAATGTAAAGAGATTTTTGCAAAAAGTGGCTAAAAAGCTGTCTTCGTCCATAATCGCTCTATTAATTTACACAAAAACTCCGCCTGTTACAATGAACAAGCGGAGTTTATCGATGACAAGTTTACCCATAATAATGATTTGTCACTTTTTTTACATAGTTTAGAGTTTCTCTGAAGGGAGGAATACCGCCGAACTTATCTACGTTCCCTGGTCCTGCATTATAAGCCGCTAAAGCCAATTCGATATTATCATCATATTTATCAAGCATATTCCGTAAATATTTAGCTCCACCCATAATATTCTGTTCAGGGTCAAAAACATTTTCGACACCTAACGAACGAGCCGTGGAAGGCATTAGTTGCATCAAGCCACCTGCGCCAACATGACTCCTAGCGGCTGGATTGAAATTGGACTCTTGCTTAACAACTGATTTTATCAACTTCGCAGGCACATTAAATTGTGCTGCAGCTTTCTCAATGATCTCATCGAATGATCCTGAGAATTTAGTATTGTTTAATTGAGGTAATTGAGTGAAAGTTTGCTTGTCCAATCTGTTAAGCATACCTAACGCAGATGTGGATGTACTTATCGGTTGAGAATAGGCACTCGTTTGACTTTCCATCAAGAGTTCGTTAAAGATATCCTGAAACATGGAAGTTGGTTGTGGTGAACTAGAGCTGAAATTTTGCATCGCCTTTAATTCCAACATCACCTTTAATTTGTCGATGTTCATGTATAGCCTCCTTCGGGTCTTTAGGAATCCTCTTGCAAGCTTGATTTGCGCTCATAAAAGCGCTGAATTTTATTATTTGTTATTCTCATCGGAATAACATGCTCTTTGAGTAATTCAGAAAAAATCTTTAATCCAGCCTCATAATTTTCTACTTCGTATTCTAACTCAAAATCCTCGAAATTTAAATAGTAACTATGGTCCAAAACAAGTAATCCTTGCCTAAAATTTATTTCTGCTCTTTCTGTCTTTAGAGAGCCAAAATAGGATAAATCAGAGAAGGAAATGCCATATTGCTTAATGATTGCTTCAATAGGACCGCCAGGGAGTTTTCCGGACTGGAATGCAGTGGCTGCTTCATCTTTGCTGATGATTTGATTCGTTTCTAACAATTCCTGACCAGAGGGCTGTTTTAAAGTCATTTCGTATGAGCCATCTTTTTCCCTTATTCGAAGTGCGGAATGGAGGTTCTTAAGAGCAAATGTCTCTGTATCAAAATAATGATTTTCTTGTAAGAAAAAATCGTTCGGGGTAATACCAAATGCATTGCATAATTGGTCGAATTCCGATTCAATGAGTAGATTTTTAAACTCAATCTCTAAATGCTGTGACAATACAATCTTCCTTTCAGCTTCTAAGTCATTTAATGAATTTGGTTTTTCTAAATGGATTATCTTCAACGTTTAGTTCAACGGGTACAAATGGAATAATGGCTCAGCATTCGGAATGCATCCTCTAATATTATCCCTTTTAAAGCTATTTACTGCAATCTTTGGGAGAAATGTGAGGATTATGCTAAAATAGGTAGGTGTATAATGGAGGTTGAAAACATGAATAACAAAATAAACATAACAGAAGCAAACATTAGCGAAGAGAACTTATTTTTAAAGGTTGAAAGTCTATCGGCAACTCTAATGCCAAGAGGACAGATGCTTGTAGATTCAGATCATTTTGCATTTATTTATATCTTGGAGAATGAGGATGCCTATACATATCTGGCTTTGCCTGAATGGAGTTGGCCAACCTTGAAAACCGCGAATGAAAAAGGGGTTAAGGTGTTCGCCATTGCAGGTGAAGCAAATATTGAGCTAACACAATTCAATGATGAACTTTCATATCTAATTGAAAACATTAAGGGTAATAGTAATTATGGTGATGAAATGGTAAAGAAAGTAGAAGACTTATTCTAATGCTTTAAAGCTTTTTATTTAAAATAGTAGCTTGTATCATCGGGTGAGGTGTAAAGCATGAAACATTGGGACCAGTTTTTGGCTCCTTATAAGCAAGCGGTTGAGGAACTAAAGGTAAAGTTGAAGGGCATGCGAAGCCAATTCGAAATGGATTCCGTCCATTCTCCAATCGAGTTTGTTACCGGAAGAGTTAAGCCAATAGCAAGTATTCTTGATAAAGCAAATCAAAAGGGAATTCCCCTTGATAAATTAGAAACAGAAATGCAAGATATTGCTGGTTTACGTATGATGTGTCAATTTGTAGACGATATTCACACTGTAGTTAGAATGTTAAGAACTCGCAACGATCTACAGGTTATTGAAGAGAGAGATTATATTTCTCATAAGAAATCAAGCGGTTACCGTTCTTATCATGTAGTGATTGAGTATCCAGTTCAAACTATCCACGGAGAAAAGAAATTGCTTGTTGAAATTCAAATCAGAACATTGGCGATGAACTTCTGGGCTTCTATTGAACACAGCCTGAACTATAAGTACAAAGGGCAATTCCCATCCGATATTCAAATGAGGCTAAAGAGCGCGGCAGAAGCAGCTTTTCGTCTAGATGAAGAAATGTCGACCATACGTGGAGAAATCCAGGAAGCCCAAGCATTCTTTACTCGAAAGAAAGAAACACAGCAAGAAGGCAATAATTGATATGAATAAAAAGATATCCACTTGCGCATTTCTTATAGGGGGGTAAAGCATGAAATTTGCAATAACATCAAAAGGCGATCAAAAATCAAATACGTTAATGCATAAGGTCAGGACGTACTTGCTAGACTTCGATCTCATCTATGATGAAGATCAACCCGACATTGTCGTTTCTATCGGAGGAGACGGCACATTGTTATATGCTTTTCACCGATATAGTAGTCGGTTGAATAAAACAGCCTTTGTAGGGATTCATACAGGGCACCTGGGGTTTTATGCCGATTGGCGTCCTGATGAGATTGAAAAATTAGTCATTGCCATCGCAAAGACTCCCTATCAGGTGATTGAATATCCATTGGTTGAAGTTATTATTCGCTATCAGCATGGCGGCAAGGAATCACGTTACCTGGCATTAAACGAATCGACTGTAAAAAGTGTAGAAGGAACGCTAGTCATGGACGTTGAAATTCGCGGAGCCCATTTTGAAAGGTTCCGTGGAGACGGTCTTTGTGTGTCTACACCTTCAGGGAGTACAGCATATAATAAAGCATTGGGGGGTGCGATTATCCACCCATCTATTGCTGCTATTCAACTGGCTGAGATGGCATCCATTAACAATCGAGTATTTAGAACTGTCGGATCACCATTGATTTTACCAGCACATCATACGTGTATGCTAAAGCCTGTTAATCGCTCAGACTTTCAGGTGACGGTAGACCATCTGACATTGTTACATAAAGATGTGAAATCGATTCAATTTAGAGTGCCAGATGAAAAAATCAGATTTGCGCGTTTTAGACCATTTCCATTCTGGAAAAGAGTACATGATTCTTTCATTGCAGACGAATAAGACTGGAGTAACGGAACATGCCTACCCGCTTTAAATTGAATTGGAAAATTGACACTAGTGATACCGATAAATTATTGAAAGATTTTCTTAAAGAGCAGGAAATATCCAAAACGGCGTTAACAGATATCAAGTTTAAGGGTGGCAGGATTGTCATTAATGGCGAGGATGTTAATGTTCGATACAAATTGAAAGTTGGAGACGAGGTTACGATTTATTTTCCGCCCGAAGAGCCAAGTGAAGGGGTTAAAGGTGAAAATATTCCACTAAACATTGTTTATGAAGATGAATACCTTCTCGTCATTCAAAAACCAGCGAAAATGAGCACAATACCTTCAAGGGAACATCCGCAGGGAAGCCTCGCAAATGCGCTGGTAGGACATTACGAAAAGATTGGCATCAGAGCTACTTCACATATCGTAACAAGATTGGACCGTGATACTTCTGGTCTTGTTTTGGTAGCGAAACATCGTCATACACATCATTTATTAAGTAAACAGCAAAAGAGCGGGAAGGTTAAGAGAACTTATGAAGCATTTGCTGAGGGGCATTTCTCCACTTCTTCGGGAACGATTGAGGAACCAATCGGCAGGAAAATGGATAGCATCATTGAAAGAGAAGTGAGGGAGGATGGTCAATACGCCTGCACGCATTTCAAGGTCATCCAGTCGATAAAGGGATTCACTCATCTAGAGTTGAGGCTGGAAACAGGCAGAACTCATCAAATTCGTGTACATCTTTCCCACAAAGGACATCCATTAGTGGGAGATGACCTTTACGGTGGACATACTTCTCTTATGGTTCGGCAAGCCCTTCATTGTAAAAAACTCGCCTTCTATCATCCTTTTCTTAAAAAGGATTTGGTCTTTGAATCTTCACTTCCTTCAGACATGGCGGCACTTATCCATACAGAAAAAGCTGATTAACACTTTTTTGTTAGTCAGCTTTTTTCAATTCATTTATCTTCGCGAAACTTTTCGGCGACATATGGCATGGAAGATGGGACGGATACAATTTCCATCTCAGGATATCTTAATGCACTTAGCTTTCCGCCAAATACTGCACCAGTGTCTATGTTATAAGTATTCTTATAAATTTTCGCTTCTATTACAGGTGTGTGTCCATATACGACGATGACATTGCCTGAATAATTTAATGTCCAATCACGACGTACTGGTCTTCCATCTGGATGCTTTTCACCCGTAATATCTCCATAGAGGACAAACGTCTTAACCTTTGCATCATTTCTTCCTATATAGTCATGACGAATCCCAGCATGAGCAATTACGAGCTTTCCATCATCGAGAAGGTGATAGAGGGGGGAATTTTCATACAGTCGAATAAAATCATTTGAAATCTTGTTTTGCTCTTTCTTTGGAAGAGCCCTGTATTCCGCGGCAGTGGTTTCCAAGCCATGAGTTTCTTGAACCTTGTTTCCCAAGAAAAAACGATAAAGCTTATTACAATGATTGCCTGGCGTGTAATAGGCTTTCTTATTTGATACAAGTTTTGAAACAATTTCTGCAACCTTCAAAGAAGCAGGTCCACGATCTGTGAGATCCCCAACAAAACCGAGCAAACGACCATCAGGATGGACTGGAATACCAGTATCCCATTTGTACCCAAGTTCCTCCGTTAAAGTTTTAAATTCATCAAAACAACCATGGATATCACCGATTATGTCAATATTCATTAGAGTCACTCCTTAAGAAAACATCAAATTAGCATTTCGTCATTCTAGCTATTACTATAAGTATAACCAAGACATTTCAAAATGAAAAAAAGCCGCTCATGGTTTTAAGCTATTAATGTTAAAATAATAAGGCTCTTTTCTATTGGTGTTTTTCTTGAAAAATTGTGAAAACAGCCAATAATAAAGATTTAAAGCAAAGGAATTGAGTAAGGACTTTGAATTCTGATAGAAGCCCCAAAAATAATAGAAAAAACAATGAATTCATGTAAAAAAAGTTATGGAATATGCTTGAAAGGGGCAAATAAAATGGAAGAACAATTACAAGAAAAGACACGCAATCGAATGGATACAGATTTACTCATCAAGACTCTTGCTGAAGAAAATTTGGAATTATTCAGAGAGGAATTCCTCGATTCTCATCCATACGATCAAGCAAATTTTTTCAAAGAATTAGACGAAGAGACCAGAACAAAGATTTATCATTATTTATCACCAGAAGAAATGGCTGGTATCTTTGAAAACTTAGAGCTTGAAGATGATGAATATAAAGAAGTTCTTTCCGAAATGAACTTGAATTATGCGGCTGATATGCTTTCCAACATGTATGCCGATGATGCAGTAGACGTATTGAACGAGCTTGATAAAGATCAAGTGGCTAGTTACTTGACGATTATGGATAACGAGGCTGCCCAAGAAATTAAGGACCTCCTTCATTACGAGGAATATACGGCAGGAAGTATCATGACGACTGAATTCGTGGCGATTCTGGCCAATCAAACTGTCAGATCTGCCATGTATATTTTGAAAAAAGAAGCACCACGTGCTGAAACGATTTATTACATCTATGTGGTTAATGAAGAAAAACAACTTGCTGGAGTTATTTCCCTTAGAGATCTAATTGTCACGGAAGATGACACGATGGTTTCAGAAATCATGTATGACCGGGTGGTATCTGTTTCTGTTGGGGATGATCAAGAAGAAGTAGCACGAAAAATGCGCGATTATAACTTTTTGGCCTTGCCGGTCGTGGATTTTCAAAATCATTTACTTGGAATTATTACGGTTGATGATGTTATGGACGTTATGGAGGAAGAAGCTTCAGATGACTATTCAAAGCTTGCAGCGGTATCGGATATGGATAATCTTGATAAAGGACCACTTGCCTCCGCGAAGAAGCGACTTCCATGGTTGATTATCCTACTATTTCTTGGGATGTTAACCGCAAGTCTAATTGGACGCTTTGAAGAAACGTTAAATAAGGTAGCAATTCTCGCTGTATTTATTCCTTTAATAGCTGGTATGGCTGGAAACACTGGAACGCAATCATTGGCCGTAGCAGTCAGGGGGATTGCTACTGGGGAATTGGAAAGGGAGAATAAGTCCAAACTTATCTTCAGAGAAGCTGGTACTGGTTTGATTACTGGCGCCACGTGCGGGGTATTGATTACTTTGGTTGTTTATTTATGGCATGGGGACCTTTTTCTCGGAATGCTTGTAGGCATCTCTATTCTTTGTACATTAACTGTTGCGACCATCGCAGGGTCTTTGATTCCATTGTTTATGCACAAGTTGAAAATTGATCCTGCCGTAGCTTCTGGTCCGTTTATTACAACTATCAATGACATACTTAGTATCCTCATCTACTTTGGATTAGCAACCATGTTTATGAGTTACTTGACACCTTAATGAGGGAGGTAAGAAAGTGGAGCATCATGCATCTTTAACTTCGTTAGTGATAGTGATCATTGTAGCATTCTTAACCCCTATCTTGCTGCACCGTCTGAAACTGGCCGTGATTCCTGTTGTTGTTGCTGAAATCATCATGGGGCTCGTAATTGGTAAGAGTGGATTCGATGTCGTCCAACAAGACATGTGGATTGAAACTCTCTCAACCCTTGGGTTTATCTTTTTAATGTTTTTAAGTGGTCTTGAGATAGACTTTAGTGTGTTTAGAGGTAAAAAGAAGAAAGAAAAATTGTCGAGTGGGAAATTTGAACCTAATTCCTTCTTAGTAGCAACATTGATTTTTATAGGAATTTTTATTTTTTCATTAGGATTATCCTTTTTATTTGTCTTTTTAGGCTTTATCGAGAATGCATTTTTGATGACATTGATTATTTCAACCATTTCCCTCGGAGTGGTAGTACCCACATTAAAAGAAGCGAATCTAATGAAAACAGGAATTGGGCAAATCATCTTATTGGTTGCTGTCATTGCCGACTTAGTGACAATGATTTTACTTGCGGTATTTGTTTCACTTAACGATAAAGGAAATTCAAATATGTGGCTTTTACTTATTCTATTTGCCGCAGGCGTGGGTTTATATTTTATCGGTAGGAGATTTAAGAACCGTAAATTCATTGAAAAACTCTCTACTGGTACGATTCAAATTGGAACGCGTGCGGTCTTTACCTTGATTATTCTTTTAGTAGCTGTCTCAGAAAAAGTAGGGGCAGAAAACATATTAGGAGCCTTTTTAGCGGGTGTACTCGTATCTCTACTGTCTCCTAATCAGGATTTAGTTCATAAGTTAGATTCTTTCGGTTATGGATTTCTCATTCCGATATTTTTCGTAATGGTAGGAGTGAAACTTGATGTATGGTCCTTACTTGGAGATGAAAAACTTCTGATACTGATTCTGTTGTTACTTGCAGGTTTACTGCTCTCCAAGCTGGTTCCAGTCTTTCTTTTAAAAAGATGGTATGACATGAAAACAGTCATCTCTTCAGGTTTCTTGTTAACTTCCACACTTTCACTGGTAATAGCCGCGGCAACCATTGGGGAAAGGATGAATGTAATCACTCCAGAAATGAGCGGTACCTTAATACTTGTTGCTATCATCACCTCCATCTTTACGCCGGTTGTCTTTAAAAAGATGTTTCCGAAAGAAAAACTACACCATAGAAAACTGAAGGTAGCCTTTGTTGGAGCGAATCAAATTACAATGTCTGTTTCAAGAGATTTAAATGCATCTCTTTACGATGTGAGCATCTATCATACAACACAGGAGAAGTCTGAAAAACAAATTGCAGATTCCTTGTTTGATATTAGGGAAATAGTGGACTTTACTTCAGATGACATTGCAAAAACAGAGATTGTGAAAGCCGATGTAGCATTCATTTCAACAGGCGATGAAGAAACGAATGCTAAGCTTGCACTTTTTGTGAAAGAACAAGGAGTCGAAAGGGTTATCACAAGAATTGAAAGTCCAGATAGGGAAGTTGAACTGCAAGAACACGAAATCGAAGTATTTTCAGCATTTCTATCCACAAAAGCGTTGCTGACTGCCCTAATAGAATCACCAAGCATTATAAACATCCTGACAAACCAGGATTCAGCTTTATTTGAGATACAGATGATGAACGAGAACTTTGATGGCATGACAGTAAGAAAGTTTCCTTTTACAGGCGATGTAATATTTGTACGTATTTTCAGGGGAATCGATTCCCTCATTCCACATGGTGACACAGAACTTAAAGTAAATGATCGCTTGATTGTATCGGGCTCAAAAGAATATGTAAGTAAGTTAAGGCGTGAACTTGAGTTTTGTGAGCAGTGTTAAATAAGGTTTGGTATGTTTGCAAGGTGCATAAACCGTTAACTCTTTTCTTTTTTGGATGTATCGTGTAATATTAGTACTAGGTGCTAATAACATGTATAAACTAGGGGGATATAAATTGAATCTTTCATTATCCGGTAAAACATACGTAGTAATGGGTGTAGCTAATAAACGCAGTATCGCTTGGGGGATTGCGCGTTCTCTTCACGATGCTGGTGCTCAATTAATCTTCACATACGCAGGTGAAAGACTTGAGAAAAGTGTTCGTGAACTGGCAGAATCACTTGAAGCGGAACGCACAATCGTATTGCCATGTGATATCACGGTTGATGAAGAAGTTGCTCAGTGTTTTGCACGAATTAAAGAGGAAGTCGGAACCATTCAGGGTGTAGCTCATTGTATAGCATTTGCAAATAAGGAAGAACTTCAAGGCGATTATATGAATACAACACGTGAAGGATTCTTGTTGGCTCATAACATCAGTTCCTATTCTTTAACAGCTGTCGCAAAGGAAGCAAAAGATTTGATGGTTGAAGGCGGCAGTATCGTAACTTTAACGTATCTTGGCGGCGAGCGTGTAGTAGCGAATTATAACGTAATGGGTGTTGCGAAAGCATCTCTAGATGCTAGCGTTAAATATCTAGCTTCTGATTTAGGAAAGCATGGCATCCGTGTTAATTCTATTTCAGCTGGTCCTATCAGAACGTTATCTGCAAAAGGTGTGAGTGATTTTAATTCAATACTAAAAGAGATTGAAGAGAAAGCTCCATTGAGAAGAGTAACAACACAGGAAGAAGTAGGAGATACAGCATTATTCCTTTTCAGTGAACTCTCAAGAGGAATTACTGGTGAGAATATACACGTTGATTCAGGATTCCATATTTTATAGTCATTCAGCCCCGTTCCGATGTAGGAACGGGGTTTTGTATTGTGGGGAATTGTCTAAGTGAGAATGAACTTGATAACAGAGATAACGTCCAAAACTTCAAACTGTTAAATCTTAATAAGGTCTAATTTTTTGAAGTTATCATGTTTACTTCCCAATTTTAATAATAATTTAATACTCCCAATGAATTGAAAATAGGCTAATAGAATGTCCAAAGAAAGTTGAATGCATAAAATATAAATAAATTGAAGCTGAAAATGGTTGTGAAAGAGTGTCTGAATTTTACAGCCTTCAATATTTATCTTACGAGCTCGGTCACTAAAGGAGGATTCGGTAATGATACTTGGATTGGATATAAATATCATCATTATTATTGGATTCGCGACCTTTCGTTTAACAAGATTGATTGTATTTGACAAAATCATGGATAATGTTAGAGCTCCTTTTTTTGATGAAATTATTGAAGAAAACGATTTAGGGGAGAAGGAAATTTATCTCATACCTAAAAAATCTGGAATTCGTCATTGGATTGGACAATTATTATCTTGTTACTGGTGCGTAGGGATTTGGGTAAGTACCTTTCTGGTTTTCATGTATTTGATTTTTCCAACCTTAGGGGGACTTCTGATCATTATTATGGCGGTAGCGGGAATAGGCTCTATTATCGAAACAGCAATAGGTAAAATGCTTCCATAAGAGGTAGTTTTCAGATAATAAAAATTAGTAAGAAGAGGTGAACTTTCCATGATAAGTAAAGGTTCTGATGTTTATATTAAAAAGCAACAAGAACAACAAAAACAGGTTCAGCAGCAAACCAAAGTGAAAAAGAATTGCGGATGTAACAAAAAAAAACAACGTTCTTAACGAAACGGCTGTCTCAAAAGAGACAGCCGTTTCTTGTATATAGGATTAACAGATAAATCTTAGGTACAGTGACTGAGAAGGAGTATACATTTATTTATTGGCATAAAAATCATTTTTGGGAAAAGACTATGGTTAAAATGAAACCATAACTATAGGAAAGGGATTACCATGATTAAAAAGATGCTCTTAACAATAGTAATTACGATACTTGCAGTCGGCTGCAGCCATGAAAAAAATTCCCAAGAAAGTAAATTGGCCCTTATAAAAACAACCAATCCACAGCCTTTGAACATTTCAGCGAGAGAATCAACAAAAGTGGATGAAAAGATTGAAAAGGATATCTCTTCATTTGAGGAAATATATGATGTTGCAGTTATTAAGGGCAAGAAGGAAATCCTTGTTGCTTATAAAGTGAAGCATATGAAGAGATTCGGAATGAAAAACATCGAAAAGAAAATCAATAAGTTGCTTGAGAAGAAGTATCCCGATGAAAATTTCATCGTTTCAAGTGATTATAAGATTTTTCTAGAGGCTGTACAGCTTCGGGAGGATTTGGAGAAGCCTGATTTTTCAACGAAAAAAGCCCAAAAGAGATTTGAAAGAATCATCAATTTAAAAAAGGAATTAACTTAGTAGGGAGGAGCAAATATGAGCAAAAAACAAGATGAAATGACTCCTGAGCAAAAGCAATATCAGCAACTTGAGCAAAAACATGAGATTCAAAGACCTGTATTAAAAAACTGTATTAAGGCATTTTGGGTTGGAGGACTTATTTGTGTGATTGGTCAAGCAATCAGTTACTTTTATATCTATTTCTTCAATTTTACAGAACAGACGGCAGGTAATCCGACAGTTGCGACGATGGTTTTTATTTCAATGCTTCTAACTGGTTTTGGAATTTATGATCGTTTAGGACAGTTTGCTGGGGCTGGGAGTGCTGTTCCGGTTACGGGATTCGGAAATGCTGTTATTTCTGCAGCTATCGAGCATCGGACAGAAGGTTTTGTCCTTGGGGTTGGAGGAAACATGTTCAAGTTGGCGGGGTCTGTCATTCTATTCGGAGTGGTATCTGCTTTCTTCGTTGCACTCATTAAAACGTTGCTCATCATTTGGGGGGTGCTATAGTTGCTTAAGGGAAAACAGACATGGCATTTCAATAACAAGCCCATTATCACAGCAACAGGAGTTAGTGGCGGACCTTTTGAAAAAAACGGAAAGTTATCCTCTGATTTTGATATTCTTCATGATGACTTGTGGATGGGAAAAGAGTCTTATGAAAAAGCTCATCGACTATTAATTGAGGAAGCTATTGAAACTGCTATGCAAAAAGGGAACGTAAAAAAAGATGATATTCAATTCCTGATTGCTGGGGATCTCATTAATCAAATAACTCCATCAAGTTTTGCCGCAAGGACACATGAATTACCGTATTTCGGTATTTTTGGAGCGTGCTCTACTTCGATGGAAGGTCTGGCATTGGCTTCGTTTATCGTGAATCATAATGGAGCAAAGCACATTATCACAGGTGCTTCTAGTCATAATGCAGCCGTCGAAAAACAATTTCGTTATCCGACCGAATATGGTGGTCAAAAACCACCAACTGCGCAGTGGACTGTTACGGGAGCGGGGATGGCCTTAGTTTCAGGTCACGGAAATCGAGGAACCGATCCATATACGACTTATGCCACAATCGGCAAAGTAATTGATATGGGGTTAACGGATCCATTTAATATGGGTGGTGCAATGGCTCCTGCAGCCGCAGATACGATCGTTGCTCACTTTAAGGATACCGGTCTTGATCCATCGCACTATGATCTGATCATTACAGGGGATTTAGGGAGAATCGGTCATGATACGGCAATGGAGTTGTTGCAAAAAGAAGGATTAAAGATTAGTCAGGATCAATTCAAGGATTGTGGTCTTTTGCTATATCAAGACGATCAGCCGGTACAATCTGGAGGAAGTGGTGCAGGTTGTTCTGCAACAGTACTATACGGACATTTGCTTAATGAAATGAAGAAAGGTACATACAGGCGTATTCTCGTCGTTGCAACGGGAGCGTTGCTTTCTCCCTTATCATTTCAACAAAATGATAGTATACCTTGTATTGCTCACGCGGTTTCCATTGAGATTTAATAAAGGAGGAGCAAAAGATGTTAGCCATGTTTTTTTGGGCGTTCGTGGTAGGTGGAGCAATTTGCGTTTTTGGTCAGTTGCTTTTTGATGTGGCAAAATTGACGCCAGGGCATACACTTAGTCTTCTGGTTGTTATTGGAGCTGTTTTAGATGGATTAGGACTTTACGAACCATTGGTTGATTTTGCAGGGGCAGGAGCAACCGTCCCGATTACCAGTTTCGGCAATTCTTTGGTTCATGGAGCACTCCAAGAAGCTGAAAAACACGGTCTTGTCGGGGTCTTAACAGGAATGTTTGAAGTGACTAGTTCAGGAATTTCTGCAGCTATTATTTTCGGGTTTATTGGCGCCGTATTATTTAAGCCAAAAGGATAAAAGTTTAGTTTTTTTAAAAGAGCCCATACACTTTTGGTGTTTTGTCATATGTTATAGGGAGACAACAAAAGCGAGGTGACAATCATGGGCTACGGATTTTGCGGAGGCTACGGTTATGGTGGTGGCGGTTACGGTTCCACATTTGTATTGATCGTAGTATTGTTCATTTTGTTAATTATTGTGGGTGCAAGCTTCTATAATTAATAATCATTTAAATGCAAAATGCCACTTTCAATTCGAAAGTGGCATTCGGCTTTTAAAAGAACGCTTGCGCTTTTCTAATCACCATTTCTCCGCTCTTTCATACTATAAAGTAGTTTAAGAAGGAGCGTGATCCTCGATATGGATAATGGATTTTTCAAGAATATTGAAAAGAAGACCGGCGTGAACATGAAAGACATTTTTGAATTGGCCGGCTCATTGCAAAATGCCAACTTTAAAGATGAAGCGACTGTTCGCAATGTAATCAGAAGAGTGTCTCAAATTGCCAACAAAAATGTTCCGAAGGAAACCGAAGATAAGATCGTAAAATCAATTGTGAATGATGGGAAGCAATTAGACATCAATACAATTACGAAAATGATCAACAAGAATTAATAAATAAGAAAGGACTGAACTTAAAAAAGATCAGTCCTTTTTTCTGTTAGCTTCGAAATATTTTTAGAAATCTTGAAACTGCAGCATTTTTTCCGCGCCTTTTTTCAGGTACGGAAATATAAAGCTTTTCCTTTGCTCTTGTAACTGCAACATAGAGGAGTCTTCGTTCTTCTTCAATTGCAGAAGTTTCTCCGTTTCGCAAACTTTCCAGGGCATAATCATGTGGGAGGCTACCATCAACGGCACCCAAAATATACACGGTATTGTATTCCAAGCCTTTGGAACGATGTATTGTACTTAAAGTAATGGCGTTCTCCATTGTCTTGCTCAATTTCTTCATTTCTTTGTTCATTGCTGCCATGTGTTCCGTATGATCAATAAATTCTCTTAAGGTTGTAAAGTTTCGCGCAGCAACCTTTAAGTCTTTAAGGTCATCCGAGCTTCTTTCCATCTTATTTCCTTCGCTGCCCCTCTTCTTTAAGTAATCCTGAAAACCTAAATCCTTTTCAATTACTTCAAGAGCAGAAAGCGGTGTAAGATGTTTCAAAGACCTGACAACACTTGCGGTCTGTCTAAGCTTTCTTTCTTGGAAGGAATGCCCTGTTTTAATGTGAGTGAAAGTTTCAAGAAAACTGCAATCCTGTAGAATGCTTTGAGCTTTGACTTCCTTTAGTACGGATTGTTTAAGGAAGAGTGGTCCAATTATATAGGGAAGCGCATTTTGGTCATCTTCATTCAAACTTAAACGCATAAAGGCAAGCAGACTTTTGACTGTTCTGCGGTCATAAAAACTTTCAGCATCCTGGTCTAATTTAAAAGGAAGGCTTGAATTGGCAAGTCTCTCAAAAATTGCCCGTGCAGCCGAATGGGTTCTATAAAGAATAGCAAAGTCTGAAGGATTTGCCCCTTGTGCGATCTTTTCCTGTAAGTCCGTCACAATCATCGTAGCTTCTTCTTCTTCATCATATGGATAGAATAAAGTTGGAGCATCCGTCCCAGTGAATTGTGCGCTCATTTTTTTGACGCGACGCTGTTTATTGGCAACAATAATTTGATTCGCTGTCGTGACAATTTCATGTGATGAGCGATAATTCTGTGAGAGATGGATTACTTTTGCATCAGGAAAGTCTTTCTCGAACTCCAATAAGTAAGCAGGGTCACTACCACGGAACGAATATATCGATTGGTCGTCATCACCGACTGCACAAACATTTTTATTTACCGAGGAAAATAATTTCACAAGCTCATATTGTACTTTATTAATATCCTGAAATTCATCTACAAGAAAATACTGAAAACGATTTTGATACTTTTCTAATAGTGAAGGGGAAGATTGAAACAATGCGAAACAACCTAAGAGCATATCGTCAAAGTCGAATAAGCCCTCTTTTAATTTTATTTCTTCATAACGATTATATAGGAAGGAGACTTTTTCTTCCCACTCACTAGTTGGTTTCACATCTTTCGGATTCACTAATGAATTTTTCCAAAAACCAATTTGCTGCAAGGCCAAATCGAAGGCAAAATCCTTTTCCGATAAATCTAATTCTTTTCCGGCTTCCTTTACGATCCGGTCTTTTTCCCACTCTCGTTTGAGGAGTTTTTCAGAAGACCATTTTTCAGGAGAGTGGAATAATAGAATGCGATAAAAAATACTATGGAAAGTACCTGACACAAGTTGGCTCACTTTTTCCCTTTTCATGTTGGGATAATACAGCATTCTGTTTTTCATTTCTGCAGCTGCTTTAGAAGTAAAGGTAAGCAACATCATGGTTTTTGGATCGATCTTTTCTGCTTCAAGCATATATGCTGTTCGAGCTGTCAAAACTCTAGTTTTCCCACTGCCAGCCCCTGCTAAAACAAGCAAAGAGCCCTGAGTTTCTATTACGGCTTTAGCCTGACTTTTATCCAAGTTAACACCTTCAGACAAGAGATTGTCCAAGTAATAGGTTCCTTTTGTTACTTCCCTAACAGAAGGAGGAGTAAATTCTCGATGAATGGTCAGAGCTCTTGCAGGCTTAAATGTAGTCGCATCTTCTTTTTGCAGGGTTGCGATTCCACGTGATTGTGGCATGCGAAAACCGTTTCTTTCAATATAGACTGTTTCAGTTGCTGAAGGCTCTTTATCACTATTAATCTCCGAATCTCGGCATGCTGATGATTCCATTTGTAAATGATAGAAATGTGGTTCTTGGGAAATACCGAGATAAAATTTAACTTTTTTATGGCAAACAGGACACGCAAGTTCGCCGTTTTTTCCTGATTGATAGATTTTTTGAAACTCCGATCTATCTAGTTGATCGATATGAATGACACGGTTTTGATAAAAAACGGTTTTCAAGGATGTCCCTCATTTCTTGTTGAAAATAGACTTTGATTTGAAATGAATTCTACTGTGGGAAAAATGATTTCATGGAAGATGAGTGATGAATAAACGAATGGAGTATCATTTGAATTCGTATCTGAAATGACTTATTAAATCTATCTCTACCCCCAAATATGCCACAGAACAACCGTACCTTATGGATATCTAAAAGATCATTTATTTGTTAAAAAGCCATACCGAGCCATTAACCGAATTCATACTTTTAATAAAACAAGACAGACTCTATCATATCAAATTTCTTATCGATTCAAAAGGGAAGATTCTTGTTTCATTCTGGCAAATAAGGGGTAAAGATGGTGAACAAATCATAAACTAATTAGAAATGAAGAATGAAAGAGGTGTTCGATATGGGATATATCATTCCTGTTACCCAATACCAATATATGCAATATCATAATCGTGAAATTGGAACAACAACTGTCCCCCTACATACATATAAGATTGAACGTGTGAGGGTGGTAAACGGGGAAGAGCCGACTCAGGACCATGAGTCCTCATCACAGGAACGCCTTCAAACGGCTCCGCTTAGAGCTCGATCACCTTATAAAAAAATGCTGAATGAGCGCTTGATTGAGAAAGTTTATAGTGAAATTACTGGTAAAGGTAACCTATACAGTAAAAGTGTTTAAAAAAAGAGGGTGAAGCTTAGTATGTTTGAACATGCAAAGCTTCACCCTCTAACCATTCTGCGTAAAGTACTTCTTCCATTGACTGCGCTCCGTATTTCTTAATTTCCTTCAAGAGCCTTTGTTCATCCCAATGAATCATCTGCAAATTATCCTTTATGAGCTCGCCATCCAGGATAATGGTGACGGGAAGAGTCACTTTATCTAGTTTGAGATTTAGGTCCTGTGCTGTTGGATTCGAATAATTAGGTTTTTTCAATACGCTTACTGTTCCATCTGTCTCCAGTATGGCAAATTCACATTCACGGATTGTAAATACATCTCTTGATCGGAGCAGATGTTGGAGCTGGTTAATATCCAGATGATTTTTCTTTAGAACCTTATAATCAATCTTTCCGTTGCGAATAACGATGGAAGGTTCGCCTTCAAGTAGTTTTCTGGTTCCTTTAAATTTCTGCGTAATGATTTCAGTTGCAAATACTAAAGAACCCCATAGAAAAATAGCAGTCAAAATTTCTTTTACACCAATGTTTTCATCAAATAGGGCATTTCCAACTAGTTCTCCAAGGACCAGTGCTGATATGAAATCAAATGTAGTGATTTGTGTAATTGTCGTTTTTCCGAGTATCTTCGTTAGTAAAAATAACGCGACATAACCTACAAATAATTCAAGGAAAATGTGGAAGAACACCATGTCAAATTTCTCCTTTAATGAACGGCATATAGGGTAGTATTTGCTTTAAGTAGGAAATTATCCCATATAAACACAAAAGCTCTTACCTCAATTGAAGGCAAGAGCTTTTAATTTCTATACAGTTTTAATCATCGTACGATGCGGTATGCCAGCATCTAAGAATTCATCAGAAACAGCTTGATATCCAAGTTTTTCATAAAAAGGAATGGCTTGAGTTTGTGCATTTAATTTAAGCTTTTTGAAGCCTTCCTTCACAGCAAAGTTTTCAATAGCTTCCATGATTGCTTTTCCTGATCCACCATGGCGATTTTCTTTCAAGACGCAAATTCTTTCTACTTTCCCATAGTCATCAAGTTCACGAAAACGTCCTGCACCGATTGGTTTACCCTCTTCATAGAGGACAAAATGGGTACAGTCATTTTCGTACTCATCGATTTCTTCTTCCATTGGGACTTGTTGTTCTTCTACAAAGACAGTTTTTCTAATAGCGAAGGCTTCCTCCAGTTGGTCTGGGTTGGTAACAGCTTTTACATTCATGATGTACTATTCCTTTCTAAGACGAAATGTTTCATATACAGTCCATGATCCATTTTCGAGCTGATAAAGGAGGTGGAAACGATCAACTGTCTCTTCATGGTTTACATCAAGCATACGTAATGAACCATAAACATCAGAATGCTCATCGTTTGAAAGCTTCTGTGCGATGGTAATATGAGGCACGAATGCGTATTCTTGTGGTTGAGTCTCAAGCTGTGCATTCATATCGTTGTGTAGCGAATCCAAATATTCCGATGGCTCAACTTTTAAATAAATTACATTATTAACAGGTTGAAATGAACTGATTTTCGTTGTCTTTAATTGAAACGGCTGATATTTCTTGGCAATTTCCCCAAGTTGTTCGGCTAATTTTTTTGCCTCATCTTCAGTTGCTTCAAACGCTGATTTCAACGTCAAATGTGGGGTGATAAGTGAATAATGTGGATCGTAACGCTTTCGATAGGAATTCGCTAAGTCTTGCAGTTTTTTGGAAGGAAAGATAACTACTCCAAATTTCATAGTAAAACCTCCATTATTCTAATATAGGTACTAGGAACTTACTTGGTAGCCAATCTTAATATCATATTATCCATTCGGTTTCGGCTCTTCATCTTCTAGTATAACAAATTTTCCGAATTTACAATATATAAGAGAACTGATTACCTAAAACATGATTTTAAGAGCACGAATCAAGTCTGGTTGCCAATATGTCCATGTATGATCGCCGTTAAATTCATCATAAAAGTATGTAAACGATTTGCTAGTAAATAACTTGTTCAATTCACGATTTGGTTCTAAGAAGTCCAAGATTTTTCCATCGTTAGTCTTTACGGTAATTTCTTCTGTTCCGATGACATGGTAAATGTTCAATAGCTCAGACTTTGTGAAATTTCTAACGGTTTCTAATACCTTGTCATTGACATATGGCGATTGTAACATGACTTTGCCGAATGTATGTGGGTATTGCAGAGCCGCCATAAGAGAAACTGTCGCTCCCAACGAATCCCCAATAAGCGTACGAGTCGTACCCATATGATAGGTAGGGAACTCTTGATCCAAAAATGGAACAAGTTCGTGAGCTAAAAAGCGGATGTACGCTTCATTTTTTTCACCCGAAGGATGATACTTTTCTCGACGGTCATCAACGTTTAAGTAAGGAATACCAACAATGATGACGTTCTCAATTTCTCGATCGTGTAAAAGTTGATCGGCCACTCTACCAATCCGTCCTAGCTGAAAATAGTCCTTCCCATCTTGAGCAATAAGAAGTGAATACTTGTAAAGCGGAGAAAAGTTAGCCGGTAAATATACAAGTATTTGAACATCTTCATTTAAAGCAGTGCTTCTAATCGTTAAGTCTTTAATTGTCCCTTTTGGAATATCCATGGTGATTCCCCCATTCTAGCATCCGTCCATTCCAATACCGGTGATGGGAATGGGATGGGCGGTTTAGGTTTCTTCAGATATAATCTTTTCCAATATTTCTTTTGAATAAAGACCAGCATTGGCATCAAAACTTATTGAAAAATTACTTCTATCTTACCAATATTTCTTCTTTGTTGCCAAAACAACACTTAAGTACTGACTCCGTGTGCTCATTACCTTTTACAATGATCATTTAATCGCATCATACCTTCAATAAGGTAATTTTAAGTCTAAAAGGAGAGAGGATATTTTTCCATTAATATGCCCATCTATCGTAAAAAAGTTTTCTTCTACTATGTAAAAGTTGACGACATTGACATTTTAACAAAAATGAATAAAATAATATATGTCTTCTAATAGGTATTGACAGATAGACACCTACATACTAAAATCAAAGTACATTCAAATCGATCTGTTAGCTCAGTTGGGAGAGCGCAACCTTGACAGGGTTGAGGTCGGGGGTTCGAACCCCTCACAGGTCATCTATGAAAGCTTCCATTCCATTAAGGTTTGGGAGCTTTTTTTATGATGTTTGGTTGTGATAAAGATATATGAATCAGTGATGGATGCATCCTTTTTGGAATGCATCTTTTTATTGAAAAAAATGAATACATCTGTAAAAAGGAGGGAAGTAAGCTTCTACCCATCTATTTTTTATAAATAAAATATATTGACTATATACCTATATGGGTATATAGTTGCATTGTAGCCATTATTGATACATTAAAGAAGTAGTGCTTCTTTAATGATTAAACGAAGAAGTTGAATAGAGTTCATTAATACCTAAAATACCTAAAGGATGTGTAGATGATGGATTATGATGACCAAATAAAGAATCGTCTTAAACGAATCGAAGGACAACTAAGAGGTATTTTGAGGATGATGGATGAAAATAAGGAATGTAAAGATGTATCACCCAATTATCTGCTGCTAGAACTGCAATTGATAGAACAATTGGTGTGGTAGTAAGTTCTAACTTAATTGATTGTGTACGAAATGCCAATAATCAAGAAGGAAAGCCTTCTGTAGAACTACTGAATGAAGCAGTTAATCTCTTAATAAGAAGCAGATAAATAGAAAACAAACAAAGGAATGGTGAGAAGTAATATGGAGTATCTCAATTATGTAGTGATAGGCATATTTGTTTTGTTTATGTTACAGCGTTTATTACCTACAAAAGGGGTTAAACAAATATCTACCTCTGCTCTAAAAAATGAACTAAACGACCAAAATAAGCAGTTTGTTGATGTTCGCACACCTGTTGAGTTTAAAGGGAATCATATTCGAGGATTTAAGAATATCCCTCTTCACCAGTTGGCCAATAATGTGAATGAACTTTCGAAGGAAAAAGAAATTGTGGTCATTTGTCAAAGTGGAATGAGAAGCAATAAGGCTTCTAAATTGCTAAAAAAAAAAGGATTCAAGCAAGTAACTAATGTAAAAGGTGGCATTAGCGCCTGGTAAGATAACTTTACTGTTTTATGCTACTTTGAGACCTTTTCGAAAGTGTAGATTAAACATGCATAAGAAAAATTTACAGAAGAAGGGGATTTTAAGTATGAATTCAATTACCGTTTATACAACAACTCGTTGCCCATATTGTGCTTATGTTAAAGAATTTTTTGACAGAGGAAAATCTTCCTTTTAAAGAAGTTAATCTTGATTCGAAGCCTGAAATGATGCACCAACTTGTTAGAACAACTGGTCAAATGGGTGTTCCTCAAACAGAGGTTAATGGAAAATGGGTTCTGGGTTTTGATACCCATCACATCCTGCAGGCATTGAAAAACTAAAAGAAGTCAGAATTATTTTAGGGGCTAGCAATAGCCCTTTTTTATATTGTAAAGTAGGACGCATATATACTTATACTATTAATGGAAGTACTACTCGGAAATTGAAGTCACTCGAGTATTTCATTCAAGCATTGGATAGGCAAGCTGGAGGAGGTTAAATATGAATCATTGGGACGTTCGTTTTCAAAATGAAGAATTTGTATTTGGTAAGGAACCAAATGTCTTTCTAAAAGAATTCCACTTAAAGATTCCTCTAACGAGTGGTAGAGCATTAGCAATTGCTGAAGGAGAAGGCAGGAATGCTGTGTTCTTGGCTGAGCAAGGAATGCAGGTAACAACATGGGATTATTCAGAAGCAGGTTTAGAGAAGACAAGAAAGCTTGCTAAGGAAAAAGACGTTGTAGTTGAAACTGCACATGTAGATCTCAATCATGCTCCGTGGAAGAAAAATGAGTGGGATGAGATAGTTTGTATCTTTGGTCATTTCCCTAAAGATTTAAGAGAAAAAACGCTACTTAATGTAAGAGAAGCAGTTAAACCGGGTGGATATTTCTTGACGGAAGTTTACTCTGTGTATCAGCTTCCATACCAAAGTGGAGGTCCCCGAGATGAGGCGCTACTATATTCTCCAGAAGATTTATTACAAGTTTTTTCTGATTGGAGAATCGTTCATTTCTTTATGGGCGAAGTGGTCCGTCATGAAGGCGAGGGACACAACGGATTATCTCATGTGATTCAGTGTGTAGCACAAAAACCTATGGCGGAATAATGGTTAGCTTTTTGTTTACTTCATATTTGTTTATTAATAGAAGTGAAGGTATTGAAGAAATGGAATATTAAATTATATACGATAATATATCTAGGAAGACCATCTCGGAAGGCTTCTTAAGATGAAGGAGCGATCAGATGAGAAATGAACAAGAAAACCAACCAACAATCGATTCCAAATACATTCAGCAGCATTTAGCGAACGAACGGACTTATTTGGCTTGGATTCGTACAGCCATTGCAATTATTGGCGTAGGATTCTTGGTGACAAATTTACATTTTAATATGAAGGAAAATCTCTCACCTATTGGTGATGTGCTAGCAAATATGATTGGCATTGCATCTGTAGCATTAGGGATCATTACGATTATCATGGCAACGATTGTGTATTTAATAAAAATCAATACGATTAATTCTCAAACGTTTACGGCCTCGAAAAATTACATTGTTGCTCTCAGTATCTTTATCATTGTCATTTCTTTATTATTTGGTAGCTATTTCCTACTTGCCTAATACATTTTATAAAAGCACTTCTCAAAAAGCATATGCTTAAGAGAAGTGCTTTTATTATTGCAATCCACAATTTGCTTTTTTTAGCTAGGTATCAAGTTATGCTTAATTCTAAGCTATCATTTATGATGCGTTGAAAACTAGCGGCCAGCACGCAAATTTGAATTGGTTACTTTAGTAGCTAGTGCTTCAGCGCTTTCTTGAAGTCTTTCTTCGTTTAATGTCATCATTCCTTGTAATAGGAAAGAAGGTAGGAAATGCATGCCACAAAGGTTTGCTGTCGCTTGGAAGGGACGAGTTAACTCGCTCATGGAATAGTGATTGTAACCACCAGCCTGGTAAGCTTCAGCCGGACCTCCAGAAGAAATAGCCAGCATGATCTCCTTTCCATTAAGCTTTTTACCTTCTGCCCCATAGGCAAAACCGTATTGTAAAACGACATCTTGCCATTGCTTCAATAAAGCAGGTGAACTATACCAATAAAAAGGGAATTGTAAAACGATGCGATCATGCTCTAATAAAAGTTGCTGCTCTTTTTCTACATCAATCTCGAAGTTCGGGTAATGTGCATATAAATCGTGAACCGTTACATTTTCCTCTTGTTGGAGGCGGTTCATCCATGTTTTATTTACTCTCGACTTCTCCAAGTTTGGGTGGGCCACAATGACTAATGTTTTCATCTTTATCACCTTTCTTGTGTGTGCATGCAAGTGAAATTCTTGAATTCCGTCACTTGAAATAAAATAAAGGTATTTCAGAAGGAGAAATACCTTTATTTTATATTTTTTTATCCTTAATTAAGCTTCGATCGTTGATGGCTGAACAACGTGATCAACATATGCTTTAGCACTTTCTGCTAGTTGCTCATCTGAGACATGCATTACACCATTCAAAACAAATAATGGCATAAATTTAGTGCCAATGAGATTGCTTGTCTGTTGAAGAGGAGTTGTTAAAGTCTCCATGGTAAAATTGTTGTAACCAGTAGGTTGGTATGAATCTTTTGGTCCAAAAGTTGAAATGGCAAGACCAAGTTCTTTACCGTGTAGCTTATCTCCGCCTTCTCCGTATGCCCATCCATATGAAAGGACTTCATCTTGCCATTGTTTTAACAAAGCAGGAGTGCTGTACCAGTAAAATGGGAATTGAAGAATAATACGGTCATGTGACTCTAAAAGTTTTTGTTCATGTTCAACATTTATTTTTCCATCAGGATATGCATCATAAAGAGTATGAATTGTAATTTCTTCGTGCTTTTTCAATTCTTCCATCCAAGCACGATTAATTCGGGATTGTTCAAGATTAGGATGTGTGATAATTACAAGTGTTTTCATCAGTAATTCTCCTTTTTCATCTTTTATTGTTTGTACAAGCAAATATAAAGGTAAGATACCTAACTTAATACATTTTTAGTATTCAGCAAAGTATCTTATTTTATTACTTTTCTAATTTGTTTCCTGCATCGTTTATTAACTTATTTAATACTTTTCCTTCTTCTTCACCCAAAATATCTGAGTAAGATCGAAATAATATTTTCCAGCCTTCTTTAATATCTTTAAGAATCGCTTCTCCATTTTCAGTAGGAAAATTTAACGATCTCTTGCCCTCTGTCTTTCGTTCTATCAAGCCTTTTTCAACCAACTTATCAACAAAACGAGTAATTGTAGAAGGCTTGAGATGCAGGGCCTCTGCTAACTCCGATTGTGCAATTCCAGGTTTATCAATAACTAACATCATTAAAAATGCATGAGTCGGAGATAGTCCCGTGATCTTGAAAGAATCTTCAGCCATCTTTGTAATAGCCCGTGATAGCTTATTAACTGTAAAATACAGGCAATTGTCAAAAAAATCATCAATCATAATAAGAACCCCTTACTTTTTGCTTGTACATACAAATTACCGCATACAAATTTATTTGTCAAATGACATGTAGAAAATTTTATTTCTCAGCATTAAATATTTTCGCTAATAGGAATCAATAAAAAAATGTCAATTTATGAAGGAAAAAATTATCTGGGCAAAGATTGATTTTTCAAATATGTTACTTTATTATGATTGTATGTACAAACAACGAATAGGTTGTTTGTATTACAATTATTAATTTAAACAAATAACTCTATCAAAGTGTGAGAATAATTATTTGGAGAGGGTGTGTTTAGAATAAGTGCTATCCCGTTCAATAAGTTGATGTATTTGTATATGGGTACTTCAAATTTTGATACTGATTTTCATTACTACAAATTTGTACTTGGTGGAAAATTACACTGGGCTTTCGACAGATTTGGAGCAAAGGTTGCTGCATTTGAAATCGGGGAGGGACCTCTATTATTAATCGCAGATCACTTAACTCCACCTACGTGTATGCCTATTTATGAAGTGAGTGATTTGGATGGAAAAACAAGAGAATTAAGAAATAGAGGATGGAAAGAAGAAAAAGGACCAATTGAAATACCAAACGGACCTTGTTACATATTTAAGGACTCTAGTGGAAATTGCTTCGGTATTTTTGAAAACATTAGACCTGCTGTTGCAGAGGAGTCTTACAAGGATGAGAAGAATAAATATAGATTTCAAGATTAAGAGAAAAAATTTTTCGGATTGGATTGTATGTACAAACAATTAAAAAGGAGCTGAACATTGTGTCTCAATATAAGGGAATTGCTCTTATTACCGGTGGAAACAGAGGAATTGGTTTTGAATTAGGC
Source organism: Bacillus sp. cl95 (assembly GCF_900115925.1). GTDB lineage: Bacteria > Bacillota > Bacilli > Bacillales > Cytobacillaceae > Neobacillus_A. The sequence goes on along the minus strand of NZ_FOYF01000001.1, from coordinate 696,169 downwards.
AAACAATTAGCCGTGAAAAATTATCAGGTTATATTAGGCTGCAGAAACAAAGAAAAAGGACAAAATGCTGTTAATTCTTTAAACAAAGCTGGATATGACATGCATGTTGTTGAACTTGATGTTGATCATATTGAAAGCATTCAGAATGCTGTGGAATATGTTCAACAAACATATGGCCGACTTGATGTGTTAATTAATAATGCAGGGGTTTATTTAGATGAGAACCTAAAAATGACTGAAGAAGATCCTGATATTTTAGAACAAACGTTAAGAACCAACGTTTTGGGACCTTTTCATCTAATTCAATCTTTTCTGCCTTTAATGAAGAAAAATAATTATGGGAGAATTGTCAATATTTCTTCTGGTTATGGCCAAATGGATGGGATGGATCATACTGGACCAGGCTCATATAAATTATCCAAACTTGCATTAAATGGACTTACACGTCTTATTGCTGCAGAGGTTCTTGGAAACATCAAAATCAATGCGGTATGTCCAGGGTGGGTTAGGACTGATATGGGTGGTCCTCATGCTCCCAGAAGTGTAGAAGAGGCTGCTCAATCCATATTGTGGCTTACAGAAGTTGATGAAGCTGGGCCAAATGGTGGTTTTTTTAGAAATGGTCAAAAAATCAACTGGTAAATAGATTTGTAAAATATTTCCGATTAAGAAACGAGAGGTTCCTATGTCACAACATCATTTGATTATTGAATCGCTTATAAAGGTCGCTCCAATATTCCAGTCCGCAATACCAACGGACACCTCCATCACTATTGGAAATAAAGACGAAATCCTTGCCTATTTTCCTGGTGAAAAGATAAAGCTTAAGTTAGAACCAGGTATGAAAATAAAACCTGGAACACCTGCGGATGATGTTTTAAAAAATGGAAAACCCATTAGGATGGTCATACCAGCAAATTTGCATGGAGTAGAATTCACAGCAAATCTGCTTCCATTAAAGGATGAAGATGGTCAGGTGATTGGGGTATTGTCACTTGGTATTATGCATCAAAACGAGGAAGAATTATTGAAGATTTCGAATGAAATGACCAATTCTCTGGAATTAGTAAACGAAAATGTAGGAAATGTATCTGGAGGTGCCCAGTCCTTATTTTCACTAACTCGAGATCTTTTACAAAGTTCTGAGGAATCAAGCAAACAGGTGGAAAAAACAAAAGAGGTCATCACTTTTATTAAACAAGTGGCAGATCAAACAAATCTTCTAGGACTAAATGCAGCTATTGAAGCGGCAAGGGCAGGTGAATACGGGAGAGGATTTAGTGTAGTGGCCAATGAAATACGAAAACTTTCCCAACATACCCGTTCCTCTACTGAAACAATTCAAGAAATACTTGAGAACATTAGAAAATCGATGGAGAGTATCAACAAAATGGTACAAAAAATCTCTGATGTAGGAGATGTTCAAAAAGACAATATAAAACAAATTCATGAATCCGTGGAAGAAATACAGCAGATGTCAAAGAGGCTTAATGAATTTGCTAACCTGATTTAAATTTTACAAGCTAAAGGGCGATTTTTGATGAAGAACAAACGTGTAGTTATCCAACATTACGGTGGTGTGGGAGGATTACACATCATTGAAGAAGAGATACCTCTTCCTAAAAAAGGTGAAGTTCGAGTAAAAGTAATAACTGCAGGGGTCTCCTATAATGAGGTAATGCAGCAGGAGGGAGTTTTTAAAAACCCAGCTTTACCTATACCAAAGCTGCCCTATACACCCGGTTATGATATTTACGGAATTATTGAACAGACTGGCTTAAGTGTTGATGAAAAATATATTGGGAAAAGAGTCATTGCTTTAACGGGTACCGGAGGATATGCAAAATATATCAATCTTCCTTTAGAGGAAATGACAATTATTCCAGAAGACTTTGATTTAGATCCAGCTCAAGCAGTCGCTCTTGTTCTAAACTATGTAACAGCCTACCAAATGCTAAAAAGAGTTGCTCGTGCAAAAAAAGGAGAGCGAATTCTGGTCCATGGAGGGGGAGGAGGAGTTGGCTCGGCCCTTTTGGATTTGGGTAGGTTTGCGGGTCTTGAAATGTATGCAACTGCAAGCACTCATAAGCAGAGTTTCATAAAAGGCTATGGCGCTTTTCCTATTGATTATATGAAGGAAGATTTTGTAGAAACCATCAAGGGTCATTCGAGCAATGGGGTAGATATTGTTTTTGATTGTTTCGGAGGATCGGTTTCAACGCGTTCCTATTCATTGTTAAAAGAGAAAGGAAGACTTGTCCTATTTGGAGATTTAGGGAAAATGGCAAATGGGAGACCAGGTAATTTCTTTCAGAATGTAAGAACTATTAGTGGTATTAGTTATTGTCTATTGAAAAATCTAATCCCTTGGAATAATCGAACCGTGTCTTTTTACGGCATTGATGTTTACAAGAAAAAAAATCCTGTTTGGTTTAAAGAGGATCTAAATGAGCTAGTACAGTTATTGTCATCAAAAGAAATTCAACCAAGTATAGCTGAAAAAGTTTCCCTAGAGGGCATTTACTATGCGCATGAACGACTCTCTAAGAGAGATGTCTTAGGAAAATTGATTGTAGATATGACCAAATGATATATAAGCAAGAATGAAGTTAAGTAAAAATCAATAATATAAGGAGGCTTTAGAATGAGATATAAATTATTAGGAAATAGTGGATTGAGAGTTTCAGAGTTAGCTTTGGGAACCATGACATTTGGTGAAGACTGGGGACCTTATGGGGCATCTAAAGAAGAAAGTAGAAAAGTGTTTGAAGCTTATGTGGAAGCTGGTGGCAACTTCATTGACACAGCAAATATTTATTTAAATGGAACAAGTGAAAAATTTGTTGGGGAATTCATTGCACCTATAAGAGAAGAGATGGTTTTAGCCACCAAATATTCGCTCAATTTTCTAAATCCTAATGATCCGAACGCAGGTGGAGGGCATCGGAAAAACCTTGTTCAATCAGTAGAAGCAAGTTTAAAACGATTAAATACAGATTATATTGATGTGTTATGGCTTCATTTTTGGGATATTATGACGCCAGTAGAAGAAGTTATGCGTTCCTTGGATGACTTAGTCCGTTCAGGAAAAGTATTATATGTTGGTATATCGGATGCTCCTGCATGGGTCGTTTCAGAGGCAAATGCAATTGCTAAGTTACGAGGATGGTCCCCATTCATTGGATTGCAAATCCAGTACAGTTTAATTGAAAGAACAGTAGAGCGTGAATTGCTTCCTATGGCAAAGGCATCTGACAGTGGCGTTACAGTCTGGTCTCCTCTAGGACAGGGTTTACTTTCTGGTAAATATACTAAAAAAAGCAGTGATCAAAAGAGGTTGGAAATTCCAAATCCAATGCATAATCAATTCCTAAACGATAGAAATCTTGAAATTGCTAAAGAAGTCGACAAGATTGCAGATGAACTAGGGCGTAGTTCTGCACAAGTGGCGCTAAACTGGGTTAGACAACAACAAGAAAGAGGGGTAATCATCCCGATAATTGGTGCTAGAACAGAAGCTCAATTAAAAGATAATTTAGGTTGTCTTGAGTTTGAACTAGGTGACGAACACATGCAAAGACTAAACGAAATTAGCAAAATTACGTTAGGATTTCCACATGATTTCTTAGCAACAGGACAACAACAGATGTATGCAAAAATTGATAGTCATAGATCATAAAATACAGATATTTTAATCAAAAGGCTCTGTTTAGCGATACTGTTGATATTTGTGAGGAAGGGAATCCGCGAGACTTCTGCGGAAAAACGGGCTGGAAAGACCCCGCAGTGAGGTACGAGCGAAGAGGCTTACCATTTCGTCCGTGGAAAGGGAGTGGATTCTCTAATTTTACTCATAAAAAACAACACTAAACATTAACAGAGCCAATCAAAAAAGGGGAGTTCAACATGGAAAATAAAATTTGTTTGATTACTGGTGGGAATTCAGGTATTGGAAGAGCAACGGCTCTTGAATTAGCTGAAAAGGGAGCTACGGTCGTGATTTTGTGCCGCAGTAAGGAACGCGGAAATGAAGCAGTTAAAGATATTATTGAACAATCTGGTAACAATAAGGTGCACATGCTTGTTGCCGACCTTTCTTCTCAACAAATGGTTCGTCAAGCAGCAGACGAATTTAAACAAAAGTTTGATAAGTTGGATGTATTGATAAACAATGCAGCTGTTTTCTTACCTGAAAGATCAGAAACGGAAGATGGAATTGAAACTACATTTGCTACCAACTATCTTTCTCATTTTTTACTTACCCATCTTTTGCTTGATTCATTAGAAGCAAGTGGTGAAGGCCGTATTATCAATGTTGCTTCAAAGCATAATGGAATTAAGATGAATTTTGATGATTTAATGGTGAAAAATAACTATAAGTTTTATAAAGCTGTAGGACCAACAAAACTTGCTTTAATTTTATTTACGAAAGAGCTTGCAAGAAAATTGGAAGGAAGACCAATCACTGTAAATAGCCTTCACCCCGGCATTATTAAGTCAAACATTATGCATCAGTTGCCTTGGATTTTCCGCAGTATTTTTGGGCTAATGTCAGCTAAAACAGAAAAAGGAGCTAAAACTCCGGTATTTCTTGCAACTGCCCCAGAGGTAAGAGGAGTAAGTGGTCAATTCTTTAATAACTGTAAACCTGAAAACACAACAAAAGAAGCAAACGATCCGAAAGCGGCCAAACAATTATGGGACATAAGCATGAACCTATTAAAGCCGGGTATCTTAAACTAGCATCCATCGTTGATTAAATGATTGATTGTACAAACAAATAAAAAAATAGGTGATAAAAATGAGATATAAATTACTTGGAAAAAGTGGATTAAGAGTTTCAGAACTGGCTCTTGGAACGATGACATTTGGAGAAGATTGGGGATTTGGGGCTTCAAAAGAAGAAAGTAAAAAAATATTTGATCAATTTGTAGAAGCAGGTGGGAATTTCATCGACACTGCTTGCAATTATACGAATGGCACAAGTGAAAAGTTTATAGGTGAGTTCATTCAAGGCAATAGAGAGCAATTCGTGATTGCTACTAAATACTCGCTTTCTACCCGACGTAATGATCCAAACGGTGGGGGAAATCATCGTAAAAACCTTGTTCAAACTATTGAAGGAAGTTTAAAGCGATTAAATACGGACTACATTGATTTATTATGGCTTCATGCTTGGGACTTTACGACACCTATCGAAGAAGTGATGCGTGCTTTGGATGATATGGTTCGAGCAGGTAAAGTTTTATATGTAGGAATCTCTGACACACCAGCATGGATTGTTTCCCAAGCTAATACTTTAGCGATGTTGCGTGGTTGGACGCCATTTATCGGTTTACAAGTGGAATATAATTTACTGCAACGTGCACCAGAACGTGACTTATTACCTATGGCTCGCGCTTTTGATATTGGTGTAACAGCTTGGGCACCGATGGCTGGTGGTGCATTGACAGGAAAGTATCTAAATGACCAATCGAAGGAAGAGTTAAAACGCTTGACTCCAGAAAGCAAAAGATTAAATGACATTAATAGTAAGATTGCAATGGAAGTGGTGAAAATTGCTGGTGAAATTGGCAGTACACCTGCTCAAGTTGCGCTTAATTGGGTACGCCAACAGTCAGGTGTCATGATTCCGATTGTTGGAGCGAGAAAAGTGTCACAGATGACTGATAATCTAGGTGCAGTTGAATTCAAATTATCATCAGAACATCTTCGGAATTTAAATCAAGTAAGCGAAATTGAGCTTGGCTTTCCACACGAATTTTTATCATCTGAACCAGTTAGAAATGCACTGTTTGGTACTACATTTTCAAAAATCGATAACCATAGAAAATAAAGAAATAGAGGTAAAAGAATATGGACACAACAATACTAGTGATTGGTGCAACAGGGAATATCGGTAAAGAATTAACAAAGCTTCTTACCGATAAAGGTTATAAGGTTCGTGTGACCATTCGTCCTACAAGTCAAACAGAGGAATTAAAAGCACTAGGAGTCGAACTGATTCACGCTGATTTACTTGTTCCATCTTCACTGAAAGAAGCTATGAAAGGTATTGAGAAAGTATTTTTTGCGACACCGTTTGTTCCAAACATGGTAGAGCTATCAAGTCATATTATTCAGGCTGCAAAAGAAGCAGGTGTGAAGCATCTTGTGAAAATTTCAGGTGCAGGAGCTGAACTGGAAGCCATCACAATGGCCAAATGGCACCGGACTATTGAAAAAGAAATCGAACAATCAGGGATCGCTTATACCTTCTTACGTCCCAATTCATTTATGCAAAACATCGTCAACTTTAGCTCCCATACAATCAGGGATCACGGTGCATTCTACGCACCTATTGGTGATGGGGAAATTGCTATGGTTGATGCACGTGATGTTGCTAATGTAGCGAATCATGTTTTAACTGAAGAAGGACATGAAAATAAAGCGTATTATTTATCCGGGCCAGAAGCCATTTCTTATCACGAAATTGCAAATATTCTTTCTGATGTGACAGGAAAATCTATAAAATATGTAGATGTTCCAGCTGAAAGTGCTCGTCAATCGATGCTAGATGCAGGTATGCCTGCAGAAACAGTTGATGCATTGGTAGAGTTATATCATATAAACAAAATAGGATATACCGCAGAGGTTTCCAATACAGTAGAAGAAATCATAGGACAAAAAGCAACTTCATTTGAAACGTTCGCTAAAGATTATCAAGAGGCGTTTATAGGATGAATGTGTTAATCGTTTATGCTCACCCGGAGCCGAGGTCGTTTAATGGTGCGTTAAAAGATTTAGCAATCAAAACATTGGAAGAACAAGGTCACTTCGTGAAAGTTTCTGATTTATATGAAATGAATTTTAATCCTGTTGCAAACAAACAGGATTTCTTAGAACTTGAGAACCACGAGTTTTTTAAATATCAAATGGAACAAATAGCAGCCGTGAAAAAAGACACGTTTACTGAAGATATTAAAACGGAAATTGAAAAACTAAAATGGGCTGATTTTGTTCTTTTCCAATTTCCATTATGGTGGTTGTCTGTTCCTGCTATTTTAAAAGGCTGGGTAGACCGTGTTTTTACGATGGGGTGGTTGTATGGGCCTGGCGTAGGTTTATATGATCAAGGTGGATTAAAAGGAAAAAAAGCGATGTTATCTGTTACAACTGGTGGACCTGAGACCATGTTTTCCAAGAATGGAATTAGTGGTGACATGATGGATCAAGTGTTACACCATATTAATCGTGGGATATTGAGCTTTTCGGGAATGGAAGTATTGCCACCATTTGTCAGTTACGGAGCAGCACATCATGAAGAATTACGTAAGCAATACTTAGAAACATTTAAAGAGCGTTTACTTTCTCTTGAAACGACACCATCCACTCCATATCATCCTAATTCGCATTATGATTCAACGATGCAACTTAAGTCAGAGTTCAGAGGGTAAGGCAAGTATAGTGAAGGTTTGATTGCTTCCGTTGGAGAGGACAATTAGAGAAAGTTTTACAATGATAACCCATTTAGTATATTGCTTATTATTAGGGAGTGTAGAAATGGAACAGTTACAAAGATATATTGATCAACAGAAGATCATTTCACAAATAAATAGGGTTGGAACAGCTGCAGATTCACACAAATGGGTAGAGCTAGAAGAAGTGTTTACTGATAAGGTATGGTTAGATTACTCTTCTCTTTCAGGGATAGAGGGTAGTGAAATAAGTAAAAAAGATATTATTCATGCATGGAGCCAATTCTTACCAGGTTTCCAAGCAACGCATCATATGATTACAAACCATGAAGTGGATATTATAGGAAATGAAGCTCAAGCTACTTCTAAAGTACTTGCACTTCACTATTTACCAAACCAATCTAACCATAATACATGGACAGTAGCTGGGGTTTATATGCATCACCTTGTGAAAAACGATGGCAAATGGCTAATTGATCAAATGACATTACAAGCTACTATTATCGATGGAAATAATGATTTACCACAATTAGCACAAGAGAGTAGAAAATAGTCTTATTATAAAAGCATTAAAGAATTGTAGTTGATATGTTACAGTTCATACCATATTTAAATAGATAAATGAAAAAGCGATGCTTCGTAAATTATTTATGCGGCATCTTTTTTTTAGATTAAAAAAACAATGGGCTTAATAAAGAAGTCCCTATGAGATAGCTACTATTATGAAATTTTATGCAAAGAAACATTTGATTCGTTTGATTTTTGGAAAAATGATGAATGCTCGTTGCGTTGGAAAGACTATGTGTGAGGAATATCAAAATTTAGGTTTTTCATCAAGTGACAAAAAATGAAATTTGTCACTTAATATTTGTTATTTTTCTATGATATGATTAACCTATCAAATAAATACAAATAAATTGGAGGTATTTTTTATGGAACATAGAAAAATAGGTCAAAATGATTCATCTATCTCAGCTATTGGTTTAGGTTGTATGGGAATGTCTGATCTTTATGGTGCAGCAGACAGAAAGGAAAGCATTGCAACTATACATGAGGCGCTAGAGAAGGGTATTACTTTATTGGATACAGGAGACTTCTATGGTGTCGGTCATAATGAACTTCTTTTACGTGAAGCATTGCAGGGGCAAAAGCGTGAGAATGCGTTTATTGCCGTCAAAACTGGAGTGTTAAGATCTCCGGATGGCGGATGGATTGGCATGAATAACCGTCCCGAAGCAATCAAGAATGCATTGGCATATACATTACAACGTCTTGGAGTAGATTACATTGACCTTTATCAGCCAGCACGTGTTGATCCAAGTGTACCGATTGAGGAAACTGTAGGTGCTATCGCTGACATGGTGAAGGCTGGATATGTGAAACACATAGGGTTATCTGAGGCAAATGCCGAGACAGTCCGTCGTGCTCATGCCGTTCATCCGATAAGCTGGTTGCAAATCGAATATTCACTATTTAGTCGTGGAATTGAAAAAGAAATCTTACCTACTTTACGTGAACTTGGAATCAGCCTATCTGCTTACGGTGTACTTTCACGTGGATTGTTAAGTGGAAAATGGTCGAAGGATCGTCAAGGTGTTGACTTCCGTTCTTTCGCACCACGTTTTATGGGCGAAAATCTGGATAAGAACTTAGCTCTTGTAGAAGCTTTAAGAGATATCGCAGTAGAAAAACAAGCAAATGTTGCTCAACTTGCCATTGCATGGGTTCTTTCTAAAGGCGAGGATGTAATCCCATTAATCGGTGCTCGCAAACGTTCACAACTACAGGATGCATTAAGCGCAGTGGACTTACAACTTAGCAAATCTGATCTTGAAAGAATTGAAGCTGCTGTGCCTGCAGAAGCTGTTGCTGGTACACGATATGCTGCTGAACAAATGGGGATGTTAGGGGTAGAGTAAGGAGAAATGGCGGACCAACCTTTAACAAAAGAAATTATATTAGATACAGCGGAGCAAGTGCTTCGCCGATTTGGACCAGAGAAAACAAGTGTGGTAGATGTGGCAAGGGCTTTGAAAGTGAGTCACGGCTCCATCTATCGACACTTTCCTAGCAAAGCATCTTTGAGAGAAGCCGTTGCAGAGAAGTGGTTGCATAGCATCTCTGAGCCATTAGCGACCGTTTTCAACCATGACTGTTCTTCTACTGAACGTTTGTATTTATGGTTAAAAACCTTGATTCAGATTAAGCATAACTTGGTTCAGGAAGACCCGGAGTTATTTACGATGTATACTAGTCTTGTAGAAGAATCTGTGGAAGCGGTAAGTGCACATATCGCTGAATTAATTGGACAAATCATTCCGATTATTGAAGACGGCATTGCTAAACAAGAATTTAAGTCCGGAGATGCTGTATCCACCGCGAGCGGAGTCTTTATGGCTACAGCAAAATTTCATCATCCTGCCCACGCTAAAGAATGGTTATCACCAACTATTGATCAGGAATTTGAAACCGTTTGGAATTTGATTCTTTCAGGAATAATCTAAATATCTATAACAATAAGAAAGCCGAATTTTCCACGTCATCATTGGAAAATCGGCTTTTTGTTTATACGGTAAGGCTCTTAAAATGGCTCTGGTTGGAAAGCAAGAATTCAAAAAACAAGTATTAGGTGCTGGCAGCTGGTTCTGATTGTTTTGAAGTAATACGAAATCAGACGGACTATAACATTTTATATCAAGCCTTTTTTTATCGTGGTTGTATAATGCTTATCTTCTCGTTCAGTCTTCACTAAAGTATGTTGATTCTTCTCGCACCAAGCAGAAATGTCTTTTACAAAGTTGCAATCAGTAGAAGTGATTTGCAAGACCTCACCTAATTGAAGCTTTTTGATATTTTTATGAACTTCCATGATAGGGCCGGGACAGGATAAACCAGTCGCATCAATATGCATGAAAACCTCAAAATCTTCAGTTGTAGCTGGTGATACTTTACTGCCTTTTTGATTGTAAACGGAAGAATATGTTTTCCAGCCACCATCTAAATTTTTAACATCATATCCATTTTCTGAAAGAATTCTAGACGCTAAGTAACCTCTTAATCCTACCTGACAAGAAACGTAAATGGTTTTGTCTTTGGGGATTTCATCCAATCGATCGCGAATTTCTCCTAAAGGAATATTGATAGAGCCCTTAATAAAACCCATTTCTCTTTCAATTGGCTCACGCACGTCAATGAGCAATCCACCATTTTCAGCGATTTCATCTATTTCATCCCATTGGACAGTACTTACATCACCTTCCATCATATTTGATGCAACATATCCAGCCATGTTTACAGGGTCTTTTGCTGATGAAAACGGTGGAGCGTAAGACAATTCGATTTCTGTCAAATCATAGACAGTCAAGTTCCCTTTAATAGCTGTAGCGATCACATCGATTCGTTTATCAACCCCATCTTCTCCCACTGCCTGTGCCCCGTAAATGGTACCTGAATCAGGGTTGAATAGTAATTTTAAGGCAATCGGTGCAGCACCTGGATAATAACCAGCATGTGAGCTTGGGTGAATATGAACCGCTTGATATTTCTTGCCTAGTTGTTTAAGTTGTTTTTCATTTAGTCCTGTAGCAGCCACGGCTAAATCAAATATTTTTGCAATGGCAGTACCAAGTGTTCCTTTATATTTCTCGTTCTTTCCATACACATTATTGGCAACAATTCGTCCTTGGCGGTTAGCTGGACCCGCAAGTGGAATCATGGCCGCATTACCATTAATATAATCCTTTACTTCAATTGCATCGCCGAGGGCAAAAATATTCGAATCATTCGTTTGAAGAAATTCATTAACCTGAATGCCGCCACGCTCGCCGACATCCAAACCTGCCATGATAGCCAATTTGTTTTCTGGACTTACTCCAATTGATAAGATGGCCATGTCTGTACAAATCTTTTTTCCACTAGCAAGTTCAATTGTGCTTCCATTGCTCTTAAATGCCTTCACTCCATCTTCTAATATCAAATCTACACCTTTATCTCTCAAGTGAGAGTGAACGATAGAAGCCATTTCGTAATCAATTGGTGTCATGACTTGTTTACCAAGTTCTACTACCGTAACTGATATGCCGCGTTCAACCAAATTTTCCGCCATCTCTAGCCCGATAAATCCTCCGCCAATGACAACTGCTCTCCCTGGATGTTGTTCGTCAACAAATGATTTGATTCGATCTGTATCTGGAATGTTGCGTAATGTAAAGACATTCTTGGCTTCAGATAATCCCTCGATATTTGGAACGATTGGCTTTGCTCCTGGCGAAAGAATTAAGGTATCATAGCTTTCTTCGTATACTTTATTAGTTAGAAGGTTCTTAGCTGAAATAGTCTTCTTCTCTCTATTAATCTCTACGACTTCAGTGAGGTTACGTATATCTAAATTGAACTTTTTACTCATGCCTTCAACTGTTTGTACCAATAATTTCTTGCGGTCTTTAATCGTTTCTCCGATATAATATGGCAATCCACAATTGGCAAATGATATATGTTCTCCTCGTTCAAATAGGACGATTGTTGAAGTTTCATCTAATCTTCTTAATCTAGCTGCTGCTGTGGCTCCTCCCGCAACTCCACCTACGATGACAATCTTTTTTGGCATGTTTATTTCCTCCTTTAAATTAAACCTATAAATCGTGTGCTTTTATATCTTGTTCTGTGAAAATAATCACAAAAAAATACTGATCAATTTCGCAGAACAATGGCTGATGTGTTAAGGGCATTTGATTGTTTTCCTTATGCCCTAATGGGTATATATTACTTACACTTATATACTATACGGGGTATGTGGAGTGTTCAATATAAATCGAATAATTTTGTCTGATTTTCTTTGCAGTCAGACACAAATAAGACAAAAAGTTGGATATGAGACTTGTTAAATCAAGGTTTGTTAGGCGAGATGAAGTACATCTATATTTTTAATGTGAAAGAAAAAGGAATCCAAACTCAATGCAGCGAATATTATTGAAACAAGAATAAACTGACTATTCGTTTTATTTAATTAACTATTATTACATTCCTTTAGGAGGTTACCTATGCATAATGAAGAATTCTTATTGTTGAGAGATATGTCCATTTATACAAAAAGATTTGGCAATGGAATACCTTTGGTGTTTTTACATGGTGGACCTGGTGGGGAACACAGATATTTTCTGCCTCACTTACAATCGTTGGATTCTCACTTTGAACTTATTTTCTATGACCAACGAGGCTGTGGTCAATCCGCTCGATTACAAGGTGGAGATTACACAATTGAGGATGAAATAGAAACCCTAGAAGAACTCAGAAAAAGTTTAGGGCTAGAGAAATTAAATCTTGTTGGTGAGTCCTGGGGATCGATGCTTGCACTACTGTATGCATCAAAATATCCGCAACATACAAACAAAATATTCATGACTGCTGCTGTTGGAGCAACTGTCGATGGATATTTAGGGTTCGGAGAAGAATTAGAGAAAAGACTCACCTCAGAAGATAGAAGGAAATTCGATGAACTTGTAAAAAAACTAGAGGTGAATGAAGTTGATGTGGCTGAAATTTTTAAGGTAATTAACCCATATTACGTTTATAGTGTTAGCAAACTAGCGAAAAAAACTGAGACTAATAGTAATGCCGAAGTGAATAGCAGGTTGGGGGAAGATATAAAGAGTAAGTACAATCACCTCATAGATTCAGAGGCGTTGGGTCAAGTACCAATGATGATTGCTCAAGGAGATACCGATATCATCACCCCTGAAGCATTGGAAGAACTACTCTTAAAACATCTTCCTCACGCTCGGTTAGTCGAAATTAAGAATTGTGGTCATTGGTCAGTCATTGAACAGCCGGAAGTTTTGAAAAATTTAATTAAAGAATTTTTCTTAGGGGAATGATGGTATGGAATCTATTATTCGGAAGCTAACGCTAGCTGAAATCGATCAGTATGCAGAGATTGTCATCAATGCATACCCGGGAGTGATGGAAAGTTCGACTGATTTTAAGACTCGCTTCATTCAAAGTTTGAAAGACATCCATGAAAAGGTAGCTACGATTGAATTTTATGGCCTGTTTCGAGACGGGAAATTAATTGGTGGTATGAGATTACATTATTACCAGATGAATTTGAGTTCGAAAATCATAGATGTCGGTGGAGTTGGATTAGTAGCCGTTGATTTATTGCATAAAAAGGAAAAAGTCGCTAAAGAGCTAATCACATATTTTATTGACCATTTCCGAAATAGAGGTACATCTCTAGTGATGCTATATCCTTTCCGCCCTGATTTTTATAAAAAGATGGGTTTTGGATTCGGAACAAGAATGAATCAATATAAGATTGAGCCTAACAGTTTTCCAAATGAGGAGAATAAAGAAGGGCTGGTTTACTTAACAGAATCCGATTTGCCACATATCCGTGAATGTTATCAAACTTATGCGAAAAACACGCATGGAGCAATCATGAAGACGGAATTTGAATTAGAGAGAATGCTGAAAAATCCAGTTGCAAGAATAGTTGGGTATATGAATGACTCTGTTTTGGAAGGTTATCTTTTGTTTACTTTTCAGAAAGAAAGGGAAGCAAACTTCTTATTGAACAATTTGGAAGTGAAGGAATTCATCTATCTCAATCCAACCTCTTTATTGAAACTCAGTAGCTTTTTGCATACTCAGGCAGATCAAGTTAATCGAGTCATCCTTAATACGCAAGACCAATCTCTTGAATTCTTGTTGAAGGATGCGAGAAATGGGACACACAATCTTATTCCAAGCGTTTACCATGAAACGAATACTTCGGGAACGGGTATTATGTATCGGGTGGCAGATATAGAGAAGTTTATCAATGAATTAAGTGACATACAATTCGGTTATGGAAACTGTAAAATTAAATTTTCTATACAAGATTCTCTTATATCAGATCAGCGTTTAGAAGTTTGGATAAGTGTAGAAGAAGGCTTTATGAAAGTGATCGAAAAATGCGAATGCGAAATCGAAATGGACATCGACGTTTCAGATTTTTCATCACTTTTAATGGGAGCTGTTGATCCTAAAAGTTTATATAATTACGGGAAGTTAAAGCTGAATAATGCTGTTCATATTTCTACATTAATGCAGCTGTTTATAAATCAAAAGAAGCCCTTATGTAACACGCTGTTTTAGCAAGGAAAAACTATCTTGCCTAATCTTCTATCTTAAAAACCTAACATAATTTTATGTTAGGTTCTTTTACTTTTGCTGAAAAATCCTTCCCCTCTTTTTGAAAGGCTCTTATTTTTGTGCGAATGATTCATGACAAGCCTTCAAAAAGTTTCATAGTATAATTGGGACGCCATATTCAAAGAAGGGATGGTGGAAAGATGTCAGAACATATGAAAGGCTATAAACAGGATGAAAAAGGTACTCTTTGGCTCAGAAGCTATGTTGCGAATGCCAGTATGGAGACTAGATATAAGGTTAAGAAGTTACTTCACTTTGAGCGCTCTGCTTATCAAGAGATAAGTATTGTCGATACAAAGGGATTTGGAAGGATACTTGCGCTCGATGGTGTACCGCAAGTTTCACTGAAAGAAGGGTTTATTTATAATGAGATGATTAGTCACGTCCCCCTTGTCACTCATCCTAGTCCTAAGAAAGTGGCAATGATTGGCGGTGGCGATTGCGGACACGTACGAGAAGCTATCAAATATAATGAAATCGAATCCATTGAAGTGGTTGAAATAGATCAAAGAGTAACAGAAGTGTGCAGAGAATGGCTAACTCCAGAAACAGCTTACGCAAATGATCCACGAATAAATTTGATTCACCGGGACGGGTTTGAATGGATTCAAGAGAAGAAAGGAAATATTGATGTACTTATGATAGACCGTCCCGATCCCGAAGGGCCTGGAATTAAATTGTTCAAGCCCGAATTCTACAAATATGTATTTGATGCTTTGACAGTTGATGGAATAGGTGTCTTTCAATCTGGGTCACCTTATTATAATGTCAATACTTTGCAGCGTACGATTCGGAATTTGAAGGAGTTATTCCCAATTGTAAAAACGTATGTAGTAACAATTCCTCTGTTTCCTTCGGGGATATGGAGCTTTACGATTGCTTCTAAGAAATGGGATCCCCTTCAGGCAAAGCTTCAGAGATTGCAAGATAAGGAAACAAAGTACATCGATGCTGATGTTTATCTCGCTAGTTTTACTCTTCCGAAATATGTAAGATGAAAGAAGCCATCCATTTTTATGGATGGCTTCTTTCATTAATAATTTGAGTGATCAATTCGACGATTTCGGATTGATAATCTTCTCTGAGTGTTTTGGAAAATTCAATTTGAAAAGTGTGGAAGTGAGGACCATAGCCCTCATAAGAATCTCCATCTCCCATTCTATGATAGACAATCGATTCATCACCATCAAAATATTCATCAAATACGATTCTTGTATTAGGTAATATTTCATTTGATTTTTTACGAATTGTCCTTTGAAACCAACTCCTCATTTTTTTGGAACACGATTGTCCTTGAAAAGTACCTACTTCAATTGCATGTCGGCCATAATGTTCATCTTTCATTCCGTGGATGGATAAATGTAAAACAGGTTTGGTGATTTGATGGGATTGTTCATCAAGAATGCCATATTGTTTAAAGATTTTTTTTATCGTTGCACGATATTGTTGGAGTGCTGCATCATTGCTCCCATCCATTTTCCTGTTCAAGTCTGCAACCGTTCTTGAAACCTTACTAATGATTCCCGCACATTTTACATTTGAAATGACTCTTTCAACAATCTCTCCTGTAAATAAGTCTGATTGAGGCGGTTTGGCATGTAGTGCATCTACAAGACAGAGTGAAGTTGGATCGCCTATATAATAATCCAGATACTCTAACTCTATGAATTCTATCTTCATATATTTAGCTCACCATTCCCGTTAAATTAAGAGAAATAACCCCTTAGCATGTCCTTTATATATGTAATGCTTTTCTAATGGAAATGGTGAATGGTGCACACTAAGAATTGGACAGGGTATTCACACAAGAACATTTAGTGAAATTACATATCATAATGTAAGGCTACACTCATGGTCACACAGCACTTGAATAAGAAATACATTTTTACAAATTGGAGGGCAATTTGTGCTATCAAATAATCATATTAATATCTTGCGGGATAAAGAACTCCTGTTACGTATGCTTCGGCTAAACAACGTTAAAGCAATTGAACTAGCAGATCCCAGTTCCTCCTCTTATCCACTCATTGGCCGGAAATTCGGACATCAAGGTGGACAGGACGTTACTGTCGTTCATACGAAAGAACAAGGGGTAGAAGAGGGATTTGATTATTTCACAAAGCTTTATGTCATAGAGCAGGAATACCGAATAGAAGTGAAGGGTTTAAGTATAGTAAGCGTTTATTTGGCAATGCCAGACAGTGTCATAGGTAATGAGATTCCTATAAGGACAGAAGAGAATGGATGGAAATGGGAGGAAGTGGATGTTTCATCCTTGCCTGAAGATTGGACAGACATTGCCATAAGAGCCTCTTACATTACTGGTTCTACACATGCTTTTGTAAAGATGGGGCAGTTGATTAATGACCAACCAATCGTCCTTGATGTTCAAGTTTTATCAAATGAAGTTTCAGATACAATTATTAAACCGGATGAAAAAGTCATGACCATCGGCGCAGATGTAGAATTTATGCTTAGTTGTGATAATGAATTGTTGCCGGCATCCGACTTTTTTCCACTAGAAGGACCCATAGGCTGTGATGAAAGACAAATCGAACAGGATAGCGGTGATTATGCACTGGTTGAGTTAAGACCATTACAATCTGATTCTCCGCATGGCCTATATGAGAATATTAAAAAGCTGTTAAAGGATGCATCGAAGGAAATCCCTTTCGATAATATCAGCTTTCGAGCTGGCAGTATGCCATTTTTCGGTTATCAGTGTGGGGGACACATCCATTTCGGAATGAATCCATCTGTTTCACTAATAAGATCACTAGATTACTATTTGGCAATACCACTCGCGATGATTGAAGAATCTAATCCAAGCAGGCGTAGGCGCAGAACGAAGCATGGTGGTTTAGGTAGATTTCGGATGAAGCCGTACGGATTCGAATACATTTCCCTTAGTTCTTGGATGATGACTCCAGAAATTACTTTGGCTACTTTATGTTTGGCACGCTTGTTAGCATCCTGTCATAAAAAATTATCAACCCCTTATTTATATGATTCATGCTTTCAGGAAGCCTATTATAAGGGTAATCGCCATGTGCTTACAATCTTGTGGGAGGGTATCAAGAAGGAACTGACTAATCTAGAAGAGTATCATCAATATGAAAAGGAACTCGCGCCTTTTTTTCAGATGATTGAAGACGGATCAGTTCTTGATGGCAAAACTGATCTTCGGAAAAGTTGGGGCTTTGATGCTCCAGATAAACAATATGAGCGTGGACTTGTCATTCAAGTGCCAAGAAAAACGAGGATGAAACATCAATTAAAAGAAGGTCAAGAAACATATGTATGTGCAGGTAAAGCTATCTCCAAAGCCCAAATTAGACCTTATCCGTTTTCATTTCGTAATTCCAACGTCATTCAACTTTCACCTTCTCTTCGAAAAGCATTGTCGCTTCCCGATTACTGGATTCCGAAAATCTCATCTTCAACAGGCGCATTGGTACTCGGACCTATCTTAGGGATATTAGCAGAGAGGCCTTTTGAGCGCCAAGGGACTTATTTTCAGCATTTAAGCAAGATCGCCAAACAAAAGCAAATGTTAGTATATGTCTTTGAACCGAAAGACATTATGTGGGACACACAGCAAATCAAAGGAACAACCATAGATGGAGAAGGAATCTTCCCATTCCCTGCAGTCATTTACGATCGTCATTTCCGGACAACTCTTAAATATAAAAGAGAAATTGAAGAAACGAGAGCTAAACTCCAATTCGTATACAATATCCCCTTTTTAAATCCCCCAACATTATTCGAAATTACCGGAAATAAGTGGTCTTCACATGAACTCTTATCAGAAAAATTTTCAGATTATCTTCCAGATACTCGACTTTTAAACGAGCCCGAGGACCTAACAGACATGCTTAATCTTCACGGTGAAATTTTCGTCAAGCCTCTTGAAGGTGCGTTAAGCAAAGGTATTACACGCGTTATTCAATTAAACTCAGGAATATTTTGGATGAATGAAAAGCAACGGGTATTCCAGCCATTGACTGGGGTTTCTGAGTTAATCTCTTCATTTTTCCCATTAAAAAATAATAAAAGTTACATCGTACAAGAAGCCATTAAGCGGAGACAAATGAACGGCAATTTCGTTGAACTAAGATCGTATATGCAGAAAAATGGTAAAAACAAATGGGTGAGAACCGGTATGGTAGCACGTTTGACCAATGAGGGAGTAATGTCTGAAGACACAGAAATCAACAAGCGTTCCAGTGTGGTGCTCAATAAGCTTTTCCCTGAAACAGCAGAACTTCGCGCAATGAAGAGAGAAATTGGTGAACTAGCAAAAAATGTAGCGGAGTTAATAGAAGAAGAAATCGGTCCTTTTGGAGAATTGGCAGTCGATATTTGTATCGACCAAAGCAATTCTATTAAAATACTAGAAATTAACGCAAAGCCAGATAATCTTTTTTCTCAGGTGAGAGCATACAAACTGCGTAATCTTGCTGCATTGAGACTCCTCAACTATGCCGCTTCATTAACTGGCTACGAGTTAGATGATAGCAATCAGAAAGGAGATGAAGAATGATGAAAGAGCTTATATTAAGTGACATTGTCACTCTTATAAAAGGAACAGTCATCCACGGGACAGACAATATCATCATCAAAGGAGTTAAGAACCGAACGAAGAAAAAAATGAAGGATAACCACATTCTTTTTCATATCAAAAGAGATAAGATACGTGGATCATTTTGGGAGGGTTACAAATCACTAGCTGTAATAACAGATGTACCAGAACAGATTGGTGAATGGAGAGACAATTTGACTGTTATTGTCGTAAGTGACATTCAGGAGGCATATTGGACATTTATCGATTATTATCGAGGTCTCTTTGATATTCCCATCATTGGTGTTACAGGAACTTGTGGGAAATCTACAACAAAAGAGATGATCCTGCAGATTCTAGAGAAAGATTTCAATGTAGAAGCGACATGGGAAAGCATGAACTCTATGAGTGTAAATCTCAGGTACTTAACCGATATAGATGAATCAACAGAAATAGCTGTCTATGAAATGCCTGTAGCTTATCCCGGTTACCTTAAGGTAGCATGCAGATATTTTAAACCACAGATCCGAATTCTCTTGAATATTGGTGTTCATCATCTTGCAGATTGTGAAACTCCGGAAACGTATATGAAAGCTAAAGCGGAAATAGTAGATGGGATGGACCATGAAGCTGACATTCTCATCCTCAACGGCGATGATGAGAATATTAAAAAGATGGTGGATACAAGTCCGTATAAGAACGTCGTGTATTTTGGGAAAGATGATACAGCTCATTTTCAAGCAGAAAACATTACCTATGCCGTTAACGGGATGAAATTTACTCTCAAGCATGAAGGAAAATGTTATGAAGTATTTGTTCCAGGTTATGGAGAGCACAATGTGTACAATGCAATGGCTGCTATTGCGGCTGTATCATACGCTGGAGTTGAAATGGAAACAGCTATAAAAGGTCTCGCTTCATTCAGCCATCTAGAAGAACACCTGGAATGTAAGCAAGGAATGAATGGAGCGGTTATTATCGACGATACTTGGAACTCAGCGCCGTTATCAATGTCAACAGGTCTGAAAGTACTGAGTGATTTATCTAAGGATAAGACATCCATTGCACTTTTAGGGTACATGCCCCAACTCGGTGACGGTCAGTTTGCGGTCGACCAATATCGAAAAATGGGAGAAGAGGCTTTTTCTACAGGTGTGGATTTACTTTTCGTAGTTGGGAAGGAAGCTGAGCAAATTGGCATTAGTGCCATTGAGTGTGGGATGGACCAAAGCAAGGTGCACTTTTGTGAAACGGGAACAGAAATCTATGCAATTGTAAAAGATTATCTGAGTGATCAAGCTGTTTTATATATAAAAATAACTCACCGGGTTATGACTCGAGATTCCTTCGTTGAGCTGAAGAAGAAATTGATTCCGGATGAAGAATCGTAATCGAAAGGAGAATTAAAAGAATGAAGAAAACGACACAGCTGCGCAACATGATAAATAGCGATCAGCTAGAGTTGATCATGGAAGCCCATAATGCCTTGTCAGCAAAAATCGTTGAATCTGCCGGATTTAAAGGAATTTGGGCAAGTGGCTTATCCATCTCAGCAGCTTTGGGTGTCCGGGATAACAATGAGGCGTCTTGGACTCAAGTACTCGAAGTTTTGGAATTCATGAGTGATGCAACATCGATTCCCATTTTGCTCGACGGTGATACTGGATACGGAAATTTTAATAATGCCCGACGATTAGTAAAGAAGTTAGAGCAAAGAGGTATAGCGGGTGTATGTATTGAAGATAAGCTTTTTCCAAAGACAAACTCATTTATTAATGGGGAAGCTCAGCCGCTTGCTGATATTGATGAGTTTTGCCATAAGATAAGGGCAATGAAGGACACTCAAGAAGATGAGGACTTTGTCGTTGTTTCTAGGGTTGAAGCCTTTATTGCAGGATGGGGATTAAGAGAAGCACTTCGTCGAGCCGAGGCTTACCGTCAAGCAGGTACCGATGCCATTCTTATCCACAGTAAAAAGTCAGATAGTAGTGAAATAGAGACATTCATGAAAGAGTGGGGAAATAGACTACCGGTCATCATCGTCCCCACAAAGTATTATAAGGAACCGACTTCTAAGTTCCGTGATCTTGGTATAAGTGTTGGAATTTGGGCAAACCACAATCTTCGTGCCTCGATTACCGCTATGGAAAAAACATCGAAACAAATTTACCTCGAAGAAAGTCTAATAAATGTTGAGCCTTCTGTAGCTTCCCTTGAAAAAGTTTTTCAGTTACAAGGGCAGGATGAACTCGATTTAGCTGAGAGGAAATATCTTCCAAAAACCAAAAACCTTACCTCTTCTATTATTTTTCCAGGAAACGAAACAGAAAACCCTCTATTGGAGAAGCAAATTGAGCAGCTAAACAACGCAGGAATCAAAAGTATAACGCAAATTGGAAAATCTGCTTCGCAGAATCTTTCTGAAGGAAGAGAAGTTTACCAACTATATCAAGCTATGAATCAATTAAAGGGAGACACTATCTTCAGCTATGCCGAGATGATCTACAAGCCACATGTACTTGAAGAATTACTGGACGACAGTGCAGATATTGTTCTTGTCGTAGATGGAGATTTTGAACGAGGGAAGGATAAGCTATTCGTTACTGCGAGCTCCCCTTATTCAAAAAATTCATATTCCAAAACAGTCAATTTTTTGAGCATGTACGAAAGTAAAGATTTCCAAATTCAAATCCCTCATGGAGAATTTATTGGACTTTGGAAGGTAAATGAAAAAGGAGCGACAGTTTTAAAAGAAGCTTTGGAAAAGATTGCACAAAGAGACGATTTTAAACTATTGACACTCGCTCAATTGTTTAATCAAATCGCAAATACCCATCCAATCATGGTCAAATATATTAAGGGTCAATGGCTTGACTTGGCCTCTTTTAAATCAATAGAGTCAGGTGAATTGCCATGATGGACACGAAAGCATTTGGACAGGAATTAAAAAAACAGGGTTTTGATTTCTTTAGTGGAGTACCATGTTCCTTCTTAAAGCCTCTTATCAACTTTGCCATAAATGAATGCGAATATATGAAAGCTGTTAATGAAGGAGAAGCGGTATCTATTGCAGCGGGAGCAAGCGTGGGGGGAAAAAGGTCTGTCGTGCTCATGCAAAATTCCGGTTTAACAAATGCAAGCTCTCCATTAACATCTCTTATTTTTCCATTTAAGATTCCGATACTGGGATTTGTAAGTCTGCGGGGGGAACCAGGTATACCAGATGAACCTCAACACGAGCTGATGGGACAAATTACAGGACAAATGTTGAGTCTTATGAAACTTGAATGGGAGTATTTATCTACCGATCTGGAATCGGCGGTAAAGCAGATAGAGAAAGCGGTCACTTTCATTCAGCGCGATCAGCCTTTTTTCTTCATAGTAAAAAAAGATACTTTTACTGCTGTGCCACTTGAGAATCAAACTCTGAATAAAACAAGAAATCTCATATGTGGAAAAAAGATGAGAGAGGATCAGTTTCCGACAAGGCTTAATACATTAGGTTTGATTCATTCCTTGAAGGATGACGATACCGTTCTATTGGCAACAACGGGAAAGACTGGGCGTGAACTTTATGAGATTGAAGATGCTCCTAATCATTTTTATATGGTTGGATCAATGGGCTGTATCAGTGCATTTGCACTTGGGCTTAGTGTTGTGAAAGGGAATAAAAATATAATCGCCATTGACGGAGATGGTGCATTGCTCATGCGTATGGGCAGTCTTGCAACAAATGGCTACTACTCCCCTTCTAACGTGCTTCATATACTCCTTGACAATCATATCCACGACTCAACTGGTGGTCAGTCTACTGTTTCTATGAATGTTAAGTTCGTTGAAATTGCTGCTAACTGTGGCTACAAGAATGCTTTTTATGTTCATAGTTTAGAAGAATTACGCAAAAGAATTCAAGATTGGAAGAAAGATAAACAGCATACTTTCCTTTATTTAAAAATAGCCAAAGGTTCCATGAAGAACCTCGGACGTCCGAAACAGAAGCCAGTTGAAGTGAAAGAGAGATTGAAGGTGTTTCTTGATGATTAAGACAGCAGTCATTTTGGCAGCCGGGATGGGAAGCAGACTTAGAGAAAGAACCATTCATCGTCCAAAAGGATTTTTAGAGTTGGATGAACTCTCCATTATCGAGCATTCCATTAAGAAACTCAAAGCATGCGGAATACAAACGATATTTATCGGAACTGGCTTTAAAAGTGAGTATTATGAGGCACTCACTATAAAGTACCCTGAGATTATTTGTGTAAAAAACGCTTCGTTCCAAAGCACTGGAAGTATGTACACTTTGTATCTCTTAAAGGAACGGTTAAATGAAGACTTCCTCTTGATGGAGTCTGATTTAATCTATGAAAAGCGCGGGATAGAAGCATTGGTAGAAGATGCCCGTCACGACATCATCTTAGCGAGTGATCTTACTTATTCCGCTGATGAAGTATTCATTGAATGTAACCGTGATGGAAGTCTCAAGAATATGTCAAAGCAAAGGGGAAACCTGGATGATGTTCATGCAGAACTGGTGGGGATATCAAAAATTTCGTTTTCTACGTACAAGATGATGTGTGAATTTGCTGAAAAGCATTCAAAAAAAGATCTCGATTACGAACAGGCACTGGTGGGGATTTCTTCAAAAACAGGACTTCATATAAAGAAATTATGTAACTATGCTTGGTGTGAGGTAGATGATGAAGGTCATTGGCAACGTGCTATCAATGTAATCTATCCAATCATCAAGGCGAAAGAAAACTTACCTAAGCCGGTACCACGGAATGTCCTGTTAAATCCTGGCCCCGCAACCACGACTGACACGGTTAAATATGCACAAGTTGTACCTGATATTTGCCCTCGTGAAAAAGAATTTGGATCTGTTATGGAGTTTATAGCTGCTGAATTAACAAAATTTGTAGCTCCTGAAGATGAGTATACAACAGTTTTGTTTGGTGGATCAGGGACAGCGGCTGTTGAATCCATTCTCAGTTCCGTTATTGGAAATCGTAAAGTCTTAATTATCAACAATGGAGCTTACGGCAAAAGAATGTGTGAAATAGCCAAAGCATATGGAATCGGTTTTTATGAATTTGAATCACCGGCAGCTAATGGTTTGGAAATTGTCCAATTGGAAAAATTTATTGATGCTCATCAAAAAGAGATTTCACATCTTGCCATTGTCCATAACGAGACGACGACTGGACTGCTTAATCCGATTGAACAGATAGGGGAAATATGTTCGAACCATGGAATTCAAATGATTGTTGATGCGATGAGCTCTTATGGAGCTATTCCTATTAATATGAAAAGGATGAACATTCATTATCTGGCGGCTAGCTCCAATAAGAACTTACAAGGTATGGCTGGAGTCTCGTTTGTCATTGCTCACAAAGCGAGTTTGGAGAAATCGCGCTATTTGAAACCGCGCAATCTTTATCTGAATTTGTATTCTCAATATGAGCATTTCCAAACAACTGGACAAATGAGATTTACTCCGCCTGTTCAGACACTCTATGCTTTAAAGCAGGCAATCATAGAAACAAAGTTTGAAGGTATCGAAAATCGTTATGCAAGATATTCACGAAACTGGGAAGTGCTGATTAATGGAATATCAAAACTTGGGCTTACACACTTAGTTGATTGTGATCATCACAGCAAAATTATCACAGCCATTCATGAACCGGATTGTGAGCATTATGATTTTGAAAAAATGCACGATTTCCTATACAGAAGAGGTTTTACAATATACCCAGGGAAGTTTGCTGAAAAGAATACTTTTAGGATTGCAAACATTGGTGAGATTACGGAAAAAGACATAGAAGATTTTCTTTTGCTTTTAGAACAATACCTGAAAAATGAAAGTCCAATGGATAACAGATAGGAGGGGAGAGAAGATGTCGATTCCAAGACACAAGCTTGCAGTGGCGATCCTTGTTTTGAATGCTAATCATGAAATTCTGCTTATTAAGCATCCGAGAAGGGGATGGGAATTTCCAGGTGGTTTTGTCGATCAAGGCGAATCCATTAAAGTGGCGGCTGTAAGAGAAGTGAAGGAGGAGTCCGGATTAGACATAGAACTAACAAACTTTTATGGCATTGATCAAATCGTCACGAGTTCGACTTGTGTGTTTCTGTTTCAGGGAAGAGTAATGGGCGGCACATTAATGATATCAAATGAATCAGAAGATGCCTGCTTTGTTTCTCTTCTCAAAGCAAAAAGGTTGATTCAAGATGAAGGGTATAAGGGTAGATTAGACCGATGTCTTGAGCAAAATGGAAATCCTTTTATCAATTTAGTTGAACATAACAATTGAGTAAGTGCCGGGTAATATCCAGGACTGGATATCTCCTGGCACTTTTGATATTTAATAGGAATTTTTACATGATGCATAAAATTGGGGGAACTCTAAAATCATATTAGAAGTGTAGGTGTTGAAAATGAGCAATAAACGATTAATTGGTATTTTTATTTTATTTTTGTTTTTTCTTATTTGGTCTGGTATAAGGCCTGCGGACCGCTTCACCTGGTGGTTAGAGGTTCTGCCTGCTTTAATCGGAGTTGCAGCCCTGATTTTTACTTATAGGAAATTTAAGTTTACTTCCTTGGCGTACATACTAATTTTTATTCATTGCGTGATTCTGATTGTTGGTGGTCATTATACCTATGCTGAAATGCCATTATTTAATATGTTAAAAGATATGCTTGATCTTGACCGTAATTATTATGATCGACTAGGCCATCTCGCACAGGGGTTCATCCCCTCCATCATTGTAAGAGAAATCCTATGGAAAACATCACCATTAAGAGAAAATAAATGGCTGCCTTTTATCGTCGTTTGTATTTGTTTGGCCTTTAGCGCCACTTATGAACTAATCGAGTTTACCGTTGCTGTAATGACTGGAGAAGCAGCAGAAGCCTTTCTTGGTACACAAGGGGATGTATGGGATACACAGTGGGATATGCTTCTTGCATTAATCGGAGCCATAACAGCTTATTTTACTCTGCATTCCATTCATAATGAACAACTTAAAAGTCAGGCACCGTCCATATGAATGGATGGTGCCTATGTATTATCGTTTGCTATTCCAAACACTCAAATGAACCACGCCTAGTTCTGGTTTGCTTTCTCCTTCTATTAAAGCCAAGTATTCGAGCGAGTTTCCGTCCGGATCGGCAAAGTAATAGGAGGCAGTTGGCATCCAGGCATGTACAACTGGCTCGGATGCATCTAATCCAAATGATGGACGTACTTCGATTCCTCTTTTCTTTAAAAAAACGGGAACCTCGAGTAAAGTTTCTAGAGAAACTTCGAACGCGAAATGAGATCGGCGGAAGTCTTCTTCGGAAACTTCCCAAACTCCAAGCATCTGTTCTTTTTTCTCCACATCACCCAACCAGAAAAAAGCTACCCTTCTATCTTCTAAAACAGTAGCAACCTCCAAATCCAGACTTCGGTAAAAATCTATCGCTTTTTCTAGATTCCTTGTGTACACATGAGTTTCAAACAGTTTTGCATTTTTCATCTTTCATCCTCCTAGTAACATTTCTTAATACTATGATACTTCTTAAAATCTTCGTATACATTGATCCTTAGCAGTAAATCATCTCATCCGAAAGTATGAAGATATTCTTTTCCGTGAAAGATAGTAAACTATGTATAATGGAAATAAATTGAAATGAGGTGGTGTGGTGATTTTTAAACAACTTGGTGCGCGATATCCTATATTTCAGGCAGGGATGGCAGGTGGCTTAACTACACCTGAACTAGTTGCTGCGGTTTCCAATTTTGGGGCTATCGGCAGCATTGGAGCAGGATATATGACAGCGGAAGAATTAAAAAAGGCAGTAAAAAATACGAAAACACTTACAGATAAATCCTTTGGGGTTAACCTCTTTATCCCAGAAGAAGTAACATTTCCAAAAGTTGAAGAAATTCAACAGATGATTTCATTTTTGAATCAATACTCACACGAAAGTCCAATCCCTTCTAATTGGACATTCACGGATAAAGGGAAAGTGACGTTTGAAGAGCAACTTTAAACTATCTTATCTGAGGATATCAAGCTATGTAGTTTTACTTTTGGACTTCCGGATAGAATATTAATCAAGGAATTACAAAGATCTGGTGTAATCGTAATGGGAACTGCGACGACTGTAGATGAAGCTCAACAACTGGAAAATAGCGGGGTAGATATGATCGTTGCACAGGGAAGTGAAGCTGGTGGACATCGCGGCACATTTCCGACTACAAAAGGAAATCCTCAAATTGGTTTAATAGCCTTAGTGCAGCAAATGGTTCATTCGGTAAAAACTCCTGTAATCGCTGCAGGTGGAATTGTTACAATTGGCGGAATAAAAGCTGTCCTGTCTCTTGGAGCAGCAGGTGCACAATTGGGTACCGTATTCCTAACTTGTAAAGAAAGCGGAACGAATCGTGCTTATCGAAACAAAATCATCGAGAGTAATGAAGAAGATGTCATCATGACGAAGGCATTTTCAGGAAAATGGGCAAGAGGTATTAGAAATAAGTTCATTGAGGTGATAGAGAAGGCATCTTTAGACATTCCACCTTACCCTATTCAAAATGATCTTACAAAATTAATGCGTTCTCACGCTGCAAGAGAATTGAATCCAGAGAAGTTATCTTTATGGGCAGGGCAAGGTGTTGGATTAATTCAAAGGGAATATTCCGCAGCAGAAATTTTGGCAGAACTAGTTTCAGAGTTGAATATTGGATAAGAAATGACACTCTTCCAAGGTGTCATTTTTTGTTGGGAAAATTTTATGTTTAAAGGAAATGGTCGTAGGGTAGAGAATATTCAGAATATTATAATCGGAAATGTTTTATACAGAGATAGCTATGATAATGGGAATAGGGGGGAATTTACGTGATTGAATTTAAGGGAGTCAATAAGTTCTTTGGTGACTTTCATGTTCTAAAAGATATTAATCTTACCATTAACAAAGGTGAGGTTGTTGTTGTGATTGGACCTTCTGGGTCAGGAAAGAGTACAATGCTTCGTTGCATTAATCGGCTTGAAACCATTACAGATGGAACGCTGACCGTCAATCATATTGGAGTTAATGATCCAAAAACTGATATTAATAATCTTCGTCGTGAAATCGGAATGGTGTTTCAACATTTCTATTTGTATCCGCACAAAACCGTGCTTGAAAATATTACACTGGCTCCCATGAAGGTGCTTGGCCTGTCACACCCAGAAGCCCAAAAGATTGCCGAGTTCTATTTGCAAAAAGTTGGCATACCTGAAAAGGCAAATTCTTTTCCAGCACAGCTGTCTGGCGGACAACAGCAACGCGTGGCAATCGCCCGCGGTCTGGCGATGAAACCAGAAATTATGTTATTCGATGAACCTACATCAGCACTTGATCCGGAAATGATAGGAGAGGTGCTTGATGTTATGAAGGCATTGGCAAAAGAAGGAATGACGATGGTGGTGGTTACCCATGAGATGGGATTTGCCAGAGAAGTAGCGGATCGTATCGTTTTTATGGACGAAGGAAAAATCCTGGAAGAGTCAACACCGGCTGAGTTTTATGCGAACCCTCGCGAAGAACGGGCTCGTTTATTCCTAAGCCGTATATTAAACCATTAAATAGAAAAAGGGAGGAAATGAAATGAAGGAATTATTGAAAGCTCCACTAATGGTGATTCTAGCAGTCTTATTTTTGACAGCATGTGGAGGAAATAGCGAAAAAACAAGTGGTGACAGTAGTAAAGATGTGATGGCTCAAATCAAAGACCGGGATAAGATTGTGTTTGGAGTTAAACATGATACCCGTCTATTTGGACTGAAAAATCCAAGTACCGGTAAAGTGGAAGGCTTTGATATCGATTTAGCAAAGGAACTAGTAAAAGAAATATTAGGCGATGAAACAAAAGTAGAGTTTAAAGAAGTTACTTCTAAAACGAGAATACCACTCCTGAATAATGGTGAAATTGACGCTGTCATTGCCACAATGACAATTTCTGAAGAGCGTAAAAAAGAAGTTGATTTTACGGATGTGTATTTTGAAGCAGGTCAATCCTTGCTTGTGAAAAAAGGAAGTAAGATCAAAGGGATTGAGGACTTGAAGAAAGGTACGAAAGTATTAGCGGTAAAGGGTTCAACTTCTGCTATCAATATTCGTGAAAAAGCACCTGAAACCGAAGTATTGGAATTTGAGAATTATTCGGAAGCATTCACTGCCCTTAAGTCTGGAAAAGGGGATGCCTTAACAACGGATGATGCGATCCTTTATGGGATGGCAGATGAAGATTCTTCTTTTGAATTAGTGGGTGGCACTTTTACTAAAGAGCCATATGGAATCGCTGTTAAGAAAGGAAATAAAGAACTTGTGGACAGATTGAATGAAGCTCTTAAGGCAGTCAAGGATTCTGGGAAGTACGATGAAATCAAAGATAAATGGATTAAAAACTAAAGGTTAATAAACAAATATTATTTATAGTTGTTTATATCGGGATGAGCAAAAGCTCATCCCGATTAGTTAGGGGGGATTATGCCTTATGGATTTTTCCATTTTAACCGATAATTTAGATCTATATTTAGAAGGGTTTAAATATACCGTGATAGCGAGTTTCATTGCACTTGTAAGCAGTTTTATTTTAGGAATCGTCATAGCAGTCATGCGAATTGCTCCGATTAAGATGTTGAATTGGGTGGGGACTGCCTTTGTTGAATTTGTCCGTAACATACCAGTTCTTATCATCACATTCTTTTTTTATTTTGGTTTATCATCTGTTGGTGTTGAATTTGACGGATTGACAGCTGGGACCATCGCTCTTGCCATATACACGGCAGCTTTTATTGCTGAAGCGATTCGTGCAGGCATTTTAGCTGTACCGAAAGGACAGATGGAAGCGGCACGTTCATCGGGACTTACTTATAATCAGGCAATGAAACTAATTATTTTACCACAAGCCATAAAAATAGTGATTCCACCGCTTGGCAATCAGTTCATTAATTTAGTTAAAAACTCATCTATATTGGGCGTCATCGCTGGTCTTGATCTCATGTACCAGGCAGATTTGATTTCTTCACGTTCGTTCGTGACATTTGATGTCTATATCTTCGTTGCTCTATTCTATTTAATTCTGACAATACCTTTAAGTCTTGGCGTGGGTTATCTTGAGAGACGCTTAGCTAGAAGCCAATAGGGGGGAGTCTAATGGATTTTGTTGGTGCATTTACTGTGGACCATCTACAATTTTTATTAGAAGGATTTTGGGTCACATTGAAAGTTGCATTTATTTCTATCATTTTAAGTTTCATAATCGGAGGTACGATTGGTACAATACGATACGCGAGAATACCGGTTGTTTCACATGTGCTGGCAGTAGTGGTTGAGACTATTCGGAACTTGCCTTTGTTGTTGATTATTTTCTTTACTTATTTTGCATTGCCAGAGATAGGTGTTAAATTACCGATTACAGTTGCAGCCATTGCTGCATTAACTGTCTTTGAATCTGCGATGCTATCTGAAATTATTCGAAGTGGCTTAAACTCGATTGAAAAGGGGCAGATAGAAGCTGCGCGTTCGTCTGGCCTAGGATATGTTCAGACGTTGAGATATATTATCTTGCCACAAGCATTACGTAGAATGGTTCCTCCCATCGTAAGTCAATTTATTTCTTTATTGAAGGATACATCGTTGGCGGTTGTCATCGCATTACCTGAAGTAACTCACAATGCACAAATTATCTATGGCCAAAAAAGCGGATACGTAATACCGATGTTATTTATACTAGCGTTCATGTACTTTATCGTTAATTATTCACTATCTCTTGTTGCAGGTCGCCTAGAAGTAAAGAGGGCTTAAGGATAAGGAAAGGAAGATGCCAATGATGCATCTTCTTTTTTATGGTCTAGGAAATTATAAATTAAATTAATGTGGATAACTTTCTACGTTTTTTCTAATAATCCAGCTCCAGCGCCCAGCCCCTCGGGGGCATAAGCCAAATCACTTCAGAAATCAGGATTTCCTGCGTGATTCGTCTTATGCCTGTCGGGGCTAAACAGGGCGCTTGCGCCTTTTGTTCTGTGAGTAATAATTAACTCTGTAGATTTTTTATCTTGTTTTATATTTGTTGGGAAATATAAAAAGGAGTACTTGAATACAAGTAATAACTGGATTGAAAAGTAAGGTCATGCTATCTTTGTAGGGATGATTGAAACTTTTTTGATGATTTTTCAGTCTTAATACTTGGTACAGAGATTTGCTTAAAAGGAGAATTAATGATGATTACAAAAGGTTTCTTGAAAATGGTCACAATCGGAGCTGTTTTTACATTTGCGATTTCACTCGGAAATATTGCTCATGCAGATGAAAGTATCAATGAAAAATATGGTTTGCCTATCGTCGTATATGGAGAGGCTTTAATTCCTGCTCAAAAGGAAGAAGTTAGAGACTTACTAAAAGTGGAAGATGTAACCAAGGTAAAAGAGATTACAGTGAATGGGGATGATCTTGTTACCTATATTAAAGGTGATAAGCATTCAAATATGTATTCTTCAGCAAAAATAACTCGAAAAGACACGGGCGAAGGGCTAGTCATTAATCAGGTTACTCCTAAAAATATCACTGAGGTTACCGATGAAATGTATGCTAATGCACTTTTGACTGCCGGTATCCAAGATGCTGTCGTTGACGTGGCATCTCCCGTAAAAGTAAGTGGACATTCCGCGCTCGTGGGAATTTATAAAGCTTATGATGAAGGCAAAGGAACGGAACTTGATAAAGAGCGGACAGAAGTAGCGAATGAAGAACTGAACCTGGCTACAGATTTGGCTAAAAAAGAAGGCATGGATCAAGATAAAGTTAGTGAACTCTTAACTGAGATAAAAAAAGAAATTGCCGAACAAAATCCCGCAACTAAAGAAGAAGTGGAAAAAATCATCGATGATAAGCTGAAAGCTCTAGGATTAGAGTTATCGGCAGCAGACCGTCAACTCTTAGTGGATTTGTTCGAAAAAATGCGTGGTTTGAATATTAATTTTGACAACGTTCAATCACAATTAGAGGATCTTTCAAAGGATATTCAGCAACGTATTGAAGAAGCCGTTGGAGAAAACAAAGGATTCATAGAATCAGTATCAAATTTCTTCAAGGAATTGATTGATGCCATTAAAGGGATTTTTTCATAATCCTTCATTTATTGTTTTACAAATCAACATCCTTACCACTCAAAAAAAGGCTCAAACTTGACGTCAAGTTTGAGCTTTCGATATTTTCAAAAGTATTTAGCTGTAAATCTAAAATTGCAAAATCCATTACATGCCTGTTTTGTATTTTTCATTGCTCGATGAAGAGTTCTTGGTATGGTGACCATCTTTTTCTTCTCGCTTCTCAATCTTCAAATCTTCCATAGGAATAGGATCGACGTTTTTTTCGCTCTCAAATTTGTCAAAGAGACTCTCATTTTCAGTAGGGTATTGTTCTGGATTATCTCTATTGGCTGACAATAGCTCTTCTCTTGTCTTCTTCATTTCTCTCAACTGAATCACCTCGTTTCTAACTTATTTACCTCAGATGAATGCAGGTAAAACAATAAAGGCAATTTTTAGATGAGCAAACTGAACATTATTTCTAATGAAGTAAACTGGGGAAATCACTTATAATCCCATCGACCCCAAGTCTCTTGAATTTTTCGGCCTCTTTCTTGGAGCGGACCGTCCATACCATTGTTTTTAATCCAAAACTGTGTATTTTCTTAACAATTCTTCGATTGACCATCGTTTTTTTAGGATTCACATAAGATGCGTATTTGCTAATGTCTAATAATGTATTTGTAGAAATACCAATCCCTCTATTCTTTAATAACACTCCAATTGGAATATTTGGAAGGAGGGTGTGAAACTTTTTCATTGAATTTCGATCAAAGGACTGGACAATGATTTTTTGGCTATCGGTAAGATGAAGAGCTACTAGTTCCTCAGCCAATTTTTCTTCCATACCAGGATAGAGGGAAGGTTTTTTTAGTTCTATCAGAAATCCAATTTTCTCGTGATAACGATTAAGAACTTCATTTAGAGTGGGCACTCTTTCGGTGCAATAATCCGTATGAAACCAACTTCCAGCTTCATATGTTGTTAGTTCTTTTATAGTAAAATCCCGGATTCGTCCTTTACCATTTGTCGTTCTATTTATAGTATCATCATGGATCACTACAAGATGACCATCCTTCGTCATATGGATGTCTAGTTCGATGTATTCCATTCCATGTTCCATAGCTTTATCAAAAGAAGCGAATGTATTTTCCGGAGAGAGGCCCGCTGCACCGCGATGTCCAACCTTAATCGGAAAATGTCCTTTAATATCTGTGATGTTATTGAAAAATGAAGAGGCAAAAGTCTTTAAATACCAAATAAATTTCAGCATTTTATCATCCCTTCATTAAGAGTTTTATTTATATTCCACCAAAAATGTTAAAAAAACAACAGCCGTATTATTTTTATAAATAAAAAGTGAAGAAACTTCGCAGTCCGCTTAAAAAAAAGATATAATATTCACAGACTTAAATTTATTTGCAACTTTACGCTTAGATGTTGCTCCATAGGAGAGAGTATTATGTGGAAAAAATGGTTAACCATAGTTGGGGTCATCTTACTATTCATATTTTTTATTCCTTACAGTTTACCAATCGTGTTCGCACTAGTCACCGCCATGTTATTAGAAGGTGTTGTACATTATTTTCAAAGAGTTTTGCGTTTAAGCAGGGTAAAGGCCGTTATTGCTTCATTCCTCACTTATATTGCAGCCCTTATCATTATAGGATATAACTTATTCTTAATCATTTTTCAGCAAACGGTAAAATTGTCAGAGAATACTCCATCTTTTGTAAAGGATTTATATGCTTCTGCCATTAAGCCTCTTATAAAAAAATGGGAATCCTATTCCAAGACGCTTCCTGATGAAGTTATTCTTTCTTTAGAAGAAACGTTAGAGAAAACATTTATGGCTCTAGATTCATTTTTACAAGGAACTGTTGCATTCCTTGTTAACCTACTGACAGCCATTCCAGGATTCCTTATTGAATTCCTTGTATACTTAATTGCTTTATTCTTAATTAGCATTGAACTTCCGGAAATCAAGAAACGGATAAAAGAACGTTTGACCGTAGAATCTCAAAGAAAATTTTCGATCGTTATCAACCAGTTAACACAAGCTGGTTTCGGATTTATAAAAGCGCAAATCATCTTGAGTTTGCTTACGTTTGTACTCGCATTTGTCGGTCTTTCAATTTTAGGAGCTCCTTATACATCGTTAATATCTTTGCTTATCGTAGTTGTAGATATATTGCCGATTTTAGGTACAGGATCCGTCTTGGTGCCATGGGCAGTAGTTTCGTTACTGCAGAATAATCAATTCCTTGGAGTCGGATTAATTATCATGTTTGTGGTCATTACGGTGGTAAGAAGAATAATTGAACCAAAAGTATTTTCCACAAACCTTGGGATATCACCGCTTGCATCATTAGTCAGTTTGTATATCGGGTTTAAGTTGTTCGGTTTTATCGGGCTCTTTGCAGGTCCTGCACTTGTGATCATTTTTGATGCACTTGTGAAAGTGAATGTCATTCGTTTAAATTTTAAGATTTAGTTGCAGGTAAAGTACGCATATAGACTATGCGTGCTTTTTTATGTTCTAGGAAATTATAAAATTAATTAATGTGGATAACTTTCTACGATTTTCTAATAATCCAGCTCCAGCGCCCAGCCCCTCGGGGTCATAAGCCAAATCACTTCAGAAATCAGGATTTCCTGCGTGATCCGTCTTATGCCTGTCGGGGCTAAACAGGGCGCTTGCGCCTTTTGTTCTTTCCTAAATATATGAAAATAAAACATTTTAATGGAAAAACACATTGATTAGGTCGAAGGAAACTGCTGAAATGAAAAACCAATTATGACTTTATACCTATTAATAAGGTGCTTTATCTTCACGATAAAAAGTATGATAGTAATTTATTGCTAGAAAGAACACAACAGGAGGATTTTCATCGTATGAAAAAGATTGCGTTATTAATAGTAGTTCTTAGTTTACTAGTAAGCATGTCTGCTTGTTCACAAGGAACTGTTTCTAAAAAAGAAAAGAAAGAGCTTCATGTCGGCATTATGCTTTCAGATGTAGGCCTCGGAGATCAATCTTTTAGTGATGCAGGTTTTGCGGGATTGGAAAAAGCCCGTGATGAACTTGGAATCATATTTGATTATAAAGAACTAAATGAAACTGGAGATTACGCAAAAGGATTAAGCCAGTTAGCAGAGGAAGGTAATGAAATTGTCATCGGGCTTGGATTTATGGTCCAGGAATCCATAGAAGAAGTTGCCAAAAAATATCCGAAGACAAAGTTCCTATTAATTGACTCTGTTTCAGACCTTGAAAATGTTTATTCGGTGACTTTCAAGGAAGAGGAAGGCAGTTACTTAATCGGATTAGTTGCAGGTATGAAGACAAAGACCAACACAGTCGGTTTTGTTGGGGGGATGGATGTCCCGCTAATTCGTAAATTTGCTGCTGGGTTTATGCAAGGTGTAAAAGATGCTAATCCTGCTGCAAACGTGATTATTCAATATGCAGGTGATTTTGGTAATGCAGCGCTTGGGGAGAAACAGGCAACAGAATTGATTGCCCAAAAGGCTGATTTTATCTATCCTGCTGCTGGCTTAACCGGTACAGGGGTATTAAAAGCTGCACAACAAAATAAGATTTACTCATTTGGAGTAGATTCAGATCAATATTTCCTTGCAGAAAAATCAGTTGTAACTTCCATGCTTAAGAAAATTGATGTAGCTATTTACTCAGCAATAAAAGAATATGCAGAGAACGGGAAGTTTAAAGAAAAAGACCAAGTCTTAGGGTTAAAGGAAGATGGAGTAGGTCTTGCTGATTTACGATTGGTCGAATTTACTGATCAAGAAAAACAATTAATGGAAGATAAGAAAAATGAAATCCGCAACGGAAACATCAAAGTAAACAACGATTACTAAACAACCAGAAGGAGTACTATCCATGAATCTTAGAAAAAAATTATTACTGAATTCGTTAATTCCTTTGATTCTCGCGATTCTGATGGTTGGTTTTATTATTGCACAAATGATGCAAATTCAATCTGCCAACAAAAGTGAGGTCAAAAATCTTGTTAATGTCCAAAGGCTAGATGGGGATGTCTTATCACTTCAACAAGGACTAGGAACTTTTGCATTCTCGCCATCAGATGCAAATGCATACGTTGTAACAAATGTGATGAATGAAACAAGGAAAATAATTGGCGAGTTAAACGAGAATCTTACTGACAAGGATCATTTAAAGCAGTTAGATAAAATAAATACTAAATTCACACAGCTTGAGAAAGAATCGAAAAATGCGATTCAAGCCAAAAGTGATTTCGAATCGAAAAGGCTTTCTTTAAGAACGAAAGGGATTTTAAATGACCTTTACTATTTGAAGAAAATCACAAACGAAACTTATGAATCCAACCAACTGGCGATCAAGAAGCAAATAGGTTTCGTTATAACTTCTGCTTTACTCGGAAGCTTGATTTTGCTTGCGGTAACAGGAGTCATTACGTTCATTTATACAACGAGGATTACTAGTCCTATTAAGAAACTTGCGGAAAATGCAAACCGTATTGCGGAAGGGGACTTAACTGTCAAACTTGAATCCATATCACTTAAAGACGAAGTGGGGCAGCTTAACGAAGCATTCATTCAAATGGCTGGTAACTTGAAAAAAATGATTGAACATTTAGCAATTAGTTCAGAACAAGTGGCATCGTCGTCTCAGCAATTGGCGGCAAGCGCAGAACAAACGATTGCTACAACAGAACAGATGTCCAGAACAATGCAAGAGGTTGCAGCAGGTTCCGATCATCAACTAAAAATGTCCTTAGAAAGTGCTCAAGCAGTTGAAGAAACAACAATTGGAATCACAAGAATTGCAGAAAGTGCAACGCAATTGTCTGAACTTACTTCTGATACTGTGTCTAAAGCAGAGGAAGGCTCTACTTTTGTAGGAAAAACGGTACAGCAAATGACTACGATTCAACAATCTGTTGATATAACTGACGAACGCGTCCGTCTATTAAGCAATCGTTCGAAGGAAATTGATGATATTGTTGGAATCATAACAGCTATTGCAGGGCAAACGAATTTATTGGCCTTAAATGCAGCCATAGAAGCAGCAAGAGCAGGCGAATCTGGAAAAGGTTTCGCCGTTGTTGCTGATGAAGTTAGAAAGCTTGCTGAAGAAACAAACACCTCAGCAAAAAAAATCGGTAATATTGTTAACGAAGTTCAAAGAGAGACTGATCTTTCTGTTCAAGCAATGGAAGACGTTCGTCAAAATGTTGAAGAAGGTATTCAAATTACTGAAGATACGAGATCAAAATTCGCAGAGATCTTAGCCTCAATGGATCGTATGTCTGCTCAAATTGAAGAAATTTCAGCTACAAGTGAAGAAATTTCAGCAGGTTCTGAGGAAGTTGCTGCATCCGTTCAAGATATGGCTGAGGTGGCGCGTCAATCAAGTTCACATACTCAGGTAGCAGCATCATCTGCAGGGGAACAGTTAGCATCAATGGATGAAATTAATCAATCCGTTAATCAACTGTCCAAAATGGCTACTGAACTTGAAAATATTATTGGAACCTTTAAGATGGATTGATCTGCAAATATTAAGTTTTACGAGAGAAGCAAATGGTGCTTCTCTTTTTTTTATTTTATTAAAGAGAATTTATTGAGCCTTTAATCGCATAGTCCAAGCATTCTGAATAGGATATATAGAAATTAACAAAGGAGGTTGTTTAAATGTCAGGATCTTGCGGATACGGCGGCGGTTTCGCCCTAGTAGTAGTACTGTTCATTTTATTAATCATCATTGGAGCTTCTTGGGGTTACGGCGGCTGTTGCTAATATTACTCTAAGAAAGGGGGTTATTTGAAATGCCATATGGATACGGTTACGGCGGCTGGGGCTACGGCGCTGGTTGTTGCGGATATGGTTACGGCGGAGGCTTTGCATTAATCGTCGTGCTATTTATCCTTCTTATCATTGTTGGTGCAGCTTGTTTCAAATTCTAATGTAAGTGACGAGACAGGGGACTCATCCCTGTCTTTTTCTTTGTAAAAATTTCCGCTTTTTCCATGGTAAAGATTTGGTGTAGAACTTCCATATGAAATCATGTTAGTCTGTTTAAGTGATTTCAGAGATGCATAAGGAGGTAATACGATGAAGAAAGTGGCTACTATTGTACTCTCTCTACTGTTTGTATTCCTTTCTTTGCAATACGGGGAAACAACAAAAGGACAAGCTCCAATGAAAGACGACCAAAAAATGTACACTGTCCAAAAGGGAGATACATCATATAAAATTGCTGTCAAATTTGGTATATCGGAACTTGAATTAAAAAATGCAAATGCTGAAATGGATATGAAGTTCAAAAAAGGTGAGAAGATTTACATTCCAAAACCTAGCGTTACAAAACAAGAAAAAGAATTACTCGCAAGATTGGTTCATGCTGAGGCAGAAGGCGAACCGTATAAAGGGAAGGTAGCGGTAGCAAGTGTTGTCTTGAATCGAGTAGAAAATAAAGATTTTCCTGATAGCATTAAAGAGGTTATTTATGAAAAAAGACAATTTGAACCTGTAGCAAATGGTAGTATCAATGAACCAGCTGGTGAAGCTTCAAAAAAGGCCGTAAACGAAGCTATTGCTTTGCAAGGTCAG
Organism: Bacillus sp. cl95; assembly: GCF_900115925.1. Taxonomy (GTDB): domain Bacteria; phylum Bacillota; class Bacilli; order Bacillales; family Cytobacillaceae; genus Neobacillus_A. The sequence continues at coordinate 657,214 of NZ_FOYF01000001.1, read as the reverse complement.
GGAACTGAATCGCTATATTTTTTTAACCCAGATCAAACTAGTTCTAAGTGGTTAAGAACCAAAACAGTCACTGAGGTTATAGGTAACCATCGTTTTGCAATTTAATAAGACAAATTTCATCCCCTCTTTAATCGAGGGGATTTTCCATTTCAATTGCCTTCGAATCTTTCCAAAGTTTAAACTTCTCCAAATCACCGCTGATTTGCTTTACGGTATAGGCAATTACAGCTGCATCATCAAAAATGCCTAAACCTGCGATAAAATCAGGAACAAAGTCAATTGGAGAAACAAAGTAAATTATGGCACCAACAACTGTTAGGATAGTTGAAGTGGAAACATTCTTGTACTCACCCTTTGTCCAAGAGCGGACAAGCTCAAATAGTAATTGAATCTTTTCAAAAGCATTGCCTAAAGAATCCTTTTTACCTGTTGCTTTGGCAAATGCTTTTTTAAGTAAGCCTTCTGTTTTTTCTTTATTTCCAATATAGTTTTTGGCCTTCAAATCAAATTTCTGCTTTTCTGAGTGTAAGTCCTGTTGGATTGACATTGGCTCACATCCTTTTTGAATTTTGGGATACATAAATGTGCCACCTTATGAATAACATTCCACGAAATCCCCATACTAAACTCTTCTTTAAGAATTGAGTGACAATAAAATCCAAGATTTTGTGAGCTTTAATTCGTGTAAACACATTGCAAAGTTCTCCGCAGAGAGCTAAGATTGAAGTTATGAGTAAAAATTTTATGGTTTAAAAAGCGAGGAATATAAATGAGTAAGAAATTCACAGAAGAAGTTCTTTCGCGTCGGACATTTGCGATTATATCCCACCCGGATGCAGGGAAAACGACGTTGACTGAAAAACTTTTATTATTCGGCGGTGCCATTCGTGACGCAGGTACAGTTAAAGCAAAAAAGACTGGTAAATTTGCGACAAGCGATTGGATGGAAATTGAAAAGCAACGTGGTATATCAGTAACATCAAGTGTCATGCAATTTGACTATGATGGATTCCGCGTCAATATACTTGATACACCTGGTCACCAGGATTTCAGTGAAGATACTTATCGTACTTTGATGGCCGTTGATAGTGCAGTTATGATTATCGATTCTGCTAAAGGTATTGAGGAACAAACTTTGAAGCTTTTCAAAGTTTGTCGTATGCGTGGAATTCCAATTTTCACTTTCATTAACAAGCTTGACAGACAAGGTAAAACACCTCTTGAACTTTTGGCAGAACTTGAAGAAGTTCTTGGAATTGAATCCTATCCAATGAACTGGCCAATTGGGATGGGGAAAGAATTTCTTGGTATTTATGACCGATACTACAATCGTATTGAGCAATTTAGGGTTGAAGATGATGAGAAATTTATCAGCCTAAATGATGATGGAGAAATTGAAGGCGATCATCCAATCAAGACGAACGGATTATATGATCAAACTTTGGATGAAATCATGCTTTTGAACGAAGCGGGTAACGATTTTTCTGCAGAGCGTGTTCATGATGGAACCCTTATTCCTGTATTCTTTGGTAGTGCGCTAGCAAATTTTGGCGTTCAAACATTCTTGGAGACATATTTGCAGTTTGCTCCAGCCCCTATGGCGAGAAACTCAACAAGTGGCAAAGTTGATCCTCTTACAGAAAAGTTCTCAGGTTTTGTTTTCAAGATTCAAGCGAATATGAACCCTGCCCATCGTGACAGAATTGCGTTTGTTCGAATCTGTTCAGGTAAGTTCGAACGTGGGATGGCTGTTAACATTCCTAGATTAGGTAAGCAAATCAAGGTCGCTCAATCTACGCAATTCATGGCAGAAGAGCGAAGTACGGTTAATGAAGCAGTCAGCGGAGACATTATTGGATTATATGATCCAGGCACATATCAAATTGGGGATACGATTACATCAGGTAAAGATGATTTCCATTTTGAGCGTTTGCCTCAGTTTACACCTGAATTGTTCGTAAGGGTATCAGCGAAGAACGTCATGAAGCAAAAATCCTTCTATAAAGGAATCCAGCAACTTGTCCAAGAAGGTGCAATTCAGCTCTTTAAGACTGTAAAAACAGATGATTATCTACTTGGTGCAGTTGGTCAGCTTCAATTTGAAGTTTTTGAACATCGCATGAAGAATGAATACAATGCGGAAGTCCTCATGGAACGCCAAGGCAACAAGATAGCCAGATGGATTGAAGGCGATACAGTTGATGAGAATTTATCTAGCTCGCGAAGTCTTTTAGTAAAAGATCGATTTGACCATTATGTCTTCCTTTTTGAGAATGACTTTGCATTGCGTTGGTTCCAAGAGAAAAATCCTGATATTAAACTTTATAATCCTATGGATAAGCACGAGTAATAACACCGGCGGGGAATATCCCGCCGGTTTATTTGTGTCCAAAGTACTAGAGTTTTGATAAAATTTAGAAAGAGAAAGATACTCCTGGAGGTTCAATATGAATGATTATAAATGTGTGCAGTGTGGTATTCCGTTTCAAATCTATACAAATGGATATCTATTTATTGAAACTGAACTGAATGTCACTTCTGACCTATTTCAAAACATTGGGGCCAATTGTTGGGTTGCTCCATATGAAAAACTTGAGTATGCGGAATACCTACTGAAGAAGCTAGAAGAAAGTCATCTGCAATTTGGTAGAGAAATTAGAAGTGCTTTATCACAAACAAAAGTAAAGCCGCTACTTTTCATCCCTGCAGAGAGTCTTTTAATGCAATTGCAAAACGCCGAAATTATTTCTACTATCCAAACTGGAGAATTAATCAGTTATTTGCAACCGATTATCCATTTGCAGGAGAATGATCGAATATTTGGTTATGAATCTTTGCTTCGTTCATCATGCGCAGATATGATTTCGCCAGGAAAACTTTTTTCAGTAGCTGCAAAAAGTGGTATGCTCTCACTTCTTGATCAAAGAGCTCGAGAAGCAGCCATTATTGCGAAACGCACCTACGTACCAAAAGGCGTTAAGAGTTTTATTAATTTTTTACCGTCTACCATCTATAATCCAGAGTATTGTCTGCGTCACACCTTCAAGCTAGTAAAGAAATATGAAATCGATCCATCAGATCTTGTTTTTGAAGTGGTTGAAACAGAAAAAATCAGTGACGTAGACCATTTAAAAAGAGTTTTAGATACTTATAAGAAGCAAGGAATGAAAGTGGCTCTAGATGATGTAGGATCAGGTTTCGCTACGTTAGATGTCCTACAAATGCTTAATCCTGATTTCGTGAAAATAGATCGCCATTATGTGGATCATTGCGATAAATTTCCAGAGAAGCAGCAATTCCTCACTGAAGTGATGCAAATCGCAAAAGATTTAGGCATTATTGTTCTGGCAGAAGGTATTGAAAGGCCAGAAGAACTTGAGCACTGCCGACAGATAGGGATTGATTTAGCTCAAGGTTTTCTTATTGGGAGACCCTCCGAAAGGCCAGCAAAAGATATTATATTAATATAAATAGAGTGTTGACAAGAAAGGGTACGGACGATATTATAAATAAATACTTTACTACTTAAAAGCGTTTAAGTTTAAAAGCGTCTAAGTCTAAAAGTATAGTAATTATTTATCCTATATTCGAAGTCTCGGAGGTATTACTTGTCATGCAACTAGAACAATCCACAATTAATTTGAAGCCTTGGGAGGCCATATTGGTCGTACTTATTCTCTTTGGTGGAATCAGCTATTCCATAATATTTCTTCAAATGATTCCGCATATTCCCATCGTCATTGGGATGACTGGCCTAATGGGTTACGGATTAATAAAAAAAGTAAATATTAATGAAATAGAAGCTGGAATGATGGAAGGCATACGATCTGGTCTTGGAGCTATCCTGTTATTCTTTTTTATCGGGATGCTAATAAGTAGCTGGATGGCGAGCGGAACGATTCCAACATTTTTTTTCCTTGCAATGGAACTCGTAAGTGAAAAATATTTTTATGCAATTGCTTTTGTCGTGACAGCAATAATTGGAATTAGTACTGGAAGTTCCTTTACAGCATCAGCAACTCTTGGGGTTGCATTCGTCAGCGTGAGTGTTACTATCGGGATCTCACCAGCTATTACAGCAGGTGCGGTTGTGTCTGGAGCGTTCTTTGGAGATAAAATGTCACCTTTATCGGATACAACGAACTTAGCTTCCATGGTTGCTGAGGTCAATTTGTTTGAACATATTCGAAATATGGCCTGGACTACAGTTCCGGCATCAATAATATCATTAGTATTATTCGCCTATTTGTCTCCGGAAGCATCATCAGCTGACTTTACCAAGATGAGCATGATAAAATCTGTACTTTTGAAAATGAATCTCGTTCACTGGTATTCATTTATTCCGCTGCTGATTTTGATGTTTTTGGCACTTAAGAAAGCTTCGACACTTATCACTTTGTCCGCCAGTATAATGGCAGCTATGGTAATTTCTATTTTTGTTCAAAAGGATTTTCATCTTCATGATGCTCTAAATCTCCTATATTCAGGTTATAAGTCTGATACAGGAATTAAAGAGATTGACTCTTTACTGACAGCTGGCGGAATGGAAAGTATGATGTTTAGTATTTCTCTTGTCTTGCTTGCTTTAAGTATGGGCGGACTATTGTTCAAACTAGGTATTTTCCCAGTGCTTTTGCAGTCCATCCAGAAACTTCTTAAAGGTACCGCTTCTCTCATATTTGCGACTGCTACCACTGCGATTGGAATTAACTTTCTGCTGGGAGAACAATATCTATCGATACTATTACCTGGCAATGCTTTTAAAGATCGCTTTCAGCAAGCGGGATTGGAATCAAAGAACCTTTCTAGAGTACTTGAGGATGCAGGAACTGTGGTAAATGCGCTTGTGCCATGGGGAGTTTCGGGCATATTCCTCACCAATATTTTAGGGGTAAGTACCCTTGAATATTTACCATTTACATTCTTTTGTCTTTTATCTCCCGTATTGACTGTTCTTTTTGGTTTAACTGGATGGACGATCACAACAAGAAAAACGATTGCTGCTTAAGCAGAATCGTTTTTCTTTAGTTTAATTCATTTTAATTGAAAGAAAATTCTGTCAAAAAATTGACGAATGTATTTTGTACTCTTTAGAATATAAGAAAAAGAGCATGATGACAGGCGGTGCATTTGATGGAAAAAGGATATTTTTTCACTGGGTTTCCAGGCTTTATCTGTAATCAATTAATAAGGCAGGTAATCAAAAAAACTGACATGAGAGGGGTAATATATACTCTTGTTTTACCCAAAATGATGTCTAGAGCAATTGAGGAAAGAAATCAGCTCGTGAAGGAATGCGGTATTCTGGATGAACAGTTTGTGATCATTGAGGGAGATATCACCGCTTTGTCTTTAGGACTATCTCCAGCGATGCAAATGGAAATTAAAGAAAAAATAAACTACGTTTTTCATCTTGCAGCTATTTATGACCTTGCCGTCAATAAAGATGTGGCCGTCCATGTAAATGTGAATGGCACAAAGAATGTGAATAAGTTTGTAAGGGGACTCCCTAATATAAAAAGATATACGTACTTTAGTACGGGATTCATTGCTGGAAGACGTGAAGGGAAATTGTATGAGCATGAACTCATTAGACCATCCCAATTTAAAAATTATTATGAGGAAACAAAATTTGAAGCAGAAGTAATGGTGGAGATGTTAAAAAAAGACGTCCCTGTTACGATCATCCGACCAGGTATCGTGAAAGGAAATACTAAAACGGGTGAGACGATTAAATTCGATGGTCCTTATTTTATTATGAATTTCATCGACAGACTTCGCTTCCTTCCTTTTCTACCTAGACTTGGAGAAAGCGAAGCAGTGGTTAACCTTGTACCAATCGAGTATATTGTTGCAGCAACTACCTATTTGAGCTTTCATGAAGGTGGAGAGGGAAAGACCTATCATTTAACCGATCCATCACCTTACAAAGTGTCAGAATTATATGAGATGCTGATGGAAGAACTCATTAACAAAAGGCCAAGAGGTTCTATTCCTTTATCAGCAGCACAATGGGGATTATCCATTAAACCCTTAAGGAGATATTTAGGCGTAGAAAAAGAAGCTCTAGACTATTTTTCTTGGCTTGGCCAGTTTGACTGTACTCAAGCACAAATGGATTTGCTGGGATCTGGAATTTCCTGTCCTGATTTTAAGGATGGAGTACCAGCAATGGTATCTTTTTATATGAAAAATAAAGATAATCCACGTTATCAGGTTAAAATTATATAAAAGTAGCTAATATCATTTAAAGTCTGATTTCCTGAACTGGGAATTATTTTGGTATTGAATTGGATATCCTAAATGAGAAGCAGTTGCTAGCATTTAGTTAAAACCATCATGCCAAGATAAAGCGGGTTGAACAATGAAGAAGCTCAGTAAACTTGAAGCGATTCTATGGAATATTGCATTGCCCGGCTTTAGTCAGCTGTTGGCAGGACGATATCTCAAAGGAATTACACTTATCTTATTAGAATTTGCTATTAACGTGAATAGTCATTTCAATATAGCGATCATGTATAGTTTTTTGTGGGAGATTGACATGGCCACTAAAGTGATTGACTTCCAATGGCTAATGTTTTATCCATGTGTCTACATGTTTGGAATGTGGGATGCTTATCGTGATGCAATGCCTAAGGATGAGAAACTCACGTTCTTACCCTTCGTATTTGGTGCCTATTTTGTAACCATCGGATTAATGTATTCTACAAGTCTAACGATTTTTGGAATAAAATTTGGTCCAGTTTTTTTACCGATGCTATTTCTTTTACCTGGTCTGATCATTGGATTAGTGATTAAATATTTAATTATAATCATCACTACAAAACGCACGAGAGAAAAAATGTATGAATAAAGGATCTTTTTGAAATCCTTAAACCAAAAACAGGTTTAAGGATTTTTTATTTTATTTATATTTATTTGTAACCCCCACAAATTGTCATATCACCCTCGTAATCTTTTGTGAAAGCGATCGCACATACAAAATCATGAGGTGAAAGAATTGACAAAACTAACTAGCCACAAACAATTAAACAAAATTGCAAAGTCAGCTTTAGCTATGGTTCTTGCAGGAACATTCACATTCTCAACTACAAATGCATTTGCGGAAGAGTCTACTACTCAAGAAAGCACAAATGTAGAAACGGTAGATCTTTCAGCAACAACAAATAAAGAAGCTAACACAGATACAACTGTTGAAACAGAAGACGTTCAAAAATTGGATGATGAAGAAACAGAAGAGCCATCTCTTCTACCTGGAGATTTCTTTTATTTTACAAAATTAGCATTTGAAAAAATCGCATTGGCGCTTACATTTGATGATGTAAAAGAAGCTAAGATGCTTTCTGATTATGCTGCAGAGCGTTTAGCTGAAGCAGAAGCGCTTTTCAAGGCTGGTGATGAAGACTTAGCATTAAAAACAATTGAAGATTCAATCGAATATTTGAAAAATGCTGATGAAATCGTTGAAGAAACTGAAGGCGATGATGAGTCTACGAAAGCAGAAGATACAACAACTGAAGATACAAAGACTGAAGATACAAAGACTGAAGATACAAAGACTGAAGATACTACAACTGAAGACGGACAAGCTTCCGACACTGAAGGTACTGAAAATGACACAGAAGTAAAAGACGATGAAACGGCTGTGGAAGATGAAGTAACAACAGAAGAGCCTGCTACTGAGGAAGAAGAAGCAGTTGAGGAAGTTAAAGAATTGATTTCACAAAACATTATCGCATTAACAGCTGCTATGGAAAAAGTGAAAAATCCAGTTGCTAAAGCTGCGTTACAAAAAAACATCGACAAAAGCTATGAAAAGCTAGCCAAGAAAATTGCAAAATGGGAAGAGCGTTATGCAAAAGAAAATGAAGAAGAAGCAACTGAAGATTCAGTCGAAAAAGAAGAAGTAGTGACTGAGCCAGTAACAGAACCGGTAACTGAGCCTGAAACAGAAACAACTACAGAAACAGAAACGGATACTACCGTTGTACCGGCTCCAATTGTTACGGCACCTAAGCATCCTCAAAAAGCTGTGAAACAAGAAGCTAAGCTAGAAATCAAACAAGTAAAGCAAGAAGCAAAACAAGAAGTGAAAAAGATCAAAGCAGAAGTTAAGCAAAAACGTGTTGAAGCTAAAACAGAACATAAAGGCGGCAATCACGGTGGTAACCAAGGTGGAAAACATGAACAAGACAATAAAGGGAAAGATAGACACTAATTTTTGACCAAGAACAAGAAAAGATAGCCTTTTTTAAGGCTATCTTTTCTAAATCTCTTTTTTACCCCATAAAAACCCTCTGGTTTGCGTATGTTATAATTGGGTAAGTCGAGAGGTGAGACTAATGCTAAGTTTATTGTTCATGACAAAAAAGAAAAAAACATTAGAAGAGAAGGTCCTCTTAATACAAGAAGGAGACCTTTCATTGCTGAACGAGACAATAGACTCGTATAAGCCCTTTATTGCAAAAACAGTGTCCGGAGTATGCAAGCGTTATATTCATGAATCCGACGATGAATTTAGCATTGGCCTTATTGCATTCCATGAAGCGGTTGAAAAATACTCTCCGGAAAGAGGCAGTTCGTTGCTAAGTTTTTCGGAAGTGTTGATAAAAAGACGTGTCATTGACTATATTCGGAAAAACTCCAAAAACCAGTTTGTAAGCCTCGATTATCAGAATGATATGACGGATGAGGAATCTTCTGGATCGATGCTTGAAAATAATCTTTCAATAGAAGAATATACAAAAAAGCAAGACGAAACAAAACGTAGAGAAGAAATAATAAATTTTCAACAGTTATTAAAGGATTTCGATCTGAGTTTTTCAGATATCGTGGAACAATCACCTAAGCATGTAGATGCTAGAAAAAATGCTATTATGATTGCCAAGATTCTTGTAGAAGATTCAGAGTTGAAAGATTTATTATTTGAAAAGAAAAGGTTGCCCATCAAGCAGTTACAACAATTGGTTGATGTCAGCCGAAAGACAATTGAACGAAATAGAAAGTACATTATTGCCATTGCCCTTGTCATGTCAGGGGATTATGTATATATGAATGATTATATAAAAGGGGTGCTTGAAGGGTGAAAAAGGGAGTTGTAATGGAAGTTAATGAGCGTTTTTTGACATTATTGACCCCAGAAGGTGAGTTCTTACGTGCCCGTAAGCAGGACAAGCAATATTCTTTAGGTGAAGAAATTCATTTTTTTCCTTTAGAAGTGAATCAAAAAGTAAAAGACCGTTTTTTTTCTTTTGATCGGCTATCGAGAAAAACAATTGCATTTTCAACTGCAGCGGCGCTTCTTTTTTTCTCAGTATTGATTCCTTTGAACAGTGATCCTAAAGTCTATGCTTATATGTCTATTGATGTAAATCCAAGCATAGAACTTGGTATCAATAAGGAACTCAAGGTTATCGAATTAAACGCCTATAATGAAGAAGGTAAAGAAATAATTGATGACATAACTGGATGGAAAAATAAAGATATGACGGTTATCACAGATAAGATCCTGAATGAAGTGAAAGAACAGGGGTATTTTGAAAAGAACCATGATATTTTGATTTCGACTGTTCCTACAGATGTGAGTGAAAGTGATATCGATGTGCAAATGGATGAAAAGGTAGAAGAAATCCAGCAACATATCGATGAAAGTATTACGTTAACAGTCATGGAAGCTACGGAGAAGGAAAGAAATAAGGCCAAAAAGCTTGGACTTTCAACTGGAAAGTATAAGAGTGAAAAGCAAGGTAAGATTCATGTCATTGAAAAGAAACAAAAAATAATCTCCCCTAAAAAGGATAAAAAACAAGACACGAACCTTACCCCTACTCCAAAAGTAACGGTACCTCCAGTGAAAGATACTGTTCCAGCTGAAAAACCTGTAAAAGAACAACATCCGAATGCTCATGTCCCTAAAACTAATAACGGTCAAGGACAAAAACATGAGGAAAGTGGAAATAAGCGAACTGAATGGAAAGATGATAAGCAAGAGAAACATAATCAAGGCAATATGAAAAATGATAAAAAGCAACATCAGAAATCTTCTACTAATTACCAGCCTCGTCCTAATGATAAGAGAATAGATTCTAATCAAGTGAACAATAGTGGGAAAAAATCATGGAATACTCAAGTAGACCGCAATAATAAGCATAAAGAAAAGTCCGGTTATTAAACCGGACTTTTTGCCATTTTATATGAAGTTATTTTGTTCCACCCGATAATTGAGCTTGTGCTTGTGCCACAAGTCGTTTTGTAATCTCTCCGCCAACTGATCCGTTTGCACGTGCAGCAGTATCAGAGCCAAGACTTACACCAAACTCTTGTGCGATTTCATATTTAACTTGGTCCAAGTATAGTTCAATACCCGGTACAAGTAATTTATTGCTACTTCTTGCCATTACTCTTCAACTCCTATTTCTGTATTACAGAGTGTGACTCTGTAATACTAGTTTCTGCACTTCCAAGCGATTCATAAGTGGTAATACTTATGGAATTGAAGTAAAGGTTGGAAATATCTAAGTAGAAAGGAGTAGAAGAGCTTTTTTTACATTTAGGCTCTGTTAAACTTGGTTGTTGATTTTCGCTACAGGTTTCGAGGAGTCTCTTACCCTTACGCTACAATCAACAAAGCTAATAAATCAACATTGGTCTTTAACAGAGTCTACATTTAAGCTTATTTAGAAGCAGCTTTTAGTAATAAATCAACGATGTGGACTCCTTCTGTTGTAGAAGAAATTCCTTCCCTTTCTATTCCGAGTTTCATTTGTAGTAGGCAACCTGGATTTGCGGTTACAATTGTTGTCGCGAGTGTCTCTTTTGCTTTAACCATTTTTGAATCGAGCATTTGCATGGAAGATTTAGACTCGACAATGTTATAAATTCCTGCAGATCCACAACATCTATCTGCATCTTTCATCTCTCTAAATTTTGTGCCTTTAATCGATTGAAGAAGTATTCTAGGTGCCGAAGCTGTCTTCATCACGTTCCTTAAGTGACAAGAATCTTGATAGGTGATAACTTGATCTGGCAATTCAAGGTGTACTTTTTTATGGAATTGCAATTCTACAAGAATTTCTGAAATATCCTTAATTTTATTAACAAATAATTTTGAACGCTCTTTCCAATCGGGATCATCTTGTAAAAGGTGATCATAATCGATTAGAAATGCACCACATCCACCCGCGTTGGTAATGATATAGTCGACATCCAATTGTTCAAAAGCCAAGATATTTTTCTTAGCTAATTCTTTAGCTAAATCTTTTTCTCCACTGTGGCCATGTAAGGCGCCGCAACAACTTTGGTTTGGAGGAATGATAATTTCACAACCAGCCATCTGAAGCAGTTTTGTTGTTGCATTATTGGTATTTAAGAACATAATATCCATGAGACATCCACTAAAGAAAGCTAAGCGTTTCGTTTGTTCAGACTCAGCAGGTAAGTAGGTTGGTCTATTTTTCATTTCTTTCATGGTTGGTACTTTCGGAAGTACTTTTTCCATTGTAGCTAAACTTTCTGGAAACAGCTTCATAATACCGAGTTTATGAGTCAGGTTTTGTAAACCTGAGCGTTGATAAAAGCCAATCATTCCTGTAAGGCTTCTCATTCTGTTTTGATGGGGAAACAATTCTTCAAAGACGATTTTCCTTACGGCTTTTACAGGTAAAGAGAACTTTTTATTTTGATTAATGATATCTCTAGCTTCTTCCAATAACGAGCCATACTTTACTCCCGAAGGACAAACGGGCTCACAGGCTCTGCAACCAAGACAAAGATCCAAAGATCTTTCGAAATCCTCATCTGGTTCGATTAACCCGTCTACGACTGCTTTCATTAAGGCAATACGTCCCCTCGGTGAATGAGATTCCTTATAGCCGGATTCAATATAAGTAGGGCAGGTAGGAAGGCAAAATCCGCATCTCATACAGTTTAGCAATTCATCTTCGTTCATTCTCTCTTTGAATTGCTGTTGAATTTTCACTTGTTCCTGAACTGTTGTCATTTTGTTACCACCACGCGCTTCCTGCTGTCTTTTGCAATAACTTTTCCTGGGTTCATAATGTTATTTGGGTCAAATGCGGCTTTAACAGCTTTCATAGCTGCCATTCCCTCTTTGCCAAGTTTCAATTCCAAATAAGGTGCTTTCATGATTCCAACGCCATGTTCCCCCGTAATTGTTCCACCAAGTTCGATTGCTTTTTCAAAGATTTCAGCAAAAGCTTTTTCGACTCGCTCCATTTCATCCTTGTCTCGAGCATCAGTAGGGCAAGTTGGATGTAGGTTTCCGTCTCCAGCATGTCCGAATGTACAAATGCTGACATTATGCTTTGAGGCAATTTCATTAATAGCTTTAACCATATTAGCAATTTCTGATCTTGGAACAGTAGCATCTTCCAGAATGGTTGTTGGCTTCAACCGGGCAAGTGCAGAGAGGGCAGATCTCCTCGCTGTTCTTAGAGCTTCAGCTTCAGCTTCTGTTTGTGCCACTTGAACAGAGATAGCTCTTTCCGATTGACATATTTCAGCCATCAACTGCATATCACGATCCACAATTTCTTGAGGACCGTCCTGTTCAATTAATAAAACGGCTTGAACATCTGTTGGCAGCCCTATTTGAGCATAGGCTTCCACGACTTTTAAGGTTGGTTGGTCTAAAAATTCTAATGTAGTTGGAATAATCTTATTGGCAATGATTTTAGAAACGGTCGTTGCAGCAGCTTCTAAGTCCTCATAAAGTGCCAGCATCGTCTTTTTTGTTTCTGGCAATGGGATTAGTTTTAGCGTTGCTTCCGTAATAATGCCTAATGTTCCTTCAGATCCTACAAAGAGGCGAGTGAAGTCGTATCCGGCAACATCCTTAGCCAATTTTCCACCTGTGCGCATAATATCGCCATTAGCAAGTACAATCTCCAATGCCATAACGTAATCACGTGTGACACCATATTTCAATCCACGCAGTCCACCAGAGTTTTCATTAATATTTCCACCTATTGTTGAGATTTTCATTGAACTTGGATCTGGCGGATAAAATAAGCCTTTTGCTTCAACTGCATTTATCATATCAAGTGTGATGACTCCAGGTTGTACAGTTATGGTTAAGTTTTCTTCATCGATTTCGAGAATAGAGTTCATATATTTGAACAATAGAACTATACCGCCTTCAGTAGGGCAAGTGCCTGCACAAAGATTAGTGCCTGAACCTCTGGGGACGATGGGAATGCCACTGCTATTGCAAATCTTTAGGATACGGGATATCTCGTCCGTATTGCGTGGGCTTACTACAGCATCAGGCATCGACTGGAAATTAGGCGTGGCATCAAAAGAATAAACAAGCCTGCCTGTTTTATAATCATCGTAATTTTCGGCCCCAACGATGGCTGAAATTTGTTCTTTTATGCTATTTGGAATCATTTCTATTCCCTCCGTTAAATAAAACACTTACTTGTAAGTATAAAAAAAACAGGCTTTCGCCTGCTATGTATATTCGTACAAAAAAATGTTGGATTAACAATTAATTTTTGTGTTTTCATCCAAGAAACGAAGGGCTAAATATATGGTTACTAAGTTTTCCAGATTTCCTGGATGGTAGCCAGTCAGTTCTTCAAACTTTTTTATCCGGTAATGGAGAGTATTTATATGAATATGTAAGGATTCGGCAGTATTCTTTAAAGATTGATTTTGCCTAATCAACTCTTTAATAGTATGAACGAGTTCACTATCATGTAGAGCAGGACCGATTGTCCTGTTCATAAATTCAATTTTTGTTTCTTGCTTTATTTCTTCAAAAATCATTTCCAATCTAAGCTCCCCATCAAAGACAATGGGGTTTTCATTTCTTGTTGTTTTTAGTGCTCTTTCAGCCTGATGATAAGATATTTGTAAATCTTGTGGGAGGACGCTTTGACCTACTCCAACATATGCTTCAGTCCCGATATGATTTTTGATGAATAAGAGGAATTGATGTAAACGATGCTTAAGCTGTCCTTCTTGCTTGTTTCCGTCAGAAGCAAATAAGACGACAATCCTTTCATTTCGCCATCGTAAAGGGACATCATTCTCATGATCTCTGAACCAATTTAATAGGGTATACCAGCCATCCCTTGTGACAGGTGAATCCATAGAACCAAAATCGATAATGGCAACAATACGTGGAATTGTGAGATTGATTGACAATAGGTCGGCATTATTCAAAAATTGTGTATCCCATTCTCTTCCTTGAATGAGGTCAAAGACGAATGCTTCCGTTGCCCTTGATTGCCAATCAAACTGCTCAGCATAGAAATTCTCACTAATTAATAGTTCGGTCATTTTACGGATAATCTCGCCGAATGGCGTCACGACGTCTGGTTCACCTGTTATTCCAATTACGCCAATTACATCGTTTTGAAAAAAACAGGTAAGTTTATTCCCGCTTTGACACCAATCCAATTATCTTGATTCACTTTGCTAATAATCAATTTTCGCTTATCTCTAAGAGCTATAAGGGCACCTTCGTGAAAAGTACCTACTCGTTGAAAATCTGTACTTGCAATAATAATACCTTCTGTATCAACGACAATGATGTCTTCTCCGATTAGTTTTCTTACTTCACGCACGATTTTTTCGGCTAAATCTGGCAATAACATACATTCACCTCCAAACATATTATAAATGAAAAAAAAGAGGACGTCCTCCTAGGAAATCCGTAGGAGGATGTTCTCTTAATCTTTGCCATGACTAACATCTATAGTAGGATGCATGAAAGGAAATCCTTGGGGTTTCTTATTGCTTTCAACCATTTCACGATTTTCAGCAGAATTCCATCCTATATCATTCGTTGGATGAATCCATTCATCACCTGACATCATTTCCGGATCGGTATCGACCGACCAGTTTTCGAGTGGAGAGTTAGGAGAAGCATACTTACTGTCTCCTATAACCACGCCGTATGAGTTGATAAATGGAGGTTCAATCTCAATTCCCGTACCTTCAAAACTCGGAGCATTGATTTGATGGGGAAGAGTCTCGTTTATGGCTAAGTTCTCGAGTTCGGGCTTGTTGTTGGTCTGTTTTTTCATATGCTCACTCCTGTTTTTGCTTATTTTTTTCAAAAAGGTTCTATTTTATCAAAGTAAAAAAGAGGCAATCAAAGCAAGGCATATTTTAAATTACAGGTGAAAAAATAAGATTGCTTTAGAAAATTCGACTATATTGGGGGTAATGAAATGACTAAACGTAAAGCAGAACATCATGCACTTGAAAAATATAGTAAAACACCAAAAAAGAATCTTAAGGATACCGAATTTTCAGCTGAATATAGTGGCGGGGAAGATGCAATGAAAGGCGCAAATCGTAATTCAAAGCTAGGGAAAAAGGGAAGGTCATGAAAAACAAGAACCAGAATTCAAATGAAATCACCAACGTAGAATTTGGAATTGAATTTGGCGATGTTAATGGTGTGAAGTTATATGATTATCCTTTGAAAAATGAAAAAAAGAATGACAAATCGAAGAAAGAAAAATAAGAAAAAAAGGACAAGCATTTTTTAGCGCTTGTCCTTTTCAAATGATGATAAGAGGGTGAAAAACCGGGTTACATTTCTGCCGAGTATAAGCCGGTTTTTTCTTGAGAAGGGTCAAAGAATGCAACTAAAACATTTTTACTTCTTTCGATTTCACCATCTCTAATATATTTCGTTAGGTTAAAGCTTAGTTCTTCAAGCATGGTGTGTTTATGCAATTCTTTTTCACTAAGACTTAGGTCCATAAATGATGTACCTAAAACAGCTGGATTTTCTAAAATCTGGCTATAAATATTTGTTCTTTGTTCTTTAGAAAAACTTACATGCCACCATGGTTTTCTAGGTTTGAATTTGTGTCTCAATAAATAGTCGTATTTCATCAAGCTTTCAACTATATCAAGATTTTCGATTTTGCGGCTTTCTAAGAATGAATATAATCTTGTAAAAAGATCTTCAAGTTGATGGCCAATTCTTGACCACCCTTTTCTATCCCAGTAAGCGCCAAATTCCTGGAAGAAATCAAATGGAGAAGGGAAGACTCTTGTGACAAGGTATTCGATCGTCTCGTCCATTCGATGATCATTCCAATATTTCTCTAACACATCTTCCACTTGTTTAATTCTTATAATGTCTTCGAAAGGCAAAACGTTATTTCCTAAAATCTCATACGGTGAGTGATCCATATAAACGTAATCATGATCTGCAGCTCGTAGACGTAAACCAGTGCCACGTAGCATTTTTAAGAAACCTAATTGAAGTTCTTCAGGTCTCATTGCAAATACATCATTGAATGTTTGCTTGAAGGAATGGTAATCTTCCTCAGGTAACCCTGCAATCAAATCAAGATGCTGATCAATTTTCCCGCCATCTTTTACAAGCGTTACGGTTCTTGTTAGCTTAGCAAAGTTTTGTTTTCTCATAACCAACTCATTTGTAGCATCATTGGTTGACTGAACGCCAATTTCAAAACGGAATAATCCAGCAGGCGCTTCACGGTTTAAGAATTCAATTACTTCAGGTCTCATGATATCGGCAGTAATCTCAAATTGGAATACTGTACCAGGGAGATGCTCATCAATAAGAAATTGAAACATTTCCATTGCATAGCTTCTGCTAATGTTAAAAGTGCGATCAACAAACTTGATTGTTTTAGCTCCGTTTTTCATGAGATAGCGGATATCGTCCTTAATCTTTTCTCTGTCAAAATAACGGACACCAACCTCGATTGATGACAAGCAAAATTGGCAACTGAAAGGACAACCACGGCTCGTTTCAATATATTGCACCCGTTTGCCCAGGTGAGGAAGGTCTTCCTCAAATCTGTATGGAGATGGAAGTTCTTTCAAGTCCAACTTATTGCGTTGTGGATTAATCAAAGTCTTCTCGTTCTCGCGATAGGAAATACCTGGTACATTTTTGTATTCGTGGCCATGGCTAATCTCATTAAGAAGCTGTTTAAACGTTTGCTCACCTTCACCAAGAACAATAAAGTCTATTGAAGGAACATTATCCATCCATTCCATACTGTCATATGAGACTTCCGGACCACCGACGACTATTTTTATCTCAGGATTGATCTTTTTAATCATTTGCATTACTTTGATCGTTTCTTCGATATTCCATATATAACAACTGAAGCCTAAGACATCAGGCTTTCGGCTAATCAAATCAGTAACAATATTCATGATTGGATCTTTAATGGTATATTCTACAAGTTGAACATCATATTC
This sequence comes from Bacillus sp. cl95, assembly GCF_900115925.1. GTDB lineage: Bacteria > Bacillota > Bacilli > Bacillales > Cytobacillaceae > Neobacillus_A. The sequence goes on along the minus strand of NZ_FOYF01000001.1, from coordinate 639,988 downwards.
TGGTGCTGCATATGATTTCAAATATCGGATGGCAATGTTTGTGTGGATGTACTTCGCATTAAGCGTCGAACAAATGATATTCATTATCTAAACTCCTTTTAGACAAAAGTCCATATAAAACAACACGTTATTATAGCTTATTTTTATGATAAAAGAAAGGCTCTTCCGCTTGGAAGAGCCTTTGCATCGTTTAAGGAATCTTGAATGAAAGTACATTATTCTGCAAGAAAGCAATGATGCAGACGAGTAAAAGTATACTCTGCTGATATCGAGTTAGTGGTCGGGGTACACGGTCCAGTAAAGGCAGCGTATATTGTTGTCGATGATCTATAAAAAAAGTCTGCGGAAATCTCCGCAGACTTTTTTATGAAGATTTTACTGAAGTAAGTACTTCATATTTTAGCTTCCTTAACTTCGAAAGTCTGAATTCAATCAGTGGCTGTGCAAAGGAAGTGATCATCTTGCTTGATAATAAGAGCGTTAATACCAAAGCGATAGCAGCTAAATAGATACATCTTTCTGGGTTATCAAAATAGCTTTGAATTGAGCTTTCTCTGAATAAACGTACAAAGAATCCGTGAAGTAAGTAAACATATAACGTATTCTTACCTAGATTTGTAAAGAAGTATTTCTTATTTGGAACAAATGCAAAAAAGCTGAGAATCATCCAGAAGCTGATAGAGTAGAATCCTAAACGTTTGAACATGGCTAAAACTGAATAGGTCCCAAGCTTTTCATAAGATTTTGAACCTAGTAGCCATTGATAAGGAATATCAGGGTTCAAGTAGAACCAAAGGAAAATGGCGACAAAGGACATTGAAGCCAATATTCTTATTCTTGTACTGGAAAGCACGACTAAATGTTCCTTTTTCATGAAGTAACCAATCAGAAATAACGGGAAAAATACAAACGTTCGTGACAAACTCATGTAGTTTGAAATCCAGTCAACATATCCTACAGCCAATCCGATGAAAATAGCTAGTGCAATAGCTACGGATGGCTTCATTTTTGCAAAAACAAAAAGCATGATGTTCCAGAAAAATAAGCTGATTAAAAACCAAAGCGACCAATGTGGATTAAAAGGGTCAATTTTTAAAGTCGATTTGTCATACAAGTAAAAATAGAAAACCGAATAAATCAGTTGGAAAATGATATACGGAAGTATCAATTTTTTAGCTAACTTGGCTACGTACCCTTTATCAAAAAATCCTTTAGCGAAGAAACCTGATACAAGTATGAAAGCCGGCATGTGAAAACTATAGATAACTTTGTATAGGGCATAAATAACATCATTATGTTCTATGAATGACCTAAGAAAATGCCCAAATACAACAAATACAATCAAAATAAATTTTACATTATCAAAGTAATAATCTCGCTGTCTCATTTTTAACCTCCCAGTCTAAGACCCTGGCAATCACCCATTCTATACCCTCTCTTCAAGGTTGAAAACCCTAAACAGTCAGGTAATTAATGGGTAGGGTGAGAGGAATTGCATAATTTCATCATGGTTCCCTTATTAAGAAAATTCACAAATTGTCTTCTGAGTCATCTGTACTATGGAAATTTCATTAGTTGGAAAAATTCAGATAAAATTGTCGACTTGACCTTGTCGATTTTTGTAACAATATATTCACTAGTTAAACTTTTTGATTTATAATGAATAAAAGAAAAAGTTAGAAAATGTTCACAAATGTGAATTTGTAGGTTGGTGTTTACATAATAGGGGGGTTAACAACTGTGCAGAGGGCAAAAAAGTTAATAGGGAAATTAAGAAGGAAAATGGACCAAATGCAGCCTAAACGGAAGCCAAACAAAGAAAAGAAAAATTGGCTTGAGACAGTAAGTAAAAAACTTATGGGAGCGAGGAAGTGGCAAAACTTAAAGCTTGGTCATAAATACGGATTGTCTATTTTTGTTACAATCGGACTTTTTACATTATCAACTATTATTACCTTTGCTCTTTTAGCGAATGTCAACGCGAAAATGGCAGATGTCAAGGATTCTGGTGAAAAAGCAATCGATATGACAGTTTCCGCTGGGATTTTTTATCAAAAGAGCGGGGCAATTGGCAACTATATCATTGATTCAAACCCTAAACACTTAACTCAATTTGAGGAATTAACAAAGGAATTCAGCAAACTCGAGAAACAGATTAAGCCTGCTTTGACTTCTGTTGAATCAAGGCAACTCTTTGCTGATATTAGTAAGAATAATAAAGAAATAACGACAATCTTCAATGAAACGATTAAACCACAAGTTAAGCTGCAGCATAAACGGGAGTACATGCTTGGTAAACTCAAAGTAGACAATATCGTTAAAGATACGATTGTGAAATTGGAAAAATTAAAAGATGTTTTAAAAGAAGAACAAAAAGATGCGATTTCTTCTGCTAAAGCAGGATTAATCTTAACGCTAATCGTCCTTGTCGTTTCCATCATTGTCTCAGCTTTGATGGGGATTATCTCAGTGATTGTTATTAGTTCAATCATTTCAAAGAAATTGAATCAAATTATTATGATTTCAAATGAAATTGCAGATGGAAATTTAAGTGTGGAATCAGTGGAATATAGCGGGATGGATGAGATTGGACAGTTAAGTAAAGCTACAAATTCTATGAAAGAAAAACTTCAGTCCATGATACAAGAAATTTCAGCGGTATCAGCTATTGTTACCCATAAAAGTAGTGAACTCACCGTGACATCTGATGAAGTCAAAGCAGCCAGTCAACAAGTGGCTGCCACGATGCACGAATTATCTGGTGGAGCAGAAGACCAAGCGAGTTCAGCTACAGATTTAGCCAGACTTATGGACGACTATTTATCAAAAGTGCATAAAGCTGTTGAGAATGGGACATCAATTCGAACTGCTTCAAATGAAGTTCTTTCTATGACACAAAAAGGTGATTCCTTAATGAAGGGGTCACAATTGCAAATGGAAAAAATTAACGTAATTATGAAATCATCAGTAGAAAAGGTTAAAGGCTTGGATGATCAAACGAAGATGATCTCGAAGTTGGTTCAGGTCATCAAAGATATTGCTGGACAAACAAACTTACTAGCATTAAATGCTGCGATTGAAGCTGCCAGAGCAGGTGAACATGGCAGAGGATTTGCAGTAGTGGCAAATGAAGTCAGAAAGCTAGCTGAACAAGTTTCCTTGTCCGTTAAAGATATTACGGAGATTGTCCAAGGGATTCAAAATGAATCTGGAAATGTAGTTTCCTCCCTGCAATCGGGATATCAAGACGTTGAGGGTGGAAGGGAACAAATTGAAGCTACAGGACAAACCTTTAAACAAATCTATGAATCTGTAACACTCATGACAAGTAAAATTAATGAGATTTCTGAAAACCTTGATCATGTTTCTGCTAGTTCAGACCAAATGAACATTTCCATCGAGAATATAGCAGCTGTGTCTGAAGAATCTGCTGCTGGTATTGAAGAATCGAGTGCTTCTATTACCCAGACAAATCATGCTATGGAGAACATATCAGAGCATGCACAGTCATTAAGTAATTTGGCTGATCAATTGAATGGAATGATTACAAGATTTAGATTGTAAAAAATGGCTCTTTTCTAAAAGGTTTTTGTTTTTACAAAGATTTGTGAAAGCAAGCCAAAAATTAAGTTGATTGGAGTGGAAGGTGCGAGACTCCTGCGGGATTAGCGGGACAGGTGAGACCCCACAGGCGCAAATGCGCCGAGGAGGCTCACCGCACGCCCCGCGGAAAGCGAGCATCCTGGAGCGGAAATCAACCACTACAATCTAAAAGCAACAAAGTTTACGAAAACAGCCTGAAAAATTGAAGCCGTTTCTTCTAGAAACGGCTTTTTAGCAGGGTTATGTAAAAGCATATTATTGTTTTTGACACCATGTTGACTGCAGTGGAAATCAACAGGTAATTTAACAGAGACTTTAATAAAGACATAGATTAAATAATCGGAATTTTCAATACTTAAATAAAGGTTTTTATTAGCACTCTGTAGAATATGAATGTTACAATAACTGTTTTGTGAATGGCGCGGGGGGACAATATATGGCACATGAGACATTCAGTGAAGATGTGCAAATTTTAAAAGCAAAGATTGCAGAATTGGAAGAACAAAACAACCTGCTTAAAAATGAAATCTCAAATAGAGAAAAATGGAATGCCCTGACGAAAGTGGCAGAAGACGCCATTATTCATTTTGACGATAACGGTGAAATCATCGATGTTAATGATGCTTTTTGTTCCCATGTAGGCTTGAAAAAGCACGAAATCATTTCGAAACCCTTAGAAGAATTCATTCCATATGAAAAGCACTATAAACTTAAGCGTCAAAATATACTCCTTATGGAAGCCGGAAAAGCAAAAGGAATTCTGCCCATTGTACACCGTAACGGTATAACTTTTTTTGATGTTATTACGACAAGACATCCTCTAGGAAATCTTAATATTTCCGTTATGAGAGATATAACTCATAAAAAAATCATGGAAGAATCCATTACGAATAAAGACGATCTTGTAAAAGCTTTATTTTTACAGGCTATAGATGGAATCGTTTTTTGGGATTTAAAAGGTAAAGTTGTTAACGCTAACTCTTCAGCTTGCCGTATCTTTGAGTCATCACACCATGAAATTGTAGGGAAACGGTTTAAGGAATTTCAAGTAAAAAAAGACGAAAATTACTATAAAGCGATGACTGAAATAAATGAAACCGGGGCAGGAAAAGGCCAACTTTTTTTTACATTGCCGAGTGGGAAAGAAAAGTTAATTGAATTTTCGAGTAGAATGCATTCTGTTGATGGATATCACATGACTATTTTTCGTGATGTGAGCAATCGTCATCGCATGGAACAAGAATTAAGATTTAGTGAGTTAAAATGTAGGAAAGTATTTGAAGGGTCTTTTGATGGTATGATCCTGTGGGATGAAGATTATATTATTACCGATGTGAATACTTCAGCTGAATTAAGTTTCGGCATATCCAAAAGAAAGATCATCGGAAAATCCATCAAAGAACTTGTAACAAAATGTCCTAAGAAACATCAGGAACTAATGCAGCACGTCGAACAGGTTATTCAATTTGGTCAACACGATTCGTCAATCATCCTCGAACAGAGGGATGGGACACCTAAACATTATGATTTTTCATCGAAATACAATGTTGTCGAAGGGCTTAGCTTGACTGTTTTTCGAGACATTACAGAGAAAATGGAAATGCAAGAACAATTACGGAAGTCAGATACATTAAACGTAATTGGTCAATTGGCAGCGGGTATTGCCCATGAAATTCGTAATCCAATGACTGCTTTAAAAGGGTTTGTGCAGCTTCTAAAAGGCAGTATAAAAAAAGAACACGAAATGTATTATCAAGTAATAACTTCCGAACTGCAACGAATCGATACCATTATTAATGAATTTTTAATTCTTGCTAAGCCTCAGGCTGTCAGATTTGAAGAGTGTGATGTAACAAAGATCATGAAGGAAACAGTCGACCTTTTGGGAGCACAGGCGGTCCTTCATAACGTCCAATTCGGTACGTTTTATGAGGATGGGGGTGGCAGAGTTTTCTGTGAACCTAACCAATTAAAGAAGGTCTTTATCAATATTATAAAAAATGCAATTGAAGTCATGCCTGAAGGAGGTATGATAGATATCTCTTTTGGAAAGTCAAGAGATAACAAACTACATATAAGAATTAAAGATGAGGGAATCGGAATACCGCCCGAAAAGCTAAAAAGACTGGGTGAGCCTTTTTATACGACGAAAGATAGAGGGACTGGTCTGGGCTTGATGGTTACCTATCGAATCATTGAAGAACATAAAGGTTTCATAAAAGTCGAAAGCGAAGAAGGTAAAGGAACAGTATTCAATATTTATCTACCTTTGATAGTTAACGAAGATTAAATTAGTACGATAGTAAAAAATTGGCACTTTTTTAACAAAAAGTGTCTCTTTGAGTTGACTGGAATATAATAATTTGATATATATCTAATTAGATGATTATCAAATTACCGGATAGGATGATTAGGATGCAACTGAACCGCTTAGTGACTTTCTTAAAAACAATGGGAGATCCGACAAGGGTCCGAGTGGTTGCTTTACTAGCAAATGGACCCCTGCATGGTCAGGCAATCGCGGGTAAATTGGGATTGACTCCTTCAACGATTACACACCATTTAAAAAAACTTCGTGAAATCAATGTGGTGTATGAAAGACGAGATAAAAACACGATTTATTTTTATTTAAATGAATCTGTAATCCGCCAGCAGGCAAAGGGTTTAACCCAACTATTTGAGAAAAAAGAGGAAAAGGTGGATGAAGTGACTGAAATGAATCAGGAACGCCAGAAGGTCTTGAAAAATTTCTTTTCAAATGATGGCCGATTAAAAAGCATACCAGCACAACGGAAGAAGAAACTCATGGTATTTGAACATATTGTTTGTGGTCTGAAAATAGGGAAAAAGTACGAGGAAAAAGAACTGAATGACTATATTAAGCAGTTTCATGAAGATTATGCGACCATTCGAAGGGAATTCATTATCAATCAATATATGTATCGCGAAAATAGTATTTATGAACTGAATCCTCAAGAAATGTGGGCAAAAATAGATTGATAATAAACCTAATAGGAGGAAGGGAGCGTGCAAGTTCAGCGGACTCCATCCTCCTATTGAACAAAAATTAATTATAAAGTTCGGGAATTCTATCAGTAAATATCGGTATCTGACTCCTGACTTGATCTACTTTTGCAAAATCTATGTCAGCGACCATTATTTCTTCCAATTCTCCTGCTTCAGCTACAATTTCTCCCCATGGATCAATGACCATCGAGTGCCCAGCAAACTCATTATTTGGATCACTTCCTGCTCGATTACATGCAATCACATAACACTGATTTTCAATCGCTCTGGCAATGAGTAAGGACCTCCAATGATGAAGGCGAGGCATTGGCCATTCAGCCACGACAAAAAGTGCTTTAGCTCCTTTTACAGTATGGCTTCGAATCCATTCTGGGAAACGAATGTCATAACAAATCATGGCTGCAAGAGATTGTTGTTCTAATTCAAATAATCCCTTTTCACTGCCGGGAATTAAATATAAGTGTTCATCCATTAAACGGAACAAATGAAGTTTGCTATATTCATGAACGAGCTCTCCATCTTTAGTAATCACAAATAAAGTGTTTTTAACACCTTTTTCTGTTCGATTTGCGATGGAACCTCCCACGAAATGCACTTTGTATTTTATTGCCATTTTTTTCAGAAAGCCAATAGTGTTTACGCCTTTACTATCTGCTATTTCTTCGAGTCTAGTTAAGTCATACCCTGTCGTCCACAACTCGGGTAAGACGATGATATTCGGCTTAGATATTGCCGCTTTTTCAATCAATTCAGTCGCCTTCTCTAGATTGCGTTCAGGGTTCCCAAATACAATATCCATTTGAATACAGGCTAATTTCCAGTTCATCTTGTTCCACCTCTTTTAGAAAAATCTAAATTTTTACTTTACAAGCTGTCATTAACGTTATATCATTTGTGACTAGATTTTCAACTAAAAATTTCATCATTCAAAAAATTAAAAGCAGGTGGACCAATTGAAACACTTTCAACAATCAGATTTGCTAGATAGCTTACCGAAACAATTTTTCGCATCACTCGTAAAAAAGGTAGGAGAGTATGTTGCTCAGGGATTTGATGTCATTAATTTAGGACAAGGTAATCCCGATCAACCAACACCTGAACACATCGTTGCTAAATTACAAGCAGCGGCAGCAAATCCAGTAAACCACAAGTACCCTCCATTTCAGGGGTTCCGATATTTGAAAGAAGCAGCCGCAGAATTTTACATGCGTGAATATGGTGTAGTTTTAGACCCAGATTCAGAAGTGGCCATCCTTTTTGGAGGAAAAGCCGGGCTTGTGGAAATACCGCAATGTTTGTTGAATCCTGGTGATACTGTACTCGTACCAGATCCGGGTTATCCTGACTATTGGTCAGGTGTCGCACTTGCACGAGCAGAGATGGCAATGATGCCACTTTTGGAAAAGAATGAGTTTTTGCCAGATTATGATGCTATTTCTAAAGAAACTCTTCGTGCTGCAAAGTTAATGTTCCTAAACTATCCAAATAATCCAACGGGAGCTGTCGCGACGAAGGGATTTTTTGAAAAAACTGTTCAACTGGCAAATGAACACGATATTTGTATCGTCCATGATTTTGCCTATGGTGGTATCGGATTTGACGGTGAAAAGCCGGCGAGTTTTCTCGAGGTTGAAGGGGCAAAGGATATTGGTATTGAAATCTATACGCTTTCTAAAACTTATAATATGGCAGGATGGAGAGTGGGGTTTGCGGTAGGTAATCGAAGTGTGATCTCAAGCATCCAACTCATGCAAGACCATCTCTTTGTAAGTCTGTTCGGAGGTATTCAAGAAGCGGCGGCAGAAGCGTTAATAGGGTCACAAGACTGTGTTCGTGAGCTAAACGACCTTTATGAAAAGAGAAGAGATGTTTTCATAAATGGTTTGAAGTCAATCGGTTGGGAAGTCAAAGCGCCGAAAGGTTCGTTTTTCGCTTGGTTGAAGGTTCCCACTGGATACACTTCGGAGGAGTTCTCTAATTTTTTGTTGGAGAGGGCTCATATTATGGTTGCTCCCGGGATAGGATTTGGAGAGCACGGTGAAGGTTATGTAAGGGTCGGATTGTTAACAACAGAGGAAAGACTGGAAGAAGCCGCAAGAAGAATCGAATCATTAAAAATTTTCTAAAAACTAATTGACAATCTGAAAAATTCTTGCGATAATCCTAATTAATTAATTTTAAATTATGAAAATCAAATATACATTTCGTTTTCTTATCAAGAGCAGGTGGAGGGACTAGCCCTATGAAGCCCGGCAACCGACTTAACATTTTGTTAAGCACGGTGCTAATTCTTGCAGCGATAGCTGGCAGATAAGAGGATGTTAGTTTGTAATGCTAACCTCTTCTTTCTGAAGAGGTTTTTTGCTGTTTTGGCTCTTTTTAAGGGAGAAAGGAAGAAGAACAAATGACTGAATTGATCGCAACTTATGCTGTAAATGACCATTGTGAAAATCCTGAAAAAAAAGCTGAGGAGATTGCCTTAGGGTTAACGGTTGGCTCATGGACCAACTTACCTGAACTAGAACAAAACCAGCTACGACGACATAAAGGGAGAGTCGTTTCGGTTGAAGCTGTTTCTAACGGTCAAGTAGAAGCTGCGATTTTGAAAATCGCCTATCCTGCCGTAAATTTCTCAAATGATATTCCAGCAATTCTTACAACTGTTTTCGGAAAGCTTTCCCTCGACGGTAAAATTAAGCTGATTGATTTACAGTTTGATGCGGCCTTGAAAAATGTATTCCCTGGTCCAAGATTCGGCGTAGAGGGAATTAGGAACTTAACAAGTGTATATGACAAACCTTTGCTAATGAGTATCTTCAAGGGAGTACTAGGAAGAGATATGGATTTTCTTATCCGTCAGCTAAAGGAGCAGGCACTAGGCGGAATAAATATTGTCAAAGACGATGAAATTCTTTTTGAAAATGAATTAACTCCGTTTGAAAAGAGAATTGTAGAAGGTAAAAAGGTCTTACATGAAGTTTATGAACAGACAGGGAACAAAACCTTATATGCCGTTAATCTTACCGGTCGCACTTCCAAACTAAGGGACCAAGCAAGAAGAGCAGCTGAACTCGGAGCAGATCTACTATTGTTTAATGTCTTTTCTTATGGGTTGGATACATTGCAGGAGTTGAGGGAGGACGATGAAATAGCGCTTCCTTTTATGGCTCACCCTGCATTCAGTGGAGCTCTGACTTCATCACCTGATTATGGGGTGTCGAACTCATTGTTGCTCGGCAAATTGTTAAGATATGCAGGAGCGGATTTATCACTTTTTCCGTCACCATACGGCTCTGTTGCATTGGAAAAAAATCAGACGCTATCGATTAGTAGAGAGCTGTTGCTACCTGACTCCTTAAAGCCAGCCTTTCCTGTACCTTCTGCAGGAATACACCCAGGTTTAGTGCCACTGCTCATTGAGGACTTTGGAAATGACTGTGTCATAAACGCAGGTGGAGGTGTTCATGGTCATCCTGATGGTGCTCAAGGAGGAGGGCGAGCATTCATCCAAGCGATTGAAACTCACCTGAAAGGAAAGAGTCTATTCGTGGGTGCGGAACAGTATCCGGAACTAAAAAAGGCGATTCAACTTTGGGGAAGCGTTGAGGTGAATGTCTAAATGCAATATGTAGTTTACTGTGATTTTGACGGCACTGTGACTGCTAAAGATAATATTATAGCCCTAATGAGAAAATTTGCACCCGAGGGCTGGGAAACAATCGCTGATAACGTTCTTTCAAGGAAAGTTTCCATTCGCGAAGGCGTTGGTGAATTGTTTGCTCTTTTACCGAGTAATCAAAAAGACGAATTAACTAAATTTGCTGTTGAAAACGCCATTCTGAGGCCAGGGTTTCAAGATTTCCTCTTTTTCTTAGAGTCTGAAAGAATCCCAATCTATATAGTCAGTGGTGGAATTGATTTCTTTGTCCATCCATTGCTTGAAAAATTCAGTCCTTTGCTAGGAATCTATTGTAATGAAGCAGATTTTTCAAAAGAACGTATTGAAATCAAATGGCCACATATTTGTGATCAACTATGTAGCAATGATTGTGGATGTTGTAAAACGAGCATCATGCGAAAAAATGAAAAAACAGGAGATTTCAATATCGTCATTGGTGACTCGGTTACCGATCTTGAAGCGGCTAAAAAGGCTGACTTCGTACTAGCAAGGGATTTGTTACTTGAAAAATGTCGGGAATGGGACATTCCTCATGAAAGTTTTGATACCTTTTACGATTGTATTGAAGTGATAAAAAATAGGATAGAGGTGAAGAAGGTCAATGCTTAAACAAAGATGGAACGAACTGGCTGACGTAAAGGATGAGCTTTCTGGAAGGGATTGGTTTATGGGTACAAGTGGAAACTTGGCCATTAAAGTGAGCGATGAGCCACTAAGGTTTTTAGTGACAGCTAGTGGGAAAGACAAAAGAAAGCGAACTGACGAAGACTTTCTTCTTGTTGACGAATTTGGAAGGCCAGTTGAGGAAACCCATTTAAAACCATCAGCAGAGACACTTCTTCATGTTGAAATATATCGACGTACAAAAGCTGGTTGCAGTCTTCATGTTCATACGATTGATAATAATGTTATTTCAGAAGTGTATGGTGATACAGGAGAAGTTTCCTTTCAAGGCCAGGAATTAATTAAGGCATTTGATAAATGGGAAGAAGATGCCGTTTTGCGCATACCAATCATCAAAAACTACGCTCATATTCCTACTTTGGCAAAGTCATTCTCAGAATATGTATCCGGAGACACTGGAGCTATTTTAATTAGAAATCATGGAATTACCGTATGGGGAAGAACGGCTTTCGAAGCTAAAAAGATTCTTGAGGCTTCGGAATTCTTATTCCGTTATCAACTCCGATTACTGGAACACAAACCGTATCAGTTATTTAAAGTTGTTTAATAAAATTTAGGAGGAAACGAAAATGGCTCATATTCAATTTCAAGGCCGTGACGAGCAAATTCATGGAAAAGAGGAAGTTGCTAAATTTTTAGATAGTCAGGAAGTAATTTATGAAAACTGGAATATCGGAAAACTACCAGCCGAATTAACCGAGAAGTACACATTGTCTGATGAAGAAAAATCATCTATTTTAGATGCATTTGCAGAGGAAATTGCAGATATTTCAGTGAAACGCGGATATAAAGCTCAAGATGTCATTTCATTATCGGAAAAAACCCCGAATCTAGATACCCTTTTAGAAAACTTCAAAAAGGAACATCATCATACAGATGATGAAGTTCGTTTTATTGTAAGCGGTCATGGGATTTTCGTGATAGAAGGAAAAGATGGAGTCTTTTTTGAAGTCTATCTAGAGCCTGGTGATCTTATTTCAGTACCACCTAATGTAAGGCATTACTTCACGTTACAGGAAGATCGAAAAGTTGTAGCAGTAAGAATTTTTGTTACAACAGAAGGATGGGTTCCTATTTATGAGAAGGAAGAAGTAAGCTTATAATCTATGATTTTCTAGCAGATTTGATGAATTTCAAATCTGCTTTTATATTCCATATAAATGTAAGCGCTTTCCAATATTTCTACAAAAAACCACATACCTTTTTTTGGATAATCCACAAGAAATATGTCGAATTCGCAAGAAAAAACCCTGAAGTTACTGTCGAAAAGTAAGGAAAGATGATTGTTTTGTCTAGTTTTGCGAAAGGGTTTACAGGGGTAGAAATTTTTGTCATAATTCAAAAAAGAGAGGCAAGATAGAGATGAAAAATGGACAAGGTGGTATAGAGTAGGGGGCACTGAAGATTGGGGCAGAAAGCAGCAGTAGCAGTTCATTCCGATAGTATACTTAGAGAAATAAAAAGCAAAAGAGAGAAAATGATGGAATGTGCCAATGAAAAAGGATTTACCAACGAGGATACAATAAAATGTAGTCAGGAACTAGATGAATTAATATATGTTTATCAAACTTGTTTTTGCTCCCCTTCTGAACCAAAAGCAGAAGTCAGAACATTTATTGCAAATTTGACAATGGTATTGCCTAAAGCACTGACAGGAATCATTCAAATTCTATTAATAAGTATTTAATGAAGGAAGAATCCAATTGGAATCTTCCTTTTTTTATGGTCTATGAAATTATCAAATAAATTAATGTGGATAACTTTCTACGTTTTTCTATTAATCCACCTCCAGCGCCCAGCCCCTCGGGGTTGTTTCCTATAGCCGAAACAACCTTAATTGTTTTCAAAAGCCAAAACAATTTTGGTCATAAGCCAAATCACTTCAGAAATCAGGATTTCCTGCGTGATTCGTCTTATGCCTGTCGGGGCTAAACAGAGCGCTTGCGCCTTTTGTTCTTTGGCTTTGTTAAAGGAAATTGTTGAAATAAAGATGTTGTTGATTGGAGCGAAAGGCAGGAGACTCCTCGAAATTCCTCAAGGATGCTATCGCATCATTTCGTGCGGTGTTCATTCAAGGAAGCTTTTTCAATGTCCTGCGGGAATAGAGGGACTTAGAAGACCCCGCAGGCGGATTGTGCCAAGGAGCTTCCGAACCCGCCGAAGAAGAATTTGTCTTTGAAAAACCCGGCAGTATGGCTTTTCATAATTCGCCCGCGGAAAGCGAGTGCCTGTAGCGGAATTCTACATGCGAGGTTAACAGCGTCTTTATTTTTAATAAATCGGTAAAGTGTGACTTTTATCATTGTTGATACCCTTATATTTCATATATTTATATTAGGGATAACTTTCCTTTTTCTCCTGAAAAGATTTTCTTCTTCATTAATAACTACTTTTTAGAGTAATCTCCATTGAAACAAATTTCTTGATCATGCAATACATAAAAGGTTGTTCATCTTTACATTGGGCTGTATTCGTAATTTTGTTGCTATCTAACAAATTGAAATAGTTGTTGATTTCCGCTCCAAGATGCTCGCTCCAATCAACTATTAGATTTACTTTCAGAAATGAGCCTTTCATTTATATACAAAGAAATAAGAATTCCCAAATTGTTTTGTACTATGCTTATGTTGCGATACATATATCGTAATACAAAGCATTTTTATAAAAACTAGCAATGGTTTGCAAGAGAAGGTTTTATTAAGGAGGACCTATATATGCACATTGTCGTATGTGTCAAGCAAGTTCCAGATACAAAAATCATTAAAATCAATCCAAAGACCAACACCCTAGATCGCCGCAGTGCACCTGCCATTCTCAATCCATACGATGCCCATGCGGTTCAGGAAGCAGTCAAGATCAAAAGGCAGACGGGTGGAACGATATCAGTTTTATCCATGGGACCACCCCAGGCAACTGCAGTCATAAAAAAAAGTATCGAAATAGGAGCTGATCGTGGTTATCTGATATCAGATAGAGCTTTTGCGGGGGCCGATACCCTAGCAACTAGTTATGCCTTATCAAAAGCCTTGGAAAGAATCGGAAAGGAACATCCGGTTGATATGATCATTTGCGGCAAGCACGCGATTGATGGAGATACAGGGCAAGTAGGACCAGGTATTGCTCGGAGAATTGATATTCCTCCTGTCACGAATGTAATTGAAGTTTCTGAAGTGAATTTAGATGAAAAAACCGTATTGATTAAGAGAAAGTTAGCTAACGGCTACGAACTCATTCAAACTCAGCTGCCTTGCTTATTGACAGTTGAGAAAGAGATAAACGAAATCGAATATTCATCTTTAACAAACATGATAAAAGCGGCTAGATATGAGTCTGTAATTTGGGCTGTAAGCGACTTAGAGAATGTAGATAGAACCCAACTTGGTTTGAAAGGCTCACCAACCATTGTCGGAAAGATGTTTACGCCTCCTAAACCCGAAGGTGGTAAGAGGTTGGAAGGTTCTGTGGATGAGCAAGTTGAGGAATTGATGGGCTTACTTATGGAAAAGAAGGATTTGTTTTTCTTAAATTCTTAAAATTATTCAGTCTGAAAGTCTATTTTTAGAGGAGGAGTCTCGATGATATTAGACGAATACCGTGGCGTATGGGTATTCATAGAACAAAATGACGGGAAAATTGAAGGGGTTTCTCTTGAATTATTGGGTGCAGGTAGAAAGCTTGCAGACAAGCTTGAAGTGCCTCTTGCCGGAGTTTTACTCGGTGAAGGAGTCAAAACTTTGGCCAATACTGTCATTTCCTATGGAGCCGATGAAGTGTATGTTATAGATCATCCAGTACTTAAAAATTATCGGACTGAATCATATATGAAAGGCGTCATTCTGCTTGCTGAAAAGTACAAGCCTGAAATATTCCTTTATGGGGCTACGCCTAATGGGAAGGATTTGGCGAGTGCAGTTGCGACTGACTTAAATACGGGTCTGACAGCAGATACGACCATGCTCGATGTCGAAGTTAGTAGTCGTTTGCTTGAAGCAAGCCGTCCTGCATTTGGAGGAAATATCATGGCTACCATTCTATGTAAAAAACATCGCCCACAAATGGCTACGGTGCGACCAAAGGTGATGAAGGCTTTGGAAGCGGATCAATCAAAATTAGGGAAGATCATTGAAGAAAAGATGGATATAAGAGAACAAGATATGCGTACTAAAGTGCTGCAAATTGTGAATGATGTAACAAAAAAAGCAAACTTGGCAGATGCCCACATTATTGTATGTGGTGGGAAAGGTATGGGAGATGTACAAAACTTCCAGCTCCTTCAAGAGTTAGCTGATACAATTGGTGCGACATTAGGGGGTACGCGGGATGTGGTTGAGGCAGGATGGATGCCACATCATCTTCAAATCGGGCAAACGGGTGAAACTGTCACGCCGAAAATTTATTTCGCTATCGCTCTTTCAGGAGCCATTCAACACGTGGTAGGAATGAAAAATTCAGAGATCATCATTGCAATTAATAAGGATCCCAATGCACCTATATTTGATGTGGCTACTTATGGAATTGTCGGCGATGCGTTAGTGATAGTACCGAAACTTATTGAGCAATTTAAGGAGATCCGTAATCAAAAGGGCGGTGAAATGAGCTATGTCTGAAAAATTTGATGTGATCGTAGTTGGTGCCGGTCCTGCTGGTACAGCATGTGCTTTTGTTGCTGCTCAAAATGGCCTAAATGTTCTTTTAATTGAAAGAGGCGAATATCCTGGAAGCAAGAACGTAATGGGTGGTGTTCTATACAGAAAACAGATGGAGGACATCATTCCTGAATTCTGGAAAGAAGCACCTCTTGAGCGTCCTGTGATTGAACAAAGATTTTGGATGCTTGATAAGGAATCGGTCGTATCATTTGGGTATAAAGGTCTTGAATGGGCTCAAGAGCCATATAACAATTTCACCGTTTTGAGAGCACAATTCGATCAGTGGTTTGCCAAAAAAGCAGTTGAAGCTGGTGCATTGCTTATTAATGAAACGGTAGTTATTGAATGCATTGTGGAAAATGGAAAAGTCGTTGGAGTCCGTACAGACCGACCGGATGGAGATGTTTTTGCGGATGTGGTGGTCCTTGCAGATGGAGTAAACTCTTTGCTAGGAAAACAGCTTGGATTTCACAAAGAATTCCGTCCTGATGAAGTGGCCTTGACCGTAATGGAAGTTATTAATCTACCTAAAGAAAAAATCAATGATCGATTCAATTTATCTGATAACCAAGGGTGTACAATCGAAATTTTTGGTGACTCCACCAAAGGAAATCTCGGTACAGCGTTTATCTATACAAATAAAGATAGCATCAATATTGGAGTCGGCACGACACTGTCAAGTATGATGAAAGCGAAATTAAAGCCTTATGATTTACTTGATTATTTAAAAAATCATGCAATGGTAAAGCCGCTAATTGAGGGTGGGGAATCAGCAGAATATCTTGCCCATCTCATTCCAGAAGGGGGATATCATTCTGTTCCGAAGGTAGTGGGTAACGGTGTGGTCGTTGTAGGCGATGCTGCACAACTCGTTAATGCGATTCATCGTGAGGGATCAAATATGGCAATGGCTTCAGGGAAAATGGCTGCTGAAGCCATTGTAAAGGCTAAAGAACGTAATGATTTCAGTGAGGCTGGTCTTAGCGCATACAAGGATGAATTATTTGGAAGCTTTATCATTAAGGACTTGGAAAAGTATAAGGATGCGGCACACACATTTGAAAGATACCCACAATACTTTAAAGAGTACCTTCCAATGATGAACCAAGCTATGAGCAAGTTCTTTACAGTAGATGGTACACCAAAACGAGATAAACAAAAGCAAATCATCAAAAGTGTCACAGCAGAAAGAGGGACTTTTAGGTTCATTCAAGATATGTATCGCGCATGGAAGGCGGTGAAATAATGTCGACGAAAAACATCGAGGAAAAGCAGTATCTTCTTAGATTTAAGTGTGATACGAAATCTCATTTGACTGTATTAGACCATGATGTTTGTATGACGCAATGCCCTGATAAAATTTGTACCGTTTTCTGTCCTGCGGAAGTTTATAAATGGGAAGGAACAAGAATGCAAGTCGGCTATGAAGGATGTCATGAATGTGGAAGTTGCCGAATTGGATGTCCCTATCAAAATATTAAATGGGAATATCCTAAAGGCGGGCATGGGATCGTTTTTAGACTGGCTTAAAAACGGAAAAACCGATTGCTTCGGCAATCGGTTTTTTTTTATTCTTCAAACTATATGTATGTTTTTTCACAAGTGAAATCAAAAAAAGGAGGGTGTTGCAGTGGGAATCTCTTGAGGTTAGCTTATTTTCTCTAATTTTGTAGTTGAGAATAATTGATCTCTATGCGACTGTAATTCGAGCAATCGGGCTTTGTCACAAGCTTTATGAAAGTTATCATGGAGTTCTGATGAATAAAAAGGATAATTCCAGTCAAACGTCCCTTCAAAATCACATAAGTAAACGCTTACTCTCCAGTGGAAAAATTCCTCATTTTGAGTAGAAGGTTCACCTTCTAAAGCTATGAGCCAATGGGTTAAAGTAAGAGGAGTGTTTTCTTCGGCAGGTAATTCAGAAGTGAGGGCTTCCTGATCATTTGCACCGATTGGAATCAATGGTTTTTGATAAAAGTCACGATAATTAGGGGAGTTCATATGTTAGTCCTCCTTTATAGGTTGCTAATTTTATTATATGTAAGTTTTTCAGAATTTTTGAGTAAAAATGTTAAAATTTTTCGAAAATTTAACATCGTTCATGAAATGTTCAAGAATCTTTATTTTTCTATATCTTTATGTCATTTTTGGAAACAGTGATGAGCATCACAACGCAAATTTATGCTTCCTTATATACTAAAGAAAAGATCGAAAGGAGACGGGAAAATGACTGAAATAATGGGATGTATGGGGGCTTTTGGCGGAGTAAATGAATCTGATTTATGCGATGGACTAAGGCAACTTAAAGGAGAACACCCACCTCTTATAAACAGGCTTGAAGGGCTGCTTGAAGCATGTTTGAAAATTGAGAGTGGTGAAGAACTAAGTGTGAATTTTAATTCCCTTAAAGAGAAGGTAGAGGCTTTTATTAAGGAACTTGAACCGCATTCTGAACGCGAGGAAAGTATTCTCTTTCCGATGATGTCAAACTATATCGGTAAGTCTATGGGACCTATAGCGGTTATGGAATATGAGCATGATCTCGCTAAATCTCTAATTAGTACTTTTATAGAGCAGTCTGCATCCTCGACAGAATTATCAGAGGGAAAAATGAAGGAACTTGCACTGATGATTAAAAAGGCGTACTACACTTTGGTGGATCATTTTACAAAAGAGGAAAATGTATTATTCCCGATGGCTCAACGTATGTTGACAGAAGAGGAGAAGCAAGAACTTTATTTTAGAATTCAAGAAATATAGACATGATGGGGGAACCCATCTTTTTTTGTTCATGACTTTGGAACTTCTCTTCAGACCTATATTATTGACTGAATATTATGATTACACTGTTCCTTTTCTTAATTCTTTTGAATTATAATATATAAGTATTTATTAGGTTGGTAACGAACAACATCCCTTTATAAAAAATAGCTGAAAAAATAAGGAGGAAAGATATGGTGACTGAAATCATCCGCCAACGCCCCTAATAGGGGCGTTGTTTCTGAGCCGCCACATTTGGAGGTTTAGACATGAAGAAATATGTTTATATTGTTGGTTTATCTGAATTTGCATCAAGAATGAATTTCATGGCATTGACAGCATTAATTCTTACTTTTCCAAATAAAGAATGGCTGTTTACTGCTTTTTTCCTAGTTAGGCAAATTGGCGCTTTATTGATGAGCCCAATTGCTGGTAAACTTGCTGACCGCTTTGACCGAAGAAAGTTAATGTTGATCAGCGACTTTGCAAACGGATTCGCTGTTTTGCTTCCTTTAGTAGGTACTTCATCAATGATTGTAATATCTGCCTTTATTTTAGGATGTACAAATCAATCCTTTTATATTGGTTATGAAGCATCCATACCTGATATGTTCGGGAAAGACAGAGGTTACGATATTAATGCACTAATTGTAAGAATTGCCTCATTTGCGAGCATTATAGGATTTATCATTGGAGGATGGGTAACTGAGAAACTGGGCATTCTTCCTGTAATCGTTTTTGATAGCATTACTTATTTTGTAGCTACAATCTTTTTGTATTCAATAAGTTGGACCTCATCCCTGCACCAAAGAAATAAAGAAATCGGAAAATTAAACAAGAAAAAAGACGCTTTGGAAAAAAATAAGATTTCTAGTGAAGTAAAATGGCTACTGATTATTTTGTTTTTCTTTACATTAGCAGTATCAGGATATAATTTTTCCCTACCGTTATGGGCGGAAACTTATAATCAGCCTTCACTGGTGAATGGAGTCTTTTGGGCTATTTTATCTTTGGGCTCATTTGTTGGGAGCATGATGAATAAGAAAAGTGTTAATATGAAAAGCCTTGCTTTTATTTTTCTGGCATTTGCCTTAAGTTTAGTGTTTTCTTTTACATTTAAAACCGTTTATGTGGCAGTTCCTTTATTGTTTTTTGTAGGCTTTTTTGAAGGCAGAAGTCAGATTATTTCTACGTCATTACTTCAAATGACATCATCAGTACAAAGAGGACGGATATTCGGATTGCAGGGTGTTCTCACTAGAACTGGATTTCTAATAGGGTTTATCCTGTGCCCAATATCAGTATCCATCCTTGGGATATCAGGGAATGTTTGGGCTCTCCAATCGTTATTAATGGTTTGCGCCATCACATACTTGATTTATGAAAAGTGGGGATTATTCAAATCTACTTTTTCATGAGAAATTCAATAAGCAGATTAAAAAAGCGGATCCAATTGTATTGGATCCGCTTCTAATATCAGCATTTTATGAGTTTATTTGAAATATTGCTTGCCATTCCATAAACTTAAACAACTAATGGCAACAAAATAACGACATCTGTTCCTTCATTTTTCTTGCTAGATACTTCTATTTTACCTTTAAAAGATTCAACAATACGCTTGCATACAACAAGTCCTAATCCGGTGCCGGTTTCTTTTGATGTATAGAAAGGAGTGAAAATCTTGGTAAGTTCTTCGGGGGTCATTCCGGAACCATTATCACGTATGCAGATTTCACACCACTTTTCTTTCTTTGAAATCTGTATATTAAGATTGCCATCTTCAGAAATGGATTCAAAGGCGTTCTTTGTAACATTCAGGATGACTTGTTTTAATTGATCCTTATTACACTCTACTATGACTTCCTCATCAGAAAATAACCAAGTACACTTAGCATTGAAAAGATTCCCCTCAGAAATAATCAGTGGTTGGAGCTCTTTGATCACCATGTGAATATGAATCAAGTCTGTTTTTTCTGCAGTTGGTTTACCCAATATAAGGAACTCACTTACAATCTCATTGATTCTACTAATCTCAGTATCAATAACCTCAAAATAATATTTGTCCTCGGGATCGGTATACTTTTCACTTAACAGTTGAATAAGTCCTTTCACTCCCGTCAGAGGATTCCTAATTTCGTGGGCGGTACTGGCTGCCAAAGTTCCGACTAGTTCTAACTTCTGTTGCTCGTTTTGTTTTTTCTCCCTTAAAGATTGCTCCCAAAGAAGAATGTACTTAATTAGTAAGAATAATATATTAGAAATGATCAATATGAAAAATATGGGTCGATAAACATTTTCAATAATAGATTTGTATTTTCTTTCAGGAACTTTAACATAAATGGACCATGGAAGTCTCTCTATAGGCTTGCTTACCCATGAATTGTTATAAGTTTTAGGAGGGCTTTCTATGTTTATTTTCATCATCGGATTTGCTGTGCCATTGTATACTAATATTTTTGTATCGGGAGTAAGGATTTTCATGACATTTTGAATGTAATCTATTCTTATATGAGCCACCATCAAACCATTCAAGTTACGATCTTCATCTAAAATCGGACTAGCTAGTCCAATTACTTTTTGACGATTGATCAAGGTCTCGTATCGATTTGAAATGATTGTATCCTTGGTCTTAATAACATTTTTTATATATGTATTTTTTGAAAGATTAGTATCTACTAATAATCCGTTTGATCCTGCAATAACGGTGCCATATTTATCTAAAACATAGATTCCGCCATAACGTGGATCTTTTTGATGTGTACGCTTCAAGATTGGATCCAGTTTTTCGGGATTATTCATGGAAGTATTGGCGGTCAAAGACAACATTTCCATTGAAGTGACTGTTTCTGCGATAAGTTTATCCCAGCTCTTTTGATGGACAGTTGCAATCCAGTTTGCATGTTCGATTCTAGCTTTCTCATCCTTTTTTAGAGTGGATACGACTGTTAAAGATGAGATGAGTAAAAATGGAACAATAACAACGAAGATATAGATGAGAAGGTTTTTTTTATTTGTCATGATACCGTCCTTTATTCTGCTAAAACAATGATATGATTTATTATAACATTTAGTCTTTTATTCTTAAATCCCATCTATTTGGGAAAGTTATAATGGGAGGCTTCGTTGACACACTTACTTCCGTTATTTATAATAATTTTGAATTCGAGATATTTGATAACGATTAAAGGAATGAAGAATGTATGGAAAAAGAAGCGATTTCCCAATCATTAAAGCTTTTTATCGTTCTTTCTAGGGCTTATAAAGCTATTAATGAACGTGTAAATAAAATTATTCAAACTTATGGACTGAATCCGACTGAATTTGCTGTGCTTGAATTGTTATACCACAAAGGGGATCAACCTCTTCAACAAATTGGTGGGAGAATTTTATTAGCAAGTGGAAGTATCACATATGTTGTTGATAAACTAGAACAAAAAGGAATGTTGAAACGTCTTGCTTGTCCAAAAGATAGACGGGTAACATACGCTCAAATTACCGCAGAAGGAAAAAACTTTATTGAAGGCATTTTTCCTGAACACGAACGACAAATTCATGAGTTGATGTCCAGCCTTGAAACGGAAGAACAAGTACAAGCAATAGAGCTTCTAAAAAAACTAGGCATCCCTGCGGGTAAATTTTAATACGGTTTTCTTAACCGTATTTTTTTATTTTAAAGGAAATTCGGAATTTTTGTAGAAATCCTTAATGTTGTATTAAAAATTAGGCTCTGTTTAATTATAATGTTGTCTTAAAATAAATGATAAAGCAGTTAGTCCGCTGTAAGGGAGCGGATGCTAGTGAATATCACAATGTAGTTTTACAGTGCCAAAAAATAAAGGGGATGGATTCATGCGATTCGAAGAATATACATATAAACGTCCAAACTTAGAAGAAGTGACAGAAGCTTTTCATAAGGTCCTAGTAAAATTTGAGCAAGCATCCACAATCGAAGACCAAGATCAGGCTATGAAGGAAATCAATGAAATTAGAAATGACCTTGGAACAATGTTCAATATTTGTTACGTCCGTCATTCCATTGATACAAATGATGAATTTTACAAGGCTGAACAAGATTATATGGACGAAATTCAGCCTGAAATTGAAGGGCTTATTACAAAATATTATCATGCTCTTGTGAATTCTCCGTTTCGTGAGCAATTAGAAAACAAATGGGGAAAACAGCTATTTGCACTTGCAGAGGGACAATTAAAAACATTTAAGCCCGAAATCGTTTCCTTGCTTCAGAAGGAAAACAAACTTTCATCTGAGTATACGAAATTAGTAGCATCTGCAAAAATCATGTTCGAAGGTGAAGAACGTACTTTAGCACAATTAGATCCTTTCACTGAGTCTACTGACAGAGAAACAAGGAAGGAAGCTAGTGAAGCAAAGTTTGGTTTCTTTGCTGAAAACGAAGAAAAATTTGATCGCATTTATGATGAGTTAGTAAAAGTAAGAACAGAAATGGCTCAAACACTTGGTTATAAAAACTTTGTTGAACTTGGTTATTATCGTATGAACCGTACAGATTATAATGCGGATATGGTTGCAAATTTCCGCAAACAAGTCAAAGAATTCATTGTTCCACTTGCATCCAAGCTTAAAGAACGTCAAAGTGCAAGAATTGGTGTTGACCAAATGAAATATTACGATGAAAACTTCAATTACAAAACAGGGAATGCTTCACCTAAAGGAACTCCTGATTGGATAATTGAAAA
Organism: Bacillus sp. cl95; assembly: GCF_900115925.1. Classification (GTDB taxonomy): domain Bacteria; phylum Bacillota; class Bacilli; order Bacillales; family Cytobacillaceae; genus Neobacillus_A. The sequence continues at coordinate 616,868 of NZ_FOYF01000001.1, read as the reverse complement.
CGGGCAACAAATGTATGAAGAGTTATCTAAAGAGACAGGGGAATTCTTCCGCTTTATGCAGGATAATCATCTTCTAGACTTAGTCGCTAAGAAGGGGAAAGCTGGAGGAGGTTATTGCACCTTTATAGAGGAGTATAAAGCTCCATTCATCTTTTCTAACTTTAACGGTACATCCGGTGATATCGATGTTCTAACCCATGAGGCAGGTCATGCTTTTCAAGTATACTCAAGCCGTCATTTTGAAATTCCTGAATATTACTGGCCTACTTATGAGGCAGCTGAAATCCACTCAATGAGCATGGAATTCTTTACGTGGCCTTGGATGGAAAAGTTCTTTCTTGATGATACAGAAAAATATAAATTCTCTCACTTAAGTGATGCGCTATTATTCTTACCGTACGGAGTATCGGTCGATGAGTTCCAACATTGGGTATATGAGAACCCTGAGGCATCTCCAGCTGAAAGAAAAGCGAAATGGAGAGAAATTGAAAAAATGTACACTCCTCACAAAGATTATGAGGACAACGAATATCTAAATAATGGCGGTTTCTGGCAACGACAAGGCCATATTTATAACTCGCCATTCTATTATATTGACTACACTCTTGCTCAGATTTGTGCGTTCCAATTCTGGAAGAAATCAAGAGAAGATCAAGCAGGTGCATGGAAAGATTACGTGGCATTATGCAAATTAGGCGGAAGCAAATCTTTTACTGAACTTGTAAAAGGAGCGAATCTTATTTCACCATTTGAAAATGGGTGTGTTGAGTCTGTAGTGGGAGAAATTGATAAGTGGTTAAGTAGTGTGGATGATACAGAACTATAAAAGAGAAGCGAGCGATGGCTTGATACCGTCGCTCGCTTTTTCTTATTATAACGCTCTTTCTTTTCTTACTTGTTTAAAGAAGAAAAGCTCGTAAATGACAGGGACTAAGATCAAAGTAAGAATTGTTGATGACGTTAAGCCCCCAATTACAGTGATGGCAAGACCTTTTGAAATCAACGTGCCCGATGAAGTAGTAAAGGCAAGTGGCAACAGTGCTGCAATCGTTGCAAAAGCGGTCATTAGTATCGGTCGTAATCTTGTTTTACCGCCTTCGATCAATGCTTCTCGAATCTTCATACCTTTTTCTTCACGGTTTTGACCGATTCGGTCTACTAATACAATGGCATTTGTAGTCACAATTCCAATTAACATTAACATTCCGATCATGACGCTGACGGACATTGGCTCGCCCGCAAATGTAAGTCCTAAAAGTGAACCGATTGGAACAAAAATAAGAGAAGAAAGGATAATGAATGGAATTCTCGCTCTGCCGAAAGTTATCAACATCGTCAAATAAACGAGACCAATGGCAATCACCATTGCCAATCCAAGCTGTTGGAATGTTTCCATGGTTTCATCGCTTCCGCCTCCACCTTCAAAGGTTACCCCTTTAGGCAAGTCGAGTTTCTTAACACCGTCAATGACATCTGCTGTAGTCTTTTGAATATTTTCAGAGTCAATTTGAGCTGAAATACGTGCATACACTTTTCCATCGAGTTTTTGAATAGCAGTATAAGTTTCCGTTTCCTCAATTTTAGCAACTTCTGTAATTGGAACAGGCCCTTTAGCTGTGAAGAGGACAATATCTTTAAGATCTTCAAGATCTTCAGCAGGATTGTCATAAGAAATCTGTACTTTACGATCAACATCATCAAGCTTTAGGTTACCAATGTTAACTGGCTTCGTTTGATCTGCAATGGTACCGAGGATTTGAAAACCAGATACGCTAAGTTGGGCTGCTTTTTGAGAATCGATGTCTACCACGACCTGCTTTTGTCTTTCTGAGAAGTTGTTCGAAACGTACTTTAGGTCTTCTTGCTTGGTCATAAACTTCTCTACATCCGAAGCAGCTTGCTGTAAATCAGCTAAATCGGAGGCATATAAATCTATATTTACATTGTTATTGGATGGTGGTCCACCTGTAGACATTTCCTGGACACCAATCTTGGATTTAGGTGCATCTGTGAGAACGATATCTTCCATTTGTTTCTCTAAATCATCAATTAGTTCGGTAACATCTACATTGTCTGAAAGTGTAATAAAATAATTCGCCTGATTTTTTCGTTGTAAACCAGTTTGGAAGTCACGTGTACCGACCCCTGTTGTGACTTCCTTAATCTCTTTCTTTTTATCAAACATTTCTTCAAGTTCCAATGAAACTTCATTTGTTTTTTCAAGTGAAGTGGATGATGGTAATTGAACGCTTGCAACAAGTAACTTTTGTTCTTCGTTTGGTATGAAGGTGAATCCAAGACGAGGGACAAGCGCTAAAGAACCTACTAATGAAAGAATCGATAGAACAATGATTGTTTTCTTGTGATTAAGCGACCATCCAATAGCTCTACCATAAAATCTTTGCATTCCGTCTTCTTTTTCTTCAGCCGGAACTTTCTTGAAAGAAAATTTAGCTAATACTGGTACGATTGTAATCGCAACGACTAATGAAGTTAATAAAGAGAAAACGATTGTCAATGCAAACGGCAAGAAGAATTCCCCGGTTACACCTCCAACAAAGCCTAAAGGTAAAAACACTACAACGGTGGTAATCGTCGAAGAAGTAATGGCTTTCAGGATTTCTTTTGTAGAATCCTGAATCAAATCATTTGAAATGCCTTTCTTTGTACGACGAACCCGTCTAAAAATATTTTCAATTACTACGATACTATCGTCCACAACCCGACCAACTGCTACGGCCATTCCTCCAAGAGTCATGATATTCAGAGAAATATCCATTTGTTGTAGGAAGATGGATGATACGAGTAAGGACATTGGAATGGATATGATGGCAATGATGGTTGCACGGAAATTCCTCAAGAACAAAAGAACCGCTAGAGAAGCGAAAAGTGCTCCCAGTAAACCTTCTTTAATTAATGTTTCTACGGATTTTTCAATTCCTTCCGCTGAGTCAAAACCAATAGCGTACTCAAGTCGGTCATCGTATTTTTTTAAGACGGAAAGAACCTTATCAGCAACTTCCACCGTATTCGCGTCTTGTTTCTTGGTTACGGCCATAGAAAGAGAATCTTTCAAATTGTATCGGGTAATTTCAGGTTTTTCACTGATTTCTTCAATTTTTGCAAATTCTTTTAAAGAAATTGCGGGAGCATTTGGGTTAAAAGACGATTTAATTGTCAAGTTTTCAAGTTCATTGATTGCGTCAACTTTCTCTTGAACCCTAATAGGAATCTGAATTTCGTTTGAATTTAGATTTCCAGCAGGAAACGATAATTGCTTTTGATTAATTTGTTCTTTGACATCATTTAATGACAGTCCAAGCTTTGCTGCTTTTTCTTTATCGACTGTTATCTGTAACAGTTCTTCTGTATTTCCTCCAACAGAGATACTGTTCACGCCTGAAATCTTATTTAATTCTGGAATGACTTCATTATCCAAAAGTTCTTGGAGATCTGTATCTCCCTTTGAAAATAATGAGATGTTATAGATGGGAAAGGCCCCGAAAGAAAATCTGTTTACTTTTGTTTGAACGTTATCGGGCAGTCCGGCATCTTTAATGTAACTGTTAACTTGCTGTTCAATGTCATCCATCTTTGTGTTAAAAGGGAATTCCAAACTGATAATGGCAATGCTTTCGAAGGAAGAACTCTGCATTTTCTTTACTCCTTCGATTCCTTTCAGTTTAGTTTCAAGTTTCTCGGTCACTTGTTCGTTGATATCTTGTGGTGAAGCACCAGGATACACGACCTCAATTGAAAGTTGTGGGAACTCAATATTAGGTAATAAATCAACCTTTAGTTTTGAAAAGGAAAATAATCCGCCAAGAATGAGTAGAAAAGAAATAATAAATACTGCAAAAGCATTCTTCAAACTGAATCTTGTCAAGAAACCCATGTTTTTACCTCACTTATGATTATTTTGTATGTAATCATTCTATAAGGAAAATTGTTGAAATTCATTTTTAAACTGCAAATTTAAGAAATATTTAAGATTCCCTTTACATTTGGTCTTTTTACAATTTGGCTCAATGAAAGTTCATTCTTGATTTTGACACTTTGTTGACTGGAACGGAAATCAACACAATAACAGAGCCCATAATTTAATTGAGTAAGCCTGGAATGGAGCGGAATCAATGGGATTTTATGCATGTATTTAACATTTTGATAAAGAAAAAGCGGAAGTGAGTCACTCCCGCTAAGAATTGCAGTTTTACTAATTATGAACTACCTCTGATGCAAGTATACAAATCTCTTCGTTAACAAGAGTGGCTTTTAAATCCTTGCATTCGTGCTCATCAATAATGAAATCAGTAATTTTATCTTCTAATTGTTCCTGGATTACTCTTCTCAATGGACGTGCCCCAAATGCTGGATGATGTCCAAGTTGTGCCAACTTTTCTTTTACTTCTTGGTCGACTGTCAGAGTGATATTTTGGTCTTTAAGATTGTCCTTGAGTTCTTGAAGCATTATTTCCACAATGTTAATCAAATCATCTTTCTCTAATGTATTGAATTCAATGATGCTGTCAAAACGATTTAAGAATTCTGGTTTGAAGAAAGCTCCAAGACTATCAAGTACACTTGCGTTACCTTCAGAAGGTGTTTTATCAAAGCCCACTTGAATTGTTTTGTGTCCAACACCTGCATTACTTGTCATAATAAGGACCGAATCTTTGAAGATGACCGTTCTTCCTTGGCTGTCGGTAAGTCTACCATCTTCGAGAATCTGCAGGAAAATATGTTGTACATCTGGATGAGCCTTTTCTATTTCATCAAGTAATATGATGCTATAAGGATTTCTACGAACTTTCTCGGTAAGCTGTCCTGCCTCTTCATGACCCACATATCCTGGGGGTGAGCCAATTAATTTTGATACACTGTGTTTTTCCATATATTCGCTCATATCTAAGCGGATCATGGCGTCTTTTGAACCAAATAGTTCTTCGGCAAGAGCCTTAGTTAATTCTGTTTTACCGACACCAGTAGGTCCTACAAATAGGAATGAACCAATTGGACGTTTCTTAGATTTTAATCCAGCTCTTGCTCTACGGATTGCCTTCGCCACCTTTTGAACGGCATTGTCCTGTCCGATGACCTTTTGTTTCATGTATTCTTCGAGATTCTTAATCTTATTTTGCTCATTCTCTTGAAGCTTACCTACAGGAATACCAGTCTTTTGTTCAATTAAATGTTGGATATGTGCTAATTCTACAATCGGAGCGTTATTTTCATTTTGCTCATTTAATTCTTTTTCAATCCGGGTTTCTTCGTCCCTTAATGATGCTGCTTCCTCGTAATTTTCCTTTTTAAGGGCTGTTTCTTTTTTAATTGAAATTGCTTTTAGTCTTGCTTCTAGTTGATCTGTATTTCTAACTTTTGTGACTAAATTTAGTTTTGAGCCAGCTTCATCGAGTAAGTCAATTGCTTTGTCAGGAAGGAAGCGATCTTGAATGTATCGATGGGAGAGATTTACGCAAGCTTCTATTGACTCTTTTGAATATTTCACACCGTGAAAGTCTTCATATTTAGATTGTATACCCTTGATGATTTCAATTGCCTTGTCAAGTGCTGGTTCATGAACGTGGATAGGCTGAAATCTTCGCTCTAGGGCTGAGTCCTTTTCAATTTGTCTGTATTCTTTTAAAGTTGTAGCACCTACTACCTGGAGTTCTCCACGTGCAAGTGCGGGTTTCAGAATATTTGCGGCATCCATGGAGCCTTCTGCAGACCCAGCCCCAACTAATAAGTGGATTTCATCAATGAATAGGATGATATTCTTACGCTCCTGCAATTCGCTAATGAGTTTTTTCATTCTTTCTTCAAATTGACCTCTAATTCCAGTGTTGGCGACGAGCGATGCCACATCCAATAAGTAAACTTGTTTATTCAGCAATTTATAGGGGACGTCTCCCTCCGCAATTTTCAGTGCGAGCCCTTCTGCAATGGCTGTTTTACCTACCCCTGGTTCTCCAATTAGCACAGGGTTATTCTTATTTCTTCTATTAAGAACTTCTATTACACGTGAAATTTCTTCATCACGGCCAATGACAGGGTCTATTAGACCTGCCTTTGCTAAGTTTGTAAGATTTCGTCCTATCTGATCAATGAAGCCATTATTACCTGACTCTTCATAATTTTGTTTAGAGTTAGGCTGATTAGATGTTGAATTTTCAGGTTGACCGAAGAAATCTTGGAAAAATGGAAAATGAGCCATGTTGTGAGCAGTGGGGCTGAAGGCAGACCCTAAGGCTTTTTTTTCTTTATGATAACAAGCTTGGCAGAGTTGTAAGTTTTGTTGTTGATTATTCAATCGAATTGTTACATTAATGTTGGCGTGGTTTTCTTTACACATTTGGCAAAGCATAATAAAAACCTCCTGTTATATGAAATTGCAAATAAGGATTTGTTTGACCTTATTTGACCTTTGTAACCATATTATACTTTGACCTTTTTTGACTTTCAATATTTTTGTTTGTGGTGGATTTTGGAATTATTATTTTTCTTAATTTATGAAAGCTCGTCTTTGTTTGTCTTTTCTTTCATATATTTTTTAGGAGGAGGGATGATGTGAAAACGAGATGGGGAGCGGCCATGCAAATCGCCGCAGTATATGTAGGAACAGTGGTTGGAGCAGGATTTGCAACTGGAAAAGAAATCGTCGAGTTTTTTTCCCGATTTGGGTTATTAGGCTTTTTTAGTATATTAATGAGCGGATATCTTCTTATTTTTTTAGGTTCTAAGCTAATGAGAATGGCCGCCCAAATAAATGCAAAATCATATCAGGAATTTAATCAATATTTGTTTGGAAAATGGACAGGGACAGCAGTCAACATTCTTATGCTAATCATGCTACTGGGTGTCAGTTCAGTTATGTTATCAGGTGCAGGCGCGGTATTTGAAGAACAATTGGGTTCCTCAAAAACAATTGGTGTCATAATTACGATTGCAATGTCTATGGTTGTCATGCTGATTGGTACGAAAGCTCTGTTTGCAGTCAATACATTTGTTGTTCCTATGATGATTACATTTAGTTTTATGCTGATGACACTTTCATTGAATATGCCAGGTTTTACAGGGGCTTTTCTTTTCAGTCCTGAAGTTGATGACAGATGGAAAGTATTCTTATCACCATTTTCCTATACGGCATTAAATCTTGCTCTTGCCCAAGCCGTATTGGTACCCATTGCTTCAGAAATTAAAGACGACTGGGTTATTAAATGGGGTGGGATTCTAGGTGGAGCAGCATTAACAATGATTATGATTTCAAGTCATATAACGCTTATCATGCTTCCTAATTTACAAGCTTACGAAATTCCAATGGCTATCATCATGAAAAGCTTATCAGCAGGCCTTTATTGGATATTCGTACTTATTATTTATGGGGAAATATTTACATCCGTAATCGGAAATGTTTTCGGATTGGAGCGCCAAATACGAAATTACGTAAAAGCACGAACGCTTTATATTGTTTCTACGATATTTATCGTGGCTTATTTCATAAGTTTGATTGACTACGGCACATTGCTGTCTGTCCTTTATCCTATTTTCGGATATGCGAGTCTTTTGTTCCTCTTCCTATTGTGGAAAAAGCCATTGTTAAACAAGAAATAGACTCGGAAATCCCGAGTCTATTTCTTGTTTTATCAAATTGTTTTTTTAGATAACGTATTATTCGCTTTTACCTTTTAAGATTGTTTTTGCCATTTCAATAAACGGTGAACGGTGGTCAGCGTCTTTTTTCGAGAATAAAGTTAATTTCATTTTCATATCCCCATGATCGATGAGGTAAGCAGTTACTGTTTCACTTTCAGTTGATGTTTCCATTACGGTAGCATCTTTAAAGAAATCGTCATCTGGAAGGGCTGGCGTTGTAACCTCGCTGCTGACAGCTTGTAATTGACTCTTCGTCGTATCTTTAACTGTAGTCCATTCCGTTTCAGCCGGTAGCAATTCAATTCTCATGAATACAGAGTCATCGGTCTTGAAAAATAAGATTTCTTTACCCGGTTCCTCCGAAGTTAATTCATACTCAGGAAGAACATACATGGAGTAGTTTTGCTGGTCATTATATTTTAAGAACGCTGTATCTTCCTTTTGTTCTCCATTCACAGTATAAGTTAAGTTTTGTTCTAATATCCTAACAACATCGCCTTCTGGTACTTTTTCTTGTTTATCGTCTGCTTTCTCGTTGTCGTTGTTTTCTTCGCTTTGCTTCTCTTCGTTCCCAGTATTTCCACTACCATTGGTTTGATTGGCCTTTTCTTCATTAGATCCACAACCAGCTAAGAATAGCGTAAGCATTGAAGTGAGGACCATTAATTTAAAAATGTTCTTCATGAAATTACCTCCTGAAATTTTACAATCCTTTCCTACTATATTAGACGAAAATGATCGAAAATGGTTACATTGTGTACAAAATGATGATGAAGACCTTTAATTTTGGGGTTTAGTGGAAATAAAACAGGGGAATCTTCTTCTTTTTTATAGGGGGAAGGTCCCTCTAAAAACATAATCGTGAATAATTTGGTTAGCATAATAAATGAAAGGGGGGAGTAATTTGTCAAAATCAAAGAGTGAAAAAGAACGCGAATGGACAGTGAGAAAGCAGGATCAAAATCCACATGGTAAAGTAAAATCCTTTAAGGAATTGTCCCAAAATCAAACTAAAACTGACCTGTGAGAATAAGCATGGTATCATTTAAGAGCTGCCTGTTTTGTGCAGCTCTTTATGGTTTTGGAATGTGTGCTTGAGGGAGAGGGGAAATAGATGGGAAGAAGCGCATTAGTTTTAGGTGCAAATGGGTTGGTTGGAGGAAAACTTTTAGAACAGCTTCTAAAAGATGATAAGTATGAGAAGGTAACTTATTTAGGTAGGAAAGAAGTTAATAAACATCCAAAATTGACTCAAATATTACTAAATTTAGACAAGTTAGATCATTTCCACAGTGAATTTCAAGTTAATGATGTGTATTGTTGTCTAGGAACAACGATTAAAAAGGCAGGTTCACAAGGAGCCTTTACTAAGGTGGATTATGAATATCCATTGAAAGCTGCACAGTTAGCGAAGGCTGGAAACGCAGACCAATATCTTATCATCTCTGCAATGGGAGCAAATCCAACATCAAGAATTTTCTATAACAGAGTGAAAGGTAAAGTGGAAGAAGAATTAAAGAAATTAAATATGAACGGACTTCATATTTTCCGTCCTTCTTTGTTACTGGGAAAAAGAGAGGAATTCCGGTTTGGAGAAAAAATGGCAGAATGGTTGTTCAAGCCAATTTCGAATGTAAGATTAGCCTTTTTGAGAAAATACGGTCCTATTGAGGCAGAGACTGTTGCAATAGCAATGAAGAGAATAGCCTTAAAAGCGGATAAAGGGATACATATATATGAGTCTGAGCAAATAAAGAACATCACAAAGAGATAAAAGGCAGCTATTAAGAGCTGCCTTTTATCTCTAGATTATTATTTTGATAGAATGATATATTAATATGCGGTTTCTTTTAATACTTTATAATTCTTATGGTTTACCACTGTTCTCTGATCTAATTCCATATCGCGGTAATTATCCATGTAAGTAAGGTCGACGATTACAGAGTTTTCATTTACCTTCTCTACAACCCCTTGCAATCCATCTCGGAATTCTATGACGTTGCCTACTTCTGCTTTCTTCAAATAGGTTCTCTCCTTTACCTTCCAACTGATATCCATATTATTACTTAACAGTTTGCACTAAATTAACCAATTCGTAAAGGTATTTTAGTGTAAGAATCATAAAAAAATTTAATTTTCACAAATTTGATACCGTTTTCAAAGAATTAATCAATAAAATGAGAGAAACTTACATTTTCTTCTAGACAATGGGAGTCCATTTTTATATGATTCTTAGTAACTCGAAATAATCATACGGAGGTGAAATTATGCTTAAAAACAAAAATGTTTGGATTCTAATGACAGGTGAGTTTATCGCCGGACTTGGCATGTGGATAGGGATAATTGGGAATTTGGAATTTTTGCAGCAACAAGTCCCATCGGATTTCATGAAATCATTGATACTGTTTGCAGGATTATTTGTTGGTGTCCTTTTCGGTCCTTTTGCTGGGAGGGTAATTGACCAGTCTTCTAAGAAAAAAGTATTGGCATATTCGAATATATTAAGAATCATAGCTGTGTTCGCAATGTTTTTTGCAATTGGTCAGCAAAATGTATTATGGATGGTTCTATATATGCTGGGCATCAGTGTTTCTGCAGCTTTTTACTTTCCTGCCCTTCAGGCAGCTATACCCCTTATAGTAAAAGAAGAGCAATTGCTGGTATTGAACGGTGTTCATATGAACATTGCTACGATAGCGCGAATATTGGGAACCGCACTAGGAGGACTATTAGCTGTCTATTTCAGCCTCTTTTTTATTTATTTAGCTACTTTACTATCTTATGTAATTATTTTTTTATGTACACTTGCATTAAAAATAAAAGATGAGGAAAAGAAAGAGACTAATATAAAGGAAAAATCGAGCTTTAGGGAACTTTGGCCAGTCATAACGGAACAACCAGCCATACTGACGGGACTTTTGCTTATGCTGATACCTGTTTCGTTTATTGGTAGCTTTAACCTTATGGTATTGGAAATAAGTGAGATGCAAGGTGATCCTGGGATCAAAGGACTCTTGTACACCACTGAAGGAATAGCTCTGATGCTCAGCACTTTTGTTATTAGAAGGATTTCAAGGGGGAAAAACGTTGTTGTCTTTTTGTTAGCCAGTGCGATGCTTATTGCTTTGGCACATATTTCCCTGTATTTTGCTGATATCAAAATACTATCGATCCTTTCTTTTGGATTGTTTGGTTTTGCAGCTGGTGCATTCTTTCCATTATCAGCAACACTTTTTCAAAAGAAGATCGCCAAAGAAGTTCACGGACGCTTTTTTTCTTTCCGCAACATGACGGACAGGGTGTTATTTCAAATCGTACTCCTTTCAACGGGATTATTCCTGGATACCATTGGCTTCAAGTACATGGTTTTATGTTTCGGAGGTTTTTCTTTGCTTTTGGCATTAATATTAACGTTAAAGCAATTATCGAAACCGGTTTCCTATATACAAGATCTTGCCATCAAAAAAGCAAATTAACATATTTCCTCGGAAATTTCGACAAACATTATAAAAAAGGAGAAAGTGAAATGAACATTATTCGTTTCACTTTTTCTTTTTGTATTAGGCTCGTTTCTTAAACTTTGTTGCTCTCTCACACACAAATAAAAAGGCTTCTTTTTACAATTTTTCATGAAATCTTGGTACAGGAACTACTCGAAAAGAGCATTGCCTTATTTATACTCTCCAGCAAAGGTTGTGTTAACATTTAGGTTTGTTTTGTTTTTTTAAAATGCGGGGGAATAACAGTTGAGATTAGTAGTGCAATTTAACTAATCCAAATAAATGATTTCGCACACATTTTCGACACATTTAACGTAAATAATATAGATTGATTTCGAATTATAGCGCTTTCAAATCTTAATTTTTAGTCAATTAACGGTTTAGTTGACGAAAATGGTTAAATTGTATTTAATGAGGGTAGCATCAATCTATATAATATCTCATATTCAAAGGAGTTTGATTAAGCATGGCAGAAAAACAATTCAAAGTAACAGCAGAAACAGGTATTCATGCAAGACCAGCTACAATCCTTGTACAAGCAGCAAGTAAATTCGACTCTGAGATTCACTTAGAATATAAAGAAAAGAAAGTAAACTTGAAATCCATCATGGGCGTTATGTCACTTGGTGTAGGTCAAGGTGCTGAAATTAAGATTACTGCCGAAGGTAACGATGCTGAAGAAGCATTAAGAAGCCTTGAAGAAACTCTTAACAAAGAAGGTCTTGCTGAGTAATGACTTTCTTACAAGGAATTGCTGCATCAAACGGGATTGCGATCGCAAAAGCTTATCGTTTGATTGAGCCCAACCTCACATTTGATAAAAAGACAATCGATGACGTAGACAGTGAAACTGAACGCTTCACAGCAGCATTAGAAAAATCAAAGTCTGAACTTTCGGTTATCCGTGACCGCGCAAAAGTTGAATTAGGTGCTGACAAGGCGGCTATTTTTGAAGCTCATTTGCTTGTTCTAAGTGATCCAGAATTAGTTGGACCTATCGTTGATAAGATCAAGACTGAAAAAATCAATGCTGAAGTAGCACTAAAAGAAACAGCTGACATGTTCGTGATGATGTTTGAGCAAATGGATAACGAATATATGAAAGAGCGTGCAGCTGATATTCGTGATGTTACGAAAAGAGTCTTAGCGCATTTATTAGGTGTTGATTTAGTCAATCCTAGTATGATTCAAGAAGAGGTAATCATCGTCGCGGAGGATTTGACTCCATCAGATACAGCACAATTAAATCGTCAGTATGTAAAAGGATTCACAACGGACATTGGAGGCCGCACATCTCATTCAGCTATCATGGCTCGTTCAATGGAGATTCCTGCAGTAGTTGGAACAAAATCTGCAACTGAACAAATTCAGAACGGTGATTTGGTAATTGTTGATGGGCTAAAAGGAGAAGTACATATTAATCCTACTCCTGAAGCAGTTGAACAATATAAGAAAATCAACGCTGAGTATGAAGAGCAAAAAGCAGAATGGGCAAAACTAGTAAATGAGAAATCAGTATCGGCGGATGGTCATCACGTAGAACTTGCTGCTAACATTGGTACCCCTAAAGATTTAAAGGGTGTTATTGAAAATGGCGGTGAAGGTGTAGGGCTTTATCGAACTGAATTTTTATATATGGGAAGAGACCAGCTTCCAACTGAAGAAGAGCAATTTGAATCATATAAAGCTGTTCTTGAAGGAATGGCAGGGAAACCTGTTGTTGTAAGGACACTAGATATTGGTGGAGATAAGGAACTTCCATACCTGCACTTGCCCAAAGAACTTAATCCATTCTTAGGTTTTAGAGCAATTCGTTTGTGCCTTGATGAACAAGGAATTTTCCGTACTCAATTGCGTGCATTACTTCGTGCAAGCAGTTTTGGTGATCTAAAGATAATGTTCCCTATGATTGCTACACTCGACGAGTTTAGATCGGCAAAGGCGATTCTTGAAGAAGAAAAGCAAAAGCTTCTTTCAGAGGGTGTGAATGTTTCTAATAGCATTGAGCTTGGAATAATGGTTGAAATTCCGTCAACTGCTATTCTAGCGGATCAATTTGCTAAAGAAGTGGATTTCTTCAGTATTGGAACAAATGACTTAATTCAATATACAATGGCAGCCGATCGTATGAATGAGCGCGTTTCATATCTATATCAACCGTATAATCCTGCGATTTTACGCTTGGTTAAGATGGTTATCGATGCATCTCATGCTGAAGGGAAATGGACAGGCATGTGTGGAGAAATGGCAGGAGATGAAACAGCAATTCCGTTATTGCTTGGTCTTGGCTTAGACGAATTCTCCATGAGTGCTACTTCCATCCTAAAGGCGCGTTCACAAATACGTAACCTTAAAAAGTCTGACATGGAAGAGTTGGCAAATGCCGTACTTCAAATGAAAACGACAGAAGAAGCAATTGAGGCTGTACGTAAAGCAACTAATACTAAATAAAAATAAAATGAAGGTTTTACCATTCATTTCTTGGGTATAAATGAGTAAGCACACTTTGGGATAACCATAGTAAGCTGCACATTCTCATTTTCCCCCTTTTTTGCCGACTGCATGAGTAGTCGGTTTTTTTATTTGATAAATGTTGCATTTACACACACGATGAACGGAAAGCAAACAAACGAAGCTTATTGATAAGTTAATAGTGCTTTATCAAACTAAGTAACTTTAACAAATTAAACCACTTATAACTTTGAAACATGCATTCTCTTTTTTATGTTTATCACCTTTTGTTTTAGGAAATGGTATGCATAAGGAGGGATTTCAGTGGTCAAACATTTTAAGAAGCAAAAACTGCTCGGATTTATCATTTGCCTTGCATTTTTACTTAACGCATGTGGTTTTCCAACTGCACAAGAACTGATTATCAATCGATATGCAGATGCATTATTGACCAAAAACAATGAACTTCAGTTTAGGTTTAGAATCAATAATGAGGTTCTTGAAGAAAGACAACCATATAAGGTAAAGGTAACTATACATGATGAAAAGTTAAGAAAAGCTATTGGGAAAGAAGAAATTGTTTATGGAGAAGAACAGGTAAGGAATGGGCAATCGCTTGAGGCAGACAATGAAGGCGAAAAATTTATTTTAATGGAACCCATCCCATTAAACTTGGATCTACATATTGATGAAATTAGAAAGCTAATTGAAGAGGACAATGCTGTTTCTATTGAAGTCTATGATGATCAAGAAGTTCTAGGAAAAGCTTATTTAACTAATTTCTCATCTGAATTATAATCAGGTTTAATTTACTGCAACTTTGGGGAATATATTGAAGTGCATAAATTGGAGATTAAGCACTCGGCCAGGGAAAATTCTTTCCCTGGCTTTTCTCATTTTACAAAGACATGATACGAAATCATGATAAAATTAGAGTATTAATGAAAAACGGAGAGGAAGATCAGATTGAATATGAAGAAAGTAATTGGATTTATAGGAACAGGTGTAATGGGGAAAAGCATGGCAAGTCATTTATTGAAAGCTAATTATACAGTCATTGTATATAATCGTACGAAAGATAAAGCGAAAGAATTGTTATCGCTAGGGGCGAAATGGGCAGATTCACCAAAAGACGTGGCTAAAAAGGCAGACGTGATTTTTACTATCGTTGGTTATCCATCAGATGTTGAAGAAATCTATTTTGGTGATGAAGGGATCCTTGCAAATGGTAAAGAGGGTGCTTACCTAATCGATATGACTACTTCTACTCCATCCCTTGCAGTAAAAATAGCTGAGGAAGCCGAGAGGAAAGGTATGTATGCATTTGATGCTCCAGTCTCAGGTGGTGATATTGGTGCGAAAGAAGCGCGTCTTGCGATTATGGTCGGGGGAGACGATGTTACATTTAATGATATCAAGCCTCTTTTAGATGTTTTGGGCACGAACATTGTATATCAAGGTAAAGCCGGTTCTGGCCAGCATACAAAAATGTGTAATCAAATAGCGATTGCATCGAATATGCTCGGTGTGTGCGAGGCAATTGTTTATGCAGAAAAGGCGGGCCTCAATCCTGAGAATGTCCTGAAAAGCATTTCAACAGGAGCTGCAGGTAGCTGGTCTCTATCTAATCTGGCTCCAAGAATGTTGGCTGAGAATTTTGAGCCAGGTTTCTTTATAAAGCATTTCTTAAAAGATATGAAAATTGCGCTTGATGAAGCAGAAAAAATGAATATGGATGTTCCCGGTCTTTCTCTTGCTCATTCCCTCTATGCTTTACTTTCCGAAAGAGGAGAAGAGAACAGCGGTACCCAAGCATTATATAAATATTGGAATGACAATAATTAAACCTTTAACAACATAAAAAGAAGCCCTCATTAAATGAGGGCTTTTCCTATGCTACTTCGATTGCAGGAACTTCTCCAGTCTATCCAATCCTTCTCTTAATGAGTCCAATGAATAAGCAAAAGATAATCTAAAATAACCTTCTCCTAATGGAGAAAACGCGTTACCTGGGACGACAGCCACTTTTGCCTCTTTCACTAGCTGGAGGGCGAAGTCGAAAGAATTAGCTTTCATCTTTGCAGGTATCTTTACAAAGAAATAGAAGGCACCATCAGGCTTTACTACTTCCAAGTTCATTCCAACTAAACGTTCATATACATAGTCTCTTCTTTGCAGATATTCATTCCTCATTGGGAGTGCGTCATCTATGCCAACAGTTAATGCTTCTAAAGCAGCTGCCTGTGCAATGGAGTTTGCGCATGTCACATTGTATTGATGCACTTTCAATATATGTTGAAGGATGTTCTCAGGGGCAAACAACAATCCGATTCTCCACCCAGTCATTGAATGTGATTTTGACAATCCATTGATGACAATGGTCTTTTCTTTAAGGTATTCAGCAATAGAAGTATGAGCATTGTCAAAAACGATTTCGCTATAAATTTCATCGGCCAAAACAAAAATATCCTTATCCTTTAAATAGTCTGCAATTTCTTCCAATTCCTCGGATGTAAGACTTACCCCAGTAGGGTTCGAGGGGTAAGGTAGTACAATACATCTCGTCTTACTGGTAATAGACCGTTTCATCAAGTCCACTGTAAATCTAAAACCGTTTTTCCTTACATCCACATAAACGGGCTTAGCTCCACACATGCGTATGATCGGCTCGTAGCCAGGATAAACAGGTCCAGGCAATAATACTTCATCACCTTCCGTTAAAATAGATCTGAAAGTGACATCAATAGCCTCACTAGCTCCAGTTGTAATGATAACCTCGGTTTCAGCTTTATATGTAATCCTGTATTTGGTCTCCAAAAATTTAACAGCGGCCTGTCTCAATTCGATCATTCCTGCATTGTGTGTATAGCTGGTGAAATCCATGTCTATAGCATTTTTCGCTGCTTCCTTTACATGGAGCGGAGTAGGGAAATCAGGTTGTCCAATTGTAAGGCTGATCATATCTTTAGTACCTGCGACTAAATTAAAGAATTTACGAATTCCTGAGATTTCTAGGTCTTGGACTTTTTGATTAATGAAGTGTTCCAATTTTTCTAACATCCTTCCGATTTATGTTGTTATTATTTTATCATGAACTTTGTGAAGGAAAACCCTACATGTATAACTTATCTTTTATTTCGTTTGCATCATGATAAGAAGTTACTTAAGATGTTTAGAAGGGAATAATGTAATGAGCAGGTTCATCTATTTTATCAAAGTAAAGAAATGAAGGGTGTCAAATGATAAAAATTTGTGCATTAAAAGGGAGTGGTGAGGTCGTAAATGATCTCACATTAGAAGAAACAAAGAATAATGATGTCAAATGGTTCTGGGTTGATTTTTCAGTACCAACAGTTGATGAACAGAGATTGCTAGCCAGTCATTTTGATTTTCATCCCCTATCCATTGAAGATTGTATCGATGAATTCAGTCAAAGACCAAAGCTTGATTTTTATGAAGAATATCTATTTCTTGTCATACATGCGGTTAATGAAAAAGCAATAATGGCTGAAGAAGTGGACATTTTTGTGAGCGAAAAATTCGTTGTTACTTTTCATAAAAAGGAATTGATTGAAGTCGAACAAATGTGGGATCGATTGAAAAATGATAAACAAATGCAAGAAGGACCATTCTCTATCATGCATGCCATTATTGATAAAGTTGTCGATGACTATTTTCCTTCAGTCTATTTAATAGAAGAAGAATTGAATAGAATTGAGGATAACTCTAAAGATGAATCGATGAATGATTTGATGGAGCAATTGTTCGATCTACGTACTGATTTATCAAGAATGAGAAGGTCTGTTATTCCAATGAGAGACTTGCTATACAGAATCGTTCAATCTGAGAGGCTAAGTTTCCTAAAGGACAGAAAAGTATACTTTAATGATGTCCATGATCATTTATTGAAAATTGTGGAGATGATTGAATCCTATCGTGAATTTTCATCAGATATACGCGACAGCTATCTATCGGTCAATTCAAATCGAATGAATTCCATCATGATGACATTGACGGTAATTACAACCATCTTCATGCCACTTACTTTTATTGCGGGTGTTTACGGGATGAACTTTACATATATGCCAGAATTGGAGTGGAAGTACGGATATTTCTTTATTTTAATAATAATGTTATTGATTGCGATTACTATGTTCATCATGTTTCAAGCGAAAGGTTGGTTTCGTTTTGGGAAACAACCAAAGAAGAAGAGTAGGCATATCCATTTACGTTAAGGAAAGATGCAAAAATTTCATCTATTATTAAAAGTTTGATGATATAATAAATGTAATTTTCAATATTTTTACTCATTTGTAAAATAAAAGGGGAGGAAATTGTGGACTTACATTTAGAAAAAAATGATCCTGAAACAAAAGAGTACGGTGGTTTTTGGATTCGCTTTGGAGCATACCTTTTAGACTCAATCATTCTAGGTATCCCTTTGATGATTCTTACATTTGTCATTTTATTTGCTTTCCTCGGGTCTTCAGGTGTCCTTGATGCTATGCTAGCAGATCCTGAATATATGGAATCCACGATGACAGATAATCAAGCAATGAAACTGTTGGGTGGATATTTGCTTGCTGTATTGCTAAATTTCATCATAACTATTGCATATTACGCTGGAATGCATGCTTCAAAATGGCAAGGGACGATAGGGAAAAAATTACTAGGCCTTAAAGTGACAGACATGAATGGTCAGCGTATTTCTTTCTGGAGAGGGCTGGGACGATACATAGCAATGGTCTTTTTGTCAGCTATATTTATGATTGGTTATATTATGGCTGCATTCACAGCTAAAAAGCAATCACTACACGATATGATAGCGGGTACGATTGTAATTAAAGATAAATAGCATTTGGGGGAAGTATGATGAAGGTGGTTGATTTTCAGAAACATCATGATATGTATTCTAATTGGTTACTGGGCTTAAAGAATTTAGATGATTCTTCTTGGTTTATGCCTATATCAGAAGGAAAATGGTCTGTAGCTGCCATCGTTTCCCACCTATTGTTTTGGGATAGACATTGCATTGCGGAAAAGATCCCTAACTTTAAAGAAGGCTCTTTAATTACAGGGTACCCAGACTTTCAAGAATACAATCAAACAGCCCAAGAATACGCGCATAATGGAGTTTCTAAAGAATCGTTAATTAATGAAATTATTGCAGAAAGAAACCAATATCAAACCTATTTGAAAGGGTTGAAAGAGGAAGAGTTGGATATTTCTTTCAAGATTGGCGGTCATCCGATTACGATTGGGGAGTTCTTTAAGGATTTTATGAGTCATGATTTACATCATCAAGAACAAATAAATAAGCTTCTTAAACCGGAATAATAAGAAAAATCCTTGCATCAAGTGTAAGGATTTTTCTTATTGCCTAAATTTAAAGGGATTCTCAGTCATATAGTTGAAATATATAGAAAATAAAATAAGAGGAGAATCCGATGGAACCTATAAGCAAGCACCAAGTCGCAAAAGAATCGAAGTTGAATATTTGGCGATTATATTTTTCATTGCCTATCATTTCTTGGGCCTTATATGACTTTGCCAACACCATATTTTCATCAAACATTAACACCATATTTTTCCCTTTTTATCTTCAGGAAGTAATAGGTGAGAATGAAGTCCTGAATCAAATTGCCAGTACCTTTGTGTCGTACTCCAATGCGGTAGCAAGTTTCTTTCTCGTACTGTTTTCTCCCTTGTTTGGTGTTTTGATTGACAGAACGGGACAAAAGAAAAAATTCATTGTCGTTTTCACTATCATATCAGCAATTTGTACAATGATGATGGGAATAGTTGCAGGTCAATCGTATTCAGGAAAATGGTTTGGTCTTCCGATTACGCTTTCCGTAGTGGTAATCCTTTTTATTTTCGCGAAATTCTTTTACCATTCTAGCCTTATATTCTATGATGCTACTATTTCAGATCTTGCCACTAAAGAGACAATGCCTCTTATTTCCGGCTTTGGAGTAGCTGTCGGATACATTGGTACTCTTGTTGGATTAACGGTTTATCCTTTTGTAGGGAATGAAGGTTTTCATGAAGCTTTTCTTCCTACAGGAATCTTATTTCTGTTATTTTCATTACCACTCTTTTGGTTTGTAAAAGACAAACCATTACCAATTAAGAAGAAAGAGACCTTTCTATCGGGATACAAAGAAATCATTTCTACTTTTAAAGATATGAAACAACATCAAGCGATTTTTACATTTATGATTGCGTATTTCTTCCTAAACGATGCCCTTGCAACTACCATTGCCATGATGGCCGTTTATGCCAAAACGATCGTCGGTTTTACTACTGGAAAGTTTATATTGCTATATCTGGTTTCGACTGTCTCAAGCATCATTGGTTCCTTTATTTTTGGTTATATTGCCAAGGCAAAGGGGTCTAAGAACGCAATAAGTTATGTAGGGATATTACTTCTTGTGGCCTTAATCATTGCTGCTTTAGCCGTTAATGAATCTATGTTCTGGCTTGCTGGAAGTATGTTTGGGGTAGCGTTAGGATCGATGTGGGTGACAACAAGGACATTTATTGTTGAGTTAACTCCAGAAAACAAGCGAGGGCAATTTTTTGGGTTATTCGCTTTTTCTGGGAAGGTTTCTTCGATCGTAGGACCATTGCTATACGGTACGATTACCCTTATATTTGCGGACTACGGTAATATTGCTAGCAGGCTCGCATTGTCATCGCTTATTGTATTAACTGTTATTGGTCTTTTCATCCACTTTAAAGTCAAATTGCCTGTTGAAAATGATAATTGATTGTTATTTTTAAAAAGTACTTCATTGTCATAAGTAACGGTCGATAATATAGGTATATTAATATTTATTAAAAGTTACTTTGTAGGGAAGGACGATTTGTTAAGTGGATAATAAAAAAGGAATCCTACTCGAGAGCGGAACAAATGAACTAGAACTAGTCGAATTCGGGATTGGTAAAAATAAATTTGGGATAAATGTCATTAAAGTTAGAGAAATCATTAATCCCGTTCCCATTACGCAGATTCCACATGCACATCGGAATGTAGAGGGAATCATTGAGTTAAGAGGGGAAGTCCTACCTGTTGTGAACGTAGCGACAGCACTTGGTTTTCCTCCATCTGAAGAACCTGAACAAGATAAGTTCATTGTCGCTGAATTCAATAAACAAAAGATTGTCTTTCACGTTCATACTGTTACTCAAATACATCGTATTTCATGGAATGAAATCGAAAAACCATCCGATATGTACCAAGGTATTGAAAGTCAAATTATTGGTGTGGTGAAGCTTCAGGGTGAAATGATTCTTTTGCTTGATTTCGAGAAAATTGTCGTTGAAATAAATCCGGATACAGGAATCAACATACAACAGGTGAAGAAACTTGGTAAGCGTGACAGGTCAAACAAAAAGTTAGTCGTTTCGGAAGATTCACCTCTTCTTCGTAAATTATTGTTTGATACTTTATCTGAAGCAGGGTTTCAGTCAATTGAATTTTTTGAAAATGGTCTTGACGCATTAAGTTACCTTGAAAGTATCGTTGCTTCAGGAAAAGATGTTACAGAGGAAGTTCAATTAATTATCACGGATATTGAAATGCCTCAAATGGACGGACATCATTTTACAAAACGAGTGAAAGAGAATACTATGCTATCAAAGCTTCCAGTCATTATATTTTCATCTTTGATTACAGAAGATCTTCGCCATAAAGGTCAAATGGTCGGAGCAGAGGATCAAGTCAGTAAGCCAGAAATTGCCGAATTAGTCCTCTTGATTGATAAATATATCCTATAGGAATGTTTTATTAAACGATAGCTTGTTATAAAAAACGCAAACGCCTGTGTTCAGGTGTTTGCGTTTTTTATAAGTACATAATTTTAATATCTCTCACCAAGTTTTTTGAATACGGGCTTTTGATAATGCCTTTGACGTCCACTAAAAGATGACTTTTCAACTTCTTCTTTTAAGCCTGTATAATTCTGAAGTAATATTCTTGCGTTTTGTAATGATAAAAAGGATTTAGGGTTTCTTCGGTTTTCATCCAACTTTCCTAAGTGCGGCAACTCAGTAAAATCATTTTTTGATGGTGGAATATGAAAACTGTATTGTCCACATTCCACAAGCACATCGGATTGTTGTTGGCTATGTTTTGGATTAAGGGAGAAGTGTAGACCTATTTTCCGTGCTTTACCCTCAGCTATTAGTTTTTTTAATGATTCCTGTTTTAACTTATATAAATATTTTGGATTTGGAGCGGTTTTGGCATGTCTGTTAACTGTATAGATAGCTTGTGAGAGGTGATCTACGGTTAGCTCAAGACGGGGAAGGGGGTTCCTATTATCTTTCAAGTGGGGGTTCTCCTTTCATTTTATTAAAAGCATGTCCATTATAACTTGTTTTACCCCCTTTTGAAAAGAAGAAGCCAACCATAGAAAAAGGGAAGAAGTAATCTTCCCTCTACATTCCCTATATTTGGGCTGAATTTGATTTGCTCCTACCACTTGGCATTCTTCTTGCAAAACTGATCAAGACAGATGTACCAAACAAGACAGTTGCGGCCCCTGCTCCTACCATCACAAAGGAAACTCCAATCAAATCTGCCAGTAATGCGCCTGCTGCTGGAGCGATTAACATGGAAAAAGTCTGAATAGAATTTGCCGCAGAGGAAACACGGGCCATCATAATTTCAGGGGTTTCAGACTGGAGTATATAGCCATATGGAACAGCTTCTCCCGAACCCATTATCCCTAACAGCAAAGCACCAAAAAACCATACCCACTGTTCTAAATTCAATATGCCCATTGCTCCTAGGCCAACTGAAATAATTAATGTTCCACTCAAGACAGATGATATGGCCATAAAAGAAATCGGCTTCGCTTGCCAATTTGTCCAGTTTCCAAGAAATAGAGCACCAATGACACTGCCGAGACCAACAGCACTAACTAAGTAGCCATAATTGTTATGACTAAAACCAAGATCTTTGGCTACAAAAATAAATAGTCCATCATACAAAAAAATAATGAAGAAAGCGATGGAAGAGATAAGGATCGATATTTTTAATGGAGGGACGGAGAAGATATGTCTAATCCCAATAGAAAGATCTTTCCAATAAGATGTTTTTACTTGTTCTTGAGTGTTATTTTGCTCTGATTCATCGTCTGAGACAGGTGGCTTTAAAGAAGGAAGGGTTAATAGAAATAAAATGGATATAGCAAATCCGATGGCTTCAAAAATAAAAGGACTTCTGACTCCTATAATAGCAATTAATGCTGCCCCGAGCGCTGGACCAATAATTTTCATAGTATTCATGGAAAGCTGACTTAACGTAACAGCTTCAGGGAGTAGTTCTTTTGGAACAGTCATTCGGATGACACTTTGTCTTGCTGGATCATACAAAGCAGCAACAGTTGATTTAATAAAAACAAAAACGAGTAAGACGAGGAAATTGGATGCAAAAAAAAGCCCTATCACGCAGGTGATTCTTAAAACTAGGCATGTTAACATTACAGTTTTTTTCGGTAGCTTATCAATAAATACACTAGCAAATGGACCGATTACAACCCAGGGGATTCCTAGTACTATGATGAGGGTAGCAACGGCTGTTTCCCCTAATCCCCAATGAAACGCTACAATCACTTGTAAAGCAATCATATCAAGCCAGTTACCTAGGTCTGAAAAAAGTTGAGCGCCAAACAAGGATCGATATCCTTTGATTCTTAATGGTCTAAACATCGATAGTTTCATCAGCATTACCACCCAATTCATTATTTAGTGCTTTCTTTCTTCGCTGAACAATTTTCTCTTCTAAGCCATTTGGATCTTGCGAAGCGGGAAGGTTATTAGAAAGCAGTGTTTGAATGGTTTCGTCGATCCATTTTATCTCCGCTTCAAGGATTGTTTTAGAATAAGAAATGCCTAGCATCCCGAGTCCACTAATGTAAGATGTTCCATTGCTAGGCCATTGACTAATAAAAGCGAGTATATCTTCACTTTCAAACTTTCTTTTTTGTAAATGCTTAATGAATATACGATTGTCCATTTCACTATGCCATGCGGCCATTTTCATAAATAATTCGTCTTTTCGCGCAGGATAGGCAGGAGTTGCGTTTAACCAGTTTTCTAGTTCAGACCACCCCTTTGCAGTTAACTCGTATAGAGTTTTCTTACGACCTGAAATTTCATTTTCAAAAGCTTGAATGAATCCTTCTTCTTCAAGCTTCTTGAGCTTAGGATAAATGCTTCCGTAACTCATTCCCCAATAAAGGCTCGCAGCCTTATGTTCAAATTCATTCTTAATATCGTATCCTGAACTAGGCATCGAACTTATTACAGCTAATATGGCATGATCTGCAGACATAATATCTCTCCTTGATGTATCGAAATGATATATCGATTATTATAATATGGATTTATATGGAAAACAATGGGGAGTGTAAAATAAAAAAGCAGATCGGTTTCGATCTGCTTTAAACAGGATTGATCTTATCTAATTCGCATTGGATATCCAGGTCCAGGTGGATATGGTGGAAAGGGTTGTGGAGGCGGGTAGGCCGCAGGGTAAGGTGGATATGGATATTGGCATCCAGGATATGGGCAAGGGTATGGTCTGTTGAATAAGAATGGTGTAACTAGAAGTGAACCGAGACCTATACCTGCTACAAATGGCCAAAGTCCAAATCCTATAAAACGACTATCTCGATATGGTTGATAACCACGGTAATAATAGTTATTCATTATGAAAACTCCTCTTCATCTTATGATGTACTCATAACAACTTATGCAAATTTACTTTCTATTCATAATGTATGGTCATATGGGACGGATTGCGCCTGTACACTTAAATGGATTAACATTTGGAATCAAGTTGGGAAACAAGTATGACTCAAAATATAATTAACTGAATTGCTATCATTTATAGTATGATAGGAGCATATATCCATTCGTTTTTTCCTGTCTTTATATACTTTTGAAATAGGATTTTAGTTTAAGAGGATGATCAGATGAAACTTACGAAAAGCATCTTAAATGAAGAATTAGTAAATGGACCGGACGGAATAATTACTGAAAAAATCATTTTTGATATCATTTTTAGACATATGAAAGATTTGGTTTTCGTCATGAAAGTGGAAGAAGGGCCGTCATTTCGATACGTGTTTGCAAATGAATCCGCCCAAGAACATGCTAAAATAACAGCGGATTCGTTAGGGAGAACTTTGGAGGATGTACTTCCGTTTGAATTAGCATTTCCCTTGCAAAAGGAATATGAAAAGTTATTGAAACGTGGCACTGTTCATGTTTTTCTAAATGAAAGCCCTTTCGGTAATGGTGAAAAGGTTGTTGGTGAAACCATTTTGACCCCAGTTAAAGACCTTTCGGGAGAGATAAGGTATGTTATAGCCGTTACTAGGGAAGTAACTGAAAAGCTGGTTGAACAATTGCGTTTAATTGAAAGTGAACAACGATATAAATCAATTGTAGAAAATAATATAGATGCCATTTTTTCAATTGATTTTAAAGGCAAAATATTGGACGCAAACCCTGCTGCTGCATTAGTAACGGGATATACCCAGAAACAGCTCATGAACCGTTCATTATACAATCTGATTGATGATTATGGTCTAAGGGATCTTCAAAACCTTCTTGAAAGAACTCAAAATGGATTTGCCATGGAATCGCTCGATTGTAGATTTATTCACCAGAATGGCCATCTTTTAACAGTGCATATCAAAACGGTTCCCATAGCCATACATGGAGATATTAGTGGGATATATGTGATCATGCGTGATATTTCAATGGAAGCAAGACATGCGGAAACAATAAGGTATATGGCTTTCCACGACCAATTGACGGGGTTATATAATAGAAGGGCACTTCTTGATCATTTGAACGATAGCATACATACATTTTCCAATAAAAGAATCGGATTCGCTCTCATTTCAATAGATTTGGACCGTTTTAAACATCTTAATGATACACTTGGACATCTCGTGGGAGATGAAATCCTAAAAAAAGTTGCGGACCGTCTTTCAGAACTCCAAACAGATAGTTGTCTTGTATATCGTCAAGGTGGAGACGAGTTTATGATTCTGCTACTCAACACAACGAGGAGAGATACCACCCGTTTTGTGCAAGAAACTTTAAACATGTTTGCCAAGTCATTTTACTTTAACTCACAAGAATATTACATTTCTCCAAGTATTGGTATAAGTATGTTTCCGAATGATGGAAAAAATGCAGAAACATTAATTAAGAATGCGGACGAAGCATTATATAGGGTAAAGGATAGAGGAAAAGCACATTTTCAGTTCTATCGCTCAGACATGAGCAATGAGATATTGAATGTAGTAACCCTTGAGACAAATTTACGTAAAGCCATTAAACGTAATGAATTTACACTATTTTTTCAGCCTCAAATAGATTTGAAAACGAGCGAAACCAAGAGTTTTGAAGCACTACTTCGATGGAACAATGAAGAATTGGGGAATATCCCGCCGAGCATTTTCATTCCACTTGCTGAGGACACGGGATTAATTGTCTCAATCGGTAATTGGGTAATCGAACAAGCATGTAAACAAATTAGTGACTGGAACAAGAGTGGATATCACGATATCCGAGTCGCAGTAAATATATCTCCTAAACAATTTCAACAACCTAATCTCGTTCCATTCATCAGGACAATGATTGAAAAGTACAGAGTACTACCTTCGTCCCTTGAAATTGAAATAACGGAGAGTGCAATGCAAGATACGAAAGAAACGATACCGACACTTAAGAGCCTAAAAGAAATCGGTTTGGCCATTTCTGTCGATGATTTTGGCACTGGATATTCTTCATTAAACTATCTGAAAAAATTTCCGATCGATGTGTTGAAAATAGACCAATCATTTATCCGGGATATTCTGCATGATGAGAAGGATGCAGCCATAACTTCAACAATCATTCACTTAGGGAGAAGTCTAGGAATGGAAGTTATTGCCGAAGGTGTCGAAGACAAAAATCAAATTGATTTTCTTTCAAAGGCGATGTGTCATAAGGCTCAAGGGTATTATTATGCAAAACCTCTTCCTGCATCTGACATAGAGAGGGACTTCCTTAACATATGCAATAAAAAAGGCTGATACTTTGGTATCGGCCTTTTTTATCAGAAATTTTTAATTTTAAAATATAACGGAGATAACTGTCTAGCTCCAGCGCCCAGCCAGTTTTCATCTAAGGATATGCTTCTCCGAATATCTTGCGAAGAGCATGACCTTTAGGTGATGCTTGGAGTAGCTCGAGGTTGTTTCTAAAATCCGAAACAACCTCGAGGGGCTGAACACAAAGGAAAGCTACTTGGAAAAACACCGCAGGCATAAGTGCTCTTTACTTGTGCCGAGGGCGCTTGCGCTTTTCTAATTGCATATGGTTTTTATTTGTCTTTTTTGAGGGTAAATACTGTTAACTCCGGCTTTGACAAGAAACGAAATGGCATACGGGTAGTCCCCAACCCACGGTTCACATAGAGAGTCAATGGATTTTGATTACCTATTGAGTAAAAACCTTCATTATATATTTTCGCTAAGGGAGGTTTTACAAGCGGTCCTAGGAAAGGAATCTTAATTTGACCACCATGGCTATGTCCGCTTAACTGCAAATGGACGTTTAGTTCGGAAGCAGCATCAGCTAGATCAGGTTCATGACATAAAAGGATTTTGAATGATTCATGGGGCACATCCCGTAACGTCAATTCTAAGTCGGGTCTCCCTAACATAGCATCGTCTACTCCTGCAACATAGAAATGCTCACCAGTCGGAGAATCAATTCTACTCGCTTGATTTAAAAGAAGTTGGAAACCTGACTGCTCCATTAATTCTTTATAGATATCTGAGCCATAACCTCCGTGATCGTGATTACCATAAATGGCGAATTTCCCAATCTTTGCTTTTAGTTCAGTTAAAATTGGAATGATACTTGACGGGCTCTTATATCGATTAGGTTCGTCCATCAAATCACCAGTAAAGAAGATGATATCTGGATGAAAATGATTTATTTTTTTTACAAGAGTTTCTAGTTGGGATAATTCATATTGGAAGCCTAAATGGGTGTCGCTGAATTGAACGACTTTCAACCCGTCGAATCCAGCAGGGAATTGTGGATGGCTAAAAGAATGTTTTGTTATTTCTAATAGACTGGGTTCAATTTTATTTGCGTAAAAGTAGCCCCCCGTACCTGCCCCAAATGCGGTAAGCAAGATCGAGGCTACTCTTTTTAGAAATGTCCTGCGAGCTACCTTTTTGGGCATGACTTATACCTGCCTGTCTAAAATTTTTACTCATTTATACTAACAGAGAATAGTCAGAAAAAGAAGAGTATGCCAACAATTTTAATACAGTTAGAATTCAAAAATAGAAACGAATACTCGGCAGTCCGGTATTGGGAATAGGAGCACTAAATGATAAAAGATGATGGCAAGAAAAAGAGTATGATGTTCATACCAGTCAGAAATGGAATGATTAAAGTTCATATTTTTGGATTTCACTTTCCTGGTTCTTGGGGAAAAGTATTTGCAAAATTAAACGGTAAGGAAGTCAGCTCGGTAGGAACTGAAAGAAAGAAGACAATTATCCAGTGTTTATCTAAGCTACATAGTACTTTATCTAGTTAAATAAAAGAGTATATTATAATTAACTAACTTAATTGTTCGAAAATTCTCTAATTAATGATAAAATAGAAATGAACGATCATTCATTTGGGGGGATATTGATGAAGGATAAAGTCGTAATCGTCACAGGCGGCTCAAGCGGAATGGGAAAATACATGGCTAAGAAATTCGCAGATGTTGGTGCAAAAGTTGTCATAACAGGAAGGACACCAGAAAAATTAGAAGCTGCAATGGCGGATATTACTGAAAATCAGGAAAACATCCTAGCAATTCAAATGGATGTGAGGGAAATTGAAGATGTCAAAAGAATGATCAAGGAAACATGTGATCGCTTTGGTCAAATCGATTACCTTGTCAATAATGCAGCTGGAAATTTTATTTGCCCTGCCGAGAAATTGAGCGCCAATGGCTGGAACTCAGTTATTAATATCGTATTGAACGGTACTTTCTACTGCAGTAGTGAAGTAGGGAAGTACTGGATTGAGAAAGGCATAAAGGGAAGTATCATCAATATGGTTGCTACATACGCATGGGATGCAGGTGCTGGAGTCATCCATTCTGCGGCTGCAAAAGCTGGTGTATTGTCGATGACTCGTACGCTTGCAGTTGAATGGGGTAGGAAATATGGTATCCGTGTGAATGCCATTGCACCAGGTCCTATTGAAAGGACGGGTGGTGCAGATAAATTATGGGAATCTGAAGAGGCAGCAAAAAGAACACTTGCAAGCGTACCTCTTGGCAGGCTTGGGAAACCAGAAGAAATTGCTGAGCTTGCTCATTTCTTATTCTCCGACGGTGCGGCTTACATCAATGGTGAATGTATTACAATGGACGGAGGCCAATGGCTTAATCAATTTCCTTTTTAAATAAGGCTCTTTTCGAAAACTTTATTGTTATTGGTTTCTGAAACCTTAGGAATTTAGCTTTGAGAATTTTATATTAAGGAAAAGGGCACGAAATAAGAATCTATACGTGTTGTTCCATTTTTCGTAAAAGCAACAATCAATGCGAAAACAGCCTTAAATAATCGCAAGAGGTCAATGTTCATTGGAACTCCTTGAACAAAAGTAAGGGGTGAATAGAAAAACTCTATTCACCCCTTTTTATAGCTAACTGCACGACTTTTAAGTGCTTTCCAAGAATCGATAAATTGTTGTTTTCCTACTTTGACTTGTTTTCTGCCCGATAAAGGATCGTTAAGATAGACGAAGTCCTTATCGTAGCCAACTAGAACAACTGCATGCAAGTCTAAAGGAGTTTTAATGAATTTTTGACCATGGTACCATGATTCCCACCTGTCGGGAAGCCTAAAGTCTCCTGTTGTCCATACCACAACTGGATAGCCTTCAGATACATGTGTCAGTACTTCTTCGAATTTTTTGTTTGTTAGGTTTACAGACCTTCCGGGCATATACTGTTCAATTAATGCTATCATCGGCTTATCGAAAACAGCGTACCCGGCTCTCTTACCTGTCATATCCCCGACGAAACCTACATCAGGGTCACCCCATTTTAATATGTCTCCACGTTGGGACCTCACTAATGGATCATTGTCTTTTTGTACTTTTTGATATAACTCCATTTTAGATGTTTTTACTCCTGCATACTGAAGCATCATAGCCAAGCTTGTGACTTCACAACCATATTTTAGTTCAGGGTTTTGCTTAATGAGTACAACATCTAATAATTGATTTGATTTTACGACTGGTTTTGCCTCATTGAGTTTTTGAATTGGGACCGATGAGACATTATCTAATAGGTCTTTTGATGATTCTGTTTTAGGAGAAGCTGTGTTATTTATTTTTGTCTCTCGCATACTTTCCAAATCAGAATTAGTCTCAGTTTTATTGGTAACATGACTCGTTTTTACTGTATTGTATTTGATCGTCTCTGCCGGGGGCTCACTGTTGGAATGGCTGCATCCAAGTAAAGGGAAGAGAGCGGCCAGAACGTGTAATTTATTCATCAACTCGTCCTCCTTTGTTTGGGCCGTACTTTAGGTTGTGAGTTAAGAAAAATTGTATAACAACATTCTTTTGGCAATGGCGCCACATAAGACAGGAAGGTTTTGGCACACATATGCTATAATTGGTTCAAATAGAAAATTGGAGGAATCGACATGGATGCACTGGACATTCTTACAAATCTAGAAAATGTCGTTCCCTTTTTTCAGCCAATTTTCAGTGCGGATGAGCATCTAGTAATTGGATATGAAATTTTGGGAAGGTATTGTAAAGATGGAGACATCATGAGTCTTGGACCGTTTTTTCAAGATGAGCAAATACCTGAAGAGTACCGTATAGAGGTCGATCAATTAGTTTTGTTGAAAGCCCTTCAAAAAGCCGTAGATCAAGAAAATAACGATTTGCTTTTTGTGAACAAGGATGCGTCATTACTGATGTATGATGATGGTGAAAGTTTTTTACAGACATTGCTATTATTTCAGGATAAGGGAATTCAATTAGACAGAATTGTACTCGAAATCAATGACAGTAAATTTGATGGGGAACATGATCAACTCGATCATCTACTTAATTACTATCGTACTTTTGGCATCAAGATAGCTATTGCAAAAATGGGGAATGACAGAAGTCATCTCGACCGAATTGGTCAACTTGAACCAGATATCTTGAAAGTAAATCTTAGTGCTCTCAGATCTTCAACTACTGCGAGCAATTTCCAAGATATTGTTTATACGTTAGCTTTACTGGCACGTAAAATAGGTGCTACATTGCTTTTTGAAAATATTGAGATGTCCTTTCAGCTTCAATTTGCTTGGAAAAAAGGCGGTAGATACTATCAAGGATATTACTTAGCTACACCAACAGGTGATTTTGTCGATCCATCTTTGGTGAAGGATCGTTTAAAAGGTAAATTTCACGATTTTATTAATCATGAAAAGAAGAAACTTGAAACAATCTATTCAACAGCGACGGCTTTCCATAATATCGTACTTGAATTAGCAAATAAGTATAAAAAGCAAGTTGGCTATGAAGAACTTTTTAAACACTTGATGAGGGAAATGAATGATGTTGCATTCAGAATGTACGTTTGTGACGTAGATGGTTTTCAGATTTCACCTAATTTCTTTAAATCGCAAAGTGGATGGGTAGTACAGCAGGAATATGTACAAAAGAATTGGAGTTGGCGTCCGTACTTTCTTGAAAATATAGTTAAGATGAAATATGAGAAGAAAGGATTGTTATCTGATCTTTATAGTGACATTGAAACCGGAGAGACCGTAAGAACATTTTCATTTCCAATTTCTGTTTCAGATTTCTTATTTATTGATATTTCATATACGTATTTGTTTGAACATGAAGGGTTATTATAACCCTTTTTTTATTTCCCGCATAGAAAGTGTTCCAAAGTGGAAATTTATAATCATTAAGACTTTCCTTGAAGGAGAGGAAAATAAATGGATTTTCTCATGATTTCATTGTTAATTGTAGCTGCCATCTTAGTGTTCTCATTAATTTATACATGGCAGCTTGCCAGACGACAAAAAGCAGTGGATGTGATCGATTCGGCTATTCCTAAGGCGGTTCAAGCACATTCTTATTTAAGCAATCCAATTTTTCTATCGTATGGCATCTTTTTTGCTCTGTTGTTACTGATTATTGTGTTTGTCAGTATCTATTTCTTCTAGGTCTCCTTTTTAGGAGGCTTTTTTTAATTGCATTACTAACTACTGTTGATTACTTATTTAATTTCGTTAGAATCGTCTTCCTTTTTTTAAAAAAATCTAGGTAATCAGAACTGTTTTTGTACTATGCGATGATGAAAGAAGTTAATTCAATATCGAATGGGGTAGAAAGATGATATAGAAAGAATTTATTGTCATAACATGTGATTAAAGGACGAAATCTTTTTAAAACCATGTAACACAAATGTTGGTAAAATGTAATGTATCACGTATAGAAAATATTTGCATAGGGGGAAAGAACATGAAAAAATGGACGTTGCTATTATTCCTGTTACTACTAATGAGCCCGCTGACAACCAATGCTGAAGCAAATAATAATGATCTTTCCAGTCGAAAAGAAGTCCTTTCATTCCTTAAAGGGGCTTTCGAGGCACAAGTATCCCTGAGTGAAAAAGAGAGAGGAATGGATGAAATACATGGAATTCTTTCTCCTTATTTTACAAAGAATTACGAAACAATCTTTTTAAAAGAAAATCTAGTTCATGAGAATGGAAAATATATGACTTACGGATCTGATTTTGCTCGGTATTTCATCCCGTTTTTTCAATTCTCGGATGAAACAAAAATAGTGATTTTACCAGATGAAATTTTTGTTTATGAATACTTTGAAGGTAATAAAGAAGGCCCCGTAGAGTACGAAAGCCATTATGAAGGAATTCGTCTTACTAAAGACAAAGGTAAATGGAAAGTGGATGAATATCTGGATAAGGATATTCCAAACCGAATTATCGAATTGGAACAGAATGTGGAAGTTGAGAAAAACAAAGTCAAGACAACTGAGGTAACTCAAAATCCATCATTGTTCAATCCTCTCTCTGCACTTTTACAATTTGGAGCAATATTTAATGATTACAGTCCTAAAAAATTCTACATGGCTTTCCACCATCCTGATTTTAGGGAACAAGTCGCTTTTCGATAATACCCATTTTAAGACCGCCTTAATGGTTCTTTTATAAGGCGGTTTTTATATGAATAAAAATAAAATATATACCAATCTTAAGATTTTACTTGTACAAATGGCTTACCTTATTTTATTCTGTTAATATTGGCATTCGCAGAATGATGAAAGAAAAGATTCTGAATTTAGGATAAAAAAATGCCAAAAGTGAAAACTACTAACAGAATGTTTGTTTTTCGTTTGAAAGGAGATGGAGCATGTCACAGCTTCAGGGTATATTAACTCGTTTAAAAAACCTTCAGGAACAATCCAATGGAGGTGAACCAGCACAACGTTACTTCGAAGTGGATGGTCAAAGAAAGTGTCAAGTTACTTATCATCCAAAAACAGCTACGTTCGAGCTGGAAGTTTATAATGAAAAAGAAAAACCAAAGCGTTATCAGTTCGACAACATGGACATGATTACAATTGAAATTTTTGACTTAATTCAATAAATAATCAAAGAAGGAACCCTAAATAGGTTCCTTTTTCCTTTAGATTGAGTAAATATTATTAAAAGATGAAAATTAAGCGGTCCATAGGAATTTATGATAAGATGGATTTGCTGGCAAAACAAAAATGAGGGGTTTTCTGTAATGGTAAGTCTTCATAGTGAAGAATTTTTGCAATTAAGTATTCCCGATCTAATGATACCGTCAGAGCGTGTTGCGCATGTCCAATTAGGTAATAATTTAGAGCATGCATTATTAGTTTTAACAAAAAGCGGTTATACGGCGATTCCAGTCTTAGATCCTTTTTATAAATTGCATGGACTACTGAGCACACCTATGATTATGGATTCCATTTTGGGGATCGAACGTATTGAGTTTGAAAAGCTTGAAGAAAAACGTGTGGAAGAAATTATGAACGCTTCAGTTCCGAGGCTGAATATTAATGCAGATTTTAAAGCTTGCCTTGAACTTCTCATCGACCATCCATTTGTATGTATGGAAAATGATGAAGGAGTTTTTGAAGGAATTTTGACAAGGCGGACGGTACTAAATCAGTTGGAAAAACACATTAGCAAGTGATTGAGTTAGAGCTCCCTGTTGGGGGCTCTTTTCACAAACTGAACGAGATAGGAGTTGAAACATTTGGGAGATGTTCTGAATGAAAAAGAAAATCGTAAACGGAACGAATTAAACCGTCCGCTTATTCTGATGACAGTTATGCTAGTCATGTTTATGGGAGCAATCGAAGCAACCATTGTTTCAACGGCTATGCCGGCTATTGTTGGTGATTTGGGTGGTTTTAGCTTATATAGCTGGGTATTTTCAGCCTACTTATTAATGAATGCAGTAACAGTTTTGATTTATGGGAAATTGTCCGATATATATGGTCGAAAGCCAATCTTGACGATTGGTATTGTTTTTTTTCTGATTGGTTCGATTTTATGTGGTTTTGCGCAATCGATGGAGATGTTGATCATATTTCGTTTTATTCAAGGATTTGGGGCAGGTGCAGTTACCTCTATTGCTACGACCATAGTAGGCGATATTTATACGAAGGAAGAAAGAGCAAATATTCAGGGTTATTTAGCTAGTGTTTGGGGAATTTCTGCCATTAGCGGTCCGGCACTTGGGGCGTTAATTGTTGAATACGCAAGCTGGCATTATGTATTCTGGATCAATATCCCGTTAGGCTTATTGGCGATTGTAGGGTTATGGTTGTTCTTCCACGAACGTGTGGAGAAGAAGAAAATTACAATCAATCATAAGAGTGCTCTATTCTTAACGATTTCCATCTCAACTTCAATGGTTATTTTAGTAGAAGGAGGAGGAAGGTGGCCTTGGCTTTCCTTTGAGACTCTCAGTTTATTGGGAATTAGTATAGTGACACTTTTCGTATTTATGATCTTTGAGAAAAAGTCCCTTGAACCTATGGTTCCCTTCACTTTATGGAAAAACAGAGCCATTAGGATTGCAAATCTAGCTTCACTTACAACCGGTATGATGCTAATTGGCATATCTAGTTTCTTGCCAGCCTACGTCCAAGGCGTGATGGGGCGCTCCCCTTTAATCGCTGGCTTCACCTTAACGGCAATGTCCATTGGATGGCCAATCGCCTCTACCTTAGCAGGAAAAATGCTAATCAAGTGGGGTTATCGTTATACGTGTTTATTAGGAGGAGCAGCACTAATCATTGGAAGTAGCCTCTTTTTATTAATAGCACCAACTGGTGGACCGATATGGTTAGCATTGGGCTCGTTCATTGTAGGCATAGGAATGGGGTTAACAACAACATCTTTCGTGGTATCCATACAAAGCTCGGTATCGTGGCAAGAAAGAGGTATTGCTACGGCGTCAAACATGTTTATGCGCAATCTGGGTAACACGATGGGAGCTGCTATATTCGGGGGTATATTAAATTTCCGTTTAAGAAGTTATCTACAAAAGGAACATGAATCCGAGATAAGTCAACAGGAGTTATCAGTTGACTCCGTTAATCTTTTGCTTAATAAATCAAAAAGAATCCGAATTCCAATAGAGATTAGGGAAATCCTTCAGGATGGCCTAACCGTCGGGTTGAAAACGGTATTTGCATCAGTCTTTTTATTAGCGATTATTAGTCTTATATTGATTTTCTTTCTCCCAAAAAACAGAAACTTGAGGAAAAAGCTTAGTTGAATGATAATGAAAATTCAGTCAATATCTATTATAATATAAGAAAAACTATAAAGAGGGATGTATGTCATCATTATCTGAATTTCAATTATTATCGATTCTTGCACAGGAAATGAATATGAGAAAAGCTGCTGAAAGATTATTTGTCTCCCAGCCTGCTCTTTCACAAAGGTTACAAACGATAGAAAAAGACTGGGGCACAAAATTGTTTATCCGTTCACAAAAAGGATTGGCACTAACACCTGCAGGTGAGCATGTGATCGAATTTGTTAAAGATGTCCTCCTTAAAGAAGAGAAAGTAAGAGAGTCAATCCATTCCCTGCACGATGAAGTATCAGGAACACTGAAGATAGCCGTTGCTACAATCGTAGGTCAAAACTGGCTTCCTCAAGTGCTGAAGAAATTTATCGAACGCTATCCTCAGGTTAAGATTTCGCTTGTAACAGGTTGGAGTAGTGAAATTCTGAAGTCTCTATACGAGGATCATGTTCATATCGGTATCATCCGAGGGACACCAGATTGGAAAGGTGTTAAAATTCACTTGTTTGAAGATAGTTTATATCTAGTAGATAAGGAAATTAGCGAGCCTGATCAGGTGCTTAAAACGGACAGACCTTTTATTCAGTTTAAAAGTGACTCCAACTATTATCAAGAAATTCAAGATTGGTGGCAAGGACGCTTTCAGATGGCCCCTAAACGAACAGTTGTAGTTGATCAAATAGAAACATGCAAGCAAATGGCTTTCAATGGAATTGGTTATGCAATTTTGCCCGCGATTACTTTGAATGGTGCAGAAAAAGATATACATAAGATTCCGTTGCTTGATGAAAAAGATGAGCCTCTGAAAAGGGATACATGGCTTCTAGGATATGAATCTTCTTTTCAGTTAAGACAAGTACAGGCCTTTGCGGAGCTGATAAAAGAGTTTACCCCGCACTAAAATAGGAAATGATAAAAAGTGTTTTTATGACTGTTTATCTTGTTTTCAATGCTTTTGTTTGTTACAGTAATTTTGCGAATACATAAAAGGAGGAATTTACAATGAAAATGATGGATGCAAACGAAATTATTTCATTTATACAAAATAGTAAGAAATCTACTCCAGTAAAGGTTTATGTGAAAGGAAATCTTGAAGGACTTGATTTTGGAAGTAGTGCAAAAGCTTTTATCAATGGCAATACAGGGGTTGTTTTTGGGGAATGGTTAGAAATTCAAGAAACTCTTCAAGCAAATGAAGCTAAAATTGAAGATTATGTTGTTGAAAATGACCGCAGAAACTCAGCAATTCCTCTATTAGATATGAAAAATATCAAAGCTCGTATTGAGCCGGGTGCTATTATCCGAGACCAAGTAGAAATTGGAGACAATGCTGTTATCATGATGGGTGCGTCTATCAATATCGGCTCTGTTATCGGTGAAGGTACTATGATTGATATGAACGTAGTACTTGGAGGAAGAGCTACTGTAGGTAAGAATTGTCACATCGGAGCAGGTTCTGTCTTGGCTGGGGTAATCGAGCCACCTTCTGCAAAACCAGTTGTTGTCGAAGACGATGTTGTGATTGGTGCAAATGCTGTTGTTCTAGAAGGAGTAACTGTTGGAAAGGGAGCTGTAGTAGCTGCTGGAGCGATTGTCATTGATGATGTTCCTCCTTATACTGTGGTTGCAGGTACCCCTGCGAAAGTGATCAAACAAATTGATGAAAAAACAAAAGCTAAAACTGAAATCAAACAAGAGCTGCGTCAGCTATAATTATTAAACATCCAAGAAAGCGTGGAAGATTTCCACGCTTTCTTATACATATGGCTTTGTTATATTCTCTATGTTGTTCCTTGAATATATAATAAATTAATCAGTCGCAGACCCTAGTAAAGATCATCCATGTCGGTGATTAGAGCATACATAAAAATAAGTTCTTGTATGAGGAGAGGCAGTATGGAAACTTTTGTGAAGATTAGACGGGACCTTCATCAGATTCCGGAATTGGGTTTTAAAGAGTTTAAGACACAAGAGTATTTAATCAAATATCTGAGTTCATTGCCGCAAGGAAAGCTCACCATCAAAAAGTGGGAAACCGGATTATTTGTAAAAATTCATGGGTTAAATCCAAGCAAAACGATTGGTTATAGAACAGACATTGATGGTTTGCCCATTAGCGAAGAAACAGGGTTACCGTTTTCTTCTACTCATGATGGCAGAATGCACGCATGTGGTCATGATTTTCATATGAGTATCGCTCTCGGCCTAGTAACGCACTTTGTACAGAACCCTATTAAAGATGACTTATTATTTCTATTTCAACCTGCTGAGGAAGGTCCAGGCGGTGCTAAACCGATGCTTGAAACAGAAATTATGAAGGAATGGAAGCCGGATATGATTGTGGCATTACATATAGCTCCAGAATATCCTATCGGCACAGTTGCATTAAAAGAAGGATTACTTTTTGCCAATACTTCTGAATTATTTATTGACCTAAAAGGCAAAGGAGGACATGCTGCATATCCACATCGTACCAATGATATGGTCATTGCAGCTTGTTCATTAGTCAGCCAACTACAAACCATCGTCGCTAGAAATGTGGATCCTCTCGATAGTGCTGTCATCACCATCGGTAAAATAACAGGTGGGACCGTTCAGAATATCATCGCTGAAAATGCAAGGTTAGAAGGTACAATACGGACTATGTCTACTGAATCAATGGAAAAGGTTAAAGCCCGTATAGAAGCCTTAGTAGAGGGCGTAAAGGTTGGCTATGAATGTGATGTAAGGATAGATTATGGTTCCATGTATCACCAAGTATATAACAATCATGAATTGGCACGGGAGTTTATGGATTTCATCCATAATGATACAGAAATGAATTTAATCGAATGTAAAGAAGCAATGACTGGAGAAGATTTTGGTTATATGCTCGCTGAAATTCCTGGTTTCATGTTCTGGTTAGGGGTGGGTTCTGAGTATGGACTGCATCATTCCAAGCTCAATCCAGATGAAAATGCGATCTCTCAGGCAATTGATTTAATGATTAAATACATGAATCGACAAGGTAATTGAGAAAGTTAAGAAAATTTAGACGTTTTTGTTTGGTTCTGGAAAAATCTCATGGTAAAATTAATGTATGAAGACCGACAGAGTATGAAAAATATTTGCAACTTTTAAAAGAGAATTCCATAGTGGTTCTCATTAAATAAGATATTGGAGGGATTTTAAATGCCAGAACGTATGGTTGGAAAACAAGCTCCACGCTTTGAGATGGATGCTGTAATGAAGAACAAGGAATTCGGAAAAGTAAGCTTAGAAGAAAACATGGCTAATGATAAATGGACTGTCTTATTCTTCTACCCAATGGACTTCACTTTCGTTTGTCCTACTGAAATCACTGCACTTTCAGATCGTTTTGATGAGTTTGAAGATCTTGATGCTGAAGTAATCGGTGTTTCAACAGATACAGTGCATACTCACCTTGCTTGGATCAAAACAGATCGCAAAGAAAACGGTCTTGGAGATCTAAATTATCCATTAGCTGCAGATACAAACCACCTTGTTTCACGTGACTATGGAGTGCTAATTGAAGAAGAAGGTATTGCTCTTCGTGGTTTATTCATCATCAGCCCAGAAGGCGAATTGATGTATTCTGTTGTAAACCACAACAATATCGGTCGTGACGTTGATGAAACACTTCGCGTGCTTCAAGCATTACAAACAGGTGGACTTTGCCCTGCAAACTGGAGACCTGGACAAGCTACACTTTAATCATTAATTGACTCTGTATAATACAATTGACCTAACGAATAGTGTTAGGTCTTTTTCATAGTAACAATAGGAGGGTTCTTTATGAAATTACGTGAACAAATGCCAGAATTGAATGGTGTGACAGAATGGCTGAATGGGGAAGTTTCAAAAGAGGATTTAGTAGGGGACAAACCGACACTCATTCATTTCTGGTCGGTTAGCTGTTATCTTTGTAAAGAAGCGATGCCACAGGTGAATCAATTCCGCGATGACTTTAAAGACAAGTTAAATGTAGTAGCTGTACATATGCCTCGTTCGGAAGAGGATTTAAATATTGAGGAAATCAAGAAAAGTGCAGTAGAACATGGGATTAGTCAGCCGATTTTTGTTGATAGTGAAATGAAACTTTCTGACGCTTTCGAAAATCAATATGTTCCCGCTTATTATGTTTTCGATCGTGAAGGAAAATTACGCCATTTCCAAGCAGGTGGAAGCGGTATGAAGATGTTAGAAAAAAGAGTAACTAGAGTACTCGACGAAATGGAGAAAACAGAATAGCTAAAGATAGAAACTGGCCAATAAAATTGGTCAGTTTTTTTGTCTTCTACAAAAAAGTTAATGTTAGACTTTTTCAAGAGTAACCTTTTCATTTCAATATTCGTCGATATGTATATAGCCACGAATGGGAGCGTGAAGGTGAATGAGGTTCATAAAGCGAATGGTCAATCTTATATTATTGCTTTTCTTTATTACCGCTTGCAGTAGTGTTGACAATAGCGGAAGTAAGACTGAAGGGAGAAGCTCCGATTCGATCATGAAAGATGATAGTGGTGAGTCAAAGGCCAACACAAGCGACTCAGTAGCTATGAGTGAGGAATCATCAAAAAAAGAAGAAACCTCTATAGAGCAAGCCAATGTAAATAACCGTATGGTCATTTATGAAGCACAGCTTCATCTTCGTGTGAAAAACTTTGCAGGCACCTTAACATCTTTTGAGCAGATGACGAAGAAATATAGTGGGTATTTGGTAGAGTCTGATGTTGTTAAGGAAGAAGAAACGGTAAGTGGGACAATGACCATAAGGATACCAAACGAATATTTTCAAGAATTCCTAAATGCTGTTGAGGGGGAAGCAGCGGAAATATTGCAACGAAATGTCAATGGTAAAGACGTCACTGAGGAATTTGTCGATCTCGAATCAAGGCTCAAATCAAAACGGGTTGTTGAAGCAAGATTATTAGACTTTATGAAGACGGCAGAAAAAACAGAGGATCTTTTGCAAATCTCTTCAGATTTGGCAACGGTACAAGAAGAAATTGAACAAATCGTTGGTAAGATGAATTACTTGAAGAATCAAACTGCTTTTTCTACCATCACGATAACGTTTTTTGAGAATGAACTAACCGTTCCAAAATTAGATAATAAGGAACTAAATACATGGGAACGGACGAAAAAACAGTTTGTCACGAGCTTAAATTGGTTGATTTCTTTTATTTCCGGCATAGTCGTATTTTTTGTCGGGAATTTGCCAGTTATAATTGTTTTCACATTGATTGTGATAGTTGTTTATCTCTTCATTAAGAAAAGAAAGAGGAATTACAAAACACCTTCTTAAGAATCTTAATTATTTGAGAGATTAATCATACTTTTTTAAAGTAATGGTTTTTTAATAAATATGTTAAGATATACTCATGCTCTTTTAACATATATACCTGGAGGAATTTCTGTGAAAAAAGAATTTGCCGTAATAGGACTAGGGCGCTTTGGCGGCAGTATTTGCCGCGCTTTGGCAGAACAAGGCATGGAAGTAATGGCAATTGATAAAGACGAAGATAGAGTCAATGAGTTTGCCATGATTGCCTCGCATGCAGTGGTTGGTGATACTACGGATGAAACGGTATTAAAAGGTCTTGGAATACGTAATGTTGACCATGTTATTGTTGCAATCGGTGATGATATCCAGTCAAGTATCTTAACAACGTTAATTTTAAAGGAATTAGGTGTAAATCATATAACTGTAAAAGCTCAGAACGACTATCATGAGAAGGTTTTGCGTAAGATAGGTGCAGACCAAGTAGTGCATCCTGAACGTGATATGGGAAAAAGAATTGCCCATAATATCGTTTCCAATAATGTCCTTGATTACCTTGAACTTTCTGATGAACACAGCATTGTCGAAATCGTTGCTAGCGAAAAGCTCGATGGAAATTCAATTATAGGTCTCGACATTCGTGCAAAATACGGAATTAATATCGTTGCAATAAAAAGGGGAAGTGAAATCATCGTTTCTCCGCAAGCAAATGAGATCATCCATACAAAGGATCTATTAATCGTAATTGGAGCAGATGTAGACATCAACCGATTCGAGAGGAAGGTCATGGGATAAAATAAGCGATGAAGCCATAATGGCTTCTTTTTTTATGGCTAGGTTAAATAATTCCTTTGTTCAATTGGAGGCACAAGCCCCTTTCTTCCATTAATGAGATGAACTTTGACCAAGTTTCGTGGAAATGGACGAGACTTGTTTTCTGTACTCCAAGATGATTGTTTATTGTTTTCGTTTCTCAACGAATGCGACCTATGATACACTCGAATTATCAGAATTTACCAAATTAGCAACAAAGTGTATTCCGTTTAAGCGCAGGATACTTGAAGATGAAGCCTTCAAAATAGATAGGAGAAATTATATGGTATTTTTAGATGTTACCAATGCAATATGGTTATTTGTAATTATATTTATGCTCCACGATTTTGAAGAAATTATTTCTGTTGAGCATTGGGCAAATAACAACAAAAGTAAATTAAGTGAAAGAAACACTTGGATTAATCAAAGGATTTGGAGTTTTTGGAACGTTAATTCATATTCATTTGCCAAGAGAGATGTGGTAATCTTTATGGTTATGTCACTTATCACAGTAATTACTATTTTTAATTTACATCAAACTTGGAGTATCCACTTATACACTTCTTTCTTAGTATTCATTTTATTTCACAATGTCCTACATATTTTACAGACAATAATGCTAAGAACATATACACCAGGTTTATATACCGCGATACTCTTAGTTACACCGTACTCAATATTTTTACTGACAATAATAAATTGATTTACTATATTAAAGTGGAACTTTAATGGAACAAAGGAACTCCAAGAAAATATGGATTTCCCTTCCAATATTTCGAAATTCAACACGATCCATTAACATAGCTTTTTTACAAAAAGATCTTTTTTCAAAACAAAAGCTCCAGATCCTATTGGGATACTGGAGCTTTTGAAATTATTCTTTTCTAATTAAACTTCCATGATAATAGGAAGAATCATTGGACGACGCTTAGTTTTTTCGTAAAGGAAAGGGGACAATGTATCAGTGATCTCGTTCTTGATTTCAGACCATTGTGTTGTACGGCGTTCCATTACTTTATTCAAATGTTTTGTAATGAGGCTTTGGGCGTCATTGATCAAATCGCCTGACTCTCTCATGTAGACGAAGCCTCTTGAGATGATATCTGGACCTGCAGAAATCTTGAAGTCTTTCATGTTGATGCTGACGACAACTACAACTAGTCCTTCTTCTGATAAGATTCTGCGATCACGTAGGACGATATTTCCGATATCGCCGATACCGCTTCCATCGATATAAACATTTCCAGAAGGGATTTTTCCAGCAACTTGTCCAGTATCATCAGATAGGGCAAGGACCTCACCATTATCCATAATGAAACAATTTTCTTCCGGAACACCACAGTCAACGGCAAGTTTTGCGTGCATTCTTTGCATGCGGTATTCACCATGAATTGGCATAAAGAATTTAGGCTTTATTAGACGAAGCATTAATTTTTGTTCTTCCTGCCCGCCGTGTCCTGAAGTATGGATATCACTTAATGAACCATGAATAACTTCAGCACCTGCTTTGAAAAGCATGTTGATTGTACGGCTTACACTGATTGTATTACCAGGAATAGGTGAGGAAGAGAATACTACCGTGTCACCAGGAATAATCTGAATTTGACGGTGAGTTCCGTTAGCAATACGTGAAAGTGCTGCCATCGGCTCTCCCTGGCTTCCTGTACAAAGGATGGTTACCTTGTTAGCTGGTAAACGATTAATTTGTTGTGCTTCAATAAATGTCTCTTTAGGTGCAGTAATATAGCCTAGCTCTAGTCCAATATTAATGGCTGCTTCCATGCTTCGGCCAAATACAGCAACTTTTCTACCATGCATTACAGCAGCTTCGACAACTTGTTGAAGTCTGTGGATGTTCGATGCAAAAGTAGCGAAGATGATACGACCATCTACTTTTCTAAAAACATCTTGAATGCTTTCGCCAACACGACGCTCTGACATTGTGAAATTAGGGACTTCACTATTCGTGCTGTCAGATAACAAGCATAATACGCCTTCTTTACCGATCTCAGCCATTTTTGTTAAGTTTGCCGGCTCACCAACAGGAGTGAAGTCAAACTTGAAATCTCCTGTGTGGACAACTTGACCTGGAGGAGTTTTCACGACGATTCCGTAAGAATCTGGAATACTGTGAGTAGTTCTGAAGAAAGTGACAGATGTTTTTCTAAACTTAATGATATCGTCTTCTTTTATCTCAATCAGTTTTGTAGATCTTAATAATCCGTGTTCTTCAAGTTTATTCTTAATCAATCCAAGCGCTAATTTGCCGCCATAAATTGGAATGTTCACTTGTTTAAGTAAGTATGGAATACCACCAATATGGTCTTCATGACCATGTGTAACAAATAAACCTTTAATTTTATCTTCATTTTTAACCAAATACGTATAGTCAGGAATAACGTAGTCAATTCCTAATAGTTCGTCTTCAGGAAACTTAATTCCAGCGTCAATCAGAATGATTTCGTCTTGAAATTGAACGGCGTACGTATTTTTTCCAATCTCGCCGAGACCGCCCAGTGCAAAAACAGCTGTTTGGTCATTTTTAACAAATTTCATAAATTATCAAATCTCCAATACTTTAAAGTCTTCATTAGTTTGTTCATACTCAAGAAAATTTCCTGTTACCGAAGTTACAAATTCAATATTATAGTTGCGATCAGCAAGTTTGTTTCTAACATCCTTTTCTGATTCCGCTTCCACGTATACAGTTTTTGTGTTTTCACGTACAGGTACTTGTAATTTGCTTTCTTGGAAATAAACTTTAAAAATCATCATTATTCGCTCCTTACTCCACATTTAACTTTTTCTATTATATAAAAGTTTAACATCTTTTTCATGTATTTTCTTTTCGCGGGAATTTCCGGGAAGAATTATTTAATTGAAAAATACGTAAAAGAAGGACTGATAAACAATTTACAATAAGGAAGGAGCCCTCCGCAAGTTTGAAGGGCCCGAAATATCATGCAATCGTTTTTTTTCGTAACAGATCGTTCCACTGTTTTAAGAGCTTTTCTTTAAGCTTCTTCAACATAGTGGATCATCTCCTTACTTCTTATTTTATACCATCCTTGTCCAATGTAAAGCTGAGATGAAAGATAAGTGAAACATTTACCTTGTAAACGGTTCTTTTTACTTATATTATATGACGAAAAAACACTTATTTTCATGGATAATG
Organism: Bacillus sp. cl95; assembly: GCF_900115925.1. Classification (GTDB taxonomy): domain Bacteria; phylum Bacillota; class Bacilli; order Bacillales; family Cytobacillaceae; genus Neobacillus_A. The sequence continues at coordinate 572,057 of NZ_FOYF01000001.1, read as the reverse complement.
ATGGGAATTATGTGTCATTTGCTGAATTGACAATTGACGATGGGAGGTTTAGTGTTTTATTTGCTAGGAAGTGGTAGGGAAAGGGGAATATTATGGGGAGATTGTATACGGCATTAATTGGCTTGAGTCTTATTTGGGGAACTTCCTTTCTATTTATTAAGTTACTTTTGGAGGATATGGGTCCAGCAGCTGTTGTTTTTGGTCGAAGTATTTTTGGAGCAATATTGCTTGGAGCAATCATCATTGTTCAAAAGAAACGCTTGAATCTGAAGAGCGTACCATGGAAAAGCATCATTTTTGTGGCACTGCTTAATAATGTCATACCTTGGTCACTCATTTCTCTAAGTGAAACCATGATATCTTCGAGTCTGGCATCGATTATAAATGCAACAACTCCTATTTGGACCATACTCATTGGCTTTTTCTTTTTCTCTTCCATTTTAGAGTTGAAACAATGGGCTGGTATTTTTATTGGCTTTATTGGGATATTCATCTTATCAGATATACACTTTGATGATCTCATTAATGGAAGTACCCTTGGTGTCTTCCTTATGTCATCGGCTACATTTTGCTACGGTTTCGCCGCTCAGTTGACGAAAAAACACTTAAAGTCATTGAGTGTAATGGAAATATCTTTTCTTACATTGGCCTTATCGAGCTTAATGAGCTTGGGCATAGTCTTAGGACGTGAACCTGAGTCTTTAACATTGTTTGCAAATGCTTCAATCTTATTAAGATTTTTAGGATTAGGTGCATTCGGATCGGGTATTGCTTATCTTTTATACTATTATCTTGTTCAAAAGGGAAGTCCTGAGTTCGCATCTCTTGTGACATACTTAGTTCCAGTCTCTGCCGTCATTTGGGGAGCAGCCCTCCTTGAAGAATCTATACATTTATACATGCTCATTGGGTTATCTATTATATTTATAGGTGTATATGTTGCCTCATACAAAACAAAATCTGTGAAAAAAGTTGCAGCTTAGATTACATAGCATAAGGGGAGTTTTTTATGTCCAAAATTGTTTTTTTTGATATTGATGGAACATTGTTAGATCACGAAAAGAATCTGCCATCAAGTGCAAAGGAAGCTATATTAGAATTAAAGAAAAATGGTGTTTATGTGGCTATTGCTACCGGAAGAGCACCATTCATGTTTGAAAGCCTTCGCAAGGAACTCGAAATAGAATCTTTCGTTAGCTTCAATGGACAATATGTAGTATTTGAAAATGAGGTCCTTTACGAAAATCCATTGATGGAAAAGGATTTAGAAAAACTTCTAGAGCATGCTGACAAGAATGAGCATCCTCTTATTTTTATGAACGAGAAGACGATGAAGTCATCTGTTAAACATCATGAACATATAGAGAGTAGCTTGGGGAGTTTGAATTTCACTCATCCAGATGAAGATAAATTTTATTATAAGGATAGAAAAATCTATCAAACCCTACTTTTCTGTGGAGAAGGGGCAGAAAAGGAATACTCCGATACATATCCTGATTTTCACTTAATCCGCTGGCATCCGGTATCTGTAGATATTTTGCCCGCAGGGGGATCGAAGGCAGAAGGTATAAAGAAAATGGTTGAGAGATTAGGGTTTGACATGAGTAATGTTTATGCTTTTGGTGATGGTTTAAACGATCTGGAAATGCTAAAAACGGTCGGAACCGGTGTTGCAATGGGGAACGGTGTAGCTGAGGCAATAGCTATAGCAAATATGGTCACGAATGATGTAGCCGAAGATGGAATTTGGCACGGGCTGAAAAAACTTGGGCTTATCTAAAAGCTGTTTTCGCATTGATTGTTGCTTTTCGGATATTACTTTCATCTCGCATTCTTTTTGGCTTCGGGGCTCTTTTCGAGAAGGTTCTGAACTAAGAATTCATAATAAGTCGTAAAAATCAAGAAGCCGATTTTTACTTTTGCTTGTGAAAACAACAAAGTTTATGAAAAGAGCCTATCTAAAAAAATCCTGCCTTCCGTTCTCGGAATGGCAGGATTTTCTTTTATCTTTCGATGGCTATTGCATTTTCTATCGGTCTAAATGGATCTTCCTTATTAATATGGTCATAAAACATGACACCATTCAAGTGGTCAATCTCATGTTGGAACACAATTGCAGGAAGACCTTTTAAGCGAAGTTGAATGTCGTTTCCATCTAAATCCTTTGCCTTAACGGTTATACGGGCGTATCGTGGAACAAAGCCAGGAATAGATTCATCGACTGAAAGGCATCCTTCACCTGAAGTTAGATAGGACCTTTCAACAGAATGACTGATAATTTTTGGGTTGAACAATGCATAGCTATATAATGTGTTTTTTTCATCATATACATGTACAGCCATCATTTTCTTTGAAACATTTATTTGTGGCGCTGCCAGACCGATCCCAGCTCGCAGTCCGTATTGTGCAGCGATTTCTGGATTTTGACTGTTCTTTACATAATCCAATAGATCAGTTAGTACTTTCTTATCTTCTTCTGATGGCGGCATAGGTACTTCTGCAGCTACTTCACGAAGAGTGGGATGGCCGTCTCGGATGATATCTTCCATCGTTAACATCTTCTTTCACTCCTGTTCTCTACTTTTTACAAATGTATGCAAATAGTCTATCAGACAATTCCTTAAAAGTTAACACGCTTGTTTTTAAATAATCGTAAGTTTAATCCCTTTGGAATATTTAGATCTCTTTTGCATACTAATGTAGACAAGCTATTGTATTGAGATTTTCGTATACCTTTAACGTTATTGTCAAAATAAACGTTAATCGATATAGTTAAAACGTTATCACTCAAGGGAGGCAAAAGTCTTGCATAAATCAATGAAACGTATCATCTCTATTGCAATTGTTCTTATTATTATTTTGTCAGGATGCTTGATGCAGAAACAGACGGCAGAAGAGATTTATGAAGTGCTAGAAAAAGTAGTGGTCAAAGAAAAAATCTTTGAAGAGCAACAAACTCCACTGATGTCACTAGAAAAACAAGAAAAGGTACTATACGATAAGATCATCACACTGGGAATGAAGGAACAAAAACAAATTAATAAACTTTCAGACGAGGCCCTTAAATTACTTGATGAAAGAGAAGAACTAATGAATAAGGAGCAAAAAAGTATTATTGCTTCAAAAAAAGAATTCAAGAAGATAAAGGCTCTCATTAAGGAATTAGAGGATCCAAAGGTGAAAAAAGAAGCAGATATGCTTTTCGATATCATGCAGAAAAGATATGAGGCACATGATGCCTTATACGAAGATTATATGAAATCACTTAGTTATGATCGTGAACTTTATCAGATGTTCAAGGTTAAAGATCTTTCTATAGATAGGCTAGAAGACCAAGTGAATAAATTGAACGCATCTTATAATGAAATCTTTGCATCTAATGAAGAATTTAATGAACTGACTAAAAAATACAATGAACAAAAGACGGTATTTTACAAAGTCGCAGGATTCAAAATAGAAAAATAAAGCATATTAAAAAATCGATCATTTAGATCGATTTTTTTTAATATATAACAACTTCATGAATTTTTAGTTGTTTGTAGTACAGTGTGTCATATTTTATTAATACAGTATAAAAATTCTTGGGTTCTGATTAACAAGTTACTTAACTTATTAAATTATAAAACATAGTGATTGACGTAAGTATTAGCAATGGGGTAAACTCATCTTTGTGGAAGAAAGTTGTATTAATACTTATTGTGTTTTTGACTAATACAGAATACTTCGAGGATAAAAAGGTAAATTCAACGTTTTTGTTCTCGTTTATGTGGAAAACTATATGAGGCGTGTCCACTTATCAGAAAAACGACATTTAATGTAATCTCATATCACAACTTTTGAAAGTTGTATGCGCTAGAAAGAAATTTCTGGAATAAGTATTCCCGTAATTTTTCTAAAATGTTTTCAATTTGGGTATTCTAAGTTAGTATACTTAGCTCTTTTAAATTATTGTCTTTTCAAAGAAAGGAAAGGTGACTTAAATGGCTTCTAATACAAAGAAGGCACAAAAATTCGATGCGAAAAAATCGCTCGAAACAGTAGAAGAACAGTTTCAAATGTTCCAAATCCTAAATGAAGAAGGGGAAGTCGTAAATGAGGCTGCAATGCCAGAATTAAGCGATGCTCAACTTCAAGAACTAATGGAGCGTATGGTTTATACTCGTATTCTTGACCAACGTTCAATTTCTTTAAACCGTCAAGGTCGCTTAGGTTTCTATGCTCCAACTGCTGGACAAGAAGCTTCACAGCTTGCATCTCAATTTGCTCTGGAGAAAGAAGACTTCATTCTCCCTGGCTATCGTGATGTTCCACAAATGATTTGGCACGGTCTACCTTTATATCAAGCATTCTTGTTCTCACGTGGTCACTTCCAAGGAAATCAGATTCCTGAGGGTGTTAATGTAATTTCTCCACAAATCATCATCGGTGCTCAATACATCCAAGCTGCTGGTGTGGCTTTAGGTATGAAGAAGCGCGGTGCAAAATCTGTGGCGATTACTTACACTGGTGATGGCGGGGCATCTCAAGGTGATTTCTACGAAGGTATTAACTTCGCAGGTGCATTTAAAGCTCCAGCAATCTTCATCGTTCAAAACAACCGTTTTGCGATTTCAACTCCTGTTGAAAAGCAGTCAGCTGCAAAAACTGTAGCTCAAAAAGCTGTTGCTGCAGGTATCCCTGGAATTCAAGTCGATGGAATGGATCCATTGGCTGTATATGTAGCTGTTCGTGATGCTCGTGAGCGTGCTGTTAATGGCGAAGGTCCTACTTTGATTGAAACAATGACTTACCGTTACGGTCCACATACAATGGCAGGGGACGACCCAACTCGTTACCGTACAAGTGACCTAGATAATGAGTGGGAAAAGAAAGATCCACTTGTAAGATTCCGTAAATTCTTAGAAACAAAAGGAATTTGGAACGAAGAGAAAGAAAACGCAGTAATCGAGAAGGCAAAAGAAGACATTAAGGACGCTATCAAGAAAGCAGATGATGCTCCTAAGCAAAAAGTAACTGACTTAATTTCCATTATGTACGAAGAAATGCCTTATAACTTAAAAGAACAATATGAAATCTACAAAGAAAAGGAGTCGAAGTAAGCCATGGCTCAAATGACTATGATCCAAGCTATTACTGATGCGTTACGCACAGAACTGCGCAACGATCCGAATGTTCTACTTTTCGGAGAAGACGTTGGCGTAAACGGAGGAGTATTCCGTGCAACGGAAGGACTTCAACAAGAATTTGGCGAGGACCGCGTATTTGATACGCCACTTGCTGAATCTGGTATCGGCGGTTTGGCTGTCGGCCTTGGCTTACAAGGATTCCGCCCAGTTCCTGAGATTCAATTCTTCGGATTCGTGTTCGAAGTAATGGATTCTATCTCTGGTCAATTAGCTCGTATGCGTTACCGTTCTGGTGGTCGTTATACTGCTCCAGTTACAATCCGTTCTCCATTTGGTGGAGGCGTTCATACACCTGAAATGCATGCTGATAGCTTAGAAGGCTTAATGGCTCAATCTCCTGGTGTTAAAGTAGTCATTCCTTCAACTCCATACGATGCAAAGGGATTATTGATTTCTGCTATTCGTGACAATGACCCAGTCATTTTCCTTGAGCATATGAAATTATATCGTTCATTCAGACAAGAAGTACCTGAAGAAGAGTACACAATTCCGCTTGGTGTTGCAGATGTTAAGCGTGAAGGTACAGACCTTTCTATCATCACTTACGGTGCAATGGTTCAAGAATCATTAAAAGCGGCTGAAGAGCTAGAAAAAGAAGGGCACTCTGTAGAAGTAGTTGACCTTCGTACTGTAAGTCCACTTGATATCGATACAATTATTGCTTCTGTTGAAAAAACAGGACGTGCGATTGTTGTTCAAGAGGCACAAAAACAAGCTGGTATCGCAGCAAACGTAGTAGCTGAAATTAATGACCGTGCCATTTTAAGTCTTGAAGCACCTGTATTGCGTGTTGCAGCACCAGATACTGTATTCGCGTTTTCTCAAGCAGAAACAGTTTGGCTTCCAAACTATAAGGATGTTATTGAAACGGCTAAAAAAGTTTTATCATTTTAATTAATAGCTCTATTATTGCTCATTGTTGAATTGACACTTTGTTGACTGGGACGAAATCAACAGGCAAGTTTAACAGAGCCTTAAGAATATGATGGGGAAGATTTAGATCTTCCCGAGTTTTTTATACGAGATTGTACAATAGGAGGATGAATCGAATTGTCATTTCAATTTAAAATGCCTGACATCGGTGAAGGTATTCACGAAGGCGAAATCGTCAAGTGGTTTGTAAAAGCAGGCGATAAAGTCCAAGAAGATGATGTATTGTGTGAAGTTCAAAACGATAAAGCAGTTGTAGAAATCCCTTCTCCAGTAGCTGGAACGGTTCTAGATGTATTAATCGAAGAAGGTACTATTGCAACAGTTGGTCAAACTTTAATTTCATTTGATGCTCCTGGATATGAGAATCTTAAATTCAAAGGTGATCATGAGGATGAAGCTCCAAAACAAGAGGAGAAGACTGAAGCACAAGTTCAATCTACTCTTGAAGCTGGACAAGACATCAAGAAAGAGGCTGTTGCTTCTGAAACACCTGCAACTTCAACAGGCGCTGGGGCTCAACCTCAAGTAGAAGTAGACCCTAATCGTCGTGTAATTGCCATGCCGTCTGTACGTAAATATGCTCGTGAAAAAGGCATTGATATTCGTCAAGTAGCAGGTTCAGGTACAAATGGCCGTGTTGTGAAAACTGATATCGATGCATTCTTAACTGGTGGGGCAACGGCACCTGCAACATCTACGACAGCAGCAACTGAAACTGTAGGAGCTCCTAAAGCAGCTGAAACAAAAGCAGCACCTACAGCAGCGGCAGTTCCACAAGGACAATATCCAGAAACTCGCGAAAAAATGAGCGGTATCCGCAAAGCAATCGCGAAAGCTATGGTTAACTCTAAGCATACAGCACCACATGTAACTTTGATGGATGAAATCGATGTAACTAAACTAGTTGCACATCGTAAGAACTTCAAAGAAGTTGCTGCTAAGAAAGGAATCAAGCTTACATTCCTTCCTTATGTGGTAAAAGCATTAACAAGTGCACTTCGCGAATATCCGGCTTTAAATACATCGCTTGACGATGCTGCTGGAGAAATCGTTCATAAGCATTACTATAATATTGGTATTGCTGCTGATACAGAGAAAGGTCTTTTAGTTCCAGTTGTAAAGGATGCTGACCGCAAATCTGTATTTAGTATTTCAAATGAAATCAATGAGCTTGCCGTCAAGGCTCGTGACGGAAAATTAGCTCCAGATGAAATGAAAGGTGCTTCTTGCACGATTTCTAACATCGGTTCTGCAGGTGGACAATGGTTTACACCAGTTATTAACCACCCTGAAGTAGCTATACTTGGTATTGGCCGTATTGCTGAAAAGCCAATTGTAAGAGATGGTGAAATTGTTGCAGCACCTGTACTTGCATTATCATTAAGCTTTGATCACCGTATGATTGATGGAGCTACTGCGCAAAATGCACTTAATCACATCAAACGCTTGTTGAACGATCCAGAACTATTGTTAATGGAGGCGTAATAAATGGTAGTTGGAGATTTCCCAATTGAAACAGATACTATAGTCATTGGTGCCGGACCTGGCGGATATGTTGCAGCGATTAGAGCTTCACAGTTAGGTCAAAAGGTAACGATTGTTGAAAAAGGAACTCTTGGTGGAGTTTGCCTAAATGTAGGTTGTATCCCGTCTAAAGCACTTATTGCTGCTGGACACCGCTTTGAGACTGCTAAGCATTCAGAAGCTATGGGTATCACAGCTGACAATGTAAAAGTTGACTTCTCAAAGGTCCAAGAATGGAAAATGAGCGTAGTTAACAAGTTGACTGGCGGTGTTGAAGGTCTACTAAAAGGAAATAAGGTAGATATCGTTCGCGGAGAAGCTTATTTTGTAGATGCTAACACATTAAGAGTAATGGACGAAAACTCTGCTCAAACTTATACTTTTAAGAATGCGATTATCGCTACAGGCTCTCGTCCGATTGAATTACCAGCATTCAAGTACACAAAGCGAGTTCTAGATTCAACAGGTGCGTTAGCACTTCAAGAAGTTCCACAAAGCATCGTTGTTATTGGTGGCGGTTATATTGGAACCGAACTTGGTGGAGCATACGCAAGCTTTGGTACAAAGGTTACAATTCTTGAAGGCGGGGACGAAATCCTTAACGGTTTTGAAAAACAAATGTCTTCTCTTGTTAGTCGTAATCTAAAGAAAAAAGGCGCTGAAATCATCACTAAGGCACTTGCTAAAGGTGTTGAGGAAAATGAAAATAGCGTTGTTGTAAATTATGAAGTAAAAGGCGAAGCTAAAAGTGTCGAAGCTGATTACGTATTCGTAATGGTTGGACGTAAACCAAATACTGATGAGCTTGGGTTAGAGCAAGTTGGTGTGAAAATGTCTGATCGTGGTGTTATTGAGATCGACAAACAATGCCGTACAAGTGTAAGTAACATCTACGCTATCGGTGATATTGTCGAAGGACCGCCATTGGCTCACAAAGCTTCTTATGAAGGTAAAATCGCTGCTGAAGCTATTTCAGGTCACCCAGCAGAAATTGATTACTTAGCTATTCCTGCAGTAGTATTCTCTGATCCAGAACTTGCTTCAGTAGGTTACACTGAGCAACAAGCTAAAGAAGAAGGAATCGAAGTTACAACTGCTAAGTTCCCATTTGCTGCAAACGGTCGTGCTTTAGCATTAAATAACACTGATGGGTTCCTAAAATTAGTAACTCGTAAAGAAGATGGACTTGTAATCGGAGGACAAATTGCAGGTGCAAGCGCTTCTGATATGATTGCAGAATTAGGTCTTGCTATTGAAGCAGGTATGACTGCTGAAGACTTAGCTATGACAATCCATGCACATCCTACATTAGGCGAAATCACAATGGAAGCAGCGGAAGTTGCAATTGGTAGTCCAATTCACATTATAAAATAAGCTCACAAAAAACCTTTTCCGTAAATGGAAAAGGTTTTTTATTTGTATGGATTATTCAGGATTTCATTCGAGATTTTCCGCGTATTCATCACCTTGAACTAAAATATTTGAAACAGACTGAACGATTTGATCTTTTGAACTTTGGCCCTTTATATGTACCACTACTTTGTTTTGCTCAATGATGATTAGGGCGGGAGAATGGTCGATACCAAAAGCTTCATAATAATCCTCTTCTTGGTCACTAGTAATCACTTTTAACCTCGACATTTCTTCTGGATATTGGTTCTTCAGCTCTATAATTGCATCATAATATTCATTTTCCTTTTCATAGTGTGATTCATCAGAAAAGAAAAGAAGTAGTTGGGAGTCATTATCGTCTAAAATATTATTTCTTTGTACTTGATGTGTGCATGAGGAGTTAAGAAAGACTACAGAGAGAATAAAAAAAGAAGTCAATACTTTCATCGTGTTGCCTCGCTTTTTTGATTTTAGATTCTATTAAGCATAAGAAACACCAACGTATTTAAGTCTTACATATCTTATCATGTTAAATTCCAAAAAATTGGCTTGTCATATAAATGATATACAAATGAAAAATATCTCTTACACCATGTACATATAGATAAATAAGCAGTTTTTTCTATTGGAAAAGGAAGTTTACTATTGGACGGTGATGGAGATTGAAAATTTATATGGTTGTACTTCTTCAGCTAATCATATGGAGTGCCTATACATTGATCGAATGGCTTTCGAAGCATGATCATCCTATTTACAACGTAATGATGTTTCTGGTTTTTACGTATATTGCGTGTTTCATTGGGCATACCATAACGAAATCTGTTCGAACGACCATGTTTGTGACCCTATTTAGCCTGATCGTTTATGGAAGTTTTCATATCTCTATGTATATGTTTACAAACTAAAACAAAAAAGACGGCCATCCTATTTAGGACGGTCGTCTTTTGTAAAGAATCGGATGATAATAGTATAAAATGAAAAGAAAAGCGCAAAGAAAGTAGACAAAGATAACAAAAACATAAATGGCTTCACATCAGTATCTTTTTTGATTGGAGAAGAAAAGTTTATTTCTAATGGGTATGATTGTTCGTTAGAGGGTAAATCCACTTTTTGATTTAAAAAGGGAAAAGGACCTCCGAAATTGACGTTTTGTTCAAGAGTGTCTGGTTTTTTCTCAAAGTAACTCGAAAAGTAATATGGTGAGAGGAGTGTGATTACCAGACTAATTATAAGAGTATAGAAAAAGCGTTTTTTTATCATGAATGGACCTCCGACAACAAAATGAAAGAACAGCTTCTCGTGCTGTTCCAGGATAGATATTATTTTCTAGGATAGAAATACATGATTCTTCCATTAAATAAATGTAATTCGCCTTGTAATTTTTTTGCGAGATATTTACAAAATTCATTTGCCTTTCCTTTGTCCCCAAAAGTGGATTGCTCAGGCAGTGTAATTTGTACATATGACTGTTCCAGGGATTCACCACTCTCATCGATAATCATTTCTTTGTCTACACCAATGAGGATAGCGAAATATCGGTCATGGTTGGAATGAAGATAAAACCAATTTCCTTTACCTTCTTCAGTTTCTTTTATTTCATATGGGAATGCAGCGTTATCAAATTTCCAATCCAACTGTTCCCCAGTTTTAGCTGTTATGTCTTTATAATAGTGAAATAGCTCTTTGAGTTCTTCCACTGAGATATCTTGTTTGCCAGATGAAGGCACTAATTTTATGTATGCGTTTTCTGCCACCGACGTTTCCCCCTATTACACCCAGTTTCTGTTCTTATTTATTCTAGCATTGAATAAAATATAATGACAACCGTAATCAAAATGAAATACTCACTTTTCTTGCACTGTAATACTCGAGTGAATTATAATAATATTCAAACAATTCAAAGGAGGAGAACTATGGATCTATTTGAAAAATTATATGACGAACATGAAAATGTAAAAGTCCGTTTTATTGGATTTACTACAGAACATACTCGATATGATTTTGGGATTGTTTATACAAATATGTTTTTTGGTAAACCACTCGTCGTATGTATGCAGACCGGCCGTTCCACACTCCTTGATAATAAAGACATTGAAGATATTGATCATCTACAGAGTGTCTTTCGTATACAAACGAAGGAACAAGCTGCAGATCTTGTTGAATTTTTTATGGAAATATTGCCTAATATGCCATTTGAGACACAATATGACTAAGATGGAAACTTAAATGCCTTGCACTCCTCCTTGCTTATCTATGTCTAAATGATAGCAAGAAGGACTTGTGCTTGGCATTTTTTTTATAATAACATTCATAATAGGTTATACATATTGAGGGTAAAATTTAATTAGTATATACAATTTGGGCTTGAAAAAACAAATGTGTTATATTATTATATATTTATAGAGATTAAAGCGCTTTCAAATTTTTGATCATTACTAATTGAAAAGGGGATTGAAAAGATGGGTACAATTGTATGCCAAGCTTGTAACTCTACTATTGATCATTTTGAAGATGAGAAAGTCACGGTTTTATATTCAAAAGGACAATGTTGTCACGAAGAACATTCAGAAGAAGAGATTAACTAATTATGTAAATATACAAATATGAAACAGGACTCCCTTTAGGGAATCCTGTTTTTTTTAGCGAATTGCTTTATATTCTTTGATTACTCTTAGTGTTTTAATTTCATCATCTTCAGGACCTTGGACAGGAAGCCCTACTTCTAAATTTTTCTTGATATAAGATAAATTTTCTTTCGTAATGATTTCGCCAGGAATGAAGATAGGGATGCCCGGAGGATAAACCATTATGAACTCTGCGATGATTCTTCCTTCGGATTCTTCAAATGGAACGACTTCCGTTTCTGCGTAGAAAGCATCTCTAGGCGTCAGAGCGAGCAATGGGATATCAGGTAACATTACCTGAGGGGGGTCAACTTTTTCAGTACGATGGTCCACTTCGTCTGCTAGGTCCATAAGAGCAGCTACTAAAAGGTCGCCTTCTCTTTCTGTATCACCAGGTGTGATGATGCAGAGGATGTTATACAAGTCTGACATTTCCACCTCGATGTTATGCTTTTCCCTTAGCCATTTTTCTACATAGAATCCGTTTAATCCTAATTCTTTTACAGAAATGATTAATTTTGTAGGATCAAAGTCAAAAGTCGCCTTCGTCCCTAAGATTTCTTCTCCAACACAAGAGATATGATCGATTTCGTTGATCCTTCTACGGATCGATTGAGCCAATTTAATCGTTTTATCGACTAATTCACGACCTTCTGTGGCAAGTCTCTTACGTGCTACATCTAGTGAAGCTAAGAGTAGATAAGAAGTTGAAGTTGTTGTTAGCATACTTAATATCGTTTGAACTCGATTGGCAGAAACTAAGCCTTCTTTCATATTTAGAATGGAACTTTGAGTCATTGATCCACCAAGTTTATGAACGCTTGTAGCCGCCAAATCTGCACCAGCTTGCATAGCTGAAAGAGGTAGATCCTCATGGAAATGGATGTGAACGCCGTGAGCCTCATCAACTAAAACCGGTACATTGTAGGAATGAGCAATTTCAACGATTTTCTTCAAATCAGCCGAAATGCCAAAGTAAGTAGGATTAATGACAAGAACACCTTTTGCATCTGGGTGCTGCTCAAGAGCTTTAGATACAGCATCTGTTGTTATGCCATGAGAAATTCCAAGATCTTCATCAATATCAGGATGAATGAAAACCGGGACGGCTCCAGAAAAAACAATTGCTGACATTACCGATTTATGAACATTTCTCGGAACAATGATCTTATCTCCAGGTCCGCATACCGCCATAACCATTGTCATAATCGCACCACTTGTACCTTGAACGGAGAAAAATGTATGATCTGCACCGAAAGCTTCGGCGGCCAAATCTTGCGCCTGTTTAATAATCCCCTTTGGACTGTGTAGGTCATCCAAAGGCCCAATGTTAATTAAGTCTATGGAAAGGGCGTTATCGCCGATAAATTCTCTGAATTCTGGATCAATACCGCTGCCTTTTTTATGGCCAGGGATATGAAATTGTACTGGATTTTTTTCTGCATGTGCTAATAGACCGCTAAATAACGGTGTTTCATATTGAGACAATTTTTTTCCACACCTCTTTAAGTCATAAATAATCATTTGCTTGTATTTTAAAAACATAAAACAAATGAATTATAGCACTATTACCCCTGTTTGCATAGCAACAATCATTTGATTTTAATAAGAACATTTTCTTAGTTTTTGACGGGAAGAAGGAAATTAATCTATGGAATCGAAATAAGAAGATAAAGGAAAGTGAAGGAGTGAAACATTCAAATGAATTGGAACACACGGGTTACAGAACTACTGAACATAAAATATCCAATCGTTCAGGGCGGCTTAGCTCATCTTGCTTATTCTGACCTTGCTGCAGCAGTCTCTAATGCTGGTGGACTTGGTCAGATTACGGCAATGTCATTAAAATCCCCGGACCTATTAAAGGATGAGATAGAAAAGGTGAAGAACCTAACAAACAATCCATTTGGAGTCAATTTTGCAATTGGACAACACGGAAGGTCATATGAAGATTTTCTCCAAGTTGCAATCGATGAAAAAGTACCTGTTATTTCCATGACAGGTGGGAATCCTGCACCTATCCTTGATGCTTTAAAAGGCACGCTAATCAAGAAACTAGTCTTGGTAGCAGCGCGAAGACAAGCCATAAAGGCAGAGGAGTTAGGTGCGGATGCAGTTATGGTTGTTGGTCAAGAGGGAGGCGGTCATCTAGGGAGAGATGATATAGGAACTATGGTCCTAATTCCTACAGTAGTAGATTCGGTATCCATACCTGTAATTGCTTCAGGTGGTATAGGAGATGGCAGGGGATTGATGGCTGCTCTTAGCCTTGGGGCAGAGGGAATTGAAATGGGGACAAGATTTATTGCGACAAAAGAGTGTTTACACGCTGCTGAAAGCTATAAAAATAAGCTTGTTACAGGAACAGAGTCTGACACCGTTGTGATCAAAAAGTCATTAGGGTCGCCAGCCAGAGCCATATCCAATGAATGGACCGACCGTATTATTGATATTGAGAAACAAGGAGGAACTTACGAACACCTTAAAGACCTGATAAGTGGTGAAGCGAATAAGCGTTACATCTACGAGGGGGAAATGTCAGGAGGCTTCGCTTGGGCAGGGCAGGTTATGGGTCTTATTAGAGATGTACCTTATGTTTCAGAATTATTTATTAGGATGATTGATGAAGCTGAGGGAATACGTAATAAATGGAATTGATGTTGCTTATTTCCTTGTGTGTTTGTAAAATGGTATATACATTTTAAAAGCAGGTGAATTATACGTGGAGTATCAATACCCAATTGATTATAGCTGGACAACTGATGAGATTGTTGATGTCATTCATTTTTATGAAGCTATAGAACGAGTTTATGAAAAAGGAATTGTACGCGAAGAGTTGCTTGACATTTACAGGAGATTTAAAGAAATTGTTCCCGGTAAATCCGAGGAAAAAAAGCTTTGTGGAGAGTTTGAGGAAATGAGCGGTTATTCTGCTTATCGTGCAATAAAGAAGGTAAAAGAAAGTGAAGCAGGAAAAAAGATAAAGATGTAGGTAGAATGAAACAATATAAAAAGCGAAGGGCATGGTTGCAGTCTGCAACCATGCCCTTCGCTTTTTAGAAATCAATTCTTAAATCCTCTTTACCAGGTTTCTATCGTTTTCCGACAGAAGACTCCCGCTTCAAACCACGCGAAAGGGTGTTAAGTGGTGAGTAGTTTAAGACAGAAAGGATAGGTTTATGACATTTTATAAAGGGGTAATAATTTTTTAAACACATGATCAATCTCTGAAAGTAATTGAGATGGGCCCATCTTCACAACTTCATCTCGATCTATGTGATAACCACACAATAATTCAGATTTTTTGACCGTTTGAAGTCGCTCGAAGAAACCGGCTAATTCCTCTTTCGACAATTGTTGATGTTCAGTTGCCTCAGGTTTCATATGATCAATGGACCAAACGAAATGACCTGGGATCTCCTGATAGATTTTATCAATATGCTGTTGAAATGTTTTTCCGATATTTTGTTTATTTGGCGCTTCGTAAATAACGGCAAACCAAATGAAAAGGTGGGTTTCCCACATGCCGATTTGGAAGTGAGGAAGCATTTTATATCCACGACGGTTATTGGCAAATGCTACCCACGTATCATTTGGAGGGTTCGTGGTCCGGCGTGCATGTTTTGCAACATGAGGAAACATTTCATTGCCGGTTAAATTGGCTAATGTAGGTGCAAAGTGCTCACCGAGCGCTTCCAGCTTTGGTCTAATATTTTCGATTAAAGCATCCATTCTTGGTGCAAGGCCATCTATTTTAAAAACATCGAAGTCTTTTTCACTAAAGCCGCTAAAATTCATAAAAACCTCCAACAAAATACTTTTATAAATAAAGTTCTGAGAATGATTTTAGCATAATAAGTTGAATTTAAAAAAGAAAAGGCTTATAGGTTAAAGCACAATTTAGTTGCAACTTGAACATGAGGTTCATACTATAAAAGTAAAAATAATCTGATAATTTAATTTGAAGGATCCACAAATTGTTGGAAGGGGTGCTTATAATGAAACAGTTAATGAATTCCACTCGTAAAAAGGGCATAGAAAAAGAAAGAATGGCTGTACTGAAATTAGAACTTGATTATGAATTGGCAACTTTGTTTGAAGCGATGACAGAAAATAATGAGAATAAGAAAAATGTATGTAAAATTAGATTAGAAAAAATTCGTCAAGAACTGCTACGGTTAAAAGCTCTATAAAATTCATCATCATTATATAGTTGTCATAAGGAGAAAAAAATTGGCAATGATCATTCTAATCCTAAAAATAAAACTTTGAGACGAACTCCATCATGAATGAGGGGTTCGTTATTTATTTAAAGGAAATAATCAAAAATAAGAAGTAAATATTTGGTTGGCTTGAAGGGGATAGATTATACTATATAGATACCAAGCACACTAAACAAATACATAGATATGAAATGATTACACAATAATCAATTTGGAGGAATTGGAAATGGACTGGGACCATATAGATCAGTTGGCTAAGCAATGGGTTAAGGAAGCGGGCTCTTTTATTAAAATGTCATTTCCGCAAACTCTAAACGTCCAGACAAAATCAAATCCTAATGATCTTGTAACGAATATCGATCAAGAAACTGAAAAATTTTTTATAAAAAAAATAAAAGAATCTTTTCCAGATCATAAAATCTTAGGTGAAGAAGGGTTTGGAGATAAGATTGAAAGTCTCGACGGCGTAGTTTGGATCATTGATCCAATTGATGGGACAATGAATTTTATCCATCAACAAAGGAACTTTGCCATTTCCCTTGCTATTTATTGGGATGGAGTAGGAGAAATCGGTTTAATTTACGATGTCGTTCATGATGAATTGTATCATGCCAAACGAGGTGCTGGTGCTTTTCTTAACGATCGTCCTCTTCCTACATTAGAAGAAGTGGCTGTCAAGGAAGCTGTTATCGCGTTGAATGCAACTTGGGTAACGGAAAATAGCAAGATAGATCCCGGCTTGTTAGGGCGTCTTGTCAGAGATGTAAGAGGAACGAGGTCCTATGGATCTGCTGCTCTAGAAATGGTATTTGTTGCAACAGGAAGAATAGATTCGTACATGTCTATGAGGCTGGCACCTTGGG
Source organism: Bacillus sp. cl95 (assembly GCF_900115925.1). Taxonomy (GTDB): domain Bacteria; phylum Bacillota; class Bacilli; order Bacillales; family Cytobacillaceae; genus Neobacillus_A. Next base: position 555,312 of record NZ_FOYF01000001.1, on the reverse strand, counting down.
ATATTGCGGCAGGGGTCATTATTGTCCAGGAAGTAGGAGGCGTAGCCACGACATTAAAGGGTGGAGACTTGAACTTACTTGCAAAACAATCTCTATTTGTAGCAAAGCCTGGTTTACATCCAACTATTTTAAAGGAATATTTGAATGATGGAAAATGGTAATCAAAAAAGGAACCTGACTAACTTGTCAAAGTTCCTTTTTTTTATGAATGAATTTAGCGATCATTTCTATGCATGAAGATAAAAATCTGTCTAAAGCAGACCATTTTCACGATATTTCTTCTTTGTCTTAAAGCCCATTCCCATTACAAAAATAAGTGTAATTACACTTATGAGAGCACCCCAAATACTTCTTTCTCCGATAGCTATACCAATCCCCATTATGCTTGCAGCTGCCAAAATCGCAAATCCTAAAAACGGCCACTTTATGTTTTTCATGACGACAAACTCCCCTTTAACTACTCGATAAAATCATTGTACAGAAAATGATTCTAGGTTTCTACCTTAAGTGTGGTATAATGTTTTAGTTGTGAAAGAAAATACAAATACTATATGTATTTAAGATAACAGGTAGGAGTGGAATTTTTTGAAACTTAGAGAAGATTTACGCAATATCGCTATTATTGCCCACGTTGACCATGGTAAAACGACTTTGGTTGACCAATTGTTAAAACAATCTGGTACTTTCCGTACAAACGAACACGTTGAAGAACGTGCAATGGATTCAAACGATCTAGAAAGAGAACGTGGAATTACGATTTTAGCGAAGAATACAGCTATCCAATATAAAGATAAGAGAATTAATATCTTGGATACACCGGGACATGCTGACTTTGGTGGAGAAGTAGAACGTATCATGAAAATGGTTGATGGTGTTCTTCTTGTTGTTGATGCATATGAAGGTTGTATGCCACAGACTCGTTTCGTTCTTAAGAAAGCATTAGAACAAAACTTAACTCCGATCGTTGTAGTTAATAAGATTGACCGTGATTTTGCTCGTCCAGCAGAAGTAATCGATGAAGTAATCGACTTATTCATCGAACTTGATGCAACAGAAGAACAACTTGAGTTCCCTGTTATTTACGCGTCAGCTATTAATGGGACTGCAAGTACAAATCCTGAACAACAGGATGAAAACATGCAATCATTATACGATGCAATTGTTGAACATATTCCAGCACCAGTTGATAACAGTGAAGAGCCTCTTCAATTCCAAGTAGCACTTCTTGACTACAATGATTATGTAGGAAGAATCGGAATTGGACGCGTATTCCGTGGTACTATGCAGGTAGGTCAACAGGTTGCTTTAATGAAACTTGATGGTTCTGTAAAGCAATTCCGTGTATCTAAAATCTTTGGTTTCTTCGGACTAAAGCGTCAAGAAATTGAAGTAGCAAAAGCAGGAGACTTGATCGCTGTTTCCGGTATGGAAGACATCAACGTAGGAGAAACAGTTTGTCCTTTCGAACACCAGGATGCACTTCCAATCCTAAGAATTGATGAGCCTACATTGCAAATGACTTTCCTAGTAAATAACAGTCCATTTGCAGGTAGGGAAGGTAAGTATCTTACTTCAAGAAAAATTGAAGAAAGATTACGTGCTCAATTACAAACCGACGTTAGTTTACGTGTAGAAAATACTGATTCTCCTGATGCATGGATCGTTTCAGGCCGTGGAGAGCTTCACTTGTCTATCTTGATCGAAAACATGCGTCGTGAAGGTTATGAGCTTCAAGTATCTAAACCTGAAGTTATCGTAAGAGATGTTGATGGAGTTCGTTGTGAGCCGGTTGAGAGAGTTCAAATTGATGTTCCAGAAGAGCACACTGGTGCGGTTATGGAATCAATTGGTGCGCGTAAAGGTGAAATGATTGACATGATCAACAACGGTACAGGTCAAGTTCGCCTTATCTTTAACGTGCCTGCTCGTGGTTTGATTGGTTATACAACAGAGTTCTTAACAATGACGCGTGGTTACGGAATCATCAACCACACATTTGACAGCTATCAGCCAATGGCTCAAGGGCAAGTTGGTGGAAGACGTCAAGGTGTACTTGTTTCTATGGAATCAGGTAAAGCATCTACTTATGGTATTATGGGTGTTGAAGACCGTGGAACAATCTTTGTTGAGCCTGGAACTGAAATTTATGAAGGTATGATCGTTGGCGAGCACACTCGTGAAAATGACATTACTGTAAACATCGCTAAAGTAAAACAAGCGACAAATATCCGTTCTGCAAATAAAGATCAAACTTCTGTTATCAAGAAGCCGCGCATCATGACGCTTGAAGAATCTTTAGAATATCTAAATGATGATGAGTATTGTGAAGTAACACCAGAATCTATCCGTTTACGTAAGAAGATTCTTGATAAGAACGAACGTGAGCGTGTAGCAAAGAAGAAAAAATTAGCTGAAACAAGTAAATAAGATCGAAGGAGGATTGGACGAAAATGGTAAACGAAAGTCTTTCTTTTTTCGCGGCCCTTTATCAGGTTGACGTCCAGCCAAAGGTCGGGATGTGGATGCTCTTTTTGACCATTACCGGACTTTCAATCCTGGTATACAAGCTTGGTTTTGCTAAAAAGCTTCCAATTGCAAAATCAATCTTAATTTATCTTTTCTTAGTGTTTGGCTGCTCATTTATGACATTCCTTGGCATCTTTTTACCGGTTGCTGAAGGGCTTATTGTCGCAGCCTTGATATTGATCATCTATAAGATTCGTCTTCATCAGCAAAAGAAGCTAGAAGCTGATCAAAAGCTTTAAGCTTCTTTGCTTGACGAGTAGTAACGGGGGTTGCTAGGATGAAGTCCTTGCAGGATGCACTTTATAATTGGCTTACAATCAAAGTGGTGAAAGATAGCCGACCTGATGATACAGCAGCAAGAGATACAACCGAATTGTTTGAGGAAATTCTTTCTACCGAACACGGGGTATCGGATATCGAGGTTAAGACTGATTTATTAATGTATTATCTGACTTACCAACATGCTGGTGAAACGAAGAACGCAAAATATCCGCGCGAATTGATTGAAATCATGTTGGATCAAATCAATGAGTCACCAGAAAGATATGCAAACTATCCTGAAGAGGATTAAAAAAACGCTTGTCCAATTGGACAAGCGTTTTTTTGTGAAGCAACTTGGTTTGAAGTTTTTCACCAATCATCCTCTTCGGACTTTTTGCGGTACAGTTTGAAGTTGCCTGTATCAATTCTCTCTTGGGTCTTAACGGAAATTCTATCTTCACAAGGTTTACACATATATGTATGGATAGGGCGATTACGAAGACGTTTGGCAATTAATGTTTCGTCTTCAATCGCCTCTATTTTATCGCAAAGAACGCACTTTACTCTCATTTGCTTCACCTCTTTACTATCTTATATCTTTTTTTATAGTATATCATGTAAAAGGATGGAATGTTATCCTCACAATACTTCAAAGAGTTGAAGTGTGATGGGAGTAGTAGTAAGATTGGTTTAGCTAATCATTCTTTTACATAGAGAGGAAAGATCATATGCCAAACCAAGTTGAACCAAAGTTAATTAAACCGCTATTTGATGCACTGCAAAAAGAAAGATTCGTCTTACTCGCAACGGTTGACCATGAAAGTGGCGGACCAAGTGTAAATGCGATTTCTTGGGTTTTTGCCAAGGATGATCAAACGATTTACTTTGCGATTGATAACCGTTCAAGGATCATTCAAAATTTAAATTCCAATAATAGAGCAATCATTAACGTTATCGCAAACGAATCAACATACTCCATTAGCGGGAAAGCAACTGTAAAGGTAGAGAAAATGGATGGCGTTCCCCTTAAATTGGCATTAGTCGAAGTGAGTATTGAGGAAGTTAGAGATGTTATGTTCTATGGCTCTAAAATCGTTACAGAACCAGGATACGACAAGACATATGATAAAGATGCCGCGGCCCGCTTAGATAAGCAAGTGATGGACGCAATGAAAAAAGCTTAGTCAATTGACTAAGCTTTTTGTTATTTATAGTAATTGGAGTGCTTTTCTTGTTTGTTTTCTAGTTTTTTCTGTTCTTTTTGATTTAATTTATTCTTGGGTTCTTCCAGACCATTTTTAGGATTGGGTTTTAATATGTCAGCAGGTATTTCAGGCATTAGCCTTCCTGATATGTCCGCTAACTCATTCATAATACCTTGAATAGGCTGTCCGTTTTTTATATCTTGATTTATTTCCTTTAACCTTGCAGTAACGTCGGGATCTGCGATAACAACTGCCTTCGCACCGTATGGATCCTTTTTCAAACTTTCTGCTACAGAATACTTTATGGAACCCACTTGAGATCTCTCTATATTGCTATCGACATCGATCCCGACAATGGCATACTTCCCAAGCACAACTGCGGTTGCGTCGTTTACATTAGGAATGCCCGTCGATAGTTCAACTAATCGTTTGGATATTTGAACACCCGTTTTCCTGTCAACATGTTCAATTTCACTATTCTTTACCTTAATGAATTGTTGTTTTGATTCGGTGGCATTATTATTGCTCGTATTACATCCGCTAAGAGTAAATAAGAACAAGAGCACAATCCAGAATACTTTCATTAGATGCAGGCCTCCAATCATCAATATTATGCAGCTAATAGTTAGGAATTAAGTACAAGACTTTAGCTACTACAATTATTGTGCGGAATACCTTCTATCTTTATTCGAATTCACATATATTTTAGCAAAGTCCTATCCAGCAATCGGAACAATGTGTTCCGAAAATAATTTAAAGTCTAAGAATGGCGGGGGGCATCTTGTTGAGTAAAATATATGTGTTGGATACAAATGTTCTGTTGCAGGACCCTTATTCGATCTTTTCTTTCGAAGATAATGAAGTGGTTATTCCAGCTGTCGTTTTAGAAGAAGTCGACTCTAAAAAGCGTTATATGGACGAAGTAGGAAGAAATGCACGACAGGTGTCTAGAATCGTTGATAGTTTGAGGCAAACAGGCAGGCTGCATGAAAAAATCTCTCTTGAAAATGGTGGGAGTTTGCGAATTGAATTGAACCATCGCTCTTTTCATGAGCTTCAGGATATATTCGTGGAAAAGACAAATGACAATCGGATTCTTGCTGTCGCTAAGAATTTATCCGATGAGGAAGAAACGAAAGAAAACGGCAAACTTGTCATATTAGTTAGTAAAGATGCTTTAGTGCGAGTGAAAGCAGATGCAATTGGTTTGTACGCCGAGGACTTTCTAAGTGACAGAGTTGTTGAAGTTGATCATATTTATACAGGATTCCATGAAGTGTATGTCCCTTTAGAAGTCTTAGGCAAGTTTTATGAAAAAGGAGAACTGTCTCTTTCAGAAATCACCAACCATCCTTTTTATCCGAATCAATTTTTGATCATGAAGGACGCGCTCGGAAGTTCCTCATCCGCAATAGGAATGGTTGAACGTACAGGTAAAAAAGTTCGTAAACTGAACATGAACCACGACCATGTTTGGGGAATACACCCAAGAAATGTCCAACAAACGATGGCCATTGAACTTCTGCTTAGAAAAGATTTGCCTCTTGTAACTATGATTGGAAAGGCTGGCACAGGGAAAACATTGTTAGCATTGGCATCCGGGTTAATGCAGACAGAGGATTTGAGGGATTATAAAAAATTGATTGTCGCGCGTCCAATCGTACCATTAGGTAAGGATTTAGGTTATTTACCTGGAGAAAAACAAGAAAAACTTCGACCGTGGATGCAGCCAATTTATGATAATCTTGAGTTTTTATTCAATACGAAAAAACCTGGTGAATTGGATGCCATTTTAGCTGGTATGGGCTCCATAGAAGTAGAGGCTTTAACCTATATCCGAGGAAGAAGTATACCAGATCAATATATCATTATCGACGAAGCGCAAAATTTAACCAAACATGAAGTGAAAACCATTCTTACCAGAGTGGGGGAGGGTAGTAAGGTTGTACTTATGGGTGACCCGGAACAAATTGACCATCCGTATTTAGATGCTTACAATAATGGACTCACGTATGTGGTCGAGAAATTTAAAGATCAAATGATTTCTGGTCATATTAAGTTATTAAAGGGCGAACGTTCAGGTCTAGCCAGACTTGCGGCAGACCTATTATAAAAGAATCCCGGGCAATAAACTGCCCGGGCGTGCACCTTTATTTCACCAAGAATGCTTTAATGTTTCTAATTGGATTCAACTTATTAGAGCCATCTCCCCAAAAAAGATGGACAGGACCGTCTTCTTTAAGTGGTTTACCGTTTTGTGAGAATTGTAAAATCATTTCATATGCAGAGTCTAAAGGAACTGTGATATCCCCTTCGCTGCTAACGATAGTGACTTCTTTTGCCTCAGGAAGTGGTGAAGCATTGGTCAAGAAAGGTTTAAAAGGAATTCCGAAAGTTCCATTAAGTACTCTCTCCTTTTCAAACTTTCTTTCTGTTTTCATTGTTGGCGGATAGATGGCACCTTCGCTGATTTCACGGTCCCAATGTTTTGAAATGGCTTTTGTATATTCTTCTTTTTCATCTCGTTTATCTTCTTCTTTAAAAGAATACGTGTCCAAATCAATCTTACGGTCGTCAAAAATCCAGACACCAGGATCGATTGTAATCGAATATTTTACATTGCCTTGAATACTTAATACATTCTCCATGTTGTCCCCCTGATTATCCATTGTAATTTAAATTATATATTCTTTTAATGCTTATGTCATTTTTGGAAAAGTATCATTGCCATATCGAAGGTTGTTCTTTATTGTTCTTGCAATTTTCCTTTATTGACGGTAGAATTTATAGATAGGTTAGGTAAACGCTCGGAAACGGGGGGGTCAATGTTGGCGTCTGAAATGATGGTGAATCATCAAGAAAAAGCTTATGCCTTATTACAGGCTGACGCTGATAAGATATTAAAGCTAATAAAAGTACAAATGGATAACCTGACAATGCCTCAATGTCCTCTATATGAAGAGGTGCTAGATACACAAATGTTCGGTTTGTCCCGGGAAATAGATTTTGCAGTAAGACTTGGGTTGATTGATGTAAAAGATGGGAAAGCCATTTTGGATCAACTTGAGCGTGAACTTTCAGTGCTGCATGACGCGTCCACAAAAAGATAATGCAGTAAGACTCAAACGGACCAAAGGGCCTGTTTGAGTTTTTTTGTAGTCATGGGAGTATGAGAATTTAATGTTGTCACTATCTAATTTTAGAATCAGCGTTTGTGATTTTCATACTGGAAAACTGCAGAAAAGTTTCCTGCTTTCTAGGCATCTTCTACAACAAAAAAGAAACTTAAAATAATCTTAAAATGGAGAAGAGACCAATGATCAAAAAAATACTCAAATCTTATGATTATTCTTTAATTTTTGTAATAGTCCTTTTATCGCTTTTCGGTTTGATCATGGTTTATAGTTCCAGCATGGCCTGGGCTGTCTCGCCAAGATATGATGTTGCAAGTAATTTCTTTTATGAAAAACAAAGATTATTTTTGATAGGTTCGGGATTAATCTTTACTTTTGTCGCCCTTTTTCCATATAAGGCTCTGAAAAGTAATAGGATACTTGGTCCCATGGTTCTAGGCTCGTTAGTCGTTCTTGGTGCGTTATTTGTCTTTGGACATGTAGCGGGTAATGCACAAAGTTGGTTTAAAATTGGACCGCTTCGCATTCAGCCTGCGGAATTCGCCAAACTATTTGTCATTATTTATTTAGCGGCGGTTTATGCGAAAAAACAAACTTACATTAATGAGTTTAATAAGGGTGTAGTTCCACCTTTGGCCTACTTATTTTTAGTAGTTTTATTGATAGCTATACAACCAGACTTTGGTACGGCAATCATTGTAGTAGCAATTGCTGGTACCATTATCATGTCTTCGGGAATGAATTTAAAGAATCTTTCTAAGCTATTTCTGATTGCATTATTAATGGCTGCACCACTCGTAATTACTTTACAGGATGAGATTTTTTCCGAGAAGAGATTAGCTCGTTTTGAAGTGATGAAGAATCCTTTTTTGGACGAACAGGATAAAGGTTTTCATCTTGTAAATTCTTTTATTGCGATTGGGTCAGGTGGTATCAATGGACTTGGTCTAGGGCAAAGTGTTCAAAAACTTGGTTATTTGCCTGAATCACATACGGATTTCATAATGTCGGTAATTGCTGAAGAACTTGGTATCTGGGGAGTAGGGTTTGTAATTTTGTGTTTGTCTTACATAGTACTCCGCGGACTCTATATAGGATTGAAATGTAAAGATCCTTTTGGAAGCTTGTTGGCGATAGGTATTTCGAGTATGATCGGGATTCAATCATTTGTTAACCTAGCAGGTATTACTGGTATCATTCCTTTGACAGGTGTGCCACTTCCGTTTGTCAGTTATGGTGGTTCTTCATTGCTCCAACTTTCTATTGCTATGGGGATACTTGTGAATGTTTCCATGTTTGTAAATTATGAAGAAAACTATAAAAAGGCAAACGTGGATAATAAACCAGATAACTTGAGAAATGTAACGAACTTGAGGGCTTAACTTAATAAGATGGCTATTTTAAAGTACATTGTTGATTGGAGCGGAAATCAACAGGCAATTTTTAAAAAAAAGATAAAAAAGAGAGTTTCCAAAAATGGAAACTCTCTTTTTATCGACTATTTTTACTTGATCTAGATATGAGTAAAATAAAATAGCTCAGCAATCCAAATAGACTGGTAATGAAAAATGCATGAGATAGGGCGATGATAAGATTAAGTCTTGTAAAAATAATGAGTGCTCCTGCAATTACTTGTAAAGAGACCAGTATGAGGGCAATCATCCATCCCCAATAAATAACTTTTTGTTGGCGATAATTTTTAAAAGCCATTATCGCAATGTAAGCTATCCAAATGAAGATCATTCCTGCTGCAACTCGATGTCCCATTTGAACCCACACATAAATGTTATCAGGCATTGCTGGTGAAGAATTTACGCAGAATGGCCAATCAGGGCATACAAGGCTTGCGTTCATGTGCCGTACAAGTGCACCTGTATAGATAACAAGATAAGTGTATATGGAAAGTGCGATAGTATGGAATTTCATTCTCTTATCAATAACCAATTTATCAGCTTCAAATTTCTTATCTACTTCAAAAATCAGAAGTGTCAAAAGGAAAACGGAAGCAAAGGATATAAGCGATATTCCAAAATGAAGGGCAAGTACAAAATCAGACTGTCCCCATTTTACGGCTGCTGCTCCGATTAATGCCTGTAACATAAGGAAAAAGAATGATAGAACCGATAAGAATTTAGTTTCTCTAATATGTCCAATCGTTTTCCATGTCCAAATGGATAGAACTAAAACCATTAATCCGCCAGCACCTGATACTAGCCGATGGGCTAATTCTATTAGTAGTTCGGGAGTAATTTCAGTAGGCATGAACTCGCCGTGACACAGTGGCCATGTTCTCCCGCAACCCATACCTGAATCAGTCTTTGTTACGAGTGCCCCTCCGAGTAATATAAATATCATCACTAATGTGGTTCCGACTGCGAACCACTTCAAAGAACGCTGCAATCGATGTCACCTTCTTATTCTAGAGTCCAATCATTTGTCAAACTATTTTCTTGACAGTATAATGTTTAAGGGGCTTATATAAAAAACCCTTTATCATCATAACGAATATTCATCAAAAAGAACAGTAAAAGAGTTGAAAAACCACTTAATTTATTCTTAATTTACGAGGAAAATAAATTATGTTATTACAGTTCAGTTTTAACCACATAAAGAAATGAATAAATGTCAGGAAACTGTTTTGTTATTATGGTGAAAAAACGTCGCAGACTTAATCCGTTTCAAATTTAGACACAATTTGTTAAAAAAATATACAAAAAAAGTTCACAAAAGTTACCCAAAGTGTGATTTAATATACAGAGAAAGTGTTAGTTGTTTTCTGATAATAATTAACAATATGATAGTGTTGGAAACATCCTAATAGCAAAATATATGTAAATATTTGATGGCAATTCGTTTGTTATTGTAGATATAGTAATATCGCAATGACGATGTTTTTGCCTGCTTTCTGTTTAATTGCACCTAGTTATAGGGAAAAGGAGGAGAGTTAATGCCCAATTCTAAGGCTTTAGATAAAGCTGTCTTAGATAAAGGAACAGCAAGACTTTCTAATGACAGTACGAGCAGTACTGTATGGAAGGATTTCCTTGCTCTCATTAAAATAGGGATTGTAAACTCGAATTTAATCACTACTTTTACTGGTCTGTGGCTTGCGCTGCATTTTACCAATCAAAGTTTTCTACACCATTTAGATATCATGTTCTACACTTTAATAGGATCTTCATTAATTATTGCAGGTTCATGTAGTATTAATAACTACTATGACCGGGATATCGATCATTTAATGGAAAGAACAAAGAGTAGACCGACTGTGACAGGCAAGGTGCTTCCAAAAAATGTGCTCTTTTTAGGTCTAATGCTCATCGGATTAGGAACACTGCTTTTGGCGCTGACAACTTGGACAGCAATGGTAATAGGTCTTCTTGGGGTATTCAGCTATGTTGTACTTTACACAATGTGGTCAAAAAGACAGTTTGTATCAAATACGATTGTCGGAAGTATTTCAGGTGCAGTGCCTCCACTAATTGGATGGTCGGCTATCGATGGAAATCTTGATATGATGGCCTGGGCATTATTTGTGATTATGTTTGTTTGGCAACCGCCACACTTTTATGCACTTGCTATGAGACGTGTAGAAGAATACAGAGCAGCTGGAATACCGATGCTACCTGTAGTAAAAGGATTTGCAACAACTAAAAAGCACATTGTGCTTTGGGTAATGGCCCTATTGCCATTGCCATTCTTTCTTAAGGCTTTAGGAATCCCATTTCTAATACTTGCCACTTTATTGAATCTAGGCTGGCTTGCATTAGGGATTTATGGATATAAGATCAAAGATGATATAAAATGGGCAAAACTGATGTTTGTATACTCACTGCAATATTTGACTATTCTGTTTGTAGCTATGGTTATTGTGACATTAATCTAGTTTTGCCTGAAAATCCTTTCTGATGATTTTCGGAGGGAAGGGTTTTCATTTTGTTTTTGATCAAGTAATTTAAGGAATAATTTGCGGAAGAGGGGTTTGATTAAGCTATGAAAAGGCTTGCGAAATGGCGTTTATTCTCGTTGTTTGCGATACTAACGCTTATTCTCTCCGGATGTGGCGAACCGTTTCTATCAACGTTAAAGCCTGCCGGTGAAGTTGCAAAAATGCAATACGATTTGATGTTGCTAAGTACAGCAATCATGGTTGGAGTTATTATTATTGTTTCAGTAATTTTCGTTCTTGTAGTTCTTAAATTCCGACGCAAGGATGACAAAATTCCTAAGCAAGTTGAAGGAAACCACAAACTAGAAATCATCTGGACTGTGATTCCCATTCTATTGCTACTAGTTCTTGCTATTCCTACAGTTGCTGCTACATTCAAGCTTGCTAATGTAGATGAAATGGAAAAGAAAAATAAGGATGGAAAAACAGACGCTCTTGTTGTTAACGTACGTGCTAATCTTTATTGGTGGGAATTTGAATATCCAAACCAAGAAATCATCACAAGTCAGGAATTGGTAGTGCCTACGGATGAAAAGGTTTACTTTAACCTTAAGTCTTCAGATGTGAAGCACTCATTCTGGATCCCTGCTGTAGGTGGTAAGATGGACACAAACACAGATAATGTCAACAAATTCTGGTTAGAATTTGACAGTGAAAAATCTAATGAAGCTGGCAACTTATTCTATGGTAAATGTGCTGAGCTTTGTGGTCCTTCCCATGCATTAATGGACTTTAAAGTTAAGGCTCTTTCTAAAGATGAGTTCGCACAGTGGACAAAAGATATGCAAAACGTTAAAGAAGCTGTAAAAGCTGAAGGTGACCTTGCTCAACAAGGACAAGAAATCTTCAACCAAAGCTGTATCGGATGTCACGCAGTTACTCCTGCCAATACAACTCCGGAAGCAGCTCGTAAAGCTCCAAACTTAACAAACTTCGGTGATCGTTCACGTATCGCAGGCGTTCTTGGACACTCAGAAGAAGACTTAAAAAATTGGTTAAGAGACCCTAACAAGTACAAACCAGGTAATACAATGGCTGGTACATATGGCGACTTAACTGAAGAACAATTAGATGCACTTACCGAATACTTAATGGGATTAAAAATCCAAGAATAATCGGGGATTTTGTTTAAAGGGAGGTTAAATTGTGAGTACGTTAGCTCAAAAAAAGGGATTTGGCGCAACAGTATGGGATTACCTAACTACTGTTGACCATAAGAAAATTGCAATCCTTTATCTTATCGCTGGCGGGTTCTTCTTTCTAGTTGGTGGACTAGAAGCGATGTTTATCCGTATCCAGCTTGCAGTACCAAACAATGATTTTGTCAGTGCAGGTTTATATAATGAAATCTTAACCATGCATGGAACAACTATGATATTCCTTGCAGCGATGCCGTTAATTTTTGCCTTTATGAATGCAGTCATGCCACTTCAAATTGGTGCTCGTGACGTTGCATTTCCTTTCGTGAATGCGTTAGGTTTTTGGTTATTTTTCTTCGGTGGAGTTTTCTTAAACTTATCTTGGTTCCTAGATGGGGCTCCTGATGCAGGTTGGACATCTTATGCTTCACTTGCAATGGCATCACCTGGTCACGGTGTAGACTTCTACATTTTAGGTTTGCAGATTTCAGGTATAGGCACCTTGATTGGTGGTATAAACTTCCTTGTAACAATTGTTAATATGCGTGCACCAGGTATGACTTACATGCGTATGCCATTATTCACATGGTCTACATTTGTAACGTCTGCACTTATCCTGTTTGCATTCCCGGCTCTTACAGTCGGATTAGTATTAATGATGTTTGACCGTATGTTTGGTACTCAATTTTTCGACCCAGCAATGGGTGGAAATGCAGTAATTTGGGAACATCTTTTCTGGATTTTCGGACATCCGGAAGTATATATCCTTGTTTTACCAGCTTTCGGTATTTTCTCTGAAATCTTTGCTATTTTCTCTAGGAAGCGTCTATTCGGATACTCATCAATGGTATTCGCAATCGTGTTGATCGGTTTCCTTGGATTCATGGTTTGGGCTCACCATATGTTCACAACTGGTTTAGGACCTATTGCGAATGCAATCTTTGCTGTTGCAACGATGGCGATTGCCGTACCAACAGGTATCAAGATCTTTAACTGGTTATTCACAATGTGGGGCGGTAGTATCACATTTACAACGCCAATGCTTTATGCAATTGCGTTTATTCCGACATTCGTAGCAGGTGGGGTAACTGGGGTTATGCTTGCAGTAGCTGCAGCTGACTATCAATACCATGACAGTTACTTTGTAGTTGCTCACTTCCACTACGTTATCGTTGGTGGAGTAGTATTTGCTATCTTAGCAGGAACACATTTATATTGGCCGAAAATGTTCGGAACGATGTTAAATGAATTCTTAGGGAAAATCACTTTCTGGTTATTCTTTATTGGATTCCACTTAACATTCTTCATCCAGCATTTCCTTGGCCTAATGGGTATGCCACGTCGTATTTTCACTTTCCTTCCTGGTCAAGGATTTGAAACAGGAAACATGATAAGTACAGTTGGGGCATTCTTCATGGCAGCTGCAACAATTATCCTTCTAGTGAATGTAGTTATTACATCTGTGAAGAATAAGAAGGTTGGTAACGATCCTTGGGGTGACGGCAGAACACTTGAGTGGGCAATCCCATCACCACCACCATTCTACAACTTTAAGCAATTGCCACTAGTTCGTGGTTTAGATGCTTATTGGATTGAAAAGATGGAAGGCAAAAAAGAAATGACACCTGCTGAACCACTTGGTGACATTCACATGCCAAATTCATCATTCATTCCAGTTATGATTTCATTTGGTTTATTCGTAGCAGCATTTGGCGCTATGTACCATGTAGATAAAGTTGTTTGGGCACTACCTGTAATGATTATTGGACTTGGAATTACTTTAAGTTCGATGTTTATACGTTCTGTAAAAGATGATCATGGATTCCATATCCATAAAGAAGAATTATTAGAAGAAGATGACAAGGGGGGCAAGGCATAATGCACGCAGAAGAAAAATTCACAATCGAAACATGGCCTGCTGCGCCTGAAAAGGCGACCCTTGAAGCAAAAAATAAGTTTATGGGCTTTTGGTTTTTCCTTGGTGGAGAGACGGTTCTATTTGCTTGCTTATTTGCAACTTATCTTGCTCTAAAAGATAAAGTACCAAATGCTGAGCATCATTTAGCGAAAGATTTATTTGAACTTCCTCTAGTGTTCGTTGCAACTATGCTTCTTTTGACAAGCTCATTAACAAGCGTTTATGCAATGTATCATATGAAAAATTTCAATTTCAAGAAAATGCAACTTTGGCTTGGGATTACAGTACTTTTAGGTGCGGGGTTCCTTGGGTTAGAAGTCTACGAGTTCAATCACTATGTTCATGAATTCCATCATACAATTCATAGTAGTGCATTTGGATCCGCATTCTACACACTTGTTGGTTTCCATGGTGGACACGTTGCGTTCGGTTTACTTTGGATTACAACTCTAATGGTGCGTAACTCTAAGAGGGGCTTGAACCTTTATAATGCACCGAAGTTCTATGTAGCGAGTCTATATTGGCACTTCATTGACGTTGTATGGGTGTTCATCTTCACTGTAGTATATTTAATGGGAATGGTGGGATAAACTGATGGCAGATCATCAACTAAATTCAGGTAACCCAAGAGTCGACATTGAATATCGCCGCAAGAAGAGTAAAGAAGAAATGAGATATCAACTTGTTTCATTCTCTTTGATGCTATTCTTAACATTCGTTGCTTTTGCAGCAGTTGGTATTGAAGGATTTTCTGGATGGTTTACAGTTCCATTCATTATTCTTTTGGCCATCGTTCAAGTTATTTTCCAACTTTACTACTTCATGCATATGAGCCACAAAGGTCATGAAGCACCGTCTTTATTCCTTTACTCAGGATTAGTAGTTGGACTTGTTACTATTTGGGCGTTCATGACGATCATTTGGTGGTAATTAAAAAGTAATTTATTACTGGACAGTAGACCAGTCAAAAAGAAAATCGGCTATTAGTCGATTTTCTTTTTTTGCTCAAGAATATTCTGTACAAGTGAATTTCAGATAATTAGCTGGATTCACATGGGTGACACTATCTGATTTTTAGTAGTTATTTTTATTATTTGGAAATAGTTCACTTCTTTGCCTCTATCATGAACCAAGAGTATAATGAAAGTAACATTCTAATAGAAGAGGTGTTTTATTTGCTTGACTTAGGTATGTTCGGATTCCGAGCTTTATGGAGCCCATATTTCTTTATAGTCCTCACATTGATTTCCGTAGGGTATTTTCTACTTACAGTAAAATATAGATTGCGCTATAGCGACAGTGAGCCTTTGAAGAATAAAGAGGGAATATTGTTTCTTGTTTCAATGGTTTTGATATATGTAGTCAAAGGATCTCCTATTGACTTAATGGGGCATCTAATGTTTTATGCCCATATGATTCAAATGGCTGTTTTATATTTGGTCATTCCACCGCTTTTGATTGCAGCGGTGCCGCATTGGTTGTGGAGAAGAATGTTGAAAAATAATATCATTAACAAGACTTTTAGATTCTTTACGAAACCACTTATTGCCTTGATTCTTTTTAACGGTATTTTTTCTATTTACCATATCCCATTAGTTTTTGATTTTGTTAAACAAGATATGTGGCTACATGCATTGTATACAGGTGCATTATTCTTATTAGCCCTTTTTATGTGGTGGCCATTATTGAATAGTTTAAAGGAGTATCAAACTCTGAATGGATTAAAAAAGGTGGGTTATGTCTTTGCTAGTGGTGTTCTACTTACGCCTGCATGTGGATTAATTATTTTTGCAGACAATCCAATGTATCAAACCTACTCTGACCCACAAGCATGGGCAGAAGCGCTTAAGTTATGTGTTCCACCATCTATGCTCGCTGGCTTAGAATTAAGTGGTCCGGAAATGTTCAATTCTATGTCATTGCTAGAAGATCAAAGACTCGGTGGAGTTGTGATGAAGATTATCCAGGAGATCGTCTATGGAGTGATTTTGGCTCAAATTTTCTTCAGTTGGTATCGTCAAGAACAAGAAGAGACTGAACTTGAATTAGCCAAGTCACGAATTCAACCGACTATTATAGAATAATGCAAATTTTATAGACAGATGTCCTCTTTTGAAAATGAAAGATATTGACCTTATTTCATAGAGGACATTTGTTCGGTGTTTGATTGTGTACTTCTATTTTATACATAATATTGATTCGTATGCTAAAATCATATAGGATCACTAGTTTAGAACCACAGAAGAGAGTGAGGATGCAAGATGAATTTCGCAGTTCCTATTTTACCTACAATCAGTACTACTTTTATCCTTTTAAGCGCCATTACAGTTGCAATAGGCTGGGCGCAAATACGAAAAAGAAATATTGAAGCACATAAAAGAACAATGATCGCGGCAGCAGTATTTGCACTGATTTTCTTTCTGATTTATGCCAGCAGAACTATTTTCATCGGAAATACTTCCTTTGGTGGCCCAGAATCTATTAAGATTTACTATACAGTGTTTTTAATTTTTCATATTACCCTTGCAACCACAGGGGCCATTTTTGGGATTGTTACGCTCCTTACAGGATTCAGTAATAAACTAGCTAAACACCGTAAACTTGGACCGGTCACAAGCGTCATTTGGTTCTTTACAGCGATTACGGGTGTAGCTGTTTATCTATTGCTTTACGTCTTCTACAAAGGCGGAGACACGACTTCAGTCATAAAAGCCATCATTGGTGGATAATGAGAGAGACCGAAACGGTGCTCTCTTTTTTACATTACATAAATCATTTAACAACTTATTTTCCATGGATTAAGAAGGAATTCTGAAAGATTAATCGAAGGTAAAATAGATTGAAATTCTTATGCAGGAGTGAACAATGTGGAAATTAAGCGCTTAAATGAATCAGATTATGTAGATAGCATGAAATTATCAATGTATGCCTTTCAATATAAAATACCTGATGAGGATATCGAGTCACGAAAAAAAATGCTAGATAAACATCGTTTACTTGGAATACGGGAGCAGAACCAGTTGGCAGCAAAGCTTCATATTATTCCTTTAACAGTGGTCATAGGACAAGAAGAATGGAAAATGGGTGGATTAGCCGGTGTAGCGACCTATCCAGAGTATCGCAGAAATGGCTATGTCCGAGAGTTAGTTTCAGCTTCTTTAAAAGATATGAAGGACCATGGAGAAATTGTTTCATTACTTCATCCTTTTGATATTGGCTTTTACAGAAGGTATGGGTGGGAGATTTTTGTTGATCACAAGAAAGTCGTGATTACACGAGATAAGTTAAAAATGCTGCCTCCTTCGATTGGTATGGTAAAAAGATATAATAAAAACACCCACTCTTCTGCGATCGAAGAAGTATACAGAAAATATTCTTTAGGCTTCAATGGAATGCTTGTCAGAGACCATGATTGGTGGATGAATAGTATTTATCATGAGGAGTCAATAGCAGTGCATTCTAACGAGCTTGGTGAAATGGACGGTTATATACTATATACTGTTAAGGACAAAGTGATGGATGTACAAGAATTCGTGGCTCTTAATCATATGGCTAGAAGAGGACTATGGAACTTTATTTGTCAACACGATTCAATGGTTGAAAAAGTGCAGATACTATTATCTACCCACGATATATTACCTTATTGTTTACACACGCCTAAATTGCAAGCTGAAGTTTATCCATATTTTATGGCTAGATTAGTAGATGTAGAGTCATGTTTAAATAAATTTTCATTTGTCAATACAGGCGAGAATCTTTTTATTCACTTGGAGGATCAATACGCCCCATGGAATAACGGAACCTACATGATTAGTGAAGATGGAGTTAAAGTTTTTAAAGATAAACCAGGTTCTGCATGTGCCCATCCTCCTCAAAAAGGAATAAGCATGGATATTAATTCTTTAACGGCAATTATTTTTGGATACAAACGGCCTATGGAGTTGTATGAAATCGGAAGATTAACAGGGAATATGAAAGAAATTGAACATCTTGAAAAGATGATCCCTTCAAGTAAATCTTTCTTTTATGATTTTTTCTAAATACAAGCAAAAAATGGACACCATATTCATGGTGTCCATTTTTTAAATCTTAAAACTTATTTTGATGATTCCTGCTTCTTTCGCAGAGTTGTATGCAATGATGATGAGTGGTCCTAATAAGAAGCCTATGAAGCCAAATATCTTTAAACCTAAGTACATTGCTACAAGAGTAGCTAAGGCGGAAAGGCCGATGTGGCTTCCCATTACTTTGGGCTCAACAATCCTTCTGACCATAATCAGGACAATTGCTAGGACAGCAAGCTTTGTTCCAAAAGCAATATCGCCTGTTACAAAATGAAATAAAGACCATGGTCCTAGAAGTACAACTGAGCCGAAAATAGGAATGAAGTCAACCACTGCTATGAAAAAGGCCATTACAAGTGCAATTTCTGGTGATATAAAAATAAGGGCAAACAGGGAAATGAAAAAAATAATTGCACTTACCAAAAATTGTGCTTTTAAAGATCCCAGTACTACGTAGGATAATCGTGACGCCATAAAATTGACTTGGTCAGCAGTACGTTCTTTCAGATACTTATGTACTCCTGCATTTAAGCGTGGAATATCGAGCAAGAATAAAAATAAAGCTATTAAGTAAACGAGAAAACTAACTAAATAATTAGGAATGTTAGTTAATAGTGTTTTTACATTAGTGATGTTTATATAGTTTACAAGTTCGTTTCTTGTGTTATTCAAAAAACCTTCTACATGGTTACTTATCTCCACCAGAACTTCTTTAGGGAGTGATTCAGTTGCTGATGAAATACGTCTCTCAAATGCATACCATTCTCTAGATATCTCACTAATATATATTGGTCCATTTTCCACTAACTTTATTGCCTCGGTAATAACTTTGGTAGTAATAAAATACCCACCAAGTGCAAATAGCAGCAAGAAAGAAATAAAGACGATCAAAACTGAGATTTTCCTCTGAAGGTTAAACCTGGATTGCACAGATTTTACGAGTGGTTCCAAAATCACTGCTGTAAAAAAGGCCGCTAACAGAGGTACGGAAACTGGTAGAACAAAGTAAAATACAAATGCAGTAAGAACCGCAAACAAAGCAATCATGATTATTCGTTTAGAAACATATTGAGTCAATGGTCCGCTCCTTTCAAAAGCTAATCTATCATTCAATGAAATAATTTGAAAGTTTGTTAACATTTAAATTATAGTATGCATTTACTAAAATAAACAATAAAAGTTTTTGAACGGAAAAGGATGAGGTGAGGGCGTTGGTCTTAAGAAAACATCAGAACAGCGAATCCGAACTTGCACTCAAACATATCATTTCCATTATTATTAAATCAAATTTGAATCATCAAGATTATTTTAGAGCGGCGAAGAAATTCAGCGATGAAAGGATTGGGGGATTTTCTCTTTTTCCAAGCCTTGTCGTTGATATTGAAGATTCGAAAGTTAGGGTTAAATTGAACCTCGAAGCTTTTAGAATGGACGGGATGATTCAACAAGCAAGCCATTTACAAAGTTGTATTTATGAAGATGTAAAGAACTTAACCGGATATGAGCTACAAAATATTCAACTGTGTATCAAAAAAATACTTAAAAAAAAAGCAAAAGACGCATGAATTTCATGCGTCTTTTGACTTAAATGGAAAATTTTTCGATTTCTTTTGTAACATCAGCAATGATTTTTTGACATTGACTTACAAGGCTACTTGGGAATTTTTCTCCATCGCCGTATTCAACGCCATGTGGATAATAATGTTTGCCTAATAAAGGAGTCATCAATTGAATGACAGCACGGTGTGCGCCGATGTCACCTTCAACAGCATAACCACGAAGGCGAAGGTAAAATACACCTTCTTTTAATTCAAACTTACGATCGTATGTAACGCGCTCATAGTCCCATTGACCTTCACGCACTAGACCGTAATCAAGCATCACTTCATCAAGACGATTTAGGTCAGCCTTCATATTTTCGATACCAGTATTTTCAAACTTCATGAATATGTCCCTCCTGCAAAACGCCATTGCCTTGCCTTTATAAAAAAGGATGCAGGCATATTATTTCAATTCTAATAATAGTAGAAAAAGATTAAACTTGCAATGAAATAAGAGATGTAATGTAAATTCATTGAAAAATGTTCTTAAATGTAATCATCCATACGAAGGGAATAATCTAAAATTGATAGGAAATCCTATCGGTGAAAAAACATTTTTCATTACTTCAAAATATTGGAGGAGGATTTCCATGACTCAAGTTAAAGAAATTATGACAACTGATGTAGACCACTGTACCCTATTGGATAACGTCTTCGAAGTGGCCGTAAAGATGAAGGAATTAAATGTTGGTGCTATTCCAATTTTAGATGGTGAAAAATTGGTAGGCGTGATTACGGATAGGGATATTGTAACAAGGTGCATAGCCGAGAAACATCCTGCATCTTCAAAAGTGGAAACAATTATGAGTAAAGAACTTTATACAATATCTTCAGACGCTACAAGCGAGGATGCTGTAAAATTAATGGCAGAGCATCAAATCCGTCGACTACCCGTTGTGGAGCAAGGTAAGTTAGTAGGAATTGTTTCACTTGGTGATTTAGCAGTGCACCATTTGACAGATGATCAGGCACAGGAAGCACTATCAGAAATATCTGAATCTAACTATGGTGGCCTTCAATAGTATTTAAAGGTTGTTATCGCAGTGAGTGTTGCTTTTAAGAATGATACAACAAGTATAAATTCTTATTTCGTGTCTATTCCTCAAAATGAAATTCTAAACGCTAAACTCTTTTGGTTTCAGTATAGAAAAAGCCTAACAGTTGGCTTTTTCTTGTTCCAATAACAAAGTTTACGAAAAGAGCCTATGTCAAAAAGGGTGATGCAGAGAAGTTCTGAAGAGAACATTTTTTGCATCATTTTCATTTTAAATCACTCTCACTATTAAAATGAAAGTTATTGATGATATAATAATTTTAACATGCACATATGATGATAGAAGATGCAGAAGAAGGGAGGATCATTTCTGCGCGCACTTATACGTATTCTTATATTATTAGCCGTATTTTTGGCGGCCGGATTTTTACTCAATCTGATAGAAGATAATGAAAATGACATTTTAGTTAATGAAAATTCTCCTGCTCAATTAGAGAAGCAATCTCCCATTTCCCAAAAAGAGACAGCGGGTTATGGTGTACCTGACCGACCGAAAGAAGGGCTTTCTGTCCTTATTGGTAAAAATAAAGATGTATTAGAGAAGACACTGGGAAAACCTCTTCGTATTGATCCATCGGTCTATGGATATGAATGGTATATATACAATCAAACCCCTGAGCATTATGTGCAGGTAGGTGTTGAAAATAATAAAATTGTTACGCTGTATGTAATCGGAGCAAATGCAAATGCAACTCCTTTTAAAATTGGCCAATCAGTTGAAGACTTATTTGCAAACCTATTTATTGATGCAAATATTAGCTTGGATTATAAAGGAAACTCATATAAGTTTGAGTTAAACGATACGGATGTAAATATGCGACCGCTTATCAAGCTTGGAGATATTTTTGCGCAAGCTTATATTGATAAATTTACTGGAAAGTTATCGAGTGTCCGTTTCCTTGATTCTCCGACCTTGATAAAGCAGCGCCCATACGAAATGATTTATCGAGGTGAATTGCTATTAGCAGACGAGATCACTGATGAAATGTGGCCCGAAATTGAAAAAGCAAATGCGAATCAAATTTATGATTTGACAAATATCGTAAGGCTTCGCCATAAGCTTAAGCCTTTAGTCTGGGATGAAGAGACGGCGGAAGTTGCGTATGGGCATAGTAAGGACATGGAAGAAAATGATGACTTTTCGCATGATTCTCAAAAATATGGAGGCCTTTCAGATCGACTTGAAGCTGCCAATGTCACGTATAAAATAGCTGGCGAAAATATTGCTGCAAATTATACCGACGCACCAGCTGTTGTAGAAGGTTGGATGAATAGCAGAGGGCACCGTGAATCCTTGCTAAATGAAGAATATACCCATATCGGTGTTGGGGTATATCGAAAGCATTATACACAAAACTTCATTGAAAAATAAATATAAAGAAGCTTGAATAGGGTATATTCAAGCTTTTTATTTTGCCTTTTATTAAGATTAATTTCAATTCAATTAGTAGGTTGGGCGTTTGAGTTTTCTAATCTATTATAAAGAAAACTCTGTTTATCCCATTGTCCATATAACTTTACGCTGGCACCTTCAGGAATAGTTTCAACCTTTGTGTTGGTGGAGAGTGGATGTTTTTTTTTCGCTTTGATGATTTTCGTGTCACATTGTAGAGTCAGTTCTTGCACCAGTATTTGGCGATGGTAATAAAAACGTGTAATTTCGTTTTGAGCGGATATTACTTTTCCCGATAAATAAGCTTCTTCCTTTACAAAACCAATTTTTAACCATTCCTCTTCCTTATTTTTCATCTCTTTTTTTGTAAGCCAATAAAAATATACAAGAATGATGGGGATGACTACTGCAGTTACCATTACATGTTTCACCTCGTGGTTTATGTAGAAGGAAATTGCTTTATTCTTTTGACATTTTATCATGTCCTTATTGATTTTTGTATATTAAAGATTTCACCATTCCGATATCGTTTCATATCGTATTATAGGCGATTGATTCAGCGGAGGTGAACTAAGTGACTACGAAGAATTTGCATCCTTCAGTACTGAAGTTTAAAGAATTTGTAAAGGCAAATCCCTTAATCACACAGGAAGTACGTAAAGGGAATGCTACATGGCAGGAATTATATGAGGACTGGTATCTCTTAGGTGAAGAGGATTCCCGTTGGGAAGCTTTTCGGAATGTTCAAAAGAACGAGGACGTAAATGTGGAAGTAACATCAGAAGAAACAAAATCGGATTGGATGGGACAAATGATGGGCATTGTGAAAAATATGGACCCCAATCAAGTTCAGAGTCATTTATCCAACTTGAGTCAAGCTATCGGTGCTGTACAGGGACTTCTCTCACAATTTCAGGGAAGCAAACAGGTGAATGAGGTGAAGAAACCGGATAGTCCTCCAAATCCATTCTCATTCAGAAAAGACTAAGGAGAATTCAAAAATGAGAACTGACGTGATGGATTATATTAATCAGCAAAAAGACTTAAAAGATTTCATTAGAGAGCAGCCACAGTGGTATCGTAAATTAATGAGAAATCCACACGATTTACAAGCTTTCGAAATAGCAGCCCTTAATTACCATAAAAAAACGATACCACATCGAGTTGAAAAATTCACAAATGGTGTACAAATGGCCTCCATGATGTTTCACATGTTTCAGGCAATGAATCAACAAAATTAGGGGAGATACTTATTGAGAGGTTCTCTCCTTCTTTACGATTTTGGCATAAAAAGGTCTTGTTTGCGAACAATACTCCTAAAAGGAGTGAATGAAATGTTGAAAGGGATGAAGGCACTTATCATTGTTATGATGAGTCTTTTGGTATCAGCGGGTTGTCAAAAGGATATACCAAAACCTGAGAATAAAATTCAGATCGTGACTGTCAATAGTAATCAATTTGGGGAAGAGGAAAGCATACCTGTTAACAACTCTCCTCAGCAACAAGACCCTTTCTATGTCCAATCACAAATTAATGGGAAAAATGTTTACATAGAATGTATTGTAAGAGGAGTTACTTTTAGAAATGATCCTCAATCTCAGGGAAAAGCTGGGAAAATCATTGTGACAATTGATGGAAAGAGGAATCAAGAAGTAAGGGCAGCAGCTTTTATCATTAAGGGGTTATCTTCAGGAAAGCATCGAATAAAATTGGATATTGTTAAACTAAATGGAGAGCCATATTCACTTTCGAAAGAATTTACAATTTCTATCAAATGACAATAACAATCTTTCGCTTTGTTAGAATAATCATGGTAAAATAACTGATGGAGGTGAGCGAATGCTTGCTACATCAGAAAGAATTGAACTGTTAGAGAATGCGGAAGAGTTGGCGGCAATGGTGCTGGACTCTGAGATTGCTGAGCAATATCGCAAATGCTTATATAGATTACAAACTAATCGCGAAACACAAAATAAGATACAAAGGTTTGTCCGTTTGAAAGATGTTTATGAAGACGTGCAAAGATTTGGGAGATATCATCCTGATTACAAAACGATTATGATGCAAGTCCGTGAAGCAAAAAGGGATATGGATATGGATATAATCGTTGCAGCCTTCAAAAAAGCAGAAACTGATTTGCAAAGCTTATTAGATGAAATCAGTATGTATGTAGGAAGGTCAGTATCTGAACATGTAAAGGTTCCTACTGGTAATCCTTTCTTCGAAGGTGGAGGCTGTAGTACTGGAGGATGCGGAACAGGTGGAGGTTGCGGATGCTCAGCTTAAGAAACGGTGTATAACCGTTTCTTTTTTTAGGCTCTTTTCGTAAACTTTGTTATTATTGGCTACTAAAACCAGTAGAGATTTAGAGTGTAGAATTTCATATTGAGGAAAAGAGCACGAAATATGAATCCATACCTATAGTTGCCGTATTCGAAAAGCAACAATCTATGCGAAAGCAGCCTTTTTTACCAAAATTGATTCGGAGTCAATCGGATACAATCGTCGCATAGATTACCGCAACAAAACATTTTCTGTTGTGGAACATAAAAGCGGTGCCTATAAACGTACAAATACTCCTCCTTTCTTACAAAGATTGTCTCGGAGTGTAACTGTTTCCCTTTCATGGCTTTAGCAGAAAAGCGGCGAATATGGTCCTCTATTACACTTTTCTCAAGTGGCTTTCCCATCTTAATATAAAGAAATGGAATCCCGGTTATTTTTTTGACCGATGATTCTTCTATTTCTTTAACTGAGTTAAAATGTGAGAGGAAAACGGTCCAAATTATATCTAAATTCATATTATCACCTGTTTTCATACTTATTGGTAATCATGAAGTTGATCTGAATTTCGCTTTTCTATTTTATGAGTAGTATATGCGTTCGTAGGACATTGTTTTCATTGATAAATTGGGTTTTGGTATGCTAGACTTAAAAAAACATTCGTATTTTTGAAGGGGATAAATATGTTCGGACAAAGGCAGGGACTAATTATTTGGCTTTATTCGTTGAAGCAGGCAAAAATGCTTAGACGATTTGGCAATGTACATTACGTATCCAAACGTTTGAAATACGTGGTGCTCTATTGCAACCAAGATGAAATTGATGGAATCATGGAGAAGCTAAAATCTTATTCATTTGTCAAAAAAGTTGAGCCTTCATATAAACCATTTGTAAAAACGGAATATGAAAATTCCACTCCTGACAAAGCAAAAGAATATGATTATAAGATGGGGATTTAAAAGGTGAGGGAAATTCCCCTCACCTTTTCTCATATTTATTGTAATGGTGGGATGATATAGTTTAGTCGTAGGATTCCAATCATTTGCTGGTAGTATAGTTCTTTCTCCGCAAAAATGGTGGAAGGTTTGACTGACAATTCATGTACGACATGACCCAATTCTTTTGCCGTTTCTGCAAAAAGGTCAAATCGTTTACTGAGTGTAACATTTGGATTGGGAATGCCTTCTCTACATACGTAAAGTGGCTGGAAGTTGCCTGGAGTAGTCGGTTTTAAGATTACTACTAAGGAAGTAAGGTCTTTTTCGTTTATTTTTGTATGCAGGGCAAGCATGCATGTTAATCTTTCTTTATTTGCTCTCGCTATTTCGAGTAACTCGTATAAATCTGAATACCCTTCTCCTAATTCAATAAAACGCTGAATCAATGATGAACTCTCCTTTTAAATAGGCACAGTTATACGTGTCTGTTGATTTCCGTTCCAGTCGCTTGCTTTCCGGTACGAATTATGAAAAAGCCCTAATGCCGGCTTTTTCATGAACGAATTCGCCTTGGGGGCGTTCGCCGAGCCTCCTCGTCGCTAACGCTCCTTCGGGGTCTCGCCTGTAACGCTAATCCCCCAGGACATTGATGGTCTTCCTCGAAATAACCCACGCACGAAGAAAATGCGTTAGCATTTTCGAGGAGTCAAGCGCCTTCCACTCCAATCAACAGATTGTAGAAAATCAACATTGTACATTAACATGGCCTTTAAATAAATAAACTTTAAGTCAACTCTATCATTTTCTTTGCTTGATGAGAAGGCATGGATTTGAAATTCAGTTTGGTAAAAGTTCTTCCATAAAATACACAAACGAAGGATGCCTCTTTTTCAAAAATCATACTGACGTATACATCTTGTCATGATATTGTAATATTAACGTTATGCACGAGGAGAATGAAGATGGCAAAAAGAACCATTCCTTTATTTTTTACCTTTTTGCTTGTAGCAGGTGGTATGTTATTTTGGCAATGGAAGATCTATGACATTAACCTTAAAAACAACCAGCATAAAAATAATAATGTCTCACAGCAGCTAATAGTCGATGCACGCAACAATCAACTGTTGGTACGTCATATATTTAGCGGATTGGATAAAGGACAAGAGTATAGAATCCTTATGTCGGAAAAAACAAATACATGGTCGTGTGTCACACCTGATGGGGGGAAATGTAAATCCGGTGATGAGGACCCACAAACATTCCTATCTGAGCAAGGTGAAATTGAAATTCAATATTCTGTAACTATAAGTGAAAAAACTTCTCCTTTAATATTTTCAGATTGGACTCCAAAACTACAAAAGATTGAGCCGATAAAAACAACCATTAAGGTGATAGATACTGCTAGAAGAGATGGAACTTGGATTGCGGGTGTCCCTTTACAGGGGTATAAGAAGATGGAATTTGTTGATTATTACGTCTTTGCAGGACAAGGTGATATCTCTTCGCTTTATTGGCAAAATAAGACTCTTTATCCTGCCAAAATCACCGATCATCTGACGGTCTATTCTGAACATAAAAACCTTCAAGTTAACATCAATATGGACAACGTCAAAGGATTGCCTGATATTCCGTACATGTCTCTTGTTGAGTCAAAAGATCAACAAAGATTTACGGTTAAAGGAATATCTCTTAATGAAAATTTCCAAGATGCTGGGCATGTAGAAAAGGAAATTGCAGCACAATACTTCAAGAACAAACTAGATGGCAACTTAGTTGGTAATTCACTAGCTGTTGACTTGCTTAGTGCGTTGTTCCTGCAAACAAGTGCGACTACTGAAAAAGGCAATTTTATGATGAAGGAACTCTATTCACATTTAACAAAAGAACAGGTTTTAGAATTACAAACACGTTTTCTTAAAATGAAAATAATCGATAGTCGTTTAATGGATAAAAATCTTGGAGAGATTAAAGGCTTAGAAAGCTCCTTCTTTTCAGTTAATCTACTGCAGACGCAAGAGTTCGCTTCCTTGTTTTTCTTCGATTCTCGAGAAGTTAGGTTAAATGGACAAGTCAACTCAAAGATGGAAGTTATTTATGATAAAGATAAACGCCTATATCCCCTTTCCCAAACGATGGAGGGTTTAGGTTATAATGTTGAAGTTCTTCCAGAAGCAGATGCTGTACAACTCGATAACGGAAGAAATAAGTATCGTTTTTACCTGAATAGAAACTCATTTCGCTATAATCAATCAGAGTATGGACTTTTGGAAAACCCATTATTGACTAGAAATGGACAGATATATATTGAACAAAGTGGGTTACAGTCATTGTTTAAAATAAATATTAATGAAACTGAGAAGGAAATCATGCTTTCCACTTAGGGGAGTCCCCAAAAAAAGAAAAAACCCTGCAGAAAATCTGCAGGGTCCTTCTATATCCATTAATAGGATAGAAGGCAAAGGGAGAGGAGAAACCGGAGGAAGAACTTATGGGGAAACGTAAGTCTTCTCCGCGGTTGGCAACAACATCCTCGAATAGATGCTGTTAATACCATTATTTCCACAATGGGAGTGCTTATACACCTGAAAAGAGAAATTTTCCGTTATTTAAAGTTTGGAAACTTCTTGAAGTACTTGTATTTGGCTATGAATAGTCAATATGGTAGGATAATGAAGGATATATTTTTACATAAGCACTTTTCGTAAACTTTGTTGTTATAGAAACAAGAAAAAGCCGGCTGTAGGGCTTTTTCTATACATATGCTACTAAGAAATTAGCGTATGGAATTTTGTAGTCAGGAAAAGAGCACGAAATAAGAATCTATACGTGTTGTTGCATTTTTCGTAAAAGCAACAATCAATGCGAAAACAGCCTTTCCATAAGAGTAAATGCATGTTGCATGATCAAGAAAAGACAGTGGTGATATTATGAGAGTTGTATCAGGTGAATGTAAAGGTAGACCTCTAAAGGCTGTACCAGGCTCTTCAACCCGCCCAACGACAGATAAGGTAAAAGAGGCTATTTTCAACATGGTCGGACCATACTTTGAAGGTGGTTTAGGACTGGATTTGTTTGCAGGCAGCGGCGGGTTAGGGATTGAGGCGCTAAGTCGGGGTTTTGAAAAAGTTATATTTATTGATCGCGATGGAAAAGCAATCCAGACAATACGTGAGAATATTGAAGCTTGTGGTTATGAAGGAAATTCGGAAGTGTTTAGAAATGATGCTGAACGAGCTCTTAAGGCAATTATCAAAAGGGAACTGTGCTTTGATATGATATTTCTGGATCCTCCTTATAAAAAACAACAGCTCTTAAATTTACTTGGGAAAATAGATGAAGAAAATTTACTGAAACAAGATGGGACAATCGTTTGTGAACATAGCTTTGACGTCAATCTTCCAGAGCAAGTTGGAAGGTTGTATCGGAAGCGGCAGGAAACATACGGAATCATTGCAGTTTCTATATATGAAACGAATTCCGAAGATTAGGGAGATGGGTCTATGACAAAAATCGCGGTATGTCCAGGTAGTTTTGATCCTATAACTTATGGACATTTAGATATCATAAAAAGAGGCGCAAAGATTTTTGATGAATTGCATGTCGTGGTTCTCAATAACTCTTCTAAAAATCCACTATTTTCAGTTGAAGAGCGAATTAGTCTAATTAAAGAAGTCACAAAGGATATTCCCTCAGTGAAGGTGGACATGTTTCAAGGCCTTTTGGTAGACTATGCTCGTACAGTTCAGGCTTCTGCAATCATTAGGGGGTTGCGTGCTGTCTCAGATTTTGAGTACGAAATGCAAATAACTTCCATGAATCGAGTTTTAGATGAAGAGATAGAAACCTTCTTCATTATGACAAACAATCAATACTCCTTCCTAAGTTCAAGTATTGTTAAAGAAGTTGCGAAATATGGAGGAGACATTTCCGAATTAGTACCTCCATTTGTGGAACAAGCCTTGAAAAAGAAATTTTCCTAATAAATAGAAGCTGTCCCTTATGAGGCAGCTTCTATTTTCTTACTCTTCTCGAAAAAAGTATAAAAGTATACAACATCAAAGCTGAGATTGTTAGGATTGGACCGAATTTTATCATCATACTGTATAGGTCGTAGAACCAAGAACTATGTTTAAATAAGAAAACAGGAATAGCATTGGATGGTTGTTCGTTATTATAAAATTTTTCATAAACGGGCTCCCAGAGCAAGTAGGCAAACAGACTGGCAAACCCTCCATGGAAAATCCGAGCTATGAAAAAAGGTTGAAAGCGAATGTCCGTCTGTGCGAGAATGCTTGCCACTTGTGCTTGAACACTAAATCCGCTAAATGCCAGTATGAAACTAGTAATAATAGCTTGATGCATCAAGGTAGCATCCTGAACTTGACTTGTAAGCTGACTTCCCAAGGTGATTTCGAAGAGTCCAGAAATAAATGGAATACTAAGCGCATCCGGTAAAGTGAAAATGGATAAAAGGAATTCGACTGTGTGGGCGAGCATAGTAGTAAAGCCGAGATAAAATAGTAGTTTGTTTACGACAGAGAACAGGATGATAAAGCCGCCAATCATTAACAAAGTTTGAATAGAAGAAGTTACAGCGTCACCGAGAACTTTTCCTATTGGACGCTGATCTTTCAATCTCGTTTGATGAAGGGACGATAAGGCATATCGGAATTTGGATACATGCTTGTTCTTTTTAGGAAGAGCAGCCTTTTCTTTTTTTTCATCTTTTCCATAGAATCTCATGAGAAGTCCGACGCAAATATTGCCTAAGTAATGAGAGAGTGCCAGAATCACACCAAGCTTGGCATTATAGAAAAAACCAACTGAAACGGCACCGAAAATAAATAATGGATTGGATGAGTTCGTAAACGAGACAAGTCTTTCTGCTTCAATTCTAGTCAATTGACCTTCTTGTCGAAGACGTGCTGTTAATTTCGCTCCAGAAGGATAACCAGATGCCATCCCCATTGCCCATACAAAACCTCCAACCCCGGGCACTCTAAACAAGGGTCTCATGAGTGGTTCCAATAATACTCCGATGAACTTTACGACTCCAAAACCAATCAACATTTCCGAAACAATAAAAAAGGGTAAAAGCGAAGGGAAAACAATTTCCCACCACATATTAAGGCCACGAATCGAGGCTTTCACTGATTCCTGAGGAAATGCGATTAAGGCAATGGCCATTAATGTAACTGATGAAGCAAGAACTAAAGTTTTTATTTTTGAACGGTACAAAGGCGTGTCTCCTTCCACCACATGCTGACTGTGCAAGGGTTCCAATTAATGCTAAAATAAGATGTTGTAAGATCTATTAAGAACGAGTGGTTCTCCACTCTTGTCCTACATAACACAATATACTCATAGAACTTTAATTTAGACCATAAGATTGAACGAGATATCTCTTTTCTCAATTAAAGGAGGGATCGAAGTGAGCGGTCCTAAAGTTGGTTTGGCACTTGGATCAGGAGGTGCACGTGGTTTTGCCCACTTGGGTGTAATTAAGGTCTTTATTGAAGAAGGAATACCGATTGATTTGATAGCAGGTAGTAGCATGGGCGCAATGGTTGCCTGCTTTTATGGAGCAGGAATTGAAATGGACCAGCTTTATAAATTATCTACCTCTTTTAAAAGGAAATATTATCTCGATTTTACAGTTCCTAAAATGGGATTCATCGCTGGTAAGAGGGTAAAGGAACTTATTCGGATATTTACAAAGGGGAAAAATATAGAACAGCTTAATATTCCAGTCGCAGTAGTTGCCACTGATTTAATGACGGGAGAAAAGATTGTATTTAAGGAAGGGCCGATTGCAGATGCTGTAAGAGCAAGTATCGCCATACCAGGTATTTTTGTCCCAGAGAAATGGAACGGTAGAATCCTTGTTGATGGTGGAGTGATAGATCGTATACCAGTTTCAGTTGTGAAGGAAATGGGAGCCGACATTGTCATTGCCATTGATGTCTCTCAAGTGAAGCGAAACGAAGAAATCAGTTCTATTTATGATGTAATCATGCAAAGTATAGATATTATGCAAAAGGAACTCGTTTCGAATCGGGAAATCGCTTCAGATATCATGATACGCCCAAAAGTAGATATGTATAGCTCTCGTGCATTTACCAATATCAAAGAAATTATTGAAATCGGGGAGAATGAAGCTCGAAAGGAAATCGACAACATTAAAAGAGTGATCGAGTGCTGGAAGGAGAAATAAGATTCATGAAGAAAAAATATTACATTCGCCCTTTTATTTTCATTGCGGTAGTATTAGTAGCCGCAATGTTTTATACACTGCCCTATTATGTATCCAAACCTGGAATGGCTCAAGAACTAGAGCCAATTATAAAGGTAGAGAATGGTTTCGATGAAAAGGGGAATTTTATGCTGACCACTGTCAGGATGGGAAGGGCCAATATTTATTCATATGTTGCCGCGAAAATAGGTAAATATCAAGAAATTTATCCTTTGGATATGATCTTGAATGGAGAAGAAACCGAAGAAGAATACGCTACAAGACAGTTGCATTTGATGGAAAGTTCAAAGTTGAATGCTATCGAAGTTGCTTATCAAAAAGCGGGGTTACCCGTTGATTATCGATATTTGGGTGTATATGTATTGAATGTTTTACCAGATATGCCCGCATATGAAAAGTTAATCGCAGGCGATCGTATTATTAAAGTCGATGGAAATGCATTCCATTCTTCGGATAAATTCATTGAACATGTTGGCAAGAAAAAAGAAGGCGATTCAGTCAATTTAACTTATATCCGGAAGAATAAAAAAGCTGAAGTAACCATTCCGGTCCAAAAGTTTAAAGATGACCCTTCAAAAGTTGGGGTTGGAATCACCTTAGTAGATGATAAACAGATTATCGTTGATCCGGATGTAAAAGTGAAGACGGACGAAATTGGCGGTCCTTCAGCAGGTTTGATGTTCTCACTTGAAATCTATAATCAATTAACTAAAACAGATTTGACTAGAGGTTATCAAATTGCTGGTACTGGAACGATTTCCGCAAACGGAGTGGTTGGGCCTATTGGTGGCATTCAACAGAAAATAGTTGCTGCGGACAAATCTGGGGCTGAAATCTTTTTGGCACCAAATGAAAAGGGCATCAAAGGATCAAATTATCAAGATGCTGTGAAAGCAGCTAAAGATATTGGAACAAAAATGAAGATTGTTCCCATCGATACTTTTGATGAGGCAGTTGAATATTTGGAAGGCTTAAAAGCTAAAAAGGGCTGACATTGTCAGCCCTTTACTTGTCTAGCTTCAACCAGCCAATTTACATATAAGTAATCGATTCTTCGAGTTTTTTCTGAAAAGAAGGACCTTTAGGTGAAACTTTAAGAAGCTCGGGATCATGAGCCAACTGACTCGCTATTTTGAATGTAAATGGGAGATTGTTTATATTCCATCTTCAAGTATTCATTCTGTTTTTGGACTGGAATGCCCAAAGCATAAATCCGTGAAGCTTTGATGTCCAAATCTAATTGTGGGTGCTGATAGGATGAAAGTTTTGACACAAGTGGTAATGAGAAATGTTTTTTCATCTTATTTAAATATTCTCTTCCATTTGTCGTCATCCCAAGTAACCTTAAATAGGATGCTTTTTCATTCTGTAACATATCATCCTTTTTGGTGTTTGTTAAGATGTGGACGCAAGCCCGCTGTAGTCGAGTCCATGTATACCTTTTTGTTTTGACTAGTTCCATAAATTGCTGGAATGTCTCAGCGTGCATACAAGCTTCTATGAATCGATTCTCTAGTCCCTCTTCAATTTCGTATATTTCTTTAAGTTCTTTAGCTGAACTATGTAAAAGGCGATATTTGAGTAGAGGCCAATACATTTCCCAAGAGTGTAAAACTCCGTATTGATTGAAATAGTCATTTAGTTGTTCATACGTAGTGGAAGGGACATATTGAGCAATTTGGTCATAATTACTATCTTTTAAGAAAACAGCCTTCCTAATGCTTGTAGCACTTGCAATCGTCGCAGATGCGAAATGTTCATCATGATAATCAGCATTTTTGCGTTTGATTGTTATGGGTTTCATGGAAGACTTTTGTTGCAAGGCTGATTTTACATACTGGAAACCAAGAATATTATTGGGCTTAGACAAATCTAGTAATTGAGGTCCAGCATTCAAGCTTATGAAGGCTTCACTTGCTGCTCTTGGATAACTCATTCCAAGATTCATTTTATGTTTTATTTCATCGTTGTAGGCTGCGGAATGTTCTTGTAGAAAACTGATTGTATTGTAGAATGAGGAAATATCCCCATCTTCGCTTCCAAAACAAAACGATTGGCATCCTACTTCTGATAATAAAGAAACAGAACCATCTGCAAAAATTTCGGCGTGCTGGGTAGCAAATTTGTAAGGTAATTCAAAGACGAGGTCAACGCCGCCTAATAGTGCCATTTTTGCTCTCATCCATTTTGAAACCATTGCGGGTTCTCCACGTTGTAAAAAATTCCCGCTCATGACTGCTATAACGATATCAGCACCACTTACTTCTTTTGCAGATGAAACATGATAGGCATGTCCATTATGAAAAGGATTATACTCGACAATTACGCCAACAGCATGCATAATAAAATTCTCCTTCCATTCTCCCTAAAACAAGTTGAAAGCCGTTTAAAGTCAGGTGGGAATGTATACATTATAGTGTAAAGAAAAAATATTGACAAATAATTATAGGAAGGCTATAATTACCTTTGTTGCCTTGAGGTGATTCAAATGAAATGGACATTAAGCCAGTTGCAAAAATATCGAAACAAGGATTTCATAATCGATGAAATTATTCAGGTAGATGAGATCAAACAAGATGATCCAACTATCCGTGAAGTTCTGCCCATCCATATTACTGGACGAGCAGACATAGATTCGACGAAAGTGACGTTTCATTTAAATATTAAAGGTCATTTGATTCTTCCTTGTTCTCGTACATTAGTAGATGTAAAACTTCCGATTAATGTCGAAACAACTGAAACGTTTCTTTTGAATGTATCAGAATATGAAACTGAAGAGGAAGCGCATCAGGTTAAAAGTGATACAATTGATTTAATGCCTGTCATTAGAGAGATTCTATTGCTTGAAGTACCTATGCAAGTATTTTGTGAAGATCAACATAGTGAAGGTGGCGCTCCACAATCCGGTAAGGATTGGGAAGTCGTTCGCGAAGATGATCAAATCAAAAAAGTCGATCCTAGATTGGCTGGGCTTGCGAAATTTTTTGACAATAATAATCCATCTTCCGATTCTTAATCGGAAGAAACAAGAAGCAAGGTGAAGAACCAGATCTCTGGCCTTCATAACTTTCTTAATACTCTTTAAGGAGGTGGGAAGAATGGCTGTACCTTTTAGAAGAACTTCTAAAACTGCGAAAAGAAAGCGCCGTACTCATTTTAAATTAAATGTTCCGGGTATGGTAAGTTGCCCAAACTGTGGTGAGATGAAACTTGCTCATCGCGTATGTAAAGCTTGCGGAACTTATAAAGGAAAAGAAGTAGTAAACGACTAATTTTCCGTTGATATAAAGCACAAGGAGCTCATAGCCCTTGTGCTTTTGTCGTTGTTTAGAAAGTTCTGTATAAAAATAAACAGAAGAAAAAGCAGAGAATCTGCGACACTTCTGCTATTAGGAAAAATACAGAATCATTGGGGGATAAGTGGATGGCTTATAGGATAGAAGAAAATACGGCCGGCTATTTAGTATTTGTGATTGATCGACAGGAAAAAAGAAACGCTATAAATTATGAAATCATGAAAGGGCTTAGTGAAGTAATCGAATTAGCTAAGTCTTCGAATGTTAAGGCGCTTGTCATCACAGCTAGTGGTGATCGTGCATTTTGTTCAGGTGGAGATCTTTCGGTATTCCATCAGCTTGAAACCGAACAAGAAGCTTATGTCATGTTGAAAAAGATGTCTGATATTCTATATGAATTACTTACTCTTCCGATTCCGACGATTGCTTTAATGAACGGAACTGCGGTAGGCGGTGGGTGTGAAATTGCGACAGCATGTGATTTCCGGTTAGCAAGAACAGGAATAAAAGCCGGTTTTGTCCAAGGGAATCAAGCCATTACCACAGGATGGGGTGGGGGGTCCATTCTTGTTGAAAAATTCGCTTACACGGAATGCTTCAAATTATTGTTGGAAGCAAAAATTGTTCCTGCTCATTATTTGAGAGAAATCGGCTTTATTGACGAACTCTATGACGGAGATTCAACCGAAGCTTGTGAACGTTTTTTAGAGAACATCATACATAAAGAGATTGGCGTATTGAAATCTTATAAGAATATGTACATAAGAAAGTGGGAACAGGCAGGTCTCCGAAGGAAAATAGATGAAGAAGTACGCCAATGTGCCATTCTATGGGAGAGCGAAGCACACCATAAATACGTTCTTCAGTTCTTGAATAAGAAAAAAAGCTAACTAAATCTCATTCCTAGTGTATGTCAAAGTCTATCTTTTCTAGTAGATGCATATGTATGAATAAAAACACTAGGAGGGATTTATGGATGTCATCCATTCGCCAGGATGCTTGGACACAAGATGAAGATTTATTATTGGCTGAAGTAGTGTTAAGGTACATTCGTGATGGTGGGACACAACTTCAGGCATTTGAAGAGGTAGGAAAGAAACTTTCGCGGACATCTGCTGCTTGTGGGTTCCGTTGGAATTCTTATGTAAGGAAGCAGTATAAGTCAGGCATAGAACTAGCTAAAAAACATCGTAAGGAAGCTAAAAAACAACCGGTTTCGAGTGGGGGCATCACTATAGATGAACAAATAGTGGCCTCTACAGATGTTATCGTTGATTATCCTGAAGAAGCTATCAGCTTTTCAAAAGTGATCGACTTCTTGAATAACCTTTATAAAAAAGCGGAATCATCTGATGCCGTTCAAGTTGAAAGAGAACAATCGATAGACCAAATTAAAGATTTAGAGAAAAAAGTTTTTTATCTAGCGGCTGAAAATGAAAAGCTAGCTAAAAATTTGAAGGAGATCGAAGAAGATTACCGTTCTCTTATAGAAGTTATGGAAAAAGCAAGGAAGATTTTTGTTTTGCAAGAAAGGCAGACGACAGAAGGGTGAATCTTAGAAGAGTAATAACTAATCTCCAGAGTTGAATAAATTGAAAAAAAGCGGACTCAATTTTGTCCGCTTTTCCATTTTTTAATTAAGGCTGTTTTCGCATTGATTGTTGTTTTCGAATCATTCTTCCAATACGTATTATTATTGGCTTCGGGGCCATTTTCGAGAAGTTCTTGAACCTATATTCGAATAAGAATCGTAAAAATTCAAAAGCCGATTTTTACTTTTGTTTGTGAAAGTAACAAAGTTTACGAAAAGAGCCATAATTAATGTTGTGCTTCTACTCCAGCAGGATACCATACGAGTGGATTTTCCCCACGATCTCGTTCAACTTCATAATCCACACTTGCAAAATCCATCTTCTCCCAAAAATCTTTGGATTTTACACGAGGATTCGTCTTAATCGGCATACCGAAGCTTTTTGCAAAATCGACAAGCGTTTTGCCGTAACCTTTTCCTTGATAATCAGGTAATACCTCTAGTTTCCATAGCTCCAAGTAATTCTGTGGAGGAGAAAAATAGCGATCCACTTTCATATCTACTTGGTACAAACTCATGCGAGCAACTAATTTATCTCCAAAATAAATTCCGTAGAATGGCGAATCACTGTCGTTTTCGATGATATTTGCTTCTAAGTCCTCAAGCATCGAGAGTTCTTGAATTCCGTATTCTTTAAACTTTTTAAATTCTTCAAGTGTTTTGTAGTTAACTTTGAGTTTAGTAACTTTTAGTGACATGGAAACTCCCCCTTAAAAAATCATCATCTATTCATTTTATTGATGAAATGAACTTTGAATAACATGAAAAAAGAATATATTCTAACAATATTGTTTTCATTATATAACAAAAAAACAAAAAATTCTGCATAGAAAACTCGGAAGCGTTTTCAAAATTTGCAGGAAATTTCGTGAATGATGTAGAAACATAATAAGTGAGCGATAAAATGTGGCTGAGGAAGGGGAAGAAAATTGCAAAAAATATTAGTTGCCAATAGGGGAGAAATAGCATTAAGGATTATTAAGACTTGCAATGAGATGGGAATTGAAACGGTTGCCATTTATTCCGATGCAGATCATGACATGCCTTTTGTTAAAGCAGCTACCAAGTCGGTGCGAATTGGTGAAGCCCCAGTCATGAAATCCTACTTACGGGCAGATGCCATTTTGGAAGTTGCTAAAAATGAAAATGTCGATGGAATTCATCCAGGCTATGGATTTCTTTCTGAAAATTATAATTTTGCAAAACTAATAGAACAAGAAGGAATTACTTTTATTGGTCCTGCTCCTGAAACCATTGAAATGATGGGAGACAAAATTGTTTCTCGCAGGACAATGTTGGCAGCAGGTGTGCCAGTAGTACCTGGTACCGAAGATGGTGTTTTATCCCTTGAGGAAGCATGTGAAATTGCAGAATCGATGGGATATCCGGTAATGCTGAAAGCTAGTGGCGGAGGCGGAGGCATCGGAATGGTGCGCTGTGAAAATGAGCAAGCGCTCGCTAAGTCTTTTGATTCGACAAAAGCTAGAGCGAAAGCATATTTTGGGTCTGAAGAAGTCTTTATTGAAAAGTATATTGCAAATGCTCGTCATGTCGAAGTACAAGTTTTTGGCGATAAGCACGGTAATATTGTCCATCTTTTTGAAAGAGATTGTTCGATTCAAAGAAGGCATCAGAAAGTCATTGAAGAATCTCCTTCACCATTTTTATCGGACAAAACGCGCCAGAAAATGTTTGAAACAGCGATTCTTGCTGCTAAAGCCGTAAATTATTTTAATGCAGGGACTATTGAGTTCATTGTCGATGAAGAAGAAAATTTCTATTTCTTAGAAATGAACACAAGACTGCAAGTGGAACATCCGGTCACTGAACAAATAAGCGGGCTTGACTTAGTGAAATGGCAAATCCTAGTAGCACGAGGAGAAAAACTACCGCTTCTGCAATCAGAACTTGATTCGACAGGTCACGCGATTGAGTTCCGACTTTATGCGGAGGATCCTGTTAAATTCATGCCTTCTCCAGGGAAAATAAATGTATTTTCATATAAACAAGGTGAAGGTATTAGAATTGATAACGGATATGATGAAGGCGGGACTGTTTCACCTTTCTATGACCCAATGATATCAAAGTGCATTTTTCATGCTCCAACAAGAAAAGAAGCATTGAACTTGGCTGATGACTTTTTCAAGGATTTGAAAATTGAAGGTATTAAGACAAATGTACCTTTGTTCCTTTCTCTTCTTGAAGATGAGGATTTTCAGAATGGTTTGTACACCACTTCATTCCTTAATGAGAGACTAACAACTAAATCATAATATTTGGAGGACTTAATAATGAAAGAAATTACATCATCTATGGCAGGTACGGTTTTAAATATTTTTGTTGCAAACGGAGATTCAGTAAACAGTGGTCAAGAAGTTTTAATGCTTGAATCAATGAAAATGGAAATCCCTGTTGAAAGCACGACTGATGGAACTGTAAAGGAATTGAAAGTTAATATTGGCGATTTCGTTAACGAAGGCGACGTACTTCTAGTTATCGAATAAATCGATTTCCGTTTTAAATTTTGGCTATGTTAAAGTACATTGTTGATTTTCTGCACTATGTTGATTGGAGGGGAAGGCGCTTGACTCCTCGAAAAGGCTACCGCCTTTTCTTCGTGCGTGGGATTTTTCGGGGAAGATCATCAATGTCCTAGGGGATTAGCGTTACAGGCGAGACCCCACAGGAGCGCTAGCGACGAGGAGGCTCGGCGAACGCCCCCAAGACGAATTTGCTAATTCGTACAGGAAAGCAAGCGACTGGAGCGGAAATCAACAGGCAAGGTTAACAGAGCCAAGTTTTTAGTACTAATGAAAGTGGATGGAGGGATGAAATTGTCTACAGTGAAACCTGGAAATGAAACTCTAGCGGAGAAAAGACAAAAGATTGATGCTGGTGGGCATCCGAAATATCATGAAAAATTAAAAGCTCAGAACAAGCTTTTTGTTCGTGATCGACTAAATCTATTGTTTGATGATGGTAAATATGAAGAAGATGGAAAATTCGCCAACTATATGGCGGGTGACCTTCCTGCTGACGGTGTCGTAACAGCGATTGGAAAGGTTAACGGTCAAACAGTATGTGTAATGGCGAATGACTCTACAATTAAGGCAGGATCATGGGGTGCTCGTACAGTTGAAAAAATCATCCGTATTCAGGAAGTGGCGGAAAAACTACGAGTGCCATTATTCTATTTAGTAGACTCTGCTGGTGCAAGGATTACAGATCAACTTGATATGTTCCCTAATCGTCGTGGTGCTGGAAAGATCTTTTATAATCAAGTAAAGCTTTCAGGGATGATACCTCAAGTATGTATTCTTTTTGGACCTTCCGCTGCAGGTGGAGCTTATATACCAGCGTTTTGTGACATTGTCATCATGGTAGATCAAAATGCTTCCATGTACTTAGGGTCACCAAGGATGGCAGAAAAAGTTATTGGTGAAAAAGTAACGCTTGAGGAAATGGGCGGAGCTCGCATGCATTGTTCTGTGAGTGGATGCGGTGATGTCCTTGCTTATAGCGAAGAGGAAGCGATTGAGTCAGCGAAAAAGTATATCGGATACTTTCCAGCCAATTATCAAGAAAAGCCTAAAAAAGGTGAAGCATTGTCACCTAAAGATGGCAGAGAACTTGAAGCGATCATTCCTAAAAATCAAAATGCACCTTTTGATATGTATGAGTGCATCGATTCTTTGATTGATAATGGTTCATTCTTTGAAATGAAGAAATTGTTTGCACCAGAGCTTATTACCGGATTTGCTAGAATGGATGGCAAAGTAGTTGGGATCATTGCAAATCAGCCGAAAGTGAAAGGCGGAGTCCTTTTTGTAGATTCTGCAGATAAAGCTGCTAAGTTTATTACACTTTGTGATGCTTTCCATATTCCATTACTATTCCTCGCTGATGTACCAGGATTCATGATCGGTACAAAGGTTGAACGTGCAGGAATTATCCGTCATGGTGCAAAGTTGATTGCAGCGATGAGTTCTGCAACTGTTCCGAAAATT
The DNA here is from genome assembly GCF_900115925.1 of Bacillus sp. cl95. Lineage (GTDB taxonomy): Bacteria > Bacillota > Bacilli > Bacillales > Cytobacillaceae > Neobacillus_A. The sequence goes on along the minus strand of NZ_FOYF01000001.1, from coordinate 514,700 downwards.
TCTGTTGTTGTTAGAAAAGCATATGGTGCTGGTCTTTATGCGATGGCGGGTCCAGCTTTTGAACCAGATTGCTGTATTGCCTTACCAACTGCACAGATTGCGGTTATGGGTCCTGAAGCAGCAGTTAATGCCGTTTATTCTAATAAAATCAATGAAATAGAAGATCCTAAAGAGAAACTAGCTTTCGTTCAAGAGAAGCAGCAGGAATATAAAGAGAGTATTGATATCTATAAGCTTGCTTCTGAATTAATCGTTGATGAAATTGTAGCTCCATCAGAGTTGCGTCAAACATTAATTCAAAGATTTTCCTATTATGATACAAAAGAATTAGCATTCAGCCATAGGAAACATCCAGTGTATCCTGTATAAGAAAATTCCCCCCTTTCGGTCTATGATCGAAAGGGGTTTCTATTTTTTATCAAAGCGAGTTACAAGGGAAAGTTAATCGAAGACTAGGAATTTCTCTCTATTTAAGGCTGTTGGCGTAAACTTTGTTGCTATTTTATAAAAGTGGTTGATTTCCGCTCCAGGATGCACACTTTCCGTGGGACGAATTATGAAAAAGCCCTTTTCCATGGGCAAATTCGTCTTGGGTGGGCGGTAATCCTCCTCGGCGCATTCACGCCTGCGGGGTCTCACCTGTCCCGCTGCTCCCACAGGACATTGAATGGCTTCCTTGAAAGAACCCACGCACGAAGGAAATGCGATAGCACAAGGAAAGCATCCTTGAATATACATCACACGAAATGATGCGATAGCATCATTGAGGAATTTCGAGGAGTCTCGCACCTTCCGCTTCAATCAACTACTAGGTTTACTTTCAAAGACTTAAAAACAACAATCTTTTAGTAATGAGCCTTACTTAAATAATTGAATGAAACTTTCAAGAATAAGGTTCTTTCTGTTAAAATATGTATTAAAGTGACCGTAATTGAGGGGATAACAATGAGGATTGGTATAATTGGTGCTGGTTCTATCGGACTATTATTTGCAGCTTATTTAAGTGATACATATGAAGTTACTGTTTACACAAGAAGTGACCGTCAAAGTGAAGACATACGTTCCAAAGGGCTAGCTTTAAAAGAATCGGATGAATGCTTCAGTAAAGAAGTAAATGTGGCACCTATACATATGTGGAGTGGTAATGAAGAACTCACCATTATAACTGTGAAGCAACATCAACTGCCTAAGGTTATAAATACAATTAATTCTGTCGGTGCAAAGAGTCTGTTGTTCTTGCAAAATGGCATGGGGCACATAAAATTTCTAAAGGATGCCATCGCTGATAACATTTTTCTCGGATCGGTAGAGCATGGTGCTTATAAGGAAAATGGTCACTCTGTACAACACAATGGAAAGGCGTTAACAAGGGTGGCCGTCTATCGGGGAGATGAATCGTTACTTCGTTCATTCGTAAAAGGAGCTCCCTCGAATTTTCCATTTGTTGTGGAAGCCGATTACTTTCAAATGCTTCAGGCAAAATTAGTTATAAATGCAGTCATAAACCCATTAACTGCCGTTCTTCGAGTAGAGAATGGTTTACTAGTGGAAAATCCCTATTATTACAAATTACTTAAAGAATTATATTCAGAAATTGCAAATATCCTTAATTTGAATGAAGAAGATGGTTGCTTGGAAAAAATCGTTTCCATTTGTAAAAATACTGCTCAAAATCGATCATCCATGTTAAAAGACTTGGAGGCTGCCCGGAAGACAGAGGTGGAGGCTATCCTAGGATATTTAATCGACATGGCGAAGGAAAATGATGTAAAAGCTTCTCTTGTAAGGGGATTATATTTTGCAGTAAAAGGGATGGAGTCGATGGAAGAGGAGGGGTTACCTTGGGAGGGGTAATTTCGAACATACTCGCAACTTTTATTTCGATTCCATTCCTTGGCTATATCTTACTTTTTGTCTTTTTCAAAACGTTAACTAAAAATCATCGGAAATCTGTACAGCGTGCATTTGATTATAGTACCTTGCTATTTATCATAGCTGTTCATTTCCTGATCATAACAATCTTTGGAAAATCATTGCTATGGTTTATCATATTATGTATGTCCTTTATTGGTATTGTCTTCGCCATTATCCACTGGAAGACAAAAGGGGAAGTTATATTCAGTCTGCTTTTTAAGGGTTTTTGGAGGTTTAATTTCTTGTTGTTTTTTACAGCCTATTTCAGTTTATTAATCTATGGGATGATAAAACGAGCCGTGTTGTTCGCGGGATAATACTTAGGTATGGATGTTTTAGGCAAAGTTTTTTAAAATGGGCCATGAAAGTGCTATACTCAAAAATGAATAAATTTGAAATGCCAGAAAGGAAGTACATAAATGGAGATGATAAATCTCTCGTTGCCAGCAACCAATCAGTTTGCATCCGATTATTTGCAGCAAACGACCAATATCCAATCCTTTTTTCATTACCAATATAATAAACCGGAAGCATATAAAGAGCGGATCGCTGAGCTGAGGAAGAGAGCATTTCCTAGACAGGAATTGGCTTCACATATTCAAGAATTTATGGCAAAGTACCCGACTGCCCCTCAAGTAGATTCTTCAATAGAAAAATTGAAGGAACCAGAAAGTGTTGTCGTAATAGGTGGACAGCAAGCTGGTATATTGACGGGTCCTTTATATACGATACATAAAGTGATTTCAATTGTTGCTCTCGCTGAACAAAAAGAAAAGGAACTGGGAATACCTGTTATTCCAGTGTTTTGGATTGCGGGTGAAGATCATGATTTTCCTGAGGTAAACCATATTTTCATTCCAGCAGAAGATAAAGTTGAAAAATCTACGATACCTCAAAAAGTTCTTCAAAAGAAGATGGTCTCTGATATTCAACTAGATAAAGCAAGTTTCCAACAATGGATACAAGATATTTTTAGAGAATTCGGGGAAACAGAGCATACAGGAAAATTAATAAATTTTATCGACCAAGCGCTTGAGCAATCTTATTCTTTTGTGGATATTTTTGCGACGATCATTATGGAACTCTTTAAAGAAAAAGGTCTTTTAATTGTTGATTCGGGAAATGTCGGAATGAGAAAGCTAGAGAAAACGATTTTTCAGCAGCAAATAGAGAATCAGAAAATGATTACTGAAAGCTTATTGAACCAGCAAACTAAAGTACAGGAAGCGAATTATCCGCTTGCAATTGAATCAAAGGAATCAGCAGCAAATCTTTTCTACTATGACTCTAACTATAACGAAAGAATATTATTAGAATTCGATTCAGAAACAGAACGATTTGTGGGGAAAAATGGGGCGGTTGTGTTTTCGAAGGATCAATTATTGGAGCTTGCAGAGTGCAATCCGGAAAAATTGAGTAACAATGTGGTGACTCGGCCCTTAACTCAAGAATGGCTATTCCCTAATCTTGCTTTTATAGCAGGTCCTGGTGAGATTTCTTACTGGGCAGAATTGAAGGAGATTTTTGAACGTTTTTCTATCAAGATGCCTCCTATTGTTCCCAGATTGAACCTTACTTTTATGGATCGAAATATAGAATCAGATTTGCAAGAATTGGGAATCAGTCTTCAAAGTGTCCTCACGAAGGGCACCACAGAATATAAAGATCAGTTCTTTTCTTCGGTAAAAGATGAGGAACTCGATCATTACTTTGATGATGCGAAAAATGCATTGATGACACAATACGAATTAATTGAACAGAGATTATCTGAAAAGGATAAGAGCCTTTTGCCGTTATTAAAGAAAAATGAAAATCTTATAATGAAGCAGCTTGATTTCATGGTGGGAAGAGTAGATGCAGCCAGACGTCAAAAATATGATTTTGAATTAAAAAAATACGATCGCATTGATATGGCATTAAGACCCAATGGGTTGCCACAAGAAAGAGTTTGGAATATCTTCCAATATTTAAACTTGTATGGAATCGATTTTGTTTCACGAATAATGGAGTTGGATTTCGTTTTTGATGGAACTCACAAACTCATTAAACTTTAGGTAAAAACTTCACCAAAATTGGTGGAGTTTTTTTTGAATTCAAAAAATTTAGTGGTACTGGAAGATTATTTGCAAAAATATGTGGAGGAAAGTGGGGGAATGTGGTACATTTTAGTTAGAAAGTGGGGGTAGCGGCTATGTTCATGGGTGAATACCATCATAACATTGATAGTAAAGGCCGTTTAATTGTGCCCTCGAAGCTCCGTGACAACCTTGGTGAGATGTTCATTATCACGCGGGGCTTGGATCAGTGCTTATTTGGCTATCCTCTTTCAGAATGGAAAATCATCGAGGAAAAGCTCAAAGCACTACCACTTACAAAAAAAGATGCTCGTTCGTTTACAAGGTTTTTCTTTTCAGGTGCAACTGAGAGTGAAGTAGACAAGCAGGGCAGAATCAATATTCCCACACCATTATTGCAATATGCAAAATTAGAAAAAGAATGTGTCATTCTTGGAGTTTCCAATCGAATTGAAATTTGGAGTAAAAAGATTTGGGAAGACTATTTTACAGAATCAGAACAATCTTTTGCAGAAGTTGCTGAAAACATGATTGGATTTGATATATAATGGGAAATGTTTTATTAGAATAATATTTCAGCGCTTCGTTTCGATTGGAAAGGGTGGCTTAACATGACGTTTGAACATACAACAGTACTTTTGAAGGAAACGGTCGATGGCTTAAATATTAAGCCTGACGGTATTTATGTGGATTGTACAATGGGGGGAGCAGGTCACAGTGCCTATCTTCTTTCGCAGCTTGGCGAAGGTGGAAAGTTATATGCTTTCGATCAAGATGAAATAGCCATTGCAAATGCAAAGGAAAAGCTTAAAGAGTATAGTAATCAATTAACAATCATTAAGAGTAATTTCTTACATTTGAAAGAAGAACTCGAAAACCATGGTGTAACTCAAGTTGATGGAATTCTATATGACCTTGGGGTTTCATCCCCACAGCTTGATACCCCTGAAAGAGGCTTTAGTTATCACCATGATGCACCTTTAGACATGAGGATGGATCATGATGCCCCACTTTCAGCTTACGATGTCATCAATCATTGGTCATACGAAGACTTAGTAAGGATATTTTTCCAATACGGAGAAGAGAAATTTTCGAAGCAAATTGCGAGAAAAATTGAAGCAGCTCGGAACTTGGAGCCCATTAAGAGTACAGGTGAATTAGTAGAACTGATTAAAGACGCTATTCCTGCACCTGCAAGAAGAAAAGGCGGACATCCGGCAAAAAGAATTTTTCAAGCGGTCCGAATTGCTGTAAATGATGAGTTATCTGTCTTTGAAAAATCACTGCAGCAAGCGATTGAAGTTTTAAAGCCTGGGGGTAGAATTAGTGTCATCACGTTCCATTCTCTAGAAGATCGTATTTGTAAGGTGACGTTTAAGAAAGCGAGCGAAACGCCACCGCTACCTCATGGTTTGCCAATTATCCCGAAGGAATATGAACCAATATTAAAACTCGTTAACCGAAAACCAATCCTCCCATCAGAGGAAGAACTAGAAGCAAATAATCGTGCACGCTCCGCAAAGCTCCGTATTGCGGAAAAAAATAGAAAATAACATTGAACCAGGAGGGGAATGAATGAGCAATTTAGCCAGAAAGCTGCAGCAACAGCAGCAGCAGCAACAACCTGTACAAGAGCCAAAAAAGGTTAGTGTGAAAAAAGTTTGGTTGACACCGGGGGAGAAAATACTTGGTCTGATGTTTTCAGCGATGGTATGTTTTGGTGCTGTTCAAATTATTTCCACTCAAGCTGACATTTACGAAGTGAACAAAGAAATTCAACAAACCGAAGTAACCATTAAGGAACAAGAAAAAATAAATAATGACTATAAAGAGCAGATAAGCGAATTAAGTACATATGAGCGTATCTGGGAAAAAGCCAAACAACTTGGTTTGGTTTTAAATGAAGATAACGTGAAGGTTGTGCAAGAGTAATGATCAAAAAACAGCCTAATATGAATGTAGGAGCAGCGATATTATTTGTAATATTCAGCCTGCTCTTTTTTGTCTTGATTTACCGTTTTCTAGAAATTCAAATCACTGGAGAAGCCGGTGGCCAGCCACTTGCAGCAAAAGCGAAACAAAAATACATGCAAGAGGGTGTTGTTGAGGCGAAACGGGGATCCATTCTTGATCGCAAAGGTGAAGTGATAGCTGAAGAAACAGCTTCATACACACTTATTGCAATATTGGACAAGAAAATGACGACTAATAAAAATAATCCAAAGCATGTAGTTGACCCTGAAATGACAGCGAGGGAATTAGCGAAGTATTTAGATCTGGATGAAAACGAAATTTATCGAATTTTAAAGAAAGATCTTTTTCAAGTGGAATTTGGAAAAGCAGGTAGAGACATCTCCCATGCCAAGAAAAAGAAGATTGAAGATCTAAAGCTTCCGGGAATTACTTTTATAAGAGATTCAAAAAGATTTTATCCTAATGGGATCTTTTCTTCTCACTTGATTGGATTCGTTGAAAGAAAAGAAAATAAAAAAGATGGCAGCTTTCAAACTTTGGGAAAGCTAGGAATTGAGAAAACGCTAAATGATACTTTGTCAGGGAAAAATGGGAAAATAAACTATCAAAGTGATTTATGGGGTTATTTATTGCCTGATGAAGAAGAAAAAATCACCCCTGCTCAAAACGGAAACAATGTTTACTTGACTCTTGATAAGAAAATCCAAACCTTTCTTGAAGATGCCATTAATAAGGTTGATAGTGAATACAAGCCAAAGAAGATAATTGCTATCGTAGCAGACCCGAAGACAGGGGATATATTGGCGATGGGGCAACGTCCTACCTTCCATCCTAAAACAAGGGAAGGGATTGAAAAAACCTGGCACAACGAAGCAATTGAAAACTCATTTGAGCCGGGATCGACGATGAAGATTTTTACGCTTGCAGGAGCTGTTCAAGAAAAGGTCTTTAATCCTAATGAATGGTACAAGTCGGGTTCATTCCGTATTTCAGATAAGGACAGAACCATACATGACCACAATTATGTCGGTTGGGGGAATATCACCTATCTTGAGGGTGTGCAAAGGTCGTCAAACGTAGCATTTGCAAAAATCGCTAAAGAGAAATTAGGATTTGAAAGGTTCCGAGAGTATTTGACCAAATTTGGATTTGATAAACCAACTGGTATTGATTTACCGGATGAAACCAGTGGGAAAATTCAATACACCTATCCGATCGAAAAAGTAACAACAGCCTTCGGGCAAGGAAGTGCCATCACTCCAATCCAACAAGTGCAGGCGGCGACAGCCATTGCCAATGGCGGAAAAATGATGAAACCACATGTTATTGAAAAAATCGTTAACCCTGATTCTGGAGAAATTGTTTCAAATTCAGAACCAGAGGTCGTTTCAACACCGATATCTGCAGAAACAGCCAAAACTGTTCGCGATATTTTGGAGACGGTCGTCACATCTCCGAAAGGAACGGGAAGTCGTTATAAGATTGAAGGTTACAGTGTGGCTGGGAAGACTGGGACAGCGCAAATTCCAGGCAATGACGGTAAATACTTGACTGGTCCTAAGAACTATATCTTTTCTTTCCTAGGAATGGCGCCAAAAGATGATCCAAAGCTGATTGTTTATGTGGCCGTTCAGCAGCCGGAAGTTGAGAGCTATTTTGATGGTTCCATACCGGTATCCATGATCTTTAATACGGTGATGAAAAGTAGTCTCCAATATTTAAACATCCAGCCAGCAAAGATGGAAAAGGCTTCATCAGATGTACTAGCTGATTTCAAAGGTAAACCGGTCCAGACAGTTAATCAAGAACTCGCAAAAAAAGGATATAAGGCAGTGGTTCTTGGTAATGGATCAGAAATTATAGGGCAATTACCTGCAGCAGGAACAAAGGTTCTAGAAGGGGAGAAAATCTTCCTTCAAACAGCTGGAGATTCTGTCATGCCTGATGTGTTCGGATGGTCGAAAAGGGATGTCATGCAATTCGCTCAGCTAGCCGAGTTGAACTTAAACTCACTTGGTTCAGGATTTGTAGTAAAGCAAAATTTGCAGATAGGAAGCAAATTGCCCAAAAATGAATATTTGATTGTTGAACTTGAAACACCTGAACAACAGTTCAAGAAAAATGAGGCTACAAAAAAAGAAGAAAATAAAGAGAAAAACGACGGTGAAGAGGAAACCACAGATGATGAGGTAAAGGATTGATAGGCTCGTATTACTTGTCTAGCTTCATCGTTCTAACTGAATAAGTACAAGCATATAAATGAACGACCTGAAAAAAGGAGGCTCGTTCATTTTATGCGTGTATCTAATGTTACTGTACGTAGACGATTGGCGATTGCATTATTCGTAGGCATTCTCATATTTTTAATCATTGATATCCGTCTTGGTTATGTCCAATTCGCCCTTGGTGATATGTTGACTGATCGGGCAAAGGGTTCTTGGAGTCGTAATATCCCATTTGAACCTGAACGCGGAGAAATAATAGACAGAAATGGAGTGGCTCTTGCCACAAATATGAGTGCGCCGACTGTTTGGGTAGTTCCTAGGCAAATAAAAGAACCTGAGGCTACGGCTGAAAAATTGGCTGCCGTTTTAGATATGTCGAAAGAAAAGGCTCTTAAGTATGTAACTACAGGAGAGATGATTGTCAGGATCAAGGAAGGGCGTAAAATTTCTCATGAAAAGGCGAAAGAAATTCGTGCTCTCGGACTTGAAGGGGTATTTATCGGTGAGGATTCGAAAAGGCACTATCCTTTCGGCAGTTATCTATCGCATGTACTTGGATTTGCCGGTATAGATAATCAAGGTTTGATGGGGTTAGAAAAATATTATGATAAAGAATTAAGCGGTGAAAAAGGCTCTGTAAAGTTTTATGCAAACGCCAAAGGGGAACGAATGAATGACATGGCGGATGACTATCAGGCGCCTGTGGATGGTCTTGATTTAAAACTAACTGTCGATAGTAAAATCCAAACCATCATGGAGCGGGAGTTGGATATCGCAGAGGCAACATATAAACCTGACGGCATCATTTCCATTGCGATGAATCCAAATACGGGTGAAATTCTAGCAATGTCAAGTAGGCCGAGTTTTGATCCTGCCAATTTTAGAAATGTTGCTCCAGAAGTCTACAATCGAAATTTACCTGTTTGGAGTTCATATGAGCCAGGGTCTACTTTTAAGATTATTACATTGGCGGCTGCTCTTGAAGAAGGCAAAGTGAATTTGGCAAGTGAGCACTTCCATGACCATGGTGCAGTGGAAGTAGGTGGAGCGCGACTTAGATGCTGGAAAAAAGGTGGCCATGGCGACCAAACTTATCTTGAAGTCGTCCAAAATTCCTGCAACCCAGGATTCGTTGAATTAGGTCAGAGGCTTGGTAAAGATACGCTTTTTAAATACATTAAAGGTTTTGGATTTGGTGAAAAAACCGGCATTGATCTGCAGGGGGAAGCAAAAGGAATTCTATTTAACTTAAACCGTGTAGGACCTGTAGAGTTGGCTACAACGGCTTTCGGTCAAGGTGTAGCCGTTACTCCGATTCAACAAGTGGCGGCAGTTGCGGCTGCAGTCAATGGAGGCACACTTTATACACCGTTTATTGCCAAAGAATTAATAGATCCTGTAACCAAACAAGTAGTGATGAAAAACACACCAATTGCTAAAAGGCGTATTATATCCGAAGACACATCAAAGCAAATACGGAACGCTCTTGAGAGTGTTGTTGCTCAAGGAACAGGCGGAAACGCATTCGTCGAAGGATATAGAGTGGGAGGAAAGACAGGGACTGCCCAAAAAGCAAAAGATGGGCGATACCTCGAAAATAATTTCATCGTATCATTTATTGGATTTGCTCCTGCAGACGACCCACAAATTGTTGTTTATACTGCTGTAGATAATCCTAAAGGTACTGTTCAGTTTGGTGGTGTTGTAGCTGCCCCAATCGTTGGCAAGATTATTGAAGATAGTTTGCGTGCCCTTAAAGTGGAGCCTCGAAAAAACCAAATTGCAAAGAAAATGAAGTGGAATGATGTGCCAATGGTGGAAGTGCCAGAGGTAATCGGTCTCTCTAAAAAGGAACTTTCAGAAATGATGGTGAACCTAAAGATCGACTCCAGTGGCGAAGGTGATACCGTCGTTAGACAGTCACCGCAGGCAGGAGTGAAAATAAAAGAAGGGTCAACCATCAGATTGTATTTCAGTAAATAAATTGAACTAGGACTTTGGGCGGCCGGAAATTATTCCACCGCTCAATTTGTTTTTTCAAAATGGCATTAACTTCTTTTATCATGTAAAATAGATAAGCCATGTTAGTTATGAGAGGAATTGATACAAATGAAATTACATGAGCTACTAGAGAGTCTGCACTTGATAATCCCTTTTGAGGGACCTAACCCTGAAATTATCTCAATTGAAAATGATAATCGTAAAGTACAAAAAGGAAGCTTGTTTATTTGCATAAAAGGGTACACAGTTGATGGGCACGACTTCGCGCAGGCTGCAGTCGATAGCGGTGCCGCTGCAATAGTTGCAGAAAGACCCTTAAGTGTAAATATTCCGGTCATTGTCGTGAGAAATACTACACGTGCAATGGCTGTTCTCGCAGACGCTTTTTATGGTCAGCCGAGTCAAAATCTCCATCTGATTGGAATCACAGGAACAAATGGAAAAACAACAACCAGTCATCTTATAGAAAACATCTTACGCGATGCAGGAAGTAAAACAGGCTTAATTGGTACAATGTATGCAAAAATTGGTGACGAGATAATCGAGACAAAAAATACAACTCCTGAAAGTTTGACACTGCAAAAGACATTCAAACAGATGGTAGATGCAGAAGTGGATGCAACGGTAATGGAAGTTTCATCGCATGCTCTTGTAGTTGGGAGAACACACGGGACAGATTTTGATATTGCGGTATTTACTAATCTATCACAGGATCATCTTGATTATCATCACACGATGGAAGAATACAAAAACGCGAAAGGATTATTATTCTCGCAACTTGGGAATGCCTATAATCCAGTTAACCCCAAATTCGCAATCTTGAATGCAGATGATGCAGCTACCCCTTCCTATATTGAAATGACAGCCGCGAAAGTTGTAACCTATGGGATCGATCAAGATGCTGATATCCTTGCGAAAGACATTATTGTTACGGCAAACGGTACACAGTTTACGCTTTCAGTAAGTGGGAAAGAACATAAAGTGAGTATTATGATGGCCGGCAAATTCAACGTTTATAACGTTCTTGCCAGTATTGCAACCGGTTTGGTATCGGGTATCCCAATTGAAGGGATTATTGAAACAATCCAAAAGATTGAAGGAGTATCCGGTAGATTTGAATTGGTTAAGGGAAATCAGGACTTTTCTGTAATCGTTGATTATGCCCATACACCAGACAGTCTAGAAAATGTTCTAAAAACCATTCAACAATTTGCAGAGAAACGCGTTTTTGTTGTCGTTGGCTGCGGTGGAGATCGTGACAAAACAAAGCGACCGTTAATGGCGAAAATCGCTTGTGAATACGGAACAGATGCTATTTTTACAGCTGACAATCCTCGCAGTGAAGATCCATTGGCCATATTGAAGGATATGGAGGCTGGTGTGATTGGGGAAAAATATATCAGCATACCTGATCGAACTGAAGCAATTGAATGTGCCATAAAGGAAGCTAAATCAGGTGATGTCATCTTGATCGCTGGTAAAGGACACGAAACGTATCAGGACTTTGGTGATAAAGTGATTGATTTTGACGATAGAGAAGTGGCCAAAAAAGCAATTGCAGCAAAGTTGAAGCAATAAAATTCGAAACAAAACATTATTAAATGGAGAACAGAAATAAAATGAATAATGAAAATCTATTTTTAATAAAAAATAAACGTCTCAATGGCACAAAAGAAACATATGATATAGCTGTAGTGTTTCAAACAAGTGTACTGAGTAACATTGACTGGAAGAGGAAGGGATAAAAATGTTAGAGCAAGTTATATTTTTCACAATCATAATGGGGTTTCTGATTACAGTACTCCTTTCTCCCATTTTTATTCCTTTCTTAAGAAGGTTGAAATTTGGACAAAGCATTCGCGAAGAAGGACCACAATCCCATCAAAAGAAAACTGGAACACCAACTATGGGGGGATTGATGATTCTATTTTCAATCATTATTACAGCATTGGTTATGGTAGGGAAATTTGCAGAACCAACAGTTAAAACGTATTTATTATTGCTTGTAACCTTAGGATTCGGTCTTTTAGGATTCCTTGACGACTTTATTAAGGTTGTAATGAAGCGAAATCTTGGTTTAACATCTAAACAAAAGTTATTAGGTCAGATTATTATTTCCGCCATTTTTTATTTTGTCTATAAACACAATGAATTTTCAACCGAAGTAAGCGTGCCATTAACCGACTATTCTATCGATTTAGGTTGGTCGTATGCTCTATTCATAATCTTTTGGCTAGTCGGCTTTTCTAACGCAGTGAATTTGACGGATGGATTGGATGGCTTACTTTCTGGAACTGCAGCTATTGCATTTGGAGCTTTTGCAGTATTAGCATGGAATCAATCTCAATTTGAAATTGCCATTTTTTCAGTAGCTGTAGTAGGAGCCGTCTTAGGATTCCTTGTTTTTAATGCCCATCCTGCGAAAGTATTTATGGGTGACACAGGTTCCCTTGCTCTTGGTGGTGCAATTGCCACTGTTGCTATCTTAACCAAACTTGAAATTTTGTTAATCATCATTGGTGGGGTATTCGTTATTGAAACCTTGTCAGTTATTATTCAAGTAGCTTTCTTTAAATCTACTGGTAGACGGATTTTCCGAATGAGCCCATTACATCATCATTACGAACTGATCGGATGGTCAGAATGGAGAGTTGTTGTTACGTTCTGGAGTGTGGGACTTTTGTTAGCTGTATTAGGAATCTATATTGAGGTGTGGTTATAATTGAAGGAAATTACGGAATATCAACATAAAAAAATTCTTGTACTTGGATTAGCTAAAAGTGGAGTCAGTGCCGCTATGCTTCTTCATAAATTAGGAGCTTTCGTAACCGTTAATGATAATAAGCCATTGTCAGAAAATCCAGAAGCTCAGGGTCTTTTAGAACAGGGGATTACGGTTATTTGTGGTGAACATCCGCTCGGGTTATTAGAAGAAGGATTTCAAATGATTGTAAAAAATCCAGGAATTCCTTATAGCAACCCTATGATCAAAGGGGCGATTGAAAAAGGGATTCCTGTACTTACAGAAGTAGAATTAGCGTACAAAATTTCTGAAGCTCCATTTATCGGGATAACAGGAACGAATGGAAAAACAACTACGACAACGTTGGTTTTCGAAATGCTTAATAAAGGCCAAAAGAAACCACTCATCGCTGGGAACATTGGTACAGTCGCTTCTGGGGTTGCTCAAATCGCAGAAAAGGAAAATACGATCGTCATTGAATTGTCTTCATTTCAATTAATGGGAATCAATGAATTCAAGCCTCATATTGCCATGATAACAAATTTGTATGATGCCCACCTTGATTATCACGGTACTCGTGATGAATACATAGAGGCAAAAGCAAATATTACTAGAAATCAAACCAAGGATGACTACTTGATATTAAATGCTGATCAAGAAGAGGTAATGAATATTGCAAAGTCTTCCTTGGCACAAACTGTTCCTTTTTCAGTTACAAAGAAATTGGAAAATGGAGCATGCATTGAGGATGGCTGGATTTCTTTTAAGGGTGAAAAGGTAATCGATATTGACACCATCGCATTACCAGGTGCACATAACCTTGAGAACATTCTTGGGGCAGTGGCAGCAGCCAAGCTTTTAGGTGTAACAAATGAGGCTATTGCGGAAGTCTTAACGACTTTCACGGGAGTTAAACACCGTCTTCAATTAGTAGCAGAAAAGGATGGGAGAAAATTCTATAACGATTCGAAGGCCACAAACATTTTGGCCACCGTAAAAGCACTTACAGCTTTCAAGAAACCATTGGTTCTATTAGCTGGAGGATTAGATCGCGGGAACGAATTTGATGAGTTAATTCCCTATTTACAAAATGTAAAAACGATTATTACTTTTGGTCAGACAGCTCCTAAAATAGAGCGAGTGGCAAAAGAAGCGGGAATAAAAACAATCAAGCGTGTCGATAATGTTGAAAAGGCTGTACCGGAAGCTTACATGCATTCTGCTTCAGGCGATGTCATCTTATTATCTCCTGCTTGTGCGAGCTGGGATCAACATAAAACTTTTGAAGTCAGGGGAGACATCTTTATCGAAGCTGTGCATAAGCTTTAAGTAAGGGCTTGTCTGCTTAGGATGATTATTGACTCCTTGAACGATACTCTTACAGGCCCTAAAACTAGCGGTTGAGGTGTGTTGTAGTGCCTACAAAGAGAAATACTCCTGATTTTATTTTATTGATCGTAACACTGACGCTTTTAACCGTAGGGCTCATAATGGTTTACAGCGCAAGCGCAGTATGGGCTGACTACAAATTCGAGGATTCATTCTTCTTTGCCAAACGTCAAATGCTCTTTGCGGGTGTCGGAATCGTAGCGATGTTCTTTATCATGAATGTGAATTATTGGACATGGAGGACCTTTGCGAAGATGATTATAATCATTTGTTTCGTAATGCTTGTTCTCGTTCTGGTTCCCGGAGTTGGAAATGTAAGAAATGGTTCACGAAGCTGGATCGGTGTTGGAGCCTTTTCCATTCAGCCCTCCGAATTCATGAAACTTGCCATGATTGTTTTTCTCGCCAAGTACTTATCGGAGCGGCAGAAGGTCATTACTTCATTCAAGAAGGGACTTGTTCCTTCTCTAGGACTTGTCTTCCTCGCCTTTGGGATGATTATGCTACAACCTGACTTAGGGACTGGGACAGTAATGGTTGGAACCTCTGTGGTAATGATCTTTGTATCTGGTGCACGTATTGCCCATTTTGCAGCACTAGGACTCATTGGAGTTGCTGGTTTTGTAGGTCTTGTCATTTCTGCTCCGTATCGAATGGAGAGGATTACTTCTTTCCTTGATCCATGGTCTGATCCGCTTGGGAGCGGTTTTCAGATGATTCAATCATTGTTTGCAATTGGACCAGGGGGATTGTTTGGATTGGGTCTTGGAGAAAGTCGTCAAAAATTCTTTTACTTGCCAGAACCACAGACAGACTTTATTTTTGCCATATTAGCAGAGGAATTAGGATTTATAGGCGGATCATTTGTATTGCTATTATTTGCTTTACTGCTTTGGAGGGGCATTAGGATATCATTAGGTGCTCCAGATTTGTTTGGAAGCTTCCTTGCAGTAGGAATAATAGCCATGATAGCCATACAAGTGATGATCAATGTCGGAGTGGTCACAGGCTTAATGCCAGTAACAGGGATTACATTGCCATTCCTAAGTTATGGGGGATCATCCTTGACATTGATGTTAATGGCAGTAGGCGTTCTACTTAATATTAGCCGCTATGCAAGATATTGAGGCAGACCCTAAAAGGGTTTGCTTTTTTTCTTTTTAGAAATATGTTAATTTAATCGATGTTGAGGATTTAATATAACCGTTTTTTTATAGTCTCAGGTGCTTCCGCTTCTTGTTTTTGTATTACAATTGTTTAACATATTATTTTCTCGCTCTATATTTTGTTTTGTTTATAGTAGAATGGGGTAAAGCGAGTGAGTGGTTTTAATTAAATATTATATTAGAAATATTTTTTTGAGTTGATGGGGTGGAATAATGAGAATAGTAGTAAGTGGTGGCGGTACGGGTGGACATATCTATCCTGCGTTAGCCTTAATACGTGAAATACATAAAGAAAATGAACAAGCTGAATTCTTATATATAGGAACAGAAGCGGGTCTGGAAAGTTCAATTGTGAAAAGAGAAGGTATTCCGTTTAGATCTATACATATAACAGGGTTTAAAAGAAAATTATCTTTTGATAATGTTAAGACTATATATAGATTCCTTAAGGGTGTCAGCGATAGTAAAAAGATATTAAAGAATTTCAAGCCTGATGTCGTGATTGGCACAGGCGGATACGTATGTGGACCAGTGGTATACGCTGCTGCAAAATTGAAAATTCCTACTATAATACATGAACAAAATAGCGTACCAGGCTTAACTAATAAATTTTTATCACGCTATGTTAATAAAATAGCAATATGTTTTGAAGGAGCTAGAGAGTATTTTCCTGACAAGAAAGTTGTATTTACAGGGAATCCACGTGCATCTGAAGTAATGGGGCAAGACGGTATACATGGCCGCATTTCAACAGGATTAAATTCCAGTATGCCTGCTGTACTTGTTGTAGGCGGGAGTCGTGGTGCAAGGCCGATTAACGAAGCTATCATAAAGTCATTATCACAATTCAGGGAAAAACCTTATCAGATTCTATATGTAACAGGCGATACGCATTTTGAGGAAGTTCAAAAAGAAGTAGCGTTAGTGGGTAACCCAGAAAACGTCATTATCAAGCCATTTATTCATAATATGCCAGAGGTACTTTCGGGTATCGATTTAACCGTTGCTAGGGCAGGTGCTACTACATTAGCAGAGCTAACGTCATTGGGCATTCCTAGTATCTTAATACCAAGTCCTTATGTGACAAATAATCATCAGGAAAAAAATGCGCGCTCTTTAAGTGATCATGGCGCTGCTACTTTATTGTTAGAGAAGGACTTGAATAGTAAACGTTTGGTTGAAGAGATTGATGCTATTCTTCTAGATGAAAATAAATTAAATGATATGAAAACTAAAGCAAAAAAACTTGGTGTACCTGATTCAGCACAAAGGCTTTATACGGTGATGAAAAAGCTTACGGAAAACCAGAGGTAGCCTAAGAGAATTTTTTGCATAAACTATGGTAACACTCTTTTGAAATATAGGAGGTATTTATGGACGGCATAGTGAAAGAACTTGAAAAATTAAATGTAGGAAAAGTGAAGCCCAATGAACCACTTTCTCTTCATACAACCATGAAAATTGGTGGGCCTGCAGATGTTCTTGTGGAGCCTTCCTCAGTTGAAAATGTAAAAAAAATTATGGACTTTGTTCGTGAAAAAGGCCTGAAGTGGAGAGCGATTGGTAGAGGGTCTAACCTATTAGTTTCTGATGAAGGCATTGAGGGCATCGTGATTAGACTCGGAGCAGGTTTGGATTCACTCGAAGTGAACGGGACGGATGTTAAGGTAGGCGGTGGCCATTCGTTGATAAGTCTTGCAACGCTTATAAGCAAAAAGGGACTATCAGGACTGCAATTTGCTGGCGGTATACCAGGTTCGGTCGGTGGAGCAGTCTATATGAACGCGGGTGCACATGGATCCGATATTTCAAAAATCCTTGTAAAAGCTCTTGTACTCTTTGAGGATGGAAAGATAGAATGGCTTTCAAACGAAGAAATGGAATTTTCTTATCGCTCATCTGTTCTTCAGAAGAAGCGCCCTGGTATGGTGTTAGAAGCTGTTTTTCGTTTAGAAGAAGGAGAAAAAGAAACAATCGTAGCAGAAATGCAAAAAAATAAAGACTATCGTAAAGAAACGCAGCCATGGAACTATCCATGTGCAGGAAGTATCTTCCGAAATCCTCTTCCAAACTATGCTGGCCAACTAGTTGAATCGGCTGGATTAAAAGGGCATAGTATCGGTGGGGCAAAAATCTCCGAAATGCATGGCAACTTTATTGTAAATACTGGTGGTGCCACTGCCCAAGACGTATTAGCGCTTATCCAGCATGTAAAAGACACAGTGTTTAGTCAGTACGGAGTGAAAATGGAAACAGAAGTGGAAATAATCGGACGAAAGTAACAGGAAATACTTCTTACTAATGACATATATTGTGGTATAATTATTCATTAGATATGGATAAAAAGGCTGTGTTAATGACGGCATGAAGATTCGTGCCGTTGTTTTCAATTCCGGTAAAGTCCAAAAGAAGGCATTGGGGTGAAGGGTGTGGAAAAGGGTAAAATCGTTTCTCTTGAAGAGCGTATACCTAAATTGAAACAACAAAGACGGCGCAAGGCCAACAAGAGGCTTATCATGCTGCTGTTATTGTTCTTCTTTATGATTGCATGTGTTGTTTATGTCCAATCGCCTTTAAGCCGAATTAAAACCATCACTGTGACTGGAAATGCCTCATATTCAAAAAATGATATTATAGCCAAAAGTGGTCTTACCTTCCAAACGAATGTATGGAAGGTAAACAAAAAGACTGTAGAAGCTCAGATCATGAAACTTCCAGAAGTGAAAAAAGCAACTGTGCGTGTGCAGTTTCCAAATATTGTCAAGGTCAATGTGAAGGAACATAAAAGAATTGCTTATCTTTCTGATAAAAAAGCTTTTTATCCAGTACTTCAAAATGGAAAAATATTAAAGGAAAGCACAAAGCAACTCCCAGGTAATGCTCCAGTTTTGGGTGGGTTTAAAGAAGGAAAGGTATTGGACGAGCTTATTTCAAGCCTTGACGACTTACCTCTCGAAGTGAAAAATTCAATCTCAGAGATTCATTATGCACCAAGTAAGACGGACCGGTTTCATATTACTTTATTTATGAACGATGGTTTCGAAGTTAGTGCTAGTTTGAGAAGTTTTGCAGAAAAAATGGCGCATTATCCTTCAATCATAAGTCAGCTCGATCCAAAAGTTAAAGGTGTAATTGACTTGGAAGTAGGATCGTACTTTAAAGCTTATGGACAGGAAGGAGACGATGAGGTTGAAGAAAATAAAGATGAGAGTGAAGGGTAATCATGTTATCTTATCTTTGGTTTGTTTAGTACTCGGCTATATGTTGGCTTTTTCCTACCATATTACCCAAAAGGAAAATGAAGGCTCTAGTATAACGAGCAAACAATGGGAAAAAAATTTAACACTGAGAAATCAAATGATTAATCAGGAAAAGGAAAATAGAAAATTACAAAAAGAACTGATTAAAAAACAACAAAAGGTTCTTGAAATAGAAAAAGATTTGTCCAAAGGTGCTCAAGTATTTTTCAATTTGGCAGAAGACACCGAAAAATACAGGATGTATTTAGGAAAAGTACCTGTGAAAGGCAAGGGTGTTGAAGTTACTCTTGCAGATGGAGACTATCAAGTAGAAACTGCAAATATAAACGATTATATCGTTCATGAATTTCACGTTTTTAAAGTAATAAATGAGCTCTATATTTCAGGAGCTGCGGCTGTGGCCATTAATGGGCAACGATTGACGCACAATTCTTATATAGAGTGTACAGGGCCTGTTATTACGGTAGACGGTCATCAGCATCCAGCTCCATTTGTCATTACCGCGATAGGAGATTCCGATGTACTTGCTTCTGCTTTGAATTTAACAGGAGGGGTCAAGGATCAACTTGTAAATGACAATATCATTTTTTCTTTACAGAAAAAAGATGAAATTATCCTCGATCCTATTCTTGGGAAGAATTAATGGGAGCTGTGAAGAAATCGTAACGGGCTAGAAGGTCAGGTGATAAATGTGGACAAGTCTAAAAATATTAGTTTAACCATCATTACTGCAGTAATTGGTTTCATGATTGCTATCCAATTCCAAACCGTTAAAGAACCTGTAGTAAGAGACACAAGGGATGTATGGCAACTCAGGGAAGCATTGTTGAAAGAGAAAGAACTACAGTCCACATTGATTCGAGAGATTCGCTCGAATGAAGAGAAGCTGGCAGCCTACGAATCAAAGAGAAAGCAAAGTAAAGAGCAGGTTCTTCGTGAAACATTAGAAGAACTTAAGGTCGAAGCGGGCTTAACTGAAATAACTGGACCAGGACTAGTCCTTACGATTGAACCAATTTATGAGGATATTAAATTGGGTACAACAGTTGCATCTCTTTCTCCTGACCTATTAAAGAGGATGCTAAATGAACTCAACATGTACGACGCAAAACATATAAGTGTGGATGGACAACGAATCATCAACAGCACAGTCATAAGGGATATCAATGGTGAAACAAAAATTGACGGTCATACATTAGATTCCCTGCCTATTGACGTAAAGATTGTCGTTGAAGATATGAAAACGGCTAATAAGCTTTATAACCGCATGCAGGTATCCAAATCTGCAGAAGAGTTTTTTATCGATAATTTAAGAGTAACAGTTTCAAATCCTGAGCTTAATATTACTGTTCCGGCGTATGAAAATTCCATTCGTATTCGTAATATGCAGCCTGTTAAACCTGGTGAAGGAGGCAATACCTAATGTGGCTTCCAGTTATGGGCTTGATAATGGGAATATTGTTTGGCTTAATGACAGACATTCGTATTCCTGAAGAATATTCTAATTATCTTTCGATCGCCGTTTTAGCGGCATTCGACACCTTGTTTGGAGGAATAAGGGCGAGACTACAAAACATCTATGATGAGAAGGTATTTGTATCAGGCTTTTTCTTTAACATCATACTTGCAGCAAGTTTAGCTTTTCTAGGTGTTCATCTTGGTGTAGACTTGTATTTAGCAGCCATTTTTGCTTTTGGAGTGAGATTATTCCAAAACATTGCGGTCATTCGCCGAATATTATTGACAAAATGGTCAACAAATACTGAAAAATAGAAAAAAAGTGAATTTTTTTAGAGGGAATCATTTAGTTGTGACGAATATTTTATTAGATAGGGACTAGAAAACGACAAATGTTTAAAATAGGTTGTTTTTTAACGTTAAAGGGAACGCTAAAGGAGGTGCCAAAGAATGAACAACAATGAAATATATGTAAGTCTTGACATCGGTACATCCAGTGTGAAAGTCATCATTGGTGAAATGGTCAATGACTCATTAAATATTATTGGTGTTGGCAATGAGAAGTCAGAAGGATTAAGAAAAGGCTCCATTGTAGATATAGATGAAACAGTTCATTCTATTAAAAGAGCAGTTGAACAGGCTGAAAGAATGATTGGAATGGAAATCCGTCAAGTCATTGTAGGGATTACAGGTAATCATGTGATGTTACAGCCTTGTCATGGAGTAGTAGCAGTATCAAGTGAAAATCGTGAGATTACTTTAGATGATGTTGAGCGTGTGAAAGATGCAGCACAAGTTGTATCCATTCCGCCTGAAAGAGAGATCATCGATGTAGTAGCTAAACAATACATCGTTGATGGACTTGATGAAATTAACGATCCACGTGGCATGATTGGTGTCCGACTCGAAATGGAAGGCACCATTATTACAGGTTCAAAGACAATCCTACATAATACGCTTCGCTGTGTTGAACGTGCAGGTTTGGAAATTTTAGACATAACGCTACAGCCTCTGGCTGCAGGATCTTTCGCCCTATCAAAGGACGAAAAGAATCTTGGCGTTGCTCTTGTTGATATCGGCGGAGGATCAACTACAATCGCTGTATTTGATAATGGACACCTTAAAACAACGAGTGTAATACCAATTGGCGGAGACCATATTACTAAAGACTTGTCGATTGGATTACGCACTTCAACAGAAGATGCTGAGAAAGTAAAAATCAAATATGGTCATGCTTTTTATGATGAAGCTTCTGAAGAAGAAGTGTTCAGTGTTCCGATTATTGGCAGTGATCAGCATCAGCAGTTTAGTCAGATCGAAATTTCTGATATTATAGAAGCAAGACTTGAAGAAATTTTTGATTTGATCCAAAACGAATTAAGAAGATTAGGTGTACGCGATCTACCTGGTGGCTTTGTGCTAACTGGTGGAGTGGCGAATATGCAAGGTGTGTTGGAACTTGCTCAAGTCATTTTCCAGAACCGTGTAAGAATTGCAATTCCTGATTATATTGGAGTTCGTGAACCACAATATACGACAGCAGTTGGTTTGATACAATTTGCTTATAAGAATGCTAGATTAAAAGGCAGAAAAACGGTCTCAATGCCACCTGTCTCCGAACCTAGAGAAAAGCGATTGCCGAAACAACAGCAACAACCGAAAGCAAAGCTGGAAAAACAACCTGAGGAAAAAATGACAACAAGAGTAAAAAAGTTCCTAGGTTACTTTTTTGAGTAAACAGGTGTTCAAGGAATATGGACGAATTAGGAGGATTTGTCATGCTGGATTTTGATATGAATTTAGATCAACTTGCTACGATAAAAGTCATTGGTGTCGGCGGTGGCGGTAATAACGCGGTTAACCGTATGATCGAACATGGCGTTCAAGGAGTAGAGTTTATCTCCGTAAATACAGATGCCCAAGCATTAAACTTGTCTAAAGCAGAAGTGAAAATGCAAATTGGCGGTAAATTAACACGTGGTCTTGGAGCGGGTGCTAACCCAGAAGTAGGGAAAAAAGCAGCCGAAGAAAGCAAAGAACAAATTGAAGAAGCTCTAAGAGGAGCTGACATGGTCTTCGTTACTGCTGGTATGGGTGGCGGAACGGGTACGGGTGCTGCACCTGTTATTGCCCAAATCGCTCGCGATTTAGGTGCTTTAACTGTTGGCGTCGTAACACGCCCTTTCACATTCGAAGGACGTAAACGTTCTAATCAAGCAGCTGGCGGAATTGGACAGATGAAGGAAGCGGTTGATACACTTATTGTCATCCCGAACGATCGCTTATTAGAGATTGTTGACAAGAGCACTCCAATGCTTGAAGCATTCCGTGAAGCTGACAACGTACTACGTCAAGGTGTACAAGGTATATCTGATCTAATTGCAACTCCAGGATTAATTAACCTTGACTTTGCTGACGTAAAAACGATCATGTCAAGTAAAGGATCTGCATTGATGGGTATTGGGGTAGCTTCTGGAGAAAACCGTGCGGCTGAAGCTGCAAAGAAAGCTGTTTCATCTCCATTGCTTGAAACTTCCATTGATGGAGCTCAAGGGGTTCTTATGAATATCACGGGTGGCTCAAATCTAAGCTTGTATGAAGTACAAGAAGCAGCGGACATCGTTGCGTCTGCTTCAGACCAAGATGTAAACATGATTTTTGGATCTGTCATCAATGATAATCTGAAAGATGAAATCATCGTTACTGTCATTGCAACTGGTTTCCAGGAAGAATTACAACAACCTAAACCGGTACGCCCTTCGTTTGGACAATTAAAGCCAAACATTGGTACAGTGAAAAGAGAACCGAAACGTGAGGAAGTACAACCTGAACCTGTGAGACATACTTCTGTTTCACAACAACAACCTGAGGATACACTAGATATCCCAACTTTCTTAAGAAATCGTAATCGTAGACGATAAAATAGCAACAAAAAAACACGACTCAAATGAGTCGTGTTTTTTTGTTTTTTAGGCTTTGTTAAAGTACATTGTTGATTATTTGCATAATATTTAGGGAAATCGACGGGGATATCGTGATTTTTAAAAAGCCGAATATGAACTCAGCGAATATATTTTTGAAACCGTTTATTACCATGAAAAAACAGGCGATAACATTTTTGAAAATGGCGATGACGATCAAAAAACAGGAGTATAAAAAGGGCTGAAAACCTCACGAGGGTATAATGTTATACTTTCATATCCACTTTAAATGAGATAATTACGCCAAAATCTTCATATTTAATCATGCAAATTTTCGCACAAGTAGACTTCTCGTGCCTTCTACCGGTATTTTCTGCACTTTGTTGATTGGAGCGGTAGGCACTGGACTCCTCAAAAAGGCTTCCGCGTTTTTTTGTGGGTGGGTTCTTTCAAGGAAGATAATCAGTGTCCTAGGGAACGACCGTTATGCGACCAGGAGGTTCGGCGAATAATCCGAGGAGAGCAAGCGACTGGAGCGGAATTCAACAGAGCCATGTTATAAAATTGAGCTGATCTATCACTTATCTCCTCAAAGAAAAAATCTGACAAAATCCGAATGGATACATGAAAATTTCTGTTCTTTCGTTTACAGGAAGTGACACACTTCTGCTGCTAAGGTAGGTTATACTTTTCCGTAAACAGAAAGGTTTTGTAAAAAGGATTGGGGGTTTTATATCGGTTAACATGCAGAACACGCAATGAAGAGCTTTCTTAGATCGCGGGGTGCTGTAAAGATGACTGTTTATGTGGATGTAATTTGGGCTTTGAATTTCTTGTTTGACAGTCTCCTGCTTTACCTGACAGCCATCATACTCAAACGGGAATTCCGTTTATGGAGATTGCTATTAGGGGGATTTATAGGCTCATTAATCATTATATTATCATTTACACCTCTAAATTCCTTTTCAGGCCATCCAATCATAAAGTTGCTATTTTCTATACTGATGGTATTTAGTGTATTTGGTTATAAAAGGCTGCGTTATTTTATCAGTGGTTTATTTACCCTATATCTTGCAACTTTTCTTGTTGGTGGCTTTTTAATAGGGATGCACTACTTCATAAGATTTGATAATGAATTGACAACCAATGTTCTTATCTCAAGTGTCAAAGGCTACGGCGATCCTGTAAGTTGGCTTTTTGTCATGATTGGGTTTCCCGTTGCATGGCATTTTTCTAAGTCGAGGATTGAAAGTATTGAAATGACGAAGATTGAGTTTGATCAGAAAGTGGATGTACTAATTAGATTAGGTGAGAGAACCTACTCATTTAGAGGTCTTGTAGACAGTGGCAATCAGTTATATGATCCTTTTTCAAGAATGCCAGTCATGTTCGTTTCTCTTTTTGACAGATTGGACCTTTTCCCTGAGGCAATAAAGAAAATGGCGGAAGATCCTGAATGCCTCATAAATGGGAATGACGAAGTGCACTCAGAATGGCAATCAAAACTTAAAATTATCCCGTGTCGTTCGGTTGGTCAGGAACACCAACTAATTATTGCGATAAAACCTGATCAAGTTTTCATTGTGAAGGACCAATTTCAAATTGATTGCAGTAAGTGTCTTGTATCATTTACGATGCAACGCTTATCGGCAGATGATTCATTCCAGTGTATCGTTCATCCAAAAATGCTGACAGGTGTAAGAAAACCTGTAGCATCAACGAAGGTAAGCTAATAATACTATACTCAGAAATTCATCATTTAGAAGGAGGTACTTCCATGAAAAAATGGAAACTTCGCTTATCCTATTACTGGTATAAGCTTCTGATCAAGCTAGGGTTAAAGACGGATGAAATTTATTATATTGGTGGAAGCGAAGCATTGCCGCCGCCCTTAACGAAGGACGAGGAAGAAGTGCTATTAAAGAAACTTCCGAATGGGGATAAAGCGGCTAGATCCATATTGATTGAAAGAAATTTGCGACTAGTGGTCTATATCGCACGTAAATTTGAAAATACAGGCATCAATATCGAAGACTTAATCAGTATTGGAACAATTGGTTTAATAAAGGCTGTTAACACATTTAATCCTGAGAAGAAGATTAAGCTTGCTACATATGCATCAAGGTGTATTGAAAATGAAATTCTCATGTATCTTAGAAGAAATAATAAGATACGTTCAGAGGTGTCATTCGATGAACCCTTAAACATAGACTGGGATGGTAATGAACTACTACTATCCGATGTACTTGGAACGGAAGAAAATATCATTACAAAGGATCTTGAAGCAAACGTTGATAGAAAGCTATTGACGAAAGCTCTTCATCAACTTTCAGACCGTGAAAAGCAAATTATGGAACTTCGTTTTGGTCTTACGAATGGGGAAGAAAAGACCCAGAAGGATGTAGCAGATATGCTTGGAATTTCACAATCCTATATTTCAAGGCTAGAAAAGCGCATCATTAAGAGACTAAGGAAAGAATTCAACAAAATGGTTTAAATATAAAAAATATTATTTCAACAAAATTTTTTTCTGAAGAAAAAAGTGAAGTTTTATAGGGAATTAATGAGTTTTTTCCAATTTTCTTCCTAGAACCGTGAAACCACATGTGCATATTTTTCCTTCTCAAGGAGATACTGTTTTTTGTACAGCAACTCCTGTGAGGAGGGAAGAGATTGACTCGAAATAAGGTTGAAATTTGTGGTGTTGATACATCAAAACTTCCTGTTTTAAAAAATGAAGAAATGCGTTTGCTTTTCAGACAAATGCAAGAAGGCGATATATTCGCTCGAGAAAAGCTTGTGAATGGAAACTTGCGGCTTGTGTTAAGCGTTATTCAGCGTTTTAACAACAGAGGAGAATTTGTTGATGACTTATTCCAGGTGGGCTGTATCGGATTAATGAAGTCTATTGATAACTTTGATCTCGGCCAAAATGTAAAATTCTCTACTTATGCCGTACCGATGATTATCGGGGAGATACGGAGGTATTTGAGAGATAATAATCCGATAAGGGTGTCACGGTCTCTCAGAGATATTGCCTATAAAGCGCTTCAAGTTAGAGAGCGGTTGATGAGTGAAACCTCGAGAGAACCTACTGCAGAGGAAATCGCAAGGGTACTAGAGGTTCCGCATGAGGAAATTGTTTTTGCACTGGATGCTATCCAAGATCCTGTATCTCTGTTTGAACCGATTTATAATGATGGTGGCGACCCGATTTTTGTAATGGATCAGCTAAGTGATGAAAAAAATAAAGATACAAACTGGATAGAAGAATTAGCACTCAAAGAAGGCATGCGTAGATTAAACGAACGCGAGAAGTTGATTTTGCGCAAGCGTTTTTTCCAAGGTAAGACGCAAATGGAAGTTGCTGATGAAATTGGCATTTCACAAGCCCAAGTATCAAGACTTGAAAAAGCTGCAATAAAGCAAATGAACAAGAATATACAAAGCTGAAGCTGCCTTTATGGCAGCTTATTTATATGGGATTTTATCCGAAAATATAGGTTATTTTTGAGACTGACTATATTTATTGTTCCATTGAACAATATTCCCGTTTTACATTCATATATTTGTAATAGCATGTAAAACGGGAGTGATTAGAATGGTGAAAATTTCAGACTTTCAAATCAAGGATGTAGTGAATGTAGCTGATGGGAAAAGATTAGGTAATGTTGGAGACATCGAGATAAACTTAAATACAGGGAAAATTGAAGCCGTTGTGGTAACAGGTGTAGGTAAAGTATTAGGTTTCTTTGGACGGGAAGAAGATATTGTGATTCCTTGGAAGAACATTTTAAAGATTGGCGAGGACGTCATCCTTGTAAGATTTAAAGATATGGCGGAAAGGGTATATGAAGAAGAGCTTTAGGTGCTTTTATGCAAGCTAATATAAGAGTATGGTAAACTTAAAGTAAAATCAAAACGGAGAAGTGATATGGAACCATTTGTAAAACAAAATGAACAGTATTACTCAATAAAGAATTGGGTTGAACAGTATCCAGGATTGGTTGCTGGATTTACAACTAAAAATGGCGGTTCAAGTAAAGATTCTTTTCAATCTCAAAATTTTGGCTTTCATGTAGGGGACAACTTGACAGATGTTTGTGCGAACCGTGAGTCACTCGCAAAATCCATTCGTGTTCCATTAGAAAAATGGGTTGGAGCAGAACAGACACATGGCATTAGAATCAAGAAAGTGACTTCAGAGGACTGTGGCAAAGGCTCGTATGCGTACGATGATTCAATTAAAGACACTGACGGTTTTTATTCAACCGAAAAGGGTATTTTGATGACTCTTTGTTTTGCTGATTGTGTACCACTGTATTTTATTGCTCCTGAGAAGAAGATGATCGGGATTGCTCATGCAGGTTGGAAAGGAACCGTTCATGGCATCGGTGCAAAAATGGTATCAACCTGGCAGCAGGAAGGAATCGATGTCGAACGAATTTCTGTCATTATTGGCCCATCTATCTGCAAAAAATGTTATATTGTAGATGATTATGTTATTACTTTCGTTCAAAATACACTAGAACATGTCGAAAAAAAACCATATAATCAAATACAAGAAGGTCAATATACTCTTGATTTGCAAGAATTGAACAAACAGCTTCTTATGAAGCAGGGAATCAAGGAAGATCAAATCCTAACTACTACCTATTGTTCAAGCTGTCACCAAGATGAATTTTTTTCCCATCGTCGTGATAATGGAAAGACGGGGAGGATGATGAGCTTTATTGGCTGGAGGGAGGATTCTGATTTTTAATGGATGTTGTTGTAAAGCTAGAAACAATTCAAAAACAAATTCATGATTCTTGCATGAAAGTCGCTCGGAATCCCGATGAAGTAAAAATTATTGGCGTAACAAAATATGTAAGTATTGAAAGAGCCGCTGAAGCGCTAGAGGCAGGAATCGTTCATCTTGGTGAAAACCGTGACGAAGGACTAATAGAAAAATGGCAAGTTCTTCAGGACAAGCCTGTATGGCATTATATTGGTTCCTTGCAGACAAGAAAAGTAAAAAATATTATCAATCAAGTCGAATACATTCATTCTCTTGACCGATTATCATTAGCTGAAGAGATTAATAAAAGAGCTAATAAAAAGGTAAAATGCCTCGTACAAGTCAATGTGTCTGGTGAAGAATCTAAGCATGGGCTTGCACCAGTAGAAGTAATTAGGTTCATTGAGAGCATAAAGTCATTAGAAAACGTATATGTTGTTGGGTTAATGACAATGGCACCATTTACAGATGATGAAAAAACTCTTCGAGAATGCTTTAAGAAATTGGCAGAAATTCGTAGCGAAGTCCAAGCACTCCATCTTCAGAATGCTCCGTGCACAGAATTGTCGATGGGGATGTCGAATGATTTTAATATTGCAATTGAAGAAGGTGCCACAATGGTAAGGATTGGAACAGCCCTTGTTGGCTATGATGATGAGGAGGTGTAAGCAATGAGTATTAAATCTAAAATCAAAACTTTTTTCTTTTTGGATGATGAATATGAGGATTATGAAGACGAATACATTGAAGAAGAAGTAGAACCACTAAAAACACAAAAGCAACAGGTTCAAAAGCAACTTCCTCAAAAACAAAACGTTGTGAGTCTACAAAGTGTTCAGAAAGCATCAAAAGTAGTTTTAGTTGAACCAAGGGTATATGCTGAAGCTCAGGACATTGCTGATCATTTGAAAAATCGCAGAGCTGTAGTTGTAAATCTGCAACGTATCGATCACGATCAGGCTAAAAGAATAGTGGATTTTCTAAGCGGGACAGTTTATGCCATCGGAGGGGATATCCAAAGAATCGGCACAAGTATTTTCTTATGCACACCTGACAATGTTGAAGTTTCTGGGAATATTTCTGAGATCATGCAAGAACATGATCTACATGATTCGAGGTGGTAGTGTTAAATGGATATTGTATTTTACATCTTATCTAAAGTGTTTGAGCTTTATTACTGGGCATTAATCATCTATATTTTGATGTCTTGGTTTCCTAGTGCACGCGAAACGTCGATCGGACGATTATTCACTCGTATATGCGAACCATATCTTGAGCCGTTTAGAAAAATCATTCCCCCTATCGGAATGATTGATATTTCACCAATTGTGGCAATCTTAGTCCTTCGATTTGCGTCGAATGGATTGGCACAGGTTCAGACTTGGATTGGCTAAAGAATGAATATTTATCAACATTTTCGTCCTGAGGAACGTGAATTCATAGATCAGGCTTTGCATTGGAAAGAATTTGTGGATTCCACATATTCCGCTAAGCTTACTGATTTTCTCGATCCTCGGGAGCAACATATTGTAAAAACCATCGTGGGCGAGCATGGGAACGTTAAGCTTGCATTTTTTGGAGGAACCGAAACAACCGAAAGAAAGCGTGCTTACTTGTATCCTGACTATGATGAAGCTGCAATGGAGCAATTTCAAATTAGCTTATTTGAAATTAATTATCCTAGCAAATTTGTTACAATCGAACATCCACAAGTTTTGGGTAGCTTAATGTCGATTGGGCTGAAGCGCGGGAAATTTGGGGATATTCTTTTCAAAGGGGATAGAATACAGATTTTTACTGCGTCTGAGGTAAGTGATTATCTCGGGATGCAACTAGAATCAATTGGTAAAGCCAAAGTCGAATTGAAAGAAATTCAGTTGTCAGATGCCATTGAGTCAAAAGAAGAATTGCATGAGCTGTCAACGACCGTCTCTTCATTGAGACTGGATACAGTTATCGCAGCAATACATAACCTCTCAAGACAAAAAGCCCAACTTTTCATTGGACAAGGTCTCGTTAAGGTAAATTGGACTGTCATTGAAAATACCGCCTTCGTTTGTGAAGAAGGGGATATCCTATCGATGAGAGGATATGGCAGAGCCAAAATCATATCGATAGATGGCAAGACGAAAAAAGATAAATGGAGAATTACTGCAGGGAAATATCAATAAATTTCATTATTATTGCAGGAATATAGAAATATTTGTCGAATATTTGCACTGTACATAAAAGAGAAGAGACTGATTTTGGAGGTGGCACTATGCCATTAACGCCGTTGGATATTCATAATAAAGAATTTAATAAAGGTTTTAGAGGCTATGATGAGGATGAAGTAAACGAATTTCTTGATCAAGTGATCAAGGATTATGAACAAGTCATTCGAGAAAAGAAAGAAAT
Organism: Bacillus sp. cl95; assembly: GCF_900115925.1. Classification (GTDB taxonomy): domain Bacteria; phylum Bacillota; class Bacilli; order Bacillales; family Cytobacillaceae; genus Neobacillus_A. The sequence continues at coordinate 484,397 of NZ_FOYF01000001.1, read as the reverse complement.
GGAAGAGCGTTTGAATGATCTGAACGAACGTTTAGGGCATTTTACTACGATTGAAGAAACACTCCACAAGTCAATCGTCATTGCCCAAGAAGCATCAGAAGATGTAAAACGCAATGCTCAAAAAGAAGCAAAACTTATTATTAAAGAAGCTGAAAAAAATGCTGATCGCATTGTAAACGAGTCGCTTTCAAAGGCAAGAAAGATTGCACTTGATATTGAAGACTTGAAAAAACAATCGAAAGTATTCCGTACTCGCTTTAAAATGCTGGTCGAAGCACAATTGGATCTTTTAAATAATGATGACTGGGATCATTTATTACAATATGAATTAGATTCAACTGAGTTAAATTCTTCAAAAGAAGAAGACTCATTAGCTTGACGAAATAAGGAATTTTCGCATATAATTTTTTAATAACCAAAATAGCGATTATTGACGATGAGAGGGACAGTACAATATCTACAAGCTTTTTAAGCGAGCTGGGATTGGTGGGAGCCTAGCAGAGCGAGATATTGGAAGATCACCCTTGAGTTCCGGGTTGAAAATTCTGTTTCAGAATGATTAAACTTAGGCGTTTCATTCACGTTACGAATTTTGAGTGGATATAGTCTTTTTGATTATTTCTAACAGGGTGGTACCGCGGGAAATAAACCTTCTCGTCCCTATTTGGGATGAGAAGGTTTTTTTGTGTTTAAATAATTCGCTTGCAGCTTAATAAATGGAGGAATAAAAATGGAGTACAAAGATACGTTATTGATGCCACAAACGGAATTTCCGATGCGTGGGAATCTTCCTAAAAGAGAACCTGAAATCCAGGGGGAATGGAAAGAGATGGATATTTACAACATGGTGCAGGAACGTACAAAGGATCGTCCAATGTACGTATTACATGATGGACCACCATATGCGAATGGTGATATCCACATGGGTCATGCATTAAATAAGGTTTTGAAAGATTTTATTGTCCGTTTCAAATCGATGAGCGGATTCAATGCACCATACGTACCAGGTTGGGATACACATGGTTTGCCAATCGAGCAGGCTTTGACAAATAAAGGTGTAAAACGGAAAGAAATGTCGGTTGCCGATTTCCGTAAGCTTTGTGCAGAGTACGCACTAGAACAGATCGATAATCAACGAGAGCAGTTTAAGCGTCTCGGAGTCCGTGGTGATTGGGAAAATCCATACATCACATTAAAGCCTGAATACGAAGCTCAACAAATCAAGGTCTTTGGAGACATGGCGAAAAAAGGCTATATCTATAAAGGTAAGAAACCTGTTTACTGGTCGCCTTCAAGTGAATCCGCGCTTGCAGAAGCAGAAATTGAGTACAATGATAAGCGTTCACCATCTATCTATGTAGGTTTCAAAGTAAAGGATGGTAAAAACGTTTTAGATACTGATACACACATTGTTATCTGGACGACTACTCCATGGACAATTCCAGCTAACTTGGGAATTTCCGTTCATCCTGACTTAACATACGTAGTTGTAGCTGCAAACGACAAAAAATACCTTGTGGCAGAAGCACTTCTTGAAGCGGTTTCTTCAGCAGTTGGCTGGGAAGCTACTGAAGTAGTTTCAAAAGTTAAGGGAAGCGAGCTCGAAAATATTGTAGCAGAGCATCCTTTATATGGCCGTGATTCTTTAGTGATGCTTGGGGACCACGTAACTACTGATGCTGGTACAGGTTGCGTTCACACAGCACCAGGTCACGGTGAAGACGATTTCCATGTTGGACAGAAGTATGGGCTTGATGTTCTATGTCCAGTTGATGATAAAGGACACATGACGAGTGAAGCTGAAGGTTTCGAAGGTTTATTTTATGAAGAGGCTAATAAGCCAATCACTCAAAAGTTGGAAGAGAATGGCGCGTTATTGAAGCTTTCATTCATTACTCACTCATATCCACACGATTGGAGAACAAAGAAGCCAGTAATTTTCCGTGCTACTGCTCAATGGTTTGCTTCAATCAAGGATTTCCGTGAAGATTTATTAGAAGCAATCAAAGAAACAAAATGGGTGCCTGCATGGGGTGAAACACGTCTATTCAATATGGTTCGTGACCGTGGAGACTGGTGTATTTCCCGTCAACGTGTATGGGGCGTTCCAATCCCTGTATTCTATGCTGAAAATGGCCAAGAAATCATCACTGATGAAACAATTGATCACGTATCAGCATTATTCCGTGAACACGGATCAAGTGTTTGGTTTGAGCGTGAAGCGAAAGATTTGCTTCCAGAAGGATTTACACATGAAGGAAGCCCGAATGGTCTATTCACGAAAGAAACAGATATCATGGACGTTTGGTTTGATTCTGGTTCTTCTCATCAGGCAGTGCTTGAAGAACGTGAAGACTTGCAACGTCCGGCTGATCTTTATCTAGAAGGTTCTGACCAATATCGCGGCTGGTTTAACTCATCACTTTCCACTGGTGTAGCTGTGACAGGAAAAGCTCCATATAAAGGTGTTTTAAGTCATGGATTTGCTTTAGATGGAGAAGGAAGAAAAATGAGTAAATCAATCGGAAACGTTGTTGTTCCAGCAAAGGTTATGGACCAACTGGGTGCCGACATCCTTCGTCTATGGGTAGCTTCAGTGGATTATCAATCAGATGTACGTGTATCAGATCCTATCTTAAAACAAGTCGCTGAGGTATACCGTAAAATCCGAAATACTTTCAGATTCTTACTTGGAAATCTAGCTGACTTTAATCCAGAAACAGATGCAGTAGCATATGAAAACTTGCGTGAAGTGGACCAATTCATGCTTGTTAAACTTAACAAACTCATCAAGAATGTGAATGAATCATATGAGAAGTACGAATTTGCAGGTATTTACCATGCTGTAAACAACTTCTGTACTCTTGACTTAAGTTCGTTCTATCTTGATTTTTCCAAGGATGTCCTTTATATCGAAGCGAAGGATAATGCAGAACGTCGCGCTATCCAAACGGTTCTTTTCGAGTCCTTAATGGCTTTAACAAAATTGGTTGCTCCAATTTTATCTCACACATCAGATGAGGTTTGGGGCTTTATCCCTTCCGTTAAAGAAGCAAGCGTGCAATTGACAGATATGCCAAAGCACCAGGAATTCGAAAATGCTGAAATGCTTGAAAACAAGTGGACTGCGTTCATGAAGCTTCGTGACGATGTTTTAAAAGCACTTGAAGAAGCACGTAATGAAAAAGTAATCGGTAAGTCACTTACTGCCAAAATCACTTTGTACGTAAGTGATGAAACGAAGTCATTGCTTGATTCAATTGATGAGAACTTGAAACAACTCTTTATCGTATCTGGATTTGAAGTGGCAGGTTCTTATGAGGAAGCACCAGAACAAGCTGTTAAGCTTGACACTGCAGCAATCCTCGTTTCTAAAGCTGAAGGCGAGACTTGTGAACGTTGTTGGACAGTCACTTCTGAAATCGGAGAGGTAGCAGCACACCCAACGCTTTGTACTCGCTGTGCAACAGTAGTAGAAAAAGAATATTCACACTTAGCTTAATTGCTTTAAAACCCTCGCAGGAACTATCTTGCGAGGGTTTTGTTTTATTCTCGATGGGTTGCTCCTAGGATTTGTTTATCGACTTAGATTTGTCGAGAATTGTTGAAAACTCGTTAGAAGTTAGAAGTTCATAACCGCCGTTAAATGGAAACAAGCGCCGTTAAAAAGATTTAACCGCCGTTAGACTCATTATTGACTATTTCTGTCTGTCGAGTCTAATCAAGTCTCAATCACTTTTCTTTAAATTTCCACCTTCGCTAATGTTTTCTGTACATGTCAAATGTTTTAAGGACTTCAAATTAGAAATGAGGAGAAAATAACGATACAAAATGGCGGAGGTGCAACGATGAAAACTTACAGTCAGCATCTTTATGAAGAACTCCGTGAAACTGAAGAAGAAATCATGAATAAACTTAGAAAAGACGATCTTGAGGAATGGTTCAGTAAACTTCTGATTGCAGAGTTGAAGGATGTACAATCGACAATGGAAAAAATAGATTGCGGGACATACGGTAAATGTGAAATATCTGGTGAAATTTTGCCTGACTTCATACTCCGAATCGTTCCCACCTTAAAATCTCAACAGGACGTATCTAATATTGAGGCTTTTTGCCGCAAGCCTTTGAGCGACTTCTAAGAATGTAAGATTGTCCAAACGGTGGCCGGTATGCTAAAATGCTAAAAGAAGTCAATGATGAGTTATGGGGGTTTCTTTAGTGTTTTATTACATATTAGCATTGTTTGTGATTTTATTGGATCAAGTGACAAAATGGCTGATAGTTCAGCGTTTGCAATTAGGTGAAAGCATTAAAGTGATTGAAGACGTCTTTTATATTACCTCTCATCGGAACCAGGGAGCTGCCTGGGGAATCTTACAAGGACAAATGTGGTTCTTTTATGTGATCACGGTTGTGGTCATTATTGGACTTATTTATTACATTCAAACAGCAGTAAAAGGTAAAAAACTATTTGGAATTTCTCTTGGACTTATGCTTGGTGGAGCGATCGGTAATTTTATCGACCGAGTGTATAGAAAAGAAGTAGTGGACTTTGTTCAAACGTTTATTTTTGGCTATGATTTTCCGGTTTTCAATATCGCTGATTCAGCGTTAGTCATCGGGGTAGCACTATTAATGTTGCAAATGCTACGAGAAGAGAGAGAAGCGAGGGAGAAAGCACATGGAGAAAATGAATCACAAAGTTCTTGAGGAACAAAAGGGTGACAGGATTGACAAGGTCGTTTCTACATTGAATGCTGATTGGTCAAGAACACAGGTCCAACAGTGGATTAAGGATGGAAACGTACTTGTAAATGGTCAGTCGGTAAAAACAAATTATAAATGCAGCATCAATGACGATTTGGAAATATCTATTCCAGAACCGGAAGAATACGATGTTCTACCAGAAGAAATGGATTTGGAGATATTTTTTGAAGATCAAGATGTGCTCGTCGTAAATAAACCTAAGGGCATGGTCGTCCATCCTGCGCCAGGTCATTTGACTGGAACATTGGTAAACGGCTTGATGGCCCATTGTAAGGATTTATCAGGTATTAATGGTGTAATGCGTCCAGGCATCGTTCACCGAATTGATAAGGATACCTCAGGCCTATTGATGGTTGCCAAAAATGATATGGCGCACGAAAACTTAGTTAATCAATTGGTTGCTAAGACAGTAACACGAAAATATAAGGCAGTTGTTCACGGGGTAATTCAGCATGATCATGGGACGATCGATGCTCCTATCGGCAGGGATACAAGAGACCGTCAAAGCATGACCATTGTTGATAATGGAAAGCATGCCGTTACTCACTTTCAAGTGCTTGAAAAATTCAAGAACTTCACGCTTGTGGAATGTCAGCTTGAAACGGGAAGAACTCATCAAATCAGAGTCCACATGAAATATATTGGATATCCATTGGCTGGAGATCCGAAATACGGACCAAAGAAAACTCTGGACCTTGGTGGACAAGCGTTGCATGCTGGAGTACTTGGGTTCATCCATCCAAGAACGCAGGAATACATGGAATTCGAAGCACCACTTCCAGAAAGCTTCACGACACTTCTTGATGAATTAAGAAATAATGATTGACATGTTCGACAAGTCCATGTAAGATGATTTTAGTTGAATAGCTCCTTTAATACAGTCCCGTGAGGCTGAGAAGGAAACGGATAAATGGATGCAAGATGCATCTATAATTTGTGCAAAATTCGTTTGCCTCTCGCCAAAATCGGTGAGAGGCTTTTATATTTTTAGAGGATGTGAATGATTAATGACACAAAAAGCAGTTGTACTCGATGATCAAGCAGTGCGCCGAGCCTTAACTCGGATTGCCCATGAAATCATTGAAAAGAATAAAGGTGTTCAAGAAAGTATCCTCGTAGGGATTAAGACAAGAGGTATCTATATTGCTAAAAGACTTGCTGAAAGAATTGAAGCAATCGAAGGAAACCCAATTCCAGTGGGCGAACTTGACATTACGTTATACCGTGATGATCTTACGAAAAAAACGGCTGATCAAGAGCCGCTTGTAAAAGGATCGGATATCCCAGTTGATATCACCAATCAAAAGGTCATCCTCGTTGATGATGTACTATATACGGGAAGAACGGTAAGAGCCGGAATGGACGCTCTTATGGACATTGGCCGCCCAGCATCAATCCAATTAGCGGTCCTAGTCGACCGTGGTCACCGTGAACTACCAATAAGGGCTGATTATGTCGGAAAAAATATACCAACTTCAAGCTCTGAAAAAATAGTCGTTGAATTGATGGAAAAAGACGAATGTGATCAAGTAAGCATATATGAAAACTAAATAGCCCTTTTAATGGCAGTCCAGAGAGGCTGACAAAGGGAGAGTTAGGCATGGCTTTACTATGCCTTCATACCCTCTTTGTGCCCTCAAGCCGAAGAGGGTTTTTTATTTAAAAAGTGGCTGTGTTAGAGTGAAGTGTTGATTTTCTACATTTTGTTGATTGGAGCGGAAGGTGCGAGACTCCTGCGGGATTAGCGGGACAGGTGAGACCCCACAGGCGCAACTGCGCCGAGGAGGCTCACCGCACGCCCCGCGGAAAGCGAGCATCCTGGAACGGAAATCAACAGGTGTGTATAACAGAGCCTAAAAAATAGGAGGCACAACTGATGAATAACAACAAACCATTATTAGACGTAAAAGACGTACCTAATCCGATACAGTGGATCACTTTAAGTTTACAGCACTTATTCGCCATGTTCGGAGCCACAATCTTGGTGCCATACTTAGTGGGGCTAAGCCCTGCGATAGCGTTAATTTCAAGCGGTCTTGGAACGTTGGCTTTCCTTATGATTACAAAATGGCAAGTACCTGCATATCTCGGATCCTCATTCGCTTTCATAGCGCCTATCATAGCCGCTAAAGCTGGCGGTGGCCCAGGAGCTGCAATGATTGGAAGTTTCATGGCAGGCTTGGTTTACGGAATTGTCGCTCTGATTATCAAAAAAGCGGGCTACAGATGGATTATGAATCTGCTTCCTCCGGTTGTGGTAGGTCCGGTCATTATCGTAATCGGTCTAGCTTTAGCAGGAACTGCTGTTAATATGGCCATGAACAATCCAGCGGGAGAGTACAGTCTGTTGCATTTCTCAGTTGCATTTGTCACACTAGCAGCCACAATTATCTGTTCAGTTTATGTAAAAGGCATGCTAAACATGGTGCCAATCCTAGCCGGGATAGTCGTAGGATACATCTACGCCTTACTAGTTGGAGTCGTCGATTTCACTCCAGTAAAAGAAGCCGCATGGTTTGAAATGCCAAAATTCATCATTCCGTTTGTACATTACAAAGTCAAATTCACTTTGGAACTTATGCTACTGATGGTACCTGTCGCAATCGTAACATTATCTGAACATATCGGGCACCAGCTTGTTCTTAGCAAGGTAGTCGGCAGAGACTATATTAAAGAGCCAGGATTACACCGCTCAATTCTCGGTGATGGGATGGCGACGATGATTTCAGCTTTCATTGGTGGACCTCCGAAAACCACTTATGGAGAAAATATAGGAGTATTAGCAATAACTCGAGTTTATAGCGTGTATATTTTAGCAGGTGCAGCTGTAATAGCAACGATTTTCGGATTCATTGGAAAAATAACTGCGCTTATCAGCACAATCCCAACTCCGGTAATGGGTGGCGTGTCCATCCTGCTGTTCGGAATCATTGCATCATCAGGATTAAGGATGTTAATCGATAGCAAAATCGATATGGGAGACAAACGAAACCTTGTCATTTCATCCGTGATTCTAGTCATCGGTATCGGTGGAGCGTTCATAAAAGTATCAGAGCAATTCGAAATTCAAGGAATGGCACTTGCAGCAATCTGTGGTGTAGTCTTGAACCTTATCTTACCTGGAAGAGAAAATGCTTCTGAAGATATGTTTGAAATAGAAAAAGAAAATAAGAACGTAGCGTAAACCTTTTAATAAAGTCCCGTGAGGCTTGGAAGGGTGTTGAGCTGTCAAAAGATGAGTACAAACCATTCATCTATTAAGACAGACACGAAACGACCAACACCCTGATCAATGAACCACAGATCAGGGTGTTTTTTTAAAAAAAGGAGGCGGATCCATGAAGAACCTACTAACTACTGCTGAATTAACGATAGAAGACATACATACACTGCTTAAGGATGCACAGGACTTTGCAGACGGGAATGAGTGGAAAGCCAAAGAGCAAATGTTTGCAGCCAATCTTTTCTTTGAACCTAGCACAAGAACAAAGTGCAGTTTTGAAATGGCGGAAAGAAAATTGGGATTCCATGTAATACCTTTCGAAGCCGAAGCGTCAAGCATCCAAAAAGGAGAAAGCTTATATGATACGGTTCGGACCCTCGAAGCAATTGGTGTCAATGCCGTAGTCATCAGGCACGAACAAGAAAGGTACTTCGAAGAACTGACTGGGAAAATTAACATCCCAATCTTAAATGGAGGCGATGGTTGTGGTCATCATCCAACCCAATCGCTCCTGGACCTTTTGACTATAAGGCAAGAATTTGGAAGTTTTGAAGGTCTGAAAGTGACGATTGTTGGAGACGTACTACACAGCAGGGTAGCGAGATCGAATGCCGAAGCACTTACCAGGCTCGGAGCGTTAGTGCAATTTTCCGGACCTGAAGCATGGTTCAATCAAGAACTTATGACGCAGTATCCCATTGTGGATATGGATGATGCCATTGAGAATTCTGATGTAATGATGCTGCTTAGAATTCAACATGAACGTCATGACAGGAGAATGGGCATGAGTGCTTCAGATTATCATCTTCTGTATGGTTTGACTATAGAACGTGAAAAACGAATGAAGCCGAAAAGTATCATCATGCATCCTGCGCCAGTTAATCGTGGAGTGGAATTAGCAGATGAATTAGTTGAATGTTCAAGATCAAGGATTTTTAAACAAATGGAAAATGGCGTATATGTGAGGATGGCAGCATTAAAATGGTGTCTTGAACAATCAAAAGGAGGGTGTAATGATGAAAACTCTGATCAAAAATGCGAAATGGCTTACTAAAACAGGTGAATGGCAAAACGGTGAAATATTAGTTGAGGATGGGAAAATTGCAGAGCTTGCGGAAAGAGTGTACGAAGAAGTACAAGAAACGATCGATGCGAAAAATCTTTTGATTGCACCGGGATTCGTTGACCTGCATGTTCATCTTCGTGAACCGGGTGGTGAAAAAAAAGAAACAATCTTAACTGGAACTCTTGCCGCTGCCAAAGGTGGTTTCACCACCATTGCAGCCATGCCGAACACACGCCCAGTTCCTGATACAAAGGAACAATTGGATTGGCTTCAAAGCCGCATCAAAGCGACAGCCAATGTAAGAGTGCTACCTTACGCATCCATTACGACTAGACAGTTGGGTGAAGAGTTGACCGATTTTGATGAACTAAAGAACTCAGGAGCGTTTGCTTTTACAGACGATGGTGTTGGGGTTCAATCAGCCTCCATGATGCTTAAAGCAATGAAAAAAGCAGCTGGAATAGGGATGCCTATTGTAGCTCACTGTGAGGAAGATACTTTAATCAATCATGGATGTGTTCACGAAGGTGAATTTTCAAAAGAAAATGGGTTGAAAGGAATTCCTTCCGTTTGCGAATCCGTCCAAATAGCGCGGGATGTGCTTCTTGCTGAAGCAACCGGATGTCATTACCATGTTTGCCATATCAGTACGAAAGAATCAGTGAGGGTCGTAAGAGACGCAAAGCGAGCAGGAATAAAAGTGACAGCGGAAGTCACGCCGCACCATCTGTTGCTGAGCGAGGAAGATATACCTGGGCTCGATGCGAATTATAAGATGAATCCACCACTACGCGGGAAAGAAGATAGAGAGGCTCTAATTCAAGGTTTACTTGATGGGACAATAGACTTTATCGCTACCGATCATGCTCCGCACACAACTGCTGAAAAGGAGGAGGGGATGGAGCTTGCACCTTTTGGAATCGTCGGACTTGAAACCGCCTTTCCGCTTCTTTTCACACATTTAGTCGAAAAGGGGATATTGTCATTAGAGCAGTTAATAAGATTAATGAGCTATTATCCTGCAAAAACGTTCAGCCTTCCGTATGGAGTAATAGATAAAGGTGCACCTGCAGATCTTGTATTCTTAGATATCGTACAATCCAACATCATCGATTCTTCTAAGTTTTTATCAAAAGGAAGAAATACTCCATTTAACGGTTGGGAGTGCAAGGGTTGGCCATTGATGACAATGTTTAATGGGAAAATCATCTCTTATGAAGGAAGTGCTATCAGATGAACAAACAGCTTATCTTAGAAGATGGAACAATCCTGATTGGCAAAGGATTCGGAAGTGAACGCAACTCTATTGGCGAAGTGGTTTTTAATACAGGAATGACAGGGTATCAGGAAATTCTCTCTGATCCATCCTATTGTGGTCAAATCGTTACATTTACCTATCCACTGATTGGAAACTATGGCATCAATCGGGATGATTTTGAATCCATCATACCTGCTGTGAATGCAATGGTTGTAAAGGAAGCAGCGGATTTCCCATCTAACTGGCGCAGCGAATTTTCTCTTGACGAATATTTAAAACTAAAAGATATTCCCGGAATCAGTGGGATTGATACACGTAAATTGACAAGAATTATCCGACAGCATGGAGCACTCAAAGGAGCAATCGTCTCATCAGAAGAAGATGCTGAACAGGTGATAGCAAGCTTGAAAACTACAAATCTTCCTGTGAATCAGGTGAAGCAAGTATCAACCAAATCACCATATCCAAGCCCTGGACGCGGTCACCGCATTGTCCTTGTCGACTTTGGAATGAAGCACGGAATCTTGAGGGAACTCAATAAGCGCGATTGTGACGTCATTGTGGTTTCTTATGATACGCCTGCTGCTGATATCCTGCAGCTCCGTCCTGATGGAGTCATGTTATCGAATGGACCTGGGGACCCAAAAGATGTTCCAGAAGCGGTTCAGATGATAGAGGAGATACTAGGACAAGTCCCATTGTTTGGGATTTGCCTTGGTCATCAACTGTTCGCGCTAGCTTGTGGTGCCAATACCGTGAAAATGAAGTTTGGCCATCGCGGTTCCAATCATCCTGTAAAGGAATTAGCTACTGGCAAAGTTGCACTGACTTCACAGAATCACGGTTACACTGTGGAAGAAGGTTCTCTTGAAGGTACTAGACTGGATGTTACGCACATAGCACTTAACGATGAAACGATTGAAGGACTAAAACATAAAGACTTCCCGGCCTTTACGGTTCAATATCATCCAGAGGCTTCACCGGGTCCGGAAGACGCAAACGGTTTATTTGATCAATTTTTGAAAATGGTAGATTACGAGAAACGGGGGAAACAGCATGGCAAAGCGCAATGATATAAAAAGTGTACTCGTTATAGGTTCAGGTCCGATTGTGATCGGGCAGGCAGCAGAGTTTGACTACGCTGGCACGCAAGCTTGCGTGGCTTTAAAGGAAGAAGGCTACAAAGTAATTCTTGTGAATTCAAACCCTGCAACCATTATGACAGACACAGAAATCGCAGACGTTGTCTATATTGAACCTCTCACATTGGAATTTGTCAGCCGGATTATTCGGAAGGAAAGACCTGATTCTATCCTCGCTACTTTAGGTGGCCAAACAGGATTGAATTTAGCAGTTGAACTAGCGAAATCAGGTGTCCTTGAAGAGTGTGGTGTTGAAATTCTTGGAACCAAACTTTCGGCCATTGAACAAGCTGAAGACCGTGAGCTATTCCGATCATTAATGAATGAGTTGGGTGAACCTGTTCCAGACAGTGAAATCATTCACCATCTTGAAGAGGCAAAAAGCTTTGTAGAAAAAGTAGGGTACCCTGTCATTGTACGTCCTGCTTACACATTGGGAGGAACGGGTGGCGGAATTTGCCATAATGATGAAGAACTCAATGAAATCGTAGCAGGTGGCCTGAAAAGCAGCCCTGTTCAACAATGTTTGCTAGAAAAGAGCATTGCAGGCTTTAAAGAAATTGAATATGAAGTGATGCGGGATTCAAACGATAACGCCATCGTGGTATGTAACATGGAAAACATTGATCCAGTAGGCATTCACACCGGTGATTCCATTGTAGTTGCACCGAGTCAAACGCTTAGCGACCGTGAATATCAACTGCTTCGCAATGTTTCATTGAAAATCATCCGAGCACTTAAGATTGAAGGCGGATGCAATGTTCAACTTGCTCTTGATCCTGACAGTTTCAACTATTACATCATTGAAGTGAATCCAAGGGTTAGCCGGTCTTCTGCCCTGGCTTCCAAAGCTACTGGATATCCGATTGCAAAATTGGCAGCCAAGATTGCTGTTGGTTTAACACTCGATGAAATGCTCAATCCTGTGACAGGTAAAACGTATGCAAGCTTTGAACCAGCATTAGACTACATCGTGACAAAAATTCCGAGATGGCCATTTGATAAGTTCGAAAGCGGAAATCGTATTCTCGGAACGCAAATGAAGGCTACAGGGGAAATCATGGCAATCGGAAGAACGTTTGAAGAATCTCTTTTAAAAGCAATCCGTTCCCTCGAATCAGGTGTTCATCACTTTGAATTGAAAAACGGACATAAAATGTCAGAAGAGATCCTTGAAAAGAGAATTCGTAAAGCGGGTGATGAAAGATTATTCTACCTGGCTGAGGCTCTTAAGAGGGGAATTTCAATAGATATACTTCATAAATGGAGCAACATCGATCTTTTCTTCCTGTATAAGATGGGAAAAATCATCCGTTTTGAAACAGAGATTGGTCAATATCCTTTCCATAGGCAGTTAATGACTGAAGCTAAACAAATGGGCTTCTCGGATAAAAAGATAGCCGAGCTGTGGAATGTTAGTGAGAAAGAAATTTACGATTGGAGAAAGGAAATCGGTATTATTCCTGTGTATAAAATGGTTGATACATGCGCAGCAGAATTTGAATCTTCCACTCCATATTTTTATGGTACCTATGAGGACGAGAATGAATCTATTGTCACGAGCAAGAAGAGTGTGGTGGTACTTGGTTCAGGACCAATCCGCATCGGTCAGGGAATTGAATTTGACTACGCGACTGTCCACTCGGTGAAAGCGATAAAAGAATCTGGATACGAAGCTATCATCATCAACAATAACCCAGAAACAGTTTCAACGGATTTTAGTATTTCTGACAAACTCTATTTTGAACCTTTAACGATTGAGGATGTGATGCACATTATCGATCTGGAACAACCCGAAGGTGTAGTCGTGCAATTTGGTGGACAAACGGCTATCAACCTAGCAGAGAGTTTAGTAGAACGTGGAGTTCGTATTCTTGGAACGAGTGTTGAGGATTTGGACCGAGCAGAGAATCGGGATAAATTTGAATCTGCGCTTGAAACAATGGGTATTCCACAGCCTCAAGGAAAAACGGCACTTTCGGTTGAGGAAGCAGAAAAAATTGCTGAAGAAATTGGCTATCCAGTATTAGTAAGACCATCTTACGTGCTAGGTGGAAGGGCAATGGAAATCGTTTACGAACGTAAGGAATTGCTTCAATACATGGCAAATGCAGTAAAAGTGAATCCTGAGCATCCTGTTCTGGTCGATCGTTACTTAACGGGGAAAGAAATTGAAGTTGATGCTATCTGTGATGGAGAAACGGTCCTTATTCCTGGCATAATGGAACACATCGAAAGAGCAGGCGTTCACTCTGGTGACTCCATTGCAGTTTATCCGCCACAAAGCTTGACAGAAGATGTGAAGAATACATTAATCGACTATACAACAAGATTGGCAAAGGGATTGAAAATCATTGGGCTTCTTAACATACAGTTTGTAGTTTCAGAAGGAAAAGTGTTCGTCCTTGAAGTTAATCCACGTTCAAGCAGAACGGTTCCATTTTTAAGCAAGATTACGAATGTCCCAATGGCAAAGATTGCGACAAAAGTTATTCTTGGTAAGACTCTTAAAGAACTCGGCTATACAGAGGGACTGGTACCTGAGAAAATGGGTGTTTATGTAAAAGTTCCGGTGTTTTCTTTTGCAAAGTTACGAAGTGTAGACATTACTTTAGGACCTGAAATGAAGTCGACTGGAGAAGTGATGGGAAAGGACCTCACTCTCGAAAAGGCACTTTACAAAGGATTGATTGCATCAGGAATGAAAATTCAAGAGTTCGGAACGGTTCTTTTGACAGTTGCCGATAAAGATAAAGAAGAAGCGAGCAAAATAGCCAAACGATTTGCCGCGAATGGCTACAAACTTATGGCGACTAGTGGTACGGCAGCCTATTTGAAAGAATCAGGAATTGAAGTGACTGAGGTCGCTAAGATTGGCAGTGAAGGAGCGACTATTCTCGATGTCATCTTAAATGGGGAAGCCCAGTTTATCATCAACACTCTGACAAGAGGTAAGCAACAAGAAAGTGATGGATTTAGAATCAGACGAGAAGCAGTCGAAAATGGTGTACCTTGTCTTACTTCACTCGATACAGCTGATGCCATTCTGAAAGTGGTTGAGTCGATGACATTTTCAGCAGAAGCGATGGGAAGCAATCAAACGAAGGAGGCGGTTTATTCTTGAAAAAGAAGGAACTGGGAAGAATCTTAAGTCAACGAAAAATAGCCGACTCTATTTACGAATTGATTGTGGAAGCGGAACTTACAAGTGAAATCGTTGCTCCTGGGCAATTTGTTCATATAAAAGTAGGCGAAGGGATGGACCCTTTGTTAAGAAGACCAATCAGCATTGCAGCAGTGGACCGCGAAGCCAAAACATTTACGATGATTTATCGAAAAGAGGGGCGGGGAACTACAAGCTTATCAGAGAAAGAAGCAGGATCAAGAATTGATATTCTTGGACCATTAGGAAATGGATTCCCTATCTTTGAAGTTAAAAAAGGGCAGACAGCATTACTTGTTGGTGGCGGAATAGGTGTTCCGCCTCTCTACGAACTTTCCAAGGCTTTGCGTGAAAGAGGGGTTAACGTCATTCATGTGTTAGGCTTTCAAACGGAAACTTCTGTTTTTTACGAAAAAGAGTTTGTGAGCTTAGGAGAGACTTTCGTGGCAACCGTAGACGGTTCTTATGCTTATAAAGGCTATGTAACGGATGTAATCAATCAGGAAAATATTGATTTTGACGTTATGTATGCATGCGGACCGACCCCAATGTTAAAAGCTCTTGAACAGTCTCATAAAAATAAGAAAGTCTATTTGTCTCTAGAAGAAAGAATGGGATGCGGAATTGGAGCGTGTTTTGCATGCGTCTGCCCGCTTCAAGATGATCCGAGCGGGCATGCCTATCGGAAGGTTTGTAGTGATGGTCCTGTGTTTAGAGCTGGGGAGGTGCTGATATGAGTATGTTAAACGTAAACTTGCCAGGTTTAAATCTTAAGAATCCAATCATGCCAGCCTCGGGATGCTTCGGATTTGGTCGGGAATACAGTGAATTTTACGACCTCAGTGTACTAGGTGCAATCATGATTAAGGCGACAACAGCCGAACCTCGATTTGGCAATGCTACTCCAAGGGTGGCCGAAACTTCTGCCGGTATGCTGAATGCGATTGGATTACAAAATCCTGGTTTGAAGAAAGTCATCTCAGATGAACTAAAGTGGTTAGAAAATTATGATGTACCCATTATAGCCAATGTAGCAGGTTCGCATGAAGAAGAGTATGTAGAAGTCGCACGTGAAATCTCGAAAGCGCAAAATGTAAGAGCGCTGGAACTGAATATTTCTTGCCCAAATGTAAAAACGGGTGGTATTGCATTTGGAACGATTCCAGAGGTAGCAAAACAACTAACTCGTAAAGTGAAAGAAGTTTCAGAGGTACCTGTTTATGTGAAACTATCACCGAACGTAACGAACATCGTAGACATGGCGTTGGCAGTTGAAGATGGCGGCGCGGATGGACTGACGATGATTAATACATTAGTTGGGATGCGTATTGATACAAAAACAGGTAGGCCGATTTTAGCAAATGGCACAGGTGGTTTGTCCGGACCGGCAATCAAACCGGTTTCGATTAGAATGATTTATGAGGTTAGTCAGCGGACTGATTTGCCGATTATCGGAATGGGTGGAGTGGAATCTGCGGAGGATGTTTTAGAATATTTCATGGCTGGCGCTAGTGCGGTAGCAGTAGGGACAGCTAACTTTATAGATCCATTCGTATGTCCTTCCATCATTAAAGAATTACCTGAGCTGCTTACTAAACGAGGTTACGCTCACATTGAGGAATGCAAAGGAGTGAGTTGGAAGCATGGAAAGACCGCTTATCATCGCGCTTGATTTTTCGAATATGGATGAGACAAAGACTTTTTTGCACACATTTAAAAATGAAGAACTCTTTTTGAAAGTAGGAATGGAATTGTTTTACGAGGAAGGTCCTGAAATCATTAAGTTGTTAAAACATCAAGGACATTCAATTTTCCTCGATTTGAAGCTTCATGATATCCCGAACACTGTCAACAGAGCGATGTCGAGGCTCGCAAAGCTTGGCTGCGATCTTGTAAATGTTCATGCAGCAGGTGGGATTGACATGATGAAGGCCGCTATTGACGGTCTTGATGCCGGAACACTTGCAGGAAAAGAAAGACCGAAATGCATAGCCGTGACGCAACTGACGAGCACTTCAGAAAGTCAGATGAAAGCAGAACAACTTATACCTGTTACCTTGAGTCAGTCGGTGATGCACTACGCAACATTGTCTAAAGAGGCAGGGGTTGATGGTGTTGTTTGTTCAGCACATGAAGTAGCAGACTTACGTTCAAGCTTTGGAGAGGAATTCCTGACCGTTGTCCCAGGCATTCGCTTATCGGACAGTTCGGTTCAAGATCAAGTACGCGTTGCATCACCGTGTTTTGCTAGAGAAGCAGGGGTTTCAGCGATTGTCGTAGGACGACCCATTACGAGAAGCACCGACCCACTAAGAGCATATGAAATCTTTCAGCAGGAATGGAGAGGATGAGAGATATGAAACACAAAATTGCGGAACAACTAATAGAAATCGGCGCCGTAGCATTAAGACCAAATAATCCATTTTTATGGACTTCAGGCATGAAGTCACCGATATACTGTGATAACCGCTTAACCATGTCGTATCCGCATGTCCGAAAAGAGGTAGCAGAAGGCTTGAAAACCCTAATCCTTAAACACTTTCCAGAAGTGGAAATCGTTGCTGGAACTGCAACTGCCGGAATTCCTCATGCTGCATGGGTAAGTGAATTGCTCGAGATGCCGATGTGCTATGTGCGTTCCTCGGCTAAAGGGCATGGAAAAGGAAATCAAATAGAAGGAAAAGTTGAAAAGGATCAAAAGGTTGTCATTATCGAAGATCTTATCTCAACGGGTGGCAGTGTAATCACGGCGGTGGAAGCTCTTAGACAAGCAGGCTTAAATGTACTTGGAGCCGTGTCCATATTTACCTACGAACTTGAAAAAGGGAAAAAAATGCTTGAAGAAGCAAACATTGAAACGTATTCATTGACGAATTTTCAAAGTTTAGTGGAAACAGCTGTGGAAAAAGGAAACTTAACCAAGGACGAACAGCGTAGCTTGCTAAACTGGAGAGAGAATCCAAGTCAATGGCAAGAAATAAATGCGTAGTTTTCAATAAAAATAGGACCCACATCGGGTCCTATTTTTTTCTGAGATTCAATACCAGGTCTTCATCTGGAGTGACAAAGACGGTTTGCTGATTATCGTAGATAACGAAACCTGGCTTTGCACCGCTTGGCTTCTTAACATGCCGAACCTTAGTGAAATCGACAGGGACAGAGCTAGAGTTACGAGCTTTACTAAAATAAGCTGCAAGTTTTGCGGCTTCGATTATGGTTTGTTCCTCAGGCTCTTTGCTTCGAATTAATACATGTGATCCTGGAATATCCTTAGTGTGAAGCCAAATTTCATCTCTTGCTGCCAGTTTATTGGTTAAATAATCATTCTGCTTATTATTTTTACCAACAATGATTTCGGTCCCATCGCTTGCAAAATAGTGTTCCAAAATGGGTTTTGCATTAGAAGATTTCTTATTTCCACGTTTTTGACGTTCACGGATATATCCACCTTCTACTAATTCTTCACGAATTTCTTCAATATCCTTTGATGAGGCGGTAACAATCTGTTGTAGCAATCGATCGAAATACTCGACTTCATGCTCGGCGATTGCAATCTGCTCTAATACAACCTCAACGGCATTTTTTGCTTTTTGATACTTTGAAAAGTATTTTTGAGCATTTTCAGATGGTGTTTTCAATGGATCTAGACTAATCGTAATACTTTTACCTTCTTCGTCATAATAATCGATGACTTCAATTTCTTTCATGCCCTTCTTCGCGGCATAAAGATTCGCTGTTAGCAATTCGCCCTGCTTTTGATACTGATCTGCTTTCTCGGCGTCTTTCAATGTCTTTTGGAGCTTTGCGATTTTCTTTTCGTTTTTTTCTAGTTCGTTCACAATAAAACGTTCAATCGTGCTTGATTGTTGTTTGACTCGATCACGAGCGGCTTTTCCAAAATAAAAACGATCAAGCATTTCACTTAAATTTGAAAAAGATTTTACTTCTCCCTCTAAATGATGAAGCGGCATGAGATAAAAAGCCTCTTTTTCAGGAGTAGTAATAATAGAAGGACTGATTTCTCCTAACTTTATTGGAGAGACGATGGACATAAATGCAGCAGGAAGTGTAGTTCGATTCGCCATGCCGCATTGATGAATGATTTCTTTTGCGATTAAAGGTGACATCCCAGCGAATTTTTCGACAAGCTGTCGATCAATGCGCCCACTGTTGAAATCTACTGCCCTTAAAACATCTTCAGCACTGGCTTTTAGCGGATTGAGCTTGTCCTGTTTTGGTGGGAATACATATGTATGTCCAGGTAAAAGTGCGCGATGGCTGTTAACCGCAAACGAAACATGCTTGATGCTATCCAAGATCATATTACGTTGTTTATCAATGAGCGTGATATTACTATGTCTGCCCATGATTTCCACAATTAGTTGTTTGTAACTGATATCGCCAATTTCGTTTCTTCCCTTAACTTCAAAGATTAGCATCCGATCCATATCAGCCTGATATACATCCTCTAAAATATATCCTTCTAAATGTTTCCTCAATAACATACAAAACATTGGTGGTTCACTAGGGTTTTCGTATGCTTCGTTTGTCAGCTGCACTCTTGCATTGCTTGGGTGGGCTGAAAGGAGCAATTTTTGATTCAAACCGTTAGCGCGGATTGTTAAGATAATTTCACTTTTATAAGGCTGATGAACTTTGTTGATCCTGCCGCCCTTTAAGGAAGCGGAAAGTTCTTGAGCCATTGCGTGTGTAAAAAGACCATCAAATGACATAAATAACATCCTTTTCATTAATTCATATTCTTCATTATACATGATGTTCGAGTAATCATTCATATCTTGTACTACTTGATAGCATTTTTTGGGACGAGACTGAATAAGCTTTGTTGAGGTGTCATGTAATTCACTGCTTGTTGAAATTTGAAGGGGGAAGTGAGATGGCCGGATGAAGTTCCATGAAATGAATGTGACAGAAGTAGAAAAAGCCTTAGAGACTGACTTTTCGTCTGGATTGTCAAAGGAAGAAGTACAGAAAAGAATGAAAATGCATGGTTATAATGAACTGGAGGAAGGGGAAAAGCAATCAGCACTGCTTTTATTTTTTAGCCAGTTTAAGGATTTCATGGTTGTTGTATTGCTTGCGGCAACACTTATATCCGGTTTGCTCGGTGAATATATTGATGCGATTGCCATTATTGCCATTATCGTTATCAATGGCTGCCTAGGTTTCTTTCAAGAAAGAAAGGCAGAAAAGTCACTTCAGGCACTGAAAGAGCTATCAGCCCCACAGGTTCATGCTTTAAGGGATGGTGAATGGATCAAGATTCCATCCAAAGAAATAGTCATGGGTGATATTTTGCGTTTCACAAGTGGAGATCGAATTGGAGCTGACGTGCGCTTAATTGATGTCAAGAGTCTAGAAATCGAAGAATCTGCGCTAACTGGCGAGTCATTGCCAGTCTCCAAAACGACCCAAGTATTAAGGAATCCACAGGCAGGAATCGGCGATATGGAGAACACTGCCTTTATGGGAACAATGGTGACGCGCGGAAACGGGACTGGTGTCGTAGTCGGAACCGGCATGAAAACAGCTATGGGTCAAATTGCAGACCTACTTCAGAGTGCAGAGACAATGGCAACTCCTTTGCAAAGGCGTCTTGAGCAACTCGGCAAAATTTTGATAACAGCGGCATTATTTCTTACAGTTCTAGTAGTCGGCATAGGAGTTCTTCAAGGTCAAGAACTGTATACAATGTTTTTGGCGGGAGTATCACTTGCTGTGGCAGCCATACCTGAAGGGTTACCTGCAATCGTTACCGTCGCATTGTCACTCGGTGTTCAAAAAATGATCAAGAAGAATGCGATAGTAAGAAAGCTGCCTGCTGTTGAAACGCTCGGATGTGCATCGGTAATTTGTTCAGATAAGACAGGTACGATGACACAAAATAAGATGGCAGTTACCCATTTGTGGAGCAGTGGTCATACTTGGCAAGTAGATGGAGTAGGTTATGTCCCAGAAGGGAAATTTTACAGAAATGACCGAGAAGTCAACCCTAGGGACGAAAAGGCTCTTCAACAAATGTTGATTTTCGGAATGCTTTGTAATCATTCTAACCTGATTTTCAGAGAAGACGAAGTCGTGCTCGATGGAGATCCAACAGAAGGTGCTCTTCTTGTCAGTGCGATGAAAGCAGGCTATGACAGGACAAAGCTCCTTGGAGAATATACAATTGCTAATGAGTTTCCATTTGATTCAACGCGAAAGATGATGAGTGTATTTGTTAAAGATCATCAAGGTAGACAGTTTATCGTAACAAAAGGAGCTCCCGATGTTCTGATTGGGAAGTGTGAATCGATTCTCTGGGAAGGTAAAACACAATACTTATCCAATAGCATTAAAGGAAATGTTCAAGAAGCCATCGATGGACTTGCTTCTCAGGCTCTTCGAACAATTGCAATTGCCTATAAGCCGGTTCAAGCCAATACGATTATCTTGACGGAGCAGGAAGCAGAAAAAGACTTAATTTTCATCGGGGTTCAAGGCATGATAGACCCACCTAGGCCGGAAGTGAAAGAGGCTGTAAAAGAATGCCGTGACGCTGGTATCAAAACGGTCATGATAACAGGTGATCACGCGATTACTGCTAAAGCCATCGCCAAACAGCTTGGAATTCTGACTAAAGATAGTAAAGTCATGGAAGGTAAAGCTTTATCTGAAATGTCCGTAGGCGAGCTTGAAGATGTGGTGGAGGAGGTAGCTGTTTTTGCACGCGTCTCTCCAGAGCATAAATTGAAAATTGTAAGAGCCCTGCAGAACAAAGGGCATGTTGTTGCCATGACAGGTGATGGGGTAAATGATGCTCCTGCCATCAAAGCGGCAGATATCGGTGTGGCAATGGGAATAACGGGTACTGATGTAGCGAAAGAAGCATCTGCACTCGTATTATTAGATGACAACTTTGCAACCATAAAGGCAGCAATTAAAGAAGGAAGAAATATTTACGAAAATATCCGTAAATTTATTCGTTATTTACTTGCTTCCAACGTGGGGGAAATATTGGTCATGTTGTTTGCGATGATTTTGGCTTTGCCTTTACCACTCGTTCCTATTCAAATACTTTGGGTCAATCTCGTTACGGATGGCCTGCCAGCCATGGCACTTGGACTTGATCGTCCTGAAGAAAATGTGATGAAGCGGGGACCAAGAAGTCCTAAGGAAGGAGTCTTTGCAAGAGGACTTGGCTGGAAAGTAGTATCCCGTGGGTTCTTAATCGGACTCGTGACGTTATTTGCGTTTATGATTGCATATAAACAACATCCAGATCAACTCATATATGCCCAGACTGTCGCTTTCGCAACGCTTGTGATGGCACAACTCATCCACGTTTTTGATTGCCGTAGTGAAAAATCGGTATTGTCGAGAAATCCGTTTGGAAACCCATATCTGGTTTGGTCAGTCATTTCATCACTCATTTTGGTGCTGATTGTCATCTACTATCCTGGTCTTCAACCGATTTTCCATACAGTTCCTATCGAAGCGAGAGACTGGCTTCTGATCTTAGGATTATCGGCTATTCCAACTTTTTTATTGGCAGGGTCATTTTTGTTAAGAAAAACAAAATAAATTGTGATATAATCCAAAAGGTAGTAGAGGTTCGACTCTATTACCTTTTCTTTATGGAATAGACCTTTCCGATAGATTGGAAGTGCAAGCGATGACGGTAAGTATGACGGGCTATGGCAGGAGTAAGGCCGAGGCAGGTCCCTTCTCAGTAAATATAGAAATAAAATCGGTCAATCATCGTTTTTCGGAATACCATATTAGAATGCCTCGTCAATTTATGGTTCTCGAAGAAAAAATGAAGAAAAAAATAAGCCAATATATTCATCGGGGAAGAGTCGAGGTATTTGTCAGCCTTGAGGGTGAATGGCCCTTAAAGCGTAAATTGAATGTCGACTGGGATCTCTTGGATGAGTATTTTCATTTTATGAAAGAAGCGCAAGCTAAATACGGATTTCAGGAAAGCTATGCTGTTCAAAGCATGTTGAACCGTGAGGATCTCATACATATTGAAGAAACTGAGATTAATAATGATGAGCTTGAGATTTTGTTATTGAATGCTGTTGAGGAAGCGGCAGCAGGCTTGAAGAAAATGAGGGCAGCCGAAGGTATTGAACTTTCAAGGGATGTCCACTCACAACTTCATCAATTAGAATCAAAAGTGAAAGAACTTAAGGTTCTTGCTCCGGATGTTTCTCTTCATTATAAAGACCGACTGACTAAGAGATTACAAGAATTTCTAAACGGTCAAATTGATGAAGCGAGAATTGTTACGGAAGTAGCTATTTTTACAGAAAAAGCAGATATCAACGAAGAGTTGATTCGCTTAAACAGTCACATTCAGCAAATGCTCCTTACTTTGAGTCAAGAGGAGCCGATTGGTCGAAAGCTTGATTTTCTTTTGCAGGAGATGAATCGAGAAACGAATACGATCGGATCTAAAGCGAATGATTCAGAGATTGCAAAGAAAGTTGTAGAAATGAAAAGCCTGCTCGAAAAGATGAAGGAACAAGTTCAGAATATTGAGTAGCATGGTTTAGAAAAGGCTTATACAGGTGAAAATATTAAAGATGATTGGGGGACCATCATGTCGATTAAATTGATTAATATCGGATTTGGGAATATCGCTTCCGCCAATCGTATTATCTCGATTGTTAGTCCAGAATCTGCTCCAATAAAAAGAATCATTCAAGATGCCCGCGATCGTGGTTCGTTAATCGATGCTACATATGGAAGACGTACACGAGCGGTCATAGTAATGGACAGCGATCATGTCATTTTGTCTGCAGTCCAGCCTGAAACGGTTGCGCATAGACTTACAGACCGTGATGAAATTAGTGATGAAGGGTAGGACTTTATAAAATGCAAGAAAAAGGATTGCTTATCGTTCTTTCAGGTCCCTCTGGGGTAGGTAAAGGAACGGTCAGAAAAGAGATTTTTTCCCATCCGGATACAGCTTTTGAATACTCTATATCCATGACAACTCGTTCTCCTCGTGAAGGCGAAGTGGATGGCATTGACTATTTCTTTAAATCAAGAGAAGAATTTGAAGAACTGATCGAGCAAGGGAAATTGCTTGAACATGCAGAATTCGTTGGGAATTATTACGGCACACCTGTTGATTATGTTCAACAAACTTTGGATGCAGGCAAAGATGTATTTTTAGAGATTGAAGTCAAAGGGGCACGACAAGTTCGTGAAAAATTCCCTGATGGTTTATTTATTTTCTTAATGCCTCCAAGTCTTTCAGAGTTGAAAAACCGTATTGTAACTAGAGGTACTGAAACAGATGATCTTATTCATAACCGTTTACTCAGTGCTCGTGAAGAAATTGAAATGATGGACTTATACGATTATGTAGTAGAGAATGATCAAGTGGAATTAGCTTGTGAAAGAGTAAGATCCATCGTTACTGCGGAACATTGCCGCCGTGAAAGAGTGGAACATCGTTATAAAAAATTGCTGGAGGCTGATTTTTAATGTTATATCCATCTATTGACTCTTTATTAAATAAAATTGATTCAAAGTATTCACTTGTATCTGTAGCAGCAAAACGCGCTCGCAACATGCAGCTAACGAATGAAACAAGACTTGAGAAATATGTTTCTCATAAATACGTAGGAAAAGCGCTTGAAGAAATTTATGGTGGTCAGCTTTCTTACACAACGGCTCAAAAACAAGATAATTCAGCTGAATAATTCTTGAAGAGAATAAAAATAACAACCTAAATCATTAGGTTGTTATTTTTATTTGGCGGAGCAAACGGTAAGCCTAGTCTTTCCTAGAGCAATTATGGAGAGTGGAATTCACCAGGCAAGTTTAAAAGAGACTAAAAAAATAAGCCCTTATGGATGAAAAATCACGGTTGTTCTAGCATAATGGAAGTAGATAATGTTTGATACGGGGGTAAATACATGCTTACACATAAAAAAATATTACTTTGTGTAACCGGGGGAATTGCGGTTTATAAGGCAGTAGCACTTACAAGTAAACTTGTTCAAGCTGGTGCGGATGTAAAGGTGATTCTGAGTGAATCTGCGGCTAAATTCGTGACGCCATTAACATTCCAAGCGATGTCCCGAAATGAAGTCTATATTGATACATTTACAGAAAACAATCCTCAAGTTATTTCTCACATAGATCTTGCTGATTGGGCCGATTTAATTATCGTCGCTCCGGCAACCGCCAATACAATTGGAAAACTTACAAATGGTATTGCAGATAATATGATCACGACTACGCTTTTGGCAACTACAAAAGCGCCAGTTTGGATTGCTCCTGCAATGAATGTAAATATGTACAACCATCCCGCCGTAAAAAAGAACATCGATGTGCTCTTTGGTTATGGATATCGTTTCATCGAACCGAGTGAAGGTTATCTTGCTTGTGGATACATCGGGAAGGGGCGTCTTGAAGAGCCAGAAGAAATAGTGAAATTAGCAAGCGAGTATTTTGAAGGTGCATCTTCTTCATTATTAAGAGGCAAGACAGTGATTATAACAGCAGGTCCAACCCGCGAAAAAATCGATCCTGTCCGTTTTATTTCCAATCATTCAAGCGGAAAGATGGGCTACGCAATCGCTGCAGAAGCACAAAAAGCTGGAGCTGATGTGATTCTAGTTTCAGGACCGGTAAGTATTCCCGTTCCTTCGGGTGTGAAAGTAAAGAAGGTAGAAAGTGCAAAAGAAATGATGGAAGCGGTAATGGCTGATTTCGATCAAGTCGATATCGTCATTAAGACAGCAGCGGTTGCTGATTACCGTCCCAAACTTGCCTACGACCATAAGATTAAGAAACAGCCAGGCGATGAAGTGATTGAGCTTGAACGAACGCAAGACATTCTTTTTGAATTAGGGACAAGGAAAAAGAATCAAGTCCTGATTGGTTTTGCCGCCGAAACAGATAACGTGGAGGAGTATGCTCGTCAGAAACTTTTTAAGAAAAATGCTGATATGATTGTTGCTAATAATGTTAAATCTGAAGGGGCAGGATTCGGAACGGATACTAACATTGTCACCATGTACAAAAAGGAAGGGGATCCTATTCGCTTGCCTTTGATGACAAAAGTTGAAGTAGCAAAAAGAATCATTGAGGAAATTGCTATGATTCAAGAGGAGACTGGAAAATGAGAATTGCCAGTGTAGTTGTGGATGTTCCAGCTAAACAGACTGATCGTCCATTCGATTACCTCATACCTGAGAAGTGGCAGGACATTATTCAGCCGGGGGTGAGAGTGATTGTTCCTTTCGGTCCAAGGAAAATTCAAGGATTCGTAGTAGCGGTTAAAACAGAATCTGAATTTAAGAAACTGAGAGAAATTAGTGAACCGATGGATCTCGAACCTGTATTAAATCATGAACTTTTACAAATTGGGGATTGGCTCACAGAAAAGGCATTATGCTATAAAATCACTGCTTATCAAGCTATGCTTCCTGCTGCACTAAAAGCTCGTTACGAGAAGAAAATCAAGCTGGCTCACGGGAGAACAGTGGAGGAACTTCCCTTTGATCTGCAACCATTCTTTGAACAAGAGAATACAATCCTTTGGGAAACCGCGCTAAGTGAAGGAATCGTCAATAAATTACAAAAAGAAGTAAAAAAAGGAACAGTAGAGGTTTTATATGAAGTAAAGGAAAGACTTCGTAAGAAACAACTAAAATTCATCAAGCCACTCCTTTCAGCGAAAGAACTTCAAGAGGCTTTGGAGCAGTTACCACCAAGGTCAAACAAGCAAAAAGAAATCTTAAACTATTTTGTCTGCCATCATGAGACTGTTGAACAAAGACAGCTAACTGCCGATCTAAATGTTTCCGCTGGAGCCATTAAGGGGCTTATCCAAAAAGGTCTCCTTTCAGAGCAAATGATGGAAGTTTACCGCAATCCATACGAAAACAGGGAATTTCTACAAACCCAGCCATTGCTATTAACAGATGCGCAACGTGAAGCCATTTCTCCTATCTTGAATTCGATTGAGAACGAGCAGCACCGCGTTTTCCTGTTGTATGGTGTAACGGGCAGTGGGAAGACCGAAATCTACTTGCAATCGATTCAGGATGTCCTAGACAAAGGAAAAGAAGCCATTGTTCTTGTTCCGGAAATTTCATTAACTCCTCAAATGGTCAACCGTTTCAAAGGGCGATTTGGTGATCGGGTTGCCGTCTTACATAGCGGTTTGTCTGCAGGTGAAAAATATGACGAATGGAGAAAGATACAAAGAAAAGAAGTGAAAGTAGTAGTGGGAGCGCGTTCTGCTATCTTCGCTCCTTTCGAAAATCTTGGAATTATAATCATCGATGAGGAACATGAGACAAGTTATAAGCAGGAAGAATCACCACGCTATCATGCCCGGGATGCTGCCATTGAAAGAGCGATCAATAATCGCTGCCCAGTTGTCCTTGGAAGTGCAACCCCGTCGCTAGAGACTTTCGCGAGGGCGAAAAAGGGAGTATTTGAGCTTCTCACTTTGCCAAATCGCATGAACAATCAAGCACTTCCTACTGTTGAAATTGTGGACATGAGAGAAGAACTTCGCTCTGGGAATCGCTCGATGTTTTCAACGGTCTTGTTCGAAAAACTGCAGGATAGAATCGAGAAACGTGAACAAACCGTGTTGTTTTTAAATAAGCGTGGACATTCTTCATTTGTCATGTGCCGAGATTGTGGCTACGTAGTGAATTGTCCGCATTGTGATATTTCTTTAACTTATCATCGATCTAACCAACTAATGAAATGCCACTATTGCAGTTATGAAAGCTTTGTGCCGAAACAATGTCCTGAATGCTTAAGTGAGCATATTCGTTATTTTGGGACAGGGACACAAAAAGTGGAAGAAGAACTCGGTAAGTTGTTGCCACAAGCTCGAGTCATTCGAATGGATGTAGATACAACGACTCGGAAAGGTTCTCACGAGAGGCTGCTTAAGGAATTTGAAGAAGGCAAAGCTGACATTCTATTGGGTACACAAATGATTGCAAAAGGATTGGATTTTCCTAACATCACATTAGTGGGTGTCTTATCAGCGGATACGATGCTTCATTTACCAGATTTTCGTTCTTCAGAAAAAACATTTCAATTACTCACACAAGTAAGCGGAAGGGCCGGTAGACATCAACTCCCAGGTGAAGTTATCATTCAAACATATACACCAGAACATTATAGTATTCAATTGGCTAGCCATCAGGATTATGATGAATTTTATCAACAAGAAATGATGATTAGAAAGCAACATAGATATCCGCCATTCTATTATATTGCGCTGATTACAGTAAGTCATGACCAGCTATTGAGTGCAGTAGCGGCAACCGAAAAAATCACAAAGTATGTCCAGTCCAGAGTGTCGAAAGAAGCGGTGGTCCTAGGACCTGTTGCATCACCTATACCTCGTATCAATGATAGATATCGTTATCAATGTCTGATAAAATACAAACGGGAACCAGAGCTTGCAAAAACATTAAAGACAGTATTGGATCAGTTTCAGCAGGAATCGTCAGCAACGAGTTTACAAGTTGCAGTAGACGTCAATCCTTATTTATTAATGTAGGCTTTGTGATGAGAGCTTTAGAATCTTTCACAGTGGGCGAGAATAAATAGAAAAGCATAATTGGAGGAAAAATCTTGGCAGTTCGTAAAATAGTAACTTACCCAGCAGAAATACTTGAACAACCTTGTAAAAAAGTTACAACATTTGATAAGAAACTAGTGAAATTATTGAATGATATGTATGACACAATGATTGAGTTTGATGGAGTTGGACTTGCAGCACCGCAAATCGGTCTGGATGAGCAAATTGCCATCGTGGATATTGATGATGAACATGGCACAATCGAACTGATCAACCCTGAAATCGTTGAGACTTCTGGAGAGGAAATAGGACCTGAAGGCTGCCTGAGTTTCCCGAATTTATACGGTGAAGTGGCTAGAGCGACATATGTGAAAGTGAAGGCTTTTGATCGTAAAGGAAATCCTTTTGTAATGGAAGCGGAAGATTTTCTAGCAAGGGCGATTCAACATGAAATTGATCACTTGAACGGTGTATTGTTTACTACAAAAGTAGTAAGATACTTGAACGAAGAAGAATTAGAAGAGGCGGTAAGTGAATGACGAAAATCGTTTTTATGGGGACACCGGATTTTTCGGTTCCTGTTTTAAGAAAAATAATTGAAGATGGCTATGACGTCATTGGAGTTGTGACTCAGCCGGATCGTCCGGTTGGTCGAAAGAAAATTCTTACTCCCCCACCTGTTAAAGTGGAAGCGTTGAAGCACGGGATTCCCGTTTATCAGCCTGAAAAAATTCGTCAAAGAGAAGAATTGGACGAAATTTTAGCATTAAATCCCGATCTAATTGTTACGGCTGCGTTTGGCCAGATTCTACCTAAAGAACTGTTGGATGCACCTAAATACGGCTGTATCAACGTCCACGCATCATTATTGCCTGAACTGCGTGGTGGGGCTCCAATCCATTATGCGATCATTCAAGGGAAAAAGAAAACTGGAATAACGATCATGTACATGGTAGAAAAACTGGATGCAGGAGATATCTTAACTGTAGCGGAAGTTCCGATTACCGAAATCGATAACGTTGGAACCCTTCATGATAAGCTAAGCGCGGCGGGTTCGGCTCTACTTTCAGAGACAATTCCAAAACTATTGAACGGTGAACTTAAGCCTGTCCCTCAAAATGAAGAAGATGCAACATTTGCTTATAATATCAAACGCGAGCAAGAAAAAATTGATTGGTCAAAAACGGGTGAAGAAATTTATGATCATATTCGTGGAATGAATCCTTGGCCTGTAGCTTATACAACGATGGATGGTTCGGTATTAAAGTTGTGGAATACAGAGAAAACAACAGGAGAACCGAATACAGAGCCCGGAGTTGTTATAGGTATTGAAGAAAACGGTATAATTGTTAATACAGGAAATGGAACTGCCTTAAAATTACTTGAGCTACAACCTTCCGGTAAGAAACGAATGACAGCCGTTGATTTCTTAAGAGGGGCTGGTTCTAAGGTAACCAAGGGTATGAAATTAGGTGAGTAATATGAATAAAGCTAAAAAGAATGTTCGTGAAACTGCAATGGATCTCTTGGAGACAATTGAAAAGAACCAATCATACAGCAACCTGCTGCTTCATCATGCAATTGAAAAAAATGTTATTCCTGCCAAGGATATTGGTCTCTTGACAGAGCTTACTTACGGGACCTTGCAGAGAAAAATGACTCTGGATTTTTATTTGAAACCATTCATTAAGGATAGCCGCAAGTGGCAATCTTGGGTAATGAATTTATTAAGGGTTACTCTTTATCAGATGGTATACTTAGATAAAATTCCAGATCGTGCTGCAATTTTCGAAGCAGTTGAAATTGCAAAAAAGCGTGGTCATAAAGGCATTGCCGGACTTGTAAATGGAATATTAAGATCCGTTCAACGAGAAGGATTGCCTTCACTCGAGACCATTGAAGATCCGATAGAAAGACTTTCTGTAGCAACGAGCCATCCTGTTTGGCTAGTGCGCAGGTGGGTTGATCAGTTCGGTATCGAGTCCACAAGTGAAATGTGCGAATTAAACCTAATTGCACCGCTTCAGACTGCGAGAATTAATACTACTAAAATCACTCGTGAAGAATGTGTTGCTTTGCTCGAAGAAGAAGGGTATTTGGTCGAACCAAGTCCAATTCTTCCCGAAGCAATTAGGGGGCTACAAGGGAATCTTGCTTCTTCCACCGCTTTTAAATGGGGCCTATTAACGATTCAAGATGAAAGTTCTATGCTTGTTGCACATGCACTTGGAATTAAGGAAGATGAAGAAGTCCTTGATGCGTGCGCAGCACCTGGAGGAAAGAGTACCCACATTGCTGAAAAGATGTCGAACAGCGGAAAAGTCGTTTCACTTGATCTACATGAACACAAAGTCAAATTGATAAATGATAATGCCAACAGACTAGGGCTTACAAATATCGAAACGAAGGCAATCGACACAAGAAAAGTTCAGGAAGTGTTCCCTGAAGAAAGTTTTGATCGAATCTTGCTCGATGCACCTTGTTCCGGCCTAGGGGTAATGCGAAGAAAACCGGATATGAAATATACAAAAAAAGAAGAAGATCTTTTCCATTTGAGCTCTATCCAATGGCAACTTTTGCAATCAGTAGCCCCATTAGTGAAAAAAGGTGGAATTTTGGTCTATAGTACGTGTACAGTAGATAATGAGGAGAATCAAAAAGTGGTAAACCGCTTTTTAGAAGAAAATCCTCAATTTGAGGGTGATCACACATTAGTAGACCGGATGCCGGAGGCGATTAAGCCGCTCGTTACAGGCTATGATTTGCAAATGATGCCACAGCATATCGGTTCGGACGGTTTTTATATAGCAAGCTTACGAAAGAAGGTGTAACAGTTGGAACTAAAAAATACAACTGAGTCAGGCATAATAAATGAAAAAAACAAACCATCAATCTATTCATTGGAATTACAAGATCTTAAAGAATGGCTTACTGAGAACGGTGAAAAAGCATTCCGTGCTGAGCAAGTTTTCGATTGGCTTTATAAAAAGCGTGTTACTAGCTTTGAGGATATGTCTAATCTATCCAAGAGCATGAGGGACAAGCTTGATGCGAATTTCCATCTTACTACCTTGAAGACAGCCATCCAACAAACATCTGCAGATGGTACAATTAAGTTCTTATTTGAACTTCATGATGGATATTCCATTGAAACAGTGTTAATGCGACATGATTACGGCAACTCTGTTTGTGTAACAACACAAGTAGGATGCAGAATTGGTTGCACATTCTGTGCATCGACTTTAGGCGGATTGAAACGACACTTGGAAGCAGGAGAAATTGTTGCGCAAGTAGTCCGCGTTCAACAAGCGCTTGATGAAACGGATGAGCGCGTCAGTTCGGTAGTTATTATGGGTATTGGGGAACCATTCGATAATTATGATAACATGATGTCATTCTTGAAAATTATCAATCATGACAAAGGATTAAATATCGGAGCAAGACATATTACAGTTTCCACAAGTGGTATTATTCCGAAAATCTATAAGTTTGCCGAAGAAAATTTGCAAATCAACTTTGCGATTTCCTTACATGCTCCGAATACAGAATTAAGAAGTCGATTAATGCCGATTAACAAGGCATATAAGCTTCCTGACCTTATGGAAGCTGTACAATATTATATTGCCAAAACGGGACGAAGAGTGAGTTTTGAATACGGTTTGTTTGGCGGAGTTAACGATCAAGTGGAACACGCAGAAGAACTTTCAAAATTATTGAAAGGGATTAAATGCCATGTGAACCTTATTCCGGTTAACTATGTTCCAGAACGCGATTATGTAAGAACGCCAAGAGATCAGATATTTGCATTTGAAAAAACACTTAAAGACAATAACATAAATGTAACTATTCGCCGTGAACAAGGCTCTGACATCGATGCAGCATGTGGACAACTTCGTGCAAAGGAGCGCCAAGAGGAGACGAGGTAAAATATGAAAGCTGTATTTATGACCGATCAAGGAAAAGTCCGCTCTCATAATGAGGATAGTGGAGGAGTTTTTTTAAATCTGGACGGAAACCGCCTTGCCATTGTAGCAGATGGTATGGGTGGTCATCGTGCAGGTGATGTAGCTAGTGCGATGACCATTACTCAGTTGAAAAATGTGTGGGAAACGACAAACGGAATAACAACTGCAGATGAAGCAGAAAGCTGGCTCAAGGGTGAAATTATTAAAGTGAATTCGCTTTTATTTGAACACGCACGAGACCATCTTGAATGTGATGGGATGGGTACGACAATCGTAGCAGCCATCAGTACAGATCGTTTTGCTACTGTAGCCAATATTGGGGATAGTCGTTGTTATATTTTAAACGAATCAGGCTTTCAACAATTGACTCAAGACCATTCTCTTGTTAATGAATTGCTTCGTTCCGGCCAAATCACAAAAGAAGAAGCAGAACATCATCCAAGAAAGAATGTCTTATTGCGTGCTTTGGGTACTGAAGAATCAGTTGAGATGGATATAAGGACGATCATGTTTGAAGAAGGCGATGTTTTGCTTCTTTGTTCTGATGGTCTTTCAAACAAAGTAAGTAATGATGAGATGATTCAAGTGCTTTCCAATGAGGAAGACATGGAGAAAAAAGCCTCAAAACTTATCACACTTGCCAACGATTATGGTGGCGAGGATAACATCAGCCTGGCGATTGTTGCATTCCCCAGGGAGGGTGAAGGTGATGAATAATGCTGATAGGTAAAAGAATTAGCGGGAGATACAAAATATTAGAAATGATTGGCGGCGGCGGCATGGCTAACGTTTATTTAGCCCATGACATGATCCTCGACCGCGATGTCGCAGTTAAGATGCTGCGTCTTGATTTTGCCAATGACGAAGAATTTATCCGTCGTTTTCATCGTGAAGCACAATCTGCAACAAGCTTGGCTCACTCAAATATTGTCAATATTTATGACGTTGGTGAAGAGCAGGATATTTATTATATCGTTATGGAGTACGTTGCAGGACAAACTCTAAAGCAATACATACAACAAAATTCACCAATACAAGTAGAAACAGCACTTTCTATCATGAGACAGCTTACTTCTGCCATTTCACATGCACATAATAATAACATTGTTCATCGTGATATCAAACCCCACAATATCCTTATGGATCGTGAAGGAAAAGTAAAGATCACCGATTTCGGAATTGCAATGGCATTGAGTGCTACAAGCATTACCCAAACAAACTCTGTGTTAGGATCAGTGCATTATCTATCACCAGAGCAAGCTCGGGGAGGAATGGCCAACAAGAAATCGGATATTTATTCTCTTGGGATTGTCATGTTCGAACTTTTGACAGGACGTTTGCCGTTTTCAGGAGAGTCAGCGGTTTCAATAGCCCTGAAGCATTTACAATCTGAAACTCCTTCTGTAAGAAGATGGAATCCTGATGTGCCGCAAAGTGTAGAGAATATTGTGTTAAAGGCGACTGCAAAAGATCAGTTTAATCGTTACGCTTCAGTTGATGAAATGGAAGAAGATATTAGGACGGCCTTAGACCCTAAAAGATTATATGAGCCTAAATTTTCAGTGCCCATTGATGATGAAGCGACAAAAGCCATTCCAATCATTACAAATGATCGCGCCTTTCAAAATTTTGATGAAACGGTTGTTCACTCTCAAGGGAAACAAAATGGCAATCAAACTGAAAATGATGTAAAAAAAGAACATATGGCTGCGAAAAATACAAAAGATAAGCCGAAAAGAAAAAAATGGCCTATTATTTTGGTATCTACTTTTTTTGTCATAGCATTGCTTGGCATTCTTACCATAACCGTTCTGCCTGATTTCTTATCACCTAAAGACGTCCCAATTCCCGATGTAAGTGGAAAGTCGTTGGATGCAGCTTATGAGGAACTTTTATCTGCAGGGTTCAAAATTGGTGAAACAAAAGATATTCCTGATGCAGAAATCAAAGAAGGACTCGTTGTGAAAACGGATCCTAAAGCAGGCAGATCGGCAAAAGAAGGTTCTAAAATCAATGTTTATAAGAGCAGCGGGAAAGAAAAAATCGAAATGGACGATTATCTGGATAGACAATACGAAGATATTGAGAAATTGCTGACAGATAAAAACTTCGAATATATAGAAACAGAAGAGGTATACGATGACAGTGAGCCTGGTACGATCCTTGAACAGGATCCAGCACCTGGTGAAGAAGTTGTGCCAGAAGAAACAACAGTTAGATTTACGATTAGTAAAGGTCCAGAAACCATTACATTGAAAAGTCTTAAAGATTATACAGCAAAAGGTGTACAAGATTATGCCGAGTCTGTTGGTCTGAATGCCGATGTTTCGAAAGAAGAATATCATGACACGATTCCAGAAGGTATTGTCATTTCCCAAGAACCAGATGCAGGAACCCAGATGAATAAAGGGGACATGATTTCTGTCGTCATTTCGAAAGGGAAAAAAGAAGTTCCTCCTAAAGAGGTAACGCGGGAAGTCATAATAGAATACGCACCGGCCATTGCGGGTCAACCACAAGAAGTGCAAATTCTTATTGACGATCTCGACAGAAGCATGACAGTTCCAGATGAAACTTTTTATATTACCCAAACAACGAAAAGAACCATAAAGTTAAGAATTCCGTATGGTGGACAAGCTGGCTATAAAGTAATCCGAGACAGCAGCGTGATCATCGATGAGGTTGAAGAATATCCGCGCGAGGAATAACGAACGAGGAGTGTGACTATGCCTGAAGGAAAAATAATGAAGGCACTAAGTGGTTTTTATTATGTGATTCATGATGATACCATTACTCAATGTCGAGGCAGGGGAGTCTTTCGTTTGAATAAGATTACTCCCCTTGTAGGGGACAATGTTGTATTCCAGGCTGAGAATGAAACAGAAGGTTATGTTCTTGAAGTGAAAGAGAGGAAAAATGAGCTAGTAAGACCACCGATTGCTAATGTTGATCAGGCAATACTGGTTTTTTCAGCGGTAGAACCTGCATTTAGTACCTCTTTGCTGGATAGATTCCTTGTGCTCGTTGAGTACAATCAAATTGATCCCATCATTTGCATAACGAAAATGGATCTAACTTCAGATAAAGAGAGAGAAAAAATTAATCAATTTGCTGATCAATATCGTGCAGCGGGTTATGAAGTACTGCTCACATCGTCAGAAACAGATGCTGGGGTTAAACAGTTAATTCCCCATCTTGCTGAAAAAATATCCGTATTCGCAGGACAATCAGGTGTAGGTAAATCATCATTACTGAATGCACTTCGTCCTGACCTAGAGTTGAAAACAAATGATATTTCTTCCCATCTTGGACGGGGGAAGCATACGACACGACATGTTGAGTTATTGAGTGTGGCAAACGGTTTAGTAGCCGATACGCCCGGATTCAGCTCTTTAGAGTTTACTGAAATCGAGGCAGAAGAATTGACCTCATGCTTCCCTGAAATTCAGCGCTTAAGTGAAAACTGTAAATTTAGGGGCTGTCTTCATGTTAAGGAGCCTAAATGTGCAGTCAAAGCCGCTGTGGAGGATGGAAGTTTGCCAGATTATCGTTATGATCACTACTTAGAATTTTTGCAGGAAATAAAGGATAGAAAGCCGAGGTACTAGTATGGTTAAAATTGCACCTTCCATCTTGTCTGCAGATTTTGCAAGACTTGGTGAAGAAATTAAGGATGTTGAAAGAGGGGGAGCGGATTATATCCATGTAGATGTAATGGATGGTCATTTTGTTCCCAACATTACGATTGGTCCTTTAATTGTTGAAGCAATAAGGCCTGTAACGACTTTGCCGCTAGATGTCCATCTGATGATCGAAAACCCTGACTCCTATATAGAAGCTTTTGCAAACGCAGGCGCTGATTATATTACCGTTCATGTTGAAGCTTGTCGCCACTTGCATAGGACGATACAGTTAATCAAATCTTACGGGATAAAAGCAGGGGTCGTCTTAAACCCTGCCACGCCTGTGGATTCCATTCAACACATCATTTCTGATGTGGATTTGGTTTTGCTGATGTCTGTGAATCCTGGCTTTGGAGGTCAAAAATTCATTCCTGAAGTTCTGAAGAAGATTAGAGCGGTCAAGGAAATGATTGACGAGAGAAACCTGGATGTAGAAATTGAAATTGATGGTGGTGTGAACGCAGAAACTGCCAGGCTGTGTGTGGAAGCGGGAGCTACAGTTCTTGTAGCAGGCTCTGCCATATATAATGAAAAGGATCGAGCAAAAGCCATTGCATTGATCAGAGGATAATATCCTAGAAAAAGTCAGCCGTTAAGGGCTGACTTTTCTTTTAGGCTATGCTAAAGTACATTGTTGATTTTCTGCACTCTGTTGACTGGAGCGGAAATCAACAGGCAAATTTAACAGCGCCTTCTTTTAATATGATACATATACACTAGGTGTAGATGAATGACCTTAATCAGTTCTAATCTATATCATTTTAAGAGGTGAAAAGATGAATATCAATATTTTGGCAGGGGGTCCAGACGAGCTGCTTCCTGATTTGCGTGATTTTAACGGAGAAAATGAAAGGTGGATTGGCGTTGACAGAGGTGTTATTACACTTCTTTCTAAAGGAATCAAGCCATTTGCTGCCTTCGGTGATTTTGACTCTGTCACTGAGAGTGAATGGAATCAAATAGAGAATGAAGTAGAAAAACTGAGCAAATTTAAGCCTGAAAAAGATGAAACAGATACAGAACTTGCTTTGAACTGGGCAGTAGAACAGCATCCCAAATTGATTAGGTTATTTGGTGCAACAGGTGGTAGGGCTGATCATTTTCTAGCAAATATACAGCTTCTTATTCATCAATTAAATCAGGGACACGGTTGTGAAATCGAAATGATTGATTTGAAAAATTCTATCATGGTAAAAAAACCTGGGGAATATTACATTGAAAGATCAGCCGAAAAAAAATATATTTCATTTGTCCCAGTATCCCTTGAGGTTAATGGACTCACATTAAATGGCTTCAAATATCCGCTAAAAGATCGTCATATTTCCATCGGAAGCACACTATGTATTAGTAATGAACTTATTAATGATCATGGTACTTTTTCATTTGCTGAAGGCATATTAATAGTGGTAAGAAGCCAAGATTAATATGCTCTGAAAAGCTGGGTACTTTTTTCATTCCCATGAATAGCATGGTAGAGGTGCAGGATTTTAAAGACTGAGATGCGTATGATGGTGAGGAGGGGCATTATGAAGTTTTATACGATTAAACTTCCGAAATTCTTGGGTGGTCTTGTCCGGGCGATGATTGGTGCATTTAAGAAAAACTGATAATCAACACCATAAAGGTATGTTGTGCCGAATGTACAGACAACCTTACGAAACAAGTAAAGCACCCTTCGCCCAAAGGGTGCTTTTAAATTTTTTAAGATGGGGAAAGCTATTAAAGGCAAAAAGAAAAGACATCCAAGATGGATGTCCATTTCATTATTAAACGCGTTCTACTTTACCTGATTTTAACGCTCTCGCAGAAACCCAAACACGCTTAGGCTTGCCGTCTACAAGAATGCGTACTTTTTGAAGGTTAGCACCCCATGTACGCTTGTTTGCGTTCATAGCGTGGGAACGTGCATTACCAGTTGTTGTTTTTTTACCAGTGATCACACATTTACGTGGCATAAGTTTTCCCTCCTAACTACCAAAAGCTGAAGCTGTTTCATGCTTCTAATAACAATTTTACAGATGATGACATCCGTTCTAACAAGAAAAATGGCTATCTATCGCAATTACGCGAAAGCATAATAACCTAAATTTCTATAGTAAAAAGATACTTTAATAATTTA
The DNA here is from genome assembly GCF_900115925.1 of Bacillus sp. cl95. Lineage (GTDB taxonomy): Bacteria > Bacillota > Bacilli > Bacillales > Cytobacillaceae > Neobacillus_A. The sequence goes on along the minus strand of NZ_FOYF01000001.1, from coordinate 446,429 downwards.
TCACACATGTTTTATGAATGCAATAGTTGTGTCAAAGACTTTCAAGAAAAAATCCTTGACATTGTTTCAGAATTCATGCTCTATAGTAATCGGGGCAAGTATGACTTTCAAATTTACAGCGCATATAGTAAAATGACTTTAGCCAAGAACCAATTTCCAAAGGGGGAACGATTCATGTCCATCGAATTAAAAACAAAGTACGGACAAATTGATATTTCAAATGAAGTAATCGCAACCATCGCAGGCGGAGCAGCAATTGATTGCTACGGAATTGTCGGTATGGCTTCAAAAAGTCAAATTAAAGACGGTTTGACAGATATTCTGCGTCGTGAGAATTTCACTCGTGGTGTTATCGTGCGCCAAGAAAATGATGAAGTACATATTGATATGTATATCATTGTAAGCTATGGAACGAAGATTTCAGAAATTGCTCACAATGTACAATCAAAAGTTAAATACACGCTTGATAAAACAGTTGGACTTGCCGTGGAATCGGTTAATATTTTTGTTCAAGGAGTTCGTGTAACGAACCCGTAAGTTCGTCAAACGCGTCAATCGTGTAACGAACAATTAGTGAGGAGGAAAGATTTGTGTCAATTAAAGCAATAAACGGAAAACGCTTCGCAGAAATGGTCATTCAGGGTGCGAATCATTTGGCAGCCAATGCAAATTATGTGGATGCGTTAAACGTTTTTCCTGTACCTGATGGAGATACCGGCACCAATATGAATTTATCGATGACGTCCGGAGCAAAGGAAGTCAAAAATAATGTTCAAGATCATATCGGTAAAGTAGGTGCGGCTCTTTCCAAAGGTTTGTTAATGGGAGCGCGCGGAAACTCAGGGGTTATCTTATCCCAATTGTTCCGTGGATTCTCAAAAACAATTGAAACAAAGGCTGAGATTTCTGCAAAGGATTTTGCTGCGGCATTAGACTTCGGAGTGGAAACAGCTTATAAGGCTGTAATGAAGCCTGTTGAAGGAACAATCTTGACAGTTGCAAAGGATTCCGCGAAAAAAGGCGTTCTGGCAGCTGCTAAAAGTGATGACATTATTTATGTAATGGAAGAGGTTTTAAAGGAAGCTAATGCATCTTTGAAACGCACTCCTGATCTTCTTCCAGTGCTTAAAGAAGTTGGAGTCGTAGATAGCGGTGGTCAAGGCCTTGTCTTCGTTTATGAAGGTTTCTTAGCAGAATTAAAAGGTGAAAAACTTCCTGATTCTCCTTCTGTAATGCCACGAATGGATGAATTGGTGAGCGCTGAACATCATAAGAGTGTTCAAAGCCATATGAACACAGAAGATATCGAATTTGGGTATTGCACCGAATTCATGGTGAAGTTCGAAAACGAAAAGCTTGCAGGTAAGCCTTTTAAAGAAGAGACTTTCCGCCAAGACTTAAGCAAACATGGTGATTCCCTACTAGTAATTGCTGATGAAGATGTAGTTAAAGTACATATCCATGCAGAGCATCCTGGAAATGTTTTGAATTATGCTCAAGGATATGGTAGTTTAATCAATCTTAAGATTGAAAACATGCGTCAGCAACATACAAATATCGTGGGTGAAACTCAAACTCCTTTAGTTTCAGGAATGCCTGAAAAGAAGAAGGAAATGCAGGAGTACGGTATCGTAACTGTATCAATGGGTTCAGGAATTGCAGATTTGTTCCGCAGCATTGGTGCCCATGAGGTAATCGAAGGCGGACAAACAATGAATCCAAGTACGGAAGATATCGTTAAAGCTGTAGAAAATGTAAACGCAAAGAAGGTTTTTATCCTTCCAAATAATAAAAATATCATTATGGCTGCCCAACAGGCTGCTCAAGTGATTGGTGAAAATGCGGTAGTAATCCCTTCGAAAACTGTTCCACAAGGATTAACAGCATTACTTGCTTTTAATCCGGGAGCAGACATCGAAGCTAACACTGAAGTAATGACTGAGGCATTGCAAAACGTGAAGACGGGTCAAATCACATATGCCGTTCGCGATACAAGCATCGATGGTATTGAAATTGCTAAAGATGATTTCATGGGAATTGCTGACGGAAAGATCGTCCTTAAAAATTCCGATAAATTAACAGCAGCACAAGAGTTGCTTGCAACGATGCTTGATGAAGACTCTGAAATCTTAACTATTCTTCAAGGTGAAGGCGTAAGTGCCGAAGAAGTTGACAGTCTAGTTGAATTTGTTGAAGAGAAATTCGAAGATGTCGAAATCGAAGTGCATAATGGAAAACAGCCACTTTATTCATTTATCTTTGCAATTGAATAATCGTCATATAAAATAGAAGGGGGATAACCCTTCTATTTTTTTTCGAATGACTGGCTCAAGCACATACTAAGGTGCTTGTGCTATTCTTGAAAGCAGAGTTGATTTCCGTTAGGGGGAGAAAGCTGTGAAATATAAAAGTGTATTTGATATTATCGGACCTATCATGATTGGCCCATCCAGTTCTCATACAGCTGGAGCTGCAAGGATTGGTCGGGTGGCTAGAAGTTTATTTGGACGAGAACCGAAATGGGTGAATATCTCCTTATATGGTTCATTTGCTAAGACTTATAAAGGGCATGGCACCGACGTGGCTATTATCGGCGGAATTCTGGACTTCGATACTTTTGACGAGCGCATTATTGAGTCGATAGACATTGCCAAAAGCAAAAGTATCAAGATTCGATTTATTGAGGAAGAAGCTTTGACAGATCATCCCAATACAGCAAGGGTACAAATCGGTGATGACCAAGGTGAACTAGAGCTTGTTGGTATTTCTATTGGCGGTGGCAAGATTGAAATAACTGAATTGAATGGTTTCGAATTAAAGCTTTCAGGACACCATCCGGCTATACTTGTTGTCCATAATGACCGCTTTGGTGCGATTGCGGGTGTATCCAACATTCTGGCCAAACATGAACTTAACATCGGTCACATGGAAGTTTCCCGAAAAGAAAAAGGAAAACTTGCCTTGATGACCATTGAAGTGGATACAAATATTGACGATAAAGTATTACATGAAATTGAAAAACTGCCTCACATTTTAAAAGTAACCAAAATTGTTGATTAAGGACATTTTAAGGGGGGAAGAAAGTGTTTCGCAATGTTGCTGAATTAGTGGAATTGGCGAATAGCCAGAATAAGAAAATATCTACATTGATGATCGAACAGGAAATGGCCGTTACAGGTAGATCTAAAGAAGAAGTTCTTTCACTGATGGAAAAGAATCTTGAGATTATGGAACAGGCAGTCGAACGTGGTTTAAAAGGAGTTAAGTCTCATTCTGGCTTAACGGGCGGAGATGCTGTTCTTTTACAGAAATATATTGAAAAAGGGAAGTTTCTATCAGGGGAAACAATCTTGGATGCGGTTTCTAAAGCCGTAGCGACAAATGAAGTAAATGCCGCAATGGGGACAATTTGTGCAACTCCGACTGCAGGTTCGGCTGGGGTTGTTCCAGGGACTTTGTTTGCTGTTCAAAGCAAGCTAAATCCTACAAGGGAAGAGAAAATTGCCTTCTTGTTTACAGCAGGAGCATTCGGTTTTGTTGTTGCTAATAATGCTTCCATTTCTGGAGCTGCAGGAGGTTGTCAAGCTGAAGTAGGTTCAGCGGCTGGTATGGCAGCAGCAGCAATTGTGGAAATGGCTGGGGGCACACCTGAACAATGTGCGGAGGCGATGGCAATCACCCTTAAGAATATGCTTGGACTCGTCTGTGATCCAGTAGCAGGACTTGTGGAAGTTCCTTGTGTAAAGAGAAATGCGATGGGCGCTGCCAATGCAATGGTTGCCGCAGATATGGCTCTTGCAGGTATTACTAGCCGTATTCCTTGTGATGAAGTAATTGAAGCGATGTATAAGATAGGTCTATCGATGCCTACAGCGCTAAAAGAAACTGCACAAGGAGGGTTGGCGGCAACACCGACTGGGCGTGAACTAGAAGCCAAGATTTTCGGTATTCCGCTTCAGAAACGTGAATCCTAATTTAAATGAGTCAGTAATTGCAATAAAAGGTATTGGTAAAGAGTCAGCCGAAGTACTGGCTGAATCGAATATTTTAACCATTGCAGACTTGCTTGAGTACTTCCCATATCGATACGAAGACTATCGACTTCGCGATTTAGCTGAAGTAAAACATGATGAAAAGGTGACGGTGGAGGGGAAGGTTCATAGTGAGCCTTCTCTTGTCTTTTTTGGTAAGAAACGTTCACGATTAACTGTCAGACTCCTCGTAGATCGTTATCTTATTCAGGTTACCTTTTTTAACCAGCCTTATATAAAATCAAAATTAGCTATAAACGAAACAATCACGGTGACTGGGAAATGGGATCAACATCGTCAGTTGATTACGGCCAATGAAATGAAAGTGGGTCCTGCTGCACAAGAAAAAGAGTTTGAACCTGTCTATCATCTAAGGGGCAACCTCACAATGAAGGCGATTCGGAAATATATTCTCGGCGCTTTCAATCAATTTGGAGAGTTCATTGATGAAACCCTTCCAGCTTCACTTCTTGCGAAATATAAGTTGATGAACCGCAAAGACGCAATGGAAACCATGCATTTTCCTGCGAATCAAGAAGATGTTAAACAAGCGCGCCGAAGGTTTGTTTACGAAGAGTTTTTGCAATTTCAGTTGAGGATGCAAGCCCTACGTAAATTTGAACGTGAACAATCGCCTGGAATAAAGCATGACTTCAGTCAAGAAAAACTAGAACATTTCATTGGTAGTCTTCCCTTTCCTTTAACCAATGCTCAGAGTAGGGTAGTGGACGAGATTCTGAAAGATATGATTTCCCCATTCAGAATGAATCGTCTTTTACAGGGAGACGTAGGCTCTGGAAAAACAGTCGTCGCTGCCATCAGCTTATATGCTTCGATTCTCGGTGGTTATCAAGGTGCATTGATGGTTCCAACAGAAATTCTCGCTGAGCAGCATGCAGCATCATTAAAGCAGCTCCTAGAGCCCTTTGAAGTACGTTGTGAACTGTTGACGAGCTCTGTCAAAGGGAAAACGCGAAAAGCCATTCTTTTCGACCTTGCAAATGGAGAAATCGACGTACTCATTGGAACCCATGCCTTGATTCAAGACGAGGTTGTCTTTAAGAAATTGGGACTTGTTATTACCGATGAGCAACATCGATTTGGTGTTGGGCAAAGGAAGATACTTCGTGAAAAAGGGGAAAATCCCGATGTCCTATTCATGACAGCTACTCCGATCCCACGCACACTTGCCATTACTGTCTTTGGTGAAATGGATGTATCCATTATTGATGAGATGCCGGCAGGAAGAAAAACCATTGAAACTTACTGGGCTAAACAGGAAATGCTCGAACGTGTTTTGTCCTTTATGGAAAAAGAACTCACAAAAGGACGCCAAGCTTACGTAATCTGTCCTCTGATTGAAGAGTCTGAAAAGCTGGATGTGCAAAACGCAATAGACGTACACAGTGTGCTCACACAGTATTTCCAAAACCGTTATAAGGTCGGCCTCATGCACGGAAGGCTTACTTCTGATGAAAAGGAAGACGTTATGAGAAGTTTTAGTGTTAACGACGTTCAAGTCCTTGTTTCTACAACAGTCGTTGAGGTAGGGGTTAACGTTCCGAATGCGACGATGATGGTAATCTACGATGCTGAAAGATTTGGGTTATCTCAGCTTCACCAGCTACGCGGTCGTGTCGGCAGGGGCAGTGAACAATCCTATTGCATCTTGCTTGCGGATCCGAAAACAGAAGTCGGCAAAGAAAGAATGAGAATCATGAGTGAAACAAATGACGGTTTCGTAGTCAGTGAGAAAGATCTTGAACTTAGGGGTCCTGGTGACTTTTTCGGAAGAAAACAGAGTGGAATGCCTGAATTCAAAGTTGCCGATATGGTTCATGATTATCGGGCTTTGGAAACGGCTAGAAATGATGCAAGTATACTGATTGAGTCGATAGCTTTCTGGGAATCCCCTGAATATAAAGCACTTCGAAACAGCCTTGCTTTGTCAGGTGTGTTGAGTGGTGAAAAGTTGGATTAGTCGGTACTTTCTAACAATTCCATACTTTTCTTTCTTGGGAAAAAGCGGGTTGCAGCAAATGAAACTATTTCTTGCAATCTGCTTTTTTAAATTTTATACTACTATTAGTACCTAGTCATAAGATCGTGGACGGTGTTGAACATGAAACGTAATAAACGTGATAGACAGCAATTATTAATTACTACAATAAAAGAAAATCCATTCATTACTGATGAAGAGTTATCAGAGAAATTTTCGGTCAGCGTCCAAACGATCAGGCTGGACCGTCTTGAGCTCTCGATTCCTGAGTTGCGTGAGCGGATAAAGAGTGTGGCTGAAAAGAAATTTGATGATGAAGTCAGATCATTGCCCATTGATGAAATCATTGGTGAAATAATAGATATAGAACTTGATGATAGTGCGATTTCGATCTTTGATGTGAAGGAAGAGCACGTTTTTAAAAGAAACAAGATTGCCAGAGGGCATCACGTTTTTGCTCAGGCAAATTCACTTGCCGTTGCGGTTATTAATGATGAATTGGCATTAACGGCAAAAGCGAATATACAGTTTAAGCGATTAGTAAAACAGGATGAACGTGTTATTGCGAAAGCAAAGGTCGTGAAAATCGACGTGGAACTGGCTAGAACTTTCGTAGAAGTGAACTCCTATGTAAATAGTGAATTGGTATTTTCGGGCGAATTTGAAATGTACCGTTCCAAAAATTAATTCAAAGGATGAGAGCGATCATGAGATTGGCTATAGACGCTATGGGAGGCGATCATGCTCCGAAGGAAATCGTCCTAGGTGCCATGAAGGCTGTTGCCGCGTTTCCAGATGTACATATTACCCTTGTAGGGGATGAAAAAAAAATTAAAGAATACTTGAATCACGATGAAAGAATTACAGTTCATCATACTGATGAAGTCATTCTGGGGACGGACGAGCCTGTTCGCGCTGTAAGACGAAAAAAGAACGCCTCAATGGTACTTGCTGCACAACTCGTTACTGATGGCTTGGCGGATGCATGTATATCAGCCGGAAATACAGGAGCATTAATGGCCGCAGGGCTGTTTGTAGTTGGAAGGATTGAAGGAATCGACAGACCTGCATTATCACCAACTCTTCCTACAATAGGCGGAGAAGGATTTTTGTTATTAGACGTAGGTGCCAATGTTGATGCAAAGCCTGAACATTTATTGCAATATGCAATTATGGGATCCATTTATTGTGAAAAGGTGCGCGGGGTAACGAATCCACGTGTTGGCCTCTTAAATATTGGTACGGAAGAGAAAAAGGGAAATGAGTTAACAAAACAGGCATTTGACCTTATTAAACAAGCTAACTTGAATTTTGTTGGCAATGTCGAAGCACGTGATTTACTCGATGGCGTTGCTGATGTTGTCGTGACAGATGGATTCACGGGCAATATGGTCTTAAAGACAGTGGAAGGAACAGCGCTATCTGTTTTTAAAATGCTTAAAGGTGCTTTAACTAGCAGTTTAAAAAGCAAGGTGGCAGCTGCCATTTTAAAGCCTGATCTTGTTCAATTGAAATCCAAAATGGATTACTCAGAATATGGCGGGGCTGGTTTGTTTGGCTTAAAAGCTCCTGTCATTAAGGCGCATGGATCATCAAACGCCCAAGCAATATATAGTGCGATCAGACAAGCGCGAGAGATGGTTGGGAATGATGTATCTGGTTTGATCAAAACGACGATTGAAGAAACGAAGGTTGAAGTAACACAATCTAAATAAGAGGTGTAAAAATGGGGAAAATCGCATTTTTGTTTCCAGGCCAAGGGTCCCAAACAGTTGGTATGGGGAAGTCTTTAGCTGAGACACATTCGGTTGTGAATGAAATCTTTCAAAAAGCGGATCTAAAATTAAAAGACGAACTTACAAAACTTATATTTGAAGGTCCTCAAGAAGAATTAACACTTACAAAAAATGCACAACCTGCACTTTTAACAACAAGCATTGCCATTCTCGAACTTTTTAAGAATTCAGGAATCCAAGCTGATTATTTGGCAGGACATAGTTTGGGAGAGTATACAGCTCTTGTTGCTTCGGGTGCGATATCTTTTGAGGATGGTGTGTATGCTGTCCGAAAAAGAGGGGAATTTATGGAGGAAGCTGTACCGAACGGTGAAGGAACAATGGCAGCTGTTTTAGGTGGAGATCGTCAAGCACTTGAGGATTTAACAGCTAACCTTACTGCAGATGGTTATCCAGTTCAGCTTGCTAATATGAATTGCCCAGGGCAAATTGTCATTTCTGGAAGCCGTAAAGGTGTTGAAATGGCATCAGAAAGAGTGAAAGAAGCCGGTGCAAAAAGAGCAATTCCTTTAGAAGTGAGCGGTCCATTCCATTCTTCTCTCATGAAGCCTGCAGCAGAGAAATTACAGGATGTTCTTGATGGAATTAATATACAAGAAGCCACTATTCCGGTCATCGCTAATGTAAATGCACAACCAATGTCTTCCCCGGATGTCATAAAAGACAACCTAATAGCTCAATTGTATTCCCCAGTGCTTTGGGAAGATTGTGTTGCACGCATGGTTGCAGACGGAGTTGATACATTTATTGAAATTGGTGCTGGTAAAGTTTTATCAGGATTGGTTAAAAAAATTGACCGTTCGGTTAACACATACTCAGTTTCTGATGAAGAAAGCTATAATGCCGTAATGCAAGCATTAAAGGGGGAGAAATAATGAGACTTGAAGGTAAAGCGGTACTAGTTACTGGCGCATCTAGAGGAATTGGTCGCGAGATCGCACTTGAAATGGCACGCCAAGGTGCAAATGTTGCTGTCAACTATTCTGGAAGTGAAGCAAAAGCAAATGAAACGGTTGATGAAATAAAAGCAATGGGCCGCGATGCATTTGCTGTTCGATGTGATGTTTCAAATGCTGAATCCGTTGGAGCAATGGTAAAAGAAACAATCGATCGTTTTGGGAAGCTAGATGTACTTGTCAACAATGCAGGAGTAACAAAAGACAATTTGTTGATGAGAATGAAAGAAGAAGAATGGGACGATGTCATCAACATTAATCTTAAAGGTGTTTTCCTTTGTACGAAAGCTGTTACTCGCCAAATGATGAAGCAGCGTCAAGGACGTATTATCAACATCGCATCTATCGTAGGTGTTAGCGGAAATCCTGGTCAAGCAAATTATGTTGCTGCCAAAGCTGGAGTAATCGGATTTACCAAGACTGCCGCTAAAGAACTTGCTTCACGCAATATTACGGTGAATGCTATCGCCCCAGGTTTCATCACGACGGATATGACTGATAAACTTTCGGAAGAAGTGAAGACAGAAATGTTGAAGCAAATTCCGTTAGCCCGTTTCGGTGAGCCGAAGGACATTGCTAATTTGACAATTTTCCTTGCTTCTGATGACAGTTCATACATGACTGGTCAGACACTTCATGTCGATGGCGGCATGGTCATGTAATTTTTCTTTTGAAAATACTTGCTATTCATTTATTATTTTGATGAAATACACTATAATATCTTGAGGGGAGGTGACAAGCATGGCAGAAGTATTAGAGCGCGTAACAAAGATCATTGTTGATCGTTTAGGTGTTGAAGAATCTCAAGTTTCACTTGAAGCTTCTTTTAAAGAAGATCTTGGTGCTGATTCCCTGGATGTAGTAGAATTAGTAATGGAATTAGAAGATGAGTTCGATATGGAAATCTCTGACGATGATGCTGAGAAAATTGGCACAGTAGGTGACGCTGTTAATTACATAAATAGCAAAATGTAATCGTTGGATTCCTGTAAAGCTCCGTTCTGAACGGGGCTTTCTTCTGTATTTTCATCAATAGCAATGTGTGTAAATAAATAGCAAGGTGGAGACTTTATGCGCAAAAACGGAAAAGAAAGAGATGTCTACAACATTCGCGCTAAAGAAAATCTTTTTAGTGATTTTCAAAAGATGATCGGAATTCAATTTGACAATGAAAGATTATTAAAACAAGCATTTACCCATTCATCTTATGTGAATGAGCATCGCAGAAAGCCGTATGAAGACAACGAAAGACTTGAATTTTTAGGTGACGCGGTACTGGAGTTAACTGTTTCGCAGTTCCTATTCAAGAAGTTTCCCCATATGAGTGAAGGAGAATTAACAAAGCTTAGGGCAGCTATCGTGTGTGAACCTTCGCTAGTAGGTTTTGCTAATGAACTGTCATTTGGCAAAGTAATTCTTCTTGGTAAAGGGGAAGAAATGACAGGTGGACGTGAAAGACCTGCATTGCTTGCGGATGTCTTCGAGGCTTTTATAGGGGCACTTTATTTAGATAAGGGAATCGAAGTAGTTACTTCATTCCTGGATATGGTCGTTTTCCCTAAAATTAATGCCGGTGCTTTTTCTCATGTGATGGATTTTAAGAGTCAGCTTCAGGAGTTAGTGCAAAGAGACGGCTCGGGTGCAATTGAGTATAAGGTTTTGCTCGAAAAAGGACCTGCCCATAACCGAGAATTTGTTTCCAAAGTTTCTTTAAACGGTGAGGAACTTGGAGTGGGTACAGGAAAATCAAAAAAAGAAGCAGAACAACACGCTGCCCAAATGGCATTGACGAAATTAAAATCTGCTACGAAATAGAACCAATCTGGCATCATTCATCATTTCACCAGGCAGCTAGGAGGAAATTACAATGTATTTAAAACGGTTGGATGTCGTTGGCTTTAAATCCTTTGCTGAGCGGATTGGTATCGATTTTGTTCAGGGGGTAACGGCAGTTGTCGGACCGAATGGGAGCGGGAAGAGTAACGTCATTGATGCGATTCGCTGGGTATTAGGGGAGCAATCAGCCAAATCATTGCGTGGTTCCAAGATGGAAGACATCATATTTGCAGGAAGTGACTCGAGACGTGCCCAAAATTTTGCTGAAGTAACTTTGACACTCGATAATGAGGATCAGGGACTTGCAATTGATTACAATGAGGTAAGTGTCACTAGACGTGTTTTCCGCTCAGGAGATAGTGAATTTCTGATAAATAAACAACCATGCAGACTTAAGGACATCATAGATTTATTCATGGATTCTGGATTGGGACGAGAAGCTTTTAGCATAATTAGCCAAGGGAAAGTCGAAGAAATCCTAAATAGTAAGGCGGAAGAACGTCGTACGATTTTTGAAGAAGCTGCTGGAGTGTTGAAGTACAAAAATAGGAAGAAAAAAGCTGAAGTGAAATTAACGGAAGCACAAGATAACCTTAACCGTGTAAGTGATATCCTGCATGAACTTGAAGGACAAGTGGAACCTTTGCAGATTCAAGCTTCTATCGCTAAGGATTTCTTAGAGAAGAAAGAAGAGCTTGAAAAAATCGAAGTCGCTTTGACGGTTTTCGAGATTGAAGAACTTCACGGAAAGTGGGAGCAGCTATCTGCCCAACTTGAAAAACATCAAAATGATGAGTTGGCATTGTCCGCCCATTTACAAAAGAAGGAAGCCAATATCGAGGAAGCTCGAGATCATTTGGCTGCCTTAGATGAGTCCATCAGTGAGCTTCAAAATGTGCTCCTTTATGCTAGTGAAGAGCTTGAAAAGCTTGAAGGCAGAAAAGAAGTACTGAAGGAAAGAAAGAAAAATGCTTCACAAAATAAAGCGCAGTTAGAACAAAATATCGAAGAACTCACTGTTAAAACGGAGAGATTGCAAAAAATGCAACTCGAGCAAGAGGAAGCAGTGACTGTCCTTCGTGACCAAGCCAAACAACTACAAGCTAGCCTTAAAGAAAAACAAAGTAAATTGCTTTTATTCTCTGAGAACATTGAGGAGAAAATCGAGACTTTAAAAAGCGAATACATTGATGTTTTAAATGAACAAGCCGGAGCGAAGAATGAGCTTAAGTTCATTGAGCAACAAATGGAACAGCAGTCGAGAAAATCTTCAAGACTCGATGAAGAAAATGTAAGGTATATTGACGATCGACAACGCTCTTCTGAAAAGAAAGCAGATGTTGAAGCTAGGATTTTAAAGATTCAAGCTGAAATCGATAAGCAAGTACACACATTCCGCGAGAATCAAAGAGCGCTTGAAAACTTAAAGAATAGTTATCAAAAGCAAGAAAAAACACTATACCAAGCATACCAGTTCTTACAACAGTCAAAGTCCCGAAAAGAAATGCTCGAAGAAATGGAAGAGGATTATTCAGGTTTTTTCCAAGGTGTAAAAGAAGTACTTAAGGCAAGAGATGGTAAGTTACAGGGGATCGAAGGGGCAGTTGCAGAACTTATCAATGTGCCAAAAGAATATGAAGTAGCCGTTGAAACAGCGCTTGGAGGTGCTTTGCAGCACGTAGTCGTGGAGTCAGAACAGCATGGGAGAACGGCGATCCAATATTTAAAACAAAATGGTTATGGGCGTGCAACTTTCCTTCCGTTAAGTGTCATTAAGGGAAAGGCGTTATCATCCTCTCAAATGAGTATGATCCAAGGGCACCCAGCCTTCGTTGGCAGTGCAGCATCCCTTGTAAACTTTGATAACAAGTATTCTGAAATTGTTCACAGCCTTCTCGGAAATGTCATCATCACCAAGGATCTAAAAGGTGCTAACGAATTGGCTAAGCTTCTTCAATATCGTAGCCGTTTTGTAACGCTTGATGGGGATGTTGTAAATCCGGGCGGTTCCATGACCGGAGGAGCTCTAAAGCAAAAAACTTCCTCACTTTTAACCCGTAAAAGTGAATTGGATGATATTAAAGCAAAGCTCATTCAAATGGAGGAGAAGACTGTCCAACTCGAAATGTTTGTTAAGCAGCTCAAGGAAGACATTCAGAAGCAAGAGGTTGAACTTGAAACGATGCGTAAGAACGGAGAAGAACTCCGCTTAAATGAACAAGCTTTAAAAGGTGAACTACGTGCGGCAGAGCTAGAGGAAAAGAATATTAACGAACGACTCGCTATTTATGATCTAGAAAAAGATCAGTTTAGTGACGAACAAAAAAAGTTTGCAAATAGAAAACTTGAACTTGTAAAATTATTAGACCAAATTGCTGATAAGATTTCCTCTATGGATGAACAAATTTCAGTTCTTACGGAACAAAAGAATAATAATTCTACTTCAAAGGAAGTTATTCTATCTGAAATCGGGGAATTGAAAGTGGAATTTGCATCCAAGAATGAACAATTCTTAAATGCAGAAGAAAAATTCAGAACGATTATTGCGGATCTTAAAGAGAGTTCTGATAAATTGACCTTATATAAAGACGATCTTTATCTTCTTTCATCAGAAATGTCGGATAGTTCTTCTGGGGAAGAACAGCTAGAAAGTGCCGCACTTCAAAAACAACAAGATAAGGCAGATACTTTAAAACTCATTTCCTCGAGACGAGAAGAAAGACTTCAACTTCATGCGAAATTAGAAGATGCCGAGTTAGACACCAAAGAGTTAAGACGTCAGCATAAAGGCTTGGTAGAAGTTCTGAAGGATGAAGAAGTGAAAATCAATCGTCTGGATGTTGAATTGGAAAATCGCTTGAACCATCTTAGAGAAGAGTACTTGCTTTCATTCGAGGGAGCGAAAGAAAAATATCCTCTGATGATTCCAGCTGAAGAAGCACGCAAAAAAGTTAGATTGATTAAACGGGCGATCGAAGAACTTGGGAATGTGAATCTTGGAGCGATAGAAGAATATGATAGAGTTTCAGACCGTTACGAGTTTTTAATTGAACAAAAGACTGATTTGCAGGAAGCAAAAGATACTTTATTCCAGGTCATTGATGAAATGGACATAGAAATGAAAAGAAGATTCGAGGAGACTTTTAAGGCGATTAAATCTCATTTTGAACCGGTCTTTCAAGCATTGTTCGGTGGTGGGCGCGCAGACCTTAAATTGACGAATCCTGAAGATATGCTGAATACAGGTGTAGAAATTGTTGCACAGCCACCTGGAAAGAAGTTGCAGAACTTGGCGTTATTATCAGGAGGAGAAAGAGCACTAACAGCTATTGCCCTCCTATTCTCTATCTTGAAAGTTCGTCCTGTTCCATTCTGTATTCTTGATGAAGTAGAGGCAGCACTGGATGAAGCAAATGTGCAGCGATATAGCCAATACTTGAAAAAGTACAGCAAGGAAACGCAATTCATTGTTATTACACACCGAAAAGGGACTATGGAAGAAGCAGATGTTTTATACGGAGTTACGATGCAAGAATCCGGTGTGTCAAAACTCGTTTCCGTACGCCTGGAGAATTCGAAGGAACTTGTTCAATCATAACTGAGGAGCGATAGCATGAGTTTTTTTAAGAAATTAAAAGAAAAGATTACGAAACAAACCGATAGTGTTACTGAAAAATTTAAAGAAGGCTTAACGAAAACACGTGAGAACTTTTCTGGAAAAGTGAATGAACTAGTGTCGCGCTACCGAAAAGTCGACGAAGAGTTTTTTGAGGAATTAGAAGAAATATTAATTGGTGCCGATGTCGGCTTTGATACGGTGATGGAACTGATCGATGAATTGAAAAAAGAAGTGAAGCTCCGTAACATTCAAGATCCACAAGAAGTTCAAAGTGTTATTTCTGAAAAACTTATTGATATTTACAGAGGTAAAGAAGACTTCTCTCCAGCAATCAATATTCAGGATGAAGGTCTAACTGTTATCCTCTTTGTTGGTGTGAATGGTGTTGGGAAGACGACAACAATCGGAAAACTTGCACATAAATTCAAAAGTGAAGGCAAAACGGTTGTATTGGCTGCAGGAGATACTTTCCGTGCAGGTGCAATCGAGCAATTGGAAGTTTGGGGAGATCGCGCAGGCGTTGATGTAATCAAGCAAGCGGAAGGCTCAGACCCAGCAGCTGTCATGTATGACGCGGTAAAAGCAGCAAAAGCGAGAAAAGCTGACATCTTGATTTGCGACACAGCAGGCCGATTGCAAAATAAAGTGAATTTAATGAAAGAACTTGAAAAGGTCAAGCGTGTGATAGAACGTGAAGTTCCAGGAGCACCACATGAAGTATTACTTGTGCTGGATGCAACGACAGGACAGAATGCCTTGATTCAGGCTAAGACATTCAAGGAAGCGACAGATGTTAGCGGGATTGTACTTTCTAAACTCGATGGGACTGCAAAGGGCGGAATTGTCCTTGCTATCAGAAATGAATTAAAAATCCCTGTGAAACTAGTCGGACTTGGAGAAAAAATGGACGATCTTCAAGAATTCGATGCAGAAAAATATGTGTATGGATTATTTGCCGAGCAAATTGACCGAGAAGAATAACATTGAAAACAGTAGCGAGATATTCGTTGCTGTTTTTTTTGTGGTTTAGGAAATTTTAAAATAAATTAATATGGATAACTTTCTACGTTTTTCTAATAATCCAGCTCCAGCGCCCAGCCCCTCGGGGTTGTTTCCAAAATCCGAAACAACCTCGGTCATAAGCCAAATCACTTCAGAAATCGGGATTTCCTGCGTGATTCGTCTTATGCGTGTCGGGGCTAAACAGGGCGCTTGCGCCTTTTGTTCTTTCAATAAAATGTTGTTGCAAAACATAAACGAAAGTGTAAAAATACACTTATAAACAAAAATGGAAACAACTTACACATATTTTTGATATTTTTTTGAAATAAGTGAAGTGATTCTATTGTTCTGCTCGTCTATTACATATAGAGAGATCATTAGGGGGGAATTTTGTTGATAAAGAAACATGTGTATGCCTTATTTTTCATCTTGCTTTTCATCTCACTCATTGCTCAACCAGTAACCGCAGCTAAATCGAGTGGAATAAAGATGTCCATTGAGACAGGAATCGACAGCAAGATTATGAGCGGTCAAGGTTTTCCGCTATCCATTACAGTCGAAAATAGTGGAGAAGACTTTTCAGGTGACTTGTTGATTAATTTTTATCCTTCCTATAACTCAAGTGGGAGCAAGGCAGTACGTATTGAGTTGCCAAAAGGAGATAAAAAGACATACAGCGTATCTATCCCAGGTTATTCAGAAGATCAACCTTATAACAATCAAAATTTCCAATCCATTCATTTGTATGAGGGAGATTGGCAAGACGATGAGGAAGTAGATTATAAGGGGCCAAAAAATCTTAAACCTAAGTTCATTGATATGATGAAAAATACGGTGGCCGTTCTGAGTGAGGACCCTGACAGACTAAAGGAATTAAAAGCACTATCTGTGGGAAATCAATTTGAAGTGTTGACAATGACTGAAACGGATGTTCCTGAGAATGCAGCAGGGCTTGATATGCTTGATTATATCGTAATGGATGAATTCTCCGTTTCCACACTCAGCAATAAGCAACAGGAAGCCATAAAAGAGTGGATCGTGAGAGGCGGTACTCTTATTGCAGGAGCTGCACCTGATGCTTCTCAATCATACGGAATCCTATATGAAGTATTGCCGATGGAAATGAAAAGTGAGGGGGTCCTTAACTCCGCATACTTTAAGACAAATCCCGAAGTTAAAACTGATTTTGAAAATGTCCCTGTGTTTACAGGACCATTAGTAAAAAATGCTAAAGTTGTAGGGAAATTAAATGCTTTGCCTGTAGTAGTCCAAAAAGAATTTGGATCCGGACAAATCTTGCAAACGGCTTTTTCGTTAGGTGACGAACCGATCTCTGCTTGGAAAGGTTATGGCGATTGGTTTCAAGCTACTTTGCTAGACAATAATCCTAAGAAGATGAATCAGTTTAATGGTTCACCAAATCCTTTTGAAAATTTATATTACGAATTTGCAGAATCCAATGAGTACTTTAAGTCTGTACAATTTTCCCTTGGACAGTTGGCATTATTCTTAATCATATATTTATTAATCCTGGTTCCAATTCTTTATTTCGTATTGAAAAAATGGGATAAGAGGGAACATGCCTGGTGGGTAATCCCGGTTATTGCCTTTTTCTCATCAACATTAATATTTAGTGTTGGAGCAAGAGACAGACTCGCATCTGCGAAAATTAACCAAATGGGTGTATTCAGGGCGGAAGGAGGACAGCTTGAAGGAATTCAAGCCGTTTCACTTCTTTCCAATACTGGTGGGAATTATCAAATGTCCTTTAGTGATGGAGCATTTAATGGTGTACCGGGCTCCATGCAACCGAGTATGGAAGCTCAACATTATGCAGTGCTAGAAGAAGACAGGAATGGTCAAATGGTAACTTTTCCAGGTGTGGAGTACTGGTCGACAAGAACTCAATTTGGTCCTGCAGCAAAAACGGATGCCGGAGAATTTGTTTCAGATTTGAAATTTGAAAACAAAAAACTGACAGGAAGCATTAAGAATGAATTTCCGTATGATTTTGAAGAAATTTATATTTGGTCTGGTAGCAAAAAAGTGAAGCTTGGTTCTCTTAAGAAAGGTGAAACGATAAAGGTAGATAAAGCACTTGGAATGGATTATCTAACTTCACCAGATGGTTATCTTAATCATAATTACTATGGATCTCCGCAACAAGATCTGATGAAAATGAAAAAAGAAAGACTTGAAAACAGAGTTTCAGAGTTGCTGGCAAACAATCAACATTCTGAGAATATACCTGTCATTTATGGCTATACAAAGGACTCTGTTTTAAAAATCAACTTGAAAGAGAGAAAAAAGTCGGAAAATAACGTTTTCTTGATTTTTCAGCCAGTTACGGTCAAAGAAAACCTAAAAGGACCGTTTATCTTGAAGAATGATGTCTTGAAAATGCAGCTTGAAGTTTTGACGGGTGGCATCATGGAAGAAATGAATTTGGCTAAAAACGAAGCCATGATAGATGATGGAGAATACGAGTGGATTGCTCATGTACCAGCTTTATTTATGAATGATAAGGTGAAACTATCAGAAGTTGCCATCTCTATCAAGGGGAAGTATATTACTTACTCGCTTTTTGATTACAGTACTTCAACATACACTCCATTGGATGAAACAAAGAAATCTTATCAATTTACAGGTGAAGATTTAGGTAAGTATGTCTCCAAAGAAGGAGAAATAAAAATCAAATTGCTGAAAGCCGCAAAGGGAGATCCTCACGTATACCTTCCTGCGATTACGGTAAAAGGGGAGGTTAAACCATGATAGAAATCATCGACTTATCAAAAAGATACGGTAAATTTACAGCCCTCGAAGGACTAAACCTAAATATCGAAAAGGGTACAGTCTTTGGTTTTGTTGGACAAAATGGAGCAGGAAAATCGACCACTTTTTCCATTTTGGCAACGTTGCTGGCGCCTAGTTCTGGAACGGCTTATATTAATGGATTTAATATCTCGAAAGATCCTAAAGCAGTTAGAAGACAAATTGGATATATGCCGGACTTTTTTGGAGTTTACGATCAATTAAAGGCAGTTGAATATTTGGACTTTTATGGAGCAAGTTACGGAATTCCTGCTTCAGAACGAGCCAAGTTAATACCTGAATTGCTCGAACTCGTGAATCTTTCTCACAAGCGAGATTCGTATGTCGATGTCCTTTCGAGAGGAATGAAACAAAGACTTTGTCTTGCCCGTTCGCTTATTCATGACCCAGAAGTGCTTATCCTTGATGAGCCTGCATCAGGTTTGGATCCACGTGCTCGAGTTGAAATGAGAGAGATATTAAAAGAATTAAAAAATATGGGTAAGACCATCATGATATCATCTCATATTCTTCCTGAGTTAGCTGAAATGTGTGATGTCATTGGGATTATCGATCAAGGAAAACTCGTAGCAGAAGGATCCGTATCTGAGATTCAACAAAAGCTTCAAGGAGAAAGAATGATAGTCGCTAAGATTTACAAAGAAATCGAGAAGGCTATTAAATTTTTTGAGGATGATTACAACATCTCTAAATTACAACGGCGTGAAGATGGGGTATCCTTGCAATTCCTCTACAAAGGGAACAATGAGGAACAATTCATGATGTTGAAACGAGCCATTTCACAAGATATTGCCATTATCAGCTTCTCTGATGTGGAAACGAATCTTGAAGACGTGTTCATGGAAATTACGAAGGGGGTGGAATTAGTTTGAGAAATTTGTTGATCAATCCAGTCTTAAATAAGGAATTTAAGTTGAGATTTCGCTCATTTAAAGGTTTTTTAGGCTTATTATTCTATTTGCTCGCTGTGGCTATTGTCATTTTAGGATTTATCTTTATCCAAATGCAATCCTCCAGTATGGGATATTTTCGTCCGTCTCAAAGTAGAGAGATGTTTATCCTTATGTCCTTCCTTCAACTCGGCTTGATACTATTCATAACGCCTGGACTTACAGCCGGTGTCATCAGTGGGGAACGGGAACGGCAAACTTTGAACATCCTCCTCACGACAAATCAGAGCTCCATGAGCATTATTTTGAGTAAGTTGGTTTCTTCTGTGTCGTATTTGTTACTGATGATTTTTGCTAGTCTTCCTTTATACAGTATTGTGTTTTTGTTCGGTGGTATTTCACCAGGACAAGTGCTTAAGACACTCGGATTCTATATATTTACGACTTTTGTCTTTGGAAGTATGGGAATATTGTTCTCAACTTTAATCCGAAAAACGATTGTATCAATGGTAACGACTTATGGGACGGCATTGTTCTTAGCTGGAGGGACAGCTTTCTTGTTCCTCATTTCCTTAGAATACTCTCAAATGTCAAATGGAGTCCAACCCTCATCGAATCCATTTCCATACTTTATGGCAATGCTAAATCCGTTTATTGTCATGTTTGGATTTTTGGAACCAGAGATTTTCAGAGAAATTACTCAAAAAACCGGGGTGGATATGCCATTGTGGGTGTCGTATGTCATCTCCTACTCTGTCATTCTTATTTTGGCAGCGACAATTAGTATCAGAAAACTACGCCCTAATATGAAAGTGAAATAAGTACTTTTCGAAAGGAGAAGGCTGTGGAAACCAAAAAACAGTTTCTTCATTTATTGAATCCGGTTTATAGGCAACTTTTCATAGCGAGTTTCTTTAAGGAGGTACAGATTTTCCTGTTGGGTGCTGGAATTTATTCCAGTCTTCTCTTCTTGATAGCAAGGCTTGTCGTTTTCCCGTTTATGCTTTATTGGCTTGTAGGTGGTCAAAGTATCCTCTTCCTTTATTTTGTTTATCGTTCATGGAAAAATCGACCTACAATTATACTTGTTGCAAAGATCTATGATGAATACGTCGGAGAAGATAGGGTCATTACGGCCCTTTCTTTTCTTGAAAAAGAAGGATTATTGCAAAGGTTGCTTCTTCATGAAACTGTGAGTCTTATGAAAAAAGTGCAAAAAGAAGTTCTGAAGAGAAAGAAAAAAATGTTTCTTCCTAAACCATTTTTTGCTGGAAGTCTATTGATCACAGCTTCTGTCTTTTTATTTTTGCATCCTAATGAACTAGTGGATTCGGCTAAGAAAAAAGAAGAGGAAGCCAAGATGTTACAGGAAACTGAAAAACGCCTGGAGAAATTAGCGAAAGAGCAAAAGAAGCCTGAAGTTCGAAAAGTGATTGAAAAGGCGCTTGATCAATTAGAGAAAAAAGAAACCGCTAAAGCAGCTTTAAAGGAACTAGAGAAGCAAACGAAACAGCTTGAATTAAAGCAGGTCAAAAAGAAACAAGAACAGCAGAAATTGCAAGATTGGCAGGAACAGCTTGAAGATGCAGGGATGAAAAAGCTATCAAATGCATTAAAAGCCGAAGATATGAGCGAAATTGAAAAACAGTTAGAGAAATTAAACAAGAATTGGTCCAATCTGTCAGACAAGCAAAAAGCGGTCTTAAGTGAGTTTACTCAATCGAATCGAGAACTAACTGAAAAAGAACTGGCGACGATCGCTGAACAAATTAAGGTTGCCCTAGCTGCCGGTAAAGAACTATCGGATTTGGCAGCTGCGAATACCGTCTTAAATCAAGAAGCGAGTAATCTACAGAAACAAATGGATGGCACAAGTTCAAGTCAGATAGCATTAAACCCTTCCTCTCAAACTGGTCAAAATAGTAATCAGAATTCTTCTGCTACAGGAAAGGGCTCTCCAAACAAGAGTGGTTCGGCAGGAAAGGGTTCTGGACAGTCTGGGAGTGGGCAAAGTAGCGGTAGCGGAGGATCAGGGAACGGTTCCGGTAATAGTGGAAGTGGAAGTGGAAGTGGCTCAGGTGGCGGTTCAGGATCAGGGTCAGGCAGTGGGAGCGGATCAGGAGGTTCAGGCGCTGGAAAAGGCGCAGGATCAAGAGATTTTTTAACCGTTCCTCATTCGATAGCTGGCAAAGAAAATATTGAAAGTGATTCTGGAAATTTAGGTGAAGGTAGCTCTCAACAATCTGAAGGAAATGGTCCTATCTTGAGAGGTCAAATTAGATCCTATAAAGAAGTGTATGGTCAATACGCAGAGGCGTATCGGAAAAGCTCTGACAGAGTAAAACTCCCTTCTGAATTAGAAAATATCGTCAAAAATTACTTTACAAATATTAATCCTGATAAGGAGTAATCAAATGGCAACCTTACAAGAAAAAGAGCAGCAGTTTCAATGGGCAGCAGAACAAATGAAGAAAGTAAAAAGTGAAATCCAAACCTTTATTGTGGGTCAAGATGAAGTCATTGATCAAGTGCTTTGGAGTATATTTTCCCGAGGTCATGCGTTATTGGAGGGATTACCAGGCTTAGGTAAGACGATGTTAATACGTACCATTGCCGATTGCCTCGATTTGCGTTTTTCTAGGATACAATTCACTCCGGATTTGATGCCTTCAGATATTACAGGGACGATGATTCTTCAGCCGGGAGAAGATGGGAAGCAACAGTTCTCCTTTCACGAAGGTCCGTTATTTGCGAATATCGTTCTGGCGGATGAAATTAACCGTGCGACTCCAAAAACACAAAGCTCTCTGCTTGAGGCAATGGCCGAACAGACGGTAACGATAATGGGTGATACAAAAAAACTGGAAAAACCATTTTTCGTTTTGGCGACCCAAAACCCGATCGATATGGAAGGAACATATCCTCTGCCTGAGGCACAAATGGATCGCTTTATTTGTAAAATAAACGTTAGTTATCCGACTGTTGCAGAATTAAAGGAAATTGCACTTCGTACTACAGGAACGCAGTCTACAGAACTGAACACGGTTCTGGATGCAAAAGATGTTTTGCTTTTACAGGAACTTGCTAAGGAAATTCTTGTAGCAGATGAAATATTGGACTATGCTGTGGGAATGATTTCAGCTACACATCCTGATTCAGAGACGGCCCCAGAACTTGTTAAAAAATATGTTCAGTTTGGAAGTGGTCCTCGTGGCTTGCAGGGACTAATCCAGATGGCTAAAACGCGTGCGTTATTCTCTGGACGTTACCATGTTTCCGTAGGGGATTTGAAACAAGTTGCCCACCCTGTGCTAAGACATCGTCTTTTCATCAATTTTGAAGGGGAAGCCAGCGGAATTACCGCTGACACGATTATAGAAGAAGTGTTGATAAAAGCTCATCAAGGAGAACAGGTGAGATGACCATCCTCTCCCAAGCGTTATTAGGAAAGCTGCAGAAAAAGAAATTCTCTGTAAAGACGAGGCGTCGAGGGGGGCATAAAGGAACAAGAAGTTCGGGGATGCTTGGTACATCACTTGAGTTTTCTGATTTCCGAATTTACCAGCCTGGAGATGATGTACGTCAAGTAGACTGGAACGTCTATGGCAGAACACAAAAACACTATATTAAACGGTTTCTTGATGAACAGGAACTTAACGTTACGATATTTCTTGATTCAACTTCTTCTATGAGACTTGTAGCAGGGAAGTGGGAGAGGGCAAAACAAATTGCCGCAGCGTTTAGCTACATTACCTTAACAAGTGATGACCGGCTTACCTTTATCCCAGTGAGCTCTGATAGTGGAGGGAGAATAAGCCGGAAAGGATCTGTGTACGGTAAAAATACTTTTTCCGAGATATTAAATATTTCAGAAGCAAACGTAACAGGATCTTTTGTTGAACAATTTGAACAATACTCTTTTAGAAAAAGTCAACTATCTATTATCCTTACAGATGGACTTGAGCCGTTAGATAAGTTCGAGGAACTTTTCCGGAAATTAGCAGTTAGTAGGCAGGAAGTGCGTTTTCTACAAATATTAAGCGAGGAAGAAATCAGCCCGAGCTTTGAAGGTGACGTTAAACTCATTGATAGTGAAAATGGTTCTATGGTTAACGTGAGTATGCACAGTTACATCATTGAAAACTACCAAAATCGTCTTCGTGAGCATAACAGCCAACTCGCACAATTATGCAAACGTTACGGTATTTCATATTTATTCTGTAGTGATCAGACAGATTTGCAGCAATTTTTATTTCATGAATGTTCGGCCAAAGGATGGCTGTGTTAAGGAGGAGAAGGCATGCTACATTTTGTAAATCCAATCTACTTTATTCTAGCCATCTTAATTGCCGGAGTCGTCCTCCTATATTTCTTCAGGAAGCAGTATAAGGAAATCTTGAACTCTTCCAATCTTCTTTGGGAACAAACGATGAACGAATGGCAAGCATCCCCTTGGTTAAAAAAACTGCAACAAAACCTGCTTTTTTGGCTGCAAATATTCGCATTACTGCTTCTAATGTTTGCGCTTGTCAGACCATATTGGGATTCAAAGGGATTGAAGGGCGAACATAATATTTTCATTCTCGATACTTCAGCAACAATGGCAGCAGGAAAAGAAATAAACACATTTGAAAAAGCAAAAAAACAGATGCTAGAAATGCTTGAACAGCATCATGGACAAAAAGTAACGATTATTACTGCAGGAGAAAAACCAAAAGTAGTGCTAAACAAGGAAACAAATAAGAATATCATTTTGAAAGAATTAAAGAATGTAAGAGTTACCTATGAGCATGAAAATATGAAAGCTGCCCTAAGATTAGCCGATTCTTTTGCCGATAACCATCAATCATCCATTCACGTATTTACTGAAGGTGTTTCCCAAAAGCAGATACCGGAAATGAAACAAAAAACGTTGATGGAAATACATAACATGGGAAATAGCTTAAATAATGTATCACTAACTTCATTTGGTGTAGAAAAAGAAATTGGTAAATTAGCCGCATTAGCGGTTATTGAGAACCAATCACCTCACGAAAAGAAACTTTCACTTCATGTGAAAGATGAGAAGAATATACTGTTTGAAAAAGAATTGAGCTTCAAAGCAAATGAAAAACGAATTATAGAAATTCCTGACTTACCAGAACGATCTTATTTCGTAGCAGAAGTGATAACGGATGACGATTACAAAGTTGATAATTCAATGAATGCTGTAATGGCTGAGTCAAATCAAGATGTATTTACAATTGGTGAACTTAACCCATTCTTTGGGAAGGCGTTAAAAACAATGGGGATTGAAAGCACCCAATTAAATGATAAAGCACAATGGAATGGTATCAAAAATGGAATTTTTATTTCAGAAGGGGTATCTTTGGAAGCCATCCCTGCAAAACCGCTAATCTTTGTCAATAAAGGTGGAGCCTCAGAAAAACTAGCGTTGGAAAATCCAATTAGTAAAATCGAAGACCCATTACTTCAATATGTAGATTTAAATAAAACTTATATTGAATATGCTTTTAAACCTGTAAAAGGAGAATGGGAAACGATTGCGAGCAGCGGAGAGATTCCTCTTATTCAAAAGGGAAGTGTGAACGGTCATCCAGCCATTATGCTGAATTTCCCTCTGGAAGCAACAGATTGGCCGCTACAACCAGGCTTTCCTATCTTCTTGTACAATAGCTATCAATGGCTTAACAAACAAACTGGTTTTCTAGGATATTTTCAACCTGGTGAAGAAAAATGGTTGAATTCGGATGAAAGCGGAGCAAATTGGGAGATATATTCCGAGTCTGGTGAGAGTATCGATTCTATTGATACTACTGCAGAGAGTTTTAAAGCTCCTGCTAAACCAGGTATCTATCAAGCTGTTTCAGGCGATTCGGTCGCTTACTTTTCTGTAACACTTGACGAGCGGGAAAAGGAGCTTGGGAAAGATGAATCTTTCAGTTTAAATAAGAAGAACTTTTACGCGAAAGAATGGACAAAGATTGAAAATGATTCCGTTTGGTTTTGGTTAGCACTTGTCGCACTTGTTTTATTGATGATCGAATGGGAGGTATACCGACGTGGATTTAGAAATTAAGTACCCCTTCCTATTAGTCTTGTTACTTCCCGTTATGATGATTCTTTTCTTATACGTTAAACAAATGAAGGGGAAACGTGAAGTTGAAAAGTATGTGATTGTGAGTTTACGTACTTTGATTTTTAGTTTATTGATTATCGCTTTGACCATACCGCAAATTTTATTACCGATTAGTGAAGAAAAGATCATATTTGTTGTGGATCGGTCTGCGAGTGTCCAAGGTTCAGAGGACCAAATTTTAGATTGGATAGAGAAAAGTCTCGATAAAAAAAACTCACACCAATCCTATGCCGTAGTTTCCTTTGCAAAAGGAGCAACTGTGGAAACCTCCTTATCGAGAACGAAAAAAGACATTCATACTTTAAATGGTGCTAACGAGCCAGGAGAAACAAATATTGAAGAAGGTCTTCAATTTGCCGAGGCACTTCTACCAAATCAGGAAAGTGGAAGACTTGTTCTGCTTACGGATGGCAATGAAACGAGCGGGAAGGCACTTGATACAGTGAAATTATTAAAGAATCGTTCATTAGAACTTGATTATGCTGTCATAAAAAGACCGCAAACGGAGGAAGTATCCATTACCTCCCTTGACGTCGAGCCTTCGTTATACGAAGGTGAAAATGCGGAAATTCGAGTTACCATTGAGAGTAACATTGAAAAAACGGCAAATGTGAGAATCTCTGTGAATAATCAAGAAATAATCAAAAAGGATGTTGTGGTCAAGGAAGGAAAAAATGAATATTCATTTTCCCATTTA
Source organism: Bacillus sp. cl95 (assembly GCF_900115925.1). Taxonomy (GTDB): domain Bacteria; phylum Bacillota; class Bacilli; order Bacillales; family Cytobacillaceae; genus Neobacillus_A. The sequence goes on along the minus strand of NZ_FOYF01000001.1, from coordinate 420,632 downwards.
GCCAGTGAACCTGGAATGAATGTATATAAGGGCGAAATCGTTGTCCAAAATGATACTTTTATTGAAAACAATGCGATGTATGCAGTTTCCAATGTCAAAGGTACACCTCGCGTATTAGTTGTGGGTAATAATGAATCTGGAATGCTGACATCTATACTTCAATCCTCTGGGTTATTAGTAGACACGCTGATACCTGAGAAATTACCGGAATCATTGGCAGGATTTCTGCAATATCAATCCATCATCTTTGATAATGTGCCAGGTACGAGTATAAGCCAACCTCAGATGGAGTTGATTGAAAAGGCAGTTAAGGATTTCGGTACAGGCTTTGTCATGCTTGGAGGAGATCAAAGCTTTGGATTAGGAGGATATTTTAAAACTCCTATCGAAAAAATCCTTCCTGTTGACATGGATATTAAAGGGAAAAAGCAGATGCCTTCCTTAGGCCTCGTAATCGTCATGGACCGTTCTGGAAGTATGGGCGGAAATAAAATCGAACTTGCAAAAGAGGCAGCAGCAAGATCAGTGGAACTTTTAAGAGAAGAAGATACGCTCGGATTTATTGCGTTCGATGATCGTCCATGGGTTATCGCAGAGGCTGAGCCACTTACGAATAAGAAAGAGACGATTAAGAAAATCCGCTCCATCACTCCTGGAGGGGGGACAGAAATTTACACCTCCTTGGAAAAGGCATATGAGGAACTCGAAAATCTTAAATTACAGCGTAAGCATATCATTTTACTTACAGATGGCCAGTCCGCGCCAGGTGATTATGAGACGTTGATAACAAATGGTCTTCAAAACAAAATCACCCTTTCAACGGTAGCGATTGGTTCTGATTCTGATCGAACGTTATTAGAAGAACTAGCTATTCAGGGTACTGGAAGATTCTACGATGTCACAGATGCAAGTGTGATCCCAAGTATTCTTTCAAGGGAAACGGTGATGGCAACAAGAACGTATATTGAGGACCATCCTTTTTATCCGGAAGTTTCGGCATCATCCGATTGGAGTGAAATTGTCAAGGATGGAGTTCCAAAGATGAATGCTTACATTGCCACCACAGCTAAACAAAGAGCGAATGTAGATTTTATAAGTGAGAAAAAAGATCCGATTCTCGCATCATGGCAATACGGTTTGGGTACTACTTTCGCATTTACCTCAGACAGCACAGGTAAATGGAGTGGAGATTGGGCAGTTTGGGAAAAATGGCCGGAATTCTTGACGCAACTGGCAACCAAAAGTTTGCCAAAATATGAAAGTGAACCCTTTCAAACATCTGTTGATAAGAGAGAAGGAAATACGGTTGTCACACTAAAAACTTCTAAAGACAAGTTTCTCCCAATTGAAGCAGCGATTGTTACCCAGGCTGGAAAGTCAATTGATGTCTATACGAAACTTGTCGCACCAGGCGAATATGAACTTGTTTTTCCGAACGAGCCAGGTATGTATTTTTTGAGCGTAAACCAAACGGCTAAGGATGGAAAAAGTAATTTTTATAAGACAGGATTTACGGTTCCGTATTCTGAAGAGTATCTATTGCAAGGGACAAATCGAGCTTATCTGAAAGAAATAACAGCTTTATTAGGTGGGAAGGAGTTAATAAAGGAAAGCGATGCATTCCGACCACTTAAAAATAAATCATACACAAAACAGGAAATTAGTGAATGGTTACTTCTATTGGCATTTATTATCTTAGTAATTGAAATCGTGATTCGTCGATTTGGAATGATGCCAATTATTCTTTTATTAAAGAAAAGTAGGGTTAATTCTCGCCCAGAGGTGAGTAAAGCTACTTCTACACTTAAACAGTTGTCGGCGGAAAAAAACAAGAGAATAAACAAAGAAGAAAAGAAAGTGCTTGCACCGATTCCTGCGAAGATTACCAATCGTGTAAACGAAAAACAAACGAAAAGTGAAGTCAACTGGAAAGAGCCAAAGGGATCCGAAAAGGATATTGATAGGGAAGCACGGATGAAACGTCTGCTTGAGGCGAAAAAAAGAAAAAACGGTCGCTAGGATAGTGGATTACTGTAGTGATAATGGATTGACAGGATTTGACCGACTGTGTAAACTAGCTATTGTAAAGGCTTTTCACTTAACAAGGAGGGATGAGCATGCTTGAAAAAACAACGCGCATGAATTATCTTTATGATTTCTATCAGTCGTTGTTAACACCAAAGCAGCAAAGCTACATGTCTCTCTACTATTTGGATGATTATTCACTTGGAGAAATTGCTGAAGAATATGATGTTAGCCGTCAGGCGGTATACGATAACATCAAGCGTACGGAAGCAATGTTAGAAGAGTATGAAGAAAAGCTACTATTATTTCAGAAATTTCAAGAGCGCAGCAAGATACTTTCCCAAGTCAAGGATTGCATTCAAGATGAGTCATCAACAAAGCAATCTTTGCTGGAAGCAGTTGCAGAGCTTGAGAAATTAGATTAGGAGGCGGCATATATGGCATTTGAAGGATTGGCCGACCGACTGCAAAATACAATCCAAAAAATCCGTGGAAAAGGGAAAGTAACTGAAGCGGATGTAAAAGAAATGATGAGGGAAGTCCGTCTTGCTCTATTAGAAGCAGACGTTAACTTCAAGGTCGTTAAGGAATTTGTTAAGAAGGTCACCGAGCGTTCAATTGGACAAGAGGTATTGAAAAGCCTCACACCTGGTCAACAGGTTATCAAGGTCGTAAAAGAAGAATTAACCGAATTGATGGGTGGAGAGCAAAGCAAGATTGCTGTTTCGAACAGACCGCCAACAGTGATCATGATGGTTGGTTTGCAAGGTGCTGGTAAAACAACGACAACTGGTAAGTTGGCTAACTTGCTTCGGAAAAAATACAATCGAAAGCCACTTCTTGTCGCAGCGGATATATACCGTCCTGCTGCCATTAAGCAGCTAGAAACGCTAGGCAAGCAATTGGGTATGCCTGTATTTTCTCTTGGTGATCAAGTAAGTCCTGTTGAAATTGCTAGACAGGCGATTGCTAAGGCGAAGGAAGACCACCATGATTATGTCTTAATCGATACAGCCGGTCGTTTACACGTTGATGAAGCGTTGATGAACGAACTGAAAGAGATTAAGGAACTATCCAAACCAGATGAAATTTTCTTAGTGGTCGATGCGATGACGGGGCAGGATGCTGTCAATGTCGCTCAAAGCTTTAATGAACAGCTTGGACTTACTGGTGCGGTTCTTACAAAGCTTGACGGCGATACTCGAGGCGGTGCCGCGCTTTCCATTCGTGCGGTTACTCAGACTCCAATTAAGTTTGTCGGTCTTGGCGAAAAATTGGACGCGCTTGAACCTTTCCATCCAGAGCGTATGGCATCCAGAATTTTGGGTATGGGAGACGTTCTCACTCTTATTGAAAAAGCGCAGGCAAATGTGGATGAAGAAAAAGCGAAAGAGCTTGAGCAAAAAATGCGTACAGCATCTTTTACGCTTGAGGATTTCCTCGATCAGCTTGGACAAGTTCGCAAAATGGGTCCTCTTGAGGATTTGTTGAAAATGATGCCTGGTGCAAACAAGATTAAAGGGCTCAATAATATCCAGATTGATGAAAAGCAAATTGGTCATGTCGAGGCAATCATCCGATCTATGACTGCCGCTGAAAAAAACCAGCCTGAAATCATCAATGCCAATCGTAAAAAACGAATTGCGAAAGGTAGCGGTCGTTCAGTACCTGAAGTAAACCGTCTGCTTAAACAATTCGAAGATATGAAAAAAATGATGAAGCAAATGGCTGGAATGCAGCAAAAAGGTAAGAAAAAGGGTGGATTCAAGTTCCCTTTTAAGCCTTTTTAACATCATTTTTTATCTGTAAAGAAAAAACACTTTACAAACAATATTATTATCTGTTATCATTCTATCTTGTGTGAAACTATTCGGAGGTGCTTTTTTAAAATGGCAGTTAAAATTCGTTTAAAACGTATGGGAGCTAAAAAATCTCCTTTCTATCGTATTGTTGTAGCTGATTCTCGTTCTCCTCGTGACGGACGTTACATTGAAGTTGTTGGAACTTACAATCCAGTTACACAACCAGCTAAAGTTGAAATCAACCAAGAGCTTGCTCTTAAGTGGCTACAAGATGGTGCAAAGCCATCTGACACAGTACGTAACCTTTTCTCTAACGAAGGCATCATGGAAAAATTCCATAATGCAAAACTTGGCAAGTAATTATTGCTGACATGAAAGAGTTAATCGAAACGATTGTGAAGCCCCTTGTTGATTTCCCGGATGATGTTCGTGTAGACATCTCGGAGGAAGATCAACGTGTAACCTATTTACTTACTGTCAACAAGAGTGACATGGGAAAAGTTATCGGAAAGCAAGGGCGCGTTGCGAAAGCAATTCGCACTGTTGTATATGCAGCAGGATCCTCACAACAGAAGAAGATTTTCTTGGAAATTCATGAGTAGTAAGAAAAGCGAAAGCGACATAAGCGTTTGCTAGGAAAAAAGGAAGGTGATAAGCCTTCCTTTTTTTCCTATTCATTTTTGTTTTGCTGGAGGGCTGGGGAAATGAAAATTCTTCAAAGTGTTGAGGTTAAACAAATCGTAACGGAAAAAAGCAAGCAAATTCTGCTTGAAAAATACGGTGAAAATAAACGCAAACTTTCAAAAGAAATCGAACAACTCCAGTTCCAATGGAAAAAAACAGACAAGACAAAACAATTCAACTCTATGGAATTGAAAGTGAAATTTGAAAAGGAAATTCATCATCGACAGGAAAAACTAAAACTGCTCGATTTTCAAATAGAACAATTACATATGCTACCTTTAGGGAGCGAACTGAAAGAAAAGGAAGTACAAGCCGTAATTGATATTAAGGTTGGAGACCATTGGGAAGATTCGATTGGAAAAACAGCCATTATCATAAAGGATGGAAAAATAGAAGAAATTCGTTGAGGTGATTTCATCATGGAAAAGTGGTTTAACGTTGGTAAGTTAGTCAATACGCATGGATTGAGAGGCGAGGTACGTGTCGTATCTTCTACCGACTTTGCCAATGAACGCTATAAAAAGGGTAATACTTTGTATTTATTTATGCCTAAATCCAATGAACCCATTGAATTAAAGGTAAAAGCACATCGCAGTCACAAATCATTTGATTTGCTGACTTTTGAAGGTAAAGAGAACATCAATGAAGTGGAAAAGTTTAAAGGTGGAATCATCAAGGTGCCTGAGTCCCAACTAGGGTCATTGCCTGAAGGCGAATACTATTATCATGAAATCATCGGTTGTACTGTTATAACGACTCAAGAAGAGGAAATCGGCAAAATTACGAGCGTTCTTTCTCCGGGAGCCAATGATGTTTGGGTCATAAAAGGGAAATCAGGCAAGGAAGTATTGATTCCATTTATTGATGAAATTGTGATGAAGGTTGATGTAAAGGAAAAAATCGTCATAATTGAGCCGATGGAAGGTCTACTTTCATGATGAAAATAGATGTACTCACTTTATTTCCTGAGATGTTTGAAGGAGTTTTTGGCCACTCAATCTTGAAGAAAGCCGCCGAGAAACAGGCTGTCTCCTATAACGTTGTGAATTTCAGAGATTTCTCTGATAACAAACACAATACTGTCGATGACTACCCTTATGGTGGGGGAGCAGGAATGGTTCTAAAACCGCAACCCATTTTCGATGCGGTGGAGACATTAAGCAAAGATAAAGCGGGTAAACAACCGAGAGTGGTTTTGCTTTGTCCTCAAGGTGAACGTTTTAATCAGAAAAAGGCAGAAGAATTGGCTGAAGAAGACCATCTTATTTTCATTTGTGGTCATTACGAGGGTTATGATGAAAGAATACGAGAACATGTCGTTACAGATGAAATTTCCATTGGTGATTATGTCTTAACAGGGGGAGAGCTAGGAGCGATGGTCGTTATCGACAGCGTTGTTCGCCTGCTTCCTGAAGTATTAGGAAATGAAGAGTCCCATATGAAAGATTCATTTAGTACAGGTCTTCTCGAGCACCCACACTACACCAGACCGGCCGACTTTCGCGGCATGAAGGTTCCCGATGTACTCACAGGAGGAAACCACAAGCTGATCGAAGAGTGGAGAATGAAAGAATCTTTACGCAGAACGTATATGCGTCGACCGGATTTGCTAGAAACTTTGGAGTTGACACCTGAACAATTAAAATGGCTTGAAGAAATAAAAAAAGATAATCGATAGCTCTTGCGGCAAAGGGTCGATTATGTTAAGATACTTCTTGTGACTTAAGCTGCTTAAAGTAGTAAAGAGTCTTATAACGATGTTCCGCTGCAATCTGAAGATGTGCATGAGCGTCTGGGAGGAGATGAAAACGATGCAACAATTAATTTCTGAAATCACAAAAGAACAACTTCGCACTGATCTTCCTGCTTTCCGTCCTGGTGATACTGTACGTGTACACGTTAAAGTTATCGAGGGTACTCGTGAGCGTATTCAGTTGTTTGAAGGTGTTGTGATCAAGCGTCGTGGTGGTGGAGTCAGCGAAACTTTCACAGTACGTAAAGTTTCTTACGGTGTAGGCGTTGAGCGTGCATTCCCTGTACACACACCAAAAATCGCGAAGCTAGAAGTAATTCGCCGCGGTAAAGTCCGTCGTGCTAAGCTTTACTACTTGCGTAACCTTCGTGGTAAAAAAGCTCGTATTAAAGAAATTCGCTAATAAGAAAAGGAAAGAGCTTGTTATACAAGCTCTTTTTTTTACATAATTGGCTTCTTTTTTGTTAAAAAAGTATGAAATGTATCTTCCCATCGTGTTTATGCTAGATTTTTTGTGTAAAATAATTGTTGAATAAATATTTATGACAAGAGATTGGTGGGGTATTGAATGACTAAAAAGAAAAATGAAGTGTGGGAATGGACGAAAGCTTTAGTAATTGCAGTTCTTCTGGCTGCTGTTATCCGATATTTCCTCTTTGCTCCAATCGTGGTAGATGGTCTTTCAATGATGCCTACCCTTCATGATCAGGACCGTATGATTGTCAATAAGTTTGGATACACAATAGGAGAGCCAAAGCGATTCGATATTATTGTATTCCATGCTCCTGAAAACAAGGACTATATCAAAAGGATAATCGGTCTGCCGGGTGACCGGATTGAATATAAAGATGATACTTTATACGTGAATGGCAAGGCTTATGAAGAACCTTATCTCGATGAGTATAAGAAAAAAGTTATCGATGGTCCACTGACCGATCCGTTTACACTCATAGAAAAAACAGGTAAAGAAACTGTGCCTGAGGGTCATTTGTTCGTGATGGGGGATAATCGCCGCAACAGCAAAGACAGTCGTCATATTGGCACGATTCCTATGGAGAAGGTTCTTGGGAATACCAGTTTTGTGTACTGGCCGTTCGAAGATATTCGAAGCGTAAAAATGAAATAAATTTTAGGAGGTGGCCCATTTGACGATCCAATGGTTTCCAGGCCATATGGCCAAGGCTCGCAGGGAGGTCACGGAAAAGCTTAAGTTAGTAGATATTATTTTTGAATTGATAGATGCAAGGATTCCCTATTCATCACGTAATCCGATGATTGATGAAATTATCCAGCATAAACCTAGACTCGTCCTTCTAAATAAGGCTGACATGGCTGATCGCCATGCAACAAAGCAATGGATTGAGTATTTTGCAGAAAAAGACGTCAAAGCGATTGCTATCAATGCTCAAGCGGGAGAAGGCTTAAAAGAAATTGTCCAAGCAGCTGAAGCTGTTCTAAAGGAAAAATTTGACCGTCTCAAGGCAAAAGGGGTGAAGAAACCTCGAGCCATTCGAGCGATGATTGTCGGTATTCCGAACGCCGGTAAGTCGACGTTAATTAATCGTCTTGCCAAAAAGAATATTGCTAAGACAGGAAATACACCTGGTGTTACGAAAGCCCAACAGTGGATTAAAGTTGGTAAAGAACTAGAACTTCTAGATACTCCGGGAATTCTATGGCCTAAGTTCGAGGATCAGGAAGTGGGCATGAAGCTTGCTGTGACTGGTGCAATTAAGGATACATTGCTTAATCTTCAAGATCTTGTTGTATTTTCATTAAGATTTTTGGAGAAACGATATCCAGAACGCTTAAAAGAAAGATTTAAGCTTGAAGCAGTGCCTGAGAATATCGTAGAGATGTTCGATCATATCGGAGTGCTGAGGGGCTGTCTAAAGGCAGGCGGAATCGTTGATTATGACAAAGTGTCAGAGCTTGTCATCCGAGAAATTCGTTCCGAAAAATTTGGACCTCTTACATTTGAGAGACCTGAAGACTTTATTGTTGCAGTGGAAGAAGAAGCGGTTAATAACGAGCTCTCCTAATGGGGGGCTTTATTTTTTTTCAGAACATCCGATAAAAAATAAGACAAACACTCGAATTGTATATTAATAAATTTAACAGCAGGTGAATTAGGTGCAAAAATTGGCGATTGCAGAAATTGAAGAAAAATTAAAACTGATTGAAGATAGCGACCCGTTTTTCATTAAGATTGCTCAGGATGAAAGAAAAGGCGTACAAAAGCTTTTACTAAAATGGAAAAAGCAACGTGAAATAGAACAACGCCTACATGATAAATTTCTAGAAATGACTTTTTATGAAAAAAAGTGGCGCCAAAAAGGATACAACAGGATTGCAGGAGTTGATGAGGTAGGAAGAGGTCCACTTGCTGGTCCTGTTGTCGCAGCTGCTGTCATACTTCCCGAAAATTTCTTTTTACCTGGTATTGATGACTCTAAAAAGCTCTCTGAAGCAAAGAGGGAAGAATACGCAAAGAAAATAGAACAAGAAGCGATTGCAATTGCTGTTTCTATTATTGATGCTGGAGAAATTGATAGAATCAATATTTATGAAAGTACTAAGAAAGCAATGTTAACCGCCATAGCTAATTTAGAAAGCAAACCTGATTTCTTATTGATTGATGCAATGAAATTAGAGACTCCATATGGCTATGAGGCAATCATTAAAGGTGATGCGAAAAGTATTTCTATTGCTGCCGCTTCAATCATTGCAAAAGTGACAAGGGATCGTCTAATGAAAGAATATGCTTTGCAATTTCCAAAATATAAATTTCAGCAAAATATGGGGTATGGGACAAAAGATCACCTTGATGCTTTGAAGCACCATGGAATCACTCCTATACATCGCAGGAGTTTTGCTCCAATTAAAGATTTTTCATAACCGTTGATGGAGGTGAAGGCGATGAATCCCGCACAGATCATGAAATCGGTTCTAAGTCCGAGTATCCAATCAGATTCATTAGGTCAATCATTCAAAGCAGGTCAGATTGTCACTGGGAAAATCACGAAGCTATTTCCGAATCAGACAGCAGAAGTTCAAATCGGTTCTCAAAAAGTAATCGCACAGCTTGAAGCCCCTTTGTCCACGAATGAACGGTATTGGTTTCAGATCCAGCCTGGAGAAGGCAAGATTCACCTCAAGGTGTTGAATGGTTTAACTGGTGCAGCACTGAGGGGTAATGCTGGTGTCGAAGATCTGCTTGCCCAATTTGGACTGCAATCAACGAAAGAAAATAACGCACTAATTAGGTTCATGATTAAGGAACAGTTGCCAATTACAAAAGATTCATTGCAGCTTGCCTCCGTCTGGTTAAAAGGATTCGAACCGTTGGCAGATGGGTTAGCCACGATTAAGCTGATGGTCGAAAAGGCCGTTCCTTTCACGAAAGATATATTCCTATCGTTATTGGCAACTCAACAAAAAGTACCTTTTCATGAACTAATCTCTAATTTGAATAAAGAGTTGACTAAAGCGGCTCCGACAGACCAAATTCTTAACCTACAATCAAAACTTACGGAGCTTACATTACCGTTAGGGGAAAGGATAGGTAAATTGGCTTTGCCTCAACTAGTCAAGAGTTGGCTGTCATCAAGTGGGAAAGAAGAAAGTTCTGCTATAGACTTTTTGAAAAAGATTGGACTTGTACAAGAATCAGCCTCAGAAGGTGAATTAATCAGGAAAGTATTGATGACTCTAAATGAGAGGAAGGGTTCCTTTCACATCAACGATGGATCAGAGAATCTTTCTGGTAAATTAAAGACCATTATTGAAAAAAGTGGGGTTTCAGTATCTGCCCATCTGCCTTCCGTTTTAACGGACTCTCCAGAGTCAATGAATGGGATCAAATACAGTGGCCTTCCGAAACTAACCGAGACGGTTAAGAGCGCGCTCACGACCTTACTAATGGAGAAAAGTGTACTAGAAAGAAACACGACGGCACAAAATCCCCCAGGGTATCGTACAGCTATTGAGATTCTTTCGTTGCTAGGAAACAATAACACCTCTATTCAAACTGCTGAAAAAATGCTTGGAAAACTTCTTTCAGGGAGGTTGAATAGTGGCGATAAACAAGTCACACTACCAAATGAAAAAGAAATAGTTGAAATTGATCGAATCCTGAAGAGCATAAGTGCAGAAACGGTCAATTGGTCTGAGGGTCCATCTGTCTATAAAGAAATCAAAAAAGTGCTTTCAAGCCTAGGGTATGAGTATGAATCAGATATGAATGCTTTTGGGTTTAAAGAAAATGAGAAATTAAATGAAACACTTAAACCGATGCTCATTAAATATTTGAATGAGCATCCCTCACATTCTGGCCGTGAAGCTGCAGAAAACCTCTTGAATAGAATTACAGGTGTACAACTCTTGAACAATGATACAAGTATTCTGCAACAAGTAGTCATGCAGATGCCACTTACTTTTGTCGAGAAGAAATTCGACTTGACGATTCAATGGTCGGGAAAGAAAAAAGAAGATGGAAAAATCGATCCTAATTATTGCCGCATTCTTTTTTATTTAGAACTCGAACAAATAGGACACACGATTGTTGATATGCAGGTTCAAAACCGTATTCTTTCTATTGGTATCCTAAATGAGAATCCTGATCTAAAGACGATCGCCTCACCTTTGATAGCTCCATTGAAGGAGAAGTTAGCGGAAATGAAATATGTGTTATCTTCCATCTCTTTTGAACAACCATCATTAAATGGCGGAAAGTCGTTGTTGAGGGAGAAAATCAGGGCATATGATTCAAAAGGCTATTCGGGAGTTGATATTAGGATATGACGACTGATGAAAAGCATTCGCGTCGGGAAGCGGTAGCTCTCGGGTTTCAACCTGAACGCGGCGATGCACCAAAAGTATTGGCTCGCGGTAAAGGATTGATTGCAGATCAAATCATCGACAAAGCGAAGGAAAACAATGTGCCGATTCAAGAAGATCCGTCACTGGTTGGTTTGCTAAGTGAACTAGACATTAATCAAAGTATTCCAGAAGAACTTTACCAAGCCGTAGCCGAAGTTTTCGCATTTATTTATCGTTCAGACCGTGAGATGCAAAAAAGGGGAAAAGACGGGTGAGAAGCCTGTCTTTTTATTATTGTCATAAAATAATTCGTAGGTTTTATTCTTTGGGATACTCAGAAAACACTGGTTTTAAAGTGTGATATTTTTCAGACTTTTAAGATAAATATAATATTTTCGTCATAATGGTGGACAAGGTATGTGTCATTATATAAAATGAAAGCGCAGTCTATTTTTGATAAGTTAATAGGGAACGCGGAAGCGCTTATGCGAAGCCGTCAGATTAAGGAGGATGGGAAATGAATATCCATGAGTATCAAGGAAAAGAGATCCTCAGAAAATATGGGGTTGCTGTTCCAAATGGAAAAGTGGCATTCACGGTTGAAGAAGCTGTAGAAGCTGCAAAAGAACTTGGCACACAAGTTTGTGTAGTTAAAGCACAAATCCACGCTGGTGGAAGAGGAAAAGCTGGCGGTGTTAAAGTTGCTAAAAACCTTGACGAAGTTCGTACATATGCAACAGAAATCTTAGGCAAGACGCTTATTACGCATCAAACAGGTCCTGAGGGTAAAGAAGTAAAGCGTCTGCTAATTGAAGAAGGTTGCGATATTAAGAAAGAGTATTATATCGGACTAGTTCTTGACCGTGCGACTTCACGTGTAGTCCTAATGGCTTCCGAAGAAGGTGGAACGGAGATTGAAGAAGTGGCTGAAAAGACGCCTGAAAAAATCTTCAAAGAAGAAATCGATCCTGTTGTTGGTTTAAGTGCATACCAAGCTCGTCGTATTGCATTTAACATTAATATTCCTAAGGAATTAATTGGCCAAGCAGTCAAATTTATGATGGCATTATACTCTGCATACATTGAAAAAGATTGCTCTATCGCAGAAATCAACCCGCTTGTTGTTACAGGTGATGGTAAAGTAATGGCGTTAGATGCAAAATTGAACTTCGATTCAAATGCTTTATACCGTCAAAAAGACGTGTTAGAGTACCGTGACCTTGAAGAGGAAGATGCAAAGGAAATCGAAGCTTCTAAATACGACCTAAGCTACATATCTTTAGATGGAAATATCGGCTGTATGGTTAACGGAGCAGGACTTGCAATGGCAACTATGGATATTGTAAAGCATTATGGTGGAGACCCTGCAAACTTCCTTGATGTTGGGGGCGGTGCAACAGCTGAAAAAGTAACTGAAGCTTTCAAAATCATCCTTTCTGATGCAAACGTTAAAGGTATTTTCGTTAACATCTTTGGCGGAATCATGAAGTGTGACGTTATTGCTGAGGGTGTTGTAGAGGCTGCTAAGCAAGTAGGACTAAGTGTTCCGCTAGTTGTTCGTTTAGAAGGTACTAACGTTGAACTTGGGAAGAAGATCCTTGCTGAGTCTGACTTAAATATCATTGCAGCTGAATCAATGGCTGACGGAGCACAAAAAATCGTTTCTTTAGTAGGTTAAAATTCATACAGAGCCAGTTGGGATGATGAATAAGCCTGACGGTGATACTGGAGATAAGGAAGGGGAATTGAAGTGAGCGTTTTTATTAATAAAGATACGAAGGTCATTGTTCAAGGTATTACAGGTTCAACGGCCCTTTTCCATACAAAACAAATGCTGGAATACGGCACGCAAATCGTTGGTGGTACTACACCTGGTAAGGGTGGAATGGAAGTAGAAGGCGTACCAGTTTTCAACACTGTAAAAGAAGCGGTTGAAGCTACTGGTGCAAATGCTTCAGTCATCTATGTACCTGCTCCATTCGCAGCGGATGCTATCCTTGAAGCGGTAGATGCTGAACTGGATCTTGCAATCTGTATCACTGAGCACATTCCTGTTTTGGATATGGTAAAGGTTAAGCGATACATGGAAGGTAAGAAAACTCGTTTAGTAGGACCTAACTGCCCAGGTGTAATCACACCGGATGAGTGTAAAATTGGTATTATGCCAGGATACATTCATACAAAAGGTCATGTTGGTGTAGTTTCACGTTCTGGAACTTTAACTTACGAAGCTGTACACCAATTAACACAAACAGGAATCGGACAATCTACAGCTGTAGGTATTGGTGGAGATCCTGTAAATGGTACAAACTTCATCGATGTTCTAAAAGCTTTCAACGAAGATCCTGAAACATATGCAGTAATCATGATCGGTGAAATTGGTGGAACAGCTGAAGAAGAAGCAGCCGAGTGGGTAAAAGCTAACATGACGAAGCCTGTAGTTGGATTCATTGGTGGACGCACTGCACCTCCAGGAAAACGCATGGGTCACGCTGGTGCTATTATCTCAGGCGGTAAAGGTACGGCTGATGAAAAGATTCGCGTCATGAACGAGTGTGGAATTAAAGTAGCAGACACACCATCTGTAATGGGTGAAACTCTCATTGAAGCACTTAAAGAAAACGGCTTATACGAAAAGTGTAAAACACATTAATTTTCTTAGTTTCATATAGTCTGAAATAGTCCCTCTATCAGAGGGGCTGTTTCACCTTAAAAAATAGGAGGTTAACCCATGGACGATTTTAAAAGAAGACTAGTCCATCTGCTTCATTGTCCGAATATAAGCTGGTCTGCAGTATATAACCTACTGAAGAAGGATCCTCATTTACACAACGTTTATCAACTTTCTTCCTTTGATTCCCTCAAACGACCTCTCAATGCTACAGAATCTTTAAAAACTCCCTCCACTGAACTTATTCTTGAACAAATGCGACAATATGAGACAAACGCAATAAAGGTTATTACAATTTTTGATAAAGAATATCCTCCTGCTTTAAAAGAGATATATCAACCCCCCTGGGCTCTATTTGCAAAAGGTAATATAGAGTTATTAAAACTTGAACCGAAGCTAGCAGTTGTAGGTTCCAGGCAGGCAACTCAATATGGGAAAAATGCCATCAGACTCTTATTTCCTGATCTGATTGAAAGAGGAATCGTCATCGTAAGTGGTTTGGCCAAGGGAATTGATGCCATTGCTCATGAATGTACACTAAGAAATGGTGGTCAAACTATCGCAGTGATTGCAGGAGGTTTTTATCATATTTATCCAAAAGAAAATTTATCCTTGGCGATGGAATTGATGAAAACACACCTCGTCATTTCAGAATATCCTCCAGATACAAAACCAAGTAAATGGCACTTTCCGATGCGAAACAGAATCATCAGTGGCCTATCTAAAGGTACATTAATAATAGAAGCAAAGAGAAAAAGCGGGTCGCTTATTACTGCCAATTATGCGGTAAATGAAGGCAGGGAAGTCTTTTCATTACCAGGCAGTATCTTTAACCCTTTTTCAAATGGCACTAATGAGTTAATTCAGCAAGGAGCAAAGCTAGTTACGACGGCTGAAGACATTTTAGTTGAGATAAGAAATTGACATGTGGTATTTTTTCGGGGAAAATGCTGTATAATTCATAAAAAAAGGATTTTTATGTATGATTTTGAAAAAACCTTCTTAATTTAGTGGAAAAAGGTTGAAATTATTTTGATTCTGTTATACATTTTGCATCAGGTGTCCAAACAATAAAAAGAGTTATCAATCAATGTCCCATTTTCGTTTCCACATCATGAAAACGGTTTCGAGGGTTGTTTTCGACTTCCTATTAAAAGATAAATAGAGAATATGTAGTAATAGATGGTATGAAATATAGACCTCTTAAGGAGGAAAAATGGATGTCCGATTTTCTTGTAATCGTAGAGTCGCCAGCTAAGGCGAAAACGATAGAGCGCTATCTTGGAAAGAAATATAAAGTGAAAGCATCCATGGGGCATGTTCGTGATTTACCGAAAAGCCAAATGGGTGTCGATACAGAAAACAACTATGACCCTAAATACATAACTATTAGAGGGAAGGGCCCTGTCCTTAAAGAATTGAAGTCCGCTGCAAAAAAAGCAAAGAAAATTTATCTCGCGGCTGACCCGGATCGTGAAGGAGAGGCAATTGCCTGGCATTTGGCTCACACACTTGATGTAGATATCACTTCAGATTGCAGGGTTGTTTTTAATGAAATAACAAAGGATGCCATCAAAGAATCCTTTAAGCACCCTAGACCAATCAATATGGATCTTGTAGATGCCCAACAGGCACGTCGTATCTTAGATCGCCTCGTCGGTTACAATATCAGTCCCCTATTATGGAAAAAAGTAAAAAAAGGTTTGAGTGCCGGAAGGGTACAATCTGTAGCGGTGCGATTAATCATTGATCGTGAACAAGAAATACAGGCTTTTATCCCTGAAGAATACTGGACCATTTCTGGTGAATTATTAAAAGGAAACGATGTCTTTGAAGCATTCTTCTATGGGCTAGGTGACAAGAAGATGGAACTGACATCCGAGCAGGACGTAAATGGAATTCTGCAAAAGATGGAAGGTAACAAGTTCAAGGTAATATCTGTTTCAAAGAAAGAACGAAAAAGAAATCCAGCACCGCCTTTTACAACTTCTTCATTACAACAAGAGGCTGCGAGAAAACTGAATTTCCGTGCCAAGAAGACAATGATGCTTGCTCAACAACTATATGAAGGTATAGAGCTCGGTAAGGAAGGTACAGTTGGTTTAATTACTTACATGCGTACAGATTCCACTCGAATCTCCGAAACAGCCCAAAATGAAGCGGCTTCATACATTGCTTCAGAATTTGGCGAATCTTACCTAAAGGAAGAACAAAGAAAAGAGAAAAAGCAATCAAATGCACAAGATGCGCATGAAGCGGTTCGACCAACAAGCGCCCTCCGTGATCCAAACAGCATGAAAGAATTTTTGTCTCGAGATCAATTCCGACTGTATAAGTTGATATGGGAAAGATTCTTAGCGAGCCAAATGGCACATGCCATCATGGATACCATGAGCGTAGACTTACAAAACGGATCTGTTGTATTCAGAGCTACTGGATCAAAAGTGAAATTCCCTGGTTTCATGAAACTTTATGTGGAAGGTTCAGATGATCAAGTAGAGGAAAGCGAAAGAATGCTTCCTGACTTGAAAGAAGGGGACGAAGTTTTTAAAAAGGACATTGAGCCAAAACAACACTTCACTCAACCTCCACCAAGGTATACGGAGGCCAGATTAGTCAAAACACTTGAAGAGTTAGGTATAGGTAGACCATCTACTTATGCACCTACTCTTGATACGATACAAAAAAGAGGATACGTAGCTTTAGATAATAAGCGATTTATACCTACCGAACTTGGAGAAATCGTGTTACAATTGATTCTTGAGTTTTTTCCGGATGTATTGGATGTTGAATTCACTGCTAAGATGGAACAAGGCCTTGATGATGTCGAGGATGGAAAAGTAGGTTGGGTCAACGTTATTGACAATTTTTATAAAGATTTCGAAAAGCATTTAGGCAGAGCTGAACAAGAAATGCAACAGGTTGAAATAAAAGATGAGCCTGCTGGCGAAGATTGTGAACAATGTGGTAGTCCGATGGTATTTAAAATGGGACGATATGGAAAGTTCATGGCATGCAGCAATTTTCCTGACTGCAGAAACACGAAAGCAATTGTCAAAGACATCGGTGTTACTTGTCCTAAATGTAAAGAAGGTAACATTATCGAAAGAAAAAGCAAAAAGAAGCGATTGTTTTATGGATGCGATCAATATCCTGGATGTGACTTTATTTCATGGGATAAGCCACTGCCAAGAAACTGTCCAAAATGCGAGAGCTATTTAGTCGAGAAGAAATTAAAAAAAGGTGTCCAGGTACAGTGTACAGAATGTGACTACAAAGAAGAGCAGCAAAGTTAGAGTGAGCTCCAAGCTCACTCTTTTCCATTTTCTCATTAAAAAACAGAAGAAAATGGATTTTATTCTTCTAAACGGTTATGCTTTTCTTCTGGCAAGCCAAAAGAGAAGTCTTGCTCTTTTTTCGTTTTGTCGAAATTTGTAATATACGAAACTTTTTTCTGAAGTTTTCGTATTGTTAACTGTAAGATGGAAATGAATGATGGTAAATATATAGATTGAAGAATAAAAGGTAGCATAGTGGAGGTAACAAAATGAGTAATGTAACAGTAAATGTAATCGGTGCAGGTCTTGCCGGAAGTGAAGCAGCATGGCAACTAGCGAAAAGAGGCATAAAAGTAAGACTATATGAAATGAGACCGGTAAAACAGACACCCGCTCATCATACAGATAAATTTGCAGAATTGGTTTGCAGTAATTCATTAAGGGCAAATACACTTACAAACGCAGTTGGAGTATTAAAAGAAGAAATGCGTCTGTTAGATTCTGTCATTATTCTTTCAGCTGATGAATGCTCTGTACCTGCCGGCGGTGCGCTTGCTGTAGATAGACACGAATTTGCTGCTGCTGTAACAGATAAAGTAAAAAACCATGAAAACGTTACTGTTGTCAATGAAGAAGTTACTGAAATTCCTGAGGGGATTACCATTATTGCAACAGGACCGTTAACAAGTCCAGCACTTGCTGCACAATTGAAAGAGTTAACAGGCGAGGATTATTTGTATTTCTATGATGCAGCTGCACCGATTCTTGAAAAAGACAGCATCAATATGGACAAGGTTTATTTGAAATCTCGTTATGATAAAGGGGAAGCTGCTTACTTAAACTGTCCAATGACAGAGGAAGAATTCGAAGTGTTCTATCAGGCGCTTGTTTCAGCAGAAACGGTTCCATTAAAAGAATTTGAAAAGGAAATCTATTTTGAAGGCTGTATGCCAATTGAAGTAATGGGTCAACGTGGAAAGAAAACGATGCTTTTCGGACCAATGAAACCGGTTGGACTTGAAGATCCTCGTACAGGCAAGCGACCTTTCGCCGTAGTTCAGTTGCGCCAGGACGATGCTGCAGGAACACTTTATAATATTGTAGGTTTTCAAACTCACCTTAAATGGGGAGCTCAAAAAGAAGTCATTCGCTTAATTCCTGGCTTGGAAAACGCAGAAATTATTCGCTACGGTGTTATGCACAGAAATACTTTCATAAACTCTCCAAAAGTACTTATGCCAACATACCAATTCGGTAATCGTGAAGATTTATTCTTTGCTGGACAGATGACTGGTGTAGAAGGATATGTAGAATCTGCAGCAAGTGGATTAATTGCGGGGATCAACGCTGCTCGTCTTGTATTAGGGGAAAAGCCTGCTGAATTCCCAGCTGAAACAGCAATGGGAAGTATGGCGAAATATATCACAAATGCCAACTCTAAGAATTTTCAACCTATGAATGCAAACTTCGGATTATTCCCTGAATTACCTGTTAAGATTAAAGCGAAAGCAGATCGTTATGCAGCACATGCTAGCAGAGCATTAGAAACAATTCAGAACTTTGCGAAAAGTTTGTAAATATCCTTGCAAGCCATATTCAATTGTGATAATATTTAGTAGCTTTGTGGGGTGGTATGATTGGAGAATGTGAACGTTTCATTAAAATTGTTTATAGAATATTTACAAATAGAAAAAAACTACTCACAATATACAGTTGAACATTATCATTATGATATTAGTGATTTTGCTAAATTCATGGTGGAACAAAACATTGCTCATTTTGAGGATGTTCAATACACCGATGCAAGGCTCTATCTTACTTTCTTATATGAAAGAAAGCTTGCAAGAAAGACAGTCGCCAAGAAAATTTCCTGTTTGAGAAGTTTTTATAAGTTTATGCTCAGAGAGAAGCTAATTGAAGATAATCCATTTGCACTTGTTACCATGCCCAAAGCGGAAAAGCGGCTGCCAGAGTTCTTCTACGAAGATGAACTCCAACAGCTCTTTGAATCTTGTGAGACGGAAACGCCTCTCGGACAAAGAAATAAAGCCTTGCTGGAACTCCTATACGCGACTGGCATTCGTGTTAGTGAATGCTGCAGCATTAGGCTTAAAGATTTGGACTTTTTTCTATCGACCATACTTGTTCATGGCAAAGGAAACAAGGAAAGATATGTACCCTTTGGTAGCTTTGCAAGTGACTCGCTTGAACATTACATAAACAATGGCAGACAGAAGCTTCTAGAAGGCAAGGAACAGCACGATACTCTGTTTGTTAATCATCGGGGCGGACCGCTGACTGTTAGAGGGGTAAGAACCATTTTAGATGGGATGATCAAGAAATCAACCTTGAATGGTAAAATCCATCCGCATATGCTAAGGCATACTTTTGCAACACATCTTCTTAATAATGGTGCCGATATGAGGACTGTTCAGGAATTGCTAGGACACGCATTTTTATCATCTACACAAGTTTATACACATGTAACGAATGACTATTTGCGAAAAACTTATATGACCCATCATCCGAGAGCTTAATGATGATGGCTGGTCCAACCATTAACTCCTAAAGGAGGATACTAATCATGTCACAATTTCATGCAACGACGATTTTTGCGGTTCATCATAAAGGGGAATGCGCGATGTCAGGTGATGGTCAAGTCACTTTTGGTAACGCGGTAGTGATGAAACACACTGCAAAAAAAGTCAGAAAAATATTTAATGGTAAAGTCTTAGCTGGTTTTGCTGGATCTGTTGCAGATGCCTTCACTTTATTTGAAATGTTTGAAGGTAAACTGGAAGAGTACAACGGAAATCTTCAAAGGGCAGCTGTAGAACTTGCCAAGCAATGGCGCAGTGATAAAGTATTGAGACGTCTTGAGGCAATGCTGATTGTTATGAACGAAGAACACATTCTGTTAGTATCTGGAACAGGTGAAGTGATCGAACCTGATGATGGGATATTGGCTATCGGCTCAGGAGGGAATTACGCCCTGGCTGCTGGACGATCTTTGAAGAAGTTTGCAGGTGAACATTTGTCTGCTAAGGAAATTGCAAAAGCTGCATTAGATGTGGCTGCTGAAATCTGTGTTTATACAAATGAAAATATTATTGTGGAAGAGCTATAACGGGAAGGAGCCTGATTCATGAGTAAAATGACGAATTTAACGCCCCGCCAGATTGTAGATAAGCTTGACCAATATATTGTAGGACAGAAGGATGCGAAGAAGGCGGTCGCAGTTGCCCTAAGAAACCGATACAGAAGAAGTTTACTGGACGGTAAATTACGTGATGAAATTATTCCGAAAAATATCCTAATGATTGGCCCTACAGGAGTCGGAAAAACCGAAATTGCACGTAGAATGGCCAAACTTGTTAGTGCTCCATTTATTAAAGTGGAGGCAACGAAATTTACTGAGGTCGGATATGTTGGCCGTGATGTTGAATCAATGGTAAGAGATTTAGCAGAAACAGCAGTAAGACTTGTAAAAGAAGAAAAAATGCTTAGTGTGAAAGAGCGTGCTGAAGAAAACGCAAATCATCGTTTAATTGATTTGCTCGTACCATCTCAAAAAAAATCTACTTCCTACAAAAATCCTTTAGAAATGCTTTTTGGAGGAGGAGGTCATCAGGCAGAAACAGAAACGAGTTCTCACGATGATTTCAATGAAAACGAGAAACGTAAGATTGTGAAGGAAAAACTTGCATTGGGAGAGCTCGAAGACCAAGTCGTAACAGTTGAAGTGGATGAGCAGCAACCATCTATGTTCGACATGCTACAAGGCTCAGGTATGGAGCAAATGGGCATGAACATGCAAGATGCATTAAGTAGTTTTATGCCTAAACGTCGTAAGAAACGTAAGCTTACAGTAAGAGAAGCTAGAACCGTTTTAACCAATGAAGAAGCTCAGAAATTGATTGATATGGACGAAGTGACACAAGAAGCGGTTTTTCGTGCAGAACAAACGGGTATTATCTTTATTGACGAGATTGATAAGATTGCCAGCAAAAATGCTGGCGGATCTTCAGCAGATGTTTCCCGCGAAGGTGTTCAAAGAGATATCCTTCCAGTTGTTGAAGGGTCAACGGTTGTAACGAAGTACGGTTCTGTGAAGACGGATCACATCTTGTTCATCGCAGCCGGTGCGTTTCACATGGCGAAGCCTTCGGATTTAATCCCTGAATTGCAAGGGCGATTCCCGATTCGTGTAGAGTTAACTAAGCTAACGGTAGATGACTTTTTCCGAATTCTTGTTGAACCAGATAACGCCCTAATAAAACAATATCAGGCTTTATTGGAAACGGAAGGTATACAAATTGAATTTTCTGACGATGCTATTCGTAAGATAGCTGAAGTTGCTTTTGAAGTAAATCAAAATACTGATAATATCGGTGCTAGACGACTTCATACCATTCTTGAGAAACTTTTAGAGGATTTATCCTTTGAAGCTCCGGACATTAATCTTGAAAGCATTAAGATCACTCCACAATATGTGGAAGAAAAACTTGGTGCGATCTCACGAAATAAAGACTTAAGCCAATTCATTCTTTAATGAGAATGAAACATCATACTAATAATCAAAATAGGGTTTGTGTTAGATAATAGGAGGAAGAAACAAATGGATTTATTATCAAAGACTAGAAAGATTAATGCCTTACTTCAAAAGGCTGCAGGAAAGCCTGTAAACTTCAAGGAAATGTCTGATACATTGAGCGATGTTATTGAAGCAAATGTATTCGTCGTTAGCCGTCGTGGAAAATTACTTGGCTTTTCGATTAATCAGCAAATTGAAAACGAGCGTATGAAAAATATGCTTGAAGAGCGTCAATTTCCTGAAGAGTACACAAAGAATTTGTTCCAAATTCAAGAAACTTCATCAAACCTTGATGTGGAATCTGAGCACACTGCTTTCCCGGTTGAAAACAGAGACCTATTCAGAGAAGGTTTGACAACTATCGTACCAATCATTGGTGGCGGTGAGCGTTTAGGTACACTTATTCTTGCTCGTATTCATGAAAAATTCCATGATGATGATTTAATTCTTGGAGAATATGGTGCAACGGTAGTAGGAATGGAAATTTTAAGAGAAAAAGCAGAAGAAATTGAAGAAGAAGCGCGTAGCAAAGCGGTTGTTCAAATGGCTATCAGTTCATTATCATATAGTGAACTTGAAGCAATTGAGCATATTTTTGAAGAGCTAAATGGCAAGGAAGGTTTACTTGTTGCATCTAAGATCGCTGACCGCGTAGGCATTACTCGTTCAGTTATTGTAAATGCTTTGAGAAAGCTCGAAAGTGCTGGTGTCATTGAATCCCGTTCATTAGGGATGAAAGGAACTTACATCAAAGTTCTTAACGACAAGTTCTTAATGGAATTAGATAAGTTAAGATCCAACTAATAAATCTATACAAGAAGTTAACATCATTTACTTCTTATATTAGAACCCCATCAGGAGATAATAAATCTTCCTGGTGGGGTTTTTTGTGTTGCGTTGCAATGAACATCAAGAATTCGAATGTGATACACTTACAAAAATTGGATAGTATAAAATAGTTCTTTCTTCACAATGCAATGTAACAAATATGTAATAAGATGAACGAAGATATATTCGACAAGTTTCGAGAAATTTCTTGTTTTTCTAAAATAATTAGTATATAAAGAAAATTAAGGATAAAAAATCAAGCAAACGCCCTACTCATTGGCAAAATATAGTAAAAAAATAAGACTTTAGGGTTAGGGACAGTTTATTACACTTTCATTACAATAATAAATAGATTGATATAATCGAGAATTTTCTGCAAAAAGAATCATTTTCTGACAATCGGAATGAGGTGCACCTTTGAAGTTATTTTCAAACACAATGACAACAATTGAAAATGCCCTGAACTATTCATCAACAAAGCAAAAGGTCATTTCGCAAAACATTGCCAACGTGGATACACCAAACTACAAGGCTAAAGACGTTAGTTTTAAGTCCATATACAAAGATGCAGTGAATTCATCGCTGCATGCAAATAGAACAGACTATCGACATTTTGAATTTAAAGGCGGAACAAGCTCTGCCATCATTAATAGAAAAGATGTCCAATATCAGCACAATGGCAATAGCGTCGATTTAGATAAAGAAATGTCTGAACTGGCAACAAATCAGATCTATTATAATGCGATGATTGAAAGAATGAATGGCAAATTTTCTACTCTTAATAATGTCATTAGAGGAGGGAAATAATATCAATGTCAATATTTCATAGCATTAATACATCAGCTTCTGCCTTGACAGCGCAGCGTCTTAGAATGGATGTTATTTCTTCCAATATGGCAAATGTGGATACAACACGTGGGAAAATCGTTAATGGTGAGTGGCAGCCTTACAGCAGGAAAACGGTTGTAATGGAACCAAGGGAAGGTTCCTTTTCTTCTTTTCTTCAAATGGCTAAAGGTGGAAGAGTTAACTCAGCCGTTGGGAATGGAGTAAAAGTCTCAGCCATAAAAGAGGACAACAAGACACCATTCAAAATGGTATTCGATCCCGAACATCCTGATGCAAATGCGGATGGATTTGTCCAAATGCCTAATGTTGATCCATTAAGAGAAATGGTTGATCTCATGAGTGCGACAAGATCTTATGAAGCAAACGTAACCGTTATGAATGCTTCAAAAAGTATGTTAATGAAAGCGTTAGAAATCGGGAAGTAAGGATTAAGGAGACAATTCAATGATGAATAACGTATCTTTCCCATCAGTAAGCCAAGTATTCGCATCAGCTGAAAATACAAAAATCAATACACCTACACAAACACCATTCGAAGCTCAAAGAAGTTTTGCGACCGTATTAAAAAATTCTTTGAACGAACTAAATGAAACGCAAATTCAATCTGACCGATTGACAGAAAAATTAGCCAAAGGTGAAAATATAGATTTGCATCAAGTTATGATTGCTTCACAAAAAGCAAGTATTACTTTACAAGCAACGATGGAAATCCGAAACAAGGCCATTGAGGCATATCAAGAAATGATGAGAATGCAAGTTTAAAACAAAAAGGCTGTTAGCTTGAACAAAAAAAGTAGCTGCCCAGACAGTAGACAGAAAAAGCCGGGGGATAGCGATGAATGAAACTGTACGAAATTATTTAAATAAAATGAAAAACTTTTGGGGCAGCCGCACAAAGAAGCAAAAAGGCATTTATGCTGCATCAGCTGTTTCATTCGTTATAGTTATAGCGGTTGCAGCGTTCTTCGCCACCAAAACAACCTTAGTCCCTTTATATAGCAACTTAACCCCATCTGAAACAGGTTCCATTAAAGAGAGTCTGGATGCCAGAGGGGTTAGTTCACAAATTGCTGATGGTGGTACCACGATAATGGTTCCAGAGGATACGGTTGATACGTTGAAGGTTGAATTAGCAGCCGAAGGAATTCCGAAATCAGGGAATATTGATTACTCATTTTTTAGTCAAAATGCCGGAATTGGTATGACTGAAAATGAATTTAACGTGTTAAAGCTTGATGCTATGCAAACAGAATTAGCGGATTTAATGAAGGGAATTGAAGGGGTTCAAGATGCAAAAGTCATGATTAACCTTCCTGAGCAAAGTATCTTCGTTAATGATAAGGACGACGCAGCATCAGCGTCTATCGTTCTTCATACAAAGCCAGGATATCAATTCAAAGAAGAACAAATCCGTTCTCTATATCATTTGGTTTCAAAAAGTGTGCCCAACCTACCCACTGATAATATCGTCATCATGAATCAAATGTTTGAGTATTTTGATTTAAATGAAAAAGAAAATTCAATCGCAGGTAACTCATTTACGACTCAACATGAAATAAAGAAACAAATTGAAAGAGACGTTCAGCGCCAAGTTCAAAACATGCTTGGTACAATGATGGGTCAAGACAAAGTAATTGCAACGGTCACAGCTGACCTTGACTTTACACAGGAGAATAGAGAAGAAAACATCGTTTCTCCTGTTGACGAAGAAAACATGAAAGGTCTCGAAATTAGTGTGCAAAGGGTAACAGAAACATTCTCTGGTAAGGGGGCTGCTCCTGGTGGTGTAACAGGAGCTGGTGAGAATGAAATTGCCAATTACACGGAGACAACTGGAGAAAGTAATGGGGATTATGAAAAAGTGGAAGAGACGATTAACAATGAAGTTAACCGTATCCGTAAGCAAATTGTCGAAAGCCCATACAAAGTAAGAGATTTAGGTATTCAAGTGATGGTTGAACCACCGACACCGGATGATCCTAATACCCTTCCGCAAGAAAGGGTAGACGATATAACAAAAATTCTTTCAGCCATTGTTCGAACGACTATAGATAAGAATTCTGCCGAAGAAAACTTATCTGATGAGGCGATTCAAGATAAAATCGTAGTCTCTGTACAGCCATTCAAAGGCAAAGTGACTTTCCCAAGTGAGACGGAAGAGAAGATTCCAGTTTGGGTCTATGTGGTTGGGGGAGTATTGATTGCCATCATAGCACTATTGTTATTCCTGTTTATGAGAGCTCGCAGAAAACGTAAGGAAGAAGATGAAATGGAAGAAGAATTAGCAGAACCATTATTCATTCCTGATGTTAATGATGAGAAAGAAACAGAAAATAGCTTACGAAAGAAGCAACTCGAAAAAATGGCAAAAGAAAAGCCGGAAGATTTTGCAAAGCTTCTCCGGACATGGATTGCAGAAGATTAGGGCTAGGAGGAACAGAAAATGGCAAGAAAAGAACAAAAAGAATTATCGGGGAAACAAAAGGCGGCCATTCTCCTTATCTCTCTTGGTCCGGATGTATCTGCTTCTGTCTACAAGCATCTTAGTGAAGAAGAAATTGAAAAACTAACTTTAGAAATCTCGGGTGTGAAAAAAGTGGAGTCAACTGCGAAAGAAGAAATTCTTGAAGAATTTCATCAAATAGCACTTGCACAAGATTATATATCTCAAGGCGGAATTGGGTATGCAAAGACCGTCCTAGAAAAAGCATTGGGAGCTGACCAGGCATCTGTGATAATAAACAGATTAACCTCTTCACTGCAAGTGAGGCCATTTGATTTTGCAAGAAAAGCGGATCCAGCGCAAATTCTTAATTTTATCCAAAATGAACATCCGCAAACGATTGCGCTCATATTATCCTATCTGGATTCAACCCAGGCTGGTCAAATATTATCTGAATTACCACAGGAAATGCAGGCGGATATAGCACGAAGAATAGCCGTCATGGATAGTACTTCTCCTGAAATTATAAATGAAGTGGAACAAATATTGGAAAGAAAGCTTTCCTCGACTGTCACACAGGATTACACGCAAACGGGCGGCATTGAAGCAGTCGTTGAGGTGCTCACTGGAGTCGACAGAGCTACTGAACGAACAATTCTTGATGCGCTTGAAATACAAGACCCAGAGCTTGCTGAAGAAATCAAGAAAAGGATGTTCGTATTCGAGGATATTGTCACTCTTGATAGTAGAGCCATTCAGCGCGTAATCCGCGATTGCGAGAACGAAGACTTAATGCTTGCGCTTAAAGTATCTAGCGAAGAAGTGAGGGAAATCGTTTATAAAAATATGTCTAAACGAATGGTCGAATCCTTCAAAGAAGAAATGGAATATATGGGTCCTGTCCGTCTAAGGGACGTCGAAGAAGCTCAGACTCGTATTGTTACAATCATACGCCGACTTGAGGAAGCAGGAGAAATTGTTGTAGCCCGCGGCGGAGGTGACGACATCATTGTCTAAAGTCATAAAGTCACACTGGACCAAGCAAGAGGATACTGAGAAAAAAGTAATTTCTATTAAAGTTATGGAACCTTCTCGGGAAGAAATTCAGACACCGCTTTTTATTCATAGCGAAGACGAAAAACAAGAAATAATTGAAAAAGCTAAACACGAAGCTGAATTGATTCTTGAAGAAGCGCGTGTCCATGCCCAATCCATGCGGGAGAAAATCGACAGTGAAGCAGAAACATGGGAGCAAGAAAAATTGGAAATGGCTGAAAGAGCTAGACTTGAAGGCTATGACAAAGGTCTGAATGAAGGTCGTGAAAAAGGATACAGTGAGTATCAGGAAACAATCCTTCATGCTCGTGAAGTAGTTGAGACATCCAAACAAGATTATATAGCTCATATAGAAGCCTCAGAAAAGACAATCGTCGACCTTGCCATGAAAGCTGCAGAGAAAATTCTTGGGAAAATGGTAAAAGGAGATTCTGAACAATTTATCTCCATCGTTAAAAGGGCTCTTAAAGAAGCGAAAGAGCATTCAGAAATCCAATTGCATATTAACCCGATTCATTACGGTTTCCTTTTATCCCAAAAAGAAGAGTTGAGTGCGCTATTTCCTAGAGAAACAGATCTTTATATTTATCCTGATGATGCATTATTAGAAGACAGTTGCATAATCGAATCAGCAAGCGGAAGGATTGACGCAAGCGTAGACGTGCAACTCGCAGAAATTAAAAGGCGGCTACTAGAATTACTGGAGAGTGAACAGTCATGAGGGCCGTAGACCTAATCGATGAACTGGATCAACTCGATACATTTAAACGGTATGGAAGAGTAAAGAGAGTAGTCGGTTTAATGATTGAGTCTCAAGGTCCGGAAAGCTCCGTTGGCGATGTCTGCTATATTTACGTGGGCAATAAGACAAAGAGAAAAATACAAGCCGAAGTGGTTGGATTCCGAGATGAGAATGTTGTCTTAATGCCATACACTACGGTTAGCGATATATCACCTGGAAGTTTGGTGGAAGCCACATTGAAGCCACTAGAAGTAAAGGTAGGTTCAGGACTCAT
This sequence comes from Bacillus sp. cl95, assembly GCF_900115925.1. Lineage (GTDB taxonomy): Bacteria > Bacillota > Bacilli > Bacillales > Cytobacillaceae > Neobacillus_A. The sequence goes on along the minus strand of NZ_FOYF01000001.1, from coordinate 392,812 downwards.
CGGTGCGGTAATCGATTCCTTAGGACAGCCACTCAATGGTTCTATGCTTCCCAAAGGACTTGCTTCTGTTCCAACTGAGCAAGCACCACCAAATCCAATGCAAAGACCTCCGATTGATGAATCCATCGAAGTAGGCGTAAGAATGATCGACAGCTTATTAACAGTTGGGAATGGTCAACGAGTCGGAATATTTGCAGGAAGTGGCGTGGGAAAGAGTACATTACTGGGAATGATTGCCCGTAATACAAAAGCAGATCTCAATGTCATTGCTTTGATTGGGGAGCGTGGCAGGGAAGTAAGGGAATTTATTGAACGTGATCTTGGGGAAGAAGGACTCAAGCGTTCAATCGTCGTGGTTGCCACTTCTGACCAACCTGCCCTTATGAGGATAAAAGGCGCATTTACGGCAACAGCGATTGCGGAATATTTTCGCGACAAAGGACTGAATGTCATGATGATGATGGATTCTGTTACCCGTGTTGCCATGGCACAACGAGAAGTGGGGCTAGCGATAGGTGAACCCCCTACTACTAAGGGGTATACACCATCTGTCTTCGCAGTCTTGCCCAAACTTCTCGAAAGGACCGGTACAAATCAAAATGGTAGTATTACTGGTTTCTATACGGTTTTGGTTGATGGGGATGACATGAATGAGCCGATTGCGGATACCGTAAGAGGAATTTTAGATGGACATTTCGTAATGGACCGTTCCCTTGCTAATAAGGGCCAGTATCCTGCCGTGAATATTCTGAAGAGCGTGAGTAGAATTATGAATCACATTGTTTCTCCCGAGCAGGTCAAGGCAGCAGAGCGATTAAGGGAATTGCTTTCTATTTATATCAATTCCGAAGACCTAATCAATATTGGAGCATATAAAAAAGGTTCATCCTTAGAAATTGATGAAGCCTTACGACTATATCCGAAAATCATTTCATTTTTGAAACAAAGTACAAATGAGAAGATTTCAATTGAAGAAAGTGTCAATCAATTGATGCAACTGATTGAAAAAGGGGAATAATTCGTGGGTTATCAATTCAAATTTGACAAGATTCTTCATATAAAAGCTAAAGAAAAAGATGAAGCCTTATCTGTATATAACGATGCTGTTAAGAAATTTGAGGAAGCAGCAGAAAAGCTATACGAATTTATGAAGAAAAAAGAAGATCTTGAAACATATCAATCGGACAAGCTTGTGGCAGGGTTACCAGTCATGGAGATAAGACATTACCAGCAATTCATCGTTAATATTGACAAAACGATTGAACATTATCAAAAGATGGTAATGAATGCTCGTAATCGAATGACTTTTTTTCAAGAAAAATTGATGGAAAAGAATGTCGAAGTGAAGAAATTTGAAAAAATCAAAGAGAAAGACTTTCAAATCTTCAAGGATGACATCAAGCTGCTAGAAGGAAAGCAGATGGATGATATCTCGATTCAGCAATACATGAATCGGGAAAGTTAGGTGAAATATGGAAAACGGATTCCAAGACAAAGATGAAAATAGACAAAGTCCTATTCAATGGTTTTTGCTCGTAATTTTAATTCCCATTATGTTTGCAATTGTCGTTACCCTTATCGTTACTACTGTAGCAGGTATCAACGTATTTGATGTAGCAAAAGAACATGGTGCTAAGATTCCTTTAATCGGTGGGCTATTTGATCAAGATGAACAAAAAGCTTTAGCAGAATTCGAAAAGGAACGAATTGATTTGGAAGGACAAATAAAAGACAGAGAAGCAAAGATTGAACAATTGCAATCGAAGTTGGAAAACAAAGATAAAGATATTGAAAAAGCTCGCCTTGAAAGAGATAGATTATTACAAGAAATTGATGACTTAAACGCTATTCAAGAGGAAAATAAACGAGCATTCAAGGACATTGTTCGAACATACGAGACACTTTCAGCTAAAAAGGCGGCTCCAATCATCACTCAAATGAAGGATGAGGAAGCGTTGAAAATCCTTACTAATGTCAGTGCGGAAACGCTTGCTAGCATTATGGAGAATATGGAACCTGACCAAGCTGCGAAATACACGCAATTAATGACGAATGAATCCCAAGACCAAGTAGATATCCCTTAATTAAAAGGAGGTGAATATGTGGAAATCGGCGTGAAGAACATGCCCCAGGCTAATGCAACGCCTGTACAAAATGTGAACTCAACCAATTCAACTTCGAAAAAAGGTTTCTTTCAACTATTCGTTAATACCATGTCGACAGCTCAATCAACTCAAAACGTCAATGGACAAGAATCAGCGTCAGCTAATTTCTCTGATGCAGACCTAAAAAAGCTTCTCGAATTCATGAAAACGTTGGATGTGCTTGAACTCGAAGGTGGAAAAGAAATGCTTGACCAAGTTTTGTCCAATCCTGAGTTAGATATTATGAGTATGGTTAAAGATTTATTGGGCGTAGACGAATCTGAATGGACCCAATTGTTAGGTAAATTAGGAGAGCTAATGCCACAGTCTTTGACTGAGACCGAAGATGGAAAAAAAGACGAAATTGCCCAGTTGGAGCTCTTAATGTCCAGTCTGTTAACTTTACCGAAGAATGAATTGCAAAAATATATGAAAGATGCCGAAACAATGATTAAGGCAGTCAAACTTTATGAACTGCTTTCGGCTAATCAAGAAAGCTTTAATCGTGAGACCAAACTCTCAGACACCTTAAAGCAGCTGAATGAAAAGCTTGAAAGACTTCTGACAGACAAGGGAAGCCAAGTCAAGTTTGATTACTTGCAAAAGACCGTAATGCCATTGGCTGCTGAATTGAATAATTCTGCTTCAAAAGTAAACGACAAAGAGTCTGTAAAAAATCTTATTAATAAGCTGGATGGTTTTCACCAGATGAATATCTTGCCGCAGCATTTTTCAAAAACGGAACAATTAACATTAATGCTCGATGGCGGCCGTCGTCAAATCTCAGGCGAACAGCTTATGCAACAATTTGAATCAATTCTCTCCAGAAGCTCTTTTCTGAAAACAGGTGGATCACAGAGGTTATTCATTAACTTGAATCCAGAGCATTTAGGTTCGTTAAGAATTGAATTAATTCAAAAAGACCAATTGATGATAGCTAGAATATTGACCACGACTGGAGCAGCGAAAGAGACTCTAGAAAATCAACTGCACAGCTTGAAACAGGCATTTGCAGCTCAGAATATTCAAATGGATCGTGTGGAAATTTCACAACAAATGACACAACAAGAGCGTTCGTTCTACAGAGAACAAACAAATTCTCAAGAACAACCCGATCAGAATGATCGCAGGGAAGAGCTAGACAAGCAACGGTCAAATAATGAAGATTTTATCAATACTTTTGAGGAAGCGCTTCTCAATGCAGAAGTATAGGTGATGAACATGGTCAAAACAGTTGATTCTTCTTTATTGATAAACAACAGACAAAATTCAACGAGAAAAACCGGCTCAGATATTCTGGGGAAAGATGATTTCTTAAGAATCCTGATGACTCAATTGCAAAATCAGGATCCTCTAAATCCTATGCAAGACAAAGATTTCATCGCTCAGATGGCCACTTTTTCTTCGTTGGAACAAATGACAAACATGAGTAAGTCCATTGAAAACTTGGTAAACATGGAACAGCAAAATAACTTGATTAACTACAATTCTTTTGTAGGAAAGGAAATTTCCTGGACCAAATTAATTGAAAATGAAGACCCAAGTATCCCCGCTTCAGTCCAACAAGGAAGCGGCCAAGTTTCTTCGATTCAATTTAAGAACAACCAAGTCACTTTCATTTTAGAAGATGGAACGACACTAGAACCAGCAAACATATCACAGGTGAATGAGTCCTCTGCTGATAGCCATGTCTTGCAAGCCTCTATGTTGATTGGCAGAAACGTATCTTATCTCAACACTCTAAATGAAGAAATAACGGCTACGGTGAAAGCTGTTTCGTTTAAGAACGGAAAAACTGTATACCAATTAAATGATGAAGCAGGAACAAAAATAACCGCTTCACAAATCATGAAAATTGAATAAAGACTGGAAGTGGCGGGATGGCAAGATCCGATATTCGTCCGATCACATCTCAGCCTGTGACCACCAATGTCCTAAAGGGAATTCAGCATAAACAATCGCATCAAAAGCCTTTTTCAGCTCATTTGCAATCAGCTATTGCAGAGACTGCAAAGCTGACGGTTTCCAAACATGCAAAAGAGAGGATGATACAACGTAATATTCACATTGGTGATGAACGTTGGAAGGTCATCGAAGAAAAAGTACTAGAAGCTGGCAAGATGGGGATAAAAGAATCACTTGTGCTCCTATCGGATGTCGCAATGATCGTCAATGCAAAAAATAAGACGGTGATTACAGTAATGGGACGTGAAGAAGCAAACACGCAAATATTTACAAATATTAATGGAACAATTCTGCTTGATAACTAAAATGGCTGGACCTTTGATGGGGGCCCGAGTTGCTGACTGACTGAAGCAGCTTAATACGAGAGGAGATATTATACATGTTACGTTCAATGTACTCTGGAATTAGCGGAATGAAGAATTTCCAAACAAAGTTAGATGTTATTGGTAACAACATTGCCAATGTAAACACTTTCGGATATAAAAAAGGTCGTGTCACATTTAAAGACATGGTAAGTCAGACCGTTTCGGGTGCTACTGCATCTGGAACAGCATTGGGTGGGGTTAACCCAAAACAAGTAGGACTGGGTTCACAACTTGCTTCCATTGACATTGTTGATACGCAAGGGAGCTTACAAACTACAGGACGCGTATTGGACCTTGGTATTCAAGGCGACGGTTATTTTGTGGTTCAAAAGGATACAGGGAGTTACTATACACGTTCTGGTAACTTCTATCTCGATAATGAAGGCTTCCTTGTTTCGGGATCTGGTGAATTCGTGCTGGATGATACTCAAAATAGAATCCAGTTAAATGGCGGTAACGTAAACACGATCGAAAGCATGAATATAAGTAATGATGGAAGCATCAGCATTGTTGTTGGTGGAGCTCCTAGTACGGCAGCTAAAATTGGAATTGCAAGATTTAACAACAATGCTGGTTTAGAAAAGGTTGGTAATAATCTATATCGTGAAACGAACAACTCTGGTGCTCCACTTACAGCAGTAGCAGGAACAGCGGGTGCTGGAACAATTGTTTCAGGGACTCTTGAGATGTCTAACGTGGATCTTTCAGAGGAATTCACTGAAATGATTACTGCACAGCGTGGCTTCCAGGCTAATACCCGTATTATCACTACTTCTGATGAAATCCTTCAGGAATTGGTGAATCTGAAACGATAATAGGAAGGGGCAGGGTTAAAGGCGGAATGCCTTTAACCCTATGATAAATAAATGATAAAAGTAACCCGCTTAAACGGAAATCCTTTCACCCTTAACGCCATCTTCATTGAGACAGTTGAGTCATTTCCGGATACAACTATAACGTTATCAAATGGACGAAAATATGTTGTGAGGGAAAAAGAAGATGATGTCCTGCGAATGGTAAAGGGATTCTATCAATCCATCACGTTAATCGGAAAGCAGCCCTTGGAGGAAAAGGAAGATGAAAAAAAATAAACTAGTAATGATTATGGCTATTATGCTATTGGCGATTACATTAGTAGGAGCTGTTGCATTGGTTGTGGTCATGAAATTCATGGGGGATTCTGAACACAAAGAACCATCCATTGAAGAAGTTCTTGAATCGTCAGTTGATGTGCCGACGATAACAACGAATTTAGCAAGCGATGACTTTATCCGTATGTCTTTTAAAATTGAAACAGATAGCAAAAAAGCAAAAGAAGAGTTGCAACAAAGAGAATTCCAAGTTCGCAATATTATCATTCAAGAGCTATCAGAAAAAAAAGCAGAAGACCTTCAAGGGAAAGAAGGAAAACTTCAACTTGAAAATGCTTTAAAAGCCGATATAAATGAATTGATGCAAGATGGGAAAGTTAAGAAGGTATATATTACAGAATCTCTCCTCCAGTAAAACTTTCAAACCAAGATTGCACCAAAACAAGGAGGTGAGGATGAAATGTCAGGAGAAGTGCTTTCGCAAAGTGAAATTGATGCGTTACTTTCTGCTTTATCAACAGGCGAGATGGACGCAGATGAACTGAAAAAAGAACAATCTGAGAAAAAAATCAAGGTATACGATTTTAAAAGAGCTTTGCGTTTCTCAAAGGATCAAATTCGAAGCTTGACGAGGATACATGAAAATTTTGCAAGGCTTTTGACCACATTTTTTTCAGCACAGTTGCGTACTTATGTGCAAATTACAGTAGCATCGGCTGACCAAATTCCATATGAGGAATTTATACGCTCAATCCCCAAAATGACAATCTTGAATGTATATGAAGTACTGCCTCTTGAAGGTAGGATTTTGATGGAGGTCAACCCAAATATTGCTTATGCTATGATGGACCGCATGTTGGGAGGGCGTGGCGCGAGCTACAATAAGGTTGAAAATCTTACAGAGATTGAAACCAAAATTATGTCCAACACTTTTGAGAGAGCCTTTGAGAATTTGAGAGAAGCATGGAGTACAATCGAAGAAATTGATCCGGTGCTAAGTGATTTTGAAGTAAATCCTCAATTTCTCCAAATGGTGTCACCCAATGAAACAGTAGTTGTTATTTCATTAAACACTACGATTGGTGAAGCGAGTGGGATGATTAATATTTGTATTCCTCACGTCGTATTGGAACCAATCATTCCAAAGCTATCTGTACATTATTGGATGCAAACAGAAAAGAAGGAAAAAGAACCAGAAAAATTGGCTTTACTTGAAAAAGGAATCCAAAGGGCTGACGTTCCATTAGCTGTAGAACTAGGGACGTCCGAAATAAATATTCAAGATTTCCTGACACTCGATATTGGAGATGTCATCCAGCTTAATCAATCTATTGATCAACCTTTAGTGGTCAAAGTCGGTGATATTCCGAAATTTATCGGTCAACCAGGAAAAGCAAATAAGAGAATTGCCATTCAAGTATTAGACACATGGAAGGGAGGAGACGGCGATGGTGAGTGATGAAATGCTTTCTCAAGATGAAATAGATGCTTTACTACGCGGAACAGACGAGGATTCGAATAAGGGAGGAGATTCTTTCAATGTTGAAGATTACCTTTCTTCAATGGAACAGGATGCCCTCGGGGAAATAGGCAATATTTCATTTGGTAGCTCAGCTACAGCGCTATCCACTTTACTTAATCAGAAAGTGGAGATTACAACTCCTACAGTTACAGTAATTGAAAGAAAAAACATGGCGGATGAATTTCCTCAACCGTATGTAGCCGTTCAGGTAAGTTATACAGAGGGATTTGCTGCAAATAATGTGCTTGTCATCAAGCAAAGTGATGCAGCAATCATTGTAGATTTGATGCTTGGTGGAGATGGTACCAATCCATCTGAATACATGGATGAAATCCAGTTAAGTGCTGTTCAGGAAGCCATGAATCAAATGATGGGTTCATCAGCCACATCGATGTCAACGATTTTTAATAAGAGAGTCGACATTTCACCGCCTTCTATTCATATCTTAGATGTCAAACATGGAGAAGGTACAAGCAGCATACCTGAAGATGACCTTCTTGTGAGGGTCTCCTTTAAGCTTAAAGTTGGTAAACTGATTGATTCAAATATTATGCAGCTCTTACCTTTAAACTTTGCAAAAAGTTTGGTAGACGAATTAATGAATCCCGGTCAAACTGCTGTCAATGAAGTTCCCGAAACAAAGACATTGCCAGTGCAAGAACAAGTTGCAAATGTATCACATCAACCGGTAGAAGAAGTTCAACAACAATATGCTCAAAATACTAATTACCAGCCTGAACATCAGCAACATTACCAACAGACGCATCAACAGGTAGGCCAACAAGTCCCTTACCAACAACCACAACAACAAGTGGCTCAACAAGTTAACTATCAACATCCGCCAGCACAGCCTCAGCATTTTGGTGCAGGATATGGTGGTGCACCAGCAAATGTTCAACCAGCAGTATTTTCAAATTTTGAACCTTATCAACTACAAGAAGCAGAGTCGAAAAATTTAGATATGCTCTTGGATATCCCATTGCAGGTTACGGTTGAACTAGGAAGAACGAAAAGGTCAGTCAAAGAAATACTTGAGCTTACAACTGGTTCTATCATTGAATTGGATAAATTAGCAGGTGAACCGGTGGACATCCTTGTTAACAACCGACTCATTGCCAAAGGCGAAGTCGTAGTAATTGATGAAAACTTTGGCGTTCGTGTAACTGATATCATCAGTCAAACAGACAGAATCAAAAAACTTAGATAATACTTTGGGGGTTAAGTTATATGGCACATAAGATTTTAATAGTGGATGATGCAGCGTTCATGAGAATGATGATCAAGGATATCCTTTCAAAAAATGGATACGACGTGGTTGGAGAAGCAGCAGACGGCGCGCAAGCTGTTGAGAAATACAAAGAAACACAACCTGACTTAGTGACGATGGATATCACAATGCCGGAAATGGATGGTATTGCTTCACTAAAAGAAATTAAGAAAATCAACCCTGCGGCTAAAGTTATCATGTGTTCAGCGATGGGACAACAAGCAATGGTCATTGATGCAATTCAGGCGGGAGCTAAAGACTTCATTGTTAAACCTTTCCAAGCAGACCGTGTTTTAGAAGCAATTGCTAAAGCATTAAACTAAGGAATTCAGATTAGAGGGTGCAGCACCTTGTTGAAAAATAAACAGTTGTTACTAGCAGCTCTCCTGATTATTTTTGCTCTGCTGGGGCAATCAAATACTGCCCAAGCGGAGCAATTGAATAACAGTGTGAAAGATTGCTTTGAACATCCGGATAAGTGTAAAGAAAAAAATAGTATTACCCAGAAAGAAACATCAAAATCTGACGAAGCAAAAACATCCCAGGTAGGTGTCACCTTTTGGGATTTTCTTCGAATGATTGTTGCTACCATTTTTGTAATCGGGTTATTGTACTTTTTATTGAAATTCATCAATAAAAAGAGCAGAAACTTTAAAACAAGCCAATTAGTTGAAAACCTTGGAGGGACTAGCCTTGGAGCAAATAGGTCGGTTCAGGTGGTCAAAGCAGGGAACCAGATATTGATTGTAGGTGTAGGAGAAAGCATTCAATTGCTCAAAGAGATTAATGATCCCAAAGAATATCAGAAATTTATTGATGAGTACAACAATAAGATGGATCAACTCATCCAACCAAGCGATATTGTGACAAAGCTAATCGAAAGAACGAAAAACATACAGTCAACTAAAAACGAGGGAACGTCATTCTCCGCCGTTTTTAAAAATCAGCTGGATGATTTTACAAAAGGGAGAAAAAAGCTTTTTGACGAGCTTGATAAAGAAAGGTCCGACAAACGATGAATGAATTTGCAGAGATTTTTAACGGGAACTCTCCTGAAAGTGTATCAACTTCCGTAAAGCTCTTATTATTATTGACGGTATTTTCACTTGCACCTAGTATTCTAATCTTGATGACTTGCTTTACGAGAATTGTGATCGTTCTTTCCTTTGTCAGAACGGCGCTTGCGACTCAGCAAATGCCACCTAACCAAGTCATAATCGGATTGTCGTTGTTCCTGACTTTTTTCGTTATGGCTCCTACTTTTCAAGAAGTGAATAATAAGGCACTTACACCGTTATTCAATGATGAAATAAACCTGGAACAGGCATATGACAGAGCTTCGGTGCCCTTAAAGGAATTTATGAGCGCACATACAAGACAAAAAGATTTAGCCTTATTCCTCGAATATACAAAAGCTGAAAAGCCCGATTCAATTGAAGACATTCCTTTGACAACACTTGTTCCAGCGTTTGCGATCAGCGAGATAAAAACCGCTTTCCAAATTGGTTTTATGGTATTTATACCTTTTTTAGTAATCGACATGATTGTAGCAAGTGTCTTGATGTCAATGGGGATGATGATGCTTCCGCCAGTCATGATTTCACTGCCATTTAAGATTCTATTATTTGTTCTTGTTGATGGCTGGTATTTAGTTGTTAAATCCTTACTACAAAGTTTTTAAGCAGGTGATGATATGGGTCCTGAGACGGTAATAGACATTGCTGAACGCGGAATATTAACAGTATTGATGGTTTGTGGTCCTTTGTTATTGCTTGCATTGGCAGTTGGTCTCATCATTAGTATTTTTCAGGCAACTACACAAATACAGGAGCAAACTTTAGCGTTCGTACCAAAGATTGTCGCGGTTCTGTTAGGAATTGTATTCTTTGGACCGTGGATGTTAAGTCATATGCTTTCTTATACTACAGAAATTTTTTCGAACTTGGCAAGGTACATAGGATGATTTCATGGTTGATATAATCCCTGAATTCCCTGCTTTTTTACTCGTATTCGTAAGGGTAACATCATTTTTCCTGATGATGCCGCTTTTTTCATATCGAACCATTCCAGGACCGCATAAGATTGGATTTAGCTTTTTCCTAGCCTGGATTATGTTCTATACATTGGATGCGCCAGAACTTGTCATTGATGCTCAATATTTCATGTTAGTCATCAAGGAAGCTATGGTGGGATTAACAATTGGATTTATCGCTTATGTAGTCATGTCAGTAATCCAGGTTGTCGGTGGTTTTATCGATTTCCAAATGGGAACATCCATTGCGAACGTGATTGATCCCCAAACAGGCGCACAAAGCCCGTTAATGGGTCAATATTTGTACACCTTGGGATTATTGTTTTTATTATCACTAAATGGACATCACTTGTTAATTGATGGAGTCTTTTATAGTTATAGATTCATACCGATCGATCAAGTTTGGCTTCCCTTTGGAAAAGAAGAAGTCATGACTTACATCTTACGGTCAATTAATACGATGTTCATGATCGCTTTTCAAATGGCTGTACCAGTCGTCGGGAGTTTGTTTCTTGTTGATATTGCCCTTGGCATAATTGCGAGGACTGTTCCACAAATGAATATATTTGTCGTGGGGTTACCAATTAAAATGATTGTCGGATTTATCATACTGATCATTACAATGGGAGTGATGATGTCAGTCATTTCGGGATTATTTGAAACAATGCTCTACACGATGCGGGGATTGATGCAATTGCTTGGAGGTTTATAAATGGAATGGCTCTCACTTGACCTTCAATATTTTGCGGGCGAAAAAACAGAAAAAGCAACTCCTAAGAAAAGAGAAGATGCCAAGAAGAAGGGACAGGTAGCGAAAAGTCAGGATATGAATGCTGCTTTCGTATTGTTAGCGGTGTTTCTATTTTTAACCTTTTCTGGTGGCTATCTTTTTGAAGGGATTTTTTCATTTTTTCAACATTCATTAACAGAATATATGTTGATGGATTTAACTGAAACGAATCTAAAAGTATTGTTTATTGAAGTATTATCTCAACTCGCGCTGATTTTAGGACCCATCATGTTAATAGCTATGATTGCGGGAGTAATAGCAAACTATTTTCAAGTTGGTTTCATGTTTTCAACAGAAGCCATTCAACCAAAGTTAGAAAAAATTGATCCTATAAAGGGTTTTAAAAGAATTTTTTCTATGAGAGCAATTGTCGAACTGGTTAAATCCATCTTGAAAATCAGTTTTATTGGGGTTGTGACGTTCTCAGTCCTTTGGTCAAGGATGGAAGAGATTCTAATCCTTTCACAAAAAGCTGTAGGCGCAGCTCTTGTTACATTAGCTTCTTTAACTGTTCAAATGGGTTTAGCGGCTTCAGCAGCTTTACTGTTCTTAGCATTTCTCGATTATCTTTATCAAAAATACGATTTTGAGAAAAGTATCCGAATGTCAAAACAGGACTTAAAAGATGAATATAAGAATGTCGAGGGTGACCCGATGATTAAATCTCGCATCAAGCAAAAGCAGCGTGAGATGGCGATGCGAAGAATGATGCAAGAAGTTCCAAAGGCTGACGTAGTCATCACAAATCCAACCCATTTTGCGATAGCCATCAAATATGAAGAGGACAAGTACGACGCTCCTTATGTTGTCGCCAAGGGTGTTGATTTTATGGCCCAAAAGATCAAGCTGATTGCGAAAGAAAATGAAGTTACAACTATAGAAAACAGAGCTTTGGCGAGGGCGCTATATAGTCAAACAGAAGTCGGGGATATCATACCTGAAGAATTTTTTAAGGCTATCGCGGAGATTCTTGCATTCGTTTATCGTTCTAAAAACAAATTGTAAAAGTTATTTATACACGGAAGAAAGGAGTGAGGCAACATGTCAGCAAGGGACTTAACCGTATTATTGAGCGTCATTTTAATTGTCGCAATGCTGATCATCCCGTTTCCTACGTGGTTACTTAGTATCTTGATTATCATGAATATCTCTTTAGCTTTATTAGTACTTTTGATTTCAATGAATATGAGTGAACCATTGCAATTCTCAATATTTCCTTCCCTATTATTATTGCTTACTCTGTTTAGGCTTGGTTTGAATGTTTCAACGACGAGATCGATCCTCACTCATGGAGAAGCCGGTGGCGTGGTTGAAACGTTCGGAACATTCGTAGTAGGTGGGAATCCCATCGTTGGTATCGTTGTCTTCGCCATTCTGGTTATCATCCAGTTTATCGTAATTACAAAAGGAGCCGAGCGTGTATCCGAAGTTGCTGCACGTTTTACGCTCGACGCAATGCCAGGTAAGCAAATGAGTATTGATGCTGACCTGAATGCTGGGATGATTTCAGAACAACAAGCAAGAGAGCGCCGTGAAAAAGTAAGCCGTGAAGCCGACTTTTATGGAGCTATGGATGGAGCTAGTAAGTTCGTTAAAGGGGACGCGATTGCCGGGATTATCATTGTCATGATCAATCTTATTTTCGGAATGGTCATTGGGATGACACAGCAAGGTCTACCTTTTGCTGAAGCAGCGCAAAGGTTTTCATTGATGACCGTCGGCGATGGAATCGTAAGTCAAATTCCTGCCCTTTTAATTACCACGGCGACTGGTATTATCGTGACAAGGGCTGCGTCTGAAGGAAACCTAGGACACGATTTGACTAAGCAGCTATTTGCATATCCTGCAATGTTGTATGTGGCAGGTGGCACCATTGCACTATTAGGCTTATTAACACCAATTAACGATATTATTACCTTGCCTGTAGCGGCACTTTTAGCTATCGGAGGCTATTCTTTCTCCCGAGTACCAGAACCTGATAAAGGTCAATTACAAGAGTTGGAAGAAGAAATCGAGACGGATGAAATGAAAAGCCCTGAAAGCGTCATTAATTTGTTGAATGTAGATCCAGTTGAATTCGAATTTGGATATGGTCTAATTCCTTTGGCTGATACAAATCAAGGTGGGGATTTACTTGATCGAATAGTCATGATTAGAAGACAGTTGGCAATTGAATTGGGATTGGTCATCCCTGTTGTTCGAATTAGAGACAATATTCAACTGCATCCTAACGAATATCGCTTGAAAATTAAAGGAAACGAATTGGCAAGAGGAGAATTGCTCTTGGATCATTATCTGGCAATGAGCCCTGGTATAGACGAAGAGTCTATCGAAGGTATTGATACGATAGAGCCATCCTTCGGTTTGCCTGCCAAATGGATTACCGAAGACATGAAGGAACAAGCTGAAATCTTTGGTTATACAGTTGTAGATCCGCCATCTGTCGTATCCACACATATTACAGAAATCATCAAGGCAAATGCACATGATTTGTTAGGTAGACAAGAAACAAAGCAATTAATCGACCATCTTAAAGAAAGTTATCCGATTCTCGTTGAAGAAGTCACACCGACTCCTTTATCTGTAGGTGAGGTTCAAAAAGTCTTAGCTAAACTTTTAAGGGAAAATGTATCGATCAGAAACTTGCCAATTATATTCGAAACACTTGCCGATTTTGGAAAAGTCACTTCCGATACGGATGTTCTTGCAGAATACGTTCGTCAAGCACTTGCAAGACAAATCACAAATCAATACTCAGGCAATGGGGAGTCTCTGAAAGTTGTAACTTTGTCTGGGAAAATTGAAAAAAGTATTGCTGATGGAATTCAGCAAACAGAACATGGAAATTATCTATCAATGGACCCTGTCGTATCTCAGTCAATACTTGAATCAATTGCTTCAAATATTGAACAGCTTTCTATTATGGAACAAACGCCAATCGTATTATGCTCTCCTGCTGTGAGGATGTATGTACGGCAACTAACTGAACGCTATTTCCCTAAGGTTCCAATCTTATCCTATAACGAACTCGAAGCGAATGTCGAAGTCCAAAGTGTTGGGGTGGTGAATATTGAATGAAGATAAAAAAGATTATTGCAGATTCCATGCCTGAAGCACTTAAGACGATAAGAGCAGAACTTGGTGACGAAGCGGTTATCCTAAATTCAAAAGTTGTTTATGGTGGAGGTTTTCTTGGTTTCTTTAGAAAGAAGCAAATAGAAGTCATTGCAGCAATTGACCCAATACCTAAAGAAGAGAAAGTAAAGAATGTAAGAGAAGCATTGCCAACGCAATGGCCTGAAAAAGTGGCAAGTCCAAAACCGACTTACACAGAGCAGAAAATCAAAAAAAAACCTGAACCAATAGTACATCCAAACATAAAAAACGATGATTTAATAAAAGAAGTAAATGAATTGAAAATGATTGTGAAAAACCTACCAAAAGAAAACCAACTTATTAATCATCTTACGCCCGTTCCAATTGCAGGTATTCAGGAAATGCTCGATGAGCAAGAGGTCTCAATAGAGATTCAAGAAAGACTCTTAAAGAAATTAACCGAAAAATGGTATTCAAAAGAAAGCGATCTTTCACAAGAAAACTTATTGGAAATCCTTGGGGATGAAATCGTTGATTCTCTAGCGCCCATTGCTTTTGGAGGCGTGAGTTTTTCTAAAAAGTTTATAAATGTTGTCGGACCAACAGGAGTCGGTAAGACCACTACACTCGCCAAGGTGGCTGCAGATATGGTCATCAAACATCAAAAGAAAGTCGCTTTCATCACTACAGATACTTATCGAATTGCGGCCATTGAACAGCTTAAAACATACGCAAGTATACTTAATATTCCTGTTGAAGTTTGTTACAGTCTTGAAGAGTTTCGTAACGCAACCGAAAAGTTTGCCGATTACGATGCTGTTTTGATTGATACGGCCGGCCGCAATTTCAGAAATAAAAAATATGTGGATGACTTAAAGAAAACAATCGATTTTGAAAAAGATATGGAAACGTTTCTTGTTTTGTCGCTCACTGCGAAAGAAAAAGACATGAAAGCTATTTACCAGCAATTTGCACTCATTGGTATTGATAAGCTTATTTTTACAAAAGCAGATGAAACATCCGTTTATGGGGCGATGCTCAATATGACATTACAACATCACGTTGGAGTGGCTTACATCACTAATGGTCAAGACGTCCCGGATGACATAATCGAAGCATCCCCTAATGCCATTAAAAGCTATTTAATAGGGGAAAATTAAAATGAAAGATCAAGCAGAAAGCTTACGCCTTAGATTAAAAAGCATTGAAAGTCAGTCCTTTACAAATGCCATTGCCATTGTTAGCGGCAAAGGTGGAGTAGGAAAATCGAATTTCTCATTGAATTTTTCCATTTCCCTAGCGCAGAAAGGGTACAAGGTTCTTGTTTTCGATATGGATATTGGCATGGGGAATCTCGATATTCTAATGGGGAAATCCTCTGACAAGTCGATTGTTAATTATTTAAATGGAACTTCAGGTCTAAAAGAGATTATGATGGATGGCCCGCAAGGCATCCGATACATCGCTGGAGGTACTGGACTTACACAGTTGGTTCAATTCGATGAAGGTAAACTACGCTCTTTTATAGACGATCTTCATCATGAATTAAATCAATTTGATTTCCTTATCTTCGACATGGGTGCCGGTGTCACTGAAGATTCTTTGAGGTTCCTGCTCTCTGTCAATGAAATTATCGTCGTCACAACACCAGAACCTACTTCCTTAACTGACGCATACGCTACTTTGAAGCACTTAAATATGTATGATAACAACATTCCTTTTTATGTAGTTGTCAACAGGGCACTGTCTGAAAAAGATGGAAAAGACACGTTAAAAAGGCTTTCTGACGTTGTTCAGAAGTTTTTGAACAAAGAAATCGTTTCCCTTGGTATGTTGCCGGATGATCGAAATGTGCAGCAATCTGTCCGAAACCAAATACCTTTTCTGCTCAATAGTCCTAAATCCGAGGCATCTAAAGCCTTAGAAATGATTACTGCTCAATATGTCAGAAACAAATCAGAAGAAGTTAATTCGCTAATATCGCATTCTTTTATGTCAAAATTGAAAAGGTTTCTTTTCGAAAGGTAGTGCATCATTTTGGAAAAGATCAAAGTACTCATCGTAGACGATTCCGCTTTTATGCGAAAACTCATCCAAGATTTTCTTTCCAATAACCCCCGAATTGAAATTGTGGGAACAGCTCGCAATGGGGAGGATGCTTTAAAAAAGATAAAAGTTTTAAAGCCCAATGTCGTGACGATGGATGTTGAAATGCCTGTCATGGATGGACTTTCAGCAGTGAAGATGATTATGAAGGAAAACCCCGTACCCATCATCATGCTTTCAAGTACTACTAATGAGGGCGCTGAAAATACCTTCATTGCTATTCAGTCAGGTGCGGTTGATTTTATCCAAAAACCATCAGGTGCAATATCCTTAGATCTCCATAAAATTAAGGAAGAATTAATTGAAAAGGTATTATCTGCAAGTAAGGCGAACATCGTTCATCTTGCTACTGCAAATTCCGACATAAATTTGTCTATTCCTGTCGCAAAATCATATAGTAAAATGGAATCAATAAAGGCATCAATACAAAAGCCTAAAAACAATCTCTCTTCACAACACGCAAAGAAAATTATTCTAATTGGTACATCTACTGGAGGACCAAGAGCTTTGCAGGCAGTTCTAACAAAATTGCCTGCCAATATAGACGCTCCTATCCTAATTGTTCAGCATATGCCACCGGGCTTTACAAAATCGCTTGCGACTAGATTAGATTCACTATGCAGCATATCCGTAAAGGAAGCAGAAGACGGAGAGGTATTAAGGAAAGGAACGGCCTATATAGCCCCGGGTGGTTATCACTTTAAGGCGAAGCTAGTTGGTGGTAATTTACTTGCAGACCTAGATCAGTCACCTCCGAAGAATGGTCATCGCCCTTCTGTAGATATCTTGTTTGAATCAGTAAGCAAAATGACGGAATTCGCAAAAGTTGCTGTCATTATGACTGGAATGGGTGCGGATGGATCGCAAGGCATTATCGATTTAAAAACTAAAGGCAATGTTGCTGCTATTGCAGAATCGCAAAATACATCCATCGTATTTGGAATGCCAAAAGCAGCAATATCTACAAAGCTTGTTGACGAAGTACAGGATCTTAATCATATTGCAGAAACAATCATGAAATTTGTTTAAAGTAGAGGGGCGTGTGGCACATGGAAATGAATCAGTATTTAGAAATATTTATTGAAGAAAGTAAAGAACATTTACAATCCTGTAACGAACATTTGCTGGAACTCGAAAAAAATCCGGAAAACTTGACAATTGTAAATGAAATATTCCGCTCAGCTCATACATTAAAAGGGATGTCAGCGACAATGGGCTATGAGGACTTGGCAAGTTTGACACATCAGATGGAAAATGTACTTGATGCCATCAGAAATATGAAAATAAAGGTTTCTGCTGAATTATTAGATGTGGTTTTCCAAGCGGTCGATGATTTAGAAGCAATGGTACATTCCATCGCAGAGGGTGGCGATGGGAAAAGGGATGTCAAAGAAGTGGTTAATAAACTCAAGTTAATCGAAAATGGTGAGCAACCAAATCAAATAAATGGCGGTACCAAAACCGTTCAACATCCCGCTTCGACAGCCAAAGTCATCAAGAACTCTTATGATGATTTCGAAAAAACTATTTTTCAACAATCGAAAGAACAAGGATTTAATAGCTATGAGGTTACGATTGCATTAAGAGAAGACTGTGTCCTTAAAGCAGCTCGAGTATTCATGGTTTTTGAGGTTCTTGAACAAGTTGGGGAAGTCATAAAGTCCACTCCGACAGTTGATCAATTAGAAGAAGAAAATTTTGACCAACACTTTACAGTTGCGATTGTTTCGACAGAGTCCCAAGACTCTATTCAAAAGAAAATCATGAACGTTTCTGAAGTTGAAAATGTAGAAGTTGCAGAGATAGACTATTCATCCAGCACAGAGTCACATGAATTAATTCACGAAATGGTGTCAGACACAAAACTTGCTGAGCAGGAAGTCAATGAGGTTGTGTCAGTGGTGGTACCTCAGGAAGAAAACAAGCAAACAGCCAAGCAACCCAATGCAAGCAACAAAACGATCCGGGTCAACATTGAGAGACTAGATATACTCATGAATTTGTTTGAGGAACTTGTTATTGACCGTGGACGACTTGAGCAAATTTCAAGAGAATTGAATAATCAAGAATTACATGAAACAGTGGAGAGAATGTCACGAATCTCTGGGGATTTGCAAAATATTATCTTAAATATGCGCATGGTCCCAGTTGAAACCGTGTTCAACCGTTTTCCGAGAATGGTTCGTCAACTTGCGCGTGATTTGAATAAGAAGATTAACTTGGAAGTTGTGGGTGCTGAAACAGAATTGGATCGTACCGTCATTGATGAAATAGGTGACCCGCTTGTGCACTTAATCCGCAATGCCCTAGACCATGGCATTGAGACTCCTGAAGTCAGAAAAGCAAAGGGGAAACCTGAAGAAGGAACTGTCATCCTTAAAGCTTATCACAGTGGAAATCATGTCTTTATTGAAATTGAAGACGACGGGGCAGGCATAAGCAGGGAAAGAGTTTTGGCGAAAGCAATAAATAAAGGAATCGTGACAGAGCAAGCTGCTGCTTCCTTAACAGATAAACAGGTATATGAACTTATACTAGCATCGGGTTTCTCAACAGCAGAGAAAATTTCCGATATTTCAGGACGCGGCGTCGGACTTGATGTTGTGAAAAGCACGATTGAATCTCTTGGAGGATCCATTTCAATTGATTCTACAGAAGGGAATGGCTCGTTATTTTCAGTGCAATTGCCATTAACCCTTTCCATTATTTCAGTCATGCTTGTTGAAATTCAAAAAGAAAAGTTTGCTATTCCGCTATCTTCTATTATCGAAACGGCGATTGTGAAGAAAGAGGATATCATGAACTCGCACAATCAAAAGGTGATCGATTTTAGAGGAAGAGTTGTACCGTTATTATTCTTAAAGGAATTGTTTGAAGTGCCTGGTGTAGTAGAGGACAATGACTTTTACTCTGTTATCGTTGTAAGAAAAGGTGACAAACTTGCCGGCTTGGTAGTGGATTCATTCATTGGTCAACAGGAAGTTGTCCTGAAGTCATTAGGTAACTATTTGACGAACATCTTTGCCATCTCCGGTGCAACCATCCTTGGTGACGGCCAAGTGGCGTTAATCGTTGATTGTAATGCTTTAATAAAATAGCTAATTTAAAATTTGCTATTTGTTGATTGAAGCAAGGTGCAAGAATCCTGTGGTCGAAATCAACAACTCCTTATAAAGCAGCAAATTTTACGAAAACAGCCAAAAGAAACATTTAAATTATGCCATCGCATGAGAATTGACTAAGGGAAGTGGAAACCTTGAACGAAACTTTATCAGCAGTCATGAAGATAATCGTATTTCAACTAAAAGAAAAAGAGTATGCAATCCCTGTTAGCCAGGTACGTTCTATTGAAAAGGTTCAGCATATAACAAGAGTTCCAGGTACTGTTTCGTTTGTTAAAGGGGTCATTAATCTACGTGGAGTGGTGACACCAATAATCGACTTACGTAATCGCTTCGGATTAGACGAAACGGTTTACTCTGATAGTACAAGGGTGATCATTGCGGCACTTGAAGAGATGGAAGTAGGTCTAATCGTCGACGCAGCAAATGATGTAATTGATATTCCAACAGATTCCATCGAACCTCCTCCTGAAATTGTAGGAGTACTTGAAGCGGAGTATATCAATGGTGTTGTGAAAATCGACAAGAGACTGCTCATCCTTCTCGAGCTTAAAAAAGTGCTTGATGAAGACGATGTCTTAAAAGCGACCAAAGGAATCGAAGGATAAGGACTAATACATGAGATTTATTGAAAAATTCACATCCATGCATCTGGATATACTAAAAGAAATAGGCAATATTGGAGCAGGCAATGCTGCAACATCACTTTCCAAATTACTTAATAAAAAGATAGACATGAAGGTACCTGATGTACGAATCATATCGTTTGATGAAATGATGGAACTTGCGGGCGGTGCTGATAATGTTGTTGCAAGTGTCTATTTGAGAATCGAGGGCGAAGCACCAGGTGGAATGTTCTTTGTCCTTCCTCTTACTCAGGCATCTCGATTCATACAAGAGATGATAGGTGATAAGGAATTTTCGTTTGAGCACAGCCCACAAGATGAATTGGCACTCTCTGCTTTTCAAGAATTGGGCAATATATTAGCAGGGTCTTATTTATCAGCGTTGTCGGATTTTACGGATATGTCTCTTTATCCATCAGTACCAGCGCTGAATATTGATATGTTTGGTGCCATCATTAGTTTTGGACTTATTGAATATTCGCAAATTAGCGACTACGCAATCTTAATTGATACTGCTTTAAATGAAGGAAATGATACATCTGAAAATGAAAGTGTAAAAGGTCATTTTTTCTTATTGCCTGATCCCGACTCATTTCAGATTATTTTTGAATCATTAGGGGTAGAACAACCATGACCGAAAGCATAAGTGTTGCCAAAGTAGGAATTGCAGACATGAAAATGGTTAAGTCACCTGACACAATAAGAACGTCTGGATTGGGTTCCTGCGTTGGTGTTGTCATTTATGATTTGGCCAATAAAGTCGCAGGCTTAGCACATGTCATGTTGCCAGAATCCTCGCTTGCTAGAACTGGGGACTTAAATACAGCCAAGTATGCGGATACAGCCGTAAAGGAACTTGTAAACCTCCTCATTCAGGCAGGGGCAAGGAAAACCTCATTAAAGGCCAAGCTTGCAGGTGGAGCCCAAATGTTCCAATTTACAACTGGTAGCGATTTGATGAGAATAGGACCTCGAAATGTTGAAGCTGTAAAACAACAGTTAAAAGCATTGAGTATTCCGGTCCTAGCTGAGGATGTTGGTGGAAACAGTGGAAGGACAATTGAATTTAATCCTGCGAGTGGAATCCTCCAAATAAGGACAGTTAATAAAGGTACCCAGGAAATTTAAATTTTTCTGTTTTTCGTTTGTTGAAAAATCGTCATTCTTCTGGGCAGGAGGATGACTTTTTCATATAGGTTCTTTTCGTAAACTTTGTTGCTTTCTCGCACAATAGCATAAATCGGCTTCTGGATTTTTACGATTTATTATGAAATCTAGCTTTAGAAAACTCTCGAAAAGAGCCACGAATCCATAGAGAATGCGGGAAGAGAACCATCCGAAATTCAAAAATTAGTGCGAAAACAGTCTTCATATAAGCTCTTTAAATACGCCAGTATGACATACTTCACTTTTAGGAGGACTAACATGACTGATGAAACCATTATGGACGAACAGCATCATTGGGAAAAATGGACAGACGGTCGTGACGCTGATTCGGGCAACCATCTTGTCAAAAAGTACATGCCTCTTGTTTCCTATCATGTTCAGAGAATATCGGTAGGCTTACCGAAAAACGTTTCAAAAGATGACCTAAGAAGTTTGGGGATGTTGGGCTTATATGATGCTCTTGAGAAATTTGATCATAAAAGAGACCTTAAGTTCGACACATACGCATCTTTTCGAATCAGAGGAGCCATCATTGATGGCTTGCGTAAAGAAGATTGGCTTCCTAGGAGCACTAGGGACAAAGCGAAAAAGATTGAAGCGGCAATTGAAAAATTGGAGCAACGATTACAACGGAATGTAACACCAGCTGAAATCGCAATTGAATTAAACTTACCTGTAGACGAAATTTACTCAGCGATGAATGAACATTTTTTTGCGAATGTACTTTCAATGGATGAACAGCCATCTGAGCAAGATGACAAGGATGGCGCAACGTTTGTTCTTAAGGACGAAAAAGCCATTGTTCCAGAAGAAAGTCTAGTGAAAAAGGAATTAGTTTCAGAATTGACAAGGACAATTGAAAACTTAAGCGACAAGGAGCAACTCGTCATCAGCTTATTTTATCAAGAAGAATTAACCCTAACTGAAATTGGCCAAGTAATGAATCTTTCCACATCCAGAATCTCACAGATACATTCGAAAGCACTCTTTAAGTTACGAGGAGCCATGGAAAAAATCATGTAGGAAATGAGGTATCTCTTGTGGAAATGCCATTCTGTATGACAGTCTCGAAAGACAGACTAAAAGCAATGTTGGACAAGACAACCGATGATTTAGACGCAACCTCTTTCAACATGGAGGATTTACTAAATATGTTGAAAAAAGAGAAGATCGTGTATGGATTAAATATTGAATTGCTCGAGGAACTTTGCCGAAATCCACGAGGGATTGAATTTCCTATAACAATCGCGGAAGGTAAGCCGAAAACCGATGGGAAAGACGCTTATTTAAAAAGCGAATTAAGAAAATTACAGTCAAATAGTAAGCCTGAAGTCCTCAATTTTAGAAACGTTCTAAAGATCCCTTCAGTAAAAAAAGGCCAACTTCTTGCTAGTGTGTGTCCCGCTGAATCTGGTATCCTTGGGATGGATGTCTTTTCTAATGTTATTCGCGCGAAGGATGGTAAGCCGTTGAAAACAAAAGCGGGAAAAAATGTTTTCATGGAGTCAGGCCGGTTTTATTCTTCCATTGATGGACAGTTATCGATTACGAATAGATCTATTTCTGTAAATCCTGTTTTTGAAGTAAATGGCGATATTGACCTAAAGACAGGTAATATTGATTTTATCGGAAATGTGATTATTAGAGGTAATGTTCCGAATGGTTATGAAATCAAGGCGGGCGGTGATATCAGGATTACTGGTATTGTCGAAGGTGCAATAATTGAGGCGGCAGGAAATGTAACCATTGGTGGCGGAGTTGCGAGTGGTAACCGTGGGAGGATCACTGCAGGCGGTAATGTGCTAGCTGCTTATTTTAACCAAGCAAATGTGAGAGCGGAACAAGGTATCTATGCAGAAAAATCGATTCTCCATTCTCATGTTTCAGCTGGAGAATCGATTTTTTGTCATCATGCATCTGTCATAGGTGGAACGTTTGAAGCAAAAAAAGACATACATATAAAGGAACTGGGGAATCGATCCTATACAAAAACACATCTTTATCCTGCCTACGATTCTAGAACACAACAAATAGAAGCGGACCTTCTTGATGAACTAAAATCGACAACTGATATGATTTCAAAGTTAACACAAATTGAACGAAAGCTTTCTGCGAAGTCAAAGGCAAGTGGAATGATGTCAGAAGACGATAAAAAGGTCATCAAAAAACAAAGGTTGACAATGGAGCAGCTAGCAAAGCAGAAAGAAGAACTTGAAAGTCAATTAGCACAAATTCAGGAAGACAAATTGGAGCAATCCCATTCTTTTGTTTATGTCTATGAAAGTGTTTATCCTAACACTTCAATCCACTTTGGAAAATATACAAAAAAACTAAATGTTGAACATCATCATGTGAAATTCTACTTTTCCAATGGAGAAATTCAATTCGAGCCAATCCTATAGATTAGGAGATAAACATGAGCCTAAAAATGATAGAACTTCAAATTGCAATTCCCAGAACTCATGAAGCAGGAAGAATTCAAGAGCAAATTCAACAGAGAGAGCATGTGAATCAAAGTCATGCCTCCGAAATGATGAAAAAGGATCAAGAATTCCATTCCAATTCAGTAGTAAAGCAGGAACAAAAAGGGAATGCCCTCCTTCAAAAGCATCATGGTGAAGGTAGTAAAAAACACAGTAAAAAAGACCAGGAAAAGCTAGAGAAGAACAACGAAAAGGGCCATACGAAAATGCATCCATACAAGGGTGCATTTATCGATATGAATGGATAAGGTGATCATATGAATATATTTCTTCTAGTAATCAGCCTTTTGTTAAATGGAATAGCCATTTTTCTCATTTTTATTTTATACGCAAGACAAAATCGGTTGGTACAAGTTGAAAAGAAACAAGAAACGATTATTCGTGAGCTTGAAGATACCATGACCTCTTATCTCGTCGAGATGAAAGAAGAAAATGAAAAATTCATCGAGAAGCTCTCAAAACAAAGACTAGGAACTAGTGGAAAAAGTCAAAATGTAATTCAAAAAGACACGAATTCCTCAGATATTATCGCTACTTATGTTCCTAAAACAAGTAATGAGAATATTGGTGTCAGAACTGCAACGGTTCATGTCACTCCTAACAAAGCCAAAGCTGTATCTGCATATCAAAGCCAAACAAAAATCCAGGATCAGCAAGATGCTGAAGAAGTTCTTAGTCTTATTGATTATTCTGAACAACCGACACAAGAAAGAAATCATAAAACTCAAGACCTAATGGTTGAAAACAGTCCCGAGGATTGGAAACAGAAGTCTCTTTTGAGTCAAGCGTTGTTGCTTGAAGCAGAAGGATTAACAGAGGATCAGATTGCCAAGAAATTGAATAAAGGAACCACTGAAATTCACCTTCTATTAAAATTCAATCGAAAAAAAGAAGAATAGCTTGATTGTATCTTCGACATGTGCTATATTATTTCATGGTGTTAATACACACGCTTATGGATTTAGTCGATTGGTGCTGTGCAAACAGTGATCGCCTAAAAATGAAATGAGCGGAGGAAAATACAAAACCATTAGGAGGAAACATCATGTCAGTAATTTCTATGAAGCAATTGCTTGAAGCTGGTGTGCATTTCGGACACCAAACTCGCCGTTGGAACCCAAAAATGAAGAAATACATCTTCACTGAGCGTAACGGTATCTACATCATCGACCTACAAAAGACAGTTAAAAAGGTTGAAGAGGCTTATAACTGGGTAAAAAATCTTGCTGGTGAAGGCGGAACAATCCTTTTCGTTGGAACTAAAAAGCAAGCTCAAGATTCAGTTAAAGAAGAAGCAGAACGTTCTGGAATGTACTATGTTAACCAACGTTGGTTGGGTGGTACTTTAACAAACTTCGAAACAATCCAAAAGCGTATCGCTCGCTTAAAAGATATCGAAAGAATGTCTGAAGATGGAACTTTTGAAGTTCTTCCGAAGAAAGAAGTAGTTCAATTAAAGAAAGAACTTGAGCGCTTAGAGAAATTCTTAGGCGGAATCAAGGATATGAAAGTACTTCCTGATGCACTTTTCATCATCGATCCTCGTAAAGAGCGTATCGCTGTTGCAGAAGCTCACAAATTAAACATCCCTATCGTTGGTATCGTTGATACAAACTGTGACCCAGATGAAATCGACGTTGTTATCCCTGCGAATGACGATGCTATCCGTGCTGTTAAATTATTAACAGGCAAAATGGCAGATGCTATCCTTGAAGCTAAACAAGGTGAAGAAGTAGCTGCTAACTAAGATGTAATTCACTAAAAGGTGATAAGAGGGAACACCCTTTATCACCTTTTTTTCAAGAATAATTGTCTAATCTAATTCATAGCCTGGGTTAGGTTAGAATGAACCAAACTTGGCTAAACAAATAGTACATACATTAAAGGAGGATTTATACATTATGGCAATTACTGCTCAAATGGTAAAAGAACTTCGTGAAAAAACTGGTGCTGGAATGCTTGATTGCAAAAAAGCATTAACTGAAACTAACGGTGACATGGACAAAGCAATCGACTTCTTACGTGAAAAGGGAATTGCTTCTGCTGCTAAGAAAGCTGACCGTATTGCTGCTGAAGGTACAACTTTCATCTTGGCTGAAGGAAACGAAGCTGTAATTCTTGAAGTGAACTCTGAAACGGATTTCGTTGCTAAAAACGAAGGATTCCAAGTTCTTGTTAAAGAATTAGCTGCACACTTATTGAAAAACAAGCCTGCATCTGTTGAAGAAGCATCTGCGCAAACAATGGATAACGGTGTTACTGTAGCAGACCACATCAACGCTGCTATCGCAAAAATCGGTGAGAAGTTAACTCTTCGTCGTTTTGCAATCAAGACTAAGACTGATAATGATGCTTTCGGTGCTTACCTACACGCAGGCGGACGCATTGGCGTTCTAACTGTACTTGAAGGTACTACTGAAGAAGCTACTGCTAAAGACGTGTCAATGCACATCGCTGCATTAAACGCTAAGTATGTTTCACGTGATGAAGTTTCTCAAGAAGAAATCGATCACGAGCGTCAAATCTTGACTCAACAAGCACTTAACGAAGGCAAGCCAGAAAACATCGTTGCTAAAATGGTTGAAGGCCGTCTTGGCAAATATTTCGAAGATGTTTGTGTTCTTGACCAAACTTTCGTTAAAAACCCTGACTTGAAAGTTCGTCAGTTTGTTGAATCTAAAGGCGCTACTGTTCGCGAATTCGTACGCTACGCTGTAGGAGAAGGTATCGAAAAGCGTGAAGACAACTTCGCTGAAGAAGTTATGAACCAAGTTAAAAAATAATTATCTAAATAAATGAATAGGGGACACTTTGTGTTCCCTATTTTTAAAATGAGAATAAGATTAGAGGAAAAGTGTTATTTTTCTACTTTTAAAAATTACATAAGGGGGTTCCTATGAGCGGTCCTAAATACAAACGCGTTGTCCTAAAATTAAGCGGTGAAGCACTTGCAGGAGAAGCTGGCTTCGGTATTAATCCTACTGTTATCAAATCTATTGCCAATCAGGTTAAGGAAATTGCTGAATTGGATGTAGAGGTGGCAGTGGTTGTCGGAGGCGGCAACATTTGGCGTGGCAAAATTGGAGAAGAAATGGGCATGGATCGAGCAAATGCCGATTATATGGGAATGCTGGCAACAGTAATGAATTCACTTGCTCTTCAAGACAGCCTTGAAATGCTAGGTATCGAAACTCGAGTTCAAACTTCTATTGAAATGCGTCAGGTAGCTGAGCCTTATATCCGTCGCAGAGCGATCCGTCACCTTGAGAAAAAGCGCGTCGTTATTTTTGCGGCTGGAACTGGAAATCCATATTTCTCAACAGATACTACAGCAGCTCTTAGAGCAGCTGAAATTGAAGCAGATGTTATCCTCATGGCAAAAAATAATGTGGATGGAGTTTATTCTGCTGACCCGCGAGTTGATCAAAACGCAACGAAGTACGAAGAGCTTTCATATCTTGATGTTCTCAAAGAAGGTCTAGCTGTTATGGACTCAACTGCTTCTTCATTATGCATGGATAATGATATTGCCTTGATTGTCTTCTCGATTATGGAGCAAGGAAATATTAAGCGTGCCGTTATGGGTGAAACAATTGGTACAATTGTTAGGGGGAGAAAATAATGCCGAAACAAGTTATTTCCAACACAAAGGATAAAATGACAAAAGCGATTCAAGCTTATACTCGTGAACTTGCTAGTATCCGTGCTGGTAGAGCGAACGCTTCTTTATTAGATAGAATTACAGTTGATTATTATGGAGCGCCAACTCCAGTAAATCAGCTTGCAGGAATCAGTGTTCCTGAGGCTAGATTGCTTGTCATACAACCATATGATAAGTCTATTCTAGGTGAAATAGAAAAGGCAATCCTAAAATCGGATCTTGGCCTTAATCCATCAAATGATGGAAGTTTAATTCGTCTTGCCATTCCACAACTAACTGAGGAACGTCGTAAGGACTTGGTTAAACTTGTAAAAAAAGAATCGGAAGATGCGAAAATTGCTATCCGTAACGTACGTCGTGATGCAAACGACGATCTCAAAAAGCTTGAAAAGAATGGTGAGATCACGGAAGACGATTTACGTGGATACGCTGATGATATTCAAAAGCTTACTGACGAACATATCGTGAAAATCGATCAGATTACTAAAGACAAAGAGAAAGAAATTTTAGAAGTATAATACTGGACTAAGTGGACTTCTTAATTTCAAAAGGACCCTCTGTAACAGGGGGTTCTTTTGCCTATTATGAAGAGTGCTGTGTGGGTCTATGTTTCTAGCGTAAGAAAATATGAAATTTCAACTTAGATAGAGGGCGCTTGCGCTTTTCTACTTGAAGAAAGATTCTGAATCCTGGTAACAATACATAATGTTATTATTAGAGATATATGTTTTTGTTTTTGGTATGATAGATGCATGTAAACCTTTGATGCCATTTTACTTCGGTATGAAGGTTTTGCCTATGATGTCACATCCTGAAATATAAATGTCCATTGATGGAAGTTTCACTTAATTTGGGGGAGCAAAATTTATGTTAAATAAGATTAAGTTATGGAAGAAACAAGAGCATACTTCCAGTCTTCAAGACAGAATAAACCAAGCAACAAAATTGCAGGTTCCTTCTCATATTGCCATCATTATGGACGGAAATGGGAGATGGGCCAAAAAAAGGGCATTGCCTCGCATAGCAGGTCATCATGAGGGGATGAAGGTCGTTCGCAAGACTACCAAGCTTGCAAATTTACTTGGAGTAAAGGCGCTTACTTTGTATGCTTTTTCAACGGAGAATTGGAAACGACCAAAAACTGAAGTGGATTATTTGATGAAGCTGCCAGAAGAATTTCTTGGGTCTTTTCTGCCTGAGCTGGTTGCTGAGAATGTACAGGTACGAATGATGGGTGATAAAGATATGTTGCCCGTACATACTTTAAGAGCCATTGAAAAAGCGATGGATGACACAAAACATAATGATGGGCTTGTATTAAACTTCGCTCTTAATTATGGAAGCAGGGCAGAAATCATGGATGCAGTGAAGCGCGTCTTAAATGATTGCAAAAGTGGTATAATGAATGAAAATGACCTCAACGAAGATACTTTTTCTTCTTATTTAATGACATCGGAACTAGAAGATCCGGATTTATTAATTAGGACGAGCGGTGAAATCAGACTAAGCAACTTTATGCTTTGGCAGCTTGCTTATACAGAATTTTGGTTCACTGATGTACTTTGGCCCGATTTTGGTGAGGAGCATTTACTCGAAGCGATCGAAGCGTTTCAAAATCGACAACGTCGTTTCGGAGGAGTATAGAGAAGGTGTTGAAGCTTAGATGAAGCAAAGAATCATAACTGGAGTAGTTGCAGGAGCCATATTTTTATCAATCATCGTCTTGGGAGGCTTCCCTGTTGTTTTGCTGGCGTATTTGCTAGCATCAGTAGGATTGTACGAGCTTCTAAAAATGAGGAAAATCAGCTTGACCTCTTTTCCAGGGATAGCTGCGATGTTGTTTTTATGGGTGATGATGTTACCCGAACAATACGACAACTTGTTCAATGTAATCAACTATTCAAAGGCAGAAATAGCATTTATCGGAATTCTATTATTCTTGACCTATACAGTAGCGACCAAAAATCGCTTTACATTTGATGATGCGGGATTTGTATTTCTTGCAGCTGTATATGTAGGGACTGGATTTTTCTTCTTAATTCAAACGCGTGACGCAGGATTAATTTATGTGTTTTATTCGCTGTTCATCATTTGGGCTACGGATTCAGGAGCTTATTTTATCGGTAAAGCGATGGGGAAACGCAAGTTATGGCCAGAAATAAGTCCGAACAAAACAGTAGAAGGATTCCTTGGTGGAATCTTCTGCGCAGTGGTTGTTGCAGTTTTGTTCATTCTTTTTGCTGATATGGATGTATCCGCTATAAAACTCATTGTAATAACGATCATACTTTCCGTTTCAGGACAAATTGGAGATTTGGCACAGTCTGCTTATAAGAGACACTATGGTGTAAAGGATTCTGGTAACTTATTACCAGGACATGGCGGAATACTTGACCGTTTTGACAGCTTATTGTTTGTTTGGCCATTAATCCACTTTTTACATTTGTTTCAATAGTAATTGCTTTAGGACATAGGAGTTGAACAACTGGTGAAATACATTAGTTTATTGGGTGCCACTGGTTCAATTGGAACCCAAACATTGGATATCATTAGAGAAAACCCAACATCATTTAAGTTAGTTGCCATGTCTGTAGGCAAGAACATCGAACTTGCGAGAAAAATGATTGTTGAATTTTCTCCTGAACTCGTTTCAGTTCAGGAGAAAAGCAGTTATGACATATTGAAAAATGACTTTCCGCATACAAAATTTACATATGGTGCTGAAGGGTTAGTAGAAGCAGCTGTATATCACAAAGCACAAATTCTTGTGAATGCTGTTATCGGAAGTGTGGGGCTAGATCCTACGCTGCAAGCAATCGAAGCGGGCAAGACGATTGCAATTGCCAATAAAGAGACACTAGTGACGGCAGGTCATCTTGTCATGCAAGCCGCGAAACGTAAAGGGGTCGATTTACTCCCTGTTGATAGTGAACATTCAGCTATTTTCCAATCGCTTCAAGGCGAAAAGATGAAAAATATTGCACGCTTGATTTTAACAGCGTCTGGCGGTAGTTTCCGAGACCGTACAAGGGAAGAGCTGTCAGGGGTAACAGTGGAGCAAGCTCTGAATCATCCTAACTGGTCAATGGGAGCGAAAATTACGATTGATTCCGCGACCATGATGAATAAAGGGCTTGAAGTAATTGAAGCGCATTGGCTTTTCGATATGCCATACGAAAAAATTGATGTGCTCCTTCATAAGGAAAGTATCATTCATTCTATGGTCGAATTTCACGACAGCAGCATAATCGCACAACTAGGAACGCCGGATATGAGGGTACCGATCCAATATGCGCTCACTTTTCCAGACCGATTGCCATTTCCTAGTTCGAAACGTTTGAATTTAGCTGAAATTGGGATGCTCCATTTTAGAGAGATGGACTTTCAAAGATTTCGTTGCCTGAAGTATGCCTATGAAGCAGGTAAAATCGGTGGAACAATGCCGACTGTTCTGAATGCGGCTAACGAAGCTGCTGTAGCATCCTTTTTAGAAGGAAAAATCAATTTCCTTCAAATTGAGGATTTGATAGAAAGAGCACTAGCCAAACATGACTGTAAAGTAAACCCTAGTCTTGAAGAAATTCAAGAAGTTGACAAGGAAACAAGAAAGTTTGTGAACTCCATTAGTTGAGAAATTGACACAATGAAAAGCGAAGTGCCTTTGGCAAGGTAAGCGAGCTGAACACGGCCACTAATCGTAAAGTGCAATTGAAAGATTCATTGTTAATTATCTTTAAAGAAAAGGTGGTTGTTTTATTGAGTACTGTTATTGCCTTTATCGTCATATTTGGGGCTCTTGTCTTTTTTCATGAATTAGGACATTTAATTTTTGCAAAGAGGGCAGGTATTCTCTGCCGTGAATTCGCGATTGGATTCGGTCCAAAAGTGTTCTCTCACAAAAAAGGGGAAACTACTTATACAATTCGTTTGCTCCCGATTGGCGGATTTGTTCGCATGGCTGGAGAAGACCCGGAAATGATTGAAATCAAACCGGGATTCAGAATCGGTTTGTTGTTTGATCAACAACAAAAGGTTAGTAAGATCATTTTAAATAACAAAGAAAAATATGCAGATGCTCGCATTGTTGAAGTTGAGCATGCTGATATTGAACGTGAATTAATTATTAAAGGTTATCCAGAAGACGATAATGAAAAAATGGCATTATTTCAAGTTAGTCCAAATGCTACAATTGTTGAAGATGGGGTAGAGTCACAAATTGCCCCTTATGACAGACAATTTGGATCCAAAACGCTTTGGCAAAGAACGCTTGCGATTTTTGCAGGACCAATGATGAACTTTGTTCTCGCATTCTTTATCTTCATTTTCATTGCCCTCTTCCAAGGAGTAGCTGTCAACGAGCCTAAACTTGGTGAACTGACAAATGATGGGGCAGCGATTGAAGCAGGCTTTAAAGAAGGCGATATTGTGCAAAGTATCAATGGAGCAGAAATCTCTAGCTGGGCTGATATTGTTGAAATCATTCAGAAGAATCCTGAAAAAGAACTTTTGTTTTCGATTAGCCGTGGTGGAGAAGATTTAGAAATTCCGGTGACACCAAAACAAAAAGAGGTTGAAGGACAGAAAATTGGTATCATTGGAGCATATAGTCCTGTTGAAAAGTCACCACTAAAAGCATTAACGTCAGGTTTTGAACAGACATATTTCTGGACGAAGGAAATTTTTGTGATGCTTGGCAAACTTGTTACGGGTCAATTCGATATCAATATGCTTTCAGGTCCAGTAGGTATTTATGTATCAACTGACACTGTTGCAAAATCAGGTATTTTTTACTTGATGAAATGGGCAGCGATTTTAAGTATCAATCTTGGAATCATGAATTTGCTTCCAATTCCGGCACTTGACGGAGGAAGATTGATGTTTTTCGCAGTAGAAGCATTGCGTGGCAAACCGATCGATCGTCACAAAGAAGGGATGGTCCACTTTATCGGATTTGCTTTATTAATGCTACTCATGCTCGTTGTCACCTGGAATGATATACAAAGATTTTTCTTATAAGATAATGAGGTGCTATTAGATGAAACAAAGTATGACGCTTATTCCTACATTGAGAGAAATACCTGCTGATGCTGAAGTGAAAAGCCATCAGTTATTGCTAAAAGCAGGATACATTCGACAGAATGCAAGTGGAGTTTATAGTTTCCTTCCACTAGGTAAAAAGGTGCTTCAGAAGATTGAAGCGATCGTTCGTGAAGAAATGGACGGGGCCGGAGCAGTTGAGTTGCTTATGCCCGCGTTACAACAGGCTGAACTATGGCAAGAATCAGGTAGATGGTATTCTTACGGTTCGGAACTGATGCGTTTAAAGGATCGTCATGACCGTGAATTTGCTTTAGGTGCGACTCATGAAGAGGTCATTACAAGTCTTGTTCGTGATGAAGTGAAATCATATAAGCGTTTACCGTTAACGCTATATCAAATTCAAACAAAATTCCGTGATGAAAAACGTCCACGCTTTGGACTACTTCGTGGTCGTGAATTTGTCATGAAGGATGCGTATTCATTCCATTCCTCACATGATAGCCTTGATAAGGTATACGAACAACTCTTCACTGCCTATTCGAATGTTTTCAGCCGTTGCGGATTGAATTTCCGTGCTGTAATTGCAGATTCAGGTGCCATGGGTGGTAAGGATACGCACGAATTTATGGTGCTTTCAGAGATTGGTGAAGACACGATTGCTTATTCTGATACGTCGACATACGCTGCAAATATTGAAATGGCTCCAGTGGTCATGACATATGAAAAGAAAGATGCACCGTTAAAAGACATGGAAAAAGTATTAACAGAAAACCAAAAATCCATTGAAGAAGTTTCTAGCTTCTTGAACGTATCAGCAGAAGACTGCATAAAGTCGTTGCTTTTCAAAGTGGATGAAAAGTATGTACTCGTCCTTGTACGTGGTGACCATGAAGTTAATGATATTAAACTCAAGAACTTGTTTGAAGCAGGTGTTATTGAGCTTGCATCACATGAGGAAACAAAAGAAGTTCTAGGTTGTGCGGTTGGTTCAGTGGGACCTATCGGTGTCAAAAACGTTGAAGTGGTTGCTGACCATGCTGTTCAAGCGGTTATAAATGGTGTATGTGGCGCAAATGAAGAGAATTATCACTTTGTAAACGTAAATGTAGAGCGAGATTTTGAAGTAAATCAATACGCTGACCTTCGTTTCATCAAAGAGGGTGATTTATCTCCTGATGGTCAAGGTAAAATTCTTTTTGCAAAAGGAATAGAAGTTGGACATGTGTTCAAGCTTGGAACAAGATATAGTGAAGCGATGAATGCTACATATCTTGATGAAAATGGTAGAACACAACCGATGATTATGGGATGCTATGGTATCGGTGTTTCTCGTACATTGGCTGCTGTAGCTGAACAGTTTAATGACGAGAGTGGGCTTGTATGGCCTGCTGATATCGCTCCATTCCAAGTTCATCTAATCGCAATTAACATGAAGGATGAAGCGCAAGCGACACTTTCTGAAGAATTATACGCACAATTGAAAAAGAATCGTTACGATGTTCTTTTCGATGATCGCCAAGAAAGACCAGGCGTGAAATTCGCTGATTCTGATTTAATTGGTATGCCTATCCGTGTAACAGTTGGAAAGAAAGCGGCTGAAGGCATCGTTGAGTTGAAGGTTCGTAAGACAGGTGAAATGATTGAAGTTCATCGTGATGAACTAGCAACTAAGATTCAAGACATCCTTGAAACTTTATAAGATAAGTAAAGAGCACTGCGGCCGCCGCAGTGCTCTTTTTGATTATGAATTTAGTCAATTATTTCTCCATATCCAATACGATTCGACCGTTGATTTCGCCTTTTTCAAGTTTTTCAAATATATCGTTGATTTCGTCCAATTGAGCTGTTTCTACAATCGTGCGAACTTTTCCGTCAGCAGCAAATTGTAATGCTTCTTGTAAGTCTTTACGTGTACCAACGATAGATCCAACAACGCTTACTGCATTTAATACAGTATCGAAAATAGGAATTTCCATCGTTTCTGGTGGAAGACCTACTGCAACACATTTACCACCGCGTTTAACTGAACGATACGCTTGGTCAAATGCATGCTTTGATACTGCTGTGCAAATACTTGCTTGAACTCCTCCAACTTCTCGCTTGATATATTCTGCCGCATCTTCCTTTAATGGATTAATTGTCAAATCTGCTCCTAGTTCTTTTGCCAATTCTAGCTTTTCATTAAATGTGTCAACCGCAACTACTTTGTAGCCCATTGCTTTTGCATATTGAACAGCTACGTGTCCTAGTCCGCCGATACCAAATACTGCAACCCAGTCACCAGGCTTTGCTTCACCGACCTTTAGAGCTTTATATGTTGTTACACCTGCACAGAAGATTGGTGCTGCTTCTACATAATTCAAGTTATCTGGAACTTTAACAACGTATCTGCCGTCTGCTAAGCAGTATTCTGCATATCCACCATTGATAGAATATCCAGCGTTTTGCTGATCAAGGCAAAGCGTTTCTCTTCCGCTTAAGCAATATTCACATTGTCCGCAAGCTGAATATAACCAAGGAATTCCTACACGGTCACCAACTTTTAAATGGGTAATATCTTCGCCAACCTTAACAATTTCTCCTACTCCTTCATGACCTGGAATCAATGGAAGAGAAGGTTTAACTGGCCAGTCACCATGGGCTGCATGCAAATCTGTATGACAAACTCCACAAGCCTTAATATGGACAAGTACGTCGTGCTTTCCTACTTCTGGTACTGGAACATTTTCAACGACTAATTCCTTTTTGAATTCATGTACGACTGCGGCTTTCATTTCGTGTTGTTGACACATTTGAATGACCTCCTAAGATTGAGTGACTAAGTAAGTATTTCTTACACCTTCACTATAGTCAGTAACGAATAATCCGACAATATCCAAAGGGGCATTTCAACGCACCTGTCAGAAATCCGACAAATTTCGTATACAGATTAGACACAATTGAATGAATAATATTTTGTAAATGAGTTAGAGAAAAAAACGGTATACTTAATATGGATATATGAAGTTGCAGGTTGTCTGTGTGTGATATAATAACTTTTTTAACAACATTCATTTTGATGAAAGAATATAGAAATAGATAAATGGGGGAGATTCGATGAGCGATCATGCAATCGGCAAAATCGAGCGTTTTCAACACTTGCTATCTCAACTGCAACTCACTGAAGATGCAATCGTCGTGCATTTTCATCATGCCCAGATCGAAAAGGTTCAGGTTGAGAAAAAAGCCCGTAAATGGCATTTTAGTTTTTTATTAGAAAAGATAATTCCTTTTAACGTATACAATCGTTTTACAACCCAATTGCAAAGGACATTTGCTGAAATAGCATCCGTTTCGTTTACAATTAGTGTAAAAGACCAACAATTTACAGAGGAACTGTTAGTTGGTTATTGGAAAAGTTGTTTGCAAGAAATAGATGGAATAGCTCCACCACTATTAAAGTTATTAAATGAACAGACTCCGAAAGTACAAGGACATAAATTACTAATCAGTGCCCGAAATGAAATGGAAGGCCTAGCAATCAAGCGGAAATATGAATCTACGATAGCAAACATTTTTCAGTCGTACGGATTTCCTTTATTGTCCCTTGATGTAGATGTTCAGGTACAAACATCCAATGAAGAGTACGAGCAATTCCTTGAGGCAAAACAAAAAGAAGATCAAGAGCGTGCTCTGCTTGCTATGGTCGAAATGCAGAAGGCTGAAAGTGAAAAGGATGCAGGAGGAAATGCAGAGCTTGATGGTCCACTTACAATTGGTTTGACCATTAAGGATGATGCAGATTTCAGAAGTTTGATCGATATCATCGACGAAGAACGCCGCATTGCGGTTGAAGGATTTATTTTTGATGCTGAAACAAAGGAACTCCGAAGCGGCAGAACATTGTTAACCTTTAAAATTACCGACTACACTAGTTCAATAATGGTAAAAATGTTTTCTCGTGATAAAGAGGATGCCGCGCTCTATCAACATGTTAAGAAGGGTATGTGGGTAAAAGTTCGTGGTAGCATCCAAAATGATACTTTTGTTCGCGACCTTGTTATGATCGGAAATGATATAAACGAAATCAAGCCGAAGCAACGCATGGACACTGCTCCAGCAGATGAAAAACGTGTTGAGCTTCACCTTCATTCCCCGATGAGCCAAATGGATGCTGTTACATCGGTAAGTGCTTTGGTCGCTCAAGCGAAAAAATGGGGTCATAAAGCGATTGCGATTACTGATCATGCGGTTGCTCAATCATTCCCGGAAGCATTTGGGGCAGGAAAGAAGAACGATATCAAGATTTTATATGGTGTCGAAGCAAATCTAGTTAACGATGGTGTACCAATCGCATACAATTCAGCACATCGCAAGCTTGCTGAAGATACTTATGTCGTGTTTGACGTTGAAACGACGGGACTTTCTGCCGTATATGACACAATCATCGAACTTGCTGCTGTCAAAATTAAAGAGGGGGAAATCATTGACCGTTTTGAGTCATTTGCCAACCCTCATCATCGCTTATCTGCAACGACAATCAACCTAACCGGTATTACGGATGATATGGTTCGAAATGCTCCGGAAGTGGAAGAAGTATTAAAGAGATTCCAGGAGTGGACAGGTGAGTGTACACTAGTTGCTCATAATGCATCATTTGATATGGGCTTCTTAAACGTTGGATATAAAAAGTACGGACTTGGTGAAGCCGAAAATCCAGTTATAGATACACTTGAACTCGGACGCTTCCTTTATCCAGAAATGAAGAACCATCGTCTTAATACACTAGCCAAGAAATTTGACATTGAACTTACACAACATCATCGAGCCATTTACGATGCAGAGGCAACCGGTTATTTATTGATGAAGATGCTAAAGGACGCAATGGAAAAAGAAATAGAGTTCCACGATCAATTAAATGACAATATGGGACAAGGAAATGCATATCAACGTGCGCGTCCATACCATTGCACATTACTTGCTCAAAATGAAGTTGGTTTGAAAAACCTTTTTAAACTAATATCGATTTCACATATGAATTATTTCTATCGTGTCCCACGTATTCCGCGTTCTCAACTTGAAAAGCATCGCGAAGGCATTTTAATAGGGTCAGGCTGTGATAAAGGCGAGGTCTTTGAGAGCATGATGCAAAAAGGACCTGAAGAAGCCTTTGCTAAGGCAAAATTCTATGACTATCTCGAAGTGCATCCAAAGGCGGTTTACGCCCCATTGCTTGAGATGGAATTAGTCAGGGATCAAAAGGCACTTGAAGAAATCATCAGTAATATTGTGAAACTAGGCGAAGAGCTGGATAAACCGGTTGTCGCAACAGGTAATGTACATTACTTGAATGAGAATGATAAAATCTATCGTAAAATCTTGATAAACTCACAAGGTGGAGCGAATCCACTAAATCGTCACCAACTTCCAGATGTACATTTCCGCACCACAAATGAAATGCTTGATGCATTTTCTTTTCTCGGAGCAGAAAAAGCAAAGGAAATCGTCGTGACAAATACAAATAAGGTTGCCGACATGATCGAGAACATTAAGCCGATCAAAGACGACCTTTACACGCCTAAAATTGAAGGCGCAGATGTTGAAATGCGCGAAATGAGTTATGCAATGGCGCACAGCATCTATGGTGAAGTTCTTCCAGAAATAGTCGAAGCACGACTTGAAAAAGAATTGAAGAGTATCATTGGACACGGATTTGCCGTTATCTATCTGATTTCTCATAAACTCGTAAAAAAATCATTGAATGATGGCTACCTTGTAGGTTCACGTGGATCCGTCGGTTCGTCTCTAGTAGCGACGATGACGGAAATAACTGAAGTAAATCCGTTGCCTCCACATTATGTTTGCCCATCCTGTAAGCATTCTGAGTTTTTTAACGACGGTTCTGTAGGATCGGGATTCGACTTACCTGACAAGGATTGTTCTCAATGTGGCGCGGCCTATAAGAAAGACGGACATGATATTCCGTTTGAAACTTTCCTAGGGTTTAAAGGGGACAAAGTTCCCGATATCGACTTGAACTTCTCTGGAGAATATCAGCCGCGCGCCCACAACTATACAAAAGTGCTTTTCGGTGAGGACTATGTTTACCGTGCAGGTACGATCGGTACTGTAGCCGATAAAACAGCTTATGGATATGTAAAAGGCTATCAACAGGAAAATAATCTTCATTTGCGCGGAGCAGAGATCGATAGGCTTGCTTCTGGATGTACAGGTGTTAAAAGAACGACTGGTCAGCATCCGGGCGGTATCATCGTAGTGCCTGATTATATGGATATTTATGATTTTACACCAATACAGTTCCCTGCAGATTCTGCTACATCTGAATGGAAAACGACTCACTTTGATTTCCACTCTATACATGACAATCTATTGAAGCTTGATATACTCGGACACGACGACCCAACTGTCATTCGTATGCTTCAAGATTTAAGTGGAATGGATCCTAAAACGATTCCAACCGATGATCCAAAAGTAATGAAGATTTTCAGCGGGACAGAATCACTAGGCGTGACCGAAGAACAAATCATGTGTAAAACTGGTACGCTCGGTATTCCTGAATTCGGAACGCGATTCGTACGTCAGATGCTTGAAGATACGAAACCATCGACTTTCTCGGAGCTTGTACAGATTTCAGGACTTTCACACGGTACCGATGTATGGCTCGGAAACGCCCAAGAACTTATCCATAATAAGACCTGTACTCTAAGTGAAGTAATCGGATGTCGTGATGACATTATGGTTTATTTAATCTATCAGGGACTTGAACCATCTTTCGCTTTTAAAATTATGGAATCCGTACGTAAAGGGAAAGGTTTATCTGAGGATATGGAAGAAGAAATGCGCAAGAATTC
This sequence comes from Bacillus sp. cl95, assembly GCF_900115925.1. Lineage (GTDB taxonomy): Bacteria > Bacillota > Bacilli > Bacillales > Cytobacillaceae > Neobacillus_A. Next base: position 353,484 of record NZ_FOYF01000001.1, on the reverse strand, counting down.
AGTGCCAGAATGGTATATTGATTCTTGTAAAAAAATCAAATACATGTTCCCGAAAGCCCATGCCGCTGCATATGTATTAATGGCTGTAAGGATCGCTTATTTTAAAGTACACCATCCATTGTTCTATTACGCAGCATACTTTACGGTTCGTGCAGACGATTTCGATGTTGAAGCAATGGTACGCGGATCGGAAGCGTTAAGAGCTAAGATTGAAGAAATCAACGCAAAAGGGCTTGAAGCATCAACAAAAGAGAAGAACTTGTTGACGGTGATGGAGTTGTCTCTTGAAATGTGCGAGCGCGGTTTTTCTTTTCAAAAAGTGGACTTGTACCGTTCAAGTGCAACAGATTTCATTATTGATGGAGACACACTCATTCCGCCTTTCAATGCAATTCCTGGTCTCGGTACAAATGCGGCTATTAACATTGTTAAAGCAAGAGAAGAAGGCGAGTTCCTTTCAAAAGAGGACTTACAACAAAGAGGTAAAGTTTCCAAGACGATCATCGAGTTCCTCGACAAGCAAGGCTGCCTAGAGTCACTGCCAGATCAAAATCAGCTATCGTTGTTTTAATTTAGTTATCAAATTCAAAGCGGAGAGCGGCCCAACACCCGCTCTCCGCTTTTACGTGTCTAGCTCCAGCGCTTTAGCCCCTCAAGGTTGTTTCCTAAAGCCGAAACAACCTCGGTCATAAGCCAATCACTTCTGAAGGCAAAGGACGCCTTCTGCCAGTGCTTGTCTTATGCTGGTCGGGACTAAGCAAGGCGCTTACGCTTTTCTTGTTTGCATATAAATTTTGGATATGGTATAGTTTTATTGGAAATACTAAGATAAACTCTCGTGGACAAGAGTGGGGAAACCCGCTCTTTCGTTGTTGTTAGGACCTTTTTTATTATTAAATTAGGATGAAAATTTCCATTTAAAACGGTTATATTAGCGGAAAAGGAGGGTTAGCATGAGCAAGGTAACGGAAGTGGTGGAGGAAATCATTTCACCGATTTTAGACCAAATTAATTTCGAACTAGTTGATATTGAATATGTAAAAGAAGGTAAGGAATGGTTCCTTCGTTTATATATTGATAAAGACGGCGGTGTGGATATCGAGGATTGTGGTCTGGCTAGTGAAAAGGTTAGTGAAAAACTTGATGAGATTGATCCAATTCCCCATAACTACTTTTTAGAGGTTTCTTCTCCCGGTGCTGAACGCCCTTTGAAAAAAGAAAAAGATTTTTTAAGATCAATTGGAAAACGTGTTTATGTTAAAACATATGAACCAATTGATGGTGAAAAAACGTTTGAAGGTAAGTTGGCGGAGTATGATGGAAAATCTGTCAAAGTCGAAATTATGATTAAGACTCGCAAAAAGGTCGTTGAGATTCCTTTCGAAAAAATAGCGAATGCTCGTTTAGCTGTTTCTTTTTCTTAGGATATGTTAATGGGCATTGTTGATTGGCAGCGTAATGACGCACAGCCTGCCTAGCAGGATTAATTTTGTATGAGTGATTTGAAGGGGGATAAAGTCTCATGAGCAGTGAATTATTGGATGCTCTTACATTGCTGGAGAGAGAAAAAGGAATTTCCAGAGACGTAATAATAGAAGCGATTGAAGCAGCACTGATTTCTGCATATCGTCGCAATTTTAACCAAGCGCAAAATGTTCGAATCGACTTGAATTTACAATCTGGTTCAATGAGAGTGTTTGCACGTAAAGAAGTTGTTGATCAAGTTTTTGATCCACGTCTTGAAATTTCTGAAGAAGATGCACAACGAATCAATCCAAACTACACCGTTGAAGATGTAGTTGAAATGGAAGTTACTCCTAAAGACTTTGGCCGTATCGCTGCTCAAACTGCTAAACAAGTAGTGACACAACGCGTACGTGAAGCTGAAAGAGGAATTATCTATTCAGAGTTTATCGATCGTGAAGAAGACATTATGACAGGAATCGTACAGCGTCTTGATTCTAAATTCATTTATGTCAGCCTTGGTAAAATCGAAGCATTGTTGCCGATTAATGAGCAAATGCCAAATGAACGTTATAAGCCACATGACAGAATCAAAGTTTTTATCACGAAAGTGGAGAAAACGACAAAAGGGCCACAAATCTTTGTTTCCCGTACTCATCCTGGTTTATTAAAGCGTTTATTTGAAATCGAAGTTCCTGAAATTTACGATGGAACAGTTGAAATTAAGTCTGTTGCCCGTGAAGCTGGTGACCGTTCGAAGATTTCTGTTCATTCCGAAAACCCTGAAGTAGATCCTGTAGGTTCTTGTGTAGGGCCAAAAGGAACTCGCGTACAAGCGATTGTCAACGAGTTAAAAGGTGAAAAAATCGATATCGTTAAATGGTCTGAAGATCCTGTTGTTTTCGTTGCGAATTCACTCAGCCCATCGAAAGTTGTAGATGTAGCTGTAAATGAAAGTGAAAAAGCTACAACTGTTGTTGTACCTGACTATCAACTTTCATTGGCTATTGGTAAGAGAGGGCAGAATGCTCGCTTAGCAGCTAAATTGACTGGCTGGAAAATTGATATCAAATCAGAATCAGAAGCGCGTGAACTGGGTATCTATCCACGTGAGGATGCTATCAAGCTTTTAGATGACAATCTAGAAGACGACTTCGATTATGAAGATGACATGGAATAAAAAGTGAGGTGAATGGTTGTGAACAATCGAAAGAAAGTTCCAATGCGAAAATGTGTTGCTACCGGTGAAATGAGACCGAAAAAAGAACTCGTTCGCATCGTTCGCTCAAAAGAAGGAGAAGTATCCATCGATCTTACGGGCAAAAAGTCCGGTCGTGGTGCCTATCTTTCATTAGATAAAGAAGCTATCCTTTTAGCCAAGAAAAAGAATTCCTTATCTAACCATTTAGAAACGAAGATAGATGAATCAATATATGAAGAACTTCTTGAGTTCGTTGAGAAGGAGAAACGACAATCCTGATGAAATCAAATCAATGGATGTCATTGCTTGGCTTAGCAAATCGAGCGCGAAAAATCATTTCGGGGGAAGAGCTCTCAATCAAGGAAGTTAGAGCAGGAAGAGCAAAACTCGTTTTGTTATCGGCAGATGCGTCTGCAAACACAATGAAAAAAATAACAGATAAGTGCAAGTCCTATGAGGTTCCAGTGAAAATTGTGGAAGATCGCCATATTCTTGGTCAAGCGATTGGCAAGGAAGCCCGCGTGGTTGTTGCTGTAATGGATGATGGATTTGCCAAAAAGCTGGTTTCGTTGCTCGATTAATTCTAGCGGGGGTGAAAGAATGAGTAAAACGCGTGTTTATGAATATGCGAAAAAACATAATATTTCCAGTAAGGATGTAATCGGTAAATTGAAAGATATGAATATAGAAGTTTCCAATCACATGGCAACAATCGAAGATGATGCACTTGCAAAGCTTGATGCTTTGTACGTGAAAAAAGAAGAAAAGAAGGAACAAGCTTCTCAGTCTTCTTCAAAGCCTCAACCAAGAGCAGTTGCTCAAGTTGTTTCTAAAGCAACTCCACAGGCATTCGACAATCTTGATGACAAAAACCCAACACCAACAAAGGTGAAGGTAAATCCTAACCCGGTGAAGAAAAATGATCAATCTTCTAAGCCAAATGGAAACAAGCCTTTTAACAAAGGTAAGGGTAAAAATAATCAGCAACAAAGAAACAATAACAATAAGAGACCTCAACAATCTCAACCACAGCAACCAAAGAAGGAAAAAGAACTTCCAGCTAAAATCACTTTTAGTGAATCTTTAACTGTTGCTGAACTGGCTAAGAAGCTTCACCGCGAGCCATCTGAAATCATTAAGAAATTATTCCTTCTTGGCGTTATGGCAACAATCAACCAAGAGTTGGATAAAGATGCTATTGAATTGATCGCGAGCGAATATGGCGTTGAAGTGGAAGAAGAAATCAAAATCGATACAACTGATTTAGAAGTTTATTTCACTGATGATGCAACAGAAGATCAAGTTGAAAGACCATCTGTTGTTACGATCATGGGACACGTTGACCATGGTAAAACTACATTGCTTGACTCAATCCGTAACACGAAAGTGACGGAAGGAGAAGCAGGTGGAATCACACAGCATATTGGTGCATACCAAGTTGTTGAAAATGGTAAAAAGATTACTTTCCTTGATACACCAGGACATGCTGCTTTCACAACGATGCGTGCACGTGGAGCTAAAATTACGGATATTACAATCCTAGTTGTAGCTGCGGACGATGGCGTTAAGCCTCAAACAGTAGAAGCGATCAACCATGCTAAAGCGGCAGAAGTTCCAATTATTGTTGCTGTTAACAAAATGGATAAGCCGACTGCCAATCCTGAAAAGGTTATGCAGGAATTAACTGAGCACGGTTTGGTATCTGAAGCTTGGGGTGGAGACACAATCTTTGTTCCGCTTTCTGCTAAGACAGGCGAAGGAATCGAACAACTTCTTGAAATGATTCTTCTAGTTGGAGAAGTTGAAGAATACAAAGCTAATCCAAAACGCAGTGCTGTTGGTACTGTTATTGAAGCTCAATTGGATAAAGGCCGTGGAGCTGTTGCGACATTACTAGTCCAAAACGGAACACTTCGTGTAGGTGATCCTATCGTAGTTGGAAGTACTTTCGGACGTGTTCGTGCGATGGTTAATGATATTGGCCGCCGCGTTAAAGAAGCGGGTCCATCAACTCCGGTTGAAGTAACAGGTTTGAGCGATGTTCCACAAGCTGGTGACCGTTTTGTTGTCTTCAAAGATGAGAAAACAGCTCGTCAAGTTGGGGAAGCTCGTGCCCAGCAAGTTCTTGCTGCTTCACGTGGTGAAAGTTCACGTGTGAGTCTTGAAACTTTATTTGAGCAAATGAAACAAGGTGAAATGAAAGACTTGAACGTAATCGTGAAAGCTGACGTTCAAGGTTCTGCAGAGGCGTTAGCTGCATCACTTCGTAAAATTGATGTGCAAGGTGTTAATATTAAGATTATTCACACTGCAGTTGGTGCGATCAACGAATCTGATATCACGCTAGCGGCTGCATCCAATGCAATTGTAATTGGATTTAACGTTCGCCCAGATGTAAATGCAAAGCGCGCAGCTGATGCTGAAAAAGTTGACGTTCGTCTTCATAGAATTATTTACAAAGTAATTGAAGAGATTGAATTTGCAATGCAAGGTCTACTCGATCCTGAATTTGAAGAGAAAATCATCGGTCAGGCTGAAGTACGACAAACATTCAAAGTCTCTAAAATTGGTACAATTGCTGGTTCTTTCGTTACGGAAGGGAAAATTACTCGTGACAGCGGTATCCGCTTAATCCGTGATGGAGTTGTAGTCTTCGAAGGCACAATTGACGCCCTTAAGCGTTTCAAAGATGACGCTAAAGAAGTTGCAAGAGGATATGAGTGTGGAGTTACCATTAAAAACTTTAACGATGTTAAAGAAGGCGACATTATTGAAGCATATGTAATGGAAGAAGTGGAACGTTAATGATTGTAGGGGTAGCCGAATGTGAGTGCATCATTTATGATGCACACTCCCTAAAGGAAAAACGAGCTGTTTTACAGCGGATCTTATCCCGCTTAAAACAAAAGTTTAATGTATCCGTTTCGGAAGTAGGCTATCAGGATGTATGGCAGCGATCCATGATTGCGATCGTTGCTGTATCATCTACAAAAATGACCACTGAAAGAGAATTGCAAAATGCGTTAAAAATGATCGATTCGTTCCCAGAGATTGAACGGACGATTACAGAAATTGATTGGCTTTAATGAGGTGAATGAATATGAGCCATAGAGCAACCCGCGTTGGTGAGCAAATGAAGAAAGAACTTGGTGACATCATCGGTCGTAAAATCAAGGATCCAAGAATTGGTTTTGTAACTGTCACTGATGTTCAAGTTACGGGTGATTTGCAACAAGCCACTGTTTATATTTCTGTTTTAGGCGGGGAAGAGCAAAGAGAGAATACGTTAAAGGGCCTTGCGAAAGCAAAGGGATTCATCCGATCCGAAATTGGACAACGCATTCGTTTGCGAAAGACGCCTGAAATTATTTTTGAATTCGATGAGTCATTTGAATACGGCAATCGAATTAATAATCTTCTTCATCAATTGCAAAAAGAAGAACAACCCATGGATCAGTCTAAAGATGAAGAGTAATGGATAGACAACTTGTCTATCCATTTTTTTCGGCTAGAGGGGGAATAATAGATAAATATCTGTTTCAAGCGTGAACCCGCTCTTTCTCTTAAATTCAAGATAAAGGTGATGAAAAGTATGGAAGGGATTTTGCCCCTCTTTAAACCAGCAGGCATGACTTCGCATGATTGTGTATTTAAGCTAAGAAAAATATTGAGGACAAAAAAAGTGGGTCATACAGGAACTCTAGACCCTGATGTTACTGGTGTCTTACCCATTTGTATTGGTAGGACAACAAAGGTGGCTGAATACATAACGGATGCAGGAAAAGCTTACGATGGGGAGGTCACAATTGGATTCTCCACAACGACAGAAGATGCATCAGGTGAGGTAGTTGAATCTAAGGTTTTGGATCGAATCATCAAGAGAGAAGAAATATTGAAAGTCTTGGAATCCTTGACAGGGGAAATTGTCCAGACTCCGCCGATGTATTCTGCTGTAAAAGTAAATGGAAAACGATTATATGAGTATGCGCGTCAAGGAATAGAGGTGGAGCGACCATCACGGAAGGTAAATATCTATTCAATAGAGCTTCTCGATCATCGTGATGAGTTTGCAGGTGAAACCATTTCTTTCAAGTTTAGGGTGGATTGTGGCAAAGGTACTTATATCAGAACACTTGCTGTCATGATTGGAGAGAAATTGGGATACCCAGCCCATATGTCGTGGCTCCAGAGAATCAAATCTGCTTCGTATACTTTAGAAGATTGTCTCACGCTTGAACAGGTAGAGGTATTAATGAATGACGGCGAGATAAATGAAGTTTTGAGACCTCTTGAAAGCGCAGTTTCTCATTTGCCGAAATATGTGTTAAGTGATAAAGTAGCAGAGAAAGTGAAAAACGGTGCGCTTCTACCTGTACCGGATTTCTTGCAAAATATCAACGGACCTATTATTGCTGAAACAGAACAAGGAATGGCACTTGCAATCTATGCTGCACATCCTGAAAAAGCTAACGTTTTGAAACCTGTTAAAGTACTGAGGAATGATCAGATATAATAGAGGTACGGATAAGAAAAAGGTGAATACCATCGTGAAACTGATTAATCTTGGATATCCTAATACATTAAAAAGTATCGAATTGCCAGAACTATCAATCGCTCTCGGGTATTTTGATGGTGTGCATCGAGGCCATCAAAAGGTTATAGACGAGGCAGTAAAGAGGGCAAAAGAGGACGGGCTAAAAAGTGCAGTGATGACATTTGATCCCCATCCGTCAGTTGTCCTTGGGAAAAGCGAGAAACATACACAATATATTACACCACTAGAAGATAAGATTAGAATAATGAATCAATTAGGGGTGGATTACCTATTTGTCGTCGAATTCACCTCCGAATTTGCTAATCTTCTTCCCCAAGAATTTATTGATGAATATATCATTAGTCTAAATGCGAAACATGTGATAGCTGGATTTGACTATAGTTACGGAAGAATGGGAAAGGGAACGATGGAGACATTGCCTTTCCATTCCCGTAACAAGTTCACGTTCTCAGTAGTCCCTAAACTTGAGAATGACGGAGTGAAAGTAAGCTCGACGGCCATTCGCCTCCTATTGAAAGAAGGGAGAATGACAGAGTTGCCGCAATTTCTAGGTCGTTATTATTCTACTACCGGGACGGTCATCCATGGAGACAAACGTGGAAGAACAATCGGGTTCCCTACTGCCAATATCGATTTAGCGGAGGATTATATTATTCCTCCAGTTGGTGTGTACGCTGTGAAAGTTGTCATAGATGGTGATTCACATTTTGGCGTTTGTAATATTGGCTTTAAACCTACCTTTCATAAAGAAGCTGCACCAAGACCGTCAGTTGAGGTTCATATTTTTGATTTCGATAGGGACATTTACGGTCAAACATTGACGATAGAATGGCACAAGTATATTAGAGGCGAACAGAAATTTTCTGGTATTGAAGAACTGGTGGCACAAATCGAGCGAGATAAACAAAGCTCTATCAGTTACTTTGAAAAAAAGAATGGTTAGACTTGCTTTTTGTCATAAAAAGATATAAGATAATAAAGGTGTTAAAACACTAGAACCTTTGCTTGGCAAGTCGAGTCACCGACGCTTGCTCAGTAACAGGGGATATATTATTAGGAGGTGAAACAGTATGGCAATCACTCAAGAACGTAAGAACGAACTTATCAATGAGTTTAAAACTCATGAAAGCGATACTGGATCAGCTGAAGTTCAAATCGCTGTCCTTACTGAATCAATCAACAACTTGAACGACCACTTACGTACTCACAAGAAGGACCACCACTCACGTCGCGGTCTTTTGAAGATGGTAGGTAAACGTCGTAACCTTTTAACTTACCTACGTAACAAAGATGTAGCACGTTACCGTGAGTTAATCAATAAGCTTGGCTTACGTCGATAGTCTACAGAAGCGGGAATTTTCCCGCTTTTTTATTATCCTAGAAAAGTTTTGGAAATGCATGTGTGAAACATAAAACAACTATTTTTTATACATATTTTAAAAACAGTTAAAACTGGACATAATAAATATTAATTTGTAAAGGCAATTAAAGCACAAAGTGGCTTTTTTTTATAGAGGAAAAATGATTGGTCGAAAATGCAAGCCATTCATTTTGAATTGTGATATAGGTAGAGAGGGGTTAAATTGAATGGATCAAAATAAACATGTTTATTCCATCGACTGGGCTGGACGCAAGCTTAGTGTTGAAATTGGCCAATTGGCTAAACAAGCAAATGGAGCAGTGTTAGTCCGTTATGGAGATACAGCTGTATTGAGTACGGCAACAGCTTCAAAAGAACCAAAAAATCTTGATTTCTTCCCATTGACTGTAAACTATGAAGAGCGTTTATACGCAGTTGGTAAAATCCCTGGTGGATTCATTAAACGTGAGGGTCGTCCAAGTGAGAAGGCTATTTTAGCGAGCCGTTTGATTGACCGTCCGATCCGTCCATTATTTGCAGATGGATTCCGTAACGATGTACAAGTTATCAGTATTGTAATGAGTGTGGATCAAGATTGCTCTTCTGAAATGGCTGCTATGTTTGGGTCATCCCTTGCATTATCGGTTTCCGATATTCCTTTCGAAGGACCAATTGCAGGTGTGGTTGTTGGGAGAGTTAATGGAGAATTCATTATCAATCCAAATGTCGAACAGACTGAACAAAGTGACATCCACTTAACAGTTGCAGGGACAAAAGACGCGATCAACATGGTTGAAGCGGGTGCAAATGAAGTGCCTGAAGAAATCATGCTGGAAGCAATTATGTTTGGTCATAATGAAATCAAACGTCTTATTGAATTTCAGGAGCAAATTGTTGCTGAAATTGGTAAACCAAAATCAGAAGTTGTTTTATATACACTAGATGCTGAACTTGAGGCTGAAATCCGTCAGCTTTGTGAAGCTGAAATGATTGAAGCAATCCAAGTTCAAGAAAAGCATGCTCGTGAAGCTGCAATTAAAGAAGTTAAAAATAAAGTAATTCAAAAGTATGAAGAGCAGGAAGCGGAAGCTGACGACATGAAGCAAGTGAAGCAAATCTTGGATAAGATGGTTAAAGGCGAAGTTCGCCGCTTAATCACACAAGAGAAAGTTCGCCCTGATGGTCGTAAACCAGACGAAATTCGTCCATTGTCTTCTCAAATCGGCTTATTGCCTCGTACTCATGGTTCTGGTTTGTTTACTCGTGGACAAACTCAAGCTTTAAGCGTATGTACTCTTGGAGCAATGGGTGACGTGCAAATCTTAGATGGTTTAGGATTAGAAGAAGAAAAACGTTTCATGCATCATTACAACTTCCCATTATTCAGTGTCGGTGAAACAGGACCAATCCGTGGACCAGGCCGTCGTGAAATCGGGCATGGTGCATTAGGTGAACGTGCTCTTGAGCCAAGTATTCCTTCTGAAAAGGAATTCCCTTACACAATCCGTCTTGTATCAGAAGTATTAGAATCTAATGGTTCTACTTCTCAGGCGAGTATCTGTGCGAGTACATTGGCAATGATGGACGCTGGTGTTCCAATCAAGTCGCCTGTAGCTGGTATTGCGATGGGACTTGTTAAATCTGGAGAGCATTATACTGTTCTTACAGATATCCAAGGTATGGAAGATCACCTTGGCGATATGGACTTTAAAGTTGCTGGAACAGCAAATGGTGTAACAGCTCTTCAAATGGATATCAAAATTGATGGATTATCACGTGAAATTTTAGAAGAAGCATTGCTTCAGGCTAAAGTGGGTCGTATGCAGATTCTTGACTCTATGCTACAAACAATTGCTGAACCAAAATCTCAACTTTCTCAATATGCACCTAAGATCTTAATGATGGCTATTAATCCTGATAAGATTCGCGACGTAATCGGACCGAGCGGTAAGCAGATTAATAAGATCATTGAAGAAACTGGCGTAAAGATTGATATCGAACAAGATGGTACCGTATTTATTTCATCTGTGAATGAAGAAATGAATCAGAAAGCGAAGAAAATCATTGAAGATATCGTTCGTGAAGTGGAAGTTGGACAATTATATCTTGGTAAAGTAAAGCGCGTTGAAAAATTCGGTGCTTTCGTTGAAATTTTCCAAGGTAAAGATGGTCTTGTTCATATCTCTGAAATCGCTGAAGAACGTGTAGGCAAGGTTGAAGATGTATTGAAGATTGGTGACGAAATTCTTGTTAAGGTTACTGAAATTGACAAGCAAGGACGTGTAAACCTTTCTCGCAAGGCTGTATTGAAGGAACAACGCGAAAAAGCTGAGCAACAAAGCTAAGTAACAATTAATTGTACATTAGAAGGTATTCATGAGCTCCTATCGTGCTGGAATTTATACCTGAAAGTATAAGCAAAGTCAGGGGAAACCCTGACTTTTTGCTATTAATAATGCTCTTTTCGTAAACTTTGTTGTTTTCATAAGAAACCGTAAAAATCGGCTTCTGGATTTTTACGGTTTCTTATGAATTCTTGTTTCAGGAACTTTTCGAAAAGAGCCCCTAAGACATTAAGAATACGGGATGAAAGTAGCATCCGATAAGTAACAATCAATGCGAAAACAACCATGAGTAAACATACATATTCAAGGCTTCACCATACACTGTCTTTTCGTTCTACCTTGTCCTTTTTGTACATATTCTGTAAAGAAGGAGGCAAGATGAATGAAACGTTATTTTGTGTTCGTAGTGATCTTATTCATTTCATGGTCAGTAGTTAATAATCGTTTTACAGATGAATATGTAGTAAAGTTAAAACAAGACAGCATTCCGGTAATGAAACAAAACCCTCTTTTCGAAAAAATCCTGAGCGAGGCACCAAAATATGAAGTAAAACCAACTGATGCGAAAATTGATCAGGTATGGAAAGCCATGCCAGGTTATAATGGGATAAATGTTGATGTGAAAGCATCCTATCAAAAAATGAAGGCAAACGGGCGTTTTGAGGCGAGTAAGTTAGTATTTGAACAGGTGAAGCCGAAAATTCATTTGAATGACCTGCCGCCATCGCCCATCTATCGTGGCCACCAAGACAAACCAATGGTCAGCTTTATTATTAATGTTGCTTGGGGAAATGAGTATTTACCGAATATGTTGGCTGTTTTGAAAAAACATAAAGTACATGCAAGTTTTTTCCTTGAGGGAAGATGGGTAAAGGAAAATCCAGACCTTGCAAAAATGATTGCAGATGCCGGTCACGAAATTGGGAATCATTCATACACACATCCTAATATGAAGCAACTCTCCAATGACAAGATTCGTGAACAGATTGCTAAGACAAATGAAGTTATTGAAGCGACAACCGGAGAGAATTGTGTATGGTTTGCTCCCCCAAGTGGAAGTTACCGTGATGATGTTGTGAAAATTGCGGATGAACTCAACCTTGGCACGGTCATGTGGACGGTGGATACGATCGATTGGCAAAAGCCAACACCACAAACCTTAATTTCAAGAGTAATGGGGAAGATACATAATGGAGCAATGGTGCTAATGCATCCGACAGATTCTACCTCTCGCTCACTAGATTCCCTTTTAACGCAAATAAAAGCGAAAGATTTGGAAGTAGGCACCGTTTCACAATTAATGGATGAAGAAAGAATTGTGAAATAGATTTTATTTTTAGGGGAAAATAAAAGTAAAAATCCGTCAAAATGAAAACTAGTTGCAACAGTTGTATATGAACAGGAGGAGTTTGTTTGATCAAGAAATATACATGCCAAAATGGGGTAAGAGTTGTACTCGAAAATATTCCGACAGTTCGTTCCGTCGCAATTGGTGTTTGGATTGGAACAGGTTCGCGAGATGAAACACCTGAAAACAATGGTATTTCGCATTTTCTTGAACATATGTTTTTTAAAGGGACAAAAACAAGGTCAGCTAGAGAAATTGCTGAATCATTTGATAGTATCGGCGGTCAAGTAAACGCTTTTACTTCGAAAGAGTATACATGCTACTATGCCAAAGTTCTCGATACGCACGCTGATTTTGCTTTAGAAGTATTATCAGATATGTTCTTCAACTCGACTTTTGTTGAAGAAGAACTAAAAAAAGAAAAAAATGTTGTTTATGAAGAAATCAAAATGTATGAAGATACGCCAGATGATATCGTTCATGACTTATTGAGTAAGGCTGTTTATGAAAAACATCCACTTGGCTATCCGATTTTAGGTACAGAAGAAACTCTTGCTACTTTCACAAGTGATACACTAAAGAATTATATGTATGATATGTACACTCCTGAGAACGTGGTCATCTCAATTGCCGGGAATATTTCTGAGGCATTTATCGGGGAAGTAGAGAAGTATTTTGGAAATTATGAAGGTGGAAAAAATACTGTAACGGATGAAGGAAAACCTGATTTTCATTCTAACCGCATTTCAAGGAAGAAAGAAACAGAACAGGCACATTTATGTATCGGCTTTGAAGGCTTGCAAGTCGGTCATGATGATATTTATAGTTTGATTGTATTGAATAATGTTTTAGGCGGAAGCATGAGTAGCCGTTTGTTCCAAGAAGTTCGTGAGCAACGCGGACTTGCCTACTCTGTTTTCTCTTACCATTCTTCTTATAAAGACAGTGGAATTGTCACACTGTATGGTGGAACAGGGGCGAAACAGCTTAATACATTATATGAAACAATCCAGGAAACACTGGCTAAGTTGAAACAAGAGGGTATTACAGCTAAAGAGCTTAACAACAGCAAAGAGCAACTGAAAGGTAGCTTGATGTTAAGTCTGGAGAGCACGAACAGTCGAATGAGTCGAAATGGGAAAAATGAATTGCTTCTTAAACGCCACCGCGATCTTGACGAAATTGTTGTTCAAATTGATCAAGTGACGAAAGATAGCGTTGACTCATTGGCCAACAGCATTTTCACGGACAACTATTCCGTATCACTGATCAGTCCAGATGGAGTTTTACCGGAAAGTCTTAAATAGTAGTTCTTGAACAGTCTCCCCTAGGGAGGCTGTTCGTTTTTTTTTACAAGAAAGTCTAAAAGTCGAGGTGCGCATATAGACTAGTAGTAGCGGAGCACGAAAGGGGATGCTACTTTGAGACTGAGTGAATTAAGTGGAAAAGAAATTGTCGATGTAAAAAGAGCAGAAAGACTGGGTGTCTTAGGGCAGACAGATTTAGAAATAAATGAAAATACAGGTCAAATTCAAGCACTGCTAATTCCTTCTTTAAAATGGTTTGGCTTTCGTAAGCAAGGGGGAGAAATCAGGGTACCTTGGAAGCACATTAAGAAAATAGGAACAGACATGATTATCATTGATATTCCAGATGCAGAGCAGGAAAATAATGAAACTGATTGAATGTAAAGTCCAGGCAGAAATAGCTGCTTGGGCTTTTTATTTGGAATAACTCACCGTTTAATGCCCCCTTACATAAGATGTGTAAGTAGAAATGAAGCAACAAACAACGATCGATGAATGTAATGAAGATGTAGTGTTTTAAACATAAAAAACTCGCCGAAATCACAAGCCGGCGCAGTTTAATTTTTGCGTTCAGAACCTTGAAATGGTTCTGACTAGCTGAAAAAGAAGGTGAATATTTTCATGCTGACAGGAATGCAAATTGCTGTGGTTGGCGGTGACGCGCGACAACTTGAGATAATCCGCAAACTGACAGAGCTGGATGCCAAGCTTTCATTAATAGGTTTTGAACAGCTTGATCATGCTTTCACAGGAGCGACAAAGGAGAAAGTGGATGAAGTCGATTTTTCTGTTATGGATGCAGTGATCTTACCTGTGCCCGGCACGAATCTCGAAGGTCAGGTTGAAACGATATTTTCAAATGAACGTGTCTTTTTGACTGAAGAAATGTTGATGCAGACACCGGCTCATTGCACAATCTACTCGGGTATTAGCAATGCATATTTAACGGGTATAACCAGTCAGGTAAATCGAAATCTTGTGCAACTTTTTGAGCGGGATGATGTAGCTATTTACAATTCAATTCCGACGGTTGAGGGGACCATCATGATGGCCATTCAGCATACCGATTTTACGATACATGGTTCCCATATAACAATTTTAGGTTTAGGTAGGGTGGGAATGAGCGTGGCAAGAACGTTTCATGCTTTGGGAGCCAAAGTCAAAGTAGGTGCTCGAAGAAGCGAGCATATTGCAAGAATTTCAGAAATGGCCGTTCAACCATTTCATCTCGATCAAATTCAGAATGAAGTGAAAGATACTGACATCCTTATTAACACGATACCATATTTGATTGTCGATGCCTCTGTCATTTCGAAGATGCCGACGCACACCCTGATTATTGACCTGGCATCGAAGCCTGGTGGAACTGATTTCAGGTACGCAGAAAAAAGGGGAATCAAGGCGCTGCTGGCACCTGGTTTGCCAGGGATTGTGGCTCCGAAAACGGCAGGTCAAATCTTGGCGAATGTACTTTCTCAACTTCTTCAGGAAGATTTCACAAAGCGAAAGGGGAAAGCAAAATGAGTTTAAAAGGAAAGAGAATTGGTTTTGGATTGACTGGTTCTCATTGCACATACGACGCTGTATTTCCTGAAATAGAGAAATTGATTCAACAGGGAGCAGAGGTGATTCCAGTTGTCACTTTTACCGTACAAAGCACGACTACGAGGTTCGGAAAAGGCGAAGATTGGGTACAGAGGATTGAAGACTTGACCGGTAATAAAGTAGTTGATTCCATCGTTAAGGCGGAGCCCCTTGGTCCGAAGCTCCCTCTTGATTGCATGGTAATTGCTCCATTGACTGGCAATACAATGAGTAAGTTTGCAAACGCCATGACAGACTCACCTGTATTGATGGCAGCGAAAGCGACTTTAAGAAATCTAAAACCTGTCGTGCTTGGGATATCAACCAATGATGCACTAGGGTTAAACGGCATGAATCTAATGAAACTCATGGCCACGAAGAATATTTATTTCATTCCTTTTGGTCAGGATGATCCTGAAAAGAAACCGAACTCCATGGTAGCGCGTATGACAAAATTGTCCGAGACAGTTGAAGCAGCCATCAATGGCAAACAGTTGCAACCTGTACTTGTAGAAAGATATTTGGATTAAACCTTCCGCTTTTTCTGGTATTTTGCAAAAAGGTTCTTTTCTTTTAGAGGAATATGATAAAATGTAAATATTATTTTGATGGCGGCATTAATGGCCGCCATCCATCAGTTTTTTTAAAAGTATGCTTCTCAAATATATTTTTCCCAGAAAAAGTAGTGGAATGGAAGGGGTCTTGTTAATGAGTCAGCAAAATGGGTACCATGTAGCTGTCGTTGGTGCAACGGGTGCAGTTGGACAACAAATGATCGATACACTTGTAAAAAGGAATTTTCCAATCGGAAAACTTACTTTATTATCATCCGCGCGTTCAGCAGGAAAAATTTTAGAAGTAAATGGAACTGAATATACATTGCAAGAAGCAAAGCCTGAAAGCTTCGCTGGCGTGGATATTGCTTTATTCAGTGCGGGTGGCAGTGTATCTAAAGAATTGGCTCATGAAGCAGTCAAGCATGGTGCCATTGTTGTAGATAATACGAGTGCATTCCGTATGGATGAGAATGTACCTTTAGTTGTGCCTGAAGTAAACGAAGCAGACTTACTTAAGCATAATGGTATCATTGCTAATCCGAATTGCTCAACGATCCAAATGGTCGTGGCATTAGAGCCAATCCGTCAAAAACACGGTTTGAAAAAAATCATCGTGTCTACTTATCAAGCCGTTTCTGGAGCTGGTGCAGCTGCCATAAATGAGCTTAAGGAACAGTCTAAAGCTATCTTGAATGGTGAAAGTTTTGAAGCGAAGGTGCTTCCTGTAAAGGGAGACGAAAAACATTATCAAATCGCGTTTAATGTGATCCCACAAATCGATAAGTTTGTAGATAATGGCTTTACGTATGAAGAAATGAAAATGATCAATGAAACGAAGAAAATTATGAATATGCCGGAATTATCGGTAGCGGCAACTTGTGTCCGTCTACCTGTCGAGACAGGCCATTCAGAGTCTCTTTATTTCGAAATCGAATCAGCAGGCGTGAGTGCGGCTGAAGTGAAAGAAATGCTTAAAGATGCACCTGGTATTGTTTTACAAGATGATCCTGCAAATCAGGTTTATCCAATGCCGGCAGATTGTGTCGGCAAGAATGAAGTTTTTGTTGGCCGTATTAGAAAAGACCTGAACGAAGACCGTGGTTTCCATATGTGGGTCGTTTCTGATAATCTCTTAAAAGGTGCAGCATGGAATTCAGTGCAAATTGCCGAAAGTTTAATCAAGTTAGGCTTAGTGAAAAAATAACATCATGAGATATATCCTTTAAACAACTTTTGAGGTGCTGAGATGAAAATAATCGTCCAAAAGTTTGGCGGTACGTCTGTTCGTGACCAAAAGGGTCGTGAACATGCAAAAAAACATATTGAAAAGGCGCTTGCTGAAGGCTATAAAGCTGTAGTAGTCGTTTCTGCAATGGGAAGAAACGGCGATCCGTATGCAACGGACACCCTTTTATCGTTAGTAGGTGGAAGTGATAGTAACATCAGTAAACGTGAACTTGATTTGCTAATGTCATGTGGCGAAACGATTTCTAGTGTCGTGTTTGCCAATATGTTGGTAGAGAACGGAATTAATGCGACAGCTATGACTGGTGCACAGGCAGGTTTCCGAACTAATAATGATTTTACGAATGCAAAAATCATGGAAATGAAGTGTGATCGTCTTATTCGCGAACTTGAAAATGTCAATGTTGTCGTTGTGGCAGGTTTCCAGGGTGCTGCGAAAAATGGCGATATTACAACCATTGGTCGCGGTGGAAGTGATACTTCTGCTTCTGCTCTTGGGGCAGCATTAAATGCAGAGTGGATTGATATTTTTACAGATGTAGAGGGCATTATGACTGCCGACCCACGTATTGCCGAGAACGCCAGACCATTATCGGTTGTGACTTATACCGAGGTATGTAACATGGCTTATCAAGGTGCAAAGGTAATCCACCCGCGCGCTGTTGAAATCGCAATGCAAGCTAAGGTTCCAATCCGAATCCGTTCTACTTATACGGAGGGAATGGGTACACTTGTTACGACAATGAATAAGGATAATCGGGGCAGCGATATTAAAGAGCGTCCGGTTACAGGAATCGCCCATGTACCAAACGTGACACAAATTAAAGTGTTTGCGAAGAAAGAACAGTATAATTTGCAAGCTGAAGTTTTTAAAGCAATGGCGAAGGAGAGCATCAGTGTTGATTTTATCAACATTTCTCCTAATGGCGTCGTTTATACGGTCAATCAAGAAAGTACAAATAGAGCCATCGAAGTGCTTAAGGGCTTAGGACATGAACCTGCCGTTGAGCTGGAGTGTGCAAAAGTATCGGTTGTCGGTGCAGGAATGGCAGGAGTACCTGGTGTTACATCAAAGATCGTAACAGCACTCTCTGAAAAAGGTATCCGAATTTTACAATCAGCAGATAGTCACACCACTATCTGGGTATTAGTCAAACAGGCGGATTTGTCAAAAGCGGTAAATGCACTTCACGATGCTTTTCAATTACAAGATGAAGTATTAGAATTTGAGCGGACTGAAAGTTAAGGTTTGGAAAGGGGCAACAATATGGTTCATTTCGGTAGAGTATCAACAGCAATGGTCACACCTTTTGACAAAAATGGTCACCTAGATCTTGTCAAAACAACGCAATTAATCAACCATTTAATCGATAATGGAACAGATTCTTTAGTAATTGCAGGGACTACAGGAGAATCACCTACGCTCTCTAAGGAAGAAAAATTAGCACTCTTTGCTCATGTTGTAAAAGTAGTAAACAAGCGCATTCCGGTTATTGCTGGTACAGGCAGCAATAACACGTATGAGTCAATTGAAATGACCAAGAAAGCTGAGCAACTAGGAGTGGACGCAGTCATGATCGTCGCTCCATATTACAACAAGCCAAATCAAGAAGGTCTTTATCAGCATTTTAAAGCTGTGGCGGAAAGCACCAGTCTGCCGGTAATGGTTTACAACGTACCTGGTAGAGCGGTCGCCAACATTTCACCAGAAACGGTCGTTCGCCTATCAAAACTGCCGAACGTTGTAGCGGTTAAGGAAGCAAGTGGCGATATTAATGCTATGACACAGATTATCGCTAATACAGATGATGACTTCTTGCTTTATAGCGGGGACGATGGTTTAACACTTCCTGTTTTAGCTGTAGGTGGTCATGGAATTGTTTCTGTTGCCTCTCATGTAATTGGAAAAGAAATGCAGGAAATGATAGGGTACTTTTTAGAAGGTGATAATAGGAAAGCGGCCAAGTTACATCAAGAGCTTCTGCCTGTTATGCTAGGGCTATTTGCAGCACCTAGTCCTGTTCCAGTAAAAACTGCGCTTCAATTGAAAGGGTTGGATGTAGGACCAGTAAGGCTTCCTCTTGTACCATTAACGGAGCAAGAACGTCTTTCGCTATCGTCTCTTTTTGTAAAATAATCACAATGAAGAACCAGTCGAAGATAATCGACTGGTTCTTTTTTCAGTGAATTCAGGGGGATATTTTGCCGAGAAAATATCCAAGTCTTCCTTTAGAGGTATAATTTGGTTGTAAAGAATTTCAGACTTCAAGTATAATGAGGATAACTGATCTCGATCGGAAAAACATCATTGTAGGAGGATTCGGAAATTGATACAGAGAAAGAATAATAACATCAAGGTGATTGCTCTCGGAGGAGTCGGAGAAATAGGCAAAAATATGTACGTTGTTGAGGTAGATGAAGACATCATCGTTATTGATGCTGGACTCATGTTCCCAGAAGACGAAATGTTAGGAATCGACATCGTCATTCCAGATATCACTTACTTAACTGAAAATAAGGATCGCGTTAAAGCTGTATTTTTGACACATGGTCATGAAGACCATATCGGTGCATTATCATATTTGCTTCGCCAAGTGAATGTACCTGTGTATGGTACACGTCTTACACTTGCGCTTGTTCATTCAAAACTAAAGGAACAAGAGTACAAAGGGAAAATCAATGCGTTTGAAATCCATTCCGATTCAATCATCGAAGTGGGTTCTGTCGAGGTAAGTTTCTTTAGAACGAATCACAGCATTCCTGATTCAGTTGGTGTATGTGTACATACTTCAGAGGGAATCATTGTCTATACAGGAGACTTTAAATTTGATCAGGCTGCAACGGATTTGTACAAGCCTGAAATCGGTAAGATGGCCAGCATTGGAGAGCAAGGCGTCCTTTGTTTGCTTTCTGATAGTACAGATGCGGAAAAGCCGGGATACACGACTTCTGAAGCTACGGTCGCACGTCAAATGTCTGATGCTTTTTACAATGCTCCCGGAAGAATTTTTGCTGCCTGCTTTGCTTCAGATATTAACAGAATCCAACACATCTTTGATTCGGCAGCTGAAAGTAATCGAAAGGTAGCAGTTGTCGGAAAAAGTCTTGAGCGTATTTACCACATTGCATTGGAACTAGGTTATTTAAATGTTGCGGAAGACTTGATTATTCCTATTTCGATGATTGGGGAAGTTCCGGATAACCAACTCGTAGTTTTAATGACAGGTACTCAAGGAGAACCTATTGAAGCACTTCAGAAAATGGCAAAACAAACGCATAAGCAAGTAAATATTCAAAAAGGTGATACAGTACTCATCGCAGCATCTCCACTTAGAGGCAGTGAAATTTTCTTGTTTAAAACGGTTGATATGTTGTTCCGTGCTGGTGCTAATGTCATTTCTGGAAGAAAGACCATTCATGTATCAAGCCATGGAAGTCAAGAAGAATTGAAATTTATGATCAACTTGATGAAACCTAAATTCTTCGTACCTGTTCATGGTGAATTCAGAATGTTAAAAGCGCATGGAAAAGTAGCGAAATCCTGTGGACTGACTGACAGCCAAATCCATATTCCTGACAAAGGCGATGTAATCGAGTTTAAAGATGGAAAGATGACTACAAGCGGTAGAGTGCCGTCAGGAAATGTCCTTATCGACGGTATCGGAGTAGGAGATGTTGGTAATATCGTTTTACGTGATAGAAAGCTATTATCTCAGGACGGTATCTTAATTGTGGTGGTTACATTAACAAGAAAAGAAAAGAAGGTCGTTGCTGGACCGGAAATCATTTCAAGAGGATTTGTATACGTCCGTGAATCCGAAAAATTGTTGGAGGAATCAACGAATAAAGTACGTGAAGTTGTGGAACGTAATACATCAAAAGACAATTTTGATTGGGCAACACTTAAACAGGAAATGCGAGATGATCTGAATCGTTTCCTTTACGAAAGAACTAAAAGACGTCCAATGATCTTGCCTATCATCATGGAAGTATAATTTACGCAATGCACCGGGATATGGCCCGGTGTTTTTTTTTGCTATTTAATAAAAACAAATTTGAATCTTTTAGAAAGGCTCTGTAAATGTACATTGTAGTTTTTCTTGATCCTGTGGTATTTTTTCTAAAATGAATTTTTGGTGTCTCAAAGGCATTTACAAAAGAAACCGGGTTTTACACAAATGAAATGGCAATTTCCACAAATAATGTGTACAGTAACACAAATGAACCATACAGTTACACAAATAGAAATCCAGATGTTCGTTATATAAGTGAATTGATTTGTAAGTATTCTATTTGAAGAACTAGTTGAGTATTTCTTTTCCTAAAAATCGTAACTTCCATTCCAATCGAAATAAAAGTAGTCATCTTACGTCGAAAATCACATCAAAATTTATGTTTTCCTCACTAAAAAATGAAAAGTACCCTTCATTCTGAAAGAAAAGGAATGGGGGGGGATATTATTTGGCTGTTTTCGCATAGATTGTTGCTTTTTCGATTAAAGCTACAACACGTAAAGATTCTTATTTCGTGCACTTTTCCTCAATATGAAATCATAGATCCTAATTTCCTAGTTGTGTAAGGAGAGAAAACTCTACTGCCGGCTTTTTCTTTTTCCAATAACAACATAGTTTACGAAAAGAGCCTATTATTTTAATGCAATGAAACGGAAAGGTGTTCTTCTTTTCTTCCTTAAACAAGCATGAAAATATACATTGTGATAATACTAACCATATTAAGTGTGAAGGGAGAATAATGGATGGAAAAAGATACAGCACCAAATAATCCGGCTTCTCAAGAAGGTCCGGATACACAAAAAGAGGATAAGCCAACTTCTTCTATAATCGAGAAAATTCAACAGCTTGGCCAAACAAATGTCCCACAGCTTTCGCCAGATTCTAAAATTCATTGTTTAACAATTGTTGGACAAATCGAAGGCCATATACAGCTTCCTCCACAAAATAAGACAACTAAATATGAACATTTGATTCCTCAGATCGTGGCAATTGAACAAAACCCGAAAATAGAGGGATTACTGGTCATTCTCAACACTGTCGGTGGCGATGTGGAAGCAGGTTTAGCCATCTCTGAAATGTTAGCTTCATTATCCAAACCGAGTGTTTCGATTGTCCTAGGTGGCGGTCACTCGATAGGTGTGCCAATTGCGGTATCATGTGATTATTCATTTATTGCCGAGACGGCTACGATGACCATTCACCCTATCAGGCTGACAGGATTAGTTATCGGTGTACCACAAACCTTTGAATATTTAGACAAGATGCAGGAAAGGGTTGTACACTTTGTGACGAAGCATTCGAATATCTCGGAAGAGACTTTTAAGAAATTAATGTTTGAAAAAGGGAATTTAACAAGGGATATTGGTACAAATGTTATTGGGATCGATGCTGTAAAATCTGGCTTGATTGATGAAGTCGGCGGAATTGGTGCAGCGATGAAGAAATTGAATGAACTTATTGAGTTGAACAAAGAGTCTCAAGAGGGGCTGATTCAATGATTCTATATACGATGATGCCTTATGACCTGATATACCCATGTGAGAATGAGGCATTTGGAAAACAAAAGCTTATAACCTATGAAGGCATAGAAATGCTCGTCGAAAGTGTAGACGGACAGAACTATCAAATTGTTCGTATCATGAGTACCGATCCTCAACACTATTTGAATGATGCCTGTTGTCCAGGGACGAAAATTTCTTTTGTAAATACCTAATGTTAATCCTCATCGGTCAAGCTATTATGTTATAATTGAATTATCTAAAAAAGCAGCCGCCTATGGCTGCTTTCTTCCATTCAGGATGTTTACATAAGTGAAGGTTGGCAGAAAATACTACTATAAAAAATACATTAGGTGATGAAATGGCTAAAAAGAAACGTCGGCAAAGCCGGAAAAAAAGTAGTGATTTGAAACGCACAGTCCAATATGAACTTGTAGCCCTTCTACTTTTAGCGTTGGCTATCATATCCATAGCAAAATTAGGAGCTGTAGGGAAGGCGACGGTATTCTTTTTCAGGTTCTGGATGGGCGAATGGTATATGATCAGTTTAATAGGTCTTGTTGTTTTTTCTGGATATTTAATGTGGAAAAGGGAAATTCCATTCCTATTCCATATAAAACTAATAGGCACTTATTTAATCATAAGTTCTTTATTATTACTTAGCCATGTGACTTTATTCGATCTTTTATCTAACGAAGGAAAGTTTGCTGACCCAAGTGTGATTTCTAATACTTGGGAACTTTATATGATGGAGATAAAAGGAAAAACGAGCACTGTCGATCTTGGCGGTGGGATGATCGGCGCAGTTTTATACGCTCTTTTCCATTACTTATTTGCTGCAACGGGTACAAAGATTGTTGCTTTTATTTTTATTCTCATTGGGTTTATTCTCCTTACAGGTAAGACGTTCGGAGAAGCGCTGGGTAAAATACTTATTAGTCTTCGCACATTCATTGGTGGGCAGTGGAAAGCATTCCGTGAGGATATAACAAACTGGAAAGAAAAGCAGGAAAAAGTTAAAGAGCAAAAGAAAGCCGAAAAAGAACAACAAAAGTCTGTACCAAAGATTGAACCGGCACCTGAAGCTCCTATTTCCTACCAAGAAGAGGTCATTATTCCTGAACCGATTATTTCGAGTTTTGCAGAAAGGGCTTATCCGAATAGTGATCAACCAGAAAGCCATTCGGGTGAACAGAAACCAAAACAAAAAAACAGTAAAGCACAAGAGGATGAAGAAGAGTCTGTACCTCCGATAAAGTTTACTGAAGTCGAGAACATTGAATATGAACTTCCTCCTTTGAAATTATTGAAATTACCAAGAAAAACGGATCAAAGCGGAGAGTATGAACTCATTCACGCGAATGCGGCAAAACTTGAGAGGACTTTTCAAAGTTTTGGAGTTAAAGCGAGGGTAACTCAAGTTCACTTAGGTCCTGCCGTGACAAAATACGAAGTACACCCAGACGTAGGTGTGAAGGTAAGCAAAATCGTCAGTTTGAGTGATGATTTAGCACTTGCCCTTGCAGCAAAAGGTATTCGAATAGAAGCGCCAATTCCAGGTAAGTCTGCGATTGGCATAGAAGTACCGAATACAGAAGTCGCTATGGTATCACTTCGCGAAGTCTTGGAATCAAAAGAACATGATAAACCTGAAGCAAAGCTACAAATTGCTCTTGGACGTGATATTACGGGTGATGCAGTACTTGCTGAGTTAAATAAGATGCCCCATCTGCTTGTTGCCGGTGCAACAGGTAGCGGAAAGAGTGTGTGTATAAACGGTATTATTACTAGCATACTAATGCGGGCTAAGCCTCATGAAGTCAAGTTGATGATGATTGATCCTAAAATGGTTGAATTAAATGTCTACAACGGCATACCGCACTTGCTTGCACCAGTCGTGACAGATCCGAAAAAAGCTTCGCAAGCTCTAAAAAAGGTTGTAAATGAAATGGAGCGACGTTATGAACTTTTTTCTCATACAGGCACGAGAAATATAGAAGGATATAACGAGTATGTAAAACGACATAACATTGAGGAAAATGCCAAACAGCCATTACTACCTTATATCGTAGTGATAGTGGACGAGCTAGCAGATCTCATGATGGTTGCTTCTTCAGACGTAGAGGACTCCATCACGAGACTTGCTCAGATGGCAAGGGCCGCAGGAATCCATCTCATTATTGCGACACAGAGACCTTCGGTTGACGTCATAACTGGGGTTATTAAAGCAAATATTCCATCCCGTATTGCCTTTGCGGTTTCAAGTGCGACGGATTCTCGGACGATTCTAGATATGGGTGGAGCAGAAAAGTTACTGGGCAGAGGTGACATGTTGTTCCTGCCTGTCGGAGCTTCCAAACCGGTGCGTGTGCAAGGAGCATTTTTATCCGATGATGAGGTTGAGGATACGGTGAATTATGTTATTTCACAACAAAAGGCACAATATCAGGAGGAAATGATTCCAGAGGATATTCCTGAAAACACAAGTGAAGTGGATGATGATCTATATGAAGAGGCTGTTGACTTGATTGTTGAAATGCAAACGGCTTCCGTCTCAATGTTACAGCGACGTTTCCGAATCGGATATTCGAGGGCAGCACGACTTATTGACGAAATGGAAGCACGTGGAGTGGTAGGTCCATACGAGGGAAGTAAGCCTAGAAATGTACTTGTAACGAAACCTAAAGAAGAAGCTAGTTTATAAGGGGTATAACTCAGCAGGCTAGTAAAAGATGCATTCCCATATATGTAATTCTTAATGACTAATCATGAGAATTTGCACAGAAAAATCCGGGAGGTTCTCCCGGATTTTTCTGTTGGAAAAAAATTCTCCTGTTCCCATCTATCGAATCTTGTCAAAAAAAGTTATATGCCATACTATTAAAAACGTTTCCAATATGACTATCTCAGTATTAGAAAATCTATTTTTTGGAAAATAATAAAGTTATTTACAAATAATGTATGTTTTCTGGCTTTTTCGCCTCTAATTATACCAAATTTTATAGGTATTTGGGACTGAATTAAATATTAATTTTAACTTGTGAGCTTTTTTCGACAAATTGATGAAACCCTATTTATTTATAAGAAAAAAAGTGTTATAGTATTTTCGATTAGTAGGAATGATTGAACATCAGATGTCTGATGTCTTAGGAAAATGGTTGGAGGAACCTGCATGTCAATTAAGTCAGATAACCGGCATTTGTATTTACAAGTGATCGATCGGTTGAAGCAAGATATCGAAGAGGGTATTTATAAAGAAAGAGAAAAACTTCCTTCGGAGTTTGATCTTGCCAAACATTTAGGAGTAAGCAGGGCAACACTGAGGGAAGCGTTACGAATTCTTGAAGAAGAAAACGTAATCATCCGTCGCCATGGTGTCGGTACTTTTGTAAGTGCAAAGCCATTGTTTACTTCAGGGATCGAACAGTTGAACAGTGTCACGAATATGATCAAACAAGCAGGAATGAAGCCAGGAACAATTTTTCTAAGTTCATTGACACAAGGTCCTACCGAAGAAGATATTCGTCGTTTCACATGTTCAGCGGATGATGATATTGTCGTGTTGGAAAGGGTAAGAACCGCCAATGGAGAACCGGTTGTTTATTGTGTAGATAAAATACCAGTAAACATTCTTCCCGAAACTTTTTCTCATGATGAGGAATCTATCTTGAATATCCTCGAAGGAGAAGCGAACCGGAGAATTACATATGCGGTCGCTCAAATCGAGCCCATTGGATATCACGAGAAAATTTCACCGATCCTTGAATGTGAGCCAGAAACTGCATTACTTGTTCTCAAGCAAATGCACTTCGATGAAATGGATGAACCAATTCTGTATTCGGTAAACTACTTTAAGGCCGATAAATTCAGTTTTCATGTACTTAGAAAAAGAATTTAATTTTTTGAGGGTATTGAAAACGCATTCATTCGTGTTTTAAAGTCATTTCTACAAAATCTAAAAACATTTCCTTAGGGGGACAAAACCTTGAAAAAGCGTAAATTTGGTTTAGCTATGTCATTGGTTCTTGCAGCAGGAACTCTTTTAGGAGCTTGCTCGGGTAAAGAAGAAGGTAACGGAAGTAAAGATGGTAAAGAAGCTCTTAAAGTAGGTATGGTTACTGATTCAGGTACAATTGATGACAAATCGTTCAATCAAGGTACATGGGAAGGTATCTTAAAGGCAAAAGATGAGCTTGGAATTAAAGAAAAGTATCTTAAACCAGCTGGAAATACTGAAGGCGATTACTTAAAAGAAATTGGTAACTTAATTGATGCAGGATACAATTTTGTTGTAACTCCTGGTTTCAAGTTTGAAACAGCTGTTTTCAAGGCTCAAGATAAATACAAAGATGCTAAGTTTGTAATCATTGATGGAAATCCACACTCTGGTGACTACAAGCCAGTTGTTAAGGAAAACACTGTGGCTGTATTCTTCGCAGAACACGAATCAGGATTCATGGCTGGTGTTGCTACTGCTCTTGAGTTGAAAGAAGGAGAAGCTGGCTTCATCGGTGGTATGGAAATTCCTGCGGTTCAAAAGTTCAACTGGGGATTCCAACAAGGTGTTAAATACGCAAATGAAAATCTAGGCACAAATATGAGCATTAAAGCTGAAAACGTTATTTATCAAGGTTCTTTTGATAACGTAGCTGCTGGACAACAAATTGCTGCTCAAATGTTTGACCGTGGTGTTGATGTAATCTTTACTGCTGCTGGTGGTGTTGGTGTTGGTGCAATCAACGAAGCAAAAACACGTGCTAAAGCAGGCGAAAAGGTTTGGATCGATGGAGTTGACGTAGACCAATTTGAAGATGGTAAATATGATGGCGATAAGTCAATCATCTTAACTTCTGCAATGAAGAAATTAGACCAAGTAGCTCTAGATATGGTTAAACTTGAGACTGAAGGTAAATTCCCTGGCGGACAAACACTTACATTTGATGCTAAAAACGACGGTATTGGTTTACCAGAAAAAAATCCTAACTTAAGCGAAGAAACTGTAACTAAAGTTAAAGATATTTTTGAAAAGATCAAATCTGGTGATATTAAAGTCGCTGCTGAACAAGGTTCTTTATTTAAGTAATCTAGTGATAAAAGAGACGGTTCTTTCCGTCTCTTTTATCTCTCAATAGACTAAATTTGAAATTTTTTGTAAATTTATCAGAATGGTTAATGTGAGATAAAAGATTTTTATCACTGGGTGGGGGACTCCCTAAAAGTAATGGAAATAAATAAAAAGGTGAGTGCTACTATGAGTTATGTAGTTGAGATGCTTAATATTAGAAAAGAATTCCCTGGTATTGTAGCGAATGATAATATTTCTCTGTCTTTGAAAAAAGGGGAAGTACATGCTCTATTGGGCGAAAATGGAGCGGGTAAATCCACTTTAATGGGTGTTTTATTCGGGATGTATCAGCCTGAAAAAGGGATGATAAAAGTAATTGGAAAAGAAGTTAAGATTTCTAATCCAAATGTTGCAAATCATCTCGGCATTGGTATGGTGCACCAACATTTTAAACTTGTAGAGAATTTTACTGTAACAGAAAATATTATTCTTGGTAGTGAGCCCCTTAAAGGTTTGGTGCTGGATACAGAAAAAGCTGCAAAAAAGATTGCAGAATTGTCAAAGCACTATGGTTTGAATGTTGATCCTTACGCGAAGATTGAGGATATTTCTGTAGGTATGCAACAACGTGTTGAAATCATGAAAATGTTGTATCGCGAAGCTGAAGTTTTGATTTTTGATGAACCAACAGCCGTTTTAACTCCAAATGAAATTGAAGAATTAATGAAAATCATGCGAAACCTTATTAATGAAGGTAAATCTATTATTATCATCACTCATAAACTTAAAGAAATTAAAGCTGTTGCAGACCGTTGCACAGTTATTAGACGAGGAAAATCAATTGGAACTGTGACGGTTGCAGATGCAAGCGAAGCAAGTCTTGCAGAAATGATGGTTGGCCGTCATGTTAATTTCAAAGTGGATAAGAAAGAAAGTACTCCAGGTGATGTAGTACTAACAATAGATAATGTGTCTGCGAAAAATAACAGAAAAGTAATGGGGCTTAAGAATTTTTCCCTCGAAGTAAGAAAGGGAGAAATAGTTGGGATTGCAGGTGTAGAAGGAAATGGTCAAAGCGAACTGGTTGAGGTTATTTCAGGTCTTCGAAAAGCTGAGTCAGGACAAGTCTTATTAAATGGTGAAGAGATTACAAACTTCCCTATCCGCCAAAGAATTGAAAGTGGAATAGGACATATTCCAGAAGATAGACATAAACGTGGGTTGGTCTTGGATTATACGATGGAATCCAACATGGTTTTAGAGGTTTATAATAGAAGACCTTTCTCAAAAAATGGATTATTAAATGGATCAGCAATTAAGGAGTATGCTAATAAGATACTTCAAAATTTCGATGTTCGCTCTGGTGAAGGTGGAGCCTCTATTGCGAGGACTTTATCTGGAGGAAACCAACAAAAGGCCATTATAGGAAGAGAATTAGAGTTAAATCCCGATTTATTAATTGCTGTACAACCAACTAGGGGATTAGATGTTGGCTCGATTGAGTATATCCATCAAAGATTGATTCAGCATCGTGATAGCGGAAAGGCAGTTTTACTAGTTTCTTTAGAACTAGATGAAGTTCTACAGTTATCAGATAGAATCGCTATTGTTAACAACGGTGACCTTGTGGGTATTTTGAATGCTGCTGAAACCAATGAGAATGAAGTTGGACTTATGATGGCAGGAGTAGGTAAGGAGACAAGCAAATGAGAAATACAATCGTATCAATAATAGCAGTTCTTTTAGGGCTTATTGCTGGGGGCATCTTGATGCTCATAATAGGAAGTAACCCTATTGAAGGATATACGTACCTTTTGCAAGGTGCACTTAAAAGCACAGAACGTATTGGAAATACTTTAGCTACTGCGACACCGTTAATTTTCACAGGACTTTCTGTAATGTTTGCATTCCGAACAGGTCTTTTCAATATTGGTGCTGCAGGTCAAATGTTAATCGGTGGCCTTTGTGCAACAATGGTTGGATTAACATATGATTTTTCACGACCTGTCTTGCTGGTTGTAATGGTCTTAGCTGGTCTTTTAGGTGGAGCGCTATGGGCATATATTCCTGGATTGCTTAAAGCGAAGTTTAATGTGCACGAGGTTGTTTCAACGATTATGATGAACTGGATCGCTTACTGGACAGTTTACTACGTCGTTCCTGGATATTTCAAAGGAGAATTCCTAGAAACAGAATCAAAAGCACTAGCAGATAAAGCTACTTTGAAAGCTCCATTCTTAACGGAAATGTTTGATGGATCTTACATCAATTTGGGCTTGTTCCTTTCCGTGATAACAGTATTTATTATTGCTTTTATCATTGATAAGACAACTTTAGGGTTCGAATTAAAGGCAGTAGGTTTCAACCGACATGCAGCAGAGTATGCAGGTATGCGTGTAAATAGAAATATCATCTTGTCCATGTTGATTTCAGGTGCTCTTGCTGGGATTGGTGGAGTTAGCATGTATGCAGGGAATGCTAACGTTATTCAAATTGGTATACTTCCAACTATGGGATATGATGGTATTGCGGTATCGTTACTAGGTGCGAACACTCCATTTGGTGTATTCTTTGCAGCCATCCTTTTTGGAATTCTATACTCAGGTACAGGTTTTATGAATGCAATGACAGAAATACCACCTGAACTTGCAAACACAATTATCGCTATTATCATTTACTTTGCCGCAACAAGTGTCTTAATCGAGAGAATGCTTAGCAAAAAACGTAAAAATAAATCTGACGCTAATGCCGTGAAAGGTACTGCAACAAAGAAGGGAGAATCGTAAAATGTGGACCATCATAGAACAAATATTTCCTTATGCTATTGTATTTACCATTCCCCTTTTAATTACTGCATTAGGCGGTTTATTTAGTGAAAGAAGCGGTATCGTCAATATTGGATTAGAAGGTTTAATGATCATTGGTGCATTTGCTGGAGCATTAACTGTTAACCATTTTCAAGATATCTACCCTAATAATGATATGATTCTTTGGCTTAGTTTATTAGTTGCCATGGTAGCTGGGGTATTGTTTTCCTTATTGCATGCATTTGCTAGTATTAACTTAAGTGCCAATCAAATTATTAGTGGTACAGCCATTAACATGATTGCTGCTGCCCTAACAGTATTTTTAGCTAGAAATATGACAGGTAGTGGTAATATTCGTATTACTAATGGATTCTCACCAATGAATATTCCGGGCTTGTCTTCTATTCCAGTCATTGGGGATCTATTTTTTACAAAAACCTATGTAACGACATGGTTTATCTTATTGATACTGATAGTGAGTACTTTTATTCTATATAAAACAAAGTTCGGTCTACGCTTAAGAGCATGTGGTGAATTCCCACAAGCTGCAGAGGCGGCAGGTGTAAATGTTAGAAGAATCCGCTATAGCGGAGTTATGATCTCAGGGGCATTTGCTGGCTTAGGCGGTGCGCTGATTATCTTGACTTATGCTGGAGAATTTACTGGCTCAGTAGCAGGACTTGGATTCTTGGCGCTAGCGTCTTTAATTTTCGGCCAATGGCGACCATTTGGAATTTTAGCTGCTACGTTATTCTTTGGTTTTGCAAGTACAATTGCGAACGTATCACAAGTAATTCCAGAGCTTCAAGTTTTCCCGCCAATCATATTGAAGATTTTCCCATATGTTGTAACATTACTTGCTTTAGTAGCGTTCTCTAAATCTTCACGTGCTCCTAAAGCAGCAGGGGAAACTTTTGATTCAGGTAAGCGTTAATATCCAAAACATAATTTGTTTAGTGAAAACTACACAGTAATAATTATTTCTATTTAAAAATTATGATACCTGCTTCCCTTTTAATCAAAAGGGGGCAGGTATTTTGATTTTCTAATAGTTAATATGCTATTTTAGTGAAACTTAGCGCTTTTACATTTTATATGTTGTGTGAATTATGTTAAAATTTGAAGAAACTGAAAATATTGATTCTGAATCACGAGGTAAAGCTATGAGGTTATCACTCTATCAAAATGATTATGAAACTGAGCGGATTTTTTCTTACCTCCGTTGGATTTTCGTATTTATTTGTGGATTCATGTTTTATTATCCGCCAATCGACAATATTCTCCAATTTGAACATGATACATTCTCCTATTTGTTTTTCTCTGGAATTATCTATATTTGTATTTCCCAAATTGCTTTGGAAAAAATGGATCCAAATCATAAAATGTTCTCATTACTCACAAAAACAGGGATATTATTCGATTTTATCGCCTATATATGGCTACTAGTCCTGTCCGGCGGAGTAACAAGTATGCTGTTTCCGATTGGCATCCTAATTGTTATGCATGCGACAATCTATTGGCAGACTAAAGGTGCCTTTACGGCTTCGTTTTTTTCAAGCGTTGGTTACTTGATTATTTTCTTGCAAGAGCCTTCTCCACCTCAAAAACTATGGTTTATCTTAGGAATGAACCTCATATTTATTTGGGTAGTAGGATTATTTGGCTCTCTCATTGTCCTAAGAGAAAGAAAGCATTTCAAAATGAAAGAAATTTATCATGAACTGGTTGTGACCGATTATCTGACAGGGTTATATAACCATCGTCATTTTCAAGAGCATCTCCGCCATCTGACTGATAGGAAAACTCCTTACCTTCTCATCATGGGGGACATAGACCATTTCAAGTCCATTAATGATCAATATGGCCATTTGGTTGGTGATGAGGTACTTAGATCGATTGGGAAAATCTTCTCCAAGATTGCTGCCGATTTTGAAGGACAAGCCTTTCGTTATGGCGGTGAAGAACTTGCTTTCTTACTACCTGCAAGTGCTGAAACGAAACTAAGTATGTTTTTGGAAACGGTCTTTCACGAGCTTAATCTTGCTTATTTTACGACTGAGAAGTGGACGATTACAATGAGTTTTGGAGTTGCTTTATGGCGGGAAGAGTATAGCTCCAATGAAATCATAAGCATTGCCGATGATCTTTTATATAAAGCCAAAAGTAATGGTAAGAACAGGGCTTGTTTGGAATCAGGATTCTGTTATAGAAATGAAGAAAAAAATTCTGCAATTAACAAGACTTCATAGAAAATTTCCGTACATGTTGTGCGGAAGTTTTTATTATGGAGCTAAAAAACAATCATCTTGTATTAGTATTTGGAATAGGTATGCATTTTGAATTTTGCTTAATACTTGTAATGGATAAGCCTGACAAATTATAGTAAGAATAGGTTTAATTTCATTTGTAAACGATAACAATGACGTGTCTAAGGATGAAAAATGTCCATAAAGATGAAGGAGGACCGCACATGGATGTAATGGCGGAAAAAGTAACAAACATGCAAGGCTATAAACTTCATGTCGTAAAGACGGAAAAATACAAGACAAATACTTTAGTTTGGAAAATGAAAGCTCCGTTGAATAAAGAAGATGTTACTCAAAGGGCATTACTTCCTCATGTACTGCAAAGCAGTTCTGAAAAGTATCCAACAACTGCTGCGCTTCGATCTTATTTGGATGATCTATATGGAGCGAGTTTATTTGTGGATTTGGCGAAAAAAGGTGAATATCATGTCATGAGCTTTTCGCTTGAAATCGCCAATGAAAAATTTTTGAGTGACCCTAGTCCTTTACTCAAAAAGGGCTTTGAGTTTTTTTCAGAAATCCTTACTAAGCCACATGTAAAGGAAACTGCTTTTCACACAGATTCTTTTGACCGTGAAAAACGGACGTTAAAGCAACGTATCCAGTCTGTTTACGATGATAAAATGCGATATTCTAACTTCCGATTGGTACAGGAAATGTGTAAGG
This sequence comes from Bacillus sp. cl95, assembly GCF_900115925.1. Classification (GTDB taxonomy): domain Bacteria; phylum Bacillota; class Bacilli; order Bacillales; family Cytobacillaceae; genus Neobacillus_A. The sequence goes on along the minus strand of NZ_FOYF01000001.1, from coordinate 320,162 downwards.
GTGAACCTTATGCACTCCATGTGAATGGTGAAATGGATGATGTTGAGGCGATCACTGCAGAAAGCCTTTATACTTATTATCAAAAAGCTTTTGCCGAAGATGAAATGGATTTTTACGTAATTGGTGATGTGGATTCCAAAGAAGTTGAGTCATTGGCAGCTGAAATGCTTAAGTTTGAACCACGTGCAGCCAAACGGGTTGAAAAGACAAATAGCAACAAACGAACCGACGTGAATGAAGTGATCGAAGAACAGGACATTAAACAAGGGAAACTCAATATGGGCTTCCGAACAGATATTGTGTATGGGGATCCAGATTATTATGCACTTCAAGTATTTAACGGAATTTATGGTGGATTCTCTCATTCAAAGTTATTCATAAATGTACGAGAAAAAGCTAGCCTTGCTTATTATGCAGCAAGCCGTCTTGAAAGTCATAAAGGCTTAATGATGGTCATGTCAGGTATAGATATGAAAAACTATGAGCAAGCCGTTACCATTATAAAGGAACAGCTAGAAGCGATGAAGAACGGAGAAATCACTGACCAAGAACTTGAACAAACAAAGGCTGTCATTCAGAATCAAATGCTTGAAACCATCGATACTTCACGTGGACTAGTGGAGGTTCTCTATCATAATGTGGTGTCTGGGTATGATATTACCCTTGAAAAGTGGCTTGAGGAAATGCAGAATGCGAAGAAGGAAGATGTTATTGCTGTTGCGAAAAAAGTGGAACTCGATACCATCTATTTCTTAACCGGCAAGGAGGTTCAGGCATGAAAAAAATAAATTTTGAGCAACTTCAGGAAGAACTTTATTATGAAAAGCTTCCAAACGGTCTGGATGTATATATATTGCCTAAAAAAGGATTTAACAAGACGTACGCAACGTTCACCACGAAGTACGGTTCAATTGATAATCATTTTCAACCTCATGACAAGAATGAACTTGTAAAAGTGCCGGATGGAATCGCTCATTTCCTAGAGCACAAACTTTTCGAAAAGGAAGATGGAGACGTGTTCCAACAATTTAGCCGTCAAGGGGCTTCAGCGAATGCGTTTACTTCTTTTACAAGAACCGCTTACCTTTTTTCTAGTACTTCCAATGTGGAAAGGAACCTAGAGACACTAATTGACTTTGTACAGGATCCTTATTTTACAGAAAAGACAGTTGAGAAAGAAAAAGGGATAATAGGACAGGAAATTACGATGTACGATGATAACCCGGATTGGCGTTTATATTTTGGCCTCATTCAAAACTTATATAAAAACCATCCTGTTAAAATTGATATTGCAGGTACAATTCCTTCTATCTCGAAGATTACTGCAGACTTGCTTTATGAGTGCTACCATACCTTCTATCATCCGAGTAACATGTTACTCTTTATTGTCGGGCCGGTAGATCCAAACGAAACGATGGACTTTGTTAAGAATAATCAGTCCAAGAAAGAATACAAAGAAATGCCGGAAATTAAGCGTTCATTTGAGGAAGAACCGCTCGAAGTGGCAGAGAAGAAGCAAGTTCTTCAAATGAACGTGCAAACTTCAAAGTGTCTCTTTGGCATAAAGGCTCTGCATGCCGATCAAAAGGGTGAAGAATTACTGAAAAATGAGTTGACAATGAATGTCCTTCTTGACCTGCTATTTGGAAAGAGCTCGGATAATTATAACCGTCTTTATGACGAAGGACTCATCGATGAAACTTTTTCTTATGATTACACTCAAGAATTCGGATTTGGATTTGCCATGGTTGGAGGAGACACCGACCAACCAGATAAATTGGCTGATACGATTCAAGAAATGCTTGAAAGCGCTAAAAATGGTGCGGTATTTACCGAAGACCAGTTGGCACGTGCAAAAAAGAAGAAAATTGGAGGATTTCTCCGCGCAGTCAATTCTCCTGAATATATTGCCAATCAATTTACACGCTATGCTTTCAACGAGATGAATCTTTTTGATGTTGTTCCAACTCTTGAAAAAATCACCTTAGAGGACGTAAAAAGACTTGCTACAGAAGTCATTTCTGAAGAGAGATTTTCTGTATGCCAGGTTGTACCGAAGAAGTAATGAGACAGAAGCGCCTTTGTTGGCGCTTTTTTCTATTGCAAGATTATTGTATGATAAGCTTGAGAAAAGAGAAAGAGTGATTGGATGGGGAAATATGTGTTAATAACTGGGGCAAGCGGAGGTATTGGACAAGCAATTTCCTTAAAACTTGCATCTGAGGGGAATCATTTATATTTACATTACAATCAAAATGAAAGTTCAATCAAAGAACTAGTAACGAAGTTAAAACCTTATGGTGGGGAATATTACACAATAAAAGCGGATTTATCAGATCCGCTTGGACACGAGCAGTTGATCAAGAATGTATTCAGTCTTGATGCCATCGTTCATTGTGCGGGCAATGCTCATTATGGTATGCTTCTGGACCTTCAACTAAAAGATGTTGAGGCGTTGATGAGAACTCATGTAACTCATCCACTCATGCTGACGAAAGGTCTTCTTCCAAAAATGATGAGCAAAAAGGCAGGAAATATTGTGGTGATTTCATCCATATGGGGTCAAACAGGTGCAGCATGCGAAGTTGCATATTCAGCGGCAAAGGGTGCACAACTCGCCTTTGTAAAGGCATTAAGTAAAGAAGTGGCGCTTTCTGGCATTCGTGTGAATGCTATCGCACCTGGTGCTATAAATACAGCAATGTTAGACGGTTTTTCTGGAGCAGAAATGGACTTGCTTAAAGAAGAAATTCCGATGGGAAGACTTGGGCTCCCTGAAGAAGTCGCGAATGCAACATCATTTCTTTTATCGGATCAATCAGCGTATATTACTGGGCAAGTCATCGGAGTAAATGGTGGTTGGTATACATAGAAGGTTTTTATTTTTGGAAGTATTCCTATACTTTATGCCAATTAAGAGGGGTTGATTTCCACTCCAGGCCATTCCAATCAACTGATCTTCAAACGATTTGTTTCTAAAAACTATTTACAAAACAATAATCTTTTAGAAAAGAGCCTTATTTTTTCGATGTTTCCATGCATATTTTACAGCATCAAGCCTCAAAATAACTATGTATTATCATAAAGGAGGGTTTAACATGTCTGTATTAGACAATTGGAAACAATGGGAAGACTTTCTTGCGGATCGTCTTCATCAAGCACAACATCAAGGTATGAACAACGAAGCGGTTGGCGACCTAGCTTTCCAAATCGGTGATTATCTTTCAAACCAAGTAGAACCAAAAAATGAGCAGGAAAGAATCCTTGCTGATTTGTGGTCTGTAGCAAGCGACGATGAGAAGCATGCAATCGCAAATATGATGGTAAAACTCGTACAGAATAACGGAACTCGCTAAAAGAGAGGGGAATTTCCTCTCTTTTTTATTTATATAGGTTTATCCTTTCATCTTATAGGAAAATCATTTATGATAAGGTTATGATAAAAAACAAGTGGATTTTGTCGAATCACGCTACCGAGTGGGGGTTTTTTAATGTCCAAGAAAGAATGGTATATTGAATATGAGATCCAAAAAAACCGACCAGGGCTACTTGGAGACATTGCCTCGCTCCTTGGTATGCTATCCATTAATATCGTCACAATCAATGGAGTGGACGAAGGACGCCGCGGTTTGCTGATTTTAGCCAAAGATGATGACCAAATTGTTCGCCTTGAGTCAATTCTCCAAACTATGGATACAATAAAGTTAATAAAAATTCGGGAACCTAAACTGCGCGACCGCCTTGCTGTTCGACATGGACGATACATACAACGAGATGCAGATGATAAGAAAACTTTCCGATTTGTAAGAGATGAACTTGGGCTGCTTGTCGATTTTCTTGCAGAACTCTTTAAGCAGGAGGGCCACAAGCTTATCGGGATTCGCGGAATGCCGCGAGTTGGCAAGACTGAATCTATTGTCGCTTCAAGTGTGTGCGCGAACAAGAGATGGTTGTTTGTTTCGTCCACTCTCCTAAAGCAAACGATCAGAAATCAATTAATCGAGGATGAATACAATGAAAACAATTTATTTATCCTTGATGGAATCGTGTCTACGAGGAGAGCGAATGAACGCCATTTGCAGCTTGTTAGGGAAATAATGCGCCTTCCCGCTGTAAAAGTGGTTGAACATCCCGACTTTTTCGTGCAAAATACAGAATATACTTTGGACGACTTTGATTATATTATTGAACTGCGTAATGATCATGAAGAAGAAATAACGTATGAAGTTGTCGAAAACCACAACATGTTCTCCGGGTCGGAATTCGGGGGATTTGATTTTTAATAATGGAAGGTGTTACCGTTGACGGAATTAGGTAATCGACTAAAAGAAGCTCGCTTAACCAAAGGGTTGAGTTTGGACGATTTACAGACCATCACAAAAATTCAAAAGCGCTATTTAATTGGCATTGAAGAGGGAAACTACGATGTGATGCCCGGGAAATTCTACGTGAGGGCGTTCATTAAGCAATATGCTGAAGCTGTTCAACTAGATCCAGAAGAACTATTTGATCAGTACAAAGATGACATTCCTACAATCAGAAATGAAGAACTACCCGAGCAGTTATCAAGGGTGAAGTCGAGAAAAACAATCACTGAATCGAATCCAAAGGTGTTTGCGGTTCTTCCAACTTTGCTCGTTGTTGTTTTTGTTGTAGGTGCACTTGGCCTGCTTTATTATTTTCTTCAAAACAATGCAGATGACGATGCTTTGGAACCTGTTGATAAGGAAAAGGCTCCTATCAATGTAGTGGATGATCTAAAGGATAAAGAAAAAGAAGAAGTGCCTGTTGAAGAAGAGGAAAAAGAACCTGTTGAGGAACCTGCAAAAGAGGAAACTCCAAAGCAGGAACTAACTGTAGTAGAAGGCAAAGGTGCCAAGTCTACTTATGAATTGAAAAACGCTGCCAAGTTTGAACTGAAAGTCGTTACGACAGGTGAAACTTGGATTCAAATCAAGAATGGCAAAGGTTTCTCTTTTTTCCAAGGCATGCTGAAAAAGGGCGCAACTGAAAGCCAAACGTTCGACCTTAGTAAGGAGACAGAAGCTATCATAGTAGTCGGCCGCACAAATGATACTGAAATTTATGTAAATGGCCAGAAGCTAGAGTACGCTGTTCCGCCAACTGAGGTCGTACGTCAGGATATTACAGTCCGCTTTGTACCCCCTACACAATAGTCTTTGATAAAGAAAGGTTATTGTCGGTTGGTTTTTAAAACGCTTGTGGAGGAAAAAAGATGAATTTACCGAATAAGATTACCATATCAAGAATCCTGTTAATACCTTTGTTCCTTTTGATTATGCTTGTACCAGACTGGGGCAACATGAATTTTCTAGGTGCAGAAATGCCTGTTGCACATTTTGTTGGTGCATTAATATTTATCCTTGCATCGGTGACAGATTGGGTAGACGGATATTACGCTCGAAAATACGACCTTGTTACAAACCTGGGGAAATTTTTGGATCCATTAGCAGACAAGCTGTTGGTTTCAGCTGCCCTTATCGTATTAGTTGAACTACATTTGGCTCCTTCATGGATCGTCATCATTATCATTAGCCGTGAATTTGCCATCACTGGTCTACGCTTAGTACTAGCGGGCGAAGGGGAAGTTGTCGCAGCAAACATGCTCGGGAAAATCAAGACATGGGCACAAATTGTAGCAATCTCAGCGCTGTTACTTCATAATACGATTTTCGAATTGATGGCCATTCCATTTGACATGATTTCATTATGGGTTGCCATGTTATTTACTATTTGGTCTGGTTGGGACTATTTTGCAAAAAACAAACATGCATTTATTAACTCAAAATAAGTTGATGATGAAACTCCCTTAATGGGAGTTTTTTGTTAACAACTGAAGGTGCAAATTATATATATAAGACATAATGGGAAGGGTGTTGGCTAATGAATGCTGAAATCATAGCGGTTGGTTCTGAGCTTCTACTAGGTCAAATTGTTAATAGCAATGCGAAATTTTTATCTTTGCAGCTTGCCGAGCTCGGAGTAAATGTCTTTTTTCATACGGTGGTTGGAGATAATCCTGATCGCTTGCAAAAAGCGATAGAAATTGCTGAAAGTCGTTCAAACTTGATTGTTTTTACAGGTGGACTTGGACCGACCAAGGACGATTTAACAAAAGAGACCATTGCAAAACATCTAAAGAAGCAACTCGTGATGGACGAGAATGCACTGACTAGCATCAAAGAATATTTCAAGCGCACGAATCGTCATATGACAGACAACAATCGTAAACAAGCGATCGTATTAGAAGATTCTAAGATTCTCCCTAATGATAATGGTATGGCGCCTGGCATGTTTTTGAAAAAGGGTAACCATTTTTACATGCTATTACCTGGTCCCCCTAAGGAAATGGAGCCTATGTTCTTGAAGTATGGGCATAGTGCCTTGCAAAATGTCTTGGAGGACAAACAACAAATTGTCTCACGAGTACTCCGCTTCTTTGGCATTGGTGAGGCGATGCTTGAAACCGAAGTAGAAGACTTGATTGACTCGCAAAGTAATCCAACGATTGCACCACTAGCTTCAGATGGTGAAGTAACGCTAAGACTCACAGCTAAGCATGAAGTTATTTCTACAGCACATGCGCTACTAGACGAATCGGAACAGGAAATTTTGAAAAGAGTAGGTTCTTATTTCTACGGTTATGATGATACTTCTTTAATAAAAGAACTGACGAAACTTTTATCCCATGAAGGATTAACAATTGCAGTAGCAGAAAGTCTGACAGGAGGAATGTTCCAAGAACAATTCACCTCTATTCCAGGTGCGGGGGCTCTTTTGAAAGGCGGAGTCGTCTGTTATACAAACGAAGCTAAAGCAAATGTACTGAAAGTGAAAGAAGAGACAATAGAGAAGAGCGGAGTGGTGAGTGAGGAATGTGCGGCAGAACTTGCACAAAACACTCTCGGAATTTTTCAATCTGATGTTGCAGTAAGTTTTACTGGTGTGGCGGGTCCTGATCAGTTAGAGGGACATCCAGTCGGTACGGTATATATTGGCATTGCAATAAAGGGTAAACCAATTAGAGTGGAAAAATTGAATCTCGGTGGAAGCAGGGAAGCAATTCGAGTAAGAAGTGTCAAATATGGCTGTCATTTCTTGATAGACAGTCTGAAAAAAACATGGAACGCTTAAAAGTTCTGTGTTTTTTTCTTTGCGGAAGACTGACTGCCCTTTTCTGAAGGCTCTGTTAAACGAAACTGTTGATTATTTTATGGGAGGGAATCCGCGAGACTCCTCGAAAATGCTATCGCATTTCCTTCGTGCGGTGATTATTCACGGAAGCTTATTCAATGTCCTGCGGAAAAACGGGCTGGAAAGACCCCGAAGTGAGGAACGAGCGAGGAGGCTTGCCAGTTCGTCGGCGGAAAGGGAGTGAATTCCCCATACTCACTTATAAAAAAACAACACTAAACATTAACAGAGCCTTTCTGAAAATCTCGATTTTATATTAAACTCAAGTTTAAACCTCGTTGTATAGGGATACTAAGAAATTATCAGACTAACATCTGAAAAAGCATTTCTACATCTATAATTACATGAAAACGGTCGAAAGCCTACAGATAACAACCAATTTAGATGTTAATCATTGGTATGAAAAAAACGAATGAATGTTCGATTTTTTACTCGACAAATGGTCTCAAAAGGTTTATAGTAAAAATAGGTTAACAAAACTAGATTCATACGACATCAAATTTTGTCTTTTATATATGAGGGAGGAAATTATACGTGAGTGATCGTCAAGCTGCTTTAGAAATGGCTTTAAAACAAATAGAAAAGCAATTCGGTAAAGGCTCTATCATGAAACTTGGAGAGCAAACAGATCGTAAAATCTCAACTGTCCCAAGTGGCTCTTTAGCATTGGATGCTGCTCTTGGAGTAGGCGGATATCCACGCGGACGTATTATTGAAATTTATGGTCCAGAAAGTTCAGGTAAAACAACTGTTGCGCTTCATGCTATTGCAGAAGTACAAGCAACAGGCGGACAAGCTGCATTCATCGATGCTGAGCATGCTCTTGACCCCGCATATGCACAAAAGCTTGGCGTAAACATTGATGAGCTTCTTCTTTCTCAGCCAGATACAGGAGAACAAGCTCTTGAAATCGCAGAAGCACTTGTTCGAAGCGGAGCTGTAGATATTCTTGTTATTGACTCAGTAGCTGCATTAGTACCAAAAGCTGAAATCGAAGGTGAAATGGGAGATTCTCACGTTGGTTTACAAGCGCGTTTAATGTCTCAAGCATTACGTAAGTTATCTGGTGCCATTAATAAGTCTAAGACTATTGCTATCTTCATCAACCAGATCCGTGAAAAAGTCGGCGTTATGTTTGGTAACCCTGAAGTAACTCCGGGCGGACGTGCATTGAAGTTCTATTCAACTGTTCGACTTGAAGTTCGCCGTGCAGAGCAATTAAAGCAAGGTACAGACATTGTCGGTAACAAGACAAAAATCAAAGTTGTCAAAAATAAGGTAGCTCCTCCTTTCCGTGTAGCTGAAGTAGATATCATGTACGGTGAAGGAATCTCTAAAGAAGGCGAAACGATCGACCTTGGATCAGAGCTAGATATCGTGCAAAAGAGTGGATCTTGGTATTCTTATAATGAGGAACGACTTGGCCAAGGTCGCGAAAACTCAAAACTCTTCTTGAAAGAGAACCCTTCTGTTCTTCTTGAAATCCAAAAGAAGATTCGTGAACATTACGGTTTGGATGAGGAGAAATCCCTACCTGAGACTGAAGACGACGAGCAATTTGAATTGATTGATTAATATCTTCCGGGTATTTCCGGTCAAAAGGGCAAAGTCTGTTATAACGGCTTTGCCCTTTGTTTATATGATTGTCTCTGTTAAAGTCAATGATCAACAATGTAGTTGAAAAGAACAACTCAATAATATATCTGAAGCTAAAAAGCGACTGCGTTTGTAGGAATGTGCAGAATTCTAAATATTTAAAAAAGCCAAAAGTACTTACCCTTGACAATGTATTTGCTCAGCTTTACAATTAACATGTATATTTTACATTTTTCGTAATAATTACAATGCTTAAAAGCCGTAGTGCTTGCTGTATGTTGAGTTTCAACAATATACATGCCGACACTTAAAAATGTAACAAAAGTTCATAGCAAGAGGAGGTGTAACGATGGAACCAATTACAATCATCTCCATTTTGCTTGGCCTATTCGTCGGTGCAGTTGTTGGCTATTTTATCCGAAAATCCATTGCTGAAGCAAAAATTGCAGGAGCAAAGAGTGCTGCAGAGCAAATTCTTGAAGATGCGAAACGTGACGCAGATGCATCGAAAAAAGAAGCCCTGTTAGAGGCAAAGGATGAAATTCACAAGCTTCGAACAGAAGCTGAACGTGAGGTTCGTGAACGAAGAAATGAACTACAAAAGCAAGAAAATCGTTTACTACAAAGAGAAGAGAATTTGGACCGAAAAGATGAAACGTTAAATAAACGTGAAAGTCTTTTAGAAAAGAAGGACGATTCTCTTAACCAAAGACAACAGCATATTGAAGAGATGGAAAGCAAAGTGGACGAGATGGTACGTGCACAGCAGACAGAACTTGAAAGAATTTCTAGTCTGACTCGTGACGAAGCAAAAGCGATCATTTTAGATCGTCTCGAACAGGAATTAGCACATGATACCGCTGTCATGATTAAAGAAAGCGAAACCCGTGCGAAAGAAGAATCCGACAAAAAAGCGAAGGAATTACTATCGCTTGCGATCCAGCGTTGCGCTGCTGATCATGTCGCTGAAACGACGGTTTCCGTTGTCAACCTTCCAAATGATGAGATGAAAGGCCGTATTATTGGACGAGAAGGCCGAAATATCCGTACGTTAGAAACACTTACAGGAATCGATCTTATTATAGATGATACTCCTGAAGCAGTTATTTTATCCGGATTTGATCCAATTCGTCGTGAAACGGCAAGACTTGCGCTTGAGAAACTTGTGCAAGATGGACGTATTCACCCAGCTCGTATCGAGGAAATGGTTGAAAAATCTCGTCGAGAAGTGGATGAACACATTCGAGAAATCGGAGAACAAACTACTTTCGAAGTAGGCGTCCACGGATTACATCCAGATCTTATCAAGATTCTAGGCCGACTAAGATACCGTACAAGCTACGGTCAAAATGTCTTGAAGCACAGTATGGAAGTAGCTCAGTTATCAGGTTTGCTTGCTGCTGAGTTAGGTGAAGATGAAACGCTTGCTAGACGTGCAGGTTTACTGCATGATATCGGTAAAGCAATCGATCACGAAGTCGAAGGAAGCCACGTTGAAATCGGAGTTGAGCTCGCTACGAAGTATAAAGAGCATCCGGTTGTTATCAACAGTATCGCATCCCATCACGGCGATAAGGAACCAACGTCAATCATTGCAGTATTGGTTGCTGCAGCTGATGCATTATCTGCTGCTAGACCTGGTGCACGTAGTGAGACGCTTGAAAACTACATTCGCCGACTTGAAAAGCTTGAAGAAATTTCCGAGTCTTATGAAGGTGTTGAGAAATCATTTGCGATTCAAGCTGGCCGTGAGGTTCGTATCATGGTTAAACCAGAATCTATTGATGATTTGGCAGCACATAGACTTGCAAGGGATATCAGAAAGCGCATTGAAGAAGAGCTTGATTATCCTGGTCACATTAAGGTTACAGTCATCAGGGAAACAAGAGCAGTTGAATACGCAAAATAAAGCGGTGCATCTTGCACCGCTTTTCCTTTTTTAGAGTCTGATATTGGATAGACATGGAGGGAAATGTGTTAAACTTAGAGCATGTTAAAATATATGCAGTATAGAAAGGAAATTACATGAATTTATTATTTGTAGGAGACGTTGTCGGTTCTCCAGGTCGTGATATGGTAAAAGAGTACGTACCGAAACTAAAAGAAAAATATCGCCCCCATATGACGATTATTAACGGTGAAAATGCAGCTGGTGGTAAAGGTATTACAGAGGCAATTTACCGTCAGTTTTTAGAAGTAGGAGCTCAGGCGGTAACCTTAGGAAACCATGCCTGGGATAATCGTGAAATCTTTGAGTTTATTGAAAAAGCAAAATACCTTGTCCGCCCAGCTAATTTTCCTGCTGGTACACCAGGGACAGGAATTGTATATATCAGGATGAATGATATTGAGCTTGCAGTAATCAATCTACAAGGAAGAACTTTTATGCCTGCTATTGATTGCCCATTTAAAAAGGCAGACGAGTTGGTGGAGGAGGCAAAAAAACGTACACCGTTCATTTTTGTTGACTTCCATGCTGAAGCCACCAGTGAAAAACTTGCAATGGGATGGTACTTGGAAGGACGAGTTTCTGCTGTTGTAGGAACTCATACGCACGTTCAAACAGCCGATAATAGGATACTTCCAGGAGGTACTGCATACATTACCGATGTGGGAATGACTGGTCCATATGATGGAATCCTAGGTGTTGAGAGAGACGCTGTATTGAAGAGGTTTCTAACCGCTTTACCTGTTCGATTTGAAGTGCCTACGTCAGGTCCGAGCCAACTTAGTGCGGTTTCTATTGAACTTGACCGTAAAACAGGGTTGGCGAAAAAGATTGAACGTATCCTAATTAACGACAATCATCCATTCTATTCATAAGGACTATTCAAAAAGAGTGTTGTTTTGCAAATAGATTTTAAAACGTAATTTGTTTAAAAGAAGTTGAATGGAATGGAAAGTGCGAGACTCCAGAGGTAGCAGCGGGACACGTGAGACACCAGAAGCGCGAGTAGCGCCGAGGAGGCTCCACCCCGCTCGCCCAAGAAGAATTTGCCCTTGTCCAAGGAAAGCGAGCATTCTGGAGTGGAAATCAACCACTCCTAAAATAGCAAAAAACTTTACGAAAACAGCCAGTCATAATATGAGTAATTCTATGATCACTCCTTGATACTTCTACTTTTTTTGTCCAAGCCGGAATATGTGGATATTTCCGTGAATATAGTAGCAGTGGAATGATATATGCCTGATTAGTTCATGAAATGCTCATGCGGGATCGGGATTATACAAGGAGGAGCTAGGAATGGAAATATTAAAAGTTTCAGCAAAATCTAATCCTAATTCTGTAGCTGGTGCGCTTGCCGGAGTTCTGCGCGAAAGAGGTGCAGCGGAAATCCAGGCTATTGGTGCGGGTGCATTGAATCAAGCGGTAAAAGCAGTAGCGATTGCTCGAGGATTTGTAGCACCTAGCGGGGTAGATTTAATCTGCATCCCGGCCTTTACAGATATCTTAATCGATGGGGAAGAACGTACAGCGATTAAACTCATCATTGAGCCTAGATAAAAAAGTTCAGTTCAAACTGCCTGCTTGCTAACTTAGACAAGCAGGCTCTTTTTATATTTAGGCTCTTTTCATAACTCATGTTGGCACGAAATAAGAATCTATTCGTGTTGTTTCATTTTTCGTAAAAGCAACAATCAATGCGAAAACAGCCTAAATTTGAGAAGAGGAGTGAGTGGAAATGAGAATATTTGATGCGCACTGTGACGTTCTTTATAAAATGTTTAAAGATTCCTCGATAGATTTTAGCGACTCTTCAAAACTGCATGTAAATGCAAGTCAGTTAGTAAATGCGAAAGTACAGGTCCAATGTTTTGCCATATTCGTATCCCCATCAATACATCCAGATGTATCATTTCATGCATCTTTATATATGGTTGATATTTTCTTTGAAAAAATCTTAAAAAAGAATCCGAATATGAGGTTTATTAGTCATAGCAAGGACATCAATACTTTAAAGGAAAATGAAGTGGGGGCTATTTTAACCCTTGAAGGCTGTGATGCAATAGGGAGGGATATCGTTAAGCTGAAAACATTGCTTCGTCTCGGAGTATCTTCTGTTGGATTAACGTGGAATGATTCCAATCATGTAGCAGATGGAGCAATGGAGGAAAGGGCAGGGGGATTGACCCGTTTCGGTATGGAAGTTTTGCGCCTCTTGAACGATACAAATACATGGTGTGATGTTTCGCATCTGTCAGAGCGAGGATTTTGGGATGTCATTGAGTGGGCAGATCACCCATTTGCTTCGCATTCAAATTGTTATTCGCTATGCCCACACCCTCGAAATCTAAATGACCAACAAATTGAAGCCATAATTGAGAGGAACAGTGTAATGGGATTGACATTTGTGCCAGAATTCCTTTCAGGACATAAAAAGGCAACGATTACCGATGTTCTAAGACACCTCGAGCATATTTGTGAGCTTGGAGGAGAAAATCATGTTGGCTTTGGTTCAGACTTTGATGGCATAGATGACACAGTAATGGATTTAAGTAGGGCTGGAGACTATATGAATTTGGTTAATGAGCTTCAAAAATATTATTCTGAAATACAAGTAAAGAATTTTTTATTCGATAATATGGCGAAAAGATATACAAAAAAGAAATAAAAAAACGCTAATTTAAAGCGCTTTCTTTAAAAAAACAGGAAATCTACCAAACTATTTTTTGAAAATAAAAAAATATTCATATTTTAGACAATAATTATTTATAAAGGGTTGCAATTTTTGGCACATAGGTCTAGAATTGAAAGCGTTTAGTACACATCCATTTAAGATACTTATAGGCGCCGGAGTGTTACTCGGGCGTGATTCTAGTGAATTATTTGGAAAAGTGCTACACTAATCTAAGAAAATGTTTTTACATATATCTTTACGTATCTAAAGGGGTGTAAGTCATGATCAATCAACTTTCATGGAAAGTTGGCGGACAGCAAGGGGAAGGTATCGAAAGTACTGGGGAAATCTTTTCTATTGCTTTGAATCGTTTAGGATACTTCTTGTACGGTTATCGTCACTTTTCTTCACGTATTAAAGGTGGCCACACAAACAATAAAATCCGCGTTAGCACATCACAAGTTCGTTCAATTTCTGACGATTTGGATATCCTTGTTGCTTTTGACCAGGAAACAATCGATCTTAACTACAAAGAATTACACAGCAATGGTGTTATCATCGCTGATGCTAAGTTTAATCCGGTAAAACCGGAAGATACTCAAGCAACTATGTATGCGGTTCCATTTACTGAAATGGCCACTGAACTAGGTACTTCTTTAATGAAGAACATGGTTGCAATCGGTGCAACTTCGGCTGTATTGAATCTTGACATCAAAGTATTTGAAGAAGTTGTTCAAGAAATCTTTGGCAGAAAAGGTCAACAAGTTGTAGATAAGAACATGGAAGCAATCCAAGCAGGTTTTGACTTCATTAAAGAACAACTTGGCACAAACGTTCAAACAATGGAGCTTGAAAAAGCAGACGGAACAAAACGTATGTTCATGATTGGGAACGATGCAATCGCTTTAGGTGCAGTTGCTGCGGGTTGCCGATTTATGGCTGCATACCCTATCACGCCAGCTTCAGAAATCATGGAATATTTGATTAAGAAGCTTCCGGCACTTGGCGGAACAGTTATTCAGACTGAAGATGAAATCGCTGCATGTACAATGGCAATCGGCGCTAACTACGCTGGTGTTCGTACAATCACGGCATCCGCAGGTCCTGGTCTTTCATTAAAAATGGAAGCTATCGGTTTGTCAGGTATCACTGAGACTCCGCTTGTAATTGTTGATACGCAACGTGGAGGCCCATCTACAGGTCTACCAACGAAGCAAGAGCAATCAGACTTGATGGCTATGATCTATGGAACTCACGGTGAGATTCCTAAAATCGTTATGGCTCCAAGTACAGTTCAAGAAGCATTCTACGATGCTGCTGAAGCTTTCAACTTAGCTGAAGAATATCAATGTCCAGTTATCCTTTTAACTGACCTTCAATTATCTTTAGGTAAACAAACAGTTGAACCACTTGATTTCAATAAAGTTGAAATTCGTCGTGGGAAGCTTGTAACAGAAGAGATTCCAGAGAACCCTGATAAAGGTTACTTTAAGCGTTATGAAGTGACTGAGGATGGCGTTTCTCCACGTGTTATTCCTGGTATGAAAAATGGTATCCATCACGTAACAGGGGTTGAGCATGATGAGACAGGAAAGCCTTCTGAATCAGCTGCCAACCGTATTGCGCAAATGGATAAGCGTTTCCGTAAAGTGGAAAACATCCGTTTTGACACACCCGTTCATAAAGATGCAAAACACGAAGATGCTGACGTATTAATCGTTGGTTTCAACTCAACTCGTGGTGCGATTGAAGAAGCAATGATCCGTCTTGAAGCAGAAGGAATGAAAGTGAATCATGCTCAAATCCGCTTGATCCATCCATTCCCAACTGACGAAGTTCTTCCATTGGTTCGTTCAGCTAAGAAAGTCCTAGTTGTAGAAAACAATGCGACTGGACAGTTAGCTAACATCATGAAGATGAATGTTGGACATGCTGAAAAGATTACAAAACACTTGAAATATGATGGAAATCCATTCCTTCCTCACGAAATTCAGTCTAAATGCAAGGAGTTGTTCTAAATGGCTACATTTAAAGATTTTCGTAATAACGTCAAACCAAACTGGTGCCCGGGCTGTGGAGACTTTTCCGTACAAGCAGCTATGCAACGTGCAGCAGCAAACGTTGGCTTAGAGCCTGAACAACTTGCAGTTATTTCTGGAATCGGATGTTCTGGACGTATTTCTGGATACATTAATTCTTACGGTTTCCACGGCATTCACGGCCGTTCACTACCAATTGCACAAGGTGTGAAAATGGCTAACCGTGATTTAACGGTTATCGCTTCTGGTGGTGACGGAGATGGATTTGCAATCGGTATGGGTCACACGATCCATGCAATCCGCCGTAACATCGATGTTACTTACATCGTAATGGACAACCAAATCTACGGTTTAACAAAGGGACAAACATCCCCTCGTTCAGCTGCAGGATTTAAAACAAAATCAACGCCACTTGGTTCAATTGAACAAGCAATTTCTCCAATGGAAATGGCTTTAACGGCTGGTGCTACATTTGTTGCGCAAAGCTTCTCAACTGATCTTAAAGATTTAACGGCTTTAATCGAAGCTGGAATCAATCACAAAGGCTTCTCGTTAATCAACGTATTCAGCCCATGTGTTACTTATAATAAAGTAAACACATACGACTGGTTCAAAGAAAACCTAACGAAGCTTAGCGATGTGGAAGGCTATGATTCTTCTAACCGTGAAATGGCTATGCAAACATTAATGAAGCATGATGGCCTTGTAACTGGTCTGATCTACCAAAACACTGAGCGTAAATCTTATCAGGAACTTGTTGCTGGCTACTCTGAAGAACCTCTTTCAAAAGCTGATTTAGTTCTTGATCAAGCTCATTTCGATAAGCTTGTTGCGGAGTTCATGTAATCAATATAGATGAGAGTACTTTTACTCGATGTAAAACAATCCCGTGGGCAGTGGTGCTCACGGGATTGTTTTGTTCGGTGCTGGCGGTTTGAATAGAGGATAATGTTGTGAGTATCTTGTATGTCGGATCATATCTGACATATCGATTTCGATCTATGTACTTTTCATATGGATATCTGCAGGGTTGCATTGATAAACGAGGAATTCATATCGATATATTTCTTTTTCGTATCGATAAAATCTTCTTTGATTAAAATTCGACTATAAATACCCTGCATTTTTAATAAATGGCTCTGTTAAAGACCAATGTTGATTTATTAGTTTTGTTGATTGTAGCGTAAGGGTGCGAGACTCCTGCGGGAAAAGCGGTTCAGGGGAGACCCAGCAGGAGTGAAGCGACGAGGAGGCTCCCGAACCGCCCGCGGAAAGCGAGTGCCCTGGAGCGAAAATCAACAACCAAGTTTAACAGAGCCTAATAAATAAAGTCACCTGTCCTACATTTTGTGATTTTTTTCACTTCATCATCGTTGTCAATGAATTAAAATGAAAATTCAAGTATAAAATAACGGGTTCTGCCTTGTTCGGTATGGCTTGTTTCTATTGTTTTCACCCGCATGAACCTTTATACTATAGTAATGTGCATGTCTATTAGAATTACTTAAGATTGTACGATTATAGTGGAATCAATTGAAAGGGGACATACCTTTTTATGAATGAAGAGCAACGCTTACAAAGTCAAAAAGTAGAATCTGCAAATCCATCGGACAAAAAATCCGAAAAAGATTTCAGTAAATACTTTGAGACTGTCTATACTCCACCTTCCTTAAAAGACGCTAAATTACGCGGGAAAGAAGAAGTCAAATACCATAAAGATTTCGCTATCTCTGAAGAATTCCGTGGAATGGGTGATGGCCGTAAATTCTACATCCGCACCTATGGTTGTCAAATGAACGAACATGACACAGAAGTAATGGCAGGGATTTTTCTTGCGCTTGGTTATGAAGCTACTAATAGTGTAGATGATGCTAATGTAATTCTTCTTAATACTTGTGCAATTCGTGAAAATGCGGAAAATAAAGTATTTGGTGAACTTGGTCATTTAAAGCATCTTAAAACAGAGAGACCGGATTTGTTAATCGGGGTATGCGGTTGTATGTCCCAAGAAGAATCGGTTGTTAACAAAATTTTAAAAACGTACAACCAGGTTGATATGATCTTTGGAACCCATAATATCCACAGACTACCTAATATCCTTCATGAAGCATACATGTCCAAAGAAATGGTCATCGAAGTATGGTCTAAAGAAGGGGATGTTATTGAAAACCTTCCAAAGGTTCGTCGTGGCAACATTAAGGCATGGGTAAACATCATGTACGGTTGCGATAAGTTCTGTACGTACTGTATCGTTCCTTATACTCGTGGTAAGGAAAGAAGCCGTCGCCCAGAAGATATCATTCAGGAAGTGCGCCATTTGGCAGCTCAAGGATACCAAGAAATTACCCTGTTAGGTCAGAATGTAAATGCCTATGGTAAGGATCTTGAGGATATCAACTACGGCCTTGGCGATTTAATGGATGAAATCCGTAAAATTGACATTCCAAGAATCCGCTTTACAACAAGTCATCCTCGTGACTTTGATGATCACTTAATTGAAGTGCTTGCAAAAGGCGGAAACTTGATGGATCATATCCATTTGCCAGTACAATCAGGTTCAACAGATGTATTGAAAATCATGGCACGTAAATATACAAGAGAGCAATATCTTGAGTTAGTTCGCAAGATTAAGAAAGCAATTCCTACAGCCTCTTTAACTACTGACATCATTGTTGGATATCCGAATGAAACCGAAGAACAGTTTGAAGAAACGGTTTCCCTCTATAAAGAGGTTGGATACGATGCAGCATTTACGTTTATTTACTCTCCACGCGAAGGTACACCAGCTGCCAAAATGGTCGATAATGTACCTATGGAAGTAAAAAAGGAACGTTTACAACGCCTAAACGCTGTTGTAAACGAATATTCAGCTATGGCAATGCAAAGATATGTAGGGCAAGTTGTCGATGTTCTTGTAGAAGGGGAAAGCAAGAACAATCCAGATGTGCTTGCCGGTTATACAAGCAAACTGAAACTTGTAAACTTCATTGGTCCAAAAACGTCAATTGGAAAAATTGTTAAAGTAAAGATTACAGCGGCGAAAACATGGTCATTAAACGGAGAAATGATTGAAGAACTAGAAACGGCAGAGGTGAAATAACGTGGCGAAGTATACAAAAGACGATATCGTCGCACGTGCACAAGAATTGGCACAGATGATTTCTCAAACAGAAGAAGTGGATTTCTTTAAACGTGCGGAAGCACAAATCCACCAGAACGAAAAAATTCGTACATTGATTTCGGATATAAAGGGTCTACAAAAGCAAGCTGTCAACTTACAGCATTATGGAAAGCCAGAAGCGTTAAAAAAAGTAGAAGACAAAATTGCTTCAATTGAGAAAGAATTGGATGAAATTCCAGTTGTTCAAGATTTTAAACAATCACAATTAGAAGTAAATGAACTTTTACAGTTGATTGCTTCAGCAATTTCTAATACTGTAACAGACCAAATTGTTACTTCAACGGGTGGAGACCTGCTTCGTGGCGAAACGGGTGCTAATGTAGCCAATCAAAGTGATAGCTGCAGTCATGATCACGACCACGATCATCATTAATAATTAACCAAAAACCAGGCTGAGAAATCAGCCTGGTTTTTTTAATGGAGCAGAAAACCCTCTGTAAGCATTTTGTTTTTTCGGAAGTTTTCTTAGGCAATAAGGCACAATCCCAAAAATCCGCGCATAAACTGAACTATGACTAAACTTTTATCCAGTGTTTAAAAAAATATATCGCACACTAGTCTAATTTTGAGCATAGGATGAAATGAAACTGAAAGAGGAGGGTTCGCTCGAAATGGGAGAATACAGAGAGATTATAACCAAAGCGGTCGTAGCCAAAGGACGGAAATTCACACAGTCCAATCATACGATTTGCCCGGCACATAGTCCAACAAGCATTCTTGGCTGTTGGATCATCAACCATAAATTTGAGGCGAAAAAGTGCGGTAAAACTGTAGAAATACACGGATCCTATGACATTAACGTATGGTATTCTTATAACGAAAATACAAAAACAGAAGTTGTCACAGAACGTGTAACTTATAAAGATGTCATTAAGTTAAGATACCGTGACCCTGATAGCCATGATGATCAAGAAATCATTGCGAAGGTATTGCAGCAACCAAATTGCTGTGAAGCTGTTATTTCACCAAATGGCAATAAAATCATCGTCCACGTCGAAAGGGAATTCCTTGTGGAAGTAATCGGCGAAACAAAGGTTTGTGTAGCTGTTTACCCTGAAAAATGTGAATGTGATGATGAAGAGTGGGGCACAGAACTGGATGATGAAGATTTTGAAGACCTAAATCCAGATTTCTTGCTAGGTGCTGAAGAAGAATAATACAAAACTAGGAAGGTTCCACTTCCTGGTTTTTTTTTTGTCCTTTTCCATATGAGTACTCTTTGTTCCTTATAATTGATGAGTGATCCATACAACTTTTGGCTGACCAAACGAAATGATAAGAAAAATATAATAATGTGGAGAGGAGAGATAATGATGAGAATATATCAGGTTCATATTAAATGCTTTAATTTGGAGAATATGAAGGATTTTTATCAAAATATATTATTGATGGAATTGGTTTCAAGTACGGATGCTTCCTTTTCAGTTATGGCGGGATCAACAAAGCTGATTTTTGAAAAAGATACGTCTACACCTTTTTACCATTTATGTTTTAGAACAGGGTCTGATTACTTTGATTTCATCTATGAGCGTCTGGCACAAAGGAGTTTGCTCTTGCCAGATGAAGAAGGGAATTACAGTCTATTTTGGGAAGGCAAGCAGGCATACTTTGTTGATCCGGACGGGAATATTATGGAGCTATTAGAAAGACCGGTAAGCTGGAGCGGTGCGAAAGAATTAAGTGGTTGGCATGACATCGGTGAAGTTGGAATGCCTGTGAATTCAGTTGAAGAGATGCGAAATAACCTCTCATCGGTTATCAGTAATATCTATAAAGCTGAAAGCGATAGGTTTGCCTTTTATGGAGATAGAGAAGGTGTTTTTGTCCTCGTCAAAGAGGGAAGAAACTGGTATCCCACGGAACGTGCTGCGACTATTTATCCACTTAAAATCGTTGTATCAGGTCCTGAAGAGGCTCGCTTCTATCATGAAGAATTTGACTACGAAATCAAGGTCAAAAAGCAATGGGACGGCGAGGTACCGGCAGTACAATTCAGGATGGCACGCCCGACCAATCAATTAGAAAAGATTGAACAGTTTTACAAAGAGGGTCTTGGTCTTAAGAAGATAGGCGAGTTTAGAAAACATGAGGGGTATGACGGTTTGATGTTTGGATTGCCAAACTACGGATACCATTTGGAATTTACACAATTTGAGGAGTTTATAGAACTACCCTTACCTACAAAGGAACATTTATTGGTATTCTACATTACCAGCCGTTATGAACGTGATAAAATTGTCAGTCGTCTTGCTGGGATGGGGTTTCCAGCTGTCACTTCTGAAAACCCTTATTGGGCAAGAGGGGGAGTGACCATTGAAGATCCAGATGGATGGAGAATCGTTCTCATGAATTCCGTTGGTATAGGGTAAATATGAGGAAAAGCTATGTTAACATTCATGTAATTGGTAGCATATCAATAGTTTCGGAGTTTAGTTAAGAGGGAAATAACCCTGTTATAGAAAGATAGACGGGGGAATATCATGTTTAGAAAAATGAAAGTGTTTTTGATTGCATTTGGAATTATGACCAACATAGGCGTTCATAACGTGAATGCGGCAGAGAAAAAGCAAGTAATCTTGATTTCATTTGACGGAATGAGAAATGATCTGACCAAAAAATTTGTGAAGGAAGGAAAACTTCCTCACATCAAAAAATTAATGAAGCAGGGTACCAGTGCTACTCGTTCGCGCACAATCACACCTTCACTTACAGCTCCATCGCATGCAGCCATAGCAACGGGAGCGAGACCTAGAGAAACAGGTTTTGTGAGCAACCAGTGGCACGAAGAAGGGACAAAGCTAACGAATAAAAATAATGCTTTTAAACAAGAATTGGATGTTAGCCCGATATGGAAAGAGGCAAGGAAAAGTGGGAAAACGACTGCTACGATCATCTTCCCAGGTGCCAATCCTAAAACAGGCGAACAGGCTGATTACACCATTTTCTATGGAGACACATGGGCACAGAGCAAGTTGGAGGAATTAAATTTCATTCCTGCTCAAGGGTGGGAGTTTGAGGAAACGAGTTATAGCGAGCCGCAAGAAGCAAAATTCAATATAGATTTGGAAAAAATGGACGAAACTTCATATCATATGTTGGCAATCGACTCGACCGATGATCATAGATTAAACTATGATTCTTTCGTCCTTTCTACAGATAAGGTAGTGGATGAAACTGATGCCAAGATCAGTGGCAATATGTGGGGAAGCATGCCTGTTAAAGTGAAAGATGGAGAGTACGCGGGGTATTATTTTAAGCTTAAAAGTTCAGGAGAAAGTTTGTCGCAAATAAAAATGTATCGAACAGCTGTGACATCTGGAAGCATCCAAGGTCCGAGGGGATTTTCAGAAGATATTCACAAGAAGTTTGGTTTCTTCCCAGTCCAGGATGATACCAAGGCGTTGGTTAATGGTTGGATCACGAGAAAAGAATATGAAGAGGTAAGTACTCGTTTTACAGATTGGGTTTCGGATGTTTCCATATATATTAAACAGGAATACAAACCTGATTTACTTATGTATTACGCTCCGCAAATCGACCATGAACAACATGAATTCTTGCTTGAAGACCCGCGACAACCTGGCTATACAGAGAAGAAGGCTGAAGAAAATAACGAATATATAGAGTGGTCCTATAAAGTTGCCGATTCCATGGTTGGTCAGATGATGAGAAAATTAAAAGCTAATGATCAGTTATTCGTCGTTTCGGATCATGGTATGGAGCCTGCACACACTACTATTGAGCCGAACAAGATTTTGTTAGATGAAGGTTACTTAAAACTTACTGATGATGGAAAAGTCGATGTGAAAGAGTCTAAAGCTTATGCTGTAGCGAGCGGTTCGTCCGCAAATATCTATGTTAATTTAGAAGATCGAGAAAAAGGCGGGCAATTGAAAGAAAAAGAATATATTAAAACGAAATCAGAACTTATTAAACTCTTCAAAGATTATGAAGTACCCGTCTCAAAAGAAAAAGAAACCGTCGAATTCTATGTAGACGAATTGTTTGACCGCTTTTCAAATGATAAGCTGACAGGCGATTTCATTTCGAAAGCAGTGGGTGAACTGAACACCTATGCCATTAAAGATGAGGTAAAGCCATTTGAAAAAATAATTGAAACCTCCAAAAATAGGATGGCGAAACATGAGAATTTTGGGGATCTGTTAATCTTGACTGGTGAAGGATTTATTGTAGGACAAGGTCATAAAAAAGTGACACATCCTGCAGAGGAATTGGGTACACACGGAGGCGACCCAAATCGTGAGGCGTTAAGACCTGTTTTCTTTGCTATGGGAAGTGGTATTAAAAAAGGTAACCTTATTCATTCTGTCACGAACTTGGATGTGGCCCCGACTTTGTATCACTGTCTAGCCATTAAAGCACCCAAATTCGTAGAAGGACAAAATTTGAAGGGAATCTTTCAAAAATAGTATGGAGATTGGCTGGCGAACTTCGCCAGTTTTTTCTTTTTGCTCTCTTCTAAAAGATTGTTGTTTCTTAAATAAGTTTTGTGAAAGAATACCATATTTAAAGAAGCTGATTGGAGCGGAGGGCGCTTGACTCCTCGAAAATGCCTACGCTTTTTCTTCGTGCGTGGGTTATTTCTAGGAAGCTCATCAATGTCCTGGGGGATTAGCGTTACAGGGGAGACCCCGCAGGAGCGATAGCTACGAGGAGGCTCGACGAACGCCCCTAAGACAAATTTGCTTATTCGTACCGGAAAGCAAACGACTGGAGCGGAAATCAACAGGCCAGTTTAACAGAGCCTATTTGTTAAATAGAAACAAAGTTTACGAAAACAGCCTTTCTTTTTATCGCCACTGTAACATTTAAAGGCTGTTCAATTTATCGAATGAAAAAGCTCTTTATCTACGAAATGAGAGATGATTCTTCAGGATATTTTACAGTCCCTATTTCTAAAGTCATAGACTGTGGTTTGTAACAGATGAATATGATTAGAATATAAGAAACCAGTAAAATATTTGTAGACAAAGCATCAGGAAAGGTTAAAAATAAGGAGGAAAGGAGTTCATATGCACATTCAATCAATTGTAAATTTAATAGAAGAAGATCTTTTGCCTAATATAAATTTAATCGTGGAAAGTCCGTTCGATCCCATAATCGTTATTAACCATACAAAATCTTGGCGGACGATTGGAAGCGGGAATTATGCCGGTGTATTTGAACATCCGTCCATGCCTGGTATGGTCGTAAAAGTATATGGGAGAAATAAAGAGGAAATCAAAAATGAAATGGACGTTTATAAGCGATTAGGCGAACATGAATCATTTTCAACTCTTTACGCATATAGCGACAACTATCTTGTCTTGAAAAAGCTCGAAGGAATCACTCTTTTCAACGCAGTGATTAACGGAATAGCCATTCCTGAATCGGTCATTAAAGATATTGATCGCGGGCTCAAATACGCCAAAACAAGAGGATTAAATCCTTACGATGTTCATGGGAAAAACGTCGTTTTGCACAATGGTAAAGGCTACATCGTCGACATATCGGATTTCTATAAAAAGGGCTATTGCAGCAAATGGAACGATTTGAAAAAAGCATATTACAAAATATATAAACCATTTTTCTTAAAATGGCATCCACCCGTTCCGTTCATCGTGATGGAAGGAGTAAGAAAAGGTTATCGTTTTTATAAGAAGCTGAAGAGGGGGAACTCTACATGCTTTTCTTCAGAAAAATCTTTATAAGTGCAATGAAATTCCGTTATCGAACGCTTGTGATGTTCACTCTATTGTTTGTTGTGTTTAATGCATGGTTCATGTCTGTAATTGAACCTGAGACATTTGAGAACACCTTTCACGCAATGTGGTGGCTTTTAACAACGATGACGACGGTCGGATATGGGGACGTTTCCCCAACGTCCGAGTTCGGTCGAATCTGGGCAATGCTCGTTATCTACACCGTTGGGATTGGTCTCTTTGGAATGATTATCGGGCAGATTGTCGAGTCAGTCTCTCATTACAAGCGAATGAAGGAGGAGGGAAAATTGAACTATCGTGGAGAAAATCATTATGTTGTAATTGGGTGGACGGCTAAGTCCAAATCTACAATTAGAGAGTTGTTTGCAGGTGATAATTTGTCTGAAGTAGTGTTAATCGATGAGCTCGAAAAAACGCCTCTGGAACATGAGCGGTTTACATATGTGAATGGAAGTCCTACTGATTTTGAAACATTAAGAAAAGCAAGGATTGAAAAATCGAGAGCAGTTCTTTTGTTTGCGCCAGATGGTGTTACAAATTCCGATTTGGCAGACGGTAAAACGCTACTCGTTGCTTCTACAATTGAAAGTTATGATGATGAAACCGAAAATAATATTTACACAATTGCAGAAATCTTGAATGAAAAGCATGTTGGCAATTTCAAGCATGTCAAAATCGATGAATTTATTTTATCACAAGAGTCGGTATCGAACTTGATGGCCAAGTCTGCGCAAACAAAAGGTTCCAGTCATTTGTTTACGCAGCTTTTGAGCCATCAGGATGGTGAAAACGGCAGCGATCTTTGGGAAGTAACAACGAATCCAGCATGGAAAACCTATGGAGATGCATACGAAGATTTGAAGTCAAAAGGTGCTCAATTGATAGCAGACCGGAAAGACCTAAATATCATCAGAAAGTTGAATGAACCTATTCCAACTGATGCCGTATTGTTTGTAATCTGTGATAAGAAAACATTTCAATCCATATAAAAAAGGTGCCTTCCTGACATTTCAGGAAGGCACTATTAGATTTGAAAGTTAGTAGGTTAAACAACCTGCAATAACAATCCCAATCGAAATGGAAAGAAGCATCAAGAAGAATCCGACAGCACGGTTGTCTTCGTCGATGGATTGCGTCACGTTAAAATGCGGTGTAATCCACTCGGCAATATAGAACAGAACGATTTGAGCCAAAACACCAATTCCGCCCCATAAAAACATATCTGCTAAGGAAATGGAATTAGCAGCCGAAGAGTAAAGGACAACTGCCAAACCGACCAAACGCCCTCCAAGAACGTAACTCGCAGCAAGATTTCCGTTGGCCATCAATCTAAATTCTTTGTTTTTTGTTGTGATTTCCATTAAAACAAGGCCAATAACCAGTAAAAAAATACCTGTTCCCAGGTAAGCCAGGAAATTTAACATTTATTTCTCCTCCTTAGAATGAATGCCCACGGGCAAGAAGTAGGATTCATTACCTGTAATTTTTTCTCCGGCGCGTACGCCTATCGCACTTGATTTACCTGCAATCGTAAAAGAACCGATCAAGTATGACAATTCTTCCTCCCCTTTTTCCGTTTCCAGACGGATCTTAGGAAGGGAGATATATTGTTGAAAAACAGCCGTTTCATTTTCAAACGTTCGGATTTTATTTTTTAATAGTTCGCAATGATTTTGATCGTAAATCGTGATTGTATCGCCCTCTCTGCCTAAAGAGGGTTTTTTTACAAAAGCAGTACTTCCTAAGAAAGCATCTGCCTCTAAATAGGTTGGAAGCATATAGGTTTTAATAGCTTCACACTCTTCCTTTGTAAAAAAACGGCTTGCTTCAGCAAGTCCCCATATTAGAGCTTGAATGGTTTTTGGCTGTAATAAGAATGCAGATGGTGGATTCAAGATTGCAAGTTTTCCGCGTTTAACAAGTTCGAGAAGCTTGATGCCGGTTTTGTCGTCCGTTATAGGATCCTTGTCTTCAAGCATATGTTCTAAAGGATACGTTTGCCGATAAAGGACGTCAATAGGCAATCCGTCCGAATCTATGAGAGCGTCATCGCTTATTCGCAAATTCTGGAGCGGGATTAGCTGGTGTTCAACATTGCAAAATCCACTTAAGTATCGGATGGTATTCCAATCTTCAACGTGATCATGATGTGCGGTAAAGACTACATTTGGCTGGGCATTTCCTGCAACTAGCTTCGCACTCTCGAGGATTGCTTTATTGATTGCAGATGCTAATAGCGCTTCTTCATTTCTGTTAGGGTCAGAAAAGCCAAACTTCCTGGCGACGACACCGTTAATTTTAAAACATTCTTTAATGAATGTAGGCGTGTCACTATTGAATTCAAGAAGTTTTAAACCGTCAGTTGTGTTAACAAAATCAAAACGTCCAATGATGGTTTCCGGAAAAAACTGCTTCATCTTGATAAAAGCAAGTGATTCTGTTGGAAATCCGAGATCTAAGAGCTGTTCTTCGGGAAGTTGACGAAGCAGTCGGGCTGTTTTGCTGAAAATGGCCATCATGGTCTCTGTAGCAAGTTTGACTTTATCAATGAGTTCCTTCTTCAAAGGCAAAACATGGAATAAACTATATTCAGCATCGTTTATGTCGGACCAAAAGTCCGGTAATTGGCGGTAAAACTCTCGTCGTTGCTTTTGATAGTCATTCATTGGTTAGCCTCCAAAGCCACCTTTTGAACCGCTACCAATACCACCTTTAAAGCTTGATGATGATTTGTACGCTTTGTAAGCCGATGATTTCTTGAAAGCGCTGCGGCTTTTATAATAGGTTCCAGCGTAGAAATAATGTCCATGATAATGGGAATGGCTATCACCGCATTCCCAAACGCCAAGTTCATCATCCCAATCCCACTCGCTGCAACTATCTTCATCAGGTTGAGGTGGAAGGTCGTCGCTACAGGCTGATAATGCACCTGTGGATAGGGAAAGGACAATACCGGTTATCAATTTTTTTGTCTTATTCAAAGTATCACACTCCTAACTGGCAATATCTTCATTATAGAATTTATTCAGTAGAAAACAATGGTAGAATGGAAGAAAACAAAGGGAGGTCTTATTATGCGATTGGAATACCGCCTCGATGATGATGCTGCGGATTATCCAGCATTATGGCATTATCCTGATTTGACTGTTAGTGAAGTTGTCTGCAGAATGACATGTGAGTTTTTTATTAAGGATGCGCAAACATACAAAGTAACCCTTACGACAAAGGATGCAAAAGGCGATATCATCATCTATTTAAATAAAGAAGCCTTCGAGGATGAGCCTAGCCAGAAATACTTTGATTACATAGGTCTCGAATTTCGAGAAATGCTCGAGGGCGGTATGCAACGTGTAATTGAGTCGCGTGATTTGTTTGTTCACGACGATGCTCTGGCGATTCTCCATTGCGATTCCATTTTTATAAAAGGAAAAGAATTTCATCTCGATTCGCGCGAAATTGATGAGGATCGGAAATGCTATGTATATTATGGGACTTACGATAATAAATGACTTGATGACAGACCGTGCATTTATGTTAAAATAAACACTGGAAATTCTATTATGGACATGTAAGGAGTAGTGACATGGAAAAAGTACTCGTTTTCGGACATAAAAACCCGGACACTGATTCAATTTGTTCAGCTATCGCTTATGCTGAATTGAAAAAGAAATTAGGCATGGATGTTGAGCCGGTTCGTTTAGGTGAATTGAACGGTGAAACACAATATGCTTTAGAGAAATTCAATGCAGAAGTTCCACGCCTTGTTGAGACTGTTTCAAGCGAAGTGAGCAACGTAATTTTGGTTGACCACAACGAGCGTCAACAAAGCGCTAACGACATCGAAAAAGTTCGCATTATCGAAGTAATTGATCACCACCGCGTTGCGAATTTTGAAACAAGCGATCCGTTGTACTTCCGTGTTGAGCCAGTAGGCTGTACTGCGACTATTTTAAATAAGATGTACAAAGAAAACGGCATTGAAATTGCTAAAGAAACAGCTGGATTAATGTTATCTGCTATTATTTCAGATTCATTACTTTTCAAATCGCCAACTTGCACTGAGCAAGATATAGCCGCTGCAAAGGAACTTGCTGAAATTGCAGGCGTTGATGCAGAAGAATATGGCCTTGCTATGCTAAAAGCGGGTGCTGACTTAAGCGACAAGACAATCGCACAATTGATTTCACTTGATGCGAAGGAATTCCAAATGGGCAACAGCAAAGTTGAAATTGCTCAAGTAAACGCAGTTGACACAAACGATGTCATGTCTCGCCAAGCTGAGCTTGAGGAAGCATTGAATCAAGCAATCGCTGACAAGGGATTGGACTTGTTCCTGCTTGTGGTTACAGATATCTTGACAAACGATTCTGTTGCATTGGCACTTGGTTCAAAGACTGAAGCAGTTGAAAAAGCTTTCGGTGTAAAGCTTGCTGAAAACAAAGCAGTACTAGAGGGCGTTGTTTCTCGTAAGAAACAAGTTGTTCCACCATTAACTGAAGCTTTCGGAAATCTATAAAATACTGTGCGGAGGGGAGGAGATCCCCTTCGCTTTTTTTTTCGTATATATGCCTCAATTATGTACTTTTTGTGAAACTTGACAAATGTTAGCTCAAACTGGACAAATGTGTCGTCAAATTAGACAGATATTCAACCAAACTAGACGAATGTGCAAGGTTTTCATGAAAAGAAGTCGCTGGATGGGGTTCATGAAGTCGTTGTTTGTGTACTTTGAGTGACACTGGACATAGATTTGGACAAATTGGACAAAGAAGTAGCAAAAATGGATCAAGAAGTGTCATACCCCGGCAAACTGCCAACCCCTAAATTAATTCTTTCCAGTTCATGAAGGCATAACGTCGATATGTTATAATAGATTGTCGAAAAGTATGAGTTTTTGGAGGAAATAATGGCAGCTTACACGCCCATGATACAACAATATTTAAAAATCAAGGCAGAGTACCAGGATGCCTTTTTATTTTTTCGCTTAGGCGATTTTTATGAAATGTTTTTTGATGATGCGATAAATGCATCGCAGGAATTGGAAATTACGTTAACAAGTCGTGAGGGTGGCGGTTCTGATCGTGTGCCAATGTGCGGTGTTCCGTACCATTCTGCGCCTAACTATATTGAACAGCTGGTAGAACGTGGCTATAAAGTCGCGATCTGTGAACAAACTGAAGATCCGCGCCAGGCGAAAGGTGTGGTGAGACGTGAAGTCGTTCAATTAATCACACCAGGTACGGTCATGGACGGACGTGGCCTCAGCGAGAAAGAGAACAATTATCTTGCGGCGATCACTGCTTTCAATGATCAAACATTTGGGTTCGCATATAACGACCTTTCAACGGGTGAAAACCGCGTTACACTTTTAACCTCTGGCTTCGATGAAGTTCTGAATGAACTTGCCGTTCTGGGTGCAAAAGAAACGGTCATTGCGAGCGATTTTTCACCTGAATGGCAAAAGAAGTTACGCGAACGTGGTGTGCTCGCCATATCCATTGAAGATGAGACGAAGGCGGAAGAGCATTTTCTGCCACTGATGATCAATCTTAATCAGGATAAAATGGTTACCGCAGTCGCAAGAATGTTCCATTACTTGTACCGTACCCAGAAACGAAGCCTTGATCATCTTCAACCGGTAACCACCTATCAAACACATCACTTCATGAAGATAGACTATTTTTCAAAAAGAAACCTTGAACTTACCGAAACGATACGTTCTAAAGGTAAGAAGGGTTCATTACTTTGGCTGCTTGATGAAACGATGACGGCAATGGGTGGCAGGATGCTGAAGCAATGGATTGATCGTCCGCTTATTGATCGTCAGGAAATCGAACGCCGACATGGACTTGTCGAGGTATTGATTCAACAATACTTTGAGCGACAGGAACTACGTGAAAAACTAAAAGAAGTCTATGATCTTGAGCGCCTTGCTGGCCGCGTCGCTTTCGGTAATGTAAACGCACGTGATCTTGTGCAGTTGAAAAAATCTCTACTTCAAGTTCCACAGCTGCAAGCGATACTTACCCAGCTGACAGGAAATGAAGTGCAGGAAATTGCGGGACGCCTTGATCCTTGTGATTCAGTAACCGATCTATTAGAACGTGCCTTAGTCGAGAATCCGCCACTATCGTTAAAAGAAGGAAATATGATACGAGATGGATATAACGACCAACTAGATCAATACCGCTATGCGAGCCGTAATGGAAAGACATGGATTGCTCAGCTGGAGCGTGAAGAACGTGAAAAGACGGGAATCAAGAGTCTGAAAATCGGCTATAACCGCGTGTTCGGGTATTATATAGAAGTAACTCGTTCGAACCTTCATCTTTTACAAGAAGGTCAGTATGAACGTAAACAGACTCTCGCGAATGCAGAGCGTTTTATTACGCCAGAATTGAAAGAAAAAGAGACATTAATTTTACAAGCGGAAGAGAAAAGCGGGGAGCTGGAATACGCCTTATTCGCTGAAATTCGCGAAATGAGTAAGGAATATATCCCGAGATTACAAGCGTTGGCGAAAACAGTTAGCGAATTAGATGTCTTGCAATGCTTTGCCCAAGTGAGTGAAGACCGTAGATACGTAAAGCCTCAGTTTTCTGAGGAGCGTCGTGTCGCTGTTAAGGAAGGTCGTCATCCGGTCGTTGAAAAAGTGCTAAACGCGCAGGAATATGTTCCGAATGATTGTTTCATGGACAGGGAACGAGAAGCCTTGCTTATTACAGGTCCGAATATGTCTGGTAAAAGTACTTATATGCGTCAAATTGCGTTAACCGCAATTCTTGCTCAAATTGGGTGTTACGTTCCGGCAACAGAGGCAATTTTACCAATTTTTGACCAAGTGTTTACAAGAATTGGAGCAGCGGATGACCTCATTTCCGGACAAAGTACGTTCATGGTTGAAATGCTGGAAGCCAAAAATGCGATTGCGAATGCTACACAAAATAGCTTAATCTTATTTGACGAAATCGGCCGGGGTACGTCTACTTATGACGGTATGGCCCTGGCACAGGCAATTATTGAATATATTCATAACCGCATTGGTGCGAAAACGCTCTTTTCGACGCATTATCATGAATTGACGGTGCTTGAAGAAGAGCTTCCTAACTTAAAGAATATTCATGTAAGCGCAGTTGAACACAATGGCAAAGTCGTGTTCCTTCATAAGATTAAAGAAGGTGCAGCAGATAAGAGTTATGGTATACATGTCGCACAACTTGCAGAACTTCCTGAGGAACTCATTGAGCGTGCGAATGAAATTCTCTTATCTCTAGAGCAACAAGATCAGCAAGGAGCAGCAAAGATACAACCATCTTCTGCAAAAAAAGAAAAAGCAAAGCCGTTACAGCCTGTGGAGACGGTTAAGATTCAAGATGAAGACGCACAGCTGTCTTTCTTCGATGCAACAGTTACACCAACTCCAAAAGTGGAGCTTAACACGAAAGAAAAGAAAATCGTGGAGCAAATCAAAGGATTGGATATCCTTGATTTAACTCCTTTACAAGCAATTAATACATTGTACGAACTTCAAAAAAAGCTAAAGTCATAGAAATGGACAGGGAGGTGGCCATCAGTGGGGAAAATCATTCAGTTAGATGATGCATTGTCGAATAAAATCGCGGCCGGAGAAGTGGTTGAGCGACCCGCATCTGTCGTGAAAGAATTAGTTGAAAATGCGATGGATGCCGGCAGTACGGTGATTGAAATCGATGTTGAAGAAGCGGGGCTTGCAAAAATCCGCATCACCGATAATGGAGAGGGCATCGCAGAGGATGATGTTCTGACCGCCTTCCAGCGCCATGCAACAAGTAAAATCAAAGACGAAAACGACCTATTCCGAATTCGCACTCTAGGGTTCCGAGGGGAGGCGCTGCCGAGTATTGCCTCCGTATCACGACTGGAAATGAAGACATCAACAGGTGAAGGTGCCGGTCATCGCGTTGTAATTGAAGGCGGGAAAGTAGCCGTTTTTGAAAAATCGTCCAGTCGTAAAGGGACGGATATTGCCATTACTGATTTATTCTTCAACACGCCTGCACGACTGAAGTACATGAAAACCATTCATACAGAACTCGGAAATATTACCGATGTCGTAAACAGACTCGCACTATCCCATCCCGAAGTATCTTTCCGACTGATTCATAACGGCCGAAAGTTGCTTCATACAAATGGAAATGGGGATGTGCGCCAAGTACTGTCAGCTATTTACGGTATGAACATCGTGAAAATGTTGCATCCAATTTCTGCACAATCGCTTGATTTCCGCATTAGTGGTTTCGTTTCAATGCCGGAAGTAACGAGGGCATCGAGAAACTATATTTCAACGATGATAAACGGACGTTTTATTAAAAATTATCCACTTGCAAAAGCGATTCAAGAAGGTTACCATACGCTGCTTCCAATCGGTAGATATCCTATCGTTCTTCTCAATATCGAGATGGATCCACTTCTTGTGGATGTGAATGTACATCCATCCAAAATGGAGGTGCGTCTGAGTAAGGAATCTGAACTGAATGAGCTCATTACAAGTACAATTAAGCAGTCGTTCAAAACAAAGGAACTGATTCCTTCAGGCTTTACGCCAGCGAGAAAAGAAAAACCGCAATCTGAGCAAACGTTTTTTTCTTTGGATGGTCATGATGCACCCGAAGAAAAACCAACACCGGGAGTTCAAATGCCGTACATGGGATCTCAAACGGAGGGGTCGGTTACTCGAATTGAACCAAGAGAGATTGCTAGAGATTCCTTTTTACAGGTAAAGGAGACTGTTAGCGAAGTTCTCCAAGCAAAACCTTTAACAGATTCTTATCGAATAGACGAAGAAGATTTTGATGCGTCTTTGGTTGAGGAAAACAAAGAGGAAATGGCGGTTTTCGAACCAGAACAGCCTGAAGTGCCAAGCCGAGTCCCAACGCTTTTCCCAATCGGTCAAATGCATGGTACGTACATTTTGGCTCAAAACGAAAAGGGGCTTTATATTATTGATCAGCACGCCGCACAGGAACGCATCAAGTATGAATACTTCCGTGAGAAGGTAGGACAAGTCGAAAGTGAGCTTCAAGAAATGCTTGTTCCCTTAACATTCGAGTATTCTACTGATGAGTGCTTGAAAATCGAAGAGCATAAGCATGAGCTTGAAAAGGTCGGTGTCTATTTAGAGGAATTTGGAATGAATAGTTACATCGCGCGAGCTCACCCTCAGTGGTTCCCTAAGGGAGAAGAAAAGGAAATTATCGAGGACATGATTGAACAGTTGCTTTCAATGAAGCGAGTTGATCTCAAGAAATTACGTGAAGAAGCGGCAATTATGATGAGTTGTAAAGCTTCTATAAAAGCCAACCACCATTTGCGAAATGATGAAATTCAAGCGCTTCTCGATGAATTGCGACGTTCCTCTGATCCATTCACTTGTCCGCATGGACGCCCAATCATTGTTCACTATTCGACATATGAAATGGAAAAAATGTTCAAACGTGTCATGTAATAATCCTTTACAGAGAAACCCCCACAGCATATGCTGTGGGGGTTTAAGGTATGATATAGAATTTATTATCTTACAGCCGTATGAAGCTTGTCGATGAACTTTAGAGCTTTTCCTGTACCGATGGCAACAGATTCTAATGGACTTGGAGCAATATGGACTGGAACGACAATTTCTTCGCTCAACCAATCTTGCATGCCGTTAAGCAAAGCGCCACCGCCAGTTAAGATAACCCCACGGTCGACAATGTCACCGCTTAGCTCTGCTGGACTATCTTCAAGTGTCGCACGAACCGCTTCAAGAATGTGTAATAATGATTCCCTCATTGCTTTACTAATTTCATGAGATGATAAAGTGATGGTTCTTGGCAATCCTGTCATGAGGTCACGACCACGAATATCCATCGTCTTTTCTTCATGATCAACAAGAGCATAACCAATTTCCATCTTTATTCTTTCGGCTGTACGCTCACCAATTAAAACATTGTATTTTTTACGTACATATTGAACGATATCGTCATCAAGACGGTCTCCGGCAATTCGTATAGAATTACAAGCGACTACACCGCCGAATGAGATGATTGCTACCTCAGTTGTACCGCCACCAATATCAACTACAACGTTTGCTACAGGCTCGTCCACAGGCATACCTGCTCCAATGGCAGCTGCTACTGGTTCTTCTATTAAGTGAACTTTCTTTGCACCCGCATTTCTAACAGCGTCATGAATGGCACGGCGTTCTACACTGGTGGAACCTGACGGTGTACAAACCACCACATTTGGCTTACGAATCGCAAAGCCTAATTTCTTGGAAGCTTTTTTCATAATATGCTTAAGCATTTCAGTGGTAACATCAAAATCTGCAATGACACCATCTTTCAATGGTCTGATTGCAACGATTCTTCCTGGAGTCTTACCTATCATTTCTTTTGCTTCTGTTCCTACTGCCAATACATTCTTTGTTTCTGTATCAATGGCCACTACTGATGGCTCATTAAGTGCGATGCCTTTATTTTTACTATATACAAGGATATTTGCTGTTCCTAAATCGATTCCAATTTCAGAAGTTGAAAACATATTCTCACTCACCCAATTCTCTAATTTTGTACATGATAAGTTTCTTAAAAGACTACCATGAGAATGGGGGTAATGGACCATTTGTAAATAAACCGTTATTCAATTGTAAAATAAGAAGAAAATTTTACATGTTGTGGACAATAAAGGGAAATGTATAAAAAAAGCTTTTATAGACAATAATAGTTTGATGGTTAAACTGCTTTCAGATTTTATGGTACGATAGAAGATATCGTTTAGATTTTGCGATAAACGGTATGTTAGCAGTTTTTGAAAAAGGTAGTGTGAAGGATTTGAAACAGAAACTTGTGGTCATAATCGGACCGACAGCAGTGGGTAAAACAAACTTAAGTATACAACTTGCCAAACGGTTCAATGGTGAAATCATTAGCGGTGACTCGATGCAAATCTATAAAAAGATGGATATCGGTACGGCGAAAATTACTCCAGAAGAAATGCAGGGAGTGCCTCACCATTTAATCGACTTGAAAAATCCGGATGAGAGTTTTTCGGCAGCGGAATTTCAGGAACTTGTGAGGGAAAAGATAACGGACATTACCAATCGCGGAAAGCTTCCTTTTATCGTAGGTGGAACGGGTTTATACATCCAATCCGTTATCTACGATTATCAATTCTCAGATGTAGTTGCAGATGAAAAGTTCCGTAGACAACTCGAAGAGAAAGCCGGAGCCGTGGGATATGAAGCCATTCATCAGGAATTGGCAAACATTGATCCTCAAAGTGCTTCGCAAATTCATCCTAATAATATCCGTCGCGTGATTCGAGCTCTAGAAATATATCATTGCACAGGTAAGACAATGACGGAGTATCAAAGTAAACAACAGCCTGAAATGATGTACGATACTGCACTCCTAGGTTTAACCATGGATCGAGATTCTTTATATGAAAGAATAAACCGCAGAGTAGATATCATGATGGATGCTGGACTTGTAGAAGAAGTAAAAGGCTTATACGAAGAAGGCTATCGAGACTGTCAATCCATACAGGCAATCGGGTACAAAGAGCTTTATGATTACTTCGATGGAAAGGTAGCTCTAGAAGATGCAATCGAGAACTTAAAGCAAAATTCTCGCCGATATGCAAAAAGACAGCTGACGTGGTTTCGAAATAAGATGGATGTGGAATGGTATGATATGTCTGATTCAGACGGTGCCACAAAAAAATTGGAGCAAATTTCTCAATATATTGAAGGAAAGCTTCAATTAAAATCGAATACATAGTATTAGAGATAAAAGAGGAGGATTCACACATGAAAACACCAGTAAACATTCAGGATCAATTTTTGAACCAGCTTAGAAAAGACTGCACGAGCGTTACCGTATTCCTATTAAATGGATTCCAATTAAGAGGTCAAATAAAGGGGTTTGACAACTTTACAGTTCTTTTTGAGTGTGAAGGCAAGCAACAACTCGTTTTCAAGCATGCCATCTCAACATTCGCTCCTCAGCGAAATGTCCAGTTGGATATGGATGGCCAATAATATATAAGACTCTGAACCTGCCAATGGGCAGGTTCTTTTTATGTTAAAAGAAGGCTGTTATCGCATAGATTGTTACTTTTTCGATTAAACCAACAACACGTATAGATTCTTATTTCGTGCTCTTTTCCTCAATATGAAATTCTAAACTCTAATTTCCTGGTGGTATAAGGATTGAAAAAGCCCTAGTGCCAGCTTTTTCTTGTTCGAATAACAACAAAGTTTACGAAAAGAGCCTAAAAGAAAAACCTTTTCCAAACGCGTCAAAAAATCTTAATGAATCTCCCCATGAGTGAATACATATAATTAAGAGGTTTGTGGAGAAATTTCCATCCCATATTTCCCGATATCCTTCATTATTTCTCGGGAAAGCGCAAGAAATGACAAGACTTGATAGAAATGTTGAAAATTTTGTCATTCCGCTGATGTGTTCAATGGAATTTGTCGAAAGCATCATACATTTTTAAGAATAGGCTTTTTTCACAATCATAACTTCTTTGCGTAAACTGTTGAAAAATGTGAGGTGATAGCTTTGGATCAGCCAATTCGCATGAAAAATAACGGACAAATCAGCATTGTACTAAATGCGCAGAGTCGAAAAGCAGTTTCAAAGGAAGTCCCTGAAACCCATGTACTTCCAAAGGATGCGGTACCAGAGCATACTGCTCTAAAGGAAATTGAGCGGGAACTTGGAACCTTAGTTGGTATGGAAGAAATGAAGCGCATGATCAAAGAGATTTATGCCTGGATCTATGTGAATAAAAAAAGGGAAGAAATAGGCCTGAAAGCAGGGAAACAGGCTCTCCATATGATGTTTAAAGGTAATCCAGGTACAGGGAAAACGACGGTAGCACGCTTGATAGGGAAACTGTTTCTAAAAATGAATGTGTTATCCAAAGGTCATCTCATTGAAGCCGAAAGGGCTGATCTAGTAGGTGAATACATTGGACACACGGCACAAAAGACTAGGGATTTAATTAAGAAAGCAATGGGGGGAATTTTATTTATTGACGAAGCTTACTCACTGGGACGTGGTGGAGAGAAGGATTTTGGGAAGGAAGCGATTGATACTCTCGTAAAGCATATGGAAGATAAGCAACATGAATTCATACTCATCCTTGCAGGGTATTCAAGGGAAATGGATTATTTTTTAACTTTAAACCCTGGTTTGCACTCTCGATTTCCGTTGGTAATAGATTTTCCAGATTACAATATTGAACAGCTGATGGAAATCGCTGATAGAATGTTGAAGGAACGAGATTATTCATTAAGCCATGAAGCAGAAAAGAGGGTACGCGAACATTTGCAGATTACAAAAACGACCATCAGTCCAAAAGCTTTTTCTAACGGTCGTTATATTCGCAATATAATCGAAAAATCGATACGTGCACAAGCAATGAGGTTGCTTATGCAAAACAGCTTTGATCGACACGAGTTGGTTACAATTCGAAGTAATGACCTTATTTTTGATGGTGGTTAAAGGATTTCGTGCAGAAATCCTTTTTTTGTTCCTTAATAGTTCACGAGGGATTGGTTAATAATAGAAGTATGTGAGCTGGAGAGGGGCTATTTTCATTTGGAAAAAGGCAGAATTAGTTTAAGGCAATTTTTGGTAATGGTCTTTTTGTTCACCCTTGGAGATGCAATCCTTGTTTTACCTGCTACTGTAATTTATCCCGCAAAACAGGATGCTTGGATTTCTGGATTGTTTAGTCTTGTTGTAGGGTCTGGAATCATCTATCTTTTTTATAAAATAGGAAATACATATCCTGATAAAAGTTTTGTGCAAATCATTGAAGCCATTCTTGGAAAGTGGTTCGGGAAAGCGATCGTGCTCGTTTTTATCTTCTATACTTTTCTTTCAACGGGTATTTTGTTAAGAGAGTTAGGTGCTTTCCTTTTAACTCACTATTTGAAGGGAACACCCATGCAAGTCGTTATGGCACTGTTTATCATCACTGTTGCACTTGCAGTGCGGCTTGGGGTTGAAATAATCGGAAGAACCGCAGAAATTTTTCTTCCTTGGGTAATTGCAACGATTCTTATTTCAGTAACTTTGTTATTAGGGCAAATAGAAATCAAAGAAATGTTTCCTATTTATGAAAATGGACCGAAACCAATTTTATTAGGGAGTTTACAATTCATTGCCTTTCCTTTTTTGGAAATCGTGCCTCTTTTAATGTTTAAACAATTCGTTTCCGATCAGAAACTTAAGTATAAACACCTCTTTTGGGCATCCTTTTTAGGTGGTTTTGTTCTATTTGTAGCAACCTTTATGGCAATTGTAATCCTTGGTCCTTATAACGCTGGGAATGTCTTGTATCCCACACTTAAACTCGCGCAGGAGATTAAAGTAGGTTCATTTATACAAAGGATGGATATTCTTGTAGCGACTTTTTGGCTCTTTACAATTTTCTTTAAAACCAGTTTTTATTTATATGCAACCACCATCGGCATTTCTCAAGTATGTAAAATGAAGGAATTTAGATTCATTGTGTTTCCACTCGCCTTTCTGGCAGTTCCTGTTGCATTGAATTGTGCCAGGGACATTGTTGATCTTAATGAAAAGCTCGTTCGGATATGGCCATTTTTTGACTATACAGTTGGATTATTTATACCTCTCCTACTCTATCTAGTTTGGATGATAAAGCAAAAACGAAAAAAACAGCCTATAATTTCACAATAAATAGGAGAAAGTTATGCGTGTTAATTAACCACGCAACTTTCTCCTTATTTTTATGATCGTTAAGAGTAAGACAGGAATGACAATTTGAAAGGGGATATGTAAATACAATGGAACAATCTTTAGCCCCACATCTAAATGTTCAATAATATTGCTTGCCATGACAAGTGATATTGTAAGTGCAAGCAGTGAAACTGGTAAGATAAGTTTTCGATAAGACTGGATAGCGAGGCTTCGAGATAATACTTGAACGGCCCCCCACTGAAAAATGGTAACCTTGAAAAAACCTCCTATGATAAGAAGCGCAATGACGATTGGATCGAGACGATTAATAAAATCACCAAGCTTTATTTTTGTAACAGTTAAGAGCAAAGGAAATAATGACTCACTTGTTTGATATGCACCATTTATTCCAATATTAATCGTGATGGTAATGACCAGGATGAATCCGCTAATAATCATGCCGGCCAATCCTATTTTGTAAAAGGAAAGATTTTTGGAAACGTAAAGTGAAAACATTGTAAATACAATCATTTCTCCAAAAGGAAAAGTCGTGACAAGAGGAAATGCGGTTTTAAGAACGGGCTTCCATCCATGTTCTAATACTGGCATTAGTTCAATAAAATGAAATTCTTTTGAAATGACAACACCCAAAAGAAAAATAAACCAAAGAGAAAGGCTGAAGCTGAAGAATAAAGGGGCGGTCCGTCCCATCACTTCAACCCCTAAATATAATGCATAGGTGATAGCTAGAGCAAAAATGATAAGAACGATATACGGAGGAGTTTCACTTAACGCACTTCCGAGCAGAAGTTCACAAAAATCTCTTAATACTCTCGCGGCAATGTATAGAAAGTAACAAGCATAAGCTACGGACAATAGAGTTCCTAATTTCTGCCCCACTACTGTTTGAAGAATTTCAACGAGAGACAGCCCTGGATATTCTTTCAAAATGAAATGATAAATTGTAAATAGGATGCAACCACATGCTAAACCAATTAGGATAGCAAGCCAAGCATCCTGTTTAGCACCCATGCCTAGACCAATGACAACGGCACTCCCTATTTCAAATAGGATAATCAGCGATATCATTTCTGACTGTTTCAATTGGAAGTTGTCCATATTCACCATACCATCAGTAAGACTGTGATTTCTTCATATTTTGTTTGACTTTATGTATTACTAACATGGCCATTGGGATTACGAATCCGATTGTTAAAGCATATAATGGCCATATTTTTGCGTTGAAATGAAAAAAATAAACATTGTTGTCAGCAAGTAGGACAGATGTTCCAAACAATATCCATCCTATAGGGATTTTAAGGCTCTTTACATCTCTTAGATTGAACAGATGACCAATGCTATTGGTGAGAGCGGTAAAACAAAGGAGTAGCTTGAAATAAATACTAAGTAACCAAATGATGGCTATAATTACTTCAATTCTTTCGAAGATGTGTTTAAATCCTAGTTTTTTAGCGAGTGTATAAGTTGGATAAAGGTCATTCGCAAGCAAATCGGGACCCATTGTAACGATTCCAAATAAAACTGGAAAGAAGAGTGCGATTCCCCCTAAACAAGTGCCAATAAGGAACGTTTTCTTAATTGTATTTTGGTCTTTGACGCATGGCAAAAACATCAACATGATGACAACCTCTGTAAAAGGAAAATTAAAGAGTGAAAATGAACCATTTATGATAGGTTTGATTCCATTTTCCATTATAGGAAGCAACTTGATTAACTTGGCTTCTTTCGTGACCAAGATAAGGGCAATAATATACAGAATAATCAAAGTAGGCATAAAAACTTCAATACTCCGAGCCATAGTTTGGATTCCGTAGTTATTGCCATGAACGACCACGAGTATCAGGATGATAATAAGAATTTCCATTGGTGTCTCGTTCATGATTTGTGTTGACAAGAAATCTCCGATACCCCTTAGGATAAGTGACGATAAGAATATAAGATAGATGGCAAACTGTAAGGTGAAAAATTTGCCCATCCATTTTCCAAAAATGGAATCATACATTTGGACAAGAGTTTGTCCTTTTAAGGAAGCGTATAATTTGGTATAAAACCAGATAAGGCCCAAGCCTAATAAGGTACCGACTATTGATGCTAACCAGGCATCTCTCATCGCGGTGGCTGCTAAGATGGATGGAATGAACAGGATGGCACTGCCAATGCAAAAGATCATCGTCAGCAGCGTGAACTGATGTTGAGTTATTGAATTTTTTTGATTCACTTAGCTCCCACCCTTATTGTAAAAAGCTGAAAACAAGGTCACTTACCGGCTTAAATACAAATTCCACCGCATCTAGTATAGGAGGTACCTTAATATTCAAAGCAAGCAAAGTACTTAAAGTGAACCCCATTCCGAGCAAAACGAAAAATATAACCATTTCTTTTCTTAATTTCTGTTTCCATAATGTTGGAAGTTCAATCGCGCATATCATAATCGAAATAAAAACCAATCCAATAATTGCCCACATTATATTACTCCTTTACCTTATCATATACGCTATTGGTTATTGTTCCGATGCGTCGAATGTCAACTTTCACTTTATATTCAACTTCCAGTTCGGGAAAAATTTCTTTTGTCCATTTGCTTTTCATTTTTTTCCACTCTTTAGGATGTTGACGATGGATAACTTCACCAAACCCAAAAATATCACTTCTTAATTTTTGAGCCTTTGCTACAGATTCTTTTGATAGTGCGGTAATGCGATCCTCAACTATTTTCTCCATCTGTTTAATTGTCTTTTCTTTAGACAGATCTAAACTGCATTGAACCTCTCCGACATTTTCTTCAATATACATTTCTGCAATGATTTTAGGGCGACCATTTTTGATTTCTGATGATAATTTCGATTTGGCACTTGTTACTTCTGCGACAAATTTTCCTCCATCAGGGCATTTTAAATGTCCAACTGTACTCTTCACATTGGAGGTTATATAGTTCAAACCCTTGGTTTGGTTTTGATTTAACCAGCCTACTAGTTTATCACCTCTAAAAACGGCCACTCCTTTTAAATTTACATTTCCAGCAGGTCTAATTTTTTCAGTACCGCTCTTTTCTCCTGCTTGTTCAAGATTTCCTGTTGTTATGACACCTGTGACAATGGGGTCTTTTCCGAGAGAAATCATATCTGAAACGAGTTCATCGAGGTTGGTAATAACGGTAGGTGCCCATAATTTCTCCGACATTTCAAGTTGAGTATACATGCTCAAGGCGGGTACCTTCTGCATGGGAGTCAATACACTAAGAATATCCTCTGCTCGATGGCCTTTGGCTATTAATAAATAAAAGTCTGAACGGAATTCGTGATCGCGAGAAAGGAAGTCGACACTTTCTTTTATACCGTCCTTCGCAATGTCTTCTCCCAAAATAATGATTTGGACATGTGAAAGATAGATTCTTCTTGGAAGTTCGACAGTAAGTTTCCGTAATGCTTCATAAATGGTTGGAGCCTTAATTTGATAGGTTGTTACTTCAGAACGACCCGAACCTTTTTGAGCTGTGACCTCACCAGGGTTGATTAATTGGATGGATATTAAGTAACCGTTGTCGCCGTTTTTATCAATTCCAAGACCTGTCGCAATTGACAACTCGGAAATTTCTTTTGCATTCCAGCATCCAGTCAGGAGGGGAATGCTTAAAAATAGAGTAAGTATCAATTTTTTCATAGCTTCCACCTCAAACTGCATTATTTTTTGCGTATTGGATTGTTTTTGATATAGCTAGGACGCGTTTTCATGAATGTCCAAGGAAGACGTATTAAGGAATCCTTTTGGTCTGATAAATGGAAAGGACCAACAGAAGCCATATACGGAACTCCGAAGGAATTGAGACTGCATAAGTGTAAAACAAGAATGATGGCGCCTAATACGATGCCATAAAGGCCGAACG
Organism: Bacillus sp. cl95; assembly: GCF_900115925.1. GTDB lineage: Bacteria > Bacillota > Bacilli > Bacillales > Cytobacillaceae > Neobacillus_A. The sequence goes on along the minus strand of NZ_FOYF01000001.1, from coordinate 277,147 downwards.
TTGCTGCTAAAAAAATAAACGCAAAACGGATCATCCTAACAGCGATACCCATGTTATAAGAAGGGATAACGAAGCTTGTGATTGCAGTAAAGGATACGACAATGACCATGGCAGGCGAAACGAGGCCTGCTGTAACAGCTGCTTCACCTATTACTAGCGCTCCTACGATGGATATGGCGGTACCAACTGCTTTTGGCAGGCGAATTCCTGCCTCCCGTAGTATTTCAAATGTAACTTCCATAATAATAACCTCGATAACAGTGGGGAATGGGACACCTTCACGATTGGCAGCCAAACTAATCAAGAGTGATGTCGGTAACATTTCTTGATGGAAAGTGGTTACGGCAGTGTAAGCAGCCGGTACAAGCATAGCCATTAAAAATGACATAAAGCGAAGTAACCTGATTAAGGAGGCAAAGTCTGCCCGTTGGTAATAATCTTCGCTTGCCTGGAAAAATTCGATAAAGAGTGTAGGAACGGTCAGTACAAATGGGGTTCCGTCTACTATGATCGCAACTCGTCCTTCTAGTATGGATGCAACGACAGCATCAGGTCGTTCTGAATTATAAATGGTCGGAAATGGTGTAAAGGTCTTATCCTGAATGAATTCTTCGATATAACCTGTCTCAAGGATGGAATCGATATTAATATCATCGAGTCTTCGGTGCACCTCTTTGACAACTTTTGGATCCACTACTTTATCAATATAGACAATAGCCACATCTGTCACAGTAAGCCGCCCAATTTGTTTGGTTTCTATTCTAAGGCTAGGATGCTTGACGCGCCTCCGAATTAGAGCAGTATTCACCCTTAGTGTTTCGGTAAATGCATCCTTTGGTCCACGTACGACATTTTGTGAGCTAGGCTCAGTAACCCCGCGATCTACCCATCCTTTTGTGCCGATAATGATCCCTTCCTGGCAACCGTCCACTAGGAGCAAGGTATCCCCAGAAAGAATCGCCGTGACGAGGTCTTTACGTTCGAAACGACCCGAAACCTGGGCATTTGTCAGGATTTTCGTACAAAGTGTGTCTATTAATGTTTCGAGGGGGTATTGATGTTCTTTAAGTTCTTCCCCAATGGGCTTTAATACAGACTGTTGAATCACATCTCCATCGGCAAGTCCTTCAATATAGAAGACAGCCAAGGCGGTTCCATTGTATTCAACCGTCCGAGAGATAAAGTCTGTGCTATTTCCTAACTCCGTTTTTAGAGCATCGATATTCAAATTTAGGCTCTCTAAAAAATTGAATGGTTTACTCGGCTCTTTTTTTTGAGTCTTTTCGAAGTCAGGGTTCGTAGCTTTTTTCTTTTCTTTTGATAGTTTTTTCCATAAGTCCATAAAATGCCTTCCCCCGATCTCTCATAAGAAAGAATTGACATAAAAAGTTTTGTTTACCATCTTATTATTCCCGAGAAGGAAAAATATATGAGATTTTTATGTAAGGTGTGGAAGTAGAGGGAATGAATTATTTTTAAGGAAGAATTTCATGAAGGATTAAATGAATATAACAAAAAAGCATGACATTTTTGGTCATGCTTCTGAAAACTATTTTTTAATGAATCCTTAAACTACGAATGGGCAACTTCCAATTGTATGTGTAGGAGAGCACACGGAATGCGGTGACTGTCACAAATAGTGCATAAAGTTCAATTGGGCTTGATGTCATTTTCAGTCCTATTGCAAGACCGCAAAGGATTGCCCACACTGCATAAATCTCAGATTGAAGAACAATCGGTTTTCTGCCTGCAAGTAAGTCGCGAATAATACCACCGCCGCTCCCGGTTAATACAGCGGCAACGATGATAGCACTCATGGGATGATTCATATTGGAAGCATAAAGCGCTCCTTGAATCGCGAATGCTGATAAACCAATTGCATCAGTGAAATTTCCCCATCGTTGCCAATGTTTCAATAAGTTATTTGGAAACAAAAAAACAGCAGTAGTGGCAAGCATTGCAATCTGAAAAAAGATTCCTTGTTCCCATAATGCTGATATCGGAACACCTATTAATAAATTTCGAATGGCACCGCCACCAAATGCGGTTACAATTCCAAGAATATAAACACCTAAAATATCATATTCCTCTTCCATGGCCACAATGGCTCCGCTCACAGCAAAAGCAATCGTGCCGATCATGCTTAATACGTCCCACGTCATTCTTTTCGTTTCTCCTCTGGATGTAAATTCTTATCTTTAGTCGAGGCTGTTTTCGCATTGATTGTTGTTTTTACGATTAAGCAATAACACGTATAGATTCTTATTTCGTGCTCTTTTCCTCAAAATAATATTCTAAACGCTAAATTCCTAATGGTCTTTGCAGAGAAAGAGCCCTAATGCTGGCTTTTTCTCTTTCTAATTACAACAAAGTTTACAAAAAGAGCCTTAGTCAAACAATATGATTTTATCACGGGGGTGATTTTTTTCAATAGATTTGTTGCCTTAAAGAAAAATATTTTGATCTCGATTTCTAGATATATAGAAGCTGTTTGTTGAAACACTGTATTCAATGATATGATAGGGTCAATAATCACGGAAAGAGGGGTTCAAGTGGAACAAAAACATGAACTTGAAAAAGCCATTCTCGTCGGCTGTCAAACAAATGATGATGACGATATAAGATTCCAATATTCCATGGAAGAACTGGCATCTCTGACTGATACCGCACATGGTGAAGTTTTAATTACGGTTGTTCAAAAACGGCAACGGATTCATCCAGCCACATACATAGGAAAAGGGAAGGTCGAAGAACTAAAGGCTCTAGCTGAGGAATTGGAAGCAGATATCATTATTTTTAATGATGAGCTATCACCAAGTCAAAAGCGAAACTTGGGTACTGAACTTGAAGCTAGGATCATCGACCGCACCCAGCTGATACTGGACATTTTTGCCCAAAGGGCCCGTTCTAAAGAAGGGAAACTGCAAGTCGAACTCGCACAGCTACAATACTTACTGCCACGTTTGGCTGGACAAGGAACGGCCTTATCAAGGCTAGGAGCTGGGATTGGAACGAGAGGACCAGGAGAAACGAAGCTTGAGTCTGATCGTCGTCATATCCGTCGTCGTATAGATGAAATTAAGGGGCAGTTGTCAGTGATTGTTCAGCATCGTGACAGATATCGAGAAAGACGCAAGAAAAATAAAGCGTTCCAGGTCGCTTTGGTTGGGTATACCAATGCCGGAAAATCCTCGTTATTCAATCGATTGACGGAAGCGGATTCTTATGAGGAAAATCAATTATTCGCCACACTTGATCCGATGACGAGAAAAATGATTCTGCCAAGCGGCTTTATGGCACTTGCCACCGATACGGTTGGATTTATACAAGATCTTCCAACTGCGTTGATTGCGGCTTTCCGATCCACTCTTGAAGAGGTAAAGGAAGCTGACTTGCTGCTTCATGTAGTTGATTCTGCAAATGCTGATTACTTTCAGCATGAAAAGACGGTCAATAAGCTGCTTGAGGACTTAGAAATACAACACATTCCACAACTGACGGTATATAATAAGCGTGACATCCAGCATCCTGATTTTGTGCCAACTGCTAATGCGCCAACGGCGATTATCAGTGCATTTGATAAGGAAGATCGTGATGCGTTAAAAAAGAAAATTGAAGAAAGAGTCATAAGCATGATGGAACCATATCATGTTCATGTCCCTGCGACTGAAGGAAAACTGCTTTCTCAATTAAAGAACGAAAGTATATTACGAGAACTCTCATTTGACGAAGATAAACAATTGTACATTTGTCGTGGTTATACTTTAGTAGACCACCAAATCGCAGGCCAACTGCAAAAATATTCAATCTAGATAGGAGCAACATTGATCATGTTTCAAAATTTAAAACATGGAAACAAGCTTCAAGAACTTGCTAAAGAAGTTGAACAGCAAATTTCCGAGGTACATAAAGGAATTGATGAACGAATCGAAAGTAATCAGTTTCGTGTATTGACGAGCTATCAAAAAAACAAAGTGAGTGACTCTCATTTTATTCCAAGTACAGGGTATGGCTATGATGATACCGGACGCGATACTTTAGAAAGCATATATGCAGAGGTTTTTGGGGGAGAAATGGGATTGGTTCGTCCGCAAATCATCTCCGGAACGCACGCTATTTCCATCGCCTTGTTTGGGGTATTGCGTCCTGGGGACGAACTCCTGTATATCACAGGAAAGCCTTATGACACACTTGAGGAAATCGTCGGTATCCGTGGAAACGGTGTCGGATCTTTAAAGGAGTTTGGGATAGGCTACAATAGTGTCCCACTCACTGATTTGGGTGGAATCGATTATGATGCGGTTGCAAAAGCGATCAAGCCTAATACTAAAATGATTGGTATTCAACGTTCAAAAGGTTACGCAACTAGACCTTCCTATACTGTTGCACAAATAAAAGAAATGATTCAATTTGTCAAAGAAATCAAAAGTGATGTAGTTGTCTTTGTTGATAACTGTTACGGTGAATTTGTTGAAGAATTGGAACCTTGCCATGTAGGCGCAGATTTAATGGCTGGATCCTTAATAAAAAATCCTGGCGGGGGGCTTGCAAAAACAGGGGGCTACATCGTCGGGAAAAAACAATGGGTAGAAGCATGTTCGTATCGAATGACTTCACCGGGTATTGGTGCAGAAGCTGGGGCATCACTATATAGTTTGCAAGAGATGTATCAAGGTTTCTTCCTTGCGCCGCATGTTGTTGGACAGGCATTAAAAGGTGCCGTATTTACCGCGGCGATTTTAGAAAAGCTTGGGATGAATTCTTCTCCAAAATGGAACGCTATTCGTACAGATCTTATTCAGTCGGTTCAATTTAATGATCGTGACAAGATGGTGGCTTTCTGTCAGGCAATCCAATTTGCTTCACCAATCAATTCTCACGTCACAGCTTATCCCGCATACATGCCTGGTTACGAAGATGATGTCATCATGGCAGCAGGGACATTCATTCAAGGTGCGAGCATTGAGTTAACAGCAGATGGTCCAATTCGACCTCCGTATGTGGCGTACGTTCAAGGTGGTTTAACTTATTCTCATGTTAAAATTGCAGTTTGTTTAGCGCTTGACCGTTTGATGGATAAAGGACTCATTTAAAGAAATATTATAGATAGATTGAAAAGGCAGCTTATTATAAGCTGTCTTTTTTTAACAGTAAAAGGTTAGTTTTATTATGTTGAAATAGGGAATACGTTGAAAGGTGACTTCGTACATACGAGCATATGAACTTCAGAAAGTACTTGTGAAATTCGCATTAAAAAACCATGTGAGATAATCTAACGTATATTTGACAACTAATATAACATCTCATATAATACGAATATGGTAAGGCTTGAATGAGGAGGAGAATCATGAGTGGAAGTGAAATCCGCCGTTCGATGCCGTTGTTTCCGATTGGAATTGTCATGCAGCTAACGGAATTAACTGCAAGACAGATTCGATATTACGAAGAACACCAATTGATTTCTCCTGCTAGGACTAAGGGAAACACACGGGTATTCAGTTTAAATGATATCGATAAGCTCCTGGAGATTAAGGATTTGATTGATCAAGGAGTAAACATGGCCGGCATTAAGCAGCTTTTCTTAATAAAAGAGCAAAAGGTCATGCCAGAAGAAGTACAGCAACAAGCGGAAAAAGTAAAACGCGATTTAAGCGACGAAGAACTAAGAAAGCTATTGCGAAACGAACTGCAACAAGCAGGTCGCTTCAACCGTTCATCGCCATCGCTTAGACAAGGTCGCTTTTTCCATTAAAATTTAAATAGTTGTTTATAAAATAGGAGGAATATGAGATGGCAAAGTTTACTGCAGATGACATCCGCCGTTTGGCGAAAGAAGAAAACGTTAAATTTATCCGTTTACAATTCACAGACATTCTAGGAACAATCAAGAACGTTGAAATTCCAGTTAGCCAATTGGACAAAGCGCTTGATAATAAAATGATGTTTGACGGATCTTCTATCGAAGGATTTGTTCGTATTGAAGAGTCAGATATGTACTTATTCCCGGATCTTGACACTTGGGTAGTATTCCCTTGGACAGCTGAAAAAGGTAAGGTTGCTCGTCTAATTTGTGACATCTACAATCCAGATGGAACACCATTTGATGGCGACCCACGCAACAATCTTCGCCGAATCTTGAATGAAATGAAAGAGCTTGGCTTCACGAACTTTAACTTAGGGCCTGAGCCAGAATTCTTCCTTTTCAAGCTTGACCAAAAAGGTGAGCCAACACTGGAATTGAACGACAACGGAGGATACTTCGACTTAGCTCCAACTGACCTTGGTGAAAACTGCCGCCGAGACATCGTTCTTGAATTAGAAGAGATGGGCTTTGAAATCGAAGCATCTCACCATGAAGTAGCACCAGGACAACACGAAATCGACTTCAAGTATGCTGATGCATTAACAGCTTGTGACCAAATCCAAACTTTCAAGCTAGTTGTAAAGACAATCGCTCGTAAGCACGGATTGCACGCTACATTCATGCCAAAACCATTATTCGGTGTAAACGGTTCTGGAATGCACTGTAACTTATCTTTATTTAAGAATGGCGTAAATTCTTTCTACGATACAAAAGGAAACCTTGAACTAAGCGATACTGCTCGTCAATTCATCGCTGGTATCATCAAACACGCTTCAGGTTTTACTGCTGTTACTAACCCAACAGTAAACTCTTACAAGCGTTTGGTTCCTGGCTACGAAGCTCCTTGTTATGTAGCTTGGTCTGCAAGAAACCGTTCACCGCTCATCCGTATCCCGGCTTCACGTGGACTAAGCACACGTGTAGAAGTACGTAGCGTTGACCCGGCTGCAAACCCATACTTGGCAATGGCTGTTCTTTTAGCAGCTGGTCTTGACGGAATCAAGAACAACTTGACTCCTCCTGCTCCAGTAGATCGCAACATCTATGTAATGAACAAAGAAGAGCGTGTAGCTGAAGGAATCGACGATCTTCCAGCAACTCTTGCACAAGCATTAGACTTGTTGAAGAAAGACGAAGTTATCATTTCAGCACTTGGTGAACACATTCTTGAGCACTTCGTAGAAGCGAAGGAAATCGAGTGGGATATGTTCCGCACACAAGTTCACCCATGGGAACGCGAACAATACATGAGCATGTACTAAAATAAAGAGGGCCCTTCATACCATTTGGTGTGAAGGGTTTTTATATTGTATTTGTAAGCATGAGGGTACCGGGAGATACATGTATGGGTAATTTGGGTGGTTCGTGGTGTCGGATTGTGTCGGCTCGTCGATATCCGATTAAATCGTATTGATAAATGAAGTTTTGGTATTGATATATCGGGAAATCGTATTGATAAATCAGGTTTTCATATCGATTAAATCAAAACATCTAGAATGTGAAAGAAGGGGTACTTTAAAAAACGTACATGGATGCATAAGTAGGATTGAGTCTTGGACTAGAATAGCAAAAAACATCCAAGATGATATCAAAATACTCGCAGATAATGAAGTATGGGAAAAATTATTAGGCGAAAATACATACTCGACTCTCGTAGACTTATTGAACCACATCGTCATGCACATAACTTACTGTTCATTATGGCTACTCGTTAATTGTGATATTTGCTTGCTAAATACATCAACAATATTTTTATTGAATTTGTAATAGAATGTAAAAAATGCCCTATCTGGTACACAGAACAGGGCATTTTTTAATAGAATCGTGCTTTGCTTACAGCAGGTGCATACTTTTTCATTGGCTTTTTTGCCACAACTTCAGATAAATAGGTATTGCCATTTGGGCTTTGTTTCTTAAGAAGTTCCATCAAGAATTCAATATCGTCCATGGCACGGTGGGTTTGATGTCGTGATATACCGTGTGCGGCCAGTAATGTTAGAAGCTTGCTGTTTTCGTGACCGTAGTTTTTCCACCCGATATTCCTCATCGTGCAGTACCAATTCATATCATTAACTTCAGGATACATCTGGAACATAAAGCTTCGGTCAAAAGATGCGTTATGGGCAAAAATAGAGTCAGCAGCAGATAATAATGGCTTTATTTCATGATCAGGAAAAGCTTTACCCTCTACTGAATTGTAGGGAATGCCGTGGACACGAAAAGCGCCCGCATAATTTGCTTTAGCTGTCCGTGATAGTGGCTCGCGAAGGAACGACTGCTTTTCAAGAATATCAAGAATTTCCCCAGTGTCCCTTTGGTAGGAAAACAATATTAAACCAAGTTCTATCATCTCATCTGAGCCTGGGCGCAGACCAGTTGTCTCAACATCGGCTAGGAGCCCAATATTTTTTTCAGTGTTCACATTAACACCTTCCTCTATAAATACCTATTCTACCAAACTAGGAAACAAAAATAAAAAGACAAGCATGGATGCTTGCCTCTTAATGGATGTCGCGGTAAACGCCGATAACTTTACCTAAAATCGATACGTTTCTAAGGATGATAGGTTCCATAGTAGAATTTTCAGGCTGAAGGCGAATGTAGTCTTTTTCTTTGAAAAATCTTTTACAAGTCGCTTCATCTTCATCCGTCATAGCTACAACGATATCCCCATTGTTGGCAGTCTTTTGTTGTTTGACGATAACATAATCTCCATCAAGGATACCAGCTTCAATCATACTTTCCCCCATGATTTCAAGCATGAAAACCTGTTCGTCTGCAGGAGCGAGTCGTTCGGGTAGAGGGAAGTACTCCTCGACATTTTCAATGGCAGTAATAGGCATACCAGCTGTTACTTTACCTACAATTGGTACATTTATCACTCGTGCTTGTGGGATATGAACGGCATCATCTAATTCTAAAATTTCAATTGCTCTAGGCTTAGTAGGGTCCCTTCTAATAAGGCCTTTGCTTTCAAGGCGAGCAAGATGGCCATGAACGGTAGAGCTTGAGGCAAGACCAACAGCTTCACCAATCTCACGGACGGAAGGCGGATATCCTTTTTTCTTTACTTCGCCTTTGATGAATTCGAGGATATCTTGCTGCCGCTTAGATACTTTTGCCATAACTAAATTCACCTCGTCTGGTTATTGTTGACTTTATTATAACATGTCTTCCTTAATGATACAAACATAAGTTCGAATTTTCGCTTGACTGGAAACAAATGTTCGTTTTATAATAAAAACAAGAAAGCGAACATACATTCGAATAAGAGGTGCGGATCATGAAGAAGTTATGGAACGAATATTCTTATGCTATTATTTTACTTGTACTAAGCTGTTTGTCAGCTTTTATCATGTCTTTTAAATACGATGATGCAATTGATGAGAAATTTGTGAAAGTGACGATTTCTGAAGGGGATTCCTTATGGGAAATTGCTGATAATTACAGTGCCCAGCATGACATGTCACCAAAGGAATTTGTTCAATGGGTTAAAAAAAATAATGAGATCGAAGGAGATTTCATTATTCCTGGTGAGGAATTAATCATTCCGATTGCAAAGGAAGAGCAAAGTACTCAATTGGCCGGGATCGTAAATGAATAATAAGTGGTGATAGAATGAAGGCTGTTATTTATTGTCGTGTCAGTACAACAAAAGAAGCACAGGAAACATCGTTGGTGAGACAGGCAGAAGAACTGACGAATCTTGCGAACAGAAAAGGCTTTGAAGTTGTCAAAATAATCTCTGAACAGGCAAGTGGTTACGATCTGGAACGTGAGGGAATTCTTGAAATTCTTGATTTAATAAAACAAAAGCAAATTGATGGTCTTTTGATTCAGGATGAAACGAGGTTGGGACGAGGGAATGCTAAGATTGCCCTGCTTCATTTTATTATGAAAGAAAATGTGAAACTTTATAGCATTTCTCATGATGGTGAACTTCAACTTTCCGAATCGGACTCAATGGTCTTGCAGATTGTGAGCATGGTAGAGGAATATCAAAGGAAGCTACATAATATTAAGATTAAACGTGGGATGAAGAGAGCGGTTGATAATGGATACAGGCCACAGAAAAATCTTAAAAATCTCGGTGAAAACGGAGGAAGGGACAAAATTGATATCCCTACTGAGGAGATAGTGAAACTGAGGAACAACGGATTGACTTTTACTGAGATTGCCTCAACTTTAAGAGGATTTGGGTATCATGTCTCAAAAGCAACGGTGCATAGGAGATATAAAGAATATATAGACACCATCAGTGAGTAGACCTTTTGCCTTGTCAAAAGGTCTTTTTTCTAGTATTATGGCATTTAGTTTACGTGAAAGAAGGTCATGATGCATGCTGCCAACTGAAAAAATGGCGAGAATCAATGAACTGGCAAATAAGGCGAAATCCACAGGATTATCAGAAGAAGAAGCGAAGGAACAATCAAAGCTTCGTAAAGAATACTTGGAAACATTTCGTTCTTCTATGTTAAATACGCTTACGAGTGTGAAAATTGTCGATCCAAATGGAACGGACGTCACTCCGAAAAAATTAAAAGATCACCAGGCGAAAAACCGCCTTCATTAAAGTCACTAAGGAATACGATGAGTATTCCTATTTTTTACATAGCATTTTGATATTGTGACAAAATAAGAAACAAAGTGCCGTTTTGTTAAGATTAAAGGGTATATTGTTGTATTAGAATCATGCTAGATATAATATTAAGTTGAAAAGTTATTCATTGTATTTATGAAAGGGTGTTTTTTAATGTTTGATACTATTGATGCTTTATCCGTAACATCTATCCGTACGTTATCAATTGATGCAATTGAAAAGGCAAATTCTGGTCACCCAGGAATGCCAATGGGCGCTGCTCCGATGGCATATACTTTATGGACAAGACACATGAACCATAATCCAAACAATCCAAACTGGTTCAACCGAGACCGTTTCGTTCTTTCTGCTGGTCATGGTTCAATGCTTTTATACAGCTTGTTACACTTATCTGGCTATGGATTAACAATGGAAGACTTAAAGGAATTCCGTCAATGGGGAAGCAAAACACCTGGTCACCCTGAATTTGGTCACACTGTTGGCGTTGAGGCAACTACTGGTCCCTTAGGTCAAGGTATTGCTATGGGTGTAGGTATGGCAATGGCTGAGCGTCATGTTGCTGCCACATACAATAAAGAAAACTTCGAACTAGTAAACCATTTTACATATAGCATTTGTGGGGATGGCGACTTAATGGAAGGTGTTTCTGCGGAGGCTGCATCATTAGCAGGTCACTTAAAACTTGGTCGTTACATTGTTCTTTACGATTCAAACGATATCTCTTTAGATGGTGACTTATCTCAATCATTCTCTGAAAGTGTTGCAGATCGTTTCAAAGCTTACGGATGGCAATACATTCGTGTTCAAGATGGAAACAATCTTGAAGAAATCGCTAATGCATTGGAAGAAGCGAAGAGCGACCTAGAGCGTCCAACTATGATTGAAGTGAAGACGGTTATCGGTTATGGTTCTCCAAACATGGCAGGTACTTCAGACGTGCATGGTGCTCCACTTGGTGCGGATGAACTGAAATTAACGAAGGAAGCATATAAATGGACTTTCGATGCTGATTTCCATGTTCCTGATGAAGTTTACGCTCACTTTAAGAAAATGATCGTTGAAAACGGCGAAAAGAAAGAAAAAGAGTGGAACGAAATGTTCGCTCAATACAAGCAACAGTATCCTGAATTGGCTGCACAACTTGAGACTGCTCTAAACGGAGAGCTTCCTGAAGGATGGGACAAGGATATCCCTGTATACAGTGAAGGCAAGAGTCTTGCAAGTCGTGCTTCTTCTGCAGAAGTATTAAATGGCATTGCAAAGAACCTTCCAACATTCTGGGGTGGATCAGCTGACCTTGCAGGATCAAACAAAACTTTAATCAAAGGTTCTGCAGACTTCATGCCTGCAAGCTTTGAAGGACGTAACATCTGGTTTGGTGTTCGTGAGTTCGCGATGGGTGCTGCAATGAATGGTATTGCGCTGCACGGTGGCGTAAAAGTATTTGGAGGAACTTTCTTTGTATTCTCTGATTACCTTCGTCCTGCTATCCGTTTGGCAGCATTAATGGGTCTCCCGGTAACTTATGTTTTCACTCATGACAGCATTGCTGTTGGTGAAGACGGCCCAACACATGAACCAGTTGAACAATTGGCTGCGTTAAGAGCTATGCCAAATCTGCAAATCATCCGTCCTGCAGATGGAAATGAAACGGCAGCTGCTTGGAAACTTGCGGTTGAATCTACTAACAAGCCAACTGCTCTTGTATTGACTCGTCAAAACCTTCCAACGTTGAAAGGTACTGATGTGAATGCATACGAAGGCGTTTCTAAAGGTGCTTATGTAGTATCACCATCTGAGCGTGATACTCCGGATGCATTGCTATTAGCTTCAGGTTCTGAAGTAGGACTTGCAGTTGAAGCTCAAGTTGCACTAGCTGGCGAAGGAATCCATGTTTCTGTTGTAAGTATGCCATCATGGGATCGTTTCGAAGCTCAATCAAAGGAATACAAGGATTCAGTTATTCCAAAAGCTGTGAAGAAGCGTTTAGCAATTGAAATGGGAACTTCTCTTGGTTGGCATCGATACGCAGGTGATGAAGGGGAAGTATTAGCAATTGATACTTTCGGTGCATCTGCTCCTGGTGAAAAAATCATGGAAGAGTTCGGATTCAGCGTAAACAACGTTGTTGCACGTGTGAAAGCTCTATTACAAAACTAAAATTGAAAGAGAGAGGCGGATTTCCGTTCCCTCTCTTTTTTTCTATTTATTATTAGGTGACATATACAGAATGCGTACGATATAATAGAAGGAATAGTTAGAAATTTGTGAATTCGACAAAATCAGTCCTTTTTTTTGCCACCAAAAGACAAACGTTCACGTTTGATTTTCCTATAATAGAAAAAAGAGAGTTATCGACGAGGAGAGATTGTGGTGAGAAAATATCAGCTATATTTAATAGAAGATGAGTTCGCCTCGCATTACTTCGGAAGAGAACGCATGTTTTTTCAACTATTTCAAGAAAACGAACAGTCTAGCGGTGATTTAAAATACATAGTGAACAAGCAGGTGCAATACGTTACCAAGCCAATTCCTGCTTTAAGGATTCACCAGGTTGTCCATCAACAACTAGGAAAACTAAAAGGATTTCGTATAGAAGAAGGTACGTATTATTTAGAGATGAATGGTATGATTGGTCATGCAAAAATGCGTGTCGATGAAGGAATGATTATTTTAGAGGCAGAGGGAAGTTTTGAAGCAGAAACGGCTTTCTTTGAGGTCCTTCGTAAATGTGAGCCTTCTTTTCTAGCTGTTGATCTGGATCACAACAAATTTGGTTGGCTAAAGCCGATAAAAGAAAGAAAATTTGTCTAATTAATTTGTCTAATCATCTGAGGATATTGTATAATTACCTTTGGTCTAGTACACTGTATGATAGACAACATGAAGGAGGAAAATAGAATGGGTTATTACATTCTAGTTGGTATACTTTGCTTAATCGCTGGTATAGCACTAGGATTTTTCATTGCTCGTAAGTATATGATGAGCTATTTACAGAAAAATCCGCCAATCAATGAACAAATGTTAAAAATGATGATGATGCAGATGGGTATGAAGCCATCGCAAAAGAAAATCAATCAAATGATGAGCGCCATGAACAAGCAATCTAAATAATGGTGTACAAGCACTCATATTATATGAGTGCTTTTTTCGTAAAAAAGCACTTCGAGTCATGTTGTAATATAGAAAATTCAGACATCTGGAGGTAGTATGATACGGCTAATTGAAGCGAAAAAAGAAGATGAAAAGTACTTACACAATATCATGCAATTCTATATTTATGAATTCAGCAAGTACATACCTTCTATTAAGTTTGAAAGTGATGGGAGTTTCAAAACTTTTGATTTGTCTTCATATTGGGCCGAGGATCACTTGTTTGCCTATTTAATTAAATATGATGATGAATTAATAGGATTTTCATTAGTGGAAAAACAAATTGGAACAACCCCCAATACTATAAGAGAGTTTTTTATTAGCCATAAATTTGCAGGAATGGGTTTTGGTAAGCAAGCTGCGCTTCATTTATTTAATCGCTTTCCTGGGGATTGGAAAATCACCCAGATTGAGAAAAATGAAAAGGCTCAGAAATTTTGGAGAAGCGTGATTTCACAATATACAAATGGAAACTTCTCAGAGCATCAAGATGAAAATAAGAGGTCAATCCAGATATTTTCGACCTCTGAACGATCAATAGATAGACTCTAATGACTCGCTGATAATCGGCGGGTCTTTTTCTGTTCAAGAAATTATTAGGGTCTCGAAGGTCTTCCTAAATTTAGCAGTTTTTGATAAACTAAATTGGTGATTATTTTAAATTTTCAGCATTTTGGGGGCAGTCAGAATATGAAAGTATTTTTTGAGTTAAAATGGTACTTTTTACAGGAAAAACGGGCTTATATATCAGGAGTCTTATTGCTCTTATTTGTAGCTATGCTACAGCTTATTCCACCGAAGGTTATTGGTATCGTAGTCGACCAAATTAGATCTGGCTCTCTTTCATCGGCTGGATTGATGCAATGGATTGCAATCGTCATAATTGTTGCCCTTGCGATGTACGTCCTTCGATTCTATTGGAGAATTATGATTTTCGGTTCGGCAGTAAAGCTTTCACGGATATTACGTGAACAGCTTTATGATCATTTCACAAGAATGTCTTCTTCCTTTTATCAAAAAAGGAGAGTTGGTGATTTGATGGCGCACGCAACGAATGATTTACAAGCTATTCAAATGACTGCAGGAGCAGGTGTGTTAACTTTTGTCGATTCGCTCGCGACTGGAGGATTTGTCATTATCGCCATGGCTGCGACAATCAGTTGGAAACTGACGCTTATATGTTTAATTCCAATGCCTGTCATGGCACTTTTGACAAGCTGGTATGGCTCGCTATTACATAAACGTTTCCATAAAGCACAAGAAGCCTTTTCTTCCTTAAATGATAAAACTCAAGAAAGTATAAATGGCATAAAAGTAATCAAGACATTTGGTCAAGAAAAGGAAGACATTGAGGATTTTCGCCGTCAATCACAAGAAGTGGTGGAGAAGAACCTTTCTGTTGCGAAGATAGATAGTCTGTTTGATCCAACCATTTCACTGATTGTTGGAATTTGTTTTTTCCTTTCAATTAGCTTTGGAGCACGATTTGTCCTTAATGGAGAATTAACCATCGGTCAGCTTGTCTCCTTCACAACATATTTGGGATTGTTAATTTGGCCGATGCTTGCATTTGGATGGCTATTTAATATCGTGGAAAGAGGAAGCGCGTCCTATGACCGTGTTCGAGCACTCCTTTCAGAGAAAGCAGAAATTGTTGATCATGAGGATGCCCTCCATGAAGTACCTGAAGGAGATATTTCCTATCATATTGTAAGCTTTATGTATCCAGGAGAAGCAAGTTCCGTATTGCAAAACATCTTTTTCACATTAGAAAGAGGTGGAACGCTTGGGGTTGTTGGTAAAACGGGATCTGGAAAGACGACACTTTTAAAGCTCTTGATACGTGAGTTTGATGTTACAGAAGGCAGCATCAAAATCGGCAGCCACAATATTCATGATTATCGAGTAGAATGCCTTCGCGAGGCGATTGGTTATGTGCCTCAAGACCATTTCTTGTTTTCAGCCACTGTTGCTGAAAACATAGCCTTTACGAATCCTAACGCGAGTAAAGATGAAATAGAGCATGCAGCTAAACTGGCAAATATTCATGAAGATATTCTTTTATTCACCGATGGATATGAAACCGTCGTTGGGGAGAGAGGGGTATCATTGTCAGGAGGCCAGAAACAGCGTATATCGATTGCTCGTGCGCTAATGATGAATCCTGAAATCCTTATACTGGACGATTCCTTATCCGCAGTGGATGCCAAAACCGAAGAAGCAATCATATCGGCATTACGAGATAATCGCTCTGGTAAGACGACGATGATTACTTCACATCGTCTCAGTGCTATCCAACATGCCAATTTAATTCTTGTACTGGAAGATGGAAAAATCAGTGGGCAAGGAACTCATGAAGACTTAATGGCCGAGGATGGGTGGTACAAGGACATGTACTTGCGTCAGCAGCTAGAAGAACTCGTGGAGCATGGAGGACGTTAAAATGGAAAAATCCATCGTGTTAACCGAAAAGGAACAGCGAAACGTGCTTTTACGTTTGCTGACTTATGCAAAACCTCATAAAAAGAAGATAACCATTGCCTTCTTATTGTTGATGTTAACAACAGTAGGAGATATTCTGGGACCGATTCTTGTAAAAATTTTCATCGACGATTATCTAACACCAAGAAACTTGCCATTCAAGCCGTTGCTCATACTTGGTAGTGCTTATCTTAGCATTCATCTTATGCATGTAATCATTACCTATTTTCAACAATTGAAATTTCAGGAAATTGCTTTAAAAATCATTCAGCAGCTGAGAATTGATGTTTTTTCAAAAGTGCAGCAGTTAGGATTAAGATATTTTGATCAGACACCTGCTGGGAGTATCGTTTCGAGGGTAACGAATGATACAGAAGCCATAAAGGATATGTTCGTTTCGGTCCTGTTCACCTTCATTCAAAGTGGCTTTTTGCTTTTTGGTATCTTTGTGGCAATGTTCATATTGAACGTCAAACTTGCCTTATTCTGCCTTGTAATCTTGCCAATCATCTTTATGATTATCAAGACATATCGAAAATTCAGCTCTCGTTTTTATCAAGATATGCGTGAACAGTTGAGTCAACTGAATGCGAAGCTTAGTGAATCATTGCAAGGGATGGGAATCATTCAAGTATTTCGTCAGGAGAAACGCTTACGCGGAGAGTTTGCTGAAACGAATAATAAGCATTACCAAGCGGGCATGCGTAATATCAAGGTAGATGGTTTATTACTTAGACCGGCAACGGATTTGGTTTATGCGTTCGCACTCGTCATCATACTAAGCTACTTTGGGATCACTTCTTTTGACAATGTCATTGAAATTGGTGTGTTATACGCCTTCGTCAATTACTTGGATCGCTTCTTTGAGCCAGTAAATCAAATCATGATGAAACTTTCGATGTATCAACAGGCCATTGTTGCCGGATCTCGCGTGTTTAAATTGCTCGATGAGAAAGAGTTGGCACCTCAACAGTCTATGATTGATGATACTCATTTAGAGGATGGAGAAATTCAATTTAAGAACGTGACCTTCTCTTATGATGGAAAACAGGATGTCTTAAAAAACATTTCCTTTACAGCAAAACCAGGAGAAACGGTCGCACTTGTGGGTCATACGGGCAGTGGTAAAAGTTCGATAATCAATTTGCTGATGCGTTTCTATGAATTTGAGCGAGGAGATATCCTTATTGATGGTGTATCAATTCGAGGTTATCATGAAAAAGAACTTCGCGAAAAAATCGGTCTCGTTCTACAGGATCCATTCTTATTTTTCGGTACCGTAAAGGACAATATCAGACTTCATAATCAAGAGATAACGGATGAAGAAGTGGAAGAGGCTGCAAGATTCGTGCAGGCACATACCTTCATTGAAAAACAGGAAGATGGCTACGACCATAAAGTGGTAGAACGTGGAGCTACATTCTCCAGTGGACAACGCCAGTTGATCGCGTTCGCGCGAACGATTGCGGCCAACCCAAAAGTATTGGTGCTCGATGAAGCAACAGCGAATATCGATACAGAAACAGAGGAAGCAATCCAATTAGCGCTTGGGAAAATGCGTCAAGGCAGAACCACAATCGCGATTGCTCACAGGTTGTCAACGATTCAGGATGCAGACTTAATCCTTGTTCTCCATCACGGGGAGATCGTAGAGAGAGGGACACATCAGGAATTATTGGCTATACGGGGCCTGTATCATAAGATGTACTTATTGCAAAATGGCATAACTGATCGCCTTGAAGATGCTGTAAGTTGGTAGAATATAGTGAAAGCCTCGTTTCATTTTCGAAACGAGGCTTTCTAGTAATTATTTATAGGCTTACATACTGATGGTTCTTTTTAATATAAATGCGATTATATTCATTGAGTAAATGGTCGAGTTCTTGGCTGTAGCGAATCGCAACTGAGGAACTTAAACCGTTCTGGGAAGCAACTTGAATCAATTCTGCACGTTTTTTTTCAATTAAAGAAAGTAAGTCTTGTTTTAGCACGGCTGTAGTTCCCTTCATTGAATTCTCCGTAGACTATATAGTTAAATTGGAAGAAAACAGGTATAATGTTTCTCTAGTATATCTCATAAATGCTAGAGTTACAAAGAAAATATGTAAAAAAATATCCAAACATACTTATTTTTTTCTGCCATATAATGAGAAAAAACAAGCTATTACTACAGTGAAGCTTGTCACAAAATGTTCACAAGCAAAGCGTTATCTTTTCATTTAAAGTTTTGTTAGAATAGGAAACGACTGAACAATAATAGGAGATGTGACAATGGCAACTGATGTAAATCTGTTCTTAGCTATAGGCGCCGGTTTTCTTAGTTTTATTTCCCCCTGCTGCCTGCCTTTATACCCCGCATTTTTATCTTATATCACGGGAATGTCTGTTGGTGAATTAAAAAGTGAAAACGCCATGCTCCAAAAACGGAGCTTATTACATACGTTATTCTTCCTGATTGGCTTTTCAATTATTTTTATTGCACTCGGTTTTGGTACTTCTTTTCTCGGTAATTTCTTTTATAATTATCAAGATTTAATCCGTCAACTCGGTGCCATTTTCATGGTATTATTCGGCTTGATGGTCATTGGTGTCTTTAAACCAGAGCTTTTAATGAAAGAAAGACGACTTGAATTTAAAAACCGTCCCTCAGGTTATGCTGGTTCCATACTGATAGGAATGGCATTTGCGGCAGGGTGGACGCCTTGCACCGGTCCTATTCTTGCTGCGGTTCTCTACATGGCTACATCTAACCCAGGATCGGCAATGCTATATATGACGGCTTACATCATTGGCTTTGCAGTACCGTTCGTTGCACTTTCATTCTTCCTAGGAAAAATGAAATGGATTCGTAAGAATAGTATGATCATCATGAAAGTCGGCGGTTACATCATGATTGTAATGGGGATTGTATTGTTCTTTAACTGGATGACAAAAATCATCATGGTGTTTCAACAAATGTTTGGAGGCTTTACGGGTTTTTAAAAGAATGGCTTCTCCTTGCTAAGTAAGTGCAGGTGGGAAGCTTTTTAAATGAAGAATTTAGACTTTTTAGACATTATTTAGTGTTTTGATAAAAATTGTAGATTCAAGAATTGAATTTATCTTATATTTTAGTTATATTTAAGATTATTAGTTTAAAAGATGTACATCATTTAGTTGAATTGATAGTCGACAAAAATCTTTTATAAATACACTTTTCCTAAGAAATGATAAATATGACTTGAATGAAGATAACTGTCTAGCTCTAAAGCTAGCATGGCGCTTTTGCTTTTCTCATAAGGGAGGAATCACCGATGGCAAGAATCTTAATCGTAGACGATGCAAAATTCATGAGAATTACCCTTTCAAATATATTAAAGGGCGAGCACGAAATCGTTGGTGAAGCAGAAAATGGACGCGAAGCTGTCCGTTTATATGAAGAATTGAATCCGGATCTTGTCACAATGGACATCACGATGCCTGAAATGAGCGGCGTCGACGCAGTAAAGGAAATCCGAACCAAGGCTCCACAAGCAAAGATCATCATGTGCTCAGCAATGGGACAACGCAAAATGATCGTCGAGGCAATCGAAGCAGGAGCAAAAGACTTTATTGTGAAGCCATTTGATGGTGCCCGCGTATTAGAAGCGATTAACAAAGTGTTAAGCTAATTTATTACCAAGCCTTATCATCAAGACTTTCAAAAAAATTAGAAGGATGGGTGCTATGAACTGGGTTGTTGCATCTTCATTCGGTGCTGTAGGAATGGCCATTTTCGCCATGATCATTCGTATGAAATCTGCGAAAAAGCCTGCATCTGCCAAGAAAATCATTCTGCCACCAATTTTTATGAGCACAGGGGCATTGATGTTTGTTGTTCCAATGTTTAGAGTGACAAAAATGGAACTTTTAGAAGCCGTCATTGTCGGCTTGTTATTCTCCATACTATTAACTAAGACATCTAAGTTTGAAATCCGTGAAAACAATATTTATTTGAAAAGATCAAAAGTGTTTATGTATATATTAGTGGGACTACTGATTGCAAGGATTATCTTGAAATCCATCTTAAGTACGACAATTGATATTGGCCAACTAAGTGGAATGTTCTGGATTCTTGCATTCAGTATGATCGTACCATGGCGAATCGCAATGTATATCAACTACCGAAAATTGAAAGACCAGCTGCAATCTTAGATCAGACACCTAGAAATGGGTGTCTTTCTTTGTAGGTTAGGGGGAGGTGTGTTGGCTGGATTATCTCCACTTTCCGCTAGATAAACAAACCCCTCCATGAAAAATAAAAAACTGCCAATGCTGGCAGTTTAGAATAAGTGTTCATATGGGGTAATCTCAATGCGGTTTTCATTTAACTTCTTACGTAAAAACTTATGGTCACGTTTAGGTGTAGCCATTATGTATCCTCGAATAACGAGTTCTTCCGTAATTTCCGGTACTTTTTCATTCAATGCAAGCTCACCTATTTTACCTGCAATCTTGTGGCGGGCTACATCCCGGAACAGTTCAGGCACAGGACTCACTAAGTCTTCTAGCAACTGTTTTTGCTCGTCTGTCCATAAATGACGCGACTCTCTTACGTAATGTTCTTCCCAATCCATCACTGACTTGCCATCTTCTTTAGGAAGTTTCTTCAAAAACTTTCGGAACATAAAGAACCCACCGATTGCAAACAAACCGATCAGGATAACCACCCATACTAAAATAAACCCTGCAAACCAGCCTTCAAGCATATCTAACTCACCTTCAACATGTTCTATTTCATCCTATTATAGACTGTTAAGGTAGGGTTAGACAAGCATTGGGGGATGGTTAAGAGAAATGAAAGGGATATGTGAAAAATGAAATACATAGTCGTCGAGAAGCTCTCTAAAGAACAAGTACAACAATTGCACTGTTTGTATCAAGAAGAATGGTGGACGAAAGGCCGCACTCTTGAAGATGTAAAAAAAATGCTAGAGCATTCAGATATCACCGTTGGTCTGTGTGAGGAGAAAACAAATGAACTGATAGGTTTTACGAGAGTGTTAACAGATAGAGTTTATAAGGCGCTGATCCTTGATGTCATCGTAAAGGAAGACTATCGTGGTCATGAGTTAGGAAAAGTACTGATGGATCTGGTAGTTAATCATCCTCACCTAGTTGGTGTGAAACACTTCGAGTTATATTGCCGCCCTGAAATGGTTAAGTTCTATGAAAAATGGGGATTTACGATTGACTTGGGAGAGATGAAGTTTATGAGGAAGGTAAGGGAGTAGTGACTAGGATTGTGTAGGACGTTCCTGTAAGAAATCCATTTGTATTGAAAAATAGTAGATTTCATAGTAAGATACTAAAGGTGATGGGGAAAGGGTTTAACTTTATATAACCTAATCAACCACACCTTTGCATTTCGAAGCAATAAAATTTCACGGGGCTGAATGGGGTACTGGTGTCCTCCACGGTCTTCAAAACCGCTTGTGACCTGCGTGCCAGGTTAGCTGGGTTCGATTCCCAGGCGGTCCCGCCAATAAGATTTCTAATCAATCAAATTCTCATCTACAGATTCTTTTGTTCATTTTGAACGAAACTGTGAGTGACCGAGAAGCTAAAACTGTGTGTGTTCAGAGCCTTCAAATTATTATATTTGGAGGTTTTTTGTATGCGTATAAGTATAAGAAAACATGGAATAGTCTCTAATGTATTTAGGATCAATAACGCTGAAACGTATCATAAGTAAATGTGGTTTTTTAATATTATAAAATCATCTATATATCGTACCAGTAATCAGTCGGCTTATGGTATATAATTTTAAGAGGATTCTTGTTGGATCATGTATTCTACAAAATTAGAAATAACTTGAATATGAGTGATTTTAACCGATTCTCTATCCAATAAAAAATTAGAATCAATAAGTTGTAAAACAAATTAATTATCGGTGTTAACTGATAATTTCATCCATAAAAACCTCAGTGTGATAATTCTAGTGTTAATCCATATTTTTTATAGTTGAAGAGGAATTTCAATTATTTCTATCAGGAGCAACATAAATCAAAAACTTTTGCCCCGATTGAATTTTACGTTTATCCCTTAGACTCTGTAGGGACGTGACTGATGCCATAGGTATCACAGCCTACCTCCTCAAAGGAAACCAATCAAGGAAAAGTTGTTACCCCCTGAAAACTAAATGGTTAAATGAGTAGCCACGAAGTTTACAAAAAAAACATAAACTAAGAAAGGAGTTTCTACGCTATCTATGAATATAGGAATTTTTACTTCCTACTAAAAACCTATTTGTTAGATTTGTATATTCTTTTAAGCCAAAAGAACCAAGACAATCTCCTTGTTTTTCTTAACTTTATCTTATCATGTTGTTAATAAAGGATTTACAGCATTCATCTAAACTTATAAGAGTAATAGATTATAAGGAGATGAGCAAAATGAAGAGGAAAAAGTTTATTTTAGCAACGATGGCTGCCTTAATCATAGGTTCAGCGGCAAGCCAAGTGTCAGTACAACCAGCCTCAGCTGCGGAGAACCCGAATTGGTCACACAATTCGAAAAGCTTTGGTTCCAAAGAGTTTGACCTGCAGGCACATCGCGGCGGACTCGGCCTAACCGTTGAGTCTACGATTGCATCGTTTGCTCACGCTCTTGAACTTGGTGTGAGCACACTCGAGCTTGACGTGCAAATCACAGAAGACCATCAAGCTGTTATCACACACGATCGTAAGATCTCGGGTGCTAAGTGCATGGACACTAGCCCAGCATTCGAAGGTGATCCTGAGTATCCTTACGTTGGCAAGTATATAAAAGACCTAACGCTTGCACAAGTACGAACGCTAGATTGTGGTTCACAGGTATTGCCGCAATATCCAGGCCAGTCCCCTGACCCTGGTGCTCGGATGCCACTTTTAACGGAGGTTTTCGACCTGGTCAAACTCTACAACGCTAACAATGTATGGATGAATATCGAGACGAAGGTGGAGGCTGGGGCACCAGAGCAGACCGCTCCACGTGAAGAATTCGTACAGATTGTTGCTCAACAGGTCCGAGAAGCTGGAATGCTTAACCGAGTGTCAATTCAAAGCTTCGACTGGGGCGCGCTCATGCGTATGAAAGAGGTAGAACCACGCTTGCCAATTGTCGCACTGACTAACGGTCCACAATTCCTTCAGCCTGGTCAGGTGGGTGCCTCTCCATGGTTGGGTGGAATTGATATAGACGACTTTGGTGGTGACTTCGTTGCAGCTGCCCACTCGTTCGGAGTGGACGCCATCTCACCTGTGCACGGTTTCCCGCAGAATGGCAAAATCACTGATGACAACTATGTTCCCTATGTGACGAAGAGCATGGTTGAGGATGCACACAAGTACGGCATGGCGGTCATTCCTTGGACAATCGACGACAAGCCTTCGATGGACAAGCTTATCAACGATGGTGTCGATGGAATCATTACTAACTACCCAGACCGTCTGCGTGAAGTCATGGAACAGCATGGTCTAGATCTGCCAAAGAGTTATACCGCTCGCAAGGAATAAATTAGCTAATCGTTTATTACATTTATCTAGATATCTCTGTAATTTTATAAAATCATTAAAGATTGATAGCCAAAGCACCTATCAGCTAAGAGACACGGTGAGTTAAAATGAACTGTGTCTCTTTTTTAGTTATTAGAAAAGGAATTTATATAAAAAACATCAATTAGGTACATTATGGTGAACCGTATCATAAGTAAATGAAATAGCGTATCTGAACCCCTCGTACTAATGAAAACGCATAAAGGAAGTTTACTAACATCATTAATGGCTTCATTCCATAACCTTCTTTCAGATGTAGCCTTGGAAAAGACGTTTAAAAGGCGAACAATTTCCATGAAACTGGGATTCTGCTTTTAACTATCCATTTTTATTAGATGGCATTCATATTCTAATCACCTATAATTTATTAAGATATTAGTCCAAACAACATGCGATCTTTATCATATCATTAGTAGGAATGAAATCGCAAAGCATGAAAGAAGGAGAGTTAATGAAAATTATAGTTACTGGTGGATTGGGATTTATCGGTTCGAATCTAGTCGATAGGTTAATAAAAGAGGGATTTGATACCCATGTTATAGATAATTTATCGACTGGAAAACTGCAATTTCTTAATCCGCGAGCTAAGTTTTATCAGTCGGACGTCTTAGACGTACAGAAATTGAACTTGATATTTGAAGAAGTGAAACCAAATGCTGTTTTTCATCTAGCGGCTCAAATAGACGTACAAACATCCATACACAATCCTGTCCTAGATGCACAAATGAATATTTTAGGTACGCTGAACATTTTGGAATTATGTAAAAATTATAATAGTAAACTCATCTATTCTTCCTCTGCAGCCGTTTACGGAACACCTCTATATTTGCCGGTTTGTGAACAACATCTTATTCATCCTCTATCTAACTACGGAATATCGAAGTATACCCCTGAACTATATATCCGATCTTATGCACAACTCTATAGTGTAAAATATACGATTTTAAGGTATTCAAATGTGTATGGTCCTAGGCAAATGCCAAAGGGCGAAGGTGGTGTCATCTCCATTTTTATTAATAAAATGATCGAAAATGAAATTCCTGCAATCTATGGGGATGGGAAACAAACTAGAGATTTTGTCTATGTAGAGGATGTCGTTTCAGCCAATCTAACTGCATTAAGAGCAGAACAAAATGGAACTTATAACATTAGCACAAACAAGAGATTATCTATCAATGAAATATTTGAAATAATCAATAGTATCTTAAATAAAAACATTGTGCCCGAATATAAACCAGAACGATTAGGAGACATCACTCACAGTTGTCTTGATAATAATTTAGCAAAAATGGAACTGAACTGGGAGCCGAAATATTCAATTATCAAAGGTTTAACCAAAACATGCCACTTTATTCAAAAAAATCATTAACTCGTTTTTTGAAAAGAAATTGAGGCTGACTCAAATTTGAGTCAGCCTCAGTTTCATGTCATTTCACAATTCTCATCATTATGTCTCAAAAGTGGTCTTTAGGGTAGGGTTAAAGTTGATAACTTCTAAAATAATTGGAGTTCCTGCAGCGATCTCCGTTCCTTCTGGAATGGAAATGAGAAGGTTCCCAATACCTTCTTCACCAGCAGTATAAGCAAAATTATCGTCCATTTGCAAAACACCATTGATATAAACATTAAAATAGCTATTATTTAGATTTAATGACGGCAGTGATTCAACACTACGACCAGTATCATCTAAAAAATGAGTAGCATCAATTTTTAAGGCGGTTATTTGAGACAAGGGTTCAGGTACTTCATAAAAAAATCTTGTTACAGTGGGGGATGTTGCAATTTTTGTATCAGATGAAACGGAAAGCTTTATTATTTTTAAGCCCATAATTTTTCCTCCTTTTAATTGTTCCATACAACATATGTAAAATAACTAAAATGAGATATGGAAGGACGAGTTGATTTATTATAAAGTTCATGAATTTAACCATTTTGCACGTTTCCCATTAAAACAAATATGATAAATTACTAATAATAAACATGAAATTTTTGTGAAGGGAGGAATGTAATTTGAGAATACGAAAGACTACCATACAATCTCCGCCGCCCCCTTTTTTGGGCATTCCGGAAATAGATAGACAAGAATTTTATATTAGTCCCAAACATGTCGAAGTTGTAGAATTTTATACCCTCTCTGACGGTTTAAAAAGGATTTACACAGAAAAAGATGCCTTAACTTGTTACGGAAAACAAAAGATCTTAGATCCAAGAACCGTATCTTTGATCAATCTTTTTATTAATGGAGTCTTACAGCCCAAAACATGTTACCACACCGAAAAAGGAAAAATCACGATTCTTACAGAGGACGTTCCATCAAAAGGAACACCCATTATTTTGCAAATGGTAAAATTTTATTAAAAAAATAATTTACCACTTCTATGGGGATACAATTTCCTATTAGGTTTGTACTATTCAATAATAAAATTAAATCTTAAAAAACTATGTTATCGGCCTATACCAAATGGACTATCGTTCCATATTGTTAGGATATACCGAATAATATAGGAGAGATGTAAATGAAAATACTACTTGCAACTTATTGGCCTATTCCACATGTTGGAGGAGTATGGAATTATATGGTTCAATTACGGGAAAAGCTTGAATCATTGGGTCATGAAGTTGATATGCTTGGATATGATGAGGATAATATCTCGGTTTACATCGTTAATGAAGATCGAAAAATAGATAGCGAAAAGCTCCTTCCTTTATTAAATGCAAAACTAAACGAGCAAACCTACCCCGCTATATATGCAAATGAATTAGTAAAATATACTGAATTTCATCGTTACGTCTATGAGTTAAGCGCTGCCTATTTAGGGCTGGATAAATACGATGTGATCCATACACAGGACGTAATCGCAACTGCCTCCATAAATAGGATTAGACCTAAGCATTCCGCCCTTATTGCAACTCTTCATGGTTCTGTAGCCCATGAAGTAAGGCATCAATTGAATACTATTCATAAATCAAATACATCCTATATGGCTAGAGTTTACTATGATGAGCTGGAGCGAATTGGAGCTACATCTGCTGAGGTTACCATTGTTGCAAATGAATGGCTAAAAAGCATTTTAACAAATGAGTTTCAGGTTCCAACTGAACAAATTAAAGTTTTACACTATGGTTTCGATACAGAGAATTTTATTAAACGGTCTAAGGAAAAATCCTCAATTCAACCTCCTAAGAACAAAAAAGTCATTATTTATGCTGGCAGGCTGGTAGAACTAAAAGGAGTTCATCATTTAATATCAGCTTTAGGTAAATTGAAAAAAATTCGTAAAGATTGGGTATGCTGGATTATTGGTAACGGGGATAAACAAGCAGAATTAAAAGTACAAAGTAAGGGCCTCGGTTTAGACGGAGACATTTTCTTTTTTGGAAAAAGGGATGACATTCCATACTTGTTAGCAAAATCGGATATTTTTGTTCTTCCAAGTCTCTTGGAAAATCAGCCCTTATCTGTAATAGAAGCCCAAATTGCTGGTAAAGCCATAATTGTTAGTGATGTAGGAGGATTGCCTGAAATTGTTGAAGATGGAGTCACAGGATTAATCACTCCCGCTGGTGACGTTGAGACTCTTTACAAAAAAATAAATTTATTACTGGATGATGAAAAATATAGGAAAAGGCTTGGGGCGAACTCAAAAAAATGGGGTATGACTCACTGGTCAATAGATAAAGGTGTTAAACATTTACTGGAAATTTATAAGAGTGCTATTTCCATTCGTGGGAAGGACGAGAGTAATGGCGCATCTGATCATAATAATTAGTCAATTTCTACACAGTTGTTTATCCAATTGTAAAGTTTGGTTAAAAAAAATCTGGTCATATACTCAAAAAGTCTGGTCAAGAAACCAAAACCCTTCCCTATTTGCTAAGCCTTCGGATGAAAATCCTAAAGTATATTTAGTAAATTCAGATGAATATAATTCATTGTTTTCTTTCCCCGTATCAAATCCAAATGTTTTTGTTTCCGGACTAGAATGGGAAAAAATAATAGAATCGGTTCCCAAAGGATTAGTTTTCCCTAATCCGGACACATTGAAATCCTTTAACAAATTGAGAGGCGATTTTTATCTTTCCCTTTTTGATAAAATGGTACCATCGCCTAAAGTATTTGTAGAACCACAAATATGGGAAAGGATTTTAAATATTATTCCTGCTGAATATATTTTGCCAAATCCTTTTTTTGAAAAAATCTTTAAACCCATGGAAGCAGATGCCTATCATTCCATCTTTTCTACAACAATTAAATCACCGGAAATTTTCGTGGATTCTGAGGTTTGGGAATCCATTAAAAATTCTGTGCCAAAAAATTATTTACTCCCTAACCCATTTACGGAAATGACGCTTAAACCAATGGACAGTAGTTTATATCGTTTATTATTCTCCCCCAATACGCCTACCCCTAAAATATTTGTTGATCCAAAAGTGTGGGAACCAATTAAAGAAGCATTGACAGAGGACTTTAAAGTACCTAATCCAATAAGCATAAAAATCTTTGAACCAATGAAAGCTGACAACTATAATTTTTTGTTTGGAGAACAAGTGCACAATCCAGAAGTCTTAGTCGATCATAAGGTCTTGAAGCAAATAACAGATACAGTACCAGATGATTATCATCTTCCTAACTCATTAATTTCGGATATTACAAGTAGAAAATTTATTAGAAAACATATAAACATAAAATGATTGATCTTACAGTTATTTATAAAAAGTGATGTTATTTTTAAAAAGAACATCATTTTGAGTCTTGAAAGCTCGCTAATAGTTTATAGCGAGTTTTTGTCTTTTAGATTAGAAAAGGCTTTTAAAATACTGCTTCGTAAACTATACGAAAGATTTTGGTGAAATGTAAATATTTAATATGTTTTTATTTTTTAAATTTATGATTTTCCCTATTATACAAGCCCTGTCAAATGATTCATTGAAAAAATAAGATATTTTATGTCTTAAAGAGAAGGGAGGTAATAAAATGGCAGAAAAAACCTTTGTTAACAATTCTCCAGCAACTTTACAGATGACTATCTTTATTCGCCAAGGAAATGAGCCTTTTAATCAAGATGGGACAGTTTCATTCACTTTAAATCCAGGAGAATCTCTTCTCGTTTCATTTGGTGACCCACAAAATATGTTTCTAAATGGCTTATTATTGTTTACCATTTTCAATGGAGACCTTTATAGCAAAATTCAATTTGTAACTGTAGCCAGTAGTGAACTTGATAACCTTCTCAATATTAACAATACTATAACCATTACAAAAACAAACACTGATTACGTAATATCAGGAAGCAATGTTTAATTTCCCCAATTAATAAAAACACAATTTAAAGGTCCTGCTTTTCGTCAGGACTTGTCCTTAAAGAGTACCAGAAGAAATATAGCCCTTAATAAGACCGTAAGCACATTAATGTTCTTACGGTCTTATTTTATCCTCATAAAATCCGATGAGGTATCCACTAAATATAGGTTTTTCTATTCCAAATCAGTTTATTAATAAAGATAAAGAATTTTTTAAAGTATAGCTTATTTGCCCTATCATTTATTTTATTTTTGCATTTAATAACTTAGGTGTATTTTTTGCATGAGCAACGTTAGGAGGAGATAGGCTTTTAATTAGATGATTTTTTAACTTTATTCATACATCTATTATTTAGATGATTCAAAGATTAAAATCACCCCAAATTTTGAAACGTTTGATTTAAGGAGATGTTAACTTTTTATGAGATTAGAAGATTTAAGAGGAAATTACGATGCTATCTATAGTTTGGGAGACTTGTGCCTAGCAGCCCTTCAGCTAAGAAAAAACAACTTGAGACCTTTCGCGGGGCCATTGGATTGGATGTCATCCCCTTCATTGCCTAGCATTAGTCTGCTTTTGAAAAATCGATTCAATGGGTATATGGACAAATCCAATTTAATGCCTATAGGGTATTCAACAGGTGTAGATAGTACAGAACAGTATCTTTGTGTAACAGATACGGGTTATCAGATCGTATCAAGCCATGATTTTAAAGCAAGCAAAAATACATTCACTAATTTAGCCACTTACCCTGAGGTTAAAGCTAAATTTGACAGAAGGGTTAAAAAATTCTTAGATATCCTTTCAACAGGAAAGCGTATCCTGTTTATAAGAACGGAAGGAACCTTTGAAGAAATACTCCAACTTGAATCAGTGATATCACAATTGGTAAAAAATGATTTTCATATTCTACTTGTAAATCATACAGATACCAATGACTTAATCGAAAAGGACTGGCCTGTAGAGAGTGTATGTGCCATAGAACTTCCTGATGTTGAAAAATGGCAGGGGAATGATGAATATTGGAGATCCATATTTAAAGATATTACTATTACTGCTTCGAAAAAGGAGGTTTTGTAGATGTTTAAAGACTCAGTTATTTTAGTAACTGGTGGTACAGGTTCCTGGGGGAAAGAACTTATTGTTCAATTATTGACCCATGATCCAAAAGAAATCATCATTTTTTCACGTAACGAAGATACACAAGTTAAGATGAGAAGAGATTATCAAGATCCTCGTTTAAATTTTCGAATAGGGGATATTCGGGATAAGGAGGCATTATTTCAGGCCTTTAAAGGCGTCGATTATGTATTTCATCTTGCTGCCTTAAAGCATGTTCCAATTTGTGAAGAACACCCTATGGAAGCTCTTAAAACAAATGTTACAGGTACTCAAAATGTGATTGATGCAGCGATATTCAATGAAGTGAAAAAAGTGATTAATGTATCCACTGACAAGGCTGCAGATCCAGCAAATTTCTACGGATTTACCAAAGCTATAGGTGAAAAATTAATCATACATGCCAATCTATTAACTACAAACACGAAGTTTGTTTGTGTAAGAGGTGGAAACGTACTAGGAACAAACGGAAGCGTTCTTCATTTATTCATTGACCAAATAAAAAATAAAAAGGAAATTACTATCACTGATAAACGAATGACACGGTTCTTTTTAACCAAGGAAGATGCGATAAAGCTTTTATTAAAAGCCAGTACGGATGGAAAAGGCGGGGAGATTTTTGTTATCAATATGCCAGCGTGTAAAATAATAGATTTAGCGGAAGTGTTAATTGAACATTTTGAAAAAGAAGTAAATATTATTGAAACAGGTCCAAGACCAGGAGAAAAACTGCATGAGGTTCTTGTATCACACAATGAAATAGAAGATACCGTTGTTTATAACCAAGAATATTTTGTGGTTCTTCCGGACATTAACACCCCAGGTGTAAGGGAATTGTACTCAGCATGTCAACCAATAAGTGAGTCATCTTATAGTTCAAAGGATCATTTAATGACTCATGAGGAAATCAAAAAAATGTTAGTTCAGTCAAAACTCCTATATTGATTTTACTTTTTCAGGATGAAAAAGAAATATATGGGAGGAAAATGATGGATAAGCGGCCAAATTTGTTAATTACTGGTGCAAGTGGCTTTACTGGAGAACATGCCTGTAAACATTTTTCCGGTTTAGGATTTGAAATAATAGCTGTAACTAGAAAAGGATCTGTTATAGACAGTAAAGGGATTAGTATAGAATACTGTGAACTTACAAATAAAGAAAGTGTTTATCAATTAATAAAAAAAATAAAACCTGATTTCCTATTACATTTAGCAGCAATCAATCATGTTGGCCGTTCTTGGGAAGATCCGGTTAAAACAATTGAAACCAATTTTTTATCAACACTATATATCATTGATGCTACCCGGCAACTAAATCCAACTTGTAAAATTGTTATTGTCGGTTCTGCTCTCCAAATTAACCCCAACGAACTATCCAATCAACTACATCCTTATAGTCTCAGTAAGACACTCCAGGTAATAATTTCACAAGCATGGGTAAAAATGTACAAAATGAACATCGTAATTGCAAAACCATCTAATATAATTGGACCTGGTATTTCCAATGGTGTTAATTCCATTTTTGCCAATAAAATTGCTCAAATGGAAAAAAATATGTTGGGTAAGGTTTTGGTAGTAAATAACTTAAATTCTAAACGTGATTTCATAGATGTAAGAGATGTTGTAAGTTCATATGAAGTACTTTTTAATAAAGGACTAGCAGGGGAAGTTTATGAAATATCTTCAGGAAAATGTTATTCAATTGGGGATTTAATTCAAATATATAAAACCTTAACAGATATAGACTTTAAGGTTGAATCCCTTTCTAATGATGTTGATAAACTGACGGTTGACGAAATTCCTTTAAAACTACTTCAATTAGGATGGAGCCCAACATTTTCATTACATTCTTCTCTGAAGGATACGCTTCAATATTTTCGAGCCTTTAGCGAAAAATAGATAGCTTTATTAATTACTGTTATATTAAAGGAAAAAACTCCTAAAAAGACTCTTTTTAGAAAAATAAGGTAAACTCTATCGTAAGTAAATAAGGTTTAATATTATGTCGAGGTTGCACAGACACTATTAAATTCAAACATATGCAATTAACGTCTCATATGATTAGTGTGTTTTGTGTATTTTCCAATTTATAGAAAAGGATTCAAGTTAGATTCTGTATAAAAGGATATTTGGGTTTTGACAGGCAGTTTTAAATCCATTTATACCTTCCTATAGACTCTTTTTTAATAGTCATTATTAGCTTATTCCAATTTCTGAATGTTCATTTTAAGCTTATAATCATATAAAGAGAGTGTGTAAACGCTAAACTTAAGAGATCATATGCTTTAATCCCTTGAGTGATGTGTTACCTGTATCATCCTCAGTGTTTACCCGAAGTGACACAAATCTTCCTAGCAATTGGATGCTTAATATCCACTGTCCAGCCCTTGCCTTTAGGAACTAAGTTTACCTTTTCCAAAGACTGTCAGTCATCAAACGAAACCTCTTGAGAAGTTCCCTTCGATGGTGCTGTTCCCTGGAGCAGTCTAGGCCATATGAAGGGAGTTTTTGAACCACCTTTAAATGGCTTAAATTCAAAATAAATTGTAATTATGAGAGATATAGACGACCCAAAAATATTAAAGATATTTAATGATAGACTGAGTTAAGGAATTGTAAAAAGGGTTTTATTTCCTGAAAAATCTCATTTAGAGGCACTACGGTGATCCGTATCATAAGTAAATGAGGTTATTTAAGAAAAAAATACAATAGATAGATTAGTTATTTGAATAGTTTTAGAACAGAATGATGGGGGTACTGAATTATTCAGCACCCTATAAAATTCCCCGCAATTTTAACAGATCAATTTTCATCCTTAAGATCTTACACCAATGATAATAAAGCTAACCCCAAGTATAATCCATAATACTTTTGCTATTGAAATATCTCCTACTATGCCGTAGAGACCGATTGTCGTTGTTGCAATAAAGATGATTGGACCAATAAGGGCAAGGGAACTATTTACAATGATGGCTTTCTCTATAGTGTTAAAACGTAACATCAAAAAGGCTGCAAATAATTCAATACTTCCAGAAAAAATTCTTAACAAGGCCATTGCGAGAACGGCTTTTTCAAGATAACTAAACATACGAACCTCCTAAACAAAACAATATGTCCTAAGTATATGTTGCTACCTCACACTAAAGGACAGGTTTGAGATGGTTCTTCCATTGAAAAATTAGAAACTTGAAGCTGTTATCATTACCGTGTCGGGGAGTTTGACCGAGAAACAACTGGGAATCGTGACTTCATGGGAGTTGGTTGAGATTGATACTATGGATTAATACGGAAATAAAAAAGACTGAACAGGGTTCAAAATATAAGGATAAAATGACAGATGATTTCAGGACACGCCTTTAAGATGGCGTGTTTTTTGTTGAGAAAATAAAGAAATAAGGGTGTTATGGAGGTGAATCTCACGAAAAATAATGAAATCTTGGGCAAAGACCCACGACATTTTGTAGGTAAATGCATAATCTTTAGTGTATGAATAATGAGGAGGAATAATATGCATACCGAATATCAAACTATTTCTAATGGTAATTTTGTTGACCCGCATTTTGTGGATGTAAATGATCAGAGAAGACCGTTTGGACGTCCAGGATTTGGATTTGGACGCCCTGGATTTGGATTTGGAAGACCGGGATTCGGGTTCGGACGGCGCCCATTTGGCTTTGGTGGTCCATTTTTAGGAGGATTTTTGGGTGGATTGGCAGCCGGCGCGATACTAGCACCTGGCCCAGGATACGGATATGGATACGGATACGGATATCCATACCCTTATCCATACCCTTATCCATATCCGTATTATCCTTATTATCCGTATGGATGGTATTGATTAGAAACTGTCAGAGCTCTGCATTGATGCAGAGCTTTTTAGTTGAGGCAAGATTGGGTTAAACTGGACTGACTATTCTATTGTTTCGTCACGGACATGCATGAAATGAAAATGTAACGGGTATTTAGAAGGTTATATGATGAGAAAAATGGAATAATGTAGGTGAAAGGAGTGAATCAAATGAAAATGATCCCTAATGGATTTTCGATTAAAGGATGCTCCCTAACTCTCGGTCTGGTCTTTCTCATCAGTGGATGTAATGGGAAGGAGGAGACCGGAATGGCTGAACAAAAGAAGAATTCAGAGGAAGTGGAAGAAGTAGCCGTACCCCCGGTAAAATCGAAGCCTGGAGAAGGCGGTGTTGAGATTCATCCAATTCAAGAAGAGAAGAATGCATTAAGAACGCTCGCGATCAAGAAGCATTTTGAGAAGAGTTTTTCTGACACATCATGGTATGGATTGATTAAGGACATGAAGGTGAATGGTGAAAAATTATTGATAGAAACATCATTGGCACCTGATGAAGATAAACAAGATCAATTAAAGAAAGCAGCAACTGCAGCATGGGAATTTGTAAATAGTAAAGAGAGTGATTTTAAACTAAAGACAGTCGTCTATTTTGATAAAAATGGACAAATGATTTTTTATGAAACGAATCCCTTACAAAGTTAAATTCACAAATCAAAATGATTTTATTAGGAAAAAGGGACAAATTCTTGTCTTTGATTTGTCCCCTTTTTATGATTTAGTAGGTGATTATTCAAGTGCCTTTTCAACTGCCTCTATTGCATGGATAGTAGTTGTATCATATATCGGCATATCGACATCGCATTGTTCAATGAGCAAGGTAATTTCTGTACAACCGAGGATGATTCCTTCCGCTCCACGTTCCCTCAAATGCTGGATTACTTCTAGATATTTCTCTTTTGATTTCTGTTTGATGACGCCTAGACAAAGCTCCTGATAGATGACATCGTGAATGATTGTTCTTTCTTCTTCAGTTGGAACAATCACTTCAATTCCGTGCTCTTCTATTAATCTTCCTTTATAGAAATCTTCTTCCATTGTAAACTTTGTGCCTAGTAAGCCGATACTTTTCCTGCCGTCTTTTCGTAGTTGGTATGCTGTTGCATCTGCGATATGTAAAAAAAGGAATGCGGATACTTTCGGCAATGTTAGTTGCAGAAATATGCATCGTGTTCGTGCAAAGTATGACAAGATCAGCACCTGCCTGCTCGAGTGTCTGAGCTGCTTCACATAATAGCTTAGTTGCTTCTTCCCATCTTCCTTCAAATTGAAATTTTTTAATGATCTCGAAGTCAAATGAATAAAGAACTACCTTTGCCGAATGAAGACCTCCAAGCCTTCCTTTCACTTCTTTATTCAATATTTCATAATAAAACTTCGTAGACTCCCAACTCATTCCACGAATCATTCCAATTGTTTTCATGCAATGTTCACTCCAATCTCAATCTAGAAATCTTTCGTGATTCTCTCACTATTATCACATCTAAAATAATTAATTACAAAAAAAACCATTTTAATTATGCATTCTCTTTATTATTTGATGAAGTTAATAGTTGGGCTATTCGAACAAGATTTAGTGTTACCATTGAAATGAAACTTTCATGAAGATTGAACGTATTACATACAAATAACTAGTTGGATTTTTTAAAAAGAAGATCCATTTTCAATGTCGTTTAGCAGAGCCAAAAAGAAAGGAAGTTATTATGAAGAAAATACTATTAATCCTTATTGTCATGCAGAGCCTCCTACTTAGCGCGTGTTCTTTATTAGGAGAAGTGAATGATTCTTTGGAGTATGTGAATAAAACGACTGAGCACATTAATTTGCTAAGCGACTTTGCTGAGCAGGCGCCGCAGCTGATTCAAAATGCTGCACAGGATGATGCAGCAAGAAAAGAACTTGAAAATCAATTGATGGATGTTAAGGCGAGTATTGAAGAATTTATTGCTACAGAGGATATTCCAGCGGTTGCAAAAGATATACATGCAGAACTAGTTACCAAGAATGAAGAGCTACTAGATCAAATCAATCAAGTGATTGAAAACGGGCATATCGCTCTCGATAAGCTTGAAAACTCAGAGATTATTACAACGATTAATAATGTCCAGGGTTTACTTTCTAGACTTGAACAATTAGGTTTGTAATTTTAGAGGCAGAGGACTATCAGACGAAGGTAGTCCTCTTTCTTTTATCATAACGCTAATATTCCCAACAGAATGATAAGCCCTCCGGCCACTTTGTTAACGAGTTTAAGATGTAGTGTAATCTTATCCTTGAAGCGACTTACCACGAAACTAAGGAACAACCACCATAGAGAGGTTCCGACAAACACACCACTTATTAATGAAAGGGAGGTAGTAAGAGAACTAGAACCTTGATCAAAACCAAGTCCCGTAAACATTGCCACAAAGTTAAAAATGGTGGAAGGGTTTGTGAACATTAACAAAAATGTTGTTAAGTACATAGAAATGAGTGTTTCCCCACCAAGATGAGCAGCTTCATTAGCCGGCTGCTTCAAAAAAGTTTTGATGCCAAGGTAAAATAAGAACACGGAACCAAAGATTCTTAAATAGGTTTCTTGTTCAGTAAGGAAAGTCGATACTACCGAAAAGCCAAATGCGGCTATGCTTGCGTATATCATGTTGGCTGTTACAGCTCCAAATCCCGTCAGAAATCCTGCTAACTTACCTTTGCTCAGCGTTCTTTGTATGCACAATAACCCAATAGGGCCGACAGGTGCAGAAACAGATATGCCTAGAATCAGGCTTTTAAGAAATAACATTACAACTCCTCCTAAAATAAAAAAACCTTCCATCCCTTATAAAGGGACGAAAGGTTATCTTCCGCGTTACCACCCAAATTGTCTAAAACGACCAGCTTTTTACGAGTACCATCATACTCTCCGATTTTAACGTCTCGGTCACGTCTAAGCCTACTCTAGTCAAGCTATTTCGGTTAGAAACTCAAAGGTGTTATTCATCTTTACGTCCTTGCCAGGATTGCACCATCCCCGGCTCTCTGAAAAGTTGTGTATAGATTACTTGTCCTCATCAATGTTTTTATAAGCTATTTTAATCATAGTTTATCATATTTAAATTTCTTATAAAATAAAAATATCACAGTTAATAATTAAGCTTTAGTAATACAACTTTCAAGAAAAACAAAATTTCAAATTGTCCAACAAACCTCTTTCATGTAACATGAAAAATATAATGTTGCTGAATAGATTGGAGTGCAAGGTATTGAATCAAAATTATGAAAACCAGATCTTGGAGTGGTTTGAACATTTTCACGCTCATCCAGAAGTGAGCTGGAAAGAGTATGAGACGACAAATACAATCGCAAAAATCTTAGATGAATTACAAATAAAATATCGCCGCTTTGAAGATGTAACCGGTTTGGTTGCGGAAATAGGCGAAGGTAACGATGTGATTGCAGTGCGTGCGGAAATTGATGCGTTGTGGCAGGAAGTGGATGGAATATGGAAAGCGAACCATTCATGTGGACACAGTGCGATTATTTCTATGGTATTAGGTGCATTGAAGTATGTAAAAGATGAGCATTTGAGCAAAAAAATCCGTTTTATTTTTCAACCAGCAGAGGAAAAGGGGAATGGATCAATTGCGATGATTGATCACGGAGCCGTCGAAAATGTCTCACAGTTATTTGGTATTCATCTTCGACCGATTGAAGAGCTTCCTTTAGGAAAGGTGTCGCCTTCCATCCATCATGGTGCCGGCATTTTCTTGGAAGGGAAAATCAAGGGGGTGGATGCGCATGGTGCGAGACCGCATCAAGGTAAGAATGCCATCGACGCTCTATTTGCTCTACACCAATTTGTAAAATCAATTTACATTTCGCCTTTTGAGCCTCACTCAGCTAAACTTACAAAAATTTTGGCCGGCGGAGAGAGTTTGAATATCATTCCTGGATCTGCTGAATTTGCGATTGATGTAAGGGCGCAAAAGAATGAAGTGTTGTACAAACTCAAGAATCAGATTGAAGTGGGACTTAACAACCTTCAAAGCTTATACGGGGTAACTTTTGAATGGTCATGGGCTGACCTTACACCTGGAGCAGAAGTGTCTGCAGAAGCAGAAGCCATTGCAAGACAAGCTATCATCGATGTTGTCGGAGTGAGTTCTCTTGCGGATCCTGTCATTACTTCGGGAAGTGACGATTTCCATTTTTATACAGTTAAGCATCCGGAAATTAAGGCGACGATGATTGGAGTAGGGGCAGATTTGGCACCTGGTTTGCATCATCCTCAAATGACTTTTAACAAATCTGCTCTTGACGTTGGAGCTAGAGTGCTTGCAGAAACGCTGAGGAAAGCGTAGTTAAAGGAACAGACTTACTGGTTACATCCCTAAAAAGGTTAGAATCACTTGCTGATCTAACCTTTTATTTCTTACATTTTAATGACAATGAAATGTTTTATGAATCGTCTATATTAAAGTACAATGTTAATTTTCTGTTATTTGTTAAGAGGAGTGGAAGGTGCATGACTCCTCGAAAGGATAATACTGGATTCTTTATTGTCTTCATGATTAAGAATGATTGTGATTATTCTAAAAAACACCCCAAACAGCTGGATTTCATTAAACCATCTGTTTGGGGTGTTTTATCGTAAACTCATTTGCAATTAAATAATGGACAAGCTTCATATTTTTTCGCTATTTGGGAGAAACTAGAGGAAACTATCGATGAAGTAGGAACTTAATTATGAAAAGACAATCCAGACCCTTTATGATTTTAGGAGTTCTTCATCTGTTCTTATTGATATTTACTTTCTTTCATAAGAAGCAAAAAACATTGGTATTATTGTTCAGTAGTATAGGGATTGCCTATGTATTCGAGTATTTTGTGTTAAATGTATTTAAAATGTATACCTATTATCCTAAGGTTTTTAAGAATAAATGGATTGATTCGGTTTTTGGGGCATTGCTTTCTCAAGCAGTATTTGTACCGATTATGGGCACCTTCCTTGCGTTTTTCAAGTTTGATGAAAAATGGAGGATCTTTGCATCCCTTCTTTTTGGAGGAGTGGAAAAGATTTTTATCAAGTGGGGTATTTTCAAGAATCTCTCTTGGAGGACAAAATACACAATAATAGCGATGCCGTATTACTTCAATATTGTTAATCGTTGGAATAAAGGATTACAGGATCCCAATGCTAAAGTAATGCCTGCAATCTCCTTGTTCTTCTATTATTGGGTCAATTACACGAATATTTACTTCTTTTTATTGGCGATATCAAAGCAATTCCTCTTTCGAATAGGATTCTTTAAGGATAAATACTGGGAGCATTTTATTTTACTGCCCCTATATACATTCATTCAGAGTGCGATTGGTACGGCATCTACAAAAATCAATAAATTGAATTCAATATTGTTTGGGCTTTTTTCTTTGCATATGATGGATCAGTTGTTTTTTAAACTAAAAATAATTAAAGCGAAAAAATGGAATCCATACACTTTTTTTCCTGTGCATGCGGCTATGTTCCTAATTGGGAAGTATTTTAACAAGCTTATCTTAAAATATCGAGAAGATAAGAATACTTTAGCTAAATAGACAAAGACCTTCAAACGAATTGAAGGTCTTTGTGATTTTGAATGAATTATTTACGGTATTTTAGGGTTAATGGTAAAAGAAGCTTCTATCGGCCACTTGGTTGCCCTTGCCTTTACGGTAGCAGCAAGTACATTTACACCAATCTTCATTCTTGGAATTTGGTGGAGAGGCATCACAGAAAAGGATGCGATTGCTGGACTAGTAATCGGATTACTAGTATCAATGTACATGATCGAAACTTTACCGCTTTTCTTACAATTTAAGGTTCCAGGCATTATTACAGTACCAATTGGATTCCTTTCTGTTTATAGCGTTCCTAAGATTAATCGCAAAGTTCCTGCTGATGTGAATGAATTTATGAAGCGCATTCACACGAAGGAATCGGAAGCAGCATAAAAGAAGTTTACTAAAGAGTTGAGCACGCTGGTAGTCTGGCGATGTTCAGCTCTTTTTTTGGGGGAATTTAATGTTCTCTATTTTCTCCTTTAATGATAAAAATAATTCTATGTATTAATATACCATCAGGCAGAAAAGAATGTAGTATCTCTTTTTCTACCTGATGATAAAGTAGATAAACCTGGTTAATCTAGTTCATTATCTTTTTTGTCGGATGGAGGATCCTTATCTCGAATACATAACAACTGTTGGCCAAATAAGGAAACTCCGGTTGCTGTAATACTGTTTACAATCGCCTCAAATTCAAAACCATAGGCGTAAGTCGCTAGTGTGAAGGACATAAAGAATAGAATCCAGATGATGGACCAATTGGGGATTTGAGGCGTTTGTTTGAGAGCGTAACCAAGTACACATAGAGCAGGAACAAGCATGAAGTAGTTTTCATTCAAGAAATCTATCAGATTCATCGTACTCACCTCCTTACCCTTCAGTTTATGAAGAAAAGCAAAAGATAGTTTGTACTTTCAACATCGAGGATTGAGGGGGAAAATGTATTTTCAAAGAGTTGGAAAACTAGACAATTGAACTAGATTTGTTTGAAGGTGGTTTTAAGTGATGCGAGAAAATTTTTTGATAAGACGTTACGATCTTGATTGCTCCGAGTGATAGCTACTCTAGCAGTGCTTGTTTACCACTGATTCATGTTTTTCAATCCATGGCCATGGCATGTGAAAAATAACGAACTGAATTCGAACGTTATTCTTTCATTCTCACTGTTAATAGGTTAATGGTTGATGCCATTGTTTTTTGTTATATCAGGCATAAGTGTTTGTATGCGCTCAGAAAAAGATCAACCAAAGCATATTTAAAA
Source organism: Bacillus sp. cl95 (assembly GCF_900115925.1). Classification (GTDB taxonomy): domain Bacteria; phylum Bacillota; class Bacilli; order Bacillales; family Cytobacillaceae; genus Neobacillus_A. The sequence goes on along the minus strand of NZ_FOYF01000001.1, from coordinate 236,371 downwards.
GAACGTTGGCTTCACTTGGGCATTCCACTCGTATTTGGCGTGTTTGTTTTGGCACCGCCGCAAGTATATATAGAAAGAATTACACATGGCCAATTCAGTGGTTCATTCTTATCATTCTTTCCGTATTATTTCGATGGACTGACTTTACCTTGAAATTGGGGGGACCGGTAATTTTGCATTTATAGTCTTCACCCCTGGTATTTGTTCGTGTTGCTCATTTTTACAGTTGCTTTCATCTTTTTTATTGGAGAAAAATACTTTTCAAAAACAAATAGAATGTTACTTTGTTGTGCAGAAGCTTCCATGCCAGTTTATGTGAGTCATCAACCCATAATTGTCATTTCGGTTTTTGCATAAAGGATTTAAATTTATCAATTTCTATCAAGTTTTTTATGCTTCATTGCTTGTCATTTATTATGATTATCTCAATGTATCATTATTTTATTAAACCATTTAGATGGATCAGATTGCTTCATGGTCTAGGAAATAAAAGATTTAATAGCGCATTCACCTAAATGTCAAATTTAGTCTATCTTATTAAGGAAATAGAACTATTTTCTTGGAATGAGAGATTGTTTTACGTTTACAGAAAGGGTAGAATAGTTCTATAAGTCTTACAATTTTTATAATTTCATAGGCAAACTGCTTGAAAAAGCAGGACGCAAAACTAGAGGGGCTTCCTCTTATTTGAGAAGCTAGCCAGTTGCATTCAATTTCTTTTGAGTCATGGGTGCTACCTCGTTTTGCGGGGTAGTTTTTTGTTAGTAAAAATAGACTAAAAGGGGAATTCATCATGAAGTTCACAGTGGCAAAGAAGCTTTTCGGAGGGTTCATATTTGTATTGGCATTGCTTGGAATCGTTGCTAGTCTATCAATCTACCAGATTCAAAAAGTTGATCAATCTTATCGCGAATTGATTCAGGACCGTGTGCATAAGATGATTCTTGTTGAAGAACTCCAAATTTCACAAAAGGAACAATCAGCTGCAGTTCGAGGCTATCTCCTAACAGGCTATTCGTCCTATTATGATGAGTATAACGCTTCTCTTGAAGAATTTAATAAGAATATGAATGAACTGAAGAAGCTTTCCACTAGTCAAAAAGGCGGCGCTTTGGTAAAACAATTGGAAGCGGTTAATAAAATTTATCAAGAAGTTGTAGAAAAACAATTTGCTTTTAAACGCCAAAATAATGAAGATTCATATCTTTCATTAATGAATACATCTGCTCAACGTGTAGGGAGTGACCTAAAAGCAAAAGCAGATGAGCTTGTAAAATATCAAGAAGAACAATTGAAAAAAGCAAGTAACCAAAATACCGCTCAAACCAAAAAGACAATGCTGACTGTCATCATCGTCAGTTTGATTGCTGTCGCATCAGGTATGGCAATTGCGTATGGAATCAGCAGAATGATTTCAAAACCTCTAGTGTTAGCAGCAAATTCCCTTCGAAGGGTCGCAGAAGGAGATCTTTCAGTAGAAGAACTAAGCGTGAAAAATCGAGATGAAATTGGCGAACTGGTTACGTCGTTAAATGCAATGGTAAGCGATTTGCGAGTGGTTGTAGGTCAAGTTCGCGATTCATCTGTGCAAGTCGCATCAGGCTCTGAAGAACTTGCTGCGAGTGCTGAACAAAGTACATCTGCTGCAGAGCAAGTTGCCCAAATTACGCAAAGGCATGCCCAAGGAACCGAACAGCAACTGCATAGTTTTAGAGAAGTGTCCGCTTCGGTAGAGGAAATGGCATCTGGAATACAACAAGTAGCCATGAATAGTGAAGAAATGCTTCTGGCTACGGAAGAAGCAACAGGATTAACGAAAATAGGAACAAAGTCTGTCGAAAAAGTTGTCGGGCAGATGAATAGTATTTACCAATCAGTTGGAAATGCGACAGCCCTTATCCAGTCACTTGAAGAAAAATCACATGAAATCAGCAATATTGTTTCAATCATCACTGGCATAGCCGACCAGACCAACTTGCTCGCATTAAATGCAGCAATTGAAGCTGCTAGAGCAGGAGAACACGGCAGGGGGTTTGCGGTGGTTGCAGACGAAGTAAGAAAGCTTGCAGAAGAGTCTAAAAAATCCGCCGATCAAATCAGACAAATGATTGGAATGATACAGAAAGAAACAGAACAGGCTGTCGAAGCAATGGAAGAAGGAAATCAACAAGTTGCGGGAGGTATTCAAGAAACGAAATCCGCAAGTGAAGCCTTCAGTAAAATTTCTGATAGCATTGAAGGTGTTTCAGGAAAGGTTCAGGAAATGTCAGCTGCTGTAGAAGAAATGACGGCATTCAGCAAGGAGATTACAGGTGCTATTACACATGTAAGATCAATTTCAGAAGAAAGCGCACATGCCACACAGGAAAGCTCAGCGGCAACGCAAGAACAGCTAGCAACGATGGAGGAAGTAACCACATCTGCGGAATCTTTAGCCAAACTTGCAGAAGAACTTCAGGATGTAGTCTCTAAATTTAAAGTATAAGCCAGTAAGGAACCAGTTCTCACCATGAGAGCTGGTTTTTTTATGCCTTAGGAAAAACATCTATGTCAGCGGGTATTGAAAGTACGATATTCCTCAGGACATTGATTCAGCCTTTTCGAAGAGTACCTTAGATTCCTTACTATTCAAATTAAGAAAGAAAATCCTTTCAAAAATTATGGCTTTGAAAAAAACTTGCCCATACCATGTCCTTTTCTCTTTTCAAACACTATATAAAAGGTGAAAGGAGGTGAGGGACAATGGCACAAGCATTGTTAGGAGATACAAAATTGCGCTTAGTTTTTGAGGTTGGAGTGGATGAGAAAGGAAATCCAATTCTGAAAACAAAAACATTGAACAACATTAAGAAAGATTCGACGGCAGATGAGTTAAGTCAGGCGGCAAATGCACTCGCTTCATTGAGTAAAGATGTTCTCAGCAGCGTTGAAAGAACCGATAACTCTGAAATCATCGGATAAATTCCAAATAGCTATTTTTAGGGTCGATCGTGATTGGGAACTAAAAAGGCTAAAAAATAACTAAAGGGGAGGTGAATGACATGGCAAAAACATTAGAAATGCAATTTATTACGGAAGCAGGTAAAACGGTAAGACTAGGAGTGGATAACCCTAAAGAACCAATTGAACCAGCGATTGTTAAGCAATCAATGGAACAAATTATCGCTGCGAATGTATTCTTTACAACATCAGGCAGTTTCGTTTCGGCAAAATCAGCCCGTGTGGTAGAGCGTAATGTTACTGAATATGAGTTGAACTAAGATGAAAGAGGGGCTGATCCCATGCAGGGCAGCCTCTCTTATTTCATAAGAAGGGAGGAGGTGCCATAATGGAACAGTTCATACCTTTCATAAGTGATGTAGGGTTTCCGATTGTAGTAACACTGTACTTGCTTTACAGAATCGAAGCCAAGCTTGATACAGTTGTGCAATCAATTCAAAGCCTTCCAGAACGGTTGAAAGAGAGAACATGAAAACAGGTTTAATAATCAGAATTTACTGAATTTTTATTGACAAGAGGATAGTAAAATGATAAATTATAAGCAACCGATACACGTGTTAGATTTATGTAAAAACCTGTTCAGATTGTTGGAAGGGGAGTAGTTGTAAAGCTAAATGCGTTGTGATTTGGTGAATTAACACACGGCTTTTGCTTGAGCCAATAGGAGGATTTTTTTACATGAAAAACGGTAAAGTTAAATGGTTTAATGCAGAAAAAGGTTTCGGATTTATTGAGTCTGAAGAAGGAAAAGATGTATTTGTACACTACTCTGCAATCCAATCTGAAGGTTTTAAAACATTAGAAGAAGGTCAAGAAGTTTCTTTCGAAGTTGTAGAAGGAGCTCGTGGACCACAAGCTGCAAACGTAACGAAAAAATAATCTTAACTATGTACGACAGCCCGACCATTTCGGTCGGGCTGTTTTTTGCGTATAATAATGGAACAACATGTAGTAAGTAGGTGCAAACATTTGAAGGTATGTGTAATTGGTGTAGGCTATGTCGGATTAACAACTGCAACCGTCCTAGCTAAATTAGGACATACTGTACAATGTATCGATCTTGATGAGGATAAAATAGAATCCTTAAAAAAAGGTATATTGCCAGTATACGAACCAGGGCTTAATGAGATGTTCAAAGAAAATATGGAGAATATGTCTTTTCACACCAATTTAGAAAAAGCGGTTGTGGAAAGTAATATCTTAATGATTACTGTGGGAACTCCCTCAGCGAAAGATGGTAGGAGCGATTTATCCGCACTAAATAGGGTGATTGATGATATAGGGAATGCCTTGGTGAATTATAAAACCATTGTGGTCAAAAGTACTGTACCACCTGGTACAAATGCAGGGCTGAAAAAAAGATTACTATCAACAGGGATACCGTATGGGAGTTTTAATATCGTCTCCAATCCAGAATTCTTACGAGAAGGCTCGGCACTTAGAGATATGCTCTTTCCGAGTAAAACGGTAATAGGTGTTTCGTCTGAAGATACCATCTCAGAAGAACTAATGAGGCAGCTTTACTCATCAATTGACGCACCATTTGTGGTAACCAACTTGGAAGAGGCTGAAATGATTAAATACGCCAATAATTTCTTTTTGGCTACAAAAATTTCGTTTATTAATGAAATGGCTAGGATTTGTGATGGCTATGGGGCTGACATTAATGAAATTTCAAAAGCGATTGGCTTAGATCCGAGAATTGGTCCTTCTTTCTTGCAATCAGGCATTGGTTATGGAGGGTCTTGTTTTCCAAAAGACATTGACGCAATGCTCCATTTTACAGCAGAACAAGGGCTAAACACTCAGATCTTATCTGCTGTCAAAAAAGTAAATGAGTGTCAGGTAGATATGTATGTGGAGAAAATGAAAAGTGTCTTTCCTGATCTTTCAAAAAAGAAAATAACTGTGTTAGGTATTTCCTTTAAGCCCAATACAACTGATATTAGAAACTCACCAGCCATTAAGGTAATTGAAAGATTGGTGCAAATAGGCTGTGAAGTACATGCATTTGATCCTGTAGCAAAGTTACCTGATTTTTTGAAGAAAGAAGTGAAACAACACGATCAGATTAGAGATGCAATTAAGGATGCTGATTGTTTGTTTTTAGCAACAGAATGGCAAGAGTTATTGGACTTGAACTGGAAAGAAGTTAGAAGTTTGATGCAAAAACCATTTATCATAGATGGTCGAAATATTTTAGACTTGGAAAAGCTTAAAGAAGCTGGAATGCATGTGTTAGGTGTAGGACGAAATAATATATCATAATAAAGGAGGGAAGGTGTTCTACACCTTCCCTTTTCTCATGGATTAATAGATGGCTCCAAATCAATCGGTTGTGCCATCTTATTTCATGAAAATTAGTCTCTATTCAATCTAAGTTCCCACATGTTACCGTCTCTCCAGTATCTTCTTTGTGTGTTATAACGGTTATCACATCTGTTGTGACAGCAACATCTACAAGAACGTCTCCTAGAACGACCGCTTCTACGTGAAGAGCGTCTAGTAGAACGACCGCTTCTGCGTGAAGAACGACGAGTAGAGCGTCTGCTTCTGCGTGAAGAACGACGAGTAGAACGTCTGCTTCTACGTGAAGAACGGCGAGTAGAACGACCGCTTCTACGTGAAGTACGACAAGAACAGCAACATCTTGAAGAACGACGAGTAGAACGACCGCTTCTGCGTGAAGAACGTCTCGTAGAACGACCGCTTCTGCGTGAAGAACGTCTCGTAGAACGACCGCTTCTGCGTGAAGAGCGTCTCGTAGAACGACCGCTTCTGCGTGAAGAGCGACGTCTAGTAGTGCAACAGCGAGTAGAACCACAAGTAGTACGGCAGCATCTTGAAGAACGACGAGTAGAGCGTCTGCTTCTGCGTGAAGAACGACGAGTAGAGCGTCTGCTTCTGCGTGAAGAACGGCGAGTAGAGCGTCTGCTTCTGCGTGAAGAACGACGAGTAGAGCGTCTGCTTCTGCGTGAAGAACGGCGAGTAGAACGACCGCTTCTACGTGAAGAACGACGAGTAGAACAACGTCTTGTAGAACGACGGCGTCTGGAAGTACCTTGGACAGCTCCACTGCGACGAGTAGAACAACGGCGTCTAGAAGTACCTTGTACTACAGGGTTTTGGCGAGATCTACACCCCCTTTGTGTTCCTTGGACTACAGGGTTTTGACGGTTGCTGCGACGCCTACTGGTGTTGGCAACAGTCTGCTTCTTGCAAGACCTCCTTCTTGAACCAGGATCTCGGAACATGAAATCACCAAAGCCAGCACCTCTTACTTGGTCGGCAGCTTGTTGGATATCATTACTATTATATCTTCTCACTTGATTTCCTCCTTTATTGAGCTAAAAGGTAAGCGCCTGTCGATAGATGTTCAATATCCATCATCAGATTTGCTTCCTGATACTAAATTACGTAGATACCTGTCAGATTGCATGAGGCATTAGCGTAATTTTTAAAAAAGATTTTGTCCTATAGTGACAAGTGTCCTCCTTTTCTCATACGAATAAGGGAAGGAGGAATCAAGATGGACGAGAATACCCAATTGCCTTTATACAAGATGTTTATTCATCCAATGGATCTAAAGGAATTGAGAAGGGATATCTGGATTGATGACCCAGTTCCGGCGCAGTTAACGTTAGAAGGGAAGAAAGTAGAAATAGATGTAGCCTATCGCGGCTCGCATATCCGTGATTTTTTGAAAAAATCGTATCAAATTGGCTTCTTTCGTCCGACAAAATTTAAAGGTGTAAAACAAGTTCACTTAAATGCAGAATTCAAAGATCCTTCCATGATAAGAAATAAACTTTCATTCGACTTCTTTTCAGAAATCGGATGTCTCGCTCCAAGATCTAGGCATGTCATCCTTACAATCAATGGAAAAACAGAAGGTGTGTACTTGGAAATTGAATCTGTTGATGAAAATTTCCTTAGTAAAAGGAAACTTCCGAGTGGTGCTATTTTTTACGCGGTAGATGGCGATGCTAATTTTTCGCTTATGAGCGATTTGGATAAAGAGACAAAAAAATCATTGGAACTAGGTTATGAAAGGAAATGCGGTGAAGAACTCGATGATTTTCATCTCCAGGAATTGATTTATCAAATCAATACGATACTTCCAGAGGATTTTGAAAGTCGAATTACTCAATATGTAAACGTTGACCAGTATTTTCGTTGGATGGCCGGGATTATTTTTTGCCAAAATTACGATGGTTTTGTTCATAATTATGCTTTATACCGTAACGGTGAGACCGGCTTATTTGAAGTAATTCCGTGGGACTATGATGCAACCTGGGGGCGTGATGTAAATGGAAAAGTGATGGAGGCAAATTATGTACCGATTACTGGATATAACACATTAACCGCCCGTTTACTTGATGTTCCAAACTTCAGGAAGAAATACCGCGATATGCTTGAAGAGATACTCGAAAACCAATTTACGACAGAATTCATGATGCCGAGAGCTGAAATGATTCAAAAGTCAATTCGACCTTATATCTTACAAGATCCGTATAAAAAGGAAAGCGTTGCTTCGTTCGATCAAGAGCTAGAAGTAATCCGTGATTATATAGAAGAAAGAAGGAAGTACTTAAAAAGCAGGTTAAATAAACTGGATTAGGAGGACTTTTTATAGGCATGTGTTGATTTTGTAGAATAAGGGCTATTTACAGGTTCCATACCCCTACGAGATACGTATACATGCAGTATGAATAACCAATATGGATAATTGATAGGGAGGATAAAATAAATGGAAAGAAATCATTCAGATTCATATCATTCTTTTCTAAAAGCTTTAAAAGGCAAAGATGTAACCATCTATAGAGGAGGTCCTGAATCTAAAACTGGTAGGCTGCTAGATGTTTCTTCTGATTACATCACACTTTATGCACAGAACAATAATAACAACAATAACAATAACAATAACAACAACAGCAATAACCAAGCCAACAGTGATTCCCAGTCTAACAACCAAAACAATAACACGGTTGTTTACTATAATGTACAGCATGTGAAAAGCATTAGTGAGGATTCCAAATCGAACTCTATGGTAACGATGTCTACTGATGAAGAGGAAGAACTAGATTATATTTCAGCTGACAGCTTCATGGGTGTAATGAGTGAACTACAGGGAGAGACAGTTCAATTAAATCAAGGCGGACCTGAAAAGAAATACGGAAAGCTCGTAGGTATTTCAGGCGATTTCATTGTGATGTACACAGAAGACGATGGAATTGTGTATACAAACGTAAATCATGTGAAAAGTGTAAGCAAATATAATGATGGAAATTCAGACGAAAATACAGCAGCAAATGAAGACACAATGGAAATTCCTGGATTTGTAAGTGATGGTAATTTCCAAGATGTATTCAAGCATTTCTCTCACCAATGGGTATCAATCAACAGGGGCGGTCCTGAAGCAATGGAAGGCGTACTTGTTGAGAATGCTGGTGGACACTATACTCTTGTTAGTAACGAGGAAGTGCTTCGAATCCATCCATACCACATTAAGAGCATCAGCGGTGGTCCAAAAGGATACTTGAAACAAAATAACCAAAACAACAACTCTAATGAAAATCAATCAAATGACAATTCGAATGCAAACCAAACAGCTCAGAATAACTCTAATACGGAAAACAACTCCGAAAAAGAATCAAAAAGCCGTAGCAGTAGAGATGGCTCCTCTAGCAGGTCTAATCGTGAACGAGTAGTAAAAACGATTGACTACGTCTGGAAAGGCCGAAACAGATAATTGATCATAGCGATATGGTCCCGGTGCATTGGTAAAAATACTGGTGCACCTTTTATATCTGTAGGCGAAAGGAGCGGAACCAATGAAAGGCTTAAGTAATTTGCTAGGCAAAGAGGTGGAAATTGAGATTTCCGGAAAAACGTCCTTTTCTGGGATTTTAATAGATTTTGGGCAAGATATTATCGTAATATTTAATGGCAATGAATTTTTGTACATCCCTATATTGCATCTGCAATTCATCAAACAAAAAGCGGAACCGGAGATTACACAAATTCCCCCAGAGGATCAGCCAATCCAAAATATCACAGATCCGTTGTCCTACCGTAAAACTTTGAATAACGCAAAAGGGCAATTTGTTGAAATTTTTGTAACTGGCAATCGTTCGATACACGGTTATATTACAAGCGTACTGAATGACTATATAGTTTTTTACTCACCAATTTACAAATTAATGTTTATATCTATGCACCATTTAAAATGGTTAACTCCCTATAGTAACAGTACCACTCCATATTCCTTAAATCATGAAGAGCTTCCAGTTATGCCATCCAACATCCCACTTGCTCGTTCTTTTGATGAACAGCTGCAAAAATATATCGGGAAACTGATTGTTTTTGATATGGGTGATCACCCGGAAAAAATAGGAGTATTTAAAGGATTCGCCAATAATATTCTTCAGTTAACAACTGCAAATGGAGAAACTGTCTATTGGAAACTCATGCATTTGAAAAGTGTACATTTACCATAAAGATTCTTACTAAAAAACCTTGTCAGTGCGGACAAGGTTTTTACATTATGAAGATTACAATCTTAATGAAAGAAGGACCTTGGCTAGGCCAAAATCCTTTATGGTTATTTACCTAAAACCCTTGTCCAAAAACGAATCGAATCCAGAAGTATAAACATAATAAGGTGAATAAAACGGTAGGTGGTATAGTGATCGCTGTGACTCGAATGTATTGTTTCCATGAAATTTTCACTTTTGCTTTTCTAAGGATATGCATCCATATTAGAGTAGCAAGTGTTCCGATTGGGAGTAATAATGATCCAATGTCGCTTCCAATGATGTTGGCTAAATAGATGGTTTTTAAAATGATTGGGTCCAGGTTCATCTCCGTTAATGTTAGAGTTCCTACCATTAAGGCTGGGTGGTTATTAAATAAGTTTGAAAGTATGGTAAGAATTGTACCCATCGTAATGCTCGCATGAAATAAATTATCATCAAGCATTGGTTCGAGATTGCTGACGAGGAAATCTGTTAAGCCGATATTGTGTAAGCCGTAAATGACAACATACATATTGAATGCGAAAACGAAAATGTGCCATGGTGTCTTTACCAGAACATCTAAAGGATTGAGTCTTAAATAGATCCACCGCCATCCTAACAGGATAACAGATCCTATTACCGCAACTATGGAGACTGGGAAGTTTAAATAGGATGCTACGAATAAACCTATGCGGACTAAAAATACAAATACGATTACCAAAACCATAAGCTTGTTGTTTTGCATGGAACTAGACAGTTCTGATTCTGATTGCAAGGGGTGCTTTTTTGTAAAGTCCATTTGCCTATGATGTGAAGGGATATTTAGCGTACGGGGCAAATCTTTGTAGAAAACTAAGAATAGTAAGCTAGATAGAAAAAGTAATCCGAGAACACCAGGAACGAACATCATAGCCGTATGAAGATATAGATCCATTCCTATTATTTCCAAAGAAATTAAATTGACAATATTACTGACGCCGATTGGCGCGCTTGAAGCCGTTGCAATCAAGGCTCCGCTAATTAGATAGGGAAGCATCTCATGTTTTTTAAATCTTAGGTATTTTAGTAAAAGTAAGAGGATTGGTGTGGTGATGAGAATACTGCCATCATTATTAATGAATACTGTCATGAGAAAGCATAATAGATTGGTTAGCCAAAAAAGCCTGATTCCGGAGCCGCGTGACTTCCTTAAGAGCTGTGAGGCTACCCAATGGAAAAATCCAAAACTTTCAAGGGAAATGGCCATGATCATCGTAGCAATGATGGTAATGGCTGCACCGGTTACCTTTGAACTTATATCTCCCAAATCCGTCAATGTCACACTGCCACTAATAAGAATGAGGATAGCTCCTAGTGTGGTGGGAATCGCTTCATTTAAACCTTTAGGTCGCCATAGGACAAGGACCATCGTTACAAAAAAGAGAGAATTGTAAAGCCTACTGTGAATTGACTCATGTTTTCACCCCGCTTCCTTTCTGCAAGTAGGTCAAATTTCCTCCTCGGAGTTTATCACATATATATATCTGTAATGTATGTATACGTGCGGATAGAGGAGTTTGTACTAAGCATTTACCTTATTTTTAGTAAATTCCATGAATGACTAATTAAAAATGTAATGAGAGGAATTTTGCAATGAGGAAAGGGAGGGTTAGAGATATTCCAATGCGGATATTCACCAAGAATTACGCAAAAATCAATTTTAAAGAGCTAAGTTATGCTAATGGGAATTATTTTTACAATCTCCGATGTATTTCTATAAATATTTCATTTAAACTGTATAAGAACAAGTGTTCTGTAACATCCTGCATTTTCATAAAGTCTGAGGAGAACGACTTTGATATAATTAGAACATAATTAGAACTAGGAGAGGTGAAAGAAATGAAGTTTATTCATACAGCCGACTGGCATCTAGGCAAACTTGTCCATGGAGTGTACATGACCGAAGACCAGCGAATCATGCTTCAGCAGTTTGTTGATTTAGTAGCGGAGGAAAAACCTGATGCGGTTGTGATTGCAGGGGACTTATATGACAGATCTGTTCCGCCAACTGAGGCCGTTGAATTATTAGACGAAATCCTCTTTAAAATAAATGTTGAATTAAAGACTCCAATTGTTGCTATTTCAGGTAATCATGACAGTGCAGAACGGTTATCATTTGGGAGTTCATGGTACAAGCATAGCCAATTCTACTTAACTGGTAAATTAACAAACAAATTTAATCCAGTGCAAATAAATGGAGTTAACTTCTATCAAGTCCCGTATGCAGAACCCGGTACGGTAAGGCAACTGTTAGGTGAAGATGGGATACATTCACATCAGGAAGCAATGAAAGCATTGATTGGAAGGATAGAAAAGACGATAAACCCAAATGAACCCAATATTTTTGTTGGACATGCCTTCGTGTTAGGTGGAGCGGTGTCTGATTCAGAACGAACGTTGTCAGTGGGTGCCTCTGGTTGTGTTCATGCTGACTTATTTTCACCGTTTTCATATACAGCGCTCGGACATCTCCATAGTCCTGAAGCGATTCGTCACGATACAATCAAATACTCAGGATCATTGATGAAGTATTCTTTCTCTGAAGCGAAGCACACTAAGTCCGTTTCCATCATTGAAATGAATGAGAACGGTAGCTTTACACATCGCTATAAGTCCTTGAAACCGAAAAAGGATATGCGTGAATTAACTGGTCATCTTGCTGAATTGCTGGACCCCTCTTTTTATCAGAAAGAAGCTGTAGAAGATTACTTGAAAATAACCTTACATGATGAAGGGGCACTAATCGATCCAATCAACAAATTGAGACAGATTTATCCAAACGTGCTTCATCTGGAGAAGCGCATTGATCTTGTAGATATGAAGAAGAAACAGGAAGTGGCCATAGCACAACGGGAAAAGAAATCAGAATTGGAACTTTTCCAGCAATTTTATGAAGAGATGACTACATCTGAGTTCTCGGAAGAAAAGAAAGAGGTCATGTCTCAAGTGCTGCAAGACGTGCTGAAGGAGGATGGGAGTACATGAAACCTTTAATACTGACAATGCAGGCTTTTGGACCTTATGCAGGAATTGAGACCATTGACTTTACAAGTCTTGGAAACCGTACGATGTTTGTTATTTCCGGAAAAACTGGCGCAGGAAAAACAACCATTTTTGATGCTATCAGTTATGCGATTTACGGAAAAGCAAGTGGGGAAGACCGTAATGGACCAGAATTGCGCAGCCAATTTGCAAGTGATGATGTTACTACAGAGGTCTCGCTCGAATTTACACTAAAAAATAAACGATACCACATCATACGCTCTCCTCAACAAGAGAAAAAGAAAAAATCAGGGGAAGGCACTACGATTGTTGGGGCGAAAGGAGAATTATACAAGTGGAATGATGATGGAGAGAAAGTATTGATTGCTTCAAAAGTAAGTGAAGTGGATGAGAAAATCAAAGAAATCATGCTCATTGACAGCAATCAATTTCGTCAGATTCTTATGATTCCTCAGGGTGAATTTCGTAAACTTTTAACATCTGAAAGCAAGGATAAAGAGGTTATCCTTCAGCGTCTGTTTCATACGCAAATTTTCAAGATGGTTGAAGAAAGGCTAAAGACAGAAGCGACAGAATTAAAGAAGGCAGTGGAAGATCAAGTTCAGGCGAGGACTGAGGCAATTCGGAAAATCCATGCTAATACGAATGAAGAATTGATTTCACTAATGGAAAAAGGTATTACAAATGATGCAGTCATCTTACCTTTGTTGCGAGATGAAATTGAAAGTATGAGTTCGATGCTTGATGAAATGAAAATAGAAGTAACAAACAAGCAAAATGAACGTGATGATATCATCAAAAAGCATACTGAAGCTAAGACATTAATGAACCAATTCACTTCTATGGAAGAATTGAAAAATACTAAAGTACAACTTGAATCACAACAGAGTGATTACTCAAAAAAAGAAGATGAAATACGTCTTGCACAAAAGGCTGATGTCCTTGGGAAACAAGAAGAGTTATGTCATCGACTAAACCGTGAATTAAAAGAAGCACAGGCAAGTTTTTCAAACATGCAAGAGGAACTTCGCCAGTTGTCAGGAGTTTTAGAGGTGCAAAAAGAGGCCTTTGAGAAAGAAACTGCCAATGAACATGAGAGAATTGAAGTTGCCGAGAAAATCAGCAGATTACAGACCATGAAAGAAGACGTTTATTCTTTCGCCTTGTTACAAAATGAATACTCGACCATTAAAAATGAGTTAGGACTAAAAACTACACGGCATTTGCAAGTGGAAAAGGAAATGAACTTAACGGAAGCTACTATAAAGCAGCTACAGGAAGAAAAAGCTAAAATAGAACAGGCACAGCTGACTTATTCAGAAAATCAGCGATTAATGGATCAACTTGAAGGGGAAATCCAACGTTTAGACAAATACGAAAAAGCCCTTAATCAAAATAAGAATCTCTATCAGTCATACCACCTAAAACAGAATATTCATGACACAGAAGCAAGCCGTTATCAAGACGCAAGGGATACTTTGACTCACCTTGAAGATAAGTGGATGAGTGGACAAGCTGCCATATTGGCAACAAGATTAGTTCAAGGAGAGAACTGTCCTGTTTGTGGATCAGAACACCATCCAACTCCTGCCCATGCTATTTCAGGAGAATTGCCAAATGAAGACGATTTGAAGGCAGCAAAGCATCAAGTTACATTATCTGAAAAATCCAAAGCTAAAGCTGAATTAGAATTTTTCCAGGCGCAATCCGAAAAACAGTCTTCTGATAGAGAAGTCACTTCATATTTTTCAGAGGTGATAAAATCAAGGCCAGATTTCAAAGAAGAAGATCTTAGCGATGTGAAGAGCCATGTGGCCATGGAGAAAGAAAAACTTCAGATTGTTCAACAGCGTCTATTTACGCTTATTCATTCAATAGAAAGTGTAAAGACAGAGCTGAAGGCAACAGAAGACAAGAGAGAGCTTCTGCAAGCTGAGAAGCTTAAATTAGAATTGGAACTAAAAGAACTACATGTTAAATTTACACAACTAGAGACGAATTTAAAAAGAATGTTACACGTTATTCCAGAAAATCTTCGCTCGATTAGTTCCTTTGAAAATGCCGTTAAAGATGCAAATGAAAAGTTACTTTCTTTGAAAGAGGCTTTGGAGAAAGCCCAGCAAAATTTTGTTGGAACAAAAGAAAAACATAGCTCTGCTGCCACTAAGGTTGAAATGACCGAACAGCTTGTCAAGAGCCGCAATGCAGCTCTTGAAACGGAGAGGGTGGCTTTCAAGGAAAGTATGATTCAACAAGGCTTTCCAACATACCGAGATTATGAAGCAGCGAAAAAGACAGAACAAGAAGTAAAGATACTCGAGACAGAAATCCGTTCATTCCGTGACCGCTTAGGAGCTGTTACAGCGCAATTCAACCAATTAACTAGTTTGTTGAAGGATGTTCAAGTGCCAGAACTTCAAGTTATTGAAACGGAACTGCAAAAGGTCACAGTAGAACTTGAAGCACTTGATCAAGAGCATAGAGATCTCTTTATGAAAAAGAGGGATAATGTAGAAATTCTCACGAAGGTTGAAGCGCTCAATGAACAAATGAAGACATTAGAAGATAGATACAATCTCATTGGACATTTGTACGAAATATCTAAAGGACAAAATAGTTACAGAATTACTTTTGAGCGCTTTGTATTAGCTTCGTTCTTAGAAGATATACTACGTGAGGCAAATATTCGTTTACTAAAAATGACTAGTGGACGCTATCATCTCGAACGGAAAAAGGACCGGTCGAAAGGCAGTGCTCAAAGCGGATTGGAGCTTCTGGTTCATGACCAATATACCGGTCAGGAGCGTCACGTAAAAACATTATCCGGAGGAGAAAGTTTTAAAGCGGCCCTTGCATTGGCTTTAGGACTGGCGGACGTTGTTCAGAACTATTCAGGTGGTGTATCACTAGAAACGATGTTTATTGATGAAGGTTTCGGGACATTAGACCCTGAGTCTCTTGATCAAGCAATCGAATCATTAATTGAGATTCAAAGTAGTGGAAGATTAGTAGGAATCATCTCTCATGTGCCTGAACTTAAGGAACGAATTGATGCAAGATTAGAAGTCATCGCCATGCAAACTGGCAGCCGAACAGAGTTTGTCTTTACCAATTGATTATAGTAAAAGGCTGTTTTCGCATTGATTGTTGCTTTTACGAAAAAATCACCATCACGTAAAGATTCTTATTTCGTGCTCTTTTCCTCAATATAAAATTCTAAACTCTAAATTACTAATGGAATTAGGATAGAAAAAGCCCTAAAGCCAGCTTTTTCTTGTTACATTAACAACAAAGTTTAGGAAAAGAGCCTAGTAAAAAAACCAAACCGTGGTGGTTTGGTTTTTTTTGCCATTAATTCGAAACTATATCAATCAGACAAATACTTCAACGCAATTTCGATTGTCTTGCTTCGCCTTGTAAAGTGCACAATCCGCTTTTAGTATTAGGTCTTGTGTAGAGATAGGATTTTCTGAATTTAAAGTTGCTACTCCAAGACTTATCGTCACAAAGAGCCCAGTTGAATTCGCTTTGTGGGGAATACCTAATTTTTCTATGGCCTGTCTAATCTCCTCTGCTACTTTTCTAGCACGACCAGAGTCGGTATCGGGAAGGATAATAGCGAATTCTTCACCACCATATCGAGTGATGACATCAGCAGAACTCGTCAACACGTTACGGGCCGTCGTAGCAATTTCAAAAAGGCATTCATCACCGCTTTGATGACCATAGGTATCATTAAACTGCTTGAAATGGTCAATATCAAACAGGATAAGGGAAAGTGTACTTTTGGTCCGTTTTGCTTTCTTCCACTCACGTTCTAGGCTATTATCGAAGAATCTACGATTATAAATCGAGGTTACACTATCGATATACGAGAGTTCAGTAAGCTTTTCATTTGCTTCGCGCAGTTTTTTCTCCATCTTTTTTGTAGCAGTTGTATCATGAATGATAGCGATTGCATATTGACTCATATCGTCAAGTCTTGAAACTGTTAAAACGCCCCATACTTCCTTACCGTCTTTTCGAATATAGCGGTTTTCAATTTGATAAGAATCAATTTCACCATTTACCAATTGCTCAAAAAAAAGATTGCTCTGATCCATGTCTTCTAAATGAGAGATATCAACAAAAGATAACTTTTCTATCTCGTTCCTGGAATAGCCAAAATAAGTTTCTAAAGCGGGATTACAATCAATCGTCTTGCGCGTTTGTATATCCATTAAGGCAATACCGATGCCTGTCATGTTGAAAATACCTCGCAAGCGTTTTTGACTATGAAGTAAAGTTTCCTCTAACGTCTTCTTCAAACTATTATCTCTAAAGGTTAATTGAATAGCAGGTTTTTTCTGAAATGTGGTAGGAGCAGAGGAAACAGTGATATCAATGGCTTCTCCGTTCTGCTTTAACAATTTAACATCTGTATCGTAAACGGGTTTACCCGTTTGAAATACTTCTTTAATAACCTTTAAAGCAATTAAGTGATAATCTTCATGTAAGTAAGGAAAGATTTCTTGACCTATCAATTTTGAAGGATCATCTAAGCCTACCATTCTAGCACCCGCGTAATTTGTATAAACAATCTTTCCGCCACAATAAACAGAAATTGGATCTGGTGAATGATCAAGCAGAGTCCTGTAATACTGCTCGCTTGTCTTTAGGTTCCACTCATCTTGTTTGCGCTCCGTGATATCCTGGGCCTGGACGATGTAATATTGCGGTACCGATTGTTCGTCAAAAACGATGGAAACCGTCAACGACATCCATATAATATGGCCCGCTTTGTTGTAACAACGTTTTTCAAGAACAATACAATCCTTCTCTTTGGTTAATAATTTTCTCCTAAAACTTGTATCATCTAATAAATCCTCGGGGTGTACCAATTCGTAAAATGGAATTGTTTCCAACTCTTCAATTGTAAACCCTGTAATTTGAGTAAATGCACGATTAATGGCAATCCACTTGCCTGAAAGAGATATCATTGCCAATGCGATCGGTGCATGGTTAAATGCGTTATTTATGAGTTTATTTCCTTGTGTATTTGGCATACGATTCATCCAATCTCATGTTGAGCTAACTTTTTGTAATATAATATACCATTTTCATTGAATTCCTTCAGTAAAATAAACCTGACAATTTATGGGCAATTACTACGAATATGTGAGAATTCAGCATATTCAGTGGTTTGACAATCTGGAAATGTGGCTATTTTATGAACATAACTAGAATCTTATACACTTAGTTGTTTCTAGAGAGGAGTTCTTATAGATGAAATCCGTTTATGGTTTAATGACAAATGCAGGTAGTGGAAATGAATTCTTATATGATCTAGGTGTTTGGGAGACCGAAGAAGAGGCAGGTAACTATTTAAGAAATGAGATGCCCTATTCTTCCGGGATTTGGGTGGAGGCACTGACTGTCAATGATGCATTACCGGAAGCTTTAGAGATAGACGGTGACGAAATGGTGGAGTGTTCGATGTGTCAAATTGAATACAATCATGCAGACATCATTGAAATAGATGACGTTAACGTTTGCATTAATTGTGAACCTGCCTATCGAGAAAATATTCCTGGCTAAGATATGATAGAAAGAAGTAAAGCTTTGGATTTTGGAAATCCAAAGCTTTTTTAGAAGAAAATCGATCGATATTGTTTGTGTTCTGATGTTATTTTTCAGTCTTTTGTAGATGTAGTGGAGGAGGAATGAGCCAGCCTTTTTCTTTATTAAGTTTCAGGAATTTCGCCCCAAGCTGTGCTTTTGCCAGGTGAAATTGACCAAACATAGCAGCAACATCTTCCCTAATAGATTGCCCTATGATTTGTGAACATGTCACTAGGCCAGCTGCTAGGTCAGCAGAAACGGCTGCACTTACTTCAGGGTCTGCAAACCTTGCTCCAACCGGAATACTTTCAAGATCAGCTGCAGGTCTGTCTGGTGGTGTAGGAGGAAGTCCAACACCATTTGCTTTCAATAATTCTTCCAATTGGTGTGCTTCTGTTTTTCCAGCATCAATGACATCTTCAAGTAGTTTCTTTAAATCTCCATCCCCGGTATGATTAAGTAAAGTTTGATAGCCAGCCACCATCGCTTTTCCTGCTAAAAGATAGCTCCAAGCTCCAAATACCTCACCATAATGCAATGGTTCATTTTGTGGATTTCCGCTTAAAATTCCCATAAACACACTCCTTAGATTTTTCATGATCATGTTTTCTCCTTTAAAAGGACTAGACACAAATATTATGATTTGAATTTCTTTTGAAAGCTATACACGAGAAACCTGAATTCCAGATTTTTGAATAAGTGATAAGGATAAGTTAAAAAAATGAATTATAATGAATAAAAGAAGGTGTGGAGGGAGTATATGAAAAGAATAGGCATAGATGCAGGCGGATCTTTAATGAAAATAACTTACCAAGAAAAAGGAAATCTTCATTTTAAAAAATTTCAAATGAACGAAAAAAAACAGGCTCTTAGCTGGTTAAAGATTGCTGCTCCAGATGCTGATATTGTGCTAACGGGAGGTAAAGCAGGAAATTTACAGAAACAATATTTTAATGGCAGCAGTGTGGTTGACGAATTTGAAGCAACTTGTAATGGAGCTGTTCATTTATTAAAAAAGAACAACGAACTTCCAAAAAATCCTTTTCTCCTCGTTAATATTGGTACAGGGACATCATGGCACCTCATAAACAATGAAAAACAAGAACGGGTTTTTGGAAGCGGAATAGGCGGCGGGACATTGATGGGGCTGGGCTCTATTTTATCCACTGAAAAAGAATATCGGAACCTTGTCGAACTAGCAACTGAAGGTACAAGAGACAATGTCGATTTGCTTGTCCGTGACATATATGCTCCTAACGAACCACCCTTAGACGGCAATTTGACAGCGAGCAACTTTGCGAAAGCTTCTATGAATCTAAGTCAATCCCCATCAGATCTAGTTGCTTCTCTAATAAATATGATGGCAGAAACCATTATGTTGTTTACTGCTCAAAATGCGACCATTCACGGAACTAGCCAAGTTTATTTCATTGGAAGTACATTAGCAGGAAACCTTCCTTTTAAAAATAAATTATCTACATACGGGAAAATGCTCGGACAGGAAGTTCATTTTATACCAGGAGGAGAATATAGCGGAGCGGTTGGTGCCATGATTTCAATTTGATAAAGAAGAGTTGAACATTTTATTCAAGAAAGCTAAAGTTATGTGGTAGATAAGTAAAAGTAGGTGGACGTATGGAAAAGCGTTTTTTTACGATTGGGATGGCAGGTCATATTGACCATGGCAAAACGACTTTGACAAAGTCATTGACCAACGTTGACACTGATCGCTTAAAAGAAGAGAAAGAGCGCCAAATTTCGATTGAACTCGGTTTTGCGCCGTTGTACGAAGACAATGAAATTCAAATATCCGTCATAGATGTACCAGGTCATGAACGGTTTATTAGACAAATGATTGCCGGAGTCGCTGGAATAGACCTTGTTGTGTTGGTCGTTGCCGCAGATGAAGGTGTTATGCCTCAAACTCGTGAACACCTTGATATCCTTGGCTTCTTGGGAATTAAAAATGGGATTGTAGCCATCACAAAAATAGATCGAGTGGAAGAAGAGTTTATTGATTTAGTAAAAGAAGATATTTACGGTGAACTTGAAGGTACTGTATTTGAAAGGGCACCTTTTGTTCTTGTTGACAGCCTGTCAGGTAAGGGGACAGAGGAACTAAAAAAACTAATCATTTCGGAATTAAGCGAACAGAATATGAGAGATGTGAAGGGGGCTTTCCGCCTTCCAATCGATCAAGTGTTTTCGGTAAAAGGGCAGGGAACAGTTGTCCGAGGGACGGTTTACGAAGGTATGGTCGAAGAAGGACAGTCTTTAATGATCATGCCAAAGGGTCTTGAAGTTCGCGCTCGTCAATTGCAAGTGCATCATCTGCCTGCACAAAAAGCTCACGCGGGTCAGCGAGTTGCCATTAATCTCTCAGGAGTCGCTAAAGACGATTTGGTGCGTGGAGATGTACTTGTATCTTCCGAACATTTTATCGTGACCAAGACAATGGACGTTGCTATCCGTGTCGTAGAAGATCTAGATTATATGGTAAAGCAAAGAATGCCGATCAAACTGCATCTTGGGACAGCAGAAGTCATGGGACGTATTGTCTTTTTTGACCGAAATGAACTCAAGGAAGAAAATGAAGAAATTCTTTGTCAACTTCGTTTAGATGAAGAAATCTTAACAAAGCGTGGTGACCGCTTCATCATCAGACGACCAAGTCCGCAAGAAACAATTGGTGGAGGTTGGGTTATTGATCCTCGTGGTGATAAATATCGATTCGGATTACAAACCGTTGAAGAATTGGAAAAAAAGAAAGCGGGAACACCCATTGAACGCATGAATGCTGCATTGATGGAAGCAAAGAGTTTAACACTCAATGAATTAATGAAACGCACGGCGCTAGATGAAGAAACGTTAAGAACAAACTTAAAGAATGAAGAGTTCGTCATGTTTAATGGGAAAGAGTATACCTTATTGACATTGATTTCAGAATTGAAGACGGATATTGGCAACAGATTGGCTGAATTCCATGAAGCACAACCGATGAAGCCTGGCATGAATAAAGCAGAACTTATCCAGTCAATGAGTAAGGATTTTCCTCGTGCATTGTTAGAATATGTAGTGGAAAAAGGGATTCTTGAAGAAGACTTTAAAAGAAAAGAGCAATTTGTTGGGAAAGCAGAGTTTCAGCCGCATGTTCCAAAAAGCTGGCAGAAACGCACAGAAAATATGCTTTCAAAATTAAAAGATGATGGATTAAAAGTACTTTATTTTAAAGAATACTTAACAAATGCAGGTATTCCTGAAACATTGATTTCTGATATGAAGAGATTCTTGGAGACGTCAGGTATGATCGTACCGCTCGATGATCAGTACTTTTACCATGTGGAGCCGTTTAACAACGCCGTAGAAAGATTGCGTCAAAAAACAGGTGCCGAGTTTGAGGTTGGCGAGGCGAAGGATGTTTTGGAATTATCGAGAAAATATATCATTCCATTCTTAGAAAGGCTCGATGAAAAAGGGATTACTAACCGGGTCGAAAATAAGCGTATTTGGCAGTAGGTGAAAGGGGTTTGATTGTTTAAGTGGTGTTCAAACTCTTTTCGGATTGTTGACGAAATACCGGGGATGGGTAATGTCGTAGTAGTTTGGCAAGATTACATGAAAGTTTTGCAAAATACATGATGTTTTTCGCAAGATTCCAATGGAGTTTTGCAAGATTCATGTCACTTTTAGCAAAATAGAAATATTACGTCCAGTAAATTCCAATTCCACAGGGATACGTGAATGACTCTTAAAAAAAATTCTTCCACATACCCCTATTTTTTGTATGTTCTAGCCTAAGCCAACGGCATGTCTGCTGTTTTTCTAGTATATTTTAAAGGAATTAGCTCTTGAATTTTCGTTTTCTTTAATTCACCATCAATTTCTAAAATGACGAAGCAGTCTGGAGAGTAGTCAGAGATAAGTTCTCTACACATTCCACATGGACTTACCACTCTGATTTCTCTGTCGACTTCGTCTGAATATGGATGGCGAACGGCTGCTATAGTATGGAAACCTTTTTCACCTTCCGAAACAGCACGCCCTACTGCAATTGCTTCCCCACAAACAGTTATGCGACCAACATATGCCTCTATGTGTACTGCCGTAACGATTTTCCCACTATTCGTTCGAAGTGCTGCACCAATGTGATGTCTATTGTCTTCGTAAAGTTCGACGATTGTATTTTTTGCAGCCTCAATTAATTCATAATCTTCTTTTGTAATTTCGTATGTATTCATAAAATGACATCTCCTTATAAATAATAAGAATATTATAACAAAAATCGGTTGGTAAAATATAGAATTTTCCATGAAATTATTTTTTGGAAGTGAGACTTCCGACTTATTTGCTGATATTTAAACGGTCATAATAAAAGTAATGTATCAAACTGACTTGAAGTATGAGATAATGAATATTGGTTGCCGACTCAACCGGAAAGTGGGAATCGACTTGAAACAAAAAAATAAATTCCAAAACGATCAGAAAGTCCTCTTAAAGCTTACAGGAGAGACGGTTACAATTAGTAAATCCCAATACGTAGCTAATATGAAAAGATATTCGTACAAGATTAAGGAAAATCCCAATACATTTTACTTCGAAGACGAAATTTCGCCCCTTAACGATTAAAAGACTGGATCAGCCCCGGAAATTGGAGCTGGCCAGTCTTTTTTGGTTTATATAGGTTCCAATAAAGCATTTAGGAATCCAAAGGTATTTTATTCAGAAGGTCCCATAGTTCTCAATTTATACAGTAAGATTACGTTCCTGATTGTTACCTTTACTACAGAATAAATAGGAATAGCAACAATAATTCCGATAAATCCGTATAAGGAACCGGCTATTAATAAGATAAAAATGACAGTCAGTGGATGAAGATCCAAACTTTTTGACATTACGCGCGGTGTAATCAAATTTCCTTCTATTTGTTGGACAACAATGGCAACGATTATTACTTTTAAGACCATAATAGGGCTTGATAACAAAGCAACAAATATAGCTGGAACAATGCCCAATATTGGTCCTACAAAAGGGACAATCGTCAGCGATGTTGCGAATAGTGCGAGCACCAAACTATTGTCAATTCCGATGATTAGAAATCCGATGTAAAGTAAAATGCCATCAGATAGTGCAATGATAAACTGACCTACTATGTAGGCAGACATTGTCCGATCAATATCGCTTAAGATTCGATTACCTTCCTCTTTGTGATCGTCTGGCAGATGTTTTAAGATAGATGGCTTGAACTTTTCGTCATCTCGCAAGAAATAAAAAAGTGCAAAAGGGACGACGGTTAACACAGTGGCAACGCCTGTTAAGGCAGATAAAATACTGCCGATATTATTCTCCATGATTTTATAGAAAGAACGAGAATAAGCATTGGCTCTTTGCTCCAATTTTATTAATGCGTCCTTCGCGAAATTATTTCCCTTTACCATCTCTTTTGATTCTTGTGAGATTTCTTCTACCTGTTCAGGGAATTTATCGGAGAGTTGAGTGATTTGCTCACCGATGATGGTGCCCATATAGTAGAAGAATACATATCCACCTAGAAATAGGAACAGAAAGACAATTAAAATACTAATTGTTTTATTCATGTACTTTGAGAGCCAAGTTACGATGGGCCTTAAAATATAATAAAACAGTCCAGTAACTAAAATGGGAAAGAAGATGGAGGCGACCAGCATTTGAAAAGGAGAAACAAAATAATCGATTTTACCAAATAAAAAAATGATAAGTAGTGCTAAAATAATGGCGCTTGCGTACTTGAAATAAGATTCCTTTATCCACATGGCAGTTTCCTCCTGAATACAACTCTATCTTACTAAGTTTCCTGTTTTACCTAAAAATAAACTTAGCCACAGAGGAAATTGAAAGCATCTTCGAGAATATTGGTCTAACAACATTTTTTTATGCGAAAGGAAAAGAAAATGGACATTAGATGGACGTATGTGACCGGGATCGCAGCAACTATATTGATAATTGCTGTCACATTTGCAGTGAAAAGTTATCATCTGTCTCTTTCAGGAGCGGTTAAAGAACTAGAAGCTGAAAACATAGGGTCAACGTTAATATCAACCCAGGATGACCGTATTTATTTTATAGTCGCAAAAGATGGAAGTATCTCAGTCGCCAGCGCAAAGTACGATTATCTTTTTAAGCTCTATCATGACTTTAATGTGTTCAATTCAGAATTGAATGTGTATGAAGCTCCAGACGATAACGGTTTTTCATATACAAAGATCAAAGACATGGATAATATAATCTTTGGTACGACCGTAAAGGATGAAATCACAGCATCGATTAACATGTTTATAGAGGGGATGCAAATTTCGGAAGAGAATGTAATACCAGTTATCGAGCTTAAAAAGTATATATATGATCCTAAATTGACAAAAGTGAAAATCTGGTACAATCATTCACAAATAGCTAAAGCGCACATTCCTAGATACATTAAGTTTTTAGATGCCAATCATAATATCATAAGATTTCATCACGAGATACCAGAAAGACACAAAGTTTATTTTCGAGAATACAACCAACAGGTCAAAAGTCTAATTTTAAGAATAAATCATCCGCTCCGTTCTTCTACGGGAAAAAACGAACTTTTTGAAGTGATGGGATATGTTCGTTCTCTGGAAAAAGTTAATGTGAATCTTATGCCTTTTGAAAAGAACACGATAGAGGAATATGAGTATATACTTGAAGAAACATCCGGTGAAATGCTGAAAGGTACTATTTTTGAAGTTGACGAAAATATTGTCGGAGCCTATGTAACGAAAACGACTGTACGAAATGATTCAGGATCGGTTTCAGCAGATGAGGTCATGATACCATTAACAAAGAAATAGAGTAATGAGGGGAACGAATGAAAACAAGCTTTGTTCATCATATTTGTATCCAGACCAATCAATACGAAGAGTCCATCAAATTTTACAAAAATGCACTAGGTTTTGAACTAGTTCAAGAATCTCCTGATTTTCATGGAAGAGCCTATAATAGTTGGCTAAAGCTCGGATCATTTATGATTGAGCTCCAAACTGGTAAGCAAGAAGAGATTTTAGAAGCAAGCAATAGTAATGCTGAAGGTCTTGTACACCTTTGTCTGTGGGTCAATGACCTAGAAGATGAGGTTAGGCGGATGAAAGAACTTGGTTATGATTTCAAGCTTAAAGATGGAAACGAGATTTACCGAGTCGAAAATGGTTCACTATGTAAAATCAAGGCTCCTGAAGGAACGATTATTGAACTTCGTGATAATCGAGGGATTTGATTCTTATGTACAAAAAAGGATGGGGTTTTCCCATCCTTTTACGTATGTTTCCTATGAAACAATCCCATTACTTCTAATGTTTCTGTGATATTTACGAATGCATCCGGGTCGATCTCTTGGATTAGCGATTTCACTTCTGTTAGTTCATAACGTGTGATGACAGTCATAATCACATTGCTTTTTTCATTAGAGTATCCTCCAACAGAATCGATGACTGTTACACCTCGATAAACGTTTTCAAGCAGGTGTTCTCTCATTTCTTGTCCCTTTTTTGTAATGATCATCAGGGTGATTTTCACATGATGGGTGTGAACGGAGTCAATCACTTTTCCCATTACAAAGATTGATAAAAGCGTTAGAAGGGCAGAGTCCCAGCTAATCAAGAATCCAGAGATTAAAATGACAAATGAGTTCATGACAGAAAGTAAAGTCCCCATCGGAAAGTCTTTACGGCGCGCTAGTAACATACCGATAATATCAAACCCGCCAGAAGATCCTGATGACCTAAAAATAATGCCGATACCAAATCCTGCGATACCTCCGCCGAATACGGAAGATAGAATTGAATTTGTAGCGATTTCATAAATTGGAACTACATATAGACTGACCGAAATGGCAACTACTGAAAGAATCGTCAACAGGATGAATTTTCTCCCAAGCTTCAAATAACCAAGAACTAGTAACGGAAAATTCAGTAAGAAATTATATAATCCAGCATTAAATGGTGTAAACATACCCAAAATGATGGAAAGGCCGCTAATACCACTGCTTAAGATTTCGTGTGGGATTAAAAACAAATTGAATGCCAATGCAACAATTACGGATCCCAATATTACCCCTAAGGATTTCAATATTGCTCACTCCTTATATACAAATGTCCATTAATGAATATTATAGCCGTGAAAAAGCAGATTTGGATTTAATAGTTTATTTGAATTAAACTAAAAATTATTGAAATAATTGATAAAATAGGATAAGTATATCATGCTCAAATGAGGTGAAGTGGATGTGTGGAAGGTTTTCAATTGCAGAGGAATTAATAAGGCTTCAATTACAGTTTCAATTTGAGTTCTCAGAGGAACTAACTCCTCGCTATAACGTAGCGCCAAGTCAGAAGGTCCTGACGGTTGTAGACAATGGTGGGCAAAGAACAGGTAAACAAATGAAATGGGGACTCGTGCCGTCTTGGGCAACAGATGTAAAAATTGGCTACAAAATGATAAATGCACGTGCAGAAGGAGTAGACATAAAGCCTTCTTTCAAGAATGCGTTTAAAAGCCGTCGTTGTCTCATATTAGCAGATGGATTTTATGAATGGAAAGTAACGGAAAATGGCAAGCAGCCCTACCGTTTTATTATGAAAAATCATAAGCCGTTCGCAATGGCAGGTTTATGGGAAACATGGGCAAAGGGGGATGAACCATTAACAACTTGTACGATTATTACAACTGAGCCAAACGATGTGACTCGTTATGTACATGATCGAATGCCGGTCATTCTAAAAGAAGAAGATTATGATAAGTGGCTTGATCCAAAGTTTAGTTTGACATCGGAATTAAAGTCATTGCTTGTTCCTTACACTGCTGAGGAAATGGATAAGTACGCTGTCTCAACACTTATTAACTCACCGAAAAATGACCTTGCGGAATTGCTTTCTCCTTTAAATAGTTTATAGAGGAAGGATATCGTTTGTTGATATTCTTTTTCTATTTTTGAGTTCTTATACCGTGATGATCTTAGAAATTATAATTGGGAGTGGAGTTAATGGCAATTAAGAATGAATGGATATCTAACAAGGGTACTTACATACATTTTATTGACAATAATGATTTGAAAACCAATGAGGAACTACCTTTTATTATAGTACCAGGGCTTTCTGAATCGGCAGAGGATTATATCCCTTTAATGAAGTTATTATCTCCTCGGCGTTGTATTGCAATTACTCTTCGAGGAAGGGGTCATAGTGATTCACCACAAGAGGGTTATATGTTGGAAGACCACATCAGCGATATTGAGTCGGTGATTACATACCTTAAATTGGACGAATTTGCTCTTATGGGCTTCTCAAGAGGTGTTTCCTATACTCTTGGGTATGCATTTACGAATTTAAAATCCATTAAAGGTCTTGTATTAGGGGATTATCCAGCAATTCATTCTCAACTTCCAGAAGGATGGGTTGAGTATTTTTCTACCCTTCCTCCTTGGCGGGGGAAAGCATTATCAGATAGGATGAAGGTACATTCATTATATGGACTCCAAAAAGAATCTGAACAGATCTTGTTTTGGGACAAATTAAATTCAATTCATTGTCCGGTTTTAGTTATCCGTGGAGGAAAAGAGGGTTCGGCTTTATCAGAGGATCATGCAAGAAAGTATTTGGAGGAGATTCCAGATGCAAAGCTGGTGGTTTTTCAAGATTCTGCGCATAACATATTTGAACCTGACATGAGTAAGGTTGTTGATACACTACAACAATTCTTAAAGTCTTTAAATAGAAAAGTATACTGAGACAAACTAAATTTGTTAAGTAGATCGCTATTTTTCTTATTGCGCCCTTTGGAAGAATAAAGAGAAGTAGAAGTTTTTTAACAGATCAGGGTAGTGTAACTTGTGAATAAATATATCTATCACAATAAAAAAAGGTGAGGGAAGTTAGAAACGCTCTAAGTTTTATAAGCTCGGAGCGTTTTTCTATGCTAATTGATTTTGGTCAATTGAAGTGTAAAATCCATTGTGGTTTTATCTACTGATGGTAATTTTGTACTTCAAAAGCGAACCCGTTAAAGTTTTCTAGGGGATCTTTCTTTATCTACCGATATATAGCGATAAACACACTTCCATTATCGTATTTCTTTTAGCGGTACATCGTCCATTGGCCGATATCCTCAAAACCAAGGCGTTTGTAAATTCGGCCCGCTGCAGGATTATCATAGAACAAACAGAGTGTTTTTCCTTCAGCCATTACATCAGCAAACAACTTCTCCATAATCGCTGTTGCTAAGCCGCGACCACGATATTCTTTGTGTGTACACACTCCTACTACCATAGCAGAAATGGAGTTTTCAGCTGTTGTGGAAGCACAAGCCGTTATCTTTCCGTCGTCCATTGTGAAATAGGTTCTGCCAGTATTTGTCTCCATTGCTTTGACCAACATATCCCTAGCATTTTCTTGCATTCTGAACTCTTCGATTGTTTTGCGAAGAGCAATAATATCATCAACATCGTCCAATGTAGCTTTTTGAATGAACAGGTCGTTGGTACCTAATCTATCAGGCGATAGGCATTCAGCAAAATAGGTCACTTGTTTGCTATCAAGATTCAATTCTTTCATGGCCTCAAACTGTTCGACAACCTCTGTCTTTCCTGAAAGATAGTAAATGTCTTCGAAGTTTTGAATAATTTCTGTAAAACCTTTTATATCAAATTCTCCTACGGCATATGGAATGAAAGATTGATAGAATCGAAGCAATACAGCTTTCAATTCTCCAGAGTCATCGAAATCACCCCAAAGTTCTTGGAAATCTGTTTCATATCCGAAAACTTCTATATCGCCAATGATGAAGAGATTGATAGAAGGCTCTTTTTTTAAGAACGCAAAAGTTTTTTCATGATCCTCTTGAGAAAGTTTACGAATCATAACATTCTCTCCTTTCTGAATATTTTGGTTATATTACCAAAATAAACCTTCTGTTGCAATATTTTTTTATTAGGAATGAGCATCTTCAAAATTTGAATATCTCTTCATTTATGATTAAATTAATGTAGAAACTTGCCAGAAAGGGTGACTTCTTCTGAATAAAAAATCAATCATCTCCGTTACGGTGATCAGTTTTCTGTTCCTTTGTATGTGGTTAATTGGTTTGGGGTGGTCGATAAACGATTATTATGCGGGAAAACCAAAATCGATTACAGTGCAAAAGAAAGAAGACAAAAATGTGGAGAAAAAGAAGGCTGGAGAGATGACCATTGTAGCGTTAGGAGATTCATTAACCCGTGGAACAGGAGATGAATCTGGAAAAGGTTACGTCGGTTATGTTAAAGAAGAAATCTCAGAAAGAGCAGAAGAAAAACTGCAGTTTTTAAACCTGGGGATAAATGGGCAAAGATCGGAGCAACTTCGTTCACAAATAACACAATCTGAAGTGCAACGGCAGCTAAAAGGAGCCAATTTTGTTTTTATCACGATTGGTGGAAATGATTTGTTTCGAGGTGGACAAGGCTTGATGGATATGAATCTAGCGACCATCAATGAGACGCGAAAAAAATATCTAGATAACATACGCTTTATTTTTCAAGAAGTTCGGAAGACCAATCAGGATGCGACTATATTCTTCATTGGATTATACAATCCATTCATTGATCTGGATGAAGGGAAAGACATTTCAAAAATTATTAGACAATGGAATTATGAGAGTGCAGAAGTCAGTGCTGAATTCCCTAAAGTCGTCTTTGTGCCCACTTTTGACTTATTCGAACTGAAGGTGAATGACTACCTTTACTCTGATAAATTCCATCCTAATGCTAAAGGATATCGCTTGATTGCCCAGCGTGTCGCTTCACTAATGACATGGTAGGAGGTGTTAGACATGAGCAATGTGACATTGGCTGTTAAAGATTTGCGAAAGACCATTGGGAAAAAAGAAATCATTAAAGGTTTGAATTTCGAACTCCGCGAAGGAGAAGTTTTCGGATTTTTAGGTCCCAATGGTGCTGGTAAAACGACAACCATCAGAATGATAGTCGGCTTGATCAAACCAACATCAGGTTCGATTGAAATTTGTGGACAGGATTTGCGTGAGCATTTTTCAGAAGCAATGCAACATTTAGGGTGTATCGTTGAAAATCCTGAGCTTTATCCGTATTTATCAGGCTGGGACAACCTGCTTCATTTTGCAAGAATGTTAGAGGGAATCGATGAGCGCCGGATGAATGAAGTCATTGAATTGGTAGGATTACAAGAACGCATCCACGACAAGGTTAAAACTTATTCCCTTGGGATGAGGCAAAGGATTGGGATTGCTCAAGCCTTGTTAGGCAGACCTAAAGTACTTATTTTAGACGAGCCAACCAACGGACTTGATCCAGCTGGAATCAGAGAGATGCGGCAATTCATTCGTTTTTTAGCAGAAGAAGAGGGATTAAGTGTACTTGTTTCAAGTCATTTATTGAGCGAGATTCAATTAATGTGTGACCGAGTGGCCATTGTGTCAAAAGGGAAAATTGTAACAACTGACACGGTACAAACATTGTTGTCGAACCGAGAACGAATTGTTTGGAAAGTAGAGCCTTTGGACAAAGCGCTAGAAGTGCTCAGGGGTGAGGCGAATGTTGAAGATCGGGAAGATGGAATGATTTCAACTGAGTACGACGCGGTAAAGGCTAGCGAATGGAATCACAGGCTAGTGGAAGCAGGGGTAAGGGTTTCAGAGATGAATCGAAAACTTCCGGTACTTGAGGAATTATTCCTTGAGCTAACAGGAGGTGACAAGATTGATTAAACTCGTCCAAAACGAAATGATGAAATTGATGGCGAAAAAGAAATTGCTCGTCATCGCAGCGATTATCGGTGTGCTTGTTGTCTTATTTACATATGCTCAGTTTAAACAAATCGAGACGCAACGCGAAAAGTTGGGAACGACGGATTGGAAATCCCTCTTACAGCAGCAAATCATTGATACCCAGAATCGCTTAAGCAGCAGCCGAATCAATGATGAATGGAAGAAGCAATTGCAAGTAAGTCTTCAGCAACAACAATATTACTTAGACAACAACATTAATCCGTCAGAGCCCGGGGCACCAACGTTTATGAGAATGTTCATTGAAAACGCAAGTGACCTCTTTTTGCCACTGATGGTGATGGTGATTGCTGCTGACCTTGTTTCTTCTGAACACAGTCTTGGTTCAATTAAACTGCTTCTGACAAGGCCCGTAAAAAGATGGAAAGTTTTGCTTAGTAAATATATGACCTTATGTTTGGCGATTTCTGCTGTTATAGCAATAACTGGGATTCTTTCTTACGTAATCTCAGGTGCAATCTTTGGATATCGCGGCTGGAGTGCACCGATTTTGTCGGGATTTAAAGTGACAGCTTCAGGCTTAGATACTTCTTCGGTTCGCCTTGTTGAACAATGGCAGTTCCTCTGGATGGAATTTGGTTTAGTATGGTTCGTGGCGATTGTGGTTGGAACACTGTCATTTATGCTATCAGTGTTAATTCGAAGCACCGCAGCCGGAATGGGAATCATGCTCGCAGCCTTAATTTCTGGAGCGATTTTAAGTAATATGGTCTCATCTTGGACATCGGCTAAATACTTCTTTATGGTTAATCTGAAACTTACGGATTATATGAATGGTAAAGCACCGCCGATTGAAGGAATGACGTTGTCTTTTTCATTGATGGTTTTACTTGTTTGGTGGGCTGCTGCTTTGTTTGTTTCATTTTTTGTTTTTACAAAGAAAGATGTTTATTAGATGTTGATAAAAAGTCATTCATCCTTGAGATGGATGGCTTTTCTTTGGTGTTAGAAATTACTCGACATTGGCATAAAAACCCTCTGCTATACACAAAATAATCGTCAGAAAGGGGTGGACGAGATGACGAGAAGTCCAAACAAGGGAAGTAAGAATCAAAATTCACCAACAAATGGCGGAGCTATCGGAGCGAGCGGGGACAATAGCAAGGGTAACAAGCGCAACAAAGATCAAAACAATAAAACCGCAACAGAATAATGTGAAGCAGAGTGTTCTCATAAAAGAATGATCCGACCAAAAAAGCCGGCTATTCACTAGCTGGCTCTACTTTTTGTTACTCGTCATTTCCGGTAACTTTTACAGCGGCGGTCTCATTATTGATGTAAGTTGGTGCAACAGGTGAATCATTTTTCCCATAAAACTCATCTTGAAGTGCCATATTCGCTTCCTCAGTTGTCATTTTTGAATTCCGTTCTACATGAATTCGTCCATCATCCAAGCGTGTATTTAGCTCGATGTTTGCTTCTTCGGTGCTCAATTTTTTTACCATAAATAACACTCTCCATTATTAGAATAAAGCCCAACAAACGTAGACTCCTGCTTGAAAAATCGGTGTGATAAGTACAACATGATGAAAAATCCAAAACCATCTACCAAAAAGAAATGCTTCTGAGTCTTTAGGTTACGTTAGGATTCCCGTCAACCAATCAATAAATTCTATATAGCCCCACAGCAAGAGGTATTCAAGAATACTGAATCCATTTAGTTGGGACCAGATAATTCTTATTCGACTTTTGCCACCCCTAATGCGAAGTGATTCCAAAGAATATTTTCGACTAATTCGGCTTGTGACACTTCACAGTCAACAATAAGGACGATCTCGGAATGTTTACCTTTTAAGATTCTTTTTTTCTTTTTATAGACTATTTCAATGAATAACCTAATTGCCAACCCTAAAACAAATCCACTACCTGCCCCAATAAGGCCCCAATAAATAGGCCCCCAATCCAATTGAAAACCGATGCTTGAGCCAATAACTGAAAAAGCGGTTGCAAGCGCAATACCGATATCAATTAAAGAAGTCCCATCCGATCGATGTAAAGTATCCAAAAACTTGCGGTCCTCGGTGCGGTTGTCTAGTGGTACAGCAAAAATGCTTTGTTTTTGTATTCCTTTTTTCTCTAGAGTTGCAATGGCGATTTCTAAAAAGGCGTTACTTTCGAAGGTAGAAAAAAGCTGCATTCTTATCACTTCACCTTCTGTCCTTTTAGGATTTTAAAACTTTGGGATTGATAATTTTTCTTCAAGTGATTTCTTTGTTCTTTTTCATACAGTTTATTATTTTCGATAGTATTCATGTAAGAATCGAATATGGCAAAACCGTAAACAGATGGAAGGAATAAAAGCCATTCTGGGTTTAGGATGTTTGTTGCTTCATGAATCTTTCCTAAAAATAAGAGGGATGCGGCCTCGAGAACATGAGAATAGTAAAAAAAGATCACTAACCATATGATCACAAAAAAAGAGGTCAGAATCCTATGTAAATAAAGTTGTCCTAGACCCGGAACAAATATGGACCATAAGATAGCAAGAATTGGATTTCTCTTATCCAGATAATTAATTTCCAAGGCACCTATACTAAATGAGTTGAATGGGTGATCTTCTCGATCAGCTAATAGATAAACCTTATTCATATCTACAGTTGTTCGATAGGCATCCCAAATCCCAAAAAGGTATACAGGAATATACATGAGTAACCATCTTGTGTTTAAAATGTCTTTCGTCATATCAATATTCCCCTGAAATGAAAAAATCATCGCAAGATTAACATTTGCATTTAAATTAACAATTACTTCCCATATAAATAAGACATAACCTCTAATATATTTCGATAAAAGTAAATGTCCAAATCCAGGAAATGCAGCAGACCACCAAGCGATGATATAAGGGTTTCGTAAGTGGATTTGAGTAGTGCCTACAATGCTGACATGAGCTTTATAGCGTCGAGCAGAATTAACATTCGTGTAATTATCCATTAAGATCCCCTTCAAAGAATAAATATAATCCATGTCCACGATAGTTTTCCTAAAAGGTGGGTTACATATGCGTTATTTTAGTAATGGCTTAATTAACCTAATGCCATTATGAATTAAATTCACCTGTTTTATATTTTTTCTAAAGGGTGAGGAATGAGGACATTAATCGACCATTAATCGATACTAAGATCTAGGATATAGATTAGAAATGAGGATCGACTAGTGACAAAATTCG
This sequence comes from Bacillus sp. cl95, assembly GCF_900115925.1. Classification (GTDB taxonomy): domain Bacteria; phylum Bacillota; class Bacilli; order Bacillales; family Cytobacillaceae; genus Neobacillus_A. The sequence continues at coordinate 202,198 of NZ_FOYF01000001.1, read as the reverse complement.
GCACACGCATTACGCATAGGAATATTTCTGGTTCTCCTCAAAAAAACAAGGCCTCAAATGAGACCTTGTCTAAGTTCATTACTTCCCGATAAACATTTGCACCCAGTGCTTGCCCGTAGCATCATAACCAACGCCAATGTGTGTAAAGTTAGAACTCAGGATGTTTTTACGGTGTCCTTCACTGTTCATCCAAGCTGTGACAACTGCTTGAGGAGTTTGCTGACCTTGTGCAATATTCTCACCAGCCGAACTGTAAGAAACCCCAAAGTCGCGCATCATATCAAATGGTGAACCATATGTTGGACTTGTATGAGAAAAGTAACCTTTAATCCTCATGTCATCTGCTTTCTTTTGGGCAACCCCACTTAATTTTGTGTCGCCTGTCAAGGCAGGTAGTCCATTCTTACGTCGCTCAGCGTTTGTAAGGTCGATAACCTGTTGTGCAAACTGACTAATCCCAGCTGTAGGTTTTGCTGCTGGTGCAGTCGTTTTTGGTGCAGGAGCAGCAGGTGCAGGCGTAGTTGTCCTAGGCGTAGGAGCCGTTGTCTTCGGAACCGGTGCTGGAGCCGTCGCTCGCGGTTGTGGTGCCGCCGCTGGAGGCTGTTGTGCTTGTTGTTGACCTGGAGCAGGAATCAGTTGATCCAGCAATCCCGGTGGTATCATTCCTGAAGGTAAACCCTGCAAGAATTTCTGTGCTTGTTGAGAATCCATAGGAATATACTTATACTTCGCATCTTGAATCAATACTGCTCTTGTATGAGGATATTGTTGACTATCCAAGCTTGTATTCATACTAGAAATGTTTAAATCATCACCACGACGTTTAGTTCTTTTCGTCAAATCAAATTCATTGTCTCTGTCTAAAATGCCACGGTCGTTATTACGGACCGTTCTCATCGTATTGTAACGATCTCTTCCTAAATCATAATCTTCAGTGAGTGGACCACGATGATCGATAACGTCATTCCTTACGTTCAGTGGAGTATTTACACCTGTACGATTATTATAAGCCGTATCCATAGGTGCTTTATCATTATCATTATCGTTGTTACAGGCTGCTAGTCCCAGCACCAGAACAGGAGCAATTAACAAGCCATATTTCTTTTTTATCAATCGAATTGCCTCCCTTAAAGATGATGTCTTACCCTCCTATTTTCTGTGATTTTGCCGAAACTATAGGTGGTAATTATCGTGAGAAAAGGGAAAAAAGTTTTTGGGGATGAAATAAAAAAAGCATGACAGCATTTTGCTATCATACTTTAGACTTAACTTTTTCATATCCAAATTGAAAAATGTACATAATCACCGATTTGATGAAAAATAGTCCTGCAAGTTGCATCCGACTTAATCGAACAAGAGTGAATATCCCGATTCGCTTAAATAGGCTATAAAAAGGAAAGACAAAAAACAAATTAGCTACTGCGTTTAAAAGAAGGTAAATGAAGAATTTACCATATGTAAATCTTAAAATCCAAAGCGACCCAACAAGAAAAGGACCTAAAATCAAGGGTGTTTCTCCAGTTAAATTAGGATGGATTTTTTTATGAATGACCCACCATCGCTTTCTTTCAGCATAAACACTTTCACCATATATCAACCCACACATGAACAAAGCCCCTGGAAGGAACCTTTTTATATATCTTTTCCCTAGAAAAGGGAGCGTGAGCCATGAAAGCAAAACCATGATGAGTAATATGAGTTTTGATTGACGCATCCCATCATTCCTTTTTATGAATAAGTATAATAATTAACTATCTTGCTTTCTTAAGTTGTGTAAAGACAGAAAATTTATGCTGAAGAAAATCAACATCACAGCGACGTTGATTTTGAACAGGCTTATGTATTCTTCATTTTGAAAACAAGGTTAAATAGGGGAAAGAGAAGTCCGCCAAGAAAAACTCCGAAAAGATTCAAAATTAGATCGTCGATATCAAAATTTCCACGTCTAGTTAATAACTGAAGAGCTTCTAAAGAAGCGATAACCAACGTGGTAAGCGACATCATTTTCAATAAGGTTAGTTTTTGTAATTTTGCAAGAACTCCGTAAGGCATGAACAAAACGATATTTGCCGTAAGATTATAAAAGGCAATTAAAGGGCTGACTCTACCAGATAAATAAAAGTTGACGGTTGAGAAGGGGGTCAAATTGATTTGCCCATAAAATGGATCGCTAGGTCTGTTAAACATTAGTACAAGTAAAGCTAGAGTATACAGGATGAATATTGCGTTTAGTGTATGTTTATGGACGTTGATGTGATGTTTTCGTAATAAGAAAACAAAGTAAAAGCATAAGAATGTAATTCCTACCCAAATGACAGCTATAACAACAGGGTGTAGATAGGCAAATAACTCTAAAGCAATGGGGATCATTCCAAGAAAAATGATTTGAGAAAGGCACGTAGATAAGATAATGGATTTTTTCATATAAGGCATCTCCAAAAAAATGTTTCTTTGTCCACTATATGTGCTAGTCTAAAAACATACAAGAGAAACACTTCGGAGGGATAAAAATGAAAAGATTAATCGCAATGGGTGGAGGTCTACATGGGGGCAATTATGATCCAGAATTAGAGCGGATTGTGGTAAATGGGCTCCCAAAAAATCCGAAAATCATTTATATAGACAGCGGTGATTCCTCTGCATTTGCGGAATTTTCACAGCTTTATAAAACAGAATTCGGATATCAAGTAGACTTATTTTCCAAGGGAAATAGGAACGAACTTCAACAAGCAGATCTCATCTATCTTGGAAGGGGCAGTACCATTCGACTTATGCAACTCTTAAAAGAAACAGATGTAGATGAACTGCTTCGTAAAGCATACGAAAGTGGTGAATGCACCGTCGCTGGGTTCAGTGCAGGTGCAAATGCATTGTTTGCTATGTCAGTAAGTAATGAAGAAGGAAAAATGAAAAAGGTGGAAGGCCTAGGATTCCTCAAAGATTTTGTCTGTACACACTTCAATTATGATGATCGTAAGAATGCATTTCTAAATGAAATTGGCTCGAATAATGGATATGGGCTCGACGATCATACAATGCTGATAGTCGATGATGAGGAATACAAAGCCATTTCAGTTAGAGAAGGATACACTGTATCAGAATATAATAAAGGGAAATTACTATGACACCATTTACAAAGAGAGTTATTGACATCATTGCTAATATCCCATCAGGAAAAGTCATGACATATGGACAAGTTGCTGCATGTGCAGGAAGTCCACGTGGAGCGAGACAAGTTGTGAGGATTCTGCACTCAATGAGTGATAAGTATGGCTTGCCATGGCACCGAGTTATCAATGCAAGGGGACAAATCGGTTTTCATGATGAAGAGGCGTTCATGGAACAAAAACATCTTCTTTTAAACGAAGGTATTTTATTTCTTGATGAAGCGCGTATAGATTTAAAAATGTACAGATTCGATTCTGGTGATTAGTTTAACTTATCGATATTCATTCATATGTTATTATTTTTTAATTTCTTATTTTGTAATATGATTAAAGCATTATTGATGTTAGGGGGAGTATTCATGTCCTTTTTCTACAAAGCAATCGACCATGTACAATTGGCTGCACCAAAAGGGAGCGAAGATTTGGCGAGAGATTTTTATCAAAATATCCTGGGTTTCGAAGAAGTGGAAAAGCCGGAATTGTTGAAGAAAAATGGTGGAGTTTGGTTTTCTAGCGGCGTTTGTCACGTACATATAGGGATTGATGATCCATTCACTCCTGCTAAAAAAGCTCACCCAGCCTTTGAAGTGAATGACATTGAAGCCTTTAAGAAACATTTAGCACTGAAAAAAGTAACTTTCGTGGAAGATGATCGCATACCAGGAGTAAAAAGGTTTCACGTATTTGATCCTTTTGGTAACCGGATTGAAATTGTTCAAAAAGTGTAAATGGGAGGATGGAGATTCCATCCTTTTTTCTTTGAAAAAGATTATTCTTTTAAGGTAATTGACTTGAGTAAATGTATTCAGATCTTAGGAATCGATTTGGTTCTGAAAATTAGTATGATGCAGATTTTGTCAAAAAATGAATAAAAGTATTTGACACACTAGTGTGGTCATTGGACTTGCAATTATGAATTATTACTGTTATTCTTAAGGAGAATTATTTTTGCCGATATGAGAGATAGTAATGTCTTGATGAAGATTTGAGCAAGGATAGTATTACAATGCAACGCATATTAGGAGGCAACAAACATGGAACAAGGTAAAGTAAAATGGTTTAACGCAGAAAAAGGTTTCGGTTTCATCGAGCGCGAAGGCGGAGACGATGTATTCGTACACTTCTCAGCTATCCAAGCTGAAGGCTTCAAGTCTCTTGACGAAGGTCAAGAAGTAACTTTCGAAGTTGAACAAGGCCAACGTGGACCACAAGCTACTAACGTGCGTAAAGCATAATTGACATAGCAGCGTAAAGAACAGACTCTTTCGAGGGTCTGTTTTTTATTTTGTTTTTGAAAGCGTTTTATTTTATAAATAATGAAAGCCCTGCTTCCGCAAGAAGCTGGGCTTTTTCGAGATATAGAAAATGGTTTACCAAATGATATCATGTAGGTTTAAGTATTTTGAACTGAGTTTTATTTTCAACTGAGACATTTTCATAAATTACATGTGTTAGAGAAAACTAAGAGAAAATGTATAGAGAGAAGGTTTTTGCACCCGTCTTACAGCACCAGAAATGTCGGCATTATGGTCACAATTTATTAATGATAGCGCTTCTGTATGCATGCTTAAATACTTTCTACATAACGTTAAAGATGGAGAAATTAAGCCTATTGTTGAGTTTGCTCTCCAAGCATCACTTAGCCATTTGAGTTTTCTGCGAGAATTATTCCAAAGAGAGAAATTTCCTGAACCGATTGGTTTTACAAAAAACGACGTTGAAGTAGAAGCTCCCATGTTATTTACTGATATCTTTGTCATGATGTAATTAAGGAATATGTCTGTGCTGGGCATGGCTGCGAGTGCGGTGACATTGGGAATGGTGACAAGAGTGGATGTCGTGGCATTAGAAACTGTTGTTTTTCAACAAAATCCACTTTGTCGGGAGTGGAGATGGACGGAGGTCTTGCGTAAGTCCCCTGCTTTACCAGGTTTCTTTGGTGAAAAGCGGTCACTTTCTACAATTGAGATTACCCACTTATTTAATAATGTTCAAACGAATGCGATTGGTAAAACACTAATTATTGGATTTGCTCAAGTTGCGGAAAAAGAAGAAGTGGTGAATTTTCTTTTAAGAGGTAAAGCGATTGCTCAAAAACATGTAGATGTCTTTAGCAAAATTCTTACCGAAAATGATTTACCAGCTCCCATGCTTTGGGATGCAGCTGTTACAGACAGCCGGGATCGAGTATTTTCAGATAAACTGATTATGTTCCATGTTACTGCTATGATTGCAGCAGGAATTGGGAATTACGGAGGCGCTATGGCTGCAAGCCCAAGACGTGATATTGCCATGAAGTATGCAACATACATACCAGAATACGCTGAAGATGGAGCAAACATTATGATTAAGCATGGATGGTTAGAAGAACCTCCTCTTGCGGATAACCGAAACAAACTCGCAAGGGAATAGGAAGCATACTCACAACGCACAAAAAAGATCCTTATGTGAAAAGGATCTTTTTGATATGAGATTCATTATACTGATTCATTTAAGAAGGCTTTTAACATCCACACGTGTTTTTCTAAAGTAGCATAAATCGAAAGTAGCATATCACCTGTCGTTTCATCCCCGACCTCGTCTGCAATATCCAGTCCTTCTTTTAGCTCGGAAATTACAGTGGAAAAATCAGCTGTAATGGAAGCAACCATTTGTTCTGCGCTCTCTGAACCAATGGCTTCTTTTACTGATGCTAATTCCAAACATTCCTTCATGGTAGCTACTGGGGAACCACCGATTGAGAGCAATCGTTCAGCAAGTTCATCAACATGTAATCCTGCCTCATTGTAAAACTCTTCAAACTTGGTATGCAATGTGAAGAACTGTCCACCTTTTACGTACCAATGATAATTGTGAAGTTTCATGTACAACACAGACCAGTTCGCAATTTGCTTATTGATGACGCTCGTTAATCTTTCGGGCATGAAAATCCTCCTTAAAAATAATCTTCTCTAAAAATAGTTCCTTTTATAGATGTGAAATCCAATGTCTGATTATGAATAGTCTATGACTCCATCTATAACACGCGTACTCCTTATAGATTTGCTTTTACATAAAGAAATATTCATTGAAGGAGGACATTATTGAAGGATGTTGAAAAGTTGTAGATGAGAATATACCACATTTTAATGATAGATTCGCACTCGTTTCTATGCTACATTAAAGTGGAGAAGTGAATGAGGAGGGGGATAAAATGGTGAAAGTTATTCTATTTGATGTAGATGGTGTTTTACTTAGTGAAGAACACTATTTTGATGCATCTGCTCTTACAGTTTGGGAGTTGTTTATAAGTAAAAACTATTTAAGTCTCGCTCCAGAAAGATTTACGACAAATTACAATTCAAAAGAAATTGCTGACATCCGTTCGAGAGTTTTTCAAGATGACCAGGTTCTCGAGTTCCTAAAGTCGAAGGGCCTAAATGCAAACTGGGATATGATTTATTTAACGGTAAGTTATCAGTTGATACACTTGCTAGAGCAAGTGAAGGATCAAGAATCTGAAAAAATCAAGGCATGGCTTCAAAAAGGGATTGACCGCCAGACCTTACTTGATATTGGTGATGTTTTGAACCAATACGAAGTGAATTTGAACTTCGAAAGTTTTGTTGAAGGATTTGAAGCGGCCGGAGAATCTAAACAGGGATTGTTCAAGCATCTTGATACGATAGCCTTTGAAAAGTTGAGTATAGAAACGAAGATTTTTTCTGAAGACAGGACTTTGTGGTCAGTCGGAGAACATATTTCACAAGAATGGTATGTAGGCGATGAGCATGTATTAGCCTCGACTGGAAGATCTTCTGTACAAACAGGAAAAAAAGGATTTCTTACAGATGAAATGACACTTTGTCCTCGAGAAGAAATTGATGAACTATTTAGTAAATTACTTACAAAAGGTCTCAAGATCGGCATTGGTACGGGAAGACCCGAACTTGAGACGATACAGCCTTTTACACATCTAGATTGGCTTAAGCATTTTGATGCGAATCATATTGTTACTGCCGATGACGTTTTAAAGGCAGAGATGGAGTTTCCCGATTTTCGGCCTTTGTCTAAACCTAATCCTTTTACATATGTTCTTGGATTAAATGGTCGTCACTCAGGTGCGCAAAAAAGTTTGGAGTCTAATCTCCCCCTTGAGAATCGTGACGAAATACTGATTGTAGGAGATTCCCTTGCAGATTTGTTGGCGGCTAGAAAAATCGGGTGTAAGTTTGCAGCTGTTTTGACAGGTTTATCTGGACAAAACGCACGAAGCGAATTTGAAAAAAATGGAGCGGACTACATATTGAATAACGTCCTCGAGTTAGCAGATTTATTATTAAAAGAAAACTAGAGTATGTATTAGAAGTGCGATTCTGTAGGATGAATTGCACTTCTTTTTTACTTGGGTTGTTTTCTGAAAATTAAGAACAAAGTATATCCATCTAAAACCACCGCATATTTTAGAAAAATCCAGCAAATATTCTTATTTTCCAGCAAATCATTCAAAAAACATCCCAAATATGAAAAAGCTCAACTCCGTTAAAATACATTGGCTTAAATTGAAATTTTAATGCTTAAATACCTGACTGGAAAATGGAAAATTTTATGTAGCCGTGGTTGATGTGATGCTATAATAGATAATCGAACAGAAAATTCAAACAAAAAGAGGTGTTTCCTTCGAAAAAATATTTATTTGGTGCTGTATTTGTAGTGGCATTCATCCTATACGTCGATCACTTCTATAAGAATACTGAAAGCAATACTGCTGAAAGCGCTCATCCAGTGGTTAAGAAAGATTCTGAACAACCCAAACAAGAGCAAAAAGAGGTGGAAGTTGATATTACCACAATCATCAAAAAAATATCCGTTCCTTTACCGGAAGGTATATTTGCAACTCTCCGTGGCAGATCTTTATATCTTTCACCAGATGCACAAATAACGGAACCAAGAGCTGTGATGGCATTTGTGGCTTATGAAATTTGGTATGAAAATGCGGGTAATTCGAGATTCGATCCCTCAATGAAAGATATGGAACAAACATTAAAAGATGCAAAAAGCGATCAAAACAGAGCGTTTCATAGAGAAGAATGGGTGCGAAAAGGAATAAGTGAAGAACAGTATTGGCAAGAATTCGAAACACAAGTAGAAAAAGAATTAAGAACTTGGAAATATCTCCATCATATGATTGGAGAGCCTTCAGAAGTGGGAGGAGCCGAGTTCAAAAAGGCCATGAATGACTTTATCGTCAAAACATTCATTAACCACCAAACCGTCATTCAAATCAATGAAAACATGATCTCTTTTTAAAAGCATAAACCCATTTTAGGAGGTTCATATGTTAGTAGATTTACAACTAGTTAAAGGAAGAATTCCTTTCTTACAAAATGCAATCGAAATGGAAGAAATCAAAAAAGGATATTCTTTTGATAAAAAATACGTGGTTCACAATCAAGATGGTCAAAAGTATTTGCTAAGGACTGCTACACTCGATAAATTAGAGAGAAAACAAGCTGAGTTTGAGTTATTGAAGGAAATGAAACGACTAGATGTGCAAACATCTAAACCTATTGATATTGGAAAGTGGGAAGACATGCAACTTTGTTATTACATCCTTTCTTTTATCGAAGGGAAGGATGCACGAGAGGCATTGTCGGGCTTAACGATAAAGGAGCAATACACAATAGGTTATACAGCCGGTAAAGACATGGCGAAAATCAATACATATCCTGCTCCAGCTTCCGTCGAACCATGGGTTGAACGGATTGTTAAGAAACATAAACGATACCTCGCTGCATATGCAACTTGTGGCGTCGAAATCCGTCACGTTGATAAGATTCAAGCCTTCATTGACGAAAACATCCACTACTTAAATAATCGCCCAAATATGCTCCAACACGATGATTTCCATGTAGGAAATCTCATTGTGAATGAGCGTCAGTATGCAGGAACGGTTGATTTTGATCGTTATGACTGGGGAGATCCTTACTTCGATTTTGTAAAAGTAGGATTGTTTAGCAGTGAGGTTAGTGTTCCATTCTGTAAAGGCCAATTAAGCGGCTATTTTGGGGAAGAAATCCCAGAAGATTTTTGGAGAATCTATTCCATTTACATGGCGATGACCATTTTTTCTGCTGTTGTATGGACTGTGAAAGAGTCACCACATCAAATAGATGAAATGATGAAGCGAGTAAATAGGATTTTAGATGAACATGGTTATTTCGACAACGGCACTCCTGTGTGGTTTTATAATTAAATCTTATTATCGTGCATTAGAATTTCGTCATTTCACTTATCATAAAATGCAATTAAACTAAAGGTATGCTCAAAATGAGGGTGAAATCATGAAAAATAGAGCGCTTTATTTATCGGGTACCTTTATAAACGGGTTCGGAGATGGCATCCAACAAGTTACGATGATGTGGTATATTTATCAGCTTACTGGTAAGGCATCTTCAATTGGATTGATGATTGCCATCTATTATCTACCTAGCATGATATTGACTCCGTTTGTTTCTGTATATGTTGATCACCGTGTTTCAAAAAAGTTGGTTGTCATAACCGATTTCATTAGATTCTTGCTCGTTTTTATAATGGCTGCAAGTATTTTTCTTAATATGGAGTCCGCTGCGATTTTCTATAGTCTGCAATTTCTGTTAGCCGTCTGCTATACCGTCTATAAGCCGGCTTCACAGGCATTTATTAAGGAATCATTCACAGACATTGAAATTCCTTTCGTCATATCAAAAGCATCCTCGCTGAATGAAGCTGCACTGATTGCTGGTACGGGTATCTCTGGAGTTCTACTTGTCAAATTATCTCTAACAGTGAGTTTCCTTGCCAATGCGCTTACTTTCCTGATTGCCGCTTTGTTCTTTTTCTATATGAAGTCTGTAAGAGTTCGGGAAACGAAAAATTTAAAAATCGTTTTTATCCAAGAATTAAATTCTGGGTGGAAATTTATCAATCTCCATGAGGGCATGAAATACTTACTATTCTTGTCTATTTTGAACAGTATCAGTATCCAAATGACCACTACGATCATGTTGCCATTAGCTATGCAATTTGGGGGTTCAAGTGAATTATATTCTTTCTTTGAAATGGCATTTGCTGTAGGCGGAATCTTATCAGGAATAGTCATTACCTATTTTCTACAGCAATTAGAGAGGAAAATTGTGCTTTTGACCATGGGAGGAATGATGACAGGTGCTATCCTGCTAGCGGTGATGAATGCTCCTTCATTGGCTGTGTTTAGTATTTTTGTCATTGGCTTGTTTACAATGGGCCATCTCGTTACAATACAAACGCTTATTCAACTAAACACTCCTAGAGAATTTATCGGCAGGGTCGTTGGGTTAAGAACGATTCTTGCTTCTTTTATAAAAATAACCTCAGCCCTCGCAACAGGTTTCCTCATTTCTGAAATAGGCATCAAGATGATACTAATGACATTTGCGGGGATGATGTTCTTGAGTTTATTTACTTTTAGAAAGATGAAAAAAGTGCAAATACCTGGAGCAACTTATGAATGATGAGAGTTATAGAGATTGGTGATATCTTGAAGACATGGGTTTTAAGATTAAAAGAGAATAAAATTTTAAGAAATATGATTTTGCTTGGTCTCCTAATCGTGTTGTATTGTCTCCCTCAAGATTGGAGTTACCTCGAGTTGATTTACGTGATGATACTGTTTCTGATTGCCTTCATATCTACATATATTGAGAAGGAATCCATTTCAAAAGGATTATTTCTCTCGTTGTATGTTACAAGTATTATCGTGATAGTTAGTTTAGCGACGGTTAGTTTATTTCCAGCTATATCATCTATTAATTTGATAGTGGTTATGGGGTTTACTGGTTTTTTGTGTACCTATTTAATCGGTTAAGATGAGAGAAAGCAGGAGGGAATATGAAAAGGAAAATCGTTTTTACAGGCGGAGGATCCGCCGGGCATGTTACGCCAAATATGGCTATAATGAATGAACTTGATAAGAATAAATGGGATATTCAATATATTGGCTCTAAAAATGGTATAGAAAAAGAGTTGATTGAAAAGTTGAACGTTCCTTATCATGCTATTTCAAGTGGTAAACTGAGACGATATATGAGTTTTGAAAATATAAAGGATATTTTTAAAGTAGCCAAGGGTTGCTTTGAAGCGCGAAGTATTATTAAAAAAATAAAACCTGATCTTATTTTTTCAAAAGGTGGTTTTGTCTCTGTTCCTGTCATAGTAGCCGCAAGTTCTCTCAAGATCCCAATATATATTCACGAAAGTGATATGACGCCAGGGCTTGCGAATAAGATATCGCAGAGATTTGCATCGAAGATTTTCACTTCATTTGAGGAAGCAAAGCTTCATTTTCCTAGTGAAAAAACAATGGTAATCGGCTCTCCTATCAGGAACGAAATCCTTAAGGGTTCTGCCCAAAAAGGAAGGGCGTTCTTGGGTTTTCATGATAAAAGCCCGATTTTAACCATCATGGGAGGAAGCTTAGGGGCTAAGAAAATTAACGAAACAGTCAGGGCATCGCTGGATGATTTAGAATCACAGTTTCAAATCGTCCATTTATGTGGGAAAGATAATCTTGATGCCAGCTTATTGAGTAGAGCGCGTTATAAACAGTATGAATATGTTCACGATGAATTATCGGATATACTTGCAGCGACAGATTTTATTATCACTAGAGGCGGCTCAAATGCCATCTTTGAATTTCTTGCACTGCGAAAGCCGATGATGATTATTCCGTTAAGTAAAAATCAAAGTCGTGGTGACCAAATTCTGAACGCAAAGGCATTTGAAGAAAAAGGCTATGCCATCAAGTTAGAAGAAGAAAATTTAGACAGCGTGGCTCTATTAGATGGATTGAAAAATTTAATGGATAATAGTGATCATATGAAGGAAGCAATGGCGGCTTCGAATCAGAGTAATGCATTAAACGTATTGGTAACTGAAATAAATAGAGGAGATTCAAGATTATGAGAGGGGTAGAAGTTCTAGCTTATCAGGAATGTTGGAAAGATCTCTTTATAGAGGAAGCTAAATTGCTCCAACAGATTTTTGGGGATGAATTAGTAGCCATTCATCATATCGGAAGTACATCTGTGGAGGGACTAAGTGCTAAGCCCATCATCGACATGATGCCGGTTGTAAAAGATATTTCACGTGTAGACTTGTATGATAAAGAAATGATCGAGTTAGGCTACAACCCAAAAGGTGAATTTGGAATCGAAGGTCGCCGTTACTTCAATAAAGGGGGAGACGCGCGTTCCCACCATGTACATGTTTTCGAGGTTGGAAGTCCTAATATTGTACGTCATATTGCTTTTCGAGATTATTTACGAGAACATCCGGAAAACGCAAAACAGTACGGGGACTTAAAATCAAGTTTGGCAGCTGCATTTCCGAATGATATGGAGTCATATATCAATGGAAAAAATGATTTCGTGAAAAAAACGGAGCGAGATGCGGTGAAATGGTACGAATCTAGGGAGAAAAAATAAGATTTAGTGGGTTTTATTTCTTTATATGTAAAATTGTGTATTGAACTTGAGTTGGTAGGTAATTATGTAAGCCATTTTCAAATATGTAATCGCCTGTTTTTTGAGCCTATCTGACATTTACAAAAATGTTTTCGCAAACGTCACGCAGAAGTCACATTCATACAAACACCCCAAATCCATACCCAATATCCGAGAGCCCATCGCACAAACAGCGAGGGGCTCTATTTTTTATATACCGTTCAATTCAAGCAATTGAGCTGCGGCTAATCCTTCGATGGCCTCTAGTGAACTTAAGATTTCATGTGTTATTTTCTTATCAAGTGTAAGCACCATAATCGCTTCGCCACCGACATCAGCACGACCAACTTGCATCGTGCCAATATTGATGCCATAATCGCCGAGCAATGATCCGACCTTTCCAATCATCCCTGGTACGTCTTGATGTGTAATGAATAAAAGGAAATTTTCCGGTTTCACATCAATTCGATATTGGTTCATCTTAACGATTCGACCACCGTATCCATTTAAGACAGTCGCACCGATTACTGCACGACGATCACCCTTATGGACTGTGAACTCTATTAAGTTTGCAAAGCCCTTGTTCGCCGTATTCTTTTGCACATTATGGGTCACACCTTGCTCTTTCAACAAGTGAAGCGCATTAATAAGATTTACCGAATCGCTCAAGTGGTGAGCGAGTAGACCTTTGATCATTGCTCTTGTTAAGAGGTCGGTATCTTCATCTACTAAATCCCCATAGTAGTTAATTTCAATCTTTTCCGGAGCGGCATTCAGCAATTGAACCGCTAACTGTCCAACTTGTTCTCCGAGCTTCATATACGGTTGCATTTTTAACTGTGTTTCACCAGAAATCTGAGGCATGTTTATGGCATGGCGAATCACTTTTGATTCAAGAATTTCAATAATTTCCTCGCTGACTTCCAACGCAACTTTTTCCTGTGCTTCTACAGTAGACGCACCTAGGTGAGGTGTCATGATGATTTGGGAATGATGAAGCAATCCTCCATTTGTCGGTGGTTCGGTTTGAAACACGTCTAAGGCTGCCCCAGCGACTAGACCAGTAGCAATAGCCTTTACCAAAGCATCTTCATCGATAATGCCACCGCGGGCGCAATTGACGATTCTGACACCTGGTTTCGTTTTGCTTAAGTATTCTTCGTTAATGAGAAGCTTTGTCGCACTTGTCAATGGAGTATGAATCGTAATGAAATCAGACTCGGTAGCTATCTCATCTAAAGATGCTTTCTGAATTCCAAGCTTTTGTGATCTTTCCTCAGTGAAATAAGGATCAAAGCCGAGGATATTCATTCCGAAGCTTTTCGCACGCTTTGCGACTTCTGTGCCGATTTTACCCATACCGATGACACCTAAAGTCTTTCGGTATAGTTCGACCCCTTGAAATGCGCCACGATTCCATTCACCTTTTGACGTTATTTCGTGTGCCTGTGGAATATTTCTTGCCAGTGCAAGTAACATTGCGAGCGTATGCTCAGTCGCTGCAATCGTATTAGCACCGGGCGCATTAATCACGACCACGCCTTTTCTTGTGGCAGCATTTACGTCTATATTATCAACCCCAACTCCAGCACGGGCAATGACTTGAAGGTTTGTTGCGTGCTCTAGAAGTTCGGCTGTAACTTGAGTTTGGCTTCGAACAATGAGTGCATCATACTGGCCAATGATTTCGCTTAGCTCCTCAAATGGAAGAGAAGGCTGTTTTTCAACGATAAAATGGGGATGCTCATATAAATGGATAAGTCCAGAATCACTAATATTGTCGGTTACGAGAACTTTATACATGATCGATCCAAACCTCCTGTGCTTTTGAAGTAGCAACACCAAGTACTTGATTTCCTTGTAGCTTTTGTAAACTCATTTCAAAGGCGGACAATACTTTAAGGACGTCAAAAGGCGTGCAATATCCCATATGACCAATCCTAGCAATCTCTCCTTTTAGCTTTCCTTGACCGCCAGCTAGGCTGACAGCAAAGTCTTCCTGCAACGACTTTTTGATTTGTTTGATTAACGGATTTCTCGTTTCAAATGCTGTTACAGTAGGGGAAGCAACCGTATCTGAAGTCAAAAGCGGTAATTCTAAGGCTTGAAGACCTCTACGAACCATATTTCTTAAAAGTTCATGCCTGAGAATCACATTTTCAAGTCCTTCTTCTTCCAACATATTACAGACTTCCAAAGCTCCATAGATTAGGGATACAGCTGGTGTGAATGGTGTTGATTTTTCTTTTTCATATGAAGAATGGTAGCGATTCAGATCTAAATAGAATCTCTTTGCCTTACATTCCTTAAATGCAACTACTGCACGCTCACTGCTTGCGACAAAGGCGAGTCCGGGAGGGAGCATAAGCGCTTTTTGTGAACCTGCCACAACAACATCGATATCCCAACCCACCATATTCACGTGTATGGCACCAATGCAACTTACCCCATCAACGATGAAAAGGGCATCACTATGATCCTTTACGACTTTTCCTAAATTTTGAATTGGATTCAGTACCCCGGTAGAAGTTTCGCAATACGTGGCGATCACTGCTTTCAGTTTGCAATTGATTTTTTTCAAAAAACTCTCAAGTTCATCTGGTGAACAAGATCTTCCCCATTGAATGTCGAGGCGATGTACTTCGGCGCCAAAGGCTTCACATATACTTGCAAAACGATCACCAAAGGCTCCGGTGACTATCACCACAACGTGATCACCTTCTTCAATCACATTTGCAGCCGCCGTTTCCAATGCCGCCGTTCCGCTTCCTGAAATAATGGTCACAGGATTAGCAGAGCCGAAGACCGGCATTAACCTTGTTGCAACTTCCTCAAGGAGGAGTGGGAATTCCTGACTGCGGTGACCAATCATCGGCCTATTCATCGCGTACTTGACCCTTTCCGGAATGGGGGTTGGTCCTGGAGTAAACAAATATTGCTGATCGATTAGCATTAACGACGACATCCTTTCTTTTTGAAGGTAAAGAATTCTTGGATAAAAATAAAAAACGCCCCTCATAACAGACATAGTTGTCGTGTTATAAGGGACGTGGAAATACGTGGTGCCACCCTTGTTCGTTACAAATATCGTAACCTCAATAAAATTAACGGCTTACACCGTGCCAACCTACTTATTGTTCGGTTCGCCAGTTCAGAAGCGCTCGGTACATTAAGGACAGGCATCGGTTCACAGCTACCACCGACTCTCTGAAGCCAATCGTTAACACCATCTTCGTCATCACTTTTATTATTTGATTTTGAATATACTGAACATTCTACATCGCTTATTTAACGTTGTAAAGGGATAAAATTATTTTTTATAAAAAGAACACTTATAAACTATATTGTGGGAAAATTGACAAAATGACTAATATTTTACAAAAAATGAGTCCGCGATTAATGTAGAATCGTCTGTTTGTTAGGAAGGAAATGAGGTGGCTGTAGTGGAGGAGTTTTTAAAATATGAAAGAAATACAGAATTCGATTTTGAAGAATTAGTGATTCAACACGTGAATGACATTCGCAAGTTAATTTACTCCTATGTAAAAAATCATCAAACAACGGAGGATTTAGAAAAACTATTGGAAGTATTCCGCAGAAAAGAAACTTGCTTATGATTATTTGGAACCTGCTTCACAAAAGACGGTGAAAAGCTGGAAGTGGGCTGACGTTTATAACTTCACAGCAGAAAGTACGAAGGAAATTTGGGATGAAGAGTCTGAACAACATACTAATATTAAAGGGATAGAAACTCTCGAGGTTACTTTTAAGACCACAGATGACGGCGCGTTAGGCCCACTTCATGTATATCTTGATAAAAAAACAAAGAAAGTCCTAGGAATAGCATTGAGGAAATAATCAAAAAGGTGGATAAAGATGATTTCATTAAAACCTATTACAAAAGAAAATTGGCGTGACGCAATTAACTTAGAGGTCCATGAGCAACAGAAAGAATTTATTGCATCAAATACGTATTCTATCGCTCAGGTCCAATTTTTAGAAGATTTTAAGGCCATGGGAGTCTATTTAGAAGACAAAATGATTGGATTTGCCATGTACGGAATTGACGAAGATGATTACCATTATTGGATTTACAGACTGATGATCCAAAAAGAACTTCAAGGCAAGGGGTATGGTCTCATGGCCTTGCAAGATGTGATTGCGGATATTAAGCAGAACAATAAGATGCAAAAACCTCATATTACAATCGGCTATCATCCTGAAAATGAAGGTGCAAGGCATACTTACAAAAGGGCGGGCTTCGTTGAAACAAGAATCGCTCCTTGGGGAGAGCAATTAGCATTGCTGAAAATATAGTTTGTGAGAATGTCAGAAATGGCATTCTTCTTTTGTTATTAAATTACTATGTTAAGAGGAATTATTTATGTTTACTTTACCTGAAATTAGATTAAGAGAATTGACTCTCGAAGATATTGAAGACCGCTACCTTTGGTGTTTGGATTATGAAGTGACGAAACACCTTAACATGCCTGATAAATATCCTCCAATTAGTAAAGAAGAAACAAAAATACGGCTTCTACCAGATGCATCTCAATAAGATTTGGCTTCGGGTAGAAATTGATAACGTAAGAGCAATCAAGTCATATAAAAATATGGGATAAGTAGACTTTTACTAATGATTTGTGAATCTTCGAGAATGACTCGGATGCTTGCCTCTTCTGTGAAATCTTCTATACTGATGGAATCGCCATTTTCGTTACTGAATTTAGTGTCAACGGTTATTTTAACTTGGCATGCATACCCAATATCTTCTCGTTCAATAAAATTGCTTTTGTTCAATTCCTGTGCGCAATCCATTGCTATTACGTCTTTTTGAATGCTTTGAATTTTCCCTTTAAAGGATTTTGAACCTACGCAACTTGCCAAAAGCAATGTGAAAAGAAAAGTCGCTATTATTTTTCTAGCCATTCACTTAACTCCTCAGTAGTTTTAAGAGTGCCTTACTTATGACTCTCTTTTTCAATAACACCCACAATGGTGTCGGTATCCTTTTGATTCAAATCAGCAATGCGGAAATCATCCTGTACAACCATAGATGACTTCATGTCAGCGGCTATCCATATCGAGTAAGAGGCGGATTTGTCCCCATTATTAGAATCTTTCTTAAAAAATCCAAATTGATAGTCAGGGTTTCGTGCGATATCGATAGCTCCTTTTTCCCAACTTGCATTTTCAAGGATTTTACTTATTGCTTTTACCTTTTCCTCATCCTCGATTATGTTAAATCCTCTTCCATATTCTTAGTTTCATTGAGCTTAAAAAACTTTTATGATTTGGTCCTCATTCTTTAGGCAACCAGTCACAATCATAATAGCAATTACTACGACCAATAACATTCAAAAACGCTTCATATAATGTTCTCCCACCTCTCAGCGCTACCATCGTGAACATTGAGAATATCTGCCTCTGATTGAGCGTGCCGTATCAAAAGTATTTGCACGTATTCCTCCTGCAAAAGTTATTGGTCTCAGATATTGTCATAATTTTACATTATCATCAAAGCATTTAAAATACATATATTTTTTTCATTCGTTACTGCAAAAATGGAATCATAAGGAATGTTGGCGGAAATATTTGTCATGTGTTATATTTAAGTTAACTTAAATATTAATTTCATTAATGTATATAGATTTAGATGTAAAAAAAAGGGGAGAAATCACATGTGGATTTCAAAAGAAATATTAATTGTGATTGAAATGATTTTGATAATCATGGCAATTTGGAGGATTGTAAAGTTTATTGGTTTCTTTAGGCAAACTAGCTCTTCCTTAAATTTTGAAGAAAGAGTGGAAGAGTCTTTTAAGAAGCAATTCAAAAGTAAGATCCTAGTCACGCTACTTACGAGGGAAGTTTCTATCTATTATTACCTTTTTACCAAACAGCCTGCTGTTGATAATGGTTACACTTACTACAAGAAAATAGGTTATGGCGGCATAATCGGAGCATTTATTGGAGTGATGGTACTTGAAGGGATAGGAGTTTCTTACTTTCTTCATAGCTGGAATAAAGCTCTAGCAATTATTCACTTGATTATGAGTATTTATCTTATTGTATATCTTGTCGCCGATTTCAAGGCAATTAAAAGAAATCCAATAACCTTAAAGGATGGTAAATTAAGAATTAAACTAGGTTTAAGGATAAAGGCCGAGGTAGATTTAAATAATATTGAAAGTATTTCAAGTAGTAGAATCCACTATGAGGAGGATAAAAAGAAGCGGGATGTATTAGATTTGAATCTGATTGGGTTCGATGATCCTGATTTTGAAATCGTTTTAAAAGAGCCAGTTCGGATAAAAGATTTTATCGGCAGAGAATATCCAATCAAAAAGATATACTTATCTATTGATGAAAAAGAGAATTTTTCCAATGAATGTACTCGTTTGATTCAGTCAGCATAGTAGAGAGAACGCCTTTATTCTGGTAGGTCAGTTCAGTTACACAAATAAACAACAGATATACACAAATAAAGCGTTCAGTTACACAAAAAAAACTTACAGTTACACAAAAGAACGGCAACTCAAATGAAAAATTCAATAAAAAAGGGGAGTTTCATAAGAAAATCCCCCTTTTAAAGATTACCAGCTTCTGCCTGCTCCTCCACCACCTGAGGACCCACCTCCGCCTCCTCGTGAACCGCCGCCACCTCCGCCAAAACCGCCACGTGACAGTATGGAGAGAAGGAAAAAGGAGAGTGTTCCTCCAAAGAACATGAAATCAAGAACCACTAAGCCGATTACAATTACTATGATCAGCCATGAGGGAATTCCGAATCCTTGCGGTTGGGGTTCAGGTTCAGTTCCTTCTCCTAGGGTTAAGCCTCCCGTCACTTCATTTGCCAAAGCCTTATACGTGTTAACAATACCGACGTTTGGCTGTCCTGCTTTAAAGTGTGGGATTGCATACGTGTCAAGAATTCGTCCAGCTTTTCCATCAGGTATCGTGCCTTCTAAGCCATAACCGACTTCAATTCGAATATTTCTGTCATTCAAGGCGACAACCAGTAATACGCCGTCATCTCTTTCTTTACTGCCAATGCCATAAGACCGGAAAGCTTCATTCGCATACTCAGGCATCTCCATGTCACCTGTTGATTCAACAGTCAACACGGCGATTTGAGCTCCTGTTTTGTTTTCAACCGCTCGGCCAAGACCAATTAGTTGTTGCTTTTCATTGGGACTTAGAACGTTGGCAAAATCCTGGACATAAATGTCTCCTACAGGAGACGGAAGTTCCGATTCTGCGGCCAATGCCAGTTGACTTCCTGGTAGAATGAAAATAGTGGCAAATAAAAGGATAAGTATCCTTTTGAAAAACATTATCCATTTCCTCCGAAGTCTACTTCAGGAGCATTTTGGGATCGAGGGTCCGCTCGGAAGTATTCTTTCTTATCGAAGCCTGTGATGTTAGCGACAATCGCCCCAGGAAATCTTTTGATTTTTTTGTTGTATACGGCCACTTGATCGTTGTAATCCTTGCGAGCTACTGAAATACGATTTTCTGTACCAGCCAACTCGTCCATTAACTGTGTAAACTGAGTGTCTGCTTTTAAGTTTGGATAGTTTTCTACCACTACGAGCAATCGACTTAATGCATTTGAAAGCTCAGCATTGGCGGTTGCTTCCTCTTCAGGAGAACGAGCGCCAGCTAAGCGAGCGCGAGCGTCAGAAATTGCCGTAATCGTTTCCTTTTCGTGAGCGGCATAGCCTTTTACCGTATTAACGAGGTTTGGAATAAGGTCTAGCCTGCGTTGTAATTGGTTTTCAATTTGAGAATACGCTTGGTCAACGTCTTCTTCAGCGGTGACAAATCCGTTGTAGCTGCCCATCAACATGAATATGAGAACGGCAATAATTCCAATGATGATGAGCCATGATGCTTTAAATCCTTTTTTCATATGTGCCACTCCTTGTGAATGATTTCCTACGTATCTTTCCCTCTCTAGTAAGACTTTTAAACCAATCAATTATTTTTATCAAAAAGAGAGGGTAGGCGAAACCTACAGAAACTTCTTTCGTCTAATGGGTTAGGAGGGATTAAGATGAAGAAATATTGGACCGTAGGAGGTATTATTCTCGTATTTACGGCATTAATCGTACTATATTTTTTTACTCAGCTTAAGATTGTAAATGCATGGGATGCAAACGAAGTAAAAGTTGTACTGACTAATAAAGTATGGAAAATTCACTTCTCTGAAAAAATTACAAAGAGCAGCCTGAAACCAAGCCTCATTTACGTGACTGATGATAAAGGATTGAAGATTAAAAATGAGTTATTTCTAAGCGATGATCAAAAAACGCTCTACATTGGGCCGCCAGAAAAGGGCTATAGTTTAGAGTCTAAAATGTATACGCTTCATTTGGAAAAAGGAATTAAGTCGACACTGGGAAGAAATTTATTATTATCTAAAAAATTAATGTTTATTGTAAAAGAAACATTACCAACCATCGGATCAAAATCAAAACTAAATCAATATTTTTTGTCTGTTTTAGATGATGAGAAAAAAAGGCAGGGGTTTTTTGGCGGTGGAGTAAAAGAGGATGCGAAAAGCTCAGGTGATATGGCTAACTCGGAAGGGGTTGCTAAACAAGATGTTTCTGAGACAAACGTACAGGTGCAAGGGATTGACGAAGCCGACGTTGTCAAAACAGATGGTAATTTGATTTATCAGGCAAGCCAAAATCGAATTGACATCATTCAAGCTCTTCCAGATATGAAAAAAGTCTCTACCATTGTGTACACGAATGAATTCATGCCCGCTCAATTATTTTTACATGAAAAGCAACTAATTGTACTAGGACATCATTATGGTTATGAAGAAAAGACTAAAAAAGAAATGGCCACGGCAGATATGATTGCTCCAATGCATGATTCATTGGAAGTGTTAATTTATGATATGAGTAAACCTGAAAAACCAAAACAAATCCGGAAGATCACGCTGGAGGGCTCACTTTCAGCCGCACGGAAAATGGACGGTATGATTTATTTGGTTACCAATCACTCCCCTGATTATTGGATGCTAAATGAAAATGAGGAAATCGATATTCGTCCGAAATACTTTGACTCAGCGGCAAACTCAGAAATGAAAGCAGTCGATTATAAAAAAATTCATTACTTCCCTGATTCGAAAGCTACCAACTATACGATGATTGCCGCTTTTGACTTAAATCAGCCTAAAATGGAAGCAAACGTGTCAACTTATTTAGGTAGTGGGGACCAAATGTACATGTCAAAGAAAAATATCTATATTGCTGTTCAAAATGCATTTGAGGAACCTGTGGAAGATATGACGAAGATGGTAGCACCCGATACGAATATTTACAAATTTTCAGTGGATGGCATGAACGTGAAATTTCATAGTTCAGCGGAAGTTGAGGGTACGGTGTTAAATCAATTCTCAATGGACGAACATGATGGTTATTTTAGACTAGTCACGACAAAGGGCTTTGCATGGGATGAAACTCAGCCTTCCACTAATCAACTTTTTATCCTTGATGAAAAATTAAAGATGGCTGGCAAGTTGGAACAATTAGCTAGAGGTGAACGTATTTATTCAGCGAGGTTTATGGGTGATCGGATTTACATGGTGACCTTTAAAGAAACAGACCCTCTCTTTGTAATCGATGCAAAAGATCCGAAACAGCCCAAAGTTTTAGGGGAATTAAAGATTCCAGGCTTCAGCAACTACCTGCATCCATATGATGAAAACCATATAATTGGTTTTGGACAAGATACAAAAATTATGGATGACAAGAATTCCACAACTGGACCAAGGATTATTACGGATGGGATGAAAATTTCATTGTTCGATGTAACGGATTTGAATCATCCAGAAGAAAAATTTACGGAAATCATTGGTGGAAGAGGAACGTATTCCCCATTGAACTATGATCACAAAGCTCTTCTTTTTAACAAAAATACAAATATGTACGCATTCCCAATAAGTGTTTATCGAAATCATGAGACGAATGAATATGAACAAATATTCGAATTCCAAGGTGCCTACGTATACAATATTGATCCGTTAAACGGAATAAAGTTGAAAGCCAAATTGACTCACGTAAAAGAATTACCGATATATGAAGAATACGGAACGGGTATTACGCGTATGGTTTATATCGGAGAAACATTATATGCTCTTTCTCCTGACAAAATAACTGCGCATAATATGAAGGATTTTAAACAGATTGGGGAACTTTCTCTATTTGACGCAAATGCTTCAAAATAGAAACGGTAAATCAGAATTCCAGAGAGTTCATTTTCCTTTTTAGAGGGGAAATGGACTCTTTTTATGCGTAAATTTGTGCTTTATTATGAGTTGATTTTGATTTTAGATTGGCGTTTTGTACCTGCACCTTAGCCTACAAATGGGAATATAATATTATTATTTTGCCGAGGAGGCTTAGGTATGTATAATCAATATGAATGGTATCGCCAAACAAATAAGTTGTTGAATGACATAGAGAAAGCCATAAATGGACAATACAGTGCGATTCAGTGCTATGCAAAATTGGCCCAAATGGCCCCAAATGAAAAAGAACGCAATCAGATTTTGGAAATTCGTAAAGATGAAAAGCGACATTTACGACAATTTAAACTAATCTATCAAAGTTTAACAGGAAAACAAGCTGAACCTAAATTGCTTGAAGGCTGCCCTAACAACTACTTGGATGGGTTAGAATTTGCTTTACTAGATGAGCAGGAAACTGTGGATTTTTATCATGGCATTGCAAGTGAAACAAGCAATTCCTATATCAAAGATGCCTTTACAAGAGCGGCTTCAGATGAGCAAAATCATGCAGTATGGTTCTTATATTTTTTGACGAAACACTGGAAAAAGAAACGATAGAAACCGAAAATATTCAAACTCTCGATATTCTCACAGATGAGTGGTTTTGGACTGACATCAAATGAAAATAAATCGGCAAGGGTAGATCCCTGCCGATTTATTTTACTACTAAAGATTCTTAGAACCAGAATCCTCTTCTACGACATCTGTTGTTTCTGTTTTCGTCTTCAACACCTGCAACGCGGTCATCCTCTAAACAACGGCGTACTGCACGACAAAAATCATCCCCATTAATTGTTCCTTGGAACCTAACGTCACGATTTCTATTTCGATTTCTGTCTGAAACTCCAGCAACATTGTCTCTATTGTTTCTTCTGCGACCCATTTATTTCACTCCTAATCTAGTAATTTTATTTTTACCATGTATTCTATGAATCATAAGGACAAGGTGTACAGGCTATGGTCTATCATTTAAAAAAACGTGAATTATAAAATTGATTATTATAAATTTTCGAAATACTATTGACAATGGAACAATGTCATATTAAATTTAAACCTATATTAAAAAATTTAATTTCATATCGTTTTCTCTTATCAAGAGTGGCGGAGGGACAGGCCCTGCGATGCCCGGCAACCTTTCTAATTGGAAGTGGTGCTAATTCCTGCAAAACGTAACGTTTTGGAAGATGAGAGAGGAGTAGCCACTTATGTGTTGAAACCTCTCTTTCTGGAGAGGTTTTTTGTTTTGTTTTGGGTCTTTTTAAGGGGAGATGGAAGAATTACAAACACACATAAGGGGGAGAAAGAGAATGAGTAAGAATTTTTGGAGGAGTACATTTGTTTCTGCGATTGCTGCAACACTTTTGTTGACAGGTTGTGCATCAGGAGGGGAGTCTAAGCAAACGAATGGAAAAGCACTATCCTCACTTGAAGGAGTGCCTGCACGTTTTACGAAGGATGATCAAGTGAAAATCAAGGTTATCCGTAAAATCGGTGGAGATGATCATACGGCTCAGTTCCTTGCTGGTGCCAAGCAAGAGGGTGAGTCACTCGGATTCAAAGTAGATGTTTTTACGGCAAATGGAGATACAGCTAAATTTCACGATGCCATAAATCAAGCATTGCAACAAGATTATGATGGTTTCGTCATTTCACATGGTGATGATGCTGCCACAGTTGAGGATGTGAAAAAACTTACGGAAGCTGGAAAAAGCGTTGTTACCTTCGACTCAAACGCAGATCTAGCACAGGTGAATGGGGTAACACTGACTTCACAAGATGATGAAGCACTCGCAAAACTTGCGCTCGACCAACTTGTGAAAGACCAAAAAGGCAAAGCAAACATTGTTTATCTTTGGGTTGATGGATTTCCACCGATGGTGAGAAGAAACAAGGTTTATCAAGATACTTTGAAAGCCAATCCTGAAATCAAAGAAGTGGAACGTTTTGGAGTTGCGGCTGCGGATACAAGCACGCAAACACAAAATGCGGTAGCTGCGATGCTTAATAAACATAAGAAAGGCGAAATTGATGCCATTTTCGCCACTTGGGATGCTTTCGCGATTGGAGCAGCACGTGCCATAAAAGAAGCGGGACGTGATGAAATTAAAATTTACGGTATAGATGTTTCAAATGCAGACCTTCAAGAAATTCAAGGGAAAGAGAGTTCTTGGAAGTACACAGCCGCAGTTGATCCAAAATTAATTGGAGCTGTGAACATCAGATTACTAGCAAAAAAATTAGCTGGTGAAGAAACACCTCAAACGTACGATCTTGAAGCTTCACTTGTTTCACAAGAGCAACTTCAAAAATCTAAAGAGCCTGTCAATATGGTAAACCTTTCGAACATCATTGATGGATGGGGGAAATCGGACGCATTTGAAGAAGTGTGGATGAAAACGCTGAAGGAACACTATAAGAAATAAACGGAAGCAGACACTTTCATTCTTCGAGAGTGTCTGCTTTTCAGAGAAAGAATTATACATATGTTGTTAGAAGGAGGAAACATCATGGCAGAAGCAGTTCTCGAAATGAAAGATATCACCATTGAGTTTCCTGGGGTCAAAGCTTTAAATGAGGTGAGCTTTACTGCTCGAACAGGTAAAGTCCATGCTCTGATTGGGGCTAACGGAGCAGGGAAGTCCACCTTAATGAAAGTCCTGTCTGGAGCCCACCATGATTATTCGGGTGAGATTCTATTGAATGGTGTGTACATAAATATCCGTACTCCGAGGGATGCACAAACCCATGGTATTCAAATTGTTTATCAGGAAGTTGACACAGCCATTGTTCCATCCCTCACGGTTGGCGAGAACATTATGCTTAATGAAACCGTACAGGGAATGGAAGGGAGGCAGTGGATAAATTGGAAGCAACTTTATTCAAAAGCCGCAACGCTTCTAGATAACTTAAATATCCGCCTGTCTGTAAAAAAACTAGCGAAGGATCTGACATTAGCCGAAAAGCAACTTGTTCTTATTGCCAAAGCCATATCAACGAATTGTAAATTCTTAATTTTAGACGAGCCGACTGCACCTTTAAGTAATCATGAAACGAGTGAACTTTTTAGAATCATTTCTGACTTGAAGAAAAGAGATGTTGGAATCATCTTTATCTCTCACAGGATGCCTGAAATTTTTGAAATATGTGATGAAATTACCATTATGCGAAATGGAGAATTCATTTTAGAAGAAAAAATTGATCGCATCTATCAGGCAAAAGTAATTGAGCACATGCTAGGTAGACCACTCAAGGAACAATTCCCTAAGCATCATGCCAAAATAGGTGAAACCATTTTGGAAGTGAAAGAGTTAAATGACAGGGAAAAAGTAAGAAATGTAACTTTGCATGTAAAGGCTGGAGAAATTGTTGGACTTGCCGGTTTGGTCGGTGCAGGTAAAACGGAACTATGTAAGACCTTGTTCGGAGATAATCGAAATACTACAGGACAGATTACCCTTCATGGAAGAATAGTCAGGCTCCGAAGCCCGCATGATGCTGTGAAAAGTGGTATCGCCTTGGTGCCTGAGGAAAGACGAAAAGAAGGTATCTTAGTTCATGAAAGCGTCGTATCAAACCTAACCGCAGCCAATCTGAAAAAGTTTACGGGATGGCTTGGATTTGTAAATCGAAAATCTGAAAAAGCGACTGCGAAAGAATATATTAAACGCCTGGGAATCAAAACACCAACAGAAACAGCAAAGGTTCAAAACCTATCTGGTGGAAATCAGCAAAAGGTGGCGATTGGGAAGTGGTTAGTCGCAGATGCGGACGTTTACATTTTTGATGAACCGACTAAAGGGGTTGATGTTGGTGCAAAAAAAGACATTTTTCAACTGATTGCAGAACTTGCTAATCAAGGGAAAGCGGTCCTTTATGCCACATCAGAGCTGTCTGAAATCATGGGGATTTCGGGCAGAGTATATGTTCTTTATGACGGAACAAGTGTCAAAGAATTAGAAACAAGTAAAACATCTGAAGAAGAAATATTATTCTATTCTACTGGAGGGAAATAAAATGGAAGCGAAAGTTCCATATCAGACTCATGTAGCCACTAAAAAACCCTTCGAACTATTTCAGTTTTTTTATAAGTACGGTACGATTATCACTATTGTCGCCCTAATCATCGTTTTCTCAATAGCAAACCCCTCCTTTTTACAGGGAGATAATATCGTCAATATTTTGCGGTCCATATCAATCGTAACGATTATTGCTATTGGAATAACCATTTCTCTTTCTGTTGATGGCTTTGATCTTTCGGCAGGTTCTGTTGCATCCTTATCAAATGCTATCGTAATCTCGATGTTTGTTTGGTTTTCACAAAACACTTTGATTGCTTTGCTATCAGCTATTGCAGCTTCACTAATTGTGGGTGCAATCAATTCCTGGATGATTGTAAAATTGAGGATTCCAGATATGCTGATGACACTTGCAATGATGTTTATTATTCAAGGAAGTGCCTTGACGTATACAAAAGGAGCCACTATTTCCGAGAATATGGTGTTGGCAGATGGAAACTTCTCAACTGGTACAATTAGCCCTTTCTTTGCAAAAATAGGTCAGGTACCATGGATCATCCTGATTATGGGGATTGTTGTCATTAGTGTACATGTGTTTTTAACCTACACCAAGCATGGAAGATACATGTATGTTATCGGGGGAAACAAAGAAGCGGCAAGATTGTCAGGTATTCCTGTTAACCGCTATAAAACGATTGCTTACCTGTTGTCCGCTTTCTTTGCTTCTATTGGAGGAATCGTTCTTGCTTCTCGGGTAATGACGGCTGAAATCAATGCTGGCGCACCTTATTTGATGGATTCAGTTGCCGCAGCATTTATTGGTTTTTCCTTACTTGGTGCAGGTAAGCCAAATGCTTTTGGAACGTTTGTGGGGGCGGTATTAATCGGTATCCTTCAAAATGGCCTTGTGATGATGTCTGTTCCATATTATGCAATGGATATTGTGAAGGGGGCTGTCCTAGCCTTTGCACTTGCCATTACATACTATAATCAAAATCACTAATCTTATAGAATCCTGCAAAAAAAGCCGCTTAGGGATGACCTAAGCGGCTTTTAGCATACACAATTAAAATGAGTTTCTCGTTTCCATTAACTTCTTTTTTCAAGTTCTAGGAGAAGGTTAGAGTTTTCTTGTATGTCACGATAGATACCTTCAATTTCCTTTGAAATAGTGTCTTCACGATTTTTGATGGAAACGAGCATTTTCTCTGCATCTTTTTGTCCATTTGTTATGTTATTCAACGTTGATGCAAGTTCGTCGCTTTCTGTACGAATGGAAAGGATACCGGAAGAAACATCTTGAAGTTCCTCGTTTTGTTGATTCACTTTTTCATCTGCTTTTTGCATCAGTCCATCAAAATCCTTGAATGAAGAAAAGCTTTCTTTAATCTTATGTTCAATCAATTCCAATTGATCAGAAATGCTTTTTGATGCATCTGAGGAGGCAGTAGCGAGTTTTCCGACCTCTTTCGCAACAACAGCAAATCCTTTTCCTTGTTCTCCGGCACGTGCTGCCTCGATAGAAGCATTCAATGCAAGGATTTTGGTTTGCGCTGATATTCCAGAAATGGTTGAACTAATACTGCTCACGACTTGTGTTAAGTTTACCAGTTCCTTTAATAATTCCGAAGTTTCCATCATATGAGATGAAGCTTGTTTATTGTCGTTTCGCATTTCTTCGGAACTCTCTACAATTTTTCCAATCGTATTACTATAATTGTTAATTTTCGATTCCATCAATTCAAAAACAGAAAAAAACTGAGACAATTCCTGTGTGTTTGAGGCAAACACGGTTTCTAATTGCTGAATCGAAGATAAATTTTGATTCACACTTTGCTTAATTGTATTTGTCGACAGATCCACGTCACCTAAAGTGTCTTTCATAGCCTGAACAAATACAGGAAGTTCCTCGTTTGTTTGATGGTATTCTGAAACACCAGATGAAGACTCTTCTGGAAATTCTTCTAAACTACTTAAAATATCATCGATGGCAGGGCGATCAAATTGAGATTCTCCAATATAACTATACGTGATCGCATGCGTTTCATCCAAGATATAAGTACTTGGAATCGCAATACGGAAGCTATCCCATTTGATGGGTACGAAAACTTCATATTCTTTTATAACGATTCTTTTTTCATCAGATAAAATGGGAATCTTAATACCTTCTGCATCAACATAATTTTGAATCGCTTTCATATTTTGACCTGCAATAGCAATCAAATTGACGCCTTTTTCTTGCAGGGTATCATAATAGTCATTCAGCTGGACCAGCTGTTTTCGGCAATTCGGTCACCAAGTACCTCTTAAAAAAGTAATAATGACTGGCTGTTTTGAAAAATCGGATAAACGGATCTTTTGATTATTTGTGGCAGGTAGTTCAAATTCAGGTGCTTTTACTCCAACGGTTAATCCCTTATTAGCCAAGAGAATACCTCCTTTAATGTTCATACATATGTAGTCAAAATCTAAAAAAGACACACAGGTTATATCGGCATGTTCTTCCAATCTGTTAATCGTATGATTCATTGTGTTCATTAGGATGATGGACGAATGCTGAAGGTGTGTTGAAACAGCTTATAAACATAGCAAAGTAGTCCATAACGCTACACCTCATTATTTATAAATGAAAACAATTATCAATAAAGTGTTGTTTAATAGATTGATAATATGTATAATGATAATCGTTATCAATGCAGTGAAATAATTATCGTTTTATGAAGTTGTGTTAAGGGGAGAGTCAAATGACAAATAAACCTTGGAAAGTTATGACTACAGTAGCTCTTGCAGGTGGTTTACTTATATCTGCGGGCTGCACGGATAAAGAGAAAGTTAAAAAAGGAAACGATACTGCGGCAGAAGAGGGAAAAAGCTCTGTGTCAGTTCCAGTAACAGATTATACATTTGATACTGCAGGCAACATGTTTGCATATGCAGAGTTTGAACTATCGGGCGAACCACTTGTAGAAGGTTTGGGACTGGATTTAGATGTTCTTGATCCAAAGAAGGTTAATAAACCAGAGAAATTTGATTACACTGCCGGGATTGAGGCATACGAGTATTCAGAGGAAGGCATGTATGAAGTTGTGGAGAAGTCTGGCTTGGGACTTCATTTGATCAATGGACCTGTTGTTAATGAAATGGCAAAAACAAAGGGCAAGGCAACGGATGTTGTTTTAGGTGAACGCTTTTATGAGTTAGCAGATGCGGTTGGTTATCCAAAGGAAGAGATCTTCCGTAACATGTTCCCGACTTTTATAGAATATGGACAAGGTGACCCACATTATGTTCAAGAGGTGGATACTGAAGAATACGCTTCAAACGATGATGGTACATACATTCCGAATTATCAGGTGAACTTTAAATCACTTCGCTGGGATCGAAATAAAATGGACCACATGTTAACACCAGCAGCATATGGAGGTACTTTCTTAAAGCAGTCACTTTGGGCTGGAGACTTTTTAGGAGGATTCCATACTGTAAAAGAGGAAGAGGAACTCGCTGGTGAGACTGGTAATGATGATAAAGATCCTAACATCAGACTTGGCGTTAGCTCTCCAGATGGAATGCAAGGGATGATCCTTGTTGAAGAAATTTGGAATAAATTAAACTTTATACGCGATGGATTATTTTACAATGCAAACGCTGGAAAGTTGATTAAGGCAGAAAACGGAAGCACATATGATCCTGCAAAAGGTTTAGTGTACTTGCCGCATCAAGTTAAGGTAGAAGAAAATGGTGAGGATTTAGCACCATCTGCCAAATCGCTTCAAATTGCCGATGAGCGAAGTCTTCTCAACGATCAATGGCTGATGCTTTGGCCTGCAGCAGAATTCTATGGAATGACGGACCAACGCAGTGAAAATAAAAATGTATCACCTTCTTTCCAAGCATTGTTTGATGGGAAACCGTATCCTTCTGCCCCTAAAGAAAATGTAGATGCTGATTCAAACAACGATATCTCATCTTCAGACCCATATAGCGTGAACAAAGATGTATTGTTGCATGTTTTCAAAAATTTGGATGCTATGCACTTTAATAAAGAAACAGGTTCCTTTGTTACGGAACACGATGGAAAATCTCAAGGGAAATACATCGATACGTTCCAAGCAGGATATACAGTGGAAGCGTTGAGGATTTTCCAACGTGCCATCGATGGACTCCCGGTTGGTTATGCAAGCGGGGAGGCAGCGGAAGGTCTAAAGACAGTTGAAGGAAAGCGTGCGATTGAGCTGATCAAATCTCAGGCAGATTTCATTATAAATGAGTTGGTGCTTGAAAATGGTTTGGTGGCAAAAGGATACACAGTTGGAAAAGGAGCTGATACTGAGTCAACATTGGAGGCTCAACTTGGAGCGATTCGCGGTTTGACAGCAGCCTATTTAGCAACTGATGATGACAAATATCGTGAAGCAGCCCGCAATATTTTTATTGCGATGGATGATAAGCTTTGGGATAATGAAGCCAATGCCTATAAGACGTACAAGGATGAAATGCAATATACACCTTATACGGCAGGTGGGGTGGCAGCAGTATTTAGAGTGGCAATCCAAAACCTAAGTAATCAAGAGAATGATAAGCAACAGCCAGAGTCATTGGAAGTAGAGTCTATCATTTCTAAATATTCTAGATTCTTTGAAACGGTTATTGATGGTCCGAGTCTTGATCAAGGTATGCAGGCTAGCGAGTTCTGGGATACAGGTGATTTTTATTTTAGCGGTAAAAAATCGGAGAACACCGATAAAGATAACGTTCCACAAATTCAAGCAGGTCATGGTAAGTTTGGAATTGCTCCAGTCCTTGTTCCTGTGGAAGTAAAGAAAAAATAGAAAATTATAAGAGAGGCGTTTGATTTTGAAAAAACTAGCCCTCCTCCTGCTGACGCTCCTTTTTATAGGGGCGTTAGCTGGTTGTACGAAAGAAAGCAATGTCAGTATAGTGAAAAGTTCAATAAAACGAAATGCTGCAGTGAATAGCAATAATATTATCATCAATAAAAAAGGTAGTTTAATATTCACAGCCAATCTTGACGTGAATACTGTTTCAATAATTGATTCTAAATCAGGTAAAGTTAACGCCGAAATCAAGGTTGGTAAAGACCCACGTCAACTGGCTTTAAGTCCTGATGAAAATTACCTTTTTGTCTCTTGTATGCAAGAAAATAGGGTGGATGTCATTTCTGTAGAAGAGAAAAAAGTGATTAAGTCTATCAAAACGAAGATTGAGCCATTTGGGGTCTTAACGAGTCCGGATGGAGAGCTTCTTTATGTTTCAAATTATCGTTCCAGTCTTATTTCTGTCATAGATTTAGTGAAAAATAAGCTAGTTACTGAGATTCCTGTCGGTGAACGGCCAAGGTCCTTGGCAATGACCGCAAATGGAGACAAGTTATACGTCCCACATTATCTTGAGGGTAAAATATCTGTCATAGATACAAAAAAGAATTCTGTAATAAAAACGATTCAGCTTTCCGAATCACAAAACAAGGCTGATCGAAAGAAAAGCCAAGGCATACCGAATACGTTAGAACAAATCGTGATAAGTCCGGATGGGAAAAAAGCATGGATTCCTCATTTGTTAACGAATGTTGATACCCCGATTCACTTTGAGGAAACGATATTTCCAGCGATTTCTGTCATTGACCTCGAAAAAGATGAAGAAATCATTGATGAGAGAAAAGAACTTTTCGAGGAAATGAATGTAACTGATAGTAAAAATAAGACCATCATTGTCTCTAATCCATATGATGTTGTTTTTCATCCGAAAGGTAATAAAGCTTTTGCGATTATGTCCGGGAGTGAAGACCTTGTAGTCTTTGATCTAAATCGCGGTGGTAATGCTACTCAAGTCCTTAGAAGAATAGAAGGGGACAATCCACGTGGAGCCGTTATTTCTCCCGATGGAGAAACCTTATTTGTTCACAATGCGATGAGTCATGATTTAGCAACGATTACGACAGGCGGAAAAAGCTCTTATTCACGTGCAAAAATGAATGGGGAAAATATCAATCTAATAGATAAAGATCCAATGGATCCTCTTGTGAGGGAAGGGAAAACCTTATTCTATTCTGCGAATAGTGACGAATATGCAACAGAAATCACCGGAAACAATTGGATGAGTTGTGCCTCATGTCATGCGGACGGGGATATGAATGGATTATCTCTTTCTACTGCAAAGGGTCCTCGAAACGTTCCGAGTAATGTTGTGACAACAGAAACTGGATTGTTCATGTGGGATGGAAGTCGGGATGATTTTACGGATTATATTTTAACTGTACAAGGAGAAATGGGCGGGATGATGGAATTCGACCCAGGAAAACCTCTACCTAAAGATGTACAGCATATGTATGATGCGTTATTCGCTTATCTTGACAATCCTGAATCTTTCCCGCCACCTAAAAGCCCTTATCGAAACGATATAGGTAAACTAACTGTAGCAGCACAAGAAGGAAAAGAGCTATTTAATGGTAAAGCAGGCTGTATCAGTTGTCACGGTGGGAAGCAGTTTACGGATAGTGGTAAGGCTGTCAATGTAAATGGGAATCTTACTACAGAAAATATTTCCTTTTTGCATAACATTGGCACTTCTAATTCAGCAGATATGGGTTCAAATGGGGATGCTAGATCAAATATGAGCAATCCAAGAGATAATCTTCATTTTGATACGCCAACATTAAGAGGCGTATGGGCAACAGCGCCATATTTCCACGATGGAAGTGCAAAAACGATTGAAGATTCTATTAAACGACACAAGACAAAAGAAGTTTCTACGCTCTCTACTGAAGAAATAGAAAAAATTGCAGAATATGTTCGGTCAATAGAATAATATTTTGATATTCTAAAGGAAGTGCCATTGTGGGCGCTTCCTTTTTTTGGATAAATCACTTAGGAACAAAAAAATAATTGTATTTGAAACTTTTATTCGATGCATCTGTCTCTAATGTATGAAAGGAGGTCAGGCAATGACAAACATACATACAGTGAAAAAAGCAATCAATGGAGATGAAGTGGCCTTTGAAACATTGATAAAAGATGAAAGTGCTAAGTTATACAGGACAGCTTTTCTCTATATGCGCAATAAAGAAGATGCTCTCGACGTTTTGCAGGATACAGTTACAAAAGCATTTGTCTCTATCCATCAATTGAAAAGCCCTGAATTTTTCAGCACTTGGCTGATCAAGATTTTGATTAGAACAGCCTACCATTTGCTTGAGAAAAAGAAGAAATTTGTTTTAACAGGTGATGATCTGCTCAACCAAATGGTAGACATTCAAAGTAAGAAAAGTGAAAGTGAAATCGATTTGTCGGTTGCATTGGCTCAATTAGAGATGCATTATCAAACGGTCATCATCCTTTTCTACTATCACGATCTCTCGATTCGTAAAATTGCGGAAACATTGGGTAAACCTGAGGGAACCATCAAGACATATCTTCGCAGGGCAAAATTAGAAATGAGAAAAGTACTGGAGGGGAAAGAAAACTATGAACAAAGAATGGTTTGATAATGAGTTGTTAGAGATTGAAGTTCCCCAAGTAGAAGTGATGACAGCGATTAAGAAAGGAATTGCGGAAGGCAGAAATGAAAAAGTGAGAATCGCAAGAAAAACAAAAGTGAAAAAAGCGGGAATCATTACAGCAACGGCTGCATCATTACTGCTCGCCTCTGGTTTTATTTTTACACCCATGACAAAGGTTTTGGCAAGCGTCCCATTGATAGGTGCCATCTATGATGATTTTCATTCCCAAGAAGGTAAACAATTGGCCGCGAGCAACTTGGTAACGGAGCTAAATGAAAAGGCTATCAGTAACGGTGTTGCGGTCACCATCACAAGTGCTTACTATGATGGTAACATTATTGGAGTAACATTTAGAGCAGAAGGTGACATTACAAAAAATCATGCACCAGATAACAGCCCAGAATCAGGATATTCGTTTCATATATTTGATGGGAATGAACAAAAGCAGTGGGCTGGTACGAGGGAAAGTTTACAGAAAAAAGATGGTAATTATATTGGTGCTTTTACCCTCGAATACTCCGAAAAGGAATGGCCAACCGCATTTACTTTACCTGTCACTTTTACGAATATGGGTGGGGTTCAAGGAGAGTGGACATTTGATATTCCGATTAAGCAACTGCCAGTCAAAAAAATCCTAACAAATACCGAATCTGTAAGCTCGGATGGTGTCTATGGATTGAAAATGAGCTCTATTCTGATTGGAAAAACGAATACGAGTTTCCACTATGAAGCAACCATGCCTGAATATGATTCTGTCAGTTTAAGAATATTTGACGATCAAGGAAACCAAATTGACGAGAATTTTGCTTCTTCCAAAAAGGCTAACTTCAGCAGCAAGATGATAAATGATGCCAAGTATTTAATGATTTATCCAGAGTTTGATAGAGATGAGTTTCCAACAATCCAAAAACTGAATAGAAACACGTTCAAGGTGGAAAGTGCTAGGTTTGGCTATAACATTAACGTAAATAACGTTAGACAATCTGGAAGCACCGTTTCACTCGATCTTGAAATTGGAAATGTAAATCACGAGCATTTTCGTAAGGACATCGTCAGAAATTTTGCTGAGAACTTTCAATTAGTAAACTCAGATGCAGAAGCTGTAAGAAAAGGGTTAAAAGGTCAGGAGTTTTACACTCAATTGAAAAGTGAATCACTGTTATCGGCTCATTCTGTAAAGAAAGTTGGAGAGTCTGTTTTTAACCTAACATTCAAAATTGAAAATAACGCGGTTTTTGAAGATTACTCTATCATGGTGCCATTCGGAGTATTTAGCATGAATGAAGAAAGCATCAAACTTGAACCGATTAAGATTGAGCTTAAATGACCTCTCACAGAAAAAATATCTAGAACAAATGCCGTTTTCGCACTGATTGTTGCTTTTCGGATGCTATTCTTTTCCAACATTCTTTATTGCATCGGGGCTCTTTTCGCGAAGCTACTGAACCAAGAATTCATAAAAAATCGTAAAAATCCAGGAGCCGATTTTTACTTTAGCTTGTGAAAACAACAAAGTTTACCAAAAGAGCCTAAACAAAAAATAACCCTGGTGATAAAGGGTTATTTTTTGTTGGCATGTGATGCGCTTTTCAGAAAATCTTAAAGTGTACAAACGTTTTGCGGCTTTTTAGGTCTCCTAACAAGTTCGCCACCACAATTCGGACAGACGCTATTTAATTCCTCGTAACAAGGAGTACAAAAAGTACATTCATGGACACAAATATAGGCCACACTATTTTCATCAATAGATGAGTTGCAGCGCTCACATTCTTTCCTCATTTCTAAAGCCATAGAATAATCCCCTTCCAAAAATATTTACAGGAGAAATATACCATTTAATGACGAACACAAAAAGTGACAGTTTTCAAAAAAAATTTGAGGTCAGTTTTGAAAATGACCTTAGTGTTTGTGAAACCGAGCTATCTTTAACGAAATTTAATTGGAATATTTCACTTTATTACATCGTATTTCTATGTATATAATGGAGACAAATATTCCCTTAATTGGTGTTAGAAAGGTGAAGGTTAAATGACTTTTATCATTTTGATGGGCATAGTTATTATCGCGTTTGTAATTTTGAAGAGGGAAAAAATAAGTGAAAGTAGCAATTTTGATATTCCTTTTATTCGTCTTATAAGTAAGCAAACGTGGTTTAGTAATCCGTGGTTATCAGGGATTTTCTTATTCTTTGTAAATGTCGTTTTATTTGGAGCGACTGCACTTCTTCTACTTGTCTTAACTAAGTTTACCGTTCCATTTCTACATATTTTGATTATGGTGGCAGCTGTCGCCATAAGCATATTAGCTTGGAAAACAATTAGCCGATCTTGGCATGGAACTAAGAAAGACCGAATAAAAATGGGGGTAGTAGGAAGTAGTTTTTATTTGTTTCTTACATTATGGATTGCATATGAATGGTTCAATCTAAAACCCAAGTTTCCTGGAGATGACACTTTTATGGCAGCAGTAGGTTTGACGTTTGGTTTCATTGTTACAATTGTTGCTTTTATCACATGCCTTAGTTTTTCGCTCTCTTCTAATAAGTTTACCAATCGATAAAATTTGGGGTTAAAAGGAATGAACGTCTTCTTTTCATAGAATCTCAAACACAAGAGAAAGGAATAAAATCAAAACTTCCTCAAGAAAATAAAAAAGGCTGCAATAGCAGCCTTTTTTGCGTTCTTAAACTGTCTGTAAAGACTGAATTTCTTTTAAAGCTTGATGAAGATTTGCTTTAACTGTGAGTCCTTTTAAGTTTAATCCTAATGTTACCATTGTATGGGCAACCTCTGGACGGATACCGGTCATAATTGTTTGGACTCCCAAAAGGGACAATGCGTTAATAATTTTAAACAATTGATCTGCAACCATGGTATCAATAATCATGACTCCAGATACATCTAAGATAAGAAAATTTAGCTTAAGATTGCCCACTTGCTTCAGCGTTTCATCCATGAGCATACATGCTCTTTCTGTGTCGATATTTCCTATTAAAGGTAAGACACCGACGCCATCCATCAATGGAACTACTGGCACAGACAATTCTAATAAGGCAGTTTTTGCGTTTTCTAGATTCTTTTGGTGGAATTGAACATAGTTAAGACTAAAGCTATAGACAGCCTTGTCCAAAAGCGGGTCAATAATTGAGATAACTTTGAAAATCGTGTCCGTTGACAATTGATGCGCTTCCGCTTCCTTTTGGATAGCCTTCCAAATATATTCGCGATAAAAACTTGCATCCTTCAACGCTTCATCTAATGGAGTTCCAAGTTTAAAAAAGTACTCTCCGGTTTCTTTTCCCCAAGTCATAATTTTTTCGAATGCTTTACTTTGATTATCGTATTCGATTAAAGCTTCACCGAAATAGCCAATGAAATTGGCACGAATATTAATAATTTGGGGCTCAATTTGACTAAATGAACGTCGTTGAGCTTCTGTCATTTGGACTCCAGCTAATCTTTCTGTATGAACCTCGTTTGCAATTTCAAGTTTCTTATTTACAATCATTTGTCCTAAAAGCACCAATTCGTCGTTCATTTCTATTCCTCGCATTCTTTATCTATTTTAAGGATTCATTTATATAGTCATTTTTTTATCAAATGTCTCTTAAAAAAACTATTAAGTAGAAGATATTTTTACATACTCTAATAATGATAACTTAACGTTCGAAATTTGGACAAGTAATATCTATTTCCCGTGGTGGATAATTTAGAAGGGAAATGAAGGTTTTTTACAGTATTTGTAGAAATTCATGAAAATGAACTAGAAATAGGATTGTTTAACATCATTCTAATGGTAGGTTGGAAGCAATAAAGTGAAAGGGAAAGGAGAGTCGGAAATGATCGTAAATGAAACAGAACGGCTTAATTTACGTGTTTTTAGAGATGAGGATTTTGAAGATGCAAAAGAGTTTTGGGGTAATGATGAAGTGATGATGCACTGTAACGGTGCTACGCCACATGATTTATTAATAAGAGCACTTGGAGGATACCGGAAGTGCCATGAAGATAAAGGGCTATCTGTTTATGCTGTTGAAGATAAAGAAACAGGTAAAGTACTTGGTGCTGCAGGTTTCAATATTCCAGAAGGAATTGAAAAGGTCGAGCTTATCTATCACTTTGGTAAGCAGGCATGGGGTAAAGGTTATGCAAAAGAAGCTGCACAAGCTTGTTTGCAGGTTGCCGAAAATCACGGTCAAGTGCGCACCATTTACGCTGCAGCCGATCCAAATAACATTGGGTCACTAAAGATACTAGAGAAAATTGGATTTACTTTTAAGGAAATGAAATGGTTCGATGATACTAACCAAGAAGAACCATATTACGAATACGAAATCAGCTGAGGTTTACAAATGGAAATAAGACTAGCTTCTGAAAAGGATATTGAACAGCTTAATAGGTTCTTTTCGTAAACTTTGTGTGTTTCACACGCAAACTAAAAATCGACTTCTGGATTTTTACGTATTCTTAT
The DNA here is from genome assembly GCF_900115925.1 of Bacillus sp. cl95. Taxonomy (GTDB): domain Bacteria; phylum Bacillota; class Bacilli; order Bacillales; family Cytobacillaceae; genus Neobacillus_A. The sequence goes on along the minus strand of NZ_FOYF01000001.1, from coordinate 163,220 downwards.
GAATTCTTGGTTCAGGAACTTCTCGAAAAGAGCCATGAAGCCATAAAAAATGCGGGATGAGAGTAGTATCCGAAAAGCAACAATCAATGCGAAAACAGCCGCTTATTAAAATGCGAGGGGACTTCATATTCTTTTAAAATAATTTCGAGGAGGATAAGTGGATGGATATCTTCTTTATTTTCATAGGCATTAATTTCTTTATCTTATTAGGGTTTTATGCCATTCATATTTTTCTTACGAAAATTAAATGGATCAAGTACCTGTTTGCTGGAGTACAGTTATTGATAGGAATCACAAGTTGGTTATCGGTTTTGCTGACTTTAAATTCCTTGACTATTGCCATCGTCGGCAGTTTTTTCTTAATCAATTCCCTCATATCATTCGTCATTGCATTTTTATTAGATCTTTTTGAAAAAGCGAAACCTCACTGGTTCATCTCGACACACTCCGATGTTTGAATGTGAATGGCTTGTGGAAAAAACTCACTACATACACGAATTGAGGGGTGAGTTTTTACATGATCAAACTTAAATCGAACATTGATGGTAAACAATTTACGCTGTTAAAGTTGAAGGACACATTGGAACCAATGGGATACACAGTCGGAGGCAATTGGGATTATGACCACGGATATTTTGATTATAAAATTGCCGAAACAGAGGGCAATCAATATTTGAGAGTCCCCTTTGTAGCCATTGACGGCGAAGTTGAAGATCCGAATTGCAAAGTGAAGTTAGGAACACCATTTCTGCTCTCACATGAATACGAAGATGAAGTCGATGAAGAAGGCAATGTGGGCAATGTCTCTGCTACATTTAATCAATTCAAAGAACCTAAAGACAAGGATGCTGATTTTCCAACTGAATTTGAAGCGAAAGGCAAGGTACTTGTCGCCAAATTAGAAACTGCACTTGTAAAGTAGAGGCTGTTTTCGTAAATTTTGTTTTTTCGTAAAAATCCCAAAAACCGGATTTTTACCCTTTAATCATTGATTCGTTAACTAAATATAGAGAGTAGCTCTTTTCTAAACGTGAATAAACCTAGCTTCAAACTGAAAATTAGCATGAATATCATTATTAAGGTAACGAAAAGCAATAATGTAATGTTTTAAAAAAGAGCATAAATAAAAAAATCCCTAACTGCTATTTAGTGGTTAGGGATTTTTAAAAAATTGAGAATATGTTTAATTTTAAGGTCTGACTACAGCGAAATATGAGCTTTTATAGTAATTAATTAAAAGCAAAACTTAATAATTTTTAGATTAACACAAACTTTTTGTCGAGGAGCAGCCTCATATAAGCGGTACTTTTCTTTATAGGTCATTTCCCTCTTCATTTCCTCGGCACGAACTTTCATTAAATATTCAGCTTGAATATGATTGAATTCCATCATCGTAATCGCCTCCCTGTTTCTTAATACTAATATACGTTAGGAAGGCATTTGATCTCATTCGTCATTGGAATGAAAATAACTACAACTTTGGTCTGAAATTAAGGTATAGGATATATTGACTAATTTTTCTGACTAATTTAAGCTGATAATAGATATAGGAATAGGGGTGTGGTAGGTGAAACAAATTTATAAAGATTTCTTTTTCCACTTTGATATCATGATTATTTTTATACTTCTTTGCTTAGGGATCGGTTTCATGTTTTTTACTGGCATTACGCTCATAGCAGCTGTACTTTTTCTGGTGGGAATGCTCGGATTTGTACTTAGTGAATATTTTACCCATCGATTCTTATTCCATTTAAAAGCACCAAAAAATCCTTTTTTTCTTAAATTACTTAAACGCCTCCATTATGATCATCACACATATCCAAATGACCTCAAATTATTATTTCTACCGCTTTGGTACAGCATACCTAACTTTTTAATCTTCTCTTCGATTGTTTATCTCATCACTCATAATTTTTTATGGACTGTTTCCTTTGGAATGGGCCTTATGACTATGCTATTTATCTACGAATGGAAGCATTACGTTGCCCATCGGCCTATAAAACCGAAAACAAAATTTGGACAGTGGATTAAGAAGGTTCACATCCTCCATCATTACAAAAATGAAAATTACTGGTTTGGAGTAAGTAATCCATTTACAGATGTGATCTTTGGAACATTTGCAAAAGAAAAAGAAGTTGAAACTAGTCATACCGTAAAAGATCTAGAAAAGAAAGCTAAATAGGTAGAAAAGGATTAGAAGCATGTGAAAAGTGGTAATTCATATGTAGATTCTTAAATTCGAGGAGATGATCATATGGATACAACCAAGAAGACCTATTATGTGAATATGGTGAATGGAGAAGTTATTCCTGAGCCGGCAGGAACAGAAACTCACTTTAGAGTTAATGGAACTGATGAAGAAATAGAGGATCTCATGCAAATGTTCTCTGAAAACTACCAAGCAGATTTAGAGACATTTGGTCGTGCTCATATCCCCTATAAGGAATACCACAAAGACAAAGAAAATGATCATTATGATGCGACCATGGTCAAAATCTATCAGCAAATTTATAACCTAGGAGATGCTGAAGCTCGCGCACATATTAAAGAAATGGGAATCCTAGACGGTACGGCGATGGAAAGTCCGAAAGGGTTCTAATAATGAAAAAGCTGACTCGAAGGGTTGAAGTAGAAACCTTATAAGTCAGCTTTTGTTTTGCACTAATATAGTTGTATCATTTAAATTCCGTCTCCAAGACCTAGGAGTTCACCTTTCCTCAGAGTTAGAAATTTCAACAATATTCATAGAAAATGAAGAGTGCTGGTGGATAAAATCGATAATATCATCTACTATTTTCTGTCTATCATGATCTAGCGAAGCGACATGATAAGAGTTTTCGAGAGTTACGATCCTTTTTTGACATGATTGGATTTCATTGTAAATCATGTCCGTACAAGTAGGCGGGACCACATGATCAATTTTTGACTTTAAGAGAAGAGTGGGACATGAAATGCTAGATAACTTTAATAGTGACTGATCCATAAGTGCTAACAAATTCCTGATTGCGCGAGTAGGAACAGAATCGTATACAATTTCAACGACATTCTCCTGCTTGATATCAGGAACATCTTCTGGAATAAATCTTTTAGAAAAGTCATGCCTAAAACATTCATAGCCTGGAACGGATAATGCGGCATTGATGGTTATTATCCCAGTTAATTTACAACAATTTTCACTAGCAAGAGTGAGTGCGAGTGTTCCACCCATAGATTGACCAATCATAAAAACTTCCAAACATCTGCTTTTTAAAAAATTTACTGCCATTTTGACACTATTTATCCAATCCTTATAATGGCATTTTTCCATTTCATGCGGATCTGTACCATGACCTTCAAGGCGGGGGGCATAGACAGTGAAACCTTGCTCAGAGAGACATTCTCCCAGGTATCGAACGCTTTGTGGGGTACCATTAAAACCATGACAAATTAGGACACCAATTTCGTTACCTTCAAAGAAAAATGCACCAGCACCTTTCATAACGGGATAGTTACTTTTCAATTGTGTTCCCTCCTAAAATAGAAAAACTCTTTCCGCCTTGGTTGCAAAAAGAGTTTTCATCAGTTTATCAACCAAAGCATATGCTTTGCTGGTGGGAGCACCTTGCATATTGCAGGTTGCTGTGAATTCTTCGAGCCAGTTCTCTCATTCACTCTTGATAAATTTTATTTAATTAAAGGTTACTTTTCATTATATTCTTATAAACCGATAGTAACACTTGGAATTTAAAAATGTCAATGTAAAAAAATATTGACAAACTTGTTTTCGTGCTTTAAAGTCATTATCAACCTATAAAAATTACATGATTGCATGAAATCTTATCGAGAGAGGCAGAGGGAATTGGCCCGATGAAGCCTCGGCAGCAGACTCATAATGAGCACTGTGCCAAATCCAACAAGCGTATGCTTGGAAGATAAGAAGAGCCATAAATTTTTTAACACGGCCTCTTCTTTTTGAAGGGGTCTTTTTGTGTAAGTGAACCCATTATTCTGCTATATTTTTCGGAATAATTATTGGGATTTTCCAATAGGCTTAACTAACAAAATAGTTTTCTTATCAAGAGAGGTGGAGGGAATGGCCCCGTGAAGCCTCGGCAACAGACTCTTCAGTGAGCACTGTGCCAATTCCAACAGGAATATTCCTGGGAGATAAGAAGAGTCTGTTTAGATATGCTTCATATTTAAACCCTCTTCTTATGAGAAGAGGGTTTTTATGTGAGGAGGAATAAACAAAATGGCTATGCTTTTACAATTAGTGCAGCTAAGGAAGGAAAAATTGATTGAAATACTGATTAGAAATGGGATTTACAAAACGTCAGATCAAAAACATTTATATGATGCACCATTGCAAGAATTAGAAAAAGAGTACATTAAAATCTTAAATGGAAAAAATTTTTAAAAAAGGTATTTACTTACACCAGTTAACGCGTTAATATAGTAATAAGTAAAAGGAAAACTAAATAAATTATGATTGCTTCTTATCAAGAGAGGTGGAGGGAATGGCCCTGCGAAACCTCGGCAACAGACTCATTATTGAGCACTGTGCCAATTCCAACAAGCTAAGTGCTTGGAAGATAAGTTGAGATCTTATCAATTTGCGTATGCTTGATAAGCCTCTTCTTATTTTTAAGAAGAGGCTTTTTATTTTTACAGAAAAGGAGAGATTGCCGTGATCACCTTTAAGGATGTCACAAAGACTTATGAAAGTAATGGGCAAAAGGTGCCTGCATTGAATGGCATAAACCTCAAGATTAACGAAGGAGAAATTTTTGGAGTAATCGGATTTAGCGGCGCAGGTAAAAGTTCACTTATCCGATGCGTGAATTTCTTGGAAAAACCAACAACCGGAAAAGTGATTGTGGGTGGTCAGGATTTAGCAGGTCTTTCGAAAAAAGAAATTAGGGACGCTAAAAGGAAGATTGGCATGGTGTTTCAACACTTCAACTTGCTCAATTCAAAGACCGTGTTTGCGAACGTCGCAATGCCTCTTTCCTTAGCAGGTGTTCCTAAAGATGAAATCAAGCAAAGAGTGAATGAGCTCATAGAATTTGTAGGACTCACAGATAAAGCCAATCAATATCCCGATCAATTATCAGGTGGACAAAAACAAAGGGTGGGCATTGCCAGGGCACTTGCAACTAGACCAGCCATTTTGCTTTGTGATGAAGCTACATCGGCTCTTGATCCACAAACAACAAACTCAATATTACAGTTGCTAAAAAGAATAAACAAAGAATATAACATCACCATTTTGTTGATTACACACGAGATGGGAGTTATACGGGAGGTTTGCGATAAGGTCGCGGTTATTGAAGAAGGGAAGATCATTGAAAGCGGAACAGTATTTGAAGTCTTTTCTAACCCTCTAACAAAAACAGCTAAAAACTTTGTCAGTTCGGTTATGCATGACAAGATTCCAGATTCCATTCAAAAGATACTTTCCGAATCTGGCAGAGATAGAAGAATATACAAAGTAATCTTTGTGGGGCAAAGTGCAGGTGAACCGCTTCTATCTCAAATCGCAAAGCAATTTAAAGTGGACGTAAATATTCTCTACGGCAACATTACTGAACTTCAGGGTACTCCATTTGGCAACATAATAGTCGAGTTCAATGGAACAGAAACTGAGATAAATCGGGCATTGATCTATATTAACAACCGAAATGTCACGATTAAGGAGGTGATTTCAAATGCTAGTTGAAAGTTCAGAGATTGTTGAGGCGCTTTTAGACACCATCACGATGGTGGGACTGTCACTTCTTTTTTCCACACTGATTGGTTTACCGCTAGGAATTTTACTCGTCATTACCAGAAAAGGACATTTATTAGAAAATGTTCCCGTGTTTACGGTTTTGAATGGAATCATCAATATTTTCCGTTCTGTACCCTTTATCATTTTGTTGGTTGCGATCATTCCTGTTACACGATTTATCGTTGGGACGTCTATAGGAACAGCAGCTGCGATTGTTCCACTTGTGTTTTATGCAGGACCGTATATTGCAAGATTAATAGAGAATTCTTTACTTGAGGTGGACCAAGGAGTAATAGAGGCAGCAGAAGCGATGGGTGCTACTCCTCTTCAAATTATTTTCAGATTCCTCGTTCCTGAAGCTTTGAGCTCTCTTGTCCTCGGTCTCACGATAGCAACTGTTGGCCTAATTGGAGCATCGGCCATGGCAGGCGCTGTCGGTGGTGGGGGGCTAGGTGATTTAGCGATAACTTACGGATATCAGCGATTCGATACAAAGGTCATGATCATCACGGTAGGCATCTTGATTGTATTGGTGCAAGGTCTGCAATCTTCTGGAAACATACTTTCAAAAAAAATAAGAAGACGATAAGGAGAATGATAAATCATGAAAAAATATGCAATTTACTTATTCCTACTGGTGGCATCCATCTTAATCACGGGCTGTTCAAGCCACGAAGCGAGCGGTTCAAAGAAGGAAGTAAATATCAAAATTGGGGTGAGCGGGACAGATAATCGGATTTGGGATTTTGTAGCCATGAAGGCCAAAAAGGAAGGGATCAATGTGGAAATCGTAAGTTTTTCGGATTATGTTCAGCCTAATCTGGCACTCGCTGAAGGTGAAATTGATGCGAATGCATTTCAAACAATTTCTTATTTCAATGCTTTCAAGAAAGAGCACAATTTGGATCTTAAACCGATTGCTACTACGGTAATCGCTCCAATGGGTATTTATTCAGAAAAATATAAATCCGTGGAAGATATCCCAGAAGGAGGAAAAATCGCCGTGCCAAATGAAGCTACAAACATGGGAAGAGCTTTCCTGCTCCTTCAAGAGGCTGGATTAATCAAACTTCCTGAAGACTTTGACGGAAATGGTTCACTCGATAAGATTGTAGAAAATCCAAAAAAACTAGAGATTGTTCCAGTTGTAGCCGGTCAAACACCACGAGTATTGCCTGACGTAGCAGCTTCGATTATCAATAACGGAATTGCAGTTGATGCCGGATTCAGTCCAGTCAAAGATTCTATTTTCCATGAAAGTGCGACGGCAAAACCGTATATTAACATTATTGCAGTGCGTACGAAAGATGAAAATCGAAAAGAGTTGAAAAAACTGGCTGAATTGTACCAACAGGAAGACGTGGCTGATTTTATCAAAAAAGAATACAAAGGAAATACGATTCCAACCTTCGTTCCTTTAAGTGAGATTGGCGAGTAAATCAAACATTGGAGTGTGAAGAAGAATGACAGTGGCAGTTGATAGATTGGAAGAATTGAAAAGCTTAATAATCTCGGAAATTGAAAATAATAAGGAAAGTTACATCGAAACAAGCCATCGGATTCATGAAAGGCCAGAAATCGGAAACGAAGAGTATTTTGCATCGGCACTCCACATCGGAACCTTAGAAGAGGCAGGCTTTTTCGTGAAAAAAGCGGTTGCGGGTCATCAAACATCCTTCATTGCGAGGAAGAAATCCGCATTAAAGGATGGTCCTACGATTGCCTTCCTGGCCGAATACGATGCATTGCCTGGTCTAGGCCATGCCTGTGGTCATAACATCATTGGAACAACGAGTGTGGCGGGGGCAATTGCACTTAGTAAAATAGTCGATGAGACTGGAGGAGAAATAGTGGTTTTGGGTACTCCCGCAGAGGAAGGAGGACCAAACGGAAGTGCGAAAGGTAGTTTCGTTAAACACGGCCTTCTTGAGGGTATTGATGCAGCATTAATGATTCATCCCTCAGGTCAGACACGCCTAACAGGTCCATCGCTTGCGGTTGACCCATTGGATTTCGAATTCATCGGCAAACCGGCACATGCATCATCTTCTCCACATGAAGGAATCAATGCACTGGATGCTGTCATCCAACTATTCAATGGTATCAATGCACTTAGACAGCATGTTCCAAATGACGTTCGCATTCATGGCATCATCACTCATGGAGGAGATGCCCCTAACATTGTACCCGAATATGCAAAAGCAAGATTTTATATTCGTGCCGCTACCCGTCAAAGGTGTAATGAAGTAACCAGGAGAATAAGAGCCATTGCAGAAGGTGCAGCACTTGCTACTGGCGCAAAAGTGAACATAATAGCATTCCAAAACGAAGTGGATAATCTTCTCCCAAACCGAGTTTTTGATAGTGTGTTCAAAGAAGTAATCGAAGGACTAGGGGAAACGGTGGGAACGGACGAAAGACCTGGCCTTGGTTCAACAGACGCAGGGAATATCAGTCAAGTCGTTCCCACCATTCATCCTTTCATAAAAATTGGATCGGATGATCTTGTTGCTCATACAGTAGAATTTAGAGAAGCGGCTCGCTCAGCTAAAGGTGATCAAGCATTGATTATAGGGGCGAAAGCTCTTGCCTTAACTGGACTGAGGTTGATTACAGATAAGTTGAAACTTCAAGAAATCAAGGGAGAATTCAACGAACCAAAAAACGAATAGAATTAGTAAGCTTATTCTTAAAAGCCCTGTTCTACTTGATTACTCGAGTAGAACAGGGCTTTCTGCTTGTTCAAATTTTACTGAAGAATGAAATCTAAACATGAGTTAAAGGCAATATACTAGTACAAAAAGGAGGGGATTCCTATGACGCTTGCATGGTTTGTTTTACTGGTGTGTGGAGGCTTTATTTTCATCGGATACATGATTGACTTCTTTGCTAAAAATCGGAATCTACAGAAAAGTCGTGAGCACGGAATGGAGGGCATTAGTGAATCAGAAAAGATACAAAATGAAATGTACCTCAAGAGCACGATGGACGATTATCATAATCCGTACTCCTAATAATAAGAAATTAGTATGTGGGATATACTCAATTAAAAAGGGTTTTACTAAATCATTTCAGCAGGTCCTTTTAGGAACACACAAATGAATCATGATATGCATAAAAAGCATGACATCTCTAAAACAGATTGTTATGCTTTTTATGTATATTTTTACATAATTGAAACATTTATGTAGAATCAAAGGGGACAAATCGATAGACACTAATCAACAGCTATAAGGAGTTTTTTATGAAGAAGTATACATACTTACCTCCAAGGTTTAAACCATCTTCTAAAATAGTGGATGTAATTGATGCACAAGGAAATGTTGTATGTAAGTTTAAAAGAACTTATAAAAACTTTTTAACAAGATTAGTGTACTATGTAACGAACATAGATTGGTACGTTCAAATTGACGTTATATCAAATGATAGGGATATAGTTTATCAGTGTCAAAAAACAACAAAATTAGTTGGAAGACCAGAGTATCAAGTGATTAACTGTATGACGAATGAAATGTTTCAGGTATGTCAAAAATCCTGGCAAAATATTGTCCCCGAATTTCACATTAAATATAATTCTATTGATCTTGTAATGAAAAATGAACTCTTAGATTGGGTGAGGATTTTTCATAATGGAGAAGAAGTAGCGAGATGGAAAATGAAAACCTCGGAATGGTTCAAGACGCATTTAGAAATTGAAGAGGACTGTCCTATTCAAGAACCAGAGTTTTTTGTTTGTTTGCTTCAAAATATTTTTTGTGTTGGAGACTGAAAATGAATTCTGATTTCCAATTTAAAGAAAACAAAAATAGTCAGTAATAATAAGGTGTGAGGATTTTCGAGGTCCTCACACTTTTGTTTGTGTCTATTCAGGTTTGTAGAAATCTTTCTAATTTAGTTTCTTAAAATGGAAAGGATTGATGGAATTTTATTTGTGTAACTGTACAGTTTATTTGTGTGAATTGGAGTTCTATTTGTGAGAAATCGTGTTCTATTTGCAATTGTTACGCCAAAGACAAGCAATAGCTAAAATTATCTCCAAAAAAGATGTTCTTTACAAAAAATTCCTACTGAATTATAAATATTCTATAAGTTCTAATTTTTTAATAAAAAGGGTGTAATTATTGAAGTTTATTAAGGGTTATAGAGAAGACGAGCATCTAAGAAAGAGCTTTAATCAACTTGCTGAAGAAATCTTCGGAATCAATTTTGAGAAATGGTATAATGCTGGTTTTTGGACTGATAGATACGAAACCTATTCATTTGTGGATGGGGACAAAGTAATCGCTAATGTGTCAGTAAACAAGTTGACACTAGTTGTTAATGGAGAAGAGAAGCGTGGCTTGCAAATTGGAACGGTTATGACGCACCCAGATTATCGCAATCTCGGTTTGTCTGCTAGGTTGATGAACAAAGTTATTGAAGATTACGAGGGACAATATGACATGATGTACTTGTTTGCTAACAAAACGGTACTCGACTATTATCCTAAATTTGGTTTTCATAAAGTTGAAGAACAAATATTTTCATTGAAAAATAAATTTAATTCACAAGCGAATTCACCTATGAAGAAACTTACAGAAACTGAATTGAATTTACTTTATGAAACTGCTTCTAAACGAGTTCCAGTTTCCCGTAAGTTTTGCGTAGTGAATGCAGCAGAGTTGGTGATGTTTTATGCTATGTATGTCTTTGCTGATGATCTCTACTATGTAGAAAATCATGAAGCAATTGTGATTTGCAAACAAGACGGAGATCAACTGCATGTATTTGATATCATCAGTTCAAAAAATATCGAGATAGAATCAATATTAAAAGAAATATGTTCATCTAATATTAATGAAATCATTTTTTATTTCACTCCATATATTCAGGATGTAGAAATGAATGTGTTCGAAGGCAGCGAAATAATGTTTGTTAAGAAAGCAGAGGGACTAGAATTACCAGTCTTATTTAAACATCCATTGACATCGCAAGCCTAAATAGGAGGTGTAGGATGAATCAGATTGTTTCATTTCAGGGCGGAATGGCTGGGGGAAAAACAACTTTGGCAAAGAGGTTGGAAAAGAAATTCCCAAACATTTATGTGAGCTATGAAAATCCCTATCCTCTTGTGGCTCAACGTGGAAAATTAGATCTTGATTTGTCAACTGAAGAAGGATTTGTGAACAATCAACGTCTATTTATTCGAGCAGAAATTGAGAGATTCCTAAAACTCCCTACAGGAAAGGTATTGTTTGATAGAGGGCCTGAAGATATCGAGTTCTTCACTCTTCATTATCCAAGAGCGAACGGCTTTGAATGGGATATTGAATATCTATTAAAGGAAGAACTTACAGAATTAAGATCTTGTCGTTCCGACCTCATTATTTATCTGGATGCTTCCCCCTCTACATTATTTTCGAGGAAAATAGCGGATCAGACTCGAGAAAGAGGGTCATTTGATAAAAATATGAAACTGTATCCATTTGAGCGCGAGTGGTATGAAAAACAGCATACCGTTTTTATTCAAACGAATGAAAAGAGTGCGGATGAGATAGAATTAACAACTCTTAATCTATTGAAGGAAATCGATTTTGTTTAATGGGAGAAAGACTCACATGAAAATTCCTCAAAAAGATTTCAATCAAGAATTGCGCAAGACCATTGATGGTTATGAAAAACAACTAGAAAATGATTTGTTCAGTTTGGAAAGGAAATACAAAATATTTTTTTTGCAAAAACAACAAAAAATCGAAGTGAGTTTTGATAGAGAAGGTCAAAACCCTTTTGAATCAGGATATAGCTCCAGTATTTCTTTGGGTATCATTGACGAAGACGGTGAACTCGTCGATTTATTAAAGATTAACATTTGGGAATGTAATTATTTATTTCTAGGTCTCCCAATGTCAAGAATGATACCTGGCGCTAAACTTGTAGGTGAACTTGTAGATGAATCCGTGAAAGAGATTAGACATGAAATTCGGGATTATCTAGAAGAATTTCTTCAAGAAGATGAAAAATAACGTTGGTAGTGGAGGACGATGATGGGAGCATGGGGCGCAGGGATATGGGATGATGACTTGTCATGTGACATTCAGGACGAATGGAATGATTTGCTTGATGAAGGGATGAATACTCGAAAAGCAACGAAAATCATCCTTCAAACCTGGATGGAGGAATTGGGTGATTTGGACGAGGAAGAAAGATTAATTGATGAATCTCTCATATACATAGCGTTAGCTGCACTGCAAATAAGACATAATGTTTTAACTAGGTCGATAAAAAAGAAGGCTTTGGAATGCATTGAAAGTGGAGCCGACTTATCTTTATGGCAAGAGAATCAAGATGAATCTTACGCTGATAGAAAAAAAGTGCTTGAGGAACTTAAATCTAAACTAGAAAGCACATGGGCGAAACTCTTCTAATTGGATGCTAAAAAAATTTGGTCGTTTTCTAAAAGATTGTTGTTTTAGGAATAATCCTTGTGAATACCTAGTAGTTGACTGAAGCGGAAATCAACCACTACTTCACTAAGTTATATAGCAACGAAGTGTACGAAAACATCCGAAATTTAAAAAGGATTCCCCGAATTTGAACGAATTCTTATTGGTGGGGAATTTTTTTTTGTGCATTTTGAAACAAATTCCTAATTCATACGACTTATTACCAGATGGAGGGAGTGACAAGGTTGGATATTGAAAATATATATGAACTGTATTATCGAGATGTATATCATTTTGCTTTATATTTTACGAACAATAAGCAAGAAGCGGAGGATATCACGCAAGAAACATTTATGAAAGTAATGAAAAATCACCATACCTTAAAAGAATCATCGAGTATGAAAACTTGGATTATTTCTATAGCAAGGAATACAGCTATTGATTTGAAGAGGAAGCAAAAGTGGGTAAGTTTTCTTCCTGACTGGTTTCAAAAAGAAGAAGTTGATTCGGAAACTACAGAACAAAAAATCATTAAGAAAGATGAATGGGTTGAACTGCAAGATGCATTGTTAAGATTGAAGCCACATTATCGAACACTTGTCATTTTGCGTGGACTGAAAGAGCTTACCATCAAAGAAGTCTCTGAAATATTGGAAATCAGTGAACAAAAAGTTCGTGTCGATTACCATAGAGCAATTCAACAATTAAAAAAGCAAGTGCATTCTTTTCAAGAAGGGTGGGGAATGACGAATGAATAACCAAGAAATGAATGGATTTCTGAATCCTCTTAAAAATCGACCTGATTTAGAGCCTGATCAGGAATTCACTATGAATTTAAAACGTCGATTAATGTTGAATGAAAAGAACATTTCTTCAGAGAAGGTTAGGGGGCGGAAAAATTGGGGTGTCATATTTTCACTTTGTACTGCGATTGTGCTATTTGCGATTTTATCGGCTTCTTTTCTGACCAAGCAGACAACGAATCCTGAACAAGCATCTGAACATTCTCCAGACGTAGAAATTCCAAAAGAATCTTTTCCGATTTTTAATGAACTTATCTCAGAGACGCCAGCCTATAAGCAGCTATACGAAAAAATCGTACTCATTACGGGTATGCGGGAAGAAAGCAAAGTGGTCATTTCCTATTTAGAGGCTATGAAAAGAAAAGATTTAATGGAACTTAAAAAGTATGTTGATGAATCTGTAGTAAATGAAAAATCCCAAAGTTTGTTCACCTTTTACGAAAGTATGAATGAGAAAACGATCATACTCCGCGGGATAGTACCTAACATGGAGGAAAATCGTTTTGAAATTCTAATTAGTTTTGAAGATACGAAGGAGAATCCATACTTGATTCAACATAGTATCTTCTTGAACACTGAAGATGAGCAGAAAGTGAAGATTGAAGATGGATTACTCAAATCGGATGACAAAAAAGTAGAAACAGTAAAAAATGAATTTGAACTTACTAATGCAGAAAGAGAGAATTATGAATGGTTTAAGAAAGATTACGATGAAAGTAATTTGAAAGACTTGTCACCTATCAGCGTTGCAAAGCTTTACGTACAAGCAAAATTGGATGGGGATAGGGAAACGGAATATGAACTGTACACTTCAAGATCAGATCATATCTTATGGACAAAAGAAGAACATCTTAGTTTTCCTGCAACAGATAGTGGGACGAAAGAGCAAATCTTAGCTGATTTTTCTGGCATAGAGGAAGGGAAGTTTATCCAAACTAGTGATATTGAAGGTTATGTTAGTTTCACGAATGCGAATGGTGAAATGGGCTGTCGAATGGTTAAAGATGAAAATGGGGTATGGAAGGTTGGTTTCATGCCAACTCAATAACATATGTGAATTCAGGGAAATTTACGGCCAAAATCAAAAACACCGATTCCAAAGGGATCGGTGTTTCATGTTGTACAAAATATTGCATTAACTTTTTCTTGGCGCTAACCGTGGAGCTTGTGCTTTTTTACCTTTTGAATTTTCTTTAGTCGCTTCTTTATTCACTTCAATACGGGTATTCCCCATGAATAGAATGGTGATTGCAGCTAAACCAATTGGAATTAAGGCAATCATAAAGGTTATCGTAATCGAATCGGACATTGCGTTAACGATCCGATCCAGAACAAATCCAGGTATTTTCGAACGTTCTCCTGATTGGAATAGTTGTTCCGGATTTTCAAATTTCATTCCAGCTTGCCCGCCTTTGAAGGCATTAGAAAGTTTGTCGGTGAAAACATTGTTCTGTATCGTTCCGAATACAGTGACACCGATGGTCATTCCTAACGAACGAAGGAATGAGTTTGTAGAGTTTGCAGAACCGCGATAGCGTGCCTCCAAGTTATAAATTGAAGCCGATGGTAGTAATGAAAATGAAAAGCCCATTCCAAATCCGACAAGGATCATATACAAAGTAATCATCCAGCGTGCAGTATCAGGATCCATCGTACCAAGTAGATACATACCAGCGAAATAGGCAACAACTGATATGAGCATCAAGTTGCGGAAGCTCGTTTTCGCTTGGAAAATACCGCCGATGGCACTCCCTGCAACCGATCCTAGCATCATTGGTGTTAAGATAAATCCTGCATTTGTAGCCGAACCGCCAAAAACAGCCTGAACAAAAATCGGAATGAATACAGCTAAAATGATAAATGTACCGCCGTATAAAAAGGCAAGAATCTGTGATGTCGCAAATAGACGGTTTTTAAACATCCAAAAGGAAATGATCGGTTCTTCTGCTTTTCTTTCAATAAAAATAAAGACGATGAAAAAGAGTGCAAAACTAGCCAATAAGCTAATAATGGGAGCAGAGGCCCAAGCGTATTCCTTTCCGCCTAATTCTAAAGCAAACATAAGACTCACAACGGCTACTACTAGAGTAATGGCACCGCCATAATCAATGCGTTGCTTGCTGTGTTCAAGTGATTCTTGATAATAACGAAAGATAAGGTAAAAAGAAATAATTCCGATGGGTACGTTAATATAGAAAACCCAATGCCAGCTTATAAAGTCAGTAATATATGCCCCAAGTAAAGGCCCAAGTACACTGGATACGCCGAAAACAGCGCCTAGTAAACCTGTCATCTTCCCGCGGTTTTCAGGAGGGAAAATGTCAAAAACAATGGTGAAAGCAATCGGCATTAATGCACCACCACCAATACCCTGAATGGCGCGGAACACACTGAGTTGAACCATACTTTGCGCGATACCGCACAATGCAGATCCAACGAGGAAAACCACAAGTCCGAATATGAAAAATCGTTTTCTGCCGTACATATCGGATAATTTTCCGAAAATCGGCATTCCTGCCATGACAGCAACCATGTAGGCAGATGTTACCCAAACGAATTTATCAAAATCGCCTAAGTCTGCCACAATTGTACCCATTGCTGTCGCAACAATCGTGTTGTCCATTGCAGCCATTAATATGCCGAGCAACAAACCGGCAACAACAAACTTCAAGTTTTGCTCTTTGTTTACCATGATTTTCTCCCTTCAAAGTAGACGAGGATTAGCAACAGCCTGTCTCTTCCAAAATGTAGCATATCTAATCTTAACTCCTGACGTCGAGTCTTTCAAGCATGAACTATTTGCAAGGGAATCTCGTAAATCGAAAGCTTTCCCAGTGCAAATTATCTAGGCATCGGTCATATCTACCTTAATTTCTGGGGAAAATAAAAGGTGAAATTATGTTTTTTTTGATAAAGTATTAAATAGTAATGGATATTCATTCCAAAATGGTTGAATGATGTATGGATGTGAAATTCTTATATGAGATGGAGAACGACATTGAGTAAAACGAAGAAATTAAAGTGGCTTTCATACTTAAAAGTACTTATTCCCGCAGTTCTTCTCATTGTAGTGATAATTGGAGCTCGTAGATTTTTTGAGGGAATAAACGGCGAGTTACTAAAGAAACAATTTGATGAACTTAGTTTTTTGAAGCTTACATGTATTACCTTATTAGGATTTTTAGCTGTCTCTCCCATGATTTTATACGATTTTGTCTTTTCGAAAAAACTAGGCCTTCAAATCGGCAAAAAACAACTGATTCCCCAGTCTTATATTTTCAACACATTTTCCAATTTCATTGGATTTGGAGGATTTGCAGGAGCGGCACTACGAACGTATTTTTATCAACGCTACAACCTCGAGCGACGATCAATCATCAAAGAAATTGCGAAACTTTCGTTTTTCTATCTTTCTGGTATGTCTCTATTATGTTGGTTGATATTAATGGGGGTATTAGATTCTTCACTACTTGTGAAATATAGATGGTTAAAACTTGCGGTTTTGGCCATTGCACTTTATCTGCCAGTAGTATTAATAAGTCTTAGTTTTACCAAGCAGTTTGATTTAAGAAGGAATGTTGATCGAAAATACATCTTCCAGTTGATTTCAACTTCTACGGTAGAATGGCTGTTTGCCTTCATGGCGATTTACGGAATCGGAATACTTTTAGGTGAACACATTCCAATTCTTGAATTCCTTTCCATCTTTATCATCGCGACCTGCGCCGGCGTCATGAGTATGATTCCAGGAGGGCTAGGTTCATTTGATTTCATGGTTCTAATTGGACTTGAATCCTTAGGTTTGGAAAAAGAAACAATCCTGTTGATGATTTTACTCTATCGATTCAGTTATTATGTTTTCCCATTTTTCGTTTCCTTCATTGTACAAGCCCGTTATTTGTGGGGAATGTTCAATCGTAAATGGACAAACCTCCCCAACATTGTGATGGCGAATATCAGTCATGTTATTTTGACTGTACTGGTTTTTTTGGCAGGATTTATCTTGCTTTTTTCAGCATCTGTTCCAGGGATATTTAATAGGCTATCGTTTATGAAAGAAGTCCTTTCAGCACCGATTATGAATCTCTCTCATCAACTTTCTATCGCGGCTGGAATTTCTCTTTTGGGGCTTGCAAGAGGAATTGAATATCGAGTAAAACGAGCCTATTTTTTGACAATCGGAGTATTAATCGCAGGTTCTTTATTTACTTTTTCAAAAGGGTTTGATTATGAAGAAGCGATTTTTATTTTGTTAGTTGCTTGGGGGTTATGGTTAGCGAGGCACCGATTTTATCGAGAGGATTTTGTTCACACATGGGGTAAATTTCTTTTTGATACTTGCATCATATTGTTGATGTTAGGTTTCTATTTCTTTATCGGATATGTGAATTTGCCTTCATCTAATATTAAAGTACCTGTAAAATTGCAGGAAATTATCCTTATCAATCCTTATGAACTTTTTCGAAGTGGGATGATTGGACTTATCATTGCATCTACATTTCTTCTTCTTGGTTTTAAGATAGATATGCCTTCCTTCAAACCAAAGAAGATGGGGAAAAATACATCCATGATTGTGAGGGAACATTTGATTCAATATAAGGGTACAGTACTTTCTCATTTGTTGTTCCTATATGATAAGTATGTTCACTGGTCTACTCACAAAGATGTGTTATTCGGATATCAAATATATGCCGATAAGATAGTCGTACTTGGAAATCCAGTGGGTGAAAAAGCATCAATCCATCGGGCTATGGAAGAGTTCCGGGAGGAAGCAGACAAATTCGGGTATACACCCATTTACTATCAAGTAAGCAAAGAAATGCTTCCATACCTTCATGAAAATGGTTACGATTTCTTTAAGTTAGGCGAAGAGGGCTATGTTCAGTTAAAGGACTTTACTTTATCAGGAAAAAGAATGAAAAACTTGAGGGCTGTGCGAAACAAACTAGAGCGAGAAGGAATCTTGTTTAGCGTGAATTTACCACCATTTGATGCTGAATTGCTCCATGAACTAAAGGAAGTTTCGGAAATATGGCTTGATGGTCGTAAGGAAAAAGGCTTTTCATTAGGCTATTTTGACGAAGAATATATAAATTTGACCCCAGTGGCCATTATAAGGGACGCAAATGGGAAGTTGCTGGCATTTTCAACGTTAATGCCTGTTTACGATCAGAACAAGGTGATTTCCATCGATTTAATGAGATATGTACCTGATTCTCCTAGTGGAACAATGGATTATATGTTCATGAACTTACTTGAGTGGGCTAAACAAGAAGGTTATGTGCGTTTTAATCTAGGAATGGCGCCACTATCGAATGTTGGCATTTCGAAATATGCTTTCCTTGGTGAAAGAATAGCCTCTCAAATCTATTCGCAAGGGCATTTCTTATATCAATTCCAAGGTGTTCGCCGATTTAAGGAAAAGTATGCAGACGAATGGGAACCGAAGTATTTAGCTTATAAAAAGAAATCGTCGTTATTCTTTACGATGATGCAAGTGACGTTGCTAATCTCAAAAAAGAAGGACTAAAAATATTGGCCTCCTTGATTATCGGGAGGCTGTTTTGGAGGAGAGACCATGATTTTTCGTCATGTACGCGAATCAGATGCTGAAAAAATGGTTGAATTGGTATTAAGTATTGAGGCAGAGTCGAATTACATGCTATTTGGACCGGGGGAAAGAGGTTTAACAACAGAAAGGCAATTGGCTATGATTAAGGCGCTGAATGAGGAGCAGAACTCTACTATTTTTGTTGCTGAAGAAGATGGAAGATTACTAGGGTACTTGTTAGCTCGAGGAGGTAGCGCTAATAAAACGAGGCATTCCGTTTATATTGCGATTGGAATCAGGTCTGATTTTTGCGGAAAGGGCATTGGGACGAAACTTTTCGGAGAATTAGAGAATTGGGCACGGGCAGTAGGAGTACATCGTCTGGAGTTGACAGTCATCGTTGAGAATCAGGTAGGAGTGTCATTATATAAAAAATGCGGTTTTGATATCGAAGGTACGAAAAGGCATTCCGTTATACTAAATGGTCAGTATGTAGACGAATACTATATGGCGAAGCTAATCTAATCGAGTGAGGCTTAATAATTGAATTTGGCGTTAAAATACTGAAAACATTCTTAAAAACGGAGATTAGTTCAGAAAAACAAGCGATTTGACTTCAAATTCAGGCTGAAACTGATTATAAAAGGATTAAAAAGAAGGTCGCTCATAAGTACTCCATTCTCGTTGCTAAAATGATTATGAATAAGGCGAATAAAACATTAAAAGCGCACAATCCGAAGAGGTGATCCCAAGATATGCATGTACATATTCTGTTTGGAGCAAGTGGAACAGCCAGTTTAAAGTATATGTTCCGAGAAACTGACTCATCTGAGAGTAATCAAGTAATTGGCTTTCACGATAACTTGGTGGTCGGTCCATTATGGAATCTCCACAAGCCTGAAGGACTTGTAAATCGCCAAAATTGGTTAATACAACACCTTCCTATTGTATTAGGAGATGATTTTTTTGAAAAAAGTTATCAAGAAGAGTTTATGAAATGTGTACATCAAGTAAATTCCGTTACAGAAGAAACTCCGATTACGATATGGTGTACAAACAATGCTTCAGAACAAGCTGGAATAAGGCTTATTATGTACCTGTTAAGAGACCAATCAAACCCAATCCGAATCCTCAACGTCAAACCTATTTTTGATCGATTATTCAATACAGGAAAATATAAAATGGATATTCGCAGTGTGGGAGAAGTCAATCCTGATAAGCTTGAGCTTATTTATAAGGAGGCAGCTTGCATTGACCCTGTGAATGAGACAGAAAAGATTTCCTTAATGAAAGAATGGGGAGTGCTCTCCTCAAGTAAGGAACTATTAAGAATTTGGTGGAAAAACCAGATCAAGGAAGTGCCTGTCGATTACTTTGATGACTATCTTTATGAAATTGTTCTAAAGGTACACGGAAAACGAAAACAGAAGGAATTCATCAGAGCACCTCGTATCATCGGAGAAGCCATTGGCTATCTAAATCATGATGTCGGCGATCAATTCTTAGAATACCGTCTAAGAGAATTGGTCTCACAAGGATTACTTGAAGTTGAAGGCTCCTTTAAAGGAATGCCTTTCTACAGTGTCCGGGCAAAGTAAGTGCTTGCAAACTGTGGTTATCGCCAAGCCTACAAAGGGTATAGAAAACACTGAGGTAAAAATCAGTTTTAAGCGAGTTACTTTGTTTTAGGATAACAGTGAAGTCAAACTCGTAGGATAAAGTAATAATAGATTTTTACCACAGTGTGATTTGAATCACAACCTTCAAGAGAAATATTACTTATAATCACTATGTTGATATAAGAAATGACAAAGGGAGTGCTTAACTTGCTTAACCAAAAAACAATTGACATCATTAAATCTACTGTACCTGTATTAGAAATCCATGGGGAAAAAATCACATCACGCTTTTATGAGATGATGTTTACAAACCACCCAGAATTATTAAATATCTTTAATCATGCAAACCAAAAGCAAGGAAGACAACAAAAAGCATTAGCTAACACGGTTTATGCGGCTGCAAAATATATTGATCAATTAGAAGCGATTGTACCTGTTGTAAAACAAATCGCTCATAAACATAGAAGTCTTGGCATCAAGCCGGAACATTATCCAATCGTCGGCAAGCATTTAATCATGGCGATTAAAGATGTATTAGGCGATGCAGCAACAGATGAAATCTTACAAGCATGGACAGATGCATACGGAGTTATCGCTGACGTATTTATTAGTGTAGAAGCAGAAATGTATGATGAGGCTGCAAATCAAACCGGTGGATGGGAAGACTTTAAGTATTTCATCATTGACAAAAAAGTTACTGAAAGTGACGTTATTACTTCTTTCTATTTAAAACCTGCGGATGGTAAAGAGCTACCACCATTCCAACCTGGCCAATACATCAGTATCAAGCTTGAAATTGAAGGACAAGAATATACACATATCCGTCAATACAGCCTATCAGATATATCTGGAAAAGATTACTACCGTATCAGTGTAAAGAAAGAAGCAGGAAACAATAATCCAGACGGAATGGTTTCCAACTATCTTCATAACGGCTTAAAAGAAGGCGAACGAGTACTTGTCAGCGCTCCAGCTGGTGATTTTGTCCTTGATACAGAAAAAAGCACTCCAGTTGTCCTCATCGGTGGTGGCGTTGGAGTTACACCGATGATTAGTATGTTAAACACTATCGTGGAGAAACAGCCAGAAAGAAAGGTAATTTTCATCCAGGCTGCTCAAAATAATAAAATGCATGCATTTAATAACCATGTCCAAGAAGTGGCCAACATTCACAAAAATGTATCTGCACACGTATTTTACGATGTTGTCGAAGCTGGCGACGGAGCAGTACAAGGATATATTACAGCTGAGTGGATTAAGGAAAACGCATTGCTAGAAGAAGCAGATTATTATTTCTGTGGTCCAGTGCCATTCATGAGATCACTTCATCAATCACTAGCAGACTTAGGAATAGAACAAAGCAACATTCACTTCGAATTTTTCGGACCAAAAGACGAACTATAAGAATAAAAACATATCAAAGCAGATTACTCTATAACAGAGTGGTCTGTTTTTGCTTTAGATTGAAGTTATCGTTTTCATATAGTAAGGTCCCCTATCAGTTACAGTCATTTTCTGTTATGATTAGTTACATTGATTTTTGAAAAAAGAAAGAAGTGAATCATTTGCAAGATTTCAAACAATTAGGAGTCAACATTGACTTAGTTAATACATTACGAGCGCATGGTTTGGCGCAGCCAACCCCAATACAGGAAAAAGCGATTCCCGTTCTACTAGAAGGTAATGACGTCATCGCACAGGCACAAACAGGAACAGGTAAGACGCTTGCTTTCTTATTGCCTATTCTTGAAAATATCAACTTGGATCGCAGGCATATTCAAGCTTTGATTGTTACACCAACTCGTGAACTTGCTTTGCAAATCACAAGCGAAATTAATAAATTTAAGGGTCCGGATGTCAATGTTTTGGCTGTTTACGGTGGTCAGGATGTTGAAAAGCAGTTACACAAGCTTAAGAAGAACATTCATATTGTGGTAGGTACACCTGGCCGTCTGCTAGACCATCTGCGCCGTGAATCGATTAGTTTCTTAGATACATCTATGGTTGTTTTAGACGAAGCAGATCAAATGCTTCATATCGGTTTTCAGAAGGATGTAGAAGAGATTTTAGGTCAAACTTCATCTGGACGTCAAACCATGCTCTTTTCTGCGACGATGTCACCACAGGTACAGTCACTCGCAAAACAATTCTTAAAAGTTCCTGTCACTATTCATGTAAAAGAAAAGCAAGTTACCGTGAAAGATATTAAACAACTGGTATACGAAATGACTGATCGTGAAAAGCAAAGTACGCTCGTTACTCTTTTAGATCAGCACCGTCCATTTTTGGCTGTAATCTTTTGCAGAACGAAGCGTAGAGCAAATACCCTAAATGAAGCGTTGGTTAGCAAAGGATATAACTCAGAAGAACTGCATGGTGATTTGTCACAAGCAAAACGTGAAAAGGTAATGGATCGCTTCAGAAAAGCGGATTTGCAATTCTTAGTTGCTACGGACGTAGCTGCGCGTGGATTGGACGTAGAGGGAGTTACGCATGTATATAATTACGATATCCCACACGATGTAGAAAGCTATATTCACCGAATTGGACGTACTGGACGTGCCGGCGGGAAAGGATTGGCTATTACTTTAATGGCGCCCAAAGATCGTGAATTCCTTGCGTTAATCGAAGAAGGCATTGGAATGAAACTTGAAAAGCGCCAGCTTGAAGGCACTTCATATAATATTGTTGCTGCAAAAAGTGATGAAGACTCAGAACGGAAAGCACGAAAACGCGCTGGAAGTGGCGATAGAAGAAGCTCTGATCGAAACCGTTCAAGTGAAAGAGGCCGAACTTCAGGCGGTCGCGATGGTGAACGTCGTCCAAGTGAAGGAAGACGTGACGATCAGCGAGGTCGCTCCGGCTCAAGAAGTGAAGGAGAGCGAGGACGTGGTGACAGCAAAAGAGAGGTTGCTCGAAACCGATCTACAAAACGTCGTCAAAGTGAAAGACGCATTGGTGAAGGCAGACCATCTTCTGAAGGAACCCGTCGTGAAACAAATCTTGGTTCGGAGAGAAATCGCTTTTCAGAAGGCCGTGAGCGAGGATCGGAAAATTTAGGTGAAAGACGTTTTCGAAGTGCTGAAAGGCCAGCTTCTGGGAGAACTCGTTCTTCCGAAAGAAATGTGCGCGATTCAGGACGTCAAGGTTCACGTCAATCAGAAGGCCCAAAAAGAAATGTTTCCAAAAGCGTGATTTCTAGGAGAAAAGGTAAATAGAAGAAGGGTGCATCGATTGATGCATCCTTTTCTTATTCTGTTTTTTGATAGAATAAAAAAATATTCTTATCAAATTACAAATATTAGAATTTTTTGTATAATCATGTAGAAAGACACATTTGCGAAGGAGTGATCAAATTGAGTACCATAAGTTTAATGAAAAAGACAGCCGGTGTTGTCCTTGAAAAAAAGAAACTTACAGGCGTAGTGGCAAGAGTTGGACTTGTACTAGATATTTCGGGATCCATGAGAACGTTATACAAGAATGGGACTGTTCAGAAGGTCGTTGAACGCATCCTCGCTGTAGCAAGCCAATTTGATGATGACGGCATGCTCGATGTGTGGGTATATGATAATGAGTACTCTAGATTGAAAAGTGTGAGTGAACGTGATTTTCAAAACTATGTAAATGAATATATCTTAAATAATGAGTTGATCCACAAATTCGGCAGAAACGACGAACCACCTGTAATGGAAGATGTTATTAATAAATATACAGTTGAAGATCCAAGCAAAGATCCGGCTTTTATAGTTTTTATCAATGATGGTGGCTGCAAAAGAAGTATTAAGAAACCAGTTGTAAGTTCATCAAATAAGCCTTTGTTTTGGCAATTTGTTGGAATTGGTGATTCCAACTTCGATGTCTTGGAAAACCTCGACACGATGGATGGCCGCTTTATTGATAATGCCAATTTTTTTCATATTAAGGATATCGAAAAGATTTCTGACGAAGAACTATACAATAAACTTCTACATGAATTTCCAGAGTGGATCAAGGAAGCAAAAGAAAAGAGCGTATTATAGGGACAAAGAGGTATCCAAAGTAAATTGGATGCCTTTTTTGTGGTCTAGGAAATTATAAAATAAATTAATGTGGATAACTTTCTACGTTTGTCTAATAATCCAGCTCCAGCGCCCAGCCCCTCGGGGTTGTTTCCTAAAGCCGAAACAACCTTGGTCATAAGCCAAATCACTTCAGAAATCAAGATTTCCTGCGTGATTCGTCTTATGCCTGTCGGGGCTAATCAGGGCGCTTGCGCCTTTTTTGTTGGTAAATTGGTTGTCTTGTCAAAAAGAAAATGTTATTGGAAATTCAAGCATGCCTATCATAAATTTCGTCGGAATGTGTTATGATAGAAGTAAGAAAAATCCGACAAAGTTTTGAGTTATTTTTATAAAGAGACGGGGCTTAATTATGCAGTATATTACAGACATTATGGCTCAATATGGATATCTTGTCATTGTATTGTCATTATGCCTTGGTATTCTTGCAGCACCCATCCCTCTAGAAGCGGTCATGGGTTATGCAGGAGTGATGTCATATCAAGGTGACTTAAATACTTTTGGTAGCATCTTTGCGTCAGCAACGGGCACGACATTGGCGATGTTCATAACCTATGGCATCGGATACAAACTAGGAATGCCTTTTTTTGAACGTTATGGAGAGCGCATACATTTGGGTCCTGCAAGAATACAACAAATTTCGAATTGGTTTAATCGGCATGGAAATTATTTGATTGTCATTATTTACTTTATTCCTGGAATTCGACATTTTACTGGTTATTTCGCTGGTATCACAAGAATGAAATTTCCTGTATTTGCCCTTTATAGTTTCTTTGGTTCTTTTTTATGGGTGACCCCATTTGTTATTGGTGGGAAAGCACTTGGGCCAAATTGGGAAGGATTTTATCAATGGATGCATGAACATGTTGTTCTAGGTAGTACATCGTTCATATTAGCAATTGTGTTGTTTTACTTAATAAAAAAGTATCGTATTCATATTGTAGGATATCTAAATAAAAGTTTTGTATTTTTTAAATCCAGAGTAAAAGTATATATATCCGTTGTCTCAACATTTGTATTGGTAGCAGGATTAATCATCTATATGATCATGGCTAAATGATTGATTTTTCGGAAAAATGAGTTATAATAGGATGAAATTGAATGATGAAAACGTCAATGACAAAGAGAGTAATGATTGAGGAAACTTAAGCGAGTCAGGGAGAGTGTGAGCCTGATGTGTAATCTTTCATGAAGCGCACTTTGGAGATGCATTCTTGAAAAAACGTAGGGAATGCCGGGGATAGCCCCGTTATCAAGATAAGCAGGTTCCGTTTACGGAACAATTAGAGTGGTACCGCGGGAATCTTAAACTCTCGTCTCTTCTTCAGAAGAGGCGGGAGTTTTTTATTTTTTATGAGGGGGAACAATAGTGGATTATGTAAAGGGATTTGCCTCTGTATTATCGCCCTTACTAGAAGGCGATCTAAATGAAAATGAAATCACATTGATGATTGAAAAACCGAAACACAGCGGACTCGGTGACTATGCTTTTCCTTGCTTTTCACTGGCGAAAATAAAAAGGAAATCACCGCAAGTGATTGCTAGTGAACTTGCATTAAATGTTACGTCTCCCTTATTTGAAAAAACGGAAGCCGCCGGTGGTTATGTGAATGTTTTCTTGAAAAAAGATGCTGTAACAGAGCATGTAATCCAAAATGTTCTGAAACTAGGTGGCCAATACGGAAGTTCAGAAAATAAAAGTAAGGGCGTAGTTACCCTCGACATGTCATCGCCAAATATTGCAAAACCTTTCTCAATGGGGCATTTGAGATCAACTGTAATTGGAAATTCACTATCACTGATTTTTGAAAAAAGCGGCTATCAGCCTGTTAAAATTAATCATTTAGGTGATTGGGGAACACAATTCGGGAAATTGATTACTGCCTATAAGAAATGGGGAGATGAAGAGGAAGTCATCGCCAATCCCATTAAGGAACTCCTCAAACTATATATCAAATTCCATGATGAAGCAGAAAAAGATCCTGAGCTTGAGGTTGCAGGCAGAAACTGGTTCAAGCAACTTGAAGACGGCAATGAAGAAGCCTTATCGCTCTGGAAATGGTTTCGAGAGGAGTCACTAAAAGATTTTTCGAGAATCTATGATTTGTTGAATATTAAATTCGATTCCTTTGCTGGGGAAGCCTTCTATAATGACAAAATGAACAGAGTTGTTGAATTGCTTGAAGAAAAAAGATTGCTGACAACTTCTGAACAAGCTCTAGTCGTCGACTTAGAATCGGAAAATATGCCACCTTGTTTAATTAAGAAGTCTGACGGTGCCACACTTTATGCCACAAGGGATTTAGCAGCGGCATTATATAGATTTGAAAACTATCGCTTTGCTCATTCCATTTACGTGGTTGGGAATGAACAGACACTTCATTTCAAACAGCTAATTCACGTACTAAAGAAGATGGGATACGCTTGGTCAGATCAAATGGTGCATGTACCATTCGGAATGATTCTCAAAGACGGTAAAAAAATGTCAACGCGAAAAGGGAAAGTAATTTTATTAGAGGAAGTATTGAATGAGTCCATTGCCTTGGCAAAAAAGAATATTGAAGAAAAGAATCCGAACCTTGAAAACAAGGAAGCGGTAGCCAGAATGGTTGGGGTCGGTGCAGTGATTTTCCATGACTTGAAAAACTTCCGAATGAACGATATTGATTTCAATCTTGAAGATATGTTGCGTGTGGAAGGAGAAACAGGACCATACGTTCAATACACATACGCTCGTGCTAACTCACTGCTCAGAAAAGGTGGTTGGAATACGGGAGAGGCTCAAGATTCACCAGCGTTAAGTGGGGTTGAAGAATGGGATATTACGATGAAGCTATTAGAATTTCCAGAAGCCATTCAAAGAGCGACTGCAAAATATGATCCATCTCAGATTGCTAAATATGTAGTCGATCTTGCTCAAGCATTCAATAAATATTATGGAGCCGTTCGGATCTTGGAAGAAGATGAATGGAAGTATTCACGTCTAAAACTTGTTTCTGCTATCTGCACAGTCTTGGAAGAAGGTCTGCGTCTATTAGGACTGCAGGCTCCTGAGGAAATGTAATAAAAAACGAGGGCTTATACAGGAAAGCCCTCGTTTTTGTTCGCTATGAAGGTAGTGGATTCATACTTCTTGAGAGCCCACAACAAAAATAAAAACATTAAGAGAGGTATGAAATAAGGATTCACAGAAGATAGTACAGATTCGCGACCCGTTTCTTCAATTTGAAAAATTCTTGAATCTTTGTTCCCTACTAATCCGTAGAATAAACCATAGGCCACATTTAAACCGAAATGAATGCCGACATCCGCCCAAACAGAGCCAGTCTTAAAATAAGCATAAGTTAATGATAAACCAAGAATAACACTAAAGATAATATTACTCCACGAAAATCCTGCATACCAAAAATCTTCGAATGCGTAGATAAAAACACTGATAGTAAAAACCCAGCTAATCTTCAGATGGTCCTTCAGTAGTGTGATGACATAAGCACGGACAATGATGCCATTGATGAAAGACCCGAAGAAAAAACCTACAAGTATTTGCATGAGTGGCATGATAATCTGCATTCCTTGTTTTCTTCCTTGATATTCGGTAGTTCCGGTGATTAAATCGATTCCATACCATATTAGCCAAAAACTGAAGCCAATCAAAAAACTGAAGAGAAAATTCCTGCCCCAACCTTTATGAATGTAGAGACCGATACCGCGTAATCCACCAAGACCCGCAACTTTTGTGATTAAGGAAGCGAGGGGGAAAAACAAGAGGATTGTGGCCAATTGCAAGTACATATTTGTTAACTTAACGGGAACCAAATTAAAGTATAAATCTAAAACGAAAAAGCCAACAATTCCAATGATCAAATTCTTTTTCATTTATATTCCTCATTCCATATAAGCTTCATTTTTATTCTAAGTTAGTTTTAGGAAAAATCAACCAATTTATAAAATACATATTATAATAGATTTAGGAGGCGATATCCATGAATGAGGAAAGACTAAAGATGCTCCGTAAAAAGCATTTGATTCAAATGAATATGATGGCGTTGATCGGTTTCGGAATTTTTATGTTACTGCTGTATAATGGTATAACTACTAGAGCCATGTGGATTTCCCTCATTCTATTAACTGTATTTCAACTTCTCTTTATAGTCATAAAAGATATGCCGATAATAACTTTGTTTTCTAAGGATTGGCGTGAGTTACAAGACTATGAAAAAACAAAACTTGGTGGTGAATGGAAAAAGCAGAAGAAGATGCACATAACTTCCCAGATGCTTCTCATTGTAATCGGTGTATTTAATGCCATGGTTGCTGGTCCTAATAATAAAATGCTACTTGAAGGTAACTATGCTCATTTATTTTATATTTTCTTGTTCATAATCTTGTTACTGCTAATCAATGTGTCAACTGTCATTCATAATAGGAAACTTGATAAAAACGAGAACTTGGAAGGATACACGAAAAATATGTTCAAGTTCAGTATCATTACTGCAATAATTTTTATTATTATCGTTTTTACAGGGATGGTTTTATTCTTGTTCTCATATTAGAGGGTGATTATCAGGATCAAGCTTAATGCAATATGAATGATTGATTGGAGGCATCATATGGAGACTGAACTTCTGAAAATATTCGATGAAAACAGAAATGAAATTGGTACTGCCTCACGAGCGGACGCTCATCGTAAAGGCTTATGGCATGAGACATTCCATTGTTGGTTTGTCGAAAGGCAAGCAGGCGAAGATTATATTTATCTTCAAATAAGAAGCCACTTGAAAAAAGACTATCCTAGTTTACTAGACATTACGGCAGCTGGACATCTCTTGGCGAGTGAAACTGTAAAAGATGGAATCCGTGAAGTTCAAGAAGAGCTTGGTGTCCCGATAGAGTGGAAGGAAGTAGTGTCTCTTGGAATCGTGAAGAATGAAATTTACCAAAAAAACCTAATTGATAAAGAATACAGTCACATTTTCTTATATGAAAATAGGCTTCCAATGGAAGATTTCCGATTGCAATCAGAGGAAGTGACAGGAATTGTCCGAGCAAAATTCAGCGAATTTGAATCTTTTTATATGAATGAAGTCTCAGAAATCAAAATAGAAGGATTTGAATACGATTCAAAGGGTCAGAGATTATCCATCAAGCAAAATGTTGGGATGGATCGTTTCGTACCACATCAAGAATCGTATAGTTCGGCAATCGTAAAAATGATAGGGGAATATCTTGCATCACGTGATAAATAACTTAGTAAAGGCATCGTTCAAAACGATGCCTCTTTTCTGTCTATTTTAGGATTCTCTCCACTGTATAAATCCCTTTATAATTTTCAACTGTATTTAGATATCCGATTACATCAATTTTGTACTGCCCATAAATCGGGGAAGGTATTAAGGTTTCTTCGTAAGAAGTGACACCATTTCCAGAACTTCCTGCCAATTTCCCTTCGGAATCACGGACTTCTAAATCCAGATCATTGGCGGGTAAAGTCCATTCAATACGTACTTTCAAAGAAACAATGCCTTTTTCTATATCAATGCCATAATAATCATGTGAAGCAACTCCTGCATCAGCCAGCCCTGTACCAACAGAGCCCTCCCATGTATGCTGTGTGGTATAAGTATCATATTTTTTACCCGTCTTCTTATCAGTGTAGCCAGCAATTTTGATTCTTGAGTTTGCTGCTTGTTCGACTGCTTTATAGGCATTGATATAGCCAGCACCGACTTCATGTAGCTTATAATCGGCCATTGGATCTGCAGTATTAATCAGCAAATCAAGGGCCATATCTGGCGTTAACGCTTGTTGTGCTTCTTTCATTAGGGCAATGACACCTGATATATGCGGTGTAGCCATACTCGTTCCACTTGAAGTCGTGTAATAAGGAAGGTGTATAGGATCGATATAAGTAGCATCAGTAGCCGTCCCGAGAGCGTTCATCACTAAGCCTGTTGATGACCGAGTCGCAACAATATCAACACCTGGTGCCGTAATATCTGGATGTAAAAACTCGTCACCCTCAACTCCTCGAGAAGAAAAGTCAGCAAGCTTTTTGTCCTTAGTACCTGCAGCAACACTGATAACCCAAGGTGGTGCAGAATAAGGATTTAGAGTATTATCCTCCGGTCCTTCATTGCCTGCTGCAAATACAACCGTCATACCAGCATCGTGAGCTTTCTTTGATGCAACATTGATAGGATGATTCGGTGAATATTCCCCAGTGGATCCCCAGCTATTGCTAATCACGTCAATTCCGTATTCTTCTTGATGTTCAAGAACATAATCAAAAGCTTCTAGAGACCAAAGTATATTTATTCCTTCACCAACTCCGAGTCCGACTAGTTTTGCATCAGGAGCTACGCCCTTATAAAGGCCAGCTGATGCGGTTCCATTTCCTGCAATTGTTCCTGCCACGTGTGTTCCATGACCTGAGGTAGTATCCGTATTCGGAACATTTTCTAGGAAAAGTGACTCACTTCCAAACAAGCTATTTCCTGTAAGGAATTTGACGTTCTGAATGACTTTTTCTCCAAACTGTAGATCCTGATGGGTAGCATCTATGCCACTGTCAATGACCGCTACTGTAACCCCTTTACCGGTGTATCCAAGATCGTTCCAAACCGCTTCTGCTCCAATTAATTGTCGACTGTCTCTTAGATAATACATTAGATTATCATTCAAATAGATTGATAAGATTCCGTCTGTCAGATTAAGTAATTTTTCAAAAAGCAATACATTCCCGCTGATGGCCACCATTGGAAGACTATTAAACTTTTTCGTTTTAAAGCCAATGCTTTGAAGCAACTGAATGTCTGATAATGAAGGCATTTCTTGATAAGTAATAACGGCATCGATTTTTCCTGTAGTAATGGGATTGGCTAACAGTTCTTTTAGCTTCGGATCGATTTCAGGCTGGTCGATGACAGCTTTTGGTTGTGAAATAGAGAAAGAGAAAATGAATCCAATAATTAAAACAAACGAAACGATAATGCGAGAGATTTTGTTCATGCAAGCCTCCTAATAGGTTGAATTTTCTGACACTTCTACCTATATCCATTTTGTAGAATTCAGAAACCTCACAATAAATATTAATTGGCTTTTGATTTTGATACATCTTTATAATCAACGTCGATTAGGAGATAACCTTCATAATAAACAACTACTTCACTTTGTAAATCTAAAACCTTTTTGACAACATCCATGTTTCGGCAGAAGAGGGGAACTTCCATTTCACCATTGTAAAAAACAACCTGGACGAAATCTTTTGAAAATAGGGGTGCTTCATTATTAATTCGTATAAAGGTTCCAGAGAATGAACTAAGATCAGCACGGTTCTTACTCTCTGCTTCATAAGCCTGGAGAGTGAGTCTTTGATTTACTGATTGAAGGAAATCCTTAATGAATAGTACGAAAGAAATCAATCCGAAGAACATAAAGGAAACATATAAAGAGTTGGAAAGTGTGGGGAGCAGTGCCGCAATCAACCAAGAGGTTAGCGCAATCATTAAATGGATATACATTTTTTCACCTGCTTTCATGGTATAGAGGCAAAAGACTGCCAAGCATCTATGCTGGCAGTCTAGGTGAGTAAAGCTTAACTTGTTTTTCTCAGCGTCTGATTTGTGTTGTTTTTCTGTAATAACCAGAATACAGGCACTCCTATCAAGGTAATGATGATAGAGATAAACGTATCACTTGGTGTTTTCATGATTGTACTTGCTAGAATATAGATTGCTCCAATGATAGCGACAATCGGTGTGATTGGATAAAGGGGGACTTTATAAGTTCCATTTTCAGGCTTTTCATTTTTACGTAGAAGGAACACTGCGTAAAAAGCAAGTCCATAAAATAAAAACACAGAAAATATGGCTATATCTGATAGTCTGTCAGGATTACCTGCAAGCATCATTACAATGGCAATGATAACTTCAACTACCGTCACCCTAATGGGAGTCTTTAGTTTTGGATGAATATGTGATAAGGCGTGAGCAGCTGGAAGTAATCCCTTCTCTGCCATTGCCAGCGGGATTCGTGGAAAAGTTAATATTTTTCCATTCAAACACCCGAAAATGGAGATGAGAATTCCAATTGTTATTAGTTGTCCGCCTGTTGCTCCAAATAAAATATTGGCTGCTTCCTTTGCAGCAGAAGGTCCTAATTCAACGATCTTTTCAGCCGGTAACACATGTAACATGGCAACGTTCACAGATAAATAGGCTACCATGACGAATAGGATGCCAGAGATTATCGCTCGAGGCAATGTTTTCTGCGGGTTTTTCATTTCTCCGGCCATAAAACCAACATTCATCCACCCATCATACGCCCAAAGTGTGGCAAGTACAGCCGCTCCCATGCTGATAGCCTGAGTGCTGCCACTATCCATATTGAGAACTGGAACGTCACCTATCGCAATTCCTCCAATTGCTATAAATGCTATCGGAATCAATTTTGCAACAGTGGAAACACTTTGAATGATGCCCCCATATTTCGTACCTAAGATATTCATGAATGTTAAAAAGAGAACCGTCACAATGCCAATCCAAACTTTATGGCTATCTGACATTCCGAACATAGCTGCTACTAGTGATCCAAAGTATAGGCCTAGTGCACCTATGATGGCTGGTCCGTAAACGATGGTTTGTATCCAGCCGCAAAGAAATCCCCACAGTTTTCCATAGACTTCCTCTAAGTAAGCATAAAGGCCTCCAGTCCTTGGGATTTTGACACTTACTTCTGCAATCGTTAGCCCACTCGCAAGTGTAATAATTCCTCCAATCACCCAAGCCCATAAGGCCATTGTTGAATTCCCTGCAGAGGCAATGACAATTCCAGGTTTCATGAAAATACCCGAACCAATCACCGTTCCTACGACCAATGAAGTGGCTACCATAAAACCGATATTCTTCTTAAGATGTGTCTCTTTTTCCATGTCCATCACCTACGCACATATGTATTTTTGAGATTAACAGGATTATAACATAGGTTGCTATCATTATATAATTTTCAGAATTTAAAAAATAATTAAAATGTTGGTAAAAATAATATTGTTTTTATCTAAAGTGGCGTGGGTAATAGGAATGATAGAACAATATAGGAAGGAAAAATGAAAATGAAAAAAATGGTTATTATTATTCTAATGTTGTCAGTAATAGGAGGAATAGTTTATAAGATGTTCCTTGATGATAAAGTTAAAGGTGAGAAAGACACCTTAATAATGGCATTCGGAGACTCTCTCACATATGGAAAGGGAGACCGGGATGAAGAAGGATATATTGGAATTCTAGAAAGAAACTTGAATGGAAGATATCAAGATCGTTCATTTGTCATTAAGAATTTTGGGGTGCCAGGTAGAAAATCATCAGGTGTATTGAACGAATTATCAAATATCCACACAACAGAAAAACTGAATGAAGCCAATCATTTTATCGTTTTTATCGGCACTAACGACTTAATTAAAAGCAATGGGGGAGATTACTCGCCATTAAATCATGATAAGATTATGAAAGGTTTCTATGAATACAAGCGCAATATGAAAGCAATACTCGAATTGTTGCGAACGGCTAATAAAAGTGCCCCTATTGTGGTTGTGGGTATTTATAACCCTTATCCTGATGGTGAAAAAATCGAATCCTATATCGACGAGTGGAACGAAGCGACGGAGGAAATTGCTAAGTCACAGAAAAATACGGTTTTTGTAGGTACTAATGATCTCTTCAAAGGGAAAAATAAAAGCGATTATTTTAGCGACAGTTTGCATCTCGATGAAGATGGGTACGAACTTCTCGCCAACCGCATCATGAATCAACATAACTTTGCAAAAAATGAATAACGATATAAGAGAACTTTTTACTGATTTCAATCGTCATATAAGATGGGGGAAACAAAAGGAACAATTTGTACTGAGCGAAAGTTTATTACACCAAAAAATTTGACGACCTCCAGTAAACTAGATAACAGGAGAAAAAATAGTGAAAAGATTCAAATTCAAAAACGCTTTTACATTGTTGCTTTTTATAGTGATTGCTTACCTCTTATACTATAACTATATTAAAGAGCCAGATCTTAGTAAAATAAATTATCCAACGGAGTTGCATCCAAAAGTTCTGGATGGGCGCGATCAACTCATTCAAAAGACGTCACAAATCGGAATACCCATAAAGATTACAGAAGGTTTCAGAAGTGTGGGAGATCAGGATGCATTGTATGCCCAAGGGCGCACCGTTGATGGTGATATTGTTACTCACGCAAGAGGCGGAGAATCTTTCCACAATTTTGGCTTGGCCCTCGATTTCGCTTTGATTGCAAAAGACGGAAATATTATTTGGGACATGGAATATGACGGAAATGGGAATGCGAAGGCAGATTGGATGGAAGTTGTGAATATAGCAAAAGATCTTGGTTTTGAATGGGGCGGAGACTGGGCTGATTTTAAAGATTATCCTCACCTTGAGATGAACTTTGGATTGTCAATTAGGGAGCTCCAGAGAGGGAAGCGCCCTTAAATTTAAGTGGTTAAATAAGAAAAGTGGATTTCCAAAGGAAATCCACTTTTCTTATTTTGAATTTTTCTCGTCTTCTTGTCTTTGTGCTTCCAATTTAGCAGCGGCACGATTTTTGCTTCGTTTTTTTAATTGGTATCCAATAAAACCAACATATAACGGCACTGCGATATAAATGAAATAAGGTCTCTCAACATGTTCATTTTTAATAATGATAAATAGAAGATAGCCAAGCAATGCGGTAATAATCGTTCCGTACTTTGGAAGAGGAACGCTTTTTAAACTTGGGATTTTGTACTTACTAACCATCAGAAAGCAAAGTGCCATGAATGAAACGCTGATAATCAAATCAGGAATCCATCTGTTTAGCATCACAATTAAAGTTAATAACCCACCAGCTGCCGTAATAGGGACACCTGTGAAGTAGTTAATCGAGCTTTTTGCATTTACATTAAAACGGGCAAGTCTAAATGCTCCAAAAAGAGGGAATAAGCCCGCAATGATTAAGCCGATCAGTCCGTATTGTGAAAAAGATGCATAGTAAACAAGAATAGCTGGTGCAACACCAAAAGTAACGATGTCTGCTAAAGAATCCAATTCTTTTCCTATTTCAGACTGAGCATTAAGCATTCTTGCCAATCGACCGTCCATGCTGTCTAGCATCATTCCGATTAAAATTAAGATGGCAGCATTTTTAAAATCTCCGTTTGCCGTGAACACAATTGAAATGAATCCGCAAAACAAGTTGCTAAGTGTAAATAAGTTTGGAATCGCTCTTCTAATCATTTTCTCTAATTACCTCAAATCACGAAAAATTTTTCTGCATTATTATGGAATGATACCCGTTAATATCTATCATAACACATAATCTTTCGGCAATTAATCTCATAATTCGCATTCCTTTCAAAAAATTTCTCCTATCAGCGAAAAAAGATTGATGGAAAAATTACCAAAATAATCACCTAATTAGCAAGAGAGAATAACTCATAGAGGTGATGAATGTGGAGACGTTTTATAAGCATAAGCTCATTAAAAGTGGTGACGGTTATATCTTATCCTTATATCTTCATCCCATGAATCAAGAATTTTCAGAAGAATTGGGTGCGAAGAGTGAAAGTAATCAGTCTATTGAACAGTCAGTCAAACAGTACATCAGTAAGCAAATACCAAATATCAAAATTAAGTCTGTCCAAATCCTTCTAGGAACGATTGTTATTTCCTGTTTTTCTTTTACTCAGGAAAGAGCATCGGCATCTACAAATGATACGACAACCCCAGAAATGGTTGGATTTAATACATATACCGTTCAGGGTGGAGATTCCCTTTCTGTAATTGCAAAAAAATATGGAATATCAATAGAACAAATAAAAGAAGCGAATAACCTAGTTTCGGATGTGATTAGAGTTGGGCAAACTTTAACCATTCCAAAAGGGGCTACTGTTTCCATGCTTGATTCTAGTCCTAAAACTTACACGGTTGTTTCAGGTGACAGTCTTTCTGTAATTGCAAAAAGATTGAATACTAGTGTAGAGCAAATCAAAGCTGAAAATCAACTTGAAAGTGATCTCATTAGGGTGGGACAAGTATTGGTGATTCCCACTAACATTTTGGAGAATCCAGCACCTACATCAAACTCAAACCCTGCAACCATCAGTTCAGAACCTGCTATGAATTCAGCTGTAAATGAAGGCACCTATATTGTGGTTGCAGGGGATACATTATGGAATCTTTCTCAGCGTTTTGGTACGTCAATTTCTAATATAAAGCAGATGAATAACTTATCGTCTGATACGTTGACGATTGGACAGAAGCTTGCCGTACCATCTTCAACAGCTGCCAATGATGGAAATTCATCACCACCTTCATCAAAAACTGCTCAATATACAGTAGTTAGCGGCGATAGTTTATCAGTTATTGCAAAAAAATACAGCACAACTGTAGACCACTTAAAAACTCTTAATAATCTTAATTCTGACGTGATACGTATAGGACAGGTAGTAGTTGTACCTGAATTGAGTGCTACCTTTGTATTGCCAGCGACAACAAACGTACCTTCGTCACCGCCGACATCTCAGACGACGTCTTACACGGTAGTCAGTGGGGACAGCTTATCTGTCATTGCTAAAAGATTCAATACAACCGTTGATAGTATTAGAAGTCTTAATAACTTAACATCGGACATTATTAGAGTCGGACAAAAATTAACGATAAACGGGACCACAGGTAGTACAACGATCACTTCACCACTGGTTGCCCCCACAGCTCCAACAACAAGTCCGGACATAACCTCTGTACAAAAAGACTTAAATACTCTGGGATATTATGCCGTCTCTGTGTTCAGCGGCGTAGCAGACACATCAACAGAGGCTGCTGTGGAGGCATTTCAAAAAGACTATGGATTAGCTATTACAGGTAAGATTGATTCTACGACCAAAACCGAAATTGAACATGCAATCGTTAAGAAAAATCTTGTTCAGGATACAAAAATTTATACGGGTGTTCCATACAAATGGGGAGGTACCACTCCAACAGGCTTTGATTGTTCAGGATTTGTGTATTTCATGTTCAATAAGCAGGGTGTGGAGATTTCCAGGAATACATCAGAGGGACTATACATGACAGGGAAACCGATAGCCAAAGCTGATCTAAAACCAGGAGACCTCGTCTTTTTTGGTGTCGTGACTCCAGGAAAAGTGTCACATGTAGGCATTTATACTGGCGGAAATAACTTCGTATCGGCAACATCATCAAAGGGGATATGGGTGTACTCTATAGATGATTCTTACTGGGGAAAGTATTACATGGGAGCAAAAAGAATCTACTAAAAACCGATGGATTGGTGGTGTTTGAAAAATGGATAGCAGTTTATTTGATAAATACGAGATCAAAAGGCATGCTGAGGAAATCGAAATAACGCTCTTCTGCAAATCAGCATCTCCCAAGTTTCTCGAAGAGTTTGGAATTGAATTTGATTGGAAAAATAAATTTTCACGAAAAGATATAAAGGACGTGGCAGAAGCATTTGTCAATAGAAGCTTTCCAAAAATCAAAGCCGCCACCATCGTCATTGTTGCTGGTGCAGTTATTTTAGCCACCATCCCATTTAATTCTGCTAAAGCACATCAATCAAATTTCAATATGACTTATTTGTACTTTGGAAATACTACCTCATATATAAGGCAAATCGATCAAACGCAAGGGAATTTAAATGTTGTCTCTCCAAGTTATTTTGACATCAACGCAGATGGATCTTTAAATATTTCAAAGCAATTTGATCCGATTTTTCTTAGTGAAATGAAGAAAAGGGGAATTAAAGTTGTACCGTTCTTAAGTAATCACTGGGATAGCAATATAGGACGGGCAGCATTGGAAAACCGTGAAAATCTTACAAGTCAAATTGCAGCTTTCATTGTGGAGCATGATCTTTATGGGGTACAAGTAGATATAGAGAATGTAACTGATATCGATCGTGATAATTATACTGATTTAATCAAACTGTTAAACGATAAACTTCCTCCTGAAAAAGAAGTATCAGTTGCGGTTGCTGCCAATCCGAATAACTGGAAAAAAGGGTGGCACGGGTCCTACGATTATCCGGAACTTGCCAAATATGCCGATTATCTTATGATTATGGCTTATGACGAGAGTTTTCCTGGTAGTGCGGAAGGACCTGTAGCAAGTTATCCTTGGGTAGAGCGTTCCATTCAATACGCTTTGGCACAAAAAGTTCCTTCTGAAAAAATTGTACTCGGCGTACCGTTTTACGGACGTTATTGGAAAGTAGGAACCTCATACGGTGGAAATGGCATCTCCAATTTACGTGTCGATGAAATGCTTAAGAAATATGGTGGAACGGTTTCCTTCGATGAAGTGACAAAATCGCCAAGAGCAACCATTAACATTAAAGAAGGTGATGCTCCATTTGAATTTTCAGGAACCAGACTTGGTCCCGGACAATATCAGATATGGTTTGAGAACCATGATTCGATTAAAGCTAAACTAACTTTGGTTCATAAGTACAATTTAAAAGGGACAGGCAGTTGGAGTTTAGGGCAGGAGAATCCTTCGATTTGGCAAAACTACAGGACATGGATTTCACATGATGGTGAAATCACGGTTACACCTGCTCAACCAGCAAAGCCTACAGAGCAGACAAATGGTTCAACCAATCCTGTAACAACTGTTCCGAAGGTAACTGCACCTGTAACAAAGCCTGCAGTAAAGCCAAGTGTACCGGCGTCTAAGACCCCACCAAAACCAGCACCTCCTCCTTCACTAGTGGGGAAATTTATGTCACCAAAACTCAATAACACCTACGTAAGAAGAGCAGCTACTTCAAATGAAAAAATATTAAAAAAGTTAACTGTTAAAGATTCCGTAAAGGTCATTCAAGAATACACCGATCGTAATAAAGTGAAATGGGTGAGGATACAATCAGGTACAACGGTCGGATGGGTAATGACTTCTCAGCTGGTTGTGAAAACACCTCCAGTTGTAGCTAAATCCTATCCTACTTTAAAATACGGATCAAAAGGTACTTCGGTCGTTCAGTTGCAGGACAAATTAAGAAAAGTCAACGTTTATAAAGGGAAATCTCATGGTACCTACGACACCGCCACGCGAACGGCTGTCATCAATTTTCAAAAGAAATATAAATTGAAAGCTGATGGTATAGCAGGCAATTTAACACATGCAAAATTGAATGTAGTCTTAGGGATTAAGTAGGAGGAAGAAGAATGAAAAATATCCGCAAGTTATTATTAGGTTTGTTCATTTTTATGCTTGTGATGGGGAATTCTGCCTTAGCGGGTGAAGAAACCGAGGTAAAGCTATTTGGAGTTGGGTCTACTGTTGTAAAACTCGAGGATATGAGTCATGCGATTAAGACAGGTGGCAAGAAACCAAATGAAGGATTTGTTTACTCGCCTGTAGGCATTAAGCCAAATGGGAAAGCAAATTTTTCAATGATGATAAAAGGCAAAGGAACCATTATTCTTAAAATAGAAGAAACTGACGCTCGTGGTACTTTCATTAAAGAGACCATTTCTAAACCCGTAACTTTAAGTGATAAATGGCAAACTGTTGAACTCTTAAGTCATCTTAGTAGCAATACTGCACAAGTAGACGCATTAGTATTGACAACAACGAAGCAGCAATCAGATTTTCTTGTGAAAAGAATAAATTGGACAAAAAAGTAGCTTGGGATTTCCCAAGCTACTTTTTTGTAAGGTCAATGTGAAAACAGCCTAATGTAAAGGTCTATCGCTTTCAATTTTTCTATATAACAAGCTTGGATTGAACGTAATGAAACAACAGATTCGCTGTATGTTCAATAGAAGAAGAATGAGTCCTTTCGAAGGCATGTGATGAATCTATGCCTGGGCCAATCAAACCGTGAGCTATATCATGTCCTGCACGGATCGCCGCCGACGCATCAGAACCATAGAAAGGATAGAGATCAATTTTGTATTGTATCTTGTTTTCTTCTGCAAGTTGGACTAAATGTTTTCTTAATCCATAATGGTAAGGACCACTTGAATCTTTTGCGCAAATGGATACAGTATATTCATCAGTCGACTGGCCATCACCCATTGCGCCCATATCTACAGCTAAATACTCAACCGTTTCAGGTGTGATGTTAGAATTTCCTCCATAGCCGATTTCTTCATTATTAGAAATAAGGAAGTGGGTCGTATATGGTAACTCGATTTTATCATCTTGAATTTTCTTGATTAGCTGAAGCAGTATAGCTACGCTAGCTTTGTCATCTAAATGACGGGATTTGATAAATCCGCTCGCTGTAATTTCAACGCGAGGGTCGAAGGAAACGAAATCTCCCACCTCAATGCCTAATGCTCGAACATCCTCGGCACCTTTGACCACTTCATCAAGACGGATTTCCATATTAGTCTGATTACGTTCCGCTTTTCCCGCATCATTGTAGACATGAACAGAAGTTTGATGCATGAGTATTGTTCCCGTCAGTTTTTTACCATTACTTGTTTCGATTTGACAATACTCTCCTTCAATGGAGTTGTATTTAAAACCACCGATTAAGTCGATTTTAAGACGGCCACTAGGTTTGATTTCTTTTACCATTGCCCCAAGTGTATCCACGTGAGCAGTAAGCATTCGATGTTGGTTGTCGTCCTTTCCGTTAATTGTCGCAATTAACCCCCCTTTTCGATTGCGCTTTGTTTCAACTCCAGAGTTATGTAAGAATTCTTCTACAAAGCTTATGACTTCATTCGTGTTACCTGATGGACTAGGTATGGAAACGAGTTTTTTGATGAGTTCTATTGTGGATTGAGTGTTAGTCAATTGAAAATGCCCCCTTTTGTAAAATATATCCCTATTATAGCGGAATTTTATGTTTGTTCCCAATTTTCGTTTTAATAGTCAATTTTTAGCCGATACTGCATATGTTAGTTTGTGTTGAAACTTTTTCTTTACACAAGATTAGTTTTCAGAAACGCGGGGTAATTAATGTAACAAAGGAAACTGCTGGATGATGATCAGTAGTGCTCAATCAACAAATGGGGGTAGAAAATATGACAAGAACGGAACTATACCACGATAAGCCAACGACTTTTTTCTGGAAAGGGACGTTGCTCTTCTTTCTAACCTGCATTTTACTAGGAATTGGACTGATGCAGTATTCTCAAAATCAAATTAAAATTGATGCGCCAAAGATAGATTTAGGAAGAAAAGTAGTCGTTCATCTTCCAAACGGTGAAGAAGTATTTACTTACGAAAAATTGATTATCCAAAAAGAAGGAAAAATCATTTACAAAGGTGAACGCAATACATTGGATTTTACAGGTGGAACGATTGAACACAAGGATTGGGAGTAATATTAGGAAGAGCTCTATTGTAGGGCTCTTTTATTTTGTTTCGTTAATCCAATGGTAAAGTCTCAATTGAATTTAAGGATCAAGATCGTTTTATCAGCCAGATTATTCAAAAGTTAATCGCCAAATTCTCAAAACTAATCTATATTTGTACATGAGGTGAAAGTATTGAACATACTATGGGATTTTGATGGAACACTTTTTAATACATATCCTGCCTATACGGCTATCTTTAAAAAAGCGGTCGGAGAAGGTATTTCGGAGGAAGAAGTATTTTCTAAGCTGAAAGTTTCTTTTGATCATGCATTTCGTTCATTTGGGATGAATGAGGAGCAGGAAAGGGAAGTTCGCGCACAAGTGAGAAACCTAAGCCCAGAGGACTTCTTGCCATTCCCAGGTGTTATGGAAGTTTTACAGAAGGCAAATAAAAACGTCATTATGACACATAAAGAAAGAGTAGATGTTGAAAATGTGTTGAAACTGCATAACCTTGAAAGTCTAATCTCAGAGATAGTTGCAGGTGACGATGGTTATCCAAGAAAACCGCATACCGCTTCATATGAATATTTGCACCGCAACCACCAAATAGACCTTGCTATTGGAGACAGGGAACTTGACGTAATTCCTGCCAGACAACTAGGGATCAAAACATGCTTATTCCAAAATCCAAATGGAGAAGCAGATTTTCATTTAGAAAATTACGGTGATTTCGACGAAGTTGTCGGCAAATACATGGGTATTTTGTGACGGGAATTCATGAATTTAATTCTTCTTTTCTAAGATTTCAATAATTTTTCTATTCAAGTTAATTTTTATTCTAGTGGAATTGGTCAATGAATGA
The DNA here is from genome assembly GCF_900115925.1 of Bacillus sp. cl95. GTDB lineage: Bacteria > Bacillota > Bacilli > Bacillales > Cytobacillaceae > Neobacillus_A. The sequence goes on along the minus strand of NZ_FOYF01000001.1, from coordinate 120,824 downwards.
GTCTGCTATTTAAGAATCAAAAGAGTCTTCTCCCAAACTGGGAGAAGACTCTTTTCGTTTACAAACGATTCTTATTTCGTAGGTTCTTTGGTACATACACACAAAAAGGATCACTTTCCAGATAATCTCCGGTAACAGCATATGTTCTAGAGCGTGATCCACCACATATGTAGCGATATTCGCATACCCCGCATTTTCCTTTGTATAGGTCAGGGTTTCTTAATTCTTGGAACACTTTTGAATGGCGATAGATTTGTGCAAGGGGATTCTCACGAATATTTCCGCCTTTGATAGGCAGCAAACCGCTTGGTAATACATCCCCTGTATGTGAAATAAATAGAAATCCATTCCCATCATTGACGCCTTTTGGTGCTCTTTTTAACCCATCCAACATTTTGTTTTGATCCATTGTCATCGTATCTTCGTATTTATATATATCACTGTCAATCTTTTTCTCTAGTGCCTTTTGTTGTAGAACAACGCGTCTATAGTGCTGTGCAGCAGTAGTTTTTATATCATATGGAGCTGTCTTACTTAATTCATAAAGCCATCGAAATACCTTTTCATGTTGAATAGGAGAGATGCAATCTTCGAACTGTCCTCTACCAGTAGGAACTAGGAGGAAAATATACCACATCACCGCTTTTAACTCACCGACCAGCTCAGCCATCTTCTCTAAATGAAGAAAATTATATTGTGAAATAACAGTATTGATTTGAAGAGGCATATGTAGTTCATTTAAAAAACGTATTTTCTCAATTGTAAGATTGAAAGAACCTGGTGTTCCGCGGAAATGATCATGAATTTCAGATGTTGGTCCATCGAGACTAAATCCCCACCTGGATAAACCAACACTTTTTGCCTGTTTCATCTTTTCCTTTGTAACGTTTTCGGTTGCACTCGGGGTCATGGACACGCGCATACCTTTATTGATTGCATATTCAGCTAGATCGAAGAGATCATCACGTAACATGCAATCACCTCCTGTGAAGACAAGCATAGGATTATTCATCTCATATATTTGATCGATTAGATTTTTGCCTTCCTGATCTGAAAGTTCATGTGGATGTGGTTTCAATTGTGCATCTGCACGGCAATGCACACATTTTAGCTCACACGCTCTAGTTACTTCCCATATGACAATATACGGATTGATATGATAATCTACCGTAAAGGGTAGAGGATGATTTACCTTTTCTCGCACTTTTATCACCATACTTCTATGAATTATTTCATTTAACATCATTATAGTGATGTAGTTATTTTGTGGACGAACTCTTTGTTACAAAATTTCTACAAAACGTGTGAATGGAATATTGAAAAAACTGACAAGTTTATGTTAAAAGAATGTTACATTTAGATTTCAGTAGGTGGATAAAAACTATCAAAAAAGCCCTGGTATCAAGACTTAATAGATACGAAGGCTTTTTTTTATATTTGTAAAAATCAATGATAATAATGGATGAGAAGGATATTTCTCCCTTTACACCCATTTATTTGGGGTACCCACTATGTTTAAAAAAACCTAATATGGGTTTGTAAACGAATTCAAGGGAGTGCAATCATTGAAAAAACAAATTATTAGTGCAGCAGCAACAGTTGGCATATTGACATCGTCTTTTGGAGGAGCCGCAAGTGCTCATGAAAATACATATAATGTCGTTTCGGGTGATAGTCTATGGAAAATATCACAAGAAAACAATATTTCAGTTAGTAATCTAAAATCTTGGAACAATCTTTCTAGCGACACGATTTATGTAAATCAAGAACTATCTTTACTAGCTCCACACAGTCATGCTACTTCAACTACTGTCTCTCAAACTAGCAATTATGTTGTTAAGTCCGGAGATACATTGTGGGAAATTGCGACTCAAAACAATATTTCGGTATCAACGTTAAAATCACTTAATAACTTAAGTTCAGATACGATATATCCTGGTCAAACACTAGTTTTAAAAGGAGCGGTTGCTACTCCAGCTCCAACATCTACTTCAGCGAACGTGACAACTTATAAAGTTCAAAGCGGAGATTCATTATGGGCGATCGCATCACGTTATGACATGAGTGTAACTCAGCTGAAATCTATAAATAATCTAAGCTCAGACACAATCTATGTAGGTCAAGTTTTAAAGGTTTCAGGCACTGCAGCACCTTCAACAACTGAGACTGCCCCTGCAACAACTGTGAGTGCCCAATCAAAAGTTGATGAGTTGATTGTTGAAGCAAAAAAATATATTGGAACTCCTTATGTTTGGGGAGGAAATACACCATCTGGATTCGATTGTAGCGGATATTTAAAATATGTCTTCAACAAAGTAGGCGTGACGATTCCAAGAACTGTAGCGTCCATTTGGACTGCTACTACATCGGTATCCACACCAAAAGTGGGAGATATGGTTTTCTTTGAAACGTATACTTCAGGTCCATCACATGCAGGGATTTATTTAGGAAATAATAAGTTTATTCATGCAGGATCATCAACGGGTGTAACCATTAGTGATATGAGTCTTAGTTATTGGAAAACTCGTTATTTAGGTGCAAAATCAGCATTATAAAATATCAAGCTCTCTTATCGGATGATAGGGGAGTTTTATTTATGAACATTTTGTGTCATGACTAGGAAATACTATTAACTCTTAGTACCAGGTGTTAAAAAAATCACTCTTGTTCTTACAAAACCTTGCTAATATAAAAAGGTATTATCCATTGAAAAAGAAATGAGGTTTTGAATTGAACATTCCAAAATTAAAAATCGGCCATATGTCACCTGAATTCCCAATCATGCAAGGGGGAATGGGGGTAGGTATTTCATTAAGCAGATTAGCATCTGCAGTAGCAAATGCTGGTGGAATCGGGATTATCTCTGGAACAGGAATATCCATTAGCGACATGCGAATGCATATTCGTAAAGCCAAAGAGAGTGTCATAGGAAATGGATATATAGGGGTAAATGTTCTTTTTGCCATGAATGATTTCGCAGAAAAAATGAAAGCGGCAATTGAAGAAAAGGTTGATTTTATTATCTCTGGAGCAGGTATATCAAGAGACATGTATACATGGGGGAAAGAAGCGGGTATACCAGTTATTTCCATCGTTTCTTCTGCTAAGCTTGCAAGATTATCTGAAAGATTAGGAGCGTCAGCGATAGTGGTGGAGGGCCATGAAGCAGGCGGACACCTTGGAACTGATCACCCATTGTTTGAGATTCTTCCGGAAGTAGTTGATGCGGTTAAGATACCAGTTATCGCTGCAGGTGGAATCATGACTGGACAAGATTTAGCACGAGCACTAGGTATGGGAGCTGCAGGTGTACAAATGGGAACGAGGTTCGTAGCCAGTGAAGAGTGTGATGCACCAACGTCTTTTAAGGAGAAGTACGTTAAGGCACGTAAAGAGGATACTATGTTGGTGAAGACAACTGTTGGCTTACATGGGCGAGCCATTAAAAATAACTTTACAGATATGATTTCAGATGATCAAAAATTAAAAATTAAGAAATGTCATGATTGCTTAAAAAATTGTTCTTATCGCTTCTGCACACTAGATTCTTTATTGACATCAATGGAGGGAGATTGTGAAAATGGGCTTGTCTTTGCCGGAGCAAGGGTTCATGAAATTCAAGAGATTCTCCCTGTCCGATCAATCATCAAAAAAATCATGCAAGAATATCAAAGATTCATAGAAGAAAAGCAGTGCAATATATGATGTTTTTTTAATTTTTTCCCTAAAAAAATCAGCTTCCCATAATTGGGGAGCTGATCTTCAGTTAAAATTAGTAGCGATTTTTGTCTGTGTGATCGTTGAATTCTTCAGCAGCTTTCTCTTTCACGTCACCAAATTTTTCTTTTACATTACCAACGAACTTGTCCATTTTTCCTTCAGCTTCTAAAGACTCATTGTTAGTCAGACGGCCAAAGCCTTCTTTTGTTTCACCTTTGATTTGATCGAATGTACCTTTTGTTTGATCTTTGTTCATGATCGATTCCTCCTTAGTGAAAATGGTTATATGATGTATATACCCTTAATTAGTAGAGGTAAACTATGGTTTATCAAATTATTAATAAAACCGTCAAGAAGGATCCTGACGGTTCATGCTATTTCAACCTCCACGGGGGGTGGAAGGGAAATACTTATTTTTTTATCACACGTTTTGCACCCACGTAACGATCTTTCCAGTACTTTGTACTTAAAGACTGTAAGCAAACTCCTTTATTGACTGTAACTGCTAGAAATTGTCCATTGCTTACATAAATGCCTACAAAAGATACGCCTTTCCCATCAGTATTAAAGAAAACCAAATCGCCTTCATTAAGGTCTTTCTGCTTAACAACTGTTCCAAGTTTGTATTGTTCTTTGGAAGAATGGGGCAGGTTCATTTTTAATGCAGAGTTTTTGAATACATATTGGGTGTATCCTGAAGCATCGAACCCTTTTGGTGTGTTCCCGCCCCATTTATATGGCTTACCGATCAAGCGCTTGCCAACCTCTGTAACTTCCTGCCCCCAAGAAACGGATGCATCCGCTTTTTGTGGAAACGGTGTAAAAATAAATGCCATGGCAAGTGCGATAATAGCCAGCCCTACGGTAATGATTTTTGGTAAGCGTAAAGATTGAATCATGTTGATAACCTCCAAATGTCTAGTTGTTTGTTTTCACAACATTTTAGTCGCAACAACCCTATAATTAGTTTCAATTTCTTGAAAAGATTAAATCGACAACATTCTTAACAAAAATCGAGTTTATATCATGCATTTCGTTATCATCTATTTTTGACACAGTAGGAATCCGCTTTCATTCATATCGTGATAAAATAAACTATAAGAGGGAGGGTATGTCATGAACCAGTTTATTTATGTGTTGAAATTAGTACCAAAACTAGTAAACCCTGATAATTGGAGTGAAGTTGAAAATAATATTGTTGGTGAACATTTTCAGTACTTGCAAAGTGCTGAAAAAAACGGAACTCTTATTTTAGCAGGACGTACGGATATGATGAATGAAGATACATTCGGCATCGCAATCTTTCAAGTCGCAACGGAAGAAGCTGCGAAAGAATTTATGGAAAATGACCCGGCCGTGAAAAAAGGCGTCATGAATGCAACGTTATTTCCTTACAAAGTCGCCTTATTTAATTCGAATTGGAAGCAGAATGCTTAATTTAGGAGGAAAACGATGAGAAAGACATGGTGGAAGGAAGCGGTGGTTCAGCAAAACTGTTTGCGGTGATTCTACATACCCTACCAGGAACTCCTTACATTTCTCAGGAGAAGAAATTGGGATGACAGGTGTTAGGTTCGAAGAAACAACTGATTATCGGAAATTATGATGACTTTGAAATTCTTGATAAAAAGATGACACTTAAGCCTTACGAAGCAAAAATATATCAGATTTAACACGAAAATCCTTTTCTTACCACGAAAAGGATTTTCTTCATGATATAATGAATTGGTAAAGTATGGTGATTATGTTTTAGATAGAAAGGGTGGTTATGATGCCTGTGCTAGTAGTGATAGGTGGAATCTTATTCATCGCAGCATTTGTTATTTTTGCAATTATTATTGGTAGTGAGAAAGAATCGGAAAGAAAAGAACGATTTATCAATGGATTTCGTGCGAATTTTAAAGACACGCTACTTATTGACCACAATGATGTTGTAACGGATGATTTGGCGCGCAAAATAAATGAAGCCCTGAATATCGAGTATATGGAAAAAGTAAACACAGAATTTAGAATGAAATATCCCAGATATACTCAGTTTGAAGTCAATCAATTTTGGAGAGAGTTAAAACGCTATTTTATCATGACTGCAGTTTTTAAGAAGGTTGAAATGTTTAATACAAAAGTAGATGATTTATGGCACTTCATGCTTAAATATGAACAAGAGTATGCAGATTTTTGTGAAGAATTTATCGGCCATTATATACATCATATCCCTCATACAAAACCTGTTTTTAAGCCACAAGAACGAACATACTTTGACGTTTGTTATGTCCAACTGTTCACTATCGATGCCGTGGCCAATAAGATTTGGGGCGGATTTTTCAAACAAGGAAAGGGTCAGGAATGGCTCAATCATTTTGAAAAAGAAGAGATTACAAGCTTAAAAGATGAATACATGAGAAGGCCGACAAGTAAAGAATCTGAGGTCACTTTCGTCGCTTTTGTACATAGATTCAAAGAGCACAAAACGGATAAAGTTCGATTTTGGCAAGAGAAATATAAGGAAAGCAAGGATGCAAGTGACGGTTACTTTGCGTATGTAGATTGTGAAGACCATGATCGTGATTTTAAAGATATTTTTGGCGTTGATTCGGCAAGTGGCTCCTCAGATGGTGGTCACCACGGCCATCATCACGATGGATTTGGAGGGCATTCAGACGGCGGTTCGCACTCATCCTGCAGCTCGCATTCTTCTTGTAGTTCCTGTAGTTCATGCTCATCCTCTTAATGAATAGGCCTTTTTAAGGAGAAGGGAATAGTTGATTACTTTTTTAATAATATTGGCAGAAGTTTGTTTTTGGATCTTTATCATATTAGGACTTGTGACAAGGTATGTTTTTAAAAAGGAAAAGTTAAGTATTTTGTTATTTGGTGCAACACCACTTATTGACTTGATCCTTTTAATATTTACCGCATTTGATTTGAAAAGTGGTGCAGAAGCAACATTTGTACACGCATTAGCAGCTATTTATATCGGGGTATCGTTAGCTTTTGGTAAACAAATGATCAAGTGGGCAGATATAAAATTCCAATATCACTTCTTAAAAATTGATAATCGTCCAGCAAAGCTTTTTGGAATTGAAAGAGGAAAAAAAGAAATGGAAGGCTTTTTCAGGCATCTAATCGCTTACTTGATTGGTGCAACTTTATTAGTGGGAATGAAGTATTTATTGAAAGAAACGACAGATACGGAATATCTCATTTCAACATTACGCACATGGTCAGTCATTCTAGGACTTGATTTTTTTATTTCGTTGAGTTATAGATTGTTCCCAACCACGAAAAAAGAAAAGTTAAAAGAAGAATAGTTTTCTCTTAACAACTGTCTAATTCCATTAAATATCTATACTTTAAGCTGTCAATGTGGCAGCTTATCTTTTTATACTAATCTATTAGGATTGTTCTAGATGAATTTTCAAGATGGACTTTTCTTATTGCCCTTATGGTTTTGAAAGAGGTTAATAAAAATGAGAAATAGAGAGTTGAAATATAAGGAAATACCAAAGTGGGGACCATATTTACGTCGGCAATGGCTTGAAAGCTTTGCAAATCATCTATCCAAAGAGGAACAAAAATCGATTAATATGGACTCATTTCTTTGGCACCTATGTAGTTTTGAAAAGATTTTATACTTAGAGAAGGATAAAGCAATTGAAGCTTTTGAAAAGCAATTAAAAAATAAATATACTATTTTTTATCAATTTACGGATGAAGCCATCTTAATTGAAAATGGTGATTCTCTGAAGGTTATAGATTTACCATATCATGATAAACATTTGTATTACAGCGACATTTATATCATGGACTGGGATCGAAAATGGACTTTTATGATTACCCATGAAACCGAGTCTGGGTTAGGTCCTTATTTTATTAAGAGCTAAGGCGCATGACTCCTCGAAAGAAAGCGACTGTAGCGGAAATCAACAGGCATGATCTATAGAGACTATTTTTTAGGAAAATCGAAAGAGATTTCTCTTATTTCGTGATTTTTCAAAAAGTCTTATTTGAACTTAGCGATTAAATTTTTGAAAACGTTGATTACAATGAAAAAACAAGCGATATCATTTTTGAAAATGGCGATTACGATCAAAAGGCAGGATTATAAAAATTGCCGCAAACCCCATAAGGGTATGATGGGATATTTTTATATCCACTATAAAAGAGATAATTGCGCCAAATTCTCCATATTTGATCATGCAAATTTTCACTACAAGTAGACTTTTCGTGCCTTCTGCAAGTATTCTTGAAAAATAGAGGTAAATTAAAGTAAATTGTTGATATTATGCTCATTGTCGAGTTGCTATAATTTATTAACTAAAGGAGTTGGTTTTAAATGGGAAAAGTAACACCGTTCTTAATGTTTCAAGATGGTAAAGCCGAAGAAGCGATGAACTATTATTTATCACTCATTGACGGTTCAGAGATTACAAAGATTGTTCGCTATGGTGCGAATGAAAGTGGAGATGAAGGAACAGTAATGCAGGCTACTTTTTCCTTAAAAGGACAAGAATTTATGTGCATTGACAGTAATTTGAAGCATGAATTTTCCTTTACTCCATCATTCTCAATTTTTATTACATGTGATTCTGAAGAAGAAATTAACAACCTTTATCAGAAACTTAGCGAGGGTGGACAAGCACTCATGCCTATTGGTGATTATGGTTTTAGTCAAAGGTTTGCTTGGCTAAATGATCGGTTTGGAGTATCATGGCAACTTAATCTTCCTTTGTGAAAATCATTACATAAATTCTCGAATACCATTTGGGGTGTTAATCTAAAAGGATTAACGCTTCTTTTTTTGAAATATTGTACAAACGAACTTACTTTAATAAGCAGATTATCCTCAAAATGATATAATAGATATTCAAAAAATGTTAAAGGAATTAGGTAGGTTATTCCATGAAGTTATATAAATTGAAAACGCGATTTAGTGGATTTAGAAAAGGAACTCAGTTTTACCTGATTGCGGAATCAGAATTTATTGGGGTTAAAGAGTTTGTATTGAGAACGAAAGACTTATCGAATACTTTATCGATTAATGAAAGTGAACTTCTTAAAAATTTTACTTTTATAAAAAAAATCATGTAACGATTAACTTAACTTGGGTGCCAGATTGGCATCATTTTACTATGATATCGTGGTAGATTAATAGGATAGGCTGTAAATTGAATAGTTTATAGTTATGAAGCATTTCGTTGTAATGAGGAATGCTTTTTGTTTTGATCATACTTTCTGATAACTACATTTGGTATTATTGGTGTGAAGATGAAAATCAAAAGAAAAATTTATTAGGTAAAACAGTACAATTGTATGGAACTAATGAATTTGATAAGAATGAAATATTGCTATCAACAACGAAAATTGAAGAATTAACTAAAGATGATATTCAATTTCCTAATCATGAAAATATTGTGAAATTTCAAGCAGATATAAAGCCCACTAAAAAGGGTAGATGGGCAATTCAATCTTTCATTGAAAACCAATTAATCGGTACTACTAATGTATTTGATATGAAGAGAGAAGAGTGAGCAACAAAAAGGTAGATAGCGGTATCATCTTTTCAAGGATGAATTCACATCAAAGAATGCCATCAAGCCGCCTAGTTCTTTTGTGCAAGTATCGTCGTTAAGTGACTAAAAAGAGCATCGTCGGTACAAGTGATCTTGTTCCAACGATGCTCTTTCCTATACTTCCACCAGCATAAACTCATCAGCAAAGTTTTGAATATCAAGGCTGTTCGGTTTTTTCTTTTTATATTGAAATTCGGCCATGGCGATGAGGGACGAGAGTCTATTATCAGTTGCTTCTCTAAGTGAGACATCGCCATTTAGTAGCTTGATGGCAAAATCCCGAATCGTGTTGTCATCTGAAGAATGGTACAAGATAAAGGCGATGCAAGTCACTTTGTCCATATTGTTCCTCCTCATTATGAAACATACGTTCTTTTACTAGATTCGGCAGCCTTCCTGATAATCCTGCTAATTTTTTGAATTAATTGTTATTTTTTGACTAAGAATTCTAAAATCAGAAGAATAAAAGTGTAGCATTCTATTTTTTATCTGCTATAATGAACCTGTAATTAACTACATATCAAGTAAATGTGGGGGGACCGGTCTTGCCGGTTGAGATTTCATCCTTTAGATGATGACCCTTAGAACCTGATCTGGTTGACACCAGCGGAGGGAACATTCTAAACATCACTATTGTTTGCAATGTGCGCCTGGGTTCTAAGCCCGGGCGCATTTTATTTGTGTAAAGGGGATTTAGAAAATGAAAAAATGGTTGGCAGTTTTATTATCGTTAGGGTTAATGGCAGGCTGTAGTAAGGAAGAGCCTGTAGTTGAAAAGAAGGCGGAGAAAAATGATACGTTGAAGGATGTTTCTATTGTCCTTGATTGGACTCCGAATACAAATCATACAGGAATTTATGTGGCAAAAGAAAAAGGCTATTTTGAAGACGCTGGTCTTGATGTTGAAATCATCATGCCAGGAGAAGCGGGTGCGGATCAACTTGTTGCTTCAGGGAAATCGGAATTTGGGGTAGGTTATCAGGAGGCAATCACTCAAGCAAGAATTCAGGATGTACCGATTGTATCTATCGCAGCCATCATTCAACACAACACATCTGGCTTTGCATCACCAGAATCGAAAGGAATAAAGACTCCAAAAGATTTTGAGGGAAAGACATATGGAGGTTGGGGTTCGCCAGTTGAAAAGCAAGTCATCACTTCTCTTATGAATGAAGAAAAAGGGGATGCGAAAAAGGTTGATATCGTCAGCATGGGCGATACGGATTTTTTCACGGCAGTAAAAAGAGATATTGATTTTGCATGGATTTACTATGGTTGGACAGGAGTAGAAGCGGAACTTCGTGGTGAAAAACTAAACATGGTTTATTTAACGGATTACTCTGATAAGCTTGATTACTACACTCCAGTCTTAACGACCAGTGAAAAAATGATTGAGGAAGATCCAGAAACCGTCCGTGCATTTGTGAACGCTGTTTCCAAAGGTTACGACTTTGCGATTGAAAATCCAAGTGAAGCAGCTGACGTTCTCATTAAAGCTGTACCAGATTTAGATCCAAAGCTCGTGAAAAAAAGCCAAGAGTGGCTATCGCCTAAGTACAAGGATGATGCACCAAGATGGGGCGAACAAACACTGTACATTTGGGAAAATTATGCGAACTGGATGTATGAAAACGGCTTGCTTGAAAAACCACTTGATGCGAAAAAAGCATTTAACAATCAATTCTTACCGAAATAAGGGAGAGATAAATAATGCCTAATACTTTAATCAGCATACAAATCATTCCAAAAACGCCACAAGGTGAAAATGTGATTCCATTTGTGGATGAAGCCATCCGCATCATAGCGGAATCTGGTGTGAAATATGAAGTTCATCCTCTCGAAACGACGATGGAAGGTGAATTGCAGGAACTATTCTCAGTGATCGCTACCATGAATGAACGAATGGTGGAGATGGGATGCCATAATGTCATATCCCAAGTGAAAGTCCTCTATCAACCTGATGGAATCACGATGGATACACTGACGGCGAAATACCGATGATTTTGAAAAAATTATTTCTTGAAGGATGGAGGCCCATGTTGGCCCTCCTTCTTTTATTTATCATTTGGGAATTGGCCGTGAAAATAGCAGATGTACCACAATGGTTACTTCCATCACCAACTACCATCTTTTTAGAAGCAGGTCGTGGCTGGGCTGAATTCTATCCTGATGTGTTATCAACGATAAAGATTGCATTACTGGGTTTTGGGGTCGGTTCCTTAATTGGGTTGATTGTGGCAATCCTGCTGCATAATTTACGAGGGATGCAGAAAACCGTATATCCCCTCATCATTTTGTCTCAAAATGTACCGATCATCGTACTTGCACCATTGTTAGTGATTTGGTTCGGTTTTGGATTACTGCCAAAAATGATTGTTATTTCATTAGTCTGCTTTTTCCCCGTCACAGTAGCAGCCTTGGACGGATTTAGGCAGGCTCCGAAAGAGTTGCGTGATTATCTGCAGATGGCGGGTGCTTCTAACTGGCAGTTATTTAAGAAGCTAGAGTATCCCTATGCCATTCCTTCTTTATTTTCTGGGTTGAAGATTTCGGCTACCTATAGCGTAATGGGAGCAGTGATTTCGGAATGGCTCGGTTCAAAACAAGGAATCGGTGTTTACATGACATTTGCGTCATCCTCTTTTCGTACAGATCGCGTCTTCGTCGCTATCTTCGCCATTATGGTGATTAGTTTGGTTTTCTTCTATTTAATTGTTCAAGCGGAACGGTTGGTCGTTCGATGGAAGCCAAAAGGAGATCGAATAGAATGAGTTTTTTAGAATTGAAGAATATCTCTATGTCATACGGCGAGAAGGAAATCCTCCAAGATTTATCCTTTTCTCTTAAGAAAAATGAGTTCGTTTCTATCGTCGGTCCGTCAGGGAGTGGAAAAAGTACCATTTTTAGCTTGATAGGCGGAAGCACTGTTCCAGTGCGAGGTAAAATCTTGCTAGAAGAGGAAGAAGTAACGGGGAAACGAGGAAGGATCAGCTATATGCCTCAGTCAGCTTCACTTCTTCCTTGGCGTAATCTTTTAGACAATGTAACACTTGGTCAGGAATTATCAGGAACGGTGGATAAAGGAAGGGCTCTTGAAATGCTCGAACAAGCTGGATTAGGTGAGTACCAAAAGGCTTTTCCGCATGAGTTATCAGGAGGGATGAAGCAAAGAGCAGCATTTGTCCGTGCCTTGCTCAGCCCACAATCATTACTTTGTTTAGATGAACCGTTCTCTGCACTGGACGAACTAAGAAGAACAGAAATGCACGAATGGCTTCTTGGCCTTTTGGAAAGTCATCCCCGTACAGTGTTGTTTGTGACCCATAATATTGACGAGGCATTATTTCTTTCTGACAGAATTCTCGTGTTAAAAGAAAAGCCAGCAACCATTGTCGCAGATTACAAAGTGCCTTTTCAAAAGCCTAGATCAGAAAGTTTGATTCTCTCAGATCAATTCTTACAATCAAAACGGGAAATTTTTGATTTTTTAAAGGGAAAGAGGGAATAACCATGACTTTCTCAATAATTGATGCCCATATTCACTTGGATCATTATGAGGAAAAGCAGTTAACTGAACTTATGCGTAATGTAACTTCAGTTGAAGCACTCATATCTGTTTCATTCAATCTCGTTTCTTCTCAAAAAAATAAAACCATGGCACAACGATTTCAAAAAGTGAAACCAGCTTATGGTTTTCACCCTGAGCAAGATTTGCCTTCAGAATCAGAGCTTTCAGAATTGCTTTCATGGATGGAACTAGAAAAGGTGAATATGGTAGCGATTGGCGAAGTTGGATTGCCTTATTATCGTCGTTTAGAGGGAAATGTAACGGCTTCTGAATACGGACAATACATAGAGTTGTTAGAGGAATTCATCAAACGGGCAAGTCAGTGGTCAAAGCCAATTGCCTTGCATGCTGTTTACGATGATGCGCCGATTGTGTGCGATTTGTTGGAAAAACATTCTGTGAAAAATGCTCACTTTCATTGGTTTAAAGGTGACGATGCTACACTAGGACGCATGGCTGAAAACGGATATCATATTTCGATTACACCAGATGTTTTATATGAAGAAGAAATTCAAAAAATCGTCAGCATGTTTCCATTATCCCAAACTATGGTCGAAACAGATGGTCCATGGCCATTCGAAGGACCTTTCGAAGGGAAAATGACCAATCCGCTGATGATGAAAGAGTCGTTATATGAAATTTCCCGTATACACCGTATTCCCTTAGAGGAAGTGGCTTTGACGGTTTTGGAAACTACGAAAAGATTTTATCGGTTATGATTCTGTAATGGTTACCAAAGATTATAATCTAGTAAAACATCGAATTGGTTTTCCTTTACCGTCATAGAGCAAGAGACTTCTTTAACTCCAACGGAGGGAACAAATCCTTTTGAATTAGGGTTAGTTAATCCTCAAGAAAATCCGACACATTTACTTTTGGTGAATTATTTAACATCTATCGTAGCAGTTACATTCTTCATTTATCTTTTATGATTTTAAAACTCGTACTCTTAAGAAAGCATTCCTCAGTCTAACGAAGTAATATTTGAACAACAAATTCTTGGTTGAGTATTCACGCCATTTTTATAAGGGTAAGATTTTGAACAAATAGCCCATCTTACCATGACTTAATTTAAATCGAAGTACATTCTCTCCCCATAGGCATATGATGTCATAAAAACCTGTGAAGGGAATGACCAACATGTATTATGTTCCCAAAACGTATTCCTATCCTTATTACGCTAATGTTAATTCATCAATGTATTACTCAAACAATATGGTAAGAAATCATCAAGAAAATTATCATACTGTATTTGAAGCTATACTCCGTGGGATAAAAAGAGAGGCTTCAGCCATCGAGCTTTATAGACAATTGGCAGAAGTAGCGCCAAATCAAAAGCATAAAAGTGACATTCTTCAAGCATTAGAAGGAAAGAAGACTCATTTGACTCAATTTACAAATCTTTATGTAAACTTAACTGGAACTCAGCCAGTTTATCAGAATGATCAAATTTCTTTTCGAAATTATAGAGATGGTTTACAAAAGGCTTATAGAGCTGAAGTGGAGGGTTATGAAGAATATCAAAAGAGTTGCTTACTTACTCAACATCCACTAGTACAAAATGTTTTTTTGTGGGCAATAAGTGATGAGCAAGAAAATGCTGCACGATTTAGTTTCTTAAATGAGGAATTATCTATTAGAGTAACAGATTATGGTCCTAAACCATTTGTTGTTGATATAGAGGAGGTTACGAAACAAAATAATACTTTTCGTACCGCTATATGGACAGGAAGTCATTTGCAAGTGACCTTGATGAGTATCAATGTTGGAGAAGACATTGGTTTAGAAATTCATCCGACACTTGATCAATTCTTACGTATCGAAGAAGGTCAAGGGATTGTTCAAATGGGCGATAGCAAAGACAAATTGGACTTTAATGAAAAAGTATTTGATGATTATGCGATAGTGATTCCAGCTGGCAAATGGCATAACTTGATTAATACTGGTAATAAACCAATCAAACTTTACTCGATCTATGCGCCTCCTCAGCATCCATATGGAACTGTTCATGAAACGAAAGCAATTGCAATGGCTGCTGAAAAAGACTAAGATTTTTCACTAAACTTATTGGGAAATGAATGCGGTTATTCTTTAAGGGTAACCGTTTTTTATACAGTCAATAATTTATTCCGTTCACATAGTGATGACAACTTTTCCTTGGGAATGTCCTTCTTCGAAATATTTAAATGCAGCAGGGACTTCATTTAAGTCATAACTTCTTTCGATTACAGGTTTTATTATCCCAGCTTCAAGAAGATTTTTTACAAAAATAAGGTCTTCTTGATTGGCTCTTTGTAAAAAACTAACCATTTTTTTATTCCCTGTCATTGAAATCAAGGGCCCCATTACCATGGCTTGAAACATTTGACTACCAGAACCACCTACTTGAACAAAAGTTCCATTCGGATTTAATGAGTCTTTATACACTGAAATAGGCTGATAGCCATTTGCAGCCAGAATAAGGTCGTAAAGTTTAGTCTGTTTCGCAAAATCTTCTTTCTTATAATCAATCACGTGATCTGCGCCAATCGATTGTGCAATTTCTACGTTCCTCGTACTGCACACCGCTGTTACTGTCGTCCCAAAAGATTTGGCAATCTGGACGGCAAAAGTTCCAACACCACCGGATGCGCCATAAATCAATACGTTTTGACCGGGTTGAATCTTACCCTTATTACGTAAACTCTGTAACGCGGTTACAGCCGCCATCGGTGCTGCAGCAGCCTCCTCATAGGAAATATTGGCCGGTTTAATTGCCAAGGCATTTTCGGGAACAGAAACATATTCGGCAAACCCGCCCCAGCCACAACCAGATAGGTCTCCAAACACATCATCACCTGGCTGAAACTCCTTTACATCTTTACCCACTGCTTCAACCTTACCTGAAATATCTCCGCCCGGTATAGGGAATTTTGGTTTTAGAAGTCCGAAAGCAAATCGCGCCAAAAAAGGTTCGCCTTTCAAAAGTACCAAATTTCCGTAATTGACGGATGATGCATGAACTCTTACCAGTACCTCATTATCCTTAGGAATAGGTTTTTCGATTTCTCTTAACTCAAGAACATCAGGTGTACCATATTTGTTAGAAACGATCGCTTTTATAAAAAATCCCTCCTAATTACCTACGAGTTTTTCGAATTCACTCAGAATAAAGATATTCAAGGTAATGAAGTTCAAGACTAGTATACTCTCATACGGAAATAAAAAAATCCCATCAGAAAAGTCTGAGGGATGAAATGCTCTTATAGACAAACAAGGGTGGTATTTAAGGCGAGCACAATTATTTTTTGCTATCGGCATAGACAGCCATTGCATCGCGCATAAATTCCGCCAAACCCTCACCGAATTTATCGATATTTTTTGTGAATCGAACATCATCAACGTACATTTGACCCAGTCCTTTAAAGACATCCAATGAGTAGTGGCCAATTTGATTCAAGTACACATACCATTCCTCTATTCCTTCTTGAGCCTCTTTTGACTCAGGTGAGAGATGTCGTAGAGTAGCAAGATTTCTATAAATGTCATTGAATTTATTTGCTAATTCCTGTTGCTGAAACTTAGACATCTTTCCTATTTTTGCGTTCGACTCATCTACTGCTTTGTCACCCCATTTTGCTCTTGCTTCTTGTTCATAGGGGTTATTGCTAAAATCAAACCCTTCGAACTTTTCTTGATTAGACATTTGAATTTCTCCTTTCGAATGTTGAATGGTTTTCTCGATGGTCCCAATCATCTTATCGAGTCTGTTCCTTTTTTCAAGAAGAAATTTTCGATGCATCTGAAGTGCTTCTTCTCGATCGAATGAAGGACTATAGATGATTTCTTTAATCTTCTTTAAAGGGAAGCCTAATTCCTTGAAAAATAAGATTTGTTGGAGAGTTTCGAGGTTTTTCTCAGAGTAAACTCGATACCCAGATTCAGTGGTATCTTCAGGGATTAATAATCCGATTTCATCATAATGATGTAGTGTGCGCACACTAATTCCAACCAAATCTGCAACTTCTTTTACTTTCATCGTCATTCGCTCCCTTCAACAATTACTATAGTGTATCACGTAACGTTAGAGTCAATTGGAAATGTAAAAAATAATGATAATAATTTGAGAAAATTGTTTTTTGTAAAAAACATAAAAAGGAAGAAAATGAGATTCTATCTGCAAAGGGGGAATCGAATTATAGACTTGGGTTTGTTCCGATGTCTATATAGACCTTGAATGCTGCGTTAAAGGGGGAAAAGGCTTTACATTAAACAAAATGCACAATAAAAAAAGGTGCATAAGCACCAATGAAGTTGGAAATTATTTTGCTGCCCAAGCTTCAACTTCCACCTTGATTTCTGGTCGGGCTAACGCTGAGACATATGCCATAGTTGTAGCAGGAGGGGACTGATGATGAAATTCGCTCCATTTTTCATTGAATAATTCTCTACTAATATCTTCCGTTAACCAAATATTTACTTTGAAAACATTACTAGAATCTATACCCTCATTCATAAGAATGGATTTGATATTTGTAAGAGCGTTGGCAAACTGAGTTTCCACATCTTGTGGTAGAAACCCTTCCGTATCATTTCCTATCTGCCCAGATAAAACAACTAGCTCGGCATCTTTTGGTATTACAGCAACATGATGATATTGTCCTATGGGAGGTGCAACATTTTCTGGATTTGATTTTATGATCTTCATATCTAATTCTCCTTTTATTGAACTAAGATAATCATAAACTAGTTGCTGGATAATTTCAAAAATTAACCAATTTGCGAATAGGCTATATAAAATCTAAAAAAGAAGCTGTAACCGCAAATGGCTACAACTTCTGTCTTTTATTACTTATTTTAATATTTCTTGTACGCGACCAACTTGACCATCTTGAAGGCGAACTTTAATGCCGTGCGGATGAGAACTTGAATTCGTAAGAATGTCTTTTACAATTCCTTTTGTCAGTTTACCCGTACGCTGATCTTGTTTTAGAACAATATTGACTGTGATGCCAGGTGAGATGTTACTTCGATTCTTGCCGTCCAAATCTTAAACACCCATACGCTTACGTTGGTTATTTGGCTTTTTTGTCACTTGGCTTTGCATCGCCTGCAAGTTCTTTACAGGACCAGCGGAAGCTTTACCTGCAGCAGTCTGAGTTTGATTTTTGCTAGCAAGCTTTTGTTTAATCGCCTCTTGCAGGCTCATTTTCTTTGGGTTATCTTGATTCGTCATTTATAGTGTCTCCTTTTCGATTACGTGTTTGTTTCTTCTATTTTAATCGGTAGAGAGTGTTAATACAAATTAAATTGAGGGTAATTGGTATAAGGATTTAGATTTTTTTCCGTTACAGAAAACCATTTGACGTTGGTCACGCTTTCACAAAATGCTTTCTTGCTTGTAGGAATTCTTTACATTAAACTATTGAAAAGGTTCAACATCAGAGATAGAGATCTGCGAGGTAGATATGGATAAAAACGTTAAATATACGTATGAAATTATGGAAGTTTGTTTAATGGCAGGAAAAATCATGCTTCAAAGCGGGGCCGAAACGTATCGTGTTGAAGATACAATGATGAGGATGGCTGCTGCATTTGGAATTGGTGAGTCACATAGCTATGTCACTCCTACTGGCATTATCTTTTCAACAGAAGGTTCAGAACCGACTAAAACAAAGCTGATACGAATTTCTGAACGGACGACGGATTTGAAAAAAGTCGCACTTGTAAATAGTATCTCAAGGAAGATTACGGCAGGTGAGGTTACCCTTAAAGAAGCAGCCGAACTACTAAAAGAATTAGAATCTCAAAACGTGAGTTTTCCTCTTTATTTGCAGGTGCTTGCTGCGGCGATTTCAAGTGGATGCTTTTTAATTATGTTTAAGGGTGGATGGTACGATTTTCTTCCCGCGATCATATCAGGGGGCGTGGGGTACATTTGCTTTGTCTATTTCCATCGGCTTGTTCCCATAAAGTTCTTCGCTGAATTTTTAGCGAGCTTTACGATTGGTGCGTTATCATTTTTATTTATTAAAACTGGCATCGGAAACGAACTTGATAAGATTATCATTGGTTCTGTCATGCCACTTGTTCCGGGATTATTGATTACAAATGCGGTACGGGATTTAATGGCGGGCCATTTGGTTTCGGGACTATCAAAAGGCGCTGAGGCATTCTTAACTGCTTTTGCCATCGGCTCAGGAATCGCAGTCATCCTGTCATTTATCTAAAAAGGGGCTAACTACATGTATTTTATCGAACAATTGATCACTAGTTTTATTGCCACTGCGGCATTTGGTATTATATTCAATGCCCCAAAGCAATCACTGGTAAAGTGTGGGCTTGTTGGGGCTATTGGATGGATGATTTACGTGATAATGGAGTATCATCAATTTGACACCACTTTAGCAACGTTGGCTGCATCTTTTTTTATTGCCGTTATGAGTCAAACATTATCTCGAATATATAAAACACCCATCATTATCTTTAGCGTTGCAGGGGTCATTCCCCTTGTACCGGGAGGGCTTGCCTACGATGCAATGAAGAATTTTGTCCTTAATGACTACACTTTAGCAGTTGCTTTAGCAGCAAAAGCGTTTATGTTATCAGGCGCTATTGCAATCGGTCTTATTTTTTCAGAAGTTATCAACCAAATTATCCGACAATCTAAGCTCCGTGTATAATGAAAAGTCGAACAGTGGAAGGATCCGCTGTTTTTTTGTTTGACTAAAATTTTGAATTTTGTGATAAAATTAATTTGGAATATTTAGGAGGTTGTTGGATGGAAATACAAAAGACAAAGCCTACGAAAAAGAGGGTGTATGTATTAATTCTCTTAACATTTGCAATAATCTTTTTCCTTAATTGGAGGGAAGTGTCTGCCCCTCCACCGCTAATTGTCGGTGATGATTTCCATCCAGTTACTGCATCTGTACGAGAGTTTGAATGGCCTAAAGTGGCGGGAATTGCATTAAAAAGCTACGATAGCAAATCATCAGGACTATTCATGGACCTAGTTCCAGTTCGCTCCCAAGAAACCTTGCCTTTGTATTTCGAAGTTCCTCCGAAGTCAATATCAGTCCATTTGGAAGATTCTAAAGAAAAGTTGCCATTCGAGAAAAATACTTTTGATGTCAAACTTCCAGAATTGTTACCAGGTACATATAAATTAGTCATAAACGCTGAATGGGCGAGGGGTGAAGTAAAATATTGGGTGAAAGTGAAAGTTGAGGAATGACACTGGTATACCATTTCGAGTCTAAAAAAAAGAACATCAAGACCGAGAGTGAGTTAAGAATACAATAAGAAATGCGGAGTAGTCCGTATGAATCGGGGGTAATCAGATGGGCGCAAAGAGCGTTTTAAATGAGCAAATGAATGCATTGCATAAAAACCATTGGTTTGTTTCTTTGACGAATGCGATTGAAGGGTTGACGCCAGAACAGGCGTCGTGGAAACAAGGAGATTTCAACTCCATCCTTGAAATTGTGAATCACTTGATTTTTTATAACGAGAGATATTTGAACCGTTTTAAAAAAATACCTGTTTCTCCCAAAAATATCTCTAGCATCAAAGAAACTTTTACAGACCATCAAAACTGGAATGAGGCTGCTGAACATATTCAGGAGATTATGGCTGAATGGAGGGACCTCATTAAAGGTTCCGAAGAATCTTGTTTAAATAATGAAGAAAATTGGAACATAATCTTAGCCAATTTCACCGTGCATGTTGCCTATCATGTTGGCCAAATTGTTTTGTTGCGTAAACTTCAAGGTTCATGGAATGAGGCTTACGGTGTAAGTAAATAGAGGATGAAATGGGGGAGATATAGTTTTGAAATTAGATAATAAAGTTACATCAGAAGAATTAACAGAAATAGTCGGAGAACCGAGTGATGTTGCACGTAAAAAAGTCATTTCATTTTTGGATGAACACTGTCGTCATTTCATCGAGCGTTCGCCGTTTATTGTATTATCTACTTCCGATGCAGATGGAAAATGTGACGCATCACCTCGAGGGGATGCACCAGGTTTTGTTTCAGTTCTAAATGAAAAACAATTGTTGATACCTGATCGGAAGGGAAATAATCGGGTGGATTCTTTGAAGAATATCATAGCCAATCCTCATGTCGGGTTACTTTTTCTCATTCCGGGACTTCGAGAAACATTAAGAATAAACGGGAAGGCATTTGTCACGAAGGATTCAGAATTGCTTGAGCCACTCGTCGCTCAAGGGATCGTACCAAAGCTTGGAATTGTAGTCGAGGTAGAGGAATGCTACTTGCAGTGTGGGAAAGCAGTACACAGGTCAGGATTATGGAATTCCTTAACTTGGGCAAGCAAAGAGGAATTGCCTTCTCCTGCAAAGATCTATGCAGACCATGTCAAAATCGATGGAATGGATGAAGAGGCAATGGAAAAAAGGCTTGAGGAAGGGTATTTAAAGAGATTATATTGACACAATAAAACCTCCGCCAAATGACGGAGGTTTTCGTTTATTTATTCTTCATCGCCATCATCTGAAGCGTCTAGCTCGTCTTTTTTCTGACCATCACTGATTCCGTTGTCCTGATCTTTACCATCGCCACAAGCTGTTAATCCGCCTAATGTTAATGTTGCGACGATACCCATTGCTGCTAATTTCTTTGTTAAAGTGTTTTCCATCATATTCATCTCCCTAATTTTGTAGAATTTTGTAGTAATTGTTGCTTGTACAATGAAAGTACCCCGCATTTTCAAAACGTAAACAATTATTTTTAGAAAAATATTTTTCTTGGACAAACGCTGACAACCCTTCTTCCTATGAGCATATATTGGTAAAAAGCATTCACTTCATAGATGTTAGGGGAAATAATAATGATAAATTGGAAAGTGCGCTTCAAGAATGGCAGTTGGGTTATTGCATTTATTTCGCAATTGATGATTGTTCTACAGATGGTTCTAAGCGGATTAAATATGCTTGATATTACGGATTATCAGCTGACTAATCACGTGAAAGATACGGTATTGACATTTGCAAATGCAGTGTTTGTTCTGCTGTCAATGCTCGGTATCGTTCAAGACCCAACTACCAAAGGTTTGAGTGACAGTAAAAGAGCATTGGACTATCACGATCCTCAGTAATAGTTTCTTATATTAAAAACGTTTAAGTTTTACATTTTGTGGTAAAGATTGGAATATACTAATCTATCCAAGATAAAAGGGGACCTCAAAATGGAAGTGTGGATGATTTGGTGCATCGCTGCTTTTGTTAGTTTTATATTGGTGGAGGAAGGGATTTATTATTTCTGGAATCGCTATGTATTTGCTGATGAAGGAAGTCGTAATCGTTTTAGAGAATTAAAAGAGTTATTTACTCAAGTTATCGATAAGCATAAAAATAAGAAAAGCCATTCACTATAGCGGATGATTTTTATTAGGACGGAGTATTCATTGAAATTTACTTAGGGATAGAAGTTTTCATACTCATATTGTGTTTCATTTTCATCATAATATTTATTGAACTCAAACTTAAGATTTGATTTCGAACAATGAATGATTGCTAAAACAGCCAAATTAAAAGGGCTGTTTTTTTATTGAAAAGTTTGGGTACTATAAAAAAAACTATTAAAGACCATGTGAATAAAACAGATAAGGGGAAATGGCATATGAAATTAACACCAGAGCAACGGATTGAACTGCACGGATTTAATAATTTGACCAAATCATTAAGTTTCAATATGTATGATATATGTTATACAAGAACTAAGGAAGAGCGAGAGGCATACCTCGAATATATTGATGAGCAATATAATGCCGACCGGCTGACTAAAATATTGAAACAAGTGACTGAAATTATTGGTGCACACGTTCTTAATGTAGCAAAGCAGGATTATGTTCCTCAAGGTGCAAGTGTAACCATTTTGGTTTCGGAAGGACCAGTTGTGGAAGTACCAAACGGAGTATATGATGAATCTCCAGGTCCACTAAAAGATAATGTGGTCATGCAGCTTGATAAAAGTCATATTACAGTTCATACGTATCCCGAATTTCACCCAGATGAAGGAATCAGTACTTTCCGAGCTGATATCGATGTATCCACTTGTGGTGAGATCTCACCACTCAAGGCGCTCAATTATTTAATCCGATCATTTGACACTGACATTATGGCGATCGATTATCGCGTTCGTGGCTTCACAAGGGATAAACATGGTCACAAACTCTTTATTGATCATGATATCAGCTCGATTCAAAATTATATTCCTGAAGATGTGACCGATATGTTTGATATGATTGACGTCAATGTATATCAAGAAAATATTTTTCATACAAAGTGTAAATTGAAAGAATTCGACATTAATAATTACCTATTTGGTTATACAAAAGATGAATTAAGTCCAGAAGAGCTTGAGGAAATCACAGAGAGACTCCTAACAGAGATGGACGAAATATTTTATGGTAAGAATATTAACAAAGGGAAAATAGGTTAAGGACGAATAAATACACTCTGGTGATATTGCCTGAGTGTATTTATTTTTGTTGGATACATTTTTTCAATATCTTTTCCTTATGTTACAATAGGAAAAATAGGATTATTATTATCAACAAGTGAGGTAGGACTTTCTCAATGAGGATTAATAAGTATATTAGTGAAACAGGGTTTTGTTCACGACGTGAAGCGGATAAGTTAGTCGAAGCAAAAAGGGTAAAGATAAATGGGAAGTTAGCTGAACTTGGTAGCGCTGTTGAAGCTGGAGATTTGGTCGAAGTTGATGGCCAACAAGTAGGCGAGAAAAAGACCCCGATTTACATAGCATTAAATAAGCCGGTTGGCATCACGTCAACAACTGAAAGACATATTAAAGGAAATATCGTTGATTTTGTAAACCATCATGAACGAATTTTTCCAATAGGGCGACTTGATAAGGATTCAGATGGTCTAATTCTAATGACAAATGACGGTGATATCGTAAATAAGATTCTCCGTGCCGAAAATAATCATGAAAAAGAATATATTGTTACCGTAAGTAAGCCTGTCACTCCGCAATTTATTGAAGGAATGGCCAGTGGCGTGAAAATCCTCGGTCAGACGACGAAACGCTGCAAAGTGACAAAGGTTAGCGATCGCGTATTCAATATCGTCTTAACACAAGGGTTGAACCGACAAATCCGCCGCATGTGTGCAGTATTTGGTTATGAAGTTGTAAAACTTCAGCGTGTAAGAATTATGAACATTACATTAGACGGCTTGAAAATCGGTGAATGGCGTGATCTAAGTAAGAAAGAACTTTCTGTCCTCATGGATTTAATAAAATAAAGTAATGTTTAAGCACACTATTTATGGTGTGCTTTTTTGCAGTTTATAGTATTTGGGGGAGTCATCGGTTTGAACGTCGGAAAAAGAGTCCGGAACGTCGGATTATCCTTCAGCAACGAAGAAAAAATCAAATCAACGTCGGAAAATCCAAAAATAAACCATTTTCGTCGTGTTGGATGTGCCAAGTGATAGCTTGACTAGAGTCGCGGTCGGAATAATGAGTTTGAACGTCAGAAAAAGTACAACGAACGTCGGATTATCCCTCATCAACTTCGGAAAATTCCATTCTAAGTCGGATTTCCAGTAAAGTCTTCCATAACTCACGTATATGATGTAATATTTAGATTATCGAAAATTCAGTCTATACCATGGGAAGTGATGCTGTTTTGATGGTTTTATCGCTCATTAGTTCTTTTTTCAATGCCGTCAATTCTTTATATGCTAAGAAGATTGTGGGGGAGATGAAGGACAATAATAGTTTTATCGTTACCTCCTTTGCATACATAGGCATCCTACTCAGTTTCTCTTTGCCATGGATGTATTCTTTCGAAGTCAATGCGACTTCTATCTCCATACTTTTGTTGGTCATTGTGTTAGATACGTTGGCAAACGTATTATTCTTTTTATCCATGGAGCGGATAGAAGTTTCAGTATTGGCTGTATATTTAGCACTGACCCCATTATTCACTTTTATTCCAAATGCGTTCATCAATGGCTTTAATCCTGTCGTGTTGATTTCCGTATTGTTCATCATTACTGGAGTTTACTTTCTGAATTTGTCTGGAAAGAATCCTTTAACTCCTTTCATAGAGTTAAAAAAACCCGGAAATTTGTTGGGAATTGCGACAGCAGTCGTTTACGGTGTTAGCATGGTGCCAACACAGCAGCTTCTCATTCATGAATGGATCAATCCAGTCACTCTATATTTTTATCGTGCAATCGGGATTGCAGTATTAATCTATCTGATTTATCGGCCTAAGGTTTGGTTTCCAAGTCTTCATGGTCATATCACCTTAAGAGGAATTTCGGTCATCATTCAATGGCTATGTCTCTTTACGGCGTTAAAATTTGCTGATGGCACATTAGTTGTGGCGCTTGCCTATACGTCACCACTTTTTGCGGTATTCTTAGCTTGGATTTATTTTAAAGAAAAAATAACAGCAGCTAAATTGGCCGCTTGCATTATTACGGTAATGGGAATTGTTTTTACAATCAGTTAAAACTAAGGGAGGACTTTCAATGGGAGAGAGGAACGCAATGTTAGACCTGAATCAATTAGCTAGTGAAATCAACGAGCAAGTGGTTACGTGGAGAAGATATTTACACGAAAATCCAGAATTAAGTTTTCAAGAGGAAAAAACATCACAATTTATTTATGATACGCTGCTTTCATTCGGGAACTTGGATGTAACAAGGCCGACGAAGACAAGCGTAATGGCTCGGTTGATTGGCTCAAAGCCAGGTAAAACAATAGCCGTACGTGCTGATATGGATGCTCTCGCTATTACAGAAGAAAATGTTTCCCCGTTCGCTTCAAAAAATCCTGGTGTCATGCACGCGTGTGGTCATGATGGACATACAGCAATGTTACTTGGGACAGCAAAGATTCTTTCAGGTTTGCATGATCAAATAAATGGAGAAGTCCGCTTTCTCTTCCAACACGCCGAAGAAATTTATCCAGGTGGTGCTGAAGAAATGGTCAGTGCCGGCGTGATGGATGGTGTGGATCTTGTGATTGGGACTCATTTATGGGCATCACTTGAAGTCGGAAAAGTGGGTGTAGTATATGGGCCGATGATGGCTGCACCAGATACTTTTAAAATTACTGTTAAAGGTAGAGGAGGACATGCGGCATTGCCTCATCAAACGGTAGACTCCATCGCTATCGGTGCACAAATCGTAACCAACTTGCAACATATTGTCTCTCGTACAACTGACCCGCTAGATAATCTTGTTGTGTCGGTCACTCAATTTGTTGCAGGAACTGCAGATAATGTCATTCCGGGATCGATATGGCTTGGTGGTACCGTGAGGAGTTTTGACCAGACCCTTCGAGAATCCATTCCAGTAAAAATGGAGCGAATGGTAAAAGGTATTACAGAAGCACACGAAGCGGAGTACGAGTTTGAATATCAATATGGATATCGTCCAGTTATTAATGACCATGAAGTGACAAGAGTGATAGAAGAGACCGTTCTTGAAGTATTTGGAGAGGAAGCTCTTGATTTAATGAAACCAAATATGGGTGGGGAAGATTTTTCAGCCTACCAGCAAAAAGCTCCAGGGGCTTTCTTTTATGTAGGAGCAGGGAATGTAGATAAAGGAATCATTTATCCGCACCACCATGCACGTTTTGACATTGATGAAACAGCCTTAGAAAATGGTGTTAAGACATTTCTACATTCGATCTTCAAATTTTTTGGATAATAAACTAATTTTGAAAAGAATCTTGCCATGCAAGGTTCTTTTTTTGACTTTAATTCTAGCCCAGCTCTATAAGTTACTGTGGGTTGGTGTTTGTAAGAAAAAAAGGGGGTTTTTCTTTCGCGCAGTGGGGAACTTATACATGAAGAGACGGTTAAGTTTGTGTAAATGGATGTTATTTTTGGCCATATTGAGTTGTCTAAATACTTCTGCTATTTCAAAATTAGTATGAAGCGAATATATAAAAGACAATAACTTTATTATGTAAACAGGGACAAAAACCTCATGAGGAGCGTGACTGTTATGGACATAAAATTAATTGCATTAGACATGGACGGGACATTGCTCAATGACAACGAACAAATTTCTGAAGAAAATCGTGAAGCTATCAAAAGGGCAGAGGAAATGGGTGTGAAAGTCGTGTTAAGTACAGGGCGTGACTTATTGACTTGCCGTGATTACGCCGCATCACTTGAACTGTCCTCGTATTTGGTGACTGTGAACGGCAGCGAAATTTATGGTCCCACAGGAGAATTGATAGAAAGGAATCCTGTCAGTCATGACCAAATGAAGTGGATGTGGGATCTTTCCAAAGAACATGGTGCAGATTTCTGGGCATTAAGTTGTGAAAATCTGTGGCGGAGTAAGATGCCAGAAGATTTGACTGCTCATCAATGGCTTAAGTTTGGCTATATCATAAGAGACAATGAATTGAGGAAGAAGATCATGAAAATTCTTCAGGAAAAAGGAGAATTTGAAGTCACAAATTCCAGTGCCATCAATATTGAGGTGAATGCACTTGGAATTAACAAAGCACGAGGCTTGAAGAAAGTTTGCAAGTTGCTTGGAATTACAATGGATAACGTGATGGCGATGGGAGATTCTCTTAACGACATGGCGATGATAAAGGAAGCAGGTTTAGGAATTGCGATGGGGAACGCTCAATCTATCGTAAAAGAAGCGGCAAAAGATATCACAGCAAAAAATACTGAGCATGGAGTAGCCCATAGCATTTACAAGTGGGTGCTGGATCATTCCGGATTCGAAAGAGGCATGACACATGCCTAAATTTATTTGCATAAATGATTCTAAAGTAATTAGTTTCAGATTCAACGGAGAAAAAAGAAAAAATTTGATAAATCTAGCTAAATAACAAGAAAAGGCACAGAAAAACGCATGGACTAGATGAAACCATGCGTTTTCAATTTGCTTGTTTTTTTCACTTAAAGTGCTTTTTACTTAATGAGCTAATCAATCCTTATTTTTTATCTCACCAAGGTTAAAGTCAGTAAGGATATAATACTTTTCAGTAACGATGTTGCCTCCGTCACTAAAAACTTTAACCTCATAATCTGTATTCTTTCCTTCAAAAATAATTCTTCCGTCTGGACCTTTTTCAAAAATAATTTTTGAAATATCTCTTTTTGGACTCGAATTGATTGTTTTGATAACGTTTTTAATAACTTTCTTATCAGTAATTATATAGGGTCCTTCTTTATCCCCATTCAAGTAAATCGTCATCTTCGTAAAGCCTTTTTCTTTGATAGGATAGTTTAAAAGGTTGTAGCCAAATACCGTTGAGATGAGCAATATTGTTGTCGTTATTAGCAATAAGATAAATCGACGTTTCATATCATTACACCTCTTTATGCTATAAGACGCATATTTTAAAGAAAAGTTACTTATATACGAGTTATTGAGTAATCGGGTTGGATTGGTTAAAACAATTAAGATTAGAGAAGGTGTGTGGGGGGGTCATTCAAAGTGCACTGTCAAAATAAAAAACAGATTAAGGACCCTTAAAAATGAATATTGAAATTTATATTTTCAGAACATTCATATTTAATGTTATATTGTTAGATAAGGAGTGATTGCTTTGGAATTAAATGATGTAATATATGGACACAGATCCATACGAGAATATGCGGATAGGGAAGTAAGCCAAGAACTACTTGATCAAATATTAGAAGCTGGTATTCGTGCCTCTTCTAGTGGCAATATGCAATCGTATTCTATTGTTGTTACAAAAGACAAAGAACTTAAGAAAAAATTATACACCGCACACATGGAACAATCGATGGTGGTTGATTCACCTATTTTATTAACATTTTGTGCGGATTTTAATAGAATGAGAAAATGGCTTGCGCTCAATGATGCTCCTGTACATTTTGATAATTATATGAGCTTTATGATAGCTGCCATTGATGCGACTTTGGTGGCACAAAACTGTGCTTTAGCAGCTGAGAATGCAGGACTAGGTATTTGCTACATGGGATCAACACTAGCAAATTGCGATCAAATTGGTGAATTACTAAACTTGCCTCCAAATGTCGTCCCAGTCGTGGGGTATTCATTAGGATATCCAAACGAAAACCCTGCTCCTCGAGATCGATTGCCTAAACATGGACTTGTTCACTACGATCAATATCGTGATTATACAGAAGAAGAAATTCAAGACATCTATAAAGATAGAAATGAAAAGGGATGGAAACGCTACATGGAGATCCCTAGGCTTAAGGAAATGACAGAAGAATTAGGATTAAAAAATCTTGCTCAAGTCTATACGAAAGCCAAGTATACGAAGGAATCTCACCTCGAGTTTTCACAAACAGTGTTAAATTACTTGGAGAGGCAGAATTTTATGAATAATGATTGACATTTCTTGATTCTAGAAAAACGTCTAACATGGTGAAAATAAAAGAGGGCGTCCCAAAAAGTTTACACCTTTGGGGACGCCCTCTTTTATTTGTTTCTATTTAGATTTGATATGGATTAATATAATAATCCAACCATGTTTTCTCCAAGAAAACAGGACTACTTAGAATGTCTCCAAACACCCTAATTATTTCCTTGAACAGCTTCAGCCTTCCAATACAAGTTACTGATGGCTTCCGCGAGGGCCTCGACTGAATTTTTTAGTTCTTTCATGTCATTGTCAACGCCGCCAACTTCCACAACCACTGAATTTGGAGAGAGGTCTTGATTGTAAACACCGTCGACGTGAGCCCCTGATTTCCCTAGCACGCCTTTACTGAGTCCGGGGTAATGTGTCTGCAAATACTCATGAATGCCATTTGCGAACGCAATATTCTTATTATAGTTCTTATTGTCTTTTCCAATAACGAAGACGAGTTTGGCATAAGGTTTCTGGTTAATTTCAATACTAGTCGAATCTTTCCTTAATGAATCTCTATGCAAATCGATGAAATAATTAAGCTTTCCATTGCTAGCCATTGCCTGCTGAACGAGCGTTCGTGAAAATTCGTATGACTTTGCCGTTTTCCAATTCCTTTTTTTCAGTTCTTGACCAACATTTGTTTTATCAACCGTGACACCAATGCCTTTGGACTCAAGCTCTTTCCCAAGCAAATCACCGACAATCGTGATATTTGTTTTACCATCGACAGATTGGTCTTCGTCCTTCGCACCCTCAATGCCAAGCAAAGGGAGATACGATTCCCAACTATGCGTGTGATAGATATATATATTTTTCTCAGTTGGAACTTTTCCAGATGGTACATTGCCATCCTGCAATTCAGCTAATTCTTTTGAGGCCATTTCACGTTCCTTTAATAGTTCTTCCACTGGTGGTGCAGATTCCATTGGAATATCCGTATAATCTGTGCCTTCTCCGGCTATCAATATATCCAAATCGAAATGCACGAAACCAGGGAGTTCATAACGTACGAGGGAACGTATATCATCTATTTGGACATTTGTAAAAAGTTCGAATCCCATCTTTGAAAAAGAAAATTCCTCATTCAATCCGTGCCCCAGCATAGCATTTTCCGAGCCTACTAACCTTAATAAAATAGCAGAAGCATCTACTTTATCGTCGATTTTTATCTTTCCTAACTCTAGTTTTGAAAGTGAAATGGTAGCAGCAATCACAAAAAACGCTATTGTGGAAAGGATAAGTATTAGAAGTGAACCAAAAATTGATTTAACGATATTCATATTCATATTCATATCACCGCAATCCTTCAATCTTTTTACATATATATTTGGCCAAGCAGGATTTAAGAAGCTTTTGTCAACTGGAAAGTTTAAATTATCCTGGTCAGTAGCGCTAAATGTAAACTTTTTATAACAATTGGATTGATTTTAATACATTTGAAAGATTTTTTTATAAACTGAGCGTAAGAAAAGAAATTAGGTGAGGACATGTTGGAAAAGAGGAAAGTAGTCATCATCGGCGGAGGAATTACAGGTTTAACAACGGCGTATTATCTGCAAAAAGAAGCCCGTGTGAACGGCTTGCCTATCGATGTGAAGCTTATCGAAGGAAGTGACCGTCTTGGTGGGGTCATTCAAACAATCCGAAAAGACGGCTTTCTTATAGAAAAAGGACCTGACTCCATCATTGCTCGTAAACCAAGTGCAATGAGATTGATTGATGAGGTAGGCTTGAGAGATAAAGTAGTGAGCAATACAGCAGGGAAGTCCTATATCCTTGTGAAAGGTAAACTTCATACGATGCCTGAAGGCTCTTTCATGGGAATACCAACGAGAGTCATGCCGTTTGCATTTTCTGGTTTATTTTCACCGTTAGGGAAAGTAAGGGCAGCAGGGGATTTTATTTTACCTAAAGGTAAGAAACAGCAAGATCAATCTCTGGGAGGTTTCTTCAGACGACGTCTTGGGAATGAAGTAGTCGAAAATCTCATCGCACCGCTTTTGTCAGGAATCTATGCAGGTGATATAGATCAACTCAGTTTGATGGCGTTGTTCCCAAATTTTTATGAGATGGAACAGAAACATCACAGCCTTGTTTTGGGGTTGAAGAAGAGTATACCCACTCCAGCGAAAAGTGTGAAGAAAGTACCTAGCAAAAAAGGAATGTTCTATTCTTTAACAACTGGGTTGGAATCCCTTATTGAAGAAGTTGAAAAACGTTTAGACAAAAATAGTGTGAGGAAGGGAATCGCTGTAGACAAAATCGAAAAGATAGGTGAAGGCTATAAGTTAATGCTGGCTGATGGTTCAGTAGAAAATGCTGACAGCGTAGTTGTGGCTACCGAACATCATTTCGCTCGTAGAATGCTATCTGACTATCCTTTCATGGATGTCTTTAATGAAATGCCTTCCACATCTGTTGCGAATGTCGCAATGGCCTTCCCAAAATCATCAATCAAACAGGATATAGATGGGACAGGTTTTATCGTCTCTCGTAATAATGATTTTAGAATTACGGCCTGCACCTGGACTCACAAAAAATGGCCGTCATCGGCTCCTGAAGACTATGCCTTGCTTCGCTGCTATGTTGGCAAACCGGATGATCAGGAAATAGTAAACATGACGGACGAAGAAATCATTGAAATTGTGTTAAATGACCTTAACAAAACAATGGATATTAAGTCTAAACCATTGTTCCAGGTCATTTCACGGTGGAAAAAGGCGATGCCACAATATACGGTGGGGCATTTGGAAAGAATCGAGAAGGTGAAGGAATCTCTTGCCGAACACTTGCCAGGGGTGTTCTTAGCTGGCAGCTCGTTTGAAGGAGTAGGAATTCCAGGTTGTATTGACCAAGGAGAAGCAGCTGTCCAGAAAGTATTGAACTATTTAACTTAATGGGAAACCGGCCATTGCGCCGGTTCTTTTTTGTAGTAGAATAAGAAAGTGCGATTTAGAAGTCGTGTCATACGGTATGTAGTATCAGAGGTGTCGAAATGTGTCGCCATATCGATATCTATCGTTTACGTGTTGATATATGAAGAATTCATATGGATAAATAACGAAATCGTATTGATAAATGAAGGTTCCGCATCGATATCACATTCGTTTTGAAAAATAACAACAAAAATACCCCTTTCAAAAAGGCTGAAGATTTATGGACATAGTAGAACTTGGACCCTGGATTATCCAAATAGAATCAAACCAAGAAGAAATTGCCACAAATAGCTCATGTCCCTGTCTGTATTGCTTGAATTTTTATTATACAGTCGATCAAATGGACGCTAAGGAAACTAAGGTACTAAAGAAATTAGGGATACACCCCTTAAACCCGATTCAGTTATCTTACTTTGGAGAAACAGAAAGCCAAGAACATTTATATAGTGGTAGTTTCCACGTGAAAGGTACTCTTCTGGTCGGAAAACCTGTGAGAATTTCAGAATGGACACCCTTAAACATCTTTTCCATTGGGAAAATAAAATTTGTCATTTCTGATGAAGTGAATCTCGTGCCAGATGATTGTGCTTTTCCCTTATTACAACTTGATTTTGAATGGGAATTGCCTTGGAGTTTTGAGGGAAAACCTGAATAGATTTATACAATGGAGGACTTTATCATGTATTTGACGATAAAAGAAACGGCTGAGTACTTATCAATGCCAGAAGCATATGTGGAAAACCTTGTTCAACAGAAGAAAATCCGCGCTTTATTTGACGGGGAGAAGTATATGATTTACAAAGAGCAGTTTAATAAGCATTTTGAACAAGTTGAAAAATACAAAATTTTGCTTGATGAATGGAAAAGTGAACCCCTTAAAGAAGATATCGATGTAAAAGACGAAGATTAAGTCATAAAATTCCGGTTATTAAATCTACCCCAATAAACCAAGACTTCATTTCGTATTTGTATTATGGAGGTGTGCATCAAGATGATTATAGATAAAATACAAGATTTGAAGGTCGTAAAGAAGCTAGGAGAACGACTTCAAGATGTTGATGTTAAAGAGTTCTGGCTGGAATATAAAAATGAAAAACAAGATAGTTTAAAAGAAACCTTACACACATACCAAACGGTAGGTGGTGTCCCGCTTTGGAAAATCAACCGTGTCTTGAACAGATTGGCG
The DNA here is from genome assembly GCF_900115925.1 of Bacillus sp. cl95. Lineage (GTDB taxonomy): Bacteria > Bacillota > Bacilli > Bacillales > Cytobacillaceae > Neobacillus_A. Next base: position 87,469 of record NZ_FOYF01000001.1, on the reverse strand, counting down.
AGAAAAGGTCTTTCTAAGGAAATGCTTGAAAAGGGCATGATCACGATAAAATTGCCATCTATAAACACTGGTGAATTGATGTCTGACGATGATAAAAGCGAATTGGTAAAGAAGATAAACCAGCTCGAAGGCTTTGAACTGCTTAGACTATGTGAATTCTATCAATATAAGACAACCTACATGGAAAGAAAGATTATTAATCATGTAACAAGATGGATAGAAATTGAGATCAAGAACTAAAAATAATGCGGCTCGGTAAATACAAAAAGGCTTCGGTGAAAAATCACCGAAGCCTTTTATATTATCACGCGCCTATATCTATAGGGGGGGACATGGGCGGGTGTAAAACACTTATTTTACGCGTGGAAAACCGTAACCTGAAGCATAGTCATCACCTGTAGTTGCTCCTATTCCACCTTTGATATCATATAGCTTGGCTCTTCTTTGTAACTCAGCACGAAGTTGTGTATGTGACCAAGATGGGTTCGCAGACCAAATTTTTGCAGCTAGGCCGGAAACGTGTGGTGTTGCCATTGAAGTTCCACTAATCGTATTGTAGTTTCCATCATACCAAGTAGATTCGATTGCAGAGCCAGGAGCGGAAACTTCGATGTCGCGCTCTTGAATGACATAGTCTGCATCTGTGGCTGAGTTGCCGCGAGAAGAGTAGTCAGCAACCCGGTAAGTACCATTCGATTGGACATTTTCCAATGCCGCTACGGCCACAGCGTTGACAAGCGCACCAGGATACCCGATTGTATTGTTACCTGAACCACTGTTACCAGCTGCGGCAACGACAAGCACACCTTTACCATATGCATAATCTACTGCACTAGCAATCAATGTATCTTTTGAACTTGAACCAAGAGACATGGAGATAATCGTTTTTGTTCCTGTTGAAACTGCCTGATCAGCAGCATGACGGATAGCAGCAGAAATGTCATCCGAATAGCCTGAACCGCTGTCTGTTAATACTTTATATGCCCAAAGATCTGCATCAGGAGCCACACCATAGACGCCAAGACCATCAGTTCCACCTTGAGCAAGTACAGTTCCGGCTACGTGCGTACCATGACCGTTACGGTCCGTACATGAGCCGTTTACCATTGAAGACGAAGTTTGTGTAAAGTCTTTACATTGTTCAGCTTGACCTTGAAGGTCGATATGATTTGTAAAAACACCTGTATCAAGTACAGCGACATTGATACCAGCACCACCGGAAGTGCTTGTAACAGTGCTGTCATTATAAATGGCTTGAATTCCCCATGGTGTGCGATCGCTTGGTAAAGATGTGATTGCTGTGGCTCCGATCTTTCCGTTTGTTCTTGTTTCCAATTGAACTTCCTGCACTTTTTCAACGGTTAAATTCTTATTTTTCAATAAAGAAGCGTATTGCTTTGCATTAACTTCAGTTGTGAATCCTTCACTGCCAAAATCCCAACGAGAGCCAAAGTTCTTCTTTGCGAGTGCCTTTTCTACTGCAGGTCCTTTGATTTGTACTCGATACATTTCATTTGAATCTGCCACCTGACCGAATGCACCTGTTGTAAACAATGAAATCCCCATTGCAAAAGATAAAATCCCTGTACCAATTACTTTTCTTTTCTTCATTGTCTAACTCCTCTCGAATCAAAATTGTACAGCGTATGTATGGCTGCAACTTGATTCTATTTGAAATATTCAGAAATAAGCAATCAGAATTACTCTGTTTTGAGTTGGGAAACTTTTTTTGAAAAGAGGGAGAAGACCGCGAGATATTAAGGTTTAACCGTGCTAAGTGGCCGGAAACTACTTAATCATCCTAAGAGCTTAAGACAAAAACTCTTCTACCCAAGGGGAGAAGAGTTCACTCAATTTGCTTTTACAATAAATCGTTCATTGTCTTCATCAATATACAAACAGAACTCATCTTGGGGAGTAAGGCCCATCAAATTCCGTAATTCCATCGGAAGAAGAACAGAACCTTCTTCATTTATTACTCTGGAATTATTCTTGGTCTCATGCATGTGCTTTTTGATAACGATTGCTGAATTATCGTATTCCAAATCGACGAGGTTCCCAGGTTTTAGGGCGAAACGATCACGCCATTTTTTAGGAAGGATTACGATGCCTGATTTATTAAGTTCCTTACATTTATATTGTTCCATTGAGATCACTCCAAGAATAAATTCTTTTCATTTATTTATCCGAATCCCTGAAAATGAAACACAATGGTCGTGACAAAATTTTCCTCGAGCTATTATAATACAATTATCTGACAAAAGGAGGACAATAACATGCAAATAGAGGTATCTGCTTTATAGTCTGAGACGGAGAGCTTAACTAAAAGTTTCCGTCTCAGACTCAGTAATCCTGAGAACAGAGTTATGATGAGACGGAGGAAAATTACTTGGATGCAAAAAAAGTTTATTTTAGATTAACCGGTACGAGAGCGTTTCTATTTCAAATCATTTTTACTGTACATGCGATTTATTTTATAACTGAAGCTGGTCTAAACCCACTACAACTCGTATTGTTAGGGACAGTCATGGAAGTTTCAGTGTTGATCTTCGAGGTTCCAACGGGAGTAATTGCGGATCACCTTAGTAGAAAATGGTCAGTCATTATCGGAACTGTGATTCTTGGTTGTGCGCATATCCTTGAAGGGTCAATCCCTGAATTTTACTCGATTGCTGTAGCATATGCCTTATGGGGTCTTGGGTACACATTCCTAAGTGGTGCCGAGGAAGCATGGATTGCGGATGAAGTACAAGGTAAAGAGTTGGATAAGTTGTTTTTCCGAAGTTCGCAAGTCGGTTCTTGGGGCAGATTTGCAGGCATTGTTGTGGGAGTGTGTGTATCTTACATGGAGTCGGTTCAGTTTGCCATTATCGCAGCAGGAGCTGCCTTTCTTGGGTTAGCTTTTTGGCTCATGTTCAGTATGCCTGAAAAACATTTTGTAAAAATGGAAAGAACAGAATCCTCACATTTTGGTCAATTGGCGGCTGTTTTGCAAAACGGCTTTAAGACCATTTGTGGAAACACTCTTTTAATGTGTATGGCGGGAATAACAACAATGTGGGGACTTGCCAGTGAAGGGTTTGATCGCTTATGGGAAATTCACTTCTTAAAGGATATACATGTTCCCGAAAATTCTGCTATTATTTGGTTTGGTGTCATTAATGCGATTGCATTATTATTAAATATCGGCTTGGTACAGTGGATAAAAGGAAAAATGGAAGCGACAGGTGAACAACGCTTTGTTTTGTTCCTATTCTTGATTAATGCGGGATTGTTTATTAGTACCTTGATTTTTGCGTTTAGCGGCGAACTTTGGCTTGCCTTAGCTTCTTATTGGGTAAGCTATACCTTCAGGGGATTGAATAGTCCACTATTTAGCATTTGGATCAATCAGAAATTGGAATCCAAGGGAAGGGCAACAATGCTTTCCTTGTTTGGCCAACTTGATGCTTTCGGTCAAATTGCCGGAGGGCCACTTGTAGGGTGGATTGCACTAAGTCTCTCCATTTCGGCAGGCCTTCTCACTACTGCATTATTCATGGTGCCCGTGCTTTTCTTTTTATGGATTTCAAAGAGGTATGCAAGTATGGGGAAAGTGCTTGATGTGACTTATCAAAAAAGCAGTAGCTAAAATGAGAGGGAAGAGTATTGTTAAAAAAGAAAAGAAAATCACAACCTAGTATCTTTCGTGATCTTTTGGATGAAATAGTCGGATCCATTTTGTTTGAAATTTTGTGGAGTATACTGTTGTTTATTCCTCGATTGATTATAAGGATCATAAAGAATATATTTTAGGAATAGTGAAAGGCTGCGCTTAAATGTTTTTCTGACATTAAGACAGCCTTTTTTTATAGTTCTATGTCAAAGTACATTGTTGCTTTTCTGCATTTTGTGGATTGAAGCGGAGAGCGCTTGACACCTCGGAAAGCAAGCGCTAAAGCGGAAATCACAGACAAGATTAACAGAGTCTATTTTTTAGGGAAATCAGCGGAGATTTCTCTGATTTCGGATTTTTAAAAAAGCCTTATATGAACTTAGCGAATCAATTTTTGATAACGTTTATTACGATAAAAAACAGGCCAAAACATTTTTGGAAATGGTGATAACGACCAAAAAACAGGAGTATAAAAAAGTTCGTAAACCCAATAAGGGTATTACGAAATACTCTTATATCCACTTTAAATGAGATAATTACGCAAAAATCTCCATATTTAAGCATACAAATTTTGAAGCTAATAGTATTTTCGTGCCTTCTGCCAGAATTCCTGAAAAATAAAGGTTAAATTAAAGTAAATGGTTGATTTACTGCACTTTGTGGATTGGATTGGAATGCGTTTGACTCCCTGAAAATCCTCCATTATGCTAGCGCATAATATCGTGTGATGTAAATTCAGGCAAGAATTCCTTGTGCTACCTCCTTTTCTTCGTGCGTGGATTCTTTCAAGGAAAAATCATCAATGTCCAGGAAAGCAAGCAACTGGAACGGAAACAAGATTAACAGAGCCTTTTTATAAAATATTTTAGAAAGTTATTGACTCTTTTTGGTATACATTATATAGTTACTTACATAAAGTAACTTAGAGGTGATTTTAACAAAAGGATTTGGCCGGCAAATTTTCTTTTGTTAAAAAAGCTTTAAAGGGTTCACTTATTGCTCCGATACGAGCATATATTTTTTTGTATAATATCTCGAATTCGAGATAAATTTATTTTATCATTTTAAGGAGGAAAAAAGTATGTTAAGTTTAGGACTATTAATTATTCGTTTAGTGATTGGATTATCATTTGCAGCACATGGGGTACAAAAGTTGTTCGGTTGGTTAGGCGGTTACGGTTTAAAAGGAACAGGCGGCTGGTTTGAATCAATCGGAATGAAGCCAGGAGTGACAATGGCTTTCTTAGCAGGTTTTGCGGAATTGGCAGGAGGATTATTGTTTGCAGCAGGATTGTTTACACCAATTGCAGGAGTAGTGTTAGCATTAACAATGCTGGTTGCAATTGTAAAAGTGCATGCAGCTAATGGTTACTGGTCAACGCAAAATGGTTACGAATATAATCTTGCATTAGTGGCAATTACAATAGGAGTCGCCTTAACAGGAGCAGGAAAATACGCATTAGATGCCATCTTATTCTAGATACCAGGAGGAAGACGTAGCATGAATTTTCATCAATTTCCCGCAACACATATTGGTCATGTACATTTACTTGTTTCTGATTTAGAAAAATCAAAAGCTTTTTATAAAGAAACTCTTGGCTTAAAGGTCCTTTCAGAAAATGCTGCTAGAGTTGAATTCACTGCAGATGAAGTGAAGCCATTACTTGTCATTGAAAGGGAAGAAGATTCTGTCCCACGTCTACCGAGAAGTACTGGACTATTTCATATGGCATTCCTGGTTCCAGAACGTAAGGATTTAGCGAAAGTATTACTTCATCTTTTGCAATTAAGATATCCATTGCAAGGGGCATCGGACCATCTATTTAGTGAAGCCATTTATTTAGCTGATCCCGATGGAAATGGCATTGAAATTTATCGAGACCGTGCCCCGGAAGAGTGGGTATGGGACGGGGATGAGCTTCCATTTGTCAGTGATCCGATTGATATCGAAGGTTTACTTTCCGATGCAAGAAATGAATCGTGGAACGAATTCCCTGCTGATACGGTTATGGGGCATGTTCATTTAAATGTAAATGATCTGCAAAAAGCTAAAGAATTTTATCATGATGCACTAGGATTTAATATCACAGTCCCTTTTAGACACCAGGCATTGTTTGTAGGTTCGAACGGCTATCATCACCATCTCGGCTTAAATACATGGAATGGAACCAATGCACCAATACCTTTGAAGAACAGTCTTGGGTTGAAATTATTTACAATTGTTGTTCCTAGCCAAGAGGAAATGGCCGTTATGGTTGAAAGACTTCAATCAATGGATTATGACGTGATGCTAGAAAACGGGAAAGCAATCGTGAAAGATTCTGCGGGTATTACAGTTCAATTAACATGCAACTAAGTTTAGAGAAAACCCTGGTCAATTTGATTAGGGTTTTTGTCGTTTAATGAAAGATGAAATTTTTACCAATTCCCTTAGGGATGCGAAACTGCACAAGTTGTAAAATCGTCTAATTGGTTGAATACGATTTTAACAACAAAGAAGGAATGCAGGATGGGGAAGTTACGTATTAAAGATTGGAAGAATCTTAAAAAGGTGTGCATGATTACTATACTGGTAATATTACCTTTCATGCTTTTGCTAAATAGTTTCCTTGCACAAGCAGAAACAAGACGCGGCATTGTAATTCAGAAACAGATAACACATATTGCTCAACACGAGGAGAGAATGACATTAGAACGGCAAAAACAAGCAGCGCAATGGGCTCATGATGAGGGTCATAAGACAATAGATACCCCACAAAATCCACCAGCAGAACAACCAGTTACAGAAGAGAAACCCACCATCCCAGCTAATCAAACACCTCCAAAAACTACTATTTACCTAACTTTTGACGATGGACCTTTCAGATTTAGCGGCGAACTTTTATCCCTTTTAGAAAAGTACGATGTAAAAGCAACGTTTTTTATGCTCGATGGTAATATGCTGAAATACCCCGATATTGTTAAAGAAATGGTCAATAAAGGCCATAGTGTCGGGATGCACGGAGTAACACACGACAAACATAAATTTTATGCGTCAACATCTTCTGTTATTGGTGAAATGAAAACGGCACAAAAAACCATAGAAGTTTTAACAGGAGTAGAATCGAATCTTATCCGCACCCCATATGGGAGTAAGCCGGGGATGACTATAGAATATCGTCAAGCAGTCATCAACGAAGGCTTTGAGATGTGGGACTGGAATATCGATAGTAGGGATTGGTACTTCAAAGATCAACGTTATGTGGCATCCGTTATTGCACAGCTAGAAAAACTCAAGGGATCAAAAGAATCAATTGTCATCTTGCTTCATGAAAGAAAAGAAACGTTAACATGGTTACCAATGCTCCTCGATTACTTGCTAAAGAATCAGTATGATTGTCAGCCAATATCGGAAACAATGGAGCCGGTTGCATTTAAGTGACTAAACGAAGTGGAGAGGATAAGAAGATAAGGAAAACGTGGTTTTCAAGAAATTCTAAAGGAAGAGAAATAGTAGTTTTATACTATAATCTTGTGCATTATTCCAAAGAGATTAATGCGCTTTTTTGTAAAAAAATACTAGGGTAAACTGTTAGACAGTTGAAAATAGAAAGGAATTTTGTATTGGCTTAAAATAGAGGAAAACTAGTAAAAGTAATTTATATAAAAATTGTAAAGGTTGTGAAATTAATTGTTTACTTGTGCGTGGTGTTTGAAAAAGATTAAAGAAGGAAAACCAGTATTTCCACTAATTGTTGAATTGATAGATGGTATTGATTTATCAGAAAGTAAAGGGAAGATAATCCAGGTGGATCTACTCACTCGTGATATGAGTGTTCCTCTGATTGTGCCTGGTAGTAATTCCATAGCAAAAAAACATGGAACAGATGGGATTTTTGCATTATGTAGTGAGGAATGTGCGGATCATTTGGAAGATACCATTTCCAGGGAAGTATCAATTTTTAAGGGGGTTAAAGACAATACCCTTCATTAAGAATAATAGAGTTAGTTTAGTTAGTGAAAGCCGGGGATGATTGAAGCTTAAAGAAAGGTAAGAAATGATAAAGAGCTTGCGGAATTGATTTGTGCCGCAAGCTCTTTGTCTGTTTTTCATTTAGATTTTTATTCGTTTTCAGTTATGTCGGATAAAACAAGTACATTTTCTTTATTAGGATAGTTTTTTTCGATATGCTGTTCACCCCATGCGCATAAAGAGTCCAATATCGTCTTTAAGGACCAACCATAATCGGTTAATGAATATTCGACTTTAGGAGGAACTTGATTATAGACCTCCCGAAGAATGACTTCATCTTCCTCAAGCTCACGCAACTGTTGTGTGAGCATTTTTTGCGTGATGCCTGGCATGAGTTTCTTTAACTCACTCGTTCGTTTCTTACCTTTTATTAAGTGACATAAGATGACGACCTTCCATTTTCCGCCGATCACTTCCAAGGCTGCTTCAACGGGTATGTTGTATTTCTTCATATATGATTAACTCCTTTTTAATTATTAAAGGAACTTAAAAGTGCCTATCGTACATAAAAGTGCGTACTTCTCATAAAAACTATTTGGTTCATACTAGCAAACGGGCAGCAGTAAATCAAACATGTGTTCATTATAACGCTGCTGTTAAAAGTGAGGTATAGGGTACTTTTAAGTGCCTACAGAACTTTAAAGTGCGTACTTTTTAAAAAAGCGTGTAGCCTTCATAATAATTTACATGACGAGCCAAGATGAAAGGCGCCTTCATCGACCGTCAGTTGACTATCACTTATTCGATCATATTTAAAAAGAGATACAATTGAGGAGGAATTTTCTTGAATTCACATATACAAGCAAAACAGAAAAAGGGAGGAACATTAGCCCTTTTAGCATTGGCCATTAGTGCATTTGGAATCGGAACGACCGAGTTTGTTCCAGTGGGATTACTGTCGACGATTGCGGATGACTTGAATATATCCATTACTTTAGCAGGATTGCTGATTTCCGGTTATGCCATGGGTGTCGCATTTGGAGCACCTATACTTACTGCTTTAACAAACAAAATGAGTCGTAAAACGCTTTTGATGGCCCTTATGGTTGTCTTTATCATCGGTAATTCAGTCGCAGCCATCTCAACAAGTTTTTCATTGTTATTAATTGCACGTTTTATTACGGCATTTTCACATGGTGTATTCTTCTCAATTGGTTCAACAATCGCTGCAGATCTCGTTCCTGAAGATAAGCGTGCAAGTGCAATTGCTTTTATGTTTACTGGATTGACTGTTGCAACTGTAACGGGAGTTCCACTAGGAACCTTTGTTGGCCAAATATTTGGTTGGAGAGCAACGTTTTGGGGAGTTGCATTTTTGGGTGTAATTGGGATTATCGCAAGTGCCATTTTAGTACCGAAGAATCTTAAGGAAGCACCGCCTTCCAAATTCAGTGACCAAATTAAAATTCTAAAAAACGGACCATTATTGTTGGCCTTTGCCATTACGGCTCTTGGTTACGGAGGGACATTTGTTGCTTTCACTTACTTAACTCCGATTCTGCAGGATATTACTGGTTTCACTCCGAAGGTCGTAAGTATCATATTGCTGGTATACGGAATTGCTGTTGCAATTGGGAACACAATAGGGGGGAAAGCTGCGAACAAAAATCCGCTTAAAGCATTAGCTTGGATGTTTATTGCGCAAGCGATCATCTTAGTTATTCTATCTTTTACCGCACCGTTTAAGATTGTCGGTGTCGTGACGATTTTCTTGTTAGGTTTATTTGCTTTCATGAACGTTCCGGGGTTGCAAGTGTTGGTAGTGAATTTGGCAGAAAAATATGTGCCTTCTGCTGTGGATGTTGCTTCAGCGTTAAATATTGCTGCTTTCAACTTAGGAATCGCGATTGGGGCTTTCGTGGGTGGACTAGTAGTCGACTCGATTGGTCTAATCCATACACCATGGATTGGTGGAATAATGGTATTTGGTGCTGTGCTTCTTACTAGTTGGAGTGCGGCTATTGATAAAAAGAACAAATAACAACTTAAAAACGCGATAGGTGTATGCCACCTATCGCGTTTTTTTAGGTATTCTTATTCAAGTTTTATTTCGCCATTTTCACGAGTTCACGAACCATGCTTCCACCTATTCGACCGCCTACTCTTCCAGCCTGTACGGATGTAAGTTGGCCATTATAGCCTTTTTTCAGAGGAACACCTGTTTCCTGTGCCGCTTCAAATTTTGCATCTTCAGGGGAGGAGGCACCTGTAATTTTTGCTTTCAGTTCATCTAGTCCTTTTCTGGCTTCCGGTACAAGAATCTTATTCTTTCTGGCCATTATGAATCACCTCTTTGGATTTACAGTGCCCAAACGATCACGAAATATACTTCAAAGCGAGATGAACAACAAATCACAGATGGCGTCGGGGATGAAAATTACTTCATAAGGCAGATGAATAACAAATCCCAGATGACGTTGGAGTTGATAAGTACTCCATTAGGCGGATGAATAACAAAACCCAGATGGCGTCATGGTTGAAGAGTACTTCATTAGCCCGAGAATATCAAATCTCTGATGGTAGAGGGGGTGAAAAGTACTTCATAAGCCCGATGAATTACAAATCCCAGATGGCGGCGAGGTAGGAAAGTACTTCATAAGCCCGATGAATTACAAATCCCAGATGGCGGCGAGGTAGGAAAGTGCTTCATAAGCCCGATGAATAACAAAAGCTATCCGCAGAATAAGTGAAAAGTCCTTCATCAGCATAATGAAGGACAAATTAGTCAAAGCGACAAGAGCAATAATCGCTGTCAGTATTATTGGGTTACAAGCGCCTTAAGAACAAATTCTTCAACGACCTTTGCAACGCCGTCGTTCATATTCGTATCTGTAACATAATCAGCTTTTGCTTTAATATCTTCGGGGGCGTTACCCATCGCGACACCAAGTCCAGCAAATTCAATCATAGCCAAGTCATTATAGCTATCACCCATTGCGATTACTTCTTCTCGCTTGATGCCCATGGTGTGAATCAAATGGTTCAAGCTAGTGCCCTTAGTTACCCCAGCTTCCGTAAATTCAAGAAAGAACGGTTTGGAGCGCATGACGCTTAATTTACCTGCTAATTCTGCCTGTAAAGTTTTTTCAACAATGGCAAGTTCTTCAGGCTCCGCAAGCATGAGCGCTTTGACAACTGGTTCTTGGACAGCGTCAACAAAGTTGTCTACGATGACAATTTCCATGCCAGTCAAATCGCCTTCAATGTCGGTAAACTTATTGTCAATATCAGTGAATATCTGATCTTCAATATAAGTATGAATCATAACACCTTCACGTTGACTAAGACGGTAAAGTGATTCCATCGTTTCCGGTGAGAGGGTGCTGCTGAACAATTCCTCTCCCGTTTGGCAGTTGATGATCTTAGCTCCGTTAAAAGAAAGAATGTAGCTTCCGAAATCCTGTAAGCGAAGCTCCTCAGCAATTTTTCTCATTCCAAAAGTTGGGCGGCCAGATGCGAGGACCACCTTGACCCCTGCTTCTTGTGCATCCATCAATGCTTGCTTTGTACGAGGAGAAATCGTTTGATCATTACGAAGAAGAGTATCATCTAAATCTAGAACAATCATTTTATATGTCATAAGGAAAATTCCTTTCTATTAAAATTCACCTTAATAATCCTACTATATTTAAAGTAAAAGACAAGTCTTTCTTATTGGAAGTGACTAATAATGGTCGTTGTTGATATTGACAGTTATATTTCCTAATTTTAAGCCTCGGTTATAATTGACGGGGTTTTTGTTTGTCCAGAAACGCAGTATAATAGTTGGTATATTAAGGGGGAAAAGTATGTTTTCATTTCGTACACTTGGTTTTACGACAGGATATTTCATGACAGGATTTTTATTCCATGGTCTAAAAGTATCCGCAATGGGAGTTCAGTTAGACTCTATGAGTGAAAGACTCGGGGCCATTGGATTCGGACTTATCATGCTTGCACTATTTATGATTCTTTTTAAGAAATTGTTTTCTGAGTCATTTTTTAATGGCTTTCTTGTTGCAACCGGATTGTTTCTTAGTTTTGATATAGTTGTCTTTCACTGGATTTTTGGTTTGCATCGAATTACTAGTGGCCCAGAAGCAAACTGGCTAGAGCCACTATTTGTAGTATCCGGTTCATTGGTAATTTTTTTAGGTGTGATAAAAGAAAGAAAAGCAACACTTCTTACCACAGGAGTCTAGTGAAAAGAGAAGATCATCATAGAAGAAATAGATAAAAATGATAAACTTAAATTCTTCTATATTTTACATAGGAAAGGGCGATGAACATGATTGATTTAAGAAGTGATACAGTCACAAAGCCAACGGAAGAAATGAGAAAAGCAGCCTATACCGCTGAAGTTGGGGATGATGTTTATGGAGAAGATCCATCGGTAAAAAGGCTGGAAGAAGCCGCTGCCGAAATCCTTGGTAAGGAAGATGCATTGTTTGTCACAAGCGGAACTCAGGGTAATCAACTTGCTATTTTGGTTCATTGCCGCCCTGGGAATGAAGTGTTGATGGAAGCAGAATCCCATATCTTTTATTATGAGTCAGGTGCTGCATCCGCGCTTGCAGGAGTGCAAACAAGAACCATTCCTGGTGTTCGTGGTGCAATGTCAGCGGAAGCTGTAGAAGCAGCAATCAGACCAGAAGACCAACACTTTCCTGAAACAGGTTTGATCTGTATAGAAAATACACATAACAGGGCAGGCGGTGCTGTTGTTCCTGTTTCAAATATGAGAGAGATTTACAATGTTGCAGGAAAATACGGTGTTCCTGTACATTTAGATGGAGCGCGTCTGTTTAACGCTTCAACGGCACAAGGTGTTCCCGTGACAGATTTGACGGCACATTGTGATACGGTTCAAATTTGTCTATCAAAGGGGTTGGGTGCTCCAGTTGGTTCATTGCTAGCAGGAAATAGAGATTTTATTCAAAAAGCAAGAAAATGGCGTAAACGATTGGGCGGTGGATTACGTCAAGCAGGTATCATTGCAGCTCCGGGATATATTGCATTAACCAAAATGTCTGAAAGGCTAGCGATTGATCATGAAAATGCACGTATTTTTGCAGAAGGCATCAATGAAATTGCATTGCTGAATGTTGCTAATCAGGTTGACACAAATATTGTGGTGGTTGATGTAAGTAAGACAGGACAAACACAAGAAGAATTTTGTCTTCGACTTAAAGAAATTGGTATACTAGCAGGAGGATTCGGAAGTGGACTTGTCCGTTTCGTCACTCACTTTGATGTAACGAAAGCGGATATTGATAAAGCTCTTAAGGGAATTTCTGATACCTTACGATAGTTAAAAAGCCTTCCCAGATAGGAAGGCTTTTAATTATTCATAATTATTAGGGTAATTTTGCAGAGGGTGAAGAGCTTTTGATGTATCAACATAAATAAATGCATCATACCGTGCTGAAAGGTTAGAAGGGACGTAATTGCCATAGTGCTCCATTTCAGGTTGATAAACGACTCCAATTGCTCTATGTCCAAGGATGTTGGAGAAGTAGGATCTGTTTTCATCAGTGAATAATAGCCACTTGTCAAAGGAACCAGCCTGAAATAAATAATCTTCCCAGCTAAAAGCCTTTGCAGGAGGAACATCCATAATCTTTTGTTCAGCACCCCATGCCTCGCTGGCAATCACCGTCCCTTTATGAGTACCGAATCCCGCTATAAACACATCCTCTTTTTTATGCTGTTCCCTGACAATCTGACCAACATTCAGCATACCTTCTCTTTGCATGTCTGTTGCCCGAGCATCGCCTACATGAGTGTTGTGCTCCCAAATAATGACCTTTGCATCTTCGCCATAATATTTTCGAATGGCATTGAGGGCTTCAACCATATGCTTGTCCCGTACATTCCAGGATCGCGAATCGCTTTGAACCATAGACCGATAGTATTCTTCGGCGTTAGCGGCAACTAGAGCATTTACTTCTAAGTTTAGTGCCTCCTCAGGATCGAGGTTGCTTGTCTTAGTATTACTTCTAATAGAGGTTAGCAAATCTACAACCTCATCTGTACAATCATCTGATAGATAACCTGCAGAAATCGCATATGTTTCATTATTCCTATTAAAAGGTTCAAAACAAGAAAATGCTTTCTTAGCTGTTTCAAGATCGGAAGAGTTGATTTTCTTTAGATAGTTTAGAATTTCATCCATAGATTCCCATAGGCTGTATACATCCAATCCGTAAAAACCAATTTTTTTATCACTTTTATTGTTGCGGTTAAAATCTTTAAGCCATTCCACTAAAGATGAGACCTCACGATTTGCCCACATCCACGACGGCCATCGGTGAAAAGCTGAAATGATGATTTCTTCTGTGTTCCTATAGGTTTTACTGAAACCTTTAATATAGCTGTTTACTTCCTGACAGGAGGGCCAATCACCTTCAACGGCAATAAAGGAAAAACCTTTTTCTTTAATCAATTTTTTTGTTATTTCGGTCCTAATCGTATAGAACTCAGACGTCCCATGCGAAGCTTCTCCTAGGAGTACGATCTTAGATTGGGCCATCCTATCAATTAAGGGATTTAGATCATCGGATGATTTTATTGGCACAGACCATTTTTGAATAGCGTTTTTTATATTTTTGTCCACGAGAGGAAGCCTCCTTGTGAAATTTTCATACGATTAATTTACCCAATCCTTCGAGGGGGGAATGCATCTTATTGATGCAGATAGATAAAGACAGTTTTCGGATTGATTGTTACTTTTACGAAAAATGGAACAACACGAATAGATTCTTATTTCTTGCTCTTTTCCTCAATAGAAAATTCTAAACTCTAAATTACTAATGATTTCAGGATAGAAAAAGCCCTAAAGCCGGCTTTTTCTTGTTACAATAACAACAAATTTTACGAAAAGAGCCTAAATAAAAAAAGCCAGAATTACCTGGCTTCATCGAAATTGAAATTGCTCATGGAGTCCATATGACTTGCGATTAACGCAATAATGGTAGAAGCTTCTTCTTTGCTAAAGATGAAATGACTTTCATCCTTTAGCAAGTCTTCTTCGGAAGTCCAAATTCGGTTGACTCTTTTAATCACACCATCACCAGTTTCTTTAATGATTCCAAACTGATAAGTGACTTCGACTTCATCTTCATGAATATATGCGGTAACCTCGGGAGTTTCCCACTCCACATCGATTTCTTCAAAAATGTCGTCCACCGCTTCTTCTTCATAGTAATCATCGTCATCAAACTCTTCGGAGTCGGCTTCCACTACAACTTCAAAGCCTTCATTCAAATATTCGTGAAGACTTTCGTGGACATAGTCGACGATGTCTTCTATATCCTCAAGGAGGGTGCGGCAAGTTTTTCCATATTCAGAATCAAATTGCTCAAAGAAAAATTCCTCATGGGCAGCATCGAAAGAGACGGTACAAAAATAATCTCTCTCTTCCTCTTCTATTTCTATAAAGAATTCAATCCGAGGATATTTAGCGCCACGCTCAACAGACATATGACCACTCTGATCATACTCGCCACATATGGATTCTAAATGATCCTGAAGTTCCCCGCTTACACGATCAAACCATTCTAACGACATTCACAACCCATCCCTTCACTGTCATTTAATGTATCACTTTCAAGGATGCCCTTCATTTTCTAAAATAAACGAAATGTCGGTTATTAAATCAGTTTTTTCCGAAAATACAAAAGGCTCGAAGTGCTGTCCTTAATGGGCAGCTATTTTTTTTGATGAAACAAGTGAATGAGACAAACTGCATTATTTAAAAAGGATAACAGGAATTTAATGAAGAGTAATTTGGGAACCGAATCATACATGGCACTAATCTGACTTTATTAAATTGGGACGGAAATGAATAACATAAGGAAACGCCACATCTGATTATGAACTAATAGAGTGATAGATAAGGGCTATAATAAAAGAATGAACCATATACTTAATTTGAATATTATTTTCTTTGGAGGGAGTCCAAGGTCATGCAGCGGATGAGATTTATGATCAAACAATTCCAACGTGAGCCACTTTGGTTTAAGATACTGATTGTGATGACATTGCTAACTTCAATTATATTGAGCAGTTCATTTTTCTCGGGGAATATTTATAATCAAAGTATTTCCAAATTAGCTGCGGCCATCTTCTTTATTGCTTATGGGATCAAAATGAGGAAAAACCTTAAAACGGCTGTCTTATTTTTCATCTTAGCGGCTATCTCTTTGTATTTGTCCGCGTTGCCGGTATTTCTTACTTAGGCTCTTTTCGTAAACTTTGTTGTTTTCACAAGCAAAAGTAAAAAATCGGCGTCGAGATTTTTAAGATTTTTTATGAATTCTTGGTTCAGTAACTTCTCGAAAAGAGCCCCGAAGCCATAAAGAATGCGGGTGAAAGTAGCATCCGAGAAGAAACAATCAGTGCGAAAACAGCCTTTACTTAAAATTTATTCATAAAGTAAAAGATGCATATCAATGAAATGCATCTTTTTTTAACGTGCTCCAATTCCTCCACAATGGTGTTTTGACGGGGTTTTGAAGACATATGAAGCTTATTTAGAATATTTGAGGAAGATTTTCAATATATGACGGGATTTTTCCGATAGATGCTTAAGGCTGAATTTTCAGAAAAACACTATGGTAAAAAAACAGATTTGCAATCTACACATCCGTTACTCTCATATTTGGAAATTTTTAAAAAAAAACGATTGTAGAATTGCCATGAATTAACTTATACTATTAGTGTAATATTACACTTTCGGGAGCGTGGTTTTTTGAATTTATCACGTGTAAGTAACAATATGCGAGTGTTACATAAAAAACCTTGGTTTCTTGGGATATTCCTATTTGTTTTTGTTTTATGGATATTTTGGAATATTCCGATTGAGAAAAGAAAATACGGCCTCTCACAGAGCAATATGACCACAGATTATACTGGCTTACTGCCGGAAAGGATTAAAGGAATTGTTAAGGCAGGGAATCGTACGGAATTACAAAAAATTGTAAAGGAAGCAAATCAGAAAGGTTTTCATATTTCTATAGCTGGACAACAGCATTCTCAAGGAGGACATACGTATTACAAAGATGCAGTGGTTTTAGATATGAAGGCGTACAACAAGGTCCTTGCGATAGATGAACAGAATAAAACCATAAAAGTAGAAGCAGGAGCAACGTGGGAAGATGTTCAGGAAGCCATTACACCTTATGGGCTCGCATTAAAGGTGACACAGTCACAGTCGATTTTTACCATAGGAGGTTCACTTTCAGTAAATGCCCATGGGCGGGATATCCGATTTGGTCCAATGGCTGGGACTGTTAAGGAAATGACGATCCTAACCCCGACAGGAGAATTGAAGAAGGTAACACATAATGATTCCGAGGATTGGATGAAGTACGTTTTGGGTGGGTATGGCTTATTCGGTGTCATTTTAGATGTAACGTTAGAGTTAACCGAAAATGACATTTACCTGCTCCATACAGAAGAAATCCAAACGAAAGACTATGAAAGCTATTTTGCAAATCTGATAAGTAAAGATAATGTAGCTATGCATTATGCAAGAGTAAGTGTTGCGCCAAGTTCTTTTTTAAAAGAAATGTATGTAATTGATTATAAATATACAGGACAACAGGATTTTGAAACATCGCTCAAAGAAGAGCATGGTGCCCGACTTGGTAAACTTGCACTCGATCTTGGACGACAAGGCGGCAGATGGGAGGATCTTTTCTGGGAGAATCAGAAGAGGCTTATCCACTCAATAGACGGTGACAAGACTACCAGGAATAATGCTATGCGCGGGAATTCTGCGTTTATGGAATATACAAAACCAGGTCGGGTGGAAGTATTACAGGAGTTTTTCATTCCGGTTAATCAGTATGAAGAATATATGAACGATTTAAAAAAATGGCTGCCAGCTAATGACCAAAATGATGATTTTAAGATTCATAACATTACTGTTCGATATGTATCAAAAGAAAACAACACAACTTTAAACTATGCCAAAGAAGATATGTTTGGACTCGTCATTTTGATTCAGCATGGACTAAAAGAAGAAGAGATAGATCATGCTGAAGCCATTATACAAGAATGGACTAATCTCACACTAGAATACGGAGGCACGTATTATCTCCCGTACTATCATTATCAAACAAAGGAACAATTTCGACAGTCCTATCCAGAATGGGAAAAGTTCAATAAAGAGAAATTAAAAAGAGATCCAAATGGTGTGTTTCAAAATATCTTTTATGACTATTATTTTTAGAGAAGGAGGATCGTATGAAGAATAGGAGTGAACGATATATTCCTCTCATTGTATCCGTTGGGCAGGTTGCGATCTTTCCATATTACATCCTCTGGTTAAAACAAGCGTCACTCACGTTTACCTTATTTACATGGTTTTTTGCAGCATTTTCTTTTACTGCGGCGTTGGGTTACAAAGTCTTTCAATCTAGAAAAAACAGGATTAATTCGGTTATTCCATTTATATATATGGGGATGGGTTCAGTGTATATACTTGCAGGCACTATAAAGTATTCATTTGAATACATCCCCTATATGGCTTTATTCCTACAGATCATTTTAGGATTTTTACAAGGTTACTATCATGCTTGGCATATCGAGCAGAAAGCCTATCGTGCTCATGCGGTAAATCACTATCTAATGGTTGGCGTTATTATGTTCGGACTTTCTTTTGTAAAAATAATATCCCCCGTAACCTTTATTACTGCTTTTGGGAGTGTTGTAGTCATTTGCGGAGTTTGGTTAATTCTACTGACTATAAGGCGGCATTGAACCATGACGGATACATGCCACCTTATATTTGAAATGTTTTAAGGTGCTAAAAGATCAGGGTTGCCAAATAAGAGACAAGATGAATATCACTGATTAGCGAGTTCTTCCTGTGAAATGTGTAGGATATGATAAATGACTCCACTCATTTCGCCCAAGACGCTTAGGTCACTTAAAAAGTAAAACACATCGTATTTCCATTTATCGGGATTATAAATAACTATATATTCTGTATGATCAATCTCTGGCATATCTTCAACTAATTTATCTTTTAAGTTATTGAGACTTTCTTGTGGTTGTATTTCTCTTGTGATTTGAAATAGATATTTTTTCTCTTTGATTTTAGGTGTAGTTGTATCAATGAGGGGAATTCCTACATTTACGCGTTGCCATCCAAAAGAGTTTAATATATTGTCATAAAATCCATTAAATAAAAACTTGTTTAGCCCGTTTGTATCTTTCCATAGATATAATGGGCAATAACTATTTTGTAAATTATTATTCATTCCTTTTTCGGTTACCAAATATAGTTTAAATTTTAAATCCTCAAAACCGTCTGTTTTATAACCATTATTCCTTACTCTCTCTTTGATAATATTCATATCATAATCACTTGGTAATGTGATCTTGTATTGAGTCGCTATCATTTAATCATTTCCTCCTTATTTCAAATATAGAAAAAATAACAGTATCAACTTGATTAAAACATAAATTGGTATGTGCTGGAAGTATTTAAGAAGATTGACTGGAATAGGACTTGAACTATACTTATTCAACAAAAACCCTACCATTTTTTAGGGTATATGTTAAAGTTTATTCAAGGACGATTAAATGGAGGTGTCTTGTGAGGTTCTTATTAGAATTAATAAGAATTATCGTTATATTTGTTATTTTTGGTGGTCTTTTTGGCTCCTTACTTGAAAATGTATATTTAGTGGTTGGGACCGATACTAATAATTATGGTTGGATAGGTTCAATTGCGATTCTTATTCTGTTTTTTGTCGTATATAGAAATAAATTGCAGTTTAGTGGATGGTACAAAGGAAAAGGAAGAGAAAGACTTCCGATAAAAGTATCAAAAACACTTATCTTAAGCGCAATTACACTACTATTAATACCTCCATTTTTCAGTTTGCTAATGAACTAACAGAGGCTTGGGTTTAAACAAAAATGGGGAAAGTCCTGATAAATGGGGTTTCCCTTATTTATTATGCAAAAACAACATTAAGGTTTAACAGAGCCTATTTTTTTAATAGCAACAAAGTTTTCGAAAACAGTCTAGCAATACAACTAATATTGAAGAATATTCTTACGGCGAGTTATTTTTAATACTGATTTACAAAAAAGAAGCAGATGCGCCACTCACGCATCTGCTTCTTTTATAATTCTACCTCGACTTCAACGCCATAATGGTCAGAGATGACAGGTTTATTTTTACCATTAAAAATAACAGTGGATGATGCCACCCGAAGAGGGGAGTTTGTTAGAATCAAATCGAGTCGCAATTCTTCAATATTATCATCCCACCCAGCTATCTTTCCGAGAACAGTTACACCGTTGTCCTTTTCTTCTGCAAGGTTGTAAGTATCAACCAAGCCTTTCTCGATTAAGTAGTCATAACCTTCATTACGTTTAAATCCACTGTTATTGAAATCACCCATCAAGAAAAAACGTTGCGAGTGATCTATTTTGTTTAACAAGGCAGTAACTTGATCCTGAAATGCTTCCTCTTCATCATTCCACCAACCAAGATGGCAGGAGTAGAACCACATTTCTTGATCAGCATTTCGAATTTTTGCACCAACCACTTTACGAGATTTCCAGAATGAGGTGTCATTACTCTTAGAAATGAAGAAAGACGTTTCCTCAACAATAGAATGCTTCGTTAAAATCGCTACGCCTTCTTCGTAGATGTCGAAACCGATATGAACAAAATCCCATAGGTAGTGATAATGGGAAACACCGATTTCTTCAAGAAATTTTAAAAGGACTATAAGGTAGTTGTCTTCTTTCAGTGAGCCCTCCACCGCAGGAGCTGCGATGGACTGGCTCACCTCTTGGAGGGCAATGACGTCGTAATCATTTTCTTTAATGGTTTCTGCCAGAATCCGAATTTTCTCAAGCTGATTTTCCTCAATCCAAGCGTGACAATTAACCGTTAATAATTTCATAGAATTACATTCCTAAACGATCTTGGATATCGGATTTCAACACGTCCGCTTTAGGACCATAAATGGCTTGAACGCCTTTATTTTTCACGATTAGTCCAAGCGCACCAGCGGATTTCCATTGCTGTTCCGTTCCTACTTTTTCAGTTTCCTTAACCGTTATACGAAGACGAGTCATACAAGCATCAACGTCTTCAATGTTTCCTTGTCCGCCAAGGAGGCCGATGATCGTAGACGCAAGTGAATCGTCAGCTGGAGTACTGCCAGTTGTTGTCGATGCAGTTTTTTCAGGAGCTCCTTCTTCTTCAATGTAATTTCCTGCACGTCCTGGTGTCGGGAAGTTGAAGCGTTTAATCATGAAATTTGCTACCGCAAAGTTTAGGGCGAAGAAGAATAGACATGCAAGCACAAAGTATACAAGGTCAAGCCATAATCCTGCTTTGACGATCATTGGTGTACGAGTTAGTAATTCGATAATTCCAAATGAGTGAACGCGAATATGGACAATATCAACAATGGCAAAGGCAAGTCCAGTCATAACAGCATACACACCGTATAAAAGGGGAGCAACAAACATGAACATAAATTCGATAGGTTCCGTAACACCTGTTAAGAATACTGCTAAACCAGCAGAGAAGAACATTGATTTATATTTTAAACGCTTATCAGGGTCTACATTACGATACATTGCAAGAGCGATACCTAGCAAAGCTGCACAAGAAAGAATCATTTGACCAACTTTGAATCGAGCTGGCGTTACTTCTTTTAACAATTGCTTATAGCTTTCTGTGTCACCAGCAGCAAGGAAGTTGTTCAAGTCAGCAATCCATGCCAACCACAATGGATCTTGTCCTGCAACAGTTTGGCCAGCACTAGCACCTGTCAGAATTTTATAAGTTCCACCTAGTTCCGTATAGTTCATAGGAACCGTTAACATGTGATGCAATCCGAATGGAAGCAATAAACGTTCTAAAGCACCAAAAACGAATGGAGCAATAATAGGAGCCGTATCACGAGAAGAAGCAATCCAGCGACCGAAGTCGTTCAACAGGCCTTGGATGAAAGGCCAAACAATTGCCAGAATAATAGCGGTTACAACCGAGCCCGCAATAACCACGAACGGTACAAAACGCTTACCGTTGAAAAATGAAAGTGATTGTGGAAGTTTACTATAGTTGTAATATTTGTTGAAAAGGTTCGCCCCAAGGAAACCTGAGATAATACCAACGAAAACACCCATATTTAATGCTGGTGCACCTAAAATCGAAGTAAAGTAATCTTTAACTACTAGTTCACTACCAAATAATGAATTAACAGTTGCCGCAGGGTCTGCGAGCATAGCGCCATTGACACCAAAGATGGCACCTGTAATGCGGTTAATCAGGATAAATGCGATAAGAGCTGCGAAAGCTCCGCCTGCACGTTCTTTAGCCCAAGAACCACCAATGGCCACTGCAAATAATACATGTAGGTTGACGATAATACCCCAACCAATATCTTCAAGCACTCGGGCAACCGCTTGCACAAAAACGATGTCACCAGCACTCATACCAATTAACTTACCAAGAGAAATCATGATTCCTGCAGCGGGCATTACCGCCACGACAACAAGTAAAGCTTTGCCGAATTTTTGCCAGAAATCAAAAGATCCAAAACCTTTTAATTTACTCATCTTATGTAGCCTCCTAAAAAAATCATCTAAACTATGTATGTGAGTTTACCGGGTAAAGAAATGCAACCGGTTGCATCAACACGTTGTTTCTCCATTTTAGGCAATCCATCATTCTATGTAAATAGTTTTTTAAAAATAATTGTTTAGAATGAAAAAAATTTTCTCATTCAACTAAGTCTCAAGTCTTAGATAAAGTTAAATCTCAGGCATCATTTAAGAAGTGTGTAGGGGGGATACAATGAATTGTGTAAAACTGGTTTTGATTCCAAATTTTTCATAAAAAAAAAGGATTATTTCTCAATCGAGGTGAATAGTATTTTGTTTGGGGAATAAACAAGGGATGGGAGTAAAGATAAAATGATGAGATCCATAATTAGGTTCAGCATGAAAAATGCAGTGGCACTTTGTCTAATGATGTTGCTGATAATAGGAGGGGGACTATATTCATTAAAGGAAATCAATATTGAGAAATATCCAAATGTTGATATTCCATATGTGACAGTGGTGATTCCGTATCCTGGTGCATCACCTAAACAAGTGATGAAAGAAATCGGGGAACCAGTTGAACGTGAGCTAATGAATATTGAAGGTGTAAAGAATGTGTATACAGATGGTGTTGCCAATGTATCCTATTTGACAATGGAATTTGATTTGTCAGTAAGCATGGATGATGCGGAACAATTAGTAAGGTCCGCAGTCGATAAGGTGAATTTACCTGAAACGGCTGAAGATCCTGAAATCATCTTCCAAGGGCCTGAAGCTGATCCAACGATTTTCTCACTAGGCATCTATTCTAAAGAAAATACAGAAGAGGTACAAAAATTCGTTTCAGATAAAATCATTCCACAATTAGAAGTAATTGAGGGTGTAAGTAAAGTTGAGGTTGGTGGAGTTGAAGAAAAAACAGTTTCAATACGACTACTACCCGAGAAGTTGAAGGAAAAAGGATTAACTCTGGACGATGTGAAAGGTGCGATTACGGCAAACAATATGACGATTCCAACCGGAGATGTTGAATTGTCCAAAGAAATCCTGCCAGTGCGAGTAAGCAAGGAATTGCAATCCTTGAGCGATGTGAAAAATATTACTCTTTTTACACAAGGTGCACCAACTGCACAAGGAGTTCCAACACTTGAGGATATTAAACTGAGTGATATTGCTGAAGTTACATATGGCATAGAAAATGAAAGTAATTTTACGAGAATCAATGGGGAACCTGGAGTGCGTGTAGGTATAGTCGCTGAAGGAGGAGCGAATGCTGTTGCCATTGTAGAAAAAGTAAAAGAAGAAATCGACAGAGTTAAACTTCCAAAAGGCTATGAAGTAGAAACGCTAAGAGATCAATCAATTGAAATTAAAGACTCTGTATATGCCATGCTACGTGAAGCACTATTAGGTGCTGTGATGGCGGTTGTCGTAACGTTCCTATTTTTAAGAAATATGCGTTCGACAATCATTGCAATCATTTCGATTCCGCTTTCGATTTTTGCATCCTTTACTGTCATCAATATGTTAGGCTACACGCTCAATATTATGACTTTGGCAGGTATTGCTGTTGCCGTAGGGCGTGTTGTTGATGATAGTATTGTGGTAATAGAAAATGTGTTTAGAAGAGTAAGTGCTTCAAAAGAACGTAATGAAAAGCTTGTGGAGCAAGCAACGAGAGAAGTAGCTTCCGCTATTACTTCTTCAACAATTACAACAGTTGCAGTATTTTTACCGATGGCATTCGTACCAGGGATAATCGGAAAATTCTTCGCTCCCCTGGCATGGACAATTGTTATTTCACTGATCTTCTCTTTAATTGTTGCTGTAACTATTGTACCTTTAATGTCTCGCATGTTCTTGCTGAAAATTTCACCAAAAGAACATAAAGAGAATTTAATGCAAAAAAGCTATCGTTCAAGTTTAAAGTGGGTTTTAAGAAACAGGGTATTCACATTAGTTATGGCAGTTGTTCTACTTGCAGGTTCAATTGGATTCATCGCACCAAAACTTGGAACGACATTCCTTCCGCAGGAAAAAGTAACAAATTTTGATGTAAATATTTCAATGGAAAAAGGGACTTCACCAGAGGAAACAAGTGCTGTTGCAACAAAAGTAGAAGATATTCTCTTAGGTAAAAAAGAAGTGAAGCTTGTCAGTACAAGTGTCAGAGGTCAGGATGAGCATGCTTCCATCACATTTGACTTGAAAGAAAATGTTGAGGATACCGATGCATTCGTAGAAGACTTGCGCGCTGAATTTAAGGGGATCAATGAAGCAGAAGAAATTTCTGTAACTGGAGTTGGCAGCTTTGCGGGCGGTGCTCAATCACAATACGTGTTGGTCGTAAACGGTTCGGACTTTGAGGACATAAAGAAAGCTAGCGAAGAAATTGTTAGTAAAATCAAGAGAATCAAGGGTATGGCAGACGTATCATCTTCATTAGAGGGTGACGAGCCTGAAATTGAAATCGATTTGAATGAAACAAAGCTTGCTGAAAATGGATTAATGCCTGCGATGGTTGGAAAAAGTCTGCGAGATTTGATTAATGGTGATGTCGTTACAACGATGTCGATGGAAGATGAAAAAACAGATGTGAAACTCAGCCTGAAGATGGATGAAATATCGAACCTGGATAAATTAGGCGAGCAAGAGATCAATAATGTAATGGGCATGCCTGTTAAATTGAAAGACGTGGGAGAACTGAAACGTGTCAATAACAGGACCGTCATTACTCATTTAAATCAAAACGAATATGTCATGGTGTTTGGACAGATTACGGATTCGAAAGCAGGGGAAGTATCGAAGAAGGTAGATAAGGTGATTGCAGATATCGATCTTCCTGACACGGTAAATACTTACAAAGAAGGCGCATCTGCTGCCATGGAAGAGGGCTTTAAGAACATGGCCATTGCAATTGGTGTCAGCATTCTCCTCGTTTACATGGTAATGGTCATCGCGTTTGGTGAAGGGAAAGCTCCTTTTGTAATCTTGTTCGCCATTCCATTCTCGATTATTGGTGCGCTGATTGGTCTTTACATCGTAAAAGAACCAATTGGAATGCCAGCGATGATCGGGTTGCTGATGTTAAATGGAATCGTTGTAACAAACGCAATCGTATTACTAGATAAAGTTAAAAAGAATGAAAAGAAAGGCATGCCAAAGCACGAATCATTGGTTGAGGCTGGTGTTGTAAGGATAAGACCAATCTTGATGACTGCCATTGCAACAGTAGGAGCACTTGTACCTATGGCGATTTCAAGCCATGCAGGAATCGTTTCATCTTCATTGGCAGTAGTGGTAATAGGCGGTCTTTCCACATCTACATTGTTAACGCTATTTATTGTACCTGTTCTATATAGTTTGTTTAATCCTGTAAAGAAGTTGAAAAAAACAGTCATTGAAAATCAGACAAAAGCAGTTTAGTGATAAAAGGAAACAAAGGCATTCTTCTCTCTGCATGATTCTTGTCAAAATGGAAATATTAACTTCGATAAGGAATCTGAGGAGGAATTACGATGGATAACACAAATGAATTTGTTGCAAAGTTCAACGAAAATAAGAAGAAGCAAGAGAAAAACCAGAAACAAGGGAAAAATCATCCGGAAAAGCAGCTTCCTAATCAAAGTCATTAGACTCACGAAGTCACGAAGGCACCCGTCATGGGTGCTTTCTTTTTGGCTATGTTAAAGTACATGGTTGATTCCAAAGAAGCGTTCCTTGTACTTTGTGCTACCGCCTTTTCTTCGGGCGTGGGTTCTTTCGAGAAAGATCATCAGTGTCCTCGGAAAGCAAGGGACTAGCCCGGAAATCAAAAGGTTAGATTCACCGAGCATATTATTTGGGGAATTCGGCGGGGATTTCTCTAATTTCGTGATTTTTCTAAAAGCCGTATATGAACTTAGCGAATAAATTTTTGAAAACGTTGAGCACCATAAAAAAACAGGCGATAACATTTTTGAAAATGGCGATTACGTTCAAAAAACAGGAGTATAAAAATGGTCGCAAACCCCACAAGGGTATAATGTGATATTTTCATATCCACTTTAAAAGTGATAATTACGCCAAAATCTCCATATTTAAGCATGAAAATTTTCGTAGAAGAAGATTTTCTGTGCCATCTGCCAGTATTCCTGAAAAATAAAGGAAAATTAAAGTGAATTGTTGATTTTCTAAACTTTATTGGTTGGAGCGGAAGGCGCTTGACTCCTCGAAAAGCCTCTAGGCTCTTTTCGAAAACTTTGTTGTTATTGGAACAAGAAAAAGCCGGCTCTAGGGCTTTTTCATAATTCATACAGGAAAGCAAGCGACTGAGCGACAAGATTAACAGAGCCTAAACTTTATTAATTTTATAGTAGTGACGTTAACCCATTCCTTCCATTAAGAATAAACTTAAAGAGGAATGTGAGTGATGGGTGGGCTGACAATGGATGACCAAAATAAAGAGTTTGTGGGATCATGGATTCAAGCCATTGGCACAGTAACCGCTGCCGTTGGTGCAACTCCATTCAAACGTTTGAGTGAAGACTTCAGAGAGAATCTGAGCTTGTGGGGAAATCTACTTCAAGGTACAGGCAATGCTTTAGTCGCAGATAGTATCTCTGAGCCTACTCTCGATAAAAGAGGTAACCAAATACAATCGATTGGCAATACAACCGTTGTGGCTTCAATCATTATTGATTTTGATAGCAAGACAAAACAGGAATTAGAAATTAAGGGAAACTTGATGCAAGCACTAGGTGGAGGAGCATCCCTTGGAGAGGAATTGCAAAATCTTTCAGAAACGGGTTTAACATACGATATTGTAGGTAATTATCTACAAGTCATCGGAAATTCAATGCAAGCGATCGGTGGGAGGAAACAACTGAACAAAAGTGAAAAGTTATCCTACCGGGAAGTTAAATTCGATGGAGATAGCCTTCAGATAAACGGAAGTTGGATTCAAGCAGTGGGCTCGGTCATTGCTGCTCTCGGAGTTACGAAAGAAATTTTCAACCCGGAAAAGAATTCAGAAGATGAATGAAGGGTATTTTTAAGCAGAAGCGAAATATTAGATACAGTAAGCAATTGTCTGGGGGTGTTTAAGTGGAATTGGATGCTGTGCTTAATAAGTTGAAAAAGCATACTCCCTCGATTTTAGGAAGTAAGATGTATGCAAAATATGCCGTCCTCCTCCCATTAATTAAAAAGGAAGATGGGATTCATATTTTATTTGAGGTTAGATCCCAGTCTCTGAGAAGACAACCAGGAGAAATCTGTTTTCCTGGCGGAAGGATTGACCGTGAGGACCTTGATGAAGAAAAAGCCGCCATTCGTGAAACAAGTGAAGAACTTGGCATTGAAACAGATGAGATCACTGAGGTATATCCTTTGGACTACATGATTTCTCCTTTTGGAATGATTGTATACCCTTATGTAGGCCTTATTAGTAATTTTGAAAAAGTGAAACCGAATGCTGATGAAGTAGGAGAGGTATTTTCAATACCGCTCGCTTATTTTTTTGAAAATGAGCCTAAAATACATAAAGTCAATTTCAAAGTAGAGCCAGAGGCGGATTTCCCTTTCGACCTAGTCGTTGGTGGTGAGAACTATAATTGGCGGACAAGGAAAGTCGATGAATATTTTTATGTATATGAAAAAAGAGTAGTATGGGGACTAACCGCAAGAATTGTTGCACATTTCATTGAGATGCTAAAGGGAGAATAGCGGGCTTTTTCATAATTCGTCACGTGGAAAGCGAGAACCCTGTAGCGGAAATCAACTACCACTTTCTATTTGTTATATAGCAACAAAGTTTACGAAAACAGCCATAACATAAAACGATAAAGCTTTTTGCTCAACACTTAGCAATAAATTATGTTATAGTAATATTTAAAAAATTCTTGGAACTGTTTCTGTAGGGAAGGTGACACGATGCAAACAAATGTCAAAACAAACGACAGTGGTCAACCATTAAGACGCGATGTAAAAATGCTTGGAAATATGTTAGGGGATATACTTGTATTTCATGGTGGAATCGAACTTTTTGACAGAGTGGAAAAAATACGTGAAATGTGTAAAAATCTTCGGAATCAAAATGAAGAGACTACATATAAACGCTTAAAAGATGAAATTGCTGGTTTGAGCCCAGAAATGAGAAAAGACGTCATTCGGGCATTTTCAACTTACTTTCACTTAATTAATGCGGCTGAACAAAATCATCGAATTAGAAGACGTAGAGAATATCTGCTTCAAGCTGAGGGGAATGTACAGCCGGGTTCCATCGAGAGCGCCATTGTATCTTTACAAGATAATCATGTGAGTTCTGATATCATTCAAAACGTTCTGAATACCCTTTCCCTTGAACTAATTATAACGGCTCATCCAACGGAGGCGACAAAGCGATCCATCTTGGAAATTCAAAAGAGAATCGCAACGATTTTAAAAGACTTGGACAATCCGATGATTCCTCAGAAGGAGCGTAAAAAACTTCAGGAAAGTCTTTTTAATGAAGTGACGGCCCTTTGGCAAACTGATGAGTTAAGGCATAATAAGCCGACTGTGCTTGATGAAGTACGTAACGGCTTATATTATTTTGATCAAACTTTATTTGATGTCCTTCCAGATATCCATCAGGATGTGGAAGATTCACTAAATGCTCATTATCCGGATTCGAAATGGACGGTTCCACAATTTTTACGCTTCGGTTCTTGGATAGGTGGGGATCGTGACGGAAATCCAAATGTGACTCCTGAGGTAACCTGGGAAACATTAAACAAGCAACGAAGACTTGTTTTGAAAAAATATAAAGCGGTTTTAGTAGAGTTGATGAAACGTTTCAGCCATTCGACTCAACGTGTAACCGTTGGTGAAGAATTTACAGGTACATTAGAATTCGAAGAACAACAATACTTGGCAGAAGAACAGCGCTGGACGGTTGAATCCGAAGTATATCGCCGCAAATTCGCAATTATCATCGAAAGATTGAAACAGGTAGGAAAATCAGACATTGGATATGGCTCGGTAGATGAATTCTTAAATGATTTACTTCTCATTCAACAAAGTATTTATGGTCATCATCCAGCTAACCATGATTTGAAACTACTGCAAAAATTAATTAGACAGGTAAAATTATTTGGGTTCCATCTAGCTACACTTGATATCCGCAACCATAGTGGTGAACATGAAGCTGCAATCGCAGAAATCCTACAAAAAGTAGGTGTCAGCGAAAATTATGCACAACTTTCTGAAGAGGAAAAATTAGAACTTTTGCAAACATTGCTTATGGATCCACGTCCGATCCTATTGATGCACGAAAATTACTCGCAGGAAACACGCGAAGTATTTAAGGTATTTCAGATGATCCGAAAAGCACATAAAGAATTCGGTAAAAGCTCCATTTATGTATATCTTGTGAGCATGACTCAATCATCTAGCGACCTGTTGGAAGTTTTACTTCTTGCTAAGGAAGCGGGATTGTATCGTTTACATGCGAACGGGACCGTGGAAACGGACTTGAATGTGGCTCCGTTACTGGAAACGATTGACGATTTAACAGCTGGTCCGAAGATAATGGAGACGCTGTTCAATATGCCAGTTTACCGAAAGCATTTACAAAAGCTCGGTGACCATCAGGAAATCATGCTCGGATATTCAGATGGTAGTAAAGATGGAGGAACGCTGACGGCGAACTGGAAACTTTACAATGCCCAGCTTGAAATCCATAAGATGGCTAAAAAATATGACGTTAGCTTGAAGTTTTTCCACGGTCGAGGCGGATCTTTAGGCCGAGGTGGCGGTACATTACAACGGAGTCTATTGTCACAGCCTGCAGAGACATTAGGTGACGGCGTTAAGATAACAGAACAGGGTGAAGTGCTGTCATCCAGATACTTGCTTGAAGAGATTGCTTATCGTAGTTTGGAACAAGCGACATCTACATTACTCAAGGCAGCTGCCAATGTCTTGAAGGAATCTGAACAGGGTCATATTCGTGATCCTCGTTGGGTAAGCGCGATGGAAGAAATGTCAGACGTATCATTGGCGACTTATCAAGCGTTAGTTTTCAATGATCCAGACTTTTTGACTTACTTCACACAAGCCACTCCATTAAAAGAGCTTGGGAGATTGAATATCGGTTCTCGACCAATGAGTCGTAAGAATAGTGATAAATTTGAAAATCTGCGCGCTATACCTTGGGTATTCGCATGGACACAAAGTCGCCAGTTGTTCCCTGCTTGGTATGCTGCCGGGGCAGGATTAGAAAGCTTTGCGGCGAAAAGTGAAGACAACTTACAAATGCTACAAGAAATGTACGAACAATGGCCATTCTTCCGCTCCACCATCGATAATCTGCAAATGGCTCTCATGAAGGCAGATATCACAACTGCGAAGGAGTATGCAGCACTAGTTGAAGATGAAAAAATTGGTACCCGAATCTTTCAAAAAATTGTAGAGGAGTATGACCGGACAAAAGAAGTTCTCCTCAAAATCACTGGTGATGATGAGCTATTGGATCACACACCAAACATAAAGGATTCTGTCTTCCGTAGAAACCCATATGTCGATCCTCTCAACTTCATTCAAGTAGAAATGATTAAAGAATTGCGTGCAATGGAAGAACCAGATGAAGAACTTGTGACACAAGTGCTGCTGACAATCAGTGGTATTGCAGCAGGTTTAAGAAATACAGGTTGATTTTTGAATACAAGTCCTCTCCGTTTTATTCATGGAGAGGGCTTTTTGTATGGGGAAGAACGGTGAAAGTTTCTAAACGGGAATAAAAGGACGTTATCGGGAAAAAGATTGTTTGGTAAGGGAATAAATCTAATATGACGGGAAAAAATCCTTCCACCAAGGGAATAAATCTCGAGAAACGGGAAATTAACAATTCACTTAGGCAAACTCTATATTTACACGCGTTCAACAAAGGATAAGAAAGCAATCGTATAGAATTTGTTAATAGTCTAAATAGACAAGTATGATCCCTGTTAGTGGTTTACTGTTCATTACGAGGAAAAAGCTGATAAAATAAACGGTGAAATTTCCTTTCTGTGGACGGCGAGTGGAGTGGGAACAATTGTTGATTTTGTACCTGAAGAAGTTGATGGTGCAACATTGGTCAAGGTGTACGAAAGTGGTTGGGAAAGTGATCATGAAGGTATCTATCGTTATGGACAACAAATTCAAGGTTGGGTGGATATGTTGAATTGTATGAAAGCATACCATTTGTTTGGAATCAATTTAAGGTCGGGAAAATCCTTGGCAAAAGATAAGAAAAACATTCCATCTTGAGTCCCTTAAAAGAGCATACAGTTTAACTGCAAAAATATCGAAATAGAGTCTGATGAATCAGGCTCTTTATTATTGATATATCGAATAGAAAGTTGCGTTAACAACAAGGAGACTCTTGTATCACGTACCGGAAAGCTAGGATTTGAAGTAGAATTCTACAGTCAAGTTTTACCTAAACATAAAATAAAATGTACTTCTAACCAACAAAAATTATGAGGGAGATTTTGTATTGAGCGAAATAGATAAAAGAAATCAATTAAGTTCTGAACCATTTACTTATCAAATTACGAAAAAAGGAACTGTAATGATCTCGTATGAAGGTAAACAAATCAAAATTGTAAAGGATAAGGAAGCTGAACGTCTAATAGCTAGAATCACAGAAGTTGAAGATGAGAAAACAGAAGTACAGTTATTGTTAGCTAAAATAACGGGCAACTTTAAACGAGGTAACGAGAAACTTGGTAAAAATAAAAAACAATAACATTCGTATTTCCAGAAAACCATTAATCTTACAATTTTATCATCTAATGACTATGTAATGATGTCTCGAAAAAATGAGCTATGCTTATTTTGGTATTGGGGATATAGAATTTTTTGCAGAACCTGGTTATCCATAAAAAATAGGATATTAATTTAGAAAAATAGAAAATAACGTGCTAATTATATAGAATATTCTGTAAAATAAAGATAGATAGATTATGGGGAGAAAGTGGGTGTAACATGGATGGTTTTCGTTATCAAGATTACGATGCACTCGGTTTGGCGGAGTTGATTGCTTCAAAAGAAGTCTCAAAGGAAGAAGTACTAGAAAGTGCAATCACGCGAATAGACAAGTTGAATCCTTCTTTAAATGCAGTTATTAACAAAATGTATGACAGTGCAAGAAATAGCTTGAAAACGAACGAGAAGGGAAGTCTTTCTGGAGTTCCTATATTACTAAAAGATATCACACAAGAAATCAAAGGCGAACCTTTGTCTGCGGGATCGAAAGCATTGCTTACATATAGAGCACCCGAAGACTCGCTTTTAGTGGCAAAGATGAGACAAACAGGCGTGGTGTTTTTAGGGCAGACGAACGTACCTGAGTTGGCACTGATGGGGATAACGGAGCCTGCACATTATGGTCCATCAAGGAATCCTTGGAATATCAAACATACCCCTGGTGGTTCAAGTGGAGGTTCAGCAGCGGCAGTCGCTTCTGGCATGGTTCCCATGGCTGGTGCAAATGATGGAGGAGGATCGATTCGAATCCCTGCTGGCTTTTGTGGTCTATTTGGTCTGAAGCCTTCTAGAGGGAGAATGCCAGTGGGCGGAAGATTTGGTCGGCAAATGCAAGGGGCATCTCAAGATCTGGTGTTATCGAGATCGGTTCGGGATAGTGCCTTTATGCTAGATACCCTAAAAGGATTCGAGAAAGGTGCTGCCTTCCATGCTCCACCAATAGATACTAACTACATGGAATGTGTCACAAAAGAAATAAGAAAACCTCTTCGCATAGCCTATTCTGTCAAATCACCAATTGGGACCGAAGTCCATGCCGACTGTAAAGAAGCGGTTTTGTTGGCTGCAAAACTATTGGAAAATATGGGTTTTGATGTCGAAGAGAAAGATGCACCTGTGGATGGGAAGAAGATAGCAAACAGTTTTATGACGATGTACTTTGGTGAAGTGGCAGCCATGTTGGTAGAAATGGAACAGGTTCTAGGACGGAAGGCAGGTTACCACGACGTAGAACAAACAACATGGATCCTAGGAATGATAGGTAAGGCGACATCTGCAGAAGAATGGGTTATAGCCATGCGTGAATGGGACAAAGCAGCATATGCAATGGAGTCTTTCCATGAAATATACGATTTTTATATCACACCAACTACAGCATTTCCAGCTTCAAGCATTGGTGAACTAGATCCTTCACCATTCGAAAAATTGATGCTAGGTGTCTTTGGTAAGCTTCGGATGGGTGGATTCATCAAGAAAGCAGGACTAGTGGATCAGTTAGTAGAAAAGAGTTTGATGAGAACGCCCTTTACACAACTGGCTAATTTAACTGGTCAGCCTGCGATGTCTGTACCCTTGCATGAAACAAAAGATGGACTGCCTGTGGGAGTTCAATTCGTTGCTGCAATGGGGAGGGAAGACCTTCTCTATCAAATGGCTGGTATGCTAGAGCAAAGCGATCAATGGAAAGATGTGAAGAAGAATCCGCTTTTTTATGCGTAACAGATTGTGAAGAAAGATTTTATAGGGAAATAATTAGTAATAATGGTTTCTGTATACCAATTTCATTGATAAAATAAAAAGAAGAAGGAGAAAATTCTCCTTCTTCTATTTGTAAAATACTTTGTCGATATTGTATTTAGCTTTTAAGTGATTGATGATGTAAGTTTCGTATATTTCTCTTTCAGTTGGATCTTCGACAACAATTACAGCGATTTTGTAAACTTCATCACGATGCATCTTGATGGGTGAAACTGTATCTTCAAAATGTCTTTTTACGCGCGGACGAAGCTTTCTAGCTTTTCCGACGAACATTAATTCATCGTTAGCATTGAAAAATAAAATAATGCCGCCTTTGTCACGAGGAATACGGTGGTATTCAGTAAATCCGAAAGAGCTGCTAATGACAGCCTCTACAGGCTCTCCTAATTGCTTTTTCTTCGTAATGACGATATCTGGACTTGGTATTTCAATCTTAATCATAAATAGTATCGCTCCCTAATTTCGGTAAATCACTCACTTTGTTGTAGTGATAATCCATTATAGCACAACTAAGGTGCCAGGCAACTGAGGTTCGTGGCACCTTCAAAAAAGGAGGAAATAAGAATGGATGAAAAGCAGGTTTGGAAATGGATATTGGAAAAGTTTTCTGATGAGAGTATCGCAGAGTTGGGTCGTGTATCGGGTATTAAAGTGCCGGGATTTCGCCAAATTAGTGTCCAACATAACTTTAAAATACTAAGGCCGAGACTCATTTCCGCACTCGTTAACTCAAAGAATATGAGTACATTAAAGGACTATTATGATCCCTTTTCAGATGAAGCTGATGAACTGAAGGGATATAGAGATAAATCTGTAGAGGAGTTACTTACTCTTGTTGAAACGGAAATAAAGCCTTCTGCACTTATTCTCATTTTACTATCAGGAGAACATGCGGAACATATAGACAAAGCAATTGAAATCTACTCCCATCTAAGTAATGAAGGAACTCTTGATGTGCTTGAGAAAAAATACGAAGAAAATGAGGGGGAAGGGGTAAAATCCTTTGAAGAAGATTCATCGACCATTCTTGAAACGAAAAATCTCAAAGCCGCACAAACTCAAATGAAGAGTCTTGAAAAAAAGTTAAAAAAAGCTGAGCAAAAAAATGAGAGTATGAAAGCCACTAGCTTGCAGGATAAAGAAACGAATGAAAAGCTAAAAAAACAGTGGAAAGAAGAGAAAAAGACGCTAAATCTCGAACTCCACCAACTAAAAACCGAAAATGGTAAACTGGCGGCCGAAACGTCAGCTTTAAAT
The DNA here is from genome assembly GCF_900115925.1 of Bacillus sp. cl95. Taxonomy (GTDB): domain Bacteria; phylum Bacillota; class Bacilli; order Bacillales; family Cytobacillaceae; genus Neobacillus_A. The sequence goes on along the minus strand of NZ_FOYF01000001.1, from coordinate 52,445 downwards.
AAAGAGAAACAATCCTTCTTGTCTGAAAAAGAGAGTTTGAAGAAAACAAAAGAAACGCTACAACTTGAAAATACCTCATTAAAAAATGAGGTCGAACAGTTGAAAAACACGCTGAAAGAGAAAGATGCAGAAATATCACGACTTCACGCTTTGTGTCTTCATTTAAGAAAAGCTGGAAATCAGCCGTTGGAAGAACAAAATGATGAAATGAAGTCCCAATCAAAAACGAAAATTCATAGTGGTAAAACAAAAATTGCCATTGTGGGTAATCCGAAAAATACCAAAGTAAATCAAAATGGTGACTATGATTTGGTTATCGTTGATGCAAACGAGGTGGAGAATCAAATCCATACTGGATTGTTTGAACAAACAGAACAGATCTGGTTGCTCACATATAGGACGCCAATCAAAGCACAAAGGAGAATAAAGAGTGCTTATAGCGATAAAACACTTCGCGAATTTGCTACATTCGTAGATTTAGAGAATTTTATGTTGAAAGGATAGGATCGATTTGAGCACAAAGAACTGGAACATAGATTTGATCGGTGTGTTGCCGACAGATGAATACGTCATAAAAACGATCGACAAAGAATCGATTTATCCAAACAGCCAAAATATCATGCAATTTTCCGTTAAAATCGTTTCTCAAACACCAAAAAGTTTTCCTGACGTTAAGCTTGTTACTTGTTACGGAACCGATTTGGCAAAATGGGGATTTGAAGATGATATAGAAGCAACAAGACAGGAACGAAGCAAAGCTCTGAGAGACTTCCTAGGTGACAACCTTATTGTGTTCAAACCCCAGAGGAAGATGCTTTACGATCATAGTGAAGTATACTCGGGTAGTGAATTGCGGTTATTGCAAAAATCCGAAAGTTTTGATGGGAGAGATTTGATTCCGCTTCCGATTTTCAGTAATGAAGTCCATGGTCTTCAATTTAGCGACTTTGTAAAAAAGCTACAATCGAAAAAGCCGGTAGGACGCATTGATAATATTGCAAATGAAGTAAATGATACGCCAGAATATGTCATTTGGAAAGATGCTGAATACGAATTTACAGTACTTGGTGAATTCAGCCGTCATCATTACGCACACGGTGGATTTAGTTTCAGTACTAGAAAGAAGCTTAAAGCGGCCCATTTCAAAGATGAGTGGATCGATGACTGTTACGAAAAGGACAATATCTTATACGTAACGAGGGAGATTTACTCTTATTTGTCAGGTATGATTTCTGCTGCAGATTCGTTAGACCTCTTTATGGAGATTCAAGAAAAATCAGTTCAAGTAAGAAGATTGGCAAGTGAAGAAGCTGCTGTGGCGGTACTCGAAAAAACCATCGTCAAGCCTAAGCCAAGAGTGACGAATATGGGGTCTCTTGAGGATGTTTCAGAAGAAATGCTTATGCAACGCTTTTATGAAAGTACACAGGACCTAGGGCTCGTTTATGACCAAAGAGATCTATATAATTTCCACACTGCGATGAAGTCTTCGAATCTAGTCATTTTAGCTGGTATGAGTGGTACGGGAAAATCGAAACTCGTACAGGCATATGGTAAGGCACTAGGATTGGGTAAACAGTTGGCTTTTGTTGCAGTAAGGCCTTCCTGGACGGATGATGGTGATTTACTAGGATATGCAGACACGATGAACAAGCTGTATCGACAAGGTGATTCCGGTCTCGTAAATATTCTTTTAAGAGCTAATGACAATCAGGATAAAATGTATGTCATTTGTTTCGACGAAATGAATTTAGCGAGAGTGGAACATTATTTTTCTCAGTTTCTGTCCGTACTTGAAATGGAACAAGGACCTAAAAAAGCCATTCGCTTATATAATGAAGAACTTACAAGCTTTTTAGACAACTCAGAACAATATCCACCGTCCATTCCTATTGGTGATAATGTTATATTTGTCGGTACCGTCAATCTAGATGAGTCCACATATCATTTTTCAGACAAAGTTTTGGACCGTGCAAATGTCATCAGCTTAAAAGTTATGCCATTTACGAAATTAAGGCAGCTACCCGCTACAGACAACGGACAGGATCAAACTGAAACGACAGATGATCAAATTTCCTTTGAACTATTTGAAAGTCTTAGAAGAGGAAAAGGTGAAATTGAGTTGTCTGAAGGGGAGTTAAGCTTACTTTGGGACATTCATATGGAACTTCAGCAAGTCAGCCAGAATCTTGGTGCTGGACCACGAATCGTCAGACAAATTGATAAGTACCTAAAGAATCTCCCTGAAAACGATTTTCTATCTCGCAAGGATGCTTTAGATCTGCAATTGGTCCAACGAATCCTTACAAAAGTAAGAGGATCTGAGGAACAGTTAAGAAGATTAATAGGCATGTACGAAGATGGTAGAGATTTTGTATACGAAAGTAGACTTGCTGACATTCTTGACCGCTATGCTAGCTTATCCGAATTTAAAGAAACGCGTAAAGTTCTTCTTCATAAGGCGAAAGAGTTGAGAATCAATGGTTACACAGTCTGATTTTGAAATCGGTTTTATACAGAAAAGGCAAGGGCAGGATTATGTTTTTCCGATTAAGAATTTTTTTGACAATGAAGCTGAATTTTATGAAAAGATGGAAGACAAGCATACGGAGATAATCGAAAACTTTGAAACGTCTCTGACTTTTTATTCGCATATTCCTGAATTGAGATTGTATTTTGATGCCATCGAGGTTCTGCCTGAACAGACAATGAAGATGGATGAACGTGGAGAGTCATACTTGGAACCGTCACTTGAAGCATTGACTCTCTTTTCCACTACACAAGAATGTTATCCTTTAATCCCTGGGTTTTATCGTTTGATGGTCATCTTAGGAAACAAAACATGGTATAGCTGGGTCAAAATATCTCCCAAGCAAATGTTGGACACCCAATTAGAAATCATGAAGAATGAGGTAGAGCAGGAATTACGAGGTCTTGCACAAGATCTATTGATGAAAAAAACAGGAATGGGCTCTAGTGGACAGGCTATTCCGCAAAGTATGCTAGAGCAGTTCGCCACAATGAGAGAACGCTTTCCTTCCGTAATGGCTGCTCTGACAGATTTATTTCGGAAGGTTAACTATAGGATTACAAAGGAATATGTACTAGTACCAGCTGGCAAATCGAGAAATATGGATGGGAAATCGTTACAGCAGAGACTGATGAATCCAGGAAACCATCATAAGGTGAAGTCTCCTGAATGTACTCTGATTTATGACTTGCCAGAAAATCGTTTTGTAAAAAAAATCATCAGTAGCGTATCACAAAAGTTGTCTATTTTTATAGAAGCGGTTGACCGTTTAAATAGAGAGCTATTAACGGAAAAATCGAAAGGAATCTTTCGTTCGGAACTAGAAAAAAGACGAACCCTTTCAGAATTAGAAAATTTAGCTGAGATGGCCAAGAAAATGCGCGGTGCATTCTATTGGATAAAGACTGCTCCTTGGTATGACCAAGTAAAAGAGCATTCGGCTACTAACACATCCATTCCACATGTCATGCATAGTGATTCACGATATCGAGCTTTATTTCAGCTTTATCGTGAGCTTGAAAACGAAGAGAAAAATCAGAAGTTGGAACACTCTTATGCTTATCAGTGGAAACGAACAGACAAATTGTATGAAATATGGGGATTCATCAAATTCATAAAGTTGCTTTCCAATGATGAACACGGCTTTACCCCAGTCAGAGGATGGATCTTTGATGATCAGCCATCAAGTAGTAGTTCTTTAACTAGGTCCTTGCCTACTGGTACTTCGATTGAGTTCATCAAAGAAGATTGGAAACTTCAACTCGTTTATGAAGAACTACTTCCTACAAAAAGCGATGCATCGAATAGAATGAAACCTTTGTTCACGAGAGGTACAAATACATGTCCGGATACAAGGCTGGATGTATACAAAAAAGAGGTCTATGTTGGTAGCTTAATTATTGATTTTAAGTACCGTCCATTAAGATATATATGGGATCAGAACCTCTTCTTGACGAATCAGCCGCATAAGACAATGCGACAGCTTATCAGTTATGCTGACCATCTCCATTCTCGATATTTGTTCGGGGGAGATAATGAAGACCATCCGTTAATTCGTTTCATTAATCCTGTCCAAGAGGTTTGGGCGCTATTCCCGGCTCGCGCTTCAACTGCTCATATTATCTATGATAAGGATCACAAAGTGCGTCTGCTCGAATTTACTCCGGGCTTTGATCAATCACATGTAAGCATTGAGTTGAAGAAAGTATTAGATGGACTAATAGAACGAGCTGATAAGGTTAGGAAGATGTTTTGAAGTGAATATCTAAAAGGACACTCAGCCTTGATCTGAGTGTCCTTTTCCGTTCTATGCTATTCGGTTAGATTTGTTCAACATTTTTAAAAAATAGGGATAGGATTCCTTGAAATAGACCGCAATATGTTCGTCGAATTGTTTCCCTGCATTTTCAAGGATGATTTCTCTAGCGGCTTCAGGCGAAAAAGCTGCGCGATAGGGCCGATTGGATGTTAGAGCATCGAAAGTGTCAGCAATTGCAATGATTTTAGCAAATAAAGGGATTTCCTTATCAACAAGACGATTTGGATAGCCTGTGCCGTCTATTCTTTCATGATGATAAAGGATGGCTTCAAGTATATCCTGCTGAAAGCCCATATCCTTTGCTGTCTCATAACCGTACACTGGATGTTTCTTAATCGTATTATATTCCTGATCAGTGAGGGAACCTTCTTTTTCAAGAATTTTCGAAGGAATATTTATTTTACCAATATCATGTAGAAGGGCAGCGACTTTTAACGTATCTAATTCAATCTTATAGCCAGCTTCTTTCATACAACGACCAATAGAAACGGCATAATCCGAAACGCGAATGGAATGACCTTGTGTATATTTATCCTTCGCTTCAATAGCGATAATGAGGGCCTGTGCCGTTTTGGTGTATAAACTGTCTTTCTTTTCATATCTCATCATGACCAATGAAACGTAATAGAGGATGATGACATAAGCAAGGAAGATGCAGAAATTCACTGCGGTCTCGAACGAATCTAGTTTCAAATCAGGGAGAACAGCGAAAACGAGCAAATAAGTAAGGACTGATGAAAGATATGTATAGAAGAAATAGAATTTCTTTTTAAATATAACCGCAAAGATCGTCGTAAAGAAAAAGATCTTAAATTCAAGATAAGGCGCAATATAAAACAGTAATCCAACAATTAAGGTTACATTGAACATGAATAGCAAATGCTGCATGTCTTTCTTTAAAAAGCGATGGAACAAGGTATACGGAAGAAAGCCGAGGGTAAGAACCCCAAGCAGAAGATAGTAATTAGTACTAAAGTAATGCACGATAAAATAGGTGACAGACACGAGTGTAAAAATACCTACTCCTAAAATCGTCCATACAACCTTCAATAAATTCCTCATATCCACCATGACACACCTGCTTGAACGTATTGGTATAGAAGCTTCGTCGACAATTTGTGACATTGTCAAAAATATATCATGCATTGATACAAATGGGTAGTGGTAAATAATAATAATTCATTTTTATTTATAAATATCTGTATTAATGAATAAAAAGACTCATATATGAATGAGTCCATTGATACAGTATAGGAGCTTTGAGTGTTAAGCGTTTCGAAATTTAAGATTTTTTCCACCTTTCAAGATTCGGTATGCCTCGAGTGAAAAATCCGTGAAGGAACTTAGGGATTTTAAATTCCGTTAACTTTTCACTTACCTTTTCTTTCATTTGAGTGGCTGTGATATCAGGTAATGTAAAAACACCGCCTTCATAACAATGGCTACAATACACAGAACTCTTGGTTCCGTCCATTTCTGTACCGCCGCCTTTTTCGTCTCTTGATAAAGGCATTCCACAACTTTGGCAATTTTTATATTTCTTCATCTGGGTTCCTCCAAAACATTTATTACTTCTATTATAGTTGATGTAAAAACGATCACAACCAAAGACAGGAAAAAACACAGAGCAAATAAGGTATTGTTTGTAGGGTGGATGGGTATTGTAACTTTCGTCCCTATTGCATAATTGCAGAATCTCTGTTATTCTAAGTAAGAATTATTTTTGTTTGTTCGGTACGGATTGTTAAGTGTTAACGCTTTTCGTCTTGATGCTTACAGCAAGGATAGTAATACAATGTGTGCACAGCACACGCAGGAGGAAACACACATGGAACAAGGTAAAGTAAAATGGTTTAACGCAGAAAAAGGTTTTGGATTCATCGAGCGCGAAGCTGGCGACGACGTATTCGTACACTTCTCAGCAATCCAAACTGAAGGCTTCAAGTCTCTTGACGAAGGCCAAGCAGTAACTTTCGAAGTAGAACAAGGCCAACGTGGACCACAAGCTACTAACGTTCGTAAAGCTTAATATAGCATAAGCAAAACAGACTCTCTTGTAGAGTCTGTTTTTTTGTATTGTCTAAAAAACCTCTTTGTGGGAAAATATTCCTTGAAAACATTAAGATCAAGGAGACTTTTAAGATGATCGATAATCTTGATGGGGTTGACCATTTTCTTTTTATGAAAGAGGCACTGAAAGAGGCGAAAGAAGCAGGGGATCGTGGGGATCGTCCCATCGGTTGTGTCATCGTCCATAATGGGAAAATAATCAGCCGAGGCTCTAATCGCTATAAAACGATGGATAGTCATGTGGAACATGCTGAAATGAATGCCATCTTTAATTGTGCATCCTACTTAAAGAAACATTCTAGAGAGTGTATCCTTTATACAACGGTTGAACCGTGCGTAATGTGTTTAAGTACCATTGTAGTGAGCAATATTCGAAACGTCGTCTTTGCAGTAGAGGATAAATATATGAATATGACAACAATTATCGAGTCAAATCCATATATTAAGAATAGGCTTCATCATTATATTGGTGGAATTTTAGAAGAAGAATCTATCAATCTTTTAAATACTTACGACCCGCTTACCGCTGGAGTAGTATTAACGGGAAAATTACCAACACTCTAACGAGTAGATAGAATTAATTTTAAATGGAAAAATCCTCTCTTTCTTTCAAAAATGAGAGGATTTCTCTGTTTAATATGTCCTTACTGGTGATGGCTGTATAAGTCCTTTAGCATTAGCTTGTTTCACCCAACCGGGATATTCTTCCATTAACAAATCATACAATTCAGCATCAGGGGTGGAACGGGGATCTTCGACGCTAAAGAAATTGGCGTTATCCAAGTATCTTCCTGAGAGCTGATCGAGCTCTTCAAGGAATGTGAAATCAGATTGGAAAAGGGATTGGAATAAGCCCCTTCGTTTTTTTACATCTTTATTTGATTTACCAATAGCCATGAATTGCCAAAAAATCGGCTCGTACGATGAATTCTGGATATGAGCGATTGTCGTATTTTCATCGAAAGTGGCGCCGTCAGTCACGAACATGACATAAACAGGAAGGGGACGCGCCAAAGGCTTTAGCCTTTTTGCAGCTGAACCGAAATAATGTTCGCGAATTTCTTTCATGACTTTCCCGTAATAGGTTGCGCCTTCAAGGGGATATTTCTGAATTGTGCGGCCAACAAAGCCGTTGAAATTGTCTATCGACAAGTCACCAGCATAATGTGCATTTTGTCCAAAAAGGAAAATATCGATTGACCCGTCATCATCAAAACGAGTACCAAGTGCCAATATTCTTTCAGCAAATTCTTGGATTTTGCCAGATTTATATAGATTGTACATAGATCCCGAAATATCGAGGCAAAGGGCGACCTTGGCATTATGGTTTTGCAGCCCGACTTTTTCAAGTGATACTTTAGCCTTTTTTGATAAATCTAGGATTTTAGGAGCCTTTTGCTCCATTTTCTTTTCCAAGTTAATTTTCTTCTGATTTATAACTGGTGCATGTGGCGCGACTGATGGTGTCTGTGATACCGGTGCAACAGTGGGTGTTGGCTGTTCTTCGGCAACTACTCCTCCAAAATGCTTGAGCAAGGCAGCAAGTCCTCCGTCAAATCCTTTTCCTACCGCAGAAGCTCGCCAAATCGTCTTATGGTAAATCTCCGAAATGATGATGGCTTTTTCATTTTGAAAATCCAATCCTGTAAATATGTATTGAAAAAGGTTCAGACCGTTTGCACTTAGCGTAATTGTGCCACTGTTGATGGATGACATTGTGCCTTGGCCATCAATAGTCGCTGTGAATACAAGGTGGTTAATGGATGCTGGGAGCTTGGAAGTATCGATTGTAAATACTCCAGAACCACTTTGATGTGAGAGCAATTTTACTTCCTGTGCAGGAGAGACCGTTTGGTTGTAAAAAATCATGTATCGGTCATCGACTAATTTTTTCTCATCATTCAATCCGAAACAAGTAATGTCCACTTCAAGATTGGATTGAACCTTTACCTCCACCTGTAATAGGGAAGCTTGCGTAAAGTCGGATAATTTCACTTTTTCACCGCGAATAAGCGTCTTCAACTTTATCACTCCTAAACTATCAGAATTAGTCTTATTTTAACTCAATTTGAAATAATTTGCTGCACTGATAGTAGTGAGGCAAGTTGTTTATAAAAGTATTTTCCTATTTTCTTCAATTACATCGTATAATACGATATAATTGAGTGAAAAGATATTTGAGGTGTTTTTAAATGAAAACGCAGGCAAAATTAATAAACAAGTATTGGACCGATATTTATTTTCATACGCATTATCCTCATAAAGAAAAGATCTCCCATCAAGTTGTTCGGATTCTTCAAGTAGTGGAAAAACAAGACAGTGTAGGAATCAATGAAATCGCTTCTTATCTAAAGGTATCTCATAATACGGCATCAGAACACATAAAAAGGATAATAGAAAAAGGATATCTCATAAAAAATAAACATCCACAAGATGAAAGAAAAGTAACCCTATGTTTAACCGAATTTGGAAGGGAAGTGCTTCATCACAATACAAGTCTCGATGAAGAAAAGTTAGGTACTATATTAAATGGGCTAAGCGATCAGGAACAACGGTTAATAGAAGAAGCATTAAAGTTATTAAGTGAGAGTGCAAAAAAATGTACATAATAGGAAAAGTTTTATTGTCTGCAGTTGTGATTGGGATTGTAACAGAAATTGCCAGGAGATTTCCAACTTACGGAGGAATCGTGGCGGCTTTGCCATTAGTGAGCTTATTGAGTATGATCTGGCTTTATGTTCAAGGTGAACCGTCAGCAAAGTTAAGTCAGTTTGCTTTAGGGGTGCTATGGGGATTCCCTGCGACTGCCGTTTTATTGGCCATCGTCTATCTCTCATTAAAAAACTCATTGCATTTATTCTTGGCCATAGGATTTGGAGTTGGAGGGTGGCTGCTATTTATGGTTGTTCAAGAAGTCGTGTTAAAGTTCATTAAGTAATCATTCTTATCCAAGTAAGGTAGCTAAATTGATTTTTGATGTTTGGTTAAGGTAAGCTTTCTGTATCACATTAATGAACATCCTATTAGAGAGGAGTCAATAGTCGTGGCAAAACAGTCTGCTTTGCACAGAGTAAGATCTACTTTACTAATTAGATATATTCCCAATCCTAAAGAAAGAAGACTGGTTGTTTTAACACTCGGAACGGTTGCGGTTTTATTAGTAATAGCACTCTATTTCGTTACTCACTTTTATCAAGATTGGATAGCAGCTAATAGTCGGGCATATAAAGGCTGGTTTAAACAATTAGGCTCAATTGCCCAAATCGGTTTCTTTACTGCAATATCCATTTATCCCATTTTTCTATTGCTAAAATGGAATCCTCTTAAACAAATCGTCTTGGGAAAGTATCAATTGAAAACTCTTCTGCAGTTTCTTGGCAAATGGGTTAGGCATTGGCATGTACCAATAGCAATAACCTCTGCTGGTTTCGTTCTCTTACACGGATATATGGCGATATTAAAAGAACTTAAATGGGATTTTACCTATTTTTCAGGTATTCTTAGTTTGATCGCTCTATTTCCGCTTATGTTTATGGGATTGAAACGTTTTAAAAGGCAAGATAAGAAATTGCATTTTAAGATGGCAATCGTTTTTTTAATACTATTTATGATACATGCCTCTTTTGGGTAAAAATTGCCTTTTTCTAAAGTCACCAACTTACTAGGGTGACTTTTTATAATTAGAGGAATAGAGCACGAAATAAGTATCTGGACGTGTGTGGTGCTTATTTCGTAAAATCAAAATTCAATGCGAAAACAGCTTTTTATGAACACGAGACGCAAAAAGAATGAATATTTCCATGACTACTTTCATATGAATAGGGTGTACCGGAAACATTACTTCTTAGGGGGAACGTAAATGGAATGGTATTTGAAGGTATTAAAGAATTACGTCGTATTCCATGGAAGAGCTAGGCGTAAGGAATATTGGATGTTTGTTCTTGTTAACGTCATTATTTCTATTATTTTATCTTCAATTGAAGCGGTTGCTGATCTACCAAAATTCTTATCAACCCTCTATTCTTTAGCTGTTTTACTTCCATCTTTAGCTGTTGGTGTACGCAGACTTCACGATATTGGAAAAAGTGGATGGTGGTTGTTGCTTAGCCTCATTCCGATAATTGGCGGAATCATTCTCTTAGTATTCATGTGCCAAGATAGTCAAGAAAGCGATAATCAATATGGAGCGAATCCAAAGTATAGCTAGACTGAAATGAAAATAAGATACAATACTTTAGAACCGCCTTTTTAGAGCGGTTTTTTTGCTGTCTAGCAAATTTGAAATCCTTTACAAATATAGATAACATCTTTTTTGGTGAGAAATGGTTGTTAACAATCTGAATGAAATTATATAATATAACGCATAGTCTCTTTAATAAACACCCTCTCGAATCATATGAATTTTTATTGGGTATCAGAAACCTTCTCAATGGAAAGGAATAGAAGCATTGGGTTAGGTATTTTACTTATATAAGGAGTGGCAAAGTCTATGATTAGTAAAGTCGGTCAAATTATGTTGTATGTAAATAACCAAGATGAGGCAGTAGATTTTTGGACAGAAAAAGTAGGATTTAGTGTGATTTCTGAAGAAGATAATGGTCAAGGGATGAGATGGATTGAAATTGCTCCAAACAAAGGCGCAGAAACAAGCATCATTTTGCACAATAAGGAATTCGTTGCAAAAATGTCACCGGGATTAAACCTTGGCACACCATCACTGTTGTTTTTTTCGCAAAATCTCGATGAATTACGTAGCGACTTATCAAATAAAGATATCAAAGTAGGAGAAATTGTAAATATGCCTCATGGTAGAGTATTTAACTTTGCCGATAATGAAGAAAACTACTTTGCTGTAATCGAAAAAAATTAAATTGCTCAAAAGGAATTAATATAAGACTGTTTTTAAGCAATATTAATAGGTACACAAATCGATTAAGAATCTTAACAAATTCAGAAAAATGAAAAATAAATATGTTTATATTATTCTAAATAGTCAAAAGATATTGACTATTTATTTTTTTTGGTAATATAATTGGTTTTAAGAAAATGAAAACATCATTTTCGCTTAGGGGAAACTAGGTGACAAACTCTATCAAGGAGGTAAGTCGTCATAGCGAACCTCCCATCTGATCTATTCTGCACTTTCATCTCAGACGATTTACTGTAAGCGGATCAATTTGTCCCAGAACAAACCGTTGAATTTGCGCAAACGAGGCTTCTTGCAGCTAAGGCGATGGCGCTAACCGGTTATAAAGTCAAAAAGAATAAAGTTTTGCAGAACAGCATCCGTAATGAATTTGAAGTTGGGAAGAGAGACACCTAATTTACAAGAATAGGATAGATATATTTATAATTCCATACATATATTTTGTAAAGCGCTTACATGGTTTGTGGGCGTGCAATCAGTGGTCAGGTATTAATGCAATGAGAAGATTCCCTCTTTTCATTTACCCATTAAGACCGTACAACCGTGATTACTTACCTATGGATAGTCATGCTATTCATGTTAGGTATTCATGTTTGTGCGGTCTTTTTTGTTTGGTTATTTGTAAACGTTGTTGCTAATTATGGATTGGTTGATTTCCACTCCAGGATGCTCGCTTTCCGCGGACGAATTTTGAAAAAGACCTAATGCCGGTTCTTTCAAGAATAATTCTTCTCGGGTTGGGCGGTGAGCCTCCTCTGCAATTGCGCCTGTGGGGTCTCACCTGTCCCGCTAATCTCGCAGGACATTTAGAGGGGCTTCCTTGAGTAATCCCACGCACGAAGGAAATACGATAGCATTTTCGAGGAGTCTCGCACCTTTCGTTCCAATCAACTCCTTTTTCTACGATTAACCAATATACAAAAACATTAATCTTTCAGAAAACAGCCTTTTTGTTTAAGTAGCCAACAGTCCCGGTTTTCGTTCATGAATTTCCCTAGTAGAGTTCATGAATCACAATAAACAATATTAAGAGGAGGATTTACTTTGAAAAAGACCATTTTGCTTTTGATGACTTTGTGTTTGATGTTTGTGATGAGTGCCTGTGGAAGCAGTGAGAAAAGCTCGACTACAGGTGGAAAAGCGGGGAAAGATTTATTAGCTCAGATTAAGAAGGAAGGCACGATTGATATCGGGATAGAAGGGGCATATCCTCCATTTAACTATTTCGACGATAAGAATGAATTGGTTGGATTTGATGTTGATGTTGCGAAGGAAATTACGAAAAGAATGGGTGTTAAGGCCAATTTTGTTGCGACTCCTTGGGACACCATCATTGGGGGATTGCTGACGAAAAAGTACGACATCATTATTTCTAGTATGGCCATTACTGATGAACGAAAAGAAAAGGTGGATTTTACAGACCCATACTATCACACGGGTGCTCAACTATTTGTAAGAGAAGATTATACAGAAATTAAGGACCCTAAGACAGACGCTAAGGGCAAAAATATCGGAGTATGTATCGGAACAACTTTTGAAGAAAAAGCAAATGAACTAGGTGCAATGGTGACAACGTATAAGAGTGATTTATTAACTTTCCAGGACTTATCCGCTAAGCGTATCGATGCTGTTATTACGGATAAAGCGGTTGGATCCAGGGTGATCAAGGAACAAAATTATCCATTCAAGAGTGTAGGAGACATGCTTTTCACAGAGGAAGCTGGTATCACACTTAATAAAAATCAAGAAGAATTAAAGGCGGAAATCAATAAGCATCTTAAAGCGATGATGGAAGATGGAACATACGCAGAAATAAGCAAAAAATGGTTCGGTGAGGATATTCGCTAAGGAGAGATATGATGCTTAATTTTGGTTTAGTCAGCGAGTTTATTCCATTTTTGATCAAGGCGGCAGTTGTCACCATGCAACTGTCCCTTGTATCCATAGCAGTCGGTCTAGTATTCGGTCTTGTCATTGCTTTGATGAGAATATCTAAATTTAAAGTCCTGTCTTATATTGCGGGTTTCTATATTTGGATTATTCGTGGAACACCGATGTTGGTTCAACTTTTCCTCGTTTATTTCGGATTGCCTCAAGTAGGGATAGAATTATCGCCATTTGTTTCTTCGGTCATCGCACTCGGAATGAATGCGGCTGCCTATATTGCAGAAATTTACCGCGGAGGAATCATGTCAGTACCAACAGGACAAGTGGAGGCAGCTGAAGCATTGGGAATGAGATATCCGACCATTATGAAAAAAGTAATCCTGCCACAAGCTCTTAGAGTCAGTGTTCCGTCACTTGGAAACCAAGCTGTCATGATGTTGAAAGATTCATCATTGGCATCCCTTGTTACCGTTTCAGAATTGATGATGGTTTCCCAACGTTTTGCTGCCACAAACTATGCTTTTATCGAATTCTATATTGTCGCCGCAGGATTCTATCTAGTGATGACGACCATCTTTACTTTTATTCTGAATAAGGTTGAAAAGAGAATGTCCATAAGTGAGCGTTAGGAGGAAACATAGTGGAAGCAAGCATGGTAGAAGAAATGGCCACATCAACTCCCATCATTACCGTTGAAGATCTTCATAAAAGGTTTGATCAATTAGAAGTCTTAAAAGGAATTGACCTTCAAATCTATAAAGGCGAGGTGGTTGCCTTAATCGGTGCGAGCGGTTCGGGGAAGAGTACATTGCTGAGGTGCTTGAATCGACTAGAAACGGTGACAAGCGGGAAGATCGTTATAGACGACATCGCCTTGGACAATTCAGTTAAGAATATCAGTAAAATCCGTCAAGAAGTCGGCATGGTATTTCAGCAATTCAATTTATTCCCACATATGACCGTTTTAGATAATGTGACGGTTGGACCGATTCAAGTATTGAAAAAAAGTAAAGCTGAAGCAGAACAAGAAGCGATTAAGCTTCTAGATAAGGTGGGCTTGAGGGATAAGAAAGATGTGTACCCAAAAAAGCTTTCGGGTGGTCAACAGCAACGTGTTGCCATTGCAAGATCACTCGCAATGAATCCGAAAATCATGCTTTTTGATGAGCCAACTTCGGCGCTTGACCCTGAACTGGTAGGGGAAGTCTTGCAAGTTATGAAACAACTAGCGCTAGAAGGAATGACGATGGTGGTTGTGACTCATGAAATGGGATTTGCACAAGAAGTGGCAGATCGCGTCATTTACATGCACGGAGGCGTTATTGAAGAACAGGGAGATCCGCGAGAAGTCCTGACGAATCCAAAAAGTGAGAGACTCAATTCATTTTTACGATTAGTAAGGTAAGGGAGTTCACAAATGAATCGTCTCAGTTTATTAAGTTTACAAGTAGATAAAGAGACTACTAGATCAGCACAAAAAGCAAGAAATACTTATGATGTTTTAAAAGAATCCCTTTTCCAAGACTTCCGTGTAAAGAAATCCAATAATCATATAACGATTATTGGCGGTGGCATTGTAGGGCTCATGTCCGCCTATTTCCTGCAAAAATGTGGTTTCCAAATTACGGTTTTAGAAAAAAAGTCATTTGGAGCCGCAGCTTCAGGGAGAAACGGTGGCGGGGTACTTTCGTTAGGAAGAGAGCTTAACGAAATACCATTTGCGCGTTTGGCGACTGAGATATGGAGTGAGCTTGATAGAGAAGGAATCGACACGAAATATACGGCATCAGGTCATGTCATGGTAGCCAGGAATCCTATAGAAGAGCAAATGCTTCTTGCAGCTCAAGATTTATATTTGGAATCTGGTTTGGACGTAAAAGCCGTCAATCCTGATGAACTGAAAAGGATGGCTCCTGACTTGCATCCAAATCTTAAAATGGGATTGTTTAGTCACAGTGATGGACAAAGTTATCCGTTTACAACGAGTACTAGTCTAAAAAGTTATCTGAAGGAAAACGGTGCAAAGCTGATTGATCATTGCAATGTAGTAGGCTTTCATACTAAAAATGGCTCCATCGTTACTGTTTCGACAGATCAAGGAAACTTCGAATCTGACGTATTTCTATTATGTGCGGGACCATGGACTACTGAAATGTGCGATTCATTGGGAGAATCTGTCTTGATTAAACCGAGGCGTTCTCAAATTCTTGTTACTGAAATCTTAAGTAAGAGAAGAATTCACCCCTTTGTAACAGGAAACTCACTTTATTTACGTCAAACACATGCAGGTAATGTCTTATTTGGAGGAGGCGGACCATGGGAAATTTCTGGGTTTGATGTTTCCAATACCAACTATGCATTAGAGTTGCTTTCAAGCAGGTTGCTGGAGCTTTTTCCTTCTTTTAAAAATAAACAATTAATAAGGGCTTTTGCAGGCACAGTCGAAATCACCGAAGACCACCTCCCGTATTTCGGGGGATTAACCAAGTTTGATAATGCGTTTATTTCGGCAGGCTATAACGGACACGGTTATGGAATGTCTGCAGTGATGGGGAAAATCATGGCCCAAAATCTTTGTTATTACTTTGAGGGAAGAAAAAATCCTATTGAAGATCCGTTCTTATCTCAATTCTCGGTTGTTCGCTCAAGAATCAAGGAGGAGAAACAAAGTGTGTGAGTATTCATTCATCATTTGTCGATGTGAAGAGGTCACCCTTGAAGAACTTCAAAGTAGCATCCTGGCGGGAGCAAGAACAACTCAAGAGTTGAAAATGGCGACTCGAGCTGGAATGGGTATGTGCCAAGGGAGGATTTGCAGGTCTTTATTGGAAAGATTGGTACCTAGTCCTTCTAATGAGGTTCTTGATAGCCCAAGTCATTTAACGATTCATCAACCCGTTCGACCTGTTGCTTTATGCCAAATATCAGGAGAGGGGAATGGGTTATGAGAATACAACACCCAATGCTAAACTCCTGTTCTAAAACGACAGTTTCTTTTTCCTTTAATCACGTGGATTATGAAGGAAGAGAGGGAGAGACAATCGCTATTGCATTATGGGCAAATGGGGTGAAGGCTTTACGGAAAAGTGAGAAAAACAATGAACCAAGAGGGATGTATTGTGGGATTGGTCAGTGCTATGAATGCAGAATTTATCATTCCCAGAAAGGTTTATTAAAAGCTTGTACAACAATCATTCGTGATGGTGAACAGTACTTTTCTCAAGAACAAATGGAAGATTGACCTCATTTGTCTGTAAGGGGGTAAAAAATGAAGGTTGATGTGGTGGTAGTAGGAGGAGGGCCTGCAGGACTATCTGCAGCGATTGAAATAGGTACAAGAGGCGGGAATGTCGTTGTTGTAGATGATCATCCGAAAATGGGCGGTAAATTATTGGGGCAGTTGCATCAAGAAGGAAATCACCAGAATTGGTGGAAAGGATACGAGCATGCCCGGTATTTGCAGGAAAAAGCAAAAGCGGCTAATGTGAAATTCTTATCGGGAAAACAAGTCTGGGGTTTGGAAACTGGATGGAAGGTTCACGTTTCTAATCTCGAACAAAATGAACCAGGATTAAGTATTGAAGCAGATTGTGTTTTGCTGGCGACAGGTGCGGTTGAAAACCCCATTCCAATCCAAGGGTGGACATTACCTGGTGTACTTTCAATTGGCGCCGCTCAGGTGATGACAAATGTATATCAAGTTTTACCCGGTAAAAAAGTGGTTGTGATTGGAATTGATATGCTTTCCTTAAGTATTGCCCGCTCCATGAAGCTGGCTGGAGCGGATGTCGAAGGGATTTATATCCTCCCTAATACTACATTCTCCAAATATCTTTCACCGATCCACCAACTCGAGCTGTTAAAAGAGATGACGGACTATGCTCCCTCCAGATTTTTGAGACTAGGAGGAAAATTATTGCAGTCTCAAACTGGTAGGAAAATGGCTGCGATTTTTTATCCTCGAAAAGGGATGAAGATGTGGGGAATTCCTATCCATTTAAGGAAGACAGTGACCTCTATCAACGGGGATCAGGAAGTCGATCATGTAACAGTTTCCAATATCGATATTGACGGCAATCCAATCGGTGATACAAAGAACCTTAAGGTAGATGCGGTATGCATTTCTGGTGGACTTAGCCCATTGTATGAGTTGGCAGCCACAACTGGATGTAAGTTTGTAAGCTTAAAAGGTCTATCAGGAACAGTACCACTACATAATCGTAAACTCCAAACGACAGTGCCTAATCTATTTGTGGCAGGGAATATTACAGGGATTGAAGGGGCAAAAGTGGCTATGACACAGGGGACATTGGCTGGCCAATCTATCTGTAAATCATTGGGTATTGGTAAGATCAGCAACGCTCATATTGAAGAATGCATTTCCCATGTTGAGCATGTCAGAAAATTATCCGATATCCAATTCCACCCAAAAGTTGACGAAGCTCGAAAGCAACTCAATTATCTTTGGGAACAATGGATGAATACTAGTGAAAAACAATCTTCTCAAGTTGTAAATAACTAGGATTAGCTTTCGGATATTGACATATGTATTATTTTCCAATATAATAATTTTAAATATTCCAATAATTAAATAACAACTGTGTTTCTGTTCGGTGGGGGGAATAAACATTCATACACTAGATACTGTTATTGTCACTGGTTATGCAAAAGCTCCACAGGGAACTTCTATGTATGAGCTTTATAAGCACGCAGGAATTGTCCTGGAGATTGACTATAAAACTCATACAATAGAAAAAGCCGATTTCACTTTTGTAACAGGTTTAACAAAGGATTTTTTCGAACGTATTCTTATTGGTTATCGATTGGATGAAGGATTAGAACCACTGATCCAAACCATTAAGGAACACTATTTTGCGCCGTCCCAGCAGGCGATTATTGTTGCGTTGCAATCGGCGGTTCAAAGGTATTGGGATTCAACTGCAAATAGAAGAATATAAACTTAATAGATTGGTTTTAATAAAGTGGGAGATTTCCCTCTCTCATGGTCTTATTGAAGCTGAGTCGATTTGAAAGGTTACAAAAATTCGCGGGATTTTTGTAGCTTATGAGAATCTGCTCAGCTTTTTTCTATTTAAAAAAGGACGAAATGTAGATCATCGGATTAACATTCAAGAATACATTAAAAATCGGAGGAACCCGTATGAAAAAGCTGATTTCCCCCAACAAAGCAGCATCATTGATCAAGGACGGAAGCAGAGTCATGGTAGGCGGATTTGGGTTAGTTGGTAGTCCATTAACATTGATTCATTCATTATTTTTATCAGAGGTAAAAGATTTAGAGATTATCAGTAACAATCTAGGCGAACCTGGAAGGGGACTTGGCGTACTCGTTAGAAATCAAAGGGTGCGTAAGGGAATTGGTTCTTATTTCACTTCAAATCCTGACGTTGTAAAGGCCAATCAAAAGGGAGAATTAGAAATCGAACTGATTCCGCAAGGCACTTTGTCTGAAGCGATTCGTGCCGGTGGTGCTGGAATTGGTGGGTTTTATACGCCTGTAGGAGTTGGAACGTTAATCTCTGAAGGAAAAGAAGAAAAAGTCATAGATGGGAAGAAGTATATTCTGCAACCAGCCTTAAAAGCTGATTTCGCCTTGATCAAGGCACATAAAGCAGATGAACAAGGCAACTTGATATACACAAAATCAGCCCGCAACTTCAATCCCAATATGGCAACCGCTGCAAAAGTCGTGATTGCTGAGGTCGATGAAATTGTTAAAGTAGGAGAACTTTCACCAGAAGAAATCGTTACTCCACATTTATTTGTGGATTACCTCGTTATGAAAGAGGTGGAGATGCCATGAGTCACAAAGAATTTATAGCCAAAAGAGCAGCGAAGGCTTTAGAAGATGGAGATATTGTCAATCTCGGTATTGGGATTCCGACTTTAGTGGCTGATTATGTTCCTGAAGAGATCGAAGTCTATCTCCATTCAGAAAACGGGATTTTAGGGGTAGGTCCAACACCAAAGCCCGAAGAAATCGATAAAAACTTAGTAAATGCAGGGAAGCTTCCGGTAACCATTGAGGAGGGTTCATCATTTTTTGACAGTGCCTCATCCTTTGCGATGATTCGTGGCGGACATGTGGATGTCTCTATATTAGGGGTCCTCCAAGTCGACGAAAAAGGAAGAGTCGCAAACTGGGCTGTGCCAGGTAAAAGTGTTCTTGGAGTCGGTGGAGCGATGGATTTGCTGGAAGGTTCAAAAAGAGTTATTGTAACGACCCTTCATACAACTAAAGAGGGCGATTCGAAAATTGTGAAAGAATTGCAGTATCCGATTACATCCGAAAGAAGAGTCGACCTAATCATAACGGAACTTGCCGTTTTTGAAGTGGAAGAGGATGGACTTGTCCTAATCGAAACAGCTCCAGGAATCTCTGTGGAGCATGTAGAAAAAAATACCGAGGCAACATTCAGGGTCTCGCAAAGCGTAAATGGTGATCTTGCTCATAATAGGACGGTGAACGAGTAATGGTGGTGATTGTAAGCGCCTTAAGAACTGCGATTGGGAAATACGGAGGAACTCTTTCCACCATTCCCCCAGAAGACTTATTGACGGTTGTCATGAATAATAATCTTTCTTCTATTGGTTATGATTCTTCGATCGTGGATGAGGTCATTATTGGTCAAACGAAGCAAAGTGCAGAAACACCAAATATTGCTCGGGTGGCCGCACTAAAAGCTGGTTTTTCTGAAGAAGTAGTTGGTCATACCGTTCAAATGCAATGTGGTTCTGGCCTACATGCAGTTATGAATGGTGCCATGAGCATCCTGACAGGACAGTCCGAAGTCGTTTTGGCTGGTGGAGTGGAAAGTATGTCTCAAGCTCCATATTATTTTGTAGGAAACCGGCAAGGAATCAAGCCTGGTGACTTCACATTATATGATTCCAATACACGCAGTCAGCCTTGTTCACAGCCACAAAACGTTTACGGAACTTTTAATATGGGTGAAACAGCAGAATGGATGGCTGAAAAATATGGAATTTCCAGAGAAGAGCAAGATCGATTCGCACATGAAAGTCAGGTAAAAGCATGGCGAGCGATCGAAAATGATCGTTTTTCTGATGAAATCGTACCAATCAGTGTTTCTCTCGGGAAAGGTGAATATCGCTTATTTGCTGTTGATGAGCATCCTAGAAGGACGACCGTCGAGAAGTTGGAGAAATTAGATCCAGTATTTAAGAAAGATGGTTCTGTCACTGCGGGAAATTCGTCTGGAAGAAATGATGGTGCGGCCGTACTCATGTTAATGAGTGAGGAAAAAGCGATTAGTCTTGGATTAAAACCACTTGCGTATATTAAATCGTGGGCTACTAGTGGGGTGTCACCGAAGGAAATGGGGATTGGTCCTGTATCAGCTAGTGAAAAAGCACTTAAAAAGGCAGGTTTATCTATCCATGACATGGAATTAATAGAATTGAATGAAGCATTTGCCGCACAAGCACTAGCCTGTCTTAAACAATGGCCTGGCCTTGATCGGAAAATTGTCAATGTAAACGGTGGGGCAATTGCCCTCGGACATCCATTAGGTTGCTCTGGAGCAAGGATACTCGTCACGCTTCTGCACGAGCTTCACAAGTCAAAATTGACATATGGATTGGCAACATTATGTGTAGCAGGAGGCCAAGGAATCGCAATGGTGGTGGAACGATGGAAAGAGAGCTAAAGGAAGATTACGTGTTTCATAGGGATTTCACCAAAAAGTATCCTATTATCACCCATGGTGAAGGCATCTATCTATATGACGAAGATGGCAAGAAATATATCGATGCCTGTTCAGGTGCAGTTGCAGCTAATCTTGGTCACGGGGTAGAAGAAATTGCGGATGCGATGGCTTTTCAGGCAAAGAAAGCAGCCTTTGTTCACACGATGAGATTTGAAACAGAGGTTTTGCATACCCTGTCTGAAAAAATCGCTAAGCTTGCTCCACCTTCTATGAACAAAGTTTATTTTACAAGCGGTGGTTCAGAAGCAAATGAAAGCGCTATTAAACTCGCGAGGCAACATCATAAAGATGCAGGAAGACCTGAAAAACACATCGTGATCGGCAGATGGCAATCATACCATGGAAATACGATGGGATCATTGTCCGCTGGGGGAGATATCAAGCGAAGGCAAGTGTATACTCCGAATCTATTGAATTACAATCATATCCATTCACCTTACTGTAAGAGATGTCCCTATCAAAGAGAAAAAGCAGATTGCGATAGCAAGCAAAACTGGTCTTGCGTGAAGGACTTTGAAAGTTTGGTACTTGAAGTAGGACCTGAACAAATATCTGCTTTCATCGCAGAACCGATTGTCGGAAGTCAGCTAGGTGCCGTCAGCCCTCCTGAAGTCTATTTTAAAGAGATTAGAAGAATTTGTGATAAGTATAATATTCTCTTAATTGTCGATGAAGTCATGACAGGCTTTGGGCGTACTGGAAAGGACTTTGGCATTCAACATTTTGGCATTATTCCTGACATCATTACATTTGGAAAAGGGGTATCTGCAGGATATGCCCCGCTTGCAGGAATGATTGTTCATGACCGAATCGTTGAGGGATTAATGAAAAATAGTAAAGGTAAATTCGTTCATGGATATACGTATAGCGGGCACCCTGTATCGGTTGCGGCAGGATTGTCCGTGTTAAGGATCTATGAAAGAGAAGATATATTAAGCAATGTCCAAGAATCAGGTCAATATTTAAGGGCAAAATTATTGGAACTCAAAAGCAAATGTCCGATTATCTTTGATGTTCGTGGAGAAGGATTGCTGATGGGAATAGAATTAGCAGTTGATGGTGTGATAGGTACACCTTTTCCAGCGAATTTGCTAGCTTCAGAGAGAATTAATAGTATTGCAATGGATCTTGGAGCTGTATTTTATCCGGGAAGTGGTTCGATTGGAGGGCACTCTGGTGATCATTTGCTCATTACACCACCACTTACGGTAACAAAAAGTGAAATAGACGAAATGTTAGGTTTATTAGAAAGAGCACTTCAAATTTTTATAGAGGAAATAAAGGAGGCCGAAACCCATGAAGTTACAAAATAAAACGACTGAAATTCAAGAAAAGGCAAGAAAGCATTTATCTCCAGTATTAACTAGGGTTACTGAATTGGTCGTTGAAAAGGCGAAAGGTGCAAGATTTTGGACAGCAGATGGAGATGAATACATAGATTTTGTCTCTGGTGTGGCTGTAAATGCTGTTGGTCATGCAAACGACACGATGATTGACGCAATTAAAGAACAAGCCGAAGCATTCATTCATTTTGGATTGAACTATGGTTATTACGAAACAGCAGCAAACCTTGCGGAAAAATTGGCTTCCATTGCACCAGGAAATCTTGATACGGTATTTTTCTCTAATTCAGGAGCAGAGGCGATTGATGGAGCTTTGAAACTGGCTCGTGCTGCTACAGGAAGACCAGGAATCATCGCTTTTGAAGGCTCATTCCATGGGAGAACAATGGGGGCAACGGCTATCACCGCTTCTAGCTCTAAATACAGAAAATACTACGAGCCTATTTTAGGAGAAGTATATCATGCTCCATATCCTTATCCATCGCAGTTAAAAGGTGTCAATGAAGATGAGGTTACATCTTATTGCTTACACCAGCTGCAAAAAATCTTTGATTTACGCATTGACCCTTCAAGAGTAGCGGCAGTAGTGATTGAACCAGTAATGGGTGAAGGCGGATACTTCCCAGCACCGCCAGAATTCCTGCAAGAACTAAGAAAAATTACTGAAAAGCATGGTATCATGCTAATTTTTGATGAAGTTCAAACAGGCTTTGGCCGTACGGGAAAAATGTTTGCAGCTGAACATTCAGGTGTGACTCCTGATATCCTCGTTTTGGCTAAAGCATTATCCGGAGGATTGCCACTTGGTGCAATTGTTGCTAGTAGGGAAACTCACGAAAAATGGCCAGTAGGTGGGCACGGGTCCACATTCGGTGGAAATCCGATTTCCTGTGCGGCAGCCCTTGCGAACATTAAAGTCATTGAAGCAGATCAGCTCGTTGATCGCAGTAGGGATGTTGGCGCGCAAATTGTGGCACGTTTGAAGCAATCTCTAACAGGCTTACCGGGAATAAAGGAAATCCGTGGACTTGGATTGATGATCGGTTTAGAGTTCCATCGCGATGTAGCAGGTCTTGCCGTACCAGCCATTAAGCAAAAGTGTTTGGAAAATAAGCTTCTGATCATGAACTGTGGAGTTGAGGGCCAAACGATTCGCTTAATGCTTCCGCTTAATATTGATAAACAAGATTTAGATGAAGGTTTAACGATTCTGGAAAATGCCATTAAAGATATTTTGTAAGGGAGGGATTGGATTGCTTCATCAAGCGACGAAAAAAGGATTGTATATTAACGGAGTTTGGACACAAGAAGATAATCAGGATTACTTTCAAAGTACGAATCCAGCAACAGGAGAAGTTGAAGGGTATCTGGCTGTTGCTACTCCCGCACAAATAGATCAAGCTGTTGAAAGTGCAAAAGTCGCTTTCAAGACATGGAAAAATACCCCGCTCCCAGAGAGGGCCCAATATTTATGGAAAGCAGCCCAGCTCTTTGAGGAGAAAAAGCAATATTTAGCTGAAACGATGACGAAAGAAATGGGAAAAGTACTAGCTGAATCATTAGGCGAAGTTGGAGTCGTTGTTGAAACATGCAAATATATGGCTGGTGAAGGGCGCCGCCTTTTTGGAGAAACGGTCTCTTCCGGTGCAGGCAATCGCCACATTATGATGGTCCGTGAACCAGTAGGTGTTGTAGCTTGCATCACGCCATGGAATTTCCCTGTTGCATTAGCAGGATACAAGATATTGGCTGCTCTAATCAGTGGAAACACAATCGTTTGGAAGCCTGCGTCAGAGGTAGCTCTTTCCGCACAAATCTTCACGGAGGTATTTCATGAAGTCGGTCTGCCAAAAGGTGTTTTGAACTTAATCACTGGAGCAGGCAGTAAAGTAGGTGCACAACTCGCGGAACACAAGGACGTGAAGGTAATCTCATTTACCGGTTCTACGGAGGTTGGGATTAAGTTATCTGAAACAGCTGCTAAAACGTTAAAGCGGGTTTCTTTGGAGCTTGGTGGAAAGAATGCCTGCATCGTTTTAAAGGATGCGGATCTAGATCTTGCGGCAGAAGCCATTGTCAAAGCTGCTTTTACAACAACTGGGCAAAGATGTACAGCTGCAAGCAGAGTTATCGTGGAATCGGATGTAAAAGAGGAATTGCTTAATAAAGTTGTCGCCATTAGCCGAAAGTTGAAAGCTGGAAATGGCCTAGAAGCTGGGGTAGACATTGGTCCGCTAACAAATCGAAATCAACTTGAAACAGTGGAAAAGTATGTATCCCTGGCTGTTCAAGAAGGTGCAGTTATCGAATGTGGAGGTAGGAGACTAGCGAGCGAACAAGGTTATTTCTATGAACCTACCGTGTTAAGTAATGTCAAAAAGGGCGATTCTGTCGCACAGGAAGAAATTTTTGGTCCAATTCTTGCTTTCATTGAAGTTAATAGTTTTGAAGAAGCCATTGAAGTGAATAACGACACGATTTATGGACTATCCACTTCCTTATTTACGAGCAGCCTTCACTTCGCAAACCGCGGAGCGAAAGAAATTGAAAGCGGACTCGTCTATATTAACAATGGAACATCAAATGCAGAGCTTGGAGTTGCTTTTGGCGGAACAAAGCAATCCGGAAATGGTCATCGTGAAGTGTCACATCATGCATTTGATGTAATGACAGAATGGAAGTCGATTTATACGACTTATTAAGGTGTAAGATGAAAGATCATTGTTGTATTGGCACTTTGTTGATTGGAGTGGAAGGCGCGAGACTCCTCGAAAATGCATACGCATTATCTTCGTGCGTTGTCACTTCAAAGGAGTTTCCTCCATGTCCTGCGGAAAAACGGGCTGGAAAGACCCCGCAGTGAGGTACGAGCGAGGAGGCTTGCCAGTTCGTCCGCGGAAAGCGAGTGCCTGGAACGGAGGATCAACAAGCAAGCAAGGAGTGGCTTTATGAAAAAGCTTAGAATTGGGATTGCCTTTTTTTATCATGAATCTCACAGTTTTGCTCCTTTAAAAACCGATATTCAAGCATTTTATGATGAAGGATATTTTAAAGGAGACGAAATATTTACTGCCTATACCGATACAAAAACAGAAGTGGGCGGCTTTTTGGATGTTCTAAATAGGTTCAAGGAAATTGAGATTGTACCTTTATTATGTGCAGCAGCGACTCCTTCGGGGATGGTAACGAGAGAAGCCTTTGATCAAATTGAACAAGAAATGTTAGCAGCAATCGGGGATGCAGGTCAGCTTGACGGTTTGCTCCTCGCCCTGCACGGGGCAATGGTGGTGGAGGGAATATTTGACCCAGAGGAAAAGCTTCTGAGGGAGATCAGAGGCTTGCTTGGGAGCGAGATTCCGATTGCTACCACTTTGGATATGCATGCAAACCTGAGTGCAGACATGTTGAAGCACACCGCCTATCATTTTGGATTTAAAACCTATCCGCACGTGGATATGTATGATCAAGGCGTAAAGGCAGCCCGAATCATGGTTGAACATGTGTTGGAAGGGAATCGATAT
The DNA here is from genome assembly GCF_900115925.1 of Bacillus sp. cl95. Taxonomy (GTDB): domain Bacteria; phylum Bacillota; class Bacilli; order Bacillales; family Cytobacillaceae; genus Neobacillus_A. The sequence goes on along the minus strand of NZ_FOYF01000001.1, from coordinate 26,597 downwards.
GAGTCAGCTTTTATCAAACTGCCGATGATGCCGCCTTCCATCAATATGAGGACCGAAGAAGGTCCTATGCAGGAAATGATCCAGCTTGCACTAGAACTTGAAACAGACTCATCCATAAAAAATGCCTCTGTTTTCGGTGGATTTCCGTATTCAGATATCCCAATGGTGGGTGCGAGTGTCCTGGTTATCGGAAAAGATAAACTCAGCGCTCGGAATGCCGCGAAACGACTCAGTAATAAGTTCTGGGAACTAAAAGAAGATTTCATCATGAACCTTCCAAGTGTTCAGGAAGGTATGAACCTTGCAGTGGGGATGGAAGAGTCTAAGCCGATTGTCTTGGCCGATATTTCTGATAATCCACTTAGCTGCGGAAGCGGAGATACGACCAAACTTCTCCAAGAATTCATTCATGTGAATGCACCAAAAACTTTGTTTGGCGGGTTAACTGACCCAGAATCGATTAAGCGATGTAGGAATGCTGGAGTCGGGAGTATCGTTGAATTGGAGATTGGCGGAAAAACTTCTCCAGAGTTCGGGCAGCCAGTAAAAGTGAATGCCAAGGTTGTTGCGATATCAGATGGTGTTTTTTACAATAGCGGTCCTTTCAATCAACATTTGCGTGTAGACGTCAAAGGTGCAGCTTACGTTCAAGTGGGTGAATTGGATATTTTACTAATAGGTCGTCCGATGTCAGCAAATGACCCTGAGATGTTCCGACATATTGGAATTGAACCAACTTCTTATAAAATTATGGGCTTAAAGGTGAAAAATCACTTCAGAGCAGCCTTCGATCCATTGATTAGCAAGGTAATTTATGTAGATGCTCCAGGCGTAGCTTCAAATGATTTGAGTCATTTTCCTTATAAAAATATACCTAAAGATATATGGCCACTTAAAGATATACAGTACTCAGTTGAAGAGGAGGCTTAAAAATGACAGTTGTGAATAAACCCTTTTACGTTGAAGTTCCAACGAAATTAACACCGGATGAACAAATCATGATGATGGAGCTAGAGAAGGATGCCTTTCCGGGAACAGGTGCCATTGATGAACAAACACTGGTACCCATCGCTCGATACGGGAAACTCATTCTATACAAAAAACAAGACGATAATCGTCCTGTCGCCGTTTGTGAGTGTATGAGGGATTATAACAATCCTGATAAAGCCTACATCTTCGGATACTATGTTCGCTCAGATCATAAAGGGCAAGGTGTTGGCAAACAGTTTATGCGTGAAGTCTACTCTATTCTGAAACAAGACGGATTTTCACTCGTTTGTTTAACCGTAAGTGTGAAAAACATTCCTGCAGTAAAGCTATACGAACGAGAAGGATTCGAAGTGAAAGAAACGAGATATTCAGAGTTCGGAGTCGGGGAAGATCGTTATTATATGGAGAAGGTATTATAAGAATGTATTACACCACATGCCATGATGAGATGGCATGTGTTTTTTTTGCGGCAACATTCTCAAATTGTTTATTCCTCTTTTAAATAGGCTCTTTTCGTAAACTTTGTTGTTATTGATTACTGAAACCCAAAAGAGTTTACCGTTTAGAATTTAATATTGAGGAAAAGAGCACGAAATAAGAATTTATTCGTGTTGTATCATTATTCGTAAAAGCAACAATCACTGCGAAAACAGCCTTTAAATGAAAGCTATGTACCTTTGTTTAATCCTTTTTGTCATTATCAAGATTCCTGCTGTCATATACATTGTCATAGAAGGAGGAATGTGTATGCCAAAAAAGGTTTTACTCTTCACTGATTTAGGTATAGACGATGCTTTTGCCCTTATATATGCCTTCTTCCATAAAGGTGTAGAAATTGTAGGGATTGTTGCCGATTATGGAAATGTTTCGAGAACAAATGTAATAAGGAATATCAATTACATAAAATACCTGATGGGACAAGAAAAAATCCCCGTTTTTCTAGGTGCTTCCATCCCTTTAACCGGTATCTCGGTTCAGTATTTTCCAGAAGTGCATGGAGAAGTAGGGTTAGGTCCTATTACCCCACCAGACATTCCCTATCCGGTTTACCCTATTAATGATATTTATCAAATCATTGATGAAAATATTGAGGACCTTACAATCATCAACCTTGGAAGACTATCTTCGTTAGCAACTGCATTTATCATAAATTTAGAAAAGATGAAGAACGTGAAAGAATATATTTGCATGGGAGGAGCGTTCTTTTATCCAGGAAATGTAACAGCTGTGGCAGAGGCGAATTTTTATAATGACCCCTATGCAGCCAATTTAATTTTGCAACATGCCAAAAACTTGACGATTATCCCATTAAACATCACACAACGTGCACTTGTTACTCCCGAGATGGTTGAAACAATCGATAAATTCCACCAAAAAACTCTGGATCCTGCTGGACTGATTATCAAACCTATGCTGGACTTCTACTATAAGTTTTACACCAAAACAAATCCTGGTATTAAAGGCAGTCCAATGCATGATTTTATGACAATTTGGTTTTTGTTGAATCCTGAGTTTGTAAGCATTTCAAAAGTTCCTGTTAAAGTAATTCCTGATAGAGGGGAAGGATTTGGACAAAGCATTGCCGACTTTCGCTTTGAAGCTAATCCAGACTATAAAATGCATAATGTAGCTTTTCAATTTGATTATGAAGCCTTTAAAAGAAGTATTTTGGAAACTCTCTTAAAAAAGAGATAGAGTTTGCCTAGTTAAAATAATCACCTTCTTCTGAACGAACATAGGAATAATCATAATAGAACTTAGTTGTTGTGGAACAATAACTTGAAAAGATGAAGAGGATGGCATTTTATGAAGAAGGTGACAGTGTTTGTCCTAAGCGTTTTGTTCTTAATTCTCCCCTCACAAGGGTTTGCTCAACGAAAAGTGCCCATATTAGTTTATCATTCCATTGATGATTTTAAAGGACTCGGGTCCAAGGAGTTATATGTAACTCCGAAGAATTTTGAGAAACAAATGATCTATTTACAAGATCATGGCTTCACATTATTAACTTTTGATCGGTGGAAAGATATTCATAAAGTAAAGAAGCCAATTTTCATTACATTTGATGACGGTTACAAAAACAATCATCATGCATTTGCGGTTTTTCAAAAATTAAAAAGCGCCAACTTTAAACCAGTAGGTACGATTTTTGTTATTTCTGACTTTATCGGTCATTCAAACAGATTAACGGAATCTGATTTGAAAAAGATGAGTGATTCGGACTTATTCTCTATTCAGTCACATACTGCCACACACACTGATTTGACGAAAATAAGAGATATTGAATATGAATTGAAGGTATCCAAAGACAAGATCCAAAGAATAACAGGTAAAGATGTTACCGCACTATCTTATCCATACGGTAATTTTAATAAAAAAGTGGTAGCAGAAACAAAGAAATACTATCGGTTCGGACTTACAACCACCCCTAGCCTTTTTTCTGAAGAGAACATGAAAGACGAACTTTATGTTTTGCCTAGAATTTATGTCAAGTACTCGACGAGTCTGGAGGAATTTGCAAAGATCGTTGAAGGAGAATGAAGGCGGTTACGGTTCATGGTAACCGTTTTTTATTATAGCGATGGGGAAATCTTTTAAAAAGAATCATATAGTTGCTACAGAATGAACAGGTATACGATTTCTAATTTACATCTCTACTGATTCAAATATTTCAACTTTACAATTTCATTGCCGATATGAAAAGAGTCTTTCACAAAATATCCCTGGACGCTCTCTTTATACTCTAATTCCTTAATCTCTATAGGTGCCAAACCAAGTTTTGGTTTGTAACTAAAATCAAATGGACCAGAAATAATAGATAACTTATTATCGGAACCAATTGTTATGATTGCAATCTTACCTTTTCGGAAGATCATCCTCCAGTTACCTCGATGGTTTGTAGCCAAATCTAAATAATCTGCATCACTATTGTTAACAAAGAAGATATGATCATATGGTTCCTGCAATCCTTGGTTTTCAACACCATGTCCAGGATGAAAAGATTTCAATCTCTGGGAACGACCTTTTTCATCTAACCAGTATTGACTACCCATTGAAGTTTTGAATGTCAGTACAGGTTTAATATTCATATATTTCAAACCTCCCTATCTTTTATTCTTCCAATCATTTTAGTATATTCCGTTACTAGATGGGGGACTTGTACGATTGCAGATAGTCATTCGTGGATTTTTAAAACGATATAATTTTAATGTTTTTGAAATCTATAAACGAAAAAAGGACCACTAGGGGTCCAAAAGGGTGGAGTTTCAAATATTAAAACTTTTGAGGGAACTGTTTCATAATACCTTTAGATAACACATCAGCAAATTGGATTAAATGTGCTGTGCCGTGATCGAAAGCTTTGATATCTGCATTCCAATCCTTTTTAAAACGAGCAGATACCACGTCTGACACTTGTTGTAAATGCATATATAACATGTTTTTAATTTCGTCTTTTTTCCAATAAGGATTTGCTTTTGAAAGAAAGGCAGTGATATCATCTGCATTTTTGTACCATTCTTTATTGAATTTTGTCATGGAAACCTGATCATTGCTCTTGATAGCAGCCACTAATTTTCCCGCAATCACAATATGATCCGTTAGAAGTTGTCCAAGTTGGTCTCCAGCGGCTTTCCCATAAAATGGCTTAATTGCATTGCCGATATCCTTTTGATTTTTAAGTAATCGAGCTAACACAACTTCTTGATCTTCAAGACCAGCAAGTGCACTCTTAATATAATCCCTCGTATAAACCGCATGTTCAATCCATAATTTTCTCATGTTATCATGAAGCTTTAATTCTTTTGCACTTACGCTCTTGGTTTGAATCCTATTGTTACTCTCTGCGTTAGCATTTTGTGGAATACATACAAGTGAGAGAGTAAATAGAGCGATCGCTATTTTAATCATCCAATGTCTCATGTCTATAATCTCCTTTATTAAAGTGAATTCCTACTTATTTTGGATAAAAGTTCCGTATTCCATTCATGGTCTAAAAGTAAGTATTCATTTATCCACATATTGTTATAGTGGAAAACTGATTAATTTTACAGAAACTGGCCTATTTAATATAAAAATACGCTATACTTGTCGAGGGGAATTTTGAAAAAATGGGGGAAATTCGAAGTGAGATTAATCAAGAATATAGCTATTGTAATCATTTTGCTCCTACTTTTATCTTTAGGGATTGCAGCACCATGGGCATTTATAGGAGTGAATATTTTCATTGTCGGCCTTTTTTTAAGATGGGCATATTTAAAAAGAAATACTTCATTTAAGAAATATGGTTGGGTGATGACTGCAGGAATTCTGCTAACTTTCATTATTGGTCTTTCAACCATGGAAGCTCCGGAACAGGAAACAGAAAAGCCGAAGGTAGAGAATCAAGCTAAAGAGCTTGCTGAAAAAAAGGCGAAGGAAAAAGCAGAAAAAGAAAAGAAGGAAGAAGAAGCTAAAAAGGCTGAGGAAGCCAAAAAAGCGGAAGAACAGAGAGTAGCTGATGAAAAAGCAGCTCAAGAAGCAGCTGAAAAAGAAAAACAGGAAGCACTTATTAAACAAAAAGAAGAACTTGCGAAAAGCCTTAATCTTGAATTAGTAACGATTGGCAGAGTCGTAGATGGTGATACAGTGGAAACGACGGACGGCAGAAAAATCCGTTTGATCGGTGTTAATACGCCTGAATCGACCACTAAAATCGAAGAATACGGAAAAGAAGCAAGTAACTATACTTCTTCAAAGTTGACGAACAAAGAAGTTTGGGTTCAAAAGGACGTATCGGAAACAGACCGATATGGTCGTTTACTTCGAGTGGTGTGGCTTGATATTCCTACGAACGATATGGATGAAAGCGAAATCCGTGCCAAAATGTTTAATGCTGACTTAGTATTGAACGGTTATGCAGAGCCTTCAACATACAATCCTGATGTCAAATACAGTGAGATGTTCATGAAGTTTGCCCGTGAAGCGCGCAATTCGAACAAAGGTCTTTGGGCGATTTCAGATGAGGGTACGACTAAAGGGGATCTGGATACAACGAAAGCAGCGAGTACTACTTCATCCGGAAGTACATCAAGTAGTTCTTCAAACAATACAACAACTGCTCAAACACCAGCCACTTCAAGTGCGACTGAGTCCTACCAAAACTGTACGGAACTGCGTAAAGTCTATCCCGATGGGGTCCCATCAACACATCCTGCATACGATTCAAAGCATGACCGTGATAAAGATAATTATGCATGTGAAAGATAACGTGGAGAATTAACTAAAAAAAGAGAAATCGAGTATGAAATCACAAAGATTTTATACTCGATTTTTTTGTTGGCCGAAAAGAATGTATAAAATTTGTCCTAGTTACTGTGCTTTTTTGTCTGAAAGGGGCATTTACAAAAGAAACCGGGTTTTACACAAATAAAATGCTAATCCTCTACACAAATAAAGTGTACAGTTACACAAATAAACCTTACAGTTTTACAAATAGAAATTCTTCAATAATCTACTTTCTGAATCAGGGGTGAAAATAGATACTAAATACTACTTTTTACACTTCCTTCGTCTTCAATATGTGACGATTTTTCCAACAGTCTATTTCATTGGTGGGAATTTTTAATGTAAATCATAGATAGATGCCAAAATGATTGTCAAAACAAGAGAAATTTCTCAAATGATTCGAGTATTAAATAAATAAAAAAAGCTGCAGTATAACTGCAACCTCATAAAATAGCCATTTATTCAATTTGTTTTGGAGAGTCGATTCTGCTTGAATCATCCGTGTCGAGGGACAACTTGATTAAGACGAAGAAAACACCGCCGATAATGGTTAGACAAATCAAGATACCGAGTGTCACAATCCACAAATAAGCCATATTAACCCCTCCTTGAAAAATATATATGCAAAGGGAAGGGGGAAATTTCCGTAAATATTTGTGGTGATGAATTTCTTGTTAAGAGATGACCTTATTGATCTCTCGTTCTGTTAGTCAAAGAACATATTTTCTTCTTATATTCATGTATGGTGATATAATGATATAGAGTGCCATTATTTTTTGGGGAGTGACAAAGTCTTGGATTTTATTCTGATTATATTTTATGGCTTTGTTGGTTTAGTCGGTCTGTTTCTATTCATTGTATACGCTGTTAGCATGGGAATTGACCATTCAAAGTCTGTTAAAGCTTTAAGATATGAGTTGAAAGAATTAAAAAAACAACTTAAAGATACTGAAGAAGAAAAGAATAGTCCGGGAAGGTGGCTTTAATTTGCTTGCTTTTCTATTGGATAGCACACCATGCTCTAGAAAATACTATTTTCATTTAGGGAAAGGTGTAAGTTGTGAAATTGAAAAAGGCAGAAGGATTGCAACGATCCTCTGCCTTTTTTGCTTTTATGAATCATGCTTTGTGCATGATTGTAAGTAACTTGCGTGACGCAATGTCAGTGTCTTTAAATATTTTCTCTTGAAAATTGCCGCGGTTCAAATTCCACCCTGGTGGTTTTAGCATAAAACGAAGGTTCGTTTTAACCTAAACGACGTTAGCCCTACCTCTCAAACGTCCTTACGGCTCCGAAGCCGATCCAGTTGTGAATAGTTGTATCTAAAAAACAAAGTAGAATGCCAGTACATCTAACTTTGCGTAATGTGAGATTTCCAAGTTACTTTTCAATAGATTAAAAGCATACTTGACTATATTATCATTGATTCCTGAAACTGTCAAATGGTTTTATCCATTTCTATGGGAATTAACATAATCCATGATCATCTCAACACTAACCAATTTCCTTTTTGGTAGTTCACCTTTCATATTAAGAGCATTCATCTCTTTTGTAACCTCATTGATTCTATCTGTTTTGAAAGGCTTGTTTTGTTTACAAAGTTCAAGCGCTTCTTCAATAAGAGTTTCACGATATTGATCAAGCTGCAAGAATTCGGTTATCGTTCTATTTTGTCCTCCAACATGTTGGCTGATAGCTTTATGTACGCTCATTTTCATTCTCCTAATCTAAATAAGTTAACGGATTTCATCATTATATCATCTACATAAAAAGGTCTGCCACCTTTGAACGAAATGCGATATAGTTTAATTAAATACAGGAAATGGGGTTATGGGATGAAAATGGATAAAACGACATTGTTTCTGATTGATGATAAGAAAGGTTTTACCCCAACTTTTAGCCATCTTGTTTCAATGATGAACTACACTCGTGATACTACACTTAGAGCGGTACAAGGATTAACGATTGAAGAATTGGATTTTCTGGTCCATCCTAAGGCAAACTCGATCGGGATGTTGCTGGCACACTTTGCAGCTGTAGAAAAATACTATCAAATTCATACATTCGAGAATAGGGAAATGAACGAAGATGAAGAAATAGAAATCCTTGCTGGTTTAGAGCTAGGGGAGAAGGGGCAACAACTTTTTCGAGGTCAGCCACTTGAATATTATTTAAAGGAATTAGAAGACGTTCGAAGGTACACATTCGAGAAATTCCAAGCACTTTCTGATGAATGGCTTTTTGAGCAAAGCGATTTTTGGAATCATCAAAAAGCAAATAATTATTTCAAATGGTTCCATGTATTCGAAGATGAATTAAGTCATCGAGGTCAGATTCGTATGATCAAGAAGTTGCAGCCGATAATGAAATAGATTTAAGCAAAATGCAGCTATTGGAAAAGTGCTAATAGCTGCATTTTGCTTATTCTTATTTTTTCCAGAGGAGGCTCATTCGACAAAAGATAAAAATAAGGATGTTACCAATAAATGATAGAAGAAAAACCCATTCTGGATTAGCGAGTTCAGAGATCCAACCTGCTGCAAAAATGGCGAATGGCATACCGAGTTTAAAAGCAGAGCCGGTGATGCCACTAATTCTACCGATTAAATGGTGCGGTGTGGATTCCTGACGGAAGGTCCAGATGCAGAGGGAACAAATCGTGCTGAATACACCGTTTAACAAAAGTGAAACTCCCAAAACATAAGGATTGCTAGCGAAATACATCATTAAGTAGGTGAAACCTAACAACAGTGTAGTGACAGTGGTTACTACTCCTGTCGTCCATTTTGCACGGACTTTTCCAATGATTAAGCTTCCTAGCAAACCACCAATTCCAGCCGTTGAGAGTAACACACCGAGCTCTGCGTTTGATAGTTTCAAGACATCCTTTGCATAAAAGATAACTGTGGTATCGACCATACCCGCTGTTGAATTCAGGAAGACGACAGCAATGGTGACAAGCCAAAGTGTCTGGTTACGATAGAGTTCCACCCAGCCTTCTTTTAATTCCTTCCAGAATCCTTCTTTCTTGGCGATCCCCACATTTTCGTCCGCTTTTACTAAAAGAAGAATCATAAAGGAAAACATGAAAGATATGGCGGTGATAAGCAACCCCATATGCAAGGAAGATAGCATAAGAATCAATCCTGTTAGAGCGGGGCCCATGATGCCAATAAAATTATGGACCAGGTTAAAGCTTGCATTGGCAGATGTGAGCATTTCGTTTGGAAGTGCCAGTTTGACCATGCTGGCACGGGCATTTAGGAATGCATAGTTGAAGGTCATCAGAAAAAAACCGCAAATATAAAAAAGCAGGATTGGTGCGTTTCCATAGTGTATGGATAGGAATAAAACCAGCAAGATAACTATCTGAAGGGTGATCATCCATAGTGACCAGCGTTTTTTCCTTGCCCGATCTACAAGGACACCAATGAACATGGCTAAAAATAGATTCGGCAGAAATTCAATTCCTCTCATGGTCGACATCACGACCGGAGAAGACGTTGTACTATAAAGAATCAATGGCAATGCAAGTTCATAGATTTTACTTCCGAAAGTGACGATGGTTCCGGATATTAACAATATTAGAAAATTAGGGTTTTGCCAGGCGGCTTGCCTTTTGATTGGTTGAGATTTTTTTATTGCTGAAATCATATTAATCCCTCTTTACGCTTTGTTTTATAAAAATTATAATTTTTAAAAAGAGGAAGAAAAAGAGAAAGTTCAGAAAATTTAATTTCACCTTTTATAGGGAGAGTTTATATGAATATGGATCAGCATTACATCACACTTAGAAAACATTTCGAATCTATTAAGGATAATGAAGAATTTCCTATTAAGATGGAGCAACTTGAAGTGGTCTTGTCGTGTACGAGAAGAAATGCTCAAATCTTGGTAAAGCGGATGGCGGAAGAAGGATATATCGTATGGAAAGCGGGCCGTGGCCGTGGGAATCAATCCACCATGCTATTTATACAGCCTCTGGATGAGTTGATATTTGAAAAAGCGAAAAGGCTTGCTGTTGATGAAAAGTTAACGGATGCATGGAAACTGGTCGATCATTTTACTGGGGCAAAGATTGAGTTTGCGAATTGGCTGCATAAGCATTTGGGCTTTATTGAGAGCGTTGATGAAGATACACTGAGATTTCCTTTTTACCGCACGGTACCCGATCTTGATCCAACATTTGTTCATCGCAGATCAGAGGCGCACCTTGTAAATCAACTTTTCAATAAATTAGTAAAGTTTGCGGATGGAAAATTGACTCCAGACTTAGCTCATTTTTGGGAGAGTTATGATGAAGATTCAGTTTGGCGCTTTTATTTGCGTAAGGGTGTGAAATTTCATCATGGAAGGACATTGACGTCTAAGGATGTAGAATATACATTTTTGCGTTCAATGAAATACGGTCATTATGATCTTATGCGAGATACGATTATGGAAATTAAACCAGTCGGTAAATACACCATAGATTTTATTTTGAAAGAATCAAACGCATTGTTTGCCGATTTCCTATGTTCGGAAAGGTATTCCATCGTTCCGTTCGAGTTGGAGCAGATTAACCTTACGCGACCATTTTCAGCCCTTCCGATTGGTACCGGTCCTTTTCGTATAAAAAAGAATACAGATTCCATTTTGCAGCTTGAAGCACATGATGAGTATTTTGGGGGAAGACCTTGGCTAGATCGAATTGAAATGTGGGTTTGGCCAAATTATCACCGCCTGGAACACAAAGGGCAAATGCGTGAAGACGACTTATATTTTGGAGGTTTTCCCGCAGAAGAACCGTCATTTAATCAAATTCAGAACCTCGAGCAAGGTGCTGTCTATTTAACGTTCAATTTGAACAAATCTGGACCAACAAAAAACGTTTATTTTCGTTCAGCGGTTCATCATGCACTTGATCGAGAAAAGATAATGGGACTGGGTGGGGCGAAGGAGGCACCTGCTTGCAGCTTCTTTACAGATTATAGCCAAAAATGCTTTCAGTCTGATTTTGATAGGGTAAGGGCAAAAGAGCTGTTGGCAATGTCAGATTACAAAGGAGAAAGTCTACATCTATATACCTATGTAATGCCATCAAATGAACAGAATGCTAGATGGATAAAAGAACAACTAGGCTTATTGGGAATCAATATCGAAGTGACAATCCTGCCAATCTCAGAATTAAGTAACCCAGTTGTTTTGGCAAGAGCCGATTTTGTAGTTGCTGGAGAAGTATTGGGTATCCAAGAAGACATCGATCTAATTGAAATGTTCAATTTCAGAAATGGATTTATCTATAATCACTTAGGTGATGCGGAAATGGAATTGGTTCAGGAATGTCTATCGTTGTGTAAGAGAGAAAGTAGTTCACAAGTACGAAAAAGCCATTTGAGTTCCCTTTTGGAAAATCTTACACAAGAGCAAAAGCTGATTTTCCTCTACCATAGCAAACAAACGGTCCAGCACAGTAAATCTTTAAGCGGGATTATCATGAATGGGTGGGGAAATGTTGATTATCAAAATATCTGGATTAAGAGGGATTAACGCTTATATTAACAATTAACGCTTATTTTTGTGGTGATTCTTCAACTACCATGAAAATAAGTTGCTACAGAATAGAAAAATGACAAAACTTAAGAAGACCCTGCTCGATCGTTAAAAAAAGAGGAGAGCATGAAAATAAAGCTTCTATGGATTAGGGTTGACTGGATCAAGGTCAGTATCAGTATTGACACTTCCTATGCATTTTCATTCTCTGTGGTGAAGCGCCGTTTTTGCGCTTCATGGATGGCTAACGGGTGCGTTGATCCTGGAAGGATTACGTACTCTTTTTGTTGAACTCCTTATTGAACAAACGGAGCAGGTTAGTTTAATAAGAAGAACTGGGCTGTTGTCGTAAGACACAAACTATGCAGTATATGGGTGAGATTAACAGATTATTTATGAATGATGACCCTAGTACCAATTGGAACTCGAGATGATAATTCTAAAACATCATGATTAAACATTCTAATACAACCGTGAGAAACGCTTTTACCTATAGATAATGGATTGTTTGTACCATGTATTCCATAATGAGGTCTTGATAATCCCATCCACAAAACCCCAAAAACATGTCTGGGAGGATTTGGCTGCTTATTTATTATGATGTAAGTGCCAAACGGTGTCGCAGTTAATATTTTGCCAGTAGCTATCGGATAGGATTTTATCAGTCTGTTTCCGTCATACAATCTTAATCGGTGTTTTGATGTTGATACGTCAATCCATCTCGCCACGAAGATCAACTCCATTTTTTTAATAATGTATGTAGTAACTCAAGCCTTTGTTATTTAACAGGGATTGATTGAACAGGATTGTATGAGAAGTTAATGAACAGTAATTTGGGATTATATGCAATAGCAGAGAAGGTGCTTGTTGGTTGAAGCTCTTCTTGTGCTAACGATGCAGGTTAGCTTAAGAAGGAATTAGTATTTTTTTTATAGAATTAGTTTTCTGACAGGAGATTTGTGGAACAAGGGTAATTTAATTACGCTGAAAGAAGGCAAAGTTAATATAAATAAACACAATTATTACTTTATTGATAAAAACACTGGCAAAATTTGTGGACCTGATATACTTGATAACGAGAAATTAAATGAACCACACTCGTTGAAACAGTTAAAAACCCTTCTTTATAATGAGAAATTAATGATTTTTATCAGGAAATTTAAAAATGTCTTAGAACCAATTCCTCAAGATGAAGTGAAAATGAAGTGGGAAACGCAATTTAAAAACAATATTTCCCTTAAAGAATCAGATTATTTAGAGGATTACCCTAATGAATATTTCTACTTTGTTGACAAATGGGTTATAAATAACGGGGAGATGATACTTGTTTTTACTTTAGTCCATTAAAAAGTAGCTTGTTCAGCTAACGGGTTGCTTGAGTTGAAGAACAAGATACCGTATGAGTGGCTTCTTCTTATTGAAAGTGGCTGGGGGAGAGAAAATAAGTGTTTGAGCTTAGGTTGATCCACGGGTGCATGATGGTCCACTAAATCAATACAATCGCCATTCGACCCTCATGTCCGCGTATAAAAACATCAAACATGAAAACTTCCGTTACTATGTCCTCAAGCAGAAAGCCGATGTCTTCCATGCCATGAAGAATTTCTTTCATAATGAAGAGAATAAGAAATTTGCTTAAACGAGACCGACAGGCTGATGTCTGTTGGTTTTTATTGTGGATTCTAAATATTTGTAGGGTATAGGGTTTAAGTAGTAATTGTAAGAAGTGGCTGCAGTTATAACTATAGTAAAGTGATCATAAAGACTTCTTACTCGACTGAAATCAGACCATATAGAAGTGTCATTTCAGAGACACAAGAGAGACGTTAATATATTAATACGAAAGATCAGGTTTGTTTCATCAATCAAAGCAAAATCATAACATTATTAATCATATTCCTGATAAATTATGCGGTGATAGTGTTAAATAAACAAAGTTCGGTAAATAATTTTGAAGATTAACTTTGATGAAAAGGAGTAAGAAAATGAGTTCGAGATATCAATTAGGGGAAATATTAAACGTTTGGGACGAGGATGGAAATATTGATATTAAAGTTGTTAGAATTACATCCGTTGTTGACATTAATGATCCGAATCGAACGTTTTATAGGTACAAATTGTATTCAGTTGAATACGGTTCTGATCGACAATGGGATTTTCCGCAAGAACATTTAACACAATTAACTCTCAATCAAGAAGATAGAGATTGGGATAAAGTTGACGAAGAATACTTCGCTTTTAGGAAAATTTAATGGGAGGAAAACAGTAGTTCATTGCTCTATGAGCTTGCGCATTTTTCAAGAAGAATTAATTCACTTTTTTGTTGAAGCAATGTTCGGAGTTTTTCTTATTTTGGTGACGGTTAGATATAAACTTTTCCAATGTGGCGGCATTTTCCATCCACAAAACATTGAATATTAACCCCATTCTGACCCAGAACCTATTTTTTAATTTCCTAACGGAGGCTTTACTTCAATATGAAGTGAAGCCATTTTCTTCTTCATTTAACGGATCAGGTTGCTTAATATGCACTACTATTAAATAAACTAAAATTTCAAATATTTTATAGTGGATGATGATAATATGAAAAAAGAGAGCAAAAGTGAAGTTAAGAAAATGAGTGGAATTTTCAACCATATGCTCTATTTCGAAATTTTTGTTACCTATATTCAGAGTGTTGACGGTTTAATTGATAATAAAAGAGGTGGTACAGTGACGAAAAGAGAGCTTAAAGGAAAAGAGAAGTATTTTCAGATATTAGATTATCTTGTTTTTTTAATCGTAATATTTGGAAACGTATTTGGGATTTTCAACGAAATTGAAGGAGTTGAGAAATTCATCTGTATTACATTCTTTGTTTTATGGGGAATATTTGCATTCATGAGACATATTCAACATAGAAAAGTGGACGCCTTTTTAGCAATCACAATCGTAATTTTTACGATACTTAATTTGACTACATAGGATTCTATGAACTTAAGAATTTCTGCAAAGATGAATTCCAGATTCAAATCAAATACAGATTTCATTAAGAGATGCCACACTTCAAGGCATCGCCTTTTTCTTGTTCGATCAGAAAAGCAGATTGTAAAGAAATGTAATTGAAAAATAGGGGTGTTTTTGCCACTTGGTAACTTTTTCTTATTGCACTAATGGAGCAATTTATTTAAAGAAGGAAATAGTCACTATAACTAAGAAATACTGTACCATACCATTTATTCCTTTATTAAGGGAGTTTTATTTTAAAATTATTGTATTATGAAATTATGGAGTGATTTCAATGGTGTTAGCTGATTTGTGTGAAGCCTGTAAAGTAAATGTAATTAACATCGAAGAAACCTCAGACGCCCCCAATCAGCCTTATAAATTATGCAATAAATGTCACGATAGGTTAATAAAACTCTCCTTGAGGCCTATCGAATGGTACAACCTTGCAATTATCCATTCTACCAATAAGTTTTTGCTACACGATGATTTTTACGATGAAGATGGGGAAGCTAGTCAACCAGAAGAAGATAGTAATTGTAACTGATAAAGATAAAGCACCAACATCGGAAGATGTTCAAAATGATTTAGAGTCTTTGATAGATTTTTCTATAACTAGATGGTTCCTTGAAGATGATGTAATAAAAGCTCTTAAAGAACACGATAATCAAACGATTTTAAAATCCATACAATCCAGATTTTATGAAACAGAGAATTACGAAATAAAAACTCGAATGTTAGAAATTGTGGCTGATGTATTAGGTACCACAGCTTCAGAATGGGTCCTATTGAAGAGGGCTTAAATAATGTATTTGAGAAATTGAAATCGGTAAGAGAAAAAGAATTGCCAATAGTCGCTTTCAGCAGTCTTTATCGTTTCCGATCAAATATCATACTCGTTTGGATGGAGTCTAATTGTACTATTTTTAATGATAATTGGGGAAGGTTAGCAGCCTTATGTTTGCCCACCTGGGATAGAATGAAAATGTGGCTAAACAAAGGAAGACCATTAAGTTTAATTGCTCTTGATACAATGGCAAACTGTTTTATTAGAGGCGGAGATCCTGTTGTTGAGCAATTTTCTCCTAAGATACTTGGAAAAGAGAAAAAATGAAGTAGAACAGATATTAATTGATTATTATCAAAGGGATGGTGTTCCTCGTGTCAAAATGAAAGTAGCTAGAATAATGGATAACAAGAAAGAAATATTTCAATAGTTAGTTCCTTTATTCTAATCACCATATTAGCGTGTTTCAAATTGTTTTTTTATCCAATTTACAGCAGTTTGTGAATAATTTTACTTAAACAAACGAGTGCGTTGATCCAGGAAGGATTAACGCTTTTTATGTTGAACTTACTTATTGAACAAACGGGCAGTATAGTTGAACAGAAAATAGTTTTTATTGGTTATATACAAAGGGTTTGATATAATTTGTTTATTGAAAAATTTTGAGAAAAAAAGGATGAGTGATTTTGAGAATTTACTTTCTCCTCCCTGCAATTGCTATAACGATCATATGGTTAATCTTTAAAGCTGTTATGATAATTTTTATTAAAAAGGAATTTGTTTTGAAGCGAGAAGTAGTGAATCTTTTCTATTTCATAAGTGTGATGGGAATAATCGGACTAACACTTTTCCCTATTGAAATAGCTACGGGTACTGAATACGATTCACCTAATAATTTTGTGCCATTTTCAAGTATTAAAGAGTTATTAAATCACTTTTATTTTATGGGTCCCTTAAAAAATATCTTAGGAAACATCATATTATTTATTCCGTTAGGTTTCATACTTGTTTTGAAATTTAAGAGAATAAATGGCATGCTAACTGTGATTATAGTAGGGTTATTAAGTTCAACAACAATAGAGATTATTCAACTTCTATTACCCAACAGGGCGTTTGATGTTGATGATATTATATTAAATGTTTTAGGGACTATGGTAGGGTTCTTACTTTTAAAATTAACCAGTATTGAAAAAATTATAGGATTGAGTTCAATTCAAAAACAATTAAATTAAGATTGGCCTATTAAACAAACGCGTGCAAGAGTTAAAGATCAGAGCTGTCATCGAGGCAGCTTTTTCTTGTTGAACTAAACCAGCTAATAGTTTGTCAATATTTTTCAATAAAAATTTAAAATATCTCATGCTATACTAAAAATGTGCATGCCAAATAACCTTCCGTTAGACTAATTTTGGAAGGTTTTGTGATATTTAGTTAGATATAGGTTCTAAGCTATATCTTGGAAAGTCGTTTTATTCTTTAGTAGGGTAAATATCCAATGTAAGAGCTTATTTACACAAGCAATGACAGCTACCTTAAAAGGTTTTCCTTCTTCACGTTTCTTATCATAGAACTTTCGTAATTTCTTATTACGAGGAATGATCTCATCGCTTGTTTTGCTCTTGCGACAGTCACGTATAGCACAACGAACAGCCATATATAGGGCGTGACGAAGCCTGCTGGACCCTCTTTTTGTGATTCGATTCTTGGTGGCTGTAAACTTACCAGATTCAAATACACTAGGATCAACTCCAGCGAAAGCTACCAGCTTTTTAGGATCCGTAAATCGGTCTATCTCCCCAATTTCTGAAATGATCGTTGCCGCGATTTTTTCTCCGATACCAGGGATAGATTTGATAATATTATATTCTTCAACTTCTTTTGCGAGGGCATCTATCTCTGACTCTAACTTGGATAGGTGCTCTTTATATTGAAGAATGATATTAATATACATACCAAGACTCAAAATATGACTCTGATACAAAGTCTTTTCAAACGGATTTCGGTTTGCGGCTGCCTTGAGTTGAATAGCTTTTTCATTGGCCCATCTGTATGAACGACTTTTACATAATTGAGCGATTTTGTCAGCTATGGTTTCCACACTTGCCTCTAATATATCTTCAGATGAGGGAAACTCTGAAAGAGTTAAGAGTGTTACTACTGAATACAAGTCCCCAAAAACTCCTCTATATTCAGGAAAGACCTGTTCCAGAATCGCTTGAAATTGTAGTTTTGTTTGAATCAATATATTAGTAATATTTTCGTGCTGCCTTGTAAGATTCCGAAGGTTTAATAGCTGTACACCACGCTTCTTATACGGCTCTAAATCCTCCTTATAAAACAGCTCGCAGAGATGGTAAGCATCTATCGCATCTGTCTTTACTTTTCGAAGACTCGAACTCTTAGCCTTATAAGAAATCAATGGATTAATAATTATCAATAAATACCCACGGTCCTCCAAGTATTGAACAACAGAGGAATGATAATGTCCTGTTGCTTCTAGAACGACAGGTGGTTTCTTACCTGTTTCTCTCTTTATGTCCTCTAGAAAATCTACAAGTAAATCAAGACCTTCAATAGTGTGTGGAACTTTAAAACTCTTTCGATATGGTTTTTGCCTTTATATAAAAATGCCTGAACTTGACTTTCCCCTTTTGAAACATCCAGACCAATGACTGGATTCATTCTAAAATCTCCTCCTAAACTAGTAATTTGCCAGTAACCCCTAATCCTCCATGCAGTATCATAGCTTCGCTTGTTATACGAGATCTAAGTCCCAACCAGCCTCAATCATGTTTCTACAAGTAGGGGGCGAACCGTTTACTTGACGGGGTCAAAGCCCCACGGGCAGTTACGTTCTACCCTGGCTACTGATATAATAAGACCAAAATAAATAAGGTCAACCAGAAATATTTAGCATTCTGGCTAACCTTATAATACGAAGGGGCAGGTTAGTTGAACAATAAAAGGGTTTCCCGTCTAATTTAAATAATAGTATTAAAACGTAGGAGGTAATAATATTTGAGAAAATTTATCTTTTTGGCTTTATCATTATCCTTTATGTCTTTATTTATTTTGGGATGTCAATCAAAAGAGAACGTTTCCTCGGAAACAACTACTGTTAATTCATCACCTAAATCAGAAAGCAATAAAAGTCTTTCAATAGAAAAAGACTTTGTAAGCATTGATGTTTCAAAAACAAAAGGGTCTAATGAAATTACTTTTGATGATAAAGAATCCCTAAAAGCCTTTCAAGATATCTTTTCAAGTGCAGTAAAAGAGCCTGGCAAAGTTAATATGGCTAACCCCGAATTTTATATGGATGTTGTTCACGATAAGAACAATGAACAAAGTTTATTTCTATGGATAGGTGAAAAAGGACAAAAAAGCACATTTATGAAGGCGGAAGATTCAAACACCATATATACTGTTCCAGAAAAAATGACTGATAAATTGATTGAATTAGTTGAATCTCGTTATTAATGAGAACTTTAATGTGTTGGTAAATGTATGTTGCGATGAAATTTAATTAAAGAAAAAATGGTGCCAGATAATAATAAGAAAACGTCTTAACTGGTAGGGATTGTGAAGAAATGTACTTAAACAAACGGGTGCTTTAGCTGAAGATCGGAGCTGTCTTTAAGTCAGCTTTTTTTTTTATGCAACTATCGGGGCAGTTTAGTTGAATAACAGTTGCATAAATCAGTATGAAATCCTTACTTCATTGCAGGAAGTAAGGATTTTTTGTTGAATAAATAAAATTAGAATATTATGGAATTTTTATGTGGATAGGAGAGGTTAATATGTCGTTTATGATGGTTAAAAAAGAATTTAAGCTTGTTGGATTAAAAGGTAGTGGGGAGTTTGTTAACTTTGGTAATGAAGTACCCTTGCTTGCAAAGCAACTATTAAGTCGCTCAAACGAAATCCTAAATCTAACAGAGACCGAAATTGCATTATTTGAGCCTAAAAAGGATGAGGAGCATAGGATAGGTCATTATTATGTAGGGTTAATTGTGAGTGAGAGGTTAAATGAAGTACCAACAGGAATGGATTATATTGAAACAAATAAAAGTTACATAACTACAAGAGGGAATATATCTAATTTGGGAGAACTTCATTTGAATTTATTGAATTGGGCAGAAGAACAAGGTTATCAAAGAGATCTCGATTCTTATATTATCGAGACATATCACCCTATGGGCGAAGGAGATGAAGAAGTACAGATTTATTTACCAATTCAAGCTTAAAAGACAAATCAAAAATCTTCTTCAACAAACGAAGCAGGTTAATTCAATAATTTGGAAGGAAAGAAACACAAAAAAGAGAATTATTTGATATACCAGATTAAAGTAAGGAGAGGTAAATATGAGTAAATCATTTATTGAGCAAGTACATTATATTAGAATTCCTGTAAAAGATTTAGAACAGTCTGCACAATGGTATAGAGATGTATTAGGGATTCAGTTATTAAAAATTACTGACGATCCATTTGCGATTTTTAAAGTAAATGAGGGAGCTTTTTTACTTATCTTAGTTCCAACTGACGATGAAACATTTGCCCACTTTACAATTAATAATGAATCAGCTTTTAGTATTGGCTTTACAAGCCCAGAACTATCCGAATTTCGTCAACACCTAATTAATAATCAAGTTAAAGTCGAGGATATACAAGAAGATAACGGTCATTCGTATTTCCACTTTTATGATCCAAATGGTAATAAACTTCAAGTACACTGGTAGGAACAAAATAAATTTCCTTATTGCATTAACGGGTGCAAGAGTTGAACAACGAAGATGTTATTTTGTCAGCTTTTCTTATGGTGAAGCGGAGGTGAAAATTGGTTGGCAAATCTGAAGTAAATCAAAAAGGACACAAAGCTAAAAGACACCAAGTTTAAAGATACAGGGTGTCTTTTATTTTCTCAGATTGTTATCTTTGTCCCATCAAATTTTGTGAGAGAGAATCCTTTGAAAAACTCGTTATAGGTTTTTCTGTAATCCCTCATTATCCCAATGGCCATAGATTCTCCGAGCATAATTCCATCGAAATAATCGTTGCGGTAGTGAATACCACCGAACGACCGGCCGATGGAAATATTTGATGCAAGTTTATTTAGTTCCCCGCCTATCGTAAGCGGCGGACCTTCGTAAGGTATGAGGGAAAGACCATCGGAACTGGCAACAACCGGATCGGGGATTACAAACGATTCATTAAAGTAGGCCTTCAGTATTGTTACCATTGCTCCAATAAGTGCTGCATGACCGGAAACATAGGATGGATGCGCAGGAGCTCCTTCTGCATATGCCTGAGGTAGCAAATAGGTGCCGAATTTATTAAAAGTTTCGGCAAGTGCTTCCGAATTCAGAACTACCGGATTTATCGGGTAATCAATATCCGATTTCTGATTTTGAATTCGGCCGCCGAATTCCTCCGGACGGAGACTGCGATGGACCAGCCATTTTTGGAACCAAACTGCCTCAAGAGCCGGACGCGAAGCTCTTGTCACAAAGTCCAAGATATGCGGTGGTCCAAAGGTAGTGAAACCAACTTGGGTTGCAGAGTTAAAGTAAGGATTGGACGGATCCAAAGCTTGTCTGCCAAAACTATGCAAAATGTAACAAGCAATTAACCCGCCATCAATGGAACTATCCCTGTGTACCCATTCTCCCAAATCCCGACCATTTCGAATATAGCGAGGTAGGGGGTCAAAACGATTTGGGGTAGGAGGACTGGAGCCGTTTTGTACAGCCAGCCAGTCGTCATAAGAAGTTAGATGGTCGTCCCCAGGAACAGTGGTACGGTATCGCTGGATAATTTTAGTTGAAACAAAGGGGACATCCTTCCATAAAAATTGTGAAATATATGGTCCTGTTAAGTCGCCTTGAAAGTTCCCTCGGAATAAGGTACCTGTCGTGACTAGTCCATTCTTTTTCGGTCCCCGAAAAATAGGCAGGCTGGAAAGTTCTTTTGCAGCATAATTTGTTAATGGGTCTTGATTATATATATTGAAAGGAATATCCCGTGCCAATGCTTGCCAATAAAGCTCAACCATCTCTCCAGCTATTTCAGCACTGCTAAAGGCTGGTGGTGCTGGAATAACCAATTGGTGACTATTAGGTCCGACTAATTCGAATGCAAAAGCACCCTGTGGATTTACTAGTTTAACAACGCCACCCAGTGGAATCTTCTCAAAGTCGTTAGGGTCTCCTGTTTCCAATGCTTTTAAATATTTATTATAAGCTTGGATGTTTACCTCGCCTAACTGATTATGCGGAAATGCTTTTGTATAACTGGCAATTTTATTTGGATACCTATCTTCATCCCCATTACAGGGATGGTGAACTAATGGCTGATTTTTATAGAATCTCGCAGCATCCTTACGAATATCAAATACCTTCTCGCGTCTTTCAGCAGGAGATAAGGGACCGAGAAGACACGAATTTTTGTCCTTAGCAATTTTGTCATTTTTCATTTTACATTCATCCATACTTTCTTCGTGATCCATTTTTAACACCTCCATTTGATAACTTATTCAAAAGTTAAATGGATGATTGGACAAACTAACAAATAGATTGGATATGATTTGGAGTGGTTTTTGAATCATCTTGTGAATAAAAATACTTAAACTATAGGGTGCGTTGATCCAGGAAGGATTAACGCCTTTTTTGTTGAAATTGTTCTTAAGCTAAACCAGCTAATAGTTTGTCAATATTATTCAATAAAAACTTAAAATATCTCATGCTATACTAAAAATGTGCATGCCAAATAACCTTCCGTTAGTCTGATTTTGGAAGGTTTTGTGTTATTTAGTTTATTTTTGGTTCAAAGCTATATCTTGGAAAGTTGTTCTGTTCTTTAAAAGGGCAAATATCCAATGTAAGAGTTTATTGACACATGCTATTACAGCTACTTTAAAGGGCTTTCCTTCTCCACGTTTTTTGTCGTAAAACTCTCGCATTTTCTTGTTGCGAGGGATGATTTCATCCGTTGTTTTTTTTTTTATGGCAATCACGAATTGCACAACGAACAGCCATATATAAGGCGTGACGAAGCCTACTGGACCCTCTTTTTGTGATTCGATTCTTTGTGGCTGTAAACTTACCAGATTCGAATACACTAGGATTAACTCCAGCGAAAGCTACTAGTTTTTTAGGATCAGTAAATCGATCTATCTCCCGAATTTCTGAAATGATCGTTGCAGCGATCTTTTCTCCGATACCAGGGATAGATTTGATATTATTATATTCTTCAGCTTCTTTTGCAAGGGCATATTTCTGACTCTAACTTGGATAGATGCTCTTTGTATTGAAGAATGATGTTTATATACATATCAAGACTCAAAATATGACTCTGATACGAAGTCTTTTCAAACGGATTTCGGATTGCGGCAGCTTTGAGTTGAATAGCTTTTTCATTAGCCCATCTGTATGAACGACTTTTACATAATTCATGTATCTTGTCTGTAATGTTTCTTCACTTGCTTCTATAATATCCTCGGAAGAGGGGAACTCTGAAAGCGTTAGGAGTGATACAACAGAATATAAATCGCCAAAAACTCCTTTATATTCTGGAAAAACTTGCTCAAGAACAGCCTGAAATTGAAGCTTCGTTTGAATTGTGACTCCAGTAATATTTTCATGCTGTCTTGTAAGATTACGAAGGTTTAACAATTGGACACCACGCTTTTTATAAACGAGGATATTTATTGATTATTATCAATCCGTTGATTTCATACAAGGCAAGAGGTTCAAGTTTAAGAAAAGTAAAGGTCGAAAGCCCCACGGGCAGTTACGTTCTACCCTGGCTACTGATATAATATGACCAAATAAAAAATGGTCAACCAGATATATTTAGCATTCTGGCTAACCTTATAATACGAACGAAGCAGGTTAGTGGAATAAAAAGTGAATTAATCCATTATTATCTGTATTATGTTAATTGCATAAATCAGTTGTACAGAGATAATAAAGTTGTTTAATTTGCAATTATTTTGCGGTAATGAAATTAAATATCAAAAATACAGGAAATATCTTCTTGACAGTCGAATATTAGCCTAGAACCATAGTTAACTATTCCGATGAGGAGGATTCTTGTGCGTCCACGACCATTATTTATTGAAAATCCAGAGCATGATAGGTATGTTAGTCTTGTGCCACATGGAGATATTGAAGAAATACTTACTAAGCAACGGACTAAGACCCTTACCCTCTTAAGCAGCGTATCAGAGGAGTCAGCAAGGAAGGCGTACGCACCAGGGAAATGGACTTTAAAAGAAGTGATTGGGCATATGACCGACTCGGAACGTGTGATGTCGTATCGAATGCTTGCCATTGCACGAAATGAAAGTGCACCACTCCCAGCAATGGAACAGGAACAATACGTTTCTGCGGCAAACTTCAACAAATTATCCTGGGAGCAGTTACTAGCTGGTATAGACACGGTACGCTCCAACACGTTAAGCCTTATTTCAACCATTGATGATGCAGCGTGGGTTCGTAATGGAACTGTAATGAACAGCCCAGTTTCGGTAGGTACCATTGCATATGGCATTGTCGGGCACGAGTTACACCATATGAAAGTGATTAGTGATAAATACTTATAAGTCTTTTTCTATTAATGAAAAAACCTAATTTCGCATTTAATGCTGAAAAATTAGGTTTTTTAATATTGAAACTTCCTTAACGTTGTAAATCTGCATTTTCCTGAAGCTACCCCTTATAGCGAACTTACTATACTTTCAATCAGAACTAAGGAGATAATTTATGTTGGATTTATAAAAACAAAAGAAAAAATCATTGCCTTAGATGAGTCAGATGGTAAAAAGCATTGAAATGATGACCGCCGCTTATTTGGAAATGGCAAAAGACGGAAAAGGTGACTTTGCAAGCGATAAATGTGTAGATGAACTAATAAAGATATTAAATAATATCCCTGGACCAGATGTACTAAAAGAGATGTATAAGAAAAAGCAACAAGAGAATTAAATAAAACTTCTTCTTCAACTACCATGAAAATAAGTTGCTACAGAATAGAAAAATGACAAAACTTAAGAAGACCCTGCTCGATCGTTAAAAAAAGAGGAGAGCATGAAAATAAAGCTTCTATGGATTAGGGTTGACTGGATCAAGGTCAGTATCAGTATTGACACTTCCTATGCATTTTCATTCTCTGTGGTGAAGCGCCGTTTTTGCGCTTCATGGATGGCTAACGGGTGCGATTGTTCAAGAAAAACAGTCGATTTATCAGTAAAAAGGAGTTGTCCATATGGTAGAACATGGTGATGGTGGTGTCTCGAAAGAGTTTAAGAAGAAAGTAGAAGAGCTTTGTGATAGGCTTGCACCAAAAAATAAAGAAAACAACGCTGTATGGCAGCTAGTTAGTGAAATATGCAAGGACGATGTAAAGGAATAACGCCAACAATCTCTTTATTGACCTATGTTTAAGATCAGAAATTAAAATATTTTTTTGTTGCGCAGTACAAAGATACTTGCAATACATAATCAATAAGAGACGATTACACCACAAAAGGAATCGTCTTTTTCTGTCGGCTAAATGTTATAGAAAATAAAGATGTAGCCCATACTCCTTGGTATTTTGGGTGTTTGAATGGGTAATCCTTAGTTTACCAATCTTAACTAAGGAGTGTTGATTTTTATGAATCTAGGAGAGCAAATATTATCAGATTTAGTGACAGCTTTAAAAGAGTTGTACCCTAACATCGAAGTGGAAAATACAAAGAATAAACTGTCTACTGTTTTATCAGTGTATTATATTCAAAGAGCGGAGTTAGGCGAATTTCATCCTGATCTGGAGGACAAAATTAAATTGTTCATTTCAGCAAAAAAACTAGAAGGATTAAGTTCTATTACTCTAGACAACTACCTCCTGGAATTAAGTATGTTTGCTGATATCGTAAAAAAGAAGGCTTAGGACATAGCAACAGCTGATGTTCGCATGTATTTAAGTATAGATGGGACCTTAAAAATGAGCACAATTAGAAAGAAACTATCTATTTTAAAGAGTTTTTTTAGTTGGTTAGTTTCAGAAGAATATATCAAACGTGATCCAACTACTAAATTAAAAGCTCCAAAGGATGAATTCAGACTTCCTAAATCCTTATCAATCGAAGAACTGGAAATGTTAAGAGAAGCATGTGAAACAGTTAGACAACGTGCTTTTCTTGAAGTATTGTATGCAACTGGCTGTCGTTTATCTGAAGTTCATGGATTAAATAAAAGTGATATCAATCAACAGAATATGAGCACATTAGTTATAGGTAAAGGTGATAAACAAAGGGAAGTCTATTTTTCAATTAGAGCTATGTATCATTTAAATAAATACTTAAAACAACGCGAGGATGACTGTAAGGCCTTAATGATTACAGAGAGAAAACCTTATAGAAGATTATCTAAACGTGGAATCCAAAGGGAAATAGGAATGATAGCTCAAAAAGCTGGTTTAAAAGACAAAGTTAGTCCTCATGTTTTAAGACATACATTTGCTACATTAACATTAAATAATGGAGCTGACCTTGTAGCTATTCAAGAGCTGTTAGGTCACAGTTCACCAGATACTACACTAAGGTACGCAAAAATTACTCATGAAAGGAAACGTGAACAGCATAAAAAGTATCTAATTCAATAATGTTTGTTTGTCATTCGACCAAAACTGCGACATTAAATAAAAAAGAGAGGGATTCTAAAGCATGTTAGAATCCCCCTCCATATCATTTAATCAGATTCGAATCCAATAGCTTGGACAAACTGACAATCAACAACGATAAGTTGTCCTCCTTCTCTCTCAGAATTGAAGAAAGCACAGCAATTTTTTTCATCAAAATTTACAAAAACGAGATCTTCAAGGATAGTCCCACCTGATAAAAATAAATCTACTTCTGTATTTGTTGATAATTTTCTAAATTGATCACATGCGCATCCTTTGCAACGATGTTTACTTTCACTTTTCTTTCTACAATCTTCACATTCTTCGTGTCTCATTCCCTTTACCTCTCCTTTTTTAAAAAATAAGTTACAATG
>NZ_FOYF01000014.1 GCF_900115925.1 Bacillus sp. cl95 | reverse complement strand
CCCGTTCCCATACCGAACACGGAAGTTAAGCTTCTCAGCGCCGATGGTAGTTGGGGGCTCTCCCCCTGTGAGAGTAGGACGCCGCCGGGCTGTTTTAATTAAATATTGCTTATTATTATTATCGTCGCGGGGTGGAGCAGCCCGGTAGCTCGTCGGGCTCATAACCCGAAGGTCGCAGGTTCAAATCCTGCCCCCGCAATAATCCATTTTTTAATGAATTAGCAAGAAAACACATTGTAATATGGTCCCGTGGTGTAGCGGTTAACATGCCTGCCTGTCACGCAGGAGATCGCCGGTTCGATCCCGGTCGGGACCGCCATTTTAATATTTTAGTAGAGTAATACGAAACCAAGTTTCGTGTTTTTTTATGTCTAAAAATAGGTTGAAAACCATGAATCTTTGCTCTAAAAGTCAAAATCATGTACACTACATATAGGTAGAATCACAATCCTTAGGAGTCAATCCTAAGGTTTTTTTGGCTAATTAATAAGGAATCTTTTTATTAACTCAATGATCCATAATATACAGACTTCTTCAAAGTAGAAAAGGTGATAGAATGGCCACATATGAAAAGATAACGACCACATCAGGTGAGACAATGGATTTTGCACGTAGACTCGGTGAAATGTTAATTCCAGGCGATTTAATTGCCCTAGAAGGTGACTTAGGAGCCGGTAAGACGACTTTTACTAAAGGTCTTGCTGCAGGTCTTGAAGTCAAAAAAACGGTAAGCAGTCCAACTTTTACAATTATTAAAGAATATAGCGGACGCCTGCCCCTGTACCATATGGATGTATACCGTGTTCAAGATGCGTTTGAAGATTTAGGTTTTGATGAATACTTTGAAGGCGAGGGTGTGTCTGTCGTTGAATGGGCCCACTTAATTGAAGAGCAATTGCCGAACGAAAGGTTAACGATCTATTTAACCCACCATCATGAAGGCGGGCGAAAAATAAGTCTACAACCAAAAGGAACAAGATATGAGGAATTGTGTAAGGAGATTATTTCATGAAGGTATTATCGATAGATACTTCTAACTATGCCTTAGGCGTAGGCATAATTGAAAAGGATAAAGTCATTGGCGAATACATTACAAATATGAAATTAAATCATTCCGTAAGGGTCATGCCTGCTATTGATATGCTCTTAAAGGATTGTGGTTTAGTACCTGCAGACATCGATAAAATTGTCGTAGCAAAAGGTCCTGGATCTTACACGGGGGTAAGAATTGGTGTAACAATAGCGAAGACATTGGCATGGTCTCTCAACAAACCACTTACGGGTGTTTCTAGTATAGAAATATTGGCTGCATCAGTTGGAAGATATTTTGATGGATACGTATCACCGATTTTTGATGCGCGTCGGGGACAAATTTATACGGGATTGTATGAGTACCGTGAAGGCAACTTGCAAACGGTTGAAGCAGACAAGCTCATCATGGCAGAACAATGGGCTTCTATTTTATCCGAACAAAAAAGACCAATCTTGTTTGTCGGCAATGATTTGCCAATACATCGGGACACATTTGAGAGAGCTCTTGGTGAACAGGCAAACTTCGCTGTTAGTACAGAACATAATCCTCGTCCTGCGGAATTAGCTTTACTGGGAATGGACAGAAAAGAAGAAGACGTGCACACTTTTGTTCCAAATTATATTAGACTGGCAGAGGCTGAGGCGAAGTGGCTAGAGGCAAATCAGCCGAGTGGAAAAGGAACGGTTTGATATGAATGATACTATAGTCTTTCGAGAGATGAAAGAGGAGGATATCGATCAGGTCTTGGTGATTGAGCATGCTTCATTTTCTACGCCTTGGAGCAAGGAAGCATTCTATAACGAATTACACAAAAACCGTTTTGCACTCTACCTGGTTCTTGAAGATCAGGGGAAAGTCGTTGGGTATTGTGGTACTTGGATTGTCATTGATGAAGCGCATATCACGAATGTGGCCATGCTTCCGGAATATCGTGGTAAAGGTCTTGGCGAAGCAATCATGAAAAAACTGATTGAGGTAGCCAAAGAAAAAGGTGTTATTACAATGACGTTAGAGGTAAGGGTATCTAATCATGTAGCACAATCACTATATAGGAAATTAGGTTTCCAAGATGGTGGCCTTAGGAAAAACTATTATACAGACAACCAGGAAGATGGTTTGGTTATGTGGGTGAATATATGATAAAAGATCAAATAATCATGGGGATCGAAACGAGTTGTGATGAAACCGCAGTGGCCATCGTAAAAAATGGAACAGAGATTATCACAAATGTGGTCGCATCTCAAATTGAAAGTCATAAGAGATTTGGGGGCGTAGTCCCTGAAATAGCGTCAAGGCATCATGTTGAACAAATCACTTTAGTTATTGAAGAAGCAATGAAAAAAGCTGAAATTGGTTTTTCTGATATCGACGCAATTGCTGTTACAGAAGGACCCGGACTCGTAGGTGCTCTATTAATTGGGGTAAATGCTGCTAAGGCACTCGCATTCGCACATAATATTCCTCTAATCGGCATCCATCATATTGCTGGCCATATATACGCCAATCGTCTAGTAACGGAAATGAATTTCCCGCTTATTTCACTTGTAGTATCAGGTGGACATACTGAATTGGTCTATATGAAAGAACATGGGATCTTTGAAGTGATTGGAGAAACTCGGGATGACGCTGCGGGTGAAGCATATGATAAAGTGGCAAGAACACTAAGCATGCCATATCCAGGGGGCCCACATATTGACCGTTTAGCACATGAAGGTAAGCCTGTTATTGACTTACCAAGAGCATGGCTTGAAGAAGGATCCTTTGACTTCAGCTTTAGCGGCCTAAAATCGGCTGTTATTAATACGGTTCACAACGCCGAGCAGCGCGGGGAAAAAATTGCACCTGAAGATCTTGCTGCTAGTTTTCAACAGAGTGTCGTAGAAGTATTAGTTAAAAAGGCTGAACGTGCTGTAGAAAAATATCAGGTTAAACAATTATTGTTAGCAGGAGGAGTAGCGGCGAACAAAGGTTTACGCAATGCTCTCGAAGAGACTTTCTCGAAAAGGGAAAACTTTGAGTTGGTCATTCCACCTCTTTCACTTTGCACAGACAATGCCGCAATGATTGCAGCAGCCGGAAGTATCTTTTTTGAAAAAGGAAAACGAGCTGATTACGCATTAAATGCAAACCCAGGTTTAGAATTAGATAGCGAATAGCAACAAAAAATCCCTCTTGTGAGTAAAAGAGGGATTTTTTTTCGGAAAAACAGTAAGATTGTTAATAACTTTTTAAAAATTTAAAGAGTTTATGTGATTATGTGGATAAAATAGACGTTTTTTGTGGGTAATGTGGATAAATAAAGAGGGTTTTGTGGAAAGTGTGTATAACTATTAAGAGATACACATTTTATTAGCTTTATACTGTGGGTAACCTTGTGGAGAAATAAAATGTTAAGTTTATAGAAAAGAGGAGAATCACTTGTTTCCAAATCTAGAAACAGAAAGATTGCACTTAAGAGAGTTGACCGTAAAAGACATAGACGGTATTTATGATTGTTTTTCAAACGAAAAAGTGACAAGGTATTATGGGCAAGAGCAGTTACAGGATAGAGAACAAGCAAAAGGGTTCATCACCTTTTTTTCTAAGAATTATGAAGAAAAAAGAGGAATTAGATGGGGAATAGAAATGAAAGGGACTGAAGGAATCATAGGGACTATAGGTTTGAATGCGTGGTCTCCTAAACATAAAAGAGCAGAAATAGGATATGAAATCCATCCGGATTATTGGCGAAAAGGTTATGCAAGTGAAGCAGTAAAAGAAATTCTCTCTTACAGCTTTGAAGTACTCGGTTTAACTCGAATTGGTGCAGTTGTCTTTATAGAAAATCAATCGTCTAACAAACTTCTGTTGAAGCTAGGATTCCAACAGGAAGGCATCTTAAGGAATTATATGTACCAAGATGGAGAGCCATATGATACTTATGTGTATTCACTGCTAAAATAAAACGGGACTTCCATCTGAAGTCCCGTTTGTAATTATATCATTCAGCCAATTCGGCCCATTCATCCATGAGGGCTTCAAGCTCCGTTTTTGCCTGTTCATTACTTGTGTTAATTTCAAGTACTTTTTCATGGTCCTGAAAAACTTCAGGTAGGCAGAGCTGCTCCTCATTGCTAGCAATAATTGCTTCAAGCTCTTCGATTCTTGATTCGATTTCTTCTAGCCTGCGTTTCTTTTGTCTTTCAGCTTTCTTCGATTCTTTATCCTGGTGATAAGACGTCTTATCTGAAGCAGTTGAAACATTAGATGCGACAGAAGGCTTAGTAGCTAAAGCTGCTAGCTCAAGTATTTCCTGTTTCTTCTCGACATAATAGTCATAGTCGCCCAAGAACTCCTGATTCTGAGTTTTGCTAAGTTCAAAGACCTTCGAAGCGATCCGGTTGATAAAATAACGATCATGCGAGACGAAGAGGATCGTTCCAGGATAATCGATTAAGGCATTCTCTAGAACTTCTTTGCTATCTAAATCAAGGTGATTCGTTGGCTCGTCCAAAATAAGCAGATTTGCTTTTTGCATCATTAACTTCGCAAGAGCAAGTCTAGCTTTTTCACCGCCACTTAACGTTGAAACATTTTTTAAAACGTCATCACCTGAGAAGAGGAAATTTCCCAACACAGTGCGGATGTCCTTTTCATTCTTTAGCGGATAGTCATCCCACAGCTCGTTCAAGACCCGCTTATTCGAAGTGAGTTCTGCTTGTTCCTGATCGTAGTAACCAATTGTTACATTCGATCCGAATTGAAAGGTTCCAGCGAGTGGAGGAATTTTGTCTACAAGTGTTTTTAACAAGGTAGACTTACCAATCCCATTTGGTCCGACAAGAGCAATGCTATCACCACGTGAAATCCGGAAGGACAGACCCTGTGATATCTTGTCGTTACCATAACCGACTGCAAGATCATCAGCTTTCAGAACATCATTACCGCTCTGACGTTCTATCTCAAATGAAAAGGAAGCGGATTTCTCGTCTCCCTGCGGACGATCGAGCATTTCCATCTTTTCAAGTTTCTTGCGACGGCTTTGTGCTCTCTTCGTAGTTGAAGCACGCGTCAGGTTACGTTGAATGAAGTCTTGCAGCTTCCCAATCTCCTCTTGTTGCTTTTCATACATCTTCATATCGCGTTCAAAGTTTTCAGCTTTTTGATCGAGATAAGAGCTATAATTTCCTGGGAACTTTTGAATATGGTTTCTTGAAATTTCATATACTTGATTCACGACTTTATCTAAGAAGTAACGGTCATGCGAAACGATTAAAATGGCTCCCTCATAACCTTGTAAGTATTGCTCGAGCCAAGATAGTGTTTCGATATCAAGGTGGTTGGTAGGCTCATCAAGAATTAAGATGTCAGGTTTAGTTAACAACAGTTTCGCCAAAGCCAAGCGCGTTTTTTGTCCGCCACTTAGGGATGAAATTTTGGTAGAGTAATCAAATGTACTAAAGTTCAACCCATGCAAGACAGAACGGATATCTGCTTCAAACTGATAACCGCCTTCATCCTTAAATTGAACTTGAAGGACATCATACTCCTTTAAGACTCGTTCATATTTTATCGGGTCGGTCATGACGGATGGCTCAGACATTTGTTCTTCCAATTGACGAAGATTGCGCTCCATTTTCCGAAGAGAATCAAAGACGGTCAACATCTCATCCCAGATGGATAAGCTAGATTCCAATCCTGTGTTTTGAGCAAGGTAGCCAATTGTTACCTCTTTGGGCTTCATGATTTCGCCGCCATCATGTGACAGGTGTCCTGCAATAATCTTTAAGAGGGTGGATTTACCCGCACCATTTCTTCCAACTAGCGCAATACGGTCGCGTGTTTTTACTTCTAACTTTATATTCGATAAAATAAGCTCAGCGCCATAATATTTTGATAGCTGATTTACTTGTAATAAAATCATATCTTTCACCTCTATACTTACAAATAGTGTAACGTATTCAATAAGCTAGAGCAATGAATGAACTTATAACAAACCGCCATAATTGAAATATGTGAAATATGCTACAAAGTTCACACACAAAATTAGGAAAATGGTGTATCATTTTGATTAAGAGGTGTTTGTAACATGTCAGATTTTACTCATTTTAATGAAGAAGGCCGTGCCAAGATGGTCGATGTGAGCGATAAGCCCATCACAACAAGAACGGCTTTGGCGTATTCAAGTATAAAAGTGAAAAAAGAAATCTATGAGAAAATTACTCGTCAGGAAATGAAAAAAGGCGATGTTCTTGCAGTTGCCCAAGTCGCTGGAGTCATGGCCGCTAAGAAAACATGGGACATCATTCCAATGTGTCATCCGTTGTCATTGACGGGAGTAGACATTTCTTTTTCATGGGAAGAATTTAGCGAAGAGGAATATATTTTACATATATCTGCACTTGTGAAGACAAAAGGGAATACGGGTGTGGAAATGGAAGCGTTAACAGCTGCTTCCGCTTGTGCATTGACCGTTTATGATATGTGCAAAGCAGTAGACAAAGGCATGGTCATTGGTCCAACCTATTTGATGGAAAAGTCCGGTGGGAAAAACGGTGACTTTAAAAGAACGGACAGCGTCAAATAATCCAAACATTCTAATGAGGAGGGGGAAATGAACAATGAATCATGAATCAATGAAAATACCGCAGGCGACGGCCAAAAGGCTCCCCTTATATTATCGTTTTGTTAAGAACCTGCACTCATCTGGTAAATTGCGTGTATCTTCTGCTGAACTTAGCGAAGCTGTAAAAGTGGATTCAGCCACTATTCGTCGGGATTTTTCCTATTTTGGTGCACTAGGCAAAAAAGGCTATGGTTATAACGTTAATTATTTGGTGAGTTTTTTCAGTAAGACGCTCGACCAAGATGAATTGACGAAAGTAGCACTTATCGGTGTAGGTAATTTGGGGACAGCATTCCTAAATTATAATTTCTTGAAAAATAACAATACGAAAATTGAGCTTGCTTTTGATGTTGAAGTAGGCAAAGTGGATACATCCATCGGTGATGTGCCTGTCTATCATATGGATGACTTGGAAGCAAAAGTGATGGAACAGAATATTCAGGTTGCCATTTTAACGGTGCCTGCTCCTGTAGCACAAAGTATTACGGACCGACTTGTGGAAGCGAACGTTAAAGGCATATTGAATTTTACACCGGCCCGATTGAATGTACCAGCTTCCATTCGTGTTCACCACATCGACTTGGCAGTTGAGTTACAGTCACTCATCTATTTCCTTAAACATTATCCAACAGGTGAAGAAGAAGAATAAAAAAATGAGTCCGGATTGGACTCATTTTTTTTGTGAATTCTTAATTTTAAAATGAAATAAGATTGCTCTTATTCCAGTGCCAAGATCAAATGTGGCCAAGGCGACAAGAAGGTAGGAAAATAACCCCCAACCATCTTCATTCACGTTTTGAATCGCAAAGTAAGTAAATAAAATTCCTAAAAACACATAAATAATGCCGGAAAACAAAGGTGTCTGACGCATTAAAATCCTCCGATAAAGTTTTGGATACTTTCTGTTTCCTTAATAAGACGTTCAATATCTTCTTTGTATATAGACTGGATCAAAACAACAATTGTATTCATTGCGACGTGGGCAAAAATCGGTACGAGTATGTTCTTGGTTCTTACATACAGGAACGCAAACGTAAAGCCCATGGCAGAATACAAAAGAATATGCTCAGGTTCAAAATGGGCTAATGCAAAGATAACTGAGCTTATTAAAGCTGAAATGAAAAAGTTATACTTCTTATATAGCGATCCAAAAATGATCTTTCGAAAAACGATTTCTTCTAGGATGGGACCGATAATGGAACTGACAAGCATGACGATCGGTAACGTTTCTATAATGTGAATGATCTGTTGGGTATTTTTTGAACCCATTTCCACGCCTAGCATATTTTCGATGCTGGCAGCGATAGATTGTGAGGCCATTGCAAGAAATATTCCTGCTAGCCCCCATCCAATATTACTTCCCATAGATTGGTCAGTAGATCGGTTGAAGCGAGATTCACTCATTTCTTTTCTAAGTAGGAAAAGGACCAGTATGAGTGTAACGGAAAAACTGAACACCAACCAATACGCGACTGAGAGGATTTCTGCATTTTTTCCATCCTGCCCAAGTAAAGTACCAGCAAAAGAGAAAAGCGGAACCCCAACAAGGCTGGAAAATTGCATGCCAATATATATGATTAAAATAATCCAATACTCTTTTTTCACAAATCTATCTCCTTTTAATGAAGTCCGTTACTCTTCATTCTACTCGTAAACAAGAATACATTTCAATGTTTAACAACTGTATAAAACACAAGCGTTAGAGCAAACTTGTGAAGGTTGGTCAATGTCGTCTAAATATCATCTTCTGTCGGTTCTTGTAGATTGATGAGACTATAAGAATCTTTTCAAAAAAAATTAGCTACATACTTGCAAAGTGGGAGCGGATTTATTAATATATTAATTGTGTTAGCACTCGAGTGATGAGAGTGCTAATAAACTTACATATTTCTATTGAGGAGGTTTTTTAAATGTTAAAGCCACTAGGTGATCGCATTGTCATTGAGCTTGTTGCTTCAGAAGAAAAAACTGCAAGCGGTATTGTTTTACCAGACACAGCTAAGGAAAAGCCACAAGAAGGTAAGGTTGTTGCCGTAGGTACTGGCCGCGTCCTTGAAAGTGGAGAGCGCGTTGCACTTGAAGTGTCAGTTGGCGACCGCATTATCTTCTCAAAATACGCTGGAACAGAAGTGAAATACCAAGGAACTGAGTACTTGTTGCTTCGCGAAAATGACGTTCTTGCTGTAATTGGCGAATAATCCGAAACTACTTACTTTTTATAATTAAAATTCTAAATTTATCGAGGGGGTTTACTTATCATGGCTAAAGACATTAAGTTTAGTGAAGACGCTCGTCGCGCAATGCTTCGCGGTGTGGATGCACTTGCAAATGCTGTTAAAGTAACACTTGGACCAAAAGGACGTAACGTGGTTCTTGAAAAGAAATTCGGTTCACCACTTATCACGAATGATGGTGTAACAATCGCGAAAGAAATCGAACTAGAAGATGCTTTCGAAAACATGGGTGCTAAGCTTGTTGCTGAAGTAGCAAGCAAGACAAACGATGTTGCTGGTGACGGTACAACAACTGCAACAGTTCTTGCTCAAGCAATGATCCGTGAAGGTCTTAAGAACGTAACAGCTGGTGCTAACCCAATGGGGATCCGTAAAGGTATCGAAAAAGCGGTTACTACTGCTGTTGAAGAGCTAAAAGCTATCTCTAAGCCAATCGAAAGTAAAGGTTCAATTGCACAAGTTGCTGCAATTTCTGCTGCTGACGAAGAAGTGGGCCAATTGATCGCTGAAGCAATGGAGCGCGTTGGTAACGACGGCGTTATCACAATCGAAGAGTCTAAAGGCTTCACTACAGAACTTGATGTAGTAGAAGGTATGCAATTCGATCGTGGATATGCTTCTCCATACATGGTAACTGATTCTGATA
Organism: Bacillus sp. cl95; assembly: GCF_900115925.1. Classification (GTDB taxonomy): domain Bacteria; phylum Bacillota; class Bacilli; order Bacillales; family Cytobacillaceae; genus Neobacillus_A. Next base: position 17,655 of record NZ_FOYF01000014.1, on the reverse strand, counting down.
AAATGGAAGCAGTTCTTGATAACCCTTATATCTTAATCACTGACAAGAAAATCGGAAGCATCCAAGAAATCCTTCCAGTTCTTGAGCAAGTGGTACAACAAGGCAAGCCATTATTACTTGTTGCTGAAGACGTTGAAGGTGAAGCACTTGCTACTCTAGTAGTGAACAAACTTCGCGGAACATTCAATGCTGTAGCTGTTAAAGCTCCAGGCTTCGGTGATCGTCGTAAAGCAATGCTTGAAGACATCGCTGCATTAACTGGCGGTGAAGTAATCACTGAAGAATTAGGCCGCGACCTTAAGTCTGCTACAATCGCATCTTTAGGCCGTGCTTCTAAGGTTGTTGTAACGAAAGAAAACACAACAATCGTTGAAGGCGCTGGCGACACTGCACAAATCGGTGCACGCGTTAACCAAATCCGTGTTCAATTAGAAGAAACTACTTCTGAATTCGACCGTGAAAAATTACAAGAGCGTCTTGCTAAATTAGCAGGCGGAGTTGCAGTAATTAAAGTTGGTGCTGCTACTGAAACAGAATTGAAAGAGCGCAAGCTTCGCATTGAAGATGCTTTGAACTCTACTCGTGCTGCTGTTGAAGAAGGTATCGTATCCGGTGGTGGTACTGCACTTCTTAACGTATACAATAAAGTTGCTGCTATCCAAGCTGAAGGTGACGAGCAAACTGGTATCAACATCGTTCTTCGTGCAATCGAAGAGCCTGTACGCCAAATCGCTCACAACGCTGGCCTTGAAGGTTCAGTTATCGTTGATCGCTTGAAGAAAGAAGCAGTAGGAATGGGCTTTAACGCTGCTACTGGCGAATGGGTAAACATGATCGAAGCTGGAATCGTTGACCCAACTAAAGTAACTCGTTACGCTCTTCAAAACGCTGCATCAGTTGCAGCAATGTTCTTAACAACTGAGGCTGTAGTTGCTGACAAGCCAGAACCAGCTGGATCTGGAATGCCTGACATGTCCGGAATGGGCGGTATGGGTGGAATGGGCGGCATGATGTAGCCCACGCATAAAAAAGTGGAATATCAAGGGTTGGAGATTATTCTCCAACCCTTTTTAATGTTATTTTTTACCTTTTTTAGGTAATTTCAAGTTCTGTTCTTTTAACTTCTTCAATTCTATTTTTAACTCTGAAATATCTTTAGTGATATGATCTAGTTTCTTAGATAAAGAAGAAAGCTCTAGAGAAATATCCTTAATAAAATTCTCATGATATTGGTTAACAGAAGGCAATATATTTCCTTGTTTTTCAGCATCTTTAGAAACAGGATTTTTAGAATTCTGATTGGATACAGCCCGTTCCGAAATAGAATTTAGGAGAGAATCATTTTTTAGAAGAGTTGTTGCCAGTTGCATGATAGAACCCAAAGACTTTTCATTTTTCAACAAATTGCCGGCTAGGTTCTTTAAAGTTTCATTGTCTGCAGTAATACCATTGTTTATGTCACTTTTTTCCTCGTTATTTTCAATCATCATTTAACCCCCATTTTAGTTGTTCAATAGCCAAGCTCAAAAATTCCTTTTATCTTATGTCCATTAAATAAAAATGTAGTGTGTTAATATCAAATGTAAGGGAATATACGTATTTAGTACTAACCTTAAAACAATTCGATGGAAAAAACCTAGAAGATCACTTAATCATCTTCTAGGTTTTAACACTCAGATGAGGGACCAAAACTTTAGGTCTTTCTTTTGCTGACTAACAGCCCTGACTAGCGATATCATTAGCAAGATCTCTAATCATATCTCCAGTAGCTGTATTGATTAATAAGTCTGCAAGAAGAGCTACAACAATTAGAAGGAGATAAACTAAGAATCTTCCAAGTAGACATAGAAGTGTATTAATAGTATCACCAGGAGTTTGTTGAACTGAAACACCCATATAACCTCACCTCTTTCTATTACTAGTTTTATAAGAGGCCTCTTATACGAAACATACTATGAAATAAAAGATAGAAGTTATGTGTCAATATAACAAAAGTATAAAAAAGGGGCTGTCCAAATTTATTAAAAATAATAAAACTAGTTTTCTGTCTATAACTAGATAGAAGAGAGAAGATGAAAGAATAATAAAGATTAAAGAACATATAAGCTGATTAAAAACTGAAGCAGTTGTTGCTGACAAGCCAGAACCAGCTGAATCTGATTGCCTGACATGTCCGGAATAATGTAATTTCAAAAAAGGTCCTTTTTTCTCCTTGGGATAAAGACCTTTTTTGTTTGTAATTTTGAATTGAACAGATTAAAGGTCTGTTGTCTATACAACTTTTCCTTTCTTCCATATGTTATTACATAAGAAGAAAAGGAGATTGTACAACGTGAATTGGAACAATATTGGATTCGTGATTTGCAAGCCGGATGCCGTGTACTTAAATTTGGAACAGGAAATCCTTTCATTTCTTAGGGAAAAGGGTTTTGAAATTCTTGCTTGTAAATATGTAACCATTACACCAGATTTATGTCGTCTTTTATATTGGAAAGGCGATGATCATGTAACGGGTTGGTGGTGGGAGTTGGAGGCGGAGTTTTTTAATTTAGGAGAAAGTTTATGTATACTGGTTCAAGGTACAACATCACCTCCGTATCGATCGGTTTCCGAGCTGATTGATCAAAAGATAAAGGGAAACAACAAGCCTGAATATGCAAAGAGTGGGACAATTCGGCGCAAATTTGGAGCAATGAATAGGATTTTTAATCTATTTCACTCGTCAGATTGTACAAAAGCAGCGAAACGAGAGGCACCTTTGTTTTTTACGGATGAAGAGTTTGAAAGCTTAGCGAATGAAAATGTTTCTTGCATACTTAAACAAAATGAAAACACTACTCTAGATATAACTGACACATACTTCCGAATGAAATTACATTGCATTCGGGTTTCTTCCATGAACTCGAACGCGAAGCAAGAGTATTTATACTATATTAACGAGAAGCACCGACAGTCCAGGAGTGTTAGCAATACTAAGAAGCAAATGTGGCTGTACGAAACTTTGCAAGAAGAAAATCGTTTGTTTTATATGGATATTTATGAAAATAAATTACTAAAAGCCATTACTGACTATAGATATTTCAAAAAAATAGATTATGATGCCCTTTTTAAAGTTTTCTCGAAAAGTGGGGTTAAGCTGACAAAATGGGAACGTTGTTTGCTAAAAACAACCATGATCCTTCTATCTAAAAATTATCGAGTATGATGGAGTTTCTTGTATTGATTCTTAACTCAATATACAAAAAAGCCTATAGAGTAATCTTTTTTCAAAAGTTCACTCTATAGGTTACATTCAAAAATACAGTAGTTATTTAATTATCTGTCCAGCTCTTTGTTTTAAACGCCCTGCAAGTGGTACTACAATTATACCGGCAATTACGACCTGCATAACGTTTCCAGGGATTGATCCGAATGGCTGTATCCAGTTACCGTAAAGGATAACTTCGGCAAAATAGTAACCTACGATTTTAATGATAAGTGCCACAGCAACGGCCATTGTGTTTACAACCACTCTTTTCCCTGGGACTTTTTCGGATATAAGACCTGCTAAAAAGCCCATTGCACCTACGATGAAGAATGTAAACGGCGCCCACAATGCATAACCCATGATGATATCGAAGAATCCCATTCCGAAGGCACCTGCTATGGCTCCTGTTTTTTTGCCAAAAACTAAGGCCGCAATAAAAAGAGGAACGTTACCTAGATGGATGAGTCCCCCGTTACCCATAAGCGGTAGCCTTAGGTTGATAAACATTGTGGCTACAAGGGTCAATGCGATGAAAAGTGCATTGATAACTAATGCTTTTGTTTTAGTAGTTTCTATTGGTGAAAATGTTGTATTCACGTAATAACCTCTTCCTTTTCTTAATACTATTATCATACTTTTTTTTAGATACATAATAAATACGGAATCGTATATTTATTTGCACGCTCTCTAGGAAAGAAATGAAACGTTTGTTCCGGAATGGGTAGTTTCAGATTATTCTAGAGCGCAAATTAAGAGGTGGCAGAAATGCTTAAAGTAATAAATGATAAGGAAGAGTTAATTGCTGTATTCAATGGTGAAAGATTTATCCAGATCACCGAAGTGCGTTGAAAATCCATGAATTGAGAGGATTAAGATGGATAGAAAAATTGCAATTTATAAAGGTGGAAAATATAGTGCTATTGTAGAAGGGGATATTGTCTTATTGGTTTTATACCAACCTAAAGAAGGCTTTAAGGTATCGCCTTATGATAAGAACCTGTATGAAAAGGAAGTTCAAAAGCGGGAACTAACCGAATTATATCGTGAATATTTCACGGCGCATTATAAGGATTACGATTTTTTTGTCGTGTCGGACTATGAAGAAAATAGAGAGATAGAAATCGTAACTGTTGACCCTAACATCGGCAGAGAATGTGATCTTGATCCTAAGGATCGAGATTTATTTACCAAGATACTCGGTTCTGGAGATATTTTTCAACTCTTCTATGTAAAAGAAGATTATTTGAATGAGAGAACTGAACGAAAAGAAGTTACATTTGATAAATATTTTGAAGTAGTTGGTAAGCACTCTTAATGCAAATGCGCCGAGGAGGCTTACCGCACTCCTAAGACGAATTTGGCCATGAAAAAGCCGGCATTAGGGATTTTTCATAATTCGTCCCGCGGAAAGTGAGCATCCTGGAGAGAAAATCAAATACTACAATCTATTTGATAAATAGCAACAAAGTTTATGAAAACAGCCTTGCAAAAAGGAGTTTTCCTTTAAAAGAAGAATACATATAAAGTGAAAATGTGGAGTACAAAAATCATGTTAGAGTTGAAAGGATGATACATACAGTGAACATGGAATGGATCTCATTGAAAAATATGCCAGATTAATTGTGAAAACAGGGGTTAATCTTCAAAAGAATCAATTGCTTGTCATTTCGTCTCCGATTGAAACAGCGGCTTTTGCAAAAATGGTTGCTGAAGTTGCCTATAAGGAAGGCGCAGGGAATGTTGTGGTGAAATGGGAGGACGACGAACTTGCCAAAATTCGCTACTTGTATGCACCTGATCAGGCGCTAGTAAATTATCCTGAATGGGAACAGGATTTTTACTTGAAGACGGTTAAGGCAGATGCAGCATATATCAATATTTACGCGGCGGATCCGGAAATGTTTAAGGGTGTTGATCCTGAAAGAATTGCAAAGGCTCAAAAAGCGGCGAGCATAGCTATTAAAGAATACCGTGAAAGACGGATGAGTAACAAAAACCGCTGGGCTGTTGTATCTGTTCCAACTGAATCATGGGCAAAAAAGGTATTCCCTGAATTGTCTTCAGAAGCGGCTATCGAGAAGATGTGGGAAGTGATTTTGAAAACAGTGAGAGCGGACCTAGAGAACCCGCTTGAGGCTTGGGAAGGACATAAGCGCAATCTTAAAGAAAGAATCCATTTCATGCATTCTAACAGAATTGTGAGCCTTCACTTTACCAACTCCCTAGGCACAGATTTGAAAATCGATCTTCCTAATGAACATCAGTGGCTTGGTGGCTCTGAACATTCACCAGATGGTGTTGAGTTTATTGCCAATATGCCAACAGAGGAAATTTTCACGGTTCCAAAGAAGACAGCGGTAAATGGTAAGGTTGTGGCGTCAAAGCCGCTACACTACAATGGAAACCTAATTGAGGATTTCTACCTAACCTTCAAGGACGGCAAGGTTGTTGAGTACGATGCGAAAAACGGTTTGGAGACACTGAAAAAATTAATCGAGACGGACGAAGGTTCAGCTTACTTGGGAGAAGTGGCTCTTGTACCATTTGATTCCCCAATCTCAAGTATGAATATTCTATTTTACAACACATTGTATGATGAAAATGCGTCCTGTCATTTGGCTTTAGGAAAGGCATATCCAGTAAACATCAAAAATAGTGATAACTATAGTAAGGAAGAACTGACTGAACTTGGTGTGAATGATTCTCTCGTACACGCAGATTTCATGTTTGGTACAAGAGATCTGGTAATTATGGGAACAACGGATGAAGGTCAAGAAGTAAAAGTGTTTGAGAATGGTAATTTCGTTTTTGAAAAGTAAGAGTCATATCCCTCTATTATGGAGATTCCAAAAGCTTGAATGAAATATCAGAAAAATATGTAACTTATACAAAAATCCTCCGTCTAAATGAGATAGGGGATTTTTTTCGTAACAAAAAGACAAGGGTTTTTACAATATTTGCCGAATTGTATACGGAAAGATGTTTTTTTCAGTTAACATATTTTAGGGGGGATCTGAAGTGCGTGAACAAATGAATCCTACAGTAGAAAAGATACTTCAAAATATCGAGAAAGTTATGATTGGAAAAAGGAATGTAGCCGAACTTAGCTTAGTTGCTTTGCTTGCCAACGGGCATGTGCTTTTAGAAGATGTCCCGGGTGTCGGGAAAACGATGATGGTCCGCGCTTTGTCTAAATCAGTAAGCGCTAGGTTTAGAAGGATACAATTCACACCGGATTTATTGCCGTCTGATGTTACGGGTGTTTCCATTTATAATCCGAAGGAGATGGAATTTCAGTTCCGTCCAGGTCCGCTTATGGGCAATATCATTCTTGCGGATGAAATCAATCGTACATCACCTAAGACTCAGTCTGCTCTATTAGAGGGAATGGAAGAAAGTAGCGTTACCATTGATGGTGTAACACATATTCTTGAAAAGCCATTCTTTGTCATGGCCACTCAAAACCCAATTGAATACGAAGGAACATATCCGCTTCCGGAAGCGCAGCTTGATCGTTTCTTATTGAAAATGAAAATGGGTTATCCAGAACTTGATGAAGAAATGGAAGTATTGAACCGTGCCCAAAAGGTCCCGCCGATTGAAGATTTGACTCCTGTCATTTCACTTGAAGAACTACGTGAATTACAAAATGAAATCAAAACAGTCTTTGTTGACGACACAATCAAAAGGTATATCGTCGACATCGCTCATCGCACAAGAATACATAATAGTGTTTATTTAGGAGCAAGCCCTCGTGGATCGATTGCCTTGATGAAAGCAGCTCAAGCCTACGCATTTATGTATGGTCGCGATTATGTATTGCCTGACGACATTCAATATTTAGCTCCTGCAGTTTTTTCACATCGTTTGATCTTAAAATCAGAGGCGAAGTTTGAAGGGATCACGGCTGAAGAAATTGTAAACCGTGTCATCGCCAGAGTTCCTGTACCTGTACAAAGGCTTGTGAAGTAAGATGCCGAACGTATGGTCCGGAAGTAAAAAAGTTTGGAAGTTCATCGTCTTGGTCGCTCTCATTGTTGTGACGTTTTGTTATGCAATGTTCCAAGGCGGTTTTGTAAGCTGGTTCTTATTTTACAGCTTCGTTCCTTTTGCTCTATATGGTCTCGGTCTTAGTTTTTATCGACTTGATGATATCAGCTTGGAGCGGAAAATCTCCAAAACAGACTACAATGCAGGGGAAACATTATCAGTAGAAATTCTTTTGATAAGAAAAAGCCGTTTTCCGTTATTTTATTTAGTGGTGGAAGACATCCTTAACGATTCATTAAAGAATGCGGGGAGATACCAACTAGGGAAAACATTGCTTTTCCCAGGGTTTCGAACAGAATTTTCTTTTCAGTACAAAGTGGAAGACCTTCCGAGAGGAGAACACTTTTTAGAAGAACTACAGATAAGAGCGGGCGATGTTTTAGGGTTGATTGAAAAACAGGCTCGTTTTCAAGTTAGCAATCGGATCATTGTGTATCCTGCTTTTACGGAGATGATTTATCGACCATTCGAAAATCATTACGATCAAGGAATGACTGCTTCAAGAGAAAGGGTTCAAAGGGATACGTCCATGGCCATTGGAGTAAGGGAGTATCAACCCGGAGATCGTTTTTCATGGATCAATTGGAAGGCAACTGCAAAGCGGAATGACATTATGACGAAAGAGTTTGAACAACGTCAATCACACGATGTCTATGTGGTAATGGATTGTGCCCCAGAGAAACGTTTTGAGACCATCGTTTCTTTTACGGCGTCCTTGCTTCGATCCATTTTGCGCAAAGGGGCACAGGCTGGTTTGCTGACAATCAGCAAAGAACGTTCATCTTTTCCGAGTCGAGGAGGGGAAGGACATTTACACCAGCTTTTCTACCATTTGGCCAAAATCCAAGCTAAATGTGAAGGATCCATTGATCGGGTCTTGGAAGCAGAAAAAACATTTACTCAGCAAAATATGATGCTCATGGTTGTAACGGGACAACTGTCCAAAACACTAATTGAGAAAGCCAGCTATTTTAGTCAACGGAGTGCTTCTGTGACCATCTTTTTAGTAAAGTCTGAAAAAGAAATCCCAACTCCAAATGAAATCTCTCTTAAGGCGAGCGCAAATGCGCGCGGGGTGAGGGTAGTTTTGATACATGAAGGACAATTTATGTCTGCCTTTACGGAGGTGAATGCGGGATGACATCTTCTTCTATGAGAAAAGATTCTGCTAGCCTATTGCTCTACGTTTGTGGATTTTTGTTGCTATGGGAATGGTTGAGACCGATAGAGCAGCTGACACAAACGGATCATATCGCCATTTTTATAGCCTTTCCGCTTTTGGCGTTGTTTTTGTCCTATATTGAAGTCAATAAGATAGCTCAGGTTTTGATTAAGTCGCTATATGTGATTTACGCCCTTTACTTTATTTATTTCGAAGGCGGATTTTTTAATGCAACATGGATAGGATTCTTTTGGACAGATCTGAAATCTAATTTTTCCACTTTATTAAAAGCGGACTGGTATGGCTTATCAGATGTGTTCAGGTCGCTGCTTTTCTTCGTGTTGCTTTGGTTGATGACCTACTTGATCGAGTATTGGCTGTTAAGAAGAAAAAGCATCTTCATTTTCTTTTTCTTAACGTTAATCTATATTACGGTGTTGGATACTTTTACTGTATATAAAGCGAATACGGCCATTATCAGGACAATCGTCATCGGATTTTCTGTCATGGGAATGCTCACTTTCTTTCGTTTAATCACAAAGGAAAAATTAATTCGGGAACGATTTAAAATGAGCAAATGGATGGTTCCGCTGGCGGTAATGATTACGGTTAGTGTTGGAATCGGTTTTGTGGCACCGAAAGCTGCCCCAATTTGGCCCGATCCTGTACCATATTTAAAGTCGTTTAGTGACCAAGCAGGCGGAGGGTATGTAAAGAAAATAGGCTACGGTATCGATGACTCCCAGCTTGGAGGTCCGTTTATTGGCGATGATAGCATCGTCTATCGAATCAAGACCGACCAAGAAAATTACTGGAAGGTAGAGTCGAAAGATATTTATACCGGTAAAGGTTGGGAAGTTTCAAATTTACAACAAACTAGATTCTCTTTTCTTGCTGAAGGGGAAATCCCAGTTAAATCTTTTCTCGATGTCGTAAATGTGAAAGAAAATAGTGCCTCGGTCATGGCAATTAAAAATTATGATCATATTGTCTATCCATTAGGCTTGAAGCATATTGATGCTTCTTTTGAAAGTAAGTATGAGATGGATCCGAACCTTGAAAAAATTTACTCTTATGATCAAGCTGGAAATCCTGTTACTTTAGATGAGTATGTTGTTCAATATGACATTCCAAAGTATAGTGTGACAGAGTTGATGAAGAATTCGAAATTAAATTCAAACCTGGATGCTCAAACATTGAGCCGCTATACCCAACTCCCGGAAAATCTTCCACAAAGGGTACGAGACCTTGCACTGGAGATTACAAAAGACAAAAAGAACTGGTTTGATCAAGCAAGAGCCATAGAAAAATACTTTGACAGCTCTGCATACACATATGACCAAAAAGATGTTGCTGTTCCAAAAGAGGATCAAGATTATGTAGACCAATTTCTTTTTGAAACGAAGAAAGGGTATTGCGATAACTTCTCTTCTTCTATGGTCGTGTTACTTCGTTCAGTTGGTATCCCAGCCAGATGGGTAAAGGGATATACAGAAGGTGAGTTCAAAGAATATACGACAGACGAAGCAGCCAAAAAGATATATGAGATTACCAATAACAATGCACATTCATGGGTAGAAGTTTATTTCCCGAATCAAGGTTGGGTAACATTCGAGCCGACAAAAGGTTTTTCGAATAGTACTAATTTTGACTTTGATCAAAAAACAGATACAGCAGGACAATCTCAAGTAACCCCTCCAGTTCCGGCCTCTAAGCCTAAACAAGACCGTTTGGATAAACTTGAGCAGGACACAAAAGTGACGAAGAAAAAGGTTACTTTCAAGTCAATTTTGTTAGATGTTCAAACATTCTTTAAGGATAATTGGAAATGGTTCGTACTAGGAATGCTCGTTTTGATTGCGGCAGTCGGCTTCGTCTATAGCAAGCGAGGCAAGTGGATGCCATATTTCCTTATTTACCGATTTAAGTATAGTAAAAAAGACGAACATCTTGCAGCTGCCTATTTGCAACTCCTTATTCAATTGGAACGATATGGGTTGAAGAGAAAGAAAGATCAAACGCTAAGAAATTATGCTCGTTATGTTGATACATTTTTTTCGACGAGGGAAATGAGCAAATTGACATCGAAGTATGAACAATATTTGTATCGACAGGAACGGACGCATGGTAGTTGGAAAGAAACGAAAGAATTGTGGGAAAATTTAATTAAAAAGACAATTGCTTGACCAGAAATTTAACGTGTGGTTACAATATGAGTGGAAACTAAATATTGTACATAACCTTCATATATCCTCGATAATATGGATCGAAAGTCTCTACCGAATCACCGTAAATGATTTGACTATGAAGGCAGAAATTTCTGTTGATAGCACTGTGAGAGAACTAGATTTCTGCCTTCCTTTTTTTTATTTGGGAGGCGGAATCTAGTTTTTTTTATTTTAAAAAACATTCCATTTCGATGAAATGTTTTTTAATGGGTAAGTGAACAATAGAGATAAAGTTAACATTTTGAAAGAGGTGGCTGGATTTGTCAGGTAAAGCAGAGCTTCATAACCAAGAGATGATTGTTGTTTTGGATTTTGGCAGTCAATATAACCAATTGATTACAAGAAGGATCCGTGAATTTGGAGTTTATAGTGAACTGCATCCTCACACGATTACGGTGGAAGAAATTCAAGCGCTCAATCCGAAAGGAATCATTTTTTCAGGCGGCCCTAATAGTGTTTATGACGAAAATTCATTCCGTTGTGACGAAAGAATTTTTGAAATGGGCTTGCCGATCCTAGGTATTTGTTACGGTATGCAATTAATGACGATGCATTTCGACGGTAAAGTGGAAAAAGCAAAAAATCGCGAATATGGTAAAGCGGCGATCAATGTTCAAAACGAGTCAAAGTTGCTTGCTAAATTACCAAATGAGCAAATCGTGTGGATGAGTCACGGAGATTTAGTAGTTGAAACTCCAGCAGGATTCAAAATTGATGCAACGAATCCTTCTTGTCCGATTGCGGCAATGAGTGATGAGGATCGTCGTTTGTATGCTGTTCAATTCCATCCGGAAGTGAATCACTCTGTATATGGCAATGAAATGCTGAAGAATTTTGTATTCGGTGTTTGTGAATGCACAGGCGACTGGTCAATGGAAAACTTCATTGAAATCGAATTGGAAAAAATCCGTCAAACTGTCGGTGACAAGAAAGTTCTTTGTGCATTAAGTGGAGGCGTTGATTCATCTGTTGTTGCCGTATTGATTCATCGAGCGATCGGTGATCAATTGACATGTATCTTTGTTGATCACGGCTTACTTCGTAAAAATGAAGCTGAAGGTGTGATGAAGACTTTTGCTGATGGCTTCAATATGAATGTTATAAAGGTTGATGCAAAAGACCGATTCATGGAAAAGTTAAAGGGCGTGTCTGACCCTGAGCAAAAACGCAAGATTATCGGTAACGAATTTATTTACGTATTTGATGATGAAGCGGTTAAGTTGCAAGGTATTGAATTCCTTGCACAAGGAACGCTTTATACAGATATCATTGAAAGCGGAACGGCTACTGCGCAAACCATCAAGTCTCATCACAATGTCGGTGGACTTCCTGAAGACATGCAGTTCACATTAATTGAGCCTTTAAACACGCTGTTTAAAGACGAAGTCCGTGCGCTTGGTACAGAGTTGGGTATTCCTGATGAAGTGGTTTGGCGTCAGCCTTTCCCTGGGCCGGGTCTAGGTATTCGTGTACTTGGCGAAATCACAGAAGAAAAACTCGAAATCGTGCGTGAGTCTGACATGATTTTACGCGACGAAATCAAAAAAGCTGGTCTTGATCGTGATATATGGCAATACTTCACGGTGCTACCTGACGTGAGAAGTGTAGGGGTAATGGGTGACGCTCGAACTTACGATTATACAATCGGTATTCGTGCTGTAACTTCTATAGACGGTATGACATCAGACTGGGCAAGAATTCCTTGGGATGTACTTGAGGTCATTTCGACACGTATTGTAAATGAAGTTCCACATATTAACCGAGTTGTCTATGATATTACTAGCAAACCACCTGCTACGATTGAGTGGGAATAGATTAACACGAACGAACTCTAAAATATATTAAAAATTGTTCGTGTTTTGTGTTGACGAATATGATCGAATGGTGGTATATTAAGAACGAATTAATCGAATAATCTTCGTATAATGTTGGGGATATGGCCCAAAAGTTTCTACCGAGCTACCGTAAACAGCTTGACTACGAGGTGCATGTTTGAATAGGGGATAAACTGGCGTATGCTGGATCCTACTCTATTTACATATACCTTTGTCAACGCTCCGGTAGAATGCCGGAGCGTTTTTGTTCTTTTATAGAAAGAAAAATGGGGGAATGTAGTTTGAAAAAGTATTTTCAGTTTGAAGAGTTAGGAACGAGTTACCGTCAGGAATTTATGGGTGGTTTAACAACATTCTTGGCAATGGCCTATATCTTGATTGTAAACCCGATCACATTGTCACTTGCGAACATTAAGGACCTTCCAGATGCAATGAGAATGGATTATGGTGCCGTGTTTGTCGCAACTGCATTGGCAGCAGCTGTAGGTTCACTTGTCATGGGGTTACTCGCTAGATATCCTTTGGCCCTTGCACCAGGAATGGGATTAAATGCATTCTTTGCCTATACAGTAGTATTAGGAAGTGGAATTCCGTGGCAGCACGCATTAGGTGCGGTTTTCATTTCAGGTGTTTTCTTCTTATTATTAACGATGTCAGGTCTTCGTGAAAAAATCATCAACGCGATCCCAGAAGATTTAAAGCATGCTGTGGGAGCGGGTATCGGTTTATTCATCACTTTCATCGGCCTTCAAAATGCCGGTATTATTGTAAACAACGATGCAACACTAGTTGGTTTAGGAGATTTATCAAACGGAAACACATTACTTGCTATCTTTGGAATCGTCGTTACCGTCATTTTAATGACAAGGGGTTATAAAGGCGGCGTATTTTATGGAATGGTATTAACGGTTATCGTTGGAATGATTTTCAATCTGATTGATACACCTGATAGAGTAGTAGACAATGTTCCAAGTTTAGCACCAACATTCGGTTCTGTTTTCTCATCATTTGGTGACAGTTCTTTCTATACAACAACAATGCTTGGAATTGTTCTTACTTTCTTATTTGTAGACTTCTTTGATAACGCTGGAACTCTAGTAGCTGTAGCTAACCAAGCGGGATTAGTAAAAGATAATAAATTACCTCGTGCAGGTAAGGCGTTATTTGCAGATTCAATTGCATCAATTGTAGGGGCTGTATTGGGAACATCTACAACGACTTCTTATATTGAATCATCGGCAGGTGTCGCTTCAGGTGCAAAAACAGGCTTCGCTTCAGTTGTAACTGCTGGACTATTTATTCTGTCATTATTCTTTTTTCCTTTATTGTCAGTTGTTACTGCTCCAGTTACGGCGCCTGCACTCATTATTGTTGGTGTATTGATGGTTTCTTCATTAGGCAAGATTGATTGGAATCGCTTTGAAATTGCAGTCCCTGCCTTCATGACAATGATTGCAATGCCACTATCCTACAGTATCGCAACTGGGATTGCGGCTGGATTCATCTTCTATCCAATAACAATGCTAATCAAAGGTCGCAAAAAAGAAATCCATCCAATCATGTACATCTTTTTCATCATCTTTGTTTTATACTTTGTCTTTTTACAAGAATAGTAGAAGGGAACCGCGGTTTATCTGCGGTTCTTTTTTTTGTGAAACAAACAATACCTCTGGTGGTAACTTTTGACGTTTTCTTGAAACTTGCTCTTTGTCATTGACTTAATAATCCTACTCTAATAACATGAAAATACTGAAAATAGCTATGTTTGCAAGGAGAATGGATCTGCATGGCAGAGATAAAAATAAGTAAAGTTTTAAATAATAACGTACTCATTGCCGATCATCCTTCTTTTGGTGAAGTGGTTGTAATCGGCAAGGGGATTGGTTTCAACCGAAAACGAGATGATTTGATTAACTCAGATTCCGTCGAGAAATTTTTTGTGTTGAAAAATGAAAAAGAGCAGCAAAACTATGTAAAGCTCTTGCCGTTTTTGGAGAACGGATTACAAGAAGCAATTATTGCTTCCATAGAACATATAAAGAAAAGAACGAATGCTACGTTAAATGAACACATCCATGTTGGGCTTACGGACCACTTGATGTTTGCGGTCAACAGACTTTCGCAAGGGATGGAAGTGCAAAATCCATTTCTGGTCGAAACAAAGACTCTATACTCCTTAGAATATGATATTGCGAGTGAAATCGTGGAGATCATCCGTGAAAAGACGAATGTCAATTTACCAAAAGGAGAAATTGGCTTTATCGCTCTGCATATTCACAGTGCGATTACAAACAAGAATCTAGCAGATGTCAATAGTCACTCCCAGTTGGTGACTAGACTAGTTAATATGATAGAAGAACAGCTGGATATTAAAATTGATAAAGAAAGCGTCGACTACATGCGTCTAGTCAGGCATTTGCGATTTGCCATCGAGAGGGTCAATAAAGAGGAGCGAGTAGAAGAACCAGAAAAAATTGCAACTCTATTGAAGGAAGAGTATCCTTTATGCTATAATCTCTCGTGGAAGCTCATTAAAGTCATGCAGCAAGCACTTCAAAAACAAGTGTTTGATGCCGAAGCGGTGTATTTAACCATGCATTTGCAGAGGCTTCAGAAAAAAGTTAAATAACCATTTTCTTTCACGTGTTACTGATACGATCAGGCATGAGTGAAGAAGATAATTGAAATGGAATTTTTGGGGTAATATAACCCTGAGCATTCTTTCGATTGTTTTCTTTCCTCATGCCTTTTTTATTTGTTTTTAGGGTGCTTTCGATTGAAAACGCTTAATGAGCCAATATATCTTAAGGAGGTAATAACATGTTCAAAAAACTTTTCGGCGTGTTGCAAAAAGTCGGTAAAGCACTTATGCTTCCGGTTGCGATCTTGCCAGCGGCAGGAATCTTGTTGGCTATCGGCGCAGCACTTCAAAATCCAGTTTTATTAGATATCGCTCCATTCTTAAAAGCTGATGGAGTAGTAATGGTTGCATCTGTAATGGAAAAAGCGGGTGGAATCATCTTCGGAAACCTTGCTTTGCTATTTGCGGTAGGTGTTGCAATTGGTTTAGCGGGTGGAGAAGGCGTTGCTGGTTTGGCAGCAATCGTAGGTTTCCTTATCATGAATGTAACGATGGGAACTACTCTTGGAATTACACCTGAGACTTTAGGTGAAAATCCTCAAGGTTACGCATCTGTTCTAGGGATTCCAACACTTCAAACAGGTGTATTTGGTGGTATTATCGTAGGTATTCTAGCGGCATCGATGTATAATCGTTTCTACAATATCGAATTACCGTCTTACCTTGGATTCTTTGCGGGTAAACGTTTTGTACCTATTGCTACAGCGGCAAGCTCTGTTATCTTAGGTTTAATCATGATTGTAATCTGGCCTCCGGTTCAAGAAGGTTTGAATGCATTCTCTAACAACATGGTTCATGCAAACTTAACTATTTCTGCGTTTATCTTCGGTGTCATTGAACGAGCGTTAATTCCGTTCGGACTTCACCATATTTTTTACGCGCCATTTTGGTTTGAATTTGGTTCATATACAAATGAAGCAGGGGAAATCGTTAGAGGTGACCAAGCTATCTTTATGAATCAAATTAAAGACGGTGTACAAGATCTTACTGCTGGTACATTCATGACTGGTAAATTCCCATTCATGATGTTTGGTCTTCCGGCTGCAGCATATGCAATTTATAAAGAAGCGCGTCCTGAACAAAAGAAGATTGTTGCAGGGATCATGGGTTCTGCTGCATTAACTTCTTTCTTAACAGGTATTACTGAACCGATCGAATTCTCATTCTTGTTTGTAGCACCTATTCTTTTCGGTATCCATACAATCTTTGCAGGTCTTTCATTTATGGTAATGCACATTTTAAATGTAAAAATCGGCATGACTTTCTCTGGTGGTTTAATCGACTACATTCTATTCGGTCTTATTAATCCGCAAACAAACGCTTGGCTTGTTATTCCTGTAGGTTTAGTATTTGCGGTTATCTACTACTTTGGTTTCCGTTTTGCGATTCGTAAGTTTAACCTTATGACACCAGGACGTGAAGAAGTGAAGGAAGAAGAAGTGGGAACGACTACACAATCGGGAGAACTTCCTTATGAAATTCTTAAGGCTATGGGTGGTAAAGAAAATATCGCTCACCTAGATGCTTGTATCACGCGCCTACGTGTATCCGTTAATGATGCAAAAAATGTTGATAAAGATCGTTTGAAAAAGTTAGGTGCTTCAGGAGTGCTTGAAGTAGGTAACAGCATTCAAGCAATCTTTGGTCCGCGTTCTGAAACGATTAAAGGTCAAATGAAAGATATTATGAATGGTAAAACTCCAGTTGCTGTTGCGAAAGCACCAGAAAAAGGAGTAGAACAACAAATTGAAGAAGTGAATCCTGAAGCACTTCAAACGGAGTCAAAAGGTAAAGAGGTATTCGTTTCTCCTATTAAAGGTGAAATCAAACCTATCACTGAAGTTCCTGACCAAGTATTCTCTGGAAAGATGATGGGAGACGGTTTTGCGATTATTCCTTCTGAAGGTACAATCGTTTCTCCTGTTGATGGTAAGATTATCAACCTATTCCCGACAAAGCATGCAATGGGTATTCTTTCTGATACTGGCCGTGAGATTTTAATCCATGTGGGTATCGATACGGTTAACTTAAAAGGTGAAGGATTTGAAGCCCTTGTATCTGAAAACGATACGATCAAAAAGGGACAGCCTTTATTAAAGGTAGATTTAGACTTCATTAAAGAAAGAGCAACTTCTATCATGACTCCAATTGTTTTCACAAACCTAGCTGCAGGTGAGAGCATTGTGATCAACAAGTCTGGTAACGTTGACTTAGAAGAAGAAAACATCATTACTATTTCTAAGTAACTTGATGCGGAAACACCGGCCTAAGTGGTCGGTGTTTTTTATTGTTCTATTTTAATAAAATAGATGTTGACGCCTATTGAGGATGGTGGTAGTATATTAAAGCAGTCGTTAATAACGAGTTAACAACGTTGAGAAGTTGAAAAAAGTTGTTGACATCGAAATTACGAAGTGTTAATATAATAAAGTTGCTTCCGAGCGACGAACAAATTGTTCCTTGAAAACTAAACAAACAAAAATGTCAACAAA
>NZ_FOYF01000013.1 GCF_900115925.1 Bacillus sp. cl95 | reverse complement strand
AAAGTCTGAACTACTCTACTTACAAGAATTTGAGAATATAGAGCATTTCGAACGAGAATTAGAAGAATATATTTATTATTACAATCACAAACGAATGAAGGCAAAATTAAAAGACCTAAGTCCAGTCGAATACCGGACTCAGGTCTTGAAAGCAGCTTAAAACTTTTTGTCTAACTTTATTGGGTCAATTCAAAATTGAACGGTGGCTTTTTGATTTCGAATTATACTTGTAAACCAAAGTTTCGGCAAAGTGCGGCCAATCCACCAGAAAAACCACTTCCGACAGCGTTGAACTTCCACTCACCATTATGTCGATACAGCTCACAGATTACAACAGCCGTCTCAACAGAAAAATCTTCTCCAAGATCAAACTTTAAAATCTCCTGGCCAGTCTCTTCGTTGACAACACGTGCAAATGCATTTGCTACCTGCCCAAAATTTTGATTTCTTAATTCAGCATCATGAATCGTAACTGTAATGGCAATGCGATGAACTCGTGAAGGGACTTTGCTGAAATCCACTTTAATCTGTTCATCGTCCCCGTCGCCTTCACCCGTACGATTATCACCTGTATGCTCAACACCGCCTGAAGAATGAACAAGATTGTTGTAGAAGATAAAGTCGCTGTCCTCTACTACCTTTCCATTCGCATCTGTTAGAAACGCTGAAGCATCCAAATCAAAGTCTTTCCCACCGTCATAACGGTTTGTATCCCAACCAAGCCCAACTATGACCTTCGTCAAGCCCGGGTTCGTTTTGGTAAGATCAATTCTTTGACCTTTTGATAAATTGATACTCATCACTTACTCCCCCCACTTTGTTGCGATAATCAGTTTTGAATCAAAAATTTAGCTATGTTAAATTAATATTTAAGAATAAGAACGAACCATTTCACTTAAGCTTGCTGCCATCGTTCCTGTTCCAACTGCTGCGAACTTCCAATCTGAACCGTGGCGATACAATTCACCAACAACTAAGCTTGTTTGACCACTATAGTTATCCGTTAAGTTATAATGAATAAGCTCTTGGTTATTCGTTGGATTTACGATGCGGATAAAGGCATTTTGAATCATTCCAAAATGTTGTTTACGCTTTACGCAGTCATAAATATTTACAACAAAAACCAGTTTCTGAACATGTGAAGGAACGCGATTAAGTTCAACAAATACTTGCTCGTCATCGCCATCTCCAGCACCTGTTAAATTATCTCCAGAATGTTGTACGCTTCCACAGCTGCTCTTTAAGTTACCAAAATAGATAACATCGCTATTTCCACGGATTTTATCATTTTCCCCAACCATGATTACGGATGCATCACAATCAACATTTGCTCCGCCTCCGCCACCAAATAAACCGCCAAGTAAGCCGCCTCCGCCGCTTTTAACTGGATCCCAACCTAAGCCTACCATGATTTTTGATAAGCCTGGATTACCTTTTGTAAGATCGACTCTTTGTCCTTTTTGTAAATTGATAGCCAAAATCATTCACCTCATCTAATTATTTTGTTTGTTACGAGTTTTATCATGATCAATAAGGTGATACCTTATTGCTTCATTTTCTTAAAGTTTTCTTGAAGTTGTTCAAGTCGCTTCGTACCTTCAACACGCAAACGTTTATTTTCATCTTCAATTGCCTTTGTTTCCTGCATACCTTTTATGATAATGTTCCATGTTTCTTCAATGGTTTCAATCTTAATACTTGGTCCGCCAGCAAGCCTAGCGATATCTGTACTCTGTTGGGCAATATTTTGAGCATTTCTCACGAGCATTTCGTTAGTACGACGATCAAGCTCACTCATTGAATCTGCCACAAGCTTTTGCCTTTTTGCTGCAACTGCTTGAATGAGACCGTTCTTGAAGATAGGAATAGTTGTTACAAATGCAGAATTGATTTTTCCAATGAGCTTTGTATTTCCGCGCTGAAGCAAACGAATTTGCGGTGCAGTTTGAAGGGAAACCATCTTAGCCATTTCAAGATCATAAATACGTTGTTCAAGAAGTTCAATCGCATTCCTTAACGTATCTAGCTGCATGGAAGCTAATTGATCACCAGCCGCAGCTTTTGCTTCTAGTTGAGGAAGTTGTTGTGTCTTTAATTCTTCCGCTTTCATTTCACCTGCAACAACGTATTTTTCGAGTGTTAAGTAATATTGATAATTTTGTTCATACATTTGTTCTAGCATCTGCGTTGAATCAACCATTTCGTGTTGATACTTTGAGATTTCTATGTAGACCTTATCAATCTCACTTCCCATTGTTTGGTATTTACCAAACAGCTTTTCTACAACTTTTTCACCTTTTTTAAAAAGCTTATTAAAAAGACCTCCTGACTTTTGTTGAAAGTCCTTACTGTCAAACCTATCCATGATCTTGCCAAGTTGTTTTAAAAGCTCCCCTGAGTCTTCAACTTTTGTTGTACGCATATTGCTCAGGATTTGATCAGAAAATCTAGAAATTTGAACAGCTGGTTCTTTACCGAATTCCAAAATTTGAATTTGATCCCTTTCATCGATTGAACGGGCCAAATTCAATACTTCTGGTTCACTCTTTAAAGCTAGTTTGATATCTGTAACTTTCGTTTCAGTTAATTTATCTACAGGATTTGAGTAAGTGTTGGTATTTGTTTGCATTTCGTTAAGCACTTCAATCTCTCCTTATGTTCTTAATGAGCCCTTGAAGCCATCCTTTTTTTGAAGAGGAAGGTTCTCTATATTCCTGGTCAAAAACAATGTCTTCTAGCCAATGTGTGTCGAAGCATCTCTCTTCTAGGTAATTTTCAATGTCGTTATGTCCAGCAGGATTATAGATAACGATATCCAGTCCAAACCTATTTAATAATGCCAGCATTACAGCATCCGACCTTATCATGACGCCAGTGTTATCATTATTATAAATGACCACCTTGGGAACTTCCTGGGAATAATCGAATTGCTGCATTAGCTTGAGCAGACTATTTGAAATTTGCATGGATTGACTGAAAATATAAGTCTTTAATTCATCCATACTTTCTCCAGGGTTCTTTTTTAAAGGAGGAGTTTCACAAAGACTTCGAATAGCATTACCTATTCCCTTTTGCAACCCCGATGGCAAATGCGAATACTTCCAATAATTTGCCTGCATCATTTTTTCCACAATGAGACAACCATCACGATCTAATGCATCTCTATAATGGAAGCGGAAGTCATTTGATGTTTGAATAGAGAAAGGAAAGTGCCTGATGACTAGAGCATGTTCGAGAGACCCAATACTATGCATTCTCTCCCAATATTCTTTTCGATCTTTGCTAACACCTTGAACTTTAGAGAAAAGGGAAGGAATGTAGACTTTACCATCTTTCACTTCAAAATCCGGTCTTATCATAGCAATTTCTTTTGCAAGAATAAACAACTCATCATAAGTGGTCTTTAAGGTTAGTGCTGAAGGCGAATAATCTCTTAATTGCCAAGGCTTATATAAGCCTGAACCCTCGTGGTTGAGAATGGTCTCAATCTCTCTTGAGGCACGATAGGCGACAGTTGTTACTCTTGTACGTTTCTTCTTAGGAAAAGCCTCCACTTCACCTGTACTGCCTAGGTGATAGGTAAAGAGATTTTCTTCAACAAATCCATCAAGTGGATCTTTTCCTCCAGGATGAAAAACAACAAGATCGCAACCAAACTTCATAATAAAAAAAAGAAAATAATAATGACTTTTCTTAAAATCTCCGTACCATAGAAATTTGGGCTGTTCTTGAGTTAAATCTAACTTTATGAGCAAATCCTCAAGATGATTGAATGACCACTTTAATACGTCGACAATAACTCTTCGAAATTCAGGGTTATTTAACCCGTCTTTTTCCTTAGCTGTAAAATAGTCAAGCATTTCAATCATGCTTTCTCGAATTCTACGATGGATGGTAGGTGACTCATGTTTGATCAAGAGCTGTTCTCCGTCAAGAAATGCAACGAAACGATTGATAGACAACTTTTGTTCATTTAATAAATTCAATACTTTTTGGATTGCTTGAAACTTCCGATTATCCATTGACTTATTGAGTGATTCTTCAGATAAGAGGTGCAGATTTAAAGTTTCATCGTGCACATACTCAAATAAGTGGTTATAATACTCATCTTTATCAAGAGGTAGTCCCAAAAACTTACAGGCAACTCTACCAAAATAAAAATGATTATCCTCCACCCTATACTCTGAACGATCCGGAAGTTTCATTTTAAGGATGCTTAACCAGTTCTCATTGGTAACACTTAATGTCTTAACATTTAATTTTTTATATGATTGGTACATTTTATATCCCTTCCCTCTAGGAGCGAAAGTTGTGAATGGTTTTAGCATTTTATGTAAGCTTATTACCATCATATCATAATTGATTTTAAGGTACATTTGTTTATACGAAACAAAATGAGAAAGGTTCCATTTTTTTCGAAAACACAGTCTTCACCCTTTATCCTGTAGATTCATATAGATAAGTAGTTGAAGAAAGGCAAATAAGTCTTGAGCTTTGACCAGTCAGTAAAAGAAGGTGACTGTCTTGAGAACTACTTATAAAAGACCACGCATAGAACAAATGCATTCAGATTTGAATCTTGTACAGGAAAGTCTGATTGCAGACAAATTTATCTTTTTTGATTTGATTTGGTATAGCATCATTTTCACATTGCTTGTTTCCTCACCGTTACAAACCGTAACAGTGAGTATTATGACGTTTGCTATCATTTACGCGACTAGCTCTTCCGCTTATTTACTAATTTCCTTTTTTCTGAAGAGAAAGTCCTCAAGTATTAAGTAAAACCTGTGAAGCTAAATGATTCGCAATTTCTTCTCCTGCTTTTAATCCTTTTGCTTTGGTAATGGTAAAGCCCTCAAGATTCCCCTCGGCAGCTAGTTCTCCGTGCTTCGGAACAAACCTTTGCGAACAATACTGCAGGAAATCAAAGTCAAGAATGGAATCTCCTGCACCTGCCATGGTTTTTATCCCTGATTTTTCTTGGATATATTTGAGAGCTGCCCCTTTATTGATGCATTTTGGAATAAAGTAGAGTTTCTTTCCTTGTAGGGACGTCCTCCAGCCTAAGTGCGCTATTTTTTCACCGATACGTGACTTCTCTTTAAGTGTGATTCTTTCATCAAGGATATAGTAAAAGAATAAATTCTCGGCATATTTTAAATGACCTTTAAATTCCAATCCTTCATTTAACAGATGCTGAATAAATTCCTCTTGAACCATTGTTTCACAATTTAATTGACGGGTGATTTGTTCTTTCCACTCTTGATCAACTTGCCCGTCTAATAATATATTTGCACCGTTTGAAGTCACTGCGTAGCGTACAGGCATCTGCTCACTAAAGAGCGTTATTCTTTTAAATTGCTCAGACGTCCGAGTGGTTATCGGTACAAAAAGAACAGATTCATGTAGAAGTTTAAGTGAATCAAAGGATTGACTTGTCATATATGAAACCGGCATACCGTCCTTCATTTCTACAGGTACAAGAGATGAGAATTCTTGCAAATTGTCAAGATCCTCAATCGCTCGTTTAGAATATATAAGAGTTCGATCTAAATCAGAAGCAAAGATCATTCTGAAGACCCCTTAAGTGATTTGATAATTCCACAACAATGGTAGCTCATATTTTGATACGGAACTACTTCAACACCCTTTTCATGTGCGAGCATCAATATGTGCTTCACGTAAGGACTATTCGGATCTCTCATAAGAATTTTTTCTGGCACCCTACGCAATAGAACTCGCGTTGTTTCTCCAACTCCAGGTTTGATGAAATGAGTATTATCTATGTGAAATTCAGTCTGAATTCTTTTCACATCTTCCATTCCTTGAAACCCTGTTGTAATCTCACTATTGAAAAATTCAGATGCCTGCCCCTCAGCTTCTTCAAAAATCCCTTGAAATTCATTTGTTATCAGATCGATATATTCATTGGATACATCGATATCTGTTAAATTATGATAATATTTTGCTCCGTGAAAATCATCTTCTCCTATATAGAGATCATTCAAAACTGTTCTAGAGACAAGTCCTGACACCGTTGAATTCAGACAAGCACTCGGAATGAGGAAATCTTCTCTGGTTCCAAAAAGAGTTGTACAATAACCTGGGTCTGCAATGACAGCCAAAGTATCATCGAGTTGAATACCGTATTCTTGCTTATAATCATGACATGCCTTTGTTAACTCAATTGAAATTGCACCTTTTCCCGTCCACCCGTCAACGAACTGAATTTGACAGTTTGGATGTTCATCCAAAATGAATTTCAATGCATTCACGTCGATTCCACGGTCTCTAATAATAGAAACACTGTAATGAGGAAGCACTACGTTATATCTTTGCTTTATATATCTCTTTATAAGAATTCCAACAGGCGTACCTGCTCGCGCCAATGATACAAGGACTGTATTGTTGCCTTTTAAACGATAGATTTGCTCAGAAACGATCCCCACGCATAAGGCCACTTTTGTTTTATAATCATGCAACGTCTTCCAAAATAGTTCTACATATTCTTCTGGCGGCTGGTATTCAATCGGGAGTGTCTCACTATAATGCCTGCCTGATTGAACTTCCTTTTCACGTTTTTCAGTAGTTCCCTCAAGTTCAACTTCACTTAAATCTTTAAGTAAGAATACAACATCTTCGGCACTATAGCTGCCAATTTTAGCCGGCTGATTGATTGCACTATTCATAACCACCACTCCTATCTTTTCCAGTGAAAAAAACAACTTTCACATTGCTAATCTTTAAAGTTGCCAAATGTGTTAATAATGGTTGAATATCTTCATTACTTACTTCCCTCTCAAAGAAAAGAAAAATTTCATCATATCCATTAGGCGGTATATTATAAACAAAATGTGGGACTAGATGATCCTCAGGATTAGGGAATGAAAGACCGTATCTCGCTCCATAATCCACTTTATCTTTAATATAAACGGGGCTTCTTGTCGTAGATTGATAGAAAGTTCCACTTCCCATCTCCGCTGCAATGCGCATTGGTAAATACATGAACTCTCCTGTACCTAAACAGAGCGTTTTATTCCCAGTGCGTTTCTTTCTTAGTAACTTACCTGACGTAAAGATTTTCTCATGTAAGAAAACATTTTCATTTGAATCCAGTCCAAATCTTCCTGTTTCTTTTAGATAGCTTACGTCTTTTTGGACTCCATCCAAAGTAACGTTAGGTGTATTTATGTTCTCATACAAATCTGGGAGTTCTTTTTCTAAATAAACCGTTTCAGGCACCAATTTGAAAGATGTTGGATTAGAATTTTCATTCTTTTCCTCTTCATGGAATGATGTTTCTTCAATTTTGAAATCCCCAGAGATTAAGCTAACACAGTGTACTTCGATACCTAGTTCTTTTTCAAGAAGTACAAATTGATTGCGGTCTTCTAAGGAGCGCCAATCAAGTATAGAAACCAATGTGTATTGAGATCGTGGAAATTGAGAATGAATGGATCGGATGATGTTCAAAGCGGTTTTCCCCGTTGTTACTTCATCATCAACAAGTATGATTTCACGATTGTTATTGATTAGGCTTTCAGGAACATAGCACCGGTGTGAAGTTGCATGAGAATGCTCCTCTTCAAAAGTGATCACCGCTTCCTGTAATGGCAATTGTTCACGAGTTGTATGAAAGAAGTCCCCTTTCTTAAAACAGTCAAAGAAGGAGTGCCCTAAAGCAGTGGCTGTCTCGGCAAAACCAATAACGACAGGATTATATTCAGAACCAACGAACGCTTTGGGCTTGTAATCTAGTTTATTTTCATTAAACAATTCTATTAAGCTCTTTTTGCCAGAAGTAACTTCATTTTTTACAACTTCCAAATATCTTGCTCCTAAAAGCGCTGCTGTTAGCAACCCTTTTGCCGGCACAATTGGAAGATGTTTTCCAAGAACCTTACTTACAAACAAAAACGAACGTCTCTTGTTGATTCGAGCCGCCATAGTAAATAAGTCATCAATTTGTAAATTATAAGGATTTTCAGAAATTTTAACCTCAACCCTTAAGGAATCAAGAATTTGATACGAGTGTTTCTTCCTTAAGGAGGTCAATGTTTGTGAATTCGTCATGTAACACCCCGTATAGTTTTGATTTCATCATAATTTTCGTAGCCCAATATAAGTGAGGCTTAATTTCGTTCATTTTATTTGAAAATTCACTCTTTAAAACGCCTATTTCACCACTTGCACTCTCGATAATGGTTTTGGCATCGGTATATTCTTCGAAAGAAATGACATTAAGAGCTTGTACAGCTTTGATATGAGTAGGGTGAATAACCGTCTTTCCAGTTAAACCGTTGGCAATATCCATAATTACTTCCTGCATAAGTCCATCCATGTGACAATCGATTAATTCATTTCTAAATTTTAAGCCCTCTTGACCATATCGTTGTCTAAAAGGGGTTTGTCTAAGTTGAGGTTTTAAGATTCTTTCTTTTGAAGAAAAATACTCCCAAACGGGACCGGAGATTACATATGGACTTTCCGCTCTTAAAAAGACATTGATAATATCTGAAATACAATCTCTAATAACAGATATTTCATAAACGGTCGTATCTGCTCCGCGACGGATTCCGTATAGACCACTGAAATCGGTTGCGCCAATACGAACATTTAATACATAATCCCTATACTCATCCAACACTTCTTTAATTTCCATTAACTCTGTAATGCGCGTTTCCTTTTGTATGACACGATTAGTTTCTAAGATCGGCATAGCATAAAACGGACAGCCATTATGAGATAATTTCCGGACAGCCTTTAATAGTTCCCTACCTGTAATAGCTTCAAACTTTGGCAACACAACACCGGTTAAGATATTGATTGCATCTCCAAGTTGCTCTGTTACCTTCAGAAATTGTTCATGGTGCCTAATCCTAATAAAAATTAAGGGCAAGTCCTCTTTTTGTACTGTACCGTTTAATGTGGCGCTATATAATTTATAAAGTTCTTCAATAAGATTCTCTTCAGCCGAAGCTACCTCTGTATCTCCGACCGCATCTTCAAGGTCAATGACTAAGGAAGTTAAACCTTTATGCTTACCTGTGATAATATCACTGTGTATTCCCAACTTTGTACCAGGCATATAGAGAGTAGCCCCCAAGGCATATGCTAGGAGTTCACGATCAGTATATTTGTTAAAGTTACTTGGTTTTTGATAAAAAATCTGATCCATTTCCTCTTCAGGAATATATGAGAAAAACTTCATTTGTGGCAAACTCCTTTGCTCAAAAGTATGCTAAAAAAGAAGGGAGACAGACACTGGTCTGTTCCCTTCTTTCATTACTAATCTAGATATTCCCTTCTTTTTCTGCTGCTTTCTTCTTATTCATGTAGTGAATAACGAATGTTGCAACAAAAGTAATAAGTAATAGAAGGAAGAAATAAATATGGTCAATATGAATGCCAAATACTCCTAAGAACATTTTCACGGCAATAATAGCAATCAAAATATACGCAGTGGTTTCAAGTTCAGGAACACTGTCAATCAACTTAAGGAATACACCAGCAACTCCTCGCATCATTAGAACTCCCAACATACCGCCAAGCAATAGCACCCAAACTTCTTGACTGACTCCAAATGCAGCTAAAACACTATCAACGGAGAAAGCAATGTCCATGATTTCTACTGCAGCAACCGTACCCCAGAATGTTCCGAAAAGACGAATCAATAAACCACTTTGATTCATGCCTTCTACTTCATTATCATCGGATTCAGCCGCCTTTTTCTTGTCGATAAAGTATTTAATGGATAGCCAAGCGAGGTAACCCGCTCCCAATACTTTAACCCACCATAGTTTGATGAGGAATACTCCAAGACCAATTGCAATAAATCGGAAAATATAAGCTCCTAACAATCCATAGAAAAGTGCCTTTCTTCGTTTTTCTTCTGGCAAATGTTTTACCATTACAGCTAAAACGAGTGCATTGTCCGCAGAAAGCAAACCTTCCAAAATAACAAGTGTTCCAATAAGACCCCAGCTAACAGGATCTGATAATACTCTTACCCACATATCCCAATCAAAAAATTGAGAATACGTATCGATGATACCTTGCAAAATTGTCATGCTGAATGTTCCTCCCAAATTCAAAAAAATTAATCTCATAAAATGGCGGTAAAACCATATACTTAAAAGGTTTTACCGCCTCTTTATAAACTAAAATGTGCAAATATTGTTATTAACCGACTTGTAAACCGAAGTCTGTTGCTAAAGCAGCTAACCCACCTTGATATCCGCTTCCGATAGCACTAAACTTCCACTCACCATTATGACGATATAATTCACCTACTACGATAGCCGTCTCAATAGAAAAATCTTCTCCAAGGTCGAAGCGGATAAGTTCTTCACCAGATTCTTCATTAAAAATACGAGCATACGCATTCGATACTTGACCGAAGTTTTGGCTTCTCGTTTCTGCATCGTGAATCGTAATTGTAAAAGTAATCCGTTGAACATTTGCAGGAACATTTGAAAGATCAACGTTAACTTGCTCATCGTCTCCATCGCCAGCACCAGTACGGTTATCACCTGTATGTACTACAGCTCCATTGCCACCTGAAGGATTGTTGTAGAAAATAAAGTCGCTATCAGATGCAACTTTTCCATTGTCAGCTAAAAGAAAAACAGAAGAATCCAAATCAAAGTCATGACCACCGTCATACTTATTTGTATCCCAGCCAAGACCTACAACAACTTTGCTTAAACCAGGATTCGTTTTTGTTAAATCTACTTTCTGACCTTTTGATAAACTCACTGCCATTTTTCATACCTCCATTTTGTGTGATAATCTATTTACGAGTTTTCCCGTAAAAAGTTTCAAAAAAACTTCAAAAATAATATTAATATCGAATAAAATCGAAATTCGACTTATGCCATCCATTTTGGAGGTGTATTTTTGTCCCAATAAATTGATCCTAAATGATGATGTTTTTGATATTGGTCAAAAATCGTATGGTAGTGGAAATTAAACCAGTACCCCTGCTGTGGAGGATGATCCCTTCTGACATGAAAGCGAATGATATCTTCCGAGGTTTTAGAGTTTACAACATGGAAAATTTTTTCAGAAACACCTGATCCCGGTCTTTCTGTTATTGCCAAATGAGTTAGTTCCTCTTCAGGAAACTGAAGCGAAACATCCTCTAAAGCCAATTGGATATTCGGCAATATTACATCTTTGAATTCATTTTCAATGACAGGCTTGATTTTGGAACCAAACTTTTGGTAAGCCTGTGCTTCTGCCATTTTCATCGTTTCTTCAATGAATTTCTGCTTATCAGTCTGCCCCGAATGACTTTCTAACCTAGTTTTGTCATCTACAATGGCTGATGATACGTTTTCAAATGCTTCGCTTCCTTTTGAAGGGTCCGCATTAACTCGTCCATCGAATATGTCCAATTGCGGGGTTATGAGACCGAATGTCAAAACCGAAACCATGACAACGAAGGATTTACGCAGCCACTTATTCAAGCTTTTCCCCCCTTTAATCCCTATCATGCTTTTAGCAACGATTCTACTAATTTAACAAGTGGGTTGCTTACGGATAATTATACTTCTTTTGTTAAAAAAGTGAAACTATTAACACTATTTAGTTGCTGAAGCCGAAAAACCATTCAATTAGGCTTTCTTTTCGATTACTCCAAAGTGAAACTTTGCCGTTTTTCGTATATTGACTTCAAAACCAAATCTCTCAAATCTATGACTTAAGTAGTGATCCTTCATGACTACTCTTCTTATGGATACCCTGCGAGCCTCTTCCATTAGCTCTTCTGTAACATCATCGTGAAGAGCGAAAGAATCCAGTGCTTTAATGCCATCAGATTCAGTGATCTTCTTTTCAAACATCGGATCTAAATAGACACAATCAAAGCTTTCAGAAGGAACTTTTTTTAGATATTCCAAGGAGTTTTCATGAAAAACTTTAATTTGACGCATTGAAATGTTCATTTCTTCATTGCCGGAATCCCATTTGCTTAAACCTATGGTTACAAGGTAGGCCAAATATTTTTGAGCTTCTATTCCTACGGCTAAGCCGGAGCTCCCAACAACATGACTTGCTACAATAGCGTCTGAAGCCAAACCTAACGTACAATCGAGAAAACTCATACCTCTTTCCAACTTAGCTGCTTCAACAAGTGTGTCACTTCCACCATTCTGAAGTCTTTTTATCCGAAACATTGATGAATTAGGATGAAAGAAGAATGGTGAAAGGTTTTCCTGGCCGAATAGTTCGAGTCTGTCTTTTCCGACTACGATACAACCGCTTCCCACTACTCGTTGGAGGTCTTCAATTGATCGTTTGTTCCTCGGTATGTAAGGGATTTTTAATTCTAGAGCAACATTCTTTGCTTCTTCAATCATCTTTTCATTCGTTCTTCCAGCCGTTGTCACAAACATTTCTTATCACTCACTATGTCTAAAAAGAATAAAAGGGTGTCAATTGACACCCTATTTTTTAATTATTAGCAATTTACGTCAAATGCATTTTGAAGATTTTGCATAATTGCTTCCATTGAATTTCCTTCTATTTCATGACGTGGAATGAAGTGAACAACCTCTTTCCCTATCATAACAGCCATTGATGGAGATGATGGTTCAATTCCCCCAAAATATTCTCGCATCTTTGCAGTTGCCTCTTTATCTTGACCGGCAAAAACAGTCACAAGGTTTGCAGGTTTCTTTTCAGATTGCAATACTGCTTGAGTTGCTGCTGGACGAGCCAAACCTGCAGCACATCCACATACTGAGTTTACAACTACAAGAGTCGTGCTATTTGTTTTTTCCATGAAGTCTTCTACTGCTTCAGCTGTCAATAACTCTTCGAAGCCAGCACGTGTCAATTCATCACGCATTGGTTTAACCATTTGTTTCATGTATTCTTCATATGCCATAGACATTTAAAATTCCCCCAATTCTCTTTTTCCGATGTTGTAAGCATACTATAATCCAAGCAAATTTTGCAATTCGCATTACTCATTGTTAATTATTCGGTCGTACCTTTCCTAACCTCGGTCATCTGCTTCCAAACTGAACCTTTTGCAGCTTGGCCACCCTCAATACGTTCAATCGCCATCTTGATCTGCAGGCTTACTTCAAATTCCCTGTCATTCTCCGCATCTTTCAAAGCAGGAAGTGCTTTTTCATTCCCCACTTCGTATAAAAACATCGCTGCTCGCCATCTGACAAGTTTGCTATCGTCTTTTAAAGCTTCGGTCATTTGTTCTGAAGCTTCTTCAAAGCCCAAGTCTGATAAACAATCTCCAGCTGTTCGTCTCACTGTTACCGTTTTATCTTTTAGCGCTTTATAAAGATATGGCAAAACCGCTTTGTCTTCAATCATACCAAGATAGACAGTAGCAAGCCTTCTAATGGATGGTTTCTCATCCATCAAAGCCATATTCAGCAGTGGAAGATCCTCAATTGTTGGAGTGTCCATCTGTTCAAGTAATTGATAGCGGACTTTCCAATCAGGATCCTTTAGCTTTTCTTCAGTTAATTTTATTCTTTTTGGTGATGTCTGTTGAGTACCGGATGCCTCTTTCTCGACCACGGTCCGGTTAACAAGCATTTCCAAACGTTCGGGAGGGTATGCAGCGGCAATTTCTTCGACTAAGTCGCTTCCTACATGTTCTAACTCCCCATAGCGGACACCATAGTCTTTCCATTTACGCATCATGACTACATTATCACCAGGCTTTTCTGCCTTTGAAATCGCCAATGAAAAAACTTCAGGAAGTCCGAATCGCTTTTCAACTGATCCGTCGGTTAACTTGATTTGCATAGGAATATCTTTGAACATTTGAACAAATACATTGATTTCTCCGTAATGTTCGTTTATTTCTTTTGATTCAGAACCTGATTGCTCAGTTTCATCCCCAAAGGCTTTTCTTATTTGTTGCAATAAGTCTTTCCAGTCGAATTTTGAATTTCGCTCAACCGCAAGGAAATCTGCAACGTGGTATACCCCTTTAATACCATCAATGTTCAATATATCCCCAATGATTGGTGGTGCACTTTCACGGTGTTCCTTTTTATAATTCGTGCTTTTCCCCATTGGAATCTCTTCATTCAAGATAATCTTCATTGTATTGGGGCTTGGTGTGGGTTCGATAGATATAATTTTCACGATATTCTCCCTCTTATTTTGGTAATTGATTGTTCAATGTTATCGAACTGAAAATTATTGACTCTCTGCCAGTTCAGCAAGATACGACCATCTCTCAATTAGTTGCTCCAGTTTTTCGTTTAATTCTGTTTCTTCATTCATAAGGGTTTGTGCCTTGGTGAAGTCACTGCCCGTTTTTCCCAATTCAACGGCAATTTCTTCTAATCTCTTTTCAGTGGCTGCAATGTTATCGTCAATTTCTTCCCAGTCCTTTTTCTCCTGGTAAGTCATTCTCTTCTTTTTCTCACGTTCTCTTGGTTTTTGCTTTACTTCAACAGAAAAGTCGGTATTCTTCGATTTTACTAGTTCTGTTTCCTTCTCAAGATACTCTGTATAATTGCCGTAAAATGTCTTGATTGCTCCTTGTCCCTCCAAGACAATTAGTTGTTCTGCCACTTTATCCAAGAAATAGCGGTCATGGGAAACCGTTATAACAACGCCAGGAAATTCATCCAAATAGTCTTCGAGAATGGTCAGCGTTTGAGTGTCTAAATCATTTGTTGGTTCGTCCAATAAGAGAACATTGGGGGCAGTCATTAAGATTTTCAATAAATATAAGCGACGTTTTTCTCCGCCTGATAATTTTCTAATTGGAGTTCCATGCGTATAGGTCGGAAAAAGAAATCTTTCGAGCATTTGGGCAGCAGAAATCGTTTTCCCATCGGTTGTGTCCACAACTTGAGCCGTTTCCTTAATATACTCAATCATCCTCATGTTTTCGTCCATATCTTCGCTTTCTTGAGTATAATAGGCAACTTTAACAGTCTGACCGATTACGATTTCGCCACTATCAAGAGGAATTCTGTTGGCCAGAATATTCAATAAGGTTGATTTACCTGTTCCATTTTTCCCTATTATGCCCATGCGATCGCCAGGTTTGAGTAACAAGTCAAACTCGTCTAAAATGGTCTGTTTTCCAAATTTCTTGGATGCTTTCTTTAATTCATAAACTTGTTTCCCAAGTCTACTTCCACTTAAAGAAATATCCAGTTTTTCATTAGACTTTGTTGCGCCGACCTGTTCAGACAAATCATCAAATCGTTGAATTCTTGCCTTCTGTTTTGTTGTCCTTGCCTTAGCGCCTCTTCTAATCCATTCCAGCTCACGTCTAAAAAGATTTTTCCTTTTTTCTGAGGTTGCAGCGTCATTTTCTTCTCTAACAGCCTTTGATTCAAGAAAGTCTGCATAATTTCCTTTATAAGAATACAATTGTCCGCCATCAAGTTCAAAAATTCTATTTGTAACCCGATCAAGAAAATAACGATCATGCGTTACAATTAATAGTGAGCCGTGATATCGACTTAAATAATCTTCTAACCACTTTACTGAATCAAAATCCAAGTGGTTCGTTGGTTCATCCAATATGAGCAAATCCGATGCTTGGATGAGGACTTGCGCTAACGCAACCCTCTTTTTTTGCCCACCCGATAATTCACTGATTTGTTTATTGAAGTTATCAATTCCCAATTTTGTAAGAATCGTTCTTGCGTTTGTATTTGTATCCCACGCATTAAGAGCATCCATCTGTTTTTGAAGCCCGAAAAGCTCTTCTTGCATTTGAGAATTTTCAGGTGATACATTCAGATTTACTAAAACAGCTTCATATTTTCTCATCAGTTGAAATATCGGAGCATCACCTTGGAAAACTTGCTCTATAACAGTTAGTTCCCCGTCCATATTCGGTTGTTGATCTAGGTAAGAAATCGAATAATCTTTACCCGTCAGAATCTCTCCACTGTCTGGGAAATCCACTCCCGCAATAATCTTTAATAAGGATGATTTCCCCGTACCGTTAACCCCGATTAATCCTACTCTTTCTTTTTCACCAATGGTGAAACTAATTTGATCAAATAATTTCTTTTCACCATATGTTTTTGAAACTTTATCTGCCGTTAGCATCTTCATGATATTCCATCCCATTCGTTATAAAATTGCACGAGAAATGTCTCCATCATCTCTTGTCGACTTTCTGCCATCTTTTTAGCCGTCTCAGTATTCATTAAATCTTTTAGCTTTAAGAGCTTTTCATAGAAGTGATGGATGGACGATGATTTTCCCATCCGATATTCTGTTTCTGTCATCTGCACTCTTGTTTGGATTGAAGGGTCATATATTAATTGACCTTTTTTCCCTCCGAAAGCGAATGTCCTCGCGATCCCAATTGCACCAATGGCGTCTAATCGGTCCGCGTCTTGGACGATCTTTGCCTCCATAGTAGAAACCGTTTTCCCATGACCACCTTTATAAGAAATCGTATTTATTATTTCCATGATATGTAGTTTAGCACTTACTTCTAGTTCAATTGATTCAAGAAACTTCTCTAGCTTATTTTTTCCACATTCCACACTATCATTTAGTTTTTCATCTGGTATGTCATGCAGTAAGGCAGCCATATCTATGATAAATGGGTCACCGGTTTTTTCAGCTTTATTTATGTTCATCGCATTATTGCGAACTCGTTCAATATGATACCAGTCATGTCCAGTAGAGTCTTCACCAAGTTCCGATTTCACAAATGCTTCTGTTACTTTTATGATATCTTTTGTCAAATCAGTCACCTCTTTCGTGAACTATTTTAACATAAAACTATTATGACCATCAGTTCATCCATCTTGAGTACAAAAAAAGCTCACCCCTTGGCAAGCTTTTACTAAGTTTCTCCATCTAATGGAGAAACAATGTTTATAGATTTATAAAGCATTGAACCAACTAATTCCTAAAGTATTTTCACCTGCATGAACCCCGATTGTGGCCCCTAATGGACAACAAACGAAACTTACTTCTGGGAATTCATCTTTTAATTCATTACGGAAGTTTTCTGCAACTTCTAAATGAAGTCCATACAATATGTAAACCTCTTTGAATCTATGTTTCTCGTATGATGATCGTAAATAATCAACAATTTTGTCTTTCGCTTTTTTTTCACTTCTAGCCTTTTCCTTAATATGCAATACTCCATCAACGATAGAAATAATTGGCTTCACGCTGAGCATGCTACCAAGCAAAAACTTAAGTCCAGACATTCTTCCACTTCTGTGAAGTTGCTCAAGACTGCCAATCAGCACAATTGTTTCATTAGTATCAATAATTTTCTTGAGATTTGATTCTACTACCTCAAGGGAATCGCCACGTGCGACCATTTCCATTCCTTTTTTTATTAAAGCGGTTAAAGGATAGGATAAAATTTTAGAATCAATTGTTAATACAGGAATATCAACGAGTTGTGAAGCTTGTTGGCTTGATGAAAATGTCCCACTTAGTTTAGAAGATAACAAGATGGAAACAATTTGATCATAA
Source organism: Bacillus sp. cl95 (assembly GCF_900115925.1). Taxonomy (GTDB): domain Bacteria; phylum Bacillota; class Bacilli; order Bacillales; family Cytobacillaceae; genus Neobacillus_A. The sequence continues at coordinate 17,346 of NZ_FOYF01000013.1, read as the reverse complement.
TCTTTGGAAAGGCTTTCATACAATTGCTGAAAAGCACCAACTGACGGCTGTGAAGTTTTTGGTGGATTTTTAAGAGTCTTCAATTTATCGAAAAGTTCTCTGGCAGTTAAATCAATACCATCTAAGAACTCTTCTTCATCCATTAACACGGAAAGAGGTATTGTATAGACATCGGGATTTTTTTTCATGTCTTCATCTAAAAAGGCTGTACTATCTGTTACCCATGCAATTTTCATACCCTTATTTCCCCCTTTTAATTTTATAATATTTTTTATCTCTATAAACTATTCAGAATATTTATATTCTAAATCTAACTTTTCCACTGGAAAATGTAAACTAGAATCTGAAAATTCATGCTTTAAAGATTGCTCTAATTCAAAATAAAGGGCTAGCCCGATCATCTGGCTAGCCCTTCATCTTATAATAGCTTTTCAATATCTTTTCTCATTTCAGAAGGTTTATCTGTGGGCGCAAACCTCTTCACGACATTTCCATCTCTATCAATCAAGAATTTGGTGAAATTCCATTTGATAGCTTTCATCCCCAGCAGCCCAGGGGCTTCCTCGGCTAAAAACCCAAACACAGGATGTGCATTTTTCCCATTTACGTCTATTTTAGAAAACATAGGAAAGGTAACTCCATAATTCAACTGACAGAAAGTAAGGATTTCCTCTTCATTACCAGGTTCTTGATTCATGAACTGATTGGACGGGAAACCGAGCACTTCGAAGCCCAGTGACTCGTAGGATTTATAAAGTTCTTGAAGTTCTTCGAATTGTGGCGTAAAACCACATTTACTCGCAGTGTTTACAATTAGCAGTACCTTACCTCGATACTGATTTAATGAGACCTCATCTCCCTTTATCGTCTCTACAATATACTCGTATATAGACATCCTCTCACCCTTCCTTAATGAGTATCTTGTAAAACATAATTGATCTTCTTAATCGTATCCAACATATAAGGAACGACTTCTGTTAGATCATCAAGTTGGCTCTCTTCAATTACGCGATGAAACCCAACTTTGACTTTGTTGTTAATATAATCATTTTTTTTGAAAGGATTGAAGGTTGCAGTTTGTAAGATACTTCTATTCTCCCCCCAAATAGAAAGGAACAAATCGTTTATGCGTTCAAAATATACTTGTTCATTCTTGTGCATAAATGAAAAAGATAGCTCCAAATGACATCCCGCTATACTAGAATTTTTTGCTTCCAGTAGTAGTTCTGATGCCAGGTTTTCCAACTTCGCTTTAAGATGAAATTTGGCCACGATTGGGAATTGCTTTTCTCCAGCCATTTCAAAGCTGACGTCAAATTCACGAGACATTTTTGCGAGATTCATCAAGTCATTTCTATCTATTACGTTAATTACACCATCAATGTCCAAATCGTATATTGTGCCTTCTAAGACTACCTTCATATTGTCAAAAGCAGTAGGGTCAAACATGTTGTACCTCTTTTCTTAAGAAAACTATTAGCATAGCCTCTATACATCCTATATATATAGCTCCTTACTAGAATAAACCTGAAGCATTTCCATGCTCATCTACATCCATGTTAAGAGCAGCAGGTTTTTTAGGAAGTCCAGGCATCGTCATTACATCCCCTGTTAAAGCAACGATAAAGCCAGCCCCTATAGAAGGTTTTAGTTCTCGAATTGTAATGGAGAAGTCTTGTGGTCTGCCCAATTTTAATGGGTCATCTGACAGTGAGTATTGAGTCTTAGCCATACAAACGGGTAATACAGACCATCCGAATTTTTCAAAGTCAACTAGTTGTTTTTTAGCTTTGGGAGAAAAGTCGACTTCATTCCCACCGTAAACTTGCTGAACAATGGTTGTGATTTTCTTTTCAAGTGATACAGATAAGTCATAAAGTGGTTTGAAATGATTTTCATTCTTCTCAATCATTTGGAGTAATGTTTCTGCAAGTTCGACTCCACCTTCGCCACCTTTTTCCCAGACTTCAGTTAATGCTACAGGTACTTGTTGCTGATTACACCAATCTTTTATTGCATTAACTTCAAGGTCGGTATCTGAAAGAAAGCGATTAATCGCAACAACACACGGTAACCCAAAACCTTTAATGGTCTCAATATGCTTTTGAAGATTCGCAAAACCCTTTATTAAGGAATCCAGGTTTTCTTTTGCGAGTTCCGTCTTCGGTGTTCCACCGTGCATTTTTAATGCCCTTATTGTCGCAACAATAACAACAGCTTCAGGTTTGATACCTGCACTTCGCGATTTAATATTCAAGAACTTTTCAGCTCCAAGATCAGCTCCAAAACCAGCCTCAGTGACAACATAATCTGCTAGCTTAGCAGCCGTTCTCGTAGCAATAACACTATTACACCCATGTGCAATATTGGCGAATGGACCACCATGGATAATTGCCGGTGTATGTTCAATTGTTTGGACAAGATTTGGCTTTACAGCATCTTTTAAGAGTAGTGTTAAAGCGCCTTCCACTCCTAAGTTACCCACAGTAACAGGGTCTTTTTGGAAGTTGTAGGCAACGACCATTTTAGATAGCCTGAGTTTTAAATCGTTAATATCATTCGCAAGACATAGTACAGCCATGATTTCTGAAGCAACGGTAATGTCAAAACCGTCTTCACGGGGCACACCTTGCAACGGGCCACCAAGACCGATAACTACTTTTCGAAGTGCTCGATCATTTAGGTCTAGTGCACGTTTCCACACGATACGACGTTGATCAATATGTAGTTCATTCCCTTGTTGAATGTGATTATCTATAAGTGCCGCAAGAGCATTATTCGCAGTAGTTATTGCATGAAGATCTCCAGTGAAATGCAAATTGATATCTTCCATTGGCAATACTTGTGAATAACCGCCTCCTGTAGCGCCTCCCTTTATTCCCATTGTCGGTCCTAAAGATGGTTCACGCATCGCGATAGCAACCTTTTTTCCTAATCGTCTAAACGCATCGCCAAGGCCGACTGTCACAGTTGATTTTCCTTCTCCAGCAGGAGTCGGGTTTATGGCGGTTACGAGGATAATTTTACCCATCTCATTTTGTGATAATTTCTTAAGACCTTCAGTCGATATTTTCGCCTTATATTTACCGTATAATTCTAAATCATCTTCATTAAGACCCATTTCATTAGCGATATCTACAATCGGTTTCATCTGTGAATCTTGAGCAATTTCAATGTCGGTCTTAAAATTTGTTTTAATATCCATCATTTTTCCCCCGCCAAGATATTTATTAGGTTGAACCTACATTATTGTATCAAATTAGATAAAACAAAGGAAAAATTAAATTTCAAATTAATTTATAGGAGAGGTATTTGTGTCTCAAATCCTTTCGTATATAATTGAGATAATTGAAAATTCAGTCATAGAGGAGTTGAGGAGTTGCCAATAAATTTACCGAGAGGATTACCTGTGCGAGAGGTGTTAGAGAAAGAGAATATTTTCTTGATGGATACTGAATCTGCCATTCGTCAGGATATTCGTCCATTAAACATCCTTATCTTGAACTTGATGCCTGAAAAAGAAAAAACAGAAAGACAGCTTTTACGTCTTCTAGGAAATACTCCCCTTCAAGTAAATGTTTCATTTTTAAAGACAGGTAGTTATATCTCAAAAAACACTAGTTCAAATCACTTAGCTCAGTTTTATGCGAAATTCCCACAAATTAAGGACAAGAAATTTGATGGACTTGTGATAACAGGAGCACCTGTTGAACTTCTACATTTTGAAGAAGTTGAGTATTGGGAAGAATTGAAGGAAATTATGGAATGGTCCATTACTCATGTTACATCAACTATGCATATTTGCTGGGGGGCACAAGCCGCCTTATATTTCCACTACGGAATATCAAAATTTGATTTGGCTGAAAAATGTTCCGGGATATATTTCCATACAGTATTGGAGAAAAACGAAAAGCTACTTAGAGGATTCGATGATACATTTCTTGCCCCACATTCCCGAAATACTGATGTTTCAACAGAAAAAATACGTAAACATCCTGAATTGAGATTATTATCCTGTTCAGAAGAAGCAGGTGCATTCATTATCGTTTCTAATGACGGTAAAAATATTATGGTAACTGGACATTTGGAATACGAGACCGAAACCTTGGCGGATGAATATAAAAGGGATTTGAATAAAGGTCTTGCCATTGGGATCCCGAAGAATTATTTCCCTGAAGATGACCCCTTATTAATTCCCAAAAACAACTGGCGTTCCCATGCCCATCTATTTTTTTCGAATTGGCTGAATTATTACGTCTACCAAGAAACGCCCTATTATTGGTAAAAAGAATACAAATCAAAAGGCAGCTTTTTTAAGCTGCCTTTACCTTTATCCTTAACTTTGTTGTTGGAAATAAACTTCTTCATATGGCTGCACAACGACGAATCCTTCACCGGAAAACTTCATCTGAATAGATTCACCGCTGCTTCTGCCTATTAATGTTTTGAGACTAATATCAGTTACAAATTCAGGTGTTAAATTTCCTGACCACGCCACTGTCGCATTCGGGTCTGTAAATACGGGGCTGTCAGGAGTGACGATTAATGTCAATGGTTCATAATGTGAAGTAATGGCAACCATCCCACTTCCTTCTAGCCTAACATTGAATAATCCACCCGCAAGCATTCCTGCTATTCTTTTCATCAATTTTATATCCCAAGTAATGGATGGTTCAAAAGCAAGCAAGTCATTTCCGTTTACAAAAATCGATTCGTTTTGTAAGTTCAATATCGATATTTTCTTACCTTGGTCGGCCACGTATAATTTTCCATTTCCATTTGCCTTCATAAGTGAAGTACCTTCACCAGTCAATGCCTTCTTAAACAACTTCCCAAGTCCGTGTTCAAAAATCCCTTCACGTTCAAATTTGATATTTCCTCGGTAGGATACCATTGCACCAGTCTTCGCCCATACCTGGCCATTTAAGTTAATTTCGAGCATCCGGGCTGTTTCGAGTTCAAATAAGCCCTCCCCTTTATCCTGTTGTTTTGTTTGTTGAACAAAACTTTCGATAGAATAACGATTCATTTTTTCAAATCCTTTCTATTTTACATTTTTAAAGATCATGATCCACATAAAAGACAAAGCTTGCTTTAATTCGAGAGATTGTATCTCAATTATTGCTGGATTTATTCCTCTTTTGTACACACCTTTATCAGCGACTTTTTCCCACCCGTTCTCTTCTGCAAGTTGTTGCAATTCCCAGGGCATCATGGTATTACATATCACTTTTTCACCATACAATCTGTTGAAACTATGTTTTCTAGGCATGGCAGTCGGCCCTAGAATGCCAATGCAAGCGTAACCTGAAGGCTTAATAACACGCTTCATTTCCATTAACACTTCTAATGGATTCTCCGTCCATTCAAGAGAATTGATGGCAATGACGGCATCTATAGAACTCCTATCTATATCCACTTTGGCTATGTTACCTTTTAGAAAATGAGCGTTAATCCCTTTTGCCATTTCACGCGCCGTTGAAATCATTTCCTCCGAAACATCGATCCCTGTCACATGGTATCCTGCCTTAGCAAGCTTTATGGTGCCATAGCCATCTCCGCACCCAAAATCCCAGATGCTTGAACCAGTAGGAACGATAGATTGGAAAAAGGGGACAACATCCTTACGACTACCAGATTCCCACATATCCTTACTCTTTGAGTGCCATATAGCTGACCTTTCATTCCATTGCCGTTCAGACTCTGAACTCCAATTGAAATCATCCAATTACCTATCATCCTTTCAAAACAGAATAACCTTTATGATTATAGTTCGCTAAGAAATACTTAATTCCTTTTTGTTTATATTTCTTCCAATCGTGCAACACTAATTGCTAGAGAATTAGGAGGAGGGATCAATGTGGAACAATTGGTGGCATTAGATCGCAATCAATTTGGAGACATCATCAGTTTCCAAACATCAAGTGGCAGAATTATTTCTTATCGGAAGGCAATTGAAGAAATTGAATCCGGAGTCATAACTGGAGTATCTATCGCTGAAGAAGAAGGTGCAACCTTACTATCTCCAACTGAAAATCTTTCGTTCGAACAATTTCCGTATATATACTAAAGAGCACCCGGATTATTCCAGGTGCTTTTTTTGACTCACTTTTCAATTATTCTTCATTTTGTTTTTGAATAAGTCTTAGTGCTTCCATTCTACCTGGGTCTTCTTCAAAAAATTGAACCAAATCACCAATGCGATCAATGGAATCCCAACTTAGATGATGTTCTATTCCTTCAACATCATCATAAATATTTTCTTCTTTTACACCAATGATTTTCAGAAGCTGCTCAAGCAGCTCGTGACGATATACAAGACGCTTTCCGATTTTGTTTCCTTTTGGTGTTAAACTTAAGCCTCTATATTTTTCATACACTAAATATTCATCTTTATCTAATTTTTGAACCATTTTCGTTACTGAGGAGGGATGAACAGATAACGATTCAGCAATATCCGATACCCTTGCATATCCTTTTCCTTCTATAAGTAAATATATCTGTTCTATATAATCTTCCATGCTAGGTGTTGGCATCCCTAAACCTCCATTACTCTCTAAAAAAAATAATCATTAAAATTTTACTATAGATGTTGGTGTCAAACAAGCCAAGACATCATTTAGTTGATAAAGAAGGTTGATTATTTTCAAAATGAAACTTAACTTTTTGTTCGTTTAGGTCCCAAATCAGGCTCGCATTAAACGTTTTTTCCTTATTCTTAATGCCTTCTATAATTTCGGTTTTCCCATTAGAAAGTAATTGTTTAACTGCTTTTTGTGTTATGGACTTACCCATAATTTTTTTTGACATACTAAAATTGCACTTATTCACTTTATAATTCGTACACCCATAAAAAGTTCCTTTGTCCACAATTTGCCCATCGCATTTTTTACAAGATCCCAATTTTGTAGGTGAACCAAACTGCTTCTTCTTTCCTGGTGTGAAGTTATTTCGATCATCCTCTGAAAAAGACCACTGGTTAGAAATCTTAGCACCCTCAATTACAACGTGCTGAATCATCTTATTGGTGTTTTCCATAAATTGTTTAGGTGACGCGGCACCCTCTGAAATTTCTTTCAACTTCTGTTCCCATTTTGCTGTCATTTCAGGGGAGGCGAGAATTTGGTCTCCAATAGCATCAATTAGGATTTTCCCTTTTGCAGATGCATATACAACATTTTTCGTAACTTCGATATAGTGACGGTCTTTTAACATCGTGATAATTCCAGCTCTTGTTGCTTCTGTCCCGTATATTAAAAATTATGTGCATAATTCAAATGTACATAATTAATCGCCACGAGCCTTAGTATACATCAGTTTTCTCTTTTATTCTTATTTTTTATTGTGCACAGACAAACTATAAAATACAATATTATTAATATATGTAATTCTTAAAATATTCACAATTCAAGGAGGGCCAGTTGGTAAATCAAAAAGTTGTGTTAATGAATGAGGATATTTTACAAAAGGTAAAATTTGTTATTAAGTCTATTTGGATAATGGCAGGTAGAGATAATTTCAACAACCCAATTTATAGGCAACATGCAGTAATTGCAATTAAAAATAATTTAACAAGTCATTCCATTATTCACCCCCTAACTGATTTTATTTTTACACATTGGAAGCATAGGTCATACAATACAATGAAATCTCATGCGAGTAATTTATGTTCTTTTTTAAACTATTTAATAAGAAACAAAAGGAAATTAGGAATCTCGAATCTAGCAGACTTAGATATAGAACATGCGACTGAGTTTTTGAATCAACAGACCTTTGATAAAAAATCTCGAGAAACGGTTTTGTCATATCAAAGAACACTCTTTCAACTATTTAAATATCTCTTACAGAAAAATGCAATCAATAATAGACCACCGTTTAATAACGTAATCTTACCAAGCCCGAGGGCTAACAACGTCGAGCACAATTTACCAGAAGTATATATCTTAAGGTTTTTAGAATTAGCTTCAATAATAGTCAATCCAATTGCTTTGGGAATTTACTTGCAAATTTTCGGAGGATTAAGAGTTGGTGAAGTAGTGAACATACAGAAATATGACATAAAAACTATAGGACCTTATGGAATTGATGGATTAATGCTAAATATTGAAAAAACTCAATTTCGGACTGATTTAAAAGATACCTCAGGTAGCAATTATGTAAAAAAAACAAGGGATCAACTTGTTCTAGGATTCAGAGACTGGTTGAAAAATTTATATAAAGATCATTATGAAAATTATGCTATATCCAACACCTCCGAAGCTCTTTTCTTAAATAAACATGGTAAGCCAATGTCAGGCAGTAGCTACCGATATTATTTTAGAATATTAAAAAAAGAATTCATTAAATCACTAATACTTTCTGAAAATCCACATGACAAAATTGCAGCAGTTGCATTAAAAAATAGTGATTGGTCTACACACATTGGAAGAGGTATATTTACGAATATGATTGCAGAAGTTGCAGAGAACCCTCAGGAAATAGCTCTCCTTCGTGGTGATGAAGATATTAATAGTTCATTACCTTATATGGCAAATACTAAAAGAATGAAAAGAAACTTGGAGAACTATCTAGAACTTTTATATACATAGAGATTATTTTTACACTAGGGATGTGGTTTCATTGAGATTCTATACCATTAAAGAATTATGTGAAAGAACAAATAAAACAAGAGCAAACATACAACATTGGATCAAAATCGGACGCTTACCAAACACGACAAAAAACGGGAGTAACTACCAAATACCCGAATCAGATGTTATTAACCTTGAAAAGGTCTACTTATCTACTGAAATCCCAAAGGGATACATTACAATGAAAAACGCTATACAAGTTTTTGGTTTTTCTAAAACTAAAATTTTTAATGTCATTAAGGATAATAATGTACCCTTTATATCTCTTAAAAGTTCCAGAGAACATTATTATCAAGAAAGCGAGTTGAGAAAATATTTAGAAGTTAGTGTAAAAGATGAATGCATATTTCCAAAAGGATATTTGTCGCTAGAAGATACAGCAATTCGTCTTAACCTTACAAAGAAAGATATATTAAATTTAATAGAAAGTAACGTATTTATCTCACCAAGCGTGTATAAGGACGAAAAAATAATATCTATACAAGAAGTTAAATTATATGAAAAAAAACAAATAGATCGCGATTTCCTAACGGTTGAAGAAGTTTCAAATTCATTAAATTTAGCAAGTGAAAAAATTCGTAAAATGATCAATATGGATATTTTCCCGAATGTAATAAAATCACCTTTTAATGGTCAGATATACCTTGTTCCATCTTTGGATGTGAAAAATTATCAATTATTTATATCCAAATATATTACCATAACGGATGCTGCTAAATTACTCGATATAAGCAATACAACTATTAATAAACTAATAAGACAAAGCTTTTTTAATGATGTAATAATTCATAAGGTCACTAACAAGAAGATGATATTAAAGAGTGAAGTTCAAGAATATGGTAAGACATTGTTAATTCCAGATGGTTATACCTTATTAAACAATGCAGCAAAAAAAGTCTCAAGGCATCCACAAATCTTAAAAAATTATTTTCATCAAAAAAAACACTTTCAAAAAACTTTAAAAATTAAGGGTAGAATGTACATTCATGAACAAGATATTAGCGAATTTTTAAAGGTTTCATCTTTGCCTGAAGGCTATATCACAGTCCAAGATGCATGTAAAAAACTTTCAAGGGACGACTCGACTGTTTTAACCTTACTTCACAACGGTGAGTTTCCTAATGCCTACTTTTGTAAGTATTTGAACAAATATGTTATTCCAGATACTGAACTAGAGGATTACATTAAACGGAAAACTATACCTGAAGGGTATATTCATCTTGAGGAATGTGCGAGGCTATTAGCATGTACAGAAGAAGATATAAAGCAATTGATAAAGAGAAAACATTTTAATTCAGTAAAAAGAAATAATAATCAAGTAATCCTTATTTCTAAAAAAGAGATAGAAACCTATTTGCATTTAAGAGAAATACCCAAAGAATACTTTTCCCTAGAACAAGCAGCTGAACATTTAAATATTTCTTCTGTAGAATTACAAACATTAATAGAAAATAAAGAAATTAATGGAATAAATCCAAACAAATTTCGTCTGAATAATACAGATTTACTCATAAAGAAAGAAGATGTAGTTCATTATAAGCGATTTTCAGTAATAGATTATTCTATAGAGGCTATTGAATTATTCAACCAAAAAGTTAGCAAACTCGTTTATCCAAATGAACTAGCAAAAACTATTGTGTTATTTAATAAATTTGCATTAATGCAAATTGGAAAAACAAATGGCATAAGCAAAACTTTTAGAACAAAAGCTTTACATTTGTACAATACCTTGAATTCGATTGTCGAATTATTGGATAAAGATATTTTCTTAGCATTTGATAATGAAATCGATGCAATACTAAATAATACTTCACTTCCCGATTCCCACAAAATCACATTTACATACTTTTTAATTTTCTGCACCAAGGAAGTAGATTGTACTTTTAAAAAACAATATAAAGTGGAATATAAAGATAATCATAGAATTGACAAAGAAATCTATGATAAAGAGACATTTCTTACATTTTATAGTTATGTAAGTAGCAATGAGAATCTTAATTCTCATATAAGTAATGCAATACTGTCATATACTTATGCAAAAACATGGTTGTTTGTTATTATGCACATGATTAATGCATGGAGAAAAAATACAATAATATCCGAATTACCTAATCTTGAAATTGAACAAATCAAAGACGTAAATATTTTATCCTTTGAATTTTTTTCAAATAATAACCTTTCATTTGAAGAATGTCAACGGATAATAAACCATTATTCTTTAGCCTGTGGCAAAGTATACATTTCCAAAAACAGAGCATTTGGACAATTTCTTTGTAATAAGGATATGGTGATTCCTACTGCAACAGCCCTAATTATTTGCGAATTACATAGAAGAAAAAACAAAAAAAATACTTTATTAGGCACACCAACTTCTTTTGGAAATACTAATTCGAGATTCTCCAAATTTTTCTCTACCAATTTTGAATTACCACCTTTTTCTAGCCTAAAAATGAATCGTTCACTCCTAACTCATTTTTTTTATGTAGTAACGGAATCTGGAATACACCCAGAAATATCAAATCAAGCTGCTTCCAGAATGAGATCCCATACAAATAAGGACTCTATTTCACAATATATTCAAGCAACTAATAAGGATGGTTCTTTAGACAAAGTTTCTGTAAATTTATTTAATCGTGGTCACTTTGGTTGGTTATATAACTTTATTATTAGTCTAACCTTCGGAGAAAACAGTCGAACATTTGACCTAGAGCAACGAACATTACTTATTCAATCATATAAGGCAGACTTTTCTCCCAATCAGCTTGAGGGAATATCTTATTTCCTATTGCAACAACAAAGCGAAAGACAAAACACTATGACTTATTTAAGAAATATGGCAAAAGACCAACTGAAAGATACCATTATGAAATTATTAAAAGGCGAAATGCCTGCTCGAATGCCCCACACCCAATGCATTTCTTATCCTGAATGCCCATACCCTTCTCGTATCACTTGTATGGGGTGTAGCAACCTTATTCCAAAAGATTATGTTCTTTTGAACATAGTTGAAGAATTAAAAAGTTTATCGAACTCAATAAGAAAAACAGAATTTGAACTTATTAGATATAGGGACACACTTTATATCTTACAGATACTCGATATTATCAACCAGGCCATTAATGACCTTGGGAAGGAATTTGTATCGACATTCTTAGATTTTAACGCTCTGGTCCTGTTAATGAATGATAATAAGAAATATATGAAGTTTAATCAGCCTTCTAAATTTAGCCAAAAGAACAACCTTCTCTCAAATTAATGTGAACAAGGAGAATCCATTCATGGCACTAGAAACAAAAAGTGTTCATATCACCTCAGGCCAGACAGTTGACCTTATTTCCATTGAAACAAGAATTTTCAATACTGATCAAAGTACCTTTGAAGAATATGAACAATTATTTCAGAACTGGGCTTCGGCTAGAGTTATATTAGCCAAATCTTTCTCAGATACGAAATGGATATTAACAGATAAAGATCAAAATAATAGAACTTTAGTATTCGATATAGAAATCTACAAAAAACTAAACCTTGCTTTAAAGTGCTGGGCATTATCCTTAATTAATGAAGAGTATTCAATTAACCATATTCAATCGGTTATTCATACTATTAAAGAAGTAATCCAAATAACCAAAGGGCTAAATACGGACTACTTATCTGATTTAGAAGATCTTATATCTACGTCTAATTATGCTAAACAAGATGATATAGCCACATATCTTCGCGTTTTCTTCAATTTCACTGAATTTCAGGATGCCGATGAATTCTTAGATTTATGCTCTCAATTTTCGAATAATATTCAAAAAAGCAGAGCACTTCCCTTTTATAGTCATGTATTATTTTTCGATGAGAAAACTGAGGAATTTATTAATGAAGCTTCTGAAGATGAAAAGAAAAGGTTCTTTCCTATAATATTATGGTGGAAAATCACATCCATTATTCCGTTACGGCCAATTGAATTCTTAAAAACAAAGAGACAATGTAACTATCAAAAAAATGATTCTTATTTTCTTGAAGTTTCAAGAAAGAAGGAAAAAGCTACTTCTAATAGAGAAATCGATATTACAGATACAGTTAAGATAAACAAAGAAATATTTGATTTAATTGAAGAATTTAAAAACGGATTATTACCGGAGGATGACAGCGATTATTTGATTACTTATAAATATTATGAAAAGTATAAAACCTTCTTTGGAAGTGATTTTACAAAACAAGTTGAATTTCTACCAAGGAGACAATTTGATTCCCTGATTGATCAATATTATAGAGAAATTCTTAAGAAAAAATATTACTACACAGGAAAAGATAAAATAAGCCCAGGAGATACCAGACACTTCGCCTTCTGTAATATGATGCTACAGGGATTTAATATGTTAACCATTGCAAGAATCGGAGGTCACAAACGTTTAGATAAGCAGCAACACTATTGGGGTCATTTAGAGTATTTTGCCCAATCGTGGGTTTACAATCTTTCCGAAAAACATAGACGTTTTAAAATAATTGATAAAAAGCTACCTCAAGCAAATTTCACTGAAGAAAATCGGAAAGTACTTATGAAATACAAACTATATCAAGATAAAGATTTTAGCGATTATTTACCTGTAGACTTTGGTTACTGCCTTAATTTGGATTTTCCATTTGATTGTCCAGGGGAGTGTAGACACTGTAAATTTTATCAATTTCACCCTAAGGAGAAAGAATTAAATAAAGGATCAGACTGGTTACTTGACTATTCTTTAAATCTTCAGCGAAAAATCAACGAACGGGTTAGTTATTTACAGTATTTATCACACAAAATGAAATATGACTTACCTAATTTAAAGTATTCAATTGTAGATCAAGAAGAATTATCTTCGGCTTCAAATGAATTGAATAGATTCTTATTACAAAAATCTATTGTTGATTCTCATATTCCAAAAAATGTTGATAAATAACAGCTTTACATTGTGAGGTTATTAAATTGAGCAAACGAGGAAAAGGAGCACCTGAAAAATATACACAGAAGCAGTTAGAGGAAACATTAATATTGTATGCCACCCAAAAGCCCGGAAAAATTACACCGTCAGATTTAGAAAAGGTAACTGGAATAAAACGACATGTTTGGTCTAGGAGAATGAAAGACCAAATAAACCGAATAAACAAACCATTTGTTTATAGCAACAAAGATATTGAACCCTTACCTTTGCCCAATATTGAAGCAATAGTTAAACGGTATGAGGGAAATTCAAAGCTCTTAATTGATGCACTTAGTCATTTAAATGGCGTTATTCACTCCCTGTACGAACAAAACATTAGGCAACAAAACAAAATTGTGGAATTAGAAGAGAAACTCCAGAAAGAGAAACAAAAAATAGTTGATCTAAATGCTACCATAAATGAATATGAGCAAATTATTGTTGGAAGTTCATATGGTACGAGTAGAAGGGAAAATGGAATTAATAAAAATTTGATCTCAATTGATAAAAGTAACCTTGAAAACGCACTTTGTTTAGATTTCAAAAAGATGTTCCCTAAAATTTTCCAAACCTGAATCTTGTAATAGTATTGAATGGTTAATTAAAAATCAGAAAGTTAGTTATGAAGAAAACCCGTATATACAAGAATATTATAATTCCTTGTATATACGGGTTTTCTTTACATCAATTCTCCAAAAATTACACCTGCATGTTGTAGATAATCAGGATTTTATGATATTGCAATATATAATAAAATATAAAAGGCGTCCTAAGTAATTTCACCATAATTCACCGCAACCATTATGGAAGGATTCGACATACATTACCTTTACCTTGAGTATAGCGTGAACACCATTATTTATAAGGAACAACGCTATATCATAATTTTGACCAGCTATAGAATAATGTAATACCCCTGACCCGAACTCATCTTTTTTATTAATTTCATCTAAAACGAATCTCTTCTGAAATGTATCAAAATCTCCAAATCTCGATTAGCTTCTTCAGTAGGCATTCTTTATCCCCCCTCTTAACAATATGAGTAGTATTTCTCCACGTCATTATCGGTTTCCTTCTTCAACTAACCTGCTTCGTTAGTTGAATAAAACAAAAAGCTGCCATTGGCAGCCGGATCTTCAAGTAATTCACCTGTTAGTTGATCAAGACTTTATCATAAATTTTAAACATATTTTTCTAATAAAACGTTATCGTTGGTTTTCTTGAACAATATCAACTACATCTTCAAGTAACGAGACTATTTCTACCATTTTAGTCTCCTTAAGTTGTTCTAAGGTTAATTTGTCTAGAACATAAGAGATAGGTTCTTCCTTTTGTTCCCATTCCTGTATTAAACCAGTTCTCGTACTTTTAAATTCTTCATCAGCACCGTAATAAGAAGTAAGAATATGTTCTATAGTAGCTGGTTGTTTTCCTAAATTTGAGAAAATAATTTTGGGTTTAAAGTTTTGTTGGAAGTTCTTTTTACTTGCTTGGTTTCTTTGAACTTTTAATCTTTCCTCTTCATATTTGAGAAAATATCTATCACACATTTTTTGTGCTGCTTCTAACTCTATACCAAAAACAGTATTAAGAAGAGTGTGATCCAAGAAATACGATTCAATTGCGTATTCAGTTAATACCTTTAATTGGTCTGATAATAATCGCACACCATTGGACAAACCCTTGTCTATTAAAAAACGTTTTCTATCTTCTACATTTACACCATCGGAATCTGTTATTACCCAGAATGGTGTTCTTACAGCGTCTTTGTGAAGAATCTTAGCATTTGCATAGAAACACATTTTGTCAAATCCATCTGTTTGAATAATATCAATTTGTCTGTCTGTAAAATGTACTCCATAACCTTTGTTTTCAGCAATCTTATCAATTAATTGCTTAAAAAGAATACTATCATCTTTTCCTTCAACAAATACGACTGCGTTTTTATTAAGAATATCAGTTATTTGAATGCCCAATTCATCAATAATGTTTTCGGCTGAGGCATCTACAAGTCTAGTTACACCACTTTCTTTATTTACGCAATGTACATTGGATTTATCAATCTTACTCACAATAATAGGGGAATGAGTAGTTAATAGAAATTGATTATTCTCACTAATTGAATTTAACGTATTAATCATTTTCCTTTGTAATGATGGATGCAAATATACTTCTGGTTCTTCAATTAACAGGATAAAATCACTGTTATTATTCATTTTAATATAGGTTTGTAAGATTGAAAGTATCATCATACTTTGAAGACCTGTTCCACACGAAAGAATATCAATTTCTCTATCTGGCAAGTCCTTGTCTATCAATACTGTTTTATATTTAAAGTCAAACTTAAATGTGTTATCAATCTTAACTCTCACCGATAAAGAATCTGTATTAATTGCATTTTGGAAATTGCGGGTTAAATCCTCTGTTAAATAAAAACACTTTTTTTCCTCTTTTTGAGAGATAAGCTCCTTAAGCTCATCATATGAAAGCTTTTTATCAAATTGAGGAACCTCAATAAAATCTTTTGAATTGTCTCCGTCTTGCAATAAGGAGATTAATTCCTTCATATTCGTTTTAGTTCCAGCTGTTGTCTCCTTATCAGGAGTTCGAATTGCAGATATAACTTTAATTGGTGATACGAACTTTAAAACATCACCTCTGGAGAGTATAAAATCATTGTTTATTTTATATACTCCGTTACCACTCTTCGCTTTATGAAAGGATATTGTAAATTCTTGTTCATCTGGATATGAAAGATTAAGTTTTTCAATTGATTCAGTAAACTTTTTATCTCTTGTTTCTTTGAGTTTTTGGAGTAGCTTTTCCTCTTTGGATTTGTCTCCATTACTCTCTTTTATTTTGAGTAATGTTTTTCTCCTCATTGATTTATAATCAAAATATCTCTCGATATCCTTGTCGCCTAACTCTGAAAAAGTAAGCGTGATCTCTATTCCCTCTTTTGTTCCTAAATGGAAGTTGTCATCATCAATTTGCTTTTCTCCATAGAAACATTGTATCCCGTCTAAAATTGCAGATTTACCATAATTGTTTTTACCAACAATAGCTGTAAGATAACCTATATATAAATCAATATGTCTTATTGATTTGTAGTTTTTTATTTCTACGTTTGTTAACTTCATTTTTTCCCCCAATATACTATTAAACTTCCATAATTATACATTATTCAACAACGATAAGGGAAATCCCTTTATTTATGAGCTATTCGAATACGATATTTTATATTTTAGTTTGTTCGAAAAAATCAAAAAGAGACAGTATCCTACTGACGTTAAAATTCTTATTTTATTAAACTAAAGCCCCCGTTAGTTGAAGATTGTTTATTCATTATCGGGTAGGATTTCTCCAGTCCAATCACAATTAGTGCATTCAATCCCCCAACCTTTAACCGGTACTGATATTTCATCTTTTTCATTGTGATTAAAGATAAGACCAGTAAATGACTTCACTAAAGAATCGTCGTCAAAACTCTTCCCGCAATTTGGGCAATATTTTGGTTTCATATAATTAACTCCTTTAAATATATCTTTGTACTTATTATAGTCGACGTTACGTCTTCAACTAACCTGCCCCTTTTGTTCAATAAGGAATTCAACAAAAAAGGCGGTTAATCCTCTTCCTAGATCAACGCACCCGTTAGTTTAAGTACAATAATTCACAATCTTTCCTGGACAATAAAGAAAAAAGGTGACTTCCTTCCTTATCATACTGAATTAAAATGTGATCTTGATGGAGAATAAATAAAGAAT
>NZ_FOYF01000017.1 GCF_900115925.1 Bacillus sp. cl95 | reverse complement strand
GTTTATATTACAGGCCTCCATCTATACTTCCTCCGGACCAGGCTGAATTCGTTCAGGATAAGAATTTTCTTGCTGGATGGCTTGGTGAGGTCAGGCCACTCAGCTGTATCGAGATTACGGATATTTATTTTAATTTAAAGAAAAGTATATTGGCAAAAGCCCTCACTATTGCTTATAGCCAAGTCGCTGAATCAAAAACCATTCGTAAATTTTTATTGGACGCTGTAAATACGAAGGATACTCATATTAAAACTTTCTATGATATTTTAAACCAGGAAAACCTTCCAGCACCGCCTACGCTTGATGCGGAAATTACGGATTCAACTTCATCACCTTTCTCAGATAAGTTAATGATGTTTCATACAGGTTTCTTATTTTCTACCGCAATGATTTATTACGGTACGGGCTGGGCCTCTTCACCGAGAAGAGATTTGACACCAAAATACCTGTCAGCCATTTCCGATGATGCAAAGATAGGAAAAGAGTGGATGGATTTAATGATTAAAAACGGCTGGTTAGAGCAGCCGCCATTGGCAGAAGATCGTGAAAAATTAGCTAAAAACAAAGGGTGAGGTGGCTGGTAAACTGGCACCTATGTCAAGGACACTATAAAAAAAGAGGTTAAGCAGCTTGAAGATGATTCCTATATTGAATAGTGGTCATCTTTTTTAAATTCCACTGATAGCGGTAGTTGTTATAGTAAACCATATAATGATTTATTTTTGACTTCAATTCGTTCAAGGTTCTAGCGGATTTATAATGTACCTCGTCCTTAAGATGGCCAAAGAATGATTCTTGCGGGGCATTATCCCAACAGTTGCCTCTCGTTGACATAGACTGGCCAATTCCCTGTATATTTATATACATAATAATTCTGTGCCAGTCTTAATTAACCTTCTTCAACTAAACTGCTCCGTTACTTTAAGTACACTATTTCACAAAGTCAATTACATTTTAACATAATACCCAATTTATAAATGGTTTGGTTATTAAACTCATATTGCACAGCATTTAATCTATTGTACATAAAAAGACCCTGTGTAGTAGACTTTTTTAAAGTGTCTACTGCACAGGGTACAGTTTAAAAAGAAGGCAGCCCTTTTAATCTAAAATCTATTTAACCACTTCAATCGTTTCTTCACTGTTCGCAGGCACCGTTATTTCCATTTCCAGGTACTGCACTGCTCCATCGGTATAATTTTGCTTAACAGAACCGGCAGAAACACGATAGCTGCCTGCAGCCATATAAAATGGCACGGTGACGGTGATCGGCTTGTCGAGCCTGTTCGTCACGGTTGCTTCCTGACTGGCAGCCTGTCCGTCATTCGGCACACTGTAGGTGGCATCAAATGACATGACTCCGCTCTTCGTATCCCCATTTTGATAGACTGGGATCGAATGTCCAAGATCATCGTATTTGTATGAGGTGATCTCGCCGTTCTTCATTTTAAAATTCCTGAATCCAACCCACGGCTTGCCTGTCAGCTCGATCGCCGTTGTTGTCGTGTACAGGATACCATCTTTTTCAGTGACATCATCTGTGTGAGTATGGCCGTGCAGGCTAAGGTTCACGTTAAACTGCTTCATGACATTGACCAGTTCCTGCGCATTTTCCCCATGCCATTGCTGGTCATATTTAATGCCAAGCTTTTCACCGAGCAATAATGTCGATAAAGACTGCGGGTTATGCTGCGCATCATATTGCTTCCAGTAGCTTTGGACTTCAGGATCGCTTTGCGGCCAGATATCGCGGTCGCGCCATAAAGGATTATGATGTGAGAATAATCCTTTGATCTGCCCAGGCTGTGCTGATTCAGCGTTTGCAGCCAGATCTTCTTTTACCCAGTTGAGCTGGTCATTCCTGATCTGCCCGCCCCATGTCGGCACGGACACAGTCCCATTGCCTGAGCGGTCAAACTTATGCCAGTCGAATGAATTGTAGCCAATAAAGTGTGCATATGTTCCATAATCAAATGAGAAATACTGCGGCCCAAAGTATTGTTCCCAATACTTCGCTCCGTCCGCAAGCGTGGCATCCTGAGCATAATAATCATGGTTGCCCGGGACGATGTACACAGGAACATTCAGCTTCTGCAATACACGGTATGTCTCTTCATACTCATAAATATATTCCTGAGGGTTCATCTGCCCATACATCAAATCGCCAGTCACAACGACAAAGTCTGGATTTGCAAGGTTTACTTCCTTAATCGTTTTTTGCAGATAAAGCCAGCGCTTCTTCTCATCCGGATCCCACATTCCAGCCTCTTTAGCCAGTGCTGGATCTGTACCAGAAATGTTGTCTGGGTCACCAAGATTTCGCGGCGAACCAACGTGCGTATCTGTCAGATGTAAAAAGGTGAAATCCTTTTTAAATGTATCTACTACCTTAACAGAATGCGGCTGCTCATCTGTGATTCGCTTGCCATTCCCTGTAAAAGAAACTTCCAGATCATATAATTTTTCCGGCACGCTGTCCGGGATTTGGACGGTTACATTATAAATCGATGAGCTTTTTTTCCAATAAGAGTCTCCTGCCTCCGCCTTTTGGACAGGAAGGTCATATTCCTTCGTCAATGAAGAATGATTTGTTTGCTTCAATTTTACATTCCAGGCACCAGCTTCTGCACCTTTGCTGTCCACCTTAACGGTCAGCGTTTTGCCCTTTTGTTTAATTGCTGGTGTCGCGAAAAGAGGATAAATGATTTCGTTCACTTTTGAATCAACTGCAATGTTCGGCACCGCGTCAAGATAATTCGTGCTGTTGCCAATGCCGCCATCCTGTGTTCCTGCTGCATTCAACAGGCTGCCATTCGCAGCAGAAGCTAACGGCAATATCGAAAAAAGCATGGAACCAATCATAAGTTTCTTCAACATATTTTTCACTGTTTGATAACCTCCTTTTCTGCCCTTATCGTAACATGGCATTGTAAAGGTGGTTTTAAGCTAGCATGACAATACAGCAAAGGATATTACAAAATTCGACATCTTCTATTTCTTCGCTTCCTTTAAAGCTTCCTTTTCAACTTTCAAGTTATCATGATTTTTTAAAACATCAATCAGTTCATAGAAAGCTTTGCTATTTCAATACCTCACCAGCCTTCGTATTATTTTTGTGATCCTATTATCTCATAGGGTTCATTGATATTTATCTAGAAAGACGTATGAGCAAACTTGAATCAACCTCGTAGACATCTGCTGCTGACTTTAACACTATATATCCAACTTCCACCCTCTTCTGTTCACACTACTAAATCCGAATTACCTAAATTTTTTCCTTCTCGTGAATTTAATTGCATTCTTTCACATAGCTAAATAAAAATAAAGACCTTTTTTGCATTGTTGCACAGTATGAGTCAAATACGACGAAACGATCACCCTAACAGAGTGATCGTCTTTAATGTATTGTATTTAGTAACAAGTATCTTAGTACTGCGCAGCAAAAGATCAAATCAATAATCAAGTGCTTGTTAACATCTTTAACTTATTGAAGAAATAATCCCTTGAATAATTTTCATACTTTCTATGTCTTTTGGTCGAAGTTTACGTCCTGTTCCTTGTTCATAAACCTTCTTTTCTTGAAGTAACTGGTGTGGGTTTAAAACATTTATTGATATACCTTGTAAATGATAATTTTGTATTGATAGGGCATCTTTCCCCCATACCCAGTCTGGAAAACCATTAGCAATTATGTTACCGTCAGCTGAAAGTCTAACAAATACAAAACTTACATCAATATCATTCTTAAGGAAATCCGTCTGAAACTCGCTAACTGGTATTTTCTTAAAACCAGCATTGACCATTGCTTTTTCAATCCGTTCCCGATATTGAATCAAAGTAACTAAATCAATATCGGAGTGTAAACGTGTAATTTTTCCGAGAAGAAAATCAATTGCCCAGCCACCCCGTAACCATAAATCGAATTTATGAGATAAACATATTTCATTTATTTCACGAAGTATTTTTAACTGCTTCTCTCCTGTACCAATTTCTCTATTGTCCAATTTCACCACACCTTTTTTCGCTTATCTATTATTATTTTCTACATAAAAAATGGCAGACCTTCTTCAACTAATCTGCTTCGTTAACTGAACAAGAAAATGCCTTACTCCTTATTGAAGTAAAGCACCCGGTAGTTAAGTAACTTTATTTGACTTTCTGTTTAAACACTCGTCACGAAATGGCGAATCGGGTTTTCAGCCTTGCGACATTTTGCTCATATCCATATACAACGCGTTCCACCGATGACCGTCCGGATCGGCAAAACCGCAGCCGTACATCCAGCCACCCTTTTCGCTCGGCTTGCTGAATACAGTGCCGCCCGCACGTTCGGCTTTCAAGGCGAACTCATCAACTTCATCCCTGGAGTTCGCCCCCAGAGAGAATAACACTTCAGTTCCCTGCCACGAATCTGCAACCGCATTACCAGCAAAACCGCGGAACGTGGATTCCGGGAAGAGCATCAAAACAACCTGATTGTCGCCGACGATCAAGCTGAATGAGCCGTCTTGACTCTCATACAGCTCATTCAACCGAAAACCGAGCTGCGTATAAAACGCCTTTGCCCGTTCTGGTTCTCGCACTGGCAGGTTCAACCATAATTCTCTCGACATACCTAACAACCTCCTGATATAGAGATGCATTGATCACTCACCCCTATATAAATTCAATGCTTATTATAATCTTTCCTTCTTGTTTGGAAATAAAATCCTTATTCAACTCCCTCCCCTTTTAGTTAAATAACAAAAAAGCCGCCCTGTATTGGCAGCACGTTTGTGAGCAATTTTGGCAACGATGCGATCTCTACCTATTTGCTTAGATAAGACTCATAATTTTGTTAAATATGAGTGGATACACAATTAAAAACGAGATAATCAATATCAAGTTCCTTTAAAAAAACTTTCCATCCTATATTTTCTGAAACTAACTAGGAAAATTAATGCAAAAATATTTAAAAGGAATATTAATCCTCCTATTCCCATACCTAACCCAGCTATTAAGGAAAACCAGGGAGAAATTTTACCTAAGAGGCAAATAATATTAAACGACCAACCAGCAATTACAGCAATATTGGACATTTCTTTTATAAAATCTTTTTTCACTTACTCTCCCCACCTCTCAGGTTATCCAACGCTTCCCAGGGAAAAAATCATTTCGGCTAAATCCCTTTTTCTTACATCCACCTTAACACATTAATACATAGAATATCTAGGTATAAACTTCAAATCCATTCTTCAACTAACATGAACCGTTAATGGAACAAGAAAAGCTGCCTCTATGACAGCTCTCGTACATATTTTTAATGAGATTTAATTACTTTATTTTTCATTGCTCTCAACAATATTTGTTGCGACACCAATACAATTGAACCGAGAATTAGAACAAAATCGGTCTATTACTTTGTTCTACAAAATTGATTATACCGATTATCCCAGCGATCAAAACTAAATAACAAGAGGTTGTAATAATTAATTTAGAATACTTCAAACTTATCAGCTCTTTATCTCATTTAATTAATGATATTCGTTACGGTATTTGCTTTTCCTTCTTAAATAAATCTGACCCGTTAGTTGAGGAAGATGTTAAGCCACATCATGTTCGAACTGCACACTAATTTATTCTTAAACTATTAATTTATTATTTACCAGACTACAAAAAAGTATATTTTTACCAAAACTAAAAAATGTAAATTAGATAGATTTATTTTAATTTTAGTAAGATGTTTGTCCAATCCTTTTTTCTAATTCAAAATAAACTGTCATTGTAACTTATTTTTTAAAAAAGGAGAGGTAAAGGGAATGAGACACGAAGAATGTGAAGATTGTAGAAAGAAAAGTGAAAGTAAACATCGTTGCAAAGGATGCGCATGTGATCAATTTAGAAAATTATCAACAAATACAGAAGTAGATTTATTTTTATCAGGTGGGACTATCCTTGAAGATCTCGTTTTTGTAAATTTTGATGAAAAAAATTGCTGTGCTTTCTTCAATTCTGAGAGAGAAGGAGGACAACTTATCGTTGTTGATTGTCAGTTTGTCCAAGCTATTGGAT
>NZ_FOYF01000016.1 GCF_900115925.1 Bacillus sp. cl95 | reverse complement strand
AAGATATGATGAAAGTTCGTAACTTAGGCCGCAAATCACTCGAAGAAGTGAAAGCGAAATTAGAAGAGCTTGGATTAGGTTTACGTAAGGACGACTGATTGTTTTAATTAACATTAGCTGAAATTAGTAAACATATGAAAGCCGATTATGACTTCAACAAAGGAGGGAACCCTTCATGGCATACAGAAAGTTAGGACGTACAAGCGCTCAACGTAAAGCAATGCTTCGTGATTTAACGACAGACCTTATCATCAATGAGCGTATCGAAACAACAGAAACTCGCGCGAAAGAAATCCGTGGAACTGTTGAAAAAATGATTACTCTTGGAAAGCGTGGAGATCTTCATGCACGTCGTCAAGCTGCTGCTTACGTTCGTAATGAAGTAGCTGATGCTGAGAACAATGTTTCTGCACTTCAAAAGTTATTTGCTGACATCGCTCCTCGTTACTCAGAGCGTCAAGGTGGATACACAAGAATTATGAAACTTGGACCTCGCCGCGGTGACGGTGCGCCAATGGTTATCATTGAACTAGTTTAATACCTTTTACAGACAACAAGGGTGAGGGACAGTTTTTCAAACAAACTTGTTCTTGCCCTTTTTCTGTAAATGCTTCAAAATAATAAATACATGTAACAAGCCAAAAAGAGCGTTACGATGAGCGTGATATCTTTACCAGATCCGTGTCTGTTTAGAGAGCCATTAGACACGTTCTCATTGCGTCTCGTCTAGCTCATGCACCTCCTCCCAATTTCTTTGTAGAAATTTCCTGAATTAGTTGCAGAATGTTTCGCGTTCTGCTCGGGATGAGGTGCAGGCTTTTTTTGTATTCTGAAGGTATAGTTGAGATAGACAGTTTAGTTGAGTTGAGGGGGATTAAAGTGAGAAATTCGCTTGTCACAATAGATAACATTAGTTTTCAATATGACCTTCAAGAACAATATGCTCTAAAAGATGTCTCCTTTGATATTTTTGAAGGGGAATGGCTTGCGATAGTTGGTCATAACGGTTCTGGAAAGTCTACCCTAGCCAAGCTTTTGAATGGTCTTCAATTTGCTCAAGAAGGGCAAATTATCGTCTCTGGGACGTCTTTAAAGGAAGAAACGGTTTGGGAAGTTCGGAAGAAGATTGGGATGGTTTTTCAAAATCCGGATAATCAATTTGTAGGGACAACAGTCAAGGATGATGTGGCTTTTGGTTTAGAAAATAATGGTGTACCACAGGCTGAAATGGTTTTGCGAGTGGAAGAAGCCTTGCAAAGCGTCAAAATGTCAGCTTTTCTTGATCAAGAGCCGCACCATCTCTCTGGTGGTCAAAAGCAGAGAGTAGCCATTGCAGGTGTTCTGGCTTTAAAGCCGGAAATCATCATACTTGATGAAGCTACATCCATGCTTGACCCCCGTGGTAGAGAAGAAGTAGTGGAAACCGTCAGAGTTCTAAAGGAAGAAAAAGCTATGACCGTGATTTCCATTACTCACGATTTGGAAGAAGCTGCGAAAGCTGATCGAATTATCGTAATGAATAGAGGTAGCCTTTACAAAGAAGGTACACCTGAAGAGATTTTTCAAATGGATAAAGAACTGGTAGATCTCGGTTTAGATATACCCTTTCCTGTTAAAATGAGCAAGTTGTTAAAGAAAAAAGGGATAGACCTATCAAGGCAGCATTTGTCGGAAGAAGAGTTGGTGACAGAGTTATGGACCTCTTGCTTAAAAGTGTAGAATATCGCTATCAAGCGAAAACCCCGTTTGAAAGATTGGCCATTTCAGATGTCACGATGGATATTCCTCATGGAACATACATGGCTATTATAGGACATACTGGATCTGGGAAATCGACACTACTTCAACATTTAAATGCTTTATTGCAACCAACTAGTGGGTACGTTCAAATTGGGAGTAGAGTGATTGAAGCAGGGAGAAAAGAGAAAAATTTGAAGGCTGTCCGTCAAAAGGTAGGAATTGTGTTTCAATTCCCGGAGCATCAATTGTTTGAAGAAACCGTTGAAAAAGATATCTGCTTTGGCCCGTTGAATTTTGGAGTTTCTGAAGAGGAAGCAAAAATGCGGGCGCGGCTTGCTTTAGCTCAAGTTGGCCTAGCAGAGGAAATCCTGCAAAAATCACCATTTGATTTATCTGGCGGACAGATGAGAAGGGTGGCCATTGCTGGTGTACTTGCGATGGAGCCTGACGTCATCGTGCTCGATGAACCTACTGCTGGTTTAGATCCGCGTGGACGTAAAGAGATAATGGATATGTTCTATCAGCTTCATAAAGACAGAAATCTTTCCACTGTATTAGTTACACACAGCATGGAGGATGCAGCGAGATATGCAGATCGCATTTCCATCATGCATGAAGGTAAATTGGTGAAGCAAGGTGGTCCGGAAGAAATCTTCTCGAATCCAGAAGAGTTGATTAGATTAGGGTTAGATGTTCCTGAAGTTGTTCGCTTTCAATTGCTTTTCGAGAAAAAGTTTGCTGTAAAGTTTAATAAGACATACTTAGATATGGAAGAGCTATCCTCTGCGATTGCCTTGCAGTTAACGGGGGGGAGGAAATCGCCATGATGGAGAACATGATTTTCGGACGATATGTGCCGGCAGATTCACTTATTCATCGTATGGACCCGCGTTCAAAGCTCATTCTCGTATTTATGTTTGTTTGTGTCGTGTTTTTAGCCAATAACCCTGTTACCTATGCCATACTGGCCGTGTACACTTTAGTAATGATGTCGATGTCCCGTATTCCAGCACGATTCTTATTTGCGGGATTAAAGCCTGTCCTTTGGCTTGTACTCTTCACATTACTTATACACATCTTTTTAACAAAAGAAGGTGAAGTGGTTTTTGAATATGGCTGGATTAAGATTTATAAAGAAGGTATTCGTCAGGGGATTTTTATCTCTATGCGTTTCTTCTTCCTAATTCTGATTACATCGTTGTTAACATTAACAACAACTCCTATCGAAATAACGGATGGTCTAGAGAAGTTACTGAATCCACTTAAAAAAGTTCGCTTTCCTGTACATGAAATGGCACTGATGATGTCGATTTCCTTGAGGTTTATACCAACTCTAATGCAAGAGACGGATAAAATCATGAAGGCGCAAATTGCGCGTGGTGTCGAGTTCTCAAGTGGACCTGTAAAGGATAGAGTAAAGGCCATTATTCCGCTTTTAATTCCTTTGTTTGTAAGCTCTTTTAAACGAGCAGAAGAACTAGCTATCGCAATGGAAGCCCGTGGCTATAAAGGTGGAGAAGGACGGACGAAGTATCGTCAGTTGTCTTGGCAATGGTTTGATACGGCTTTTCTATTGTTATTGGCAATACTAACTGTTTTGCTAATTTTATTAAGGTCATGATGGTGAGCAAATGCAGAGATATAAATGTATCATATCCTATGATGGAACAGCATTCGCTGGGTACCAAGTACAGCCAGAGAAACGGACTGTGCAAGGTGAATTGGAAACAATCCTAACACGAATGCATAAATACTCAGTGAAAATTTTTGCATCAGGGAGAACGGATGCTGGGGTACATGCGAAGGGGCAAGTTATCCACTTTGATTCTGATCTAAAAATCCCATTAGAAAAATGGATCGTAGCATTAAATGCTCAAATTCCTGATGATATTGTCATTCAGTCAATTGAACTTGCTAAAAAAGGGTTTCATTCCCGATTCGATACAAGTGGTAAGCAGTATAGGTATTTTCTTGAGTTAACGGATAAACGTAATCCATTTACAAGAAACCATGCTTTTCATTTCCCTTACCAAATTGATTTAGTTAAGATGAAAACCGCCGCCAAGTTCCTAATTGGTGAGCATGATTTCACGAGTTTTTGCGCTGCAGGTACAGACGTAAAAGACAAAGTAAGAATTATTGAGGATATCGACTTTGTATACGAAGGCAACCAATTATGTATTCGCTTTGTTGGGAATGGTTTTTTATATAACATGGTCAGGATACTCGTTGGAACGCTAATAGAGGTTGGGACAGGCAAACGTGCCCCTGAATCTCTTAAAGAGGTACTAGAAGGGAAGGATCGAAGCCTTGCAGGAAAAACAGCCCCTGCACACGGTCTATATCTTTGGGAAGTTTATTATTAAAATAAAAACAACCTAACCTGGTGTTTAATATTATCTTGACAATATGCCGGCGAGGATATATTATAGCATATGTATGTATTTTAACCCCACGATAAAGCCCCGGAAAGTCTTCATCGTGATTGAAAATATATGATCAAAAAGCGGAACGGAACACCGTATTTGCTTGAAAGTTTGAAAAACAATTTTTTTGGATTTAATTAGGAGGGAAACTCATGCGTACAACGTTTATGGCAAATGCCAACAATATCGAGCGTAAATGGTACGTAGTTGATGCTGAAGGCAAAACTCTTGGACGTCTTGCTTCTGAAGTTGCATCAATTCTACGTGGTAAAAATAAACCAACTTTCACACCACATGTTGACACTGGTGACAATGTTATCATTATCAACGCTTCAAAGATTCACTTAACTGGTAAGAAGTTAACTGACAAAATCTACTACCGTCACACTATGCACCCAGGTGGTTTAAGAACTAGAACTGCTCTTGAAATGCGTACAAACTATGCTGAGAAAATGCTTGAACTTGCTATCAAGGGCATGCTTCCAAAGAATTCTCTTGGCCGTCAAATGTTCAGAAAGCTACACGTATTTGCTGGTAGCGAGCACACGCACCAAGCACAAAAACCAGAAGTTTACGAACTTCGCGGATAATTTTTAGGGGAGGTTATTAACTTGGCACAAGTTCAATATATTGGTACAGGTCGTCGTAAGAGCTCAGTTGCTCGTGTACGTTTAGTTCCAGGTAACGGAAGCATCTTAATCAACGATCGTGAAATCGAAAACTACATTCCATTCGAAGCATTACGTGAAGTTGTTAAGCAACCACTAGTTGCTACAGAAACTCTTGGTAGCTATGACATTCTTGTAAATGTAAACGGTGGAGGATACACTGGTCAAGCTGGCGCAATCCGTCACGGTATCGCTCGTGCGTTACTTCAAGCTGATCCAGAATTCCGTCCAACATTAAAGCGCGCAGGTCTATTGACTCGTGATGCACGTATGAAAGAGCGTAAAAAATACGGTCTTAAAGGTGCTCGTCGTGCACCTCAGTTCTCAAAGCGTTAATTTTTACGCCTATACAAACTCCAACCAGAAATGGTTGGAGTTTTTTTGTGCTTAAAAATTGGAAATGATTTTGAGAGTTTTTTTTGCATTTCTTCTCTGAAGCAGATAAAGACTACTTTCAAAGGGGTGAAGCTTTTTGAATGTAATTACAACTTTTAAAGAAAAGAGAAGAGAAAAGCAAATCAAATATGAGAGAACCGTTCTTAAGGACTTATCTATAAAGGTTTTAAAATCTAGAGTACAGCATTTCTTTGGATCATCGAGGATTACTTCCAATCTTATGATGAACTCTGGAATCGAAGAGGCTTGTTATGATATTGCCATCGAAGCCTTTTTGCTTGGAGCCAAATTCAGTAAGTTTGGCTACTATGGAGAAAGGACTGAGGATATAAGAAAACGTTGTTATAAAGAAGAAAAGCACTTAACAGATACACTTTATAATTTCCTCCTCTACTGGGGCCATGGTGATGAAGGTATTATGAGTGAAAGCCTTTTTTACTCTTGTGAACAATATGTTCAAATATGGTGGGAGGATGGCTTTAGAAATGGAGAACGCAGGCGTAAATTACGGCTGCATTAGGAAGAAGCTTTGTTGGTTGTTCTAAAACCTCTTGTTGTCCCATATAGTTGAATGAATAGGGACGAGCGGGAGGTGTAATGGATTGTTGATACGAAGGTTAAAAATCACAGCATTCGTTCTGGGATTAATCACGTTATTTTTTATTTTACAACTTGATTTTACTGAAAATAATTCGTGGAAATCCTGGAATTTGCCTTTGTCAGGCAAAGTAATTTTAATAGATCCGGGTCACGGTGGTCCTGATGGCGGAGCTGGTGATGAGAGTGCGCTAGAAAAAGAAATTGCTTTAAGTGTTTCATTAAAGGTCAGAGACTACTTACAACAGCAGGGTGCACTTGTGATCATGACAAGAGAAGAAGATAAAGACCTCGCTGACCCCGATACTAGGGGATACAGTCGTCGTAAAGTAGAAGATTTGAAAAAACGCTTGGAGATGATTAACGAGTCGCAGGCAGACTTTTTTATTAGCTTGCACTTAAATTCGATTCCTTCCTCTAGATGGAGCGGGGCTCAGACTTTTTATGGAACCAAATTCAGCGAAAACAAAGAAGCAGCTATGTTCATTCAAGCTGAATTGAGACGAAATCTTGAAAATACGGAACGCAAAGCTAAGTCGCTGAATCAAGTGTATATTCTAAAGCATGCCAAGAAACCAGGGGCCTTAGTTGAAATAGGTTTTCTTTCTAACCCTCAAGAAAAAGAAAATCTAAAGAAGAAGAAGTATCAAGATAAAGTGGCTGCTTCTATTTATAAGGGAATCCTCCGCTATTATTCAAATGAAAAAGCGCTTATAGAGAAAGATGAATGAAGGTGACACTCTGACACCTTCTATTTTGTTTGTCTCGTTTTCACCGATAGGTAGGTGTGATTCATTTAACAGTTTTCTGTCTTTTGTATGGTATACTAAGTGAGTAGTTATGCAAACGAATACATAAGGGGTGTTAACATGTTAACAGAGCAAAAAGTTCATGAAATTCTAGGTGGATTAAACGAGCCTTTTTTACATAAGACGTTAGCAGAACTTAATGGTGTAGAAGAAATTAAGCTTAAACCAGAAAAAAATCACGTAAGTGTGAAGATTGCGATTGCTAAGACAGGTACTGCTGAACAACTGCAATTGCAAACGCAAATCGTCAATCTTTTAAAAGAAGCGGGAGCGGAATCTGTTGGATTACGATTCAACCAACTTCCTGAAGAAGTCATATCTCAGCACTTGATTGCACAAACACAAGAGGAAGATACTAATTTGTTAAAAAGCAATAAAACAACATTTATTGCAATTGCCAGTGGTAAGGGTGGCGTAGGTAAATCAACTGTGTCTGTGAACATGGCTGTTGCTCTTGCTCGCCTAGGCAAAAAAGTTGGACTAGTGGATGCTGACATTTATGGTTTTAGTGTACCTGATATGATGGGGATTACGAATAGACCGGTAGTTAGAGGGGAAAAGATCATTCCGGTTGAAAGATTTGGTGTAAAAGTGATCTCGATGGGCTTCTTTGTTGAAGACAATGCCCCAATCATCTGGCGTGGACCTATGTTAGGGAAAATGTTGAATAGCTTCTTTAATGAGGTGGAGTGGGGAGAACTTGATTACTTGCTATTAGATTTACCTCCAGGAACAGGAGATGTTGCATTAGACGTCCATGCTATGCTTCCGGCTTGTAAGGAAATCATTGTTACAACTCCGCATCCGACAGCTGCCTTCGTAGCCGCTCGTGCAGGAGCAATGGCAGTAAGAACCGAACATGAAATCATCGGAATTGTTGAAAATATGGCTTACTTCGAAAGTAAAGTTACTGGAGAAAAAGAATATGTGTTTGGTAATGGTGGAGGAGACAAGTTAGCGGAAGAACTGCAAACTGAAGTACTCGGACGCCTACCTTTGGCTCAGCCTGATTGGAATGACGCAGATTTTGCACCTTCTGTATACCAAGAAGACCATCAGCTTGGTCGAATCTACTTAGAAATGGCTGGAAAAGTCATCGGGATTTTAGAAAAAAAATAAAGAATTTAAACAAAGGCGTCTCTTATGACGCCTTTGTTTATTGAATTTTTTTTTCTATCTACGCACCGGCGCCAGGTTCTTGCCCTTGATTTCCTGAATCCTCACCGCCAGAGCTATCTTTGCCAGTGGATTTACCTGCCTGTATTTCTTCGGCAGCTTTGATGAGCAAGGCTTGGATTTTTGCTTTAAAGATGGGACTTTCAAATGTTTCGGTCATGACTTTCTGCAAATGCTGGCGGAATTCCTTGCTCTTTAATGCATCTGCCATATCTTTTTGAAGCTCAGGCTCTTTAAAAATCTCCATCATCATTCCGCGATATTCAGGATCTTTCATTAAATCTTTAAGGAGCTTTTCATTTTCCTTTTTCATACTCTTGGCAACACTTGCGGAGAACTTCGGATCTTCAAAAGATTTTTTCCAGAACGTAGTACCTTTATCTGAAGTAAGGGTTTTTTCGATCGTTTCAGAAACAACCTTTTGGTCCATGACAAGCTTTTCTTTTAGTTTATCGTCGGACATGACATCTTGAATCGCTTTCTTACCATCATCCGTCTTTAATATATCCACAACCATCTTCTTCGTTTCTTCATAATCGATTTGCCCTCCTGTCGCCTCTTTCCCTGAGCAACTAGTTAATAAGAGGACGATGACGAGTAGCGGCCATTTTTTCATTTTCATTTTCAAGCTCCTTTCGCAAAGGTAACCTTAATTTTAGGATGAAGTAATTGAACATAAATTATTCAAGTATCTGTCCTAGATTTTTCATTCTTTCGTTGGTACAATCATTAAGGAATGAATATTATTGTTATGGAGGATATGCGACGTGACGAGCCGTAACTTGGTTAGGCTGTTTTTTAGCACATTATTGGTCGGGGGATTAACCACCGGTATTGTAGGTTTTATTGTAAGATGGGAAGAATTTCAACCGATCTTTTCAGATTTTGATATCGTTGAGATTCTATCTATATTAGCTTGGCTTGTAGGGATTGGACTTATTTTTAGTATAATTAGCCAAATGGGCTTTTTTGCTTATTTAACCGTTCATCGATTTGGTCTTGGGATATTCAAGTCACTTTGGAGTGCAGTGCAGGTCTTGTTGATTGCCATAGTGCTTTTTGATTTGGTTTATTTAAGGTATAAAGCATTCGCTGAACCAGGAGAAAGTATTGTTTCGTATTTATCTATTGCATTAGTTGTGATGGTTATCGGTGTTGTAGTAGCTTATTTGAAAATGAAGCAAACTACGAAAGAAGTGTTTATTCCTGCAGCATTTTTTATGATTGTGGTAACTGTTATTGAATGGGTGCCAGTTTTACGTGTAAATGAATCAAGTTGGCTATATTTGATGGTGTTTCCTTTGCTGGTTTGTAATGCCTATCAATTGCTCATCTTACATAAGCTAAATGAGCAATCTATGCGTGAAAGGGAATCGAAAGAGCTTCAAAAAAATAATAAAAAACCAATCGAGAAGAAAACGAAAAAAAAGCCGGCCAAATAGGTTCGGCTTTTTTATATGGATAACTTTTAGCGTATTTCTTCAGAACGAGCGGTTCCGTTAGCAATCATTTCGGATACAGTCACAAGCTTTAAGTTTTTTTTGTTGATAGCGGCAACAATCTCAGGTAGTGCTTTCCGTGTTTGGATGGCTGAATCAGAAGCGTGTAACAGGAGTATGTCTCCTTTTTCTGCTGTTTGCACATTCCTAACAATCTTATCGACGCCGGGATTAGTCCAGTCTTTAGAATCGATGCTCCAATGAACAAGTGTATAGCCGTGTTTTTGGACAACATTTAATGTTCGTTTGTCAAAATGGCCGGTAGGAGCACGTACAAGTTTGATGTCCTTAATATTCAATTTGCGAAACGCTTCTTGTGCCTTGGATAAATCTTGGCGAATTTTTGCATCCTCTAGCTCGGAATAATCAACATAGGCATAACCTAGCATTCCTATTTCATATCCTTCTTTTGCAATCCTATTGACAATGTCGGGGTGTCTCTCTGCCCATGAACCCGCCAAGAAGAAGGTGGCTGTGCGGATTTTTTGTCTTTTTAACTCATCCAATATAGGTTCTGCTTTTTCATCGCCCCAACCAATGTTGAAAGTTAAGGCTAAATCCTTCTCACCCTTATACACGGCTTTCGGACCATCTTTCGTCTGGAATACAGGCATTTGTAGCGTATTTTCTACATACAAAAACCATGCTGTGAAAAATGATGCAATCAAAATCAAAATGCCTTGTTTAAGAAATCTGCTTTTTACTACCAAAAAGAAATTCATCCTTTCCATCACCTCGTCCAAAACATTCCTTGTCCTAATGTATTCACGACTATGGACGCTTATGAATAAAGAATTTAATGGGACAATCCTGGATAAATGCATAAATCTTTTTCGACAAGTCTTATAAAATTGAATTATTTGGAAAAGACTACTACCACAATGATTCAGGGGTGTGATGATAGGTGATTGGCTTTCTCATCAATGAAAAAGAAACAAAAGAGATGGAGTATTTAATAAAGAGAGAAATGGATGAGATCCTTTACGATTTGAAGGATCATCGCATTGATCATATTGTCAAAAGGGCAATGGAGGAAAGGTATAAGATTTTATTTGCCTTATTTAAGCGGGTAGCATCTCCGAGGGAATGCTTAAAATATATGCGTACTTCCCAGAAAAAGACGAACCGTGGTTAATGAAGAAAAAGAGCCCCGCATGCTATTAATCTTTTTCGTAAAATGTATTGACTTCCTTTTTTAATCTTGTTATATTAATAAACGTTGCTGCTGACGACATCATAGCTTTGAAAAAAGTTAAAAAAGATGTTGACAGTAACGAAGCGAAAATGATATATTGATAAAGTCGCTTCTGAGCGATAAACAAAATTGTTCCTTGAAAACTAAACAAACAAAAATGTCAACAAAACAAGTAATAACAAGTGAAAGTAACTTTGTTGCTGGAACTTGCCAGAGTTAGTAATTGAGCTAATCTCACTCTTTATTGGAGAGTTTGATCCTGGCTCAGGACGAACGCTGGCGGCGTGCCTAATACATGCAAGTCGAGCGGATTGATGGGAGCTTGCTCCCTGATATCAGCGGCGGACGGGTGAGTAACACGTGGGCAACCTGCCTGTAAGACTGGGATAACTTCGGGAAACCGGAGCTA
This sequence comes from Bacillus sp. cl95, assembly GCF_900115925.1. Taxonomy (GTDB): domain Bacteria; phylum Bacillota; class Bacilli; order Bacillales; family Cytobacillaceae; genus Neobacillus_A. The sequence continues at coordinate 69 of NZ_FOYF01000016.1, read as the reverse complement.
ATACCGGATAATCCTTTTCCTCTCATGAGGAAAAGCTGAAAGACGGTTTCGGCTGTCACTTACAGATGG
>NZ_FOYF01000018.1 GCF_900115925.1 Bacillus sp. cl95 | reverse complement strand
CTCAGCGCCGATGGTAGTTGGGGGCTCTCCCCCTGTGAGAGTAGGACGCCGCCGGGCAATTTGAAAGAACAGCCATTGTGCTGTTCTTTTTTTGTATACGAAAAAGAAATTATTAGTGGGGAAATTTTATAGATAGGAAAGATCATAGTGTGATTAGACTCGACATTTATGGGAAATAAAGAATTTACTCAATTAAAGGGAGCTATCCGAGAAGGGATTGCTTCTTTTTTGTTGAAGTAGATTAGGTAACGATTTTATTGTGAATACGAACTATAAAGGGGCAATATATCCTTATATGAACACCGATAGTAGATTACCAGAGCAGCATTAACGATCCAACTTTCCCTACTATTGACTACTTTTTATAAAGCATGTTACATAAGTATTTTTGGAAGGTAGGTGAAATACATGATTGCTCAAGGTGTTATATATCAGAATGGAAAAGTATTAATGGTTAAACAATACGTTAAACGCGGTGCGGTTGTATGGAATTTCCCTGGTGGAGGGATAGAAAAAGGGGAAACACCAGAAGTAGCTTGTGTAAGGGAATTAAAAGAAGAGACAGGCTATTCTGTAAGGATAAGAAAACTGCTTTGTTATGAATTGGATAAGTTTACTTTCTTGGCTGAAATTACGGATGGCAAAATGTTAATAGATCGGAATATTAAGGATAATGAGGACATTATTGAAGTTAGATGGGTATCAATAGATGATAAAGAAATATGGGATAATGTTACGCTACCTATTATAGATTTATATAAACAGTATCTTATTGAATCGTAGGGTGCCTACTGAGAGATCTTTTTTAATTAGGCTCTGTTTAAGGAAGTAATAGAATTCTTTAATAGAAGTTGATTAAATAGATGCACGAGTCCAAAGTTATTTTGAGGATTTAGAATCAAAATGCAAAGGAATCCAAAATGTAGATAATACAGAAAAAGAAGTAAAGTGGGCATATAAGTGTGGGAGCTATTACTACAAAATCTAACTAGCACTGATAATCATAAAAGATCACGTGCAGCACAATTTCTTGCTCATTTACGTTATTTATGAAGTTAACAGCTTATTTTGAGCAAGCATCTAATTTTTCTAAAATGCAAATCATCTTACGAGTGATATTACTTCTTACCTTGTGTACTGATGTTTTCATCAGGATACTAAAAATAGATACAACTGCTTTCCAACTTATAGTGGATGCTGTTTTGGGATTATGTTTAATTGGATTGTTTTTTGAAGTGTGGCTTAAGAGAAGCCAATAGGATTGCAATAAATGATTCAGGTAGTTTTTAAAGGGTGACTTAATACAAGGGGAAAATATTGAAAAGGAATGATTTATATAGAACTTGATTTCCTCGAACTACTTGCCATCTTTACGGTATTTTACATAATTAGATTCTTTGTTGATTCTAATTATAAGAACAAAGGTATGAAAAAGATTGTCTTTGATGTAATTGTTACTTCTATTTTAGCTTTTGTATTGAAATGGATAATAGGCTTCTACTATACCTAACTCGGGAAAGCTTTGGAAAGCTCTTTGTTTACTGATGTTGAATGGATATATGGGTGCTTTCTTAATTAATATTGAATTTGTTTAGAAGGGTGTAGAATGTTATTCAGATTAGGGGTCTATTTTAATGAGCATGATATTATATCTTTTGATCACGATAATTGTGTTAATTGGATGCTATGGAATATCCAAAAATTATATTCAAATTGAATCTAAAACTGATGTGCCTTTATTTATGGATGACCACCCATAGAGCACAGCATCCAATACCTAACCAAATGCCAAAGAGAGTAAAGACTAATAAATTATAGATGAGAAGATAATAACCTTTTCAGTGAAGAATAATTATAAAATAGATTCAGAGAAATGAGGGTTGGGTTATGAAAGAAAATACAGAAAAAAGATTAAATGTTCCAGTTGGTTCTAAAAGTGCAATTACTTTTGGATCTGCTCTAGCTATAACAATATCTTGGAGTATTCATAAATCAGTTCTCTGGGCTATAATTCACGGGTTCTGTAGTTGGTTATACGTCCTTTATTATGTTTTTACTAGGTAAGACTTTTAGTTGAATTACATAAGAATTAAGGAAAAGAGAGCAAGGTATAGAAGGAGAATTTATAACAATATTCTTGTTTAAATAACTTATAGATAGTTTTAAATGCGAAGTGATAGTGGAGGATTAGTGTTGAGTGCAATAGTTATTGAATTCATTCTAAAATGGATAACTTATATTAGCATTTCCATTTTAATCTTGTTAGTTTTCTTAGGTATTTTAGATTTTATTTTTTTGTTATTAGATAAGCAGTTTCCACCAAAGAGATTTAGAAATTTCTATAAAAGAAAAATCAAGAAGGTTAATGGAAATAAGAAAATTATGAAAAGAAAGAATATAACATAGTAATCTATTCTTTCTACTTAAGATGTATATGTTTCTCGCCCCTTCTAGTTCAATCAACGCCTTCTAGGATAGTATCGATTTCAAATAATCATATTGATCCGATGCGAAGGGTTAATATGATTAAATATCGCTTAACAACTAAATGTATGGTGGAAAAATATTACCTATATTTTCTTAATTCATTTTCCGTTTTTTCATGAAGTGGACTCTATGATGTTGCCTGAATTCTTTTAAGGGAATAAGTATCCCTTCTTATCAGCAATCAGCTCCTTTAAGGTCTAGATGGAGTAAAGATAAGATTTTAGATTACTAAACTATCCAGAGGAATTAAGGTAAAACTTGAGTTAAATTAGTATTTTGGAATAATAATTGATGAGGCTTTAGTGGATTATAGATTAGAAAAAACTTAGTTATTAGATTTAATTCTAGAAAAGGGTTGACCAATAATGATAAGGATGTTATTATTCTAAAGCAGTCGTTAATAACGAGTTAACAACTTATAAAAGTTTAAAAGATTGTTGACATACGGATTGCTAAATGTTATATTAATAAAGTCGCTTCTCAGCGATGGACAAATTGTTCCTTGAAAACTAAACAAACAAAAATGTCAACAAA
>NZ_FOYF01000019.1 GCF_900115925.1 Bacillus sp. cl95 | reverse complement strand
AGTTGCTTTCGCTTGTTATTACTTGTTTGTTGACATTTTTGTTTGTTTAGTTTTCAAGGAACAATTTGTTCGTCGCTCGCAAGCAACTTTATTATATTAACATTTCGCCATTTCGATGTCAACAACTTTTTTCAATTTCTCAATGTTGTTAACTCGTTATTAACGACTGCTTTAGAATAATAACATCCTTATGATTAGGGGTCAACACTTTTCTGATTTAATTTTGTTTTTTTACTCCATTTTTTCTAAATCTAATATAGTCCACTCTATTATTATTCTAAAATATCAACTATATTGCCCTTTACATCTACGTACTAATAGCCCTAATCTAAGTCCCCCCTTTAGAAGAAGTAACGTGTTCAGTATTCAGGTACAAAAAAATTTATAGTAGATCTCTTTAAGAGAATCTTTTCTTATTCTTTAAAATTATAGCTAATTCAACAAAACACGTTTTGGAAGAATTTCAAAACGCCTTTTTTACAATCCGATACATACTCTTACAGAAAACTTATTATACAAGAATTCTAAAAACCCGAGACTCTGTTGCGATTCCGAATCCCAAATGAAAAAGAGAGTTTCTGTGAGGGTTCGGTGGTAATAGTCACCTTCACCACTTGATCTCGAATATTTTCAGGCAGAATAAAACTGTTATTAGATTCATGAATTTCTTTTATTTCGTTCCCATCTAAATAATATGCTTCCATGGAATATTCATCTTTAGAATTCATAAACTTTGTTTTAACAATTATTTCACCAGATACAACAAATTCATCGATTCCCACAGGATCAATAGGTAATAAATATGGTTTCCTATCAATTGGACACCCTTCACTCCCATCGGGACTCCAACATGTACCTGGCTTTACAGATACTTTTTCTTCATTTACATATAAATCTATTATTGGAGGGCCTTGATCATGCATGATGTTATAGTCCATTGTTTCTTTAACTCTCGTTATCATATTAGGGATGAGCGATAATCCCAGTAGCATATAAGGAATAAGAATAAGGTACCTAAATTTAATTTGAATCTCTTTACGCATTATTAGGTAATCTACAATATAAAAAATCATAGCTACCAAAACCGTAATACTTACAAAAAAAAAGACCACCAACTAGCCCCACAAGGAAGGCGGGTATGATATGTACGACAAAACTGACAATGTTCTTATATCTTTCCATTCTTTTTGTCAAATAGGCTGCTAATAAATTGACTGGAATAGCAATAATAGTGATAATTGGTGCAGCGTATATTCCTATGATAAAAAAAGAGTTACGGTATTCCTCTATCCCAAATGGTTCTTGTTGTCCATACAGTAAAGGAAATGGTATTCCGATGTACAAAAGAATTACTAATATCGAAAGTAATATAGATACAACAGCTACTCTCATTCTGTTATTTCTTATTAAGTGTTTATGCATATAAGAATCCCTTCTCAAAAAAGTTCAATTACTTATATGAACTTTTTATTCTCCAAACCTCATCATAGTTCCTTCTTAAGCTTCATGACCCATTACCAACAAATTCGAACTCTATATCTGAAGTATGCGCGGAATCTTTTGTTGGCAAAGCAAAGAGCCTTTTTCAATCTCTTAAAAAAATGAACCTCTATTAAACGACGACCTTGCTGAACCTTTAGTTTTTAGTTGAAAAACAACCACAATGCCTCGTTTACAGAAGAATTATGTAAAACAAAAACATGAATCACCTTTCTAGATTTCTCAAAATCTGACTCAATGCAAAAAAAGAACAGCACAACGGCTGTTCTTCCATATTGCCCGGCGGCGTCCTACTCTCACAGGGGGAGAGCCCCCAACTACCATCGGCGCTGAGA